>NZ_JAHXZS010000009.1 GCF_019740335.1 Alteraquisediminimonas sediminicola | reverse complement strand
GTTCGGGATTGGGAATATTCTCCCAAATCTGCGACGCATGCTCCGAAATCAGCATCGAGGTGAAACCCACCTTGTCGCAATGCACCGAATTCTGCACGCCCCAGTCAAAGGTCTGCCGCGCCGTGCGGCCCGGACGCATATATGGGTGGAATATAAGTCCCGTTTCCATCGACATAACACTCTCCTATTTTAATACTTAAAGCTGTAATTTTTTATTTTTCACGCCATGTATTCGCTGCAGACATCGCCGCAATAGACTTCATATCAACATGGATTCGAATCGGCAGATTCTTGCGCCACAACAACATTAAGTCGATTGGCTTAATCTTATCACCTTTTTTCAGGCGCGCAAGCGGCTAAAGCCGAAATCTAAAAATGCGAAATTTCCACGTTAAAACAATAATTTATAGGTATATAGTTTCCAGAAGCGGCAGCACCCCCCGACTCATTCAACATGTGAGTTGAAATTTATCCTCGCAATTGAGGCGCGCATGGAGCGCGAATCTGCATGCGGATTCTATATGTACGCATTGATGTCCAACATGTGGACCGAACATAAAAAAGGGAGCCGGTACATCCGTACCGACCCCCTTTCGATTACCCGTTTAAAGACGCTGGCGCGTTAAATATGTATCGCCCGGCCATAAGCGGCGAGCACGCTTTCATGCATCGCTTCGCTGATCGTCGGATGCGCGAACACCGTCTGCATCAGTTCGACCTCGGTCGTCTCCAGCGTGCGCCCGACGACATAGCCTTGGATCAGCTCGGTCACTTCCGCGCCGACCATATGCGCGCCGAGCAATTCGCCGGTCGCCTCATCAAACACGGTTTTGACAAACCCTTCGGCCTCGCCCAGCGCAATCGCCTTGCCATTGCCGATGAACGGGAATTTACCGACCTTGACCTTATACCCGGCTTCCTTGGCCTTGGCCTCGGTCATGCCAACGCTGGCGACCTGCGGATGGCAATAGGTGCAACCCGGGATGTTCGCCTTGTCCATCGCATGCGGATGCGCGTTCTTGCCCAGCGCTTGCGCGATATGTTCCGCCGCAATCACGCCTTCATGGCTCGCCTTATGCGCGAGCCATGGCGCACCGGTCACATCGCCAATCGCGTACACGCCCGGCACATTGGTGCGGCAAAATGCATCGGTGACGAGATGGCCACGATCCGTCGCAATGTTCAGCGCCTCCAGCCCGATGGCCTCGGTATTCGGCACGATCCCGACCGCGACGATGACATGACTGAACTCTTCCGAGGTAATCTTGCCGTCCGCGCCCTTGATCTCGGCGGTGACGCCCTTGGCATCGGTCTTGATCGCCTGCACGCCCGTTGAAGGCCGAATATCCATGCCCTGCTTGGTCAATGCCTTGAGCATGAACTCGCTCACATCCGCATCTTCCACCGGCATGATCCGGTCGAGCATTTCCACCACGGTCACGGCTGCGCCCATGTCATTATAGAAGCTCGCGAACTCGATCCCGATCGCGCCCGAGCCGATGACGAGCAGCTTGGTCGGCATTTCCGGCGGGGTCATCGCATGGCGATAGGTCCAGATGCGCTGCCCATCCGCCTTGGCGAACGGCAGATCGCGGGCGCGCGCACCGGTCGCGAGGATGATGTTCTTGGCCGAGACATTCGTCACCTGCCCGTCCTTGGTGACGGCCAGCGTGTCCTTGCCTGTCAATTTGCCATCGCCGAAATAGACGGTGATCTTGTTCTTCTTCATCAGGCCGGTCACGCCCTGATTAAGCTGCTTGGCAACGCCACGCGAACGCGCGACGACCTTCGCCAGATCGAACCCCGGCTTTTCAACCGAGAGGCCATATTTCTCGGCCTGCTGCATGTAATGATAGATTTCCGACGAACGCAGCAGCGCCTTGGTCGGAATGCAGCCCCAGTTGAGGCAGATGCCGCCCAGGCTCTCGCGTTCAACAATCGCGGTTTTCAGACCCAATTGTGCCGCACGGATCGCCGCCACATAACCGCCCGGGCCAGAGCCAAGCACTACAAGATCGAACTGGTCGGACATATCATTTCTCCACTCATCTATCGGTGATGACGCTGCGCCGATCGCGGCATTGGAACGTCGCCACCTGAAATGCAGATTATGCTATCGACCTGCATTTCCTTGGCGTCTTGCATAATCAGGCGGACAAAAGCCGTTCATTCACAACCTTGCCCTGATGGGTCAGGCGGATGGCCTTGGTGATTTCATCTTCATCCGGCAGATTGGGGCGACCAGCGTCCTTGTCCCAGAATGCCGAGAGGAAGTTGAAGAGGTTGCGCGAGAACAAGGCCGATGCATCCGCCGCAATCCGTGACGGTACATTCTTGTGGCCGACGATCTTCACGCCATGACGTTCGACAATCTCGCCCGCAACCGCGCCTTCGACATTGCCGCCCTGTTCGACCGCGAGATCGACGATCACGCTGCCGGACCGCATCGATGCAATTTGGGCGTCCGAAATCAGGCGCGGTGCCGGACGTCCCGGAATAAGCGCGGTGGTGATGACGATGTCCTGCTTGGCAATATGCGATGACACGAGCGCGGCCTGCGCCGCCTTGTATTCATCGGACATTTCGGTGGCATAGCCGCCCGAACCTTCGCCCTCGATCCCCTTGACGTCATCGACGAAGATCGCCTTGGCACCAAGCGATTCAATCTGCTCCCGCGTCGCGGAACGCACGTCCGTGGCCGACACCTGCGCGCCCAGACGCCGCGCGGTTGCAATCGCCTGCAAACCGGCAACACCAACGCCCATGACGAACACACGCGCCGCAGACACCGTGCCTGCCGCCGTCATCATCATCGGAAAGGCGCGGTCATAGGCACCCGCCGCATCCAGCACGGCCTTATAGCCGGACAGGTTCGACTGGGACGACAAAATGTCCATCGACTGCGCGCGCGTGATGCGCGGCATGAATTCCATCGCCAGCGCATCGACGCCAAGGCCCGCATAGGCATCGACCCGCGCACGTTCGCCAAACGGGTTCAACCCGGCCACGATCCACGCGCCCGTCTTCACGCCGTCGAGCGAAACGGGATCTGGCCCCTGCACGCCGAGGAGAATGTCCGCGCCCTTGATGGCGTCCGCACGGCCAACGACCGTTGCGCCCGCATCGACATAGGCCTGATCGGCAATCGAGGACGCAGCGCCTGCGCCCGTCTCGACCACCAACTCCGCACCCAATGCCTTGAACTTCTTCACCGTCTCAGGCGTCCCGGCCACGCGGCGTTCACCGGCGGCGGTCTCTTTCAATATTGCGATTTTCATCATGTCTGGCCGTTCCTGAGAAATGTTTATTGTGCGCCTGCGCGGACAGCTTGTTCCCAAGCAATGCGTGCCAATTCGGGGAAGCTGGCGGCGCGTTCCTTGGCCTGTGCGGACGCGGCGGTGCCACGGATCGCACGGCCCTTGATGCCATGGAAAATGGCCGCGAGACGGAAGAAGTTGAACGCGATGTAGAAATCATATGCCGGCATCGCCGCACGCCCGGTGCGACGGCAATAGGCCCCGAGATATTCTTCTTCGCTCGGGATATTCAGCGCCTCAAGGTCAGCGCCATATAGCCCGGCCACGATATGCGGCGGCATCCGATACATCATCGCATTATAGGCAAAATCCGCGCCCGGATGGCCCAATGTCGACAATTCCCAATCCAGCACCGCCAGCACCTTGGGTTCAGTCGGATGGAAGATCATATTATCGCAGCGGAAGTCGCCATGCACCACGCTGGTCAAATCGCCATCATCGGGAATGGCATTGGGCAGCCATGCGATCAGCTTATCCATATGCGGGTCGCGCCCGGCGTCTGCATCTTCCAGATATTGCTTCGACCAACGGCCGATCTGACGCTCGAAATAATTGCCGGGACGACCATAATCGCCAAGGCCGACCGCCTCATAATCGACGCTGTGCAACTGCGCGAGCGTCGCATTCATCGCATCGAAATAGGCCGGACGATCTTCGCGGCTGACATCGGGGAATGTCGCATCCCAGATGATCCGCCCTTCCACCATGTCCATCACATAGAACCATGTGCCGATGACGCTTTCATCGGTGCAAAGCCCATAGACATGCGCGACCGGGAAGCCGACGCTGCCGAGCGCGGTCAGCACCTTGGCCTCGCGTTCGACGGCATGGGCGCCCTTCAGCAACTGCCCCGGCGGCTTGCGCCGCAGGACATAGGCATGGGTCGGCGTCACCAGCTTATAGGTCGGATTGGACTGGCCGCCCTTGAATTGCTCGACCGTGATCGGCCCTGCAAAACCGGGGACATTGGCCTCCATCCAGCCGGTGAGCGCGGCGACATCAAAGCTAAAGCCCTCGCGGACCTCGGTCGTGCCCGCATTCTCTCCAGCACCTGCGCTCATGCGCCCAACGCCAGCTTGTTTTCGCGCTTGATCTTCTTCGCGAGTGACCATTTGTGAACTTCGGTCGGGCCGTCATAAATACGGAACGCCCGCACTTCGCGGAACACCTGCTCCACCACCGTATCCTGCGTCACGCCGGTGCCGCCCATGACCTGCACGCATTTATCGGCGATGCGCATCAACGCTTCCGATACGGCGACCTTGGCCATCGAGCTTTCCGACGTGCCGAGCGACCCGGTATCAAGCACGCCCGCGCACCAATCGATCATCAGCTTCGACTGCTGAATATCGATCATATTTTCCGCCAGCATGAAGCCAACGCCTTCATGATCGACCAATGGCTTGCCGAACGCATGACGCTTGCACGCATAAGCCGTGGCGATTTCCTGCGCGCGGATGCAGGCACCTAACCAGCGCATGCAGTGCGACAGACGCGCGGGCGACAGACGGATCTGGGCATATTTGAAGCCCTCGCCCGATTGGCCGAGCATCTGATCCGCCGAAACGCGGAGATTTTTGATCTGCACGACCGCATGGCCGCCCGGCATCGAGCTATCGATAGTATCCAGCACGCGCTCAATCGTGATCGCAGGGTCTGGCAGGTCCACAAGGAACATGCAGGCGCCATCCGAAGACTTGGCCATGACGATGCCGACCTTCGAGCCTTCGGCCCCGGTGATGAACGCCTTGCGACCGTTGATCACCCAATGATTGCCATCCTGATGGCAGGTGGTCTGCATCATCATCGGATCGGAACCCGCGCCGCCATCTTCCGCCGGTTCGGTCATGAAAAAGGCCGAGCGCGCCTCACCCGACACCAAAGGCGCAAGGAAATGCGCCTTCTGCTCTTCCGAGGCGACATGGCCGAGGAGATACATATTGCCCTCATCCGGTGCCATCGTATTACAGGCGAGCGGTCCCAGTGGCGACAGGCCCGAACGGATCAGCACTTCCGCCGTTTCACGCTGGGTCAAATGGGAACCATCGGGCAGGATATGCGGGGTCAATACGCCCGCTGCCTTCGCCTTGGCGCGCATTTCCATGACGAGATCGTCGCTCGGCCCGTGAAAGCCGCAACGCGGGTCCTTTTCATAAGCGAATATGACGTCGCGGACGAACTTTTCGACCCGGTCGGCCACTTCGATTGCGCGGGGGGTTACCATTCGTAATTCTCCAGTCTCATCATCGTAATTTCACCGAAACAAGGCGCACCCATATCAGCCAAAGCTGATGTCGGTAATCACCCCTTCCCCGGTGAATGTCTTGGCCGCTTGGGCCACCATATCGTAAAAACCCGTCAATTGCGGCAGCGGCTGGTAGATTTCCACCATATGCCCTGCCACCGCCACGGTGTCCATAAACGCAAACGCAAAGCCATCGGCCATTTCGGCATAAAGCGCCGTTTCATGCCCTGCCGCATTGAACCGGGCGATTTCAGCCTGCACATCGTCGACGAACAAGGCGATGTGATGAATGCCGCTCGCGCCCGCGCCTTCCGGATACATGTCGTGAAAGGCGGATGGGCCGGGATTATTCTGCTGGACGAATTCGATCATCAGCTCGCCCCATTGGCCATAAGCCGAAGTGTGATCGAGCGTGCGCTCTACCCCGCGATGGACGGCGCGGCGCAACGGAATATGCTCGGCCACGAAATACGGGCCGGAACCGAACAGGCGATGATGCGCCAGCGCCGCCGCCCGCACATCCGGCACGAAATAGGCAATCTGCCTGATCGGAAGGTTCGCCAGCGCACTCACCTCACATGCTCGGCAATGGGCGCGTACCGGCGATGTCAAAAACCTCAATCGTCGATGCCGTCATATTGCCGCCATGCTTGCCGAAAAACTCGACGATCCACGGCATCTTCAGATGCTCGACCAAGGCTTCATAGCTTTCCCATTGCTCCAGCACGTTGACAAGGCCGGTGGCCGCATCTTCGACCAGCAAAGAATAATGAATGCAGCCCGGCTCGGTCAGCACTGTGGGGCGCATCGCGGCCACATCGCGGACAAATGCGTCAATTGTTTCGGGCTTCATGTTCATCGCGCCAGCAACAAAAATCATTTCTCTCTCCTATTCAGACAGCGACCATTTATCAGACAATGATGAAATCAGCCAATGCAGCGATCAAACCGTGACCATGGTCTTGCCGGTCGTTTTCCCCGACATCAGATCGATAAAGGCTTCCGGCACCCGCTCCAGCCCGTGACGGACATTCGCCAGCGGCTTCAACGCCCCCGATGCAATCCAGCCGTCCAACTCTTGCTGGGCCTGCGCCAGATGCTCTTGATGGTCATAAGTGAGGAAGCCGCGCATCGTGATCCGATTGACGACGAGCTGCCACAATGTCTTCACCCCATAAGGGTGATCGGCGTCATTATACTGGCCAATCATCCCGCACACTGCAACACGGCCATGCATCCGCATCAACGGCAGGATGGTTTCCAGCGTTTCGCCGCCGACATTGTCATAATAAACGTCCACGCCCTCCGGCGCCGCCGCCTTGATCGCCGCCGCAAGATCAGGTTCGTCGCGATAGTTGATCGCCGCATCGAA
The DNA here is from genome assembly GCF_019740335.1 of Alteraquisediminimonas sediminicola. Taxonomy (GTDB): domain Bacteria; phylum Pseudomonadota; class Alphaproteobacteria; order Sphingomonadales; family Sphingomonadaceae; genus Alteraquisediminimonas; species Alteraquisediminimonas sediminicola. The sequence continues at coordinate 81,615 of NZ_JAHXZS010000009.1, read as the reverse complement.
ACCGAGATCGAGGATCGTCTTGGCCTTATCGGCATTGCCTACCAGACCGATGACCTTGCAGCCCTTCAATTTGGCAATCTGCCCCGCCGTGCTGCCGGTCGCGCCCGCCGCCGCGCTGATCAGCACGGTCTCGCCCGGCTTGACCTGCCCGATCACATTGATGCCGACCCATGCGGTCAGGCCCACCGGCCCTTGCACGCCCATGTAATTTTCAAGCGGCACGCCCGGTGCGGGATGGACGGTTTCCAGACCCAATGCAGATGGCGTCAGAACATAACGCTCGGACCATGTCGCCAGCGCGCGGACATAACTGCCCACCGGAAAATCTTCATTGTTGGATTCGACGACCTCGCCGAGCGACATGCCCATCACGGGTTCACCCAATTCCACCGGCGGCAAATAGCTGGGCCGATCATCCAGAAAGCCGCGAATGGCGGCATCCAGCGAAAAGACTTTCGTCTCGACACGGAACTCCCCCGCGCCCAAAACCGGATCGCGACGATCCTCCAACCGGAAGTTTTCCGGCAGCGGCACGCCCGTTGGGCGCGAGGCAAGTATAATATGGCGAGTCATGTGTGGTCTATGCCCCTCCGCAGCCCCCTTAGGGCAGCTAGCCATAGCACTAGGTGCGTATTTTCGCTGCAAAAGGGAACTGTCGGCATCACCTACAAGGAGAGCTTACAATGACAAATGAAGAAACTGTCGACCTCGTCAACCGCCTCTATGCCGCCACCGGCGTGGGTGATTTCGATCTCGCGGAAACGATGCTGACCGATGATTTTTTCATCACCGAAGCCGACACCCTGCCAATGGCGGGCGTGTACAAGGGCCGCACCGCATTGCGCGACCTTTATTCCAAGGTCATGGGCATGATGGATGTCGCCGGGCTTAAGATCGAAGCGATCACCGCTGGCGGCGATTATGCCGTGGTCGTGCTGTCGTTCCAGTTCGCTGATCCAAAGCTCGCCCCCGCGCATCTGTGCGAAATGTTCCTGTTCCGCGATGGCAAGGCTTGCGAAATTCGTCCTTATTATTTCGATCCGACCCCAATTATCGCCGCCTGCAAGGCCAAGGGTTCGATCTGAGCCTTACACTTCTTCCCTCGTCATTCCCGCGCAGGCGGGAATCCAGACGCACCATCGCATCGAGGGATGTACATCCCGTGACGGTCCGCCCTGTCTGGATCCCCGCCTGCGCGGGGATGACGTTAAGGGAATGCAGGGATGACGGCGCGTTAAGAGACACAAAAAAGGCCACCCCGAACGGTTCGGGGTGGCCTTTTTCATGAACTCAGTAACGTGCCTGTCAGGCGAACAAGCCTTCCGGCGCTTCAATCAGGCCCTTCAGCGTCGCGAGGAACTTGGCCCCCGCCGCGCCATCAATCGCGCGGTGATCGCAAGACAGGGACAGGCCCATCCGGCTTTCAAAACGCACCTGGCCATTTTCGCCTTCGGCAGCGACCTTATTGATCCCGCCGACCGCCAAAATCGCGCCCTGCGGCGGATTGATGATCGCATCGAACTGGTCCAGCCCGAACATGCCAAGGTTCGACACCGAGAAAGTGCCGCCTTCCATATCCGCAAACGACAATTTGCCGCTTTCGGCCTTGGCGATCAACCCCTTGGTGGCAGCGGCGATTTGGTCGACCCGCAGCGTATTCGCCGCGCGCACAACCGGCGTCACCAGCCCCTTGGGCGATGCGATGGCAACCGAAACATCCGCATGGGCAAAGTGATGAATCGTATCGCCATGGACCTGCACATTGACATCAGGATGACGCGCCAGCGCCACGCCCACGGCACGGATCAGATAATCATTGATCGATGCCTTGGTCCCCAGCACGAGATTGGCCGTTTTCCGCATCGCCAGCAATTCATCCACCCGCACATTCATGCGCAGATAGAAATGCGGGATGGTCTGCTTGGCTTCGGTCAGACGACGAGCCACGACCTTGCGGATCTTGTCCATCGGCACGATCGTTGGGCGGTTATCGACCGGCGCTGCGGGCGCGAGGAAACCGGCGGCTGCCGGTGCCGCGGGCTGCACGAGCGCCAGCACGTCCGCCTTGGAAATACGACCGCGTGCGCCACTGCCCTTGACCTTGGACAGATCGACATTGTGCATGGCCGCCAATCGCTTGGCGAGCGGGGATGCGTAAAATCCATCAAGATTGAGCGGCAGTTCCGCCACGCCCAGCAATGCCGGGGCAGATGCGCTGCGGCTCGCTTGATCGACGTCCTGATAGGTAATCCGACCGCCACGGCCAGAGCCTTCGATCGGATCGAGATCGACACCACGCAGTTCCGCAAGCTTCAACGCTTCCGGGCTGATCGGACGGTTGGTCTCGATCTTCTTGGGCGTGGGCGCAGGCGCAGGCGCGGCACTGGCGGCAACCGGCGCAGGCGCAGGGGCCGCATCGTCCGATTGACGCGCGGCAACGCTGGTGTCTGCCGCCTTGAAATTGCCCATAAACGCATCGATGTCGGCGTCGCTATCATCTGCATCTGCAAATATCGCGAGCAATGCCCCCACCGGCTGCACATCGCCACCCGCCGGGATGATGACCCGACGCAACACAGCGTCGAACTCGGCCTCGACTTCGTTGGTGATCTTGTCGGTTTCAATCAGGCACAGGGTCTGGCCGCGCTTGAAGGCTTCGCCCTCTTGCACCATCCATTCCGCGAGTGTGCCTTCAGTCATTTCGATGCCCCATTTGGGCATGGTGAATGCGCGAATATTGGCCATGGACCTGTCCTTAATCAGCGCCAGGCCAAGATCTTGCGGACTGCCGCCTCGATCTTGTCCGTCGAGGGAAGATAGGCGCTTTCCAGTTCGCGCGCGAACGGCACCGGCGTATGCGGCGGCGTCACCATCACGGACGGCGCCTTGAGGCTGGAATATGCCTTTTCAGCGACCAAAGCGACGATGTCGGTCGCGATGGAGCAACGCGGCGTGCTTTCGTCCACCACGATCAAACGACCGGTCACCTCCACCGAATCGAGGATCGCTTCTTCATCCAATGGGCTGGTCGTGCGCAAATCGATGACATCGCAACCAATGCCTTCCTTGGCCAGCTTGTCCGCCACGCGTTCGCAGAAACCAACCATCAGACCACAAGTGACGATGGTGACATCCTGCCCTGCACGGGTAAGGCGCGCATGACCGAAAGGAATGGTATAATCGCCGTCCGGCACCTCGCCCTTGGTCGCATAAAGCGCCTTGTGTTCAAGGAACATCACGGGATCGTCATCGCGGATCGCGGTGCGCAACAGACCGACCACATCCGCCGGGGTCGATGGTATCACGACCTTCAAACCCGGCATGCTGGTCAACAGCGAATGCACCGACTGGCTATGCTGCGGCGCGGCGTTGAAACCGGCACCATAGGCCATGCGGACAACCGCCGGGCATTTGCTCTTGCCGCCAAACATATAGCGGAACTTGCCCATCTGGTTCCATATCTGGTCAAGGCTCACGCCGATAAAATCGGCGAACATCAGTTCGGCAATCGGGCGCTTGCCCGACAAGGCCAAACCATTGGCCGCGCCGATAATGGCGCTTTCCGAAATCGGGGTGTCGATCACGCGGTTCGCGCCGAACTTGCCGAACAGGCCGGTCGACGTGCTCCAGATGCCGCCAATGGCTTCCGGGCCGCCTGCGGTGCCCATGCCGCCGACGATATCTTCGCCGAGCATCACCACATTCTCATCGCGCTCCATTTCCTCGAAAATGGTCCGGAGCACTGCTTCACGATACATCATGTTTGCCATGTCAGTCTCTCCCCAATCAGTACGAAATATAGACGTCGGTGAGGACATCTTCGGCCGTCGGACGGGGCGCTGCACGCGCACCTTCGACGGACGCTTCGATCAGGGACATGACATCGGCATCAACCGCATCAAGATCTGCGCCTTCAAGCAATTTCGCCTGCGTGACCTTTTCACGGAAAATCTTCAAGCAATCGCGTTCATCGCGAATCCGGTCGAGTTCGCCCTCGCCACGATAACGCTGGGGATCGCCCTCGAAATGGCCGAAGAAGCGCTCGGTGTCGAATTCGACCGCCGCAGGGCCATTACCCGCGCGCACATATTCCAGCACTTCGCGCATGGTTTCATGGACCGAGAAGAAGTCGACGCCATTACCGCGCCAGACCTTCATGCCGAATGCTTCCGCACGGCTAGCGATGTCCAGATTGGTGCCGACAGCATAATCGACGCCGGTATGTTCGGAATAATGGTTGTTTTCGAACACGAAAATGCACGGTGCCTTGGTGACAACCGCCATGTTCATCGCTTCAAAGGTCGTGCCCTGGTTGCACGCGCCGTCGCCGGAAAATGCAATCGAAACCTTGCCCTTGCCATCGATCTTGGCCGCCATCGCCGCGCCGACAGCAATCGGTGCGCCGCCGCCAACAATGCCGTTCGCACCCAACATGCCGTGATCGAGATCGGCGATATGCATCGAACCGCCCTTGCCCTTGCACGTGCCTTCGCTGCTGCCCCAGATTTCCTTCATCATCGTCGGGACATCACAGCCCTTGGCGATGCAATGGCCATGGCCGCGATGGGTCGAAATGATCTTGTCGACGCTATCGAGATGCTCGCACACCCCAACCGCGACAGCTTCCTGACCGCAATACAAATGGGTGAAACCCGCGATTTCGCCGGTCATGATTTCAGTGTGCAGTCGCTCTTCGAATTCGCGTATCACCTTCATCTGGCGATATGCGCGCAGTAACGCGTCTCGGCTCAATTGCATCTTGTCGATCCTCTTCCTTCAGGCTCTCACAGGCCCAACACAGTTTTGGCGATGATGTTGGCCTGCACCTCATTGGTGCCGCCGAAAACGGTCCATGCACGGCTATTCAAATAGCGCGGGCTGGCGAGCTGCGCGCCGCTGGAATGCAGCGGCGACACGGGCGCATCCGGGCCATAAAGTGGCCGGGTGGTATCAAGCTGAAGCCCGGCATGGCCATAAAGGTCAACCGCCAGCAAATCCACATCCTGACGAATTGAGGATGCCAGCATCTTGATCAGCGACGTCTGCGGCCCCGGCAAGCGGCCCTTGGCCACATCGGCCAAAATCCGCAGCTCGATGATTTCAAGCGACTGCGCCGACAGGCGCACCGACGCCAGACGACGCTTCCAGTCGACATCATCGGCCAATTTGCCGCCCTTGCCATCCGGCTCATGCGCGGCGGCCTGTTCGATCGTGCTCAGATCGGCCAACAGGCGCGGCGCGAGGCAGGAACCGCCCCGTTCATTTTCCAACAGGAACTTGGCGATCTTCCACCCGTCCCCTTCTTCACCAACGCGTGCGGACACAGGGATTTCGACATTGTCGAAAAACACCTGATTGACCTCATGATCCCCGGCAAGGGTCAAGATCGGGCTGACACTCACGCCCGGCTGATCCATTTCCAGCAGGACAAAGCTGATGCCCGCCTGCGGCTTGCCTTCGGTGGATGTGCGGACAAGACAGAACATGCGGTTCGCATGATGGGCGTGGGTCGTCCAGATTTTCGAACCGTTGATGATGTACTTGTCGCCCACCCGCTCGGCGCGGCATTGCAATGAGGCAAGGTCAGACCCCGAACCCGGTTCGGAGAAGCCCTGACACCAATAATCTTCACCCGACAGGATCCGTGGCAGATAGAAATCCTTCTGCTCTTGCGTGCCGAAATTATAAATCACCGGTGCCAACAGCTTGAGGCTGAGCACGGTCAAGGTCGGCGCACCCGCAAGCGCGCATTCCTTTTCAAAGATATAACGCTGGGTCGGGGTCCAGCCCGGACCGCCATAGGCCACCGGCCATTGATAAGCGAGCCAACCCCGCTTGTTCAAAATGGCATTCCAGACCTGACCAATATCCGGCTCGACAAAGACCGACGGCGTAGCCGCCGCGCACTTACGCATTTCCTCGGTCAGGTTTTCCGCAAGAAAAGCCCGCACCTCATCGCGAAACGCCAGTTCGTCAGAAGAAAAATCGCAATCCATCAACGTTCCAATATCGTAACCGCAGACACGCCGGGCGCGCCATAGACATGGCTATAAGCGGTTTTCGGGTTATTCGGGACCTGCCGACCGCCGCCATCGCCACGGAGCTGGACCACATTTTCATACACCTGACGCAGGCCCGATGCACCGATCGGTTCGCCACAGGCAAGACAGCCACCATCGGTATTGACCGGCAGTTGGCTGCCGATTTCCGTCCGACCTTCAGCCAGCCATGCTTCTTGTTCGCCATCCTTGCAAAAGCCGTTTTCGGCCATATGCATGATTTCGGCACCGGCTTCGGTGTCCTGCAACTGCGCGACCGCAATATCCTGCGGGCCGATACCGGCAATCGCAAAGGCATCGCGCGACGCGATATTCGTCGCCGAACCACCACGCTTGATGTCGATCGACGGGGCGAACACCTCGAACGAACCGGGCGGGCGCGTCCGCATCGTCGCGGCCTTCAGGCGGATGAACGGCTTGCCGAGTTCACGCGCTTTCTTCTCGCTCGCGAGGATCAGGGCAACGCCGCCTTCTGCCGGGGAGCAGAACATATATTTGGTATAGGGATCGCTCACCAACGGTGCGTTCATGATCGTTTCAAGATCGACCGGTTCACGCCGCCACGCATGGGGCGCATGCACCGCATTGCGAAACGCCTTTTCCGCCACGCGACCAAGGCTGGTCGGCGAAATGCCATGTTCATGCATATAGCGCGTGACCTTCGCCGCAAAAAACTGCGTCGTGATCATATAGCCCGCTTCGCCATACCATTCCGGCAGATTATATTCCGACGGCAAGGCGTTGAACGCGCCGCGCGGATGCTTGTCGAAACCGACCGCAAGGCCAAGATCGAACTCACCCGATTTAATCGCCATCTGCGCCGAAAACAGCGCCGACCCACCCGCCGCGCAACCATTGCGGACATTGATGAACTGCATGCCCGTGAGGCCGAGATTTTCCACCATCGTATCCGGGTTACCGGCAGAATCCGACGCGCCATAGGCGAATTGAATGTCGGCCCATTCGACACCGGCATCCTTCATCGCCTGTTGGACGGAATACACCCCCTGCTCCATCCCGGACAGGCCATCGGTGCGGCCAAAAGGATGGATGCCGATGCCGACAATGCAAACGTCGCTCACTGTTTGTCTCCGACCGGTTGAAATGCAGGGATCAGCACCGAATCCGGCGCATCTGGATCAAGGGGGATCTGCACCAGTTCAACTGGCATGCCGATTTTGATATCTTCGAACGCCACATTGGTAAGCCGCGCCTCGACGATCACCTCGCCCGGCAATTCGACATAGGCCACCGGCCAAGGGCGAAACGCTTCCGGCCCCAGATAGGGCGGCGATTTCGGACGATAGCGCTGAATCGTATACGACCAGACCGTGCCGCTCCGCCCCAGCGGATAAGGCTCGTACGCCTTGCCCGGCGGGCAAGGGAATACAATGCGTCCCGTGGTAAGGTGACGACCGCCCACAAGCCGTGGCGGCATTTCGTCGGTGAACAATCCTTCGGCGATTGGCCGCATCTCGGGCATACTCCTGATTCCGTAGCCAGCACTAAAGCCGGAAAAACCAACCTGACGAGACTCCTAAAAACGCTAGGGTTGTCTTTTCGGATAGGGGGCAGTTGCACCTGAACAAACGGAAAAGCGTTGAAAAACCAAATTAAAGGCACATCGGGCAATAGCCCATTATCTTGTCATGCAGCTTGTCAGACAGGGACAACGCCCCTGCCGCGCGATCAAGATGACAACTGGCTCAAGGAAATATAGCCAAGCTGCGCTGCTTTGAAGACGGTCTGGCTGCGATTGACCGCATCCAATTTGATTGACGCGTTGTGGATATGGAAGCGCACGGTCGCGCGACTGCGCCCGATAATCATGCTGATTTCAAGGTCGGTCTTGCCAATCGCGGCCCAGCGAAGGCATTCCACCTCACGCTTCGACAATCTGGTGCCGGGCGGCAGGCGCTGCGCCTCGCTCGTCACTTGCACATAGCTGGCGATAAAGGTCCGGGCATAAATGCCGAGCGCATCGCCATTCACCTCAAACTCCTCCGACAAATCCATCCGCGTGCGATCAACCGGATTATAGCTGACAACGCCAATCTGTCCGAACGGCAGATGCACCGGCACGACCAGCGCCGAGCGCGTCAACGCCCGTTGTTCAAAATTATTAAGCGCGATCAGGTTGAGATAATTATTCGTAAGCCGCGAGTGAAAACCCTCGGGATTTACCCAGAACGGCTCGCTCTCGAAACGGCAGGCCGCCGTGATCGGCGAATCCAACGCAATGCGGGAGTTGCGCCACCATACCCGCTCATCATCCGGCCAACCAAACACTTCATGTGCAAGAATCGCCCCCTTTTCATCGACTGGCGTCCGTTTGTCCGCAATGTCATGAGCGATGGCAACGCGCATTTGGGCCAGATCATAAGCGATATGATGGAACGCCTCTGCCGCGCGCCGGATATCACCCGGCCCGGTTACACGTACTGCATTGATATGCGCTTGCTCTAGGATCGGCTTCAAATTCTTTTCCATTCATCCCACACCTAGATAATTATAGACCTTACGACACGCCATTTCAAATAGCCTAGCCTTTTGATGAGCGCCCTATGTCCCAACGAAAGTATTAGACCCAAATTTAGTAAAAATCATATTGTGGCGACAACCAGTGAATTTTGACCTGAGCGAAGACGAAGAAATGCTGAAGGCAGTGGCGGAACGTTTCGTCACGGACCATTACGACCTTGAACGGCGGCGGGGCTATCTTGCCCATCCTCAAGGCTTCTCGCCAGAGAATTGGGCGCTGATGGGCGAATTAGGCCTTATCGCAGCCCCTTTTGCGGAAGACAATGGCGGAATTGGCGTGGGCCGAACCGGCATGATCACCATTTTTGAAGCATTGGGTCGCGGCCTTGTCGTTGAACCGCTTGCCGAATCCGTCGTGCTGGCGGGTAGCTTGTTCGAACGCAGCGCGCCGGATGATTTGAAGGCCGCATGGATCGAATCGCTGGTGATGGGCGAACGCCGTCTCGCCGTCGCCCATGCCGAGGCCAATGCCCGCGACAATGCGAATTGGGTCGAAACCACCGCGCAGATCATCGATGGCAATGCCATATTGAACGGCGAAAAATCGGCGGTCATCGCCGCCATCGGTGCCGATGCCTATCTCGTCAGCGCGCGCATTTCCGGCACGCCCTTTGACCCAGCGGGCATTGCCCTGTTCCTGGTCGAAGCAGACACGCCAGGCCTGTCGGTCACATCATGGCGCACGGTTGATGGCAGCGTTGCTGGCATCCTCACGCTTGATAATGTCAGCGTCCCGCCTGCACATTTCCTGAATGGCGGGGCACAGGCGCTGGCCTCAGCCCAACTCGACGCATCGCTTGTCCGCAGCGCAGAGATGCTCGGCATCATGGAGCGCATTTTTGCGGAAACGCAGGATTATCTGCGGACCCGCAAGCAATTCGGCAAGCCGCTCGCGAGTTTTCAGGCACTGCAACACCGGATGGTCGCGCAATATTCGGCGCTCGAACAATCGCGCTCCCTGCTCTATTTCGCGGCGATGACCGACCCTCTCGACCTCGCGTCCTCGCAAAAGGCGATTGATGGCGCACGCGCCTTCATCGCGCAGGCGGCAGTGCCATTGGGCCATGAAATGATGCAATTGCATGGCGGCATGGGCGTGACGGATGAACTCATCATCGGCCATGGCCACAAGCGTTTGCTGATGCTATCCCGCTGGCCGGAATCGCCGATCGCCACGCTGGACCGCCACGCGGCTTAAACGCGGCCAGAAACAAGGGGCTTGCGGGGTTAATCACCCCCACCCCAACATCAACAGCTACAAAAAAGGGCGGGAATTTCTCCCGCCCTTTTTCATGTCATCAATGATGCAGCTTATAAAAAGGCTTATTTGCCTTCTTTCAGCCAATCTATGCCGCGACGCAGCAGATCGTAAAAGACCGGCAGATCCCATGCACAACGATCAACCGTCGGCCACCAATCGGCCATCGGTTGCAGGTCATAATGGCCACGGCAATGGCCCAGGGTCAGATACAATACCGCGCCCTTGCCATGCTGCTTGATATAATAGACCGGCTGGGTGCCAATCGCGTCTGCCGCCTCGACAAAGCCCGTTCCCGGGACAGTGCATTCGGTTTCCAACAGCACATGCAAATCGCCATGGCATTCGAGGTGATAAAGCTCATCCGTGGTTTCAAACGGCTCTACGCCCTTCACCAGCGGATGTTCCGGATCAGCAACCGTCACCAGATAAGGCGCAATCGGCGGGTGCGTCAGGAATTGCGAACCGATCATATCCATGAACAAAGGTGCCCAGCGCGGGGCATCCCACAGGCCGTTATCCAGCAAGCGCAGCACGGAATTGGTCCCGTGCAGCGCATACCAGCGACCGCCCTTTTCAAGCCATGCCTTCAACGCCTCCTGCGCCGCCAAGGAAGGCGTGACATCGCAGGTATAGGTGATGATGATATCGGCTTCGTTGATCGCCTCGATGTTCTCATAATCTTCGAACACCCGGGTGCGGACGCGCTGCTCTTCCGACAGGAGCTTTAAAAGCTCCAGCCGGGCAAAGTCCATATCATGCCAGACGCCCCCGCAAATCAGGACGCAATTGACGCGCTTTGGCCGTTGCTCTTCGCTCACTTCTTCCAGCCCCCCAGTTCACCGGAGATGTATTTGTCCATCGTCTGGTGGAAATGGCGGATGCGGATTTCCTGATAATTGGCGAGATGCACCTTGCCGTTCTTCGAGCAATGCAGGCCATCCTGTACAAAAGGCAGGTTTTCCATATCCTGTTCGAACACATCGCCCAGAATGCCGATTTCCTTACACGCCGTCCAAGGTTCATCCTTGCCCAGCATGCGCATCTGCGCGCCGCGCGGCATTGGTTCGCCCTTGGGGACGCGGGTCAGAATGCGGACTTCCATGATGCAGGTGTCCGGCGTCTTGCCCGGCTTCCAGCGATAGACGATGTTCGGCATGAACCCGCCCCAAGGCGCGAAATGCGGGAACACATTATAGACCAGACCATCCAGCAATTCCGCATCGGTGGCATGTTCATGATCATAGCCCGACATCTTGGTATAGGCTTCACGCATCGCCGCGCCGAGTGCAGCACGTGCCGTCATGCCTTCCGGCACGGTGACAGCGAACGGATCTTCGGAATAGCTGTCGGCGGAACGACCGTTATATTTGACGAACTCGTCCACGATCCATTGTTCCGACTTGCCATCCCGGCTGAGGTGCGGCGACATCACACCGAACGGCGTGTTGTTGACGTTCACATTGTCGCCCCAGGTCCAATAGGCCCCGTTGCAATCGCCGGTGAACGGCAAGAGCTGCGGATGGGTGACGATCGTGTGCCATGCCTCCATAAAGGCTTCCATCACGACCTTCCAATTGGCCGAAACTTCCTTGGCGACCCACATGGCGGTGACGCATTCTTCATGACGCCAGCGCTTGAAATGCTCCGGCAGTGGCGCGAGATATTCTTCAAGGCTCGGCCCGCCCTTTTCCTCACGCAGGAAGATATAACCGCCCCAGCGACCGATTTCGGCCTCCGGCAGTTGCAATTCTTCGTTCGTCAGATGCTCGAAATCCCATTTGCAGGGCATTTTCTGGAAGCTGCCGTCCTTGTTCCACGTAAAGCCGTGGAACGGGCAGACGAACTGATCGGCATTGCCGTCGGTATCGCGCAATTTGCGGCCACGATGCAGACAGATATTATGCACGGCCTTGATCGAGCCATCTTCCTGACGCGTCACGAGATAGGAGCGACCGACATTTTCATAGACGATGTAATCGCCAGCTTCGGGAATATCCTCTTCGCGCGCGGCAAACTGCCACACATAAGGCCACATGCGTTCACGCTCGAGCTTGGCGAATTCCTCACTCGTATAGCGCGTAGCAGCCAAAGGATCAGACCCGCGATAGGTATAATGTTCTTCCACCAGAAAGTCTGGCGCAGGCCGAGAATCGATATTCATCAATTCCTGCCAACTGATTCCGTCGCAACGGTTTGCGCCGCCGCCGGATTTGGGGTCTAAATCTGCCATTAAATCCTCCACCAACAGATATTTCTGCATATGAATTGCAACTTGGCCATCGCGGGCCACATAGTCACCTTGCCGAAAGCATAGGTTATTTCTGCTGTGAAATCGGCCAGTCATCCAACGGGATATAATTTAGGAGATTTTGCACGTGTCGAAAAGGCTCGAAGGTAAGGTTGCACTCATCACCGGCGGGACGTCGGGGATCGGTGCCGCCGCTGTCCGCAGGCTCGCAAGCGAGGGCGCAAAAGTGGCCTTCACCGGCTCCAACGCCGAAGCTGCCGCCGCATTATGCGCTGAAACCGGCGCCAGCTTTCACCCCCATCGCGTGCAGAATGCCGATGCATGGCCGGTATTGATGGAAGAACTCCACAAGCTTTATGGCCGTCTCGACATCGCCTTTGCCAATGCCGGCATGGAAGCGGGCGATAGCAATATCGAAGAAATCGACGTTAATAATTGGAACAACATCATCGCCGTCAACCAGACCGGCGTGATGCTGACCGTGCAACATGCAATGCGCGCGATGAAAAAGAACCCGGAAGGTTCGGGCGGCTCGATCATCGTCAACAGTTCGATGAACGCCAATCGCGCGATGGGCAATTTCCTTGCCTATTCGGTCACCAAGACCGCCGTGTGCGCCATCGTCAAATCCTCCGCCATTCATTGCGCCCTCACCGGCACTAAGATTCGCGTCAATGCGGTCCTGCCCGGCGTGGTCGAAACGGCCATGATCACCAATCTGATCAACCAGCAGGAAGATCCGGTCGCCACGCGCAAGGCCTATGAAGCCATGTCACCGATGCGCCGTATGGCGAAGGTCGAAGAAGTAGCCGGCCTTGTCGCCTTTCTCGCTTCGGACGAAGCTGCGTTCATCTCGGGCGCTGAATATGTCATTGATGGTGCCACTACAGCAGGGACGATGGGCGTATGAAGCGGCTTGAAGGACGCGTCGCCCTTGTCACAGGCGGCTTGCGCGGGATCGGCATTGCCACGGTCGAACGCTTGCTCGAAGAAGGTGCAGAAGTCATCATCGCCGATTTGAAGGCGCCGGATGATGCGGATGTGCAGGCCACGCTCAAGCAGCTTGGTCAGGCAAGCAGCTATATCCAGCTGAACGTCACGGATGAAGCACAGTGGGAAGCCGCTGCCGCATCCGTGCGGCGCGATTTCGGTCGGCTCGACATTCTCGTCAACAATGCCGGCATCGACGGCATCGGCCCGGTCGAAACCATGCCGTTCGAAACATGGCGCCGGGTCATGTCGGTCAACAGCGACGCCTTGTTCCTCGCGACCAAGCATTGCACGATTTTGATGTCGGAAACCGGCAAGAAAACCCGTGGCGGCGCATCGATCGTCAATATCAGCTCGATCATGGGCCTTGTCGGCTGGATCGAAGCCTCGCCGTACAACGCATCCAAGGGTGCGGCACGTTTGTTCACCAAGGCGACCGCGCTGGAATTCGCGCGCAAGGGCATGGGCATCCGCGTCAATTCCGTACATCCGGGCTTTGTTCGCACGCCATTGCTGCAAGAAGGCTTTGACCGCGCTGCGGAATTGAACACCGCCTCCACTGCGCAGGAATTGCTGTCCACGCTCGATCAGATGACCCCGCTTGGCCGCGTGGCCGAACCGTCGGAAATCGCGGCAACCATCGCGTTCCTTGCATCAGATGACGCCAGCTACATGACCGGTTCCGAACTGGTCGTGGATGGCGGCTGGACGGCACAATAAGCCGCAAGGCTATCAGGAGAGTTATATGACTATCGCCCTTCCCGATACCATCGCGGTCGTCACCGGCGCAGCCGGTGGCATTGGCCGTGAATTGTGCAAGGCGCTGAAAGCCGCCGGTGCCACTGTCATCGCGACTGATCTTGCCGCATCTGCCACAGACCTGACCGCCGATCATTATCTGCAACATGACGTGACCGATGCTGCCGCATGGCAGCGCGTCGCTGATTTTGTGGCCACGACCTATGGCCGCCTCGATGCGCTGGTGAACAACGCCGGTTTTTCGATCGTGGTGAAGTTCGAGGATTCGCCCTTGTCCGAATGGCAGCGCGTCCAGTCGATCAATGTCGATTCCATGGTCATCGGCATTCAGGCCATGCTGCCGATGCTGAAAGAAGGCGGCAAGGCCCGCAAGGGCGGCGCATCGGTCGTCAACTTCTCGTCGGTCGGCGGCAAGAATGGCGCGGCGTTCAACGCGGCCTATTGCACCAGCAAGGCGGCGGTGGGGATGCTGACCAAATGCCTCGGCATCGAATTCGCGGCGCTTGGTTACAACATCCGCGTCAATTCGGTCCATCCGGGCGGGATTGAGACGGCGATGCTCAATTCGATCCTCAACCGCTATGTCGAAATCGGCGCTGTGCCGAGCCTCGATGTCGCGCTGGAAGGCGTCAACCGCTCCCATCCAATTGGCCGCATGGGTCGTCCGGACGAACTGGGCGGCGGGGTTGTGTATCTCTGCTCCGAAGCCGCGAGCTTCGTGACAAGCAGCGAATTGGTGATCGACGGCGGCTTCACCGCGATCTGATTGCGACATTCCGCACATAAAAAAGGGGGCGATCCATCATGGACCGCCCCCTTTTTTTGTCTCTTGTTCATGATCAGCGGGTCAAATAGCCCGCATCGACCGCGAGCGAATGGCCCGTGACAAAGCTGGCCGCATCGCTGCACAGCCATGCGCTGGCCTCCGCCACCTCACCCGGCTCGCCGAACCGGCCAAAAAGGCTGAGCGACGGCGCGAAATCTTCTTCCCGGAGGTCCGCATCGCCCAGTGCGCGTTCCAGCATTGGCGTGCGGATCGAACCGGGCAGCACCGCATTCACGCGAATGCCCCTGCCCGCATATTCGAGCGAACCCACCTTTGTCAGGCCGATCACGCCATGCTTGGCCGCAGTATAAGCCGCATTATAGGGCTGTGGCCTGACCGAACTGACCGAACCGATATTGACGATCGAACCGGTGCCACCCTGTTTCAGCAACTGAGCGATCTGATATTTCATGCACAGCATTACGCCGCGCAGATTGACGCTGATCACTCGGTCGAAAACATCCATGTCCGCATCCGCGATCATCGCGTTATCCGGCGAAATCGCCGCATTGTTAACCGCGCAATCGAGCCGCCCATAATGGCCGACGGTAAATGCCACCATCGCCGCGACCGCCACTTCATCCGCGACATTCGCAACCGTGGCCACTGCATCGCCGCCTGCATCGCGGATGGAAGCCGCAACAGCCTCCACCGCTTGCGCGTTCACATCGGCCAGAACGACACGGGCACCACGCGCCGCCATCAACCGGGCGGTCGCCTCACCCATGCCCATCCCGGCACCGGTGACGATGGCCACCCGGCCATCAAGCGAGGTTTTACCTGCGTCGATCTTCATCGTCATTTTTCAGCCCCCTTGGCGATCCATTCGCGAATTTTCGCGACCTCTTCCAATGGCAATGGCGGTGCTGCAAATGGCATGCGCGCACCGCTACCGCCATTTTCAAGATGCTTGCCTTCCAGCTTCATCACCAGATAGCTCGCATCCGGATTGCCGGGGACCACGCGCTTCTTATCCGTCGCCTCAATCGACGCGACATTGACGAGGCTTTCCCAAGCCTTGTCCGGGGTCAGCGCCATCTGGCCAGCTTCCGAACCGGTCAAATGGCAGGTCGCGCATTTCTGGCGAAAGATCGGCACGATCTCATTGACGAAATAGGACGATGCCGCCGCCGGGGCTTGCGCCTCATTATTAGCCTCGGCCACAGGCTTATCACCTGAACAGGCCGCCAGCGCCAGCAACGTCATCGCGGCCATGCCGGACTTCATCATATCATGCATGATCATGCCCCCTTGGTAGCCGCATGCTTGCCTGCGATGAACCCGAAGGTCAACGCCGGTCCAATCGTGCCGCCTGCGCCCAGATAGGCTTGGCCAGTCGGGGCGGAAATGCAATTGCCCGCGCCATAAAGCCCGGAAATCGGCTTGTCGCCAGCCCCAAGCACCTGCGAATGTTCGTTGATCAGCGGCCCGCCTGCCGTATCCAACGCGCCCGGCGCGAGGATCAGCGCATAATATGGCCCGGTGGCCGCTATCGGGTGCATGGTGTTGTTGGGATAGGGATTGGCTGGCTGGGTCGTGCCTGCGCGACGGGGCGAGAACACTTCATGCCATTCGCGATCATAGAGATGCTCGCCACGATTGAATTCAGGGTCCTTGCCCGCCACCGCGAAATTATTGAAGCTGGCAATCGCCGCCTTCATATTGGCGCCGAATTCCGGTGCAAGGCGCACGCCGCCGGTATGCGCTTCCAGCTTGGCCAGACGCTGGGCAATCCCGGCTTGCAGCGCATCAAGGGTCGGCGCTTCGATCAGATAGGGCTGTTCACCCTTATTGGCCGGGAATGGGAACGCCCCGCCAAAGGCATCGATCGACCGCTGATCGAACAGCATGAACATCAGATGGTTCGGATATTCTTCGCGCGACGGATCATAAGGGAAATGCGCCTGCGTACGGTCGTTATAATCCCGCTTTTCATTGACGCAGCGCTTGCCATATTTGTTGACGAGGATCATCGAATCCCCCGGCAATACGAACGCACCAAGACCGATAGCACGGTTGGCCAGCGCATCTTCCAGCACGACCTGCGTCCGCCATCCAAGGCCTAGGCTACCCATTTTCGCGCCAATATCGCCCGCAAGGCTGATGAAATCGCCGGTCGATCCCGGCAAGGCGCATGCGCCATAGACGGCAGGCTGGTGCAGATTGCACAGATCGACATTGTGCGCATAGCCGCCCGAACCGAAAACAACGCCCTTATTGGCCTTGATCCGGATCGTCTTGCCGCCCTGTTCCGCCTCAACCCCGATCACGCGGTCGTCATTGCGCAAGATGCGGGTCACGCGAGTATCGGTCATGATCGGCACATTCTTGCCACGCAGCCATTTTTCAAGCTGGGCCGCAAGGCTGCTTCCCCCTTGCGACGAACCGGCACCGACGGCTGGCTCCAACGCGCGACCGACCGGCACCTTATTTTCAGGCAGATGGTCGGCATAATCAGGCGCAGGCCGATCGACATGGAACATGCGGAACTGCTTGAAGCTGATGGCTTCGATCTCGCTCAGCCGATCAATCGTCGCCGCGCCATTGTCGTAAAAGGCCTCTGCCGTTTTGTAGCGGATTTCATCCAGCCCCAAGGTCGGGCTGTTCGGATCATATTGGCGCGGGAAGCCATAGCGCACGAGATATTTCAGCGCGTCCTGCTTTTCATCCTTGATGCCCTGCTCACGCAGCACATGGTTGTTGAAAATCCACGTCACGCCACCCGATTTGCCCGTCGTGCCACCCAGCAAGGGCATTTTTTCGACCAGCAAGGCCTTGGCGCCATTATCCAATGCCCCAACGGCTGCACCGCAGGCAGCGGCACCAGAACCGATGCACAACACATCGGTTTCATGGTCCCATTTGCCTTCCGTGCCCTTGTCCGACTTCGAACATGCAGCCGTCGTCACCGCCACGGCGGCGATACCGGCCCCGGCAAGCAATTGCCGACGGTCAAGAATCTTGCTGGTCATATTATATTTCCCAAACTTATTTATTTGTGACCCAAAGGGTCGGCTTAACGCCGACCCTCCAGATAGTCGTTGATCACTTCATGGAAGCGCCGCACGCGCGTTTCCTGCCCAGCAAGATACGCATCCTCAAATGCCATCGACCGCAGGCCACGCTGCTGCGTTTCAGCCAAGGACAGATCCTGCGTCAGGAAGTCACCTTGGGCAATTTCGGCCTGATAATCATCAAAGCTACCGTTTTCATGCTCTGCCTCTTGATACGGACGCATGCCGTACAAGGTGGCCACTTCCTTTGCGCCTTCGACCTTAGGCACCAGATACCAATAATCGAACGTCGACCAATTGGGATCTTCGGCATCAGGTTCGGTGCGGAAAACGTGCAGACCTTCCGGCGTACCGGTCAGCGTCAGGTTCGGGAAGCAAGTATGATGGAACTGATCGGTCAACTCATCATCCGTCAGCTTGTCGAAATAGGTCAAGCCACGTCCCGGCCCCAACCGGCGACGAGCCTCTTGCAAGGCCTTGCGCCCATCCTGCGCCCGACCTTCAAAGTCCGCCGGATTGATGTCCCATTCCTTCAGCACTTCCGCCCATAACGGCTTGACCACATGGGCATCCGGCCAACGACTGGACGGTTGTAGCTTTTCCACCATCCGGTTGTGGCCCGATGGGTACATTTCGAAAACCGTGGTCGAATAATGATCGTCGATCATCGGTTGAAACTGCGGATGGACTGATGGAATGTGATAGGCTTCGTTGAAATTGTCCGAAGCAAATTTCCAGTTGGTGTTGACCCGCAACGTGCGCCATACGACGCGCGTGTAACTCTCAAGGTCGCGATTGCCGAGCAATTCCGGCACCGGATCAAGATATTCCATCAACGGCTTGACGTTCTGATCGAACGACCAAAAGATAAAACCGCCCCATGTGTCGCACGGCAGTTCCTTCAAATGCAGCTTGCCGCAGGGATTGCCCTGTGGGAAATCCTCGGCATCCTGCACCCAGTCAAGACCACCGTCGATGCCCCATTTCCACCCATGATAGGTGCAGGTGAAATGACCGGCAACGCCGCCCTCTTCCACCGCGACAAGGCGATTGCCGCGATGCATGCAGACGTTGAAGAAAGCCCGGATCGACCCGTCTTCCTGCTTCACCATCATGACGGATTCATGCTTGAAATTGTGAACGACGAAATCGCCCGCATCTTGAAGCTGAGCCACCCGGCCACCGACGTGCCAGATGCGCTTCCACATATGTTCCCATTCGCGCTCGGCGAAATCCTTGGAATAATAACGGTCGCCCGTGATTTTGTCCCCGCGCGCCTTAGGCATTTCCGCCTTGGTCGAGCTGGGAAAGGTCTTGTCGACCTTGGGCATTTCGAGATTGGTAGCCATGATGTTAACTCCTAATGTGGAGCCGGCTCCTCATCCGGCAGGGCATAATTATTTGTTTGCAATCACTTAATGCGGATCAATGTTCGCCATGAATTTCGGTCAACGAACCCGGCAGCGGCATCATCGCAAACATCGAATAGCGCTTGGCCTTCCAGCCGCCGGCGGTCCGCACGGCTTCAAACTTGTACTGAACGTTCACCGCCACTTCATTGCCATCCTTGGCGCGACCAAGGCCGATGACATAGGCCGACATCACTGCCGTATCGCCACCAAATGCTTCCGGACGGAAGTTGGTGATGTAATGCGCGTGGTGGCTCATATCCGCGAATACGCGATCAAAAAACGCGCGAATGTCGCCATGACCATTCATCACCGGCAAACCGATCTTGTTAAAGTCGAGCACCGCATCTTCGGTGAACAACGACAACAAACCATCAATATCATCGAGCTTGTCCACCGCATAGCAATAAGCGGTCATCAGGTCCTGCATCGCGATGCGATCTTCCAGCGGCATAATCGTCATGATATTGATTTCCTCTCAAAATTAGCTGAGCCATTGAAGCAGGCTCTTGTCAGGCAGGACCCGTGGAAACAGGTCCGAAATACACTGGCCCAAATTACACAGGCATCGCCGCACGGATCGGATCGGTGATCCCATCCCAATTCGCCGCGCCTTCTGTCACGCGGGCAAAAATCTCATCCTGAATGGGATGATGTTCGATAATCTCAACCATGCAGCCAAGCACGGCGCTGGTATCGACATAGGCAAAGCGCATCTCACCGAAACATCCATCGATCGCGGCCACAAAGCCCTTGTCGGTGTAATGTTTCAGCGCCGCATCATAATCTTCGACATAGATCGCGATGTGGTGGAACCCATTCGCCCCTTTGGCCACGAAATCGCGATAGGCCGAAGGGTTGTCACAATGCTGTTCCACCAATTCAATCTGAATGCCCCCGGCTTGCGCCATCGCGATGGAAAATGTCGTGCTCGTCGGCGTACCGCGATAATTGACACTATCCACATGCAGATTTTCAAACAGATAAAACGGGCCAATGCCCATCGTATCCGTCCAGTTGCGGCAGGCCTCCCGAATATCGGGGACCGACCAGCACGCCTGCATGACGCGACGACGTTCGCCGGGGATCAACATATCAGACGATCCCGTGGACATAGTCATCGAGCAGTTCATGGAACCGCTGGATGCGCTTTTCCTGATAGGTCAGCATGCAACCCTTGAACCCGCGCGAATTCAGGCCCTGTTGCTGGCTGGTGCCGATGCTCAGATCCTGATCGGCGACAAAGCCGAGCGACTGGCCATCACCATACACCGAATGACGGTTTTCGGCCCATGCCAACGGCAATTTGCCAATCGGGCTATCGACTTCCTTCATGCCTTCTACCGGCGGCACCAAGATCCAATGCTGGAACACGCACTTTTCCGGATCGGTCGGGTGCGGTTCGGTGCGCAGGATCTGGCATTGTTCCGGCGACATCGTGAGCGTCAGGTTCGGGAAGAAGGTGCAATGGAAATAATCGACCAGTTGCTGATCGCTCATATCCACATAATTCTTATAGCCACGCCCCGGACCAAGACGACGCTTCGCCTCGATGATTGCCTGACGAATATCGCCGGTATGGCCCTTGAACGGTGCCGGATCGACACCCCAGGCCCGCGCAATGTCATCCAGCGGCGACGGCACTTCGCCGGTCTGCAACGCTTCATTGCGGGTGGTGGCCTGATGGCCCTTCATCCACATCGAATTATGCCCGGTTTCATACATTTCGAACAATGTATCCGGCAGACCGTCATTGATGAACGTCGCCAATTCCGGGTGGATCGTCGGCAGATGGTAGCTCTCGTTGAAATTGTCGCGGATGATCTTCCAGTTGAAGTTCGCATCGGCGGACAGGTTCATCACCCGCACCCAATTGCCAAGGCCATAGCCCTTCAACCGTTCCGGCAATGGCGACAGCCATTCCAGCAACGGCTTGGCATCGAGATCCATGCAATAAAAGACAAACGGACCCCAAGTGTCGCAGAGAATTTCGCTCAGCTTGACCTTGCCGCACGGATCGCCGCCCGGAAAATCATCCGGGTCCTGCGCCTTGACCAGCACGCCATCCGGCGAAAACTGCCAGTTATGATAACCGCAGGTGATGCGTTCGCCACCGCCCACATCGCCAAGGATCAGGCGGTTCCCGCGATGCGGGCAGGTGTTGTAGAACGCCTTGATCGATCCATCGGCCTGACGGACCATGATGACGGATTCCTTGCCGATATTATGGCGAACGAAATCGCCCTCTTCTTCAAGCTCGGCGACCATACCGCCCAGATGCCAAACGCGCGGCCAGAGATTCTTGTTCTCAAGCTCCATATATTCGCGCGAAATATAGCGATCGGCAGTGATCGTATCGCCGCGCACCGGCAGGTCAAAGCCTTCTGAATAACGGGACACATTGGACTGGACGTTCATTTTTGCCTCCTCAGGCGGGCCAATTTCGTTGTTCGCTGAAGTCTTCCCCGCGACGGCCCCCGCGTGGAAGATGTGGATATTCATCCAAAAATGCAGTGTCGGCAGCGTCGAAACGCGTCCAATCTATAATCTCCCGACGCTTCAAAATCCGCCACTCTCCATTGCGACAGGCATATTCATCGACATATCGACCAGCGACGATCAGGTCTTTGGAATCGGCCCCTTCACGGGTGCGATGCCATGCGTAAAAATAGACCTCGCCGCTCGCTTCATCGCCGCGCACATCCAATTGAACCTGCCCGATAATATGCTGGCTAGCCTCCATATCGGCAAGCAACCCTTGAGCGAAAGCAACGAACTCATCCGCCGTCCCCTGCATCAGGCCGCAATCGACATAGGCATCATCATGAAAGGCCGAGCGATGCAGCACCGGATCAAGCCGGTCCTGCGCGCGCATATAGCGGCACAAAGCATCATGAATATCCCGCCGCGCCGCCAGATCGCGGACTTCTGCTTCCAGATCGAACGGCTTGCTCACCGGATCGTCTCCGCATTGTCGATGACCATCACGGCCCCGGTCATGAAACGGCTCTCCTCAGAGGCGAGATACAACGCCGCATTGGCGATATCGCTCGGCTGCCCCATGCCAAGGTTGCGGTTCTGTTCAAGGCCTGGCGCATCCGCTGCCAATTCGGACACGGCCTGCGCGGTCATCGGCGTTTCGATCCCGCCCGGCGCAATCGCGTTGCAACGGATGGCATAGCCCTGTTCCTGACAATGCACGGCGATGCTGCGGGTAATCGAAATGATACCGCCCTTGGCCGCCGCATAGGCCGGGATGACGCTTAAGCCCTTGATGCCGCCAATCGACGAAATATTGATGATCGAGCCGCCGCCGCCTTTGGTCATTTTCGGCAATGCATATTTGCAGCCCAAGAACGTGCCATCGAGCATGATCTCGACCTGAAATTTATAATCGGCATAGCTCAGATCTTCGACCGTAGCGAACCGCACGACACCGGCATTGTTGACCAGCACATCAAGCTTGCCAAAGGCGGCGACGGTCTTTGCCACCACATCCTGCCATTGTTCCTCGCTGCGGACATCATGTTTGAAGAACAACGCACCCGGAATCTCGGCGGCGACCTTTTGGCCCAATTCTTCCTGCACATCGGTGATGACGATTTTCGCACCTTCACGCGCCAGCGTGCGCGCGGTTTCCGCACCCAGACCGGAAGCGCCACCCGTGATCAATGCAACTTTGCCTTCAACGCGTCCCATTAAAATCTCCTATTGAACTCTGTGTTCTTATTGGGTGTTCAGGCACTCAACGCCTTCGGGAAAAACAAACCAATGCTGGGCGCTATCGGTCCAATAATGCAGGGTCGGTGCAAGGTCTTGCGCCTCGTCCAGAGTCCCAGCCTTGATAAAAATGATCTTATTCGCTTCAGCCGTAGGCGTATCCGTCACGACCGGCGATCCGCATTTGCCGCAGAATTTGCGCCAGACTGCCTGACCGGTGCTGCCTATATCCTGATAGGTGGTGAGTTCACCCGTGACCTGCAAGCCATCGCGCGGCAAAACAGCCACCACCGACAAAGCAGAACCAGATTGCTTCTGGCAATTCTTGCAATGGCAAACAGCAGTCAGCATCGGCGGCCAAGTGGCGCGATACCGCACCGCTCCGCACAGGCAACCGCCTTCGCGTTGGCCCGTCATGCGCGCGCCCACAAGGCGTACACTGGATCATTCTTGCCAAAACAGCCCCATTTCAGCGGCTCGTAAAATTCACCGCGCTGCATCGTGCTGGCATGGGTCGTCGTCCAGTCGTTGACGAAGGTCCGGCTCTTGATCTTCCAGACGCCATTGCGACGTTCATAGCTATCGACATAGCGCCCGCCGGTCATGACATCATTGCCGCCCGCCGTCAGATGGGCAACGACATAATGTTCGCCAATCGCGGTGTCGCCGGTGATGTCGATCCATTGATTGGCGACCGAGTGGAAGCAATATTCAAAATTGGCGACGCAGAAATCGACAATGCCATCGGCAAATTCTGCGCCGGTGCCATTAATCACGCCGGAAATCACGGTCGAATCTTCATGAAAGATCGACGTCAACAACGCCTTGTCGCCACGATCAACACCACGGCAATAGGCATAGGTCAGGTCCTGGATCGCGGCACGCGACAGCGCCACATCAAGGGCGTTTGCATCAACGGTCATCGGCTCGGCTCCAAGCTGGGAAGAGGAATTTTGACGAAATGAGGCCTGATGAAAGGCCATTAGCGCCCTGCCCGCATCGGCAGCGCCCTTGGCCCCGATCGGCACGTAATTTTCATGGCCCACAGGCGGGTCCGCCCGGGTTGCGGTGTTGGGCCGGTTGGTATTGCCGTCCAACAGATATTGGCGATGGCTCAACCGCCATTCACTGTTCCGGCATTCATGCCGGTCGAGATAGCGCCCGAAGACGAAGCGCTGGAGTTCGGCCTCTTCGACATAGGCAATCACATAGGATTCCGAAATCGCACGGTCGCCATCGACTTGGATCCACATATTGCACGTCCGGTGCAATGTCGGCGGCGTGCCTTTTTGCGCGCCCGCCAGAATATCCACCAATGTCGCAGCAGGTCCGGCGTAAAAGCCGTAATCGACCGTCGCATCTGCATGATAGGCTGAAGACAACAGGTTGAAATCCGCACGATCAACACCGCGGCTATGGTTCGCAAGCGCGTTCAATATGCCGTGGCGGGCAACAAGGTCATGGGCAGTCAATGTCATGTCAGTCCGCCGTTCATGTGGTGGCAACGCCTCTCCCGATACTGTCGCCAGTACCGGGAGAGATTGTTTTTAGGTCAGAAGTTTACGCCAACCGACACGCCATATTGACGCGGCGGCGCATAACCCGTCAGGCCCATATAACCCGGTGAGTCATAAACAGTCGCGATATAGCGTTTGTCGAGCAAATTCTTGCCCCACAGGCCGACCGTGTATTTGTCATCCGGTGCATGATAGGTCAGCAACGCATCGATCAGATAGGTTGCCTGCACCGTCGAACGCGGCGTATCGCGGATCGCAGTATAGAACTTCTTGGCCGTGTAGCTCCAGCTGGCGTCGGCCACGATGCGCGCATCGTTCGGCAGGGCATAGCTGTAGTTAATGCCAAGGGTCGACGACCATTTCGGCGCATCCTGCAGGTCATAGCCCTTCAGGTTATACGAAGTACCGTTTTCGACATAATCGAACGTCTTGTACTTGGCGTCGAGATAAGCAAGCGAACCACGTAGCGTCAGACCTTCGGTCGGCACTGCCGTAATTTCAGCTTCGAAGCCCTTAATTTCGGCTTTACCTGCGTTCAGAATACGGTTGTACTGCTCACGCCTGACTGAGTCATAACCGATCTGGGCCACCTGCATATCGCGATAATTCGTCATGAACGCCGCAAAGTTGGTCCGCAAACGACGATCAAGGAAGTCAGCCTTCAAACCGACTTCGAAGGTGTCGACCGTTTCCGGATCAAAAGGCGTGCTACCATCAGTGGCATTCGAGATACGACCAGTGAAACCACCCGATTTGAAACCGCGTGCCCAGCTGGCATAGACAAGCTGGTTCTGGCCCAGTTCATAGTCCAGACCAATTTTCCAACCGACCTGATCCCAGCTCTTGGAACCGCCAGCATTCACCTGATGCGGCCCCTTGCGGAGATCGCCAAGGACAGAGTCAACGGCCCAATTCGGCGACGTCAGTGCCGGCACGCTCAAAGCGCTGTCCAGCGTGGCAACCGCATCGGTCTTTTCATGCGTGTAACGGACACCCGCCTGCAATTTCAGGCGATCAGTCAGATCTACATAGGTCTGGGCAAAAGCCGAGAGCGACTCATTGTCCTGATCCTGAAGGTTGAGCTGCGCGAGACCCGGCAATGCAAAGTCCAGATGGTACATCTGGTAATGCTCATAATGGTTCTTCATGTAAAAACCACCGACCACGGCATTGATGCTGTCGTTAACATCAAAAGCGGTCCGCAGTTCTTGGCTGAGCGACCAAGCCTTGGTCTGACGACGAGTGGCATTGTTGGTCTTTGCCGTGCCATCCTGATCGGTATATTCGAACAAGGTAAAGTTCTTATAGCCCGTGATCGACGTAATGTCACCAATTGGCGAGTTGCTGTACTCGATGGTACCAATTCCGAAATACGTATTCATGTCCGACGTATCCGGCACTTCATTATTGCCGGAAAAATATTTCTTCGGCGCTTTGCAAGTGCCAGTGCCTGCGCAAGGGCTTTCATACATCGGCAACACTGAACCATTCCAATATGTACCAGCCGGGACATAATTGGCTTCTGGGCCATTGAGGTAGCCGCCATAAGGACGACCGCCATTGACGACAACCGGCGCACCATTGCGGGTGGCAACATGTTCGCCCTGCAAGGTGATCTTCAGATCGCTATCAGGTGTATATACAAGAGTCGCGCGCACTGCGTCGAGATTCTTGTCACCCATCGACTTGCCATTGAAGGTGTTCGTGACCCAGCCATCGCGCTGCGAGTGAATGCCCGCCACGCGCAAGGCCAGCTTGTCCTGTACGATCGGCGCATCAAAGGCTGCGCTCAGGTCGAAGCGGTTCCAATTGCCATAGGTGCCTTTGACATAGCCGCCAAATTCGCCGGAAGGACGCTTGGTGACAACGTTCACCACACCACCGGTCGTGTTCGCGCCGAACAACGTGCCCTGCGGACCGCGCAGAATTTCCACCCGATCAACGTCATAGGTATCGAGGAGCGCGCCCATCGAGAAGAACTGCGGCACGCCATCAACGACGATACCCACGGTGTTACCGGCATAAGGATCCGGTTCGATCACGCCGATGCCGCGGATGTTGAACACAGCCGACTGCGGCGTGTTGGCGAAGTTATCGATCTGCACGTTCGGCACGCTGCCCTGCAACCCCTGCAACGAGGTCAGGTTCATATTAGCGATCTTGTCGCCACCAATGGCGGAGACCGAAATCGGCACCGACTGCAGATTTTCAGACTTTTTCTGCGCGGTCACGACGATATCTTCGATCCCGCCGGTCGCGGCGGCATCCTGCGCCATCGCGGCAAAAGAGCTTGCGCTCAGGCCGATGACCGACAATCCGGCCATCAATTTCCAATTCATTGTTTTCATTTTCTTCCTCCCAAAGATAACCTCAGTTTTTGAGGTATTTATCGACAATCTGATTAAGATGCCGAATACGCACTTCCTGGTAATTGCCCAGCGTTTGCCGCCCCTTACGACTAGCGCGAAAACCCTGCTGCTGGGCACGCAGATTGTCGGTGTCTTGATCGTATACCGCCCCCATGGCGGCATCCATGCCCGGCACCGTGGCATAGCTCTCTTCTTCCCGCACCCGGACCGGTTCTGCCGGTTCCGGCGCGATCCCCACGTCCGGTTTTGGACGCAGGAACAGAATCTCAAACAACGTGCGGTTCGGATCCATCCCAATCGGACGGAAGCGATAGACCATCGGCAATGACACGCCGGGGAACAGCACCATATTCGGGAACACATGATATTCGATCGTGTCGATCATCTCGGAGTCCGAGAAACGCGACAGATCGACCTTGAACTTGTCGCCCATAACCTTGCGCAGGAAACGCGCCATCACGATGCGTGCCGTCTCACCCTCGCCGACCGTCAGGCTGTCATCCAGCACCGAACGATCGCCGACCAGCATCTGATCAATCAGTTCCTGCTCAGATAATGGCTTGGCCAGATG
The DNA here is from genome assembly GCF_019740335.1 of Alteraquisediminimonas sediminicola. Classification (GTDB taxonomy): domain Bacteria; phylum Pseudomonadota; class Alphaproteobacteria; order Sphingomonadales; family Sphingomonadaceae; genus Alteraquisediminimonas; species Alteraquisediminimonas sediminicola. Next base: position 54,331 of record NZ_JAHXZS010000009.1, on the reverse strand, counting down.
CGGGCTGTTGACGCCGCCTGCGGCATAGAAACGCGACACATGGTCGCCGTACAGATCATATTGCACATTGGCATCACCCACGCCGGTCATCAACTGGGGATGGGTTTCAAGCACATGATAGGATTCAAGAAACGCTTCCTGCGCCGTCTTCCAATTGCACGGAAGTTCTTTCTCCATGTGCAAATCGACATAGCGCTTGTCCATGTCCCAAGTGGCGAAATGATCCGGCAATGGGGCAAGATATTCGAGCAGATCCGGGCCGTCCGAGCTTGGATTGAGGAAGACGAAACCACCCCAATGACCGATCCGCACTTCCGGCAGATTGAATTTATCAGGGTCCACATGCGGGAAATCCCACGCATTCGGGACAGCCTTTAACGCGCCGTCATTGGACCATGTCCAACCGTGATAGGGGCAGCGCAATGCAGCCGCACTGCCGCAACCTTCGCTCTTACGGAACTTGGTCGCGCGGTGGAGGCAGCTGTTGACAAAGCCTTTGACGCTCCCGTCTTCCTGCCGGACGACGATGAACGACAGATGGGCAACCTCATAAACATAATGATCGCCCGGTTCCGGGATATGATCTTCACGGCACACCCATTGCCAGGTCTTGCCCCAGATCTTGTCGATCTCCGCTTCGAAAATCGACTGATCGTAATAACGCTCAAAGCCGATCTCTTCGCTGCCGAGATATTGATAATTGGTTTGGGTGAGAACCGCAGGCGCCGGGAATTTATCGCCGGTGATGATCTCCTGCACCGAGGGCGCAGGGCAGCGCGCTTCGCCATAAGCGGTATCGTTCGCATTCGGCAAGCCGTGCGGGCGCACTACAGACATCACTCTCTCCACATCATGGCGGCCGACCCGGATTGATTTTTTCAATTACAGGTCAATCTGCCGGTTTTTATGCAGGAGAAGGATTGATTGCCCAACTGAAACTTTAGATAGTAGTGCAACGCCGAGAATCATTGTGCAGCCGTGACGGCCATGAGAGAGAGAAGCTTGAAAAACTTGCAAAACCCTGCAGTCGTAGAAATGCGACCAGAATCGATCGCCGATGATGATGCCCCCTGGCAGCAACGCAAAAGCAGCCAAATGCAGGTCCGCATCCTTGAAGCTACGATCGATTGTCTGGTCGAAAAGGGCTATGCCGGTCTCACCACCAATGAAATCGTGCAACGCACCGGCGTCTCGCGCGGGGCGATGCACCATCATTTTCCGCAACGGGCGGGATTGGTCGAAGCGGTGGTGGAATATGCGCTCTATCAGCGCATGCACATGTTCCTCGACAGCTATCAAACGGCATTCAAGCGTTCAAAACGCTCAAATTTCATTGAGGTCGCGACCGAATTGCACTGGCGTAATGTGCAGAGCCGGGAGTTCGGCGCCCTGCTCGAACTGATGGTCGCATCCCGCACAGACACCGATCTTGCCGACTTCTATATTCCGGCTCTTCGGAAATATGACAAGGTCTGGGCAGACGAAATGATGCGCAACTTCCCGGAATGGGCGAGGCAATGGCGAGACCTACAGGTCGCCAGCGACTTTGCCATGGCGGCCCATGTCGGGCTGCTGCTGTACAAGCCGATGTTCAGCGCAAGTCGCACAAGAGCGGTGCGCGACCTGATTTCAAAGACCTGTATCGACCTGCACAATCTGGAATAGGCGCACATAAAACAGGCCGTCGCCGCCGCTTCAAACGAGCGGCGGCATCTCCGATTCGCATTCTTCGGTCATGATAAATGAACGGACGCGGGCGCGGTCGAACAGCTTTTCCTCGTCCGCGACGATCATGTCCATGGTGGCCGGCTCTGCGATCTTGGCAAAACACGCATCATGGGTGGCCTGATCGGGAAACCAGATTTCCATCGACACATCGAAATCCTGCGCCTGATCCACCCCATCTGCGGGCTGAAGATAGCGCCGGACATAACGCGTCGCATAGCCCGAAAGCACCTGTTCCCCGATCCGGCGGTGATACGCTTCATAATAAGCGATGAAATCCGCCTTCGACATGCCGTCGCGGCGCTTGAGCAAGGTAACGAGCTTAATCATTTGGCATGCGCCTCCAACCAGCGGCGGGTCACTTGCGCGACGGCTTTCGCCCGTTCGCACGGGTCGGGATAATTGTCCCGCAGCGCCTTTGACCGCAATTCAATACTCAGCGTGATGTCGCGCGGCAGCGCCTGCAACATCTCGGCCAGCGGCAACACGCCCTCCCCGCATTGCAGCCGCAGATCAATCGCATCCTCGATCACCGCAGCAAAATCATTCGGGTCTGGCCGGTCCGCCGATGCATCGCAGAATTGCGCATAAGGCAGCAATTCGCGCGGCACGGCGGCGATTTCGGCCACCGTCGTGCCGGAACGATCGACATGGATCGGATCGATCAGCAACGCCGCCAATGGATGCGCCACAGTATTCAGTACGCCCATCGCCATCTTGAGATTGCGCACCTCGGTAAACACACCGAACTCCAGCGCCACCCGAATGCCTGGCCCCTCCGCATGGCGGCACAGCGCCGCCAGCCAATCCGCCGTCACCGCCATATCGGGTTCGGACGACACGCACAGGATATTCTTGGCCCCAAGCTCTGCCGCAATGTCGATACCGCGCAAATGCTGGTCCATGTCATAGCCGGGTTTCAGCCAGAACACTTCGGCATCGAGCAATTCCAGCCCCGTATCCGCAAGCGCCGAACGCACGTCGCGGATCGTCTGGCCGGTCCATTCCGGCGGCTCGACCCAAAGGCCAACCGCATCGAATTGCCCTGCGGCGGCAGCGCGCACCGTATCAATCGGGCCGAATTCCGGCACAATGCCGGATGCAAAAGAGATTTTGTTCACATCACTGGCCTTGGCATGGTGGGATCATCTTGCAGATACCAGTTCAACCATTCGTGGAAATACTGGTTGCCGCGTTCATTCCGGCCAAAGACCAGATCATCATGCGCGCCTGATTCCAGCCCCTTTTGAATGGACAGGCCGACAACATAATCCTCATTATAGGTCACATCGCGTAGGAAGTTCATCATCGTTTCCACCGCGGCGCGGTCCTCTTCATCGCGGATTGGTTCTTTACGCGCATACATCAGCACGGTCCGGTTCTTGTCCGGCGTCGGTCCGGGGAAAAGCTGGGCGATCTGCGCGATTTCCGGCGCCAGAAAAATGGACACATTCGGGAAGAAAATGCGGACAAAATCGAACCCGTCATTTTCATGCTGCCCCCATTCCTCGCGCGGAATATCCCGCAATTTGACAATCGAGCGCTGCGGAAAGCCGATCCGCATATTCGGACCGAAACCTTCATAATGCATGACGTTCGACGGGGTGCGCGGGAAGATCGTTTCCGGGTGCAGCGATGCGAAATGATAGCCTTCGAGATAGCCGTCAAACGCGATCTTCCAATTCGCGCCCTCGATCACCCGGCTGCCCATGAACGTCCAATCCTTGAACCCGACATCCGCGTAATCTTTCAGCAGACCGCCATAATAAGCGTCCACATCCAGCGGCGCATTCGGCGTCAGGCACACGAATATCATGCCGTTCTTTTCTTCGCATGGCAGTTCGCACAAGCCGAGGCCGTGCTTATCGACATCACCGAATTTGGCGCGATCGGCGATGGCCAGCAGCTTGCCATCCTGCGCATAGGTCCAGCCATGATAAATACAGGTGAAGCGCGCGCAATTGCCATGGCCATCCGCTGCCAGCGGCGCCGCGCGGTGCGAACAAACATTGAGAAATGCGCGAACAACCCCTGTTTTGTCCCTGTTGATCAGCACCGGCGAACCTGCGGCTTCCATCGCCTTGTAGTCGCCGGGGTTCGGCATTTCGCAGGTGAGTGCGAGCATCAACGGCACGCGCTTGAAGATGAGTTCCATCTCCGCGCCCCATTGATCGGCATCGACATAGGACCAGGTCGGCACCGACATCACCTTATCCGCCATGAAGGTCGTGTCGTTCTCGACATAATCGAGCAACTTTTCAGCCGCCAAGCCGATTTCAGGGCGATCCATCGCGCCACTCCTTATAAATTGTTATGCGCATCCTTGGAGCATTGGCAGCAGCAACGGACAAGCTGCGAGAGGTAACAGGTGCATCCTCGCTTTTGTCACAACTAGTGCTGCGGTGTATGTTCGGGCAGTAACGACCGGGTTGATCCTCATATAATGAGGACCTACCAAGATTTGCAGCACGCAAGGACAGGATGACAAGGCAAATGAACGCACCTTGGGCATGGCTCAATCTCCCCGCCCCGCATCACCAGGCTTACGCGCAAAATGGCGCTTGGGCGGACAAAACCATCGCCGATCTGGCCTATGCGCTTACGGCAGCCGATCCCGAATTCGTCGCATTTATCGCGGGCGATACCCGGATGACCCGGGCAGAATTGCTGCGCGATGCCGAGGCATTGTCCGTCTCGCTTGCGGATATGGGCCTTGTCCCCGGCGATGTCGTCAGCTTCCAGACCCCGAACTGGATCGAAGCCGCCGTCATCAACCTCGCATGTTCGATGTCCGGTTTGATTATCAACCCGATCGTCCCGATCTATCGCGACCATGAAGTCGGAATGATGCTCGGCGATTGCGGTTCCAAGGTGTTTTTCGTCGCCAGTTCTTTTCGCAATTATGATTTTGCGGCCATGGCCGAACGCCTGCGCCCGGAACTGCCTGCCTTGCAGCATATCGTGACAGTGCGCGGCACTGGTGACAACGACTATGAAGCCCTGATCGCCAAGGGGCGCGGTCGCCCGTTCAATCGGCCCAAGGTCGATGCCGGGGCGATCAAGATGCTGTTGTACACATCCGGCACCACTGGCCGCCCCAAGGGCGTGCTGCACAGCCACAACACCCTCAATCGCGTCTTGCGGATGACCCAGCAGCATTGGGGCATTGCCCCCGGCGATGCGATCATCATGCCATCGCCCGTCACCCATGTCAGCGGCTATGCCAATGGCCTTGAACTGCCGCTGATCGCCCAGACGCGCACGGTGCTGATGGAAGTGTGGAATACCAAGGATGCGCTGGCGCTGATCGAACAGCACCAGATCACCGGCACCGTCGGCGCGACACCGTTCCTCACGGAATTGGCCAATGCCGCGAGCGCCGCCGGCACCCGCCTGCCCTCGCTCAAATTCTTCGCCTGTGGCGGCGCAGCCGTGCCGCCAGATGTCATCCCGTCCGCAATCAAGGCCTTTGCGAACTGCGCCGCCTTCCGAGTGTTCGGCAGTTCCGAAGTGCCACTCGTCACTCTCGGCTATCCCGCCCGCGCCGATATGGCGCTGGCCGCGACCACCGATGGCGCGATCATTGATTATGACGTGCGGATCGTCGACGATCGCGATCAGGATGTGCCGACCGGGCAAGAGGGCGAAATTCTCGCGCGTGGCCCGGCAATGTTCCTCGGCTATGCCGATCAGCAGCAAACGGCGGATGCGATCACCTCGGATGGCTATTTCCGCACCGGCGACCTTGGCACCGTGTCGGCACAAGGCGCGCTCACCATCACCGGGCGCAAGAAGGATTTGATCATCCGTGGCGGCGAAAATATCAGCGCCAAGGAAATCGAGGACGTGCTGCACACCCACCCAGCCGTGCTGGAAACGGCGGTCGTCGCCATGCCACACCCGCGTCTGGGCGAAGGCATTTGCGCGTATGTGATCCTGCGCGATGGCCAGTCGGTCGATGCCGCGGGCCTTGCCGCGCATGTCGAAGCTTCGGGTCTTGCCAAGCAGAAGATTCCCGAGCGCTTTGAATTCGTGACGGACTTCCCGCGCACTGCCTCCGGCAAGATCCGCAAGGACATGCTGCGGGCGGATGTCACCAAAAAGATTGAAGGTTAAGCGTAATACCCGGCGGGTTCATCCCCGCCGGGTTTATGTTTGATCAGATCGTCCAACCACCATCGACTGGCACGGCCGTGCCTGTCACGAATGAAGAACGCGGCGACAACAGCCACAAAATTGCATCGGCAATTTCTTGCGCCTGACCGATCCGGCCAATCGGGTGCAATGCCTTGAGCGCCACCCCATATTCAGGATCAGTGGTCGCATGATGGGTGAGCGGCGTTTCGATCACACCGGGGCAAACCGCATTGACGCGCACGCCCTTGGCCGAAACCTCGGTCGCCGCCGCCTTGGTCAGGCCGACAACGCCATGTTTGGCCGCAATATATTCCGATCCATTGGGCAAGGCCGTCAGCCCCAGCGCCGATGCGGTGTTGACGATGGAACCGCCGCCACCCGTGACCATCAACGCCATTTCACGACGCAGGCACAGCCACACGCCCCGAAGATTGACGCCGATCACCCGTTCGAACTGTTCAAGCGACTGTTCGACCAACGGCAGATCACAACTGGCAATCCCGGCATTATTGACCGCAAGATCAAGCCCGCCAAAGCGTTCCACCACCAATGCCAGCGCGGCCTCGACCTCGGCCTCCACGCTCACATCACAGGCGATGGCCAGTGCCTCGCCCCCGGCGGCGCGAATATCGGCGGCAACGGCCTCGGCCTGAGCGATGGCGCGATCACAGACCGCGACCCGCGCCCCTTGCGCGCCCAGCGACAGGGCCACGGCCTTGCCGATGCCCGATCCACCGCCGGTGATGAAGGCAACCTTGCCCTTAAACTCTTCGCTCATGACCAATTCGCACCGGCAGCATGACGACCGGCACGCCGTCCGAAATAGGACCCCGGCCCGAGGCTTAACCCGCTGGCATAGGCCTTGCCCGTGCGCGGGATATGGGCGGCGCTAGCCCCCACTGCATAAAGGCCGGGAATGGGCGAACCCAGCCGGTCATGGACTTCGCCATTGCCGCCGGTTTTCAGCCCGCCCAAGGTGATGAACAAATAGATCGACTTGTTGAACGAAATGTCAAAGGCCGCATATGGCCCTTTGTCCAATGGCTTCAGCCATTCCGCCTGCTTGTGCAGCAGCCTGTCCTTACCCGCCGCCGCATCCGCGTTATAATCGGCCATGGTCTGCACCAAGGAACCGACAGGCAGGTTCAACCCCGCCTCCATTTCCGCGATCGTTTCCCAGCCATCGACCAGTTCATGCCGCGCCGAGGTTATTTCGGGATACGCGAAAATCTCGGAATCCACGATCAGATACGCCGTCTGGTTCGGCTGCTCCATGACGAAACACGCGGTCCGCCCATGATAGCTGTCTTCGGAGACAAAGCGCTCGCCGCGATTGTTGACGATGATGCCCTTGATCAACTGGCCCGGCGGATAGATGGAGGCGGTCGGGATGACCCCGTCCATCGCACTGGTTGCCGCGCCGACCGACAGGCCGAGCAACACCCCTGCACCGTCATTGCTCGGAATACCGAGCGGTTCTGCGGTTTCGCTCATCAACGGGATATTTTCGAAAATCATCTCGCGATTGAGGTTGAAACTGCCCGCCGCGATGATCACGCCACGCCGCGCGCGGATATGGAGCACGCCTTCCGGCTGCTTGACTTGCACGCCCACAACGCGCCCGCTGTCATCCTGCACCAATGCCGTGACATTGCTGTCATATATGGCGGGAATGCCTTCATCGACGCAGCGTTGCAGCAGCGGCGCCATCGACACTGCCCCCGCATTTTCGCCGGTGCCGGCGACCTTATGGCCGCGCGGCGCGGGCTTGGCCACTGCGCTATACGGCCAGGATTTTTCATTGCCGGTGAAGAACAGGCATTCGGTGGTGTTGAGGAACACCGCCTTGCCCTTGAAGCTGGTGCGTTCAAACGGCACGCCCTGTGCTTCCAGCCAATCGAAATGCGATACGCTGTCATCGCAGAAATGGCGGGTCGCGACCGGATCGAGCGGATCGGTGCTGGCCATCAGGAAGTTCGCCATTTCCTCCGGGCTATCTTCATAGCCACAGGCCTGTTGCACGGCAGTGCCGCCGCCAAGGTAGAAAATGCCGGATGATACGGCGCTCGCCCCGCCACCGCCGCTCGCGCGTTCGATGATCAGCACCTCCGCCCCATTACGATGCGCCTCCAGCGCCGCGCATGTTCCCGCCACGCCCTGGCCGATCACGACGACATCCGCCTCGCGATTCCATTGCGCGACTTCCGACACATTCAATGCTGAAGGCACAGTTACCATGTCAATAACCTCTCTTACGCCTGTCCCATCGCCTTGGCGACGGAAGCATTGATTTCATCCTGCGACGGGTTGCGACGCAGGGTCAGCCCGCCGTTCACCTGCAGATTTTCACCGGTCATGAAGCACTCATCGCTGCACAGCCATACGGCGGCGGCGGCGATGTCATCCGACGTGCCGATGCGGCCAAGCGGATAGCTCGGCAGGAACGCTTCGAACAGGCCCGGCACTTCCTTGGCATCGGCATTCATCGGCGTATCGGTCAGGCCCGGCGAAATCGAATTGGCGCGGATGCCCTGCTTGCCAAATTCATTGGCGATGCAGCGGATGATATGATCGGTCCCGGCCTTGGTGCCCATATAGGCAGCGTGATTGTCGAGCATGATCGTCGCCGTGGCCGAACTGATCTGAATGATCGAGCCGCCATGCGTCATCTTGCGGATCATGGCCTGGAAAAACTGCATTGGGCCAATAAATTGCAACGCGGTGATCTGATCGATTTCCGCGCGGGTGGTTTCAAGAAACGGTTTCAACAAGCCCCAGCCGGTGGCGTTGATGGCAATGTCGATGCCGCCCAATTTTTCCACCGCCGTATCGGCCAGCTTATTGACGTCCGCCTCGCTCGTGAGATCGCACGTTGTCCATTCACAGCCGGTTTCTTCGGCAAATGCCTGCAATATATCGGCCTTACGCCCGGAGACGAGGACTTGCGCCCCTTCCGCCATAAAGCGGCGCGCAATATATTGGCCCATATTATCTTTGCTGCTCGCGCCCAGAATAACGGCCTTTTTGCCTGCTAACTTGCCCATGTCACTCTCCATGCTAATCTCAGTTGCACGCTGACTAACATGCCGGACGATGCATCAATCCTGATATAAGTGGGAGTGGCCCTTGATAGGGCTGCGCCCGCAAGGAGTGGCATCAGTTTATCATCATAAGGATATTGCAATGGATCTCGGACTCAAGGGCAAAAAAGTTATCCTCACCGGCGGCAGCCGCGGCATTGGCCGTGCCACGGTCGAAATTTTCGCCAAGGAAGGCGCGGACGTCGCCTTTTTCTCGCGCAACCCGGAACAGGTCGCCGAAACCGTCGCCGCCGCCTCCAAGTTCGGCACCAAGATCATCGGCGAAGCCTTTGATTATGAATCCGGCGCAGACGCGTACAAGGCATGGCTGAAGAGCGCGGCTGAAAAGCTCGGTGGCTGCGACATTTTCGTGCCGATGGTATCGACCTCGGGCGCAGGCGCGACCGGCGACTGGCAGAAGTCGTTCGATTATGACGTGATGGGTGCCGTGAACGGCGTCGAAACGCTTGAACCCTATCTCGAAAAGTCGGGTGAAGGCGCGGTCGTTTTCATCTCCAGCACGGCGGCGCTCGAAACCTTCATCGTCCCGCAGGGTTATAATTCGATCAAGGCGGCGCTGCTGACCTATTCGAAGCAGCTTGGTCAGGCACTCGCCCCCAAGGGCATCCGCATCAACGTTGTCTCGCCGGGTCCGATCAAATTCCCGGGCGGCAATTGGGAAGCCCTGAAGGAACTCGCCCCCGATCTCTACAACGCGACCGAAGCCGCGTTTGCGATGGGTCGTTGGGGTGGTCCGGAAGAAGTGGCGCGGACCGTCGTCTTCCTCGCCAGCCCGGCATCGTCCTACACCACGGGCGCCAATGTCGTGATCGACGGCGGCTATACCAAGGGCGTGCGCTTCTAAGCTCAATTCGCCTCGCAAGACAAAAAACCCACTCCCGGCAATGTTCGGGGGTGGGTTTTTTTAATGTCCGGCACCTGCCGCCTCGACAAAAACAGGCAGCTTATCCTGTTACTTTAACCAGACCCTATCCAAAATGTCAGGACTTCTGAGGGGTGTTAATTGATTCAGGTCAAGACCCTCAAGGCCGTGTCGTGAGATTTGCTGCTTAAGCGACAAGCAGGAGAAGGATCTATCATGGCCGACCGCGACCCGAACTTATCCGAAAATACCCCCCGTTGCCCCGGGCCGGGCTGGGACGACATCCTGCAACAGGATTCCATTCAACCACCCGCATTCATGTCGGAAGACCAGTATCAATATCTTGGTTCCGACCCGATTGATGCCAAGCGTTTTTATGACCCCGCCTTTTTCCAGCTCGAAGTGGAAAAGATGTGGCCCAACGTCTGGCAGTTCGCCGCGCGCAACGAAGAAATGCCCGATGCGGGCGATTATGTGACCTATGAAAACGCGGGCCGTTCCTATCTGCTCGTGCGGCAGGAAGATGGCAGCGTTAAGGCGTTCCATAATGTCTGCCTCCATCGCGGTCGCAAATTGACCACGGACAGCGGCTTTGCCGATCAATTCGCCTGCCCGTTCCATGGCTTTGCATGGAATACCGATGGCACGCTCAAGAATATTCCGTGCCGCTGGGACTTCGGTCATCTGAGCGACAAGAAGATGCAATTGCCGGAAGCCTCGGTCGGCACATGGGGCGGTTATATCTTCGTCCGCGATGCCGCCGAAGGGCCGAGCCTTGAGGAATATCTCGCCCCCCTGCCCGAACATTTCAAGCAATGGCGTCATGAAGATTGCGTGACCGTGGCATGGGTCGGCAAGGTCGTGAAGGCGAACTGGAAGATTACCATGGAAGCCTTCATGGAATCATACCACGCCTATGTCACCCACCCGCAATTGATGCCGTTCACGGGCGATGCCAACGCCGCCTATAATATCCTCGGCGATCATGTGAACGTCAATTACACGCCGTTCGGCACCATCTCGCCGCACGTCAATGCGAATGGCAAATCGGAACAATGGATCGTCGACGAATTCGTCAAATATAATGGCCGTTCGTCCGATAATTACGATCCGGACAAGGATCAGTACAATGTCCATGTGCCGGAGGGCAAAAGCGCCCGTCTCGCCCTTGGCGAAGCGATGCGCGAAGCCTCGACCCGCGCCTTTGGCGGCGATTACAGCAAGGTCTCGGAATCCGAATTGCTGGATGCGCTGGTGTACAACATCTTCCCGAACACCGCGCCTTGGGGCGGGTTCATGCCGAACATCGTCTATCGCTGGCGTCCGTGGCCGGATGCGGACCATTGCCTGATGGAAGTCCGCGTCATTGCCCGCGTGCCAGAGGGCAAGCCGCATCCGCGCAGCGTCCCGATGCACCTGTTGTCTGATAGCGAAACTTGGGCCGATGCGCCGGAACTCGGCGTGCTGGGCGCGGTGGTCGATCAAGACATGACCAATATGGAACTGACCCATGAAGGGCTGAAATGCTCGAAAAATGGCAATGTCGAACTCGGCGACTATCAGGAAATCCGCATCCGGCATTTCCACCAGACGCTCGATAAATATATCAACGCTTGATCGGGAAAGACTGTAAAATGACCGATATTTACAAGGCTTATGGCGATGCAGCGGAACGCATGCTGCACTTCGTCGAAACCCGCACCACCGATCAGGCATCGAGCACGCTGGAAGTCCCGGTCGAGAATTATCTCGACCCGGTGCGCTGGCAGAAGGAAATCGACCTGATTTTCAAGCGCCTGCCATTGATGCTGGCGCTGACGATTGAATTGCCGGAACGCAATAACTTCAAGACGATGGATGTGATGGGCCTGCCGGTCCTGATCACCCGCGGCAAGGACGGCGTTGCCCGCGCCTTCCTCAACGTCTGCAAGCATCGCGCAATGCACATGGTTAAGGAAAGCTCCGGTAATTGCGCGCGTTTCTCCTGCCCTTATCATGGCTGGACCTATGCCAATGACGGCGAATTGATCGGCGTTGCGGAAGCCAGCACCTTTGGCGAAGTCGATAAAAAGACGCTCGCCATGACCCCACTGCCGACGCAGGAAGTCGCGGGCATGATCTTCGTGATCCTGACCCCCGGCCTTGCCATTGATGTGCCGACCTTCCTTGGCGGGATGCTGGATGATCTGGCCGCGCTCAAGCTCGAAAATTGGTATTATCACAAGTCGCGGACGATGGACGGCGCGAATTGGAAGGTCTCCTATGACGGCTATCTGGAAGGCTATCACTTCCAAGCCGCCCATACCGACACGGTCGCGACCCGCACCCCATCCAACCGTGGCGATTATGAAGCCTTTGGTCCGCATTTGCGGGTGGGCTATCCCCAGAACTCGATCGTCAATCTGAAGAACCTGCCGCGCGAAGAATGGGGCAAGCAGGAAAATAGCGGATATGACTTCATCCGCGTGCTGTTCCCGAACTTCAGCTTCTTCCTCGCTCCGGAAATGTGCCAATATGCACAGCTTTTCCCCGGACCCACGGCGGACCGCAATCTGACGGTGATGAACTACATCTACCCGCAGAAGCCGGAATCCGAAGAAGAGATGAAGCGTCTCGACGAGATGTGCGACTTCTTCTTCGATGTAGTGGAAGAAGAGGATTACGCGCTCGGCCTCAAGGTCCAGAACGGACTGGAATCCGGCGCGATGACGAGCCTCGTGTTCGGTCGCAATGAACCGGGCAACCAATATTTCCACAAATGGATCGATTATTATCTCGATGAAACCGGCAAGACGCCCGCGCCGGTGCTGAAAGCCTGATTGTCTCGGCTTAGCTTTTAACCCTCTCCTCCAACTCCCTCGCGCGCCAATCGGCGGGCGAGGGTCTTTTTTTGCACTGAGAGGGCGTGAAAAAACAGGCCATACAGCCTCTTTATTCCGATAGCTTTTGCCATTGGACGCACATCGCGATAACCGGCATGCAATATATGCGATTCGCCCGGACCTTGGTCGGCAAACGCATGAAGGCTATAACGCCAAAAGTAATGACAAGTGTTAAGGCATAGAGATGCCAAAAATGGGAAAAAGAGATGAGTGAGACCTGGTATCCCGTGATCGCAGAAGCCGACTTCCCGGAAGACGGCAAGACCACCGCGATCCTGAACGGCTGGCATGTGCTGGTCGGCAAGATCGAAGACGGCTATCACGCCATCAATGATCGTTGCACCCATGCGGCCTCGCATCTATCGACCGGACGCATCCGTCGTGGCGCAGTGATGTGCCCATTGCATGGCGCGCGGTTCGAACTGACAAGCGGGCGCTGCCTTGGCGGCACTTATCGCGACATTCGTGTGTTCCCGCTGCGGATCACCGATGGCCAGATCGAAGTCGCGGTGCCAGATGCGGCCCCGGCGATGGAAGAATTGCCGATTGAAATTTGATATTGGCCGGGGGCGATGCAGTTCAACTGGTCGCCCCCTGTTTTTTTGGCTCCTGTTTTTGGCCCCCTGCCCTTTGCCATAGGTGGCACTCTCCTTTGCCCCGGTCTAGCCTCTGACCCGACAACACAAGGAGAGAAAGATTATGGCTTTTAACGGCCCCGCCGAAGATCGGCTTGCCATTCGCGAACTGCTCGACACTTATGGAGATGCCGTCACCCGCTGCGATGCCGCAGATTGGGGCGCATGCTGGGCAGAAGATGCCGAATGGTCGATGCCCGATTATCCGGAATTCGGCACCACCAAAGGCAAAACCGCCATCGTCAACATGTGGGTCGAGGCGATGAAGCATTATCCCGGCATCATGTTCGAAGCATGGCCCGGCTCGATCGACATCAACGGCAATGAAGCCAAGGTCCGCAGCTACACCAGCGAAGTGTACGATCAGGAAGGCGTCACCAAGCGCGACCGTGGCGTCTATGAAGACACTTGCGTCAAGATCGACGGCAAATGGGTATTCAAGGCCCGTATCTTCCGGAACATTCATCGTCAGGGCTAAACCCTGTAGAGAATAGCAAAAACCAGACGGGTCGCTTCGGCGGCCCGTTTTTTTGTCCCTCACGCCTTTCTACAAAAGACAAAAAAAGGGGCAGCCCATTGGGCCACCCCCTTTTCTTTTAGCATCTGATGGAGATCAGAAACGCTTGGTTACCTGCACCTGCACGGTCCGCGGCACATTGCCGAAGCCGAGCTGGTCAGCATGGAGGCCAACGCCACCGGTCGACGGACCATCAACCACGCCCGAGACGTAGAATTTGTTGGTCAGGTTCTTACCGATGAGAGCAAGCTGCCAGTTATCGTCCTCAGCACCGATACGGACACCGGCATCAAGCGAGACATAGCTCTTCTGCTTGGAGTCAGCATTGTTGAACGCCGATGCAAGATAAGAGGCGCTGTAACGCGCATCGACATTGATGCCAGCCTTCAGGCCATCAGACACCGCAGTGTCATAGCCAACGCCGAAGCTGCCGGTCCATTTCGGCGCAACCGAAAGCGGCTTGCCGCTGAGGTTCTGACGGGTGTTGCCGTCAACGCTGCAACCTTCTGCAATCGACTCACCGGCATAGCAAGGCGCCGATGGGAAGTTCGTGTAACGCGCACGGTTGTAGTTGATCGTGCCATGCACGTTCAGGCCATCAACAGCACGTGGTGCATATTCGAACTCGACTTCCACGCCCTTGGTGCGCGCATCCGCCGTCAGCGTCTGGAACGCGAAGATCGGCGAGTTGAAGAAGTCGACCTGCAGGTCATTATAGCCATAGGTATAAAGGCCGAGGTTAAGACGCAGCTGACGATCCAGCAGGGTCGTCTTTACGCCCGCTTCAAAGCCACGCGCCTTTTCCGGGTTGAAGGTCAGATCGTCCAGCGGCGTGCTCGAGAACATCGAGTTGATCCCGCCGTTCGAGAAGCCGCCCGACTTATAAGCGGTCTTAAACGCACCATAGACCAGCACATCGTTCATCGGCTTCCACGTGATCGTGGCTTCCGGTGACCAGTTGTTGAAGGTCTGGTCCGCATAGATCTGGCCGAGCAACGGGTCCGAAATGTCACGGAAAATAAACTGCACGCCAACATTGTTATATGGCTGGGTGAAGAAGCTCTTCTTGGTTTCATGCGTATAACGCACACCACCGGCGACTTCGACCGTCGGCACGATTTTCCAGGTCACCTGACCGAACAGCGCCGCAGTTTCACCCTTGGTGTAGCTGGTCTTGGTCGTGGCGAGATTCTGATTTGCCGCCGACACGCTGTCGTCGCGCAGACCCGCAAACATGATGAACTGATCGAAATCACGCTTGGTCTTCTGATACAGACCGCCCAGCATCAGGTTGATCGGACCATCAAAGGTCGTGAGCGCACGAACTTCCTGTGACAATGCCCAGAAGGTCGAATTTTCGGTAGCCCATGTACCAGCATCGCTCGACTGGAAATCGCAGGCGCAAGCCCAGCGATTGTTGTTGTTGTTGTAATTGGTGACGGACGTCAGGGTCACATCATCCATTTCATAGTTCACATTGCCCGTGATCGCATAGGAACGATAGCGGTTGTACAGCTGGCCGTCCTTCTTCGAATAAGGGAAGTTGGCGGCAATGTCGGTCGGGATGTTGTTCTGATGGGTAACAAAACCGCCATCGCACGCATAGCCGGTGAGCTGGCTGACGCCGGTCGGGCAATGATAGGCGCTGTAGTTCCACGACGAGTTGTTGACCTTGTTGATGTCGTAAGACGCCTTCAACGTGGCGGTCAGTTCTTCGGTCGGGGTGAACTTCAAAGTCACGCGACCCAGCAGTTCCTTTTCGCCCGGTGCATCCGTGGCGGCAGGGGTGGCCACATGGCCGATCGGATTGCCTGTACCTTCAGCAATGAGATCCTGAATATCGAGGTTCGTATACGTGCGATCAACCGACTGGTTCTTGTAATAGCCGCCGTACATCTTCGAACCGCGCACCGCGACGCGCAGGCCGACGGTTTCGGTCAGAGGGCCGGAAGCGATGGCTTCGAGCTGAACCTGCTGCGCCTTGAATTCATAACCGGCACGGCCAATGATTTCGACTTCGTTCGTCGGATCAGCGGTCGTCAGCGAAACAACGCCTGCAGTCGCGTTCTTACCGAAGAACAGTGCCTGCGGCCCCTTCAGCAATTCCATGCGGGCAAGGTCGAAGAAACCTTCCTGAATGACGCGGCCCTGGCCATAATAAGCGCCATCGACAACCACGGCGACCGACTGTTCGATCCCGATCGAGGTCGAGGACGAGCCGATGCCGCGCAGCGTCAACTGGGCGCCCGAACCGTTGGATGCGCGACCGACCGAGAAGTTCGGGGTACGAGCGGCAACCTTTTCAAGGCTGGTCAAATCCTGCTGGCGAATAGCTTCAGCCGAAATGGCAGTCACGGCAACCGGCACGTCCTGCACGCTTTCTGCGCGCTTACGAGCGGTGACAACGATATCCTGCAAGCCGCCTTCTTGGGCCTGTGAATCAGCAGTGTTCTGCGCCAATGCAGCCGTCGAAATCGACGAAAGTGCAAGTGCGATCAAGCTGACCGACAAAATGCGAGGTTGAGTTTTCATGTTGTGTTACTCCCTTGCCGCCCCCTCCCGGAACGGTTGCACGGGCGATTACCTCTCACTTGAGGGGAAGGTTCACTACGACTTTGGACAGGTTTTTGATCCGGCCATATCCGGCAGTCCAACAGGAGGAGACGAAAACATCATGACAAACAGATTTTGGCGCCTTGACGCCCACCCCCATGGCAATGATTTTGCATCTGCATTTTCCTTGCAAAATGAAGACGTTCCAACCGCAGGCCCCGGTCAGGTCGTCATTAAAAACGATTATTTGTCGATGGATGCAGGCACGCGGATGTGGATTACGCCGCGTACCGATGGCTATCAGCCGCCGCTGCCGCTCGGGTCGAAAATGGTCGGACTGTGTCTTGGGCGCATCACTCAATCACAGGCAGAAGGCTTTGCAGTCGGCGATCTGGTGCGCTGCTTTGGTCAATGGGCCGATTATGCGGTGGTCAGTCCGGCGGAATCCGGCTTGATGAAGCTTGATGAAGATGTCGCCGATGTACGCCAGCATTTTGGCGCATTGGGCATGAACGCCTGGACCGCATGGGCAGGATTAGTCGAAGTTGCCAAGATCCAGCCGGGCGAGACCGTCCTCATTTCGGCGGCTGCTGGTGCCACCGGCTCACTCGCCTGCCAGATCGCGCGCAATCTTGGCTGCAAGGTCATTGGCATCGCTGGTGGCCCGGATAAATGCCGATTCCTTGTCGAAGAGCTCGGCGTCGACCTCGCTATCGACTATAAATCTGATGACGTAGAGGCCGAACTCGCCAAGGTCGAAGGCGGCATCAACGCCTATTTCGATAATGTCGGCGGGCCGATCCTTGATGCCGTATTGCCGAACATGGCACATTATGGCCGCATCGCCTTGTGCGGGCTGGTCGCCACCTATGACAAGGATAATGCAACGGCTGGCCCTGCCCGGTTCGATCAGATCCTGATGCGCCGCCTGACGATCAGCGGCTTCTTCATCCCGGACTTTCTCGAACGCGGCACCGACTTCCTCCCGCAGCTGCGCAAGTGGCTGGATGAAGGCAAGCTCGTCATGCATTTTGACGAAACCAAGGGGCTGGAACATACGCTCGATGCCTATAGCCGCATGCTGACCGGGCGGAATATCGGCAAGGTCGTTGTCGACGTCAGGACGTAAAGCAAATGCCGATCATCCTGCATAATGCACCGATCCAGTGTCTCGTCGCCGTGCGCGGCCATCCGTTCGATCGCACGGCCTTTGATGCGCTGTTCCAGTCGATGGACGGCATATCCGCGACGATGGTCGATCAACCGGCGGCGGCCTTGTTGATGAATCCGGACGCCATGCAGCAGTTCGATGCGTTGGTGCTATATGATATGCCGGGGCTGGATTTCACCTCCGGCGAAGGCGCACCCGCTTATATCGAGCCAGATCCGGCGTTGAAGGCAGGCTTTCGTGCCTTGCTGGAACAGGGCAAGGGCGTTGTCGCGCTCCATCATGCACTGGCCGGATGGCCGACATGGGATGAATATGGCGAATGGCTCGGCGGGCGGTTCCTCTATCATCCGGGCGAGGTGCGCGGCGAGGCCCGGCTCGACAGCGGCTTTGCCCATGATGTCGATTATATCGCGGAAACCATCGGCACCCATCCGGTGCTGGACGGCGTGCCTGCGACATTTCCCTTATGCGATGAACTCTATCTCGCGGAAATATTTGCGGATGATGTCACGCCGTTGCTGCGTTCGTCCGCGACTTTCGACCACGATCATTTCTGGTCGGCAGATCTTGCCGTCAAGGGCCGGATGTATGATCGCGAAGGCTGGGACCATCCCGTGGGATCGAACCTGATCGGCTGGACCCGGCAGGTGCTCGAAAGCCGCCTCGTCTATCTCCAACCCGGCGACGGACCATCGGTATATAACGACCCGAACTATCGGCGCTTGGTGGAAAACGCGATCCGCTGGGTTTCTGTTTCCGAGTAAAAACAGGGCGCCATCGCGCGACTTGCAAGCCCTGCACATCATGTCCAAACAAAACTAAGGCCGCGACGGGAGCTTCCCATCGCGGCCTTTCGTTCAATCAGCTATTAGTGGAATTAGAAATCCACACCGAGCTGCACGCCGAATACGCGCGGTTCACGTGCCGTGGCGAAGCCCCAATATACGGGGAAGTTCGATGCCACGAACGAGGTGTTGGTACCGCGATCATCCAGCAGGTTGCGCACATAGCCGGTGAGGCGATAGTTCAACCCATTGTCGAGCGAGAACACATAGGACACGCTTGCATCCAACAGGTTCTGCGCATCCGAGCGCAAGCGCGGATCATTCTGCGCGACCGTAATGATGTCGGTCGGCGCAGATGCCAGTGCTGTCGGATACAGCGCCGGATCAGCAGAGATCTGCTGGTCATAACGCGACAGATAGCGATAGCCTGCGTTCAACTTGAGGTCGCCCGGGCCGAGCGGCAACTTATATTCCGCATTGATCGACGCCGTGATCTTCGGGGCGTAGATCATGTCGACCGCCGAGAAGTCAAAGCTGCGCGAGATCGAGGTCGTCGGGCCAGTTGCCACCGGCTGGTTGACAATGAAGCCCTTGAACTTGGAGTCGGTGTATCCGACCGAACCACGGACCGTCAGACGATCCATCGGCTTGGCGGAGAAATCGGCTTCAAGACCCTTGATCTTGGCATTCGCGGCATTGCTGACAATCGTCTGCGGCAGGGCAACACCCGGCACCGAAACGGTGGTCGTCTGTTGGATGTCCTGATAATCCGAATAGAAAGCCGCGAGGTTCAGCGTCAAACGACGATCGAAGAATTCGCTCTTCAGGCCGATTTCATACGCATCCACGGTTTCCGGATCATAAGGCAAGGCAGACGCGAATGGCGTCAGGCCACGACCGTTAAAGCCACCCGAACGGTAACCGCGCGACCATGAACCATAGACCATCAGATCTTCGTTCGGACGATAGTCGACACCAAGCTTCGGCGTGAACTTCTTCCAGCATTCGCTGTTCTTGTCGCCGGTGAACGAAGCGCCCGCGTTGGACGGATCGGTGAATGCCGTCTGCAGCTTCTTCTTGTCATAGGTGTAACGACCACCGCCCGAGATGCGGACCTTGTCCATCACTTCCCAGTTGAAGTCGACGAAACCAGCATAGGACTTCGACCAGCCGGTCGTATCCTGATGGGTCGGCGCACCAAAGAAGACGCTGGTGAACTGATCGATATGGTAGCGGCTGTTGAAATAATAGACGCCTGCCACATAATCGAAGCCGTCGAACAGCTTGCCTGAGGCGCGCAGTTCCTGGCTGAACTGCTTGTACTGCTGATCGCGATCGGCGAAATACAGGCCGGTCGTCGAATAATCCTGACGCAGTTGATCGTCGCTTTCGCGATAGGCGGTCACCGAGGTCAGCTTCACGACATCAAGGTCGAGATTCATCTCGTTGGTCACGCCCGGCGAGCTATAGGTGCCGACCATCTGCTGCGACGGCGCCACAACGCGATAGACATTATCGGTGTTGTTGCCATCGACAAACTCAGCCGGCAGCGCGCCCGCAAACGCATCGCCCGTGCGGCTCAGTGGACCGAGGATCGGATCGAAATCCTGCACCTGCTTGTCAAAGGTCAAGAGCGATTCAAAACGATCACCCGGCGTGAACAGGAAGCTCGCACCGAAATTTTCGTTGTTGGAACCACCGCGACGTTGGCCAGTGCCAACAGTCTTGTAATAGCCATCGCTTTCATTGTGGAAGGCGAAGAACTTGGCCGCCAGCACATCCTTGATGACCGGCACGTTCAATACGCCGCGCAGGCCCATCTGATCGTAGGAGCCATAGCTCGCTTCAAACTTGCCGCCGAATTCGCCGGTCGGACGCGAACGCTTGATATTGACCACGCCTGCAATCGTGTTGCGGCCAAACAGCGTACCCTGCGGGCCGCGCAGGATTTCGATCGAGCCAATGTCGAAGAAATCGAGCATCTGGCCGGTCGAGGTGCCGATGTACACGCCATCGATGTTGACGCCGACAGCCGGGTCAAACGACTTTTCGATGTCGGCAAAGGCAATGCCACGGATCGAGATGTTGGCAGCAGCAGCGCCGGTGCCAGCGCTGGTGATCAACACGTTCGGTGCTGCGCCCTGCAAATCGCCGATGGTCAGCGCGGCAGATGCCTCAAGCTGCGACGGCGAGATCGCGGTCACGGCGACCGGGGTGTCCTGCACGGTTTCGTTACGACGACGCGCCGAAACGACGATTTCTTCCAGTCCACCGGAATCAGCCTGATCAGCGACAGCATTGGTTTCTTGCGCCAACGAAGGAACAGCAAAGGCCGATGCGGCCATCGCCATGAACAGCGCGTGCGTGATGTAAGTATTTTTCAAGATGATCTCCAAAGATTCCCCGGACTTCACAAAACTGCCGGGAAAGCGTGGCGGAACTAGGTTTCGGCCCAAGTTGTTTTAACTGCCACTTGTTACAGGTGCGTCTCAGCCGCCACACCACGAGGATGAAAATTCAAAAAGAGGATCTAGATCAATGACAGTGAATCGCCGCTTTCTGCTGGCTCGCCGCCCCCAGGGCGACCCCGCCCCACAAGACTTCCAGCTTCAGGAAGCCGCTATCCCAACGCCATCGAACGGCAGTTTTGTCGTGCGAAATCATTTTGCTTCGCTCGACCCCGCACAGCGTGGGTGGATGGACGACGCCCCCAGCTATATGCCGCCGATCGCCCTTGGCGACCCGATCCGCGCGACGACGGTCGGTGTCGTCCACAGCTCGGCCAATGACGAATATAAAATTGGCGACTGGGTGCTGTGCCTGACCGGGATTGAGGAATATTCGCTGGTCGAGCCCGGTCATTTCACCGCCAAAATCGATGTGAGCGGCGTCCCCTCGCCTTCTTACTTCCTCTCCGGCATGGGCGCAGTCGGGCTAACCGGCTATTTCGGCCTGTTGGAAGTCGGCCAGCCCCAACCGGGCCAGACGGTGCTCGTCACGGGCGCGGCGGGTGCGGTCGGATCGGTCGTCGGCCAGATTGCCAAGATCAAGGGCTGCCGCACCATCGGCATCGCGGGCGGTGCCAAGAAATGCGAACGGCTGATCAAGGATTATGGCTTTGATGTCGCGATTGATTATCGCGGCAAGACGATGGATCAACTGGCCGAAGAAATTGGCAAAGCAGCCCCGAATGGCGTCAACATCATCTTTGAAAATGTCGGCGGCAACATTTTGGATGCCGGACTGATGAACCTCGCGAAAAAGGCGCGGATCATCTTGTGCGGGTTGATCAGCGAATATAATAACAAGGAAGGCCGCACCGGCGCGCGCAACATCTGGCAGCTCATCGTCCATGAAGCGACGATGCATGGCTTTCTCATTATGGATTATGCCGCCAGATTCCACGAAGCCGGGCTGCAAATCGCCCAATGGCTGTCTGAAGGTAAATTGCGGATCGACGAACATGTCGAACATGGCATCGAGAATGCCTATCCGGCCTTTATGAAGCTTTTCAGCGGCCAGAACGAAGGCAAGATGATCCTGCAACTCGTCGACTGATACGATCAATAACAACATAATAATTGATTATAGGAGTAGCGCAAATGACCGAGATTCCGAAACACCCGTTAACGATGGACGGGCGCGATGCATCGAATTTACGTGGCGATCCGCTCACCGGGGATCGCTATTTCTCGAAGGAATTCGCCCAGAAGGAATGGGATCATATGTGGACGCGGATCTGGCATGTCGCCGGTCGCACCGCAGAAATCCCGGAAGCGGGCGATTATCTCGTCCATAATTTCCTCAAGGAATCGGTCATTTGCGCGCGTCAGGACGACGGTTCGGTTCGCGCATTCTATAATAGCTGTCGCCATCGCGGCATGCGGCTGGTGCATGAAACATCGTCGAGCAACGGCTTCCATTGCCCTTATCATGGCTGGCGCTGGGGCAAGGATGGCGTGTTGAACGACGCGCAGGACCCGGAAGATTTCCCGCAGGGCAACCCCTGCGGCAAGCTCAAGCTCAATGAATTGCGCTGCGAAATCTGGGGTGGTTTCGTCTGGTACACGATGGACAAGAACGCACCGTCATTACTTGAATATCTCGATCCGATGCCGGAAATTTACAAGAACTATCCAATGGATACAGCGGTGCGGGTCGCATGGTATCGGATCAAGGTCGATGCCAATTGGAAATTCGTCACCGATAATTTCAGTGAGTCCTACCACACCCGCACCGCCCATCCGCAGGTGCCGCCTTGGATCGATCAGGATGTCGATACGGCGCGGCATGAAATGTTCCCCGGTGGCCATGGCCGCACGGTGCAGCCGATGCGCCCGTCCTTGTCGGATCGCCTGCCTGCACACATCCCCCATCCCTATGATTTCGTACTACGCCAATGGGATATCGATCCCGAAAGCTATGCGAGCTATGAAGAAAAGGCGATGCAGGGCTGGCTCGACCTCAAGGCCGCGAAAAAGCGCCTGTGGAAAGAGCGCGGCTACAAGCATTATGAGCATATGAACGACGAAGAGCTGACCGACAGCCCGCACACGGTCTTCTTCCCCAATGTGACGATCTCGTACCTGCCGGATAATCTCATCTTCTTTAGGTCGGAACCGGACGCGGAAGATCCCGAAAAATGCTATTTCGATCTGTGGTGCATGGCCTTCCCGGTCGAAGGGCAGACCGAGGTGGAATCGATCATGGCCGGGCGCAAGCCATTGGCAGAAGTCGAAACCTGCGAACATCGCGATTTTGACGGTGGCAAGGGTGTGCCGGAACTGGAAGGGCAGATCGTCTTCCAGGATATGATGCTGGCCGCCGATATGCAGGCGGGCATGCATTCGCGCGGCTATACCGATGCCTATTTGCCCGCGCAGGAAACCCGCGTGCGCTTTTTCCATGAAGTGCTGAACGACTATCTCGAAGGTCGCCGATAAGAGGATAAGAATATGGCATATACAGGCCCGTTGCAGGATCGCGTCGAAATCCGCGAACTGATTGAAATATATGCAGATGCCGTGATGCGTTCGGATGAGGCCGCATGGAGCGGCGTCTGGGCGGAAGACAGTTTCTGGTCGCTGCCAGAATTTGTAGGGCTGGAAGCCTTCACTGGCCGCGATGCCATCGTCAAAGGCTGGCTCGCGTCGTTGGAGGCCTTTGGCAAGGGCGACCCCAATAAGCCGTCGATGATCTACATCGCCACGCCCGGGGCGATCGAAGTCGATGGCGATAAAGCCAAGGCACGCGTCTATACCTCGGAGATATTTACCGTTCCCGGCACCGACACGGAAATCAAGGTGCGCGGCCAATATGATGATGAACTGGCCAAGATCGATGGGAAATGGCTGTTCACCAAGCGCATTTATCACGTCCTGCATCAGTAAGGTTGAAAGCTGATCGATGGAGTGCCAAAGACGCTCCATCGATCACTTCCACGCTAAAACGTAACATCAAGGGTTCATTCATGAAGAAGATTGCAGTTATCGGTGCTGGCCAGATGGGCGCAGGCATTGCGCAGGTATCGGCCTTGGCCGGACTTCAGGTCTATCTGTCCGACCTGTCGCTCGAACTGGCGGAAAAGGGTAAGGCTGGCATTGCCAAGCAACTCTCGCGTCTGGTCGAAAAGGACAAAATGACGAAGGACGCAGCCGATGCGGCCTTGGCCAATTTGATCCCGGTCGCAGGCTATGAAGCGATGACTGACGCTGAACTCGTGATCGAAGCCGCGACCGAACGTGAAGATATCAAGCGGCTGATCTTCGCCGAAGTCGGCAAGGTGCTTGGCCCCGATGCGATCCTCGCGTCCAACACCTCGTCGATCTCGATCACCCGTCTGGCACAGGCATCCTCCGATCCGAGCCGTTTCATCGGCCTGCACTTCTTCAACCCGGTACCGCTGATGCCGTTGCTAGAAATCATCCGGGGCATCGCCACCAGCGACAAGACCGCGACTCTCGCCCAGAAATTCGGCGCGCTGATCGGCAAGGACACCATCGTCGCACAGGATTCACCGGGCTTTGTCGTCAACCGCATCCTGTTGCCACTGCTCAATGAAGCCTTTTTCGCTGTTGGCGAAGGCCTTGCCTCGATCCCGGACATCGACAAGGGCATCAAGCTCGGCCTCGGCCACCCGATGGGTCCGCTGACGCTGGCGGATATGATCGGCCTTGATACGCTGTTGAACGTGCTGAAAGTGTTTCAGGATGACACCGGCGATCCCAAATATCGTCCGGCCCCGATCCTGCTCAAATATGTCGAAGCAGGCTGGTTCGGTCGCAAATCCGGGCGCGGCTTCTATGATTATTCCACGCCGGAACCAACGCCCACGCGTTGATAGAAATATAGCCCCGACCGGCCTTCATCGCTGATCGGGGCATATTTTTAACTGGTAAATAAAAAGGCGCGACAGGTTGATCCTGCCGCGCCTTTTATTCATTTTTCAACCTTGGCAATTACCAAGCGTGGGTTTCGCCATTCCACTTCAGGAAATCACCGCTGCGATCCAGCGTCCAATCGGCAGTCACCTTGCGAA
This sequence comes from Alteraquisediminimonas sediminicola, assembly GCF_019740335.1. Taxonomy (GTDB): domain Bacteria; phylum Pseudomonadota; class Alphaproteobacteria; order Sphingomonadales; family Sphingomonadaceae; genus Alteraquisediminimonas; species Alteraquisediminimonas sediminicola. The sequence continues at coordinate 29,425 of NZ_JAHXZS010000009.1, read as the reverse complement.
TGCCGGTGGCGCTTTCTTCGGTGGTGATATCGGCGCCAGCGCCGCCCATGTCGGTCTGCACCCAGCCCGGATGCACGAGGCCGATGATGATGCCACGATCCTTGAGATCAATCGCTACCGAACGCATCACGCGGTTCAGGCCCGCTTTTGCCGCGACATAGGCATAATAGCCGCCATAAGGCCAGGTCGATGCCGCCAATTGGCTGCTGAAGTTGATGACCTTGGCACCGGCTTCCATGCGCGGAAGAAACGCCTGCAATGCGCGCAGCGGACCCATGGTCATGATGTTGATCGCATCATTCCATGCCGCCCAATCGGAGGAGCCGAGTTCGAGTTCAGCCTCGGTCGGGCCGGTGACGCCAGCGACGTTCAACAACACATCGATCTTGTCATTGCCGGTCGACGCTGCGCCCGCCTTGACGGAATCATCGCTGCCCACATCCATCTGATGGACCGTGACCTTGCCGCCCGATGCGGCAGCCAGCGTATTCAGCGCGGCGGCACCGGCTGGATCGCGGCACAAAGCGAACACCCGGTCGCCATTGGCCGCATATTGCCGCACGAGTTCCAAGCCGATGCCGCGTCCGGCGCCAGTAATTGCGATATTAGCCATGATGCACTCTCCTTTTTAAAAATTTTCAACAACATGAAAACTCGTGATAAATTCAACGCCCCCGGAAAACGGGCGGGCGTTTTGCGATAAAGGCGCTGCACGCCTCCGCAAAATCATCGGTCAACAGCGCGAGCGTCTGGACATGATTTTCCAGCTCAATCGCGCTTTCCAGATTGGGGGCGTCGAGATTAGCCCACATCACCTGCTTGGTATGCTTGACCGCATAAGGGCTGTTGGCCGCGATCATCCGGGCGGTGGCCAAGGCTTCCGCCAACACCTCGTCATCGCTGGCGGCGATGCGGCTCACCAGCCCGAATGACAGCGCCTCCTCCGCCAGCACCGGGCGACCCGTCAGCATGATCTCGAACGCGCGACCTGCACCGATCAACCGGGGCAAATGAAAACTGATCCCGCATTCGCCCGCACTCAATCCGATCCGCACCGCGCCGATCATGAAATTGGCAGATGGCCCGGCAATGCGAATATCGGCGGCCAAGGCAATGCCAAAGCCCGCGCCTGCCGCTGCGCCCTGCACGGCGGCGATCACCGGCTGGCGCAGGCGGTTGATGATCTGCATCGTCCCGGCGAACAATTCCTGCAACGCCATATTTTCAATCGGTCCCTTGGGCGCATCATCGCCCAAGATCACCTGTTTGAGATCCAGCCCCGCGCAAAAGGCCCGCCCCTCGCCTGCCAATATCACCACCCGGCAATCGGGATCAGCCTCCAATGTGGCGAGCGCCGCCCGCAATTCGCGGATCATATCAAGGGTCAACGCATTGCGCGCATCAGGCCGGTTCAGCCGGATGATCTGAATGCCATCGCCCGCCGGTTCGATCTGGATAAAACTCGTCGCGGCGCTAGTCATAATGTTTTACCACCAAGCCCGGAAAAGCGCGTCTTAAAATCGCGCTGGCCCGGCACCTCGATGCGGAATTTCACCACCCCGCCGCGTTCCTGATCGGCGGCATTGCCACCCGTGGATATGTACAGATCATGCAGATCAGGCCCGCCAAAGGCAAGGCTGACAAGATGCGGAAAGCCCAAGGTCAAGGTCCGATCCAGCGTGCCATCGGGGAGATAGCGACACAATAACGACGCGTCCCAACGCACCACCCAAATCGCCCCGGCGCTATCGACCACCAGCCCATCGCTGTCCGGCAGTTCGATCAGCAATTCGCCCGGCATAGTCGGCATGCCATCCGCATCAAGCGCATAGCGCCACACCCCGCGCGATGTTTCCGAATGATAGAGGAAACATCCATCCGGGCTGAAGGCGATACCATTGGAGGCCAGCACATCATCGCGCAACACGCGGACTTCGCCGGCGTTGGAAAGGTAAAACAACTTGCCCGGTTGCGGGGCTTCACCCTTTTCAAGAATGGAGATAAAATCAATCGTCCCGCCAAACAGCCCGCCATGACGGTCCGCTTCGACATCATTGATCGCGATGATCGGTTCTCCGCCGATCTCCGTCAGCAAATCCGTCTGCTGGCCGGTCGCAAGGTCGATCTTGACCAACCCGCCACGCCCGCCGCAAATCAGCGACCCATCCTCATCGAATGTCGCGCCGCCGATCCATTGACGGTCGGCCACGATTTTTTCAACCGCATGGCCGGGACGCTGGCGATAATAAGCGGCGTTCAGCAGATCGCTGAACCAGACGGTCCCATCATCGCTGACGCGCGGCCCCTCGGCAAAATGCCCGGCGGATGCGATCAATTCGGGTGTGATCTCGATCACCTGCTGTGCTGCTGGGTTCACCATTATTCGGTCGCCGCCAGCCATTCGTCAATCGCCGGGCGCAGTGCCACCGATACCAGTTCAACCACCAGCCCTGCCGTGGGTGGGCGCAGATAGGCCAATACGCCATAGCCATCTTCGGGCGCGCCACCGGCAGCCAGCACCTTCCAGCCCGCCGCGATCAACCGTTCAATTTCAGCCTGCAAATCATCAACCCACACGCCGATATGACGGCCATCGGGGAAATTCGCAGGATCGTAAAAACCGCCCTTCGGCCCCTTCACGATTTCCAGATGGTGTGGCCCTTGGCGGGAATAAACGGCCTCGACCCGGATCGACTGAAGACCCGTTTCCGGCGTCCAGAACGGCAAGGGATCGAATATCCTGAGCGGCGTCCATTCAAGGTTGAGCGTTTCGCCAAGCTCGCGCTGGGCCGTGGCAACATCATCGACAACGATGCCGGTATGATAAATCTTCTGAAAATCGATCATGCAACCCTTCTCCACCTCATATCACGCGCGTTTTTCGCGTCCTTGAACGGGCGCTTTCGATGCAACATGCAGGCGCGCTCATCACCCGCCTAGCTGGCGCATTGGACAGTATGAACGAACCGGCGGCGCCCAGTTCGTTCATAAGGTGAAGTTTGCGCCGCCGTTCATCCAAATTATGCCCGCTGATCTTCGATGATCAGATCCGCCGCGCGCCAACCCACGGCCATCGCGGGGGCATTGGTATTGCCGGAAACCGGGCTTGGCATGATCGAGCAATCGACCACGCGCAGCCCGGTGACACCCTTCACCCGCGCCCGCGCATCGACGACCGCCTTGTCATCGCCACCCATCCGGCAGCTTGCGACCGCATGGGTGCCGCACAAGGACAAGCGCCGCACGATGTCGAGGATTTCTTCATCGCTTTGCACCTTTGGCCCCGGCAGGATTTCCTCGCCGCAGAAACCCGCAATCGCGGGCATCGACATATAGCGCCGCATATAACGCACCATCGCCACCGCCGCATGCTGATCTTCGGGCGTCGACAGCCAGTTCGGCGTCACCTTGGGCAGCGCATCCATATCTGCCGATTTGATCTGGACCTCGCCCTCGCTGGTCAGGCGCAGCAACTGGCCATAGATTGTCATGCCCGGCTCCCGCTCGACATCCGCCAACGGCACCGGGAAATTATCATCGCCCCGCGCAAAGGTGAATGCGCTGAGATAGAGCTGCAAATCCGGGCGGTCGACCTGTGGTTCGGACTTCACAAAGCCCCCGACCTCGAACGGACCCGTCGCCATCGGACCTTTATGCAACAGATAATATTCCAACACGCTACGCACCAGCCCAAGCCCGTGGAAGCGATGATTGATGCCCTTCTCGCCCTTCAAGCGATAGGGCATGGAAAAGCCGAGATGCTCCCGCATCCGTGCGCCGACATCCGGGCTATCGACGACGACATCAATCCCCAGCCCGCGCAAATGCGACGCATCGCCAATGCCGGAACGCTGGAGGATCACCGGCGACATCATCGCCCCGGCGGACAGGATGACTTCGCCCTTGCAGCGCAGATTGACCGGTGCGCCATTGATCCGCGCCGCCACGCCGACCACGCGCTTGCCCTCGAACAACACCTTGTCGACCAATGTATTGGTGAACACTTTGAGGTTCGGACGATTGGCCGCAGGCCGCAGGAACGCAACCGCCGAACTTACGCGTCGACCGTTTTTGATGTTGTGGTTATAATAGCCGACGCCCTCTTGATCTTCGCGATTGAGATCCTCGCGGCGTTCAAGTCCCATTTCCACGCCCGCTTCGATCATCGCTTCGGCCAAGGGGTAACGGAACGTGCCGGTATTGACATGGACCGGCCCGCCGCTGCCGCGCACGCCATCATCGCCCAGTTCATGATCTTCAATCGCGCGGAACGCCTGCTTCATCTCGGCCCAGCCCCAGCCGGTGGCGCCGCGTGCCTGCCAATCGTCATAATCTTCTGGCTGGCCGCGCACATAGATCATGCCGTTGATCGACGACGATCCACCCAGCCCCTTGCCGCGCAGCCAGATTTCGCTGGCCGGATCGCCCGCGATGCGCGGCTGATCCACGCCGAAATGCCATGTATATTTGGGGTTGATGACCAATTTCCCGATGCCCTTGGGCATATGGATAAGGATGCTATCGTCATTGCCCCCGGCTTCCAGCAGCGCCACGCGATGCTTGGGATTGGCGGACAGGCGATTAGCCAGCACGCAACCGGATGAACCTGCCCCCACGATGATATAATCGAATTCGCTATCCACTAGAACCGCTCCTTGGACCGATCCGGCCCGCAACAATGAAAAATGGGACGTCAGGGGCGCATCAACACCCGGCCAAAAGGATGGCCATTGGCGACAAATTCATGCGCCTCGCGCGCCTGCGACAGCGGGAACACCCGTTCGATCGGCATTTTCAGTTCGCCCTTGCCCATGCGCGCGGCAATATCCGCGAGCAAGGCATGCGCGCGCGGGGTGTGCATTTCACGCCCAAACGAAATACCATAAACCGTGAGGCTGCTACGGATCAGATCGAAAAACCCGAAACTGGGCAATTCACCCGTCGCCGCGCCGACCACGGCATAACGCCCGCGATACCGCAGCGACTTGATCAACAGATCGGTCGATTTACCGCCCGCCATATCGACGACCAGATCGACGCCCTTGCCGCCGGTAATCTCCATGCAGCGTTCCGCGATATTTTCGGACCGATGATCGATGCCATGATGCATGCCGAAAGTCGCGACCCGTTCCAGCCGATCCTTGCCGGATGCCGTGCCGATAACAATCGCCCCGGCCTGCGCCGCCAATTGCACCGCCGCGAGGCCAACGCCGCCTGCCGCCCCTTGAATCAGCACCGTTTCACCGGGCTGGAGCTGGCCAAATTCAAACAGAGAATCCGCCGCCGTGCCGAACGGCACCGGGATCGTCGAGGCAAGGTCCATGTCGAGATCGTCGGGAATCGGATAGGTGAAGCTCTCCGGCACCGCGAACAATTCGGCATGGCTGCCGCTCCAGTTGAAGCCGACAACGCGCTGGCCGATTTTGAAACGGGTGACCGCCTCGCCCACCGCCTCGACAATGCCCGCCGCCTGATAGCCGCAGACAAAGGGAATACGCGGCGGCGGCGTGACCAAACGGTTCAACAAATCGCCGCCTTCGATGCTGATGACCGATACCCGGATCAACACCGTGTCGGGCCGGATCACCGGATCGGCGACATCGCCATAAATAAGGACCTCTGGTCCCCCGTTTTCGATATAATATGCAGCTTTCATGGTCTCTCCAATCTTGGGCAGGACTATGTGCCGATCAACAAAGGCATTGAACTGCTCAAAAATGCAGTACGCACCCCAGCACCGCATCACCGCATCACATCAGCCGAAATAAAGATGGCCCGGCAACAAAAGCTGCCGGGCCAAGACCCATGACCGCGGGAGGTGCGGCCAAGGCCTTTATCTGCGCATGTTCGACAATAAGGGCGGCGCATCGCTCCCCCCTCTTGCCAGTCCGCGATTATTGCGCCGTCACGCCGCCATCGACGACAAATTCCGCGCCGGTGATATATTTCGCCTGATCCGATGCGAGAAAGGTGATCATCGCGGCGATGTCATCCGGTTCGCCCATTCTCTGCATCGGGATGGAGGCGTTGATAATGTCATATTGCGCAGGATTATCGCGAATGGCGACCTGCTGCATCTCCGTCCAGATCACGCCCGGATGCACGGAATTGACGCGAATGCCCTCGCCCGCGCATTCCAGTGCCAACGCCTTGGTGAACAAGCGTACGCCGCCCTTGCTGGCCGCATAAGCCGAAGCCCCCGGCACGCCGACCAGCCCTGCGATCGACGACAGGTTGATGATCGCCCCGCCGCCTTGCGCCCGCATCTGGGCCATGGCAGGCTTGCAACCAAGGAAAATACTGGTGAGATTAATATCGATCTGACGCTGCCATTGCGGCAGGTCCAAAACTTCAATGCGGTGCAACATGGCGATGCCAGCGTTGTTCACCAGAATATCGAGACGGCCAAATTGCTTGATGGCGTCATCCACGACCATGCCCCAATCATCGGCACTGGTGACATCATGGCGATGGGCAATCGCCTGCACGCCTTCGGCCTGTAATTCGGCGGCCCGTGCCGCCACTTCATCCCCGGCAATATCGGTCAGCACGACAATTGCGCCGGCACGTCCAAGCATCTGCGCGGTCGCAAAGCCAAGGCCAAGTGCAGATGCCGCGCCCGTGACGAGCGCCACCTTACCATTCAAGTCGATGTGCATGTTGAGATTGTCCTGAATGAAAGCGAAGTTCACATAATCGGAAAAATAATGGCGTCCGCCCATCAAGAACGGACGCCATCATTGACGTTAAACTACAGGCTTAGAATTCAAGCTGCATTTCAACACCCCAGGTGCGGTTCGGCGTGCGATCGCCAAACCAGAAGATGCCAGCCTGGCTCGAACGCACGACACGGCCACCGCCATGGAACGCATCGTTGACAAAGGCCGACAGCTTATATTCCGTCACCCCGGCGAACTTGCCATAATAGCTGACGGACGCATCAACCGACGTATGTGACGGAATGATTTCGCGGTTCAGACCCAGATTGTCCTTGCCGGATTCCGTTGCATAGTCACCGACATATTTGACATTGGCACCAATTACGAAACGGCTGTCATCCGCACCGAATGGAATGGTGTAATCGCCACCAAAGCTGGCGTTCCAATCAGGTGCATAACGCAGGTTCTTCGTCGCGCTGAGGTCGTTGCCAGCCGCATCCGGGAAGGACAGATATTTGCCCTTCAGATAACCAGCAGATGCGAACATGTGCAGATTATCCGTCGGCTTATACTGTGCTTCGACTTCAACCCCACGGAAACGCGCTTCCGAAGCGTTTTCCACAAAGGTGATGGTCGACTGCGGGTTCAGCGGGTTCGCACGGATCTGATCTTCCTGCTTGTTCTTATAGTTGGTCTGGAACACAGTCAGGTTGAACAGCGCCGTATTGTCGAGGAACTTGCTGCGGAAGCCGGCTTCGTAGCTGTCGACGGTTTCTGGTTCATATGGCCCAATCGTCTCAGCCAGCGAGCCCGGACGACCGTTCCAACCGCCTGAACGGAAACCGCGCGACCATGACACATAGGTCATGATGTCGTCGGCCCATTTGTGGTCGATAGAAACGCGCGGGGTGAACTTCTTGAAGGTCAGGTTCGGATCGCGGCACGGCGCATAGTTCGACGTCACATCCGGGCAGCTATAGGGCGGCACGTCCGTGTACTTCGTCACATGGAACCGCTTCTTTTCCTTGGTGTAGCGACCGCCGACCGTCACGCGCGTGGCGTCAGACAGCTTCCAATAGGTTTCGGCAAAAGCTGCATAGGATTTGGCATGCTGGCCAGCGGTGAATTTATCGACGAGATTACCCGCGACATAGACATCCTGATAATCGAGACGGTAGGTCGAATCGAAATAATACAGACCCGCCACGATGTTGAACACACCGTCAAATTCGGTATCGACGCGCAATTCCTGGCTGAACTGCTTACCATGAAGCTTACGCTTCGGATTGAACAGCGGCAAAGTCGGCGTCAACGAATCACCGATATTGTCGATGTCGAGCGCGTCATTGTTCTTCAGATAGCCCGTGACCGAGGTGATGTTGAAGTTTTCACCGCTATATTTGGAATTGAGCGTGAAGTTGTTCGCATTCATCGGCACATAGAAAGGCGTACCTGCGAAGGATGCCTTGAACCCGCTCGATTCATAGGCCTGCTGATGGTTTTCATAGCACAGGTTGAAGGTATCGCAGGCGAGTGAACCCGCACGCGACATGTTGACCAGCTGCGGATAGTGCGAGCGGTCCTTCATATGTTCATAGGTGAACAGCGCTTCGAAATCCGACGTCGGCGTGAACAGCAAGGTGCCGGTGATGTCGAGACGATCCAGACCCGGATCGCGCTTGCCGGTATAGGCCGAACGGGTGAAGCTGTCGCCATTGATCGAGAAGATCCCGAGCTTGGCAGCCAATACGCCCGGCATGATCGGTGCGTTGATCACGGCCTTGTAATCATTACGGCCATAAGCGCCGACCGTGGCCGAGAGCTTGGCGCCGAATTCGCCGGTCGGACGCGAACGACGGATGTTGATGATACCGCCGATGGTGTTACGACCGAACAACGTGCCCTGCGGACCGCGCAGCACTTCGATCGATTCCAGATCGAACGTATCGACCAAAGCGCCGGTGTTGGACGCGAGGAAAATACCGTCAATCGAGGTCGCCACCGCCGGTTCGAACGAGCGTTCGATATCGGCAAAGGTCAAACCACGGATAGATGCCGACAAGGTCGCGCCGGAAAACTGCACCTGACCAAGCTGCACGTTCGGAATATATTTCGCCACCTGACGCACGTCAGCGACAAAACGATTTTCCAACGCGGCACCGCTGATCCCGGTCACGGCGATCGGCACGCTTTGCACGTCTTCGACGCGCTTACGCGCCGTCACGGTGATTTCTTCAAGACCCGAATGCGTGGCCTTTGCCGTCTGTTCGGCTTCCTGCGCCATTGCAGGCGCAAGGCTCAGCGTCATGACCGACGCCCCGGCGAGCATTAAGCCCCGCCCCCATGCTGGATTGATGACTCTCTTCATCAGCTAACCCCTCCCTTTTTCATATTGACTTCACGTTGCATCATTCGCCGCATCTATGAGGATGCGACGCATCAGCGCGACAATTGGATGTACAATTGCCGCGAGATCAGTTTTGGAATTGATGTTTGAAGGACGTCTGTTGCGACGTCGGGCGCATTGCCCCCATTATTTTTAGCCCCCCTCACCTCATCCTTGGATCGCCATTTTTTGACGGCCCTTAATTAGTGCAGCAAAGTTGCACTTCACCGAGTGAGAGAGTCAATGTTTTTTATAGCGTGCTGTATTTTGTACTAGTCCGCCGACAGATCAATCGTGCAGATCGTTCCGCGCGCTTAAAATGAACGCGTGCAATGTCGGACGAAAACTGTCGGATGCCAGCGGATACAGTGATTCCGCCAGACATATTTTGAGATAGGGCAACAGCTCGTCATCCGCCAATTCTCTGCTATTCCAAAACGTTGTAGCCGAAATAATCGCTAGCCGGATCAGCCTGACCTCGCGCTCGATCGTGATCGACTTGTCCAACAAACCCTCGGCCTGCATCTCTTCCAGCGCCTTTGGCACATGCCGGGCATATACATATTCCAGCCCCACCAACTCAGGATGCTGGGTCAAAATCGGGATCAAGGCACGGGCCATATTAGGCTGCTCATGAGTCTTTTCAGCCACAGTATGGACCAAAGACACCAAGGCTGCCCAACTACCAGCAGGTGCCTTGTCCGCCGCTTCATCGAATATTTTGACGGTACGTTCCCGCGCCGCAATCGCGATCAACTCGTCCTTGCTGCCAAAAATATTGTACAGCGTCTTTTCAGTGACACCGCTTTCGCGCGCGATTGTCCGCATGGACACGCCATCATATCCATGCTCCGCGACCAATTCACGCGCATTATCAAGAATGCGGGCCCGTCGCTCTTGCTGTCGAGGCGTCAAACGTTCCTGAGGAGGTTGCGGTTTCATATAGTGGCTGATGGCCGTGAAATGGGTGAATGCCAAGGCCTAAAATGTCAATATTGACACCAATAACCGCCATTCATTTATATCAACACATATGTTGACCATCGCGATCACAGGCGCATAATATGGCGATCATTCAAAACCACAGGTCGACAGAAGCGTGGACGCCACTTAATCAGGCTGAATTGTCCTGCCTGTCAAAAGAGCATTTCACCAATGATAATAGCAACAGACGAGAGCCGGGCCGGATGAAATTTCAAGCGTCTATCTTGTTGACCGCATTGTTGGCAACGGCGGCATGTTCCACTCCGCCGCCCGTAAAACTGCAACATCTGGCAACACGCCATTCAGATCAAACTGCATTGGCCTTCACCGCGCCACATCGCGATTGGCCAAATGATCATTGGTGGCAGGCCTATGGCGATCCACAGCTCGATACGCTGATGACGGCAGCGCTTGCCGACTCCCCCGATGTGAAGACCGCCATCGCCCGCATGCAATCGGCACGAGCATTGGCTGTACAAGCAGGCGCACCACTTGCCCCGTCCATCACCGGACATGGCGAGATCGCCAGCGAAAAACAAAGTTACAACAACGGCTTTCCGCGCGAATTTCTGCCACAGGGCTGGAACGGCACCGGTTTGGCCACGCTTGATGTCAATATCGACCTCGATCTTTGGGGCCGCAACCGCGCAGCCCTTGCCGCCGCCGTCAGCGAAGCCGACGCTGCCGAAGTCGATGCCGCACAGGCACGGCTGATCCTGCAAACCGACATCGCCGCCACTTATGCCGCGCTCGCTGGCCTTTATGCGCAACAGGACATTGTCGCGCGGACGGTCGCCATCCGCGCAGATTTGCTCGATCTCAGCAATGCACGGGTCGCGCATGGTCTCGACACCCAAGTCCCGGCGGAATTGGCGCGCGCAAGGCTCGCCACTGCCCGGGCCGAACTGGCCGCAAGCGGAGAAGCCATCGACCTTGTGCGCCACCAATTGGCCGCGTTGATTGGCGCTGGTCCGGATCGTGGTATGGCCATCACCCGCCCCGCTCCTTTAGCCTTGCGCCCCTTTGGCCTACCGGAAAACCTGTCGCTCGATTTACTGGGGCGACGCCCCGACATCGTCAGCGCCCGATTGCGTGCCGAGGCCGCCGCCCAGCAGACCCGCGCCGCCCGCGCCGATTTCTTCCCGAACATCAACATCATGGGCTTCATCGGGGTGCAATCCTTGGGCATCGGCAATTTGACCAGCAATGGTTCGGATTATGGCCGCGTCGGCCCTGCCTTGACCCTCCCCTTATTTTCCGGCGGACGGCTGCGCGGTGCCTATCAGGGCGCACAGGCCGAATATGCCCGCGCCGTCGCCTCTTATGACAGCGTGCTGTTGTCCGCGCTGCGCGAAGTGGCGGATGCGACGACGTCGATTTCATCGCTGGCGGATCGACAGCGCGAAACGCGCATCGCGTTTGATGCCGCGGGACGCGCCTTCGACATCGCCAAGGCTCGTTATCAGGGCAGGCTTGCGACCTATCTGGAAGAACTCATGGCCGAGGATGCGATGCTTGAACAAAGCCGCGCCGATGCCTTGTTGCAGACACGCGGCTTTATCCTCGACATCCAGATGATCCGTAGCCTTGGCGGCGGTTATGTCGCCACTCACCGCACATCTTTCTCTGCGCCCATCTCCAATGAAGGCTCCCCGCGTGACCTCAGCACCCGAAACAACTGACAATTCCGATCCACAAGAAGTGGAGCGCGACCTGCGCCTTGCCCAGCGCAAACGCCTGTTTGGGCTGCTGGCTATCGGGATCGTTTGCTTAGGCCTGCTCTATGGGCTGTATGACTGGCTGATCGGGTCGCGCACCGTGACCACCGACAATGCCTATGTCGGCGGCAATGTCGCGGTGGTCAGCCCGCTGATTACCTCGACCCTTGTGGCAGTCGAGGTGACCGATACCCAATTTGTCAAAAAGGGCCAGATTCTCGCGCGCCTGTCGTCATCGGATGCGGCGATAGCGCTCAACCGGGCAGAGGCCGAATATGCCCTCGCCCGCCGTATTTTCTCGCAACAGTCGGCTGGTGGCGCCGCATTGACCGCCGCTGTCACCGCCCGCGATGCCGATATGACGAGCGCAGCCGCGCAACTCGCCACCGCCGAGGCGGCGCTGAAAAAAGCGACGCTCGATTATGACAGGCGCGATGCGCTGGCCAAATCGGGCGCGGTATCAGGGGATGAACTGACCTTTGCCACCAATGCGCTGGCGGCGGCAAAGGGCGAGCTTGCCTTGGCCAAGGCACGTGTTCGCCAAAGCGAAGCCAATCGCATCTCAGCCGAAGAGGAAATGGCCGCCAGCCTCGCGCTGACCCAAGGCTCTATTGCCGATACAAATCCGGCAGTCATCATCGCCAAGAGCAAATTGGAAGAGGCGCGGCTCAACATGAACCGCACCGTGCTGCGCGCGCCGATTGACGGGATCATCAGCCAGCGTCAGGCCCAAATCGGCCAGCGCATCGCGGCAGGCACCCCGATCATGACGATCGTGCCGACCGACAGCCTGTATGTCGATGCCAATTTCAAGGAAAGCCAATTGGCGCATGTGGGGGTCGGCAAGTCGGTCACGCTGGTCTCCATGCTCTATGGCGATGATGTGGTCTATCATGGCAAGGTCATGGGATTGGCGGGCGGCACGGGAAATGCCTTCGCGTTGATTCCTGCCCAAAATGCCACCGGCAATTGGGTGAAGATCACCCAGCGCCTGCCGGTGCGCATCGCCATTGACCCCAAGGAACTGCGCGACCATCCGTTGCGGATCGGCCTGTCGATGGAAGCGGAAGTGCAGGTCCGCTAAATGGCAAGCGCAAGCGATGCCCCGACATTGGCATTGCCACTGCCCGCACCCTTGAAGGGGCTGCGGCTGTTCATGGCCGCCCTTAGCGTATCGCTCTCCTATTTCCTCGTCATGCTCGATTTGACCGTCGCCAATGTCGCGGTGCCGCATATTGCCGGGTCGCTGGGCGTATCGACGACGCAAGGCACGTTGATCATCACCTCTTACGCCATTGCCGAGGCCATTTGCCTGCCATTGAGTGGCTGGCTGGCGAAAAGATTCGGCACGGTCCAGACATTTATTTTCGGCCTGATAGGTTTCGCCATCTCCTCTGCTTTGTGCGGCATGGCGAGATCGCTTGAAGCCATCATCGTATTTCGGGTGTTTCAGGGCCTATGTGGTGCGCCGATGCTGCCCTTGTGCCAGACGATGCTGCTCCGGATCTTTCCGCCGGAAAAAGCGGGTACTGCCGTCGCCCTGTCGGTCATGACCGCCGTGATCGGACCAATTCTGGGACCGATCGTGGGCGGTTGGATCACCGATAATTATTCATGGCGCTGGGTGTTTTACCTCAATGTTCCATTCGTATTATTCTCGGTGCCGCTTGTCGTGAAATTGTTGATGCCGTTCGAAACGGCGCAGATCAAAAGTCGCATCGATTATGTCGGCATTCTCCTGCTCGCGATTTGGGTCGGCGCGCTGCAGATGATGCTCGACATGGGCCGTGATCGAGACTGGTTCCATTCACCGGTCATCGTGACATTGGGGCTGGTGACCTTGATTGGGTTGATCGCCTTTCTGATCTGGGAATGGACCGACGATCAGCCGGTCGTCGATCTGAGAATCCTGCGCAACAGCGGTTTTACAATGCCGGTGGCGATCTTGTCGGTCGGCTATGCCGTCATCATCGCGACATCGGTGATGGTCCCGCTCTGGCTTCAGACCACGATGAGTTACACGGCCACGCTCGCGGGATATGTGCTTGCGCCGATGAGCGTGTTTTCCATCATCGCCGTCCCGCTGGCCGGTCGGCTCGCGCACAAGGTGGATAGCCGCTATCTGGTTTCAGGTGGATTTCTCTGGATGGCACTGGTGGCATGGGTCCGGATCCAGACGAATACCGATATGACGCTTGGATGGTTCGCCTTGCCCCAATTGATGCAGGGCATGGCCAGCGCATTTATCGCGCTGAGCCTGACGGTGATGGCGCTAGGCGCGGTCAAACCCCATCAAATCGCCTCCGCCGCCGGTCTGCTCGCGTTCTTTCGGGTGTTGACGATGGCCATATTCGTTTCGGGCATGACCAGCTTTTGGGAACATGGCGGGCGCGTGGCCCGTTCTGAAACGGTCGCGATGATGGATGACAAACAGCCCGCGCTCGACACGCTGGCCGCCCATGGCCTGAATATGACTCAGGCAAGGCTGGTGATCGAACGGCTGGTCGAGGTGCAGGCCAGCACCATTTCCTACGTCAACCTGTTCTCGTGGATTCTCGCCATTTCAGCGCTTGCCTCGGTCCTGATCTGGGCATTGCCCAAGGCCCATCAGGCGAAAAAAGCCTGATCAATCCGCCGTCTGCTCACCATCGGGCGCGGATGCATGGATCAAGCCGGACAGCACCTCTGCCATCGCCAGCAAAAGATCGAGTTGGCCCACCGGGTCGCGGGCATAGCCATCGACCGCTGATGCGGCCTCCCCGATATCGCGATAACCGAGCATGCCCGCAATGCCCGCCAAATTATGGCAAAATTCGCCAATCTCGCGGCGCGCGACCTCCGGCTCATCATTCGCCTTGGAGATCAACGCATCCAGCGTCACAGCCCGCATATGGGCGCTTTGTTCGAACCGCAGACGAATGGCTGAAAGCCGATCCTCAATGATATTCATCGCACGATACATCCACATGCCTGACGCGCCAGCGTCAGGGGGTCAAAGGGTTTGGCAATAACGCAACAAGCACCAAGCGCATGCAAAGCGGCCACATCATCCGGTTGGGTGCGTGCCGTCACAAACGCGATGGGGACGCTGGCGGTCGCCGCATCCGCACGAATTTGTTGAAAAATCGCAGGGCCATCCACGCCCGGTAGCGAGACATCGAGCATCACCAAATCCGGATGCCAGCCATGCACCAGCGCCAGCCCCTCCTCGCCGGTTGCCGCAACGGCGACCTCGATATCACCCGACAGTTCAAGCGCCATCTGTACGATGTCGCGGATGTCCGGATCGTCATCGATATAGAGAATTCTGGCAATATAGCCCATCTCGTTTATCCTCGCTCCCTCTCACGCATTATATGGCCAACCGTCTAGGCGCATCTTCAATTGACGCTGCAGTCGAATGGCCCTCAAGCGGCAGACAAATTTCGAATGCCGCGCCTGCTTCATACGCGCCATCATGCGTGATCGTGCCGCCGAGCTGCTCAATCATATTTTTGGAGATGGAAAGGCCAAGCCCCGTTCCCGGCAGGTTGGTGAGTTGACGCGTCTGATCGGACTGCGCAAAGCGATCAAACAAGCGGCGACGGAAGTTTTGTGGAATGCCCGGCCCATCATCCTCCACCCTGATCCGCGCATTCACCTCATCATGATCGACGATCACCCGCACTTCCGACCCATTTGGCGAGAATTTTGCGGCATTGGACAGCAGGTTCGTCATCACCTGATTGAACCGGGCCGGGTCGGTTTCGATGAAGATCGGCGACGCAGGCCGCTGAAAGGAAAAGCGTACACCCATATCGCTAGCGAACATTTCATTTTGCTCGACAATGTCCTGCACAAGCGCGCCCAGTTCGACCCGAGACGGGTCGAATGCCATCATCCGGGAATCAAGCTTTTCCATGGTCAGCAAATCATCGACCAAGGCCCGCAGTCGGGCGGTATTGCGCACGGCAATATCGATCAGCTTTTCTATCGGGGGCGTTATATCGCCAGCCGCGCCCGCCTCGATCAGGCGCAATGCCCCGGCAATCGAGGTCAAAGGCGTGCGCAGTTCATGGCTGACATTGGATACCAGTTCATTCTTCAACCGGACGATTTCAGCCAATTCGACCTTTGCCTTGATCGCATCATCTTCTGCTGCGCGGCTGAGGCCCACGACAATGGGGCCAACCACCAGATGCGCCATCGTAATGTCTTCATCATTATAGGCATTCACCTGATCGGAATGATATTTCAGCACGCCCACGACCTGCCCTTGATGCGGGATCGGCACGACGATCATCGACCGCAGGCCCACTTTGGCCACAGCCTGCGCGTTGACCCGCGGATCGCAATTCGAATCCTGACACATCAACGGCTCCCCGGTCAGGATGGACAGGCCCGACAGGCTGCCATTTAACGGCAGGCGCATGCCAATCATGGATGCAGAGGTGCCGCTCGCCGCGGCATAATAAAGTTGATCGCCGTCGCGAAGCTCGACGACAATGCCATTGGATTGCGGCGCGACGCTATATTCGCTGACTATCGCGGCCATCGACGCTTGAAGGTCGCCTTTTGACGCAATGCAAGCCCGCTGGATCGCGAGCAGGCCATTCAATCGTTTCCGTTCCATGCGGCCACTCCTAGGGCCAATTCTCAATAGGACCAATTCCAAATCTGAATACACTGTAACATTATTAAATCATTTTGGCTGCATTAAATTACGCCTATGTTGGCAATATTCAACCTTAACAGCTTATTGTTAAATAATAATATTTTGCATAATGGCAGACTGTAATTTTCATATAAAATATTGATAATATTCAATATAAATTCCAAACACACAGTGCCGTTAAAAATCAGTTTGACGAGGCACATGCGGAGGGAACAGATTGGCATTTATCGTCACATTGGCATGAATCAAGGTTTTCACACTGACAATCGGTTTAAAACAATACAGTTGCACACTAGACTCGAGAGCGTGAGGCCGTACATACCGCTCACGTTGAACAAAAATTTTGTCATCGCCTTCACCATTTTCGGGATACTTGGAACATGACCGACCGAAAGCAACTTAGCGCCCTTCTGGTCGAAGACCATGAGTTGGTCCGCGATGCCGTAGGACGTCTGTTGCGCGACACGCTCAAACTTGGTCATGTGTACGAGGCAGACAGCCTGGCGGCTGCAATGAAAATCGCCAATAGTGATGCCGTGATCAACCTGATCGTGGTCGATCTCCGCCTCCCTGATTCCGCTGGTCCGGAAAGCCTTACCGACCTCATCGCAGCTTTTCCCGATGCCCAGATTGCGGTGATGTCAGGCTCTGAAATGCGTGAAGATGTGCTGGGCTGCCTCTCGGCTGGCGTTGACGGCTATCTGCCCAAAGGCTTGCCCACGACTGAATTCGTGGCGGCAATTGAATCGATCATCGAAGGTGGATCATATATCCCGCGCCATCTGACCCGCCGCCCTACAATGGAGGTGGCGCAAAGCCCTCTGCGCCGCGACTTGCCCGGGCTGGAACATCTGACCCCCCGGCAGATTGAGGTGCTCGACGAACTGATGCATGGCCAGACCTCCAAGGAAATCGCCCGCAAGCTCGATGTGGCGGAAGGCACGGTCAAGATCCATCTCGCCGCGATCTACCGCGCGCTCGGCGTCCGCACCCGCGGCGAAGCCATTTCCAAGCTGATGTCCGCCCGCGCATAAAGCGCGCTGCGATATATCTAATGTTGCGCGCACCAACGCGCGCCACCACCTGCCACGCTCGATCACTCGGACTCAGGCACATCCCCTGACTTAGCCGGTGTGCCCCCCCCCTATTACCCATCAGCAACAACACCGCCTGCGGTGCCGGATGGGCCATGCGGCCTATGCCTTTCGGTCTATATATAGAATATCCCGTATTAAATAAATAATATATATTTAAATAGATCAGTTCTTCGACCTGTCCATCCGACAAATTTTAATCTTTATTAATTAGTATAAAAGATCCTTATCGCAAACAATTTGATCATCAATTAGATCAAATCACGGTAAGGATAAGCGGATGTTGTCGAACACATTCACGAATATTCTGCGTACTGGTAGCTCAGCTGTTGCTGGCAAGATCTTCGCACCAATTGCGTGCGCTACCCTTATGCTCGCCGTGACGACCCCGACCGCTTCCGCCCAAAGCATCCGCTCGATCAGCCCTGCGGTGTTCGGCAGTGTCGCACTGCGGATCTCCAAAACGCCTTTTCAGCGCGACTGGAGCCGCATCTCAACCGCGCCGCTGGGCGCCGCCGGCCAAAATCTGGTCGCCAACGCCCGTCAGGCTGGCAGCCGCTTGGCGCAAGTCGAAGCCGTCAACAAGGCGGTCAACCATCGCCTGACCTATCGCGACGATAGCCGCATTTTCGGCACTGCCGATTATTGGGCCACTCCGGCAGAAAGCCTGTCACGCAGCGCTGGCGACTGCGAGGACTATGCCATTTTAAAGCGCGCCGCCCTGAAGGCGCTCGGCGTGCCGGAAAGCGACATGTATCTCGTGATCCTGCGCGATCTCGCGGTCCGCGCCGATCATGCAGTGCTCGCGGTGCGTGTCGATGGTCAAATCAAGATCCTCGATAATCGCAACGACCAGATCTCCAGCGATCGCGGCCAGTCTGATTATCGCCCGATCTTCTCCTTCAACGGCCAGGGCGCATGGACCCATGGCTATGCCCGCCAGCCGGTGTTGCCAGCAATCCAGCTCGCATCTGCCGCCCCGATCACCGAACGCAAGTAAGAGGAACCAGACGATGATGAACGACTTTGACTTTGATCTTGATCTCGCCTGCAACATTGACGATTTTGGCGATGACATGTCGGACCCGATGGCGGACGATGCACAGCCCTCGAACACGCCGTTCGATACCGCATATCCGGCGATGGCCCGTCATCTTCAGGCGCTGGAGCAGGAAAACCATCGCCTGCGCCGACTGATCATCTCGCTGCGTATCGCGGCCTGATCCAAATAAAGCGGCCAATAATGCGGATGGCCCCTATCCCGCGAGATAGGCGCGCCATCCGCCCAAGGTCGTAATGTCCTCGGCACCGATCAGCGCCCGAGGTTCGGCGACGAAGCCCTTGACCTGACTGCCGTCTGCCAGCGTCACCGTTCCAATCGCCAGCGGCGGCGGCACTTCTGCAGTGAAGCTGCCAAAGGACTCGGTCGACAGTTCATAGACTTCAACCTTGATAGCTGCCCCTGCCGCATCATGCACCAAGGCGGGCTTGGGTGGCACGCTATTGGCAATGGCATAAAGCTTATAGCTTGGCGCGGTGGTCGTTTCGGCAATGAAAATCGCATCGCGCGACGTTAATTGCCAATGCAGCGGCATATCCTTGAGATGTGCGCCCACTACCGCCAGCCTGATACGATCCATCGGTCGATTGCTTTCCATTTTCGCCATATCCAGTTCAGGGGCCATATAAGGGCTGTCCGCTTCCCAACGGGCAGCCATATCGAAGAGCGCCGCATCCGTGCCAGCGGGTGCGATAAAGGTGATGCCAAAGCCGGTGGCATTGCGGCGGAACCCCGCAGGCACCGCAATCGCCGCCATATCCAGCAGGTTCACGAAATTGGTATAGAGGCCGAAATGGGCATTGAGCGCGACCGGCGCGGCCTGCATTTCCTTTAATCGATAGATTGTCGGCGAAGTCGGCAACGCCAGCACATCAATCGCCTGCCACATATTTTCCGCCTGACGCGCCAAGGCTTGAAGGCGATATTGGCCGTTGAATGCCTCGACCGCCGTCATGTGCAGCCCCGCCTCGACAATCTGTTTAACCGCCGGATCAATCGCATCCGGATGATCGCGCAGCATCATTTCCATCGCGGCGGTGCGCTCGGCCACCCAAGGGCCGTTATACAATAGCGCCGCCGCCTCAGACAAAGGCGCGATGTCGACAAGGCTGATCTCATAGCCCAACGCCTCCAGCCGTTCGAGCGCGAGATCATAGAGCCGCTCGGATTGAAGATCGCCACACCAATTGCGTTGATGCGGCAATGGCACGCCAATACGCAGCTTTTCTCCGGCTTGGCCGAGCGCCCGCGCCGGGATCGTCCGGCTATAAGGATCGGCGGCATCCATCCCCGCCACCACCTGATCGACCAGCGCCGCATCCGCCGCCCGCGCGGTGAACACCGTGATGCAATCAAGCGAACGGCACGCCGGCACCAGCCCGGTCGTGCTCCACCGGCCCTTGCTGGGTTTATAACCGATCAGGTGATTAAACGCGGCAGGCACCCGGCCCGAACCGGCGGTATCGGTGCCAAGGGCAAAGGCGACCAGCCCTGCGGCGGTCGCCACCGACGAGCCGGAACTCGATCCGCCACTCACATAATCGAGATTAAAAACACAGCGCGGCGCGCCATATGGGCTGCGCGAGCCATTCAAGCCCGTCGCGAATTGATCGAGATTGGTCTTGCCGATGCAGATCGCCCCCGCCGCCAGCAATCGTTCGACCACAAAGGCATTGGCCACCGGGCGATAGGCGAATTCGGGACAAGCCGCCGTGGTATCCAGCCCCGCCACATCGATATTGTCCTTCACCGCGAATGGCACCCCGGCGAGCGGCAGCACCTCCCCCGCCATCACCCGCGCATCCACGGCCTTGGCCGCCGCGCGAATGTCATCGGGGGCAAAGCGGCTGATCCACGCCTGTGGCTGGATCTGGTCATAATCCGCCAGCCGCGCCAGTACCTGTTCGGCGATGTCCAACGCGCTGATCGCGCCCGCATTGACCTTGGCGGCGATCTCGCTTGCATGCAGATGCTGGATCATGCGGCCTCCACGGCAAATAGGGGCGCGCCCGGATTGACGGCCTGTTTTTCCGCCGTGAACACTTGGCGCACCACGCCTGCAATCGGGCTGGTGACCGGCGATTCCATCTTCATCGCCTCGATCACCGCAATCGTCGCCCCGGCCTCGATCCGGTCGCCTTCATTGACCAACACCTTCCAGATGCTCCCGCCAAAAGGCGCTTCGATCAATTCGCACCCCTCTGGCAGCACAATCGCATCCGCCACATCGGCGGCATTATCATCCTCGGTCAATGCCGCCACCCGGTCGAATTCGCCCTTCAATGCCCAATCGGCGCGTTCGGCATCAAAGGCGGCACGGCGGGCGGTTTCAAATTCGGCAATACTTTCGGCATTATCGGCCATGAACTGGCGATATTCGGACAGGCGGAACACGGTCTCTTCGACCTTGATCGACTTGCGACCGAGCGGGAAATCGCGCCGCCATTCCTCCAGTTCCACAGCCGAAACGGGGAAGAAGCGGATCTGATCGAAGAAGCGCAACAGCCATGGCTTGCCATCGACAAAAGCATCGGTCTGCCGCCAGCTATTCCAGACCTGAATAGTCCGGCCAAACAATTGATAACCGCCCGGCCCTTCCATGCCATAAATGCACATATAGGCCCCGCCGATGCCGACGACATTGGGCGGTGTCCAAGTGCGGGCCGGGTTATATTTGGTGGTGACGAGCCGGTGGCGCGGATCAACCGGGGTCGCGACCGGCGCACCGAGATAGACATCGCCCAGCCCCATCACGAGATAGCTGGCATCGAACACGATGCGCTGCACATCATCGCGATGATCCAGCCCGTTGATGCGGCGGATGAATTCGATATTATCCGGACACCACGGCGCATCATCGCGCACGCTGGCCATATATTTCTCGATCGTTTCCCAAATCGCAGGGTCGCCCCAGCTCAATGGCAAATAGACGATCCGCGACGGAATTTCGAAATCATCCAATTTATCGAGCCGCCGCTCAATTCCCTCCAGCGCATCCAACAGATCGCGCTGACGCAAAATGCGGCTATCAAACTGGACCTGCAAGGAACGGATGCCGGGCGTCACATCGATAATACCGGGCAGCGCCATCGCCTGCAATTCGATCATCAACGCATGGACCCGCAAGCGCAGCTCAATATCGAGAACGATCTCGCCATATTCCACCAGCACATGCCGATCACCCTGACGACGATAGGTGACCGCCGGATTATGCCCCTCAATCGGGAGAAAGCGTAAAATCGGGTCCGTCTCTGCCGCCACGGGATGCGGGTTGATCAACGCCGGACGCGCCAGCGTCGATACATATTGATCCTGCGCCTGTTCGGCCTGCACCGCATCGGCATCGCTCACCGGCTGGAACCGGACGGTATCGCCGGGGGCAAGCTGGCCGATTTTCCACAGATCGGCCTGAATCACCACAAACGGGCAGACAAAGCCCCCCAAGGACGGCCCATCCGGGCCAAGGATGATCGGCATATCGCCGGTAAAATCCACCGCGCCAATGGCATAGGCATTGTCATGGATGTTGGATGGATGCAGCCCCGCCTCGCCGCCATCCTGGCGCGCCCAATGCGGCTTTGGCCCGATCAGCCGCACCCCGGTGCGGTTCGAATTATAATGGACCTTCCATTCGGTGGTGGAGATCATCTCCACATCATCTGGGGTGAAGAAATCGGGCGCGCCATGCGGGCCGTACAATACACTCACGGTCCAGTTGCGGCTGATCTCCGGACGCGCCACCGGCACGGCCTCAACGCCGGTCGCGACATCGCCAAGATGCAGCGTATCGCCCGTCATCACCGCGCGACCGGCATGGCCGCCGAATTCGCCCAAGGTAAACGCCGCCTTGCTGCCGAGATAATCCGGCGCATCAAGACCACCCGCGATCATGACATAGCCGCGCATCCCGGCCCCCGTCACGCGCCCGATCTTCAAGACCTGCCCGGTCTTGGCCGTCATCGGTTGATAGGGCGCAATCGCAACGCCATCGAGGCTCGCATCAAAGGCCGCGCCCGTCAGCACAAACCGTGTCTCGCACGAAAAGCTGAGCGTCGGCCCGGCGGCGGTGATTTCCAGCCCCGCTGCGCCTTCCTCATTGCCCAGCAAGCGATTACCCAGCCGGAACGACAGCGCATCCATCGGCCCCGAGGGCGGCACGCCGACGCTCCAATAGCCGATCCGCCCCGGATAATCCTGCACGGTCGTCGATGCCCCGCCCGCCAGCACCCGGATCGTGCGCGGCTGATAGGTAATGCCCGCCAACGCACGGGTCGAGACTTCGCCCGTGGTGAATACATCGGACCTGACGACCTGCCGCAACCAATCGAGATTGGTCTCGATTCCGGCCAGCCGCGTCTCATCCAGCGCCGCCTGCATCGCCTCCACTGCCTGTGCCCGGTCGGGCGCGGTTACGATCAGCTTGGCGAGCATCGGATCGTAATAGGCGCTCACTTCCGAACCGCTGACCACCCAGCCATCGACCCGTGGACCTTCCGGATAGGCCACCTCGACCAGCTTGCCGGACGATGGGCGATAGTCCTGCGCCGGGTCTTCGGCATAAAGCCGGACCTGAATAGATGCGCCCTTGGGTGTGGGTGCGCCATGATCGAGAAACGCGAAATCACCTGCCGCGCCACGGATCATCCATTCCACCAGATCTACACCCGTCACCTGTTCGGTCACGCCATGTTCGACCTGAAGTCTGGTATTGACCTCCAGAAAGAAGAAATCATCCCTTTTGGCATCATAAAGAAATTCGACCGTGCCTGCCGAACGATAGTGCGCCGCCGAAGTCAGCCGCACCGCGCAATCGATCAGCGCCTGCCGCGTCGCCGCTGGCAGCAATGGCGCGGGGGTTTCCTCGACCACTTTTTGATTGCGGCGCTGGAGCGAACAATCGCGTTCGCCAAGGGCTACGACCCGGCCTTTGCCGTCGCCAAAGACCTGCACCTCGATATGACGCGCCGTTTCGACATAACGTTCGAGGAACACCCCGCCATCGCCGAAATTGCCCTCGCCCAGCCGCGCCACAGTAGCAAAGCCCTCGGCAATATCATTGGCGGTCGCGCAAATCTTCATGCCGATGCCGCCGCCGCCTGCGGTCGCCTTCAAGATGATGGGATAGCCGATTTCCTCTGCCGCCTCGATTGCGCTTGCGGGATCGAGCAGCAAATCCGTACCGGGGGCGAGCGGCACGCCCTGCCCAGCCGCCAGATCGCGCGCCGTGTGCTTCAGGCCAAAGGCACGGATATTATCGGCGGTCGGGCCGATAAAGACGATATTCTCCGCCGCGCAACGTTCGGCGAACACCGTATTTTCCGACAAAAAGCCATAGCCCGGATGGATCGCCTGTGCGCCCGTTGCCTTGGCGGCGGCGATAATCGCATCCATGTTGAGATAGCTTTGGGCTGCGGGCGCAGAGCCGATCAACACGGCCTCATCTGCCTCGGCCACATGCAGCGACCCGGCATCGGCCTCGCTGAACACCGCCACAGACCCAACGCCCATGGATTTCAGGGTGCGGATGATACGGCACGCAATCGCGCCGCGATTGGCAATCAGGACTTTGGAAAACATCAAGCGGTCACAATCATACGGACAGAGGTGGGGTTGAACCCGTTGCACGGGTTGTTGATTTGCGGGCAGTTCGACACGACCACGGTCACATCCATCTCGGCCCGCAGTTCGACCATCAGGCCGGGCGCGGAAATGCCATCGACAATCCCCAATGCGCCATCGGCTTCGACCGGGACGTTCATGAAGAAATTGATGTTCGACACCATATCACGCTTGTTGCGGCCCTCGCGGGCATTGGCATCGAGGAAATTATCAACGCAGCTATGTTGATGCTTGGTGAAATGACCATAACGCAAGGTGTTGGATTCGCAGCTACATGCCCCGCCAATCGTGTCATGATAGGCGACATTGGTGGCCGTGATGGTCATCATCGGACGGCCTTCATTCGACAGCAAAACTGCACCGGTTTTGAGGTAGATATTTTCCTGCGCAGCGATGGTGTCCTGCGCGCTGTAGCGCTCGGCATCGTCCTTGGCATTATAGGCGAGGAAATCGACGGCCTGATTGCCCTCGACATCGACGATACGCAGCGTCTGCCCGGCCTTGACCTCATGCAGCCAAGGGGCACGGGCAGGCACGATTTCATCATGGATAATGTGGCCGGACAGGCCAGCAATAGCGAGATCGGTCATATATATTCCCTTAGCGCCGGTAATAATCTTCGGTGTTGAGATAGGCGCGTTCGCCCTCGGGCGTCGCCGTGCGGATCGGATCATCCTGCGCCGTCACCGGCCCGGCCATTGCCGTCACCTTGACCGGCGTGACGCTGTAATCCGCCCTTTTATCCAGCACATGCGGCGTGTTGGCGAGAACGATGATCAGGTCCATCTCCGCCCGCAGCATGACTGTCCGTCCCGGCGCAAACGGCCCCGCGTTCAATATGGCTGCGCCATCATCGGCAATGGCCACCCCCTTGAACAGGTTGATGCACGGATGCACATCCTTGCGACCCAGCCCATATTTGGCGAGCGCGATCAAAAACCGATCCCGCGCGCTGGGATAGGGACCATAATTGCCGCCCAGTCCGTATTTGCGCTCATGCAGTGCCGCATTGGATGCGCCGCAAAAGCAATCATGCGTCCCAGCCTCATCCGATAGGAGGCTCATCATCACCCGGCCCATATCGGACAAGAGCAATTTGCCCGCGCCGAGATAGGCATTCCATTGCACCTTCACGGTATCCGCGACGTTCAATCGCTCCACCGGACATTCGGCATTGAACAGCAACAACGACACACAGGCATCGCCATATATATCATCAAGGGTAATGCGGGTGCCGCGCGATATGCGGCGGGACGTATAGCCCCCCGCGGCCACGGTCTCTTCCCAGACCAAACCATCAGAAGGTGGCAAGATAGGCATGGTTTCGACAATCGTGCCGGCCATTGCCCGTGCATGGGCCTGCGCCCCATATGGATCAGCGGTTGTTTTCATCATGCTTCACTCCCTGCATGTTGCGTGCCAATTTCATCCAACGGCGGCTCGTGCAGCTGCGGCAGCAGCGCCGTGGTGGTGACGAGTCGGACCTGTTGCACCCCGCGCACCCGCCGCAGATCGTCGCACAATGCATGCAGCCGCGCGGGCGGGCCTTGCACCAGCAACACCTCCAAGGATTGATCGTTTTCTAGGAACACATGCTGGGCGGAGATCACCTCCTTCAGATAGTCCCGCTGCTTTTGCGCGATCCGATGGCGAATAGTGCCGTAATCCGCGCGATAGATCAGGGTAATCGTCCCCGCCAACACCGCATCCGGGCGCTGTTCCTCGGCATATTCAGCGACCGAATTACGGATCAATTCCGCAATCACCGCAGAGCGCGAATTAAGGCCGCGCGCGGCGACCATCGCATCAAGCTGATCGAATAAATCGGCTGGCAAGGTCATGCTGAGCCGGGCGAGTGGCGGGGTGGTGTTTTCGGTCATACCCCGCATTTATTGGATATTACTAATATCGGCAATAGTATTATTTTTATCGTCAAAAATGGCTGAAAATTGGGCATGCCTATTTTTGATGCCCAAAGTTTAGGCAATGTTTCGCCACATCACCCCCGCGCCACCCCTGCCCTGCCGCAATTTCCGGCGAATCCCCATTTGGCACGATACCTGCATCAACATCCTTCAGTGGAAGTCCGCGACCGATAGCCCGCACCTCATGCGGGGGCGGGCCTCGCCAAATTGCAAGGGGGATCGACCGATTATGTCTCTGTTCTCGAAACTGCGAAACACCGCCTGCGTGATGGTGGCCAGCCTCGCGCTCGCCGCCTGCGGCTCTGCCAATAAGGAAGCCGCGACGGATGCGGCCGCCAAGAAGGAATTCAACATCGGCTGGTCGATCTATGCCGGCTGGATGCCATGGCCCTATG
This sequence comes from Alteraquisediminimonas sediminicola, assembly GCF_019740335.1. Classification (GTDB taxonomy): domain Bacteria; phylum Pseudomonadota; class Alphaproteobacteria; order Sphingomonadales; family Sphingomonadaceae; genus Alteraquisediminimonas; species Alteraquisediminimonas sediminicola. The sequence continues at coordinate 2,931 of NZ_JAHXZS010000009.1, read as the reverse complement.
CCCAACAGGCCGGGATCGTGAAGAAATATGAAGACAAATACGGCATCAAGATCAACATCGTGCAGATCAATGATTATGTTGAATCGGTGAACCAATATACGGCGGGCAAATTGGATGGCGTGACCGTCACCAATATGGACGCGCTCACCATTCCCGCCGCAGGCGGCAAGGACACGACCGCTGTCATCATCGGCGATTATTCCAATGGTAATGATGGCGTCGTCAGCAAAACTGCCAAGTCGGTCGCCGAGTTGAAGGGCCAAACGATCAACCTCGTCGAACTGTCGGTGTCGCATTACCTCCTCGCCCGTGCGCTCGACAGCGCCAATCTCAAGCTGTCGGACGTGAAAACCGTCAATACCGGTGATGCCGATATCGTCAGCGCCTTCGCCACGCCGGATGCAAAATCGGTCGTCACATGGAATCCGCAATTGGGCGAAGTGAAAAAGGTCCAAGGCGCGACCGAAGTGTTCAGCTCCGCCAATATTCCGGGGGAAATTCTCGATCTGCTGGCGGTAGATACGGCCACGCTCAAGGCCAATCCGAACCTTGGCAAGGCCTTGGCCGGAATCTGGTATGAAACCATGGCCCTGATGAACGCACAAACCCCGGAAGGTGCCAAAGCGCGCGCCGCCATGGGCCAATTGTCCGGCACCGATGGCCCCGGCTTCGATGCCCAGTTGAAGACCACGTTCATGTATTACACGGCGGCGGATGCCCTGAAGGCCACGCTTGATCCGGCGCTCGTCACCACGATGGACCGGGTGCGTAGCTTCAGCTTTGATAAAGGCCTTTATGGCCCGGGCGCGACTTCGGTCGATGCCATCGGGATCGGCTTTGCCAATAACAAAACCTTGGGCGATCCAGCCAATGTAAAGCTGCGCTTCGACCCGACATGGATGCAGATGGCCGCCGACGGCAAGCTCTGATCCTCAACCCACCACCACTACAATAAACGGGGCGCGTCATGACATTCATCCACGGAAAACAACTGTCATGACGCGGCTCGTGAACATCCGCCCGGGGCGCAAGGCCGCCGCAGGGCTTGCCGCCATCCCGCTGATCCTGATCGTGATCGGCTATATGATCGCCTCCGCCGTGCGCCACGCGGCCAATCCGGCGGATAAATTGCTGCCTACCTTTATGGCGATGGGCAAAGCGTTCAAAAATCTCGCGCTTGATGCAGACCCGATCACCGGGCAGATCCTGTTATGGGCCGATACGCTCGCCAGCCTTGAACGGCTTGGCATTGCGCTCGCGATTGCGACCGTCACTTCGATCCTGCTCGGGCTGGCGCTGGGCCTCATCCCGTTGATCCGCGCGCAATTCGGCGCGCTGGTCGCCACCATTTCCGTCATCCCGCCAATCGCCATTCTGCCGGTGCTGTTCATCGTCTTTGGCCTTGGCGAGGCTTCGAAAATCATGCTGATCGTGATCGGCATCACCCCGGTGATGGTCCGCGATGTCGCCGCCTTTGTCGCCGCATTGCCACAGGAACAGATGATCAAGGCCCAGACACTGGGCGCAGGCAGTTGGCTGCTGACGATCCGCGTCGCATTGCCCCAGATGATGCCCCGTCTGATTGTGGCGCTGCGGCTGTCGCTGGGACCGGCATGGGTATTCCTGATTTCGGCAGAGGCCATCGCCGCCGATGTCGGCCTTGGCTATCGCATCTTTCTCGTCCGTCGTTATCTCTCGATGGACATCATCCTGCCTTATGTCGCGTGGATCTCGCTCTTGGCGATCCTGATCGACATGGCGCTGCAATTCATCTCCCGCAAGGCATTCCCTTGGGCCAATCGGAGCAGCAACTGATGAGCCTCCTCTCCTTTCGCAACGTCTGGGTCGAATATGGCGACAAGGTCGTGCTGGAACGCGTCAATATCGACATCAACGCGGGTAGTTTCGTCTCGATCATCGGGCCATCGGGCGCGGGGAAAAGCACGTTCCTCCGCCTCGCCTTGGGGCAGGAAGCGCCAAGCCAGGGCCAAGTCTTCCTTGATGGCAAGCCCCTGCGCCCCGAACCCGGCCCGGATCGCGGGATCGTGTTCCAGCGTTATTCCGTGTTTCCGCATCTGAATGTCCGTGAAAATGTGATCTTCGGCCTTGATTGCGCCAGTTCGCCCATTTTGGGGCGCAGCTTTGGCGCAGCGCGGCGACGCGCGGTCGAACAGGCCGAAGAAATGCTGATCGCGGTCGGCCTTGGCCATGTGATGAATGAATATGCCACCGCGCTTTCGGGCGGGATGCAGCAACGCCTCGCCATCGCGCAAGCCTTGGTCAAAAATCCGCGCGTGCTGCTGCTGGATGAACCATTTGGCGCTCTCGATCCGGGCATCCGCGCCGATATGCATGAACTCGTCACCGGCCTGTGGCAGCAGCATCAATTGACGATCATGATGGTGACGCACGACCTGAAAGAAGCGTTCAAGCTCGGCACCCGTGTCCTGAGCTTTGATAAGCGCCGGGTCGATCCCCATGCGCCGCATCGTTACGGCGCGACTGCCGTGTACGATATGGAACTCACCCGTAAAAACCAGGCGGCGGAAGCGGCACGGATGATGGCCGCGATCTAATCGCCATAAAATGCCGGGGCCAATTTATGACCCCGGCATACTCCGGTGCGACCCCAGAGCCGATGCATTTCGGGCCTTTAAATTTCGCCCATATATGTTTCATTACCGAGGAAACCGAGATTTTCGACCTTGGCCTTTTTGGTTTCCGCCAAGACCTGATCGACGCGCGCATAGCGGGCGTTGGGGTCCGGCTGCATCACCAACTGCGGCGGCATTTCATACAGGTCGCGATTCTGGGTGGAATCGAGATTGGCGCGCAACTGGCTGAGCGTCATCGGCTCATTGTTCCAGTAAATGCCATCCTGCGGCGAAATATACACCGTGTTCTTGATCGGATCGATCGCAGGCGGCGGCG
>NZ_JAHXZS010000008.1 GCF_019740335.1 Alteraquisediminimonas sediminicola | reverse complement strand
TGTTCGACGAAGAAGGCTATCTCAGCGTCGTCGATCGCAAGAAGGACATGATCAAGACCGGCGGGGAAAATGTGGCGAGCCGAGAGGTGGAGGAAATGATCTTCACTTATGCAGCCGTGTCCGAAGTAGCCGTATTCGGCGTGCCGCATCCGCATTGGATCGAGGCGGTCATGGCCGTCGTCGTGCCGCGTCCGGGACATAGCATCAGCGCAGAGGATGTACTGCAATTCTGCCGCGCGCGGATGGCGGGCTACAAGGCGCCAAAGCTCGTGGAAATTATCGATGAACTGCCCAAAAATGCGAGCGGCAAGATCCTCAAACGCGAACTGCGCGAACGTTTTTCACATCTTGGTGCGAAACTCGGCGCGTAGCCATCCGGGCATAGTTGTTTGCATATGTCATCCGGCTGGGGCCATTGCCCTTCAGCCATATATCGCAGGGTCTAAGGCGGGATCGGGTCAAAAATGAAGGGCCGGTCTATGGACGAAACTCTCGTCCGCAGACCGACCCCTGATGGCTTGGATCAGCGACGGCCCTCGATATAATCGTTCAGGATCTCATGGAAACGCTGCACGCGCTTTTCCTGATTGGGGAGCAGGCCGCCCCAATAGCCGCGCGAGTGGAGGCCGAGTTGCTGACCTTCCGCGATGCTGAGATCCTGTTCGGCCACCGGACCGAGTTCCATTTCGCCATAACGACCGCGCACGCGTTCGGCGCGCTTGAATGCCATCGGGCCCATCGGACCGTCGACCTGATCCGTGCCCGGTACCGGGGCATGCGACACGAACCAATGGTCGAAGACGCACTTTTCCGGGTCGGTCGGATGCGGTTCGGAGCGGAGTACCTGAAAACCGTCCGGCCACATGGTGAAGGTCACGTTCGGGAACAGCGTGTAATGATGGTAATCGGTCAGCTGGCTGTCCGTCATCGTGGCATAATGCGCATAGCCACGTTCCACGCCATGCTTGCGCTTCTGCTGCTGGATCGCGAGGCGGGCATCGCCGGCACGATCCTCGAACGCCTTCGGATCAAGACCCCAATAGGTCAGTGCATCGGCCAGCGGCGGTTCGACAATATCCTGCGTCGGATATCGGCCTGACGGACGGACGCCCTTCATGACCATATGGTTGTGCGCATTCGGATACATTTCGAACAGGGTTTCGCGATAATCATCGTCGATGATGTTCTTGATTTCCGGGTGGACGGTCGGAATATGGTAGGATTCGTTGAAGTTATCGCGGATGATCTTCCAGTTGCAGTCGACCTCCGCCGTCAGATACAGAATGCGGGTCATGCGTTCCGGCTGCCAGCTGTCGATCTGGTCGGCGACCGGGCCAAGCCATGCCCGCACCGACGGGGCGTTGCGATCCATGTTGATCCAGACAAAACCCATCCAGACTTCGCACGCCACTTCCACCAGCTTGGTACGGCCACAGGGGTTGCCCAGCGGAAAATCTTCCGGGTCCTGTACTTCTAGCAAGGTACCGTCCGGTGCCCATTTCCAACCGTGATAGGCGCAGGTGAGTGCCTCGGCACCCCCAATTTCCGTCCATGCCAGACGATAGCCGCGATGGGCGCAGGCATTGTAGAAGGCGCGGATCGAACCGTCCTTCTGCTTGAGCATGACGACCGATTCAGCGCCGATATTGTGGACAAGAAAATCGCCGGTCTCTTCAAGATCGGCCGCGCAGCCGCCAATGTGCCACACGCGGGTCCAGACCTTTTCCCATTCCGCCTTCATCCATTCGCGCGTGTAATAACGCTCACCCGTGATGCGGTCGCCGCGGACGGCCGGATCAAGCTCCAGCAACTTGTTGGCGAAGACTTCGGTGTTCATGGCGCTCTCCTAGTGGCCTTATTTGTAAACCCGTTCGGAGACCCGGCATGAGTTCCCAAAACTTGCCGCGTAGAAGGTCGCAAAATGCGTCGTCATGCTTTGATCTTGGTCAAAGCGAGCGACAATGCTAGTAAAAATGAGAGGTGAACTGCACCTCATGTTTTACGTTAAAATATTGATTTATATATATTGTACCATTGAAGAAAAAAGACATATTGGTCTGTTTTTTAAGGGGGCGAAAGAGGCTTCCCCTTTTGTGACCGGCGCAGCTGGCGGCTGCGAATTGATTCTTGCCGGCCCTATTTCAAGGCGGCCGGATATGTTGCGGATTCATAATAAGCCGCTCTAGCATCGGCTTCGCCGGTTGCGTATCGGGATGAATTGGGGGAATTAATAGCCGCTATGCGAGGGGGGGACGGGATGTCGGCCACTCTTTTCTGTGACATGCCGATGCCGGGAAGATCCCTTGTCAACCTAAGGAAAATCTTCAACTATAGATGGTCGATTAAAGGATGAGAGTTTTGGCCTTGAATGTCAGCGAGCGATCAGGGTCTGGTTATCGGCTGATCGATGAGACCATTACTGCGATTGCGCACCAGGGCCTGCATGGCCTTTCGCTGCGTCAGATTGCTGCATCGGCAGGCGTGTCGACAGCCTCTATTTTCCATTTTTTTGGGAAGAAATCCCGGTTGATCGAGGCCGCCATCGAGCGCGCCCTTGAACTGGAAGAAGATTTCCACGCGCGGTTGTTGTCGGATCTGGAGGGGCTGGAGCCCGATGCCACCGCGCTGGCCGATTTGGTCGTGAGTTATATATTCAAAAGGTCTGGATTGGACCTTACGCGGTTTTGGCTGGAGATCGTCTTCAATGGTGATTGGCTCGACGCGGGCGCGGCGGTGACGCGATGGAACAGGTCGCGGCATGATTTTTGGGCGCAGATCATCGGCGTTCCGGATCAAGGGACGCCATTTTCCGATTTTCTGGTGCCTATGCTGCTGATGGAAGAGACTTATGCCAGCGCATTGCACGACGATGTGACGTACTGGCCATTGCTTGCAGAGACGGTTCGGGTCGTAGCGGCACGTATTTATGGCTTGCCCATATGTGGCGAAGGCGCGGTGCTGCGCCGCCTCATGCAGGGCAGGGCCCCTCAATTTACCCTGCCCGAAGCCGGATGGTCGGACACGATTGCCAACCGGCTTTTGCTGAGTGCCTCCGACAAGATTTTTGCCGAGGGCGTTCATGCCCTGAGCGACCGGGATATTGCGAGCCTTGCCGGCACATCCTCCTCGATGATCGCATATCATTTCGGCGATTCCGCGAGCTTTTTGCAGCATGCCATATGGCGTGCGATGTTTCATGAAGTGCCGAAGCTGCTTGATCCCGCGATATCGGCAGAGACGATGCGTGATGATCTGGACGACTGGGTGTCGGTCATGGAGGGTATGGTCGGGTCGGTAGTGGAGCGTGGCAAGCCGGGTTTCTATCTGGGCTACACCCGTATCACCGGGCAGGCTGCCTTGCTCTGCCGCCGTCAGCCAGAGCTGATTCCGTTGATCCGACATTTACGGATCATCGAAGGTACCGGCACCTATCGATCGAGTCGCATGTATTGGCCGAAATCAATTCGGTTCGACGAGTCGCATGCCGCGGCCTTCGGCATCTGGATCAAGGGAATGGCCATTCTCGACAGCGTGCGTGACGCCGAAGCGCAAGGCCGATCGGATATATTAAGGCGCGCGGCTTCCTTTTTCGCGTCGGGCTGATCGCGCGCGCCGCATATCTCTTATTCATCACTGCCAGACATCGCCCGGGCCTAACGCTCGGGGCGCGTCAGCTTGCCGTCGCCTGCTGCGCTCGGCCTTTCTGATAAATGTCGATCTACCGTTATATAGATATAAGTTTTGGCGAAATTTCACCCTTTAGGCCTGCGCGCAGCCCATGATGTGATGAACCTCATCCATAGAATCTGATCTCTTGGCATATTTAAATAACATACTGTATTTATAATATTTATATATACATAATGCCTGCCTTCAAGGGAGGTGTGGTACACGCATGCGCTGATATCGCTAATCCGAAAGGTGCTGTCGATCTTGCTCTATGTCATCTGACATGCGTTGACACATGTGGATCAAGCGTTATATAAACTGGTGAACAATATAGGCGGTTGATCCAGCTTAATGGGGCGGGTCGCGGGCGGAAGTGGCGGATATCTGCCCTTCATGTCTGGAACTGTCATCGAGAGGCTGGCGACTGATCACAGGGGAAAGGCGGGGTTTGTTGTGACGCGAATGCATGGCGCTTGGGACCCCTTGGGTGTCCACGATCTCGAGCCCGCAGTGGCGGCTGTCCTGGATCGCAGGGCGGCACGAAAAGGCTCTGGCCCTTATCGCTCCCGCGCGGTTGAGTCAGTGGCCAAGGCTCTGGACACTTTTTTGGCGGGCGTGGCGCCCGGTGCGGAGCTGGCTCATTTGCGCCGTCTTGGAGGTGGTGCTTCCAAGGAGCAGTTTAGTTTCGAGATTTTGCCCGGCCATGAGGCCGCGGGCCGTTATGTCCTGCGGATGGAACCGATCCAGTCCATCTCCGAATCCGACAGGCGGCGCGAGTTTGAAGTCTTGCGGGCCTTTCAGGGGATCGTGCCGGCGCCGGAACCTATATGGCTGGACGCCGCCGGCGAGGTGCTTGGCCAGCCTTCGGCGATCATGCGTTTTGTCGATGGCGTGATCAAGCCAAGCGAGACCGTCAATGGCGTTACCGGCCTAGGGACCATTTTAGGCGAACGGTTACGGGGCTTGATCGGGCCGCAGTTTGTGCGCCATCTCGCTGCAATTCATAACTTTGAATGGCAGAAGCAGGGGCTCGCAGGTTTCGATTGCCCTGATGGCGATCCGCGCCAGGCCGCGCTTTGGCAGGTGAATTGGTGGAGCCGGGTGTGGCGTGAAGACCGCATTCAATCTGTCCCGATCGTCGCACTTGCCGAACGCTGGATGCGTCAGAATCTGCCGGCCTGTGACGAAGTGGTGCTGGTCCATGGCGACTACCGGACCGGAAATTATCTATTCGACGAGGCAAGTGGTGCAATCACCGCAATCCTCGATTGGGAATTGTGCCATTTGGGGGACTTCCATGAAGACCTGGCCTGGGCGCTGCAGCGTCTCTTCGGGTCCGTCGAGAATGGCCGCCAACTCGCCGGCGGTCTCATGGAGCGCGAGGATATGATCGCGCAATATGAGAAGGCTTCTGGCCGTACCGTCAATCGCAAGACGCTCCATTTCTACGAGATATTGGCCGCCTACAAATGTGTGGTGATCACCATGGGCACCGGCGTGCAGGCCGCCCGAGACCATCTCAACCATCAAGAGGCCTTGCTCACTTGGCTGGCACCGATTGCCCATATCTTCAATGCCGAGATGGGAGAACTTCTTAGCCGGGAGCCGAATGCATGACGCCAAATGTTCACGACCGCATTTCCAGCATGCAGCGCACCCTGATGGATATCGTCCTGCCCGCCATTCCGCCCGAGCAAGGGATGGCCGTTGAGCAGGTGCAGCTCGTGATCGGACATCTCGCGGTATTGGGCGAACAGTTCGATCTCGTCCATCTGTTCGAGCGTGCGGAGTGCAGGCAGCTTGAAGAGCTTGCTGCCGCGCTTTTGTCGGTGGTCGACGGCGGGCAGAACAGCATGGCCGCCGCGCAGGCGCTTCAGGGTGTGTTGTCTGCCGGCGTTGATGGCGAAGCGCGCAATGTGCGCGAACATATCGTGGCCCTCTCGCGCGGCATCGAGCAATTGGTGGAAGCCAGCGGTGTCGATGGCAGCGCACGCTTCATCGCCGCATCGACCGATTTGATACTGCGGTCGAACGAGATCACCAGCCAGTGCAATCGCAGCTTTTTCCGGTCGATGGGGTTTGAGCGCGGCGATGTCGATCTTCCACCTGTCCGGGATCTGATCGGCGGCTGAAAATGGCTGTCGCTTCCCGCCCACACCCAACATATGAGGAAAACAATGGATTTCGAGAATATTCGTTCGACCGTGCCTGTAGTCCCGGTCGAGGACGATAATCGCCACACGCTGCGGGACGTGCCTCATTGCCGGGAGGCTGTGGCGCTCATGTTCCAAGTGCCGGAGCAAGACATTGCCGGATTTCTGTATTTCTGGGTCACCAAGGACGGCAAGGCCGGTGCGGCTGCTGTGATGATCGGCGATGGCCTGGACGCGCCGATAAGTGAGCGCTTTGAAGAAGTGCCCGTACCCGCGACCATGGATTTCCATGACTGGCAGGTAAATGGCCTGACAGCCAAGCTGGGCGCGCCGCATCGGCAGCTTGATGTCACATTCGCGGGCCAAAGGGTGCAAATCACCGGGCATTATGAGGCGATGCATCCGCCTTATGCCTTCAGTTCGCACAAAGATGGCTGCCCGCCTTATTATGCGGATGATCGCACCGAACAGCATGGGATTATCACCGGTGAGTTGGTGATCGATGGGCGCAGGATTGCGCTTAATCATTTCATGCAGCGCGACCATAGCTGGGGTCCCCGCGTCTGGGGCCTGAATCAGCATTACAAATGGTTCCACGCCACCAGCGCAGAGTCCAGCGTCCACTTCTTTGAAATGCACTCATTCGGGAAGGTATTGGTGCGTGGTTATGTCGTAAAAGACGGCCTCATGTCTGAAATAACTGCAATCGATTATGATTTCGAGTTCGACGAAACCATGCATCAAAAGACGTTCGACGTTATCGTCACTGATACCGCCGGACGGCAGACCGATGTGCGTTGCAAGATCTATGCGAAGACAGAATTTGACGCTGATCCAATGATTTATCTTAAAGAAGGTGCCACCATTCTGACGATGGACGGTCAGAGCGGGAGCGGTTGGTGCGAATTTTGCTGGAACCGGAATTACTTCGATTTCGCCAAGAATTATGCAGATAAATATGCGTAATATGAATTTTTAATAAAAATTGACAGTTAAATATTTCGAGAGGGAGGTTTGATTATGACTGTTAAGGGGGGATACACTTCTATTTTGCATGTGGCGTTGTTGGCATCTGTCGCCTTCATATCGCCAGCGACGGCCCAGACTGTCGCTACTGCATCCGCAGACGCCGATAACGGTGGCCAGATCGCAGATATCGTCGTGACGGCGCAGAAGCGCGAACAAAGATTGTCTGATGTCGGCATTTCGGTGTCGGCCCTCAGTGACCAGACGATGACCCGGCTCGGTATGACGGACTCTACCTCGATCATCGGGGCGATTCCGAACATGGAAAATTCGCCGACCTATGGCCCGGGCACCAATCCGAACTTCTCGATCCGCGGTGTCTCGCAGAATGACTTCAACGATGGCACGGAATCGCCGGTGGCGGCCTATGTCGACGAAGTCTATCTCGTGCCGACCGGTGCGAGTTCATTCTCGCTGTACGACATGCAGCGCGTCGAGGTGTTGCGTGGGCCGCAGGGTACGCTCTTTGGACGCAACAGTACAGCCGGTCTGATCCACTTCATCACGGCCAAGCCGACTGACGCGTTCGAGGGTTCGATCGCTGGCAAACTCGGCTCATATCGGACGCGCGAAGTCACCGGCGTCCTGAATATGCCATTGGGTGAGACGCTCGCGGTGCGGCTGTCCGGGCAATATCATTATAACACCGGCTGGTTGGACAATCGCACCGGCAATCGCCCGGATGGTGGTCAGTCGAAAACGGCCTCGGTGCGTGCCCAGCTGCGGTACAAGCCGAATGACATCATCACGAATAACCTCAAGCTGTCGCATGATGATGCGCGCGGGGTGACCTATGGCAATTTTCATCAGGCGACCGGACAGGACCCCGTGACGGGAGACCAGTTTCTGATTGCGCCGGATCAGAATTTCTACGGCACCGGTGCCGGGCGCGACGTGTTTGGCTATGCCAATGAGGACAAGACCGACTTTGGGTCTGTGCATCGGCTGCGCAGCGCCAATTCCACCCTCGTCACGAACAAGCTCGACATCGATCTGGGCCGCGTCGTTGTCACCTCGGTCACGGGGTACAACCGTTACGAGCGTAACCAGAACGAGGATTGCGACGGGTTGCAGGCGAAGATCTGCCAGACCCATTACAATCCGGTCAGCCGCCAGTTCTCGCAGGAGCTGCGTGCTTTCGCCAATCTTGGGGCAACCCGCCTGACGGGCGGCGTCTATTTTCTCCGCCACAAGATCGTGCAGGACACGATCGCGCCGCTTTATGTCAACACACCGACCCCGATTGCGATTCTGGTGCAGGGTGAACAAGTCTCCAAGAGCTACGCAGTCTTCGGCAATGCGGAATTCGACCTGTCGCCGCAGCTGACCTTCATCGTGGGCGCGCGCGGTTCGCGCGATAAGAAGCATAACGAGCAGGTCCTGTCTTATGGTCTGCCTTGCGATGCCGCCAACCCATTTCCGGGTTATGAGGGGCTGTCAGGTACCGAGGTGCCGGTCTGCGGCACGCTGGCGTCCAACGTCTTTACCGATGAGACCGCTGGCGGCCTGACCCGGATCAGCAAGGATACATGGTCCGCCAAGGCTGAACTCGACTACCGTCCTACCCAGGGTGTGCTCATCTATGGATCGGTGTCGCGTGGTGTGAAGTCCCCGGGCTTCAACAACGGCGTTGTGGCGATCGGGCTTCCGCCGAGTGGCTACCAGTTCAAGAGCGAAACGCTGATTGCCTATGAAACCGGCGTGAAGAGCAGCCTGTTCGATCGTCGTGCGACTTTCGATCTGAGCGGCTTCTATTATGACTATAACAACTTCGATACGCTGTCGTTCGAGGGCATTGGCTCGCTCATCACCAATACCGATGCGCGGCTCTATGGTATGGAAGCCGAGTTGACCGTGAAGCCTGTGCCGGAACTGACTCTCCGGGTGAATGGTGGCTATACCCACAGCAAGCTGTTCGATGTCGCGAATGCTGGTCAGGTGGTGGCAGATCGCCAGATGCCGCTGGCACCGAAATGGACCACCAGCGCGCTGATCCGCTACGATCTCCCGGTCATGGCGGGCAAGTACAATCTCGGGCTGCAGGCAAGCGGTCGGGCGAGGGGTAGCTTCTACAGCACGCCGGGTAACGACACGGCCGGTATCAATCCGTCGTTCGGCATTGTGGATGCGCGCGTTGACCTGACAGAAATTTCTGATCGTTACAGTGTCGCCCTGTCGGTGCGTAACCTGTTCGACAAGAAATATATCAGCGCGATCTTCCTCGGCACCGGTATCGCCGGATACCGCTTCGGCCAATATGGCCAGCCGCGTTGGGTGTCGCTGGAGTTCAACTATCGCTTTGGCCGATAACCGATAGGAGAACGACAAACATGCTTCTCATCAGCGCTTCGCCAAGTCCCTTTGCACGGAAAGTCCGCATCGCTCTCATGGAGAAGGGCGTTGAATTCGAACTCCGGAATGAGATCCCTTGGCACGCTGATACCGAGACTCCTCTTTACAATCCGCTTGAGCAGTTGCCGATCCTTATCCCTGACAATGATGAGGAACCGCTGTACGGATCGGATTTCATCCTCGACTGGATAGAGGTTGAATATCCCGAACCAAGGCTACTGCCTGCCGACAAGCGGGAGAGACTTGCGGTGCAGCGCATCCAAGTGCTGGCCGAGGGGGTGATGGATGCGCTGGTGCTCTCTTTTTTTGAGTGCCAGCGCGACCATCCCAGCCCGGATTGGATGGCCCGCCAATTCCGCAAGATCTTGGGAGGGCTGGGCGCGCTTGAATTACGGGCGGGCGAAGGGTTGTTCGTGGCCGACCAGTTCACGCTTGCTGATGTGGCGGTGGTCTCTCTGCTTGGCATGATGGATATTGCCGAGCAGCAGGAAATGCAGGTGGCTTGGCGCGATCTTGATCCCACCATCTTTCCATGGCGCGCTCGTTTTCCGGCGCTTGCCCGATTTGAAGGGCGTTTGCGAGATAGGCCATCGGTGGCGGCAACGGGCCCGTTCATGTTCGACCTGCGTCAGAAGGTAATGTAAGTCCGAGCCGCCCAGTCTGGGGTAAAGCTATCGGCGCGTCAGAGAATTCGAGTTTGGAGTGAGAGGCTTCCTGCCCTGTCACTACCGATGTGCAGATCATGCTGTGCTGATCGGTCGTTTTGCGGAACGAGGCGGATGTCCATTACAGCATATGCCGTATAATCACGCATATAATATGGCCAGGACGCGGGCGCGCGCCTTGCCGCCCATCCCGGCGTCAATAAGATCGCCTTTACCGGATCGACGATGACCGGTCGCAAGATCATCGAGGCGTCTGCGTCGAATATGAAGCGGGTGTCGGTCGAACTCGGCGGCAAATCGGCGGATATCGTCTTTGCCGATGCCGATCTCGACCGTGCCGTCCCGGGCGCGGCCATGGCCTGTTTCAACAACACCGGACAGGTCTGTTATGCCGGTACGCGCTTGCTGGTGCAGCGGTCGATTCAGGATGAATTTGTCGCCCGTTTGGCGGAATTCGGACAAGGGTTGAAAGTCGGGCTCAGCATGGACCCGATGAGCCAACTTGGCCCGATCGTCTCGCGCCGGCAACTCGGCACGGTGCTGAACTATATCGATATTGCGCGCGACGAAGGCGCCGAAGTGGTGCTGGGCGGTGCGCGATTGGACGGCGATCTGGGCGAGGGCTTTTTTGTGCCGCCCACGATTGTCTGCGGTGTGAACAACAATATGCGCATCGCTCGCGAGGAAGTTTTCGGGCCGGTGCTGTCGGTGATCCCCTTCGATACCGAAGAGGAGGCGATCCGCATTGCCAATGACAATGATTATGGTCTTGGCGGTGCCGTCTGGACCCGCGATCTGGGCACGGCCCATCGGGTGGCGCGCGCGGTGCAAACCGGGATGATGTGGGTTAATTGCTATGGCGCGACCGAGCCTGCGGTGACATCCGAAGACATCCGCATGAGCGGATTCGGTGCCAAGGGCGGCCGCCGTCATGTGGATGAATATCTGACGACCAAGTCGGTCTGGATCAGGGTCGACTAGACAAAGGAACATTACATGCGCGGTGTCGTCCGCCTCTTTTCTCGCGCTGGATAAAGGCGCATTGTCATGCCCGTCTGACCCATTCGCCCCCCATTGGAGTTTTTCCTCTTATGTCCTTCACGTCACCGACCGTTGATCAGATCCTCGCCATGCGCGTGTGCGCCGAGATCGATGAATTGGCTGCGCATGATCGCTTTGCGGCGGCAACCCCGGATCTTGTCGCGGCGATTGCGGAGGGTATCGGCCAATATGCGGCGGGCGAATGGGCGCCGCTCAATCGCATCGGGGATACCGAGGGCGCGCAGATCAGTGATGGGGTCGTGCGCTTGCCCGCCGGTTTTGCCGAGACCTATCGCGCTTATGTCGAGGCGGGCTGGAATGCCATTGCCGGACCGGAGGCCTTTGGCGGTCAGGGGCTGCCCTTCACCCTTGCGTGCTGTGTGATGGAAAGTCTGGGCGCGGCCAATATGGCCTTTTCCTTGCTGCCGATGCTGACCGTCGGCGCCATCGAGGCGCTGGCGCATCATGGCAGCGCAGAACAGCAGGCGCTTTATCTGCCAAAGCTGATCAGCGGTGAATGGTCGGGCACGATGAACCTGACCGAACCGCAGGCGGGCAGCGATGTCGGCGCGTTGCGGGCCACGGCCCAGAAGATTGAAGACGGGCCCCATGCTGGCAAATATCGCCTCAATGGCACCAAGATATTCATCACTTGGGGCGAGCATGAACTGGCGGAGAACATCATCCATCTCGTGTTGGCGCGCACGCCGAATGCGCCTGCGGGCACGCGCGGGATCAGCCTGTTCATCGTGCCCAAATATCAGGTGGAAGCCGATGGCAGCCTTGGCGCGCGCAATGACCTGAGGGCGGTGAGCATTGAGCACAAGCTGGGCATCCACGCCTCGCCGACCTGCGTGATGAGCTATGGCGACAATGGGGAATGCATCGGCGAGCTGATCGGCCATGAGAATGAAGGGCTGAAGGCGATGTTCACGATGATGAACGCCGCGCGCATCAATGTCGGCAGCCAGGGCGTGCAGATCGCCGAGGCGGCAATGCAAAAGGCCATGTCCTATGCCCGCGACCGGGTGCAATCTGCCCGTGCCGGTGCCGCAGACAAATCACCGGTCGCCATCATCCAGCACCCCGATGTCCGGCGGATGCTGATGCGGATGCGGGCGTTGACCGAAGGGGCGCGGGCGCTGCTTTATTATACTGCCGGTCAGGTCGATCGCGGCACGACGGGCGATACGGATGCGCAGCAGCGGGCGGATGTGCTGGTGCCGATGTTGAAGGCATGGGGCACGGATATTGGCTGCGAAGTGGCCAGCCTTGGCGTGCAGGTCCATGGCGGCATGGGCTTCATCGAGGAAACCGGCGCGGCGCAATTCTTCCGCGATGCCCGGATCGCCCCGATCTATGAAGGGACCAACGGCATTCAGGCCGCCGATCTGGTGACGCGCAAGCTCGGCTATGCGCAAGGGCAGGTCTTGCAGGCACTGCTCGCCGATATAGTTGCTGGCGCTGAAAAAGGGTCGCTGCTGTCGGCGCTTGCGCAGGATTGTATGACCGTCGCCGACTGGATGCGTGACACGGCCAGCATCGACGACAGGCTTGCAGGCAGCGTGCCGTTCTGCACGATGTGCGCGGTGGCGGTCGTCGGTTGGCAGTTGTTGCGGCAGGCGCAGGCAACCGCGGAACAGGGCGACGCGGTCGCCAAGTCCAAAGGCGCGGTCGCCCGTTATTTCAACGCCTATATCGTGGCGGAAGCTCGCGGCCTGCGGGCAGCGGCCATGGGCGGGGCGGAGATGCTATACGCCCTTGAAGAGAACGAACTCGCCAATCTCTAAAGGCACAGGGTGGCCCATGGCTGGCATCATTCATGACGCCAGCCGCTCAATGCGGCGGCAGAGCGTGAACTCAACTTCATTTGGCGACTGACGAGATGGCGCAACTGACCGCAGAGATTTAGGTGATTGACGCCAATATGAGATAGATGCCGGTTGTAAAATGATCTGGTGAGGATCATGCAACTCTTAGATGTGCCTGATACGTTCGTTTGACGAAATTTGCTTACCCTGCCAGCCAACTCAATGAACTCCAGCCTAAGAACTGGAAGGCTTTGTCTATTTTTAATCCAGCGCCCAACGTGCAATAATCAGACGCTTAAGTGAATAACAGGTTGGCTATCATCATAATGCGGGGCACTTCGGGCGAGGCGTTAAATTACCGGAACGGGGTGGTGGGAGTGGTCATCTTGCCAGATGACCAGCCGCCCGTTCATTACGCTATTTGCTTTGACAGTGCCGTACGGCATCCCGGAAAATCGGATGCAGCCGCCTTGTCCTTGTAATGGACAAGGCGGCTCGATGTTTAGAAGCGGACAGTTCCCTGCACCATCAATTCGCGCGGGCGACCGACATTGACCCACACGGCGTCGGGGGTGCCGAATGGCTTTTCCGCACCGGCAATGCCATACCATTTGTTGGTCAGGTTGCGGCCAATCAGCGCCAGTTCCCATGTGTCGTCAGCCTGATGCAAGCGGACCGTCGCGTTGAGGCGCGCGAAGCCCTTTTGCCAGCCTACCGGGTTCTGGTTTTCGAGCAGCCAATAGCCGCTGGTGTAATTGGCGTCTGCCGATAGGCCAAGGTTGATGTCGCCGGTGACCGGCGTGTCATAGGTCACGCCACCGGTCAGGTTGACCTTGGGCGCGCGGACCAGTGCGGTACCAGACAGGTCTTGGGTGTTGGCCGCAGTGCAACCCTGCGCCAAGGTCTGGCCCGCATAGCACGGGGCAGCTGGGAAGCTGAGATATTTTGCCCGGTTATAGGCGGCGGCAAGGCGTATCTGGAGTTCGTTCGTGGCTTGATAGGACGTGTCGACCTCGATGCCGGTGGTGCGCGCCGATGCCGCGTTGCGGATCGTGAACGAAGGCGGTGACGGGTTGAACGAGGTGAGCTGCAACCCCTTGAACTTGTACCGATAGATCGCCGAGTTGATCATCAGCCTGCCGCCCATCATTGACGCCTTGTAGCCGATTTCGCCGCCATTCGCCTTTTCTGGTTTGAAGCCGAGATCAGCCGTCGTTTGGCCCAGCGACAGGATTGACGGGTTGGAGAAGCCGCCCGATTTATAGCCGGTCTTGTAGGCGGCATAGAGCGTGCTGTGCGTATCCGGATGCCAGCTGAGCGTGACTTCCGGCGAGACATTGTTGTCGCTGAAATGCCCGGTGGTGAACTGGCCTTCCCCTGCGGTGAAAGCGAATGGTGCAAAATTCTCGTTCACAAAGGAATTGCCAACCTGCGTCCGCTTCTTTTCATGGGTATAGCGCGCGCCGCCCGCAAGTTCGATCTCTGGCGTGATATTGTAGATTAACTGGCCATAGACTGACCAAGCCTCCCCCTTGTTGTGGGAATTGAGGGTCCAGTTGTTGACCTGACCATTGCGCGGGTCCGGACCGACATCGCCGATGAAGCCATGACCGCGCGTGTCGCGCTTGCTGTTTTCATAATAGACGCCGCCATTGAAGTTGAGCGAGCCATCCAGCGTGGTGTTGACGCGCAGTTCCTGCGTGAAGGCGCTGCTCTTGTCCATGTTCGCGCCAGCGACCGCCGGAATGGAGTCGAACGCGAAATTGTCGAACCCGTCATTCTTGTAATTCCAATAACCGGTCACCGAAGTGAAGGTCACTGCATCGGTGCGATAGTTCATCGTCATCGAGCCGAGGATGGAATGATATTTGGTTTCCGGCACGCCGCCATTGCTGCGCGGATAATTCGCCGCGAGATTGGGGTTGAATGCGCCAAGCGTCCGCTTGCCGTTCAGCTTGCAGTCGCTGTACGGGTCGGTGAGCATGGTGAGGCTCAGCAGATCGAGCGTGCGCGAATTGCCTTGGCAAAGCAATTCGGTCCCGGAAGTTTCGCCATTGTCCTTCAGCTTCGCCCCGAACACCTTCAGGGTTGCATCGAAGGCGCTGCTGGGGTTCCAGGCGAGGGTGACGCGACCGAGCACTTCCTTGGTGCCGGGGTCGCGGCTATGTGCGGCACCGACACCCGGCATGGTCGGATCGCTTGGCAGCGTGATCGGGCCGGCAACGTTTTTGATGTACCCATCCATCTTGCTGGCACGGGCGGCCACACGGAAGCCGAGCGTATCGGACAAGGGACCGGACACTGCGCCCTCGACGAAACGCTCGTTGGCCCGGAACTCATAACCGGCGCGGGCATAGCCGGCGAGTTCCTTGGTCGGCCCGTTGGTGCGCAGCGAGACTACGCCGCCCGGGCTGTTCTTACCGAAGAACAGGGCCTGCGGACCCTTGAGCACTTCAACCTGCGCGATGTCGAAGAAGCTCTGGGTGATGAGGCGCCCGCGGCTGAGCTGGAGGCCGTCGAGGTTGAGCGAGACGGTCTGGTCAATACCGGCATCGAGTGCCGAGGAGCCGATACCGCGGATCGAGAAGGATGCGCCTGCACCGCCCCCGCCCGTCTTGGCAAGAATGACCTGCGGGATCAATTGGCCGATCTTGCCAAGATCTGTCGCGGCGTAACGGTTGATGTCGGCGGCGCTGACCGCCGAGATGGCGACAGGCACCTGAACAAGTGTTTCGTCCCGCTTGCGGGCGGTAACGATGATCTCGTCTGCTGCATAGACATTGTCCTGTGCATGGGCTGCCTCCACCCACAATGGTGTGGCTGTCGTTACCATCAGGCCCAAGGCCAGCGCTGAACGAATTCCGCTCCTCATGATGCAATCCCCTCTTCCTGTGTTATAAATTCTTTTGTCCGCCCCGGAAAAGGGCGGCCCGTCAGGCTGCTGACGGGATCAAACGCCACGCTTTGCTTCACCCTCTGCGATCATCCGTTCGATCTGCTGGTGCATCAGTCGGATGCGCATTTCCTGATAGCGGGAGAAATGCACCACGCCGGTGCCGGACGAGCGAAGCCCTTCTTGCACTTGCGGCAGATTGCCCATGTCCTGTTCGAAAACCGGGCCGAGCGCGCCGAGTTGCGGTGAATCGCTCCAATTTTCGTCGAGCCGGAGCCGGTGTTCTTTGATCGGCTTTGGACGGGGCCCTTCGCGCGGTGCGCGCTTGAGAATGATGACGTCCATAATCGACGATTCCGGGTCTAGCCCGTTCGGTCGCCAACGATAGACGACGTTCGGTGCCATGCTCGCCCAGAAGTTCATATGCGGGAAGACGTTGTAGAGTAGCGCATCGAGTATTTCCGCATCGGACACCTGCGAATAGTCCCAGCCATCCTCATTCGATAGCGCCTGACGCGTCACTTCCGCAGCATAGATGCGGGCCGTAATGCCAGCTTCAAGCGTGAGCGGTGTCTCCGGACTGGCGCGAGCATTCTTGACTTCGGCTGTGATGCCGCTGTCCTTGCTGTTCCCGCCCGACACGTGGCTGCCACCGGCATCCGCCATGGCCTTGAGGATGCCAAGATCATCGATTTTGCGATCGGCAAACATGGGGCTGACCACACCCGTGGCGGTGAATTGCCGTGTGACGTGATCGGACAGGATGTCATATTGCGAGTTCACATCGCCAAGAAACAGGCTCAACTGCGGATGGGTGACAAAAGCATGGTGGCTTTCCATGAATGCCTCTGCCGCCACCTTCCAGTTGAAGGGCAAGACCTTTGATGTATGTGCTGCTTTGTAGCGATTGGCGAAATCAAACCGGTCGAAATGATCGGCGAGCGGTTGAAGCGTCTCCATCAGTGGCTGGGCTGCCGGATCGAAGTTGACGAACACGAAGCCGCCCCAGCATTCCACTTTCAGTTCAGGCAGGCTCATGTCCCGCCCTTCGAACTGGGGAAAGTCCCAACTGATCGGATTGTCCTTGAACCGGCCATCGCAATGCCAGGCAAGGCCGTGATATTTGCAGCGGAACTCGATCTTGCTGCCATCATGATCGACCAGCTTGCGGCCGCGATGCAGGCAACTGTTATAGAACGCCTTGATGCCGCCATCCTGCTGGCGGGTAATGACGATGCTCTTGCCGACGATTTCGTATACGAAGACATCTCCCGTTTCGGGGATATCCTCTTCGCGGCAGGCCCATTGCCAGACCTTCAGCCAGATATGCCGAACTTCCTTTGTGAAATGATCGGCATCGAAATAACGGCTGACGGGGATGCCTTCGTCTCCCAGTGCGCGGACAGGTCCCTGACGGAGATAATCGGGCGGGCGACGACTGTCGCGATCCAGGACATCTTCATAGGATTCTGACGGATGCCGATCAGCCCGCAACGGGCTTTGCTGGTTCATGCTCGCTCTCCTGCCGGGTGTCATCGGCTCTTGATGCCGCGCCCCATGTAGTGAAAGGTTGTACCGCAGGGCTAAGCTTGGACACCTAGCAATAAGCATAGAAAAAAAGAACGCGTGTACTTTTTCAGGTTATGTGTTCTGTATACGTGGTCGCGGAGAATGATTGATGAGCAAGAACGCTGGACTGGCGCAGCTAATGCCGGAGAGTCTCGCCGATATCGGCAAGGACGATGAAGCCAGCTGGCAACAGCGCAAAAGCCTTACCACCCGCAAGATGGCGGTGGAGGCGGCGCTGCAGGTGCTGGCTGAATTCGGCTATACGGCCTGCTCGCTGCAGACGGTGGCCAAGCGCGCTCGGATCTCGCGCGGGGCCATGCTGCATCATTACACCAGCAAGCTGGACCTAATGGCTGCGGTAATCGAATATGCCTTTTACCGTCGTCTGGCTGTCTTTCTCGATCGAATTAGGGCGCTCTCGGAAGACGACCGCACCGTGCGGCAGATCGGCATCCGCGTCTCCTTTGATGTCAGTCAAACCGCTGAATATAAGGCGTTTCTCGAACTGCACATCGCATCGCGGACCGATCCGGAATTGCGCGCGATCTTTCTCGAGCGTGCCAGCCTGTTCGATCGGGTATGGCGGGACGAGATCACCAAGGTCTTCCCTGAATGGCTGGACCACCCCCAACTCGCGCTGCTTGACGATCTGGTATGGGTCATGATCGACGGCCTTGCGCTCAATGTCGATATCTGGGCCGATCAGGCGCGCGTGGACCGCCTGCTCGGCCTTGTCTCCCGCACGATCCTCGCAGTACGCAGCGGGCGGTTGGACTGACAGGACCCGCTGGGGCGATCTTTGGGGGCACAAAGCTGCATCAGTCCTCTGTGTATAAAGAAAAAACCCTCCGTTATTGGGGTGGTTCGAGCATGCACCCGATCAGTTCGTTCAGCGCCTGATCCAAGGCGTCGCCGTCATCCGTCCACAAGGTGCGGATCGCATAGCCGGAGATGATCGACGCCAGCATCTTGACGACCTTTGTGGCCCGATCGACAGTCCAGCCGCAGTTCACCAGGCATTGCGTCCAGCCTTCGAAGACAGGGCCGCGTTTGCTGCTGACACTTGCGCGGATGGCGGGGGCCATGGACATGTCCTTGGCGGCATCCATGGTGATATCAAGCGCGGCCCAAAATCGTCCGCCGAGAAAGAAGTCGCGAAAGTCCTCGGCCATCAGGTCAAGGACTTCACGGGCATTATTGCTCGCACGTGTAATCCGCGCGTTGCTCGCTTCCAGCGCCCGATCCAGCGCATATTCAATCGCGGCCAAGGTCACCGCTTCCTTATTGGGGAAATGGTGCAACAGGGCCCCTTGCGAAACACCCGCCTGAGATACGACTGACGCGGTCCTAAATGCGCTATGACCACGTTCGACGATAACCTCATACGCCGCCTGCGCCAGCCGCAGGCGCATGTCTTCGCTGCGTTCTGCCTGTGTGCGCTTGCCGGTCTGGGCGGGCGTTTTGGGTGGTGTCCCCATGGTTGTCACGCCTTTAGAAAGGGGATCACCACGTCCAGAAACCGGTCGCGTTTTTCGATCTGGGTCCAATGTCCGCATCCTCCGAAAATATGTGCTTCCGAATGTTTGAGCAGTGCCGAAAAGCGATAGGCAATCTCGACCGGCACGATCACATCTTCGCGGCCATGAACGATAAGCGCCGGGCAATCAATCTTGCGAATATCGTCTTCGGGCGTGGCTAGGCCATCCAGCTTTGATTGGCGCGGTTCCGGAAAAAGGCGGGCGAAATTCTCCTGCGCGCCGGGTCGAATACTGGCATCATGGCGCGACTGGGCGATCACATCGGTGACAAGGTTCGCGTTATAGGCAAATGTTTCCATCAATTTGCGCATATTTTGCAGCGAGGGTTGATAACCCCATACGGATAACAAGCCCTTGGTGATCGGGAATTGCAGGCCCGCCGCGCCCATCAGCACGAATTTTTCGACCCGTTCTGGATGCCGCGCCGCGACCGCGAGGCTTAACCCGCCGCCAAAGCTGTTGCCGATGAAGCGGGCTTTTGCGATCCCCAGCGCATCCATGAACGCGATGATATGCGATACCCAGAAATCGAGCGTAAAGTCCTCAATTTCATCAGGGCAATCGGTATAGCCAAAGCCCACCATATCGGGTGCGTACACGTGATAGTGTTCGGCCAATGTCGGCATGACGCCGTTCCAATTGGCAAAGGCGGTCACGCCGGGGCCTGACCCGTGAATCAGGATCAGGGGTTCTGCCTTGTCTTCACCGGCTTCGATACAATTGGTGCGGATACCGTTTGCGACCACGGATTTGCCGATTTCAGGATTATTGGTCATTATTATATCGTCCTCTACCGCTCTTTTATATCAGAGCATTGCTGTCCCGCCGTTGATGCTGAGCACCTGGCCGGTGACAAAGCCGCCATCCTTGCCCGTCAAATAGGCGACCATCCCGGCGATTTCATGTTCCGCCGCCGGTCGGCCAAGCGGAATGATTGCGGTGACCTGATCAATCAGTCCCGGATTGACCGCGCGAATATCTTCCAATTGCTGGGTTTGCACTGCGCAGGGTGCCACCGTGTTGACGGTGATGCCATCAGGCGCGAATTCCCGTGCAAGGCCGGTCGTCATGCCATGCACGCCACCCTTGGCGGCGTTATAGCCTGCATGATCGACCAAGCCGTTCCGTACTGAATCTGCGCCGATATTGATGATCCGGCCATAATGCGCGGCCTTCATCTGGGGCAGGACGTGATAGCTGCACCATATCGCCGTCCATAGATTGCGGTCGATTGTCTGGCGCAACGTATCTGGCGTATGATCAAGAAACGGGCGTAAAATCCCGCCACCCGCATTGTTGACGAGAATATCGACCCGGTTGAACCGCGATATGGTTTCGGCGACCAGCGCCGCCGCCACGCGTTCATCCGACAAATCACCGGCAAAGGCCGCGCCACCGATGGCGGTGGCAAGGGATTCTGCCAGATGGATATCGAGATCGGCGCACATCACCACTGCGCCCTCCCATGCCAATCGTTCGGCAATGGCCTTGCCAATGCCACGGCCAGCCCCGGTCACGATGGCGACCTGTCCTTGTAATGGCTGATGCACATGGGGTTTAGTCATGTCGCGTCACAATCGCGCCATTTGCACCAAAACGCGGGTCGGGCCTGCCGCCCCATGTGTCCAGCACATCCATGCTGTGTTCCAATTCGCGCGGACGGCGGCCTCCCGCCTCTTCGATCAGTTCCATGCCAAAACTATATTCATTGGTCAGCTGGTCGGGATCGAGGAAATAGAGAAAGATGCTGGTGGAGGGTAAATGCCGCCCCGGCCCAAAGACGATCGGCACATCCGCCTGTTGCATCCGATTCATGGCGCGGCCAATATCGTCAATATCGGTGACCATGAAATTGATGTGGTTCAGCCCGTCTGCCTCGTTCGCGATCAAGGCGAAGCTATGGTGCAGCGGGTTCGGCCAACAACGTAGCCAAGATACCCGTCCCGGCACGCGATCAGATTCGGCAAAGCCCAATTCATCTACCCAAAAACGGATCGCCTTTTCGAAATTGCCGACATTCAACACCACATGGCCAAGCCGTGCGATTTTTGTCACTTTGGGCATATAAGGCGTCGTCGCCACCGCCTGACCCGCATAAAAATCAAGTTCCAACTGGCTGTCAGGATTGCGGAAGCGAAAGGCGCGGGTCACGCATTTGTCATGGCATTCACCCTCATCGGTCCAGACCGGTTGATGGCCGAGATGGCGGAGATGATCGAACGCCTTTTCCAGTTCTTGGGCATTTTCTAGTTCGATGCCTATTCGGGCCAGTCCCGCGATATCGCCCTGTTCAAGAATGATGTCATATGGCTTGTCACTGCAACGCAGCCAGACTTGGCGGTCATCCGCACGTTCGATGACCAATCCCATCAGATCGCGATAAAATAGGGTGCTGCGGCTGAGATCTGTCACGTGCAACTGGCAATAACCCAATCGGGCATAACGTATGGGGTGGCGCATCATCTTGGCCTTCACAAGATGATGCTGATGCGGGCATGGGGACGCAGCGCCTCCATATCCAGCACGCATGTTTTTTTTGCGATTTTCAATGCACCCTCGCATTCTACGATTTCATGCAAATAATGGCCGACGAACAAATCATGGGTGATGTCCTTGGCGCGGGAGACGATAAATGACGCGCGCGATCGGATCAGCGCGCCATCGGATTCCACCCGGACATTGGTGACGAGGTGGCGCACTTTGGAATGCGGGTGTTCGCTATGCGCGCCAATCTTGGACAAGCGAATGACGCGTTCACGCATGCGGATATGGTCGTCCATGACGTAAAAGAGAGATTTATCCGGGTCCGCCGTATCGCCGTCGACATCACTTGGCGGCACGAAATAATGCGCGTCTGCGGTGAAAAGTGACAGCCATTCATCCAATCGCCATTGATCAAGCAGATCGGCCTCGCGATAGAGCAGGTCCTCCACCTGTAAGCGGCGCATCAATTGCTGATCCATGCTCATGCCTCCACCGCCGCCAAGCGCCGGTCCCATTCGACCCAAAAGGCACGCATTTGTTCTTCATCATCAAATGATGCCCCGCCTTCGCGCAACATGCCTTTTGAAATGTCGTTATATTGTGCCTCTCCCCCGGCAGCATAACCTTGTTGGCATTTTTCAATCGCCTCGACATCATCGGGGGTCGCAAAACCACCCGGTCCCAGAAATTCGGTGAAATTATACAACCGATATTTCCGAAGCCATTCGCTTTCTTCACGCGGGGCCAAGGCCCATGCATTGATTTCCATATAATTGGGTGCGGTCGGGAAGAAGGTGCGGATGGTGATCGCCATGATGTCGTTGATGACGAGATTGGGAAAGATCACCATATTGCGGTTCTTGTGCGCGATACGGTCGGCGCGTTCGTCACCGAGCCGTTGCACCAGCGCGGCATAGATGGCGGCGATTTCACGCTTGCCTTCTTCGCCCCAAAGCGGGACCCAATTGGCGACCGGGCGACCCCATGGCGCGCTATATTCTACCAGCGCATGGCCGTTTTTCAGATCGCGTGCCACCCCTGCCAGCGGAGTTGAACCGAGCGCGCCATTGGCGTTCTGGAGATATTCGAGATAGGTCGAATGATTGCAGGCGGCGTGATATCCGTCGAAGCTGTTTTCCGCGAGCAGTTTCCAATTGCCACGGATGGCGTATTCCTGCGTGCCACCGACCACTTGCATCCCACTGGCGCTATGTTCGGAGACGAGCTTGAGATAATCGCCCGCATCGGCAAGATAGGTCGCCAGATCTTCGCCATCCTTGGCGAAATTGATGAAAAAGAAGTCGCCGAACCGTTCCAGCCGGGGGACGGGTACCATCTGTTTTTGTGGATCGGTCTTGAACCCTTTAGGATAACCGCCAGCACCCGGCAGGCTCATTAAATGGCCATCGGCACCGAATACCCAGCCATGATACATGCACATAAAGGCCGGTGATTTTCCATGGCGTTCGCGACATACCAATGCGCCGCGATGCGGGCATGCGTTCAACAATGCGTGGAACGTGCCTTCGCGGTCGCGCGTGAATAAGACAGGCCGACGCGCCACATTGCGGGTCAGAAAACTGCCCGGCTCCGGCAGTTCCGACGCATGACCGAGATAGAGCCAGCAGCGATTGAAGATCGCATCATATTCTTGCTCGAACACACGTTGATCGGTGAATGCCTTGCGGGGGACAAGGAATTTTCCTCGCGCTTGATCGGCGATGATTCGGGTCTGGGCGGTCAAGGGCAAACTCTCCCAATTATCTGAAGAAAGGCTGGTTTTTCCAGCTCTCTTGATGGCTTTACAAGAAACCGTGTAAACGGTATGTATGTTGCTAAGGGTGATGCTGTCAAGCTGCTTCGGCGCGCACACAGGCGGGTCCAGCCGCAGAAAAATAAGAAGGAGAGCGTTTTGGATTCGCGATTCGACCAAGCTACATGTGATCAGGCCGTATTCGACCGCACCGCTTGTGCGTTGCGCGCAGCCTATTCAGGTGGTGCGATAGCGCCGTTGCGGGATGTGCTGGACCCGACGGATGCCGAGGGTGCTTATGCGGTGCAGGCGATCAACACGCGGTTTTGGGAATCGGCTGGCCGGCGGGTCGTGGGGCGCAAGGTCGGGCTGACGGCGAAGGCGGTGCAGGCGCAATTGGGGGTCGACCAGCCGGACTTTGGCGTGCTGTTTGCCGATATGGAAGTGGCGGACGGCGGGGTGCTGGACCCTGCTTGCCTGATCCAGCCCAAGGCCGAGGCCGAGATCGCAATCATTCTGGGGGCGGATCTGACCGGTCCGGACATCAGTCGCGCGCAGGTCGAGGCTGCGGTGACGGAAGTGGTGGCCGCGATCGAGATCGTCGATAGCCGCATTGCCGATTGGAAGATCAGCTTTGCCGATACGGTCGCCGATAATGGATCGTCCGCCATGTTCGTGCTGGGGTCGGTGCGCAAGCCCTTGGCCGGGCTGGACCTGTGGACCTGCGGCATGGCGCTGGAACTGAACGGCGAGGTGGTGTCGCTGGGCGCGGGCGTCGCCTGTCTCGGTCATCCGTTGAACGCCGCGACATGGCTGGCGCAGACTTTGGCCGCGCGCGGACAGCCGCTGCGCAAGGGCGACATCGTGTTGACGGGGGCCTTGGGGCCGATGGTCGCGATCAAGCCGGGCGATGAGGTGCGTGCTACCATCGGGGGCTTGGGCAGCGTGTCGTTTCGCATGGGGGGTGTCGTAGCATGAACGGCAAAACCAAAGTCGCGATCATAGGTTCCGGCAATATCGGCACCGATTTGATGATCAAGATCATGCGCCTGTCCGATGTGCTGGAAATGGGCGCGTTTGTAGGGATCGATGCGGAATCGGACGGGCTGAAGCGCGCCGAGCGTCTTGGCGTGGCAGTGACGGCGGGCGGGATTGACGGGTTGGTCGCGATGCCCGCGTTCAAGGATATCGAGATCGTGTTCGACGCGACCTCGGCCGGTGCGCACCAACATCATGATGCGGTGCTGCGCGCCCATGGCAAGAGGGTGGTCGATCTGACCCCTGCCGCCATCGGGCCTTATGTCATCCCGCCGGTTAATGGCGAGGCGGCGCTCGATGCCCCCAATGTCAATATGGTGACCTGTGGCGGGCAGGCGACGATCCCGATTGTCCATGCGATCAACCGGGTGGCGAAGGTGCATTATGGCGAGATCGTCGCCTCCATCGCGTCCAAGTCTGCCGGTCCCGGTACGCGCGCCAATATCGACGAGTTCACCGAAACGACCAGCCAGGCGATTGTCGATGTCGGCGGGGCGACCCGTGGCAAGGCGATCATCGTCCTCAACCCGGCAGAGCCGCCGTTGATCATGCGGGATACCGTGTATTGCCTGTGCGAGGATGGTGATCAGGACGCGATTGCTGCGAGTGTCGAGGCGATGGTGGCAGAGGTGAGGACCTATGTCCCCGGCTATCGCCTCAAACAGGCGGTGCAGTTCGAACATATTGGTTCCAACCGCCCGTTGCGTATCCCGGAAATGGATGGCGAGTTTACCGGCCTCAAGGTGTCGGTGTTCCTCGAAGTGGAGGGCGCGGCGCATTATCTGCCCGCTTATGCCGGCAATCTCGACATCATGACCTCGGCGGCGCTCAAGACCGCCGAGAAGATCGCGCTGCGCATGCATGAGGGGGCTGTAGCATGAGTTTCGACCCGACCACGACCAAGCTCTATATTCAGGACGTGACGCTGCGCGACGGCATGCACGCCATCCGCCACCAATATGGCCTCGATCATGTCAAGGCGATTGCCAAGGCGCTGGACCGCGCCAAGGTCGATGCGATCGAGGTCGCGCATGGCGATGGCTTGCAGGGATCGAGCTTCAACTACGGCTTTGGCGCCTATACCGATTGGGACTGGATCGGCGCCGTGGCCGAGGTGCTTGAACACAGCGTGCTTACCACCTTGCTGCTGCCCGGCATTGGCACGGTCCATGATCTGAAACATGCCTATGAAATGGGCGTGCGCTCGGTCCGCATCGCAACGCATTGCACCGAGGCGGATGTCTCGAAACAGCATATCGAGGCGGCGCGCAATCTGGGTATGGATGTCTCGGGCTTTTTGATGATGAGCCATATGACGACACCGGAGGCGCTCGCGCAACAGGCGAAGCTGATGGAAGATTATGGCGCGCATTGTGTCTATGTCACGGATTCCGGCGGCGCGATGAACATGGATGAATATGCCGCGCGATGCCAAGCCTATGACCGGGTGTTGAAACCGGAAACCCAGCGCGGCGTGCATGCCCATCACAATCTGTCGCTGGGCGTCGCCAACAGCCTCATCGCTGTGCAAAATGGCGCGATCCGGGTGGATGCGTCCTTGGCAGGCATGGGTGCGGGCGCGGGCAATGCGCCGTTGGAAGTCTTTATCGCCGCCGCCGACCGTTATGGCTGGAACCATGGTTGCGACCTGTTCGCGCTGATGGATGCGGCGGAGGAACTGGTTCGCCCGTTGCAGGATCGCCCGGTACGGGTCGATCGTGAAACGCTGACGCTGGGTTATGCCGGGGTATATTCCAGCTTCCTGCGCCATGCCGAAAAGGCGGCGACCGACCATGGCCTTGATACCCGCGCCATCCTCGTCGAACTCGGCAAGCGCAAGATGGTCGGCGGGCAGGAAGACATGATCGTCGATGTCGCCCTCGATATGTTGAAGGCGTCAGGCGCATGACCTTGCCAACCCCTCATGCTGCCGATCAACGCCGGGTCCAGCAGGCGGCGCGCGCTCTTGCCGGCGCGGGTCTGGTCCATGCCTATGGCCATTGTTCATTGCGGATTGATGATGAACATCTGCTTGTCTGCGCCGCGATGCCGATGGGGCTGATTAGCGATGAACCCGGCCTAATCGTGCCGATACATGGGCCATTGCCCGATGGGGTTTTGGGTGAAGTGCGCGTCCATCAGGCAATTTATGCACGGCGGCCAGATGTGCAGGCAATATGCCGTTTCATGTCGCCCGCGCTGATGGCGCTTTCAACCCAGCGGATCGTGCCCGCACCACGCCATGGGATTGGCGCGTATTTCCATCCCGGCCCTGCATTTTGGGATGATCCCCGGTTGTTGCGCGATGATGCCAGCGCGGCGCGGCTCGCCGATTGTCTGGGGTCGCACCATGCCGTCGTCATGCGCGGCAATGGTGCGGTTGTGGTCGCTGATGGGCTTGAAAAGGCGGTGACGCTCAGTTGGTTTCTCGAAGATGCAGCCAGGGTCGAGCGCGACGTGCGGCAAATGGGTTTCGACCCATCAAACGGCCTTTTGGATGAGGTTGAAATTCATGCGCGACAGGTTTTCGCAGGCGGGGTTGTCGAACGCATGTGGGACTGGCTGACCCGCACCCCGTAAAGATGGGCTGGACAAGAATGATAAGAAATGGCGGCAGACGGCGCGCTTGATCCTTGCGCCCATTGAGGCATTGAAGATCGACCTATTGCTGTGCCCGTCACACGATTGCGTGCCCGTTGAACGTGCCGCGCACCTTATCCCTTGAAGCGCAGCCCGATCCAGAGCGTGCGCGGCGTGCCATAATCCATCGACCCACCCTGATTTCGGGTGATGACCTTCCTATCGAATAGATTTTCGCCGCGCGCCACAAGGGTGAACCCACCGCCTAGCGGCACATGCGCCACGGCATCCAAGGTGAGCGCATCGGGCAGCGCATCGGTCTGGAGATCATCTTCATATTGCTTGCCGACATAGCGTAAGGTCGTCGACACGCCCGCACCGAATGCGGGGTTCCATGCCAATGTGGCGCTTGCCGCGTGGCGCGCGCTTTGGGAGGGGCGAAGGCCGTCGAACGCCTGACCGGGTGCGTCCACGACGCTGTGGCTATAGGCATAGGATGCAGACAGCGAGACATCGGTGAGGTTCATGTTGGCGTTGAGCTCGATGCCCTTGGCGACGATGGCGTTGACATTATCGCGGCGGCGCAGGTTCGTGCCAATCGTCACATTGGCGATGGCATTATCGAGCCGGTTGTAAAAGGCCGTGGCCGCAAAAATGACACCCGCCACGGGCCGGACCTCGGCGCCGATTTCAACGCCCTTCAGCTTTTCTGGATCGAGCAGCGCATTGGCCTGTGTGGTGACGGGGAATACCGAGAATGTCCGATAGAGTTCATTGAGCGTCGGCAAGCGGAATCCGGTATAGCCGGCACCGCGCAGTGTCAGCCCGTCCGATAGCTTGAGCAACGCCCCTGCGCGGCCAGAAAATGCCCAATCGCGCCGGTTGGCAAAGCTGGTCGTCGTCGCCACGCCCGCAGCGGAAATTTTCCGGGTGAAGCCATCGGCAATCGACCAGTGATCGGCGCGGACGCCGCCAGTGAGAATGAGTGAGCCGATGGTCCAGTCATCCTCGATGAACATGCCCGCCGTCGTCTGCGCGCCCCCGGCGTGGCGATGCTCGGTCAACAGGCCGGTGCCGCCATTAAAGGCGTCTTCATTGGTCTGCCCATCGCCATGGCGAATATCGCCACCGATGCGCAGTTCATGGTTCTCGCCGACGGGTGGGCGCAGTTCGATCTTGCCGCCAAGCCCGGTCGAAGGCGTGCTGCGCTGGTCGAGCGTCTTGCGGAACGAGGTGGAACTGATCACCACATTCGAGAAATCGCGCATTTGCAGATAGGCAAGCGCATCCACCGCCCATGGTCCGCGTGAGACGAGACGGATGCTCGCATCTTGCCCTTCGCTGCTATTATCGGCCCCCTTGAAGCGCAATGTGCGCTCGTCACGGAAGATCAGCGCGCGGGCCTGCAGTTCGATTATGTCGGAAACAGGGGCGACCGCGCGCAGGCCGGTGGACCAGCTTTCATAGGCAGCGCGGGCGGTTGCGGCAACGCGCTGGCTGGGGGGTGTTGTGTGAAAGCCATCGCCGCGGTCCCATCGCCCAGAGACGGAGACAAATCCGCCGCCGACATCAGGCGTGATGGCGGCGGAGACTTCGCGGGCATCGTGGCTGCCGTAAAAAGCACTGGCAGAAAAGCGCGGGAGGTCGCGCCGGTTGGCGCTGGTGAGTTCGATGGTGCCTGCGACGGCACCTGCGCCGAACGCGCCAGCCCCGCTGCCGCGCGTGATACGTATGTCGGAAAGCCGATCTGGCACGAGTGAATCAAACGGGATGTAACCGAAGAAGGGATCGGCGACCGGCACGCCATCGAGCAAGACAAGGGTGCGACTGGACGCATTGCCGCCAAGTGCGCGCAGCGTTGCGCCCTGTGCGGACGGATTGGCCGATCGGCTGTCGGAGCGGCGAAACTGCTGGAAGCCCGCGACATCCGTCAGCACAGTTTCGATGCGGCCCGATGGGCTGTTGACCAGCCGATCATGCGCGATGATCGTCATGCCATAAGCGGGCGTGCCTGCAGGCGATGGCAAGCCCTGTCCATTGACGATGATGTCATCCGGGGTCTCATGCAGGGGCGCGGCTGCCACTGGCGCCGACAATGTGAGCAACGATAGCAGCAGCGAGGCGCTCCCCAAGTGCAGTTGCTGCACTTTGTTTTTCAACGGGTTCGAGCGGATTTCGTTCGCCATTGAACTGGTGGTTGCAACATCGTTGCTACCTAACACTGATGCCATTTTAGCTCTCAACCTGTTTGATTATTACTGCATGCACAGAGGGTTATATAATCCTCAAGGCGCGTATTATAGAAATGCGTATCGAAATAAATTCAAATCCACTGGAATATCGAAATATTTATTTGATCCATCCTTAAATTGTAAGCGCGCTGGCTTTTCTAAAGAATGCCGAACCAGCCCGGACTTCCTCCATGCATCGCCGACCATGCCTGTATTATGGGGGTGAATATCGACATGATGGTACGTTCGTTCCACTGATAGATGCGATAGGTGCGGATCAGTGGCGTTTCGGTCTGTTGCGCCTGGTTTTTGATTGATGCGTATGGGCGGCCTGATGGCATCTGACTTGGCATAAAATCAGGTTAAACCAGAGTAACGCCGATGATAAGCATCTGTTTGCGCGCCGATGTTACGCGCCCGGCTCTGCCCCTATCACAAAAGCCCATTATAACGGGTCGATCGTTCCGTTATATATATGCGCTTGGCGTCAGAGACTCATGGTCTGCATGAGTTGTGAGGCGGTAGCGATTAAGAAAAGCAGACAAATTTGAGAGGGATGTCATGACTGAAGCGATCCATCATCCGCTGACCATGGATGGAAGAGACTCATCTATCCTGCGCGGTGACAAGATTTCCGGCGATCAATATTTTTCCCGTGAATATGCCCAGAAAGAATGGGGTCATATGTGGACGCGCATCTGGCATGTCGCTGGCCGCGCCGCTGAAATCCCTGAATCCGGGGATTATCTCGTGCACAATTTCCTGAAGGAATCCGTGATCTGCGTGCGTCAGGACGATGGATCTGTGCGGGCATTTTATAATACTTGCCTGCATCGCGGCCTGCGATTGGTGCATGAAACATCGTCTACCAATGAGTTTCATTGTCCTTATCATGGCTGGCGCTACGGTAAGGATGGCGTCTTGAATCATGCACAGGACCCAGAGGATTTTCCGCAGGGCAATCCGTGCGGCAAGCTGAAACTGAATGAACTGCGCTGTGACAGTTGGGGCGGTTTCATCTGGTATACAATGGACAAGGATGCGCCATCATTGATGGAATATCTGCATCCCATGCCGGAAATTTACAAAAATTATCCGATGGAGACGGGTGTCCGCGTCGCTTGGTATCGGATCGAGCTGAATGCCAATTGGAAATTCGTCACCGACAATTTCAGCGAGTCCTACCATACGAGAACGGCGCATCCGCAGGTGCCGCCCTGGATCGATCAAGACGTGGATTCTGCCCGTCATGAAATGTTCCCTGCTGGCCATGGCCGTACGGTACAACCAATGCGTCCGTCGCTGACGGATCGTCTACCGGCTGGGGTGCAGCATCCGTATGATTTCGTGCTGCGCGAATGGGGGATCGATCCTGAAAGCTATGCCAGCTACGAAGAAAAGGCGATGCAGGGCTGGCTCGATCTCAAAGCTGCCAAGAAGCGGCTCTGGAAAGAGCGCGGCTATGTTCATTATGAACATATGAACGATGAGGAGCTGACGGATAGCCCACACACGGTCTTCTTCCCGAATGTCACTATTTCGTTCTTGCCGGATAATATTATTTTCTTCCGCTCCGAGCCGCATCCCGATGATCCGGAAAAATGCTATTTCGATCTTTGGTGCATGGCATTCCCTGTGGCGGGCCAGACCGAGGTGGAATCCATCATGGCGGGACGCAAGCCGTTGCGCGAGGTCGAGCATTGCGAACATCGCGATTTTGACAATGGCAAGGGCATCCCCGAACTGGAAGGCCAGATTGTTTATCAAGATATGATGCTGGCCGAGGCTAGCCAAGCGGGCATGCACTCGCGCGGCTACACCGATGCGTATCTGACGCATCAGGAAACGCGTGTGCGCTTCTTCCATGAAGTGCTGAACGATTATCTCGAAGGCCGCCGATAAGGGCGTCGGCATGGGCGGTGCGTTGTGGCCGCCCATGCCTATAATGAAAACATACATAGAGGAGAGGATGGACATGACGATTGAGGCACAATTGCTGCGATTGCAGGATATCGAGAATATCAAGGAACTGCGCTATCGTTATGCCTATGGCGCGAATATCATTGATGGCCAGAGCGGCGACCTGAAGGCATTTGCCGCGCTGTTTGCCGATGATGGTATTTTCGATGTCGGCATGGGTGTGGCCACCGGTCCGGCTGAAATTGAAGCGATGATGAAGGGCCTGACCACCCAGTGGAAATGCGCCATGCATTACATGCTCAATCCAGTGATTGAACTGGATGGCGATCGGGCCAGTGGCAAGGTGTCCGGCCTTTTTGCCTTTGTCTCGGCAGAAAATCCTGCACCGATCTGGCTGTCGAATATTTATAGCGATACTTATGTGCGTACGTCGCAGGGATGGCGCTTTCAGTCTGTGCATATTCAGACCACTTTCGCCGATCCGGCCTTTTTTGCGGGCTATGCGGATAAGCTGCAATCCTAGTCTGGCGTTAAGACATCACGCGCATCATACGCTGGAACGATGGATTTTAACCGCTACATCAAGGTGATCGATAACAAGCGGATCGGCATGGCGAATGCCGTCGCACTGTTTTGCGATGTAATGTCAGGTGCAATCGTCGGAAAATCTGTGCTTGAGGTAGATATCTGATACGTAAGCATCGCCAGAAAAAAACGCTGCCATCCCTGTCGCATCAGGTTTGAAGGATGGCAGCGATAAGGAGGGGATCAACCAACAATGACCACGCCATCTTCATTCGGACCAATCCAGGTTACAGCCGTCATCTTGGCGGCCATTGTGGCGGGGTGTGTACCTGCATTGCAGCCGATCTTGCTTGGCGGCCTGCTTGATGCACATCGCATTACCGCAGATCAGATTGGCCAAGCAGCGACCATTGAGGCGCTGGGCATGGTGCTGGCCACCGCCTTGGCCGGTGCGCTGCTGCAGCCAAAGCGCCTGCGTGCCATTGCCGCGATCGCCGCATTGACGATGATCGTCGCGAACGGGGTGACGCCTTATGTCGATGCGAGCGGTATCTTCATCGCGCGCTTCTGCAATGGTGCCGCTTCCGGCATGATTTTGTGGATATTGGTGGGCCTTCTCTCCCGCGCGGCACGTCCGGGGCAATTATTTGCGATCTATGTGACGGCCCAATCGGTGCTGGCATTTGCATTGTCATCTCTCATGACGGCGGTGCTGGTGCCTCATTGGGGGGTGTCTGGCGGCTATCTCTCTCTGCTGGCGCTTGGCGGCGTAACGCTGTTGCTGGCGGGCTTTGTGCCTGCACAGTATGACACGCTTGCAGGCGCGGCTGTGACGAAGCGCCCGACTATTTCAGGGGGCGCAGGCCTTATCGCTGTCATGTTGTTCATGGCAGGCATTTTCTCCATCTGGATTTATGTCGCGCCGCTGGCAAAGCAATTGGGGCATTCGACAGCCAGCATCGGCACAGCGATTAGCATAGCGATCGGGATTCAAATTGTTGGCGGGCTAGCCGCGACGCGCCTTGCCGATAAATGGAACGGTGCAACGACGACGGCAATCGCAGCGGCCATTGCTGGAATCAGCGTCTTGTCCTTGCTGTATATCCCCCAGCCATGGGTGCTTTATGCGGCAACAAGTGCGATTTCATTCGTATGGATGTTCACGCCCTCATTCCATATGCCCATGATCTTGAAGCTCGATCCGACAGGCAATTCGGCCATTTTCATCAGTACGGCGCAATTGGGTGGCGTCGCGCTTGGTCCGCTTGCGGCGTCGATGGCCATCACCGGAGACAATTTCACGGGCGCTGCCTTTATGAGCATGGGTCTTTTTGCCTGCTGCATGTTGATGCTCGGCTGTATCGGAATCGCCCGTACGGCACAGCCGACTTTAAAAGCGGCGTAACGTATTTTCGATCTATTTTATTGATATAATTGGGTGTTGCGCTGCCAAGCTTCCGATTCAGTCGTACGATTGACTTGTTTTTAGGCTTGGAGCGTCATGCCTGAAGTGCGCGCAACCCACCGCTGAAAAAGGCAGCCGCAGGCGCAATCAGTTCATTAATGGCTTGAGAGGAGAGGTCGCCTTTGGTGATGCGTCCGATGAAGCCATTATCCTGCACCATGAAGATCAGTGCTGCTTCAATGAGATAGACAGCAATTCTGAGCTGCTTTTCCGGCATGTCGGGCATTGAATCGCGCAGCGCATCGGAGAAGACTTCCGTGATACTGAGGAGGCGCGAGAGGGCGGGGTTAATTTCCGCCACTTCATAGGAGCTCATAAAGTGAGATGTCAGTTTTATATAATTCCTGATTTCACTTTGCGTATCTACGCAAGCGCGTAAAAATGGTTTGATAAATGCTTCAATTATATCGGTGTAATTTCCGCCCTCATTTTTGGCGGTATCCAAACTTGATCTCACGATTTCTTTCAGGAGATCGAGCTTTCGATCAACGACTTCGTAAAAAAGAAGCTCTTTAGAGGGGAAATGGTGGGTAAGTACGCCTAGGCTGGCGCCAGACCTAGCCGATACATCGCGCAGCGATGATCCATAATAGCCACGTTCCGAGAAGACTTCTTCGGCCGCATCCATGATCTTCTGACGCCGAGCCAAGCCTTTAGGCCGCAATGTGCGGTTGTTGCGAATGTCGATGGGATTGGCGTCGGCCACAGGAGAGGCGATAGCATCGTCGGGGAGCGTGGTTGTTATAATGCTCATATTTTCACATTTGATCAACAAGCTGATCAGCGTCAAGCCCCGCCCTCGCGTTGCCGCACGAACGACCTATTACAAAACTGTTCTGTAATGTGTCGTTCGTGCGGTTTAAATTCCACAGATGCCGCCAGTGGTTTTAGGCGACATCTGTGGCGTGCTTGGCCTTGAAGATGCCAATAACCAGTCACACCCGCCCTTCGATATAATCGTTGATGACCTCGTGATAGCGGCGGATGCGGGTTTCCTGCGCAGGCAGGTAGAAATCCGGAAAGGCATCCGAACGCAGGCCAAGCTGCTGCCCGACAATCACGCTCAGATCCTGATCCGCGACATAGCCCGCAGAGGTATCGCCATGGCGGAAGCGCTCATGTTCCGCCGGTTCCACCGGACAGCGACCAAGCGGGGTGTCGACCTCGGTCTGGCCGGGCAGGCGCGGCACCATGTACCAATGCTCGAACAGGCATTTTTCCGGATCAGTCGGGTGCGGAATCGGGCGCAACAACTGGAACCCGTCCGGCGCCATGGTCAGCGAAAAGTTCGGGAACAACGTGCAGTGATTATAGTCGGTCAGTTGCTCGTCGGTCAGGCCGTGCCAATAGTCATAGCCGCGCGCAGGCCCCAGCTTGCGCCGTTGCTGCTGAAGCGCCTCGCGCGCATCGCGCACCCTGCCGCGGAAAGCCTCGGGATCGAGATCCCAGTCGCGCATCCACTGCGCCAGCGGTTCCTGGATCTCTTCCTGATTGCCATTGCGTATGGATGGCAGGCAACCGCGTTGCTGCATCCGGTTGTGACCGCCGGGGAACATATCGAACTTCGTCTGGGCAAAATCCTCCTCGACGAAATCGGCGAGTTCCGGGTGGATCGTCGGCAGATGATATGACTCGCTGAAATTGTCGTGGATGATCTTCCAGTTGCAGTCGACCTCGACTGTCACCCACAATACCCGCACCCAGTCATCGGTCTGATAGGCCGATAATTCAACGCCCAGCGCGCCGAGATGATCATGCAGCGATGGCCCATCGGGCGACATGTTGAACCAGATAAACCCGCCCCATGTGTCGCAGCGGATTTCCTTCAGCCGGGCATTGCCGCATGGCGAGCCTTGCGGGAAATCGAGCGGATCCTGCACGGCGATGACCTCGCCCTGCTGATCGAACTGCCAGCCATGATAGGAACAGACGAACTTTTCGACAAAACCTTCATCGACATGCATCAATCGGTTCCCGCGATGCGGACACCAATTATAGAATGCCTTG
The DNA here is from genome assembly GCF_019740335.1 of Alteraquisediminimonas sediminicola. GTDB lineage: Bacteria > Pseudomonadota > Alphaproteobacteria > Sphingomonadales > Sphingomonadaceae > Alteraquisediminimonas > Alteraquisediminimonas sediminicola. The sequence goes on along the minus strand of NZ_JAHXZS010000008.1, from coordinate 106,314 downwards.
ATCTCGTTATCCGCCGTCCGGGTCATCAAAATTGATTCCCGCCCGAAATGCTGCACGCAGAAATCGCCGGACTCTTGCAGTTGCGAGACGCGACCGCCGATATGCCAGACGCGCCGGAACACGCTATCCCATTCCAGCTTCGCAAACTCGCGCGAAGTATAGCGATCGCCGGTGATCTTGTCGCCACGGATGGTGACGTCGGGCGCAATCGCCGGATGGGCATTGCGGACAATTTTCGATTGCTGATTCATGATAATAGTCCTGTTAGGCGGTCATCACCGCATCATTGCCAAGGTACGATCAATTGCTGGCGATCCCAGCCTATCGACGCCTGGCGCGCCTGATCGTACATGTTGCGGATGATCTCGTTTTCGGGATAAATTTCAATCATGTGGCCCAGCGTGGCGCGGGCGTCTATGTAGCAGATCTGCGCCCCGAATGACACGGTGAACTCGCTGGCGACCGGCATGCCCCGCGCGACGAAGCTATCGCGTACGGCCTCATAATCATCGGCAAAGATCGCCACATGGTGCAGGCCTTCTTCGCCATTCGGAAACATGTCGTGAAAGGCGCTTGGCCCCGGCGACAGGAGCTGGACGAGTTCGATGTTCAGATCGCCGGACTGGACGAACACGGCCTTGAGGTGGATTGGGGGCGCGGGCTGGCCGCGATAGACATGGTTGTCGAGTACGCCCTCGACCCCGCCGACGAACGGCCCGATGCCATAGAGATCGTGGAACTGCTGGCATGCGGCTTCGAGGTCGCGCACCACATAGCAGTTCTGGATCACCGAAATTGGCGATGTTAATTTTGGGGTCATGATCCCTCCTGCGGGCATTAGCAGATCAAATGGTCTGACTGTGCAATTGGGTAAATTTGCGGAACGAAAAGCCCCAGCGGCCATTGCGGCGGATATAGCGGTCTTCATAGGTGCCGGTGACGCGCAATTCGGTGCCATCGCCGGTACGCGCCACTTCATTGGTATAGGAAATGCCACGCGCGTGATCGCCCTCGATCACCACTTCGCCCTGGGATGCGAACATCACGACAAAAGGATAGCCGGCAATCGCCTCTTTCCAAGTGGATGCAATGTTATCGCGGCCTTTGACAGGGTCGGGGCCAAAGAGGAACCATTCGCCATCCTCGTCCCAAGACGATGCCTACAGGTCGACATCGCGACGATTTACGCCATCGGCATAACGTGCCAGCACATCATTGATGGCAACCCGGTCTTCCCATTCACTCATGACAACCTCTCCATTGTGATGCGCTGTTTCACTGCGGCGCCATCCTTAATTATGGTAGACTATAATAACGGCTAGCGGTACGATGCTGCTACTTTGGCTAGGAGGTTGTTAAGGAGCGCCGATGCCGACTGATTCAATGAATGTTCCCGCTATGAAGCCCACCGTGAAGCCAGCCTTAAAGCCCACCGTGAAGACTGTGCGGTCGCGCGGCAGTGCCACGCCGTTGCGCGTGCTTGATGCTGCCTATGCGCTGATCTCCGCGCACGGCATCGGGGCGGTGACGATGGTGGAGATCAGCAAGGCCGCCGGGGTAACGGAGATGACGGTCTACAATCTGTTCAAATCCAAGAACCAGCTCCTTTCCAAATTGGTAGAGAAGTACCAGCAAGATCTGATCGGTCGGATGGGGGAAGAAGACGAAAGCACGATGGCGGGCATATTGCGCGCCGTGCGCCGCATCGCGCTTGAGCTGGGGCAGAATCCCCGCTGGTCAGGGGCGATCGCGCATTTATATTTCTCGGAAAAATCCGATTCTGCGACCTATCACCGCCTGCATGATATCGGCTTGCGGCATCTGAGACTGGCGGTCGATCTCATGGTCGCAGACAGTCACATATTGCGGGCGGGCGACCTTGAAATGGCGCAGCATCAATTCGCCAACACGGGCTATGCCTTGGTGAATGATCTGGCGATTGGACGCATTGATGGAGACCAGCTCGCCAACCATCTCGAATACAGCCTGAAATCCACCATTTCATTCCTGTTTTTGGGCAATGAAAATTGATGATGTGGCTGGGTTTCCAGCGCGATGCGTGCATCATCTGCTCATGTTGCGAAGTTTACGCACATGGGCAGTCTTATGCTTTCCCATAATATTACAGTATGTTCGTACCATTTTAGATCTCAAACTCTACCCCAGTGAGATCGGCTTAACCCTTATAACTATCAGCAAGGAGAATGCCCCATGGCCAATATCGCAATTACCGGTGCCGCACGCGGTATCGGACTTGAACTTGTACGTCAGTATGCCGCCAATGGCGATCGCGTTTTTGCCCTCTGCCGCACCCCATCTGAGGCGTTGAACGCAGTGGCGGCTGCTTCGGGCGGCAAGGTCACGATCCATGATTTGGACGTCGGTAGTGACGAATCGGTGAAGGCTGGTGCTGCCAGCACTGGCACCGATAATATCGATGTGCTGCTCAATGTGGCTGGGGTCACTGGTCCGACCGAGCCGGAACTGGAACTCGGTTCGTCTGACTGGGCGGCTTGGCAGGATGCGCTCAATATCATGGTCATGGGGCCGCTGCGCGTGATGCAGGCATTTCTGCCGCGCATGCAGGCCGGTGCGAAGGTGATCAACTTCTCAAGCCAGCTCGCGGCGTCGACCTGGCCCTATGGCGGCTATTATGCCTATGTTGCGGCAAAGGCCGGTCTCAACCGCGTGATGCGTTCGGCGGCTCTTGATCTCAAGGATCGCGGCATCATCATCGGCCTCGTCCATCCAGGCTGGGTGCAGACCGACATGGGCGGCCCTGACGCCGAAATCACCACAGTAGAAAGCGCAATCGGCATCCGTAAGGTCACGGCTGACTGGACGATTGAACGCAGCGGCGATTTCCTGAAATGGAATGGCGAAACCCACCCTTGGTAACAGTCAATGGGAGGCTCGCAACGGGTGTTCTTGTTGCGAGCCTCTCCGCTTTAATGGGAGTTAAAATATTGAACCGTGTATAATTTTTCTCCAGCATCGTGCCCGAATTCGGCCCTGTAGATACGGTGCGGGATGCAGCGCTTCACGATATATCCGCCTGACTGGCAAGATCGAGGGCGAGCCTGTGATTGGATTTTCTAATTTCTCTCCGCCTATAACACTTCAAAAAGTCCGGCAGCTCCCATGCCACCCCCGATGCACATGGTTACGACGACATAGCGTGCGCCTCGGCGCTTTCCTTCGATCAGGACATGGCCGACCAGACGCGCGCCTGACATGCCATAGGGGTGGCCGACCGAAATGGCGCCGCCGTTGACGTTGAGCCGATCATCAGGAATGCCAAGCCTGTCCTGACAATAGAGCAGTTGAACCGCGAACGCTTCGTTCAATTCCCAAAGGCCGATGTCCTCGATCCCAAGGCCGAAACGTTTGAGGAGCTTTGGAACGGCAAAAACGGGCCCGATACCCATTTCGTCAGGTTCGGTGCCTGCCACAGCCATGCCCAGATAGCGACCAATCGGGGCAAGGCCACGTCTTGCCGCCATCGCCCCTTCCATCACGACACAGGCCGAAGCGCCATCGGATAGCTGGGACGCATTGCCAGCGGTAATAGACCCACCTTCAACCACAGGCTTCAACGCAGCCAGCCCTTCGGCGGTGGTTTCTGGTCGGTTGCCTTCATCCCGCGTGACCATCACTTCGCGTTGCGAAGCCTCTCCGTTTTGCCGGTCGATGACCGTCATGGAGGTCGCAACCGCGACCAACTCTTCATCAAATGCTCCTGCTGCCTGCGCGGCAGCCGTTCTCCTTTGCGACTGAAGCGCATAAGCGTCCTGCCGATCACGCCGGATTCCGTAACGATTTGCCACGATTTCGGCTGTTTGCAGCATCGGCATGTAGATATCCGGCACCATTGCCAGTAATTGCGGGTCCGGATCGATGCGCAGGGCGTCTGTCTGGACCTGCGAAATCGACTCCACCCCACCTGCCACCACGATGTCCATCCGGTCGACCAGAACCTGCTTTGCGGCGGTAGCGATCGCCATCAGGCCCGAAGCGCACTGGCGATCCATAGTCATGCCTGCGACCGTGACGGGAAGTCCCGCACGCAGGGCTGCAGTTCGGCCGATGGTGTGTTGCCCACCCTGCGGCAGCGCGGCACCAAAGACCAGATCATCAATTTCGCCGCCTTCCAGCCCGGCGCGTTCGATAGCCGCGCGAATGGCATGGGCCGCCAGTGTCGCAGGCGGCGTAGCATTGAACGCCCCGCGAAAAGCGCGGCCAATAGGTGTCCGTGCGGTGGATATGATCACGGCGTCACGCATTTTTCTTCTCCAAGCTTGGTTTGTAGGTATTCCGGTGAACGGTATTCACGCCATGCACTGCTAGCCGATAGAAATTGCCCAATGCAGCGGGGAGACCAAAGCCTAGCAGCGAGTCAAAATGATGATTCGCCAAGGGCGCGGGGCTTGGCGAAGGGAAGCGAGCTTGAAAGGCCGCCATCCACCACCAGTGCATGGCCGTTGACATAGCTCGCCTCGTCAGAAGCAAGGAAGGCGATTGCCCTAGCGATTTCGCAAGACTCACCGCCCCGGCGCAGCGGGTTGAGCTGACCAATCATATCTTCCCGGCCCTTCGCCCGCGCAGAGTCAAAAAGCGCCCCTGTCATGCCCGTCTCTATCAGGCCGGGGCAGACGGCATTGATCCGGATGCCCGTACCGCTGAGCTGCTGCGCAGCGGTTTGCACCAGATTAACGACACCGGCCTTGGATGCGGAATAGGCCGGTCCACCGGCACCTGCGCGCAAGCCAGCAACAGAGGCAGTGCAAATGATGGCACCGGGCCTTTGGGCATCGAGCATGGCACGCGCACCGAAGCGGATCGCCAGAAAGGCCCCGATCAGATTGACGCGCAGCACAGCCTCCCAGTCGCTTGCAGCCTGATCGAACAGACCTGCCATGCCGCCGCTGATCCCGGCATTGGCGCACAATATGTCAATGCCGCCATGGCGCTCGGTTGCGCACGCGATCATCGCGGCCACATCGGCCTCGCTTCCCGCATCCCCGATCACGGCATGGATGGAGTCATGGGCGGCGGCGGTTTCATGCACGCTTTCATTGCGATCAAAGGCGATCACATGGGCGCCCTCGCTGGCAAATAGATGCGCCACCGCCCGCCCGATGCCCGATCCGGCACCGGTGATGACAACGCTTTTTCTCGCGAACCTTCCGCTCATAAGGTTCCCCGCACGGTGGCGCCGACAACCACGACGATCGACTGGCCATTGACATAGGCCGCCTCGCAGGAGTCCTGCTTGCGACTGGAGATCGCCACGCGCTCGCCAGCGGCGGCGAATGTCTCGGCAATGGCGCGACCGATGCTCCGTGACGATCCCGTGACGATCGCCACCTTGCCATCGAAATTGAACAGACCCGCCTCAGTTCTCATCGGTCAATTCCTCGTCGCTGAGCGCGTAAAGCAGTTCCGCGCCGGCCTGCGATGATTGCATGAGGCCGCGCGCTTCAGGCACGATATGCTCTATGAAATAACGGGCAATTGCAGGCTTGGTCCGCGACAGCACCCCACCCGACTTGCCCGCAACTTCCGCCTGACGAAGCAATTGCCATCCGGCGACCGCCACCGCGCACATGGTGCAGAAGGCAACCGAACCGGCAAGACGATCATCAATGTCCGGCCTGTCCAGCATCCATTTGGCGACCTGAGCGCAATCGCGGGCCAGTCCAGCCAATTCAGGACTGTCGTGCGCATCGCGTTCGATATCCGCCATCAGCGCCGCCAGCGCCGCCCCGCCATCGACGACGAGCTTGCGATTAACAAGATCGGCGGCCTGAATGCCGTTTGTGCCTTCATAAATGGGCAAGATGCGGGCGTCGCGCCAATATTGTGCGGCACCAGTTTCTTCGATGAAGCCCATGCCGCCATGCACCTGAACGCCAAGCCCTGCGACCTCACAGGAAATATCGGTGCACCATGATTTGGCGAGAGGGACGAGCAGATCGGCGCGCAAGCGGGCGTTTTCCTCATTCAGCGCCGCGCGGTCAACCTGACCACAGGTGTGGTAGAGCAAGGCGCGCGCGCCCTCTGTCAGCGCGCGCATCCGGAGCAACATTCGCCGCACATCGGGGTGCTGCACGATTGGCACGGGGTTTTTGTCTGCCGATCCAGCGCGGGCCGACTGGATGCGTTCCCGGGCATAGGCCGCCGCCTTCTGCTGCGCCGCCTCCGCGATCATCACGCCTTGCGCGGCGACTGTGATCCGCGCCGAATTCATCATGGTGAACATGCATTTGAGGCCCTCGTTCTCGGCCCCGACCAACTCCCCCACACAGGCGTCATTATCTCCGTAGCTCATTACGCAGGTGGGCGATGCGCGCAACCCGAGCTTGTGCTCCAGACTGACGGCTTTAACATCGTTCAGCGAGCCGGGGCGGCCATCCGGTGTCGGACGATAGCGCGGGACGACAAACAGGCTGATCCCGCGCGAACCGGCGGGTGCGCCGGGAAGCCGCGCCAAAACCAGATGGATGATGTTTTCCGCGAGTTCGTGGTCACCCCAGGAAATGAATATCTTCGTGCCCTTGATGAGATATTTCCCCGCGTCCGGACCTTCGGCGATGGGTGTCGCGGTGGTGCGCAGCGCCCCGACATCAGAACCTGCATGCGGTTCGGTCAGATTCATGGTGCCCGACCATTTGCCGCTTATCAATTTCGGGAGGTAGAGCGCCTTCTGCGCATCATTACCGTGCATGTGCAGGGCTTCCATCGCGCCCAGTGTCAAATTCGGTATCATGGCCATGGCGAGGTTTGCGGTGCCGAGGCTTTCTAACGCTGCCACTGCGAGGCTGAAGGGCAGGTCCTGCCCACCAAATTCCACAGGGCCGAAAATCGAATTCCAGCCCTGTGCCACGAATGCACGATAGGCATCAAAATAGCCATCAGGCAAACAGACCTTGCCGTCCAGCAAGCGTGCGCCCTCAACATCTCCAATTCGGTTGAGCGGGGCGAATTCCCCCTGTGCGAACTGTCCCGCGCCCTCGACAATGGCTTTGACCATGTCGGGGCTGGCAGCGGAGAAATAATCGCATTGCGCCAGTTCATCGATTCCCGCGCTCACTTCGAGTGCGAAAACCTGTTCGCGGGTTACGGGTCGGTATGTCATTCTTTCCGTTCCTTCAGCGGTTGCGTATTATTTTGCGCAGCGCAGCCTTGTTCACCTTGCCAGTCGCGCCCAGTGGGATCGCATTGAGAAACACATATTCGTCAGGCATCCACCAGCGGGCGATCCGGCCATCAAGATGAGCGCGCAGTTCGTCTGCACCGATAGAATGTCCGGAGCGCAACTCGACAACTAGAAGCGGCCTTTCATCCCATTTGGGATGCGGCACGCCGATAGCAGCAGCGTTGGCGATGGCGGGATGCGACAATGTGATATTTTCGATCTCGATCGAACTGATCCACTCGCCGCCGGATTTAATGACGTCCTTGGCGCGATCGGTGATTTGCATTGTGCCATGCGTGTCGATGGTGGCCATGTCGCCCGTGTCGAAAAAACCATGTTCATCGAGAATTTCGCCGCCTGCCCCATTGAAATAGGCCCCGGCAACGGCAAATCCTCGTACCATCAGCCGACCGGGCGATGCGCCATCCCAAGGCAGGTCGCGGCCATTCTCGTCGGTAATCCGCAATTCGACCCCGAACGGCGGGCGCCCCTGCTTGAGCTGCTGCGCGACATGCGTTGCCTCATCGGCTTGGGCGAGTGCCGCCGGGACGCCCCCGATGGTGCCGATAGGCGAGGTTTCGGTCATGCCCCACGCGTGCACCACCTCGACGTCATAATCTTCTTCAAAAGCACGCAGGATCGCCACGGGCAGGGCGGCTCCCCCAATCACGACACGCCTCAGCCATGGTAGTGCCAGCCCGTGCTGGCGCAGGTGATGGAGCAATGACAGCCAGACCGTTGGCACTGCCGCCGCAAAGGTGACGCGCTCCTTGTCGAGCAGTTCGAAAACCGAGGCACCGTCAAGCTGACCACCTGGCATAACCAGCTTGGCGCCCGCCGCCGGCGCGGCAAAGGCAAGCGCCCAGGCATTGGCATGGAACATCGGCACAATCGGCATGACGATATCGTCCGGTGCGATGCCCAGCGCGCCCTTGCCCAAGGCCATGAGCGAAACGAGCACGTTTGAGCGGTGCGAATAGAGCACGCCTTTGGGATTGCCCGTGGTCCCTGATGTGTAGCACAGGCCGCAGGCCGTTTTTTCGTCGAAGCCGCCCCATTCGGGCGCATCGTCCGCACCTGCGATCCATTCCTCATAGGGCATTGCATCAAGGCTGTTGTCCGGAAGCGTCTGCGCATCGGCGATGACGATGTAGTGCTCGAACGGCAGTTGCTCGCGCACGGTTTCGATCAGGCCGATAAAGCTGGTATCGAGGATCAGAATCCGGCTGCCAGCGTCATGCGATATCCAGGCGAGTTGATCGGGGTGGAGGCGCGGGTTGAGGGTGTGCAGCACGGCACCGATCCCCATTGCACCATACCAGCATTCCATGTGTCGCTCACTGTTCCAAGCCAGTGTCGCGACCCGATCGCCAAGGCCAATTCCGATTTTTCGGAGCGCTGCAGAAACCCGCTTCGCCCTGTGGCGGATCGTCGCATAATCAGTCCGGTGGATCGTGCCATCCGTGCGACGAGTGATCACCTCACGCGTGGCGTGAACGCGTGCAGCATGATCGATGATGCGATCGACGGTAAGCGACCAGTCCTGCATAAGTCCGCGCATCGGTTGCTCCTTGTTGGGCGCAACTCTCCCGGCGGCGCGGAACGCGCGCCGGGAGGTGCCCCTCTCGAATGAATTCAGGCGATCAGAAGCGGAATGTCGCTGACGCGCCCCAAGTGCGCGGTTCGCTGGCCTGTATGCGGTTGGGGCTGCTTCCTGAGAATACCGTGTTGTTGAGGCCAAGAGCTGCGCCCAGTGGTTGATAGACCGCCAGCGGGCGATAATGCTTGTTGCCCAGATTGCGGCCAAACACGGAAACCGCCCAGCGATTGTCCGGTCCGTTGAGCGTCAGGCGCGTACCCATCAGGACATAACCATCGGCGAGCGTCTGCGGATTGGCATCAAGCGCGGTGCCGATATATTGGTCAGAGATGAACGACATATTGCCGTTGATCGCCCAGCTCATGCCGCTGGATCCGATATCACCAGACCAATCGACTGCAATATTCCCCGACCATTTCGGCGAGAAGGTGTTGGGCCTGCCGGTGAGGTTCTGGGTGCCGGTCAATCCGGGAAGATTGGCGCCGTTAATGTAATCGGTGAACTCGGAGTCGAGATATGCAAACGATCCGTTGACCGAGAAGTTGCGGGTCGGTGCCATGGTCAGGTCGAATTCGAAGCCTTGCTGCCTCAGGCTGCCCGCATTTCTGATCACGAAACTGACACCGTCAAATGCACGGTCCTGAAAACCAGCGATGTCCATACGGAACAGGGTGAGATTTGCCTTGAGCGCGCGGTCGAGCCAGCTCGACTTGATACCCATTTCATAATTCTTCACCGTTTCACGGTCGAAAATGCGCCGGGTCAAAATCAGATTGCCCGAAGAATCGAAGGTGGACAAAGAAGGCGTGCCGCCACCCGAGTTATAGCCGCCCGATTTGTATCCGGTCGAGTGTGTGGCGAAGATCATTACATCGTCGCTGGGCTTGTAGTTGAGGCCGATGCGATAGGTAAAGCGATCATCCTTGAGCCCGGGGAAGACAAGTGCTTCGGTCGCGCGCAGGGTCTGGGTGAAAGGGCTGGATGCCTGTGCAAAGCGGCCGTGCTTCTTGTCGCTGGTCCAGCGACCACCCACAGTCAGTGTCAATTGGTCGGCAATATGGATGTTGCCCTGCCCATAGACGGCTATGCTTTTCGCATTCTGGAATACGTCCTGCACGGTTGCGCTCCGGCCGTTGTTGGTCGCATAATAGGTGTTGCACGCGGTGCGCGCCGCACCTGCCGGGACAAGCACGCCGCAAAAGCTAGTGCCGAGACCGAGCCGTTCGCCGATCTTGAAGTCTTCCTGAAAATAATGGACGCCCGCGACCATGTCGAACATGCCGCCGAGCCATTCCTTTTCGGGCGAAATAAACTGCAATTCGTGATTGTGGCTCTTCGAATCGAAGAGGCTGGTGCGATCGACCAACGAGACCGGGAAAAAGATGATGTCCCCATCAAGCTGGTCGTTGGTCCAGACGCGATAGCTGTTGATCAGCTTGAGTGTCGACCCGCCGATATCGAGCGAAGCGGTGCTCGATACGCCCCAATTCTTGTCCTCCATCCCGGTGGCCATATATTGGTTCATATAGCGATCGTTGAGATTGGTGTCCGGTCCGCCGTTGAAATTGGCCTTGATGAAGGCAAGCCGCGCCGGGCTGACGGAATTGGGGTCGAAGTCGAAATTGGCGACCCCGTCACCGTCGAGCTTGGTGTAGTCGGCCCGCACAATCCATTCGAGATTGCCGAGATCGGCCTTGACCGTGCCACGGAACGCGACATCGTCCGATCCGCCGTAACGCTTGCCATCGAGCCGATTCTTCCATGCCCCCTTGAACCATTGCCCCATGCCAGCCATGCGCATCGAGACATTTTCGCCCAGCGGCATATTGAAGTTGCCAGACAATTTGTAGCGGTCGAATGAACCCAGTTCCCCGGTCACTTCGCCAGAGAGTTCGTGACGTGGAAGTGCGCTGCGCAGCGAAAGCGCGCCAACGCTCGCGTTACGACCGAACAGCGTGCCTTGCGGGCCGCGCAGTACTTCGACACCCTCCATGTCGAGAAAGGCGCCCAGCACCGAGGCTGAACGGGGCACATAGACGCCATCGAGGAAGACCGCGACGCTGGGTTCAATCAGCGTATTCGCCAGAGATCCGACACCACGAATACCGATGCGGGTCGAGCCGGTGTTGGATGAGCGCACGGTTTGGAAATTGGTGGCGATCCGACCTAGATCGAGAATATTAGAGACATTCGCCTTGGTCAGCGCAGCGTTATTGAAGGCCGCGATGGAAATCGGCACGCGCTGTACGCTTTCCGAACGCTTTTGCGCCGTGACGACAATATCGTCGCTGGCGGCAGTGTCATCGACAATTTCCTGCGCATATGCAGGACTTACCAGATTGGTTGTCGCAAGCAGCGCCAGAGTGCTGACGCAAAGACGCGCTGTGTTGATAGACATTTCAGTTCCTCCCCAATCGAATTTATTTTGTGGAAACTATGCCTGTGGCCGCCGAGTTATTTCACATTTCACGACAGCATTTTTGCAATCGGTGTCAAACTATCCCGGTCTTGAGTAAGGCGAGCACCATTACCGCGAGCAGCGCAGTCTCGGCGAACATCAGAATCACCGGGCGAATGCCCACCTTCACGATCTCTCCCAGCCGGGTTTTCATGCCGATGGCCGCAATTGAGGTGACCAGGCACCAGCGCGAGACATCGTTGGCGAAATTGCCGATCGGCTTGGGAATCGAAACAATGCTGTTGACGAAAACCAGCACCACGAACCCCACCACGAACCAGGGTAGCAGCGGTGGACGTGCTGTGCCCGGTGCGCTGCGGCTGCGCGTAATCTGTCCTGCAACCAGAATCACCGGCAGCAATGTGGCAACGCGCAGCAGCTTGACGATTGTCGCTGTATCCCCGGCATCCGGTGAGATCGCATAACCTGCACCGACCACCTGTGCGACATCGTGGATCGTCGCGCCGATGAATATACCGGCGGCATGGTCCGATAAGCCGGTTGCATGCGCAATCAGCGGATAAGCAATCATCGCCAATGTCGAGAATACCGAGACACCAATCACCGTGAACAAAGTGGCCTGTTCACGCTTTTCATGCGGGGGCAACGCAACGGAAAGTGCCAGTGCTGCAGACGCGCCACAAATCGCCGTGGCGCCGCCCGATAGGAAACCAAACAGCGGATTGAAACCCATCAGACGCGCCATGACGACAGACGCGGCGATTGTCACAGCGACAATCCCGACGATCATCACCACCGGTTCCCAACCTAGCGCTGTCACCTGCCCCCAGCCGATCCGCATGCCAAGCAACGCAACGCCGCTGCGCAGCACGGCCTTTGAGGTAAACTCTATACCCGCCCGGGTTTGTTCGTTCTCGGTCAGAAAGTTGAACGCCATCCCCAGCAGCAATGCATAAAGCATGACCGGAGACGAATAATGTTCCGATAAAAATGTCGCCGCCGCTGCAACCAGCAACGCAAGGCCAAAGCCTGGCGCCATCATTCGGACGCCGTCAAAACCACTTTTCATGGTCAGTCCTTTTTATAAGCCTTGTCAGCGTTGATGCCGAGGTCGGAAAGGTAATTGCGGCGCATGAGCGCAAAGACGAAAGCTGCCGCTACACAAGGAATCGGGAGGAGGCGAAAAGCGCCGATCAACCCGAGGCTATCCGCCAGATGGCCAGTGAGGATCGGACCCGGGGCCAGACCCAGCACATTGTTGGCCAATGTCAGCGTGGCGAAAGCCGAACCGTGAATTGCAAGCGGAGTCAGGTTTGCCACCATGGCGCCCGCCGGCCCAGTTGTTCCCGCGACCAGAAACAAGGCCAGACCAAGCAATATGAGTTGCGGCAACCCCGGTGACAGGTAAAAGGCAAGTGACAGGGTTGCCGCCGTCCCCAGCGAATAGGCGCATGAGAGCGTGATCTTGCGTTCAGGACGATCCCGCGCCAGACGGTCGCTGAGCATGCCGCACAAAATCATGCCCGACCCGCAGACCAGCAGCAGAATTGCGGCAGTCCGTCCGGCGCGGTCTATCGGCATGTGATAATAGCGGTTGAGGAAACTCGGTAGCCAAGCCGGCAGCGCCCCCGCCGCAAAGAGTTGCAGGCCACTGCCGACATAGGCAAATCGTACGCACCGGCTGGTAAATAAGGCACGCAAGGGCGGGGCCTTTTGCGCCGTCCCCACCAGTGCTCCACCAGCAAGCGCGCAAACGCGCTGTTCGCGGACAACCAGCGGAAACAGAATGCCAAGCGTCAGCCCAAACAGGCCAATCGCCACAAAAGCCATACGCCAACCGTGGTCCGCCGCGATCTGCGCGCCAAGCGCAACGCCGAGAACCTGTCCAAAAATCCCGCCGGCCATGAAAGCGGAAGACAGCGTGGCCCGCATTCGTTGCGGGAAGACACTGATAACCAGTGCAATGCCCACGCTTCCATATGCCGCTTCACCCAGCCCAACCAAAGCGCGACCCAGCAGCATCTGCCCGAACCCGTTTGCCACCGAACAGAACAGCGTGGCCAAACTCCATAGGGCAGCCATCAGCGTCAGGCTGCGAACGCGGCCCCAACGATCCGCGAAGAGTGACAGTGGAACGGTCAATACCCCGACCATCACCGCAACCACCCCAGAAAGCAGCCCGAGCTGCGTATCGCTGAGCTGCCATTCGGCCTTCAGCAGGGGAAACACGGCGTTCAGCACCTGACGCGCCATATAGTCGGAAATCAACAGGCCAAAACTCAACGCGAAAATCAACCAGCCATAGAAGGTCGCGCGTGGCGGCCCACCTGACAGACTGCCGGTGTACGGGCTTTGTCCTGCCATCTCCTATTCTCCTACATAATGCGGCCTTTGGGCCGTCATTCCATTATGGCGTCTCGCGCGCCAGTTGCTTGATAAGGTCGTTCGCTTTTTGCCACGGTCCAAAGCCGGCAGCCGGATTGAGGTGACCGACCTCTCCAGCATCGATCAAACGCGCACACCAGTTATGCGCCAGTTCTTTCACGCGTCCATATTCGGCCAATGGATCGTTGCGGCTTGCCACGACTGTTGTCGGGAATGGCAGTGCTGCTCGCGGGATCGGTAGCCAGCCATTGGCGTCAAGGTCGGCCATTTTCGGATAACCTTCCGGCAAAGGTCTTTCGACATCGGCTGGGGTGACAAGCAGGGCGGCACGCACTTTCTTCAACAGCATATCTACAGCGCGCGTCGCCGCCCAATGTGCCACCATCAGGCAGCCCGCACTGTGCGCGACGAGGATCACATCGCCGTCGATCGCCCTTATAGCCTCGTCAAGCGCATCAATCCGGGCGGCCCGGCTCAGCCCGTCAATCCGCAAGGGTTCGACAGTGACTGAGCCGGGGAAGTCGCACGCGGCATGAGTCTGCCAGTGATCCTCGACATGGTCCCTAAGGCCCGGCACAAAAAGCGCCGTAACATTGCCAAGATCAACCATGATCGCGCTCAGGCCACTTGACGGATAGGCACCGCAAGCTGTCCGCGCTCGCGGTTGGGTGCCATGCCCAGACGGTTGAGCGTTTCCTCGGTCGAATTATATTGCGTGCCGATCTTGTAGATCGAGCGTGCTTCTTCGCCATTCGCGATGTCGCGTCCCAGTTCGCGCGAAATCCGCACGAGCTGTTCGATCTGCGCAATCGACCCCATCTTGTTGCCATAGGGATCGTAAATCGTGTCCTCAATGCCGCAGCGAACATGCATGCCCAGTGCGATAGCGATAGTGTTGATCGGCAAGACATTGCCCATCACGCTTTCCAGCGTGACTGTCGAACCATCAGGCGCGCGACGGATGAATTCCATGAAGTTCGCCGGATTGGGTCCGTCGAAGCCGCCGCCGATTCCCACCCAGGTAAGGTTGAGCGGCCCCTTGTAATGACCACGACGGACCAGGCGTTCCACCGTTTCCATGTCCGGCATGCAGGTCAGCTGAAAATGCGGCTGGATACCATTGGCCTGCAGGCGCTTCAGATGCTCCTCGACCCAAGCAGGACCGGCCGGCACGACCATCTCGCGATAGGCATGATACAGGGCCGGGTTCGATATCGAAGTCGGGCCGTATTCTTCCTCGGTCATCAGGTCCATGACGTTCATCTGGGTCGTGTTGACCGCGATCGTCACCTGTTCGGGCGTCGGTTTCAGTTCGGCCAGCAGATGGCGCACTTCGTCGGTCATCCATTTGGCTTCTGCGCCTTCTTCATCACTTTCGGGCGCGAAGGAAATCGAACCACCGACCTGAACAATCATCCCCGGCACCGCCGTGTGAATCCGGTCGATCATCTCATTGAACATGGACAGGCGCTTTGAGCCATGACCATCGGGTTCCCGGCAATGCAGGTGGAGAACAGTGGCGCCTGCATTGTAGCAGTCGACCGCCTTTTGCACCTGCTCTTCCATGCTGACCGGGATATCCTCGGGGAAATCCTCGGGCATCCATTCGGGGCCATAGGGAGCCACAGTGATAACCAGCTTGTCCTGGTTCTTGGGCAGCAGAGAATCGTCAAGGAATTGCATTTCAAATCTCCTTTGAGGTTGCGGTGATTGCCATCCCGCGTAGTTTCATTTCTTCGACTAATATCGGTGCGCCCATGGCAATGGAATGGATGCCCAGAGCAGCAACTGCTTGCAAAACAGATATAATTTCTTGTGGGGTTGCACCCAAATCAAGTGCGGCGGCGATGTGGCGACGCGTTCCCGGTGCATACATGTGTGTGCAAGCGGCATCGACGGCGATGGCAATGAACTCGATGGTCATGGGGTAGAGAACATTGTGCCGCCAGATGGAGGTGCCCATCTTCAGAAAATCCTCCATCCATTCCGGATCAAGGGCGCTGGCCTCATCCCATGCTGAATTCCAGCTGCCATTCTCCTTCATGGCGTCGCTTATGGGAGTGTCTGACATTTCAGTAGGGCCTGTCGCCGATGATGCCGGCGCGCTCCATCCGGCGCACGGTTGGTGCATAATCCATCACGGCATAATGCTGGGTCGAGCGGTTATCCCATATCGCCATGGAATTGGGCTGCCAGCGCCAGCGAACCTGATATTCGGGTATTGCTGCGCGGCTGATTAGATATTGCAGAAGATTAGCGGCGCCGGGAGCATAATCCTGCCCGTAACGGACATTATCTGCGGTGTGAAAGTTCGTGAAATGCGTGGTAAAGCCATTTACGAACAGAATTTTTTCACCTGTCTCCGGATGCGTGCGTACCACCGGGTGCTCGGCATCGGGATATTGTACCTTGAGTGCATGGCGCTGTTCCTCGCTCATTCGGGCGCCAAAAGTTGCCTCAATCGAATGACGGGCATTGAGAGGCTCAATCGTTTCCTTCACATGATCGGGGAGGTCGGCATAAGCCTTTGCCATATTGGCCCACATCGTGTCGCCGCCTACGGGCGGACAGACAATGCACCGCAGCACACAGCCCATCGGCGGCGCCACCCGCCATGTCGCATCGCAATGCCATGAATTTTCGTAATAATCCGGCGGCGAATTTTCATCTTTATAGATACGCACCAGCCCCGGATTTTCGGGATCGCTACCGGCAACCGGATGATCCTCAAGCGAACCGAAGCGTTCGGCAAAGGCGACATGTTCGGCGCGTGACATGTCCTGATCGCGCAGGAACAGCACCTTGTGTTCGAGTAATGCAGCATGAATTTGCGAGAACAGATCGTCGTCGCGGGCTGCATCGGCCAGATTTATGCCGGAAAGCTCGGCGCCAATATGGGTGGTAAGCTTTTCGATCCGCATGGTCGAAACCTCCTCAGATCACGAAGATTGATGAACCGATCGTCTGGCCGCCTTCAAGGTCGCTATGGGCCTGAACGCAGTCTTCGAGCGCGTAACGCTGGCCGATCTCAACCTTGATGCGGCCTGCCGCGAGGTGCTCGAACCAGAAACTTGAAAGTTCGGCGCGCTCGATCGGATCAGCATAGAAATCGGCGAAAGCGGGACGGATGAAATAGACCGAGCCCTGCAACATCAATTGCATCGCCTCTATTGACGGAAAAGGACCGGAAGCTGTGCCGCAACCCACCAGAACGCCGCGCCGCTTCAAAGATTTCAACGAGCCCTCGAACGTGTCCTTGCCGACACTGTCGAATACCGTCTGGACGCCTTCGCCGCCGGTCAACTCCCTTACCCGTGCGGCCACATCTTCGCGGCGGTAGAAAATGATCTCATCGCAACCCATGGCGCGTGCCTTTGCGGCCTTTTCTTCGTTCGACACCGTACCGATAACCCGCAGGCCTAGGATTTTGGCGACCTGCACCGCGAGCAGGCCAACGCCACCTGCCGCAGCATGCAGCAAGATCGTGTCCCCGGCCTTAAGGCGGGGATCTGCCTTCATCAGCCAGTAAGTCGCCGAAAGTCCGCGCATGGTCGAGGCAGCAGCTGTTTCCAGCGAAACCGTGTCGGGAAGCTTGAATAGCGGCGCAGCAGGCATGACCCGTTCGGTGCTATAAGCACCAAGCGGCCCGCCATTATAGCTCACCCGGTCTCCCACCGCGAAAGACGTCACGCCTGCGCCCACGGCCTCGATCGTTCCCGCACCCTCGACACCAATACCGCAGGGCGGTTGCACCGGATAATAGCCGGATCGGAAATAAGTGTCGGCGAAATTACAGCCGATCGCGACATGGCGCACCTTGACTTCGCCGGGACCGGGTTCACCGACCGAAGCCTCCTCGACCCGAAGTACTTCAGGGCCGCCGCACTCATGGAACCGCACTACCTTGGCCATTGCCTTTATCTCCTCTCATTGCCTTACCGGGTAGGCGGACGGAGGATTTTGTTTTTCACATTTCGTGACAAAGTTTTCCCATTCGATGCCAGCCTTATGCCGGATGCCGATGGGGTCCGTTGGTGGAAGCCTTGTCCTCCCGTTCTTTATTGCGTCCTGATGGCTTTATCGACGCCGCAACCTTCACAGCACCATCGGACGGCGCATTGCATTTCTTCACATTTCGTGACAGACTTTTCCCAATCGACGCCATCAGAGCATCGGCAGAGGAAGGCGAGAGGATGGCGGAACTGGTTCGCGTGGCTGCGCTGACGGGCTATCTTGAGACAATGGCCAGTTTCGGGATCGACCCTCGTCCGCTCCTCAAGGAGCAGGAGTTGACTGCCGATCAGCTTGCAAGCCCCGAACATCTTATCTCTGCCAGATCGGCTATCCGCCTGCTGGAACGCAGCGCACAAGTCACCAATTGCATTACATTCGGGCTGAGAATGGCCGAAGGGCGCACGCTGGCCAACCTGGGCGTTTCAAGTCTTCTGATTGCGCATCAGCCAACCCTGCGTAAGGCATTGACGGCGCTTTCAGAATTCCGGGCGCGCATCAATTCGACTCTTGTCCTCAATTTTGAGGAATTCGGTGACGAAGTAATCCTGCGAGAGGATTTTTCCCTTCGCCGTCCCGAGTCGTCGCGACAATCGTCCAATCTTGCGCTAGGTGTTCTGGCGAAGCTGTGCGCCGCTGTGCAGGGTCCAAGATGGAAGCCGCAAGCGGTTTGTTTTTCGCATCAGGCGCCGCCGCCCGCAGAACTACCCATCTTCACACGCCTGTTCCATTGCAAGCCAGAGTTCGATTGTGAGTTTAATGGTATAGTCCTGTCTGCACACGACCTAGATATTCCGAACCCGACAGCAGACGATCAACTTGCCAAACATGCGCGACATCTTTTGGAATCGGTGATGAACACCGGCGTGCACACGACTGCGCAAGATGTGGATCAACTCATCAAGTTGCTCCTGCCTACAGGCCGCGCGACAATCCAGACGTGCGCCGCATCGATTGGCGTAACGGTTCGAACACTGCAGCGCATGCTTGATGCAGAAGGGATGAGCTTCAGCTGCCTGCTGAATGAGGCGCGCATGCAGCTTGCTATTCAGCACCTTGCCAACCCGCGTATGCGCATAACTGATATTGCCGATGTGCTCGGTTACAATTCGATCGGCGCCTTCACACGCTGGCATGCAAAAGTATTTGGCAAGCCCCCTCGCCGCATGCGCAAAGAAGGCGCTGCCTGAATCCGAATACGGAAACATTCCACTCCACGGTCCTACGTCAGACTGTGCACTTGTACTATTTAAATTGTCAGTCCGTATTATACCAAAGCGCTCGATTTCCGTTTGTTTCGGTGCATTGGTGTGTCTGAGCAGCCGTCGAGATGACGGCGCCGGGTGCTGGCCTTGATGCGCGGGTCTGGTGTCGGCGAAGACGACCTTCGCATGGTGGCATATACCGCACCTGCACAGATCCACCGCGTGGTTCGGATCAGATTGGCCTTATCTGGACTCGAAATCATGGAAAATATTAATATTTAACAAATTATAAATGCTGCGCCTTGGCTCAGCCTTAATTTACGATGGGCATAAGGGGCATCGATATGCGTGACGCGGCATCCACTTGGGGGAGGCGAGCTTTCTCGCGTCTGCGCATGACTCGTATGTTGTTTACGACTGCGCTGATCGCGCCTGCGCTGGTTTTATCCGGTCAGGCCGCCGCCCAGTCGTTCGATGCTGCTATCGTGCTGCCCCAGAATGGCAATATCGTCGCCGGATCGGCTGTAATCAGTTCATCTGCTTCAGGCGGCCTCAATATTACGCAGAGCACATCCAAGGCCGTCATTGATTGGAGCGCCTTTTCTATCGGTGAAAATGGCAGTGTTCATTTTGACAACGGATCTGGGGCGACTCTTAATCGCGTGACGGGCTCAGGCGTGTCCTCCATCGATGGTCTGCTGTCCGCTTCAGGCTCGGTCTATCTGCTTAATCCCAATGGGGTGATTATTGGCAAGGATGGCGTTGTTGATGTGGGCGGCAGCTTTGTCGCCTCGACACTCTCACTGTCCAATGATGCCTTTATGGGGGGCGGCGATTTGACGCTGGCTGGCTCCTCGACTGCATCTGTGGTCAATCTTGGCCGGATCGGGGCGCTTGGCGGTGACATCGTGCTGGCGGCATTTCATACGGTGAACCAAGGTGCGATTGCAGCACCCTACGGGACGGCTGCCCTGCTCGCCGGCAGCACGATTTTGCTGGTCGATCGGGGCGACAGCGATGGCCGCTTCAAGGTGCTGATTGGCGGTGCCGGGACAAACGCGCTCAACGCTGGCGGGGTTGAGGCTGCAACGGTTGAACTGCGCGCCAATGGGGGCAGTATATACGCGTTGGCGGGTGACACCCGCGGTGTGATCAAGGCGACCGGCATTGGTACGAATGATGGCCGCATTTACCTTACGGCAGGCACGGGCGGCGCAATTGCAGTGGCCGACAGCACCCTGACCGCCCGGACATCGACAGGGGCGGGCGGGATGATCCTGATCGGGTCAGCTGACACGGCCCAAACCAGCCTTATTGCGGGCACAGTTCTCGATGCGAGCGCGCTTCAGGGCGATGGCGGCTTTATCGAGACATCCGCCGCGCACGTGACGATTGCGGACGATGTGCACATTTCTACGCTCGGTGCGGGCGCGCGCGCGGGCAGTTGGTTGATCGACCCCAAGGACTTTACGATTGCTGCCACGGGTGGTGACGTGACCGGCGCGACATTGTCAGCGCAATTGGCAACGTCCAATGTCGAAATCCAGAGCGCCAATGGTGCGACGGAGGGCAATGGCGATATCATTGTCAGCGATAGCGTCAACTGGAGCGCGAATACGACGCTGACGCTGACGGCTGAACGGGACATTGTGATTAATCGCGATATCACGGCAACCGGAGCAAGCGCTGGACTGGTGATGGCCTTTGGCGCAGGACGCGACTATCAGCTGAACAGTGGCGCCATCACGCTGTCAGGGGATAATGCCAGCCTGAACATTGATGGCAATGCCTATATATTAATCCATAATGTCGACCAGCTTCAGGCTATGGCAAGCAATCTGACCGGCTATTATGCGCTGGGCAATGGGATTGACGCAGCCGCTACGGCTGGGTGGAATGGTGGTGCTGGATTTGCGCCGATCGGCGATAATGTCAATCGATTTGAGGGGACACTGGCGGGTCTCGGGCATGGGGTGAACGATCTCATCATTAACCGGCCAACACAGAATTATGTCGGTCTATTTGGTTGGAATAGTGGCGCTATTCGTGACATCGGTATGCTAGGCGGCAGTATCCGCGGTAACCGTTATACTGGCGCGCTTGTTGGCGTGAACACTGGCACGATCAGCAATGCCTATGCGACCGGCGCGGTCAGCGGGGTGGAGTATGTCGGTGGCCTTGTTGGCCTGTCAGGCGGCACGATCAACAATGCCCATGCCACTGGCACGGTCGTCGCCACTGGTAATTGGGTCGGCGGGCTTGTCGGCGTTAATTATGGCACGATCAGTAAAGCCTATACCCGCGGTGCTGTCAGCGGGTTGGAGTTTGTCGGCGGGCTTGTCGGCGTGAACTATCGCACGATCAGTAATGTCTATGCGACCGGCGCGGTCAATGGCACCAATTATGTCGGTGGGCTGGCTGGTATGAGCGAGGGCACGATCAATCATGCCTATGCCACCGGCTCGGTGAGTGGAACGAGAATCATTGGCGGTCTCGTTGGATTGGGCCTCAGCGAAATTAGCAATGTCTATGCGACCGGTGCGGTCTCGGGTAATGAAACTGTCGGCGGTCTCTTCGGTAACTTCAGTGGCACGATGCTGACCAATGCCTATGCGACCGGGTCGGTCAGCGCGAGTGGAGCTGTCGGCGGATTGGCTGGCTACAATAACGGCACCATGACCAACGTATATGCCACTGGTGCTGTCAGCGGATCTGGTAGTGTTGGCGGGCTGATCGGTACAAATGATGCAGGTGGTTCTGTCACCAATGCTTATGCAACTGGGGCCGTTACGGGCGTAAATACTGTTGGCGGGTTGGTCGGCCTTTATTATGGCAACATCACCAACGCATATTGGGACAGCTATTCGACTGGGCGGTTGAATGGCTCCGGGTATAATTTGTCATCGGGCCTTACAGCCATAACCAGCGATCCGACGAAATCCGAAGACGGCAACTACGCGTTCAATCCTGCCGCTTATTCGGGCTTCGACTTTACCAATACGTGGTTCATGGCGGATGGCACGCGGCCGTTCTTGCGTTCTGAATGGTCGACCACAATTACCAATGCCCACCAACTTCAGCTCATGGAGATGGACCTGGGCGCGAGCTACACGCTTGCAAATGATATTGACGCTTCGGAAACTGGTAATTTTGCCACGAACCATTCGGGTATGTGGAATGCATCCGGTTTTTCACCGCTGGGTCGTATGGGCAATCCTTTTACGGGAACGCTGTCGGGTGGCGGCCATGTCATCAACGACCTGACCATTGCGCGGTCGTCACAGAATTATGTCGGTCTTTTCGGTTGGAATGGCGGCATCATTGACGATGTAGGCTTGCAGGATAGCAATGTCAGCGGGTCATATTTTGTCGGCGGGTTGGCTGGCTTCAACACAGGCGCGATCAGCAACACTTATGCGACCGGCGTGGTCAGCGGCGCTGATTCTGTTGGCGGTCTAGTCGGTGTGAACCCCGGCACGATTAGCACTTCCTATGCTACAACTGCGGTCAGTGGATGGAGCAGTATCGGTGGGCTCGTTGGTTATAATGACTATAATGGCACGATCAGCAATGCCTATGCGACCGGCGTGGTCAGCGGGGTCGATAAAGTAGGAGGGCTTGTTGGTTGGAATTACGCTGGCGGCATGGTCAACAATGCCTATGCGACTGGCGTGGTCAGCGGAAGCTCTAATGTTGGCGGGCTTGTTGGCTACAATCCGGGCACGATCAGCAACGCTTTTTGGGATAGCTATACGACCGGGCAGGTAAATGGCGTGGGTAACGGTTCGGTAGCTGGTGTTGCCGCTGTGACCAGTGATCCTTCCCAGTCGGCTGCGGCCAATTACGCGTTCAAGTCCTCCGCCTATTCGGGCTTCGACTTTGACACAATATGGGCACCGGCCAGCGCAGGCTATCACCCTGAGATTTATGGCGTATCTGGGGTCGTCGGGATCAAGTTCGCCGGTGATTATTCACGTACTTATGGTGACAGCAACCCTGATTTTGGCGGTCTATCCTACAGCATATTGGGCACAGGCTATTGGAACACACTGACTAGTGATCCGGCCATCGCCACCAGCGCAGATGCAACCAGCAATGTCGGCAGCTATGACATTTCCGGCATTGGCGCTAGCGCCACGCGCACCCAAGGTGGCGCGGCCCGGATTGTGTATATACCGTCGACGCTCACGGTCACGGCCCGACCGATCACGGTGAGTGCGGATAATCTCAGTCGTATGTACGGGGATGCTAACCCGCAGCTGACGTACAATATCATTGCTGGGAATCTTGTGAACGGGGACAGTCTGGACGGCGAATTGTCGTCATTGGCTGGCCTTAGTGCCGCCATCGGCACATATGATATTACTCAAGGCACTCTGGCATCGGCCAATTATCAGATTGGCTTGGTCAATGGCGCGCTCACGGTCACGGCCCGACCGATCACGGTGAGTGCGGATAATCTCAGTCGTGCGTACGGGGATGCGAACCCGCAGCTGACTTACAATATCATTGCTGGGAACCTTGTGAACGGGGACAGGCTGAGCGGCGAACTGTCGTCATTGGCCGACCTTAGCGCCGCCATCGGCACATATGATATTACCCAAGGCACTTTGGCCGCATCGGCCAATTATCAGCTTAGCTTCGTCAATGGCACGCTCACGGTCACGGTGCGGCCGATCACGGTCACCGCCGATGGCTTGGGTCGCTCTTATGAAGATGCGAACCGGGATATGATCTGTCCAATCGGCGATGCATGTCTGGCCCATGATGATCATCTGACCGGCACAATGTATACGGCGGTCACGATCAACGCCGCTACGGGTGCGCATCGCGCCACCCAAGGCAGCTTGCTCGACTTGCTGACCATTTTGCCCGACACGCTGACAGCGCCGGGCAGTTCTTTGCGCCTGAAGCCCTGGCAGAGTCCGCAATATGGGCCCGCCGCACGTAATTCGGGGATGCCTTCCATGAAGGCGCCAACAAAAATGAGCTGGAGCGACGTTCGATGATCATGTTTGCGGACGCTCATAATGGATCGGCTATGAATGATATGACGCATGATCGCCCGCCTGCCGCGTGGCAGGGGTCGGTGTTGCGTTCAATGTTGCTCTGCTCCGGCGTGGTGCTGGCGCTGGGCAGCAGCGGCGTTGCTGCACAGGTGCTTGAACGCAATCTGCCGCCTGCGCCGACACTTCATGGCCAGCCGATGGGGCCTGACAGCCCGCTGTCCTCCGATCAGGACGATCGCCCGATTGGGGCGGCGCTGAAGGCGGTCGTCCTGCTGGCGACGTCCAGTGATGTGCTGGTGGACGCTGCGTCGGGTATCGACACGCATCGGGTTGCGCGTCTCGACAATCCGGCTGCCCGCGCGATACTGGCCCCTTATCTCGGTCGTCCGCTGTCGCGCCGCCTGATTGGGGAGTTGCAGATCGCCATCACCCGTTATTATCGCGCGCGTGGTTTTCCATTCCTGTCGGTGTCGATCCCTGAACAAGAGGTAACCCAAGGCATATTGCAGATCAGGGTGATTGAATTTACCGCTGGCGAGATCGAGGTGGTCGGCAATCCGAGGCCATCGGCCAGCTATATCAAGGACCATATTCGTCAGCGTACAAATGCGCCGATTGATGTCCGGATACTCTCGCAGGATCTCAACTGGCTCAACCGCAATCCATTTCGGAATGTGGAGACGCTGTTCTCTCCGGGCGATGGGCTTGGCCGCACTAACCTTACGCTCTCCGTGGCCGATACTAAGCCTTGGCGTGTGTATGCGGGTATTTCTAACAGCGGATCGTCGGCCACAGGCAGGAACCGGCTGTTTGCCGGTTTTGAAGCAGCACCTGTGCGCATGGCACCTGACTTGCGGATTGCCTATCAGTTTACTGGGTCGGATGATCTGCTTGACGGTGATGCAGGCGCTTATCGCAGCCATGCCGGCATCGTCAATTTCGGCATTGCGCCACGGCAGTCCATCGACCTGACGCTGGCGCACATCGAGACCAGACAGGCCAATGGGCCGTTTGATATCACGCAACAGACCAGTGAGGCTGTGCTGGGTTGGCGGCAGGCCAGCGGCGCATGGGGCGACCTTGAATTTGGCGTTGAGGCGCGTCGCAGCAAGCGACAGGTGGCCTTTGGCGATATTGCGCTGAGCACGGCTCAAATAGATGTCATCCAACTCTATGCAAATGTTGAAAATGCCATGACCGATCGGCTTGGCACGTCCTATCTCAGCCTGACTGTGCATGTTAGTCCAGGCGGGATCGGTCGCCGCAATGGTGCAAAGGCCCTGACAATTCATACCAATGGTCGGGTGACGGATAGCCGTTATGGCTATGTGGAAGGCAGTTACGCCCGGTCGATCAGGCTTGGGCGCGCCCGATTGAGTACCGAATTGATCGGACATATGGCCACCGGGCCGTTGCCCGACAGCGAGCAGTTCGGCATCGGCGCATCGGGCTATGTGCGTGGCTATTCGCTTGATGACGGTGGTTATGATGCCGCTGTCGTCTTGCGCAATGCGCTTTATGCGCCTTCGTGGTCGATGCCGGGACAGCAGGTTGTGCAGCCCTATCTTTTTGTCGATGCTGGATATGCCCGCCAGTGGCGGACCCAAAAAGACATGACCCCCTTCTCGCTGGGGGCGGGCGCGCAATACCAGCTTGGCAGGGCTTTTGCGGGTAGCGTCTATGCTGCGCGCGCTATGACATCTGCGCCGCGCACCAATGAGGGTGACTGGCGTATGATTTTCAGTGCGAGAGTCAGCTATTAAGAAGGCGGGTAGCAGATCACTTTCATGCCCCGCCCTCGCAAGTCATCCAGCCCGTTATGCGTATTGTAAACCAATTGGCCTCGGGCAACCCCGGCGCGGTTCATTGTTGGTCACCGAGGCGGAGCTGCCCAGCGCAATCATCATGCAGGGGGGGGGCTGTCGGGTATAGGTTTCGCCGATGGCTGAGCGGCCTGTGCGCAGCAACTGGTGCCACGACTATAGCAGGCGCATATGCAGGTTCTGAGCAGTTGACCGCCGCCGGCAAGATTACGCTCACTGCTTGCTGGCCGCATATCCGTCCCGTCGCGCTCGGTCGTAAAACTACCTGTTCACTGGCGGTGGCAAGCGATGGACAGCCATGGCTTCACTCATTGAGACCTGCTAGTCGATGCCTCGCGCGGGCAGCAGATCTTCGCGTTGTGTTTGCATATCATTAGGGCCGTGCCACGCAGCACATTCTCACCATGTGCGAAGCACGGTTCGGGCACTACCTGCTACACCGCCTGCGCTTTCCCGATGGCCTAGAATGCGGCCAGCAGGATATGATGCGCTGGGAAAGCGAATACCGGCAGATTGAGGCACAGGCCAACGAGTTCGCTGCAAGCCTGCTGATGCCGCTGGACGACTTCCGCCGCCAGATCGATGCCAAGGCCAAACCGGCACTGGATGACCTCGGCGGCTGTGCCGAGCGTTACGGCGTCTCGCTGGTCGCAGTCACGCTGCGCTGGCTGCAATACACTGAGCGCCGGTCGGTGATGGTGGTGTCGCGCGATGGCTTCATCCTGTGGGCTAGGTCGAGCCCCGCAGCCCTGCGAACAGGGGTCTATATCAAGACGGCAGGACGGCCGCCCATCGCAGTGCCCGCGCAATCGCTCGCGGCACAGTCTGACCTTCTAGAGAAAAGTCGGGGACAGATGACGCATGGCAGCGATGTCTGGTTTGCCGAGCCGTGCGAGGAAATTGCACTGGCTTCCGACCGGTACGACTTCACCATCTCGCTGTTGCACCTTGAGCGAATGCTCCGCGCGACCCGCTTTGATGATGCAGAGAATGCCGAGGACTCCTTCGATACGATGACGCGCCGCCTGATGGGCGGAAGCTAACCAGAAATACCCTGCTGATGCTAGCAGCTTTGCGGCCGCATTTTGCGCGCCTGCAACCGAATCGAATAGCGGCATGGCAGCTTACCCCCCCTTCTGCTTTGAAAGGTGTCGTTCCGGACTGCCAACTTAACAGACAGCGTGCGCCATAACGAAAGGTCCGCCACCGAGGTGCCTGCATGGCCTTGCGAGCCCCCGAAACCGATGCCCTGCGGCAGCTGACAACGCGCGCTTCGCCTGTGGCAGGTTCTAGAGATATCCGTTCCCGATAGCGATGAGGGTGGCCAGTTGATGCGGGCACAGCCACTCATGGGCCGGCGGCAATGCCACCATCGCGTCGTTAGGTTCCAACACACCGTCGCGGTCAGTAATGGCATAGCCAAATTCCCAATCGACAATTGTCGCAGCTGTGCTTTCCCAATTATAAAAACTGCCGGTGCGTCGGCTACTCGCGCGTGCGGTCTCATAGCTATCGATAGGTCCGCCTATATCGATTAGCGCGGCATGCCCTATGATGGATTGGGCGACGCGCAGGGTAATGGGGCCCGGCGCCGCCAAGGTCATACGACCTGGTTCGATCTTGCGTGGACATCCAATCGCGACCACCCATTGGCGCCTTTGCCAGGCCACCAGCGGTTGCGCCTGGTCGACGATTCCAAGACCAAATCTGAACTTGCCGCCATGCTCATTCTCAAACGTAAATGATGGCGCCGTTTCTCCATTGTCAGGAAAATATCGGTCGAGGATTTGGCGCAGGCTATGCGAGGTCGAGACGGGGTCATCGGTGACATCCATCCAGTCCATGAGGCCGCGCATGAGGTCGGGGACAGAAAGATTGCCCCCTCGCTGGATGGACTCCTCCATACGCGATGTCCGTATGGGATATTTGCCGAGTGGCAACTCCATTGCCTCCAGTGCGGCAGACGTAAATTGCAGCCAGGTAAAGGCGTCAACGTCGTCCAAAGGCTTTAGGCCAAGCATGGCCAAGCCAAACTGAGAATCTTTTTCCGGTGCCAGCGGACTTTGAGCCCGTCCAAGGCACTGATGCCATCATTCGAAGTTATTTTCATACGGACGAGGTTTGCTCGAATTTCAGATGAAGTCCATACATTTCAATTTGTTGAAATCACCCCTCCGCAATATTTCAACTGAACATGATTTTTTATGTTGCGTCAAAATAGGACCTATGATCCATTGGTAATAAGTCCAGAAATGGACGCTCGGCAATCCACGGATGGAACTAGCCGACCTGAATTTGCGCTGCTGCGTGACGGGTCTGTTTCCTTCCTTGGAAAACCCCGTCCCGCATTAGCGGTGGCGGGGTTTTTTGTATTGGGAGGTCGAGATGAAACATGGGGTGAAAATAGGTAACGAGGCGTTTAAAAATCAGAAGCTGAGCAAGACCCGGCACCGGCGTGAGGCCATGGCAGCCGATCGGCAGATGACCGAAACGATCCGCCAGCGGCGGCGGAACGATCTGTTGCCAGATCTCCAGATCGAGCGCCTCGAGATCGCGACGCTAAAGCCCTCGCGACACCGCACCCGTCGCACTCATGCGGAGCAGCTGGGTCGACTGACGACCTCGATTGCTGATCTTGGCTTCTGCGGCGCGATCCTGGTCAAGGGCCTTGAAATCATCGATGGCCATGTCCGGTGGGAAGCGGCACAGGCGCTGGGCCTGACCCATATTCCCACAATCGACTGCCAGCACCTGACGGATACTGAAATACGCAAGCTGGCCCTAGCACTGAACCGGACCGCCGAACTCGGCAGCTGGGACATGGATCAGCTCAAGATTGAATTTCAGGAGCTGATCGATCTGGATGTCGACCTGACATCAACAGGATTTACCCTGCAAGAGCAGGATATCATCCTGCTGGATCCGGCGGATAGCCAGACCGAAGAAGAAGCGGAGGAAGATGCAACTGGCGCACCCGTCTCCCTGCCCGGTGACCTTTGGCAACTGGGTCATCATCGGCTCATCTGCGCCAGCGCCCTTGAGCCAGAAACCTATGCGCAATTGCTGTCAGGAGAGGGCCTCGCGGCGATCATCGCCGACTTTCCCTATAATGTCCGTATCGGCGGAAATGTCAGTGGGCTCGGCAAGAAAAAGCATGGCGAATTCAAAATGGCGTCTGGCGAGATGTCGGATAAGGAGTTCGCGCAGTTCCTCGAAACCGCGATCCGTTGTGCCAAAAAGCATCTGATGGATGGCGGGATCCTGTTCGGGTTCATGGACTGGAGATCGATCGATCTGCTCTATAGCGCTGGCGCAGCATCCAAACTCAGCCTCTTGAACCTCATCGTCTGGTACAAGGAATCTGGTGCCATGGGCGGCTTTTACCGTTCCGCGCATGAGTTGATAGCGGTCATGTGCAACGGGGACACGCCTCGCAACAACAATGTCCAGCTTGGTAAACATGGCCGTGATCGCACCAATGTCTGGTCCATGCCGGGTGCCAATCGCCCGGGATCCTCGGCCCATGAAATGCTGGGACAGCATGCCACGCCCAAACCCGTCGAACTGTGCAGCGACGCCATTCTTGATGTGACCAATCGCAACGAGGCGGTGCTCGATCCGTTCATGGGCAGCGGGACGACACTGATTGCGGCGGAGAAAACAGGTCGGCGCTGCTTTGGGATTGAGCTCGAACCGCAGTTTGTCGATGTCAGCCTGCGCCGATGGCAACGACTGACAGGTCAAATGCCGATCCTGATCACAACCGGTCAAACATTCGATGAAGTGGCAACCATCCGGGCGCATGAAGAGCTGATCGAGGGTTCTTCGACTGCCGCATAGGTTTCTGGGAGGCGATCATGACAATATCTGGACACGATGGGCCGCCGGAAAATGACGGCAGCGAGAATATTGAGGGCGAAGCCGCACCCTATGAGGTTGGTTATGGCAAACCGCCTAAACACACCCAATTCCCGAAAGGCAATGGTCCGGGTAAGGGGCGACCAAAAGGCGCGAAGAACATCAAGACGCTCGTCAACGAGGCATTCAGCGTCAAGGTTCCTGCCAAAATCAATGGTAAAACGAAAAACATCTCAAAGATCGGCCTGGCTTTACACCAATTGGCCAATCAGGCGAGTAGCGGCAACTTCAAGGCCATAGCAAAGCTCATTGAGCTTCATGAGCGCTATGGGCCGGTTGCAACGGACGATTCTGCATCGGATGCCCAGGCACCAGTCAGCACCAAGGATCTCATCCACTTTTTGAAGATGCAGGGCGACATTCCATATACGGACGATGGGGAGCATGATGATGTTTGACCAAAAGACTTATTCGCCCTTGCTGGACCAACTCGCACGCACGGAACTCACGTTGTTTGTCGCCGGTGCGTTCAGTCAGCTTTATGACGATGAGTATCTGCCCAACTGGCATATTGATGCAATCTGTACCCAGCTGATGGCCATGGTGCGTGGGGATAAGACCCGGGTCATCATCACCATGCCGCCGCGCACGATGAAGAGCTTCATCGCCAGCATTTGTCTGCCCGCGTGGATTCTCGGTCATAAACCGGGGGCAAAGATCATTTGTGCATCCTACAATCAGGACCTTGCCGAAGATTTTGCGCATCAAACGCGTAAACTCATGCAGACCAGTTGGTACAGGCGGCTGTTCCCCTACACCCATCTTGAACCCAAGCGGCAGGCTCTTAATCTGCTGGCGACCACACGGGGCGGCTATCGTATGTCCACCTCGACCGGCGGTACGCTAACTGGACGGGGTGGTGACTTCATCATTATCGACGACCCGATCAAGGCCAAGGACGCGCATAGCGAGGTCGCGCGACAAGGCGCAATCGACTGGTTCACCGGTACCGTGCTGAGTCGTCTCAACAATCCAAAGACGGGTAGAATCCTTCTGGTGGCCCAGCGATTGCATCTGGAGGACCTGCCCGGACAACTCGCGGCTGGCGGTGGATGGGATGAGCTCTGCCTACCACTTATTGCACCACGACAGCAGACCATCCCAGTATCGGACGGCGGTGAGATAACGCGCTTTCCAGGCAGTATCCTGCATCCAGAGCGGTTCGATGAAGCGGAAATCGACCGGCTCCGCCATGCGATGGGAGAGCGGGACTTCGAAGCGCAATATAATCAGCGCCCATGTGCAGGTGGCGGCACGCTCTTCCAGCTCAGCTGGCTGCGCCGCTACGAGACGCGGCCTGAGCATTATAAGGTCGAAGCGATCATCCAGAGCTGGGACACGGCCTATGAGACGGAGAGCCACAATGATTACAGCGTCTGTTCGACTTGGGCGCTCTCAGGCACAAGCTATTACCTGCTCGATATCTATCGTGAGCGTCTACCCTTCCCCGAACTCCAAAAGGCCGTCTATCGACAGCGCGAAAAATGGAAAGCAGATCTTGTGGTCGTGGAAAGAGCCGGATCGGGGATCAGCATCTTTCAGAATATCCGCAGGAACGGCGGGAATTTCTGGATCACCTACCTTGCGCCTCTAGGGTCAAAGCAGGACCGAGCCTCCCAGCAGTCGCCCAAGTTCGAGCGCGGCGAGGTCTGGATCCCTGTTGAGGCACCCTGGCTCCGCGCCTTTGAGGATGAATTGATCGCCTTCCCACAGGGCAAGCATGACGATCAGGTCGATAGCGTCGTCCAGTTCCTTGCCGCCGTTGATGCTGGGAACTTGCGACATTATCTCGATATCGCACGACGCCAATAGGTGGATCGGCGGTACGGTGGGATATCGTCGATGCTCTGATGAAGCCGGAGGAGGCGTTGTCCGCCACTGTGCGCACACGGGCTAATAATTGGGCGCGCCATACATTGTTCATGCGGCTCAACGATAAGCAGAACGGTCGGATTGTCATGCAACGTCTGCAGGAAGACGATATGATCGGACATGTGTCAGAATTGACGACGTTTGAACTGCTGACCTTCTCGGCTATTGCGCAGAAAGATGAGGAACAGCGGAACTGCCCAGTGCGATCATGGTGCAGGGGGCTGTCGGGTTGAGTAAAAGGCAAAAATGAACCTTTGGTACAGAATAATAATGGATTGGGTGCCAAAGGTTCGAATTCGACAACCTTCGGTCAGATAACCAGCGCAAATCCAATAAATGTGGACGATTCGGGGTGTGGGCGCTCACTTCCGCCGGATGACACACCTAAAACCAATGTGTGTAGTCGAAGTATCAATCATTTCTGGATGACGTGCTGCTGGTCTAAAACGTTGGCAGTGATTGATGGCGCACAAATGCGATCCACCTTTTATTACTTTTCGCCCTATCCTTATATCTGGCTGGGATGGGTCAAAACTATTACGCATATTGCCGCCTCGGGGATTTTTCTTCCCACAGCAGGAATCTTTGGCCTTGGCGACGCCACTATGCTCCGACCACCAGTCTTGGGTCCATTCCCACACATTTCCAATAAGGTCATACAAGCCATAGCTGTTAGCAGGAAAGCTTCGAACCGGCGATGTACGCTCCCAGCCATCGGTGCAGCTATTATGATAAGGGAATGTACCCTGCCAATAATTAGCCATCATTGCGCCAGCCGGAGCAAGCTCATCACCCCAAGCAAACTCCTTTCCTTCCAGTCCGCCCCGAGCGGCAAATTCGAATTCCGCCTCTGTCGGCAGAGCTTTGCCGACCCATTTTGCATATGCTGCGGCATCGCTCCACGCAATATGCACAACTGGATGGTCTGCTAAGCCATCCAGTGAGCTTTCAGGGCCAAGGGGATGGCGCCAATCAGCGCCGAAGGCGAATTGCCACCAGAGGTGCGCCTGCGATAAATCCACCGGACCATCAGTCCCTGTAAATACAAGTGAACCCGGTCGATTCATCCCGGGCAGCATATCTGGATAATCTTTAGGATTTGGTGCAATCTCAGCGACGGTTACATGGCCTGTGGCGTTGACAAAGCGGGAAAACTGGGCGTTGGTGACAGGCGTTTCATCCATCCAGAAACTGTCGACCTGAACTCTCCGAAGCGGGCGTTCTTCCGGGTAATAGCTATCGGAGCCCATGGTAAACTCACCAGATGGGACGATCTGCATAGCGTCAGTCGAACGCGGCGCCATTGGCTATTTGCCTCCTATTTTTCCCTAGCTACGACACATATATATATGTGTGTTGCGGCCTCCGGTAATTCAGTTTTTAATTCGTTGGCAAAGCCATTGAATTGGACAGCAAGCCTGTCAGGCCGGGGCGGTATCGCGTTTCAATCATTCCTCGAAGATGACGCCGGGGTTGAGGCGTCCATGCGGATCGAGCGCGGCCTTGATTCGCTTCATCATCTCCAATTCGCCTTCACTTTTGTACTTGTGCAGGAATTCGCGCTTTAGACTGCCAATGCCATGTTCGGCGGTGATGGCGCCACCATAGGGGGCCAGCGCTTCAAACACCGCATCTTCGACGGCGTGGAACTGCTCCACGGTTTGTGGGCCAACGTTGATTCCGAAGTGGATGTTGTTGTCGCCTAGATGTCCTAATGTGACGCCGCGCACATGGGTAAATCGTTCCCTCAGCAGCCGATAGGCATCTGAGACAAAGGCTTCGACATGTTCAAGATCGACTGAGACGTCGAAGGGGACGATTGCACCGAATTCGCGATGGGTGACTTCTGAGCCTTCCCGGACATGCCACAGGTCTTGTTTCTGACGTGCAGAATTGGCGAGGACGCCATCGGCAGCAAGGCCCTGCTCCAGCGCCAATTCCATAAATCGTTCAAATGCCGCTCGATCCGCATCGGCGTCATAGCCCATGGATTCGATCAGCACATAATATGGCAAGTCGGGTTCGATCGGTCGGCGGCCAGTGCCGCTTTCCGCCATCAGTGCGTAATAGTCATGCCACATGACTTCAAAGGCGCTTAGCGAGGGCATGTTGCGCGCTGCCATGAGCAGTTTGAGCACCTTTTCCATGGATTCCACGCCGAGCAGCGCCACCTCTTGGCTGGTGGGCAAGGGCTGCAATCGCACCACGGCACGGGTGACGATCCCCAGCGTCCCTTCGCTACCGATGAGGTAATGCTTCAAGTCGAAGCCGGTATTGTTCTTGAGTAGGCGGTTCATCGCATTGACCACCGTGCCATCTGCCAGAACCGCCTCGATGCCGAGTACGCTTTGCCGGGTCATGCCCCAGCGGATCACATGGTTGCCGCCGGCATTGGTCGAAATCGTACCGCCGATGGTTGCCGATCCTTTTGAACCAAGATCGACGGGGTAGAACAGCCCCTTTTCTTCGACCGCGTTCTGTAGTTCTTCGACGGAAACCCCTGCACCGACAACGGCGAACTGACCGATCTCGTTGATCTCCTCGATTTGTCGCATCCGTTCGGTCGAGACGACGATCGTGTCTGGCCGTGTGAAAGCACCGCCGGACATGCCCGTCACACCGCCATGGGTGACGATGCGCCAGTCATGGCGTGCCGCAACCTTAATCACTTCAGACAATTCGGCGGCATTGGCCGGACGGGTGACGAAGGGCGAGGCAATCGGCTCATGCAGGAACGGATCGCAGGACCTTCCGGCAAAGTCATCCGGCTCCAGCAAGCCACGGCTGCCAAGGATAGCGAAAAGTTCATCCCGCAGGAGTTCAGGGTTTGCTGTCATGGTCATGGCTTTCTGGCTTTTCAGGCGATCACGGGAATTCGGGCATATTGTCCGGGTCGAGGATTAGGTCGATCAAGACCGGTACCGTGGCGTTCTTGCTTGCGTCCAACGCGTGACGCAGTTCGCCGCAAGTGGTGACCCGGAAGCCCTTGCCGCCGAGCGCATCGGCAACCTTGGCGAAGTCGGGCCATTCAAAGGTCGAAAGCGTGGGGTCCATATTCTTGCGACGGAACTGGATATGCTCTGCGCCATAGGCGCCGTCATTGCACACAATAGTGGTGAAGTTCAGGCCGTGGCGTACTGCCGTGTTAAATTCGGTCAGCCCGCCCAGCACGAAGCCACCGTCGCCGGTCAAATGGACCACCGGTTCGCCAGGGCGACCGACGGCGGTACCAATCGCATAGCCCATGCCGAGGCCAATCGATCCGAATGCCAGCGTGATCGTGAAATTGCGGGGGTGGGAGACGCGAAAATTTTTCCAAGGTTCGCCGAGGAAGCGGCCGCCGTCGGTTACAAGCACTCGATCGGCGGGAAGTGCGGCGTTGCAAATCTTGATAGCCCGCGGCATGTCGATGGGATCGCTATCTTGCGGATCGATAGAAATGACGGCGGCCCTTGCCGTTGCCAAGGTGGTGGCGAGTTCGTCTCCGCGCCACCCGCATCCGGGAATTTCCGCCTCATTGAGCCAATGGGTGAACAAATCGGCGGTCCGACCAGCATCGCCAAGGACGCTAGCGTCGGTCTGGAGGAAGCGCCCGAATTGGGCGGCATCAATGTCGATCTGGACGATGCGCTTGTCCTTGGCAAAGGCGCCTTGCGACATGGTAAAGGGGTTGAGGCTGGCACCAAAGGCGATCACGCAATCGGCTTCGAGAATTTGCTCAATCGCCACATCCTGGCTGAGCGTGCCGAAAATGCCCAGATTGCAGTTGTCATCGGCAAACAAGTCCTTGGCCTGCAAGGTGGTGGCTACCGGTGCCTCTAGCCGCTTGGCGAAGCGGAGGATGGCTGCAGCGGCGTCTTCGTCGATGGCGCCGCGCCCAGCAAGAACGAGCGGCCTGCGTGCAGCGGCGATGATGCCGATGGCGTTGTCGAGATCCTCGCTTTCGGGAACAATGGTGCGCATTTCCGGTTTGCGCCAGACGACCGGCGCATAATCGACGTCCAGCCATTGGAACTCGACCGGGATGTTCAGCACGATGGGGCGTCGTTCGGTCCATGCCCGTCGGATAGCGGTGGCAATATCGATCGCAGCGGTTTCTGGCGTGCGCAGTTGCTCGAAGCCGGCACCGGTCGCAAGCACGTGATCGCGTTGCGGGGTGTTTTGAAAGTTTTCATGATCTGCCACGGCCGTGTCGCCGCACAGCAAGAGCATCGGCGTGCGCGCTTTGGTGCCATGGGTAAGGGCGGTGAGTGTGTTGGTAAGGGCCGCGCCGTGCGTGACGCTGCAACAGCCGAGCTTGCCGGTCGCCACGGTGTAGCCCAATGCCATGAGCGTGGCACCGTCCTCATTGGCCGATGAGATGAACTGGCCATTGCAATCGCGCACGAAACTGTCTGAGAAATAGAGGTTGGCGTCACCGATCAGCCCAAACAGGTCACGCACGCCATTATCGTGAAGTGCGTGCGCGATTGCTTGGTGAACCTTCATCTGCGGCATTGCGATCTCTCCGGAGTTCAAGCTATTCCGAGTCCTGCTCGGTAAAAAGTATAATGTGTTGCATAAAGTTTGTCGGGGCGCACGGTCAAGCGATTTTGGCGTCGCGGCGAGACATCGTTTCGCGGTGCTGTGAAGCTCAGCTATTATCCTCTGCTACCAGCAGGACCACTTTGCCAAATTGCTGTGATCGTTCGAGGGTGCGATGCGCTTCAGTGGCTTGTTCAAGCGGAAATATGCTGTCGATCGGGATGCGCACCTTACCGGTTTCAATCCAGGGGAGGACTTGTCGGCGAATTTCCGCTGCGAGCCGCGCCTTTTCATCGTCAGGACGGCCACGCAAGGTGGATGCGGTCAATGTCAGCCGCTTGAACATCAAGGTCAACAGGTTGGTCTGGACCAGTTCCCCGCCCATTGTTGCAATCTGGACCAGTCGCCCATCGGGGTTAAGGGCTTCGATATTGCGTGCGAAATAATCACCGCCGATAATGTCGAGCACAACGTTGACGCCGCCTTCTGCGCGGCAACGCGTGGCGAAATCCTCTGTGGTGACGTCGATCACTATGTCTGCGCCCAGCGCTTTGGCGCGAGCCGCCTTGTCAGCGCCGCGGACCGTGGTGATCACCCTTGCACCGGCCGCTTTGGCCATCTGGATGGCTGTGACGCCGATGCCACTGTTGCCACCATGGATCAAAGCAGTCTCACCTGCGACAAGATGGCCGCGTTCAAACAAGTTGGTGAAGACGGTGAACAGTGTTTCCGGCAGACCAGCCGCATTGATCAGCGTTAGTGCAGCCGGGACAGGCAGGGCGTGGCGGGCATCGACGCGGGCGAACTCGGCATAGCCGCCGCCAGCGAGCAAGGCGCAAACCCGGTCACCGATACGCCATTGCGTCACACCTTCGCCAAGTGCTGCGACAGTGCCGGCAACTTCGAGGCCCATGATGTCGGATGCGCCCGGCGGCGGGGGATAATTGCCTTCGCGTTGGCTGATGTCAGGGCGGTTGACCCCGGCAGCGATCACCCTGATGAGGATTTCCCCGGGGCCAGCAGTTGGGTTTTGTACATCTGCCACATGCATGGCTTCGGCGGGACCCTTGCCCCCTTCAATGGTAACTGCGCGCATGGCTGATCCTTTGATTGTGCGTTTCGGGAATGTTGGTTGGTATGGGGTTCAGGGCTTTTCAGCTTGCCGCTTGTTGGTATTCGCCATGGCCTTGGCGCTGAAACCGCCGAGCGCACTGCCGTGGACCAGATCGTTCTGGGCGTGGGCGAAGTGATGCATGTGGAATACGGCGTCCATCGCGGTGCGCTTGCCACGCAATTCCTCCACGTGGTTGATTGCCTGCTTGGTCAACCAATTGCCAAGGCGCGGCTGGGCAGCAAGTTTTGCTGCCATGGTAGCCACGGTTTCACGTAACATGTCACGTGAGACGACCTTGTTGACCATGCCGAATTGCTCGGCGCGATGGGCAGTCATCCGCTCACCCAGCAAAAGGAATTCCTTTGCCACCCGGGGAGGCAGTTCAAAGGCGTGGGCGAAATATTCTACTCCGGGGATGCCCATGCGATTGACGGGGTCTTGGAAAAAGGCGTCTTCTGAGGCGACGATCAGGTCGCAAACCCAGGCAAGCATTAATCCGCCAGCGATGCAGGCCCCCTGCACCATAGCGATTGTCGGCTTGGAGATGTCGCGCCAGCGCCGGCACATGCCCAGATATTGCTCTTGTTCGCGTGTATAGAGCAATTCGGCGGCGGGTTTGTTGACATGGGGGGGGACCATTAATCGGTTGTCAAACTGTCGCATCAGATCCCGGCCCGGCGTGCCGATATCGTGCCCGGCGGAAAAGTGCTTACCGTTCCCAGCAAGGACAATGCATCCCACCTCATCATCGGCAACTGCCCGCATGAACGCATCATCAAGGGCATAGGTCATCTGCCCATTTTGTGCATTTTTGAAATCGGGCCGGTTCATCGTGACCCAGGCGATGCCGTCGATGACTTCATATAATACCGGCTGGTCAGTCTCGTAAGTGATCGGGGGGGGCGCGGGTGGTTTGGTCATTTTGTGTCTCTTAATAAGGGGCGTCACCCCCGCAGATTTGATGTCGATCAATGAGTCATTCGCTCATTTGGGAGAAGTGTGCTTGAAATTTTGATACAAGTTGCATAAAGTTCCGTCAATCGATCCTTAGGAGATCAATATGTCTGATTCCACAGCCCAGAGCATGGCAGAGCGCCGAGATCGCTCTCATCAAGATTTACGCCGTAAGACAATCGCGCACATGCTCGGGAAGACTACCGATCTGTCGGACGGGCCGCGACGTATTGATCCTGCCATCTACGCTGACCCCGAGCGGGCGCAGGCGGAGCGACGGGAGTTGTTCCTTAAGCGGCCGATTTTGGCGGGGTTCTCGCTCGATGTCCCCAATCCCGGCGATAAGCTGCTGTTCGACGTGCTTGGCCCGGCGATCCTGATTGTGCGCAATAAGGAGGGCGTGCTCAACGCCTTTCTCAACATGTGTGCGCACCGTGCTGCGCGGCTTGTTACCGAGTGCGATGCACGTACGCGGATGACATGCAAATTTCACGGCTGGACCTTCGATCTTGACGGCAAGCTGATCGGGCAGCCGGGCAAGGAAGGTTTTGAGGGAATCGAGCGCGAACAGCTCGGGCTTATTCCGGTGCCCGTTGCCGAATGGCATGGGATGATTTTTGTCCGGGGGACCCCGGGTGGGGATCCTATCGATGTGGCTGACTGGCTGGGGCCGATGGGCGATGAACTGGCGCATCTTGAATTGGGCAAGGCGCGGCCGATCAAGTCCTCGGTCGTCCATACGGGCGCCAATTGGAAATATGCATTCGATACTTATGGCGAGAGCTATCATTTCGCGACACTGCATCCAAGCACGATCGGCTCTTTGGCCTTTTCCAATACCATGAGCTATAGCCCGCAAGGGTTGCACGTGCGTATCGGCTTTCCGCGTGCTGATTTCATCGAATATGGCAGCCAGCCGGAAGAGACATGGCCCAAGTCTGATTATGGCGGTCTCTACATGCTGTTTCCGAATGTCAGCATCAACGTGAATACCCTGCCAGGCGGCGGCATGTTCTATGGTGTATCGCGGGTGTTCCCGGGTGAAACGCCGCAGGAATGCGTTACGCTGATGGCAACTTATCGTCCGGCGCATGCCACCGAAGATCGCCCCGATCAGGATTGGGCGGATATACATGATTTTGTTGAGCGTGTGGTGACGACAGAAGACTATAGCGTCTCGGCAGAAGGGCAGCGCAACCTTGCTTGGGCACCGGAAGGTTTCCGCATGGTCTTTGGTGCCAATGAGGCTGTGTTGCAGAAGCAGCACGCGCAAATGGAAGCTATTCTCGCCAGCAGCAACGAGGGCTGAATCTGACGGGAGGGCGGACAGAATATTCTGTCCGCCCTCCGTGTTGAACGGTTTTAGACTTGGCTGAAGAAGTCCGCGCGGGGTTTTCCATCCGCATCGTAGATAGGCTCTTCGCGGGCAACCAGATATTTGCAGCTATTGGATTTGATTGGCCCGGCTGAACGCAACACTTGGCGCATTTCGGTGTAGTTGGGCAGTGTGAAGTGATAGGCGAGCGCGGCCTCGTCAGTCCATTTTTCGAAAACGTTGATCGTGCCCGGATTGAGCGGGTCCAGCGACCAGCTGTAGGCGAGGCATCCCGGCTCATCGAGCGAGGCCTCAATCAGGGGCCGCGCTTCAAGAATGATGCGTTCGGCATGCGCCGGATCAAGCTCCATAACGGCAGAGACGATAATGGTCATAATGGTAACTCCTGAGATGAAAAACTACGAATGGTGAAGATCCAGCGGCCATCCAGGAAGGTGACGCTGTCATCATACAGCCCGGATTGAAGCTTCGGTGAGCTGCTGGCCGGGTGTAGATATTCGAATGTGTGGGTGCGCAGGTTGGCGTTATTGCCGTGCAATTCGATATGGCCAACAAAGGCCATGAACCAAACATGTTCGTAGCTAGCCATCGCTTTGCGCCAGGCGGCAAGAATGGCGTCGCGGCCCACCAGTTCGTGGCCGTGAAAACGCCAGATCGCGTCCTCCGCCCAGCACGCCGCCCATGCATCGGCGTCGCGGCGATTCACCGCGTCGCTGTAGGTTGCGATAAGGGCATCGATACCAACTCGAGCCTGGGCGTCTTGGTTTAGCACTGCGGACCTCGCTCAGATAGGGATTCGACGGTATTGATAACGACAGATGATCCGGCTGTGAACATAAAAATATCACGCGCATCATAAATAAGGTCAAGCTTGCTTGCTTTATTGTAAGGCGCGTCTTAGAAAGTGCCAGATGCAGGGCGAGGACCTGCGGGGATCGGGGCGCGATTTAAGGTCGCTGCCCTGCCATGGCGGATGCGAATGGCATAATAATGTCCTGCATCTCGCAGACGAGAGGATCGCTTGTGACCGTAAAGACCGACCTAGTCTTCGATTATCTTGTGACTACGCAGACCGACGTTGTTTTTGATTATATTGTGGTTGGCGCCGGTTCGTCCGGCTGCGTTATGGCTGAGGGCCTCTCGCGTAATGGGCGCAACAATGTCCTTTTGATCGAAGCGGGCGGGGACAATCGTTCGCCGCTTGTGACGATGCCCAAGGGAATCGGCAAGCTTGCGCTCAATCCTCGCTTTGCCTGGCATTATCCGGTGTCACAGGCCCGTCTACCCGATGAGGCATCGAGTGAAGTCTGGGTGCGTGGGCGCGGTTTGGGGGGATCGTCTGCGATCAACGGCATGATCTGGTCGCGTGGGCAGCCTTCGGATTTCGATGCCTGGGGCGAAGCTGGCGCTACAGGCTGGAACTGGTCAGTGATGCGGGATGCATACGCCGCCGTTGAGAATCACGAGCTTGGACTGGGCGGGGGACGAGGTGTTGGTGGGCCGGTCACGATTTCTCCCGGTAAATTTCGCTATCCTGCTGCAGAGGCTGCGATTGCTGCAGGCGAGAGCATGGGCCTCCCGCGCCGCGACGACCTTAATGGAGAGGACATTGAAGGCGTAGGCTATTATGCCCACAATATCCGCAACGGTCGACGGGTCAGCTCTGCCAAGGCCTTTCTTGAACCGGCGCGTCGACGTCCGAACCTCAGTGTCATGACTGACACTCTAGTACGCCGCATCATATTCGAACAAGGCCGGGCGGTTGCTGTTGAGGTGGAGAATGCTGCAGGTGTGCAGCGCATAGGCGTAGCTGGCGAGGTGATTGTGTCGGCAGGGGCCATCGAAAGCCCCGCACTTTTGCAGCGCTCCGGCGTCGGGCCAGGCGAAGTGTTGTCAGGCGCGGGCGTGCCGGTGGTGGCCGATCGCGCAGCGGTGGGGCGTAACCTCCGTGAGCACCTTGGTCTTTCGATTGCGTTTCGTTTGTCCGTGCCGGGCAATAACCGCGAGTTTCGTGGTCCGCGCCTGGTAGCCAACGTCCTGCGATACGCTATGTTTGGCAGCGGGCCTCTGGCGACGGGGCCGTATGAGGTTGGCGCGTTTGTTCGTTCACGTCCGAATCTCCCTCATCCCGACTTGCAGATATATGCAGGCGCCTTCACATTCGCACGAGCGGGCGACCCCAAGTTTCCTGTCCAGCTCAGCGTTGTTGAACGCGAGCCCGGATTTACCGTCTATGGTCAGATGCTGCAGCTCACCTCTCGCGGGTCGATTGACATCGGTGGGGCGACAATGTCCGACGGCCTCGTGATCAAGCCCAATTGGTTGACCACGCCGGAAGACCAGGAATGTGCGATTGCTTCGTTCAAGATGCTGCGCCGTTTCGCTTCGCAACCGGCACTCAAGGACTTGTTGGTCGCTGAGCTTGCACCGGGCAAGCATATCGAAAGTGACGAAGATATCCTGACCTCCGTCCGTCGCTATTCGCGCTGCGGCACGCATGCTGTTGGCAGCTGTGCCATGGGTGGGCTGGAGGCTGTACTCGATTCCGATTGTCGGGTGCGTGGTGTAGATGGCGTGCGTGTGGTTGATTGTTCCGCCATGCCCGGTCTGGTATCCGGAAATACGCATGCGCCAGCCACGGCATTTGCCTGGGAAGTTGCTCGTCGGATCGTCTGCGAGGCGTGAGTATTGGCGCCGGATGCAATATCTCCGGCGCCAAGGTTTCTGCGTTGCGAACTGCAGATGCGGATAGCGAAGTC
The DNA here is from genome assembly GCF_019740335.1 of Alteraquisediminimonas sediminicola. Lineage (GTDB taxonomy): Bacteria > Pseudomonadota > Alphaproteobacteria > Sphingomonadales > Sphingomonadaceae > Alteraquisediminimonas > Alteraquisediminimonas sediminicola. Next base: position 64,187 of record NZ_JAHXZS010000008.1, on the reverse strand, counting down.
ACCAACCCATCAATAAGATGTCCAGATTGTGTGATTTGTGAGTCAGTGTCTACCAGAAGGTAGAGGCTGATAGCGCGCGCAATAGCCCGCCCATCTATCTCTAAGCCTTGGTCAAGGGTGAGTGCCACGCCTCTATCCATACCGGTTCAATGAGGATCTAAGCGCAAAATACCTAAGCTTCAATTTGCTCTCTGGCATCAGCAATGGCGCGGCGCATCGCACCTGCAGCCCAGAGAAACATGCACACGGCGATGATGCTGGTAAGCCCTGCGAATAGGGACATCGACAGGCCCAGCTTTGCCTCATCGGCGAACAGGATATCGGTGAAAGACGCAACGACGATCGGCGCCAGCACACTCGCAACGATGGACAGGATGACCATGTAAACCGCTGATACCTTGCCGCGCAAATTTGCAGGGGTGGCAATCTGCAGCGCGGCCGGGCCGATGCCGGCGAAGCCCATCACGAAGAAATATGCGAGGTTATACAGCACCACCATCGCGATCGCGCTGCCTGAGAGATAGGCGAAAATTCCGCACGGCGCTGCCAGCAGCGTTACCCCTGCGAAGTAGAGCAGGTGCGCATTGGCGATGCCCCGGGAATAGAGCTTGTCCACGATCCAGCCATGTAATGCGAGGCCGAACAGCGCTGACCCAAACTGCGTCCAGCCAATGATATAGCCGATCCGTGAGAGGTCCCAGCCGAAGGTGCGCGCTAGAAAGGTCGCGTTCCAGGATTGCAGGCCGACAATGAACGCCATCACAAGTGCGAAACCGAGAATATGGCCGGTGTAGAATCTTTTGTGACGGCGCATGTAGACCCACAAATCGGCATAGCCGGTATGGGTGATCACTTCATTCACGCCAGACTTGGCCCATTTGCGCGCCGGTTCGATTGCGAACATGATTGTCGGGGCGAGCAGCAGTCCTGGCAGGCCGGTCAGTATGAAGGCTAGCTGCCAGCCGTGCAGAGAGCCAAGTATAGGCAGGACTTGCGGGGCGGTCGCAGCCCAGGCGATGATCGCACCACCGGCGACAAACGACAGGGCGCTGCCGAGATTACCGCCAAGCACGAAGAGTGAGAGCGGCAGCGCCAGCTTGCGTGGCGGAAATAGGTTGCCCAGCAGGGAGTAAGCGGTGGGGTTGATTGTTGATTCGAAGGCGCCGACGGTCGCTCTGGCGCCGAAGAGTTGGCCGAAAGAGTTAGACAGGCCAGAGACCATAGCGCCGATAGACCAACCGGTGACTCCGACGAACAGCACTTTGCGGCGATTTATGCGGTCCACTAACCAGCCGACCAGTGGACTGGCCAGCATGAAAAACAATCCAAAAGCAAGCCCTTGTATTAGCGAGACCTGAAGGTCGCTGAGGGCCAGATCGCGCTTGATATGCGGAACAAGCAGGGCTGCGAGCTGGCGGTCGAGTGTGCCAAACGCGTAAATCAACGTCAGGATTGCGACACTTCGCCACGCACCAGGAAGGGGTTGGTCGTTCCAACCTGCTTCGCTGGTGACCGGTTCTCGGTTAGGCTTCATCTCGCATCCTCTTTTTCATGCATGTTGCAATTTTCAGCTTGTGTAGTATAATTTCGCGGTCAGGTATAGGAGGTGTTGCGCCCGGCGATGTCAAAAAGTATCACGAGATACCAAATTTGACATCTGCCGTATCGGCGCACCTTTGTATCGCTTAGGTAAAGCATGAAGTGGGAGATTGCGATATGAGCGATACATTGCCTTTGTCGGGAAAGGTTGCGCTGGTTGTGGGGGCGGCTGGTCGCGATAATATGGGGCAGGTTATCGCTCGTCGCCTTGCCGAGGAAGGCGCGCATGTGGTCGTCTCAGGACGTCACCGGGAATCGCTCGATGCACTGGCTAACGAGATCGGCGGTGCCGCCATGGTTGCCGACATTACTTCACGCGATGATTCGCTGCGTCTCGCCGATTATTTTCGCGATGCGGGTGGACTGGATGTTATCGTCAATGCCACGGGCTGGGGGTTACGAGGGCCTTTCGAGGAAGTGACTGAAGAGGACCTTCGCAAGATTGTCGAATTGCAGTTCATCGGTCCATTCCTGTTTTTTCAGGCGCTGCTGCCGGTTGTTCGCGATGGCGGCTCCCTCATCCAGATAAGTTCCGCAACCGCCACGATCATGCTTGATGACCACGCGCCCTATATGGGGACCAAGGCCGGGTTCGATCATGTTATGCGTTGCATCTCGCTGGTTGGTGGCCCGCGCGGTATTCGCGCCAATTCGGTGTCGCCGGGGCTTACTGACACGCCGATGACGGCGGGGGCCAAGAGCATCCCGGGTGTCTACGAGACGTATCGTGCGCGCTACCCTTTGGGGCGGATTGGTACCAGCAATGACATTGCCGATGCAGTTTGTTGGCTGGCGGGTGACGGATGCTTTATGACCGGACAGAATCTGCAGGTGAACGGCGGCCTGACACTGCGCGGCAACCCCAGCCGAGCAGATGTGGACGCCGCGGTGGTCGCGGCGACCGGAAAGCCTAGGCCGTCGCCATGACCGCATTGCCCAGCTATGTGGATTTCCGCGATGTAGCACGACGGCGTCTGCCGCACTTCCTGTTTGAATATTATGATGGCGCGGCCTTTGATGGCCGCACGGCAGAGGCCAATGTCCGCGATTTTTCGCTCTTGCCGATGGAGCAGAGGGTGTTGTGCGATGTTGGTGGCGTATCGACTGCAACCAGCTTGCTGGGCGAGGCATGCGCCTTGCCGCTTGCATTCAGCCCGATCGGGCTCGCAGGCATGGCTTGGCGGCGAGGTGAAGTGGCCGCCGCCGCTGCCGCGCAAGCCAAAGGAGTGCCTTTCAGCCTATCAACTACATCGGTCTGTGACATGGCCGAAGTGGCAGACATCGCGCCGCCGTGGTTCCAACTGTATATGATGCGTGATCGTGCGTTCATGGCAGACATGATAGATCGGGCGCAGGCGCAAGGTTGCCGGACGCTGCTGTTGACGGTTGACCTGCCAGTTCTGGGCACCCGCTGGCGCGATGCCCGTTCCGGGCTGAATCAGCGCGGGATAGGTGGAGCGATATGGCGCGCGAGACAGATTGCCATGCGGCCGGGCTGGGCCTTGTCGGTGGGTCTGGGCGGTAAGCCACACACGCTTGGCAACATCAGTCATGGGCTGGGTGGCGGCAAGTCGCTGGCTGCGTGCATGGCGTACACGAGCAGTTCGCTTGAAACCAACCTAAGCCCTGCGACGATCGAGTGGGTTCGCTCGCTCTGGTGTGGAAATCTTCTCGTTAAGGGGGTGTTGCGCGAATCTGATGCTCTTGCCGCGCTGTCAGCGGGGGCCGACGGCATCGTCATCTCCAACCATGGAGGACGCCAACTCGACGGGGTGCCCAGTACGGCATCGGTTCTTGAACGTATCTCCCGTGCGGTGACGGGCCGTGGCGTGGTTCTGGTAGACAGTGGCATTCGCACTGGACTGGACGTTTACCGGGCGCTGGCGCGTGGTGCTGATGCCGTCATGGTGGGACGTCCCTGGCTGTTCGCCTTGGCGGCCGCAGGCAGGGTGGGCGTGGAGAAAATGGTCGACAACCTACAGGCTGATTTGCGGATCGCGATGGCTCTGTCAGGCACGAGATCGATTGCCGAAATTCGGATGCAGGGCGGATTTCCTGCAATTTGAGCTATATAATTAATGAGGATTAGGATGACGATGACGAAACAGGCACTACAAGGCGCAGTGGCACCGATTGAATGCGATGTGTTGGTGGTGGGATCGGGCGGCGCCGCTCTGACGGCCGCCCTCACTGCCAGCCATGCGGGACTAGATGTGTTGGTGGTCGAGAAAGAGCCTGTTTTCGGCGGCACGACGGCGACATCGGGGGGGATGCTCTGGATTCCGGGCAATCGTCACTCTGCCGCCTTGCAGCAGCAGTTGGGCGAAGCCGATGATCTTGAGACGGCTCGGCGCTATATTCAGGAAGAGGCTGGCAATTTCGGTGAAGCCGATCGGATTGATGCGTTTCTGCGTTATGGCCCTGAGATGGTCGAGTTTCTGGAAGATAATTCCCATGTTCGTTTCGCGGCTTGGGAATATCCGGATTATAATATGGATCATCCTCAAGCGCGCCGGGTTCGTTCGCTGACTTCGGTGGATTACGACTCGTCAAAGCTTGGGAAAAAGCACCTGTTGCTGAAACGTGAACTGCCGCAATTGCTGTTTTTCGGCTTTGCCATTGGTTCGTCCGTGGAAATGAAGCAGTTCTTCATGGCGGGACGCTCGCCAAAGGCTATGGCGGCAGTAGCCATCAAAATGGCCCGGCACCTTTTTGATACTGCCCTGCATGGTGCGCCGCGCCGGGTCGTGCGTGGTCGGGCGTTGATCACGCGACTGGCCCAGTCACTGTTCGAACGCAACGTGCCTATCATGTTGTCGTCTCCGGCGCGCGGTCTGTTGAGCGAAGGAGGGCGCGTTGTCGGTGCACGGATACAAACACCTGAAGGCGAGCGTCTGGTGCGTGCGCGTAAGGGTGTGATTCTGGGTAGTGGTGGCTTTCCGCATGACAACAAGCGGCGCGAAGAGGCTTATCCCGCCAATGCCCATGATGGCCAGTGCCGTTCTGTCGCCAATCCCGGCAATACAGGCGATGGTGCGCGCATGGCTGAAGATGTCGGCGGTGTTTTCAGTGCTGAAATTTCGAATGCCGGCGCGTGGATGCCGACTTCGGTTGTACCCGGAGTCGAGGGGCAGGAAAGTGTCTGGCCGCATCTGGTTGATCGGCTCAAGCCTGGATTCATTGCGGTCGATCCGCGTGGCCGTCGATTTGGCAATGAATCGGCTGCTTATTCGGCCTTTGTCCCTATGATTATCGAGGCCTGCAAAAAGGATCCGCTGGCCTATGCCTGGTTGATCGGTGACAGTCGTGCCGTCAACAAATGGGGCATCGGCCGGGTGCGTCCGCGCCCATTCCCGCGCGCATCATATATCAAATCGGGCTATTTGATCGAAGCGCCGACGATGGCGGCTCTGGCTGCTAAGCTTGGTCTTGATCCCGAGATTCTTGCTCAGACAGTTGAGAAATTCAATGCTGATGCGCGCAAGGGTGTCGACACAGAGTTCCAGCGCGGCACCAATGCCTATGATGCCTATCAGGGTGATGATGAACACACCGGGCCTAACCATTGCCTTGCTCCTCTGGAAAAGGGGCCGTTCTATGCGATGAAAATATTCGCGGGCGAGATTGGGACTTTTGCCGGTATCCGTACCAACAAATATGCGCAGGCCGTGCGTGCGGACGGGACGGCGATTGAAGGCCTCTATGCCGTTGGCAACGATCAATACAATGTCTTTGGTGGGGCTTATCCGGGCGCGGGGGCAACGCTCGGGCCGGGCCTGACGTTCGGCTATGTCGCAGGGCGCCATGTCGCTGGTTTGCTGGATTGATCTTGCCAGCGCGTCATGTTGGTCGTGAGGATTGGAGTGGTTATGACAAGGTGCACGTTGAAGTTCGCCCTTTCGGCAATGTTGGCGATCTACGCGCCCTGCGTTGCTGCACCGGCTCAGAATGTTGCAGGACAGTATAACTCGCCCCATGTTTCGCGAGGGTTGCAGGCTGGCGCACAAGATTTTCCCGTTTTATCGCGTTATCTTTGTTCGCCGCCTCGCCCCCGAGCCATTTCCGGAGTGGATGTGCCACCGCCGCCACATCGGATTCCGGCCGGAAAAGCCTTTGATAACCTTTATTTCGTTGGTCATGCGAAAGCTTCGGCTTGGGTAATCGAGACCAAGGCTGGGCTGATCCTTATTGATGCGCTCGATAGTCCTGCAGAAGCTCAGGACTATATCGAAAGCGGGTTACGTAGTCTCGGTCTGGATCCGGGTCAGATCAAGGTGATGATCGTGACACATTATCATAAGGATCATACTGGTGGAGCCGCGTATATCGCGAGCAAATATCATCCGCAGGTGGTCATGGGCGATGCTGATTGGAAGGCCCTTGCTGATTTGCAGAAGGATTTGCCTGCTTCCGACCGGCTGGAGCGGGATCGTTCAATCCAACAGAATGAATCGCTGACTCTCGGTGACACGAAAGTCGATATTTACATGACGCCAGGTCATACAGAGGGGACATTGTCGCTCATTTTCCCGGTAAGGGAGGGGGCCCGATCCAGATTGGCCGTGTTGTGGGGAGGGACTGACATCCGCCAAGACTATATGGCGTATGCGCGCTCGGCGGCGCTCATGAAGGGTCAGGTCCAAAGACGCGGCGTGGATGTGTTTTTGTCCAACCATGCCAGTGCCGATGACACTGAAGTCAAATTAGCGAGGCTCGCCAGCGGGGCGACGCAAATCAATCCATTCGTGACGTCTGTGTCACGCACTCGCCGGGCATTCGACATGTTTCATGAATGCGCTTTGGCACGCGCTGATTATTACGCGAAACGCTAAACAAGAGCCGGAGAGGCACAGTTGGATGCCCCAAGAATAAGGGGGCGACCTGAACTATCATATCGGTTCGGGAATACGACCCAAACAAAACAAGCAAGATTGTTTTTTTTATTCGAATCGGTTATGTACGGAATAGAAAGACCGAAGGTCTGCGGGAGAGGACATTATGAACGACAGCTCATTTGCTCGTGATCGTGCCGCACGTGATGCGCGGCGCCCTGGGCCAGACTGGAACGATCTGGCAGCGGCTGATAGTCGCCGCGTGCCGGATTATCTTTTGGTGGACAGCCAGCACCCCATGACCACCGAACCACTCGACGTTGCGCGTTATGTTAGCCCGGAATTCTTTCAGGCCGAATGCAGCAAGATGTGGCCGAAAGTTTGGCAGTTCGTGGCGCGCGTAGAAGAGCTGCCGGAACCGGGCAGCTATGTGCTTTATGAAAATGCTGGCCGTTCGTTTCTGGTCGTGCGTCAGGAGGATGGCTCTGTGCGTGCGTTCCATAACGTATGCCTGCATCGCGGGCGGCGCTTGCGGTCACAGAGCGGTAGTGCCAGCTCATTCATCTGTCCCTATCACGGATTTTCTTGGGATATTTCAGGTGAATTGAGCCGGATTCCCTGCAAGTGGGATTTCAATCACCTAGAAGAAGACAAGCTGTCTCTGCCAGAAGCCGAAGTGGGCGAATGGGGCGGGTATATCTTCCTGCGCGAAGAAGCTGGCGGACCGTCGCTTGAAGAATATCTCGCGCCACTGCCTGAGCATTTTGCGCGCTGGCGCCATGATCGCGCCTACACGATGAAATGGACAGCCAAGGTTATTCCCGCCAATTGGAAGGCCTGTGCCGAAGCATTCATGGAAGCGTACCATGTTTCCACCACGCACCCGCAGATCATGCCATTTACGGGCGATACGCTGACCAAATACGCCCTGTATGGCGATAATGTGAATGTTGCCATCACGCCCTTCGGTATATTGTCACCGAACCTTGGCGATGAGGGTGAGGCGCAGAAAATCATCGATAATTTCGTACGCTACAATGGCCGCGTGGTTGAGCCGGGCACGACGATTGAAGTGCCTGAGGGCAAGAATGCGCGTCAGACGATGGGGGACTTCAACCGGGAGCGGTTCGGCAAAGTCTTCGGTATGGACCTTAGCGAGGCAACGGACGCCGAAGTTCAGGATGCCTTCACTTATAACGTATTCCCTAACTTCTCGCCTTGGGGGGGCTTCCAGCCAACGGTAGTGTATCGCTGGCGGCCTTGGCCGGATGAAAAACATACCTTGATGGAAGTGCGTCTGCTTGGCCGCTTGAAGGAGGGTGAAACAGCACCTGTACCCGAGATGGTGATGATCGCGCCGGACGAGAGTTTCGAGTCCGAACTCGGGCAGCTTGGCTATATTCTCGAACAGGATATGCGCAACCTCCCCGAAGTGCAGAAGGGCATGGAGCGTTCCAAAAACAGGAAGCTCGAGCTTGGGCAGTATCAGGAAAGCCGTATCCGGCATTTTCATGAGACGCTCGACAAATATCTGGCCGGGGGAGATGACCAATGAGCCAAAGTGATAATGTCTATCATGCAAAACAGGCCTGTACGGACCTTGTTTACAAGCTGGCTAGAGGCATAGACCGCTGCGACCGGGACATTCTGCTATCGGTATTTCATCCCGATGCAACGGACGATCACGGCCAGTTCAAGGGAACGGCGGTAGAGTTTGTTGATTGGGTGTTGCCAGTTGTAGCAACAATGGAACGAACACAGCACTTTATCGGTAACGTCTTGATCGATGTGGACGGCAACGAGGCTTGGGGCGAATCTTATTTCATCGCGAACCATGATATGAATGGGCCGGACGGAAGTCCTATTCGCTATGTCGTTTCGGGACGTTATCTTGATCGGTTCGAACGTCGCAATGAAGAATGGCGGATCGCGCATCGCGGCTGCGTATTCGATTGGAACGCCACGCATCCAAAAACTGATGCCTGGGATCGGATTGAAGGGCCGCGCCGATATGGCGAGCGCAACAAGAATGATCCTGTCTATGCTGAAGGCATGGCGCCTACCAAAAGCAAGGAAGAAGCATGAGACTGGCTGGGAAACGGGCGATACTGGTAGGTGTTTCGTCGACTGAAGGCATGGGGGCAGCAGTTGCCGCACGTATGGTTGCGGAAGGGGCGCGGGTCGTTATCGCTGCTCGAGATGCGGGTCGTACCGCCGCGGCGGCAGAGCAGCTTGGTGTGGAATGGACGACGATAGATCTGCTCGACGAACCGTCTATTGCCCGGGGCATGAATGCGGCCCGCGAGAAACTGGGTGGACTTGATATTGCCGTGAATCTGGTTGGTCAAAATCAAGCCGCACTGCTGGCTGATGAGACTGCGGATGGCTTGCTCCATCAAGCCCGGCTGCACTTTGTGGGCACGGCACTGTTCATTCGCGATGCCGCTGCGGCGCTGAGTGGACCGGGATCGATCGTGACCATTTCGTCGCTGACAGTCGAACTGACCGGCGCGCGATTGGCCGCCTATGCTGGCAGCAAGGCGGCGGCTGACAAGGTCGTCCGGGTCGCGGCTCTTGAATATGGCGATCGGGGCATTCGGGTAAATTCTGTCGCACCCGGCCTAACTAGAACGGCGATGACGGGTGCCTATTTTGACAATCCGGCGATCATTGGTGCTTTTCGGCGAGAAACGCCGCTCGGCAATACGGCTGATGTCGCCGATGTCGCGAATGCGGTGGTCTGGGTGGCCAGTGATGAGTGCATCGCCACCGGGGACCTTATTCGTGTCAGCGCGGGCGCGCATCTGCGGCGCCTTCCCACCCCTGCTGATTTCATAGCTTAAACATTTTGGAACGTTGAGAGGAAAGCCAGATGATCACTACCGAAAACGCCAAGCCGCGTGTTGGGATCGATCCTGCCAAGGCACCAGATCCCGTATTGAGCGATCGGCCATTCGACCCTAGCCATTATTGGGATAAGGATTTCTGGAAGCAGGAATGGGACAAGGTCTGGACGCGCACCTGGCAGATCGCTGCCATGACCAACCAATTCAAGAATCCAGGCGATTTTGTGACGCTTGAGTTCGGTCATGAAGTGATTCTGGCGATTATGGGCACCGATGGGGAAATTCGCTGCTTCTATAATGTCTGCCAGCACCGGGGCATGATGCTTGTGACTGAGGAAGTGGGTTCTGCCCCCTCCAAGCGGCTCACCTGTCCATATCATGCATGGTCATGGGACGTGAACGGCATCCTCAAGACGGTTCCGGATGAACCGAATTTCGATAAGTCGCTGAATTGCCGTGATAAGCACCTTGTCCCGATCCGGACAGAGTTCTGGGGCGGTTTCGTCTGGTTCAACATGGACAATAATTGCCAGCCGCTACGGGAGTCTCTCGAGCCGGTCGCCGATCACCTCGACGTCTATCCGATGGAGGAGATGGTTCGGACGCTTTGGGTCACGATTGAAGGGGATTTTAACTGGAAGCTGGTTCAGGACAATTTCAACGAATCCTACCATGTCTTCCATGCACATCCGCAACTGAAATATGTGGCCGAGTTTGCTTATCGCTATTCTCAGTTCGATATGTATCCGAGCGGCCATGCACGGATGCTGATGCCGGGTGGTGCGCCGAGCCGGACCGTCAAGGGTGGTGAGGATGAAATCATCCGTCAGTTGGGCGAACATATGCAGTTCTGGGGGCTCAATCCCGATGATTTCCGCGGGCGCATGCACGAGCTGCGTGAGGCCTTGCAGCGCCAGAAGCGTTTGCTTGGAGCCGAAAAGGGGTACGACTATTCGCGCTTCGACGATTCCATGTTGACCGACAACTGGCATTATACCTTGTTCCCGAACCTGTCGCTGAGCCTGAAACCCGATGGCAACATCTGGCTGCGGGCCCGACCGCATCCGACGGATCCGGAAAAGTGCTATTTTGACATGTGGTATCTGAACTGGTTCCCCAAAGGCCAGGAGCGTTATTATTCTCCAACCTTGCGCGATTGGGTGGACATGGCGACCCCCGCTCCGCACCAGATCGGCAAGGCCGGGGATTATTCCATGGGGCCGACGATTGATCAGGATGTGGCAATCTGGGGGGCGCAGCAGAAGGCGCTGCATTCGCGTGGCTATAAAATGGAAATTCTCGCGGGTCAGGAAGCGCGCGTGCGCTATTTCCACGACAATCTTGAAAAGTGGATCAACCGTCCCTGATGGAGGCCTTTTAGGCGATCCGTTAGCGCTGCGTTCAGAACTAGGGTGAAGTCAGGCTGGCCAATCCAGCCTGCCTTCGCGCAGGTCCAGCAGCACATTCGAAAGCAGCGAAAGGATCGATCGTTCTATTTTTGGGTCGTCCCAAACCGCACGATTGAGCACCATGCCGCTCATCACGGCCTGCACCAATCGCCTAGAGCGCCCCAGTCGTGCGCGATCTCCCGCCCATTCTGGAAATACCCGTGCCAATTGTTCCTGCCAGACCCGATCATGGCGTCGGGCCTTGGGGACGAACATTTCTCTCAGTTCATCATCAGTGCGGGCCGCAACAATGAGCTCGAGATAGGCGCAATATTCGCGTGAGAGATACAATTGCCAGTCGATAAGAATGCCTGCATTGTCCTGCGTGCGTTTTTCTTCGGTGAGTTCGCTGACTGCGATAACGAATTTTTCCATGTGACGATAGAAAGCATGGTCCGTAACTGCCTCTATCAATTGTTGCCGGGTCGCATAATGGTGAAGCATTGCCCCGCGTGAGAGACCGGCAATGCGTGCAATTTCCTTGGTCGTAGTATTAGCATAGCCATGACTGGCTAGGCATTCGACCGTTGCATCAAGTATTGCGATACGCGTATCCGCGCTTTTCCTCTGCTGGAGACCTGCATCCACGGCGGTTGTACCGGGGGATTGTAATTCGGTGATGGCGGTCAGGTCATTGTTCATAGGTGCTTACCTGGTCGTATTTGAAACTGCAGCCTGATTGGGCTTACGAATTGAATGGCGGATAAATGCAGCACAAGAGACAACGCTGCGTACCGACCAATCTTACAGTCAAAAGCTGTATCAGGATCAGGCCGGCTCAGGCGGAATGTAAAACGGTTTTGGGTATTCGGGCAATTGGCCCGTCCTACGGATACTTATGAGGAGTTCGCTGGCGCGATCACGGTCGGCCCCGCGGATTGCACCGACGACATGGGTCAGCACAGCAGTGATCAGTCGCCGTACATAATCTTCGTTTGCAATGCGGCCCTGTGCCCAGTCGTTGATCGTCGCATATTCGAGGTTGGCGATTTCGTCAGCGAATTCATCTACTTTGACCCAATCTTCAAGCAGATCTTCCCGCACCAAGCGGTTGAGCCATTGTCGGAGGTTGATGTCCACCATTTCACGCATCGCCATCCAGATGTCGCGATTGGCGGATGGTGCGAAGAACACTGCGGCCACCGCCTTGGTATAGTTACGCGCACGCAGGTTGCGGGAGTTGACCGACATCAGTCGATCGACGATGCCGTCCAGAGTTTCTGCAGACGTGCGGTATCGCATGTACCGGTTGACGTCCTCATACGCCTCACGAATAGCAAGCGTCATGATACGGTCGCGGTTATGAAAAGCATTGTAAAGCGTACGCTGTGCAACATCGGCGCGTTTGCAGAGCGTGCGGATGCTGAATCCTTCGATCCCTTTTTCCGCTAGCAATTTGCGCGCTTCACGCAGGATACGGGTCCTGCGTTCATGGATCGATGTGCTGGAATAGACGAGTTGCCGTTCGGGATTAGCAGCTAGTGTTGTTTCAACGGTTATGGTTTCGTGGTCTGCCATCTAAATCGCCTGCAGGTTGCATCAAAATTCGACTCTTGGATGTAGGACACTGCATGTCAAGTCACTTGGAGAGAGATGGGCGCTGGTTCTGCTACAGCCCCAGTGCCCCACGAGCCAGAATGGTCTTCTGAACCTCGCTTGTGCCACCAAAGATGCTCATTGCCTTTGAATTCATAAAGCGTGCGGCCGCGGTAACGCAATAGTCTGGACCGACTACCTGCCCCCCTTCATAAAGTGCCGCGGCCTGATCGACGAGACCCCATTCGCCAACGGCGTCAAGGAACAATTGGCTAGCCGTTTGATACAATTGAGATGCTTTAAGCTTCAAGATCGAAGCATTTGCATTGCCGACGGATTGGCCGGAATCGATCGCCGCCAGCATGCGCTGCTGCGTATACTCGGTGGCGCGAATATCAACGTCAAGCGCGGCGTAGCGCCGGAGCAGGGACGGGGGTAGGCCACCATTTTCCTGCGCCATGCGCCGGAGCAGGCCGACGACCCTGAGCGTGCGACCTGTTGCAGCTACACCGCCGCGTTCGAACTCGAGCAGATATTTGGCTACAGTCCACCCTTGATTTTCCTCGCCGACCCGATTGGCGACGGGGATGCGGACATTGTCGAGGAATACCTGATTGACTTCGTGCTCACCCGACATGGAGAGGATAGGGCTTACCGAAATTCCCGGTGTATCCATTGGTACCAGCAGGAACGTAATGCCGGCTTGTGGCCGGGCTTCTGTATCGGTACGCGCCAGAAGGAACATCCAGTTGGAAGCATGGGCAAAGGTTGTCCAGATCTTCGTGCCGTCGATCACATATTCGTCGCCATCGCGTATAGCCCTAGTCTTGATCGAGGCGAGATCCGACCCTGCGCCGGGCTCTGAATAGCCCTGACACCAGCGGTCTTCACCGGACAGGATACTTGGCAAGAACCGTGCCTTTTGCTCTGCGGTGCCGTGGCCGATCAGGACCGGGCCGCACATACTGATGCCCATTGCGGGCAGCAAGGGCGCATTCGCCAACGCGCATTCGCGTTCGAACACGAGTTTTTGCTGTGCCGTCCAGCCTGGGCCACCGAACTCTGTTGGCCAGCTCGGCGCCGCCCATCCTTGCCGGTAGAGAATCCTGTGCCAGCGTTGGGCCAGTGCAGGTTCTGCAAAAGTACCGGTCTGTCGATCCGCTTCTTGGCGAAGATCGGTCGTTAGGGCTTGATCAAGGAACGCGCGAACCTCGTTGCGGAACGTTTCAAGGGCTAAGTCGGTCACGCAGCGCTCCTAGTGACGGGTGAGGCGGGCTGTACTTCGCTGCAGATCGCGTTCTCGATCAGCCGGAAATGTTGTTCGGTGGTGCCAAGTTCACCACGAAGCGCCATGGCCCTACGGAAATAGCGGGACAATGCCAGTTCTTCGGTGGTGCCAATGCCCCCGTGAAATTGTACAGCGCAATCGGCCATCTTCTGTAGGGCGTCATTAGCACGCGCCTTCGCGGCAGATGCGAGGAGCGTGTCGGATAAATCCCGGGATGCCGCCAGTGCCAGCGAATGTGTCAATTCGATTTCTACCAGCATTTCAGCGAGACGATGCTGCACGGATTGGAATGAACCGATCGACGCACCGAATTGTTGGCGTTGCCGTACATAGGCCACTGTCTGGTCGAGCAGGGATTGCATCACGCCCGTTGCCTCAGCAGCGGTGGCGGCAATCATGGCCGTTTGTGCTGCCACCCAGATGGCTTCCGCAAGTGGGCCGCGTGCGAGTATGTGTGTTGGTTTCAGCATCAGGTCGGTGATTGTTATTTTGCCCGCCGTAGCTTTATCGACCAAGGTGAAGGGGACGATGCTGATGGCTGCGTCGTCAGTATCAAGCAGCACGATACAGCTATCGCCGTTATCCTCCATCCTGACGGGTGCGAAGATGTGAGTGGCCAAAGGCGCGGCGCGCACGATGTCGAATTGCCCCCACAAGCGGATACCAGTTTCGGTCTCTTGGCCAGTCAGCGTTCTTTTCTTCGGAAATGTGCCAATTTCCTCTGGGAAGGTTGGCAGCGCCGGACGCATGGCGCCGCTGCCGAGCGTGTCGGCGCTATCATTCTGGTTGGTTGCGGAGAGGATGGCCCAGGCCCCTGCGAGCGCTGCACCGAAGTTAGCGCAGGCTAGAAGTGCCCCGCGCTGGTGGAAATATGAAAAGTGGAAGTCGCCATCATCGCCCAATCCCCCATGTTTGTCGGGGGCAATGGCCATGGTTAAACCCAGCTCGGCGGCAGCCCCCCACATGGGTGCGAAGTCGTTGTCTGGATTTTCGTTATTAGCTGAAATGCGCTGGTTCCAGTCGGACAGGAACCGTTTCTGCATGTCGAGCACGAGGGTGTGAGAATCATCCATTTTAATTTAGTATCACATGTTCTATTATTTTGAAAAGGCAGATTTGCCAATCGCGGGAAACTGATTAGATAGTAGTGCAAGTTATATTTTAATGTAACCCTTTTGTGAAGAATTTCCCGCGCCGATGGATGGAGCAAGCAGGTTAAAATGACCCCAATTTTCAATCACCTTTCGCAAGTCGCGCCAGCTAAGGCTGCGGCGCTGCAAGACAAGGCTGCGCTTGTCTGGGACAATGAACGCATCAGCTATGCCGAATTCGGCGACCATGTTGCACGTGTGGTGAACGCCTTGGTGGATGAGGGCGTGCGCGCTGGTGATCGCGTTGCGTTCATGGCGCGCAATACGCCATATTATTACGAGGTGCTGTTGGCCGTAGGGACCATAGGTGCGGTCATGGTTCCCGTGAACTGGCGCCTTGCTGCTCCTGAAATTGAATGGATTATTGCCGATAGCGGCGCGGTCCTGCTCATCTGCGGGGACGAGTTTCTCTCAGCTTGCGCGCCGCTTATGCAAAAGCTTCCTGCTTTGCGTACAGTGCTGACGTTAGATGGCGATTATGTTGCCTGGCGCGATTCGCATGATGCAATCTGCCCGCCGGTCGTCGATGGAAATCCCGATGATGTCGCGGTGCAGATGTACACATCGGGTACAACCGGGCGCCCAAAGGGGGCCATGCTGACGCACCGTGGATTGCTCGCCTTTCGATCGCTTCCGCCCGAACAACAGCCCGAATGGAACAGGTGGAGCGACGACGATGTGAGTCTGATCGTCATGCCGCAGTTCCATATCGGAGGCACGGGCTTTGGTTTGCAGACCTTGTGTGCGGGGGCGACCGGGTTGATCCACAAGGAGTTTGATGCCGGGAAAGTGTTGTCTGCGATTGCGCAAGAGGGGCTGAGCAAGATTTTCACAGTGCCTTCGGCCACTCAGATGCTGATCGCGCATCCGCAGGCACGGTCAACCGATTACAGTCGTATTCGCACACTGATCTATGGTGCTTCACCCATGCCGCTTGATCTCCTGCGCGAGGCAATGGCGGTGTTTGGTTGTGGTTTCGTCCAGCAATATGGCATGACCGAGATGTGTGGAACGATCTGCGCGCTGGTGCCGGAGGATCACGATCCTGCTGGCAATAGCCGGATGGAATCGGCCGGACGGGCGTTGGAAGGCGTGGAGATACGGATTGTTGACCCCAAGGGGAAAGCGCAGCCGCCGGGAGTGGTGGGGGAGATTGCGATACGATCCGTTACCTGCATGAAGGGCTATTGGAACCAGCCTGAGGCTACTGCCGACGCCATTTCCGCCGATGGCTTTTTCCGCAGTGGCGATGCCGGTATGCTCGATAGAGACGGATATCTGACCATTGTTGATCGCGTGAAGGACATGATCGTCAGCGGAGGCGAAAATGTTTACCCGGCTGAAGTGGAAGCCGTACTGCGCAGCCACCCGGCGATCGCAGAGGTCGCTGTGATTGGCGTACCCGATCCCAAATGGGGCGAAGCTGTCAAAGCGGTGGTTGTCCCGCTTGCTGGCCATCGTCTCGATCAAGCTGAAGTGATTGGCTGGGCGCGTGGACAGCTTGCCGGTTACAAATTGCCTAAGTCTATTGATCTTATTGCCGAACTGCCTCGTAATGCCAGCGGCAAGGTGCTGCGCCGTGAATTGCGCGCACCATATTGGGAAGGGCGGGAACGGGCGATCGGTTGATCGCCCGTAAACCCACTTAGTTGCCGAAGAGACTTTCGGGCGTTTCGATGAGTTGGCGCAGCGTGGCCATGAACGCTGCGCCGACTGCGCCGTCGATAGCGCGATGATCGCAGGATAGGGACAGGCTCATCCGGCTTTCGAACGCGATAGCCCCGTCAGCTGTTTCGGCGGCAACCCGGCGAATGCCGCCCACGGCGAGAATGGCACCCTGAGGCGGATTGATGATCGCGTCGAACTGATCAAGCCCAAACATGCCCAGATTTGAGATCGAGAACGTGCCGCCTTCCATGTCCTCATAGCCCAGACGGCCCGCTTGCGCCTTGTCGATCAGGCGGCGCGAGGTGGTCGCTATTTGATCAACGCGGAGCAGGTTTGCACCACGGACCACCGGAGTTACCAGACCCTTGGGGCTGGCAACGGCGATTGCGATATCGGCGTGCGGGAAGCGATGAATCCGATCCCCATGCACCTGAATGTTGACATCTGGATGCCGTATGAGCGCTAGCGCCACTGCCCGAACCAGATAATCGTTGATCGAGGCCTTGCTGGACAGGACTAAATTGGCGGTTTTGCGCAACGCGACCAAGGCATCAACGCGGGCTTCCATACGCAGATAGAAATGTGGGATATCCTGTTTCGCTGCCGTTAGCCTGCTGGCAACGACCTTGCGGATACGATCCATCTCCACGATTTGGGGCGTATTGTCGGCTGGCGTTGTGGGGGCATCGCCTCGATTGGCTGGGATCAACGCAAGGACATCTGTCTTGGAGATGCGGCCACGCGCACCAGTTCCTTTAACATGAGCAAGGTCGAGGCCATTTTGTGCAGCGATGCGCAGGGCTAGCGGCGAGGCAAATATCTTTGGCTGCTCGCTGGGTTGGGCCAAAGGCCCCCCCAGCACGGGCTTGTCGGCGTCTCGCCCTGCCTGAACCACATCTTGCAGGGTGATGCGTCCATTGCGTCCCGATCCTTCGATGGGGTCGATTGAGATTGCATTGCTCTCGGCATAGGCGAGGGCTTCAGGACTGATCGGGCGATTGGTTTCGATGCGAAGCGGTGGCTGGGGTGCTGCCGGTACATCCGCTGTATCGACGGTTAGCGGCTGGACTTGGGGTTCGGCCTGTGCGCGTGCGCCGGCCTCACCTGAAGCACTAAAACTGGCGATAAAGGCATCTACTTCCGCGGTGCTGACCCCGGCATCGCCAAACACGGCTAACAGTGCGCCAACTGGTTCATCTTCACTGCCTGCCGGCACGAGGATGCGGTGCACGACCGCATCATATTCGGCCTCGACTTCATTGGTAATCTTCGATGTCTCGATCAGGCATAATGTCTGCCCGCGAGTGAAAGCTTCGCCTTCTGCTACCATCCATTCTGCGATGGTGCCTTCGGTCATTTCGATGCCCCATTTGGGCATTGTGAAAGCGCGGATATTGGTCACGATAACAGCCCTTACTTCCAACTGAGTGTTTTGCGGGCCGCGGCCGCGATTTTTTCGGGCGAGGGTAGATAGGCCGCCTCAAGTTCGCGTGCGAAAGGCACTGGCGTGTGTGGTGGAGTTACTGCGACAGGCGGTGCCTTCAGGGCAACGAATGCCTTGGCGCACACCAATGAGATAATGTCCGTAGCGATATTGCAGCGTGGTGGGGCTTCGTCGACTACGACTAGGCGTCCGGTAACCTCCACAGAGTCGAGAATGGCTTCTTCATCAAGCGGGCTGGTGGTGCGCAGGTCGATGACATCGCAGCCAATGCCCTCTGCCGCAAGCAGGTCGGCTGCTTGCTCGCAATAGCCCAGCATCAAGCCGAACGATACGAGCGTGACGTCGGTGCCCGCGCGAGTCAGGCGGGCATGGCCAAAGGGAACAAGATATTCGCCATCGGGCACATTGCCCTTTGTGGCGTAGAGTGTCTTGTGTTCGAGGAAGATGACCGGGTCATCGTCACGGATGGCCTGAGCAAGCAGCCCCTTAGCATCAGCCGGGGTGGTGGGCATGACTACCTTCAGGCCGGGCATGCCGGTCAGCATCTGGTGCACCGATTGACTGTGCTGGGCGGACGCATTGCGTCCTGCCCCATAGGCCATGCGGATCACGACCGGGCAACGACTTTTGCCGCCGAACATGTAGCGGAACTTGGCGATCTGGTTCCAGATCTGATCCATGCAGACGCCGACAAAATCGGCGAACATGAGTTCAGCGACAGGGCGTTTGCCGGATAGCGCAAGACCCGCAGCTGCGCCGATGATGGCGCTTTCGGAAATCGGGGTGTCAATCACCCTGTCGGCACCGAAACGGCCAAACAGCCCTTCAGTTGTCTTCCAGATCCCGCCGATGGCTTCGGGGCCACCGGGGGTTCCCATGCCGCCGACAATGTCCTCGCCCAGAAGGACCACATTCGGGTCACGTTCCATTTCGGCGGCGAGGGTCTCGAGGATCGCCGTCCGGTACATCTTTTTTTCCATTGGAATGCCTCGCTTCAGTAGGAGATGTAGACGTCGGTCAGGACGTCTTCGGCGGTGGGGCGTTCGGCCGCGCGGGCATCGTCCACGGCAGATTGAATGAGGTCGAGTATTTCGGCGTCGAGGCTGTCCAGCTCGGTATGCGAGAGCAGACCGGCGCCGGTCACGCTGTCGCGGAATTTACGCAGGCAATCGCGCTCGGCCCTGATCCGATCCAGTTCGCCGTCTGCGCGGTAGCGTTGCGGATCGCCTTCGAAGTGGCCGAAGAAACGCTCGGTATCGAATTCGACCGAAGCCGGACCGTGACCTGCGCGGACATATTCAAGCACGTCGCGCATCGTGTCGTATACGGACATGAAATCGGTGCCGTCCCCGCGCCAGACCTTCATGCCGAAGGCTTCTGCGCGGCTGGCGATATCGCCCGAGGTGCCAACGGCATATTCATAACCGGTGTGTTCGGAATAGTGATTGTTTTCGAAGATGAAGATGCATGGAGCCTTGGTGACAACCGCAAAATTCATGGCTTCAAAGGTCGTTCCCTGATTGCAGGCACCATCGCCGGAAAAGGTGATTGATACGCCGCCTTTACCATTTAGTTTGGCGGCGATGGCAGCACCCACGGCAATCGGCGCACCGGCGCCGACGATCCCGTTTGCGCCTAGCATCCCATGCTCCTCGCTTGCGATGTGCATCGAGCCGCCCTTGCCCTTGCAGGTGCCTTCGCGGCTACCCCATATTTCCTTCATCATCCCTTTCACTTCCACGCCCTTGGCCAGACAATGGCCATGCCCTCTGTGCGTCGAAATAATCTTGTCGTCGGCTGTGAGGTGTTCGCACACGCCAACAGCTACGGCTTCCTGCCCGCTGTAGAGGTGTGTGAATCCAGCGATTTCACCGGTCATGATTTCGACGTGCAGTCGCTCTTCGAATTCGCGAATCAGCTTCATCTGGCGATAGGCGCGAAGCAGTGCCTCCCGGCTTAATTGCATGATTTGGTCCTTAGATTGTAGAGCGGTGGCTAAAAAGACTTGACGGGCATACTGAAAAGTAGTGCACTATGCAATAATTGAATTCTAAGGAGCTTTAGATGGATCTCGGGTTAAAAGGCGCCAAAGTCATCATGACGGGTGGCGGCAAGGGAATTGGGCGTGCTGCTTTGGAACTCTTCGCGGCAGAAGGGGCTGATGTCGCATTCTCGGCCCGCAGTCCGGCTGTTGTTGAAGAAGTTGCATCAGCGCTGCAACGCCACGGGGGTAAGGTACACGGGGCGGCCTTCGACATGGAGGCTGGTGCAGATGCTTATGCCGAATGGCTTCGGCAGGCGGTGGCTGCGTTAGGCGGCTGCGACATTTTCATTCCGATGATTTCGTCCTCGGGCGCGCAGTCGACCACCGATTGGCACAAGTCATTCGAATATGATGTCATGGGCGCGGTGCGTGGATGTGAGGCGCTTGAGGCCGAACTCGAGAAGTCTGACCGTGCGGCTGTGGTCTTGATGTCGTCCACTGCGGCGGTCGAAACCTTCATTCGTCCGCAAGGATACAATGCTGTAAAAGCTAGTCTTGTTACCTATTCTGGTCAGCTGGGTCAGGCATGGGGGGCAAAGGGCATTCGCGTCAATTGCGTCTCACCCGGGCCGATCGAGTTCGAAGGCGGCAACTGGCCGCGCATCTGCGAACTAAATCCCGCGCTTTATGAGGCGACCCGTGCTGGCTTCGCACTGGGGCGGTTCGGTGCGGTGGAGGAAGTAGCGCGCGCTGTTGTCTTTCTGGCGAGCCCGATGTCATCGTTCACCACTGGGGTAAATCTTGTGGTCGATGGTGGTTTCACCAAGCGCGTACAATTCTGACCAAGTTATTTGGAAGGCGCGAGGAGTGACCATGTCCCAACGTATCGATGCACATTTTGTGGCTGCCGGAAAGCATCACGACATCGATTTTGCACGGCTTGAGCTCCTCAAGCTTCTGGCAGAGCATCCGGAAGTCCGCACTACCGTTGCGATGGATTTTTCTAATCTTGACCGAATCGTCGAGTGTCGATTTTTGGTGACGTACACCTGCGACGTGATGCCTAGTTTGGAAGAAACTGCTGCGCTGCGCAAATTTGTTGAGGGGGGAGGGCGGTGGTTGGCTCTTCATGGCACCAATTCGATCCTACGTTTTACCAAGGATGGCGTTGATTGCCCGGATGATCGGCCTGATGTCATGGAGCTACTTGGCACCCAGTTCAGAGCGCACCCTCCGATTGCACCGTTTTTGGTCGAAGTTTGCCGCAACGATGATGCGTTGACCACGGGCCTTTCCGACTTCGAAGTAGTTGATGAACTATACCTCTCGGAGGTGCGGGCTCCGATCGACATTTTGCTGCAGGCGCGGTTCGATGGGCGAACGGAGCGGTTTACGAAGAAGGATTGGCCGGATGCCATTGCGCCAATCCTTTATCGCCGGCGTTTGGGCAAGGGCGAGATTGTTTACAATACGTTGGGTCATTGTCGCGGGCATTTTGATCTAGTCGAACTTACCCCATTTTACCCGCACCCTGAACGGGGCGCATGGGATTACCCAGTTTATTATGAATTGCTGCGACGAGGTTTGCGCTGGGCAAAGGCAGAGGTCCGATCAAGCGGTTGGGTCGACAAGTAAGATATTCGATACACTGAAAAGGATGAGATGATGCGTTTTAGCCAGAACCTGAAATCCGGAGTGGCTAGTGTGGCTATGATTGCCACCATGTTCTCCACTCTCGCTACAGCGCAGAATATCACGGCGCACGATCCGCAAGGTGCGCCTCCGCCACCCTGGCCCTCTATGCCAATGGCACCGAAGAATGCGCCTAATGTCTTGCTGATCATGACGGACGATGTCGGTTTCGGTGCGAGCAGCACCTTTGGCGGTGCGATTCCTACACCCGCTTTCGATGAGCTGGCGGCGGCTGGGGTTCGTTATAACCAGTTCAATACCTCGGCCCTGTGTTCACCCACCCGTGCGGCATTACTCACCGGTCGCAACCCTCAGGCTGTGGGCATGGGCAATGTGACAAACAATCCTACTGCCTATCCAGGCTATACTACCATCATACCTAAGTCGGCCGCCACGGTGGCGACGGTCCTACGCGAGGGTGGATACAGCACCGCCATGTTCGGCAAAGGGCACATTACCCCTGATTGGGAGCAGAGCCAGGCCGGGCCGTTCGATCGTTGGCCTACCGGCTTGGGCTTTGAATATTTTTACGGATTCCTGAATGCGGATGCCAATCAATTTGCGCCAGCGCTTGTTCGCAATACGACTCCAGTCGATCCTGCAACCGGCAAGCCCGGTTATGTTCTGGATCAGGATCTGGCTAATGATGCCATTCGCTGGATTGACGAACATAAGGCACTTGCACCCAACAAGCCGTTTTTTATGTATTATGCGCCCGGTACGGCGCACACCCCGCATCAGGCACCCAAGGACTGGATTGATCGGTTCCACGGCAAGTTTGACCAAGGCTGGGACAAGCTTCGCGAAGAAATCTATCTGCGCCAGAAGCGCATGGGCGTTATCCCTGCCAACGCGCAACTGTCGCCCCGCCCTTCCAGCCTTCCGGCCTGGGATCAATGTACGCCCGCACAGAAGAAGCTCTATGCGCGCTACATGGAGGCGTATGCGGGGGCGTTGGCCTTTGCCGATGCACAGATCGGTCGGATCATACAGCATCTGAAGGATAGCGGACAGTTCGATAACACACTCGTCATCTTCATTCAGGGGGATAATGGCGCAAGTGCCGAAGGTGGCCTTGACGGGCTGATGTATGAGCAAAGCGCCCTGACGCGATCACCGGAAAGCTTCGATTACAAGCTGGCGCACATCGATGACATCGGCACGGTGAATGCGTATAATCACTTCCCAGCTCCTTGGGCTTGGGCGATAAATTCGCCGTTCCAATGGTACAAGCAGGTGGCATCGCATTTCGGGGGCACGCGCAACGGGATGGTGATGACTTGGCCTGGACATATACCCGCTGGTGGAAGCCTGCGCAGTCAGTTTCATTATGTGACTGACATTGCGCCCACCATTTTGGAAGCGACAGGGATTCCCGCGCCGGCTGTCGTCGATGGTGTGCCGCAGCAAAAGATCGACGGGATCAGCATGAGCTATAGCTTCACTCAGCCCAAGGCGCCGTCGCATCGGCGCGAGATGGTGATCGAACTGATGCAAAATCTGGGGGTCTATAAGGATGGGTGGTTCGCAGGCACTACGCCGGGGCGTGTAGCATGGGATACGTCAAAGGATGTTGCCGTGCCGGTCGATCAGCGTAACTGGGAACTCTACCATGTTGCCGAAGACTTTTCGGAGAGCCACGATCTTGCGAGTAAGGAGCCTGCGCGCCTTGCTGATATGAAGGCATTGTTCTGGACGCGAGCTGCCGAAAGCAAAATATTGCCGATCCACAATTCGACTATCGGGGTTGGTGCTGCAGGGCGTCCATCGCTGGCTACGGGGAGGGATGAATTTCTGTATCGTAGCCGGATTCGCAGGGTGCCACTGGACAGCGGTCCGAATTTTTATAACCGAAGCTTTGACATTGAGGCTAGCATTGTCGTGCCGCAAGCCGGTGCCAGTGGCGCGATTATTGCTGCGGGTGGGCAATTCGGCGGTTACACGCTGGCGCTGATCGATGGGCGCCCAGTATTTGGTTATAATGCCGTGCCGCCAAATATTTCTATCGTGCGCGCGGATGAACAACTCACTCCCGGAGAGCACCGGGTCAATGTCGATTTTGTCTATGACGGTGGCGGTAGAGGCAAGGGCGGGACTGTTACCATTCTGGCCGATGGCCGCAAGATCGGCGAGGGGCGTATCGAAAAGACAGCGCCGCGTTGGATTTCCCACACGGAAGGCCTTGATATTGGCGCTGACACGACGACGCCCGTCATCCATGATTATGCATCCCCTGCGGAGTTTTCGGGCGAAATTCGATGGGTTAAGTTCCGGGTGAAATAGCCAATCAAAGGAGAAGACAGAATGCAATATAGGAGTAAAATCTTGTCGGTATCGACTGTATTGGTTTTTGTGCTTCACGGAATTGGTATCGCTCAGGGTGTAGATCGTACAGTGTTGCCGGTCGTCCCAGCGCCATTTATTGGTCGGATTGGGCTGACGGCGGCAAATTCGACGCCTGACTGGCCTAAACCGGTCAAGGCTCCGTCGGGCGCGCCAAATGTGCTGGTGATTATGACTGACGATATAGGGTTCGGTACCAGCTCCACTTTTGGGGGGGCTGTGCCGACCCCAACGCTGGAAGCGCTCGCGCGCGATGGCGCCCGGTACAACAAGTTCCATACGACAGCGATGTGTTCTCCAACTCGTGCGGCCTTGCTTACTGGGCGCAATGCACATGCAGTCGGTTCTGGGGCCATCACCGACGTAGCCTCAGGGTACCCCGGTTATACTTCGGTTATACCGCGCAGTTCTGCAACCATTGCACGGATATTACGCGACAATGGTTACAGCACGGCGATGTTTGGAAAGCATCATAATATCCCCCGTTGGGAAGCATCGCTTTCCGGGCCGTTTGATCGTTGGCCAACCGGATTGGGTTTTGAGTATTTCTTTGGGTTCATTATTGGCGATACTGACCAGTGGCACCCGAGATTGTACAGAAACACGCTGGCGGTAGATGACAAGCCCCAAGACGGGGCAACGCTCGACAATCTTTTAGCAAATGATGCGATTCACTGGCTGCATCAACAGAAGGCGGCATCTCCCGACAAACCATTTTTTCTCTATTATGCAACGGGTACCGGCCATGGGCCGCATCAGGCCCCCGCGCAGTGGATTTCTCGATTTCGCGGTAAGTTTGACCAAGGTTGGGATGAGGTTCGTGAAGAAACCTTTGCACGTCAGAAGCAGCTCGGGATCATTCCCTCTGATGCGATACTGACGCAGCGCCCCAAGGAAATCCCGGCATGGTCCTCGCTTACACCCGCGCAGCAACGTGTCTATTCGAGGTATATGGAGGTTTTTGCCGGGATGGTTGCCTATCAGGATGAGCAGATAGGCAGACTTATCGCCGAGTTGCGCCGCATGGGACAACTCGACAATACGATGATATTCTTCATCGAAGGGGATAATGGTGCAAGCGCTGAAGGCGGTCTCAATGGCACTTTCAATGAAATCGGGCATCACAAGAACGGGCTTGCCGTACGGCGCACTTTAGAGAACGATCTCAATTATCTGGCCGATATGGGTGGGCCGGGAACGCAGCCGCTTTATCCCGCGGGATGGGCGTGGGGAATGGGGGCTCCGTTCCAGTGGACGAAGCAGGTTGCCTCACACCTAGGGGGTATCCGGAATGGCCTAGTGGTACGCTGGCCGGGCCATGTATTTCCGTCGGAGATTACGCGTAATCAGTTTGCGCATGTCACGGATATAATGCCGACGATCCTGGAAGCGACGGGCATTCCTGAACCGCGCTTAGTAGATGGTGTCTTGCAGCAGGAAATAACCGGTCGTAGCCTCGCATACACTTTCGCCAATCCCAAGGCGGCCGAGCCTGCCCGCACACAATATTTCGAAATGCTCGGAAATCGGGGCGTCTACAGGAATGGGTGGTTCGCGGGTACGTCACCCAAGCGGGTGCCGTGGAAGGTCGAGGCAACGCCCGGAGATGCATGGTCAAGTTACCAATGGGAACTCTACAATCTGGATGAGGACTATAGTCAGTCGGAAGACCTCGCTGCCCGCTTGCCTGGCAGGCTGAAGGAAATGCAGGGCGTATTCTTTGATGAGGCAAGGCGGAATAATGTGTTGCCGATTGATGATGAGTTGAGTCCCAACAGGCTGTCCGCAGCTAGACGGCATTATGAGGAGTATCGTAGTCTGTATGAATGGTGGGGATCGGACATCAGTATCGCCGAGGATGTCGGGCCTTCTTTCACGGCCGCATCTTTCAGTGTCACGATTGATTTGAAGGGCGTTGCCCCGAATTCGACTGGAGTTATGTTTGCGCGGGGGAGTTGGTTCGGCGGGTGGAGCTTCTATCTCGACAATGGCCGTCCAACCGTCATGGTTGCGGCTTCAGAGCGATCTGACGACCAGTTTCGTGTCTCTTCTCATTCGGCTGTTTCAACAGATTCCGCACACGTGGTGTTCCGCTTTACATCGCACAAGGGCGGAAAGTCTGCGGGTGGAGAGATGTGCATTGAGTTCAACGGCAAGGCTGATGCCTGCGGGCAAGTAGCGCGTACCCCGGCGGTTGATGCGGGACAGGGAGAAACAATCGATGTCGGGAAAGATAGCGGGGTGCCGGTGACATTTGCCTATCCGGTCGGGGCGAAATTTCCCGGGAAAATATTGAAAGTTGCAGTGGAAACACATTGATTTTACTCGTCATAGAGGCATCACCACCAAAGGTATAACGCGTATAAAAATTTTTCCCTAGATGTCTTGCAATCCTGCCCAAGTGAGATAAAAATAATACGCGTGATACAATGACCGATTGATTCGGCGTTCCGCATGATTTTTTGGGAGGGGAATATTATGAAGTTCCATCGTAGCCACTCGCTAGGCGCAGTTTCGTGCCTTGCGCTTTATGTTGCTCTTTCTGCGCCGGCGTTCGCCGAGGAGGCTGATGTCGGTATTGCCAATGCCCCGGCCTCGTCTGAATCCGCTGCAAGCGATGATGCCTTGATCGTGGTTACCGGCACGCGTCTGAAAACTTCCGGGTTCGATGCGCCGACGCCGGTTAGTGTACTGACCGAGAAGCAGATTCAGCTTGCCGCTCCGGCAACGATCTCTGACTTTGTTAATCAATTGCCTGCGCTGGCTGGTAGTGTTTCACCGCGCACTAACAAGGGTGGCATCGGTAACGGTCAGGCCGGTGTCAATCTGATGAACTTGCGTAGCCTTGGTGCCCAGCGCACCCTCGTGCTACTGAACGGTCGTCGTGTCACGCCGACCACGCTGACCGCGGCGGTCGACGTCAACACAATCCCCGATGCTTTGGTTAAGCGCGTCGATGTGGTGACCGGTGGTGCTTCTGCTGCTTGGGGGTCTGACGCCGTGGCCGGTGTTGTGAACTTCGTTCTCGACACCAAGTTCAAGGGTCTGAAGGGCAACGTGCAGGCGGGCGTTTCGAACTATGGTGATGCCGAAAATCTGTCGGCGGATCTCTCGTTCGGAACGGCCTTTGCCAGCGACCGGGGGCACTTCATCGTTAGTGCTAAATATAATGAGAACAAGGAGGCCCTCTATCGCGACCGTGGGTGGTTCAAAGGGTATAAGTTTGTTGCTAACCCCCGTGCCGGGCAGCCCGGTCAGACTACAAATCTCGCAGCGCCATGGGCTTCGCAATTTGCCACGAATAACGGCATCGTGACGTCTGGGCCGCTAGCGGGCTATTATTTTGCTAATGATGGCACCCTTGCTGGCACCAATTTCCCGATGACGGGTAAGGCCGGTACCTTTTACATTGGCGATGAGGCTGTGTTTAACAGCCTCGCCGATCAGGCGCCGACCCAGCAGTTGTCAATTCCCGTCAAGCAATATTCGATCTATGGCCGTGCCAGCTATGAACTGACCGACAATATCGAAGCATTTATTGAAGGCAGCTATGCGGGATCCGATGGCCGTTATCAGAGCGTCCATTATGGGCGTATCGGCAACACTGCGGTCAATGTCGCCCGGGATAATTTCTATCTGCCAGCGTCGGTCGCAACGGCGATGACCAACGCTAGTGTTACGACGATTCCGGTGTCGATCTTTGATAGCAAGCTTGGACGCATTCAGGTTTATGCTAATCGCGACAGTTATCGCGGCCAAGGAGGCTTACAAGGCACTTTGGGCGATAATTGGAAGTGGGATGCCAGCTTCCAATATGGACAGACTCGTTCTATCACAGCTGCAAAGTCGATGGCTCGCAAGGCTAATTATGATCTGGCCACCGATGTCGTCGCTAATCCTTCCAATCCTTCGCAGCCGATCTGCCGTTCGACGATTGCCAGCCCGACTAACGGTTGCGTTCCGATCAATATATTCGGTAGCCAGCCGATCAGCGATATCGCGCTTGCCTATGTGACGGGCACATCGAGTCAAGATCTGCGTTACACGCAGACGGTTTCCAGCTTGAACCTGGCGGGTGATCTGGTCAGCCTTCCTGCCGGTCCGTTGAGCCTGGCGACCGGTGTTGAATATCGCACGGAAAAGGCCGTCGCGCATGCAGACGCTATTTCGCAGGCCAGCGCTTTTTATGCAGGAAATTTCAAGAACTTCTCTGGCAAGTACAATGTCAAGGATGTCTATGGCGAACTTGGTGTGCCTGTGTTCAAAGACAGTGCTCTGGGGCGCTCGTTGAATCTCAACCTGGCAGCGCGTTACACCGATTATAGCGTTAGCGGGTCGGTTACCACCTGGAAGGGCGGTGTGCGATATGAACCGATCAATGGGGTTGAATTCCGTCTGACGCGTTCACGCGATATTCGCGCGCCCAATCTGCAGGATTTGTTCCAGCCCGGCCTTGTGACCAACCAGGCGATCAACGACCCGTTGAACGGTAATGCGCAGGTGCGTATCACCCAGACTGTCGGCGGTAGTCTGGCACTGAAGCCGGAAAAGGCTGACGCTTTGACTGTTGGCTTGGTGTTGCAGCCTGGCTTTGCGCCCGGCTTGCGCGCTTCGGTCGATTATTATGACATCAAGATCAAGGGCGCGATTGCAAGCTATTCAGGCCAGTTCGTTGTCAATCAGTGCAGCGCAGGTAATACGCAATTCTGCCAGTTTGTGAGCCGCGATAACACCAATGCTCTGACGGCGATTGCCTTGAAGCCGTTTAATGCTCAGTTGGAACAGGCGCGCGGCGTGGACTTTGAACTGTCCTATACCAAGCCAGTCGGTAACGGCACGCTCGATATGCGGGTTTTGGCCAATTATGTTGACAAGCTCAGCATCGTGACGCCGACTACTACGATCACACGGGCAGGTGAGGTCAGCAACAACACCGGTGCGGCCGAAGGCGTGCCCCATTGGCGTGGTGTCGCAACGGTTACCTATGATGACGATCGTTTCACCACCCAGTTAAAGGGGCGTCTGATCGGTTCCGCACAGTTTGACGATGCATGGGGACCGACCTTTATCGACATTCGCCGTGTTCCGGCCATCGCGTATCTTGATGCTTATGTAGGCATCAAGACCAATCGGATTGCCCAGAACAGCGTGTTCTACGTGTCGGTCGATAATGTGTTGAATACGGCGCCGCCAATTGTTGTGGCTTCGGAAAATGGTAACACCGTGGGTTCGGGGACTAATCCGTTCCTCTACGATGTTGTTGGTCGTACCTTCCGAGCCGGGTTCCGGTTCGTCCTCTAAGGCCTAGATGTTAGATCCCCTTCCGATCGCTGATGATCGGAAGGGGATATTTCATTTCATCGACAAAATCTCGGCCGATAGGTTTTGCAGTAAAAAAGCGTTTGGATATTTTATGGCTTTCATTCGAAGGCCGCCAAAAAATGAGCGTCGACCAATCAATGCTGTCAGTCAAGCCATCATGCAGATGGCATGGACAGGTACAGGTCAGCCGTAAAGAACAAGGTAGATCGTTGCGAGAGATTGACGTTTTGCGGTTCATTACATGATTCCACCGGACGCCGGTTAGCCGCGCGAAACAGCTGACAGTTCATTCAGATGCTTGTCTTGATTTGGTAGCGCAGGTTCGATTCCGCGCACCATGTATATTTTAATATAATCTCGATGGAGTTCCGGTCATGAAAGCCTTGGTCTGCGTGAAACGCGTGATCGACTATAATGTGAAGCCACGCGTGAAGTCGGATGGCACGGGTGTTGACCTAGCCAATGTCAAGATGAGCATAAATCCGTTCGACGAGATTGCAGTCGAAGAGGCTGTTCGCCTCAAGGAAAAAGGCGTGGTGTCGGAAATCGTGGCTATTTCGGTCGGTCCGGCCAAGGCGCAGGAAACCCTTCGCACGGCGCTGGCTATGGGGGCGGACCGCGCCATTCTGGTGCAGGTCAATGACAATGTTGATGTAGAACCGCTGGCCGTGGCTAAGATCGTGAAAGCGATCACTGACGAGGAGCAGCCGGGTCTGATCGTCACCGGAAAACAGGCGATTGATGACGACAGTAATCAGGTGGGCCAGATGGTTGCCGCGTTGCTTGGCTGCCCACAGGGTACTTTCGCCAATGAAGTGACAGTGGAAGGCGAATTCGTCGTCGTGAAACGCGAGATTGATGGTGGCATCGAGACGGTGAAGTTGAAGCTTCCGGCTGTGATTACTGCCGATCTGCGCTTGAACGAGCCGCGCTATGCCTCGCTACCTAACATCATGAAAGCTAAGTCCAAGCCGCTCGCGACCAAGACGCCGGATCACTATGGTGTGGATATTGCGACACGTCTCAAGATGATCAAGGTTGGAGAACCGCCGGCCCGCGCGGCCGGCATCAAGGTGGCTGATGTTGATGCACTGGCTAGTGCACTCAAAGAACTGGGAGTCGCGTAATGGCAAAAGTGCTTGTTTGGGTTGAACATGACAACATGTCGGTCAAGGACGCGACGTTGGCCGCGATAACTGCTGCTACCCAATTGGGTGAGGCGCATCTGCTGGTGGCGGGCGCGGGCTGTGCTGGTGTCGCCGAGGCCGCCGCAAAGATTGCGGGCGTGAGTAAAGTTCACCTTGCGGAGGATGCCGTCTATGCCAATGCGTTGCCTGAAAATGTCGCGCCGCTGATCACTTCGCTGATGTGTGACTTTGATGCCTTTGTTGCCCCAGCTACCAGCACCGGCAAAAATATTGCGCCACGTGTTGCTGCCCTGCTGGATGTGATGCAGGTTTCCGACATCCTTTCGGTTGAGGGCCCGAAGACATTCACCCGTCCGATTTATGCTGGAAATGTTATTGCCACCGTTGAATCCAGTGATGCCAAGCTTGTTATCACTGTGCGTGGCACTGCTTTTTCCAAAGCCGAAGTCACCGGCGGTGTGGCAGTGATCGACATGGTTGCAAGTGCGCATGATACAGGTCTTTCCAGCTTTGTTGGATCAGAAATCGCCAAGAGTGAGCGTCCGGAACTAACCAGTGCCAAGGTGATCGTTTCGGGTGGTCGCGCATTGAAGGATCCCGAAACGTTTCAGGCCACCATCTTCCCATTGGCTGACAAGCTGGGCGCGGCCATTGGGGCAAGCCGCGCAGCGGTTGATGCAGGCTATGTACCTAACGACTATCAGGTGGGACAAACCGGAAAGATCGTGGCGCCTGAAGTCTATATTGCGGTCGGTATTTCAGGCGCGATCCAGCATTTGGCTGGGATGAAGGACTCCAAAACGATCATCGCTATTAACAAGGATGAGGAGGCGCCCATCTTTCAGGTCGCTGACATCGGCCTCGTCGCTGACCTGTTCAGCGCTATCCCGGCGCTCACTGACAAGATTTGAAGCGCACGATGCAATCCCATCATGTGCATTCATGTCGGGCATGGACTTTGTATGAGCCAAATTGCAGGCATGTAATTGGGTAATCTAAGCCTGATATATCTCATAAGTTGATGACATTTTGAGAGGATAATCTCATGTCCGACCAGTTCGATCTCGTAATTCTTGGCTCTGGCCCGGGCGGTTATGTGGCGGCGATCCGTGCGGCGCAATTGGGGCTGAAAACCGCGATTGTCGAGCGCGAGAGCCTCGGTGGCATCTGCCTCAACTGGGGCTGCATCCCGACCAAGGCGCTGCTGCGTTCGTCGGAAATCTATCATTATATGCAGCAGGCCGATAAATACGGCCTGTCGGTTGAAAAGCCGGGCTTTGATCTCGCCAAGGTTGTCGCCCGCTCGCGTGGTGTCGCCAAGCAGCTTAATCAGGGCGTGACTGGCCTGATGAAGAAGAACAAGATCACCGTGTATTTCGGCGATGGCAAATTGACTGGCAAGGACAGCATCGCCGTCACCAAGGACGGGCAGGTGACCAATGTCACAGCCAAGAACATCATTATCGCCACGGGAGCTCGCGCCCGCGATCTGCCGTTTGCCAAGGCGGATGGGGAGCGTATCTGGACCTATCGCCATGCGATGACCCCGCCGGAAATGCCGACGAAGCTGTTGGTGATCGGATCGGGCGCGATCGGGATCGAGTTCGCGAGCTTCTATAACGACATGGGCGCGAGCGTGACCGTGGTCGAAATGCTCGACCGGATCATGCCGGTGGAAGATGCGGATGTGAGCGAGTTCATGCTCAAGGCATTGACCAAGCAGGGTATGGATATTCGGCCTTCAACGGGCGTGCAGGCGATCAAGACCGATGCCAAGGGCGTCACCGCCGAGATCAAGGGCGCGGACGGCAAGATTACCTCGGAAGAGTTCAGTCATGTCATCGTCGCGGTGGGGATTGTCCCGAATACCGAGGCCATCGGGCTGGAGGCGCTCAATATCACGACGGATCGTGGCCATCTCGTCACCGACGCATTCTGCCGCACCAATGTGCCGGGCGTGTATGCGATTGGCGATGTGACCGGTGCGCCATGGCTCGCGCATAAGGCGAGCCATGAAGGCGTGATTGCGGCGGAACATATCGCGCAAGCGCTGGGCAAGGACGCGCATCCGCATGCGATGGACAAGGCGAATATTCCGGGCTGCACCTATTGCCACCCGCAGGTTGCCTCTGTTGGCATGACCGAGGCGAAAGCCAAGGAAGCCGGGCATAAGGTCAAGGTCGGCAAATTCCCGTTCATCGGCAATGGCAAGGCGATTGCGCTGGGCGAGGCGGAAGGGTTCGTCAAAACCGTGTTTGATGAAGCGACCGGCGAGTTACTCGGCGCGCATATGGTCGGCGCGGAAGTGACGGAGCTGATTCAGGGCTATGTCGTGGGCCGTACGCTGGAGGCGACTGAAGTCGAGTTGATGCAGACGGTGTTCGCGCATCCGACGATCAGTGAAGCGATGCACGAGAGCGTGCTCGCCGCTTATGGGCGGGCGATACATATTTGATTGATTAGTCCCTCAAGCGCCACGCGGCATTTGAGGGACTAATCAAAAATTCCCCCTAACCAAATGCCTTTGCAGCAAGGGCGGCGGTGGAGGGGTCGAAACCCTGCGTGCCATTGTGTTCAAACGCCCGCGCCATTTCCTTGCCGAGGATGCGCAAGCAAAAGCTGAGGTGAGAACCTGCACGTCCAGTCTGGTAGGTTTAAGCGGAACTTATCTAATCCCGCCGGGTATGATCAATGCGGTTCAGAGACTGCCGACGAAACTCGTCGGTGCCGAATGGAATCGGCTGAGTCTCCCACCTGTCGCCAATAGCCCGCCATCGATCGCAAGCGTTTGGCCATTGACCGCTGCGCCTGAAGCGCTGGACAGGAAAAACACGGCATCGGCCACATCTGCCGGCGTAACTGGCAATGCAGTGGCTTGCGAGGGCGCCGGGGCGGTGGCGAGAGAACTCTGCATCCCCTGCGTCATCGGCGTCTCTACAATGCCAGGCGCGACCGCCGTTACGCGGATGCCGTAGTTGAGATATTCCGACGCTACGGAGCGGGTGAGCGCGATTACTGCCGCCTTCGCTGCGACATAGGCATGGGGTCCGAATCCACCGCCCAGCGCGGATGCTGAGGACATCGAGACGATAGCACCATATCCTTGGGGCTTCATGACGCGCCCGGCGTGCTTTAATCCGAACAACACGCCATCAAGATGGACGGCCAGCGTCCTGTGCCAGTCCTCGGCCGACGTTTCGATTAGTGATCCGACCGCTCCGATCACCCCGGCATTGTTGACCATAACGTCAAGGCCACCGAAGCGTGCGACAGCGTGATCGACGATCGCCGCGATGTCATCTTCTCGAGTGACGTCGCAGCTAATCGCCGCGCATCCGATCTCGTCAGCTAGTGCTTCGGCGGCGCTGAGGTCTAGATCAGCGATCAGCACGTCGGCGCCGGCTGCGGCAAAACGTCTGACGATTGCTGCGCCAAGACCTTTGGCCCCACCGGTCACCACGACGGATTGCACTTCACGCTGATTCATGGTTTTGCTCCGACTTCCTCTTTGATTTATGCCAGTCTGGAATTCTTGTGTGCGCGCTCAGGACAGGCGAAGCGGCCTGATTCAGACGCTTCGTGGCGTTCGGGCTGAACAGGTACTGGGCATGCCGTCCGTCCGATTGTGTTATCGATCATCTGAGTGAAGAGAACTCGCAAATTTCTCCGTAGGTCTCGCACTTTGAAATCCAGATTTAAATTTATCACATGGTATATAAATTGGCATAGGGCATTGTAAAGCCTTCCTGCAGAGAGAGATTTTCCGGTCAGACGTTTAGCCGCCTTAGTACATGGCGCCCGTAGATGACATCAGGCGAGTGTGAGGTAGATCTCAGCCTCGATCACCCAGTCGGCATCAATGTTGCGCCACTTGGCGGTGTAGGTGCCGGATGCCACAGATTGATCTGTGCCCGCCGTGACGCCTTGCCAGCGGCCATGCTCTAGGGCGATGGGCTCGACGCTTGAGGTTGTAACAGTCTCCGGTGTCCGGGTGTAGATTGTACGTGCGGGTGCGGTGAATTCTCTTTTCCAGGCGAGCAACTGCGCCTTACGACCAGAAATGACCGCACTATCAGTGCCGGTGACGAGAACAGCATTTTGAGCCAAGAGAGGGCCGATCGCATTGAGATCAGCATCTGCGAGCGCGCGGTTGAAGGCTGCCCGGCGTAGGCGGATCGTGAGGTCACTATGTGATGTCATTTCTTTAGTCCGGCAGAAAATAAGGCGGGCTATTCCTTATGCCTTGTGGAGTAGATGGCAATGGCTTGGCGTTGTTATACGTGCGGGTTGGTGCACCCGTTTCGGTACTTTTATTGACGGGCATAGTAGTTAGGGGTGCATATCGGATGTAGTGCGGTTTACATTGAGGATCATCCGCTCAAAAATTCCGAAGACTGGATGGTCGCGTTATGTGTGGCGAGCATTTCCACTCCTCGGTCTGCATTTCTTTGGCACGGCTCGCTAGGGGCCGAATTTGTGATTATTAAACTCTCAGCCCGTATTTCACCAAAGTACTCGACTTCCAAATGTTTTGGAGCATTGGTGTGTTTGAGCAGTCGTCGAGTTGACGGTGCCGGGTGCTGGCCTTGATGGTGTGATCATCAGGGCATTGGGTGGTGGAAGCGGGCGCCGTGTCCGCTCCATCTGGAGACACCCCCATGATCAATACACATTCCCATCAGAACACCCCCTCACAAGAATGGCGTCCTCGTCCCGATAGCAAGATGGTACAGGTGCTACATCTGCTTGGCCAGAAGGACGGCGTCGCCCTCGCTGACCTCGGCGAACTCACCGGTTGGCAACCGCATAGCATCCGCGCTGCGTTGAGTGGCTTGCGTAAACGTGGTTATGTGGTCGAACACGCCATCAGGGACGGCGTGGCCCACTATTACCTTGTTAGCGCAGAACAATGATGCGCGAGGTGTCAGACAGGGTGGCGCATCTTTCCACACTGTCACCTGCGGAGACCAAAGCCGAGTGGCAGCAGCTATTCGGCGAGGAGGTCCCTCAAATACCGATCTCGAAGTTGCGGCTATCGCTGGCACACCATCTGCAGCAGGAGAAACTGGGCGGCCTGCCACTGTCAGCAGTCCGGATGCTGGATGCACTGATGAGTGATGGCGAGGTTGATGTGTGTGAGCCCGAGATCCGTCTCAAGCCAGGGACCCGATTGCTGCGGGAGTGGAACGGGCATGTCCATGCAGTGATGGTGACGGAAGCGGGGTTTACCTATGCCGACCGGCATTATGGTTCGCTCTCCCATATCGCCCGCGACATCACCAATGCCCATTGGTCCGGCCCGCGGTTTTTCGGTCTCCGACGACCAGCACGGCCGCCAACTCGCAAGCCGCAGATGAAGTGCCGGGAACAGGAGCAAAACCATGGCGCGGCGTAGTTCGGCAGTACGGCCTAATGTGCCTTCAGGACAGTCAGCGAGCGTCAAACAAATCCGCTGCGCCATCTATACCCGTAAATCGACAGAGGAGGGACTGGAGCAGGAGTTCAATAGCCTCGATGCTCAACGGGAAGCCTGTGCTGCCTATATCGTGAGCCAGCGCCATGAGGGCTGGGTGCAGATGCCGGACTATTATGATGATGGTGGTTATTCCGGCGGAAATATGGAGCGGCCTGCCCTCAAGCAACTGTTAGCCGAGATTGAGGCCGGGCGTGTGGATGTCATCGTCGTCTATAAGGTCGATCGCCTGACAAGGGCCTTGTCAGACTTTGCCCGGATCGTTGAGATCCTCGATCGCAGCAAGGCGAGCTTCGTCTCGGTTACGCAGGCATTCAACACGACCACCAGCATGGGACGCCTTACCCTCAATGTCTTGTTGTCCTTTGCCCAGTTCGAGCGCGAGGTCACCGGAGAACGGATCCGGGATAAGGTAGCCTCCTCCAAGAAGAAGGGGATGTGGATGGGGGGACCTGTGCCATTGGGATATATGGTCAAAGATCGAAAGCTGATCATCATCCCGGAGGAAGCCGAGACCGTCAGGCTGATCTTCCAACGCCATCAGGCCTGTGGTTCGCTCAAAGCCCTGGCGGATGATCTGGCGGCCCGGGGGATTACATCCCGGCTACGGACGATGAAGGATGGCCGGACCATTGGTGGCCAGCCGTTCAAATCCGGCGCGCTCTATTGGATCATTCGCAATGTGATTTATGCCGGGCTGATCCCACATAAGGAGGCACTCTATCAAGGAGAGCATCAGGGCATCATCTCCAGAGAGCATTGGGATGCATCGCAAGCACTGCTCAACAATAATGCCCTGCGTCCCCACACCGGTCAGCGCTCGATCCTGCGCTATATGATCGTCGATGGGTTGGGACGATCCATGATCGTGGCGCATGGCCGCAAGGGTACGCGACGTTATCGTTATTATGTGTCGAAGCCAGTGGATGGCATATCGAAACCGACCTGGCGCCTCCCCGCAGGGGATCTCGAATCTTTGGTCCGTATCGCGATGTTGGAACTGCTGAACAATCCGCTACGTCTGCAAACCGAACTGGGACAGCTCGATCGCGATCATCAACTCGCCGATGCGGGTCACAGATTAGCAGAGCAGCTGAAGGCCCCCATGTCCATGCGGGCCCTGCTGGAAGATCTGCAAGCAGCCATTACGCTCAAGCAGGACGAGATCATGATCTGCATGGAGGGTGCAGCACTGATTAATAAGCTCGGCATTGCCAACACGTCATTGCCCATCGGCCATCAGGTGCGATTGACCGTGCCGGTCTGCCTACGGCGTAGAGGACATGAACTGCGCCTTGTGTTCACGGCCCCAGATAGTCGA
This sequence comes from Alteraquisediminimonas sediminicola, assembly GCF_019740335.1. Classification (GTDB taxonomy): domain Bacteria; phylum Pseudomonadota; class Alphaproteobacteria; order Sphingomonadales; family Sphingomonadaceae; genus Alteraquisediminimonas; species Alteraquisediminimonas sediminicola. Next base: position 27,092 of record NZ_JAHXZS010000008.1, on the reverse strand, counting down.
CGGGCAGAACGGGATGAGCGGTTGATCCGGTTGCTGGCATCTGGCCGAGCTGCATGGCAGCAACTGGTGACACGACAGCCTGCATTCGACAGCCATCAGCGCAGTCATCTGGTGCGATTGGCGCGGCTCAATTTTCTCGCACCCGATATCATTATGGCCGTCTTATCTGGGCGTCAGCCAGTTGAACTGACATCTCGCTCGCTGCTCCGTTTATCGTGTCTCCCCAATGACTGGACCGAGCAGCGACGAGTCCTTGGGTTTGGTTGATCGCAGCCGTTCATCTAATGAGTGCATCGCCGGCCTGTTGGGCCGGTTTTTTATTGGATGCTCTGCAGCTGCAATAGGCCGAATTTTCCGCAAACAGGTTTGAGGACAGCAAAGTGGCTAGTTGAGACGGCGGGCGATATTGGCGGCTTTGAGCCACCAAAGGTCCGCGTCTCTGTCCTCAACCCAAAATGGGTCGTCGCAAATGGCGCGGAACCGCGCCATTCACCCACCAGTTTATACTGAGACCCGAATATAGGGTTATCTGAGGGAGTGAATGGTGCGTAGCGCATGGTGTCAGGGACCAGTCTCCAAGCCTGTTTTTCCTGTTATTACCTGTTTTCTTCTGATTTTCCCGCCAGAAACAGGCTATGTTGGCGTTCTAAAATACCCAAACCTCTGGAAAGTGATGAAAATCAAAGCTCCAGGCCTGATTTCAATGGGGTTGAAAAACAGGACTATAACAGGGCAGTATCAGGTGAAACTTCGGGCATAACAGGTGCATCGTGATGGCAGATAATCAGCGCGAGCTCGTGCTGGATACAACCCGGCTTGAGCCATGGGAGATTGCGGCCCACCTGCACATCCGCCTTGCCTATCCCAGTGCCACTGCTGCGCGAACGCAAAGGCTAATCAAATCCGTATGCGCTGATCGGATTGCGGTGATGATCGAACAAAATCCTGAAAGCCGGAGCGAACTCCTGGCGAGGTTCCCGACATACAATCCCCGCCAGGTACGCACTGGTCGCGAGGGCATCATTACCAACTTCGAAGAAGCACATCGCATGGGGGCTGCTGTGCTCGCACTGGTCAAGGAAGCAGCGACTGGCGAGCTACCCGTCGTCAATGGACAGCGCCGGCAGCTCAGCCTTGATTTTATCGTGCAATACCTCTGGCCAAATAGTGCCAATGCGGGAGAAGAAAAATATCTTATGTGGGTGCATGACGTCAAAAAACGCCAGGTCCGGAAACGTTATCCGATGGCCCATCTTGCGGCAGCACTTGCGTGGCTAGCCCGCGAGAAATCGGCTGCAGGTGCCCCGATGGAGCTCGCCTATGATGATCTGGATTTCCTACGGCGGTGGGTATCGAAGGCCTGTGAAATCGCAGGCTACATCCGGGCGACACCGACATGCGAACTGATGGCGTCGCAACTGATCGACCTGCGCTGGATCGAACCCGGGCAGGTTTTTGCCCCTGGCAAGAAAGCGTAACCCGATATCAATAGGCAGCTCCTACAACACAGGAAGCGATGCCATGAAACGACCCCAGCAACTGACACGGCACATCATCGAATATGTGCCGATCGATCAGATACGACCTGATCCCCGTAACCCACGCGACCACAAGGCCCGCCATGTGAAGGCACTGGCCAAAAGCATCGCCGAGTTCAACTTCAACGTGCCGGTTCTGGCCGACGAGAGTGGTCAACTCGTCGCCGGACATGGCAGATATGAAGCTGCCAAGCTGCTCGGCATGACCGAAATCGCCGTCATCCGCCTGATACACCTCAGTGAAAATCAGCGTCGAGCCTTCATGATTGCCGACAACCGGCTGCATGACCTCAGCAGCTGGAACCGCGACAATCTCTCGGCAATCTTGTTGGAACTGTCCGAGGCAGATCTGGACTTTGATATCGAGGTCACCGGGTTTTCGGTCGGTGAGATCGACCTCATGGTGATGACGCCCGAAGACGAGGAGGCGCGTGATGAGGAACTGCCGGAACCCGGCCCCGCAATTGCCGCGGTTGGTGACATCTGGTTCCTTGGCGATCATCGTATCATGTGTGCCGACGCCCTCCAGCATGCCTCGTACGCGGCATTGATGGGCGACGACCTTGCCGACGTCGTCTCGACCGATCCACCCTACAATGTTCCCATGGCAGGCCATGTCAGCGGGCTGGGAAAGATCCAGCACCGACCGTTTGTTAACTGCAACGGGGAGAAGAACGAAGCGGAATTCACCGCGTTTCTCGGCGGCGCAACAAGGGTGCTTCCGGTGACATTCGAGCCGGAAAACTACTCCTCGACATGGCAGCCCGGGCCGAGGCCCAGCAGCTCTCGGCAGGACCGGCAGATGCACCCTTGAACCATAGCGACCAGGAAATCGTCGAGCGGTTCCTCGCCGATTATCGTCAATTCATCATGGAGGACAACCAATGAAACCGATCACCTATGCAGAGTTCGATCCTCTGACCCGTCTACAGCTTGCCCTTTTCGTCCAGCGCGTCTTTGCCGAGCTCAACCCCGGTGTCGAATATCTCGACAACTTTCACATTCACGTCATCATCGAGGCACTCGAAGATATGCGCCTTGGTCGCAATCAGCGGCTCACGGTGGCGATGCCGCCCCGCAGCCTCAAGTCGATCATCATTTCGGTCGCCTGGGTCGCGTGGTTGCTGGGGCACGAGCCAGGCCTGCGGATCATTTGCGTCAGTTATGGGCAAGAACTGGCTGACAAGATGGCAAGTGACTGCCGCCAGGTGATACAATCGACATGGTACCAGCGGTTATTCCCGAGCACCCGGCTCATGCCGGGGCGCCAGTCGCTGAGCAACTTTGAGACCACTGCAGGCGGGTCGAGGTTCTCGACCTCGATTGGCGGCACCCTGACCGGCTTCGGGGCCGACTACATTGTGGTCGATGACCCAATGAAGCCATCCGAAGCCCTTTCTGATGCCGAACGAACCACCATTAACAACTGGGTCCAGCACAGCTTGTTCACGCGCCTCAACGATAAGCGGACCGGCCGCATCGTCGTGGTCATGCAACGACTTCACGAAGACGATGTCATCGGCAACCTTATCGAGAAGGCGGGAAGTACCTTCAAGATGCTGTCCTTCCCGGCAATCGCCACACATGACGCAGTGCACGAATTTGCTTGGCTATTCGGCAGGCGGTGCGTGCTGCGCCAGGAAGGCGACGCGCTTCATCCCGATCGTGAGCCACTTCATGTACTCGAGGAACAAAAGAGACTGCTCGGCAGTCGACACTTTTCAGGCCAGTATCTGCAGTCACCAGTGCCGGTCGAGGGCAATCTGGTGAAATACGATTGGTTCCGCTATTATCATCCGTATGAGCTTGGTGAGTGCGAACAGATCATCCAGTCCTGGGATACGGCCTCGAAGATCGGGCAGCACAACGATTACAGCGTCTGCACGACCTGGGCAATAAAGCGCAACTGGTACTACCTCATCGATGTTGTGCGTGTGCGGCTCGAGTTTCCCGCTCTGAAGCAACGGATAATTGACGAAGCCGACCGTCACCGGGCTGACTGGGTACTGATTGAGGACAAGGGCTCAGGTGAAAGCCTGCTCAAGGATCTGCCTGCTTCCGGCTTCTGGAAGGTAAAAGCCATAAAGCCGGTCAAAGGCAAGGTGGAGCGCCTGGAAGGCGTCAGCGCAATATTTGAAGAGGGCCGTGTCCTGCTGCCGCACTCGGCGGTCTGGCTGGAAGACTACCTCCATGAGCTTTGCGGTTTTCCCGGCCTCCGGCACGACGATCAGGTGGACTCGACCTCGCAAGCGCTCGCATGGTTTCGGGATGAGGGAAATCCCGGAGGGCTGTGGCATTACATACGCCAGGAGGCGGAGAAGCGGGAAGCCTTTCATCATCACTGCACGGTCAGGATGCGTGCGCCAGCTGGTATCAACCAGTTCATTTGCATGAATGGACACAGTCTTACCATTGGGTCCGACCGTATCATCTGGCTTACCGAAGAAAATGCCCGAACTGCCAGCAGGGCAGGATTTGTTCGGCTGCCGGAGTAAGGTTACAGTCCGCACGAAGCTTCGCTGCACGCCCTCGGCGCTCCAGAGAGGTCCTGACAACGCAGCGGCGCGATCCGGGAGCTGCTGCATGAACGCCGATCGAAACCGACTGCGTCTGGACGGTCTACGGGGGTTGATATCTATACATGAGGTCAGCCCTCAGAGCGCGACGGACATCCCCGAGATGCCTTTCCTAATTGCTTTTGTAAAGATTATCCCTTATATTGAGGACATTCTATCAGGAGGCTCTTATGTCCACACAGATGACACTCAATGTCCGTGTCAGCGGCGCTCTCGGCGATTTCGTCAGTGCCAACATAGGCGAAACCGGAGCCTATGAGAATGTTAGCGAATATGTTCGAGATCTGATCCGCCGGGATAAGGAGCGGGTTGAGCGGGAGACATTCGACCGGTTGAGGGCTGAACTCAACGTCGCCTTTGCCGCACCAGATACTGCCTATACCACGCTCACAGCTGACGATCTGATCAGCCGCAATCGCGCTCGCCGCACTGCATGAGCGCCTATCGCATCCAGAGATCCGCCGGCGAGAGGCTGGACGAAATCTATGTCTACACGCGTGAAATTTGGGGTGAGGAGCAGGCAGAACGCTACATTCGCGGCTTGTTCACCCGCTTCGACGACATAGCGGCGCGCGCGTTTCCATGGCGCCCCATACCTGCCGACTTTGGCGTCAGTGGCTATGTTTGCCATTACGAGAGCCATTTCATTTACTGGAAGATTCTGAGCGACGGTACGGTAGGCATCGTGACCATCCTTCACGAGCGGATGCATCAGATAGGACGTTTCCGTGATGATTTCAGCTAAGCGTTGTTTCTGTTCGCACTAGCCCTCGGCGTTCCGGAAAGGTCCTGACAACGCAGCGGCGCGATCCGAGAACTGCTGCATGAACGCCGATCGAAGCCGACTTCATCCAGACGGACCAAAGGTTTGATATCTATTCAGAGGGCAGGTGCTAGCTCGATAAGGCTGCCTGCCCCTCTGCAGGTGTTCCCTGTATCATGTCGTCGGCTCCCCGCAGTAGCACCTTTGCGACAACCGCAGCGATGGAATTGTCATATTTTCCACTGGCGAAGCGGTTCAGCTTTGCCCGCAGCCAATCGGGACCCCATAAGATCCAGTCATTGTCGTCGAAATGGCGGGCAAGCAGTGCCGTATTGTAAGGGGTTGCGTGGGCATAGATCAGACCCAGTCGCACAGTGGCATCAGGCAAGCACAATCCGCGTTCCACGAATTGTGTATTCAGACACCTTAGGATCGTTTCACGTAGCACATCGTCATGGAACAGCTTGTAACGATGCGCGTAGCGCGAACCGCTCCCAAAATGGGCCGCATGCACGCCACCGGAGTCCAGGTAGCTCTTGCATTCAAGTGCCAGCAGTTCATTTTTTGCGGGATGATAGGCAACCAGATCAATCTCCCACCGTGGGGATGATGGCCGACGGATCCGCTCCTTGTCTTCCCGGCCAAGTTCCACCTTGACGCAGGTCTGTACCCAATAGCCCTCGTTCCAGAGGATCTCGGCAGCGAGCTGTTCGAATGCGTCCATGGACTTCCCTATCGACGATAAGTGACATCACTGGCGCTTCATTCAACCCTCAAGTCAAGTTGAATGTCACTGATCGTCTGTAGATTGATCGTCGACGCCACTGCAGGCATGGGCGGTGGATATTCAGCACCGCCTTGGCCGTAATATTAAACGGCTTCGCCTCGAAAAGGGCTGGAGCCAAGAGGCGTTTGCGTTCGAGGCGGGTATTCATCGCACCTATGTCAGTGACATTGAGCGCGGTGCACGCAATCCTACCATCACCATCGTCGAAAAGCTGGCCAAGCCGTTCGGGATCAAGCCGGGGATGCTGCTTGATTGATAGCCGGGGAGCAGTGTCCCGCCTACGTACATAGGATATGCTGACGAGGGCGCAGCATCAGGACTGGATGTGCATCGCACCTAGTCCCATTCCTGCCAGTGAAGAACCAGCGGCGCAGGGTCAGCCCAACGCGCTGTGTACTGCTCAAACTCCTCCAAAACGATTGGCTCGTTTGCCTTGAGGTCCTGGTAACGCTGAAGGCCACGTATCTCGCCAAGGCTGATAATCGCATATCGATCCCGGTATCCCGGTGACCAGATTTCTCGAATAGCCTCTTTGGGGAGTGGTAATTCAATTCGCTCAAGCCACCCTGCCTGAATCTTGAATCCAGGCAATCCTGATGGCGGTATATCGCTGATAAAGAGATCAAAAGGCATGCCTTGCCTCCTTTCCTAGTTTAGTCAATCGTCTCCCGTGCACCGTCATGCACGTCCGCCGCCGATGGGCGTCGCAGATGATCGGGATTAGTTGTCAGTAGATGAGGTGAAGGCTGCGCAATCCAGCCCTCACCGTTTACATGCTGGTGAAAATCCGGTGGTGTCAAGTCGAATGTCACTCATCGCATGAGGTGAAGTCGCAGGTAATGTGAGCGGGGGCCAGTCAGTCTGGCATCGCTCATCGTCATTCTGACGCCAATCCGGCGACAGGTAATATGAAAGTGATCAATGACATTCGACTTGACTTCCGGTCACTCAGAGGGCCTGTCAACTTCACTGATCGTCGACATTTATAGGGCGGCAATGATAATGAAGAACTGGATATGTAGACCGGCTGTGGCAGTTGCGAGCCTTCTCACGGCATCGGCCATTCCAGTGCATGCTGAAATAACGATGCTTCATGGCCTCAGCCTGGAAGCGGCGGTATTCGGTTGACCCAGAAATGATGTGGGTGCGCACCCATTCGACGATTTCTTTGCGTTCTTTAAGGGGGCGGTCATTAAAGTCGTCCGGCAAGTGCCATGCGAGACGGCGTCGCTCGGCAGGCTCAATCCCGGCCAGTTTATGCCCCGTCGTGGCCCGCGACTTATGCGGCAGCAGCGAACGAAAATGTCCTGTCGGCAGACGGTAGCGATGCTCGATCCGTGCCAGCATCTCGAAGCTGCTGGCGCTGCGAGGTGCGCGTCGACCAGAAGTCCACGATCGAAGCGTTGTTCGATCAAAACGTTCATTCGGCTGAACAAGCGCTTTCCACAGCCCCCAATAGGTGTCGGCATGTCGGCGCATGTGGAGCGCCAACGATTCATGAAACGTTGGTGGCTCGATCCATTCCGTGAACAACGGTTCCGGGTGTCCGACGATGGGTTCCGGCTTGCTGCCGCGTCGGCGGGCAGTCGAGGAGGGTGCAGAGATTGACGAAACAGAGAAATCACGACGCACAGACTTAGAGGAAGGCATTGGATATAGGGACCTGATCATTAGGTGTTGCTTAACATCGCTGAATGTCGGCGAGCCCATCCTGCCCCGGATACCTTCTGATGTGCACTAGTATATGCCGATCTCGATTTTCCAAGATGATCTGCCCCCTTCAGAGTGACCCAATATAGCAGATATTTTGGACCACTCTGAAGAGGGCAGATCAACGCCTCTCTTCAAAAAATCCGCCGGAAAAGCCTGCCTTGCAACTGGACCACTTTCACCTTGTCACCTCAAGGCCGATCCTCCGCTAAGCTATGCCGCAATCTGAGCCAAATGTTTGGATGACGGACATCTCGCCCCCGATATCATCATGGCCATCCTTGCCGGAGTCAGCCGGTTGAACTGACCAGTCGCACTCTGCTCCGCCTATCTTGTCTCCCCAATGATTGGTCCGAGCAGCGACGCGCCCTTGGGTTCGGCCAGAGGGCGGCCAATTGCTTTGAAACGGCTCTTTTATTCTACCGAAAAATCGAATATTCGGGCGGTCAGAGCACCTCCCGATCCTGATCCAGCAATTGCGTAGATGAACCCATATTCGCCGGACTCAAGCGGAGTAGTCATCTTGGCTTTGTAGACACCGGGGCGGACCATTTTATAGTCGAATTGTATCCTGTCCTTATCCATCACCCCCGTTTTTGCACCAGCGATGTTGACGCTGCCAACGCGAGCCTCTCTGCGGCCATCCTTCTTGTTCAGTTTAATTAATGTGAATTCACCTGGCGATGAAACTGTTGCGGCCGTCCCAGCCAGCCATGCACCATTGGATTGCCCATTGGTCGCATTCGATTCATCAAAGAAGAAGTAAAAGAATGGCTGACCCTTGGCTCGAACTCTAGCTGTTTCATTCTGAATGGCGGCTTTGACGCTCATTGATGCGAGGCCGCCCGTTAGCGCATAACCAAAGATACCCCCAGTCTTGGCTTGGTTGGTTACAGTTGCATCAATTTTGATCATTTTTTGTTCTTGCCCGCTGTAGTCTAACAAATATACGCCGGACGGATGAGGCACCATTGGATCGGGAGAATCGACGGACATGGTTGACTGTGTTGACATCCCTCCTCCGTTGAGCATGGCTGCAATAACAGGTCCGGTCACACCTTTTTTCTTCAAGTATATCATCTGATCTGTAGTGAGATCAAACTTCGACTCAGAGGACTTAATCTTTGCAATAATAGCCTCATCACCTAGTCCCATAGAGGACAGTGCTACGATTGAATCCGGGCTGAGGGGCTCAGCGAAAGCAGGCAGTGAAAAACACAATGCTGCAACGATTATTGCATACTTAAAGCTCATATTTAATGCCCTCTCATATTTTGTAATCTAGGCACTTATCGGATGATGATTGTCACTGCAATGGGCGGGGAGTTGAAGCCCCAGAATGGATTGGAGGGCTTGGTCGATTTTCTAGATTGCCAACATCCCGACGTTCATACCATTTACTTTGACAATGCCCCAGAATGTGGCGTGAGATCGACAGGGATTTGAACCCTCGATACAGTTTTACAGACGGGATGACCACGTTGTGTGCGTCGAGAATCTCTCTTCTAGGCAGCGCGCCTGTCAGACGTCGCATATGCGTTCTCAAGACTGTCGGTCCGCATTTCACCAATCAGCTCGACTTCCTAATGTTTTCGAGCATTGGTGTGTTTGATCGGTCGTCGAGATGACGGTGCGGGGTGCTAGCCTTGATGGTGCGTCCATCAGGGCATTTGGTGGTGGGAGCGGGCGCGGTGTTTGCTCCATCTGGAGACACCCCCATGATCAATGCACATTCCCAGCAGAATGTCCCCTCGCAACCCCATAGCATTCGCGCTGCGTTGAGTGGCTTATGGGCGAAGCAAATGGGGCGCCGTCGCAAGACCTTGGCGCGGCCAAACGACAAGAACTCGGGGCATTGCTCATCCAGATTTCTGGGTTGGCCCCACAAATTCGCGGGCTGCGCTTTGAGGGCTTCATCAAAGATCTGTTTGCTGGCTTCGGGCTCGCATCGCGAGAATCGTTTCGCGTCGTTGGCGAGCAGATCGATGGTAGCTTCAAACTGCAAGGTCATACCTATCTTGTCGAAGCAAAGTGGCATGGCCCCAAAATCGGCTTTGCTGATCTGATGACCTTTTCAGGAAAAGTCTCTGGCAAGGCAGCTTGGTCACGTGGGTTGTTTGTCAGCTATTCCGGTTTCACGGATGAAGGGCTTGAGGCCTTTGCTCGGGGACGGCAGACCAACCTCATTTGCATGGATGCTCTCGACCTCCATCAGGTTCTATCGGGCTCGGTGTCCTTGATCGATGTGCTAGAGGAAAAGGCCCGTCGAGCCGCTGAGACGAATCGAGCGTTTGTGCCTGTCCGCGATCTCAATCTGCGGGGCAGTTGAGAATTTGGGGTGTACCCGCTCGAGGCTTACAATGCTTCGCTAACGAGACCTGGCTCATTTCGTCGCGTAAGCAGAATCCGGTCTCGCGTAGGCGTCAACAGCCGCCACCTATATTCCGTCGGTGCCTTGCGCAAATGTTCTTATTATGTTCTTTTTGTCGGATCATTCCCGATTCGGCAGACCCATGCGCAAGCCTGCGACCATTGAACATCTGTATCTCGACTTCGACGGCTTCTTTGCCAGCGTCGAGCAGCAGCGTGACCCTCGTTTAAGGGGGCGTCCGGTTGGCGTCGTGCCTTATGAGGGCGGGCGAACCTGCATTATCGCGTGCAGCAAGGAGGCCAAAGCCTATGGCGTAAAAAACGTCATGATGGTTGATGAGGCGCGGCGCATTTGTCGGGACCTTGTGTTGGTGCCGCAAAAGCCTGATCTCTATCGCAGGGCACATAATGCGCTGCTGGCGGAGATTGCCTCTGTCATTCCGATTGATACCGTCAAGTCGATTGATGAATTGGCCTGCACGCTGGATGAAAGCCAACGTAGCGATCCATCTGGATTGGCGATGCGGATCAAGCGCACAATTCGGTATAATATCGGCGCGACGATTACCTGTTCCATCGGCTTTGCCGCCAATCGTCACCTCGCCAAGATTGCGGGCGGCACGCAAAAGCCGGATGGCCTGACCATCTGGCATCCGCACCTGATGCCCGGGCCTCTCCTTAAAGTGCCTTTGGAGGATATTCCCGGTGTCGGCAGGCGCATGGCCAAGCGGCTGGCAGGCCATCGCGTCAGCACAACCGGCCATCTGCTTGAGTTGGCCCCCAAGCAGATGCGGGCGATCTGGCGCAATGTGACGGGTGAACGCCTTTGGTATGCGCTTCATGGCTATGCGATAGAATCCCCTGCATCGGGTCGGGCGATGTTCGGCCATGCCCGCGTATTGCCGCCTGATGCCCGCAGTCTGGATGCAGCTTATCAGGTCGCCCGTCTCTTACTTACCAAGGCGGCGCGGCGGATGCGTCGGGCGGACTATTATTGCAGCGGCCTGATGCTCTGGCTCCGGTTTTATGATGATGACTGGTCTACTATGCAAAGATTGCCGCAGGTGAATGACGATCAGGCGGTACTCGCGGCCCTGGCAACCATGTGGGAACAGATGCGCGCAGCGGTTGGGCCTAAAGTGCGCGTTATGCGCGTTGGCGTCACGTTATGCGACCTGACGCCCGCAACGGCGCGTCAACTCGACATGCTACTGAATGACGATCATGACCGCCAGAAATGGGAAGCCGTGGGCGCGGCAATTGACGGTCTGAACGCTCGTTTCGGGCGTACTGTTGCCAGCCTAGGACCGTGGCTACCACCCGCAGGCGGCAATGTGGGTGGTAAGATCAGCTTTACGCGGATTCCGGCTGCCGAGGACTTTCAATGAACTGGAAGGCTAATTTGCAGGTGCTGGACCTTGAACCGGGTGACAGGCTGGAACTCACCTGTCGGAAATGCGGCCATGTCCGCTATCTGACCGGCGAGGCGTTGCTGGCGCGCGCAGGCGCTGTGCAGCTTTGGCTGTATCAGGTGGAGCAGCGCGCCAAATGCAATCAACGGGGTTGCGGTGGTTCGATGCGGATGGCGATGCCGAGGGCAGGGGAAACAAGCGGATTTGTGGGCGGTATCGCATAGACTTTGGTAATATAGCCCTAATCGACATCATTACACCATCGGCAAGGAGCGTCCCTTCACGGTGGCGTGGATTGAAACGGTATTTTCGATCCAGCGAATATCGCGGTCGATCGTCGCCCCTGTCAGACGTTGCATATGTGCGCTCTAGATTATCAATAAGCATTTTACCAAAGCACTCGACTTCTTCATGTTTCGGAGCATTGGTGTGTCTGAGCGGTCGCCGAGTTGACGGTGCCGGGTGTTGGCCTTGATGGTGTGACCATCAGGGCATTGGGTGGTGGGAGCGGGTGCGGTGCCGGCTCCATCTGGAGACACCCCCATGATCAATGCACATTCCCAGCAGAACGCCCCCTCGCAACGCTGGTGTCCTCGTCCCGACAGCAAGATGGCGCAGGTGCTACATTTGCTTGGCCAGAAGGACGGCGTGGCTCTCGCTGATTTGGGCGAACTCACCGGCTGGCAACCGCATAGTATCCGCGCGGCGTTGAGTGGCTTGCGTAAACGTGGCTATGCGGTCGAACACGCCATCAGGGATGGTGTGGCCTGCTATTACCTCATTGGTGCAGCACAATGACGCGCGAGGTGTCAGACAGGGTGGCGAACCTGTCGATCCTCTCACCCGCTGCTGTCAAAACCGAGTGGCAGCAGATATTCGGCGAGGCCGCCCCTCAAGTGCCGATCTCGTTGTTGCGGTTATCATTGGCCCATCACCTTCAGCAGGAGAGATTAGGCAGCCTGCCACCGTCAGCACTGCGGATGCTGGATGCGCTAATGAGTGATGGCGAGGTCGACGTGTGTGAGCCTGAGATCAGGCTCAAACCGGGGACTCGATTACTGCGGGAGTGGAATGGGCACGTCCATGCAGTGATGGTGACCGATGAGGGGTTTACTTATGCGGACCGGCATTATGGTTCGCTCTCCCATATCGCCCGCGACATCACCAAGGCCCATTGGTCTGGCCCACGGTTCTTCGGACTCCGACGACCCTCACGACCACCAGTGCGCAAGCCGCAGATGAAGGGCCGGGTGCAGGAGCAATGTCATGGCGCGGCGTAGCTCGGCGGTGCGGTCCAATGCGCCATCAGGACCGTCGGCGGGCGTCAAACAAATCCGGTGCGCCATCTATACTCGTAAATCGACCGAGGAGGGACTGGAGCAGGAGTTCAATAGCCTTGATGCCCAACGTGAAGCCTGTGCCGCCTATATCGTCAGCCAGCGCCATGAGGGCTGGGTGCAGATGCCGGACTGTTATGATGATGGCGGTTATTCGGGCGGGAATATGGAGCGTCCCGCTCTCAAGCAACTGCTGGCGGAGATTGAAGCCGGGCGCGTTGATGTCATCGTCGTCTATAAGGTTGATCGCCTGACAAGGGCCTTGTCAGACTTCGCCCGGATCGTTGACATCCTTGATCGTAACAAGGCGAGCTTCGTCTCAATCACCCAGGCATTCAACACGACCACCAGCATGGGGCGTCTGACCCTCAATGTCTTGTTGTCCTTTGCCCAGTTCGAGCGCGAGGTCGCCGGGGAACGCATTCGGGATAAGGTGGCAGCCTCCAAGAAGAAGGGGATGTGGATGGGGGGACCGGTACCATTGGGATATATGGTCAAAGATCGAAAGCTGATCATCATCCCTGAGGAAGCGGAAACCGTCAGACTGATCTTCCAACGCCATCAGGCCTGTGGCTCGCTCAAAGCCCTGGCCGATGATCTGGCAGCCCGAGGGATCGCATCCCGGCTACGGACGATGAAGGATGGCCGGACCATCGGCGGCCAGCCGTTCAAATCCGGCGCGCTCTATTGGATCATTCGCAATGTGATCTACGCCGGGCTGATCCCGCATAAGGAGGCGCTTTATCAAGGTGAGCATCAGGGCATCATCTCCAGAGAACATTGGGATGCATCGCAAGCGTTGCTCAACAACAATGCCCTTCGTCCCCACACAGGTCAGCCCTCTATCCTGCGCTATATGCTCGTCGATGGGTTGGGACGCCCCATGACCGTGGCACATGGCCGCAAGGGCACGAGGCGCTATCGTTATTATGTATCTAAGCCAGTGGAAGGCATATCGGAACCGACCTGGCGTCTCCCCGCCGGCGATCTTGAATCACTGGTCCGTATCGCGATGACGGAACTGCTGACCAATCCGCTGCGGCTACAAACAGAACTGGGACAGCTCGATCGCGATCACCAACTCGTCGATACGGGCAATACATTAGCAGAGCAGCTGAAGGCTCCCATGACGAAGACGCCCGGAGCGGATTCAATCCCGTCCTCGACATGCTCGCGCCAGACGAGCCGACCTTCCTTGATCCACTGCTCCATCTCGCGCAGGGCCTGCGGAAACAGGTCGGCATAGACGAAGCTGAGAAAACCCTCGACGCGCAAGGTCTTGCCGACAATGCTGAACAGATTTTGCATTGGTGCGGGCGGGCCATCGAGATTGTATTCCGAAATTAGGCCACAGATTGCCATGCGGCCTTTCCAATTCATATTTGCGAGCGCAGCGTCGAGCTGGATGCCACCGACATTGTCGAAAAAAACGTCGACACCATTCGGGCAATGCAGACGAATTTCCGCCTCAAGCTGTTCACGAGTCTTTCCCCGATAGTCGATGGCGGCATCAAAGCCGAACTCCTCTACCAAACGCTTGGTCTTGACCGGGCCACCAGCAATGCCGACGACGCGGCAGCCCTTGATCTTCGCGATCTGCCCGACGGCCGAACCGACGGCGCCCGCCGCACCTGAAACCAGCACGGTCTCACCTACCTTGGGTTGCCCCACCTCGATCAGGCCGAAATAGGCCGTGAGGCCGGTCGCGCCAAGAATGCCGAGGCTCGCGCTCAACGGCAACTCGGATGCTGGATCGATTTTCCAGCACATCGGGCCGGGCGCAAAGGCCGAAATCTCTTGCAACTGACCAGTGCCAACAACGAGATCGCCCGACTGAAAACCGGGATGGCGGGACTCGATGACTTCGCCGACCACATTCGCTGTCAGCGGCGCGCCAAGCGGGGTCGGAACCCAATAGGTGTTGGTTTCGGCGAGCGTCTTGCGAATGCCCGGATCGAGTGATGCATATTGATTACGGACGAGTATCTGTCCGTCTTCGACCGTTGGCACGTCGAGATCGGCAACTGCAAATATATCCTCCGACACCATCCCTGCTGGTCGCGACACCAGCACTACAGTCTTGTTCCCTGCCATTTTCACGTCCTTCGCCTGATATGTCGGATCATTCAAATATGTCTGATTTTACGCGCTGCATTACATCGTCAGTCACGCCATGGCGCGCGAGATAGCGCCCAACATCGCCATAGTCGCGTCGCAGCGCCTCCATTGCGGCGGCCATATACTCTGGCGCGACGCGCAGCGATTGCATCGCCGCTGCCGAGGGCGCGCGTTCATCTTCTCCACCCAGCGTCTTCGCGATAAAGCGCGCTACCCGGTCGGTATCGAGATGGGGGTAGCTCAGCATATAATCCGCCATGACCTGATCTTCCGCCACGCCGAGGGCAGACAGCAGCAGCGCGATGACGAAGCCGGTCCGGTCCTGCCCCGCCGTACAAGCGACAATGGCGGCCGCATCGCCCTTGTCTGTGAGTGCCGAGAAGAAACGCCCCACCGAAGGCGCGAAGTCGGACGGCATGCTCGCATAATTGCGAAGAAGAAGCGCGCGCGTCCAACTGCCATCCGCATCGTCGAGCAGTTGCTGCATGATCGCCGTGCCACCCGCCCGCACATCGGGCAGCACTTCCAAAGGACAGATTTCGGGGGCGGGATCCGGCCAAGGGATGATATGGGTAGCGCGTTCACCCGGACTGCGCAGGTCGACGAACAGTCGCACACCGAGTCGGGAAAAATCTCGCCACTCATCGTTGGACAGCTCCGCCAGCGAACCGGAGCGGTACACCCGCCCCGGTCGCAACCGTTGACCAGCCTCGCCAACCAGACCGCCAATGTCGCGAAAATTGGGGGTGCTGGTGAAGATCGACTTCGGACTATCTCCGGCCATTAGTCCAGCACTACCAATTCGCCGGATTCCCCGGTAATGCGCACACGCGCGCCATCGGGGATGATCTGCATGGCATTACGCAACTGTACCGCTGGGATGCCGTGTTCGCGCGAGAGGCAGGCGCCATGGGCCAACATGCCGCCGGTTTCGATCACCAGTCCGCTGATCAGCGTGAACGCCGACGACCAGCCCGGATCGGTCGCGTTACAGATCAGAATATCGCCCTTCTCGATCTTGCCGATCTCGCGCAGGTTTGGGACGATACGGGCGCGTCCCTCTGCGGTGCCGCCGCTCATGCCCAGGCCAAGCACCGGGCCAGACGCGTCACCCGGATCGGTGTCGAGATTGACCGGTTTACGCCCCTTGAGATAAACGGGGAGTACAGCCTGTCGCTGGTCGATCTGGTCGAATGCTTTGCGCCGCCCCTTGATCTTTGCCCGCGCCAGTTGGGCCGACCCATGACCTTCCATCACATCGTACAGTTCGATGTCGGACAAGAAGAAACAATCGTCGATCTGGTCCATCCGTTTGCGCTCAACTGCGCGGCGACCGGCTTCGCGGAACGCCTTGCGTTTGGAAAAGGTGACGCGGTCGGCGAAATGCCGCCAGTCGTCGCGTAGTCGGAGGAAGCGCAGCGCCTCGTTCTGGAGAATCTTGAACGCTGTAGTCAGGACTGACCCGAATGGCGCTTCGCTGAGATAGCCTAGCATCTCCGCGGTCGCCTGCTCGCGCTTGGCGATCACGCGTGCCTCGATCTCTGCGGGGCTGGTCTGTTTGTCATTGGCGATGATCTGGCGCAGCGCCTCATAGTCGAGCGTTGGGTCCTCGGCACGGCGGATATAATAGGCGTCGCGATCGGCATGGCCGCGATGGCCATGTCTGGTGACAAAAATTCGATATTGTTCGAGAAAGTCTTGGCCTTCCTTGTCCCGTTCCGCCGTCTCGAAAAAGGCCATACCCTCATTTTCGACAAACATCGCCCTGAGCCGGGGTGAATTGCGGATGTGATCGGCCAGCGCATGGAATTCATGAAGCTCGATTGATTGCAATGTTTGTTCCGGAATGCCGCTGATCAGATCCTGAAATACGAGCTTGTTCTCTCCCTTGTAATATTTGCCGACCAGCATGCTGAGCAACGAGAAGATATGCGGCATCGGCAGCACGAAGCCAACCCAGATCACGTTGGAGAACTCGCCCTGTATTTGCTCCAGTTGCTTGGCATAGCGTTTCAGCTCACCATCGGAGAGGCGGCGCAACTCAGGGTCGGACAGGCCTTGCGCCTCGTCCACCCGGTTATCGATCCAGTCGCGGCAAGTGTCCTGCCAGTTGAAGAATGACACGCGCGGGGAACTGTTCACATGGAGCAGCATCCGCAAATATTTGCCCATGTCGAGTGGGCGATTCATTGTCTCCTTGACCCAGCTATCAGGCAACAAATCGGCCACCGAACCACGCGCATAGCGGGGCAGTGCCAACTGCATGAACTGCTGGTGATAGTCGACATTGTAGTAAATCGTACCGCGGTGATATTTCATAAAGCGGCTCTTCTCGAGCTCGTTCAATCCAGCGGACTCGAGAACATATTGCAGCCCTTTGCGATAGTGCCGACCGCGTACAGCATAAAACAACGGCGTGATCCCGCCAGTCCAATACATCTCGGCCCATTTGTTGGTCCAGATGATGTCGCCGTCCTCTTCAGCGCTCTCGTCCTGCGCTGCTTCCTCAAGGCATTCCTCCCAGAGAAAGTCGACGCCAGTGACTGGTCGCGCCTGAAGAACGTAAAAACGCCCATTGGCCATCGCCCATTCGATATCTTGCGGCAGGCCGTCATAAAGCTGCATGATCCGTCGACCCAGATCGCCCAGTTCCATGAGTTGGTCGTCATCCAGCGCGAAGCAGGCGCGCTCCTCTTCAGTAGTCTCGATCTCGACAGTGCCGGTCGCGGGAGGCTCTGCCCGGTCGATGCGCTTTTCCTTGCCGCCAAGGACGCGCTGCTTGATCCGCAAACTATTCATGTCGAGGGTGATCTGGTCGGGCGTGATAATGCCGGATACGATCGCTTCGCCCAGACCAAAGCTGCAATTGATGACAATCTCATCAGTCCGCGCATCTAGTGGGTTCGCGGTGAACAGCACTCCGCTTGCGTCCGCCGCAACCATGGTCTGAACAACGACGGCAATGCTGATTGCAGTCTGGTCAAAGCCTAGACTGTGACGATAGGCAATCGCGCGCGAACTCCACATCGATGCCCAGCAGCGGCGGACAGCATCCAGTACCGCATTGTCGCCTCGGATGTCGAGATAGGTATCATGGAGGCCCGCAAAGGATGCGCCTTCCATATCCTCGGCAGTGCCGGAGGAGCGCACCGCGACAAAGCCGCCTGCGCATTCGGCCTTGTAAAGAGCGACGATTTCAGCATCGATATCCTCAGGCATCGGTGCGCCCACGATCAGGTCGCGGATAAGGTCGCTCTGCCGATCCAGCAGATCCAGATCAGCGAAATCCACCTTTGCCAGCAGGGCCGCAATCGCATTGCCCAGATTATTGCGCGCGATGAATCCGTCATAGGCCGCAGTGGTGATCGTGAAGCCATTAGGCACCGCGAGACCCGCCGCCGTCAGGGTGCCGAGATTGGCGCCCTTGCCGCCGACCAAATCCTTACGTTGGGCGGACTCGTCCTGGAAACGCAGCGTATAGGCCATTCAAGCTCTCCTCTGGCTCGCTCATAGGCGAGAGTTATTCAGCGCACAGACATACCAGACAGAACGGGATCCGATGCTCCCACCCTGAATATTCCTGCACTTGATATGCAACGTATGTTGTATTTATTACTACAATAACTATTTTTTATCATAGGTATCATAAAATAAAATACAACATACGTTGCATAATATTAGCTCGCGCCACGCTACCCGTTGCTATCCAATCAATCGGCTCGAGTTGTTGCGGCCCAGCGTAGTCAGAACAAGCCAGCGCCCTTGAAGCCAAGACTGGCAGATTCACCAAAAACATAGGGAGAGAAATATGAAACGGCATTCCTCAATCAGAAGATTTAAAGCCAGCCTTTATGCCAGCATTGCTATGATGAGCGGCTGGGCTACTGCCCACGCGCAAGAGGCGGGTGCAAGCAACGCAGACGGCAATGAAATCATCGTCACGGCGCGTAGGCGCGTTGAGTCCATTCAGGATACGCCGATTTCCGTTACCGCCATTGCCCCATCGCAGTTAGAGGGCGCAGCAGCGCTTACGATTGGCGACCTTCAAGGCGCAGCCCCGAACGTCCTGATCACGATCGCCCCAACCGGTGCAGCCGCAGCAAACGCCTCCATCAGAGGTATCGCCTTTGCCGATATCGAGAAATCCTTTGACCCGGCGGTCGGCGTTAACGTGGATGGTGTTTATATCGGCACTTCCACCGGGCAGATGCTCGACTTTTTCGACATTGCCTCAATTGAAATCTTGCGCGGCCCTCAAGGAACGCTCTTTGGGCGCAATACAATTGCCGGCGTCATCAATGTCCGCCGCACCCGCCCGACTGGCGAGTGGGGTGGCAAGTTCGAGGCCTCAATGGGGCGCTACGGCTCATTCGGTGCTCGGGCAATCCTGAACGTTCCCATTGTCGAGGGTGTCTTGGCAGCGAAGCTGTTTGAGATGCACCAGCAGAGCGACGGATTTTACAAAACAATCGGCACCGGACAAAAGCGCGGCGGCAGCAACAATGAGAATTTTGGCGGTTCGCTGTTATTCACCCCCAGCGATAAATTTGATGCCCTTCTCACCCTTGAACAGCAACAACAGAAATTCGACCCGATTACGTCCTCACTTACTCGCGCTGGCGACGCTTTTTGCGACTATCTGCCAACGGGTCTGTGCGGCGGCAACATTACGGATGATCTCTATAATGTATTCCCTGTAGGAGAGCATATAGGTCGGTATAAAGCGCCAGCTGCAACGCTCGAAATGAATCTGCAGGCTGGCGGCGTCAAGATTTCATCCGTCACATCTTATCGCGAAAGCAAAGAGACTCAACAACAGGACTTTTCCACTGCAGGCCTATATTTGGCGCGTCGTGATCAGAAATATCATCAGATTAGTCAGGAGTTGCGCGCAGCCGGTGACATTGGCAGCAAAATAGACTATGTGTCCGGGTTATATTACTTCAAAAGCAAGTATCACATACTTCAACATACATTAGTATTTGGCGCTCCCGTGCCTTATCAAGATACCGTTGGAAAATCTGAATCCTATGCGGCATTCCTGGATCTGAACTGGGAAATACTCCCTCGCGTGCGTGTCTCAGGCGGCGGGCGCTGGACCCATGATGAAAAATCCATGTTCACCAAACTGGGCGGCACATCCCTCACACTCAGCCCGACCACCAAGAGTTGGAGCAAGTTTACCCCGAAGGCGGGCATCGACTATCGCCCTAATGACGATATGATGTTCTACGGCTCTTGGTCTCGCGGATATCGCTCTGGCGGCTTCAACGGACGCGGATTGTCAGCATTTTCGGCTTCCCAGCCCTATGATCCGGAAACCGTCGACTCATTCGAAGTCGGCCTGAAAAGCGAATGGCTGGATCGCAAGCTGTCGATCAATGTTGCCGCATTCCATACGAACTACAAGAGCATCCAGCAATCCACGACTGTTGCTCTGCCGGCACCTAGCACCGGTAACGAGACCGTCGTGACCAATGCTGCTTCGGCCAAGATCAAGGGTCTCGAAATGGATCTGACATTGCGGCCAGTGGAGGGCCTGACACTCAGAAGCTCTGTTGGATACACCAAGTCCAAGTTCGGCGGCTTCATTGTTACTCAACCGGTAACGACCGGGGTAACGCTCGGCGGCGCTCCCATTACTGAAAACCGCAATTTTGATTTTTCAGGCGTCGACTTGATTTACGCGCCCAAGATCACTTTCTCGGTCAATGGCGAATATACGCACCCTGTCGATGTGGGTAACTTCAGCGGCAAGATTAAGCTAAACGCCGGATATCGCTACCTCGCACGTTATGATCAGCAGATCGCGGCGGATCCAGCGCTTTACATCACCGCCGTGCAGGCCGGGTCTTCGACTGTGATTGTGCCTCGCAATGATCCGCGTCTGCGTTCAGATCCTCAGAACCTAGTGGACGCCAGCATATCGTATATTTGGGACATGAATACGGCCGGCGCCAAGGGGCGGGTCACCATCTATGGCCGCAACCTATTGGATGATCGCGGCTCAAATACCGCCTTCACTGTGGCCGCTTGGCCGACCCTTTGGGGATTCTCATCGGCACGAGAGCCCAGCACATATGGCGTACAGGTTGGATTTGAGTTTTAACATCGTCATTTAAGGTCGCCTTACATGAGTTGACTGAATGTAGGGCCTCATCCTCACCCGCTCGACTTAGCCCTGGTCGGGCGGGTTTTTTCTTCTATTGCACGCGTCTATCTATATTCATAGTTAAGTGTAGAACGGCATTCTGCCGTGGAGGGAACATGCCAGCGTGAGTGCCAAACGAAGAGACAGGGCTGAGGAGCACCGCGAGCGCATTGCTCAGATTGTTACAGATATCATTTCCGAGCTTGGGATAGATGGCGTCACCGTTCGTCGCGTTGCTGAACGCGCAGGTTACAGCACGACAGTTGTGACGCACTATTTCGCCAATAAGAAAGATCTGTTGCTTTACACTTACCAATCAGCTTCGAAACAATCCTATCAGCGGGTCTATCAAGCCCTGATGCATGACGACAGCGATCTTGTCGCCTTTGTTAAAGCCTTAGCCTATGCTGACCGACCAGAATATTGGAGGGTTTATTTAGCTTTCTTTCAGTTTGCACTCATGGATAAAAATCTTCTTCTAGAGCAGGAGCGCAGAACTGAAGATGTCAGAAAAATGGCGCTAGAAATAATGTACAAAAGAGGCGTAAAAAAATCGTCTCCAGAATCGAATATTGCTTATAATTATACCGCAGATCTTCTTATTTCCATTCAGGGATTGGGGCTTCAATCCATACTACATCCATCGGAATGGACTTACGATAAGAAGGAAGAGTTTTTAGAAATGATCGTTTCTAGATGCTATTCTTCTTTGGGCGTATGATATACTGAGATAGGATTATAGCTTCTTCTATATTCGTGCCAGAAATGCAAATGTGAACATAGACATCAATGAGTGTCGACACCCCACCTGTATCGGGTACATATCAAGTGGAGGTGGGCCGCCCACGCGGACGACTAAACAGTCGCACCTATACCGAAATCTTCTTTTCGGAGTGTCCACATTGTAGCCGTATTAGTACCATCCTACTAACGTTCTCCTTCGCGAGGCCAACGAATGGATGCCAATGACCGACATCGAGCGTGTCGCTACCATCGCGGATACCCGCATCAAGCGGCCGCTATTCGCAAGTCGTTCCTAAAACCTGCCGTTCCGGATTGCCAACAAAACGGACAATCACGTAGGTCATAACTTATCTGCCGAGTTGCGTGAGTACCTTAGCGGCCTCAATCAAGGTAGCCATGTTCTGAACTGCCGTAGCGAGTTGTTCAATATCTTGGGGTTTTGTGGCAGTCTGTGTCGCCGACAATGAGACCGCCAGCAAATG
The DNA here is from genome assembly GCF_019740335.1 of Alteraquisediminimonas sediminicola. Classification (GTDB taxonomy): domain Bacteria; phylum Pseudomonadota; class Alphaproteobacteria; order Sphingomonadales; family Sphingomonadaceae; genus Alteraquisediminimonas; species Alteraquisediminimonas sediminicola. The sequence continues at coordinate 5,104 of NZ_JAHXZS010000008.1, read as the reverse complement.
GTGGTCTTCCATGATTATGCCCACGACGGTGCATAACCGGTCAGCCATATCCATTAGCTCGTTCTCAAATGGTATTTCGTCCATGGGACGACACATGCCCGAGACTGTGCGGAAGTCCATATGCAGCTTTTTAAAGGCCTGACTTTCTTGACTGGACTTCCTGATTGCTGAGGCTGTCCACCTCGACCGGCGGTACGCTGACCGGACGGGGTGGTGACTTCACCATTATCGACGACCCGATCAAGGCCAAAGACGCGCATAGTGAGGTCGCGCGACAAGGCGCAATCGACTGGTTCACCGGCACAGTGTTGAGTCGTCTCAACAATCCAAAGACGGGTAGAATCCTTCTGGTGGCCCAGCGATTGCATCTGGAGGACCTGCCCGGACAACTCGCGGCTGGCGGTGGATGGGATGAGCTCTGCCTCCCACTTATTGCACCACGACAGCAGACCATCCCAGTATCGGACGGCGGTGAGATAACGCGCTATCCAGGTAATATCCTGCATCCAGAACGGTTCGATTAAGCGGAAATCGACCGGCTCCGCCATGCGATGGGAGAGCGGGACTTCGAAGCGCAATATAATCAGCGCCCATGTGCAGGTGGCGGCACGCTCTTCCAGCTCAGCTGGCTGCGCCGCTACGAGATGCGGCCTGAGCATTATAAGGTCGAAGTGATCATCCAGAGCTGGAACACGGCCTATGAGACGGAGCGCCACAATGATTACAGCGTCTGCTCGACTTGGGCGCTCTCAGGCACAAGCTATTTCCTGCTCGATATCTATCGTGAGCGTCTAACCTTCGACGATCAGCTCAATTCCATGTTGCAGGCGCTCGCTTATATCAAAAGCTACAATGGTCCTGAAGCGTGGGTCGCCTATTTCGCCAAGCGAGCGATAGAAGAGTATGGATATTACTCGCCCTGAGTGGGCGCCATATCCACTATTTTGCTCAATTACCCTGACTTCAATCTGGAATTCCATCTGAACAGGTGGGGTTCGGTCAGCCCTATCTACTTCGAACGAGAAGCTTGGGTGGCCTGAACTAGCTTGCCTCGGGTCGCCATTGATCATTACGTAGACCTCATCGAGGCGCCATCTCCAATGTCGGAAACCTCGCATCTGGTTGACCCGCTGCCGCCGGATATCCGCAGCGAACATCGGTCCGAACCTGTTCCACCACAGCCGAACCGTTTCGTGGCAGATGTCGATTCCTCGCTTGAATAGCAGGTCCTCGACATTGCGCAGGCTCAATGGGAAACGCACATACATCATTACCGCCAGACGGATCACCTCGGGTGAAGAGTTGAAGTAGCGGAACGGGTTCGCAGGCTTGCTCATTTCCGGTGGCTAGCAGGGCAGGGGCCGAGCGGCCAATTTGCTTTGACAGTGCCTATCCGCGCGGCGGTGAGTGGTTTGCGTAAACGTGGCTATGTGGTCTAACACGCTATCAAGCAAGGCGTAGCTCACTATTACCTCATTGGCGTCGAACAATGACGCGCGACGTGTCAGACAGGGTGGGAAACCTGTCGACCCTCTCACCCGCCGATATCAAAGCCGAGTGGCGGCAGCTATTCGGCGAGGCCGCATCTCATGTGCCGGTCTCGATGTTGCGGCTATGGGTGGTGGCGACATCGTTTTGAGTAGGTTGCGCCTTCTCGATCCCGGGGGCATGGGTCTCGGGGATCGCTTCTTCGCCTGTCATCAAAGTAACAGATTTTGACACGCCCTTCCATTGGCGTCCTAGTGGTCGATCCATAGCATTATCCCATCAATGAAGCGCTCGCATGGGATTGCGAGCCAAGATGGAGGAGATGCAATGACTGAAGAAGAAAAGGTCGCGCGCAACGTTGCGAAAGTGCGCGAGTTCATTGATTGCTGGGAAGCACTCGACTTCGACCATGCGATGCGCTGCCTGTCGGACGACATCGTCTATATCAACCAGCCGCTTGAGCCTGTGGTGGGCCAGAAGGATGTCCGTCAGATAGTTGACGGCATTATGAAGTTGTCGAAGCGCGTCCACTGGGAACTGCGCAACTGCTTTGGCCGCGGCAATGTCGTGGTGTCCGAACGGCTGGATCTTTGGGATTTCGATGGCAAGGGCTGGGGTCTTGCATTGCCGTGCATCGGCATGTTCGACCTCAACGAAGAGGGCCTGATCTGTGGTTGGCGCGATTATTTCGACAACCAAATGTGGTTCGCGAATGGCGGCCCCACCCTGCACCTCGATTGATCCGGAGCAACATTCATGAACAACACTGATCCCCGTCTCGCTCGCAACGAGAAAGTCGTCCGCGCCTTCCTCAATGGCTGGAACCTCCGCAATGCAGATTTCTGCATGGAATATGCCACCGAGGATATGTGCTATCTCAACCAGCCGCTCGAAGCGATCAAGGGCAAGGCGAATGTGCACAAGATGATCGCGTCTATCCTCGCGCCTGCAAAGCGCGTCGAATTCGAGCTGGTCAACTGCTTTGCCTATGAAAACAAGGTCATCACCGAGCGCGTCGATCGCTGGGATTGGTCCGGCAGCGGCAAATGGGAAATGGAACTCAAGGTCTGCGGCATGTTCGAGGTCACCGTGAACGGCAAGATCATCGAATGGCGCGAATATTATGACAACGCCTATTGGACCAACCACGGCGGCCCGAGCCTCGTGCTCTGAGTGCTGTGAGATGCAATATATTGAATTCGAGAGGAAATAATGATGGATAAGGCCACTTCGCTGTTCGGCAAGAGCGGCAAGCTGAGCATTCCCACTGCGGCCGAGCTAGGCTTCGATCCGGAGGAAATGCGGGCAAAATATCAGTTTGAGCGCGACCGTCGTCTGCGCGCCAATAGCGAGAAACAGTATCCGGAGATCGAGACTGAATTCGCGCATTGCAATGAAGACCCCTTCACGCCGCGCATCGAGCGCGCGCCTGTGACGGAAAAGGTCGAGGTGCTGGTGCTCGGCGGCGGTTTTGGCGGCCTCTATATGGGTGCGCGACTGCGGCAGGAGGGCATCGATAGCTTTCGCATCATCGAGCGTGCAGGGGACTTTGGCGGCACATGGTATTGGAACCGCTATCCCGGCGCACAGTGTGACGTCGAATCCTATATCTACCTCCCGCTGCTGGAGGAAACCGGCTATATGCCCAAGGCGAAATATTCCTTTGGGACGGAGATTTTTGAGCACGCGCAACGCATCGGCCATCATTTTGACCTGTATAATCTCTCCTATTTCCAGACGCAGGTAAAGGACTGCACATGGAACGAGGCGACGGACCGCTGGACGGTCACGACTGATCGTGGCGACGTGTTTGACGCGCATTATGTCGTCATCTCCAGCGGCTCGCTCAATCTGCCGAAGCTGCCGGGGATTCCGGGCGTGCGCGACTTCAAGGGCCATATCTTCCACACTAGCCGTTGGGATTATGCTTATACGGGCGGCACGCCGTCGACGCCGATGGATCGTCTTGCCGATAAGCGTGTTGGCATCATCGGCACTGGCGCCACCGCCGTGCAGGTGATCCCGCATCTGGGCAGGGATTCAAAGCATCTGTACGTGTTCCAGCGGACGCCTTCGTCGGTGGACGAACGCCGTAACCGGCCGACAGATCCGGAATGGTTCAAGACGCTTGAGTCCGGTTGGCAGACGGTGCGCAACGATAATTTCACCGCGATGCTGGTCGGTGCCGATTTCGAGGAAGACCTGATCAAGGACGGCTGGACGGAATTGTTCAAGTCGCTTGGTGAGCTGCTCGATGGCTCGGGTTCGTCGAATCTGTCAGATGCAGAGCTTAACCAGCTGGCCGAGATCATCGATTTCCAACATGACAACCGCGTCCGCGACCGCGTGGTATCGATTGTGAAAGACCCGAAGACCGCTGAGAGGCTGAAGGCTTGGTATCGCCCGTGGTGCAAGCGTCCGTGCTTCCATGATGAATATCTGCCCACGTTCAACCGCCCCAATGTGACCTTGGTGGATACCGAAGGCAAAGGCGTGGATCGCATCACCGAAAAGGGTGTCGTGGTCGACGGCGTCGAATATGAATTGGACTGCCTGATCTTCGCCACCGGTTTTGAAGTGAACCGGGCCACCTATACGCATCAGGCGGAAATGGAAGTCATTGGTCGCGATGGCGTTAAGCTGGGCGATTACTGGGCCAATGGCATGCGCACCTATCAAGGGTTGTTCTCTTATGGCTTCCCCAATTGCTTCCATCTGGGCTTCACCCAGACGGGCTATGCACCGAACTTCACCTATATGGCCGACCAACAATCCTATCACATTGCGAAGGTGATCGCCGATGCCAATGCGAAGGGCATCAAGTCGATGGAGACAACGAAGGACGCTGAGGCGGATTATGTGGCGCTGGTGACAGCCCCCAATGCGATGACCGATTATCTCAAGAGCTGCACGCCGGGCTATTACAACGCCGAAGGCGGCTCGAAGAACAACTCGGGCTTCCTGCAGGGCCATTACCCGGAAGGCGCGCTGAAATTCTACAAAATGCTCGCGCAGTGGCGAGCGGATGGTAGGTTTGAGGGGCTCACGCTCCACCGCTGATGAAGTTGTAGGGCGTGAGTAAGGTCTGACAGGTCGATGGGCGCGCGCCAAGTCGGCCAGTCAGACGTGCTTTCGCCCGACAACCGCAATGCAGGGAAAGAACCGATGCGTACCGAAGGCAATATCGCGAATCTGCTCAAAAGCGCCCGCCGTCATCGTCTAGGCGATCTGCTCTACCGCAGCGCGGTTCGCACGCCGAACAAAACAGCCATTGTCTATGGCGATCTGCGACAAAGCTTCGCCGCGCTTGATGACATCGTGAACAGAATGGCGAACGCCTTGGCAGCGCGCGGCGTGGGCAAGGGCGATCATATTGCGATGCTGTCGCACAACAACCATGCGTTTGTCGTTGTACGCTTTGCGCTTGCCCGGCTCGGCGCGGTGATGGTGCCGATCAACTTCATGCTGAATGCCGCTGAGGTCGCGTATATCCTCGACAATGCGGAGGCGTGCGGCCTGATCGCAGAAGACGCGTTGGTTGCCACCGCAGATGCCGCCATCGCGGAAGCCGGGCTCACGCTCAAGCTCAAGGGTGCCATTCGCGAAACGCTGCAAA
>NZ_JAHXZS010000007.1 GCF_019740335.1 Alteraquisediminimonas sediminicola | reverse complement strand
AGACCACGCTCTTTTCGCCATCGGCACCGGCAGAGATATCGAACAAGCCCGCGATATTGTGGCTGGTGTCGTCGGCGGTCAGATCACTTTCATCGACCGACAGGGTCGGCACGGCATCGCTGCTGCGGACAATCGTCGGCGTGTCATCATCCACATTGATGGTGAGCGAGCCGGTGTCAGTGTCGCCATCGACATCGCTGATCTGATAGTTGAACGTGAACGCCTGATCGTTTTCGTCAAACCCTGCTTCATGGTCGATCGGCGCATTCTGGGTGACGGTATAGTCACCTGTGGCCGTATCAAGCGTCACGGTGATGACGGTGGTGGTGCCTTGCTTGATCAGCAGGTCGCCGGTCTCTTCATCCAGTTCATAGGTGAAGCCGGTCGGTGCGCTGGTGTCGAGGTCGGTGAAGGTGTAGGTCAAGGCACCATCGCCACCTTCACCCGCAAGCGTGCCGGTGGTGTTGGCGGTATCCGGGGTAACGTCGTCGATGCCGCCAGGATTGCCGCCGGTCAGCGCATCATCGTCAAGCTGGACGGCAGCATTCTCACCCGTGAACGGTTCTGCATCTTCAATGTTGATGGTGAGCGTGGCGGTGTCGCTGTCGCCGTCGCCGTCCGTCAGCGTGTAGGTGAAAACGTCGGTCACGCCGCCAGCGGTGCCTTCGGCGCGGACATAGCTGTAGCTGCCATCGGTGTTGATGGTGAGCGTGCCATATTGACCGACAACCACGAATGCGCCTTCGGTGGCGGTGGTGTCGACATTTGCCGGGATGTTGTTGCTCGCGACGCCCGATACGGTCGCGCTATCTGCGCCTTGGGTGTCCTTGCCGCCATCGGCTTCGCTGTCGGTGATGACATTGCCGGTCGCCGGGCCAAATTCGCCGGATGCAATGCTGTCGGTGTCATCCGCTGCGATGGGCGCATCGTCGATGATGTCGATCCGCAGCGTAGCGGTGGCGCTGTCACCGTCTGCATCGGTGACGACAACGGTGAAGTTGTCGGAGGTCGCGCCGAGCGTGTTGTCGGTCAGCAGATAGGTATAACCGATCTGGCCCGGATCAATGCTGACGATGGTCAGGATGCCGTTGGCGGTGGTGATCGTCTGGCCCACGGTCGTGATGGCCGTGCCGTTGATCGTCACGCTGCCGGGGGCATCCGGCACGGTGATGTTGATGAAGCCATAGGTGGCTTCCGAATTGGCGGCGCTGTCCGAGCCTTCGCTCTCAAGACCGCGCGCAGGCAGGCCTGCTTCGCGGACGACGTCGGCGGCGTTGATGACGGATACGCCGGAATCATCGACTTCAATGTCGATCGTCGGCTGTTCATCAGGGATTTCTTCGAAGATCTGCGTCACTTCTGGTTCGGAGAACGCCAGTTCGGTCGGAGGCAGCAAATCGCCAAGGCCAAAGGGGTCGCCGATCGTGCCGGGGTCTTCCGAGAAGTTACCGCCGCCGCTCGATGGCGCGCCGGCCGCAGGCTGGGGTTCCTGACCGATCAACAGCGCCGCGACGTTGGCGGCGGGGAGTTCGACTTCACCGATGACGATCTGTGGGACGGAGATGGCGCCGTCCACGATCACGATCTGGCTGCCGTCCGGCATGTTGACGACCAAGTCGCGGCCAAGGACGCGAATATTGTCGAGCGAGACGTCTGCGGGTAGCACCACCACGCCATTGGCGGGAATGATGCGCGTGGCACCACCGAGGATCGTCACCTTCTGAGCGGGAGCCTGCCCCTCACCCTGAAGAGATTTCATGCCTGCAGTGCGGCTGGAAAAATTATCGATCGCCATCGTCTTTACCCCTTCAACAGATCGCTTCATGCGGTGAGGCCGCTGTTCGCGCCCTTGCCCAGAAACCTTTCAATGCGACCCGGAAGGCGAGACGCTTCGTGGCGCTCACTCGATATTGTTCAAAGACGATGCCGTGTGACGTTTGATTGCCGCCGCGCGATTCGCCTCCAAGGACCATTGACCTCATTCTTAACAAAATCGCAACTAAATTTAACACAGCTTTAACCATTAAACCATGAGTTAACTTTGTTTTTAATCAAAGAGCCCTTAAAGATGCAAAATAGATGAATTTTATTAAATTTGCAGAAAATGTTAATAAAATATCATATTAACAGATAGTTATTAAAGTTCCCGTGGTTAATTAACTTCTGGTTAACCATGATCGGTAAAAATTCAGAAACCATGTCCCTCAACCATGTGTTGGGGTTTCGCCGTCAAAACGGTCGATATGGAAAAGGGTTTGTCTTTTTGCAGCGCTTTGAAAAGCGCGTCTTCGGTCCGGCGAGTCGCTGTTGGTGCGGTGGCGCTCGGGCTGTCGCTCGCGGCTTCACCTGCGGCTGCATTCAATATTGAGCGGCTGCAATTGGCCGATCTGACTGCGGATCATGCGGCGGCATCGACTTTGACCTCGGTGACGCGCGTTGCGGCCTTTGATTGCGCCAGCACGCCGATGCCAGCGGCGCGCCCGCTTCCCCTCACAACATTCGCAACGACTGCGTCAGCCGCTAAAACCAGCGCCATTCTCGGCGGGGCGATGAGCGCGTTGGAGGCCATGCGTCATCAGCAGCGCAACGAGGGGGCATTAGCGGTGCAGGCTGCTGTAGTTCCGCCGTCAGTCGCCCCGCTCAATACCATGATGACCGCTGCCGCGCCTTGCACAGAGATGTTGGGTCGAGTGACGGGCAACGCGATGTTGAGCGACTCCAGCCGCGATCAGGGCAGCGTTGCGCCTGCGGTTTTCACCGGTCGCCCTGATGTATTCGGTTCTGTCGCGATGGCGGTGGGGCATACCCCGCTTGATAAGAAATGGAGCAAGCTGCGCGGCGTTCGGGTGAGCGGTCGTGCCGGTCCGTGGCGCCAGATGCTGACACAGGCGCGCGTGATGGATCAATCGCGCCGGATCGCGGAAATCAATCATTGGGTGAATGCGCGGATCAGCTTTGCCGATGACACGCAAACCTATCATGTGCAGGACCAATGGGCGGGTGCGGCCCAGACGTTGCAGCGTGGGCGTGGCGATTGCGAAGATTATGCGATCACCAAGATGCAATTGCTGGAAGCGGCGGGCATTGATGCAGCCGATATGTTCCTGGTCATCTCACGCGATCTCGTGCGTCAGGCGGATCATGCCGTGCTGGTGGTGCGCGATGCAGGCCGGATGGTCGTGCTCGACAATGGCACTGATCGGGTGCTGGATATGGCGGAAGTCCGCGATTATCGCCCGATCATGAGCTATAATGCCAAGGGTGCGTGGCTGCATGGCTATGCCGCGCCCGAGCAGATACAGACTGCCGAACAGGCCCGGCCTGCACAGATCGCCATGGCGAACTGAGCAGCCGGACCGGATCGGTTTTAAGGTCTGAAATCAGCCGCGAAAGGCGGTGAGTTCAACCTCGAATTTCATTTCCGGACGGACAAGGCCACAGACGATGCAGCTGGAGGCTGGACGAATATCGCCAAATACGCCGCCCAGAACCGGGCCGAGCACATCCCAATAGCTGGCATCGGTGATGTAATAGGTGGCGCGCACCACGTCCTTGATGTCGAAGCCGCCGTCGTTCAGCGCCTTTTCCACGATGGCGAGCGCATTACGCGCCTGATCGCGGGCATCGTCCGGAAATGCCTTGGTTTCGGGGTCGGGGCCGGTCGTGCCCGCGACGAAGCACCAATCGCCCTGCACCACGGCACGGCTGTAGCCGACCTGCTTTTCAAAGGGCGAGCCAGAGGAAATCAGCGTTCTGGTCATGCAAAGATCCTTTCATATTCAGAAGATTTGAAACCGACGAGCAATTCGTCATCATGCAGCAGCACGGGCCGTTTGATCATCGCGGGCTGTTCGACCATCAAGGCGATGGCCATCGCTTCGTTGACGATTTCGCGCTGATGTTCCGGCAGTTTGCGATAGGTGGTGCCGGAGCGGTTGAGCAATTTGTCCCACTCCACCATGTTGCACCAGTCACCAAGACGCGCCGCGTCGATGCCCGATATTTTATAATCGTGGAAATCATAAGGGATGCCGCGCTGTTCAAGCCATGCGCGCGCCTTTTTGATCGTGTCGCAATTCTTGATGCCGTACATGGTCGTGGCCATGGGACCTATGCTCCTGAATGCTGATGGATATGCGTGGGGCGCGACTTTGCGCGCTACCCCGGTGCAGCTTTGGCAGCGCTCCTGACCGCAGATGCGAAAAAGGTCAAGTTTTCTTGACGGACAGGCCGTGCCGCCTCTTGCCATTTGATGGGTTGGGCGGCTATCGGGGCTTTATGGGTATTCTCGCGAAAATCTTCACCTGGTGGAATGGCGCGACCATTGGCACCTCGCTTTATTCGCTTCGCAAGGGGCGTCAGGTCGGCGAGGATTCGACCGGCAACCGCTATTTCGAAGCCAAGGACAAGTCAGGCCGCCGCTGGGTCATTTATAATGGTCCCAATGACGCGAGTCGCGTGCCGCCTGAATGGCATGGCTGGCTCCATCATACGCATGATCTGTTGCCGCATGAATTGCCGGCGGCGCGGAATTGGGAAGCTGAATATTCCCCCAATGCCACGGGTACGGCGGATGCCTATCGCCCGGCTGGCGCGCTCGAACGGGGTGGCAAGCGTGCCGCTGCGACCGGCGATTATGAGGCATGGAGCCCGAACTGAGCGATGCGCGATCTGTGGCGTGAGAATATTGGAGAGGCGCTGATCGGGCTGCTGGTCGTGTTGGTTGCTGCATGGTTCGTGCAGGCGGCCTGGACGCGCACCGGCGGCGGCATTTCCGGCGAGACCATGCATGTGTCGGGCCTGTTCCCCAGCGTTGTCGGCGTGACGCTCGGCACGGATGTCCGCGTGGCGGGGATCAAGGTTGGTTCGGTCACTGCGCAAAAGCTTGATCCGGAAAGCTATCAGGCCGAATTGATTCTGTCGCTCGATCCGAAGTTGAAAATCCCTGCGGACAGCAGCGCCGCGATCACATCCGAAGGGTTGATGGGCGGGACCTATATCTCGCTCTTGCCCGGTGGCGATACCGAGATATTGAAGAATGGCGATGTCATTCTCGATACCCAAGGGTCGATGGATATGATGGGTCTGGTCGGTCAGATGATCAACAAATCGGGTGATGAGCCTGTCGCAGAGGACAAGCCTGCGGTTGCGGATGCTGCCGCTACGCCCGCTCTATGAAGCCCATCACGATCATGGCTGCTGGGGCCATTCTTGCTGGGCTGGCCGCTTGGCAGGGAGCGATTGCGTGGCAGGATCAAGAAGCGGGCAATAGCGCCGCCAATCCGCCGGTAGATGCGCCGGTTGAAGACAATCAGGTCGCAGCAGTTGCGCCGCCTGTCGCTAAAGCGACGCCATTGATTCGCGGCATCACCCCGATGGCCGAACGCGTGGCCGTGCTGGGCGTACTTAATAAGCGCAATGGCATCGCCCGCGAGATTAAGGTCAAGCCGGGGCAGGCGGTGCGTCTGGGCGATCTGATCGTGCGGCTGCGAGCCTGTGAAAAGACCGCGCCATGGGAGCATGAAAAGCTGACCGGTGCGTTTATCCAGACCGATGTGCGCGGGCGCGACGATAAATGGCGGCGGTATTTTTCCGGCTGGGTCTATGCCGAATCACCGTCGCTCAATGTGGTCGAACATCCGATTTACGATGTCTGGCCTAAAAGCTGCGCGATGAACTGGCCGGATGCGGGGCCTGATACCTTGGTCGCGGCAGCGCCTGCAGCGGGTGCAAGCGCATCGAGCGCGAAAAAATCACCCGATGTGGCGGAGGCAGTCGCACCTGCGCCGGAAACGCCCGCGCCTGCGACGGCCTTGGATAATAGCGCCCGATAAGCTTCCCGGCTGATCTCGATCGCGCCCAATGACGCGAGATGCGGGGTGATGAACTGGCAATCGAGCAGGCTATAGCCGCCGACCTTCAAGCGCGCGACGAGATAGGCCAAGGCCACTTTCGAAGCATCGGTGACGCGGGAAAACATGCTTTCCCCGAAAAATGCGCGTCCGATCGATACGCCATAGAGTCCGCCAACCAATTGTCCGTCGCGCCATGTCTCAATGCTATGGGCATGGCCGAGGCGGTGGAGCTGGGTATAGGCGGCGATGATTTCCTCGCTGATCCAGCTATCTTCGCGGTCGGGCTGGGGTGCGGCACAGGCGCGCATCACGCCTTCGAAATCCTGATCGACGGTGACGTTGAAGGTGCGCCGCCGCAGCGTCTTTGCCAGCGAATGCGACAGGCGAAAGCCATCGAGCGGCAGGATGCCGCGCCGTTTCGGCTCCACCCAATAGACATCGTGATCATCCCGGCTTTCGGCCATGGGAAATATGCCCGCGCTATAGGCGCGCAGCAAGATGTCGGGATGGAGCAGCTCGCCCGATGTCACCCGCGTTCGCGCGCCTTGCGATAGGTGCCGAGCAAGCGGACCCATTTGGAATAATGGCGCAGATCATCCAGTGCGCGCGCGACATGCGGCTGATCCGGATGGCCTTCGATATCGGCGTAGAATTCGGTCGCGGCAAAGCTGCCGCCGCGTTGATAGCTTTCGAGCTTGGTCATGTTGACGCCTTCGGTCGCAAAACCGCCCATTGCCTTGAACAAGGCCGCAGGAATGTTTCGCACCTCGAAAGTGAGCGTCGTCATCACCGATTCTTCCAGCGGCAGCGTGATGGGTGCGCGCGCCAATTCGACAAAGCGCGTGACATTATGCGCCTCGTCCGAAATCTGGCGGGCGAGTATGTCGAGGCCATATAGTTCCGCCGCCAAGGCCGGGGCAATCGCCGCGATGCCGGGCTGCGGCTGGGCGGCGATGAATGCGGCGGCGGCGGCGGTATCGGCATAAGCGACCGGACGGATATGATGATCGCGCAGCCATTTGCGGCACTGGCCAAGCGCTTGTGGATGGCTCATCGCCTCGCGCACATCGCTGACCTCGCCACGCCCCAACAGGCAATGGCGCACCGTCAGAAAATATTCGCCGATGATCGATAGCCCTGATTCCGGCAGCAGAAAATGCATGTCTGCCACCCGGCCATGCAGGGAGTTTTCAATCGGAATCAACGCCCGGTCGGCCTTGCCATCGCGCACCGCATCCAACGCATCTTCAAACGCAAAGCAGGGCAAAGGCACGGCATCGGGAAAGGCGTCCTTGACGGCCAGATGCGAGTTTGCGCCCGGCGCGCCCTGAAAGGCGACGGCATTGGCGGGATTGATGGCGGCCTGTGCTTCAAATTGGGCAACAAGGCGGCGTGCGGGTTCCGGATAATTTTCCATTTCGCCTTTGAGTTAGGGCTATCCGCCAAATCCTGCAAGCATGGCTTGCGATACGCTTGCGACATGCCTAAAGGAATGCGCGAAGATTTAAGGGGCGCGACTTGCGCGCGAATGGAGGTTTTCGGGGCATGAGTGATCGGTCGAACACGATTCTGGGCTGGGCCTTGTTTGGCGGTATCGCCGCACTTGGACTTGGCATTGTCACGGGTGAGTATTTTCACCCGGAAAAGCCGGAAACCGGCGGTTTCCCGATTGAGGGCGTCGAAGAAGGCGGTGCCGGTGGCGCTGCGAAGGTAGATCCGCCGATTGCCAATGTGCTGGCCACTGCCGATGCAGCAGCGGGCGAAGCCATTTTCAAGAAGTGTGCGGCGTGCCACACCATCACCCCGGGCGGGGCGAATGGCATTGGTCCGAATCTGCATGGCGTGTTGGGCAAGCCGCAGGCGGCGCATCCGGGCTTTGCCTATTCCGATGCATTGAAGGCTGTCGGCAAGAGCTGGACCTTCGATGAAATGAACCATTGGCTGAAGTCGCCGAAGGTCTATGCCAATGGCACGAAGATGAGCTTCGCTGGTCTTGGCAAGATCGAAGATCGCGCGGCGTTGATGCTGTACCTCAACGCCCAAGGGTCCAACCTGCCGTTGCCAGCACCGGTTGCCGAAGCGGCAGCCCCTGCGGGTGAGGAAGCGGCCCCTGCTGGCGACGCGAATGCGGCCGATGCTAACGCAGCGGATGCCAATGCGGCTGCGCCCGCAGCGAAATAATGCGATTTATCGGCTGATTATTTAGTCGATACAGAAGTTTAAAAGGGCTCGTCACCAGATGGTGGCGGGCCCTTTTTGCATGGTGGATGAATGGGCAGAAGGATCCGCGCGCTGTGGCAATGCTCACGCGAACAGATTGCGCTCGCCATCCTCTTCCACCAGTTCCGGCACTTCAAGCTGGGCGTGCGTGGCAAATTCAATATGGTCGGGATGCGACACATCGGCATAGAAGCAGCGCCAATATTGCCCGGTGATCATGGGCATCCATGCCGTCATCGCGGCTTGTGCCATGGCGATGGGCATGGTCAGCGGATTGAACATGAGATCGCTCAATCCCTTATCGAAATGATTCGCGGTCATATGGGCTCCTTGCTGATGGTGTCGCAGGCACGCCGGTTCGCTACTCGCCCCGCATATTTCATCATATGCGCGACGACTCCGAATACCATGATTTGGGTCAATTGTCCCGGCGGTGTGATTCGCGCGCTAGGACTTCAACCGCCAGCCGCATTTCAATAGCTTGTAGATCAGGATCGCCAGCACCATGTTCAGGCCCAACAGGCCCCATGCGCTAATCAGGACCGGCGAATCGGTCTGGCCCAGAAAGCCGTAGCGAAAGCCCGAAATCACATAAAAGATCGGGTTGGCATGGCTGACGGCCTGAAAAGCGGGGGCGAGCCGATCAACGGCGTAAAAAGTGCCGGACAATAATGACAAAGGCTGCACCACGAAATTGGTGACGGCGGCTGCATGGTCATATTTATCCGCCCATATTGCCGTCAGCATGCCCAACAGGGACAATAAAATCGATCCGTTCAGGCCGAACCAGACCACTGCCCAGAGATGTCGGGGCATGACATCGACCCCCGGCCAGCACAGCATCGCCAGCCAGACCACCACGCCCACCAGCACCGCACGGGTCACCGCACCGCCGATCAAGGCGGCCATCAGCTCTGCCGTGGACAAGGGTGGCATCAGATAATCGACAATCGTGCCCATCATCTTGCCGCCGAGGAAGGTGAAGGATGCATTGGCGAACGCATTTTGCATCATGCCCATCACGATCAGCCCCGGCGCAAGGAAGTCGGCAAGGGGTACGCCCATCACCAAATGGCCCTGCCGACCGAGCGCGACCGTGAAAATGATGAGGTAAAGTAACGTCGTAAATGCGGGTGCCCAGATTGTCTGGAGCTGCACCTTGAAAAATCGGCGCACTTCCTTCACATAGAGCGCGTGTACGCCCACCAGATTGATCCGGTGGAATATTGGCTCGCCCGGTTCCTTCCGGGCCGTGATTTTTGTCTGGTTCATCATGTGTGTATTGCCTATCGGCTACGCAGGCATGGTGCAAGACCGGAACAAGGCGCGATCACTGGGCCATGATTGATGGAAGGACGCTAAACGCATGGCGTGGACGGAAGAACGTATCGCTCTGCTCAAGAAGATGTGGGAAGAGGGCAGGACTGCCAGCCAGATCGCGGAAGAACTTGGTGGCGTCAGCCGCAATGCCGTGATCGGGAAGGCGCATCGCCTCGACCTGCAATCCCGTCCCAGCCCTGTGCGCGGTGGCGGGACGGATGATGGCAAGGGTGGCACGACGCGCAAGGCCCCTGCGCCGCGCGCCAAGCCTGCGCCACGTGCCGAAGCGGCGCCAAAGCCTGTAGCACCCACCCCGGCGCCGTCGCCTGCGTCTCCGCCGCCATTTGCGACCAGCTCGGGTGCCGATGTGGCATCTACCCCCGCGCCGCGCGCCAGCGCTGCACCGGCTTCGCCGCCTGCGCCGCGTCAATTGCCGGCATCGGCGGCGTCGGAACCGGGCGTGCAGATGCGCTCCATCGGGCCGGGCGGTTTCTTGCGTCAGGGGCCGGGTGATCAGCAGGCACCGATTCCTCCCGCACCGCCGCGTCGTTTGGTTCCTGCCAAACCGAGCGCCGAAATTGCGGGCAAGACATCATTGCTCGATTTGAACGACAAGATATGTAAATGGCCGATCGGTCATCCGGGTGAACCGGATTTCCATTTCTGTGGCGACAAGATCAATCCGGGCTTTCCGTATTGCGTCCAGCATTGCGGCCTTGCCTATCAGGCGCAAATGCCCCGCCGCGACCGTCGTCCGCCGCCGCCGCTGCCTTATGGCGCACCGCGCGTGAGGTGATCGGTTGAGTTGAAGTTGATATAAAAACACCCCCGCTTGGCGATCCCAAGTGGGGGTGTTTTTTTGAGGGCTCGGTAATCGCCGCCGCAAGCGCGAATGCGCGCGCCCGGTTCTTGAGGGATTTACTATACCGTAAAACTCTCGCCACAGCCGCAACTGCCCTTGGCATTCGGGTTGTTGAACACGAAACCGGCGGTGAAATCATCTTCGACCCAATTCATCGTCGAACCGATCAGATACAGAATCGACCCGCCATCGACATAAAGCGTGCCGCCCGGCGTTTCGATCTTCTCGTCGAACGCCTTGGC
This sequence comes from Alteraquisediminimonas sediminicola, assembly GCF_019740335.1. GTDB lineage: Bacteria > Pseudomonadota > Alphaproteobacteria > Sphingomonadales > Sphingomonadaceae > Alteraquisediminimonas > Alteraquisediminimonas sediminicola. The sequence continues at coordinate 153,176 of NZ_JAHXZS010000007.1, read as the reverse complement.
CTCGGTCACATAATCGACCGAATAAGCGAGGCCGGAACAGCCGCGTTTCGGGGTGGAGAGCTTGACGCCAATCGCCCCGTCCGGCGCATTGGCCATCAATGCGGCAATCCGCGCTTCTGCAGAAGGCGTGAGATTGAGCGCAGCGGGGCGGGCGCGGGTAGTGGTGGTCATCGACAAAATTCCCTAAGGTCTTGCAACTCGTTCTCAATAAAATAGGCGCAACAGGGCAAAATACAAGTGCGGTCGCGTGTTCCATTTCTCGTGAAATCACTCTAGAGGCGTGATCCATGTCCACAGCTCTCGATCATATCCGCAATTTTTCGATCATCGCCCATATCGACCATGGCAAGTCGACGCTGGCCGATCGGCTCATCCAATATACCGGCGGCCTGACCGAACGCGAGATGTCGGCGCAGGTGCTCGATAATATGGATATCGAGAAAGAGCGCGGCATTACGATCAAGGCGCAGACCGTGCGCCTCGATTATAAGGCCAAGGACGGCGATACCTATACGCTGAACCTGATGGACACGCCGGGCCATGTCGACTTTGCCTATGAGGTGAGTCGTTCGCTCGCGGCGTGCGAGGGCGCGTTGCTGGTCGTGGACGCGGCGCAGGGCGTGGAAGCGCAGACCCTCGCCAATGTGTATCAGTCGATCGAGCATGACCATGAAATCGTGCCGGTGATCAACAAGATCGATCTGCCCGCTGCCGAACCTGAAAAGGTGCGCGCGGAGATCGAGGAAGTGATCGGCCTTGATGCGTCGGATGCGGTGCTGGCCTCGGCCAAATCGGGCATCGGGATCGAGGACATTCTCGAAGCCATCGTCAAGCGCATCCCGCACCCCAAGGGCGACCGCAGCGCGCCGTTAAAGGCGATGCTGGTCGATAGCTGGTACGATCCCTATCTCGGCGTGGTCATTCTCGTGCGGGTGATCGATGGCGTCCTTAAAAAGGGCCAGCAGGTTAAATTCATGCAGGCGGGCACGCTCCATCTGATTGATCGGGTCGGCTGCATGCGCCCGAAGATCGAGCAATTGGACGAGCTGGCGGCGGGTGAGGTCGGCTTCATCACCGCGCAGATCAAGGAAGTGGCGCAAACTCGCGTCGGTGACACGATTACCGATGCCAAACGGCCTGCTTTGGAAGCCTTGCCGGGCTTTAAAGTGGTGCAGCCGGTGGTATTCTGCGGCCTGTTCCCGGTCGATGCCAATGATTTTGAAAAGCTGCGCGAAAGCATTTCCAAGCTGCGGTTGAACGATGCGTCGTTCAGCTTTGAAATGGAAACCTCGGCGGCGCTAGGTTTTGGTTTCCGTTGCGGATTCCTGGGGCTGTTGCACCTCGAAATCATTCAGGAACGCCTGACCCGCGAATATGATCTCGACCTCATCACGACCGCGCCGTCGGTCGTGTATCACGTCAATTTGAGCCATAATAATGGCGTGCTGGAACTGCACAATCCGGCGGATATGCCAGATGCGAACCGGATTGATTTCATCGAGGAGCCGTGGATCGAGGCCGTGATCTATTGCCCGGATGAATATCTCGGCAGCATTTTGAAGCTGTGTCAGGATCGTCGCGGGATTCAGAAGAATCTGACCTATGTCGGCGGGCGCGCGCAGATTACCTATGATCTGCCGTTGAACGAAGTGGTGTTCGATTTCTATGATCGGTTGAAGTCGATCTCACGCGGCTATGCGAGCTTTGATTATCATCAGACCGGCTATCGCGAAGGCGATCTGGTGAAGATGAACATTCTGGTGAACAATGAACCGGTCGATGCGCTGTCGATGATCGTCCACCGCGTCGCGGCGGAAGCGCGTGGCCGTCATATGTGCGAACGGCTGAAGGATTTGATCCCGCGCCATTTGTTCAAGATCCCGATTCAGGCGGCGATTGGCGGCAAGGTCATCGCCCGCGAAACCATCGCCGCGATGCGCAAGGATGTGACCGCGAAATGCTATGGCGGCGACGCCAGCCGCAAGCGCAAGCTGCTCGACAAGCAGAAAGAGGGCAAGAAGCGGATGCGCGAATATGGTTCGGTCAGCATCCCGCAAGAAGCCTTCATCGCCGCACTACGGATGGGCGACGAAGGGTAATTTGGGCGTTCTGCGCCGGCTGACCTGCACCCTTCGCTATTCTCGTCACCTCTCGTCATTCCCGCGCAGGCGGGAATCCAGAAGCAGAATGGATCGACGGGTGCGCATCTCCTGCGACCTTAGCGTCTCTGGATTCCCGCCTGCGCGGGAATGACGGAGATCTAGGGTGGGGGGCGCAAATTTCAAAAAGCTAGGCTAGCTATCTCCCACCAACGGCGCGTAGCGCCGCAAGCGCGAACGCGCGCCCGAGCTTATTGCGAGGAAAAGCCTAAGGCGATGGACGTCACCGCCCGGTGCCTTAGGCTACATCCAAATCAATGCCGGAAATGACGCATCCCGGTGAAGACCATGGCGAGGCCAGCTGCATCGGCGGCGGCGATGACTTCGTCGTCGCGGATCGAACCGCCCGGCTGGATGACGGCGGTGGCGCCGGCTTCCGCAGCCGAGAGCAAACCATCCGAGAACGGGAAGAACGCATCGGACGCAACGGCGGAACCGATGGTGCGGGGCTGTGCCCAATTATGGGTTTCGGCGGCTTCCTTGGCCTTGATCGCGGCGATGCGCGCGCTGTCGCGGCGGTTCATCTGGCCTGCGCCGATGCCTGCGGTCACGCCATCCTTGGCATAGACAATCGCGTTCGACTTGGTGTGCTTGGCGATGGTCCAGGCGAACAGGCAGTCGGTGAGTTCCTGTTCGGTCGGCGCGCGCTTGGTCACGACCTTCAATTCTTCGCGGGTGATGCGGCCATTGTCGCGGCTCTGGACGAGATAGCCGCCCGCGATGCTCTTGACCGTCAGGCCCGCACGGTGCGGATCGGGCAATGCACCGGTCAGCAACAGGCGGAGGTTCTTCTTCTTGGCGAAGATCGCCTTGGCTTCTTCGCTCGCATCCGGGGCGGCGACGACTTCGGTGAATATCCCGGCCATCGCTTCGGCGGTGGCGGCGTCGAGCGGACGGTTGACCGCGATGATCCCGCCAAAGGCCGAGACCGAATCACAGGCGAGCGCAGCCTGATAGGCTTCCAACAGCGTTTCCCCGGTGGCGACGCCACAAGGATTGGCATGCTTGACGATCACGACCGTCGGCGGACCATCGCGGAATTCGCTGACGAGTTCGAGCGCGGCATCGGTGTCGTTGTAATTATTGTAGCTGAGTTCCTTGCCCTGCAATTGCCGGGCCTGCGGAATGCCGCGCACCTTTTCAGCCGCCGGAATATAGAGCGCGGCGGATTGGTGCGGGTTTTCGCCATAACGCAATTCGCCTTGGCTCACCCCGGCAATCGCCAGCGTGCCGGGCAGTGTCTGGCCGAGATCGGTCAGCGCGAACCATTGGCTGATCATGCTGTCATATGCGGCGGTGGCGGCATAGGCCTTGGCGGCGCAGCGGCGGCGGAAATCGAAATCGGTCGCGCCCGCATGGGCATCCATCGCGGTGATCAGTTCGGCATAATCCGCCGGATCGGTGAGGATGACCACGCTTTCATGATTTTTCGCGGCGGAACGGACCATCGACGGCCCGCCAATGTCGATATTTTCGATGATCTCATCGCGATCCGCGCCCTTGGCGACGGTCGCGGCGAAGGGGTAGAGATTGACGACGACCAGATCGATCGCGCCGATATCATGCGCGTCCATCGCCGCGACATGTTCCGGATTGTTGCGCACCGCGAGCAGGCCGCCATGGACCTTGGGGTGCAGCGTCTTCACCCGGCCATCCATCATTTCCGGAAAGCCGGTGAGATCGGAAATGTCCATGACCTTAAGGCCCGATTCGCGCAGCGCCTTGGCGGTGCCGCCGGTCGAGACGAGTTCTACGCCGTGGCGGGCCAAGGCCACACCCAATTCAGCCAAACCAGTCTTGTCCGAGACGCTCAACAGCGCCCGCTTGATCGCAACCTGTGTCATGAAACTTCGTCTTTCTCTGCTATTCAAATCAATATTAGCCGGCGCGACGGAACAGCCAGCTCACGCTCGCGCCACCCGCCGGGGCATTGCCGGTAATCACAAGCTGCCGCGTCTGGCGCGGTCGGCCCTCGGCGTCAACCGCGATGCTGTCATCGACGCTCATTGTCCCGCCACGGCAGCGGAATTGCCACAAAGGCCCGTCATGCACGCGGAGTAATGCGCCCATGCCATCGGCGGTGGTGGTGACTTCGACCCCAGTGGCGAGGTGGAAGCGGATCGCGAATTCCGCGCCATGCGGGCGGCGCTTGCCGGTCGGGATGAGGACATCTTCGCCACGCAATTCCTTGCCGTCCGAGGACAAGGAGAGAAAGCGGCGATGGACAAAGCCATAGCGCCTTGCATAGCCGTCATGGCCGCCTTCCAACCGGCTGCCCTGTTCGAGTTCTTGGCGCTGCAATTCGACCTCGGCCACGCCGCGCCCGACCGAGCCATCATGATGGAGCGCGGTGGAGTTGCTGTCGCCGACGATCAGGGTGGAATGGGCGGCGGTGGTGCGCAGGCCATCGGCAAGGCCGGCGGACATCAGCCCGCAGCCGCCGGGGCCGCCGCAATTGATGATCAGCCGGTTCGGCCCGTCTGACATTTCCAGCGCGAGGGTCGAGGCATAGCCCGCCATGCGATATCGGACCATCGGCGGCGGCGCGCCATCGACGATCACGACCGTGCCGCCAGCGGCCATGCGTTGATAGCCCCATTCGCGCGACTGGCGCTGGGCGCGGGCGATGATGCCGGAGGCGCGGACGGCGGCCTGCACCCGTGCGGCGGCGACCGGGCCATTGCCCTGCCAGCAGGACAGGCTGCCATCGCCAAGCGTAACGCCCATCAAGGCGGGCACCGCTTTGCCGAGTGCGTCCAATAGCCATTCCGGCGGCACCTGACGACGGGCATCATAGACGCCGCGCACCATCGCGAGCAGTTCGACCATTTCGAGCTGTTCCAGCGGGGAGCGCGTAATGATGCCGCCATCCGGGCTGAAACCGGTGGCAATCGCGCGGGCAAGGCCGATTTCGCCACGCCGGAGCATCTGATCATTATTATGGATCAACAGGCCAGCCGCGACGACGCCCGCCCATGCGATGATCCGCGCCGGTCCTTGCGCGACCTTGTCTGCCGTGCGTTCGAGATGGCGCGCACCGCGTGCCAGCGCATTTAGCACCGACGAGCGATAGACATGATGGGTGGAGGAGAGAATCAGCGGGGCATAGGTCGCCATGAACAGCACGCGCCAGCCCCAGATATCGCCGCGCCATGCGGCATCGGTGACATCGGTGCCATGGCGTTCAAGCCAGCGCCCCATCATCGCCTCGGCAATCGGGGCGGTGATGACGCGGGAACCGCCCGCCGCCAGATCGCGCAAAAAGGCAAAGCTTTGCAGATAATGCTGGAAGGCGGGGGAGACCGGCGCTTGGTCAAAGTTGAAGCTCGCCATGTCGAGCGCTTCGCCCCGGAAACGGATCGTCCCGGCGATCATGTCCGCGCCGACCTGCGCATCGCCGGACAACGGATCGTCCGGCACAGTCAATAATTTCAGCGGATGGCGGCCGCGCAGGCGCAGCTTGTGCAATGGGGTGCGCCAGCTCAGGCGATTGAGATGGCCTAGAAAGCGATCCGACAAGGACTGGCCCTTGTCTTCAAGGCGAATCATCCGGCGGCCCGGTTCGATCGTGTCGTCTACCAGGTCAGTCGGTTGCAACTTCGCCTTGCGCGCCAAATTTATCCTCCCCGCAATGCGGCGATGTTGGCGGCATATTGCGCCTCGCCACCCCGGAAGGTCGCGGTGCCAGCGACCAGCGCATCGGCCCCGGCGGAGATAGCGAGTCGCGCCGTCTCGACATCGATGCCGCCATCGACCTCAAGATCAATCGGCTTGCCCAATTTATCGATCGACTTGCGGATCGCCTCGATCTTGCGAAGTTGGGACGAGATGAATTTTTGCCCGCCAAAGCCGGGGTTCACGCTCATCACCAAGACGAGGTCGACTTCTTCCAAGATGTAATCAAGCATCTTAGCCGGGGTACCGGGGTTGAGCGAGACGCCCGCTTTCTTGCCCAATTGGCGAATGCGCTGAAGCGTGCGGTGGATATGCGGCCCGGCTTCCGGATGCACGGTGATGATATCGGCGCCCGCCTCGGCAAAGGCCTCCAGATAGGAATCGACCGGCGAGATCATCAGATGGACATCGAGCAGCTTGTCAGTGTGCGGGCGCAGCGCCTTTACCACTGCCGGGCCAATGGTGATGTTCGGCACGAAATGGCCATCCATCACATCGACATGGATCCAGTCGGCCCCGGCACGGTCCACGGCGCGGACCTCCTCGCCCAGACGGGCGAAATCTGCGGAAAGGATCGACGGCGAAATTCGGACAGGTTGTTGCATAGGTACGAGGCCTTAACCTTATGGCTTACAGGGGGCAAGAGGGATCGAAACCATCTGCATTGCACATTATGCTGCACTGCGATATGCATCTTAAGTGTCTGCACATGCCCATGGGATCGCGATTGGGTGTGGCTTGCTGCGTATTATCACTTCAAATTGGCGGCCCACTGTGCAAAGGGGGCGCGCTAAACTTTTGCCTGCCGCCATTGGGGCGGTGCTGGCTAGGGGGATTTTGATGGCCGTTCCTAATGCCCAGGGTCTTTACGACCCTAATAATGAACATGATGCGTGTGGTGTCGGATTCGTCGCGAACATCAAAGGCGCCAAAAGTCATGAGATTATTGGGCGTGGGCTCGAAATTCTGCTGAATCTCGACCATCGCGGGGCGGTGGGCGCAGATCCGTTGCTGGGCGATGGCGCCGGGATTCTGATCCAGTTGCCGGATGCGATTTTCCGCGATTGGGCCGAAAAGAACGGCCATGAATTGCCGCCCGTGGGCGATTATGCGGTCGCCATGTGCTTCCTGCCGCGCGATGCCGAATCGCGTGATCAGGCGGTCGACCGGCTTGAACATTTCATCCAGATCGAAGGCCAGCGCCTGATCGGCTGGCGTGACGTGCCGATCACGCTTGATGGGCTGGGCGAAACGGTGAAGGCCGAAATGCCGACGATGCGTCAGGCGATTGTCGCGCGCGGCGCGGCCACCCGCGATCAGGACGCGTTCGAACGCAAATTGCTGTCGATCCGCAAGCAGATCCAAAACCCGCTCAAGGAAATCGCTGAAAAGCGCAATCTGCCGGGTCTGGCTGAATTTTATGTGCCGAGCTTCTCGTCGCGCACCATCGTTTACAAGGGCCTGTTGCTCGCGGGGCAGGTTGGCAGCTTTTACGACGATCTGCGTAACCCGGCGGCGGTGTCGGCGCTCGCGCTCGTCCACCAGCGCTTTTCGACCAACACCTTCCCGTCATGGCGGCTGGCGCACCCGTATCGCTACATCGCGCATAATGGCGAAATCAACACGGTACGCGGCAACGTCAACTGGATGAACGCGCGTCGCCGCACACTCGAATCGGACCTGCTTGGCCCGGATCTCGATAAGATGTGGCCGCTGATTCCGCATGGCCAGTCGGATACCGCCTGCCTCGATAACGCGCTCGAACTGTTGGTGATGGGCGGTTACAGCCTTGCCCATGCCGTCATGATGCTGATCCCGGAAGCCTGGGCCGGTCATGCGAAGATGGAGCCGAAGCGTCGCGCTTTCTATGAATATCATGCCGCGTTGATGGAGCCATGGGATGGCCCTGCTGCCGTCGCGTTCACCGATGGCCGCCAAATTGGCGCGACCCTCGACCGCAACGGCCTGCGTCCGGCGCGTTTCTGCGTGACCAAGGATGATCTGGTCATCATGGCCTCCGAATCGGGTGTGCTGCCGGTGCGTGATGAGGATATCGTCCGCAAATGGCGTCTCCAGCCGGGCAAGATGCTGCTCATCGATATGGAGCAGGGCCGGATCATCGAAGATGCGGAAATCAAGGCCTCGCTGTCGGAAGCTTTGCCGTATGAGCAATGGCTGAAGGACACCCAGTATAAGCTGGAAGACCTGCCAAGCGCGCTTGAAGTCGGCGCACCGGCTGCTGTGTCGAATGACGCGCAGGCGATGCTCGATCAGCAGCAGGCCTTTGGCTATACGCAGGAAGATCTGTCGCGCTTCCTCGAACCAATGGCGCGCAATGGCGACGATCCCTTGGGTTCGATGGGCACCGATACCCCGATTGCCGTGCTGTCGGATCGTTCGCGTCTGCTCTATGATTATTTCAAGCAGAATTTCGCGCAGGTGACCAACCCGCCGATCGATCCGATTCGCGAAGAATTGGTCATGTCCTTGGTGTCGATGATCGGGCCGCGCCCGAATCTGCTGGGGCGTCAGGCCGGTTCGCACAAGCGGCTGGAAGTGTCGCAGCCGATCCTGACCAATGCGGCTTTGGCGAAGATTCGCAACATCAACGAATTGTTGGACGGCGCGTTCCGCACGACAACCATCGACATCACTTGGGCCGAAGAAGAAGGCCTGAAGGCTGCCATCGACCGCATTTGCGCCGAGGCGACCGATGCCGTGCTGGCCGACCGGAACATTCTGATCCTGTCCGACCGTGCGGTTGCGGCGGATCGCTTGCCGATCCCGGCGGCGTTGGCCACGGCGGCGGTGCATCATCACCTGATCCGTCAGGGCCTGCGGATGCAGACCGGTCTGGTCGTCGAAACCGGCGAAGCCCGCGAAGTGCATCACTTCTGCGTGCTGGCGGGCTATGGCGCGGAAGCGATCAACCCGTGGATGGCGTTTGAAACGCTGGAAGACATTCGCGTCCGTCAGCAACTGCCGCTCAGCACCTATGATGTGCAGAAAAACTACATCAAGGCGGTCGGCAAGGGCATGTTGAAGGTCATGTCCAAAATGGGCATCTCGACCTATCAATCCTATTGCGGCGCACAGATTTTCGACGCGATCGGCCTCAATACGCCGTTCGTGGAGAAATATTTCACCGGCACGGCCAGCACCATCGAAGGTATCGGTTTGGCGGAAGTGGCGGAAGAAACCCGTCGCCGTCATGCTGCCGCTTATGGCGCCAGCCCGGTGCTGTCGAACGCGCTTGATGTCGGCGGCAATTATGCCTTCCGTCTGCGCGGCGAAGAACATGCATGGACGCCGCACAGCGTGTCCAAGCTGCAGCACGCCGTGCGTGGCAACAACCCGAAGGAATATGAAGAGTTCGCACGTTCGATCAACGAACAGAGCGAGCGACTGCTGACCATTCGCGGGCTGATGTCGTTCAAATTCGCGGACAAGCCGCTCGATATCTCGGAAGTCGAACCGGCGAGCGACATCGTCAAGCGTTTCGCCACCGGCGCGATGAGCTATGGCTCGATCAGCTGGGAAGCGCACACCACGCTTGCGGTGGCGATGAACCGCATCGGCGGCAAGTCGAACACCGGCGAAGGCGGCGAAGACCCGGCACGGTTCACGCCGCTCGCCAATGGCGATTCGATGCGTTCGGCGATCAAGCAGGTGGCCTCGGGCCGTTTCGGGGTGACCGCAGAATATCTGGTCAATGCCGATGACGTGCAGATCAAGATGGCACAGGGTGCGAAGCCCGGCGAAGGCGGGCAGTTGCCGGGCGACAAGGTCGACAAGATCATCGGCAAGACCCGTCACTCGACCCCGGGCGTGGGCCTGATCTCGCCGCCGCCGCACCATGACATTTATTCGATCGAAGATCTGGCGCAGCTGATCCACGATCTGAAAAACGTCAACACCGGCGCGCGCATCTCGGTCAAATTGGTGTCGGAAGTCGGCGTCGGTACGGTGGCTGCGGGCGTGTCCAAGGCGCGGGCCGATCATGTCACCATTTCGGGCTATGAAGGCGGCACCGGGGCATCCCCGCTGACCTCGCTGACCCATGCCGGTTCGCCATGGGAAATCGGTCTTGCCGAAACCCAGCAGACGCTGCTGCTCAACAATCTGCGTTCGCGGATTGCGGTGCAGGTCGATGGCGGCCTGCGGACTGGTCGCGATGTCGCCATCGGCGCATTGTTGGGCGCGGACGAGTTCGGCTTTGCCACCGCCCCGTTGATTGCGGCGGGCTGCATCATGATGCGCAAATGCCATCTCAACACCTGCCCGGTCGGCGTGGCGACGCAGGACCCTGTTCTGCGCAAGCGCTTCACCGGCCAGCCGGAACATGTCATCAACTATTTCTTCTTCGTGGCCGAAGAATTGCGGGCGATCATGGCCCAGCTCGGCTTCCGTACGATTGATGAAATGGTGGGCCGGGTTGACCGTCTCGACATGAACGAAGCGCTCAATCACTGGAAGGCGAAGGGCGTCGATCTCAGCCGTCTGTTGTATCAGGCACCGGTGGTCGAGGGTTCGTCCTTGCGCCAGACTGGCACGCAGGATCATGGCCTTGAACATGCGCTCGACAACAGCCTCATCGCGCAGGCTGCCCCGGCGCTGGAAAATCGCCAGCCGGTGCGGATCGCGTCCGCCATTCGCAACGTCAACCGCACCGTCGGCGCGATGCTGTCGGGCGAAGTGGCGAAGCGTTATGGCCATGCGGGTCTGGATGACAACACCATCGTCATCAACTTCTCGGGTGTCGCAGGCCAGAGCTTTGGCGCATTCCTTGCCCATGGCGTTACGGTCGAACTGACCGGCGATGGCAATGACTATGTCGGCAAGGGCCTGTCGGGTGGCCGGATTATCGTCCGTCCGCCGGCTGACAGCGTGCGCGTGCCGTCGCAGAACATCATCGTCGGCAACACCGTGCTTTATGGCGCGATTGCGGGTGAAGCTTATTTCGAAGGCGTCGCTGGCGAACGCTTCGCGGTCCGTAACTCGGGCGCGATTGCGGTGGTCGAAGGCACCGGCGATCACGGTTGCGAATATATGACTGGCGGCGTTGTCGCGGTGTTGGGCCTCACAGGCCGTAACTTCGCGGCGGGCATGTCGGGCGGCGTTGCCTATGTCTATGACGAGGACGGCCTGTTCCGCGATCGTTGCAACATGGCGATGGTCGATGTGGACCCGGTATCGGCCACGGAAACCGATGCCGTACCGGCCAATTCAGCCCTGCCGCAGCAGCGCCCTGTCAATGTGAACGATTTCGGCATGGGGGATATGCTGCGTCATGACGCGGCCCGTCTCAAGATCTTGCTGGAGCGTCACCATCTCCACTCGGGCAGCCGTAAGGCCCGTGCGCTGTTGGATGATTGGGACAATAGCCTCGCGAAGTTCGTGAAGGTGATGCCGAAGGATTATCGTCGTGCGTTGCGCGACTTGCAGGCCGAGGCGCAGGGCAGCAATGCCGCGTCGGCCGCGTAAAGATTGAGGAGACAATAGATGGGCAAGCCCACCGGGTTTCTCGAAGTAGCGCGTCATGACCGTGGTTATGCCAAGCCAGAGGAACGGCTGACAAACTACAATGAATTCGTCGTGCCTTTGGGCACTGACGAAATTCGCGCGCAGGCATCGCGTTGCATGGATTGCGGGATTCCGTTCTGCCACAATGGCTGTCCGGTCAATAACCTGATCCCGGACTGGAATGACCTGGTCTATCATGACGATTGGCGCGAAGCGCTCAATCGTCTGCATTCGACCAATAACTTCCCGGAATTCACGGGCCGCATCTGCCCCGCGCCTTGCGAAGCCAGCTGCACCCTGAACATTCAGGACACGCCGGTCACGATCAAATCGATCGAATGCCAGATCGTGGACAAGGGATGGGCCGAAGGCTGGATCGTGCCTTTGCCGCCCAAGGCGAAGACCGGCAAATCCGTGGCCGTGATCGGTTCCGGTCCGGCGGGCCTTGCATGCGCGCAACAATTGGTGCGTGCAGGCCACAGCGTCACGGTGTTTGAAAAGAACGACCGCGTTGGCGGTTTGCTCCGTTATGGCATTCCCGACTTCAAGCTGGAAAAGCACATCATCACCCGCCGCGCCCATCAGATGGAAGCGGAAGGCGTTGAATTCCGCACCAGCACCGAAGTCGGCGTGCATGTGTCGATGGATACGCTGATCGAGAATTACGATGCCGTGGTCATGGCCGGTGGTGCGGAAAATCCGCGCCCGCTGGCGATCCCGGGTGCGGAATTCCCGGAAATCCGTCAGGCGATGGAATTCCTGACCCAGCAGAACAAGCGGGTCGCAGGCGATGACGAAGTCCGCGCCGCGCCGACCGGCACCTTGTCCGCCAAGGGCAAGCATGTCGTCGTTATCGGCGGTGGCGATACCGGGTCTGACTGCGTTGGCACGTCCAACCGTCAGGGCGCGGCATCTGTCACGCAGCTCGAAATCATGCCGAAGCCGCCGGAACTGGAAGACAAGGCACTCAACTGGCCGGATTGGCCGCTGAAGCTGCGCACCTCGACCTCGCATCTGGAAGGCTGCGAGCGCGATTGGGGCGTGTTGACCAAGCGTGCGGTCGGCACCGGCGGTCGCCTCGAAAAGCTCGAATGCGTCCGCGTGCGGTTTGAAAATGGCAAGATGGAAGAAGTGCCGGGCAGCGAATTCGACTTGAAGGCCGATCTCGTGTTGCTGGCGATGGGCTTTGTCGGTCCGCGCCATGGCGGCATGATCGAACAATCCGGCGTCGAACTGGACGGACGCGGCAATGTCGCGGCCAATGTCGTCGCCTATCGCACCTCCAAGGACAAGATCTTTGCATGTGGCGATATGCGTCGTGGCCAGTCATTGGTCGTCTGGGCGATCCGCGAAGGTCGCCAATGCGCCCGCTCGGTGGATGAAGCCCTGATGGGGACGACCGAACTGCCGCGGTAAGGCTGCCATTGATTTCCCTTTCTTCGTCATGCTGAACTTGGTTCAGGATGACGAAGTGGGGGGAGGCATCACTGTCCTTGGAAATTGCCACCAACGGCGCGAAGCGCCGCAAGCGCGAACGCGCGCCCGAGCTTATTGCGAGGAAAGCCAAGGCAGCGGATGCTGCCGCCCGGCGTTTGAGGGACTAAACAATCAACGCGCTTTTCGCCCGTTCGGTCAGCCGTTCCAGCGCGGCCTGATGAATGCCGGGGGCGCTGGCCAGCACGCCAAAGGCGGCGGCATCCGGGCTGTTGAACCGCAAGGGTTCCCCCAAGGCATCGGTCACGGTCGCGCCCGCTTCGCTGGCGATGAGGGCGGCGGCGGCCAGATCCCATTCATGCCCCCAGCGAATAGAGGCGACGAGATCGGCATGGTTGGTCGCGACCATCGCGATCCGGAGTGCGATGCTGTTCGGCTTGGTCACGGCGACAAGGTCATCGTCAATGTGCGGCAGATCGTCGGCAGGCACGCGCGATCCCGGAAATTCGGTGCGTTGGCTCGCCTGCGTCGGCACGCCGTTTAATTGGGTGCCTTTGCCCGCTTCGGCCCGGTACACAAGGCCCAGCGCCGGGGCATCCAGCACCGCGAGCCACGGGCGGCGCTGGCGGACCAGCCCGACCGAGATCGACCAGCCGCGCCGCCCGCGCACGAAATCGCGGGTGCCGTCGATCGGGTCGATGATCCATACCAAATCGCGGTCGAGCCGATCGACATCATCGACGCTTTCTTCCGACAGCCAGCCCGCCTCCGGCACCAACGCCGTCAACCGGTGGCGCAGCATGTCATTCACCGCAAGGTCGACATCGGACAGCGGCTGGCCCGGTTCCTTTTCCCAATGCTTGAACCCGCGTTCGCTCGCCCGGACGGCAAGTCGTCCGGCCTCCGCCACAATATCGGCGATGGCGGTGAGCAATGGGTCAGGCACCCGCCACCATCATGCCGTCGATCCGCAGCGTCGGCGCATCAATCCCCCGCCGGATGACAAGGTCATTGGCCGGGATCATCGCCTTGAACATATCGCGCAAATTACCGGCGATGGTCAGTTCTGCGACCGCCGGGCCGATCTGGCCATCGCGGATGAGGAAGCCCGATGCGCCCCGGCTGTAATCGCCGGTCACGCCATTCACGCCATGGCCGATCAGTTCGGTGACATAGATGCCCTGTTTGATGTCGGCCATCAATTCTGTCGGAGTCGCGCTGCCTGCCGCCATATAGACATTGGTTGCGCCCGCACCCGGCGGGCCGCCGATGCCGCGCGTGGCATGGCCGGTCGGCGCGAGGCCGAGTTGCAGGGCGGAGGCGCTGTCCATCAGCCAGCCGGTGAGCCGCCCATTATCGATCAATTTGGAGGCGATGGTGGGCAGGCCCTCGCCATCGAATGGGCGCGACCTTAAGCCGCGAATTCGATGCGGATCATCAATGATGCTGACCTGACTGTCGAAGATCATCTCGTGCAATTGATCGAGCAGGAAGCTGGTGCGCCGCGCAATCGCGCCGCCGGTGATTGAACCGAGCAAATGGCCGATCATCGATGCGCCGACGCGCGGATCGATGATGATCGGCATCTGGCCGCTGTCCGGCTTGACCGGGTTCAGCCGCGCCACCGCCCGTTCGCCTGCGCGGGTGCCGATGGCGGCGGGATCTTCGAGATCGGCATAATAACGCGCGCTATGCCATGCATAATCGCGCTGCATTTGCGGGCCTTCGCCTGCGATCACGCTCGCGGAGCAGCCAAAGCTCGACCCGCGATAGCCGCGCACAAAGCCATGGCTGGTGGCGAGCGCCATCACCGATTGGCCGGTGCTGGCGCCTGCGCCTTCGCTATTGGTGATGCCCGCCACCGCGCGGGCGGCATCTTCGGCGGCTTCGGCCCGTTCGCGCAATGCGGCGGGGCCGATGTCGGTCGGGTCGAACAGGTCGAGATCGGGCAGGTCGCCAGTCGCCAGCCGATCTGCGGGTGCCAGTGTCGCGAATTGATCCTCAGTGGCCTCGCGCGCCATGTCGATGGCCCGGCTGGCCAGATCCCGTAGGCTATCGGTGGCCATGTCGGAGGCGGTCACGCTCGCGGTGCGCTTGCCGATAAAGACGCGCAGGCCGATTTCCTCGCCTTCGGACCGGCCAACATCTTCCAATTTGCCGAGCCGCATCTGCACCTCGGTCGATGCACCGCCGACATAAATGGCATCGGCGGCATCCGCGCCGCCTGTGCGGGCGAGGGCGATCAGATCGGAAAGGCGGGTACAGGCATCGTCTAATTTCAGCATGATCGAGACTTAGGACGTTCATGCCTCAACGTCAAAAATGTCGGGTAAAAAAGACGCGGCCTTATACGATCACCGGCGCCTTGTGCTTGATGAACGGCGGGCGCGGGATGGCGGCTTGCGCCTCACGCAGCTTTTCCCCCCATTGCCGGGACAGGTCGTTGAAATAGGCGTTGGACTGGTCGATGCGGAAATATTCCGGTTCGCATGCGGGGTCGGCGCGCACGGTGACCATGTCGATCGGCAGGCCCACCGCCAGATTGGAACGCATCGTCGAATCGAACGAAATCAGGCCAAGCTTCACCGCCTCGTTCAACGGGGTGTTCACATCGAGCGCACGGTCGAGGATCGGCTTGCCATATTTATACTCCCCGATCTGGAGATAGGGCGTATCCGCATGGCATTCGATGGCATTGCCGGCATCGTAGATCAGGAACAGGCGCAATGGTTCCGACCCGACCCGACCGCCCAACAACATGGTCGCGCCAAAGGATACGCCCTCGGCCTCCATCCCATGTTCGGTTTCATGCCGGGTGGTACGCAGCACATTGCCGACCAGTTGCACGGCTTTGAAAATACTGGGGACGGTCCATAAGGTGTCGATTTCGCCGGTTTCGGGATTGGGGACGCCTTCGGCCAGCTTGGATAAAGTGGCCTGTGTGACCGACAGATTGCCCGCAGTCGCAATCGCGATGAAGCAATCGTCCCCGCCATCGTAAATGTGGAGCTTGCGATAGCAGGAGATATTGTCGATGCCCGCATTGGTTCGGGTGTCGGCCATCATCACCAACCCCGCATCAATCAGCATTCCCACGCAATACGTCATTGATTCGCGCTGTCCTGTCCCATTTGGCCCTGTCCCATTTTACCAAGGCCCGGCCCACGGACCCGAAGATCGACCGACAGCGTTTCGAAGCCGCCGCCATATCTCGCCCCTGATACCGGCGCAGCATCACGATAATCAAGCCCACAGGCAACGCGCAGATAATGTTCGTCGGCGCTGACGCAATTGGCGGGGTCGAACGAGACCCAGCCAAGGCCCGCAATATAGGCCTCTGCCCAGGCATGGGCCGCCTCTTGCCATTCCGCGCCATCCTGCCGCAACAAATGGCCAGACACATAACGCGCCGGGATTTTGAGAATGCGGCACGCGCTGATGAAGATATGGGCGAGGTCCTGACACACGCCGCGCCGGTCGGCAAAGGCGGCGGCCGCATCCGTCAATGTCGATGTCGCGCGGGTGTCGAAACTGATTTCCCGCCACAAGGCCGTCATCAATGCATGACAGCGGTCGAGCGGATTTTGCTGCGGATCGCCCGCCACCTCATATGCGAAACGGGTGATCGCCTCATCCGCCTGTGTCAGCAGGGTGGGCTGGAGAAATACCAGTTCCGGCAAAGGTTCGGTGGCGTCGATAATTCCGGCGCTGCCCGGCCATGTATCGACCAAGCCGGTGACTTCGATGCTCAGGTCCGACACCGAATGATCGATCGCCATGATGTGACAGGCATTGCCGAACGCATCGACATAAGGCGTGATGCGGGCGTCGCAATCGACGTTGATGTGCCATGACACCACGGTTTGATGGGCATTGGTTTGCGGGGTGACGCGCAACAACTGGATCACCGAACGCATCGGCAATGTGTAGTGATAGCGGGTCAAATGATCGATCTGGATTCGCATGTTATCGGCTTTTAAAAGAGGAACTGGTCGGACACGGCCCGGCCCAGTTGATTATTGTCCGCCAGAAATTCTTGCAGAAATTCATGCAGGCCGGATTTGATCACATCATCAATCGGCAATTTGGCGAGGCTGGTCTGGATCTTGCGAATCTGTCGGTCGGCGGCGCCGGTGCGGCCACCATCGGCGCGCAGACAGGCGAGCATCGCCGCCGCCTCATCGACGCAAGCCGCGAGCGAGCGTGGCATTTCACGTCGCAGGATCATCAGATCCGCGACCAGCCATGGCTTCAACCCATCGCGATAGATCCAGCGATAGGCCGTGACGGCTGAAACGCTGCGGAGCAAGGCCGTCCATTGCGCCTGATCATGGGTGCCGCCCACTTCTTCGCCCTGCGGCAGGAGGCAGTGATATTTGACATCGAGCAGGCGCGCGGTGTTGTCGGCGCGTTCGATGGCGCTGCCCAGCCGCAGGAACCAGAGCGAATCATTACGCAGCATCGTGCGATGCATCGCGCCTTCAAACCCGCGCGTGACGGTCTTGATCCAATCGATAAAGCCCTGAATATCACCGGTCTTGCCCCGGCGGACATGGGTCTTCATCGCCAGATGCGCCTCGTTCAGCGTTTCAAAGCATTCCCGTGTGATGGCCGTGCGGATGGCGCGGGCATCATTGCGGGCCAGTTCCATGCAGGACATGATCGAACCGGGATTGTCCTGATCAAATGCGAGAAAGGCAATGACATTGGTCCGGTTGATGACCTGACCACTGGTGGCAAAGCGATCCATCGCGCCGGAGGACGAAACGGCACTGCCCCAATCATCGCCGCCCCGCGCCTGTGGCAAAAGTTCGAACTGAAGCGCGGCCTCGATCAACCGGGCGACAAAATCCGCGCGTTCAATGTGGCGACCGATCCAATAGAGGCTGGATGCCGTGCGTGACAGCATGTTCATGCCTCCTTTCCATGGGGGGTAGTGGGCACAGTCGGTTCGTCATCGGCCAGCACCCATGTATCCTTGGTGCCGCCGCCCTGGCTGGAATTGACGACGAGCGAGCCTTGTTGCAGCGCGACGCGGGTCAATCCGCCCGGCACGATCTTGGTGCCTTTGCTGCCGGTCAGGACGAACGGGCGCAGATCGACATGGCGCGGGGCGATGCCCTCTTCCACCAAGGTCGGGCAAGTGGAGAGCGCCAAGGTCGGCTGGGCGATATAGCGTTGCGGGGTGGCGATGATCTGGGCGCGAAAGGCCTCGATTTCGGCCTTGGTCGAACGCGGGCCGACCAGCATGCCATAGCCGCCGGAACCATCCACCAGCTTCACCACCAGTTCGGACAGATGATCGAGGACATAGCCAAGATCATCGGCCTCGCGGCAGCGATAGGTGTGGACATTCGGCAGGATCGCATCCTTGCCGGTGTAGAAACGGACGATTTCCGGCATATAGCTATAGATCGCCTTGTCATCCGCGATGCCGGTGCCGGGCGCATTGACGATGGTGATATTGCCCGCCGCATAGGCATCCATCAGCCCCGGCACGCCCAGAATCGAATCCGGGCGGAACATCAATGGATCGAGGAAGTCATCATCGACCCGGCGATAAAGCACGTCGATTCGCTTCATCCCCTCGGTCGTCCGCATGAATAATTTACGGTCGACGACCTGCAAATCATTGCCCTCGACCAATTCGACCCCGATGCGATCGGCAAGGAAGCTATGTTCGTAAAAGGCGGAATTGAATTGGCCGGGCGTCAGGATCGCGCAACAGGGATCATCGCCCGAACCCTTGGGCGCGACCGAGCGCATCATCGCCAGCAGCATATCGGGATAGCTTTCGACCGACCGCACGCGATGGTCGGCAACCAGATCGGGGAACAGCCGCTGCATCGCCTCGCGATTTTCCAGCATATAGGACACGCCGGACGGGGTGCGGGCGTTGTCCTCCAGCACGAAGAATTCATCCGGCCCGGTGCGGACCATGTCGATCCCGCAAATATGCGCCCAGACATCATGGGGCGGGCGGATCGTCGTCATGGCGAGCCGGAATTGCGGGTTGGCGAGGATCAGTTCGGGCGGCAAAATGCCGGCCTTGAGGATTTCGCGCTTGCCGTAAATATCGGTGAGAAAGGCGTTGATCGCGGTGACGCGCTGGATCAGCCCTTCTTCCAGCCGACCCCATTCCTTGGCCGCGAGCACGCGCGGCACGATGTCGAAGGGGATGATGCGTTCTTCCGCATCTTCATCGCCATACACAGCAAAGGTGATGCCCAATTTGCGGAAGATCGTTTCGGCGGCCTGTTGCTGGCTGGCCAGATCGGCGTGATCGGTTCGGTGCAACCAGTCGGCAATCGCGCGATAGGATGGGCGGGGCTCCTGGCCGGTAAAGCCATGCATCTCGTCGAACGCCAAGTCGGTCAATCGCCTCTCCTCGAATCAAGTGGATAGTCAGCCTTGAGGAGGAGGTTGCGACATGATGCTGCACCGCACAAGAGAAAAAATGCAGCAATTTGGCACTATTCATGAAAGTTTATTCGTAGCGCAGCACCTGCACCGGATCGGTCTTTGCCGCTTTCCACGCCGGGTAGAGTGTGGCGAGGAACGTCAGCACCAAGGTCAGCACGACAATCGCCAGCACTTCAAACGGATCGGTCCGCGACGGCAATTCGGTCAAAAAGCGGATCGATGGGTCCCATAAATTCTGCCCGGTGAGCAATTGCACGCCGCGCACAATCGATTGGCGGAAGGCGAGAAAGACAAAACCCAAGACCAGCCCGGCTCCGATGCCGAGCACGCCGATGGTGACGCCGACCGACATGAAAATGCGCATCATCGATTCGCGGCTGGCGCCCATGGTGCGCAGGATCGCGATGTCGCGGGTCTTGGCGCGGGTCAGCATGATCAGGCTTGAGAGGATGTTGAACACGGCGACGAGCACGATGATCGACAAGACGGTGAACATTGCCACGCGTTCAACCTGCAAGGCTTCGAACAATTGGCTGTTCATCTGTCGCCAATCGGTCACCACCCCATCGCGTACGACCTGCGGCCCCAAGGGGGCGACGATGTCGGCGACCTTGTCGGCATCGATGGTGTTGAGTTCGATCATGCCGACGCTGTCGTCCATCATCAACAAGGTCTGCGCATCCGCCATCGGCATGATGACGAACGCCTTGTCATAATCATAAACGCCGACCTCGACGATCGCGCCGATGGTGTAGCTGACGATGCGCGGCACCGTGCCGAACGGCGTTGTCTGCCCATCGGGCGAGATCAGGCTGAGGCTGGAACCGAGCTGCGCGCCGAGCGCCTCGGCCAGTCGCGACCCGATCACGATCTTGCCCGCGCCGGGTTGCAGGCTGTTGAGCGCACCGGCCTTCACGCCTTGGCGCAAGGTCGGGTTGGACAAGATGTCGTGCATGTCCATGCCGCGAATCAACACGCCCTCGACCCGGCCATTCAGGCTCGCCATCAACGGTTGTTCGATCAATGGCGTGGCCGAGGTCACGCCCGGCGTCTTTTTCACGGTGGCGAGCACCGCCCGCCAATTATCGAGCCGCCCGTCATAGCCCTGCACCACGGCATGGCCATTCAGCCCCACGATCTTGTCGAACAGTTCCGCGCGAAAGCCGTTCATCACGCTCATCACGATGATGAGCGCGGCCACGCCCAGCGCCACGGCGACAAGGCTAATCGAGGCGACAATAGCGATAAAGGCCTCGCCCCGCCCGGGAAGGAGATAGCGTTTGGCAATCATCCATTCATGGGCGGAGAGCAGCCTCATTTAGCGGTCATCTTGTTGAACAGGTCATCAGCGGAAAGCTCCTGCTTCTCGCCGGTGGCGCGGTTCTTCAGTTCGACCACGCCCTTTTCGAGACCCTTGGGGCCGATCACGACCTGCCAAGGCAGGCCGATCACATCCATCTGGGCGAATTTCGCGCCGCCGCGTTCGTCGCGATCGTCGTACAGCACTTCGACGCCCGCCGCCGTCAGGCGTTCGTACAGGGCGTCGCTGGCGGCGGTGCAATTGGCATCATCGACCCGCATGTTGATGAGGCCGATGCGATAAGGCGCGACCGATTCCGGCCAGATAATGCCATTGTCGTCATGGCTGGCTTCGATGATCGCGCCCATCAGGCGGGATACGCCGATGCCATAGCTGCCCATTTGCGGGATAATCGCATTGCCATCCGGGCCTTGGACGCTCATGCCCATGGCCTTGGAATATTTGGTGCCGAAATAGAAGATATGGCCGACTTCGATCCCGCGCGATTGCTGGATCGCATCGCCGCCTGCGGCCTCGCGGGCCTCGTCGCGCTTTTCATCGGTCGCGGCATAATCATCGGTCAGGCCGGTGACGAATGCCTGCAACGCATCGGCATCGTCCGGATTGACGTTGAGGTCGCGGTCCTGTTCCCAATTGCGGTGATAGAAGACTTCGCTCTCGCCGGTCGGGGCGAGGACGATGAATTCATGGGAAAGGTCGCCGCCGATCGGGCCGGTGTCGGCCTGCATCGGAATGGCGCGCAGGCCCATGCGGCGATAGGTCCGCAAATAGGCGACGAACATGCGGTTATAGCTGTGGCGGGCCCCGGCTTCGTCAAGATCGAAGCTATAGGCATCCTTCATCAGGAATTCGCGCCCGCGCATCACGCCGAACCGGGGGCGGACTTCGTCGCGGAATTTCCACTGAATGTTATAAAGCGTGCGCGGCAGGTCGCGATAGCTTTTGGCCGAGGCGGCGAAGATCGAGGTGATCACCTCTTCCGCCGTCGGGCCGAACAGCATTTCACGGTCGTGCCGATCCTTGATACGCAGCATTTCCGCGCCATAATCGTCGTAACGACCCGATTGCCGCCAGAGATCGGCAGACTGGATCGTCGGCATCAGCAATTCGACCGCGCCCGCGCGATCCTGTTCCTCGCGCACGATCTGTTCGATCTTACGCAGGACACGAAGACCCAGCGGGAGCCAGGCGTAAATGCCAGCGGCGGTCTGCCGCACCAGCCCGGCGCGGAGCATGAGCTTATGGCTGATGATCTGGGCGTCGGCAGGGGCTTCTTTGGCGACGGGCAGGAAAAAGCGTGAAAGGCGCATAACGGTGGAGCAATTCCTACAGGTTCAAACGGTGATTATCGGCTATTAGAGCGAATTGCCGCCAAAGGGAAAGCTGTTTTGCCAACGGGCCGCCTGCGCCATCTCATGTCACGGTGAATCGGCACCTGTTGCGAATTCATCACATGTTAAGACAAAACCGCACGCCTGTGTTGATGGGTGGATGACAAGTCCCCGGTCGGTGATCTAGACCGTCTTTCACCGATCGGGTCCAAAGAATCTAATTCATCACAATGGCCATGGTTCGGGGAGGCGTCATATACGCCGCCGCAGGAAAAAGCCGGATAACCGGCAACTGCAGAGCGCGGATGACGTTTAGGGGGTTGGCGATTTTTCGTCACGCAGGCGCCCGGATTGCTCGTTTCGACGACAATCCGGGCGTTTTGCTTTTTTTGGCACTCCACATCATGTAAAAAAAAGAGCATTTCCCGGAATCGCTGCTATAGGATGCGCGAAATTTGGTCCGGTCCGGTCCGCAAGGGGTGCTGATGTTCAAGGGTTTGAAGCCGATCCGCTATGCCGGTCGTGAAGTTTGGCCGCTGATTGAAGGCGGCAAAGGTGTTGCTGTTTCTAATCATTCCAGCTCGGGCGCTTGGGCTGCTGCTGGCGGTATCGGTACGGTTTCTGCGGTGAATGCGGATAGTTTCGATCCGGAAGGCAAGATCATTCCGCAGGTCTATCATGCGATGACCCGCAAGGAACGGCATCAGGAACTGATTCGCTACGGTATTCAGGGCGGGATCGATCAGGTCCGTCGCGCGCATGAGATTGCGGGCGGCAAGGGCGCGATCAATATCAACGTGCTGTGGGAAATGGGCGGCGCACAGGAAATTCTGCGCGGCATTCTCGCGGAAACCAAGGATCTCGTCGCGGGTGTCACGTGCGGCGCGGGCATGCCGTATAAATTGTCGGAAATCGCGGCGGAATTCGGCGTGCAATATCTGCCGATCATTTCATCGGGCCGCGCCTTCCGCGCCTTGTGGAAACGGTCTTATTCCAAGGCAGCCGAATTTCTGGGCGCGGTGGTCTATGAAGATCCGTGGCTGGCGGGTGGTCACAACGGCCTGTCCAACGCCGAAGATCCACTGAAGCCGGAAGATCCCTATCCGCGCGTCAAGGCGTTGCGCGATGTGATGCGCGAAGGCGGCATCCCGGATGAAGTGCCGATCGTGATGGCGGGCGGCGTCTGGTATCTGCGCGATTGGGAAAACTGGATCGATAATCCGGAACTGGGCCAGATCGCGTTCCAGTTCGGCACGCGGCCTTTGCTGACGCAGGAAAGCCCGATTCCGCAGGGCTGGAAAGATCGCCTGACCCAGTTGGAAGAAGGCGATGTGCTGCTGCACCGTTTCTCGCCGACCGGTTTCTATTCCTCCGCCGTGCGCACGCGCTTCTTGCGCAGCCTTGAAGGCCGGTCCGAGCGGCAGATTCCTTATTCGGGCGAGCATGCGGGCGATCATCAGAGCCAGCTCGATGTCGGGGTGAAGAACAAAAAGAATTTCTGGGTGACCGAGCATGACCTCGAACGCGCGCGCGGCTGGGTGGCGCAAGGCTTTACCGAGGCATTGAAAACCCCGGACAATACTCTGATTTTCGTGTCGGTGGCCGAGCGTGATGTGATCCGCAAGGATCAGACCGATTGCATGGGTTGCCTGTCGCATTGCGCGTTTTCATCATGGAAGGACCATGATGATTACACCACCGGCTATCTCGCCGATCCGCGCTCTTTCTGCATTCAGAAAACCTTGCAGGACATTGCCCATGGCGGCGATGTCGAAGACAATCTGATGTTCGCTGGCCATGCCGCCTTCAACTTCAAGACCGACCCATTTTATTCGAATGGCTATGTCCCGACGGTGAAGCAATTGGTCGACCGCATCCTTGCGGGCGATTGATCAGTGGCAGCATTCAAGGGATGCGGCTTGATTTTCACCGTCGTTAGTCGCTAAGGCCCCGTCCCATGAGTGTAGCCAATACCCCGAAATTCGGCCTGTCCGGGCCGTCCGTCAAGCTGGACCCGCGCACTAATGCCGTGCGCGGCGATGTAGCCGATATCGCGCTGGCAGGCGTGTTGTTCGCGCCCCATTATGCCAAGCCGATGCCGGTCGCCTGTGTCGTTGATCATGCGCCTATCCGGGAAACGGCGGATGAGGCAAGCGCGCAGGTATGCGCTTTGGCCAAGGGTGAAGAATTCGCCGTCATCGATTTGAGCGGCGGCATCGCGTGGGGCTATTGCGTCAAGGATCATCTGGTCGGCTATGTGCCGATTTCCGCGCTGGACCTGCCGCAATGACCCGGCTGTTCATCGATGGTTCGGTGGGCACCACCGGCCTTGAAATTCGCGAACGGATTGCCGGGCGCACGGATATTGAGCTGATCATTCTGGACGAGGCGCAGCGCAAGCAGGCGTCGGCGCGGCGCGATGCGTTGAACGCGGCGGAGATCGTTATTCTTTGCCTGCCGGACGATGCCGCGAAAGAAGCGGTCAGCCTGATCGACAACTCGACGACCAAGGTCATCGACGCATCGACCGCGCACCGCACTGCGCCGGGCTGGGTCTATGGCTTTCCGGAATTCAAGGCCGGTCAATATGATCGCATCCTTGCTTCCTCGCGGATTTCTAATCCGGGTTGTTATTCGACCGGCTTTATCGCGCTGATGGCGCCATTGGTGGCCCAAGGGCTGTTAAAGGCCGACTGGCAATATAGCTGCAATGCGGTGTCGGGCTATTCCGGCGGCGGCAAGGCGATGATCGCGGCCTATGAAGATGCGAACGCCAATGATGCCATCGACAGCGCGTGGCGGACCTATGCGCTGAAACTGGGGCATAAGCATGTGCCGGAAATGCAGCATCAAGCTGGCCTTGGTTATCGTCCATTGTTCACCCCGGCGGTGGTCCCGACCTATCGCGGCATGGTGGTCGAGGTGCCGTTGCAGGTGGGCGCGGCGGGTTGTGCCTCGGCGGATGCATTGCGTGATGGGCTGGCCCAGCATTATGCCGGGCGCAAGCTCGTGCGCGTGGCCTCCAAAGCGGCATGCGAGGGGATGGACTGGCTGCCGGTGGAAACCAGCGCCGAGTGTGATTGTATCGATCTGTTCGTGTTCAGCAGCGATCAGCATGATCAGGTGCGGCTGATCGCCACGCTCGATAATCTTGGCAAGGGTGCGGGCGGTGCGGCGGTGCAGACGATGAACCTGCTGATGGGTGTGGACGAGGCGACCGGCCTACGGGCCTAAACGCCATCGACATTCAGTCCATGCCGGGCCGTAAATGTCGGTTTCCTGAGCTTTAAGCTGCTGTAATTAACCCCCCGTTTGTCATCCCCGCACTTCCTTCGTCATTCCCGCGCAGGCGGGAATCCAGAAGCACTATCCAGTCGAAGGCTGCGCCCCCGCGTCGGTCCGCTCTGTCTGGATTCCCGCCTGCGCGGGAATGACGAGAATAGGGGTGGGAGCAACGAGGGGTGCGCGGGCGTGACGAAGGCAGAAGAGTGCGCGCATGACGATATGAGGGACGAGGGGCTTAGGGACGCCCCCCCCACACCGTTATGTCACCCCGCCTCATCCTGTAGCAGGTCAAGGTGCATCATCCGCTTGATCAGCGGTGAAATCACGATCACCAGTACCCCAACGCTCACAGCGACCCAGCCGACCGTGGCATAGACGTCCAGCACGGTTTGCTGATTGGCGGCCTCGCCCCCTGCGCCTTCTGCCCCAGTGGCGGCGGCGATCAGGCCGGAGGCGAAATTGCCGGTGGCCGAGGCGAAGAACCATGTCCCCATGATCAGCCCGGCCATTTGCGGCGGCGCCAGCCGGTTCATCGCCGACAGGCCAACCGGCGACAGGCAAAGCTCGCCCGTCGTGTGCAGCAGATAGATGAGGAAGATGAACACAACCGGCGTCGCCACGCCATTCATCGCGCCCGCGACCAGCACGAGAAAGCCAAGGCCAAGCTGGACAATGCCAAGACCGAATTTGGCCGGGGTCGACGGCTCCCAACCGCGCCTGCCCAGCCAAGTCCACAAGGCTGCGAACAATGGGGCCAAGAGCGCAATATAGATCGGGTTGATCGACTGGAAGATCGAGGCCTTCACATCCATGCCCAGCATCTGCCGATCGACATAACGGTCGGTATAGAGGTTGAGCGATGACCCGGCCTGTTCGAACAAGGCCCAAAACAGGATCGAGCCGACGATCAGCAACACCGCGGCCAGAATGCGGTCGCGATCAATCGCGGGCAGCGTCACGACCGCCGTATGCACGACATACAGCACCAAGGCCGCGCCCGTCGCCCCCAATAGCCAGCCAATCACGGCCTGATGCTGGATCATCACCCAGACAATGCCGACCGCCATAAAGCCGAGCGCATAGATGATATGTTCGAATCTGATCCCGCCGATCTTGTTGGCCAGTGTAGCCTCGTCCGGCGCTTCGCCCTTGCCCATCAACAACGGCTTGCCTGCCGCGAATACGATCAGGCCGAGCAGCATCCCGACCCCTGCCGCGCCGAAACCATAAGACCAGCCATAGCTTTCCCCTAACCAGCCCGCGACCAAGGTGCCAAGCGCTGCACCGACGTTCACGCCCATGTAAAAGATCGTATAGGCACCATCCCGGCGCGGATCGGTGCGGCTGTAGAGTTGGCCGACGATCACCGAGATATTGGCCTTGAGAAAGCCGGAACCGACGATAATGAAGGCCAAGGCCAGCCAGAAAATATTGAGCGCAACGCCGGTCTGGCTGCCATCGCCCTCAACCCCCATCAGCAAATGGCCGAAGCTCAGGAGCAAGGCCCCGAACAGCACCGCCTTGCGCTGGCCGAGATAACGGTCCGCCAGATAGCCGCCGATCACCGGGGTGATATAGACGAGCGCGGTGTATGATCCGTAGATGACGCTCGCTTGCTGGTCGGAAAATAGCCAGTGCTTGGTCAGATAGAAAATCAGCAGCGCCCGCATGCCATAATAGGAAAAGCGTTCCCACATTTCGGCGAAGAACAGCAAAAAAAGTCCGCGCGGGTGGCCGAGGAATTCAGGCCCGCCGATATGGGCCTCAGCTTTGCCGGACATGTCGTGAGATGTTGGACTGATGGACATGCCGGGCGACCCCTTTTTATAAGCGAACACTGATTTTTCAGGCGAATAATCATCGGCAGATTAACGGGAAAATTCAGCTTGTGAAGTCGATTGTGACACAGGCGTGCGCATGTTAATTCCCGCGCCATGTTCAATGACATTTCTTCTCCCCTCGCTCTTCTTGCCACCCGCCGTTCCGGCAAGCCGCGCAATATGATCGCGCCGGGACCGGATGCCGCGCAGCTGCGCCAATTATTGGCGGTCGCGACCCGCACCCCGGACCATGGCAAGCTGTTCCCCTGGCAACTGGTGGTGATCGACAAGGAACGTCGCGATGATTTTGCGGCGCTGCTGGTATCGGCCTATCGGGCGGAAAAGCCCGATGCCGGGCGGCTGGAAGTCGCGGCGTGGGAAGAATTCGCGCATTCAGCCCCGATGTTGGTGGCGGTATTGTCCACGCCCGTAGCGGGCAGCAAGATTCCGCTTTGGGAACAGCAATTGTCGGCGGGCGCGGTGTGCATGAATATTGAGCATGCGGCCCATGCCATGGGCTTTGTCGCCTGTTGGCTGACCTCATGGCCCGCCTATAGCGAGGCCGTGCTGGCCGCCTTGGGCGGCGTGCCGGGCAAGGACAAGGTCGCGGGCTATATTTTCATCGGCACAGCGGGCAAGCCGCTGGAGGAGCGTCCGCGCCCTGAATATGACGATGTCGTGCGCCATTGGACGCCGGGAGGCGTTGCATAATTTGTGATCGATGTGGAGAAATGGGGCGATCGACGGGACTTGAACCCGCAACTTCCGGTACCACAAGACAGTGGATTGCCTCCATACTGGCGTAATACCGCCATTCTACCGGGCTTCTAGCCCCGTATAATCCCACCATTATGAACGTATCACGCCTCTCAGGTTCACACTGAACCTAGGAGCACCGTTGCTGCGTCCCGGAGATATTAATGATTGACCGTATCGTAGTTTCTTCTGGCAACCGCCGCACTGTCGTTGCCCTGCCTACTGATAAGCCCTCGCGACACCTTCTTGGCAACAAGCTCAAGGCCGCGCTGTTCCCCAGTGATCGAGATTACCGCGCTGCCCACGCTGCGGGCCATGCTGCCCAGCGAGAGCGCCAGAACTAAGCCCTAAAACCATTGGACTGAACGGCCCGACCGCACCCTTGTCATTCACAGGGGTCTCTAGTCGTGTCCGTAGGAGATACACCATGCCCTATGTTGTGATGCTGGACCGTAAAGACGGGACCGACAAGGTTATCTGTGGAGAATTGGACGATAGCGGCAAGCCCCTGCGTATCTTTGATACCGGGCAGGAGGCCGGTGAGTTCCGCGCTGAGATGGCCCGCATGTACGCCGCCTACGCCTACTCCGTTACTGAGTATGTAGCTGTGCGGGATATGCAGTGGATGGTTCGTGAGAGCCGCCGCTTGGACGGCCAGTATACCAGAACACCTTGGCAGGTAGCCCGCCCTGATTGGTGGCTTAATCACACCGAGACAAGCTGCCTGTTTGAGCACATGAGCGCCAAGCATCCGGGCATGGTTTCCTACACGGAGAACGCTGACAAGGGTGAGCAGGACAAGCAAGCCCCTGCTATGGCACCGGGCCGCTTCCTCAAGAAGTTCTACAGCGATGTGCTCAAGGACGAGGATATCGAGCGTTGGGTAGCCAAGTGCGCTGCCCTAAACGGTGAGATTGAACTCCAAGTCACTGCTGACGCTGACACCATCGAAGCTGTGTTCACTAACGGCCCCCGCTCTTGCATGGCCGGTACGGATTTCATGTCCAACGTACACCCCGCCCGTGTCTATGCTGGCCCTGATCTGGCTGTTGCCTACCTCGGTGATCCTGAGGACGGTGTATCTGCCCGTTGCGTAGTGTGGCCTGCGAAGCAGCGGTACTCCACGATCTACGGAGACATAAGCCGTATGGAGCTGGCCCTAAAGGCTGCCGGGTACGAACGTGGCAGCACGAATGGTGCCCGTATCCAGCGTATCGAGCACGACGAGGGCAACGATGTGTTCGTTGTACCTTATGTGGATGGGGCGAACTATGCCTGTGAGGACGACGATGGCGAGTATCTCATCATCGGCGGGGGCTGCTCGGATATCAGCCTGTCCATGACGGATGGCCTTAGCTGTGACATGGAGGAGGATACAACCTCCTGTGACGATTGCGGGGACCGTGTTCACGACGAGGACACCCGGTACATCGAAAGTCTGGACCGGACTGTCTGTGAGCACTGCTGCGCTAACAACTACACCTACATACACCAGCTAAGCGCATACTACCGCGATGATGAAATCACGGAGGTGTTTGGCCGCTCACGTTGGGATCACTGCCCAACTGACCAGCTCGGAGACCATGACTTCATTGAAATCGAGAACGGGCCGCATGCAGGTGAGTACTGGTACTGCGATAGTGTC
The DNA here is from genome assembly GCF_019740335.1 of Alteraquisediminimonas sediminicola. Taxonomy (GTDB): domain Bacteria; phylum Pseudomonadota; class Alphaproteobacteria; order Sphingomonadales; family Sphingomonadaceae; genus Alteraquisediminimonas; species Alteraquisediminimonas sediminicola. The sequence continues at coordinate 123,804 of NZ_JAHXZS010000007.1, read as the reverse complement.
ACGACCTGCGAGACCTGTGACTCTACCTTCCACGAGGACGACAACCTAGGCCCAGTGCTGGCCGATGACTGCGATGGCTACGCAGCGGAGCTCCTTGAGGGCGATCACTGCGAGGGCTGCTGCACCAACTACATCCTAGAGCACACCATGAACGCCCACGTCCTGCAATTTCAGGCGCTAACCCCGCTTGAGCAGGCAATCCACAACAAGGAACCAGCAAATGACGATCACCGCACCGATCCAGCGTTTGCTGGAAATCCTGTCTTGGTCGAGACCCCACGACAGCTTCACGGAGAAGGCCTTCTGCAAGGAGTTCTTGGACACAGTGCCGGGGATGCAATCGGACCTGTTTGGCAGTCGTATGCTGAGGATACAGCCCGATACCTCTCAGCCTAGCATCCTATGGTCCTGTCACGTTGACACCGTAGCCGCTAAAGGCGGGCCTCAGTCCGTCTGTGTGGATGCACATGGGATTGCCGCACTATCCGACCGTAAACCCGGACGCTCTCTTGGAGCAGATGATGGGGTCGGGGTGTGGCTCATGTTGGAGATGATAGAGGCAGGTATCCCCGGCCTCTACGTCTTTCACCGTGGGGAAGAGAAGGGCTGCTTGGGCAGCCGGTGGATTGTCAAGAACACGCCTAACGTCCTCAACGGTATCGAGGCCGCTATCGCCTTCGACCGTGCAGGCAACCGGGATATCATCACCCATCAATCCTATGGCAGGACGTGCTCTGATGAGTTCGCCCTGTCCCTAGCTATTGAGCTCAACAACCAAGGCACCGGGCTGGACATGATGCCAGATGATACCGGGGTCTACACGGACACCAATGAGTACGCGCACTGCATCCCTGAATGCACGAACGTATCCGTGGGCTACCTGTCCAACCACGGGCCCAACGAGACCTGTGACCTTAACCACTGTGCCCGCCTCCTAGATGCGGTGCTCACGATGGATATGAGCGAGCTCGTTATCGCCCGTGACCCTATCGCCCAAGCCGAGGAAGAACGCTTCGATTATGGGTGGGGACGGCAGGTGTACTCCACGACCAGTAAGCACTCCAATGACATGCGGGACCTCATAGACCTAGTGGAGGATAACCCTACCATTGTCGCTACCCTGTTGGTCTCCATCGGCTACTCAGTCGCAGACCTAGAGGCTCATATCTACTCCCAGCAAGACCCCCAATATGCAGACGATATCCCTTGGTATCGACAGTAGGAGTTAAGATGCCACCACATATTGCCCTTAGAAACACACGCACCAACCTGCGGCCCCTAGGTTTAGGGGTTGCAGTGATTGGGGATAAGTACCGAGTACATAGCATTAGGCCCACCAGATCAGGGAGGCCGGTGTCTATCTCCTGTGCCTGCCCAGAGATGGCTTACGTTATCGGATTGAAAGCATCTTCGGAGATTGTGCAGTGATTGTTCAACCAGCCCCTACTAATGACAATATCTACTCCGCGACCTTGTACCTTGAGCACTGCGGTAGCTCAATCAGCAGCATCTTGGACCGCTTCCCTGTAACCGGGGAATACATCGCGGACCAAGTAGCTCTCCCTTACCTCGATATGTTTATGAATTACGAGGGATGGGATCGTGCAGGTTCCGGTTACTTCTCCGCTGTGTATGTGCGGGGCGGGCTAGCCATCAAGGTGGGCCTCAAGACCGAGGATAGCGGGGCAGTGTACGCTGCGTGGTGTCGTGCCAACCAAGGCCGAGCCGGTGTGCCTGTGATCCACGCTATCGACAAGTTCACGAAGTGTTACGTGGTCCTAATGGACCGCTGCTACCCAGTTAAAGCGTTTCCGCAATCTATGCCACAAGGCGCTATCGACCGTATGGATGACATACTTTATGATGGCCAAGGCCCAGCCCTTACACCCCTAGAGGATACACTAACAGATATCCGTTCCTTCTTCCTTGGTATCGCATGCTTCGACATTAGTGACGGCAATGTGATGCTTGACCGTAACCTTAATATGGTTATCACGGACCCCGTAAGCTACGGCAGCGCATCACTTGATGATGTACGTAGTGACGACGAAGGCTTCTCTTCATACCCTATGGAGATGGCTGACTAACCTGAAAGAGGAACGCTATGGATACCCGCGCAAAGCTACTCGATAAGATCGAAGCCACTAAGGCTATACTCGCCAAGTACGAACGGCAGTTAGCTCGGTTCGGCATAACCGATGACACTAAGCCCGGAGATACCGTGAGGTATGAGTTCGGGCGGGGTGACAGCAAGCGGGTATTAACAGGCAAGGTTCAAGCCATCGGTGACGTAGGGGGCCCTATGGGCACCATTGCAGTCATCCAGCACGGAGAGGGCCTAGATATCCAGATACACAAGGTACGTATCCATGACGTACTAGAGAACCTCTCACAAGGTATCCGTGGGCACAAGGCAGTCCAACAGGACATTGACCCCCTCACGGCAGACTAATCCGTAACCACTGTACTGCACGACCGTATAACGCGGTCGGCATATAAGGGCTCACATTGATTTGTGGGCCCTTTTTTTATTGGGAAAAGCACACAACATGAATTTCATTCTTGCACTGACCCGCCGCCTTATTGCGTGGGCCATCTCTACCCATATCGTTACCCTGTCGATTTCGGTCGGTAAGGCACAGAAGGCCGCTATCAAGGCGGACAATGCCGCAGCAGTCGCTACTCAGGTTGTTGACCGTGCCATCGCCTATGAGGACGCAGCCCACGCTGCCAGCGCAGTAGCCGTACAGGCCTTCTCGGATACCACGGCAGCGGTGAACGCTGAAATCGCAACGCTGCGTACCGTAGCCGCATGAGCCAGCTCCGTCTCCCCTATGACGATGACCGGGACGTTGACGACATTATCCGCGATGTGGGCCTAGACCCCCGCAGCACCCCTATTGATACCATTATGCAATCCAACCTCGGGCTTCACCTTGCGGTGGCCCACTCGATGAGTGGTGGCGGGCCACTGGATGACTGATCGGGCTGTCCGCGCACTTATGACGAAGGAGAACTGGTATGACCAAGGAAGAACAGATCGCCCTCGACGCTTGGCGCGAGGCGGACGCTTGGAAGTGTGCGCGAGGAACGTACTATGCCGACGAAGCTGAACGCATCTCTGCCCAACACGAAGCCTACCGCGAACTCGTCGTGAACGATGTGCGCCCTCCTGTTGTTGATCGGGAGAATGTCGTTTTCCAGAACGCCTTTACGCCAGATGACATTGATGAAGGTGTGGCAGTCATCCGCACTTACGGCGACGAGCGGTGTGCGGAAGGCAAGGCGGAAGGCGAACGTGCGGGGATTGAGCGGGCTATCACTTGGTATCGACAAAGTTTCGCGACCAGCACCATTGCGGACATGCGCCGCGACCTCTTGGGAGAACAGCAATGAAACCGGCTGATATGACCGAGGCTGATCGCGAGGCTGCAAAGCCATTCATTGGCCGCATGTCTTATGATGATGAGCAATGGCTACTGCAACACTTCGCTGCCCACCGCATCGCCGCATTTGAGGCTGGCCGGGTGGCTGGGCTGGAGGAGGCTGCGATGGTTTGCGAAAATTGGATGGCCGACTGTTTAGACGACCGAGATATCCAAAGGCGTTGGCCGGTAATAAAGCAGCGCAATGTCGAATATGCCCAAGCCATCCGCGCATTGAAGGAGAAGCAGTGATGGATGATCTGATTAAGCGATTGACGGCTGCGTTAGAGGAAGGGGATAAAAACTCTGCCCCAACTTACCGTGATGTAGTTGAGACATTCATTGTCCCTATCATTAACGACCGCATCGAAGCGCAAGAGGCCGAGATTGAGCGGCTGGAGCGTAGCGCAAGATCATGGGAAGATGAGGCGCGGCGACACGCTGGAAACATAGATTACTGGAGTGCAGAGATAAGGCGTTGGCGGGCCGTCCTCGAAGCACAAGCCACCGAGATAGCGCGGTTTCGAGGGTTGATAGCCAATATCATCCGGGCGGATCGTTGCGCCGTCCATGTCGGATATGACGAGCGCGGTAATTTCATTTACGCTGATGCCGTCCGATTAGATGATGATGCACTGGTTGAGGCCCACCAAGCCCTAGGAGACAGCCAATGAACCTGCGTGAACAGATGGATGCAGCTTTTGCGGAACATTGGCAGAACAAAGATGAAGGCTGGATCATTTTAGGTATGCCGTTCGACGTGTTCGAGGCCGGTTTCCATGCAGCCCTCGCCCTCCTCGCCAATCCGTCCGATGAGATGGTGGAGCGGTGTGCGGAAGGGATGTTCGCCAGCCGCACGCCACAGCGCATGAAATGGGAAAATGTGGCTGATCTATTCAAGGACGCTACGCGACAAGACGTCCGCGCATGTCTCAAAGCAGCCGCTAGCTAATGCTCGATCCCGCAGGGTGGCTGCACCTAGCCAAGGAGCTCCCTATGGGGGCCAAGCGCCGGGTATCCCATGACTGCGGGAGCGGCAAGGTCCTGCTGGTCGAGAACAAGACAGAGGGATACGCTGCATGGTGCCACAGATGCTCTGACAAGGGCTTCTGGCCCCATCCAGCCCCTACCCTAGCCGAGCGCCTAGAAAGGCTCTCACGGGCCTCTCAGGTCGAAGCAGCGGCCACTATGACATTGGCCCTCCCGCAACCCATGAACCTAGATCCATCAACGTGGCCCCTAGAGGCGCGGGTGTGGCTGTATAAGGCAGGACTAAGCAATGACAAGATCAAAGAACTTGGCGTCTACTACTGGGGAGCGGCTCACCGTGTCGTCATGCCAGTATATGATGACCAAGGCCTTGTGTACTGGCAAGCCCGAGGATTCGAGAGAGGCCGTCCTAAGTACGTAAATCCGCCTATAGATAAGGCGCGGCTAATGGCCCGCTTCGGCACAGATGGGCCCATCGTACTCACCGAGGATATACTGAGTGCAGTGCGGGTCGGCGGTGTGGCTAGAGGGTGGGCCGTGTTAGGAACCTCCCTCTCTATACCGCAGATAAACATGCTGGTCGGGGCAGGCCCCGTACTGATCTGGATGGACCCAGATGGTCCGGGCCGCAAGGCCTCAGGCCGCATGCTCCGCGCCCTGCGCCAGATAGGCATACCCTGTGCCACTATAAACACAGACAAGGACCCCAAGTTACATACCTATGAGCAAATCTCCCATGCCCTGCAAGAAGGGTCCGGGCGTTGCGCGTAGCGATGGGTACCACGTTCAATACCACCTAGGTAAACGCTGGGCATATCACCGGCTAGTAGCGCACTGGGCCTTTGGTCCTTGCCCTGATGGCATGGAGGTCTGCCATAGCTGCGACAACCGCTGGTGCTGCGAACCTACCCACCTCCGCTACGACACGCGCTCCAACAACTTACACGACATAAAGAAGAACGGTCGTGTGTACCGCAAGCTAAGCCAGCCTCTCGCTGACGCTATACGAAGAGAGGCTTCCACAGGTAGGAGGCAGCAAGATATCGCTAAAGATTACGGCGTAAGCCAGACACAGGTGAGCCTGATCCACCGCAAGGCGCAGTGGGTATGAGCTTGGACCTTACGCTCCTTCGCTTATTCAAGACGAGGGACAGACACGATAGGCTGATCCGTTCCGTACCCAAGCATGTACTTGATCCCAAGTCCGCTGTGGTACTGGATGACTTCGGCAAGTTCTTCCGAGAGTTCCCTGACGCCAACAGCATCCCAGAGGATGAGTTCTGGCTATGGTTCAGGAGCTTCGCCCACCCCACCCTAAGCGACGAGCAGCGGGCCTACTACAAGGCCTTCCTATCCCAAGTGCAGGAACCTGTAGCTGAGGAGTTAGAGAAGGGCCTGATGGCCCGCCTAGTCGCTGCTGACACCGCCTCCAAGCTAGTCTCCCTAGTTGAACGCTTCAACGATGGGGAAGAGATAGACCTCGGCATGTGCTTACGTGACGTGGTTGATCGCTTCGAGCTGGACACCGACCGCAAGGTCAAGACCCCTTGGGTACAGGATGACATTAATGACCTTATCAAGGCTGATGAGGATGACAGCGGATTTCATTGGCGTGTGCCTGATATCGGCATGTCAATGCGTCCCCTACGTTCCGGGGACTTTGGCATCCTTGCAGGCCGACCGGATACGGGCAAGACTACCTTCGTCACTGACGAGCTCACGCACTTCGCATCGCAGGTAGATACGGTCTACCCCGGAGAGCATCGTACTATCCTATGGTTCAACAATGAGGGCCCCGGCAAGCGTATCGTCACCCGGCTGTATCAGTCCGCGTTGAACGCCACGATGGGGGACCTCGTTAAGAAGAGCCAAGGCGGTACTCTACAAGCAGATTACGTACAAGCCACGGGAGGACGCGCAGATATGATCCGCGTGTTCGATATCCATGACTTCTGGAACCACGAGGTAGAGGATATCATCCGTACCTTGAACCCCGCCATCATCGTGTTCGATATGGTGGACAACATCAAGTTCGGAGGCGGGGCCAATAACAACGGCCAGCGCACCGACCAGCTCCTCGAAGCCATGTACCAATGGGCCCGCGTCATAGCTGTGAAGCACGACTGCGTAGTCCTAGCCACCAGCCAGATCAGCGGCGATGGCGAGAACATGGCGTACCCACCCCTAGGGATGCTCAAGGACAGCCGCACCGGCAAGCAAGGTGCAGCGGACTTCATCCTCACCATCGGGTGCCTCACCGAATACCCAAACGCCCGATACCTCGGGCTCACCAAGAACAAACTGGCCCGCGAAGGCGGCGTCAAACAGCTCAAGTGCGAGACCGTCTTTGACGGTGAGCGTGGGCGCTACCTAAGTACCGGAGGATTATAATGGGCTCAGTCCTGACAACTATCTCTCGTTTCCTCACCCGTGGCACGTCTGCTGCGGCGCATAAAGATATCATCCCTAAGAAGCCCCTGCTGCGTACACGCTGCCTAGAGAGCCTCCAACTGTTCGGACCACTGACTGCCGACGAGGTGGCTAAGATCATGGGCGTTAGCGTCCTGTCCGTCCGTCCCCGAATGACTGAGCTGGCCCTTGATGGGTCCATCTGCCCGTCCGGGGCTCGTCGCCCTAACGCCAGCGGCAAGCAAGCAATCGTATGGAGTATCGCTAATGACCTACCTAGTCTGGGACGTGGAAACTACTACTCGCAGCAGCTTCAAGCGCAAGGGTAATCCCCTCGATCACGAAAACTACGTAGTCATGTCTGGCTACAAACGCAAAGGCGGGCCTGTTGTTGGCGATTACTACGGAAGGACTCGCCCTAGCGGCGATTGGTTTACTAAGCTGCTTGACGGTACTTCCATCCTTGTTGGACAGAATATCAAATATGATCTTCTATACGCCCTTCGGGAGCCTGCTAATCATACTCGTTGGATGCGCTGGGTGGCTGATGGTGGCATCATCTGGGATACTCAGCTAGCCGAATACCTCCTTAACGGGATGGGCCCCGAGGATCACATGCTCAGCATGGATGAGCTGGCCCCTCGCTACGGAGGGAACCTCAAGTTCGATGAAGTCAAGGCCATGTGGCAGGCTGGTATTGACACCCCTGATATCGACCCCGGCCTCCTTAGGCGCTACCTATGCGGCACCGAGGACGAGCACGGGGACATTGGCAACACCGAGACCATCTTCCTAGGACAGATGGAGCGGGCCAAGGCCTGCGGTCAATCCAAGAGCATCATCATGAATATGGGCAGCCTGATCTGCACTATCGAGATGGAGCTCAACGGCATGGCCGTGGATATCGAGAAGGGCAGGGTACTGGCTGCTGACCTAGCCGAGCAGATCGCCTCGGTCGGCGTAGAGCTGGCTGGCTACCTCCCTGCTGACCTCCCCTTTGACTTCAACTGGGGCAGCGCAAGGCAGAAGTCCGCTATCATCTTCGGCGGGACCGTCACCTACAAGAAGTGGCTCCCGCATCTGGATGATGATGGGAACATGATGCATGCCATGAAGGACGAGGTGCACGTTAAGCTACTAGACGGCACCACTATGTCGCAGGCCGCTTGGCAGAAGTGGGGAGACGAAGGCTCACAGGCCTTATACACCGACCTTCCGCCAGAGGCAGAGCGGTTCAAGGCTGGCAAGAATGCCGGGGAGTTCAAGACAAAGATAGTCAAGGTCCCGGACTTCTCCAAGCCCAAGGGCGCTATCCAAGACGTGCCATACAAGTTCCCCCGTGTGGTGGCCCCTAAGCCCCGCTGGGCAGGTGCAACTCCCGGTGTGTACAGCGTTGACGCTAAGGTCATCTCGGACCTCTCAGGGGCAGGCATCCCGTTCCTAGAGGCATTGGGTAAGGTCACTGGCCTGACCAAGGACTTGACCACCTACTACATCGTCACTGACCCGGACACCGGGGAGAGCAAAGGTATGCTCACCCTCGTACAGGCCGATGGCATCATCCACCACATGCTGAACCATACCTCCACTGTTACCGGACGGTTCAGCAGCAGCAACCCGAACCTACAGAACCTACCCAAGGGCGGTAAGTCCGATGCTAAGTCCATGTTCGTCTCTCGCTACGAGAACGGCAAGATCGGGCAATCGGATTTCACGGCTCTGGAAGTCTATGTGCAGGCACTCATCACCTCCTGCAAGCAGCTCATCTTGGACCTCAAGGCTGGCTTGGACATGCACTGTGTCCGGGTTAGCCAGACAGCCGGGATCAGCTACGAGGAGGCGCTTGATAAGTGCGTCACCCAGAAGCTCAAGGAATGGGACAGCAAGCGCACCAAGGCCAAGGTGTTCTCCTTCCAGCGGGCATTCGGGGCAGGGGCAGCAGCCATAGCTGAGAGCACCAAGATGACGCTCGATGACGTGGAATCCCTGATCGCTGCCGAGAAGGCACGATACCCTGAGACAGACAAGTTCTTCGAGGACCTAATGGTAGCCATCAAGGCTAACAGCACCCCGACGAATAAGAAGTTCGTGCACCCCGATGTACCGGGCCTGATGTGCAACCCACGCAAGTCCTATTGGCGGGCCCCAGACGGCAAGCTGTACACTTGGCGGGAGCACGAGAGCCCTGAGTTCCTCGCTAAGCGGGGCACTGCAACGAGCTTCACTCCTACGGAAGTGAAGAACTACCCTGTCCAAGGCACAGGCGGGGAGTTCGCTAAGGCAGCTATGTGGCTGGCTGTGCGTATCTACTACAAGTACGGGAACTTCGACGGCAAGGCCCTGCTAGTTAATCAGGTCCATGACGCCCTCTACAATGACAGCCACCCTGACGTGGCTCTCCAATCCACAGCCATGATGCATGCGGCAATGGCCGAAGCCTCCGCCTTCATGGAATGGTATTTCGACTGGAAGATCGAAGCACCTGTCCCCGTAGCTACGGGATGGGGAAGTAACATGATGGAAGAAGAACGTATGCCGCCTGAGTTTGACGCATACGTCAAGCAATACCGTGCCGAGATACGATCCGCCTTCATGAATAGCTACACCGCATCATTTGAAATCGCAGCTTAAAGGAAATACCTATGTTCAACATTATGGACGCAGTAGAAGAAGCAGTACAGACCGGCCCAGACATGAACGAGTCTCAGGGCGGCGGTGACTTTGAACGGGAGCTTCCGGCAGAGGGCTTTGTTAAGCTCCGCCTAATCTCCTATATCGAAATCGGTAAGCACTCCCAGAACTACAATGGCGATGTGAAGATCAACGACAAGGTGAAGCTACAGTTCGAGCTCAGCGGGCCGAAGCACCCACCCATTAAGATGGGTGATGCTCTGGTGCCCCACGTAATCACAATCACCGAGAACCTCAGCCTCAGCGAGAAGGCTAACTTCTTCAAGCTCTTCAACAAGCTGAACCCCACCAAGGAATACCGCCACTTCTCCCAGCTCCTCGGCAAGGCCTTCGTAGGCACCGTGGTCCAGAACTCCAAGGGAGAGGGCACGGACAAGAAAACCTACGCTAACCTGCGGGACGCCAATGGCTACACCATTCGCCCTGCCTTCGTTGATGATCCTGAAACGGGGGACAAGAAGCCAGTGCAGGTTGATCCCCCGGTCAATGCGCTCAAGTGCTTCCTCTGGGGCGCTAGCCCTAAGTTCCTTCAACCCATGTGGGACACCCTCTTCATTGACGGGAAGTACGAGGACAAGAAGGACAAGGAAGGCAACGTGGTCAAGGAAGGCCGCAGCAAGAACTTCTGGCAGGACACCATCATGTCCGCAGTGAATTTCACGGGCTCTCCTATTGAGCAGCTCTTGAAAGCAGGCGGTACGCCAGACGTGCCGGATGCAGAGAAGCCCTTGGGTGGTGGCGTAGCCGATCCACTTGCAGGCGTATAATCCATGAGTGACTCCGTTGTAGTGGCCGCACTGTTCTGCGCCACGATACTCGCAGTCGCGCTGCTCGTGTTCGTTCACTCGATCTACGACACATGGCGACAACGACCGCACTGAACAACCGTACAGCGCGTAATTGGCAGGAGGGCACCCATCGCGGTGCCCTTTTGCATTTGGAGGAATGAGTATGTTCGATCTAGCAACAGCGACAGCAGAAGCAGCCGAGAACAATCCCCAGATCATTGAAGCACCCGCCCTTGTACCGGGCTTAGAGCTCCACTTAGACGGGGACTACCTCGCCTACTATGCCAGTGGGAACGATGAGTGCACACCGGGGCAGGCCCGCATCAATGCCATGAACGTCATTGAGAAGTTCAGGTCCCTCACTGGCTCAGAGAAGATCGTGGTGCACAACACTGCGTCTGGCAGCCAGAAGGGGGAGCGTTACCTTATCGCTACCGTCAAACCCTACCAAGGCAAACGCTCTGGCAGCAAGCCCAAGAACCACGCCTATCTACAGGATTGGTTACAGGGCTACGAGGGGCACCTGTTCCGAGCTAAGAACTGGACCAGCCGCGAGGCTGATGATGGCATCGGTGCCTGCTCCCACTACGCCATCGGGCGGGGACCGGGCTACGCTGCCATCGCTACGGCTGACAAGGACATGCGTATGCTCCCCGGCCTCCACGTAAGCTGGAAGCCCGTGGATGACGCACACGTCCTCACCCGCGTTATGCCCGGTGACTACGATGTGCTGGGCAAGGACGGTAAGCAGTACGGCCTCAAGTGGTTCTTCATGCAGTTGGTCATGGGGGACACAACGGACAATATCCCCGGCCTCGAAGGTATCCGCAACACCAAGGGCGATGGCTTCAAGACCGTAGGAGAGGGGGCCGCTATCAAGGTCCTCGCTGATGCATTGACCGCCACCGAGGCGGCTGAGGCAGTGGCCCTGTATTACCGGGACTTCTACGGCGGGGACTGGGCTGACAGGTACGTAGAGCAAGCCGCCCTCCTCTGGATGCGTTGCGACACACACGCAGCCGTCACGGACTTCGTGGACCACAAGGGCCACAGCCGCATCGCCTATCCCTCAGACATATATGACGCCGCCCAGCGGCTACAGGAGAGAGTAACACTTGCACGGGCAACGCTTAACTCACAGTCAAATCAAGTCGATCCGCTCTGCTCAATTAGTATCGCAGCGTAACCTATGCGCCCTCTGCTGCCTTCCGGGCGTAGCAGGGGACCCTGTGCTGGATCACTGCCATACCACAGGGGCAGTCCGTGGGACGTTGCACCGTAGCTGCAACTCCCTCCTCGGCAAGGTCGAGAACAACGCAGCAAGGTTCGGGGTCAAGTCCCTGCCTGCCTTCCTCAACGGGGCAGCGAAGTACCTACAGCGGCACACTACCAACATCACCGGCCTTATCCATCCCACGCACAAGTCCGAGGACGAGAAGCGCCTCGCTCGTAACGCCAAGGCCGTCAAGGTCCGCCTAGCTAAAAGGAAATCCGCATAGCACAGCATATCAAGCCCGATCTGTTCTCTCACGATGAAATTCGTGATGCTCTAAATGAGAACGACGGAAGCGTTACCAAGGCCGCGCGGTTCCTCAGCACACTGGGCCGTGGCCAGATCAATCACCAATACGTCCGCCGCATCGTGGACCGCATGGACCCCACGGAGTTCACGGACACCCTGATCCGAGCGAAGGAACTCTCCCGCAATCGCAGTATCTCAACAGAGAACAGCAAGCTACGCCGGGACGTTGTACACCTTGCTGATGCAGTAGGCATCAAGGAAGCCTTCCTAGACGCCGTAGAGAGCCTTGTTGCTGAACTGGCACACAGGCCCCCGAATGATCCTCTTGCCCTCCCACGGGGCCCACAGGCAGGCACAGCCCTACAGGTGGAGCTTCTCCTGTCTGACTTGCAGATCGGGAAGCTCTCACCGGGATACAACACACTGGTTGCCCGCAAGCGCCTCTTCGAGTTCGGACGCGCTGCCCTCTTCCAGATCAGGCAGAAGGTTGAAGCAGGCTACCATATCGAGAGCATCACCCTCGCCATGCTTGGGGATATCATCGAGAGCGACAAGAAGCACAAGAACAGCGCACGGGCTACGGACACCGGGACCTCGGAGCAAATCTTCGATGCTATCCTCGGTATCTTCGAGTTCGTGGTGGAGCCTCTGGCCCGCCTCGCCATCCCGATGAAGGTAGTCTGCATCACAGGCAACCATGACTGGGATGACCACGGCCTCAACATGTTCCAGCCCGGTCGGCAGCAGCTTTCATGGCCGCTCTACAAGAGCCTTGAGCTCGTCTGCAATCGGGCAGGCTACTACAATATCGAATGGGTAATCCCAGAAGGCAGCTACGCCACCTCGGACTTCTACGGGCAGCATGTCCTGTACGAGCATGGCGTTGGCGTCTCCGTTACCGAAGCATCAATGACAGCCCACAAAGTAAAGCGGGCCGAGCAGGAGAAGAAGCATCTCACGTACTTCCGCATGGGGGACAAGCATACAGTCACCGCCTTCAACTCCGGACAGCTTGTTGTTAACGGGGCTTTCTTTGGAGCAGGCGCAGGCGGCACTGAGTATTCTGGCATCGCAGGATATTCTTCTGTCCCGGCGCAGTGGATGGGTTTTCACTGTGAGCGGAAAGATAATCGGCTCTCGCTCTACGACAGCTTCGTAATCCAGCTTGACCACATCGGAGAGTAATATGCCAAGCGTCAAAGAGTTCAATGAAACACTCGGGCTAGCCAGCCCGAAGAGGTCCCCCTTCCACTACCAGATCGGCGGGAACCACTACAGCAGGCTTGCCATCCAGCCCTTCCAATACAGCATGGCTAACGGGCTGGACCCCATGCAGCACACCATCATCAAGTACGTCACCCGCTTCCGAGACAAGGGCGGGCGGGAGAGCCTTGAGAAGGCAATCCACACAATCCAAATGCTTATCGAACACGAGTACGGCTTGGATGGATAAAATCCAAGACCTCTTGATCGAACTGGACAAGCGGGCTGACCGCGCTGCGAAGCGCAAGGACGGCCACCGCTTCGCCACCGTCCTCCGCGTCATCGTTACCGAGATACGGATGGAGCTCGGGCTGAAAGAGCCTAGACCCTAACAAGGATTGATATTGAACCCTACTCCTACTTCTGCGGGGACTATCTCGCAGGTTGAACTCGAAATGGAAATGTACTCGTTTGGCCGTGCTCGTACTGAGCGTATGATGACCCGCAACGAAGAAGGAGGCAGGGCAGATAACAACCCTTACGCTAAGGCAATCTACCGCAGGTTCATCCTGCCGATGGCCGAGATTATCAAGGATGACATGAAGGCCAAGCGGGCAGGTCGCCGCAAGGCACACGTAAGCCTCTTGGAGACATTGGACCCCGAAGCAGTAGCCTACCTCGCTGTCCGCAATGTCCTTAACGCCATGCTGAACCCGGACCACCGGGGCGTTATCAGCTACAACTCCCGCTCCGTCTGCCACACGGTAGGCAAGGCCGTCTATCACGAGCTCCTGCTTGGCCTCTTCGAGACCGCTAGCCCCGAGCTCTTCTACACCCTCGTCAATGATCTGGGTCGCCGTATGAGCAAGAGCGAACGGCACCGGATGACAGTGTTCAAGATGCAGGCCAAGGCCAACGGCATCCCCTTCCCCGAATGGGGGCCGGGTGGTGTCACGCAGGTCGGGTCCTACCTCGTAGACCTCCTCGCTAACCTAGGCATGGTGGAGCTCGTGTACACCACGATCACAGCAGCCCGCCGCAATGCAGTCCGTCAGTCCATCGAGATTAGGCTCACGGCAGAAGTCCTAGAGCTCATTGACCAGATCAAGGGGCACGTCACTGAGACCACCCCTTACTACCTCCCATGCGTAGAGGCCCCAATCAACTGGACCAGCGTGTCCGAAGGGGGCTTCCACACCACCGAGATGCGCCGCATGCAGCCCTACGCTGTACGTAGCTTCGGGGACTGGGATGAGTTCAACAACCATGACATGACCGTACCACTGGCCGCTATCAACGCCTTGCAGAACGTGCCTTGGCAGATCAATGGCCGCATGCTGGATGCTATCCGGCAGGTAGCCCGACACTTCGACATGGATGAAATCCTGTCCCATGCTGAGTTCCCGGCCCCCGCCAAGCCTGACTGGCTGATCGGCGGCATGTCCGTGGATACCATGAGCCCCTCACAGGCTGAGGAGTTCATCCACTGGAAGCGCAGCAAGGCAGAATGGTTCACCCAGATGAAGCTCCGGGGCACCAAGTACGGTCGATTCTACACCGCTACCAGCGTAGCGGATCGCTTCCGGGAGTTCGACCGGGTGTACTTCATGTACTTCGCGGACTTCCGTGGCCGTCTCTATGCACAGACCTCTGGGGTATCTCCTCAGGGCTCCGACATGCAGAAGGCCCTGCTGCACTTCGCAGACGGTAAGCCCCTCTCCACGGACTCCGCAGTCCTCTGGTTCAAGGTGCATGGCGCTAACAAATGGGGCTTCGACAAGGACACCCTAGACAATCGTGCCCAGTGGGTCACAGACCGCCACCAGCTCATCATGGGCTTCGCTGAGGACCCTGTAGCCAACGATGGCTGGACGGGTGCTGACTGCCCCCTACAGTTCCTTGCATGGTGCTATGAGTACCGGGACTGGATCATGGACCCCGACACCTTCGTCAACCGTATCCCGGTAGGCATGGATGGTAGCTGCAATGGCTTGCAGAACTTCTCCGCCATGCTCCGGGATGAGATTGGTGGGAAGGCTACGAACCTCGTGCCCTCCGAGCTCCCTAACGATATCTACCAGATGGTCGCAGACGAGACCCTCCGCATGCTCCAAGCAGCCGAGGAAGATGAAGGTGGCTACCGCGCCAAGTGGATAGCCCACGGCATCAACCGCACCCTCGTCAAGCGCAGCGTCATGACCCTGCCTTACGGCTCCACCCGCTTCTCCTGTTCGGACTTCATCGTCGGGGACTACCTCAAGGCTGGCAAGGCCTTAGAGTTCCCCAAGGAAGAGTATGGCAGAGCAGCACAGTACCTCTCGCACTTCGTCTGGGATGCTATCGCTGTCGTCGTCGTCAAGGCCCGCGAAGCGATGGAGTGGCTACAAGCCGCTGCCCGTCAGATCATTCGCGGGGAGCATGATGAAATCCGCTGGATCGCCCCCTCAGGCTTCCCAGTAACCCAGCGCTACCAAGAGCAGCAGGGACACCGTATCCGCACCAACCTGTGCGGCAACGCCTTCCTCCGCATGAACGTAGACGCAGACACCCCAGACGTCCGCCGTCACCGTAACGGGGTAGCCCCTAACTTCGTCCACAGCCACGATGCAGCGCACCTTGCACTCACCGTAGTAAAGTCCGCTGAGCAGGGCCTTATCTTGGCAGCTATCCACGATGACTACGGCACCCACGCCGCAGACGCAGGCACCCTCTACAGGGTTATCCGTGAGGAGTTCATCTCCATGTACGAGGCCCATGATCCGCTAGCCGAACTGGCAGCTATCTATGATCTACCTACCCCACCGGCCCGAGGTAATCTGGACCTAAACCAAGTCCTTTCCTCCACCTACTTCTTCGCCTGATGGGCTTACCGTCTAATTCGATACCGTCCCGCACAAAGGAACATTCATTGCCGCAGAACATCGCCGTACCAGTCATGAGACTTAATACCACGGCCTACGAGGCGCTAGAGAAACAACTCGGTTTACCCATCCCGACCACAACCACCACTGATATCCAAGCCGGATATCTTCTGGGTGTACAGCACGTTCTGGTACTACTCAGAAAGGGCTACGTTGTATCGTGAAGTAACCCCTCTTGATCTTCCTATTATAAGAAGTACTCTTAGTACTATGATAGATAGATTAAGAAAGATTAGTACTAAACATATATATAAGATTATGGATTTAGATATAGGAATGAATAACCTATGTCTAATGGATAACGTATATATTGTTAATGAATGTTACCTAGTAATATATGATATATTTACGCCTTGGTATTCCGAGACCCCTATCCTAGCCGAGCAGCTCGTATTGCAGCTAGCTCCGGGCGGGAGGTTCTCCGATGTGGTCTCCTTCTTAGAGGAGGCCGCACGAGAGGCCGGGGCTTCGTCGGTGGTAGTAGGTACAGCTCTGGCTAAGTCAGACCGTGCCCTTGCCTCCATGTACCAACGCGAGGGCTTCCAGCAGGAAGCAATCGAACTCAGCAAGGAACTATAATATGTGCGGAGGTGGAAAGAAGGCTGCTCGAAAAGTAGCAGCCGCCACTCTAAAGGCAGCAGAGATGCAAGCCGCGAATGATCGCCTACAGGCGCAGGGTGCATTGCAAACCCTCTCTACCCAGATTGCACAGAAGCGGGCTTCGGAACAGGCGGCTGAGTCCCTCAGCAGGCCGCAGCAGCAGGTTGACGTAGCCTTGGCTACTGACACCCCGGCACCCGAGCTGGACCCTACCACGGGCCGCCGCAAGACCGTCCGCTCTACTTTCCAGAGCCGTACCAATGGTGCGGGTATTAGTATCTAAGTGGCAGTATCAACCTCCGCATCCGGGAGGTTCCAGCAGCTAGAGGCGGCTCGTAACGGCTTCATTGCCCGTTGCGAGTTGTACGCCAGCTACACTCTGCCGAAGCTCTGTCTCCCCAAGGGGTATGACCAGAACTCTTCGGAACTGAGTAGGGACTTCCAATCAGTAGGGGCGCAGGCAGTCAACCATCTAGCCAACAAGATCATGTTGGCAGGGTTCGCACCATCCCGCCCGTTCTTCCGTACAGACGCTTCCGCATCCACCGCCAAAGAGCTCGAAGCCCTAGGCGTAGACACCGAGGCCTTAGCGCAGCAGTTGGCCAAGGCCGAGAAGGCAGCAGTTAAGCTCCTCGACAGCAAGGCCATGCGGCCCAAGCTATATGAAGTAATCAAGCACCTCATCGTTACAGGCAACGTCCTGCTGACGCTTGAGGAGGACGCCCGAGTAATCGGGATCAAGAAATACGTTGCTAGACGCTCTGCATCCGGGAAGCTCCTAGAGCTCCTCATTGCAGACAAGGTTCAGTTCGATGAACTAGAGCCCGCTGTCCAAGACGCCGTGTTCGCAAAGGCCAAGTACGCATCTGATCGGGAGGTAACTCTCTATCGCTGGGTAACTCGCAATCGCGATGGCGACTATGAAATGGTACAGTGGGTGGATGCCATCCAGCTAGGCCAAGAGTTCTATGGCAAGTGGCCTGAGAAAGACCTCCCCTTCCGCGTCCTTACATGGGACCTCTCGGACGATGCCCACTACGGCACCGGCCTTGTTGAGGATTACAAGGGGGACTTCGCTGGCCTCTCCACGCTTACCCGCTCCCAAGTTATCGGGGCGGTCCTCGCATCCGAGTTCCGTTGGCTAGTCAATCCGGCTGGCATGACGCGGGTAGAGGACTTTGAGCAGAGCGAGAACGGCTCAGCCCTTCCGGGGGCCGAGGGCGACATTGTTCTCCTCGAAGGCAGCAAGTCTCAGGACCTCCAAGTCACTATGGCTATGTCTCAGGAGTACGTCACCCGTATCGGGCGCGGCTTCCTTCTGGCCTCCACTATGGTCCGGGATGCCGAGCGTGTCACACAGGAAGAAATCCGGCTCATCGCAAATGAGCTCGAAACCTCCCTAGGTGGCGCATACTCCCGCCTCGCTGTCGATCTGCAACTTCCGCTGGCCTACTGGCTCATGCGGGATATCGGATTAGGCGTAGACGGCAACCAGTTCGTCCCCTCCATCGTCACAGGCTTAGAAGCCCTGTCTCGTACCGGGGACCTCGAAGAGCTCAAAATGTGGCTGGCCGATATGGCCGCTGTAGCCCAGCTCCCCCCTGAACTTCTGCAACGCTTGGACACTACCAAGATTGCCGCAGCCCTAGGCGCACCTCGTCGCATCGACGTCTCAGCCTACATGAAATCACCAGAAGAGCTGGCAACAGAGCAGCAGCAGCAGATGGCGCAGCAGCAGCAAATGATGGCCTCACAGGCTGGCGCAGACGCAGGCGCAGGCATCGCTGTCGAACAAGCTAAACAAGGACAAGTACCCGCATGACGACCCAAGTAGCAGCCCCCGTGGTAGAACCTGTGGCACCAGCCGCAGTAGACCCCGTTAGCGTTGCTCCCGTAACTCCAATCAGCTTGACGGTTGACCCAGCACCAGTAGCGCCGCTTCCTACCCCAGTGGTAGAGGCAGCCCCCGCTGGCGTACTTGTTGAATACGAACCTACCGGCGATGCTGGTCTCGATGTAGCCCTCGCCTTCGTTGGCAGGCTCGGGATTGATGCTAACCACCCAGCTATGCTGGCTACCGCAGACGGGGACTTCTCCCTGCTTGAAGCCCACCTCGCCACTATGGGCGATAAGGCTGTCGGCTGGCAGCAGATGATGGCCTTGGCCAAGATGGCCGAGGAACGCTCAGTTACAGCTATGGCTGCTGCGGAAGCAGCGGTCACTGCGGCTGTACACGATGTTGTTGGTGGCGATAGCCAGTGGGCAACAGTTCAAGCATGGGCCTCCGCCAATGCTGATCCCTCCGAGAAGGCCGAGATTAACGCGATGTTCGCGGCTGGCCCACTCCAAGCTCGGGCAGCAGCCACGATGCTCCTCAACGCCTATAACACGGCAGCGGGCACCGTAGTCACTCCCGCCTCAGCAACCGCACGGCCTAGCGCCGGTACGGCCCAGCCGAGCAACGGCCCCCTGACCGCACGAGAGTACGCACAAGCAGTACAGAAACTCGCGCAGAAGATCGGCTCCCATAATCTCAATTCTTCTCATGAGTACGATGCGCTGAACCAGCGCCGTCTCGCCTCAAATTAAGTAAGGACTACCTTTGACTCTTTTCTCGTCTGCCGGTGTAATCGGTAATCTCACCCGTCCGATGCAGCAGAACCAAGCCGGTGCTGTTGATGCTCTGGCGGTTGAACAGTACTCTGGCATGGTTGAGGGCACGATTGCCCGCCGCTCAGTCCTTGATGGTTGGATCAACATGAAGCGCGTTGTGGGCACCACGACCCTTTCGGACTTCGCTATCGGTGAAGCCACGCTCAGCAAGCTCGTACCGGGTGAAGCACCTGCTGCGACCCCGAGTGACTTCGCGAAGGCTTCGATCACCGTTGATACGGTCGTCTTGGCTCGTAACGTCCTGCCGTTGCTGGAAGTGTTCCAGAGCTCGTATGATGCTCGTAAGGAAATCGGCGTGGAGCATGGCAAGAAGATTGCTAAGTTCCTCGACCAGTCCATGTTTATTCAGGCAGCTAAGGCCGCCGCTCTGTCGGAAAGCCGCTTCTCGAATGGCTCGGCTGGCAAGCCTGCTGGCCACTTCGGTGGCTCGACCATCACGCTCGGTGCCTCGGGCGATGCACTTGATCCGGCCCGCATGTATTCCGCTATTGGCGACTTGTTCGTCAAGATGGAAGAAAAGGACGTCAGCCCTCGTGAGGACGATGTTATCATCGCCTTGCGTCCAGCGCAGTTCCGCGCCTTGGCTGATGCTGAGTTGATCGTCAACGGTGAGTACATCACCTCGGACGGCAACAACATGCAGACCATGATCTTCAAGGCCTTCGGTTGCCCGGTCGTCAGCTCCAACAACATTCCTAACACGAATGTCACGGGCCACTTCCTGTCGAACGCTGCGAACAGCAACGCCTATGATGGTGACTTCACCAAGCTGGCAGGTCTGGCCTTCTCGGCCAAGGCTCTGTTGAGCGGCGAAACCATCCCGCTGACCTCGGACGTGTTCTACGACAAGACCTTCAAGTCGTGGTTCGTAGACAGCCATCTCGCCTACGCAGTCACCCCGAACCGTGCCGAGTACGCCGGTGCGATCTGGTTGCCGTGAGCCTAATCTAACCCATACCCCGCCCCCGTCCCTTGATTGGGGCGGGGGCTTTTTTGCGTTTGGAGCATAATGACTTTCCTAACCCAGCTCTCAGTCGTCAACGATATGTTGGCGCTCCTGTCTGAGTCCCCGCTTAACTCGCTTGAGGAGGACCACGATCTAGTCCCAGCCTGCCTCGCAGCCCTGCGGAACGCCTCCTTCCGAGAACAGTCTAAATCTTGGTGGTTCAATCAGGAGCTCGTCACCTTGTCCCCTGATGCGGGAACCGGGAACATCATGCTCCCCATTGACACTATCAAGGTTGATCCCGTGAACGGGTCCCTTAACTTCGTCGCCCGTGGTCGCAGGCTCTACAAGCCGTATGCCCCAGCCAATGAGGACCGCTTGGTATTTACCCAAGACGTCCAAGTTGAGCTCGTCCGCATGCTGGCCTTCGAGGACCTCCCGCTGACGGCCCAGCTATTTATCTCGGCTTCCGCGAAGCTGCAATTCCAGACCAACTACGATGGCGATGCCCCGGCAATCAGCATGCTCCAACAGGAGTACAAGGATGCCTACATCACCCTCAACGCAGAGCACATTCGCAACCGGGACGTGAACCTTATCCGCCGCCCGACGACTGCGAACCTCCTCAACAACATCGGTATCCGACCCAATCCGGGCGGGCTCCCCATCTACTAAGGACAACCTATTGGCGAAAGTCTCAGGGGGCTATGAAAGTGTAGTGCGTGGCGTATCTGAGCAGGTCCCGCAGGATCGGCGCTCAGGCCAGCACACGGCCCAACAGAACATGATTAGCGACCCCGTGAACGGGCTTGCCCGCAGACACGGCTCTATCTTGAAGGCAGAGGCCGTTGGTGGCGCTGCTGCTGCTGGGCACTTCACAAAGCTCCTCACGGCTACAGCCCAGAGCAAGCCCTTCTCCTTCTCTATCTCCGGGATCGAATACGATCTTATCTATCGCACGGATGCAGACAGCCAGAGCCTAGGACAACAGGGCTTCGCCTTCTGCTTCAACAAGACCACCGGGGCCTTTGTGCCCATCTCCTACGCAGGCACAGACACCGTGCTAGACACCCTCGTAGCAGGGGGCGTCTCCGCTGCTACCAGCATCGGCAGGTTCCTCTTCCTCGCAGGCCATACCATCGTCCCCACATGGACAGGCACAGCCCGCCACAACGTCACTGCTAACTTGCAGAAGATGGCTGTGTGGGTGAGGGGCGGGGCATACTCCCGCACGTTTAAGATCACCCTGACGAAGGCCAACGGGACCACTACCGTAGCCAGCTACAAGACGGTAAGCGCAAGCTACCCGACCCTGCTGGATACCACGGACCTCCTGACCTCCGATGCAGACTACCAGAAGAAGGTCAACGATAGGGTCAACGCCTACAACGGCGAGGTCACTAAGTGGATCGGTACGGCAGCCGCAGACATTGCCCCAGAGAGCATTGCTGAGAAGCTCAGGCTGGCCCTAGTGGCAGCAGGGGTCACAGGCTGCTCAGTAAACAACTCCACTGTCCTGATTGACAACTCCCTGTATGTGGAGGTCAAGGCAGAGGATGGCGGGGACGGCTCACTGATCCGAGGCGTAGGCAATGGAATCCTAGCAGCCGATCTGGTCAGCGTGATCCATTACCACGGTAAGGTGGTCAAGGTTAAGCCCCAGAAGAGCAACAGTCTCGACGCCTTCTACCTAGAGGCCTACGCTAAGGACGGAATCTCTACTGGTGTCACAGAGGTAGCTTGGCGCGAGAGCAGTGGGTACAAGATGCAGCCTAACACTGCTTTCTGTATCGCGACTATCGAAGCAGGCACCCTGTACATCGGGGGCACCCCTGCCAAGCTACAGACGCTCTCAGGCGTCACGGTTCCGACGTTCTCTCCCAACCCCGTTGGCGATGATCTTACGAACCCCCTTCCTACCTTGTTCGGGAACCGCATTGACTACCTCGGCAGCTTCCAAGACCGCTTGGTCATCGGCTCCGGGACCATCATCCTGTTCTCCAAGCCCGGTAAGTATTTCGACTGGTTCCGTAGCTCCGTCCTAACCCTGCCAGATGACGACCCTATCGAGGTGTTCTCATTGGGGGCCGAGGATGATATTATATCCAGCTCCGTCACCTATGACCGCAACCTAGTCCTGTTCGGCAAGAACCGGCAGTACACCGTTAGCGGTAGGCAGCCTATCACTCCAAAGACCGCCAGCATTGTAGGCGTCACTGCCCACGAAGGGGCCACAGACGCTGATCCTATCAGCTCCGGGAACTTCGTGTTCTATGCCCAGAAGCAGGGGGAAGGGGCGGCTCGTAAGGCCTCCCTGCACCAGATACAGGCAGGGGCTCTGGCAGACACGCCAGAGAGCTCGGACTTGTCGCAGCAGCTCTCTACCTACATCGGCGGTACGCCTGTGCAGCTAGTGGCCTTGGATACCCCGAAGTTCGTGGGTCTCCGCACCACTGCCTCACGCACCACCCTCTACGCCTACAGCTACCTAGACGGCCCCGGCAATGCCGAGCGCCTGTTCGATAGCTGGTCCAAGTGGACATGGGACGAGAAGGTGGGGCACGTCATCGGGATCACCAAGAGCCCTGACGATACGGGACTCCTGATCTACATGATTAAGGAGGGCAAGGACTACGCCAATGCGAACAAGTGGTGGGTCTCCTGCGAACAGTTCACCCTTATCACCTCGAAGTCCACCTACCCCTACCTTGATAGCCTGCGACCGTACTCTGCCATTGGCGGGGTAGGAAGCTACGTGAACCCCTACAACTACCCTACAGAGGCCGCTATCGCGTTTACCTCAACAGGGTACAGGCCGTTCATGGGTGCACCCATCACGGGGCTCACACAGTTCCTGACGGACTATACGACAGGCACGGACGGCTGGGTGGGTATTGGCTATCAGGCCCTCGTCACCCCAACGAACCCTTACATCAAGGACAAGGCAGGCAACGCTATCCTAGATGGCAGGTTGACGCTTGGCCGGGTGCGGGTGTCCATCGCTGACACAGGCGGGGCTTATATCGACGTCACCTCCTCGCAGGGAACCAAGACCGTCACGGACTTCAATGGCCGTATCCTTGGAGACAGCTCTAACCTGATCGGGTACCAACCAATCGTCACCACCTCTATCTATGGCAACATCGGTAAGGAGACGAGGCAGTGCTCCTACAGCATCAAGGCTAGGACTTGGCTACCTCTGACCATCACTGCCGTAGAGTGGGTCGGGCAGTACTTTAACAGAACACAGAGGGTATAACATGGGCTCCATGATGTACGCTGGTGCCACCCACATTATCGAGCAGTCCAAGATTGACGCTGCTCGGATTACCCAGAAGTCTAGTAACGAGAAGAACGGGGCCATCTCTGCATTGCAGAGGGGCTCCGCTGCTATCGGGAACCAACGGGTACTTGATGCGGCTGGCAGTCAGATCAATGATATCTCGGGCAACATCGCCCGCAACCTAGACGCTGCTGCTCAGGGGAACTTTATGTCCCGGATCATGGCAGCGGAAGAGCTAGGCGCAAGCACGGCTATGGCAGCAGCCGCAGGCGTTGGGGGCTCCTCTGTGGAGGCCTACAACAACACCATGCGATTGAACCGGGCCATGCAGGAAGAGGACGCCCAGCGCAGCGTCAATAGCGACAACATCAACGCCAGTGCCCAGCGCGGGGCTACCATGACTAACGCAGTCGGTAGCATGGACGTTAACGCCTACAACGCTGACTTGGACTTCAAGCAGTACGTTGACCACAAGAAGGCACCGGGCCTCGGCTCCTTCGCAGGGATCGCCACAGTCGTAGGGGCAGCAGCAGCTACGTACTTCGGTGGGCCAGCAGCAGGCCAAGCCGTCATGAAGATCGGCACGGGCCTAATGACCGCCAAGGGCGCAGCAGACAACGCGGACTTTGCAACAGCAGGGGCAGCGATGGATGGGGCAGTCAAGGCGGGCTTCGGTGCCATGCAGAAGGTCGGTAGCGGGGAATGGAGCAGTGCTTCCAAATCCAAGGCTCTCGGCAGCAAGAAGATTGACGGGGATATCAAGGTCCGCATGCGGAACAGCCCATTTAATATCTAACAAGGAGGGCCAATGGCCACAGGTTACGACTCCCGCCAGCAGGCAAAGGATAGCTTCGCCTTCACCCCGAACGCGCCCGCACAGGCGAACACAGGGCTGAGCGGTCGGAGCAATTCCGCGCAGGTCATTGGCGGACAATCTCAGGGTGGCGTTGGTTTATCCAGCGCCCCCACACAAGCAGCCCCCACTAACTTCGGGGCAATGATTGACGATATCGTTGAGCCCTACGTCCAGAAGCACCAGAAGGCCCGCTTCTATGAAGGCTTCAACAAGGCCCAGACAGGCGTAGCTCTGGACGAGCTGGACAAGTCCAACAAGGGCTTGAAGAGCATCTTCGGCCCCAACTCCTTCGAGGAGGGCGCACAGTTCTACGCTGGCCAGAAGGCTATTGCAGACCACCAGCAGTGGGTCATGGACAATCAGGATGACCTGAAAGTCATGGACCCCAACGAGTCCGCACGGGCTATTGCAGAGAACGCCAGTACCCACATGACCGGGCACAATGAGGCGGACATGCAAATCCAGAGCGGGATCATCCAAGCCACCGGCCCCCTTATGGCGACCACGGCAAAGAACCGCTTCGTGTATCAGCAGGACCAAGCTGTCCGCAGCCTGAGCTCCGCGTGGCGGGCATCGGGCTCGGCCTTGCAGGCTATCCAAGTCCAGAACGCTGGCCTGAGCTCCCCTGACGATGAAGTCACTGGGGCAGCCCAGCAGTCCCTTAATCAGTTCGTTGGCTCCATCTTCCCTCCTCCCGAGGGCATGACTACCGAGAGCTACCACTCCGCCCTCACCACCTTCCTGCTGGACACGGCCCAGAGCGGCAATGGCTACGCGGTCAAGGCGATACAGGACAGCGGGCTGCTCAACACCCTGCCTGACGACAAGCGCGTCAAGCTAGAGGATGCCATCGGTAAGTACGCCAATCGGGCTATGGCCCCTGTGGCTATGGAGATGGGCCCTCGTATCGACGCGCTGCACTTCAAGCAGCAGTTCGGCAAGATTTCGGCTGAGGATGCAATGGCGGAAGCCAAGTCCATCAACGACGAGGTTAAGCGCAGGACGGGCTTCGACGTAGACCTCTTCGATTGGAAGGAGGTTGTCGGTGAAGGCAAGACTGTATGGAGCAACGTGCACTCCGCCCTTACCCGGCAGGAGGATCGTAAGTGGCAGCTCGAAGATCAGGCAGCCCGTGATAAGTTTGAGTTGGACAAGGCAGCAGCAGACGCCGCTGGTAAGGCCGCTCAGATCAGCGCAGCGTGGGGCGCAGGGGGCGTTAAGCAGAGCCTCGCTCTCGGTATCGGCACCGGAAACAACTACGATGTGCTGGCTCAGCAGGACTACGCACAGGGGAACCTGACGCGGATCACGCAGGCGTACAAGACAGATGGCTGGGTCTCTGGCCTAGTCAGCTCGGGCTTGAAGTCCAACATCGAAGCCAGCATCGGCACGGAATACAACAAGGACTTTGAAGCTGGCTTCCAGCGGTTCAAGGCCTTCAACGATGCGAACCCCGCTATGGCAGCAGCCTATACAGGGGACCTGTACTTACCACTTATGGCCTACAAGTCCCTGTCCGCCACCATGAGCCCCTCGCTTGCCTTTGCTAAGGCTATGGACCCCTCCCGCTACGGAGGTGCCAAGGCAGCCCCAGCTACCAAGGAAGCCAAGACCGCCATTGCAGAGTATGTGTCTGGCCAGAACGCCCGCACGATCTGGGGCACCAATATCCAGATTAACCCCTTTAGCCGCAAGAACCTGAACACCTCGGGCCTCAACGCTATGCAGAATGTATTGGGTAGGCAGTTGGACCTCCTCTCCGCGAACAGCGATGTTCCGGCAGAGCAGCTAGTCCCACAGCTTGAAGAGCAGGCGTTGAAGAACGGCAGCTTTGAACGGTACGGCCCGCTGGCTTGGTCCAACAGGCAGGGGACTGAGAACCTCGGTACCTCCCTGCATCTACAGCAGGACGAGGCCGACGAGGTTATCCCTGCTGTGGTCAACGAGTGGCTCACTAAGGCGGGTCACTCAGACGGGGCCTATGGGGACAACTACGACATTCGCAGGATCAAGGATGGCAACGGGGTAACGGCCTTAGCTGTGCAGCCCGTAGATGACGAGGGGTACCATCCCCCTGTCATCATCCCACTGTCCGCATTCACTGCTGCATCTGCCCGCACCCGCGCTGACCGTGTGGCTAAGGGACAAGCCGAGATGGCAGCTAAGGCTAACGTCCGGTTCTCGGTCGTGCCCCGCGTCACCTCACCAATGAAGAAGACCTCCATGCTCTTGAAGCCCGGAGGCGCACAATAACAGACAAGGAACCACATGGCTAATAAGCCCGACTACAAATCACATAAGAGCTCCGCATACGATGCTATCGAAGCTCCCCTAGAGAAGCAGTACGGGCTACCTGCCGGTGGCATGAGAGCTATCCGTCGCAGGGGAGAAAGGTCCGATGCGGATCAAGTCTCCCCTGTTGGGGCCTCTACAGTTTATCAGATCATGCCCGCAACGCGGGACCTATTCCTAAACAGGTACGGCGTGGACGCCTACGCCTCCCCTGAGAGCGCCGCTAAGGTCTCTGCCCTCCACCTACGTGATGATATGAAGCGCACTGGGACTTGGGAGGGCGCAGTCCAAGGATACATCGGTGGCCCAGACAAGCGCCAGCACGGCGCTACTACAGCCGCCTATGTAGCCCGCGTCACAGGCCAGAGCCCGCGTATCGTGTCCGCAGGATCGAATGGGGCCACAGCCCTAGCTCCCGGCATTAACCTCTCGGACTTCACCTACGACGAGCTCAAGGACGTAGCTCCTGAGGACCTCGGCAGCCGTAGGCCGCTGGGCCCCAACACTACGCCTAAGGACCCCAAGGCTGAGCCAGACCAGCTCCTCTCCTCCCTGCTAACCAACGGCAAGCCCCTCGTTACCCCCCGCTTCGATCAGTCCCCGGACCTCGTTGTCGATAAGGCGAACCAGACGGCTGCAATGGATCATACGGCAGAGCTGGCCCAGTACGGCTTCGGGGACCGCGTTGTAGCGGCTATCGACCAGAACTTCTTCCTCAACCAGATCGCCCGTGGGATGGACCAAGAGCACAACGAAGGGGACCCAGCCTTCCATGCTGAGTACATCAAGAACATGGACGAGTGGGAGAGCATTGCTCAGACCCCGGAAGAGCGGGATGCTATGCGGGCCGCTGCTACAAGTCGCGGGGACCTCCTCGCAGCCCAGCAGCGTATCCTGCTCAAGCGTGAACGCACTAAGGTTATCGACAGCAACGGGACCGGAACTTGGTTCAACGTAGGCGCGACTATCGCGGACCCTATCGGATGGATCGGCGGGGCGGGTGCCTCTAAGGTAGCCCAGCTTGCAGGTCGCGGGGGCACTATGCTTGCGATGGCTGCTGAGGGCGGTGCCTTCGGCGTAGCATCAACAGCAGCTCTGGATTACTCAGGAGAGGACCAGAGCGCGGGGGACTACCTCTTGCAGGGCGTAGTAGGTCTCGGCATCGGCGCGGCCCTACACCCCCTCCTAGGGGCTAAGGGGTCGGACCTGTCCGCAGAGCGCCTTGTCGGGGAGCAGCACGTAGCGGCCCAATCCGCAGCAGAAGAGATTATTGTCCGAGCTGCTGCTAACGTGGGCGAGGGTGCAGAGCCCCAAGTTCTCCGTGCAGAGGTTGAACGCCTCCACACCGAGCGGGCCGTCAATGACCTGAACCTCACGCTGGCTGACGTTGGCGATGAGAACAAGTTCATGACGGGGGATGCAGACAGCCTCCTCACCGGGAGCACTGCTACCCGCCAGCCCGTTATAGACGCTCATGGCCTCCATGCCGTTGAGGACCCTGCTGAGCAGGCCGCAGTCGCAGAGATTGTAGCCCGGTCACAGCGCATGTCTGACGCTAACCCGATCAACGAGGCTGGCCTGCAAGGACGGCTTCTAAAAGCATTCGGGCAGGAAAGCACGGGGCTCACGCTCCTCCGCTCCAAGTCCGCTGTAATGCGGGCTACGGCCATGCAGCTCCTCGAAGGAACAACCGGGGCAGCCGGTCGTCGTAGGACGGCAGCACTGTCTCAGGTAACGCGGGAACGCATCTACCTCCGCCACATGGTTGAACATGAGGACCTATTCCACCTCTACCGCAAGGGCGAGGGTGAGGGGTACGTAAGCAGCGCCCTGTCTGGCAAGCCTAAGGCGGACTTCGATAGGCGCGTGTTTATCGAGGTAGAGCGCAGGCAGGGCCATGCAGAGGGCACCATGTTCGACACCAATCCCGCTGTCCGCAAGGCAGCGACCAATTGGGAAAAGGGCATGGATGCTATGCGCCGGGAACAGCAGCACATGGGTACGCTCGGTGCAGCCAATCTCGGTAACACCAGCATTGGCTACATGCGCCACATGATTGATCCGCGTAAGCTCATGACCCTCTCCACCGCACAGCGGGCCCGAGTAGAGGATGCGCTGGCAAGCCAGTTCAGCCACCTCAACGAGTACAGCTACATTGATAAGGCTACTGGTGAGAAGATCACCAAGGCCTTCGATCAGAAGTTCTCTAAGAAGCTGGCCACTGGCTACCTGACTCGCGCACTTCGCCGGGGCAACGGTAGCTATGACGTGCCTATGAACCTCCACAGCACGGAAGGCGCTGATATCGTAGCTGAGGCCCTCTCGGCTATGGACGGCCTCCCCAAGGATGCTGTGGCAGATATCATTGCTAAGTTCAGCCGAGGGGGCGCAGGCCATACCAAGGGACGGCTCAAGCTGGACCTCCTAACGGACATTGGCGATGGCAAGATACTAGGGGACCTGTTCCGGCAGGATATCCTCGGCCTCTACCGCAGCTATGCCCGTAGGGTCTCTGGCGAGGTAGCCTTGGCTCAGTACGGCGTCTTAGGTGCAAAGGGCCTCGGCCTTATCCGTGAGGCTGCTGAGCGCACAGGCGCTACGGCAGATGAGATGCATGCCTTCGATCAGGTAGCCTCGGAGCTTATGAATACCCCCTACAAGAGTGCGGTCCGCCACCCCTCACTAGACAACCTCCGGGTTGCGACCTCCGCTGCCCGTCTGGGCGGCATGGGCTTCACCCAGCTTGGTGAGTACGGCAACGCTCTGGCAGCCGTGGGCTTCAAGCGAGTGATGGGGGCCATCGGCGGGGCCAACCGCCTCCGTAAGGAGATTGACGCCCTGACTAAGGGGGAGCTCGTAGACAACCCAATCCTCAACAGCATTGATACGCTGGGCGGGCACTTGGGCGTTGACGGGTACCAGATGACCCGCATGTTCGATATCCCTGATAATGAAATCCAGCTCTATAACGATGAGGCCGTAGGTCGCTTCGGCAAGGCTGTCAGGGCAGGGAGCCACATGGTCTCCGTAGCCTCCGGGCACCGGATCATCGTGGCCGTACAGACCCGTGGCATGGCAGAGCAGATTGTCCGCAAGGCTATAGGCTACATCAAGCGTGGGGAGAACGACACAGCCCTGATGGATATGGGCTTCACCCCAGCGGTGCAGGCCGATATCCGCAAGAACATGGAGCACATCGCGGAGTTCGACAGCAAGGGCAACCTGCTCAAGCTAGACCTCCACGCAGGCACCTTGGACCCTAACCTCCTCATGACCTTCCGGGACAGCGTGGAGCGTGGGGCAGGGCAGATCATCCAGCGCACGTACACCGGGGAGACCGGGGCGTGGGCTCACAACGATCTGCTAAAGACCCTGTTTCAGTTCCGCACCTTCTCCCTGACTTCCATTGAGAAGCAGTGGGGGCGGAACCAATCCAACTACGGGGCTATGAAGTCTTTCGCTATCCTCATGGGCTCCATGTCCTTTGCTGTCCCCATCCATGCTGCTCGTATGCAGATCAAGATGGCAGGGATGAGCGAGAAGGAGCGCAAGGACTACGCTGCCTCGCACATGTCCGCAGTGGGCATGGCGCGGGCTACCATGAACTACGCCTCGTCCGCAGGCCTCCTAGGCGATGTTATCGACGTAGGTACCAGCGGCCTCACCAGCATCGGTGTGATGGACAAGGCTACGGCTGAGGGCATCACAGGGGGCGGTGTGGGCAGGCAGTCCACCAGCGGCTTCGTACCGGGCGTGGGCCTCGTAGATGACCTTCTGCGGGGAACCATGGGCGGGCAAGTGTCCAAACTACCCAAGCTGCTACCGGGAGCCAACCTCCCATACATGGTGCCATTCATCACAGCGATGGAACCAGACAAGAACTAAGTTTCTGGGCCGGGGGAGCAATCCTCCGGCCCCTCCATTTGATACCGTCCCGCACAATTAGAAACAGGAGGTACGATGCCCGACACCGGCATTCGCTACAGCATGAATAAGTTTACTGGCGATGGTGTTACAGTGACCCGAGAGATTAGTTTCTCTGGCGGGTACCTGCTGGCATCGCACGTCAAGTCCTATTACACCGACCTAGCAGGGGCTATTATCAACGTCCCATTTACCTTCGCTGGTCCTAACACGATTACCACGACCACCCCTGTACCTACAGGGCGTACCCATGTCGTTTACCGGGCAACCCCAGTTACGGGCCCCTATGCAGATTTCACCGATGGCGCAGGTATCACCGAAGCCAATCTGGACTCCAATGCTAAGCAGGCGGTCTTTGCCGCTGCTGAGCTCACGGACGCTTTTAACGAGCAGGTCACTGCTGCGGACGCCTTCGCGGTCGCGGCTGCGGCAAGTGCTGTAGCCTCGGCTGCTAGTGCTGCTGCTGCTTCGAGCTCCGAGGGCACAGCCACGGCTGACGCCACTTCCGCGCTAGCTTCCAAGAACGCCTCCGCCGCAAGCGAAGCCGCAGCAGGGGCCTCACAGACCTCCGCTACAGCCAGCGCCTCTACTGCCACTACTAAGGCAGCAGAAGCCCTAGCGTCCGCTTCCTCGGCCACTGCGTCAGCCTCTACGGCTACCACGCAGGCAGGCACAGCGACGACCCAAGCAGGCATTGCCACCACGCAGGCCGGTATTGCTACCACGCAAGCTGGCAACGCCAACACCTCGGCCCTAGCAGCCTCCGCTGCACAGACCGCAACTGAGGCGGCTCGGGATGCTACCTTTGCCAGCTTCGATAGCTTTGATGACCGATACCTCGGCCCCAAGGCAGCGAACCCTACGCTGGACAACGATGGCAACGCCCTGCTTGCAGGAACCCTCTATTTCAATAACGTAGCGACCGAGATGCGTATCTACACGGGCTCTGCTTGGGTAGCCGCATACGTCAGCGGGACGGGCTTCGTAGCCAAGACCGGGGACACCATGACCGGCAAGCTCAACACCGTAGCCTCGGCTGTCGGATCGGCGGGCCTAAATCTGGCTCCCGGAGTTGCCCCTACTACCCCTGTCAACGGGGACGTGTGGAGCACCACGACTGGGCTCTACACCCGATACAACGGAGTTGACTACCAGTTAGCCCCTGTTGGGCACACCCATACCGCCTTCACAGGCCTAGCTCTAACTGACCCCGTTATCACTGGGGCCATCCTAGAGGATATCTATACCATCGCTGATGGCGCGGCCTTCGAGATTGATCCCGGCAACGGGACGATACAGGCTGTAGTGCTGGGCGCATCGCGGACCCCCAAGGCGACTAACTTTGCCAATGGCGAGAGCGTTACCCTGTCCGTTGATGACGGCACGGCCTATGCTCTGACGTGGACGGATACGACCTTCGGCGCGTCTGGCGTCAAGTGGGTGGGAGGAACGGCCCCAACCTTGGCGGCAACTGGCCTTACGTGGGTCACGCTGTGGAAGGTCGGCGGGCAGGTCTACGGCGCATTGACCGGGGCTAGCGCATAATGTTGGCAGCGTGTCTTAGGCGCGGTGGCAGAGAGCTAGCTGTTGCAACCACGGCATTCGCAGATAGCGGAGGTGGTAACGCCACTACCCTCACCCTCGCTAAACCCTCTGGAACGGCGGCTGGCGATCTACTCGTTGTTTACTTGGCCAGTCAGGCAGGAGCCAACTGGACAAACGCCGACAGCTTTGTCGAGCGCGCTGATACAGGTACGCATCTCGTAGCTACAAAAGTGGCTACTGGGTCGGAGCCTGCCAGCTACGTGTTTACTGCGTCAGGTTCAAGTAAGCTGGCTGGGTTTATATTGCGTATCCCCGGTGCAGTCTTCGACGCTATTGGTGCTGCATCAATCAACAACATGAATGTTGTGCTGCCAGCAGTAACGATGACGCAAGACGGCCTAGCACTGGCCTTTGTGTTCAATAGTTTGGCATCCACCTCATTTAGCATCTCTGGATGGGCGCTGGTTGTACAAGATAACAACGCAAACACACCGTCTATTGGCATTTTCAGCAAGAAAGTGCCAGCCGGTAGCACGGGGACGGTAACAACTACCTCAACGTCTGCGTCGAGCGGCATCCTTTTAGGGGTAAAATAATATGCAATACGCACACGTAATAGGTGGGCAGGTTGCCGCGTACCCCTACGATATAGGGATGCTGCGGGATGACCACCCGAACACTAGCTTCCCGGCTGATCCCGCACTCTCCATTCTATCTGAATTTGGCGTGGTCGGTGTGGCCTCTAATGCCAAGCCCCCCGCACAGGCTGGCTCGGTTGTTGAGGAAGGGCAGCCCGCGCTTATCAACGGCATCTGGCAACAGACTTGGGTATCGCGCCTAATGACCGCAGCCGAGATTAAGGCCACGGTCCCCCTTAGCGTAACGCCCCTGCAAATCCGCAAGGCGCTACGTCAGATCGGGATCAAGGCCCAAGTAGACCAATACCTCGCTACCCTAGCCGAGGACGTGGTTGAGGAGTGGGAATACGCTACGGAAGTCCTCCGGGATAACCCAACGCTTCTCACTGCCTCCGCTGCCCTCGGCATGACTGAGGCGCAAGCCGACGACCTATTCCGTCTGGCAGCGACCAAGTGATCCGGTACCTCTTTAATATCCTAGCAGCCGTCTCCCAGTTCGGGAACGCGCTGCTAGGCGGGGATCGTGACCAGTCCTTCTCAGCCCGCGCCTATGAGGCAAGCCTTGTGGGTAAATGGTGGGGGCATGCGGCTGTAGCTGCGGTCAACACCCTATTCTTCTTCCAGCCGGGACACTGTGCCCGTGCCTACCGCTCCGACAATGAGCGCACCTACATGAAAGATTGACGTGGATCATCACACAACCAGCAGCGAAATCGTCGCTGCCGTTACTAAGGCATCCCCGCCTATCGCTGTAGTTGCAGCCACTCTCGGGGGTCTATCTCTTCAAGACTGGGTACTCGCTACCACCCTATTCTACACAGTCCTTCAAATCATCCTCCTCATCCGTAGGACCCTCAAAGGTAAAGCATAATGGCCGCTGACGAGAATGTCCTCGGCGCTCTTCATGACGCCGTGGCATCCGCTCTCGGCATCGCTATGAAGGGCCGCGAGGTTCCGGGCTACACTGACCCCGAGACTGGGGAAGTGTTCCCTCCGACTATCATCCCGCCTAGTGCGGCTGAAATCCAAGCTGCTACCAAGTTCCTTAAAGACAACAACATCACCTGTAAGCCAGCCGAGGGTAATGCCTTGGGTGAGCTTGAACAGATCATGAAGGACCGTATCCGCAAGACCGCCTCCAAGGCTGATCTGCGGGACGCATCGCAGCACATGGGCTTCCTTCAAAGCCTGCCTAATTAATGGCATTACGGGAAAGTCCCGAAGCCGCAATTGCTAGATGGAAAATGGTGGGGCTCGTTCAACGGGAGTATGCTGAGTTCAGCACCTTCCTTGACGTAGCCATGACGCACCTAGGGTTCGATGTGTCCGAGGTCCAGCAGGATATCGGGCACTTCCTCGCCTACGGCCCTCAGTACCTTATGGTACAGGCCCAGCGGGGACAGGCCAAGACTACCATCACTGCTATCTACGCAGTGTGGTCCTTGATCCAGAACCCCCAGTACCGCGTCCTCATCCTGTCAGCAGGCGGCAAGCAGGCCAACGAAATCTCTACCCTGATCGTCCGGTTGCTTATGACCTTGGACGAGCTGGCATGTATGCGACCAGACGCCTCCAATGGGGACAGGACCTCTGTTGAGGCCTTTGATATCCACTACACCCTCAAGGGCGTGGATAAGTCCCCTAGCGTGGCCTGCGTTGGTATCACCGGCAACTTGCAGGGCAAGCGGGCCGATCTTCTCATCCCAGATGATATTGAGAGTAAGAAGAACTCCTCGACTGCCCCTATGCGGGAACTCCTCATGGAGCTCACGCGGGACTTCACTTCCATCTGCGAAACTGGGCGTATCATCTACCTTGGTACACCGCAGAGCCAAGAGTCCATTTATAACTCCCTACCGGGGCGGGGCTTCACAGTCCGCATCTGGCCCGGTCGTTATCCCACGGCTGAGCAGACTACCGCCTATGGCGATATGCTGGCCCCCTATATCAAGCGCCGCATCACCCTTGACCCCGGCCTCGCCTATGGCGGTGGCATGCTCAAGGATCAGGGTCAGGCTGTAGACGACCGCCTCAACGAGGCCGTGCTACAGTCCAAGGAGCTCGATCAGGGCCCCAGCTACTTCCAGTTGCAGCACATGCTCAACACGAAGCTCATGGACAGCCTCCGCTACCCGTTGAAGGTAGAGGACCTGATCGTCATGCGCTTGGGTAGCGACCACTACCCACTTACTGTTACCCGTGGCTTCGGGGGCGCAAGCCTGAAAGCCTATTCCATCCATAGCACCAGCTACTTCCTGAACACACCGCACGAGCTGTCTACTGACGTTGCGAAGCTGCAAGGCATCGTAATGTACGTGGACCCCGCAGGTGGCGGTAAGAACGGGGATGAGACGGCCTACGCTGTCACTGGTTTCTTGAATGGTAATATCTACGTACTGGCAGCCGGAGGTATCCCCGGTGGTTATGGCATCGCCCAGATGGAGACCTTGGCCAAAGTGGCTAAGGCTTGGGAAGTCAACAAGGTCATCATTGAAATGAACATGGGCTACGGCGCGTTTAGCGCGGTGTGGCTCCCGATCCTCCGCAAGCATCACACATGCGCGGTAGAGGATGACTACGTTAAGGGCCAGAAGGAGCTCAGGATCATCGAGACCCTAGAGCCCGTTATTGCTCGTGGCTCCCTCATCATCAACGAGGCTGTGATCCAAGAGGATACTGACACAGCCGCCGTACACGAGCCCGCCAAGCGCAAGCTGTACTCCCTCTTCCACCAGATGAGTAAGATCACCCGTGATCGGAACGCCTTGTTCCATGACGATAGAGTAGACGCCCTTGAAGGGGCTGTCCGCTACTGGGTCGCTCAGTTGGCAATCAATCAAGCCGAAGCAGTAACTCGCATGCGCGAGAAGGAACTCATGGATCGTATGCGCGATCCTCTCGGCCACACCCGTTACGAGACCCCGCGAGGACGCGGCGGCTCCGTCTTTAATAAATACAACAGGAGATAATCTATGCGTGAGAGCGCCCTCTCGTCCCCGAACATCGGGGCCCTTGGCTATCACCTGCGCCGTATCGCGGCTCAGGCAGTTAGCTACGTCCAAGTCAACCAGTACGCTAATGGTCGCCACCCCTCGGCTGTCCAGCTCTCTGCCTTCCTTGCGGAAGTCAAGACTGCTGTTGACCTCCTGCTCCCGGTTGATCCAGTTCTCGCCTTCACCCCGTCTGCCAAGAGCTACAGCATTGCCGCTGGCGTAACCGCTGGCCCAGCTCTGGCCAAGGGCGGCTCAGAAGGCATCGTCACCTACAGCTCGGCTACCCCAGCCAAGTGCACCGTCAATGCCCTCACAGGCGCTATCACCCCTCTTACCACGGGTACCTCGGTCATCACGGCCTCTGTCGCTGCCTCGGGCGGCTACAATGCCAAGACCGTCACCTATGTCGCTACGGTCACTGCATAATGAGCGGCTTGCTCTATCAGGGCGTTAACCGGGGGGGCACCATCACCACTGGTGGTGTCTCTCAGGCCGTGGCCCCAATCAACCGTGCTCGTCGGGGTCTGACCTTTCAGAACACCTCAGACACAGACATGTGGCTTACGGAGACCGGCATCGTTGCCGCTGTCGGCACGGGCTTCAAGCTTACCGCTGGCTCCTCGGCTGACGTAAACACCAATCAGGCTGTCAACGTATTCTGCATCACCACGGGTAAGACCTTCGGGGCTACGGAGTACTAATGCGGATCAACACAGGGGCTCCTAAAGAGAGCCGCCTAGCATCCCCCATCGCTGCTGTCGGCACCGCTGCCAATGTCACCGAGACTACCCTACAGTCCTTCACGCTCCCGGCTAACACGCTGGCCGTGGATGGGCAGGCTACCCGCGTGGTGGCCTCTGGTACAATGGTGGGCAGCACCCGCAGCCGCACTATCAAGCTCTACCTTGGCGCTACGGTCATCGCGACCCTTACTACCGCCGTAGCCACCGTCACGCACTGGGCTATGGAGGCCACCATCGTCCGTACAGCCGCAGGGGCCCAGCGCATTCTCGTGTACGTTAGCGCGGGCTCAGGGGCCGCTGATACCGTCTCCTTCACTAACAACGGTGTAGCAGCCATCTCCCTGACCGCTGATGCTCTCATCAAGGTCACTGGTCAGTCCACGGTAGGTGCAGTCGCTAACGACCTCGCCTGTAACATGATGCTCACCCACGCCATCTAAGGACAGCCTATCTTAAAGAAACTCATTGCCCCTTTGACCGCAGCAGCGATCATCGGGGCAGCGGGCCTAGCTACCATTCAAGCCCACGAGGGTCTGCGTACCTCCGCGTACCTAGACCCCGTGGGCATCCCCACCATCTGCTACGGTCACACGGGCCCCGAGGTAAAGCTCGGGCAACGTCTTACCCTAGACGAGTGCAACGCTACTCTCCTCCGGGATATAGCCATGCACCGTGCAGGTGTGGAGAAGTGTATCTCTGCCCCGCTTACCCCAAACCAGCGCGATGCTGTCGTCTCCTTCGCCTTCAACATCGGTGTCCCCAAGTTCTGTAAGAGCACTATGGCCAAGCGCCTTAATGCCAAGGACTACATCGGGGCAGCGGACCAGTTCCCCAAATGGAAGTACGCTAGGGTCAAGGGCCAGAACATCGTTCTCCGTGGCCTAGAGAAGCGCCGCAAGGCTGAGCGTTACCTCTTCCTAACCCCATACTCAGTCGTATCCCCAGCAGCCTCTCAGGACGCCATACAGGGCATACTAGCAGGATAACCCCTCATGTCCCTACTGTTACTAGCATACAAATACTGGCGTACCTCTCTGGCTGCCCTAGGAGCCCTGCTAGTGGCCTTCCTCATCTGGCAGGTCACATCATACCGGGCTACCTCTAAGGAGCTCTCAGCGGACCTCCTAGCGGCTCAGGGAGAGGTATCTCTCCTCCGGGCTGCAAGAGAGGCTGACGCCATCGCTTTAGCCGAGCGTCAGAAGGTCCGTACCATCATCATAGAAAGGGAAGCTCGTGGGCTCTCCGTTACTCGAAAGGCTTTGGCCGACAACCCGGATTGGGCTTCTCAGCCTATCCCTCCTGCTGTCCTTAACAGCTTGCGGTAAGCGTGAGCATCCAGCTCTCCTACCGCCGCCTCAGGCTCTCATTGAAGATTGCCCTGAGACTTCGATCCCTTTGGAAACGACAGGGGACTTAGTTCTTAAGGTCCGCTCCCTCCGCGTGGACCTCTCTAACTGTAATGCCGATAAGGGAGCCCTTCGTATATGGGCTCAGGAGCTCAGTAAGTAGTGGCTAGCCAGTTCAAGTTCAACGCTAACAGCGCCCCTTGGCAGAACTCCTACGCTGTCCAAGGATGGCGCAACAAGCTCACTAAGCTGTCCCCTGTTGAGGAGCAGCAGTTCTCTGACTGGGCTGCTCAGACGCATGCCCCTATTACCCCTGACTACGACATGCGGGGGTATTGGAAGTCCGGGGACTACAAAGCCGGGACCTCCCTCAACGCTAACGATGGTTTGCCCCACTATAACGACAGGTGGAAAACCCCTCTGCATAACTCGTTTAGCGGGGAGAGCGTGTACTCCAAGCCCGGTGGACCTACATGGAACGAGCAGGACCAGTTAGTCACCTCTACTGGCCGCGTAGTGTTCGATGAACGTGCGGCTGCCAAAGCTCCCGCCCCTGCATTGAAGTAACCCTGAGCCCTCCTCTCATATGCCCTATGGCCTGAATTTGATATCCTTATGAGAGGGGGCCCCTCAGACCAAGTGTGACGCCATTCTCCCCCATGCCCCTATCAAGCCATGGCCTAGGGGAAGCCGGGATGCGACCAATCGCTCTATGCAATAGGTTATAAGCGCATCAATATGATATGTAAATCCCTATAATGCACGGGACAGCATTTATATAGCATTGGCATAGCTTAGCCCTAAGCAAAGTATAAGCTAAGCTATGGTTATATATGGGCATAAGCATCATAAGAGCTAAGCAAAGTATAGCTTAAGCTAGGGATATGAAGGGGCTTAGGGCTAGGGATAGGGCAGATATGGATATAGGGGCTATCTGTATCGGCTTAGGCCATGCCCTAGGGCTATCTGTATCCATTAGGCTTGGCTCTTAGGCCATGCCCTAGCCCTTCCCCTTAATCTGAATTGATACCGTCCCGCACAATAGAACGATGAAAGCCCGAAAGGGGCCATTCTGCATCTATTTGCGGATATAATATGAGAGGGGAAAGAGCCTCTCAATAAGAGAGGATAGGAACCCGGATATATAAAGAGGGGATAGAGAGGGCATAAGAGAGAGAGGGAAGGAGAGCCAAGAGAGAGAACCAAGGGATAGATAGGACAAGAGGGCAAGAGAGGACAAGAGGGATAGAGAGACAGGCCAAGGGCAAGCCAAGGACGTATATATATAGGGATATGGGGATAACCTAGGCACTGCATGGCCACTAAGTATATAAGAGATAAGGATATACTAATAAAAGTAAGGGATAAGCAAAATAAGGGCTATACAATGCAAATAGCCAAGCCTATAACCAAAACATCGGAAGGGCCTAGCGGCCTACCCGGCCCTCCCCTCACTAGGGGAATAGGCGCAAGCCCTACCTATAGGACAGGCACTAGTTGCGGTCTGAATAGCAAGGCAAAGCCCTAGGGGTTAAGATTAGTAAGGCTTGACAGTTTATATAGCTTAGCTTATCTCTTAAATGGTGACGGGGAACAACCCGCATTAGCTACTAACCTTAACCGGGGCATAAATCCCGGCATGACCTAGCATGACAGGACTAGGCTATAACCGAACCAACTAGCAGCTAGCTAGGGTGATTGCTTATCCTGCAAGGGTGAGGCCTGATCCTTAATGAATAGCTAGAGTGGGCGCAGCTTCCGGTTCCCGGTGACGGGTGGAAGTGGGCAAGACGCAGGCACCATCAGGGGTCTAGCTTATAGGTGTGACAAGCCTTGGCTAGGAGAACGGATGGGCGGCTAAGTAATTAAGGCCCCAACGTGTATAGGGTGCGCCTAGGATGGATTGTCCAGACTAGGTGGCCGAGCGGCCTCTCATGTAGTGAGAGGTATCCCAAACGCTGCATCACTAACCATCACGCTACCGAGGTAGGGAACAAGGGGGCAAAGCTATAATGCCTGACCGTTGTGAGTAGGATTAAAACATTCGTATCTCACGACCGTCTAGGCACTAGCGATAGAGGCAGGCCAAGCTGCAATCTACTGACCCTAATCATGTGTTCATATACAAGACAGTCATGTGAAGGCTGTGACGCTGCCCTGCCTCTATCCCTAGTGCTTTACTAGGTTATAGAGAAGGTGACTGATATGACTAAGCTGACTTTCAAGCAATCCGTCTCCGCCAAGCTGCTGACCTTGCAGACTGACGGCAAGTATGTTGTGAGCAAGTCCGTTGCCCTGTCTAAGAGCATCGGTACTCGTGCTGGTAACTTGGATATTGATATGCACGCCAATGGCATTGCGGCTATCCATACGTCTGTTCAAAATGGTGACACGTCCTCTGCTAAGGCCCTTGTGAATAACTTGGGTAAGCATACTCGTGCTAAGGCTCTGGTTGCGTGGTTTGAAACCCATAGCAATATCCGGCTCGTCTTTGATAAAAAGCTCGATATCTATAACGCAAAGCTATGCCCTGCTGACGACCGCTTAGAGGATCAGGCTATCCTTGATGGCCTCTTATCCTGTGAGCCTTTCTGGTCAGTGCCAGAGGTGGCTAAGAAGGACTTTGACGATGTGGCCTTAGCCTTAGCTGTGGCCCGCCTTATCAAGCAAGCCAGTGATACCACGGCGCATCTGAGTGATGCCTCTAAGGCTGCCCTTGCGGACCTAAAGGTCCTCGCTGTGAAGGTTCCGGTGCCTGTTAAGGCCTGATCGTAACCCTTGGACTTCCCGACCCCTCCATACGCCTTTGACGTGTGGTGGGGTGTGCTGGTTAGGATACTGATATGCTCATTCGTAAGCACTCCTACTATGCCCCTCGCTTTGCTTGGGATGACGCGGGCTTCTTATTAATCACTAAGACCATGATCCTTGCGACTGGCCGCTATGCTATGGTGTGG
This sequence comes from Alteraquisediminimonas sediminicola, assembly GCF_019740335.1. Classification (GTDB taxonomy): domain Bacteria; phylum Pseudomonadota; class Alphaproteobacteria; order Sphingomonadales; family Sphingomonadaceae; genus Alteraquisediminimonas; species Alteraquisediminimonas sediminicola. The sequence goes on along the minus strand of NZ_JAHXZS010000007.1, from coordinate 83,059 downwards.
CGGTGATTGACGCTCAGGCTACGCTTGATGCCTTTGTAAGCATATTGTCATATTCCGTGATTGTGGCCCTTACTGTGCCGTTTGTGATGGCTTGGGCAAGCATATCTAGTAACTCCTAGTTAACTCCTTGGCCTTAGGTGAGCCGTATGCCCTCGCTATTCACTGTATCAAGCCTCGCTGCCCATTGGGGCGTAAGCACCACTTTCATCTACTCCCTTATGCACTCCGGGGACTTGCCCGCCTTTAGGCTTGGCAAGCTGTGGCGTGTGAGGGGTAAGGCTGTGGAGGATTACGAATGTCGTATGCTCTAGGACGCTTAACCCGCACTAGGTCCGATAGTTCCGTATACTGGAGTTATTGTGTGATCTGGCATGAAGGGGGGAAGCGTGTGAGGCTTAGCCTCCATACTCAGGATAAGGTAGTTGCTGAGGCTGCGGCCCGTAAGGCTTGGACTTCACGGTCCATTAGTGCAGTCGTGACGGTCGGGGGTGTGCTTACGGCATATCTAGGCCAATTGCCCATTGGCAAGGACCGTAGACGTAAGGAGGAGGCGTGGAAGGCCTCAGAGCCTTACTGGGGCGATATGGAGCTGTCTAGGGTAGATGATACCCAAGGGGCCTCATATGTGCTCTGGCGGGCTCGTGCGGTCAATACAGCTAGGTTAGAGCTATCTCTTGTGAGGACTGCCCTCAATTGGGCGTCTAAGCTGGGCCTGATAGACAAGGCCCCTGCTATCGTTGTGCCCGCTATACCTCCATCGTCTGTAGGACACCTGAGTAAGAGGGACTTTAAGAAGTTCCTTGTAGGGTGCGCTATGCCTCATGTTCGTCTGTTCGCTATCCTAGGGGTGACGACAGGGGGAAGGGCTACAGCCTTGCTACAGATGAAGTGGGAGCAAGTGGACTTTGATCGGTCCCTCGCTGACCTTAATGGGGCAGGGAGGGTGCAGACAAGCAAGGGCCGTGCGGTTGTTGCATTGAACGACCGGGCTATGGATGCGCTGCGTGAGGCTAAGGCTGCGGCCATGTCTGACTATGTGATCGAATATAGGGGTGGCCCTATCCTCTCTATCAAGAAGGGGATTGAAGCTGCCTCTGCTAGGTCCGGTGTGAAATGCCATCCTCATATGTTCCGGCATAGTGCCGCTGTGTGGATGGCTGAGGACCGGGTGCCTATGAGTGAAATCGCTGCCTTCCTTGGACACCGCGACAGTGCGGTGACGAGCAAGGTGTATGCCCGATATAACCCGGACTTCCTACGGGGAGCGGCAAGGAGCCTGACATGGTAGGATTTCTATACGAGGTGCGTAACTGCCATAACTGCCCGTGGGCTACTGACCTAGAATACTCAGACGCCCGATGCACATGGCACCAAGAGGGTGAGCCCTTCAACTACATTGTAGAGTGCCGTAAGGGCGAGGCTCGATACCAGCAGAACAGGCTGGATATTACGGAAACCTGCCCATTCTACGACCACGTAGGTTCACATGAACCCGTGAACCCCGTTACCGACACTACCTAAGTGATTGAAATAGTGGGGCGACCGACGGGACTTGAACCCGCAACTTCCGGTACCACAAACCGGTGCTCTAACCAATTGAACTACGATCGCCATATCAGCCCTGATGGGCCGAAGCTGACGCGCCTCTAACCTCCCATGGCCGCGTTCGTCAAGCCGATTGACCATCTGGAGCGAAGTTACTGCACTGGATTTGCGCCAGCGCAATGATTAACCCTTGGATCAAGGGCAAGAAGCCGATGATTCTGATGATCATATGAAGGATAAATGGATGACTGATACCCGCGCTGTCGCTGCCCAATTACAGGCTCGTCTGGCTGAACTGACTGGCCGGATCGATACGATCGAGGCCGATCTGCGCCAGCCGCATGCCGCCGATTCGGAAGAGCAGGCGGTGGACCGCGAGGGCGATGAGGTGTTGGAAGGTCTGGAACAGGCCGGTCTCGATGAAATTATGCAGATCAAGGGTGCGCTCGACCGGATCGCCAATGGCAGTTACGGCACTTGCACCAGCTGCGGCGAACCGATTGCCGAGGCCCGCTTGCAAGCGATGCCCACCGCCGCGCGTTGCATTAATTGCGCGTCTGTTTGATGTTTTCACCCCTCAAGCGCCCGGCGCTTGAGGGGTGAAAACATCAATGCCCAGCTTGCGGCCCGCGTTTTAGACCGGAAGCGGCGAGTTGTTCGTCGATCTGGGCCATCAGCCGGTCCAGCCCGGCCTGATCCTTCGCCTCGGCGCGGGCGACCAGCACATCCTGCGTATTGGATGCGCGCAACAGCCACCAGCCGTCCACGGTATTGACGCGCGCGCCATCGGTGCGGTCGACCTCGGCGCCTTGCTGTTCCAACCGGTCGAGCACTTCATCGATCACCGCGAATTTGCGGCTTTCATCGACCTGAAAACGCATTTCCGGGGTGTTGATCATGTCCGGCATCGCATCGCGCAGCGCCGTGAGCGAGCCGCCCAGCAGATGTACTGCGCCGATCAGGCGGATGGCGGCATATTGGGCATCGTCAAAGCCATAGAAATCATGGGCGAAGAAGATATGGCCGCTCATTTCCCCGGCGAGCGGGCTATTCGTTTCCTTCATCTTCGTCTTGATGAGTGAATGGCCGGTCTTCCACATGCAGGGCGTGCCGCCCAGTTCGGCAATGCGGTCGTATAAGGCTTGCGAGGCCTTCACATCGGCGATAATCGTCGCGCCCGGTAGCGCCCGCAACACGGGTTCCGCCAAAATGGAGAGCAATTGATCTCCCCATATCACGCGGCCCAGACCGTCGACGGCGCCGATCCGGTCGCCATCGCCATCGAAAGCCAGTCCGAAATCGAGCTTCTTGTCGAGGACAAGGGCCTTTAAATCGGCCAGATTGGCCTCATCCGTGGGATCGGGATGATGATTGGGGAAACGACCATCGACATCGGTAAACAACAGGTGATGTTCGCCCGGCAGGAGCTTGACCAGCCGCTCGACGATCGGGCCGGCTGCGCCATTGCCCGCGTCCCAGCCGATGCGATACGCCCCGCCGTCGAAATTTTTGACCAGCCGCGCGACATATTCGTCCATGATGTCGACGGTGCGGACCTGTCCCGCGCCGATTTCCCAATCCCCCGCCGCCGCCATGCGGCCAAGGGTCTGGATGTCCGCGCCGAAAAACGGGCGGTGCTGAAATACCATCTTGAAGCCATTATAATCGGCGGGATTATGGCTGCCGGTTATCTGGATGCCGCCATCAACGCCTTCTAACGTCGCTTCGGCATAATAGAGCATCGGGGTTGGCCCCATGCCGATCTGCACCACATCGACGCCGCTGGCCGTCAGGCCGCGCACCAATGCCTCGTTCATCAGGATCGAGGACACGCGGCCATCATAGCCGACCGCGACGGTCTTGCCACCTGCGCGGCGAATCAACGTGCCGAAAGTCCGGCCAATGGCCTCCGCATCCGGGGCGTTCAGGCTTTTTCCCACAATGCCGCGGATGTCATATTCGCGCAAAGAGGTGGAATCGAACTGGTGAAACTGCATTAACTGTCATCCTCTGAACTCGATGGTGTCGCGCCCTTAACACGCGAAGCATCTATTTGTGTCAGTAAAATGTCGCGTGCCTCATTGACTTGCGCCGCGAGAGTGGAAGAGCCACCACGATCGGGATGTAGTCTGGCGATTAGGGCGCGATGGGCAGCGATGATTTCAGCGCGTCCGGCAGTTTCGGGGATATTGAGAATATCGCGCGCTTCGGATGGCGATATTTGTCCACTGGGATGGCTGGGGGGCGCATGCGGTTCGGTTTTGGACGACAGATGCTGCGACCCTCGCCGCCGCCACAGCGCAACGCCGCTGGATGCCACGATTAATGCCCCGATCAGCACTTGTCCCGTCGCCATGACACGCAGGCCGACAAGGCCCCAGAGCACGCCCAGCACATCTTCCCAAGGCATTTTGCGCAAATGGCCGCCCTTATAGGCGAAATACAGCCCAATAGCGGCCAGGAGCAGGATCAACGGCATGTGAGGCGCATCATCACGTGCGGGATGAAAGAGGGGCGCCGGTTCAGGCGGGAACCGCGTCGGCAGCAGCAGCAGGGACCGGTACGCCATCGGTGATGCCGAGCGCCGAGATCATCTCGCGCAGTTCTTGTCGTGCCGAAATATGCGACATACCCGCGCCCTCGATCGCGCCGAGGTCGAGCAGGGTCAGCCCTGCCGGAAACAGTTCGCGATAGATGACGCGTTCCGACAGGCCGGGGATGATGCGGAAACCGACGCGGCGCGCCAGTTCTTCCATTGCATTGGCAACGCGGGTCATGTTGCGTGCGCCGACATGCTGGAGACGATTGCGCAGCACGACCCAATCCACGGTCACGCCATCGGTCTTGGCGCGGACCTTGCGGGCCTCCCAGATCAATTCGGCATAGAAGCTGGGGCGGCGGACCTTGAAGGTTTCCGGATCGACCTGTCCGATCAGGTCGAGGTCGATGAAACTGTCGTTGATCGGCGTCACCAAAGTATTGGCGCGGGTGACGGCGACGCGGGTCACCGGATCGTCGCGGCCCGGCGTGTCGATGATGACGAAATCGGCATCAGCCCCGAACTCTTCCAGTACGCGCATGAAATCTTCGGCATTCGTGTCTTCATAGACCCGGTAACGCGGCAGGGGCAGGCTTTGGCCCAGTCGCTTGACGCTCGCTTCACGATTTTCGAGATAGCGGACGAGCGTGCGCTGGCGATGATCAAGGTCGATGGCGGCCACGCGATAGCCCATGGTCGACAAGGCCACGGCGACATGCACGGCGGTGGTCGATTTGCCGGTCCCGCCTTTTTCATTGGCGAAGCAGATGATGTGCGGGGCGGGGCTGGTCATCGGTCGATTCGGGTCCTGTTTATGAATATCAGCCCCTCATGGCATAGGCTGAACTGGTTTGGGAGACTTGCATTCGTGAATTGAGGTCCGCATAAGCCCGATCCACTCGTTTTTCGGAGATTTTCAGTCCGTGCAGATTGTCACTGATATCGCGACGCTTTTTGCGAATGTCGAGGCTTGGCGCAAGGCCGGGGACGTAATTGCCTTGGTCCCGACCATGGGTGCGCTGCATCGCGGGCATCTGACCTTGGTCGAAGAGGCGAAAAAACGTGGCACACGCGTGGTCGTGTCGATTTTTGTCAATCCGACCCAATTCGGACCGAATGAAGACCTTGCCGCCTATCCCCGGCAGGAAGAAGAGGATGCGGCCAAGCTGCGGGCGGCGGGCGTGGACCTGTTGTGGCTGCCGAGCGTGGCGACGATGTATCCGGTGGGCTTTGCGACGACGATCAGCGTGGCGGGCGTGACGACAGGATTTTGCGGCGCATCGCGGCCCGGCCATTTCGATGGCGTGTCGACGGTCGTCGCGAAATTGTTCAATCAGGTCCGCCCGGATTGCGCATTGTTCGGGGAAAAGGATTATCAGCAGCTCGCGGTAATCCGGCGCATGGCGCGTGATCTCAACATCGCTGTGGATGTGCTGGGCGTACCAACGGTGCGCGAGGCAGACGGATTGGCCCTGTCGTCCCGTAATGCCTATCTGACCGCAACAGAGCGGGCAGAGGCCGTCGCCTTGCCTCAGGCGCTTGGTGCAGCCAAGGCGGGGCTGGAGGCGGGAGAGCCGGTCGCGGCGGTGCTGGAACGCGCGGTGCAGGGGCTGTTAACGGCCGGATTTTCTGCGGTGGATTATTTCGCGCTGGCGGATGCCGTCACTTTGGATGTGCTGGATCGGCTGGATCGCCCGGCGCGGTTGTTGGCGGCAGCGCGGATCGGCAAGGCGCGGTTGATCGATAATATTGCGGTCGCGCCGCAGATTTGATTTTGGGAATATATGTCCCGCCCAAGCGGGAGAGCTATCCCCGGGGACATCGCCCCGGGGACAAGCTGGTTAGAGTTGAGGATCAGCCCAGAATAAGGGTCGTGACAACCAGCAACTGAGCAGCGGTCGCAGCAGCAGCCATAGCGGCTTGTTCGAACAACTTCACTTTACTTTCCTTCATCGGAGGGACGCGCCTCCGGTCGCACCGCCCTTTTATGGTGCGGTGCAACATATGTAATCTGGCGTGCGTTTATCGCAACCTCGAAACGGTCTGGCGCGGATGCACAAAATGCAATCGTTATCCGTGCGATAAATGACGGTTTTTCGTGAGTTATATTACTAATGGTGCAGCGGGGAAAATGGATGGATTCCGCCCTTTACACACGTCACCAGTAGTAAATTACGGGTTTTTGTTGCGCTGCGGCACGGTGAAACGTCCGCTCACGCGTCCACCCGCCCCGGCGGAACCGCTGCCGCCGACCGCCGAACCATCGACAACGGCACGGCCTGTATCAAGGTTGATGACGAGTCGTCCGCCCCGGATGACATTGCCATCCTGCACCAATACCACGCCGCCGATCATGGTGATCAGCCGCTGATCGACATCGTAAATTGCCAATTGGCCGCGGGCCGTTTCGGAGGGGCTGGTCAACACCACGCCACCGCTGGCATCAAGGCGATGGACCTTGATGTCATCGCCGCCCGCCGCATTGGCATTTTTGGCATAAGCGACGGTCAATCGTGCGGAGTCCATGGTCATATCGCCTTGACGGGCATGGACATTGCCAATGAAAATCGCCCGGTCGGCGCGGTCTTGCACTTCGATCCGGTCGGACTCGACATCGATCGGCGCGTTGCCATCATGGCCTTGTAGTGCCGAAGTGCCGGAAGACGCGGCCTGCGACAATGCCGGGACTGCATAGATGCCGGTCAGGCCAAGGGCGGCACAGGCGGCAATGATGAAGCTCGGCAGGGCGAAGTTCGGGCGACGAACGGTCATTTTTTGGCTCCCTGAACGATATGGAGGCGGGCCCGGCCCTCAAGGACCACGACGCGGGTTGGTAGATTGGCGTGCAGACGGTCGGCGGCAAAGTCGCCGATCGAAATATTGCCATTGACCGGACCGGCACTGGTGATCGTGCGATCCTTCAAGCTGATATCGACATTGCTGGTATCGAGGCGATAGCCATCTTCCGAGCGATAATGCATCGGGCCGTCAATCGCGACGCGCTCCGCATCCATATCATAACGGCCATGATTGGCGGTGATATGGCCAATGGTATGATTGAGCGCCATCTTGCCTGCGAGCCCGGTGAGCTTGACCACCGGATCGCGCGAGCTTGCCTGCACCGCCGAATTGGCGCGCAGTTCGAATGCGCGGCCATTGCTGTCTTCGCCGCGATAGGTGGCGGTGGCGATGCGGAGCCGTTCCTTGGCGACTTCAACCCGATCCTTGCTGAGGACAAAGCTGAGATCGCTCTGCACCAAAATCGGCGCAAAGACCATTAGCCCACCCAAAATGCCAATGCCCGCCGGCAATAGCTTGCGCATCCGACCAATCAGCCGATCATGGCTGCTATGGGGCATCGCCCAAGCAACCCGTGGTGACAGTTGTGGCAAGCTCGCCAAGGGGGCAGGCAGGGGTTCAGACATGGGCGAAGATATCGACGTCCGGCCAGCCAGCAAGATCAAGTGCCGCGCGATGGGGCAGGAAATCGAAACACGCCTGTGCGAGTTCGGTCCGGCCCTCGCGCGCAAGGCGCAGGTTCAACTCGGCCATCATGGGGTGCAGAAAACGAACGTCGCTCGCGGCATAATCGCGTTGCGCTTCCGACAGGACAGGACCGCCCCAATCCGAGCTTTGCTGCTGCTTGGAAATTTCCTTGCCCAGCAATTCGCGCACCAGATCCTTCAGACCGTGGCGGTCGGTATAGGTGCGGACAAGGCGCGATGCGGTCTTGGTGCAATAGACAGGTGCGGCATTAACGCCGAGATAATGGCTGATCGCCGCGAGATCGAAGCGGGCGTAATGATAAATTTTGATCCGGTCGGGATCGGCCAGCACAGCCTTGAGATTCGGCGCGGCATATACGCTTCCCGGATTGAACCGGACGAGATGCTCATCCCCACGGCCATCGGCGATCTGCACGACGCACAGACGATCGCGATGGGTCAACAGGCCCATGGTTTCGGTATCGATGGCAATCGGGCCATCGGCGAGCACGCCTGCGGGCAGGTCTTCTTCGTGAAAATAAACGGTCATGGGCCTGCCCTAGACCAGATTGAGGCCGCGCTCAATGTGAGTTGTTTGAGGAACAGCTCAATATCAGAAAACCGGCTCATCCCCACCTGCGCCATCGACCGGCACAGCCGAGTGGATACCGCATTCGACCTTGTCCCAACCGCGCCAGCGGCCAGCACGCGGGTCTTCGCCCGGTTGCACGCGCGAGGTGCAGGGTGCGCAGCCGATCGACGGATAGCCCGCCTCAACCAAGGGATGGGGCGGCAGATGATGTTCGGCCATATAGGCGTCGATCTTGGTCTTGTCCCAACGGGCCAGCGGGTTGAATTTGATCCGCCCGCCGTCGAGTTCGAAATATTGCAACCCGGCGCGGGTCGCGGACTGGAAGCCCTTGCGCCCCGTAATCGACGCATCGAACCCGGCCATCACCGGTTCAAGCGGCAAGACCTTGCGGATCTCGCAGCAGCCGTCCGGATCATAAGACCAGCGCAAGCCCGTTTCGTCCTTTTCCGCAATCGTGGCGGCGTCCGGCTCGACATTATGCAGCCCGGTCAGATGCAGTTGCGCCACCAGTTGATCGCGATAGTCGAGCGTCTGCGGGAAATGCTTGCCGGTATTGATGAACAGCACCGGCACACTGGCATCGGCCTGCGCCAGCAAATGCAGCAGCACCGCCGATTCCGCCCCAAAGGACGAGACAGCGGCGACGCGACCCAGTAGACCCTCGCGCAGCACCGTCGCGATCATCTCGGCGGTGTCTGCATCTTCGAAACGCGCATTCAGGCGCGCAACATCGTCCGCGTCGAAACGCGGCGCGACATCGATCTTGTCAACCAGCCGAGCCGGTTCAGCCATGGCGCAATTTCCAGACAGGCAAGGCCGCATCGGCGGCGGGCTGATAAACATGGTCGTAGCGATTGAGCGACTTATCAAGCGTCGCCTGATCCACCGGCGCATTGGCGATAAAGCTGTCAAAGCCGCAGCGACGCATCGACGGGATTTGATCGACCAAGACATCGCCCTGCGCGCGCAATTCGCCGGTAAAGCCCGCTTCGCGCAGGATGCGCGCGGCGGAATAGCCGCGACCGTCGCGGAAGGTCGGGAAGGCGACCTCGATCAGCGCAAGCTGATTGAGATAGGGGAGGAGCGCGCGGGCGTCCTCATCGCTTTCCAACCGCACGGCAGTGGCATTGGTCTGGCCGGACAGGGCTTCGACCGACACCAAGGGCTGGTCATTGGCCGCATCATCGCGGAAACGGATAACATCAACCATAGATCGCCTCCTTGAAGCTGTCGGCGCCAACCCGACGATAGGTATCGATAAAACGTTCGCCTTCCACGCGGACGGCGCGATATTTTTCGACAGCGCGTTCGACGGCATCAACGATCCCGTCTTCATCGAAGCCGGGGCCGGTGATCTTGCCGATCGACACATCTTCTGCGCCCGAACCGCCGAGGGTGAGCTGGTAATTTTCGACCCCCTTCTTATCGACGCCGAGAATGCCGATATGGCCTGCATGGTGATGCCCGCAGGCATTGATGCAGCCGGAAATCTTCAGCTTCAATTCGCCAATATCGCGCTGGCGTTCTGCATCGGCAAAACGTTCGGCGATTTTCTGGGCGACCGGGATCGACCGCGCATTGGCGAGCGAGCAATAATCAAGGCCGGGGCAGGCGATGATGTCGGTCACGAGATCGAGATTGGCATTGGCAATGCCTGCCGCATCCAGCGCCTGCCACACGGTGAACAGATCGCGCTTGGCCACAAATGGCAGCACGATATTCTGGGCATGGGTCACGCGCAGTTCGTCAAAGCCGTATTTTTCGGCCAGATCCGCCATCAGATCGATCTGATCCGAGGACGCATCGCCCGGAATGCCGCCGACCGGCTTCAGGCTGATATTGACGATGGCATAGCCCGGCTGCTTGTGCGCCTTGACGTTCTGATCGACCCAATGGGCGAATGCCGGGTTGGACCGGTCGATCTCGTCGCTTAAGCCCTGTTCATAGGCAGGCGGTGCGAAATAGGCGGAGATGCGCTCCAGTTCGGCCAAAGGCGGATCGATCCCCAAGGTCTTCACATGGGCGAATTCTTCGGCGACCTGACGGCGATATTCATCCGCGCCCAGTTCATGGATCAGGATCTTGATCCGCGCCTTGTACGCATTATCGCGACGGCCATAACGGTTGTACACGCGCAGGCACGCTTCGAGATAGCTCAGCAGATCATCCGCCTTGACGAATTCGGCGATTTCCGGCGCGATCATCGGGGTGCGGCCCATGCCGCCGCCGACGAATACGCGCGCGCCCAATACGCCATCGCGCATCACCAGTTCGAGACCGATGTCATGCAGGCGCATCGCGGCGCGATCTTCCTGGGAAGCGATCACCGCGATTTTGAACTTGCGCGGCAGATAGCTGAATTCCGGGTGGAAGGTCGACCATTGACGCAGCAATTCAGCCCAAGGACGCGGATCAGCCACTTCATCGGCGGCTGCGCCTGCATATTGATCGGACGAGATGTTGCGGATGCAATTGCCGCTGGTCTGGATCGCATGCATTTCCACGCTGGCGAGATCGGCCAGAATGTCGGGCGTGTCTTCCAGCTTGATCCAGTTGTACTGGATGTTCTGGCGGGTGGTGAAATGGCCGTAATCGCGATCATATTTGCGCGCGATATGGCCAAGCATGCGCATCTGCTTGCCCGACAGCGTGCCATAAGGAATCGCCACGCGCAGCATATAGGCGTGCAATTGGAGATAGAGACCGTTCATCAGGCGCAGCGGCTTGAACTGGTCCTCGGTCATTTCACCATTGATGCGGCGATTGACCTGATCGCGAAATTCTTCAACCCGCGCATCGACGATGGCCTGATCGAATTTGTCATATTGATACATGAGTTCAGCCCTTCACAATCGGGACGTCAGGGTTGATGCCAAGATCGGCACGGACAGTCGGCCCAGCAGCGCGGACACGGTCCTTGATATGCAAGGGCAGCGGCCCGTTCGGGCTGGCGGCGGCATCGACGATATAGGCTGCGTTCACACGCTGTGCCGCCGATTCCTCGGCCAGCACGGCTTCGCCATTATCGCCCGCATCCACGGCTTCGCCAATATGTCGTGACCAGCTTTTGCCGGTCCACCAGATCACATCGCCTGTTTTCAGGTCGTTTCCTGTCAGAATTTTCACGCCATTGCCTCCAACTGCCTGGCCAAATGTTCTAATTTGTCTTCGCCACCGGCCAATTTATCTGCCGCATCCGAAAGACGCACCACCTCGCCGATAATGACGATGGCGGGGCTGATCACCTGTTCGCGTGACACCATCTCGCCAAGGTCGGCAAGCAAGGTCCGCATCGCCCGCGCGCCGGGGAGCGTGCCGCGTTCGAGTACCGCCACCGGCATATCCGGGGCCACGCCCTGCGCCATCAGCTTATCGGCGATGTCCTGCGCGGTGGTGACGCCCATGTAAATAACGAGCGTGCGGCCTTGACCGGCCAGCCCGGACCAATCCTGCGCGACCAGCCCTTTGCACGTGCCAGCGACAAAGCTGACAGCGCTCGACCAATCGCGATGGGTGAGCGGCAGCATCGCCTCGGCAGACGCGCCAAGCGCGGCGGAAATACCGGGAATGACCTCAACCGCGACACCGGCTGCGCGCAAGGCCTCAACCTCTTCGCCGCCACGGCCAAAGATGAACGGATCGCCGCCCTTCAACCGCACCACGATCTTGCCCGCCAGCCCATGTTCGACCAACAGGGCGTTGATGCCCTCTTGCGGCACGGTGTGGCGGTCGCGCTTTTTGGCGACGGAGATTCGCAGGGCATCGGCAGGGGCGAGATCCAGCACGCGCGGATCGATCAGACCGTCATGGATCAGCACCTCTGCCATGGCGAGGTGGCGCACGGCGCGCACCGTCAACAGATCGGGATCGCCCGGACCTGCGCCGATCAGGATCACGCGTCCGCGCGCCTGCGAATCAAGGGAGTGGTCTTTAACCATGGAAGCACGCCATGCGCATTTCCGGCGCGTATAGCAATTCAGGGAATTTTTGCAGGGTCCAAGCGAATCTATCCGGTGAGTCGCGTGAGGATCAATGCCCGATGGAATGGGCGCTGCGCTCGCCTCTGGAAAGTTCAGCAAAAACGAGGGCCGAAGTGGTGTGAATCAAGGCCGAGTCGAAGCGCGGCTCGATTGTCCACCTATTTGATTGGATATAAACTTCGAGGCAGACGCCAGATGAAGGTCAGCTCCCATCATCTGGCGTCATTTTTCTCGATAGGTCTAAATTCAGACGTTTTCGATGATCAGGGCGATGCCCTGACCGCCGCCGATGCACATGGTGATCAGGCCATAACGGCCACCAATGCGCTTGAGTTCATAGATCGCCTTGACCGTCAGCAACGCACCGGTCGCACCCAGCGGGTGACCAAGCGCCACCGCGCCGCCGTTCGGATTGACCTTGGCCGGGTCGAAGCCAAGCGCATCGGCCACCGCTATCGACTGGACGGCAAAGGCTTCGTTCGATTCGATCACATCCATGTCGGCGACCGTCAGGCCTGCACGCTTGAGCGCGATCGGCACGGCTTCGACCGGGCCGAGACCCATGACGTCCGGCGCGACGCCTGCGGCGGCAGAGGCCACGATGCGGGCAATCGGGGTCAGGCCCTTGGCCTTGACGGCATCGCCACTAGCCAGCACGACGGCAGCGCCCGCGTCATTCAGGCCCGATGCGTTGCCTGCGGTTACCGTGCCATTTTCCTTGCGGAACACGGGCTTCAGCGCGGCAAGATCTTCCATCGTGGTCTGCGGGCGTGGATGTTCGTCGGTGTCGAACTGGACAACGCCCTTGCGGGTCTTGAGTTCGATCGGGGCGATCTGGTCCTTGAACCGGCCTTCGGCGATGGCGGCACCGGCACGGCGCTGCGATTCGACCGAATAGGCGTCCTGACGTTCGCGGCTGATGCCATAACGAGCGGCAACATTTTCACCGGTGCAGCCCATATGGCCATTGCCCCAAGGGTCATGCAGTGTCGCGTTCAACCAGTCGACCACGGTTGCATTGCCCATTTTGGTGCCCCAGCGCATGCCGTTGACGACCATCGGGGCATTGCTCATCGATTCAGCGCCGCCGGCGAGGCTGATATCGGATTCGCCCAATTGGATCATCTGGGTGGCGGTGACGATGGCCTGCGCCCCGGAACCGCACAAGCGGTTGACGCTGTGCGCGATGCCGGTGTCCGGCAGGCCTGCGGCCAGACCGATGCGGCGCGCGAGATAGGCGTCATGCGCTTCCGTCGGACCAACCTGCCCGAACACGCTGTTGTCGATGTCGGCAGGGTTGACGCCCGCACGCGCAATCGCAGCCTTGGCAGCGACCGTGCCGAGTTCAGCAGGCATCAGCCCTTTGAGGCTGCCGCCGAACGTGCCGATCGCGGTTCGCGCTGCGCCGACAATGAATACGTCTTGCATGTTGATCTTCCTTGATAACTGACCAAGACCATCGCCGGCTTTTACCGTTGCGTGCCTTTGGGCAAATGGATTTCCGCCGCCCGCTTTCCGCCGGACCAAAAATGGCCAAGCGGAAAGGGGCGGCGGAAAAGGAACCTGCTCCGAATGTATCGGGCTTATATCTGCCCTTGCAATTAGTGCTGCAACGCCTTGCAGATATCATCGACCATTTTCTTCGCATCCGCGAGGAGCATCATGGTCTGGTCCATATAGAATACGTCGTTGTCGACGCCGGCATAGCCGACCCCGCCCATCGACCGCTTGACGAACAAGACGGTCTTGGCCTTTTCGACGTCCAATACCGGCATGCCGTAAATCGGCGAGCTCTTGTCGGTCTTGGCAGCCGGGTTGGTCACGTCGTTCGCGCCGATGACGAATGCCACGTCGGTCTGGGCGAATTCGCCGTTGATGTCTTCCAGTTCGAAGACTTCGTCATACGGGACGTTGGCTTCGGCCAAGAGCACATTCATATGGCCCGGCATACGACCTGCGACCGGATGGATCGCATATTTGACGCGCACGCCCTCCTTCTTCAGCAGATCGCCCATTTCACGCAGCGCATGCTGCGCCTGAGCGACGGCCATGCCGTAGCCCGGGACGATGATGACCTGTTCGGCCTGGCTCATCAGGAACGCCGCATCGTCTGCCGAACCGCGCTTCCACGGACGGTCAACCTTGGCCGCGCCGCCCGAACCAGCTTCCGGTGCAGCACCAAAGCCGCCCGCGATCACCGAGATGAAGCTGCGGTTCATTGCCTTGCACATGATGTACGACAGGATCGCGCCCGAAGACCCGACCAATGCGCCGGTGATGATCATCGCCGTGTTCTGCAAGGTGAAGCCCATGGCCGCCGCCGCCCAGCCGGAATAGCTGTTCAGCATCGATACCACGACGGGCATGTCCGCGCCGCCGATCGGGATGATCAGCAGGAAGCCGATGACAAAGCTCAACGCCGTCACGGTCCAGAAGATCCACGGGCTTTGATCGGTCAGGAAATAGCCGATCAGGCCGATGATCGCCGCGAGCGTGCCGATGTTGATCAAATGACGACCCGGCAGCATGATCGGCGTACCCGACATATTGCCGTTCAATTTGAGGAACGCGATGACCGAACCGGAGAAGGTGATGGCGCCGATGGCGATGCCGAGGCCCATTTCGATCCGGCTGACGGTGAAGATCTGACCCGCTGCATCGACAATGCCAAAGGCCTGCGGGTTGAGATAAGCGGCGGCAGCCACCAGCACGGCGGCCAGACCGACGAGCGAGTGGAAGGCGGCGACCAATTGCGGCATGTCCGTCATCGCGATGCGACGGGCCGTGACAAGGCCGATCACCGCGCCGATGCCGATGGCAATGGCGATCTCGATGATCCCGACATTCATATGCGTGATGAGCGTGGTGCCGACGGCCAGCGTCATGCCTGCCATGCCGTAACGATTGCCCTTGCGCGATGAAGCGGGGGAGGACAGGCCGCGCAGTGCGAGGATGAAGCAGATCCCGGCGACAAGATACGCGAGCATCGCCCATGCGGGCGTAGCGGTTGCAATGTGCATC
Source organism: Alteraquisediminimonas sediminicola (assembly GCF_019740335.1). GTDB lineage: Bacteria > Pseudomonadota > Alphaproteobacteria > Sphingomonadales > Sphingomonadaceae > Alteraquisediminimonas > Alteraquisediminimonas sediminicola. The sequence goes on along the minus strand of NZ_JAHXZS010000007.1, from coordinate 67,897 downwards.
GCCTTAACGTTCCTTCTTCTTATACATCGCGAGCATGCGCGCAGTCACCGCAAAGCCGCCGAAAATGTTGATGCTGGCCAGCACGACCGCGAGCAGGCCAAGCCATTTCGCGATGGCAACCCCGGCTGCTGCCGAAGAGATCAACGCGCCGACGATGATGACCGACGAAATTGCATTGGTGACGGCCATCAATGGCGTGTGCAGGGCGGGGGTAACCGACCAGACGACATAATAGCCAACAAAGCAGGCCATCACGAAGATGGAGAGAATGCTGATAAAATCCATGTTAATCCCTTGTCCGTTTCCGACAACGCTGGCGTTGGTCCTGCTTCACGCGATTAAGCCTTGGGGCTTGATTAAGCATGTTACAGGCCGTGCGTTATCACAGCAGTCGTTCGTTGACGACCTGACCATTGTGCGTAAGGCGGATGGCCTTGGTGATCTCATCTTCATCCGGCAGATTGGGGCGACCAGCGTCCTTGTCCCAGAATGCCGAGAGGAAGTTGAAGAGGTTGCGCGAGAACAAGGCCGATGCATCCGCCGCGATCCGCGACGGCACATTCTTATGGCCGACGATCTTCACGCCATGACGTTCGACAATCTCGCCCGCAACCGCGCCTTCGACATTGCCGCCCTGTTCAACCGCGAGATCGACGATCACGCTGCCGGGCCGCATCGACGCGATTTGCGCGTCCGAAATCAGGCGCGGCGCCGGACGTCCCGGAATAAGTGCGGTGGTGATGACGATGTCCTGCTTGGCAATGTGCGATGACACGAGCGCGGCCTGTGCCGCCTTGTACTCATCGGACATTTCGGTCGCATAGCCGCCCGAACCTTCGCCCTCGATGCCCTTGACGTCATCGACGAAGATCGCCTTGGCACCGAGCGATTCAATCTGCTCGCGGGTGGCGGAACGCACATCGGTCGCCGATACCTGCGCACCCAAACGCCGCGCGGTCGCAATCGCCTGCAAACCGGCCACGCCGACGCCCATGACGAACACACGCGCCGCAGACACCGTGCCTGCCGCCGTCATCATCATCGGAAAGGCGCGGTCATAGGCACCCGCCGCATCCAGCACGGCCTTATAGCCGGACAGGTTCGACTGGGACGACAAAATGTCCATCGACTGCGCGCGCGTGATGCGCGGCATGAATTCCATCGCCAGCGCATCGACGCCAAGGCCCGCATAGGCATCGACCCGCGCACGTTCGCCAAACGGGTTCAACCCGGCGACGATCCACGCGCCCGTCTTCACGCCGTCGAGCGAAACGGGATCTGGCCCCTGCACGCCGAGGAGAATGTCCGCGCCCTTGATGGCGTCCGCACGGCCAACGACCGTTGCGCCCGCATCGACATAGGCCTGATCGGCAATCGAGGACGCAGCCCCTGCGCCCGTCTCGACCACCAACTCCGCGCCCAATGCCTTGAACTTCTTCACCGTCTCAGGCGTCCCGGCCACGCGGCGTTCACCGGCGGCGGTCTCTTTCAATATTGCGATTTTCACGGTCTGGTTCAGCCCGCGATCAAGAGAATGACGACGGCGGCGATCAATGCGACAAGCGCGATGCCCCATTTCAGCATGCTGAGGAAGCCAACATATGTGCCTTCATGCGCTTTCATTTCGACATTATTTGCCATAAATCCCCCCGGGACGTGTTGTTTGTGTTTAGGTCAGGACAAGCGTTTATCCGCTTCGCTCCGCCTACTCAAGCTACAACCACATGAAACAGCCATTGTCGCTTGGCTATGGCCAAAAAAGCTAGGTCGGCAGTCGCGCCTAGGGGATCAGCACCGTATCCCGCGCATTAGGCAACATATTGGGATAATCCAGCGTATAATGCAGGCCGCGGCTTTCCTTGCGCAACAAGGCGGAGCGCACGATCAGATCGGCCACCTCGACCAGATTACGTAATTCGATCAGGTCGGGGGTGACGCGGAAATGGCCGTAATAATCGGCGATTTCCCGACGCAGCAGATCGATCCGGTGCTTGGCGCGTTCCAGCCTTTTCGTCGTGCGGACAATGCCGACGAAATTCCACATGAACTGCCTGATTTCGCGCCAGCATTGCTGGACGACGACTTCTTCGTCGCTGTCGGATACGCGGCTTTCATCCCATGGCCGAATCGCCGGGGCAGGCGGTAAATCATCCCAATTGGCGGCAATGTCGCGCGCGGCGGCGGCACCAAAGACAAAGCATTCGAGCAGGCTATTGCTCGCCAGCCGGTTTGCGCCATGCAGGCCCGATTGGGCGACTTCGCCCGCGGCATACAGGCCGGGCAGGTCGGTGCGGGCGTTGAGATCGGTCAGTACGCCGCCGCAGGTATAATGCTGGGCCGGGACGACCGGAATCGGATCGCGGGTGATGTCGATGCCAAGGCCAAGCAGCTTGGCATGGATATTGGGAAAATGCTCGCGGATGAAATCGGCGGGTTTGTGCGAAATATCGAGATGGACGAAATCAAGGCCGAGGCGCTTGATCTCATGATCGATGGCGCGCGCCACGATGTCGCGCGGTGCCAATTCCGCCCGTTCATCGAATCGCGGCATGAAGCGTTCGCCGGTCGTCGGAATTTTGAGATGCGCGCCTTCGCCGCGCAAGGCCTCGGTGATCAGGAAATTCTTGATGTCGAGATTATAGAGACAGGTCGGGTGGAATTGGTTGAATTCCATGTTCGATACCCGCGCACCCGCGCGCCATGCCATCGCGATGCCATCGCCTGTCGCGCCGCGCGGTGCGGTGGAATACAGATAGGTGCGGCCCGCGCCGCCGGTCGCGAGGATGGTCGCGCGGGCGATATAACTTGAAACCCGCCCGGTTTTCCGGCTGACCGCATAAACGCCCCAGACATTGGGCGCGACCGAATAGGTCTCGCCATGCCGCCCGGTGATGAGGTCGATGGCGACCATATCCGGGATCAGGGTGATGTTTGGATGGTCGTTCGCGGCCTTTTCCAGCGCCTGTTGTACCGCCCAGCCGGTCGCGTCATTGACATGCACGATGCGGCGATGGCTATGCCCGCCCTCGCGCGTCAGATGCCAGCGCTCACTTTCGCCCGCGTTGAACGGCACGCCCAGTTCAGCGAGCTTTTCAATCGCGTCAGGGGCATTTTCAACGACGAATTCGACCGTCTTGCGGTTGTTCAGCCCCGCGCCCGCGACAATCGTATCTTCGATATGGCTATCAAAGGTGTCGCCCGGTTCCAGTACGGCGGCGATGCCGCCTTGCGCCCATGCGGTCGATCCATCGGAGAGCGCGCCCTTGGCCAGCACCGCCACCTTGAACTTGTCGGCAAGGTTGATCGCGGCGGTCAGGCCAGCCGCGCCCGAACCGATGATGATGACGTCGAAATGATGGGCGGTCACTGCTTGCTATGCTCCGGTGCAGGGGCGGAGGTCAGGTGAAGGAAAATATCCTCCAGATCGGCTTCGCGGGTCGACACATCGACAATGCCAAGGCCGTGCGCCTGCACCGCGTCCAATATATCGACCGCCGACACGCGGTTCTTCTGATAGGTGATGATCAACGTCCGGCCATCGTCGCGCAGTTCGACCTTATCGAACATCGGTGAACGCGGCAGCAGGTCGACATCGCGATCAACCGTGATTTCCACCAATTTATCCTGCGCCATCGCCAGCAATTCGGGCGTCGGTTTATCGGCGATCAATCGGCCATGATTGATGATCGCGATGCGGTCGCATAATTGTTCGGCTTCTTCGAGATAATGGGTCGTCAGCACCACCGTCGTCCCGGCGGCGTTCAGTTCGCGGACATAATCCCAAAGCTGTTGGCGCAATTGAATATCGACCCCTGCGGTCGGTTCATCCAGCACCAGCACCGGCGGATTGTGGACCAGCGCCTTGGCTACCATCAACCGCCTTTTCATCCCGCCCGATAAGGAACGGGCATAGGCATGGGCCTTGTCCTCCAGATGGACAGCGCGCAGCAATTCCATCGTCCGCCGCTCATTTTTCGGCACGCCATAATAGCCCGCCTGATTATCGAGCGTTTCAAATGGCGAGAAAAACGGATCGAACAGGATTTCCTGATTGACGATGCCGATCGATCCCTTGGCATTGCGCGGGTCTTGATCAATGTCGAAGCCCCAGATACTCGCGCTGCCCTCGGTCTTGTTCACCAGCCCGGCAAGGATGTTGATCAGGGTTGATTTGCCCGCGCCATTCGGGCCGAGCAGCCCGAAAATCGAACCGCGCGGCACATCGAGATTGATCCCGTCCAGCGCCCGTTTGCCGTCGTTATAGGTCTTGCCCAGCCCGCGGATTTGGATTGCAGCTTGCGTCATGGCGATCACGCATAACCGAGTGATAGGACATCGACTAGCCCTTGCAGGGCATAGGTCCGATCCGGCCAGAAACTCGCGCGGATGCCGTCCAGCACATATTGCGCCGCGAGCGCCGCCAGCACGACGCCGAGAATACGCGTAATCACGCCCTCGACCTTATCGCCCAGCAACCGCATCAGCGGGCCAGAAAGCAACAGGCCGATTAGCAAGCTTGCCAACACCAACAGCATCGCCCCCAGCACGACCAAGGATTCCGTCATGCCGTTGCTGCGCGCCATCAACAGCATCGCGGATGCAATGGCACCGGGACCGGCGATCATCGGGATGGCCATCGGAAAGACCGACACATCCTCGATTTCCGGGGTTTCGATCATGCCGCGCACACGATTTTCGCGGCGTTGGGTGCGTTTTTCAAACACCATTTCAAGCGCGATCAGGAACAGCATGATCCCGCCCGCAATGCGAAACGCATCCAGCCCGACACCCAAAGCCAGCAGCAGTTTTTCACCGAACACCGCAAAGATCAGCAGGATCGACGTCGCGACCAATATCGCGCGAATGGCCATCGACCGGCGCTGTTCCAGCGATGCGCCGCGTGTCAGTCCGGCATAGATCGGGATGCATCCCGGCGGATCGATCACCACGAAAAAGGTGATCAAGGCCGAGATGAAAAGCTCGCTCACAGGCCGAGAGGGTCGGGCAAGCCCGCACGGCGGCAGGCGGCCACCAACGTGTTGCGCAACAGGACGGCGATGGTCATCGGCCCGACGCCGCCCGGCACCGGGGTGATGGCGCTGGCATTGGCGGCGGCTTCGTCAAAGGCGACATCGCCGACCAATTTGGTTTTACCTGCTTCCGCCCCCGGCACGCGATTGATGCCGACATCGATCACGACCGCGCCGGGCTTGATCCAGTCGCCGCGCACCATTTCCGGACGGCCCACGGCGGCAACGACGATATCGCCCTGACGGACCATCGCTGGCAGGTCTTTCGTCCGGCTATGGACGATGGTGACGGTGCAATTTTCGGCTAGCAACAACTGCGCCATCGGCTTGCCGACGATGTTGGAACGGCCCAACACCACCGCATGCAGGCCGGACAGATCGCCGAGCCGGTCCTTCAGCATCATGATGCAGCCCATCGGCGTGCAAGGCACCAGCGCCTCTTCCCCGACCGCGAGCTTGCCCGCATTGACGACATGAAAGCCGTCGACATCCTTGGCCGGATCGATGGCGGCGATCACCGCCTTGTCATCCATGCCCTTGGGCAGCGGCAATTGGACGAGAATGCCATCGACCTTTTCATCGGCGTTGAGGGTCTGCACCAAGGCGATCAACTGATCCTGTGTCGCGGTCTCGGCATCGAGGCGATGTTCGAAGCTTTCCATGCCGGCTTCCAATGTCGCCTTGCCCTTGGACCGGACATAGACCTGACTGGCCGGATCTTCCCCGACCAAAATCACCGCCAGTCCCGGCGCGCGCCCGGCCTTGGCTTTGAAAGCGGTCGCGGCATCCTTGACCTTGGCCCGCAGATTGGCCGCAAAGGCCTTACCATCGATGATCTTGGTCACGCCCCGTGTTGCTCCAGATGATGGGTCAGAATATCGGCGAGCGCCGCATCATCCCCCTTTAGCTTCAGGCGCTTCAACCGGGAAGCACCTCCTTGCGTAATTTCGACATCGGCCTGACGCAGGCCGAAAAATTTGGCGATCAACTTGATCAGCGCGGCATTCGCCTCGCCATCGGCGGGCATGGCGTGGAGGCGGACCTCCAGCCTTTTGCCGTCCGGCGTCTCGACCCAGCCGCCAATGCCATCACGCTTGGCGCGTGGGGTGACCTTGACGGCGAGCAACATCAGACGGCGACGGAAACGGCCATGTTGCGCAGGATGATCTGGACGATGATCAGCAGCACAATCGCCGCCATCGGGGTCAGATCGACATGGCCTACCGGGCGAATCCAGCGACGCAACGGGCGATAGATCGGCTCGGTCAGGGTGTGCAGCACGAGATCGACCTGCCGCACGAATTCACTGCTGCGGTTGACGATGTTGAATGCGATCAACCAGGAAAGAATGCCCTGTCCGATGATGACCCAAATGGCCAGATCGGTAAGAAAATAGATGATCTGAATCAGCGTCTGCATCGTGGTTCTCTCCTGATTTCGTTGCGATAATCGGGTTAGTCTTTGCGCACCAACGTGCCTGCGCCGCGCCGGGTGAAGATTTCCAGCAGCATCGCATGCGGCACGCGCCCGTCAAGGATGACGGCGGCATCGACGCCGCGTTCGACGGCATGGGTGCAAGTTTCCAGCTTGGGGATCATGCCGCCATGCACCGTGCCGTCCAATGTCAGGGCTTCGATCGAGGCCGGGGTCAGGTCGGTCAGCAGGTTCTTTTGCTTGTCGAGCACGCCCGGCACATCCGTCAGCAGGAACAAGCGGGCCGCACCGACGGCAGCGGCAATCGCGCCTGCCATGGTATCGGCGTTGATGTTATAGGTCTGGCCATCCGCGCCCACGCCAATCGGGGCGATCACCGGGATCATGCCCGCGCCGCAGATGGTGTCGAGGATCGTCCGGTCGATCTTCGCCGGTTCGCCGACAAAGCCAAGGTCAACCACCTGTTCGATATTGCTATCGGGGTCGCGGGTCGTGCGCTGGACCTTTTCGGCGATGACCAGACCTGCATCCTTGCCGGAAAGGCCGACAGCGCGGCCACCCGCACGGGCGATCCAGCTCACCAATTCCTTGTTGATCGCGCCGGACAACACCATTTCGGCAATGTCCATCGTGTCTTGATTGGTCACGCGCAGACCGTCGATGAAGCGCGATTCGACGTTCAGTTTTTTCAGCATCGCGCCAATTTGCGGCCCGCCGCCATGCACGACGATCGGGTTGATGCCGACAGCCTTCAACAGCACCACATCCTCGGCAAAATCATGCGCCAATTCCGGATCGCCCATCGCATGGCCACCATATTTGATGACAAAGGTTTGGCCGGCATAACGCTGCATATAGGGCAGGGCCTCGGTCAGCGTTTCCGCCTTGGTCAGCATCGCCGGATCGGGGGCGTGGTCTTGGTTGCTCATGATGGCCCTTTCTGCCTCTCGCAAATCAGTTCAGCGCGTCGCGCCGGGCTGCCACAACACGTCACCGGCCCCTTGCGCGTTAATTGCGCGGGCCATGACGAACAAATGGTCGGACAGGCGGTTAAGATAGGTCAGCGCCAGCGGGTTGAGGCTGGCACCCATGGCGGCGGCTACAGCCGAGCGTTCGGCCCGACGCGCGACTGCTCGGGCGACATGGACATGGGCCGCGCCGGGCTCACCGGCAGGCAGGACGAAGCTGGAAAGCGGGGGCATGGCCGCGTTCATCTCGTCGATTTCATCTTCCAGCCGGGTGATTTGCGACGGCACGATCCGCAGCGTCATCTCATCCGGTGCGAAATCCGTGCCGGGGGTCGCGAGATCCGCGCCGAGATCGAACAATTCGTTTTGAATGCGGTTGAGCATCGCGGCGAAATCGGCCTGACGGACATGGGTTCGCGCCACGCCGATCAGGCTGTTCAGTTCGTCGACATCGCCAATTGCGGCCATGCGCGGTGCGCTTTTCGCGACGCGCGAGCCATCGACCAGACCCGTTTCGCCATGGTCGCCGGTGCGGGTGTAAATCTTGTTGAGCTTGACCATCTTTGGGAGGTCAGCCGCGCTTCATCATCAGTAAGATGATAATGATGATGATCGCCAGCCCCTGAAACAGGATGCGCATTTGCATTGCTTTATTCTGCTTCAACCCGTTCTGGTTGACACCTTCGCCCATCAGATCGGCCTCGGTCGTTTTCAGAAAGGTGATGACGCCACGCACGAGCGCGACCAATGTCGCGATCATCGCACCGATCAGCAGAATGGCGAGAAAGATGTTCATGGCGGGCTCCTTAAAACCCCGAACCGGCGGGATTCGCAAAGGTCTCTACGACGATGCGACGGTGATGCCAATGGGGTTGACGCTATGGGGGTTATAGTGCTGTCATGCCGCCGTCATGATCTTGTGGTCAGAATGGTCCTGCGCCACAAGATGATCGCAATGGCATAAGGGAGCATGAGGCAGACGCCATGTACCATCCCGATTTGATCCGCCATCCGGATAGCTGTCCGGCATTGGTCCTGAACGCGGATTATACGCCGCTGTCTTATTATCCGTTGAGCCTGTGGCCGTGGCAGACCGCGATCAAGGCGGTCTTTCTCGACCGGGTCGATATTGTCGATGAATATCAACGCGAAATTCATAGCGCGAATAGCAAGATGCGCCTGCCATCGGTCATTGCGCTGCGCCAATATGTGAAGCCGAACCAGCATCCGGCCTTTACCCGGTTCAACCTGTTCCTGCGCGACGATTTCCAATGCCAATATTGCGGATCGCCCAAGGATCTGACCTTCGATCATGTCGTGCCGCGCGTGCAGGGCGGGCGGACGACATGGGAAAATGTCGCGACCGCCTGTGCGCCGTGCAATTTGCGTAAAGGGGGCCGCACCCCGAAGCAGGCGGCGATGGCGCTGATGCAGCCGCCCTATCGCCCGACCAGTTGGCAATTACAGGACCGTGGCCGGAAGTTCCCGCCGAACTATCTCCATCAAAGCTGGCGCGACTGGCTCTATTGGGATGCCGAGCTGGAAAGCTGAATTAGGCGCCTTCAGGCGCGAGGGTGCGCGTTGCGATAGACATCCATCAAATGCGCGGCATCGACCGCCGTGTACATCTGTGTCGATGACAGGCTCGCATGGCCGAGCAATTCCTGTAAACTCCGTAAATCCGCCCCGCGCGCGAGCAAATGGGTGGCGAAGCTGTGGCGCAGCGCATGGGGCGTCGTCCGCCCATGCAGGCCTAATCGGTGCCGCGCATGGCGCACCGTGCGGCGCACCACGTCGCTGCCCAGTGCCCCACCACGCACGCCCCGGAACAACGGCAGATCGCGGCCCAAGGGATAGGGGCAGAGGTCGCGATAGGCTTCCAACGCGGTTTTCAACTTCGGCAGGATCGGCACGATCCGGGTTTTGTTGCGCTTGCCGGTGACGCGTACCGATTTGCCAATCGGGAAGATGGCGGGGGTCAGCGACAATGCCTCGCCCACGCGCAGGCCCGCGCCGTATAACAGCAGCAGGATCGCGAGATCGCGGGCGGCGACCCATGGCACATCCTGCGCGTCCGCCACATCCTCCGCGAGCGCAATCGCATCGGCGGGGGCGACCGGGCGCGGGACGCGGCGTTCGACCTTGGGACTTTGCATTTTCGGGAGCGTGAGCGGAACACCGGCAGTATCCGCGACAAAGGCGAGGAACGCGCGCACCGCCGACATTTCACGCGCAGCAGAGGCATTGGCAAGGCCGGATTGGCGGCGTTGGGCAAGAAAGCCGCGCAGATCGCCCGCATCGAGATGGAGGAGCATGGCGCTATCCACCGTCTCGCCGCGATGCTGGGCGAGAAAGCCGATCAACCGCCGCGCGGTGGCGGCATAAGCGCGGACCGTGTGATCGGACCGGCGGCGATTGTGGCGTAGATACTCCTCCCAAGCGGCCGCCAGCGCAAAGGCCGGGTGGGCGCTTGGGAGGAGGTCGGTCATTACAGGATCGACTGGCCCGTCTTGGCCCAATCCGCCAAAAAGCCTTCGATGCCCTTGTCGGTCAGGACATGCTTGCTGAGCTGGCGAATGACGGCGGGCGGCGCGGTCATCACATCGGCGCCGATGCGTGCGGCTTCCAACACATGGATCGGGTGGCGAACGCTGGCGACGAGAATTTCAGTGTCGAAACCATAATTGTCATAGATCAGGCGAATGTCGGAGATGAGCTGCATCCCGTCAAAGCCATTGTCATCATGACGGCCCACGAACGGCGAAATGAAGGTCGCGCCTGCCTTGGCGGCGAGCAGCGCCTGATTGGCCGAGAAGCACAAAGTCACATTGACCATCGCGCCATCATCGGTCAGCGCCTTGCAGGTCTTCAAGCCATCAATCGTCAGCGGCACTTTGATCGCGATATTATCGGCGATGGCGCGCAGTACAGCGGCTTCCTTCATCATCGTGGCGTGATCGAGTGCCACGACTTCCGCCGACACCGGACCATCGACCAGCCCGCAGATTTCCTTGACGACTTCAAGAAATTTGCGGCCCGATTTGTGGATCAGTGACGGGTTGGTGGTCACGCCATCCAGCAGGCCGGTGGCAGCGAGTTCGGCAATGTCGTTGACATCGGCGGTATCAGCGAAAAATTTCATCTCGGTCAGTCCAATTCTGCGGGGCCATAGGTGGCTGGGTAAAAATATGGCCCCTGATCTACCCGATCAGGGGCCGGAAAAAAAGAGCGGTGGTCACGCCACCAGCCTTATTGTGCGATATTAACGGTCGCGCTTGCCCAACAGGCGCAGGCGGAGCGCGTTCAACTTGATGAAGCCCGCCGCATCGCGCTGGTCATAGGCGCCCGCGTCATCTTCAAAGGTCACGACCTTTTCGGAATAGAGGCTGTAAGGCGACTTGCGGCCAACAATGCTGGCCGAACCCTTATACAGCTTCATCCGCACGGTGCCGGTCACTTTTTGCTGGCTGTAATCGACGGCGGCCTGCAACATTTCGCGTTCCGGCGAGAACCAGAAGCCATTGTACAGCAATTCGGCATAACGCGGGGCGAGTTCGTCCTTCAGATGTGCCGCGCCGCGATCAAGCGTGATCTGTTCCACGCCGCGATGCGCCAGATGCAGGATCGTGCCGCCCGGCGTTTCATACATGCCGCGCGATTTCATCCCGACGAAGCGGTTTTCGACCAGATCGAGACGGCCAATGCCATGGACCCGGCCATAATCATTGAGCTTGGCGAGCAAGGTCGCAGGTGACATGCCGACGCCATTGATTGCCACCGCGTCGCCGCGTTCGAAATCAATCGTGATATATTCGGGCTTGTCCGGTGCATCTTCCGGGTTGTTGGTGCGTGAATAGACATAATCCGGCACTTCTTCCCATGGGTCTTCCAACACCTTGCCCTCGGACGAGGTGTGCAGCAGATTCGCGTCGGTCGAAAACGGGCTTTCGCCGCGCTTGTCCTTCGGGACCTGAATCTGGTGCTGTTCAGCCCAGTTGATGAGCGAGGTGCGGCTGGTCAGATCCCATTCGCGCCACGGCGCGATGACCTTGATTTCCGGGTTCAGCGCATAATAGCCGATTTCGAAGCGGACCTGATCATTGCCCTTGCCGGTCGCACCATGGGACACGGCATCCGCGCCGACGAGCTTGGCGATTTCGATCTGGCGCTTGGCAATCAATGGCCGCGCGATCGAGGTGCCGAGCAGATACAGCCCTTCATACAACGCATTGGCGCGCATCATCGGATAGACATAGTCTTTCACGAACTCTTCGCGCACGTCTTCGATGAAGATATGCTCTTCCTTGACGCCGCACTGACGGGCCTTCTGGCGGGCGGGTTCGATTTCCTCGCCCTGGCCGAGATCGGCGGTAAAGGTCACGACCTCGCAATTATAGGTGGTTTGCAGCCATTTGAGGATGACGCTGGTGTCCAGTCCGCCCGAATAGGCGAGGACGACGCGCTTGATCGAATCCGACATGATGGTTGCTCCCTTGTATGACGCGGGCGCATTGCCAATTTTTGCCGCGTTATTCAAGCACCATACAGAATCGCTTGGCTATCTGAAGTTCGAAGAGCAAGTTCAACCTTCCTGTGGCCGGTCGCATTCGTCCATCGGTTCAGCAGATCATGCGGAGATTCGAAGATGAAGAAATTGATGATTGGCGTGGCGGCTGCGGCGCTTTTGGCGATTCCTGTGTTGGCCGCAGAAGCCGGACATGATGGTCATATGGGCGGACCGGGCATGGCGGACATGATGGGCGCAAAGGGGCCGGCGACGCGGGCGGATCTGTTGTTGCGGCTGAAATCCCATTTCACTGCTGCCGATAGCAATAAGGACGGTTTTCTCGTCCAATCGGAGTTGGACGCGGCCAAGGCCAATATGATGGCCGAGCATCAGGCGATGAATAAGGCGCGCATGGACGCGCATTTTGCCGAGCTGGATACGAATAAGGACGGCAATATCTCCCGCGCGGAATTTGATGCCCATCATCAGGGCATGAAGGGCCAGATGGGCGCACATGGCGATGGTCCCAAGGGGCCGATGGATATGAAATCCGACGGACATAAAATGGATGGCAAGATGGGCGGTCATGGCCCAATGGGCGGCATGATGTCGCTGGAAAAGCTGGATGCGAACAAGGACGGCAAGATCAGCTTTGACGAGGCCTCGGCCCATCCGCTCGCGATGTTCGATGCTGCCGACAGCAATAAGGACGGCACGATCAGCCCGGAAGAACGCCGGGCTGCCCGCGCCGCGATGTGGGACAAAATGCGCGCCATGAAGGGCGATGCGGATGTAGCCCCTGCGGCGCATCAGGGCCATTAAGTCGCATTGAATAAGGGCCGGATGGGGGAAGCCGCATCCGGCCTTTTTTGGCTTTACGCCCCTAAATTCTCTGCCATTTCCGCGAGTTCCAGCCAGCGCATTTCCGCCGCATCGCGGTCTGCCCGGGCCTTGTCGATCGCCTTCATCAGCGTATCGAACTTTTTGGGGTCGCGGGTGTAGAGATCGGGGTCGGCCAGCAGCGCCTCATCACGGGCGATGGCCTTTTCAAACGCTTCGATCTGGCCGGGCAGTAAATCGAGATCGCGCTGGTCCTTATAGCTCAGCTTCGCCGCTTTCGGCGGTGGCGGGGCGTTGGGCTTGTCGGCAGCCTTGGGCGCGGATTTCTTGTTGGCCGTGCGGATTTCGTCGCGCTTTTCTTCCCAATCGGCATAGCCGCCCGCGACGACATCGACCTTGCCGCTGCCATCAAGGCCGAGTGTGACCGTGACGGTGCGGTCGAGAAAGTCGCGATCATGGCTGACGATCAGGACCGTGCCTTCATAATCCGCGATCACTTCCTGCAACAGATCGAGTGTTTCCAGATCAAGATCGTTGGTCGGTTCGTCCAGCACCAGCAGATTGGACGCGCGCGCAAATTCGCGGGCGAGCAATAGGCGCGAGCGTTCGCCACCAGACAAGGTGCCGACCCGCGCCTCGGCCAGACCGGGTTCGAACAGGAATTCCTTCAAATAGCCCTGAATATGCTTTTTGACGCCGCGCACTTCGATCCAGTCGCCGCCATCGCACAGCACATCGCGCACCCGCTTTTCGGGCGAGAGCAATTTGCGCTGCTGATCGATGATGACACCATCCAGCGTCTTGGCCAACGCAATACGGCCCGTATCGGGCGGAATTTCGCCGGTGAGCAATTTCAGCAAGGTGGTTTTGCCCGCGCCATTCGATCCGACGATGCCGATGCGGTCGCCGCGCTGGATTCGTAAGGAGAAATCCTTGATGATGACGCGATCGCCATAGGATTTGCAGACATTTTCCGCCGTGATCACCGATTTGGTTTTCACATCATCGGTGGCAATCGCGAGCTTGGCTGTGCCCGCCGCGCCGATCATCGCCTTGCGCGCGGCGCGCATGTCATGGAGCTTGGCCAAACGGCCCTGATTGCGCTTGCGCCGCGCCGTCACGCCGCGCGCGAGCCAATGGAGTTCAAGCTTCAGCTTGGCATCCATTTTTTCCATCGCGCGGGTTTCTTCGGCATAGACCTGTTCCATCCACGCATCGAAACCGCCGAACCCGATCTCGTTGCGGCGCACATTGCCGCGGTCGAGCCACAAGGTCTGACGGGTCAATCGGGTGAGGAACGTGCGGTCATGACTGATCGTGATGAACGCGCCCTTGTACCGGCCCAGCCATGCCTCCAGCCATTCAATCGCCGCGAGGTCGAGATGGTTGGTCGGTTCGTCCAGCAACAGCACATCGGGATTCTGGGCCAATGCGCGGGTCAGCGCGGCGCGGCGGCGTTCGCCGCCCGATGCGGTGGTGGCATCGCGATCAAGGTCGATGCCAAGCTGATCGGCAATCGCCGCCACTTCATGCGCGGGCGGCGCATCATCGCCTTGGGTGGTGAAATCGCGCAAGGTCTTGCACCCGGCAAGCGAGGGTTCCTGTTCCAGCAGCACGACCCTTGTGCCCGGCACGATGATGCGCTTGCCCTCGTCGCAATCGATCTGCCCGGCCAAAAGGCGCAACAATGTGGTCTTGCCCGCGCCATTGCGGCCGATCAGCGCCAGCCGGTCGCGTTCCCCGACATAGATGTCGAGGTTGCGAAATAACCAGCCCGACCCCTGAATCAGGCCAAGGTCTTCATATGCAAGAATGGGCGCAGCCATGGAGTCTTTCGTAACCGATGAGGCGTGGTTTTCCCACGAGGATAGATTTTATTGAGGTGAACCTAAGCCATTCATGGCCTATTCAAACCCCGACCCCTATGCCAATAGCCATGATGACGATGAATGCAATGATCAAGCGAATCATGATGGGACTGGCGCTGGCCGTGTCTTGTGCAGTGGGGGTTCCCGCCGCAACGGCCTATGCATGGCAGCGCGGGGATCAGCCTGATGTGCTCGCACCCGGGCATCGCCATGGGCCATTGCCGCTACCTGTCATTGAACGCCGTGTCCGTCCGCAAATGGGCGGGGCCTCCTATCTTGGTCCAGAATTCGATAGCGATTCCGGTAATTATCGGCTTAAATTCATGCAGCAAGGCTCGGTCATCTGGGTGGATGTCGACGGTCGTTCCGGCAACATCATTCGCAAGTCCGGCAGATAATGTCGGCAGCAAATAAGGGAAATTTATGCGCGTCCTGATCGTCGAGGATGAACCCAATCTGGGCCGCCAGTTAAAGTCCACGCTGGAAGGCGCTGGCTATGCCATCGACCTTGCCACCGATGGCGAGGACGGCCATTTCCTTGGCGCGACCGAAAATTACGATGCGGTCGTGCTCGACCTCGGCCTGCCCGAGGTGGATGGGCTGACCGTGCTGGATCGCTGGCGCAAGGAAGGCCGGCAGACGCCGGTGCTGGTGCTGACGGCGCGCGATAGCTGGTCGGATAAGGTCGCAGGGCTTGATGCCGGGGCCGATGATTATCTCGCCAAGCCATTCCAGACGGAAGAGCTGATTGCCCGGTTGCGCGCGCTGATCCGTCGCGCCTCGGGCAATGCCAGTTCCGAATTGATCGCGGGCGATGTCCGGCTCGATACGCGTTCGGGGCGGGTGTCGTTAAAGGGCGAGCCGGTCAAGCTGACCGCGCAGGAATATAAATTGCTCAGTTATTTGATGCACCATAAGGGCAAGATGGTATCGCGCACCGAATTGATCGAACATATTTACGATCAGGATTTCGACCGCGACAGCAACACTATCGAAGTGTTCGTCACCCGTATCCGCAAGAAATTGGGCCAGGATGTGATCGCCACCATTCGTGGGCTGGGCTACAGCCTTGTCGATCAACCCACCGCCTGAACCGGACACCGTTGAGGCGCGCACCACCGGGTCATTGACCCGGCGGATGCTGAGCATTGCGACGGTCTGGATATTGCTGCTGCTATTGGGTGGCGGGGTCGCGCTGGACCGGGTGTTGAGTGATGCGGTCACCCGCAATTTCGATGGCCAGCTTGAATATGTGCTGACCGCGATGATCGCCTCATCGGAAATCGGCCCCGATACCGAGGTGCGCTTCAATCGCCCCTTGGGTGATCAGCGTTTTCTCGAACCCTATTCCGGCCTCTATTGGCAGGTGGCGGGCAAGGGTCATGAGCCGTTTCGTTCGCGCTCCTTATGGGATCGCGGGTTGCAACCGGGCAATGAACAGGCCGATACCAACGCGCCGTTCATCTATGACAGCAGCGAATTTCCGGATGATTCATTGCGGGTGATGGAACGTGATGTGATGTTGCCGGGGTCGAATGTCACCTGGCGCTTTCAGGTCGCGCAAAGCCGGGCGGGGCTGGATGAACAGATCCGGATGCTGCGCTCGACGCTGATCAAGTCCTTTGCCATTCTGGGCCTTGGCCTGATCCTGTTGTCCTCCATGCAGGCGTTTTTCGGGCTATGGCCGCTGCGCCGGGTGCGCCGCGCGATTGCACAGGTGCGCGATGGCAGCGCGGCGCGGGTCAATGCGGTCTTGCCGACCGAAATCGCGCCGATGGTGCAGGAATTGAATGAACTGCTCGCGCATAATGAACGGCAGGCGGAAGAGGCGCGGCGTCATGCCGGGAATCTTGCCCATGCGCTCAAGACCCCGCTGACCGTCATCATGAACGAGGCCACGGCGCAAAGCCCGGATCTTGCCGCCACAGTCATTCGCGAGGCGACGACAATGCGCCGACAGGTCGATCACCACCTCGCCCGCGCGCGCGCCATCGGGCGGCGCGGCACCAGCCAGGCGCGCACCGAAATCTGGCCGTCATTGCAGGCGGTCGAACGCGCGGTGTCGCGGATGCATCGCCATGTCACCATCGATGTGGCGGGCGAAAAAACGCTCGCGGTGCGGGTTGAGCGGCAGGACCTTGATGAAATTCTCGGCAATCTGATCGAAAACGCGGCCAAATATGGCGGCAGCCGGGTGTTCGTGACGGTTGGCCCGGTCGGCGATAATGTCGAAATCCTGATCGAGGACGATGGCCGGGGCATCCCCGCCAAGCAGCGCGGCCAGTTGTTCACCCGTGGGGTGCGGCTGGATACCAGCAAGCCCGGCACGGGCCTCGGCCTCGCGATTGTGCGCGATGTGGTTGAGATTTACGGCGGGACGATCGCGCTGGAAGAAAGCGAAGATCTTGGCGGCTTGCAGGTCCGTCTCCATCTGCCCAAAGCGGTCTGATCCTTAAGCCGCGCGATCCTTGAATGATCCGCGTGCGCCGGTGAGCAGCTCCAGCGCCTTGTCCTGCGTCATCGGTCGCCCGAACAAAAAGCCCTGTATCTGGTGACAGCCAAGCGACCTCATCCGCAACAGATCTTCCTTGGTCTCGACGCATTCGGCGGTGACGCTCATCCGGAATGCCTCTGCCAGCGATACCATCGCCTTGATGATCGCGGTCGATTCCCCATTGGTGGCGGATTCACGGACAAAGCTGCCGTCGATCTTCAATTTGTGGAACACCGCCTTGTTGAGATAACCAAGCGACGAATAGCCAGTGCCAAAGTCATCGAGCGCGATGCTCAACCCTATGTCGCGCAACCGCTTGAGCACGCCGATCGAATAATCGGAATCGCCAAGGAAGATCGATTCGGTCACTTCCAGTTCCAGCCGATTGGCGGGCAGGCGGGAGCGGCGCAAGGCTTCGGCGACGGCATTGGGCAGGCCGGGGTGCAGCAACTGGACCGGCGAAACATTGACAGCAACGGTAATATGACCCGGCCATTGCGCGGCGTCGATACAGGCCGTCTTCAATACCCATTCGCCCAATTGGACGATCATCCCGCTTTCCTCCGCAATCGGGATGAAGGTGACTGGCGAAATGAAGCCGCGGGTCGGATGCTGCCAGCGCAACAAGGCCTCGAAACCGGTGACGACATGGGTCTCGCTGTTCACCTGTGGTTGATAAGCGATATAGAATTGGTTGGTGCCAATGGCGGCGCGCATCTCGTTTTCGAGCGAGATACGGTCTTCGGCTGCGACCTGCATGTTCGGTTCGAATGCGCGATAATTGCCGCGGCCTTGCGCCTTGGCGCTGTAGAGGGCAAAATCGGCCTTGCGGATCAACTCATCGACATTATCGGCATCGAGCGGGCCATAAGCCGCGCCTGCGCTGATACCGATGCGGATGTTGAGGTCGTCAATCACATAGGGTTCGCTGATGGCGGCGATGACCCGTGCGGCGAGCTGTTCAATGCTTTTGGGGCTGCGAGCATCCTGAACGACGATGGCGAATTCATCGCCGCCGATCCGTCCGACCGTGCCTTGCTGGCCCGCCTGTACGCGCAGGCGTTCGGCGACAATCCGCAGCACGACATCGCCCCGCGCATGGCCATAGGTGTCGTTAACCGGCTTGAAGCCATCGAGGTCGAGGAACACCAACGCGCATGGCGTCGATGTCGCTGCCGAATGTTGCAGCGCCTCACCCAATAATTCACGCACGCGCTGGCGATTGGGCAGGGCGGTCAATGTGTCGAGATTGGCGAGATGCTGGAGCTTGTGCTGGGCGATCTTGCTATCGGTAATATCGACGCCAACGCCGCGAAAACCTTTGAAGCTTGGGCTTTTGTCCCAGATGGCGGAACCGGACATGGCAAACCAGCGGATGCCGTTTTGTGTGTGCAGCTGCAATTCCACGCCCATAAAATCGCGGCGCGCAGCCAGCCTGTCGGCGAGCGTTGCATGGCCACGGAATACGCCCGGCAGGGTCTGGCCAATCAGTGATTTGCTCGACCGATTCAGCAATTGCCCAAGCTGGGACGAGGCGAAGGTGATTTCATTATTGGCATTGGTTTGCCACAGCCAGCTGCCGCCGCGCTCTTCATATTCGCGCAACAGATTATGGGCAGCCGTCCCTTTTTCACTCGCAATCGCAAGCTGGTTGACGTTGGATTGCAAGACCTGACCAAGGATGGCGACGCCCGCACTCGCAAAACAGGGGACCAATGCAAACAGGCACAGGATCGTGGTCGGCAGATCGATCGGCCCACGCAACAGGCCGCCGATCAGGCCAAGGGTGATGATGACGATCCAGCTATTGCCGATGATGGGCATGGCCGCGAGCGACAGTGCCGCGCAGATCATCACCGCGCCCACCAGCATCAACGTGATCTGGTCGATGTTGTTCAGGGCGGCGATGGTATAAGCGGGGGCGGAAATCCACAACAGGGCGCGACCGATATTATCGGCGATCAGCTTGATCGCCAGACCCTTGGTCGCGACATCCGTATCGAGGCCAATGGCCAATTGGCTGACCCAGCGCGAAGAACGCAGATTGGCGGCGATCAAGACGCCAAGCCATGCGAACAGCAGGATGGGCGGCATCGCGGCATAGATGCACCAGCTGATGATGAACGCGCCGATAATCGACGTGCTGGCATAAAGCGGCATAAACCGCGTCAGCGCCTCGATCTGATGCAGCCGGTTCTCATTCTCCATTTTGAGGCCGTTGCGGGCCTCAAGAGGGAGGATGAAGCCATCGGCATCATTGACGGCCGTATCCGGCTTCGCTGTTTGTGTCTTCGTGTCGCGCGCCATATCTGCCGAGGACTCCGTTGGAGTGAAGTCTCGTTTCTACGCCGACGATGTTTGAAGAAGAGTAAACATGCCTAAAATCTCTAGCGCCGATGCCGTATTGTTGGGCATCGGCGCTGAAAACGGCGGTAATCAGTCGCGTTCAATGCACATGGCAATGCCCATGCCGCCGCCGATGCACAAGGTCACAAGGCCTTTCTTCGCGTCACGCCGCGCCATTTCATAGAGTAACGTGGTTAATACGCGCGCGCCGGATGCGCCGATCGGATGACCGATGGCGATGGCGCCGCCATTGACGTTGACCTTGGCATCATCGAATCCGAGCTCGCGGGCCACCGCAATGGCCTGTGCGGCAAAGGCTTCGTTCGCTTCGATCAGGTCGAGATCGGCGACCGTCCAGCCCGCCTTGGCCAGCGCCTTGCGGACGGCCGGGATCGGGCCAAGGCCGAATTTCGTCGGCTCAACGCCCGATGTGGCCCAACTGCGGATATGGCCCATCACTTTTGCGCCACGTGCAGCGGCATCTTCGGCAGACATCAGCACGACGACGGCAGCACCGTCATTGATGCCGGATGAATTGGCGGCGGTGATCGTGCCTTCCTTGTTGAACGCAGGCCGCAGCCCCGCCAAGGATTCCAGCGTCGCGCCGTCGCGGATATATTCATCGGTGTCGACGATCACGTCGCCCTTGCGGCCCTTGATCGTGACGGGCACGATTTCGTCCTTGAAGCGACCGGCATTGCGGGCGGCTTCGGCGCGGTTCTGGGACTGGACTGCAAAGCGGTCCTGATCTTCGCGGGTGATCTGGAGTTCGCCTGCGGTCTTGTCCATGTGCACGCCCATATGCGCACCATCAAAGGCATCGGACAGGCCGTCGCGCAACATCGTGTCGACAAAGGCCACATTGCCCATTTTCGACCCATTACGCAGCATCTGGGCATGGGGGGCGTTGGACATGCTTTCCTGCCCGCCCGCGACGATGACCTTCGCATCGCCCGCCTGAATGGCCTGTGCGCCGAGCGCGACCGCGCGCAAGCCCGAACCGCAGATCTGATTGATCGTCAGCGCCGTTGCCTGCACCGGAATGCCCGCGCCAATTGCCGCCTGACGCGCCGGGCCTTGGCCGAGATTGCCGGTCAGCACATTGCCGAGGATGACTTCATCGACTTCTTCCGGCGCGACTCCGCCTTGTTCAAGGGCTGCCGCGATGACGAGCTTGCCGAGTTCATGGGATTGCAGCGGAGCAAGGCCGCCCAGAAAGCTGCCAACAGCAGTCCGCTTGGCAGCGGTAATCACGACACCGGTCATTGATAGATCCTCTTGCTATAAATTGCTGGGCTATGGTTATCAGTTTTTGTGCATTTGCGAAATATTTTGCTGTGGAGGCGTGTGATTTTTCGCCAGCCATCGGGCTAAAGGATTCCACAGAATGGATTTTGCGCGACTGCCGATAATCATCCCGACATGACCAAGTGCAATATCCCGGCGTGTGCCGAAATCGGGGGCGCTGGCGTGTGGTACGATGCGATCCTGGGTCGACACGATGTGCAGCATTGGACAGGTGATCTTGTGCGGGTCGATCAATTGCCCGCCTATGTGCCAGTAGCCCTGGCCCGGATCATCGCAGGCGAACAGATTTTCGAACAATTGTGTCGCCGCGGGGCTGGATAAAGGTGCGCCGCCATTGGCCCAATCCTCGACCTTGACGAATAATTTGTGCGCGGGACTGTCTTCCTCAAATTGGGAAAAGCGTTCGAACTTGGCGATGGTCGCGGTGCGGTCGATGGACCAAAAGCCTTGTTGCATCACCTCCATCGGCATCACGCCCCATTGCGAGATCGCCTGTTGCCCCTGCGACCAGACACCTGCTGCCTCTTGGCGGAAGGACTCCGGATAACGGGAAAAATGCCAAGGTGCGGCAAGCGTCACCAATGCGTGGATCGGGAGGTGTGTGGCGGCAGCGATTGCGATTGTGCCGCCAAGGCAATAGCCGATCAGGATCGGCGGCACCGGCAGGCTGGCCAATAAAGGCAACAGTCGGTCGGTGATCAGCCTATCGATGGAGAGCTGCTCTGTTTCCGCTAAGGGCGATCCCCAATCGACCAGATAGGTCGGATGGCCGCGCCCGGCGAGAAAGCGCGCAAGGCTGTGTTCGCGCCCCAAATCGAGAATGTCATGCGCGTTGATGATCGAGGGGATCAAGACGACCGGTGGCCGAACGGGCCAGTTCTTGGGTCGCTTTCGCAAAGGTGGGATGTGCCATAATTTCGCATCCATTTGCTGCGCAGCAATGCTGCGATGCGACGTGGGTTCTGTTTCCCGTGCGGCCTGTTGATAACGGCGCAATCCTTCCAGCACGCGGGTCTGTTTATCAGGCGATCCAGCGGTTTCCGCGCGTACCATTTCAAGGAACAGCGGCAAGGGGCGAGGCCCCGGCGCGGCTATTTGTTGCGGTGCGGAATAATTTGATGCTATGAGGGGTGACAATTTAGAGGAAGGTTGTTGCATGTCAGGAACGCCCAATAGCGACGATGTGGTGGTTATCAAGAAATACGCCAATCGCCGACTTTATAATACTGAATCCTCAACCTATATCACGCTCGACAATCTTGCGCACATGACACGAGAAGGTCGCCATTTCAAAGTGGTAGACGCCAAAAGTGGCGATGACATCACGCACAATGTGTTGACGCAGATCATCATGGACGAAGAAGCCCGTGGCGCCAACATGCTGCCGGTCAATTTCTTGCGCCAATTGATCTCGATGTATGGTGATTCGATGCAGTCGCTCGTGCCGCAATATCTGGAATCGTCGATGGATGCGTTCCGCCGCAATCAGGAGCAATTCCGTTCGGCGATGGAGGGCGCATTCGGCACCGGCCCGTTCGCTGAACTCGCCCGCCAGAACATGGCGTTCTTCGATGCCGCCACCACTGCCTTTCGTGCGGCGGGTGGCACGGTCGGTGGCGTAGAGGCCAAGCCTGAGCCGGCCTCTAAAGCAAGCGCCAAGGCGGAACAGGATGATCTTGAAGCGCTGAAGGCGCAGATCGCATCATTGCAGAACAAGATCGACAAGATCGACAAATAAGCAGCACATAAAGGCCCGTTGACGCAGTGCGCGGCGGGCCTTTTGCGGCGCTAGTTGGACGTTGCCGCCGCCGCTTCGTGCCGCTTGGATTCCATCGGGCGGACCAGCAGCTTATCAATCCGGCGACCATCCATATCGGCGATGGTAATCCGCCAGCCCTGATGATCGAACCGCTCACCGGTTTTCGGCAAATGGCGCAATATATCCAGCACAAAACCAGCCGCCGTCGCATAATCGCGATCTTCCGGCAGTTCAAAGCCGAGTCTGTCGGCCATGGCATCCGCCGCCATTGATCCGGAAATCAGATATTGCCCATCGTCCAGTACGCTGATCGCGGGATCAAGGCCAAGATCGGCATCAGAGGCAAAGCTGCCTGCAATCGCGATCAACAGATCGGCGGGGGTGATCAGCCCTTCGAAATGGCCATATTCATCATGGACCAGCAGCATCGGCACTTCGGCCTGACGCAGGGCATCAAGCGCGTCCATCGCATCGATCTGATCGGGGATGACCAACGTCTTGCGCAGCATCTCGCGCAGGTCGATGGTTTTGCCGGTTAGGCTCGCCAGCAACAGATCACGCGACTGGACGATGCCGATGATATTATCGACCGACCCGTCCGCGACCGGAATACGGCTGTGCGGAATATTGCCCAGCGCCTCGATCAACTGTTCCGGCGTCGCATCGATCGGCAGCCAGTCCACCTCGGTGCGCGGGGTCATCACCTCGCGCGCGGGGCGGTCGGCCAGACGCACAACCCCGGAAATGATCGCGCGTTCGCTTTCCTCGATCACGCCTGATTTGCTGGCCTCGGCCACAACGAGATGGAGTTCCTCGGCGGTGACCTTGTTCTCCGACTCCCGTTCCAGCCGCAGTAGCGTGAAAATGAGCGCGCTGCTCTTGTCGAGCAGCCAGACCAAGGGCGCGGTCAGACGGGACAGCCACAGCATCGGCACGGCCATGATGCAGGCCAGCGGTTCCGGCGCGCGCAGCGCGAATTGCTTTGGCACCAGTTCGCCGATCACCAGCGAGGCATAGGTTGTGGCCCCGATCACGATGATAAAGCCCAATGTTTCGGCCAGTTCCGGCTCAAACCCAAGATAGGCGAGCCTTAAGGCTGTGGGGTGGCCAAGGCTTGCGCCGGAAAATGCGCCCGCGATAATGCCGATGAGCGTGATTCCGATTTGCACGGTTGATAGGAAGCGTCCCGGATCGGCACCCAGCAACAAAGCCGTCTGCGCGCCGGGTTCACCCCGTGCGGCAAGCGCCTCCAATCGTTGTCTGCGGGCAGATACGATGGCTAGCTCCGACATGGCGAACACCCCGTTGAGCGCAATCAGCGCCAGGATGATCGCGAGATCGAGCCAGGGAAAGGGGGCGAGGGGGATGTCCATATCGGTCAGAAGCGGCAGAATAGTCGGAAATCTTAGTTCCGACAAGGCCGCAGTTGATCCGCCGCCGATGATGGCGCGCTCTAAACCCCTGCGGGCATGTCAATCGGGCCAATCCAGTCGCGATAGCGCGACAATGCGTAACGGTCGGTCATGCCCGCCATGAAGTCGCAGATGTGGCGGGTGCGCGCCGGTTCGCTTGTGGGCAATGTTGCGACCCATTCGGAGGGCATGCGTTCCGGATGGGCAAGATAGGCGCGAAATAGTTCATCCAGCGCCCCGGCGGCACGTTCAGAGACGGCCATCACGTCTTTGTGGCGATACAGGCGCTGGTACAGGAATGATTTGAGGCTGCGTTCTGCCTTGGCCATTTCATCCGAGAAGCCGGCCAGCATCCGTCCCGCCGCGCGGACTTCATCGGCGGATGTGACACCGGCATCGGTCACTTGTTGAATGGTTGTTTCGATCAGGTCGTTGACCATCAGGCCGATCTGGTCGCGCACCAGTTCTGCAATCAGCCGGTCGCGGCCAAGATCGGGCAGACGTTGGCGGATACGGGCGAGGTTGGCGGCGACAAAAGGCACCTCCGCCAATTCTTCCAAGCTAATCAGCCCTGCGCGCAGCCCATCGTCCATATCGTGATTGTCATAGGCGATGTCATCGGCCAGCGCGGCGATCTGTGCCTCCAGCGATGGCCATTGCCCCAGTTCAAGCGGAAATGCCGCATCAATCGCGGCCAGCGCCCAATTGGGACTGCGGACCGGGCCATTATGCTTGGCCAGCCCCTCCAGCATTTCCCAACTGAGATTAAGCCCGTCAAAGCCCGGATAGGGCGATTCCAACTGCGCCAATATGTGCAGGCAATGGGCGTTATGATCGAAACCGCCTGCATTGGCCATGATGCGGTGCATCACGTCTTCGCCCGCATGGCCGAATGGCGGATGGCCAATATCATGGGCAAGGCACAAGGCCTCGGTCAAATCCTCATTCAACCCCAGCGCGCGGGCGACGGTACGGCCAATTTGCGCGACCTCCAGACTATGGGTCAGACGGACGCGGAAATGATCGCCATCAGGCGCGATAAATACCTGCGTCTTGTGCCGCAGTCGACGAAAGGCAACGCTGTGGATGATCCGGTCGCGGTCGCGCTGGAATACTGTGCGCGGCCCGCGATTGCCGCAGGAGTCCTCAGGGAAGCGCCGCCCCCGGCTGTGATGGGGGTCGCAGGCAAGGCTCGCCAGAATGCCGTGGTTCATTTGAGGGGAAGCTGTTCGACCGGCACGCCAGCGCGGCTGGTGAACTGGATGGCGGATACGCCCTTGCCAGCCAGCTTGTTCACAAAGGCCTGCGCCTCATCTTCCGACGAGAACGGGCCGATCAATAGCCGGTTGGACCCGCGCCACGGCGAGGTCCATGTGGATTTGCTGCCGACCAATGCAGAGGCCTTGTCCTTGATTTTCGCATAGACCTTGCCGAGATCGGCCTTGTTCGGTCCGCTCGCGACCTGTGCCCAATAGCGTTCGGTATCGGATTTACCCTTGCCGTCTTTGGATTTGGCATCCTTGTCCTTGGCTTTATCCTTGGCATTTTTGGCATCGGCTTCGCGCAGCGCCTTCGGGTCCTCGCAAATTTGGGCTTTGCTGCCCTTTTTCGCTTTGGGGTCCGGCTTGCACACAGGCTTGGGCGTATCGCAAATGAGCGCGGTCTTGCTGCCTTTCTTGGCCTTGGGATCGGGCTTGCAATCCGCCTTGGCCAATTCGCTATTTTTGCTGTCCTTGGCGTCCTTGGTGTCACAGCCCTTCTTGGCGGGCGCACCCTTTTTGGCCTTGGGGTCCTTGGTGCAGTCGAGCTTGTTCTTGTCCGCCAATTTGTCCGGCGATTTGTCGGTAGCCTTATCCGCGTTCTTGTCTGTCAGCTTATCAGACGGTTTTTTGTCCGCGACCGGCTTGGTGGTCGCGACAGCCGCCGTCATGGCCGGGGCCGGGCGCGGTGGTTGGGCAAGTTGCTTGGGCAGGCGTTCGCTGGCCAGAGCGGCAACGACCGCGCTGGTTTCGACCGGTTTTTCTTCATCCGTGCCTAGGTCTGGCAAGGCGATTTGCAGGCGGTCGGTTGCGCTGGCCGATGTCGAGACCGGGGCGGGCTTCGGCACAGGAATCGTCGCCGGAGTCGGTGCTGCCTTGGTCCATAAAGTCGATCCGTCCGGGGACGGCCCGGCGATGGACGCCCGGCCCGTTGTCGCGGGTGCCGCTGGTGTGGCGGGCGCGGCCAATATGGACGATGGGGGTGTCGCCGGGGCTGCAATAGGCGCAGCGGCGGTATTCTGGGCGGCAACGATATTGCTGAACTGGCTATTATTGGCCGGGCTGGCTGGTGTCGCACTGGGCGCAGGTGGTGATGCGCTGGGCAATAAGGGCGACATAGTTGCTGGCGCGACGGGCGCGGCGGCGGCAAGCCTTGCAGTCTCAGCGGCGCTGGCCTTCGCGGCCTCGGCAGCGGCGAGTTGCGTGAGGCGATCTTGTTCGGCCTTGCGGGCGAGCGCTTCGGCTTCCGCCTTCGCTCTTGCTTGCGCTTCGGCTTCCGCCTTCGCTTTGGCCTTTGCCTCTGCTTCCGCCTTGGCCCGCGCCCTTGCTTCTACCTGTGCTTTCACACGGGCGGCTTCCACCGCCATAGCCCGGGTACGGGCGGCGACCGAGGCCTGAAATTCCTGCCGCATGCGTTCATCTGCGGCGTTCGCCGTTGTGGCGGCGCTGGCGGTGGCCGTGTTGCCTTCCTCGATCATCGCGATGGTTTCCGCAGAGGCGGCGTTGCCGGTGTCGGGGAAGACGCCGAAATGCACGGCCCGCATCCGTTCGGTCGGGGACAATGTCGCCATCCGACCCAGATAGGGGGTGAGGACATTGACCTGCGACGGCGGGAGAATCAGCGCAGCCGATTGCTGCGCACCACGCGCATCGCCGCTCATCGCCATGATGAAGGCGCGATCACGCCACGCCGCGCGGTCCTGTTTGCGCAGCAGTGGATCGAGCGTGTCGAGCGCGAGCGCCATCTTGCCTGCTACCCCTTGCGAAATGGCAAGGCGGCGGACGATTTCACTATCCGGCCCGTTTTTGAGCGCGAGCGCATATTCCTTTTGCGCGCGCACCGGGTCGCCCATCAGATCATAGGCAAGTCCCCTGTCGCCCGCGATGTCGGCATCGCGGACGCCATAGCGCAAGGCCTCATCAAATAACGGCATGGCATCGCGTGGCCGGTCCATCATCACCAATGCGGCGGCGAGCGCGGCCTTGGTCGGGCCGGAACGAGGGTCGATTTCATCGGCGCGGGCGAGAAAGCCGATCGCGGCCTCGGCATCGCCAACCTTGAGTGCAGCACGTCCTGCACCCACCAGCGCGCGGATATTGCGGGGGTTGGAGGCCAGCACCCGAATATAAGAGGTCAGCGCCTCGGTCGGGTCGCCCCGGCTTTCGGCCTGCCGCGCGCTCTGGAATGGATCGACGGGCGCGGGCGCGGGCGCGGGGACGGACGTAGATTCGAGAGGGTCCTCGGACTCGCGGGTGTTCGATACAGGGACCGGGGAATAAGGGACGGGCGGCTTGAGCAAGGAGGCGGGCGAGGATTTGGCGTCATTCGAAGGCGCGGCAACGGCCTTGCTCTTCTCCTGCCCAGACTTCTCCTGCCTGTCGGACTTTGCGGCATGACTGACAACGGGAGCCAGCAGCAATGCCAGCCCGCTCGTCATCATATTGAGATAGCGTAATTTGGACGACCCGAAATTCATGAAAACCTAAGTGATGCATTTGCCGCCAAATGCAAGCCCCGCCACCCGCATAGGCGGGCAAAACGAGGCGGGCTGGCGATGAAACGGGTTTTAATGATTATGCTGCACTATTGTTGCGCAACCGGGCTACCGCATCCTGCTGATCAATGAGAGGCAGAAGCGCCGCCATGTCCGGGCCATGGTCAAGCCCGGTCAGCGCGCGCCGCAGCGGCAGGAACAGCGCCTTGCCCTTGCGGCCCGAGTTGTCCTTCAGCCTTGATGTCAGGCCGTGCCAAGGGTCCGATGCCCAATCGAGG
Source organism: Alteraquisediminimonas sediminicola (assembly GCF_019740335.1). Classification (GTDB taxonomy): domain Bacteria; phylum Pseudomonadota; class Alphaproteobacteria; order Sphingomonadales; family Sphingomonadaceae; genus Alteraquisediminimonas; species Alteraquisediminimonas sediminicola. The sequence goes on along the minus strand of NZ_JAHXZS010000007.1, from coordinate 39,899 downwards.
GTTGCGGCAATATCGGCGGCATCCGCCAGATAGGCCCGATCTTCCGGGTCGATGTTCGGATTTGCGGGGGCGTGGCGGACAAGACTCCACCATATACCGACATCGCCGAGCGTGGAAATATTGGGGCGGATCGCCGCCCATGCTTGCGCATCCATGCCTTCGGGCAGGCGGCCGGACACGGCTTCAAAAGGCAGCAAATGCAGGATGCGGGCGTTGATCGCGGCCAGTTCGGTTTCGTCGAACCGGGCCGGGGCGCGGCCAAAATGCGCGAAGTTGAAGCTCTCATTCAGCGCGGTCATATCGGCCACCGGGATCACCGGGTCGCTCGTGCCGATCCGGGCGAGCAGCGCCTTGACTGCCAGTGCCTCAATCCCTGTGTCGCGGAAATGATCGACGCCGAGTGAGCCGAGCCGCTTGGATAATTTACCCTCTTCGCCGGTCAACAAGGCGGCATGGGCAAAGCGCGGGGCGGGGGCGTCCAGCGCCTCGAACATTTGCAACTGGAGCGCGGTGTTGGTGACATGATCTTCGCCGCGCACGACATGGGTGATACCCATGTCGACATCGTCGATGACGCTGGGCAACATATAGAGCCAGCTTCCATCGCCGCGCCGAATGACCGGATCGGACAAGAGCGCCGGATCGAAGCGCTGGCTACCGCGAATCAGATCGTCGAAAATCAGCGGGGTGGATTGATCGAGCTTGAACCGCCAATGCGGCGCGATGCCGCTGGCCTCCAGCGCGGCGCGGTCGGCATCGGTCAGTTGCAGCGCAGCACGATCGTAAATCGGCGGCAGGCCGCGACCGAGCAGCACCTTGCGCTTGAGATCAAGCTCTTGCGAGCTTTCATAGCAAGGATAGACCCGGCCCTTGTCGCGCAATTCGTCAAAGCGCTTCTGGTATAAGGCGAAGCGGTCGGACTGGCGGACCTGATCATCGGGTTTGAGACCAAGCCAACCAAGGTCGGCGATGATCGCATCGGCAAATGCCTGGGTCGAGCGTTCGGCATCGGTATCGTCCAGCCGCAGCAGGAATAGCCCGCCTTGTTGGCGCGCGAACATCCAGTTCAGCAAGGCGGTGCGAATATTGCCGATATGCAATGTGCCGGTCGGGCTGGGGGCGAAGCGTGTTTTGATCATTCTTTGGCTGTTAGCCGATTGCACCCGTCCCGTCACCCGCCCCGTCACCCTTCCTGTCATCGGATGAAATAGCCATGATGCACTGCGTATATATTGGCACATATCGCCCTTTGATGAAGGGAGGCGCATTATTGGCTGATGTGCGTTGTGATGCCCGGATTATCAGCAAATAGCGCACTTTACGGCAGTTTCGGGCAAATCGGCGGGGTTTTGTTGCAATATGGCAACATGTGCTGGTAAATTTACCCGATTTGACCCTCAACCAGCCTGTCGGTGTCATAAAAGCATTGTGCATTGCGGAAAATTACGCATCTTGAGGGGGTCCGATGCGCAAAACGGCACGCACGACCAGTTGATGGTTGATCGATAGATGCCAACGCAACGGATGTAGGATGAGCAGAAACGCGACCAACATCTTAAGGAATATAATATGCGCACCTCTCTCATTGGTCTCTCGGCCGCACTTTTCGCCGTGGCTACCCCGGCAGCCGCAGCTATCGATCTTGGTAACGGCATCTCGGCGACCGGCGGCGCAACCGCTGTTTCCGACTATCGCTTCCGCGGTGTTTCGCTCACGGACAAGGATCCGGCTGCACAGGGCACGCTGACCCTCAGCCATGAATCCGGTCTTTATGCTGGTACCTGGGTGTCGAACCTGCAGGACACCGCAACCTATGGCGATGCTGAAGTCGATCTTTACATCGGCTATGGCCGCGAAATCGCGCCGGGCACGACCTTCGACATCAATTCGACCTTCTTCATCTATGCGGATTCGGACAACGGCACCGATTCTGACTATATGGAAGTCGGCACGTCGCTGAAGCATGACTTCGGTGTGGCTGCGGTCAAGGTTGGCGCCAATTGGGCCCCGTCGCGTAAGGCGACCGGCAATGAAGACTTGATCTACACTTATGGTGAAGTGTCGGCACCGGTGCCGACGACCCCGTTCACCCTGCGTGGCCGTTTCGGCGTGCAGGATCTCGGCTTCACGTCGTACAACGAATGGCAGATCGGTGCTGAAACCACGCTCGGCCCAGTCAGCGCGAGCCTGTCCTATGTCGATACCGACATCTCGAAGACCGACGTTCTGTCGGGCCTTTATTCCAATGCCAAGGCGGGCGTTGTCCTGTCGCTCGGCGTTGCGTTCTAATAGCCTCGTTTAATGGAGGGCGGCCTTACAGGGGCCGCCTTCCGCACAAACAAGAACGGCCCGGCAGTGATGCCGGGCCGTTTTTTGTTGCGGTCGATGAGATACGTTCAGGTCAGTTGCAATAATCCGGACGGGCAATCGGGCTGGCGCCTTCGCGCACCCGCCAGATCTTGTCCGGCAGCAAATACGCCTGCCCCACCTGAATCTTGGCCGCGAAAATCTGGCAGGCGGTTTTCAACGCCACTTCCTGTACCGTCGCGCCGCGCTGGCTGGCCAATTGGGTATAGGCCGCGCGCCGTTTGATGTTCAGGGCCTCGACCTCGTCACGCACCGCGTCGGACGGGGTTTTGGCAAAGTCGATATAACCTTCCCATGTTTCCCCGATCACGCCTTGCGACTTGGCGGTTTCGATGGCGGATACGCCCTGCGCCGATGCCATTATCGCGCCGCCCGCAAGGCTGAGGGAGAGTGCGCCTGCCAACAACGACTTGGTCAATAATGTCTTGTTCCGGTCCATCTTCAACCTCATTGCGGAAATAATTCCGGGTTATCGGTGATGAGCGTCTCGACATCTTTTTCGAGCTTCACCATCACTTCTTGCCTGATATTGATGTTCAGGTTGATTTCGATGGGCTTATCGGGTGCCGACACTTGAATGCACCCGGCGAGCGCGATGCCGCATATCATGGGCAAAAGAGCGAATTTTCCTTGCATGCCCGTAACGCTACGCATCGAACCGACCGTTCGTCAATATCAAAGCATGGATAGCAGTGCGCCGCTTTCATTAGGCTGAACGGCTGGCTGGCAATTGCGGTCTCGGATATTCCCTAATCCGCGAAATATGTTGTCAGCACGGTTCGGGCTTGGCACAGCGTATGATATGCAAAAGCTTGCGATTTATGACATGGACAAGACCATCACCCGGCATGCGACCTTGCCGGGGTTTCTGCGTTTTGCGGGGATGCGGGTGGCGCCTGCACGGCAATTATTGTGGCCGTTGGTGGGTTTTCTCCTGCTGGGCTATGGCCTGAAGCTGGTCAATCGCGCGCGATTGAAAGAATTGATGCACCGATTGTTGCTGGGGCCGCGCCAAGATCCGGCGCGCTTGGCCGAGGTGGCGGAAGATTTCGCCGCGCAACTGGCGGCGGATGGCCTTTTCGATGCGGCGCTGGCGCGGATCGCGCAGGATCGGGCCGAGGGCTATCGCATGGTCATGGCGACGGCATCCTATGCCTATTACGCAACGGCGGTCGGGGAATTGCTCGGATTCGAGACGATTGCGACGCGTAGCTGCCGGGATAATGGCAATATGATCCTGCCATGGATCGATGGCGAAAATTGCTATGGCCCGGCAAAATTGCGGATGATCGAGGATTGGCTGGCGGCGCAGGCTCTGGCGCGCGATCAGATTTATGTGCGTTTTTATTCCGATCACCCCTCTGATCGGCCCGTGCTGGAATGGGCGGATGAGGGCTATGCCGTCAACGCGGATGCGAAAATGGCCGCACTTGCAGCAGAACAAGGTTGGCCAATCCTGTGGTAATCGGGCATGATGCGCGTCACGCTTGAAAATAAGCGCGCCCATTTATGGGACGCACGCTTGTAACGAGGAACGATAATATGGCTGACAGGCCGCTGATTTACGTGCTGAACGGGCCTAATCTCAACCTGCTGGGCACGCGCGAACCGGCCATTTATGGCCATGACACGCTGGATGATATTGCCGGGCGGCTGGAGGATCAGGCGCTTGAACTGGGCGTTGAGGTCGATGTGCGCCAGTCCAACCATGAAGGCCATCTGGTCGATTGGCTGCATGAGGCCCATGCCCGTGGTGCGAAGGCGGTGATTATCAATCCGGCGGCCTATACCCATACGTCGGTCGCGCTGCTGGATGCGGTCAAAGCGATTTCCGTGCCGGTGATCGAGCTGCATTTATCCAACCCGAACCAACGGGAATCATTCCGTCATCACAGTTTTGTTGGGCAGGCAGCAACGGCAACCATTGCCGGATTCGGTCCAATGGGCTACGCGCTGGCGCTGCAAGCGGCGGTATGGCTCTGACCATAACGTCAAACACATGACGATTTTTTACATTCGGGGGTCGAATGAGCGATAAGAATGCCGGTTCGATGCAGGTGGATCCCGCACTGGTGCGCCAGTTGGCGGAGCTGCTGAACGAAACTCAGCTGACCGAGATCGAGGTCGAGGACGGTGATCGCAAGATCCGCGTCGCGCGGACCATGACGGCGGCTCCTGCGGTGGCAGTGGCTGCACCTGTGGCGGCTGCGCCCGTGGCGGTGGCTGCGGCCCCTGTGGCGGCGGCGCCTGCGGGCGATCATCCCGGCACGGTGAAATCGCCGATGGTCGGCACGGCTTATCTCGCGCCGGAACCTGATGCGGCCAATTTCGTCAGCGTTGGCGATACGATCAAGCAGGGCGATACCGTCCTGATTATCGAAGCCATGAAGGTGATGAACCAGATCGTTGCGCCGCGCGCGGGCAAGGTGACGGCGATCCTCGTCGAATCTGGTCAGCCGGTCGAATTCGACCAGCCGCTCATTGTCGTTGAATAACAGGCCCCTTGATATGACGATCAAGAAGGTCCTGATCGCCAATCGTGGCGAAATCGCGCTGCGTATCCATCGCGCCTGCCATGAAATGGGGATCAAGACGGTGGCGGTCCATTCGACCGCCGATGCCGACGCCATGCATGTGCGCCTTGCCGATCAGGCGGTGTGCATCGGCCCGCCGGCGGCCGCCGATAGCTATCTCAACATTCCGAACATCATTTCGGCAGCAGAAGTGACCGGCGCGGATGCGATCCATCCGGGCTATGGCTTCCTGTCGGAAAATGCGCGCTTTGCCGAAATCGTCGAGATGCACAATCTCATCTGGATCGGGCCAAAGCCGGAACATATCCGCACGATGGGCGATAAGGTAGAGGCGAAGCGGACCGCTGGTGCGCTGGGCTTGCCATTGGTGCCGGGTTCGCCGGGTGCGGTCGACACCATCGAGGAAGCGCGCGAAGTCGCGGATCGCTGCGGTTATCCGGTGCTGGTCAAGGCCGCATCGGGTGGCGGCGGGCGTGGCATGAAGGTCGTGCCGTCGGAAGATCAGTTGGAAACATTGATCAGCCAGGCCCGGTCGGAAGCCAAAGCGGCATTCGGCGATGACACGGTCTATATCGAGAAATATCTCGGTGATCCGCGTCACATCGAATTTCAGGTGTTCGGCGATGGCAAGGGCAATGCGATCCACCTCGGTGAACGCGATTGTTCGTTGCAGCGCCGCCACCAAAAGGTGCTGGAAGAAGCGCCGTCACCGGTCATTTCCGCCGAACAGCGCGAACGCATGGGCGGCATCGTCGCCAAGGCGATGGCCGATATGGGTTATCGCGGCGCAGGCACGATCGAATTCCTTTACGAAAATGGCGAGTTCTTCTTCATCGAGATGAACACCCGTTTGCAGGTCGAACATCCGGTGACCGAAATGATCACCGGCATGGATCTTGTCCGCGAACAGATCAGAATCGCCGGTGGTGAGGCCTTGTCGGTCCGTCAGGAAGAATTGCAATTCCGTGGCCATGCGATTGAATGCCGCATCAACGCCGAAGATCCGCGCACCTTTGCGCCGTCGCCGGGGTTGGTGAGCGGTTTTCATGCGCCGGGCGGGATGCATGTACGGGTCGATAGCGGCCTGTATGCAGGTTATCGCGTGCCGCCATATTATGACAGCATGATCGCCAAGCTGATCGTCTATGGCCGCGACCGTGATGGCTGCATCCGTCGGTTGAAGCGCGCGCTGGAAGAATTTGTGATTCAGGGCGTGACGACGACGATCCCATTGCACCAGAAATTGATCGAAGATCCCGAATTCAAGTCTGGCGATTATACGATCAAATGGCTGGAAGAATGGTTGGCCAAGGATAATGAGGCCTGATCCTATTTGTTCACGGCTTGATGGTATCAGATTGCGGGTGGGCAATGCCCATCCGCACCTGAAATGAGGCGAACCGTGAACGATAGTGCCGATCAAGACCCGCGCCCCATATCCGCCGTCAGCCATGGCGTTGGCTTGGCGGGGTTGGCCGGGTTGCTCGGCTGGATATTGGTCGCCCATCTTCACCGCATGGATGGGCCTTATGCGGCGACAATCGCGATTTTCGCCTGTGGCGTGCCGATGATCTTGTGGTCGGTGCTGATGGATAAGGTCCATCGCAACCCATCGACCGGCATGGATTGGGACGGGGCCGGGCGGCCTTGGGGCGATGTATTCGATAGTGCGGTCACCAAGTTGCTGGGCCTATGGGCCACATGGGCGCTGATTGCCGTTTTTTACGGCATGGGGCGCTGGTATTGGCGTGATGCCTATCTGGCCGTGATGGAATTGCTGATCGCGGCCTTGCCGTTCATGCTGATCCTGTCGATCCCTTATGTTATTTTCGTTGATCGGCGGATGACCAGCCCCAAGGATGGCTTGCTGGTCTTTGGCCGCTGGTTGTTGCGGCGGCATGATCCTCTTGATGATGAATTGCTCTATGATCATCTGCGCGCATGGGGGGTGAAGGCGTTTTTCACCGCGTTCATGATCGCGATTGTGCCGGGTAACTGGGCCGAGATGATCCGCTGGCATGAATCCAACAGCATCACCGATCCGGTCGGCATCTCGCGCTGGTTGATCGCGATGATGTTCCTGTTCGATGTGGCCTTTGCCACGGTCGGCTATGTCCTGACCTGCAAGCCGCTCGATTCGCATATTCGCACCGCCAATCCCTATGCAGCCGGCTGGGTGGCGGCGTTGATCTGCTATCCGCCCTTTATCCTGATGGGCGATGGCGGACCGCTCGATTATCATCCGGGGACGGCGGAATGGACTTATTGGCTGGCGGGTCATCCGTGGTTGCTGGCGTTGGTCGGTGGTGCGTTGGTGGTGCTGACCGCGATTTACGCATGGGCGACGATGGTGTTCGGCCTGCGGTTTTCCAATCTGACCCATCGCGGTATTCTGACTCATGGGCCATATGCGTGGAGCAAGCACCCGGCCTATGTGTCGAAGAATCTGTTCTGGTGGCTGTCGATGATGCCGCTGCTGACGACCGGTACTTGGGTCGATATGATCCGCGCCTGCGCCTTGATGGCCGTGGTGAGCGGCGTCTATTATTGGCGTGCGCGGACTGAAGAGCGGCATTTGCTCCGTGATCCGCAATATGTCGCTTATGCCGATTGGATGGAACGCCATGGGCCGGTGCCACGCCTGATTGGCCGGTTGCGGCGGGCCATGGGAATGCGTGCACCGATCTATCGCACGGCGGTAGGTGACGCGGTTTAGGAGGGTGAATCCGGCGAGGCGCGCCATTATTACGACAGATGACTGGCCCGAATCGGCACTTTCTGCTATTGCAGTGTTTGAACAGGCTCGTTCATGCAGACAGAGGTCGAAGCTCTAGATGGTGAATCGTCGCGAATTTTTAGGTCGGGGTTTTGCGTCGCTGGCAGCAGCAGCGGCATTGCCTGCGATCCCAAGCTGGGCGGTCGGCCCGATGATCGGGTCTGACAACAGCCGGATTATCCGTATCGCGCGGCGTGCGCTTGATGCGAATGCCGGGGTGGTGCGTTACCGTGATGTGGTCGGTGTCACCGATTTTGCCGCCGCATCGCGTGACCCGCGTTTCTATCTCGTCGATATGATGTCGGGTCAGGTGACGAGCTTTCTTGTCGCCCATGGCCGTGGGTCGGACCCAAGCCATACCGGCTGGGTACAGCAATTTTCGAATGATCCCGGTTCGTTGGCATCATCGCCGGGGGCCTATCTCACCGGGGATTATTATACCGGGAAACATGGCCAATCGATGCGGTTGATGGGGCTGGAACATAGCAACAGCAATGCCGAGGCGCGTGCCGTGGTCGTGCATGGCGCATGGTATGTCAGCGATGAGATGGCGCGCGACAAGGGCAAGATCGGGCGGTCGGAAGGTTGTTTCGCCTTTGCCGAGCATGATTTGCCGCGCGTGCTGGACCGGCTTGGTCCGGGCCGATTGTTGTACGCGACCAAGCTGTAAGCGCATTCAGCGCATCAGATAAAAACGCCGGGCGATGGATATCCATCTGCCCGGCGTTTTTCGTTAATCGTCCAGCGCTTCCAGCACGGGTATGTCTCGGCCATAGATGTCGGGATAGGTTTTCAATTTCCCATTATCCTCTGCCACCGCCGTCAAATAGGTGATGAGTACGTTGAACGGGCGGGGCAGGTCGACCTTGGTGGTTTTGCGGCCCGCTACCGTCTGATCGATTTTGGCCCGCGTCCAGCCCGGCACCTCGCGCAGCATCACCGATGCGAAACGCAGCGCCTGATCCGTGCGGATGCAGCCATGGCTGAACGCGCGGACCTTGTTTTCGAATAGCGACTTGGCGGGGGTGTCGTGGAGGTAGATGGAATAAGGATTGGGCATGACCAGCTTCATCGCGCCCAGCGCATTGCTGGGGCCCGGCCCTTGCACCACCTGCATCTGGCCGTTGACGATCGTTGTGACATAGCCTTGGGCGCGCGCCTTTTTTGGGTGACGCGTGACCAGTTCCCCCACGCTTTCACGGATGATGCTTTGCGGCACCGTCCATGTCGGGTTGATGATGACGCCGGTCGCCTGCACGAACAATTGCGGAGTCGGGTTTTTGGGCTTGCCGACGATGATCCTGTGGCGGGCAAGTGCGCGCCCGTCCTGCACCAAAGCGACATTGAACGCCGGGACGTTGACGAAGATAAAGGACGATCCGAAATCGCGCGGCATCCAGCGCCAACGTTCCATGCTGACCCGCAATTGGCCGATGGTCTCGGTCTTGCTGGCCGGGGTTTTCGCCAGCATGTCCCGGAGTGCCTGATATTGCGGGCTATTGGGCAGGCGGGCATATAATGTTGCGCGCAATTGCCCGGTGGCGAGCGCATTGTTCAGCGAGGTCATCGCCTCATTCGGATCGCCTGCGAGCGTGTCCATGTGCCAATCAAGCCGGGCCGCCGCCGGGGCATGGCCAAAGGCGAAGTCATGCGCCAGTTGCAGCCATATCTGCGTGGCGAGTGGACCATAGATGGCGGCATCGCCGGAATCGATCGCGGTACGGAGCTTGTCCGGTGCATAGCTGGCGGGGTTCAGCCCTTCCAACGCGACATCCTTGATCACCGCCATCAAGACATCGAGCGAGGCCGTCGTCCACAGTTCATTGGCGGGTGGCGGCACGGTCGGCGCGGCCAGTTCGGCGGGTGTTTCGACCGGCACGGTGGCTTCGCGCACGCCTTCGGGGTCGATGTCCTGCGCGCGGGCAGTGGGAACGGCGGCAAGGTTGACGGCGAGACTGGCCAGTATCAACGTTCCCAAGGCCGATATGTTCAAATTCATACGCTTCATCAACGGCATGTCCCAGAAATATCGGTGAATCAGAACTTGGGTCCAGAGACGGGCTTGGCCACCGCGGGCTTGGCCTCATCAAGAATTTTCAGGATAGCGCCCGATCTTTTGTCGCGCTCGGCATAATCGCGCGCCGAAAGTCCGATGACCGTGTCACGCAACGCAGGATTGGCACCAAGGCTGATCAACTGGCGGACCAGCGCAATATCACGCCGCTGCACCGCGATGATCAGCGCGGTTTCGCCCCGGCCATTGGTGCTGTTCACATCGGCTTTGTAGTTGACCAGCATAGGCACGGCATCGACAAAGCCGAGCTGCGCTGCGGCCAAGATCGGGGTGTTGCCTGCCTTGTCGCGAATATCGGGCTTGGCCCCCTTGGAGAGCAGGAAGCTGAGCCAGCTTGCATCCCGGCGTTGGATCACCAGATGCAGGGCGGAATCGCCCGTCGTCACATCGCGCGTGTTGATCAGGGTCGATGCCGAACTGCTCAACATATCCGTGACCTTTTGGCCGTCCTGATCCTTCACGGCCTTGAGGAATTTATAGCTTTCGGAAAACTGGGCATAAGCCGGGATCGTCGCCATCGGGCCGACCGACATGGCAAGGCCCATGATAAGGGCTGCTGCCACGCGCACCTTGCGCAGCTGTCCGATCCGAATTCCCATGTGCTTACCCCTGTAAATCAATCTGTGGCGATCATGATAGCGTGTGCCAACTGCATGTATCATGAACGTCACTGGATCTAAACGCGACAAAATTCAATCATGGCAATAGGTCCCATTTTGTGGTTATGGCATCCGCCATGTCCCAAAAACTTTCGATTGCATCCTGGAACATCAACTCGGTCCGCTTCCGGCTCGATATTGTCGAGCGCTTCTTGCAGGAGGTCGGCCCCGATGTGCTGTGCTTGCAGGAAACGAAAGTGATCGACCGTGATTTCCCGGCGCAGATGTTTCACAAGCTCGGCTATCAATATCAGGTGTTGAATGGCCAGCGGATGCATCATGGCGTGGCGATTGTGTCGCGCGTGCCGATGGTCGCTGATAATCGCCATGACTGGCAGGATAATGGCGAGGCGCGGCATATCGGCGCGCAACTGGAATGCGGCATCCGGCTTGAAAATGTCTATGTCCCGGCGGGCGGCGAAGCGCCGGACCCGGAGACCAACCCGAAATTCGTCCAGAAGCTCGCCTTTATCGAGCGCATGACCAATTGGTCGGCGCAACTGGATGAGCCGACCTTGCTGGTGGGTGATTTCAATGTCGCGCCCTGCGAGACCGACGTGTGGAGCCACAAGCAATTATTGGGTGTGGTCAGCCATACCCCGGTCGAGGTCGAGGCATTGGCCCGTTTGCAACAAAGCCATGACTGGGTCGATCTTGGCCGTAAGTTCATCCCGGAACCGGCCCATGTGTTCACATGGTGGAGCTATCGCGCCAAGGATTGGAAGGCGTCCAACCGGGGGCGGCGGCTCGATCATATGTGGGCAAGCCCCTCGGTCGCTGCACAGGCGGTCGAGCATCAATTGTTCGAGGATTGCCGCAATTGGGGCAAGCCCTCCGATCACATTCCGATCATGACGACGTTCAAGGTCGACTGATGTCACGCCATCCCGCCCAAGCGATTGACGCCATTCGCCGGGGTTGGCCCGTGCGGATTTGCGCGGGCGGCATCGGGGTGGATCTGCTGGCGATTGAGACGGCGGATGCGCAGCGCTTGGCTGCATTTGAGCCAGAGACCCCGGCGCGCATCCTGATTTCCGCAGGGCGGGCAGAGACGTTGCGCCTTACCAACCAGATCGAGGCCGCCGAGCCGGATCGCGCCGTGCTGGTCGACCGCGCGCCATGGATCGACCTTGATGTGGCGACGGCGATGGCCGATCCGGTGCTGGACCTTGCGACCCCGTTGAAAGGCCCGTTTCGCGCGGTGGCGCTGGAACAAGAGGCGATTGCGGCGGCGGCGATGCGGCTGGCGCGTCATGCCGGGATGCTGCCGGCATTTTTCTGGGGAGATACGGGGGCCGATGTCGCCGTCGCCGTCACGGTGACCGTGGACGAGATCGCGGGCTATGCCGATGCGGGCGATCTGTTCATCGCGGCCCGTGCCCGCCTGCCGGTCGAAGCCTCGACCGAGTGCGAGATTATCGCGTTTCGCGGCGCATCGGATGCGTCCGAGCATGTCGCTTTGGTGATCGGCCAGCCGGATGGCAGCCTGCCGGTGGTGCGACTGCATAGCGAATGCCTGACCGGCGACGTGTTCGGGTCGCTCAAATGCGATTGCGGGCCGCAACTGCACGCGGCGTTGCATGAAATGGCGACGGCGAGCTGGGGGATTTTGCTCTATTTGCGGCAAGAAGGGCGCGGCATTGGCCTGATCAACAAGCTGCGCGCCTATGCGTTGCAGGATCAGGGTTTCGATACCGTCGATGCCAATGTCCGGCTGGGACTGGCGGTCGATGCGCGCGATTTCGGGATTGCGGCGCGGATGCTGGCCTTATTGGGGCAAAGCGAGGTGCGCTTGCTGACCAACAATCCCAATAAGGTTGCTGTGCTGGAAGCGATGGGCGTGACGGTGGCCGAGCGCGTGCCGCATCAATTGCCGTCCAACCCGTTCAACGCCGCCTATCTGGCGACGAAGAAGGATCGTACCGGGCATATGCTCGATTAAGTGCGATCAGCACACCAATTTGCGGGCGAAATCCTTCAACGCCGGGCCAATATCCGGCATCGACATCGCCAGCGCGAGATTAGCCTGCGCAAAGCCCAGTTTCGATCCGCAATCATAACGATCGCCATCAAAGGTCACGCCATGAAAGGCCTGTGAACCGATCATCTGGGCCATCGCATCGGTGAGCTGAATTTCACCGCCAGCGCCCGCTTCCTGGTTTTCGAGGATGCGCATCACATCGGGCTGCAAGATATAGCGGCCCGCCACGATCAGATTGGAGGGCGCGGTGCCGGGGGCGGGCTTTTCCACCAGACCCTTGACCTCGGTCAGCGCGCCATTGCGCGCGCCCGGATCGATCACGCCATAGCTGTGGGTTTCGGAAGGGTCGACTTCCAGCGCGCAGATCAGATTGCCGCCGATCTTGTCATAGGCATCAACCATCTGTTTCATGCAGCCGGGCGCGCCGACCATGAATTCATCGGGCAGGAAGATCGCGAACGGCTCATTGCCGACGATTTCGCGTGCGCACCAGATCGCATGACCAAGGCCGAGCGGTTCCTGCTGACGCACGAACACGCAACTGCCCGGTTTCATCCTTGTGCCATCGAGCGCGTTCAGTTTCTTGCCCCGGCTGGTCTGCGTGGCTTCGAGTTCGAAGGCGACGTCGAAATGGTCTTCGATCGCCATCTTGCCCCGGCCCGTGACGAAGATCAGCTGTTCGATCCCGGCTTCCAATGCCTCGTCCACCGCATATTGGACCAAGGGCCGATCGACGACCGGCAGCATTTCCTTCGGCACCGATTTGGTGGCGGGCAGGAAGCGGGTGCCAAGGCCTGCAACGGGGAAGACGGCTTTACGAACGCGAGGCGGCATGCATCAAAACTCCGGCAGAATGATCTGACAGCGATGCGGATGCATCGGGCGTGGAGATTGTGCAATACAATATGCCCAGATTTGCGCGAGAAATATTTGCAGGGGACAATCTGGCGCAATATCCGTCGGTCAGCGTGATTTTAGGGCGATACGTGGCGACCTGCTTTGGACTGCCCCATTTGCCCCGGCCAAGGCGTGGTTTCCGCCGGGGCCAGCGAACGGCCAATGCCGCCTTATCCGCCAAGGCGACGCGCTCGAGCGGGGACGAAATTGGTTCAGTTGTTAATAATGCAATTACGACACCTCAAATGCGAATTGACACTATGCAGGGGGTATTTAGTGAGCTTGCTTAGCGAATGTTGCATTGCAATATGCGCACAGATCTCCGGGTGCTGGGTTTCATCTCATGCATCTTATCCGTCACGAAGAAGGAATTATTATGCGCATCACATTGTCGATCGCTGGCGCGATCTTGCTCGCTTCCACCCCGGTTCTGGCGCAGGACGCCGCTGCGCCTGCTGCTGTTGCTCAGATTCGTGCTGGTAAGGTGTTGCGCGATGCAAATGCCGTCCGCCTTGGCACGATCGATCGCGTCAACGCCGATGGTTCGGTGAAGATCATCTTCGAATCACGCTTTGTGACCGTGCCTGCCGACACGCTGACCGTTGTTGAGGGCGGTGCGGTGACGTCGCTGTCGAAGAAGGATGTGCGCAAGCTGCGTTAATCGGCGCGCCACCTGCGTTTGAAGACGGCGTCAGTGCGGATCATCCCGCTGGCGCCGTTTTTATGTCTGGGCGCTTTTTCGGCCATATAAAAAGGCCGGAGACATCATCGATATCCCCGGCCTTTTATGGCCAATGACCTGCAAGCGGGCGGGCGAGAATGATCTCGACCGCGCCCGGCTTTTCAGATTATTTGACGCCGATGATTACAACGCGACGGTTCAAAGCGCGACCTTCGGCGGTGTTGTTCGGGGCAACCGGTGCGGTGCCGCCATAAGAAATGGTCGACATGCGGTTGAGCGCAACGCCCTGCTGATTGAGGATCAGGCGCACGGCTTCTGCACGCTGCTGGCCAAGGGCGAGGCGCTTCTCAGCGGTTTGGCCCGAATCGGTATGGCCCTGAATTTCAAGAAAGACATTCTTGTTTTCGGTTTTCAGCTGTTCAGCCAGCTGGGCCAGATATGCCTTGCCTTCTTCCGAAATGACAGCCTTGCCGCCATCGAACTTGACCTGATCGGCATTCAGCACGGTCGAGAAGACAAACTTGCCTTCTGCCAGACCAAAGGCCGCATTTGCGCGGTCGAGTGCGCCTTGGGCCGTGCCTTCAACGGCGGTAAGGCGGGCAGCGTGACGACCTTCGAGATCGGCAACGCGCGTATTGACGTATTTTTCGGTCGCGCAGCCAGACAGGGCAATTGCCGACATGGCGATCAAGGGGAGATGAAACTTCATAAATGGCTCCTGTGACAATCAGCGAAATTGATAACGGCATCTGCCATAATCCATTTTTGGCGCGCGCATATTCATAAATTTTGAATAATGTCGTTTTTTTTCAGTCAGGATGGGTTGATGATTGGCACATTGGCGGGCCAATCATGGCGCCCGAATGCGACGCTACGCTTGATCGCGCCAGAAACGCGGCAGGTGCAGGGCTTGGTCCAAATCATGTGTGGCATCGTTGATGAGTTGCTTTTCCGTCCGACCCGAGGTGCGTAGCGCCTGATCCAGCATCAGTGTCAGCCGCGCCTGTTCGATCTCGTTGATGCTGTCCATGGCGCCGACATCGATTTCGCGCCCCGTTGCCAGATCATTGAGTTCGCCAAGCAGGTCTTGCAGCCGAGTGAGCGCATCGACAAAAGCCTGATGCGGCTTGCGCTGTTCATCACATTGCGCCGATCCGGGAAAGAGCGAGCCGAAAAAATCCGCCGCATAACGCAATTTCTTGATCTCGATCCGCAATTGATGGCGACCGGGTGCGTCGAGCTGTTGGAAATGTTGTCCCGCCTTTTTCACCTTGCGATAGCGTGATTGGAGTTCATGCGCGCAAGTGCTGGCTAGATTGGGGCTGGCGATGGGGACAGGCAAATCCTGTTCCACTGAATCAATGGCTTTCAAGCCGTTCAGCCATGCGCCATTCTCGATCCATGCGGCGAGTTGAAACAATAGTCGCTGGAAGGATGCGCAGTTGAGCAGGGCGGTGGCATGTTCATAAGCCGCGCGGCGCTGTTGTTCCAACTGCGCCATGAGCGGCGCATAATCAGCTACTGCGCCTATATCTTCATGGATGCGGGCGATCAGGACATCAAGATCGCGCGCAGGTCCGAGCGCGCTGGCCGCCGCCCGGAGTTCGGCCCGAATCAGGCGTGAAGGCGCATCGTTGAGCATGGATGAAAAGAGCGAACACGCCGCGCGCATCCGTCGAATCGCCACCCGGCTTTGGTGCAGGGCGTCGGCATCGCCCATGTCGATCACCAGCCTGTAATTGCCAAGCAGATGACCCAGGCAGTGCCATGCAATTTCCTGAAAGGCCTGTGCGGAAGTGAGGTGGGGCGACAAAGTGACGGGACTGGCCTTGATGGCGGCAGGGTGTAACCCGCGTGCGGTCATGTGCGCGCGCGCGCCCTTGCTGCACATCGACCAAGCAAGACCGGGACCGAGCGGCAGGCCAAGCGCGAAATCGATCATGTCGTCCACCCGCCCATCAACCAGTTCAAGTTCGAGCTCGGCAATTTGTACCTGCTGGCCATTGGCGTTGATCGTGCCGCTGTCGAGCGCCATTTCGATCTGTGACCCGCGATGCGCCACGATCCAGATGCGGCGCGTGACTTCGAGTGTGGCAAAGGGGCGCAGTGGCTGATCATTGATCAACTGCTCCAGACGATGGCGCGGTGATGGGGGCAGCAGTTCCAGCGCCAATTGATCGGACTCTAACGGTCGTTCCCATTCGGCCCGATCGGTCGGTCGCGCATTGCTGGCCGGCATTTTGACGCATTGGATGATCTGATCGCCCGAACAACGGATGCGAAGAATCGCTCTGGCCCGACTCAGGCTCCAATCCGGCGTGTCATAATATCGGGTGTGGAAATGCAGGATGCGGGGTGCGCGCCGAAAAGGCGCAAGCGCCAATAATGGCGCAGGATCACCATCAGGGAGGATGAGCTTGATCTCGATTTCCCGCTCAATCGACATTGCGCGCCTGCCCTGTCCCTTATGGGTCGAAATGCTATTTGATGCGGATGTGTATCACAAAGATGACAATGTCTTGGGAAATAAGATGCGCCCCCGATTTGGACGACAAGGGGCGGCCCTTTTAAAAAATTCATCGGCATGGACTGCGGTGGCGGTCGGGTCGTGGCGTCCTAGCCATGAACCTGAAGGAAAAAACGATGGACCGCACTGCGATAGTTGAATTGATCAGCGCCCGTTACGCGCAGGAACATGGCGCGGTGCCGGATCTCGGCTACCCTGTGTTTCGCGGCTATGCGGCGGGGTGCAAGGTCGGCGCAGGGCTGGGTTATCGCCGTGCCGATACGGGGCCGTTGTTTCTCGAAAATTATCTTGATGTGCCGGTCGAACAAGCGGTCGGCTCGGCCTTTGGTCGTGATTATGCGCGGTGCCATATTGTCGAGATTGGCAATATGGCGGCGGAGACTGCCCCGGCGATGATCGCGCTTTGGGCCGAGGCATCGAATGACCTTGGCCATGAAGCCGAAATCGCGGTGGCGGTGCTGACCGCGCCCTTGCGCGGCATGTTTGGCCGCTTGGGGGTGAAGTTGACGGAGCTTGGCCGGGCTGATCCGGCGCGCCTCGGCGCATCCGCGCGGCAATGGGGCCAATATTATAGGCAAGACCCGATCATTTGCGCGAGTTCGATTGCCGATGGTCAGGCCTGTCTTGCCCGCTTTTCCAATCGTTTGAAGGCGCGCACTGCATGAAGGCTATGGTTGAGGCGTTGCGGCCCCATGCCGCGAATATCCCGGATGTACTGGCGATTGATGGCGAGAAGCAACTGAGTTGGGCCGATCTGCGGTCGCAGGTAATGCGGGTGGCGGAGGTGCTGCGCGCTCGCTTTCCAGATACAAGCAGGCCGGTGGCCACGCGCTTCGATCATGGCATGGCCCATTGCATCATCGACCTCGCGCTGATCGAGGCGGCGATCCCGGCCATTCCCTTGCCCGCATTCTTCACCCCCGCCCAATGCGAACATGCGCTGGTCAATTCCGGGGCGCAGGCGATGTTGGCGGCAACGGACGATGTGGCACATTTTTGCGAGATCGTGCCACTGCCTCATGCGGCGGCGCGCCTGCCAGATCACACCGCCAAGATCAGCTTTACCTCCGGTTCGACCGGCACGCCCAAGGGCATTTGCCTGTCGGCGGATCATCTGTTCAGCGTTGCGCAGTCGGTGGTCGATGGGGTTGGCAGTCATCATGCGGGCCGTCATCTTGCCTTGTTGCCGCCCGGCATATTACTGGAAAATGTCGCGGGCTTTTATGCGACGATGTTGGCGGGCGGGACATATGTCGCGCTGCCACAGGCTGATATCGGGCTGGCCGAGGCCTTTCGCCCAGATTTTCTGAAAATGATCCATGTCATCCGTGACCAGCAGATCACGTCACTGATTCTGGTGCCGGAATATCTGACCGGACTTGTGACGGTGATGGAGATGACCGGCATCAGATTGCCTGCGTTGACCTTGTTGGCGGTGGGCGGGGCAAGGCTCGCACCAGCATTGATCGAACGGGCGGTCGCGCTCGGCCTGCCGGTGCGGCAGGGCTATGGCCTGACGGAATGCGCATCGGTCGTGACCTTGGAAAGCGACGCCGATGCCGCCAGCGCCGAAGGTCGCGGTAGCGTGGGTCGCAGCCTTGGCCTCAACCGCATCGACATCGCGGATGATGGCGAGGTGATCCTGATCGGCCCCCATTATCTCGGCGCAATTGGCGAGGCAGAGGCGCCGGGAATATTGCATAGCGGCGATATCGGGCGGATCGACGATCAAGGACGGTTGTGGATCGAAGGGCGCAAGTCGAACCTGATCATCACGTCTTTTGGTCGCAACATCTCGCCCGAATGGGTCGAGGGCGCGCTGTTGGCGCAGCCCGGCATCGCGCAGGCCATGGTGCATGGCGACCATCAATCGCGCCTTGGCGCCTTGATCGTGCCTGCCAACGCGGGTGCAGATGTCGCGGCGGCGGTGGCGGCGGCCAATGCGCAACTGCCCGCTTATGCGCAGGTCGACCATGTACGACTGGTCGCCCCCTTTACCCCGATGAACGGCCAATTGACCGGCAATGGCCGGCTGAAACGCGCCGATATTGCGTCATGCTATTTGAAAGGAGCCGAAGCCTTGCCCTTTTATGATCGACTGGTGGCGGAAACCCGTGAGGCACAGCAGCAATTTCTCATGGTGCCGCAATTGAATGCCGGGCTGGCCGGGCAGATCACGCGACAGGCCTATATCGACTATCTTACCCAAGCCTATCACCATGTGCGCCACACCGTGCCTTTGATGCAGGCAGCGCGTGCGCGGCTGTCGCATCGGCCCGAACTGATCGCGGCGCTGGATGAATATATCGCCGAAGAAACCGGGCATGAGGCTTGGATTCTCGCGGATATCGATGCGGCGGGCGGCAATGGCGCGGGGGCCGGGGCCAGTGCGCCCGCGCCCGCCACCAAGGCGATGGTCGATCATGCCTATGACGTGATCCGCAATGGCAATCCGGCGGCATTTTTCGGCATGGTCTATGTGCTGGAAGGCACAAGCGTCGCCATGGCCAGCCATGGCGCAGGCGCGGTGCAACAGGCCTTGGGGCTGCCACCAGAAGCCTTTACCTATCTGACGTCGCATGGTGCGCTGGATCAGGACCATCTGCGCTTTTTTGAAGGGCTGATGAACCAGCTCGACAATGCCGAGGACCAGCAGGCCATCATCGATATGGCGCGGGATATGTTCGGCCTGTTCGGCGGCGTGTTTGCATCCATTTCCATGGAGAATGATCTTGCAGCTTGAAGGAAAACAGATCGTCCTGACGGGCGCGGCGGGCGGCATCGGATCGCTGGTCGCGACCCGGCTGCGCGCGCATGGCGCACGGTTGATCGGGATCGACCGGGTCGATTGCCCCGCCTGTGACGAGACGATCATTGCCGATCTTTCGTCCGAACAGGGTTTGGCCAGCATTGGCGATGCCCTTGGTGCGCGCAAGGTCGACATGCTCGTGAATATCGCGGGCTTTCAATATTTCGGTCCATATGAACGGCAGGATCAGGCGAATATCTGGCTGGGCTATGCCGTGAACCTGATTGCGCCCGCCGCGTTGACCCGGGCAGTGCTGCCACAGATGATCAAGCGTAAATCCGGCCATATCGTCAATATCGGTTCGGTGATGGGGTCGATCAACTATCCGTTTTTCGCTGCATATTCGAGCGCGAAAGCGGGTGTGCGGGGCTTGAGCGAAGGCTTGCGCCGGGAGATGGCGGGCCTTGGCGTGGATGTCAGCTATATTGCGCCGCGTGCCGTGCGGACGGCCTTTAACAATGCCGCCGTGATGCGTTTCATGGAAATGACCAAGATGCATCCCGATGACCCGGCATTTGTTGCCGACAGGATTGTGCAGGCGATCCTCAAGCGGCGCAAAGAGACGTTCATCGGTTTTCGCGAACGGCTGTTCGTGCGCCTGAACGCCCTGTTCCCGCGCCTGATCGATGCCGGGCTTGCCGGGCAGACGGCGCAGGGACGCCAATTATTTTCATCAGATCAATAACAAGGAAGTTGCCATGACGTTTTTGAAAAATCTGCGGATGGCCGGTTTGATGCTGGCGAGCCTTGCCATGCATCAGGTGGCCTTTGCGTCCAATAATCCGGCCATGGATGCCCAGATCAATCATCTGAGCGAAGATTGGGCGCGTATTCGTTTCCGTGTGCCGGATAAGGACCAGCAATTCACCCAGTTCGATGCGTTGTCGCATCAGGCGGCGGCGATTGCAGCCAAATATCCGACCTATGCCGAACCGTTGCTGTGGCAGGGGATCATCACCAGCGAAGAAGCGCGCACCGCCAGCATGTTCCAGCGCATGGGCTATGCCACCAAGTCGCGCGATATGCTGGAAAAGGCGCGCAAGATCGATGCCAAAGCGGCCAATGGCGGAGTGCCGATGAGCCTTGGCGTGCTCTATTATCGCGTGCCGGGCTTTCCGATCGGTTTTGGTAATGTGACCAAGGCCAAGGCCTTTTTGCTGGCGGCGCTGGCGCAGGACCCCAATGGTTTGGACGCCAATTATTTTTATGGTGATTTTCTCAATCTCCAAGGCCAGACCGGCCCGGCCAAGAGCTATTTGCTCAAGGCGTTGCAGGCGCCAAGCGATCCCAATCGCCCGATCTGGGATGCCGGTCGTCGCGCCGAAGTGCGGGCGCTGATCGGCAAATTGGGTAAATAAGCGCCAGTGCCGCAGCCATCCGTGACCCAGCCATCCGTGCAACAGCAATTCTGGCATGGCTTTGCCCGCCAGCTTGCCCATCCACAAGGATGGGCAGGCCGGTTGGTCGGGTGGCTGATGGGGCTGGCCAATCGCCGTCCCAACCGGCTGGGCGTTGATGCGCTCGATCTACAGCCAGGGGATCGGGTGCTTGATCTGGGTTGCGGGCCGGGCGATGCGCTCGCGCTGATATTGCCGCAGGTCGGCAATGGCATGGTCTATGGCCTCGATCAGTCGGCCATGATGCTGCGTCAGGCCAGCCGCAAAAACCGCGCGGCGGTGCGGGCGGGCAGGTTGATCCTGTGCGAGGGCGTGTTTGAAAAACTGCCATTTGAAGTGGGGATGTTCGATCGCATCCTGGCCAGCAATGTCATGTATTTCTGGCATGATGCGCCCAAGGTGCTGGCGGAATTGCGCCGGGTGCTGCGGCCCGGTGGCCGGATCGTGATCTATGTCACCAGCGCCGATGCGATGAACCACTGGAAAATTGCGGGTTCCCCCACCCATCGCCTGTTCGATGCGGAAGGGATGCGGGCGGCATTATTGGAGGGGGGATTGGGCACCAGCCAGATCAGTATCCTGCCGGTGACATTGCCGGGTGCGGTGCCGGGATTATTGGCGATGGTGACGCCCGATTGATCGGTGGGTCCTGTTGCTTTTTCAAAGGCTAGCGGTGGCGATGGATCGTGCTAAGAATGACGCGTGGAATCGCATGACCAACCTGCGGCGGCACCAAGCGCCGGGTTAAAGGCCCATTTCGACGACTGCGCGGCGTCGCTGCTGCGGCTGTTGTCGGCGCGGCTTGGCAATCGGACGGATGCGGAGGATCTGCTGCAGGAATTATGGTTGAAGCTCGCCACTACCGATGCGCGTGTCGTGGAGAATGGATCGCCAGAGAATAATGAGATCAATAATCCCCGCGCCTATCTGCATCGCATGGCGCTTAACCTTGCCAATGATCTGGTGCGCGAACGCATTCGTCGCCGGGGGCGCGAGGCGGCCTATAGCGATGTGATGGTCGCGGAAGAGGGCGTTGTTGCGGTCGATCCCGGTCCTTCGCCGGAACAGGCACTGGGCGACAAGATCGAACTCGCGCGGGTGCGTGAGGCGTTGCGGCAATTGCCAGCGCGGGCGGGCGAGGTTTTTCGTCGTCACCGGATCGAGGGGCAAAGTCACGCCCAAGTGGCTGAGGCAATGAGAATTTCCCGGAGCGCGGTGGAAAAGCACATGGCGACCGCGATGAAATATTTGCTGCGGGCGCTCAATAATCCGGATTCGACATGAGGTGGTTGCGGCGCGGTGGCGTCATGGTTTTTGGAAAGGGGGCTTTCGTTTAATGGATCAAGGCATGTCGATTTCGCAGCAAATTCTGGACAGCGCAGCCGAATGGCATGTGCGGCTGGAAGGTGACGCGCCAGACTATGACGGCTTTGCCGCATGGCTGGAGGCGGACCCGCTGCATCGTCCTGCCTATGACCAAGTGATTGCCCTCGATATACTGGTGGACCAGCATCTCGCCTCTATGGCCGATGTAGTGACATTGTTGCCGACGCCTGCACCGACAGCGCCATCCAAGCCGATTGCCGCCAATGACGATATGCCGATGATCCCGCTTTGGCGGCGTGCAGGCGTTGCCGCGGCGGTTGCGGTGCTGGTGGGCAGTGCATCATTGCTGGTGAGCAACCCATGGTCCAGCCGGATCGAGGTCGAGACCGGGCGCGGTGAAAGCCGGGTCGTGCAGCTGGCGGATGCCAGCAATATCGCCCTCGATGGCAATAGCCGGATCACTTATGCCGATGATAATCCCCGCTCGATTGAACTGGCACAGGGCAGCGCGATGTTTACGGTCAAGCATGATGCGGCTCATCCCTTCAATGTGTCCGCCGGGGCATATCAGATCCATGATCTCGGCACTGAATTCGCGGTTAGTCGCGGCCATGGCCATTTGACGATCAGCGTGGCCAGCGGTTCGGTTGACATCACAGGGCCGGGCATGGCGCGTTTGAAAGCCTTGCCGGGCGATCGAATCGATGTGGCCGAAGAGGGCGGACAAGCAAGGATCGAGCGGTTCAAGGTCGATCCCGATAGTGTCGCCAGTTGGCGTAACGGTCGATTGATATACGATAATATACCTTTGCGTCTGGTCGTGGCAGATATCAACCGCTATGCGCCGAACAGGATTACTGTCGTGCCGCAGCATGCGGAGCGTCGTTTCTCAGGGGTGTTGACGATCGGAGATGGTAGCCAGCTTGCCCCAAATCTCGCGAACCTCATGGATTTGCCGTTGGATGAGCAGGGCCGCGATGCGCGCCTTGGCGCTGGCAATATGCCTTGAATCTGTCGCCTTCGCGCTACCTGCCGAGGCGGTGGGCGTCGAACAACAGATTTCCCTCCCTGCGGGCACGCTCCAAGACGCGCTGATCAGCCTTGCCGAGCAGGTCCATGTGTCGATTGGCATGCCGGGCAGTCTACCACATCTTCAGGTCCGGGCGATCAGGGGTAGCCTGACGGTGCATGAGGCACTGCGGCGCTTGCTGATCGGAACGGGCTATGTCGCGGTGGCGGCCGGGCCGAATGTGTGGCGGCTGGAACATGCACCAGCACTGACCACGCCCATTCCCCGTCATATACCAGAGGCGGGGACGTCCTTGGGCATTATCCCTGCTCCCGTGCCGCAAGCCGATATTGTCGTGACGGCGGCCAAACGATCCGATCCGCTGGACCGGACGCCGATTGATTCGGCGGTGATTTCGGGCCTGATGCTATCGCGGCTGTCGAGCCTGCCGGATTCGGCAGCAGTGGCGAGCCTTGATAGCAGTCTGGCGCTCAGCAACATCGGCCCGGGCCGCAATCGCCCGTTTTTACGCGGGGTGGGGGATAGCCCGTTCAACGGGGAAACGCAGTCCACGGTGGCGGTGCTGCTGGACGATGCGCGGGTGACGTTCAACGCGCCCGACCCTGATTTGCGGCTGATCGACATTGACCGGATCGAATTGCTTAAAGGGCCGCAGGGGCCGCTTTATGGCACGGGGGCGCTGGGTGGTGTGTACCGGATCGTGCCTGCCCGGCCTCAATTCGACAATATCGACGCGAGCGCCTCGGTCGGAGTGGAGACCTTGTCCCATGGCGGTGCGGGGGTCAGCGGATCGGCAATGCTGAACTTGCCGATATTGCAGGACACGCTGGCCATGCGCGCTGTCGCTTATGGCGGGACCGAACCGGGCTGGATCGATAATGATCGGCCCCATGGTGATAACAATAATGGGTCAAAATTGTCCGGCCTGCGTCTGGCCTTGCGCTGGCGGCCCGATGCCGATTGGAATGTCGATCTGGGCGGAACGCTGCAATGCCTGCGCGTCAAGGATAGCCAATATGTGCCGGATACAGGCTATGTGACGGCTAAGCGGTCGCGCAGCGGGATATTGCCAGAACCCCATGATAATGATTTCACCAATATCCGTCTGGGCATCACCGGGCGGATTGGCGATGTCGATCTGTTCTCGACAACGAGCTGGACCGCGCATGAAGTGGACAGCGCATTGGATGCCAGCCCTGCCGCCGCGACATTCGGCATGGCTGCGCCGATCCTGTTCCATGACGATCGCATGTACCATGTCTTCAATCAGGAGTTGCGCTTGACCAGCCGTGGCGATGGCCTGCGCTGGATGCTGGGCGGTTCGTTCTTGCGGGCGGTGACCGATATGGAAGCGGAACTGACAGGTCCTAATCAGCCAAGCATGACAGTCGGTACACTTGATCAGGAGGCGCGCGAATGGGCGCTATTCGGAGATCTGGGGGTGGATTTGTCGCCGCTATGGGCGGTGGAGGTGGGCACGCGGCTGTTTGCGACCGATATTCGCAATGAACAAACCGACGCGACCGAGATGCGGCTTTTGAAATCGCGACGTCGTGGCGTTTCACCCAGCGCATCGCTTATTTATAAGCCGAACCCGCAACATTATTATTTTCTCCGCGCCGCAAGTGCGTTTCGACCGCGCGGTTTGAGTTCATTCGCGCCGCTGTCCCAGTCCGAATTTGCTTCGGATGAATTGCGGTCGCTGGAACTTGGCGGACGCTGGCATAGTGTTGACCGCACATTCTCGACGGAAGGCGTGATCTATGGCAGCCGATGGAAGGATATCCAGTCGGATTACCTGTTGCCGAGCGGTTTGGTGGCCACCCGCAATAGTGGCCGCGCGTTGATCTATGGGATTGATGCATTGGCCAAATGGACGTTCCGGCAGGATTGGGACCTGTCGGGCGGCGTATCATGGCAGCATGCACGGGTTGAGAAGCCGGCGGCCGGACTGGAGATCGCGGCGGATCGCCCATTGCCAGTGGTCCCGGCCTATAAGGCGCATCTGTCGATTGAGCGCGGTTTTCCGCTTGGTGCATGGCGGGGTGATGTGGGGCTACATGGGGTGATCGTCGGGCCGACGCATCTCAGCCTTGATCCCGCGCTTGATCGCCGGGTGGGGACGTACGGGACGCTCAGCCTGTCGACTTATGCCACGCGCGGCCCATGGCACATTGGCCTGACGGTGCAGAATATGTTGAACAGCCATGCCGAGACGTTCGCTTATGGCAATCCGTTCTCATTCCCGCAGGCGCGTCAAAGCGTGATGCTGCGGCCACGCGCGGTGATGCTCAACCTGCGCTGGCATTAAATCGGTGCGTTGCGCGCAATGCTTGGGAAAGTAACAGTTGGATGCCCCGTGAGGATTCGAACCTCAATTAACGGAGTCAGAGTCCGCTAATACCCAACGGAAAACAGGGAAAAATAGGCTCCATGTTGCATCTATGTTGCAAGTGTGTCGCCTAACACCTCGCGTTGAACTGCCTCTGCTACTGCTGAATCCTGATCTGCCTGATCAAACAGATGGCCGTATGTGTCGAATGTGACCTGAATTGATGAATGCCCCATCCAGCTTTGGACCCGCTTTGGATTGACCCGCTGTTCAATCCACAAAGAGGCGGCGGCATGGCGGAAGTCGTGCATTGTGTAGCGCGGATCTTTAACCAGTTCGTCATCGTCATTCTTGATCGCGGTGAACAGTCCCGCGTTGATCTGGACCGGCGCGAGCACGTTCAGCGACATATAGCGATACGTCATCACTTTTGAGGCAATGGAAGGAAAGACAAGTCCCGCGTCTGATGCAGGGCATTGCAGTTTCCAGACACGCAATGCGCTGACAAGGACCGAGGGCAGGGGTATCGTCCTATGACCCGCTGCGGATTTTGGCGGGCCTATCACGCCTTTGTCATCGGCGCGTTGGTCAACTGTCAGTGTCGCATTGTTTAGGTCAATCGACCGCCAAGCCAACCCTCTTAATTCAGACGCACGCAAGCCGGTAAATATGAGCGTCATTACGAGCGGGGGAGCCATTGGCGCGTTTGATGCCCTTGCAGCCTCAATCAACGCCTTGAGTTCGGTCTTAGGTGGAATGATGGCCTTGACCTTATCGCGCTGCGCCTTGCGGACTTGAACGCCAGCACAGACATTCTGCGCGACATAGCCCCGGCGCTGCGCTTCTGCGACAATCGCGCTTAGGGACCGTAGGACGCGCGATGCCATCGGGCGCGATAAATTATCAACCAACTTATCACGCCATTCCTCAACCATAGGCCGGGTGATCTGAGACAGTTTCCTATCGCCACATAGTGGGAGGATATGGAGACGGACATGCTGTTCATATGCAGCCAAGGTCGAGCCTTCCAGCTTTTCACGACGACCCCGCGCCAACCATAAATCGGCGGCTTTTTCGACGGTGATTGATTGGCTGTCTGGCGTGTGTGTTCCTTGGCTGACCTGCCAAGCGGCGCTGACGAGCCAAGCCTCAGCCTCTTTCTTGCGGGCGAATTGCTTTGACCGGCGCTTGCCTGCACCGTCTTTATAATCGACCTGCCAAGCGGTTTTTTCCTCACCGGCTGGCGTGGTCCATGCGCGTTTACGGATTGCTGTCATTCAATCCGTCCTCAACGTCGATTTGGTTATAAGCCCATGCTTGTAATTCTGCGTAGAAGTCTTGTTTTGTCGTTTCTGTCTGGGGGGATAGATATGATGCCAGATCATATATCAAAGCTGAAACACTAAAGAACGCAATTCTGGTCATTCCTTGTTTTAGCCATGATGAGAAGCTTTCCATCGCGAGGCCAAGACCAGCATAAAAAAATGATGATGCGGCTCTATCTCCCCTTGGAGAGTCAATCATAAGATCGCTCAAACAGGCTGGGTCCAAATAAAGTAAGACCGGATTTTCATATCCATTTTGGGGTGGCCCAGCCCGCGCTGCCATGGCGGCTGCTTGCGCTACTGCCCGCATATCATCATTGATGACGAAAGTTGCTCTTTCGGGATTTAGGCCAAGTTGGTTAAGTTCTAGCACAACGCCCATTAGAAAGAGATGCCCAACATTATATGTCGCGGCACGTCCTCGCCCGGTATTTATTCCCGGTGGAAATTTCAACTTTTGCAGGTGCTTAAGGCGTGCGCTGAATGCAGTTCGCTTATCATCTGCGATGTTATATGTGAGCGCCAAGGCTCGCTCGACTTGGGCAAATGTCAGTTCCAAGGCACTCTCCGGTAATAACGATAAGGCACCGTTACCATTTAACATTGACATGGTTCAAGTGCCACAATAAGGTAACGGCACCCTTTCACTATTAGGAGGTTTCAAAGTGCTTCAACAGGATCTTATTGCAGGGGCCAAGATGGCCGCTGAATATACGGGGCTTACTGAGCGCCAGATTTATCACATGGCTGAGGATGGCCGGTTGCCGGTGATTCGCAAGGGCAAGCGCCTGTTTTTCCGCAAGTCTGAATTGGAAGCTGCGTTCCGCTCGGAGGTGGCGGCATGAACGGCGAATTTGAGAAAGTGCTGGCTGATTACAGGCTGGCCGAACACGCGCTGAACACCTGCAAGGATGAAGATAGCGAAGCGGGCGAGCGTGTGCAGTGTGACTACATCGCGGCTTACCAACGCCTGATCAATGTCCGCGCATCCACTGGCGACCAGTTCGTTCGGAAGCTGTCGCATATCTGCACTCAGGACGACGAGTTCGAATCGCTTGGCAGCGATGTCATCAAGGGGCTGATCAATGAGGCGCTGTCGATTGGGGGTGCCGCATGAATTATCAACCACAAAAAAGGACTGCCAGCGCGGCAACGCTGACAGCCCTTGTGTCGTCTATGGAAGCGCGACCCAAAGTTCATACTCCCGCACGCAAAAAGCTGCAACTTCGCTTTTCTGATAGCGCCGATGCGGAACATGATGGGCGTGAACCAGATGGGCGGTGATTGATGGCTGAGCCTAAGAGGCGGACCAACGTCAAAGGACGCAATCCATCCAGTCGGCGCTTTGTTCAACTCGATCATTCATTTTTAGAGACGCAAGCATATCGGACACTTTCCCCTAATGCCCGATCTTTGCTTGTCGAACTTAAGATGATTCACAATGGCAGGAACAATGGGGAGTTGTTCCTGTCGGTGCGCGATGCCGCCGACCGAATGGGCGTTGCTGACACCACTGCCGCAAGCAATGCTTTCGATGAACTGGAGAAAATGGGATTTATCTCCTGCACTCAGGATGCGCACTTCGCACGCAAGGCCGGTGATGGCTCTCGCGCTAGGTGCTGGCGTCTGACGTGGGAGAGTGCTCCCTGCATTAAGGCTGGCCCGACGAATGACTATCTGAACGCCATGCCGGACCCGGAAAACAAAAAGGCAATCAGGCGCATGGAAGCCGGTTGCAGGGTCTTGAAACGTCATCGGCAAAACGTAACTTCACAAAAAAGCACGGTAGCGGAAAACGCTACGCTCGAAAGCAAACGCGTAGCGAAATTCCATACGCTGACCCCTAATAATGGGCCTGTTGATAATGATAGCGTGCAGGAATCCGCTACGCGTTTTTCAGGAAATGGCGGAAAACAGCCAAATCATATCGTCCGGGATTTCGCTACACATATAGATATACCATCTGGCAGCGCATGCTGTGACGGTTTGCCAGACGCCGACGCCATTAAAGGCGGCAAGGCGGCGGCTGGCCTGCGAGCCGGTGAAGCGGACATATCGCAACTGCTGCACAACCGACTAACCGAGTTCTTGTCCAAGTCCAATAGCAGCAAGCGCAAGGCACTGGCATCGTCGATCGGCGTCAACGCATCGGACCTGTCTAGCGTCATTGGCGGCACGTTTGAACTGCCTGCACCAAAGATGGCCGCGCTTCTGAACCACCTTAATCGCACCGCCTATCAATGATCGCACTCACTGAGATTGTGCAAAGATCCTGATTGGCTCGCAAAATGGAGCGACCCGAATGATTGAACCGATTACCATTATCGAGGGGATGAATACCGACCAGCGCGACGGTGCCCTGACGATGCTCGACCATATCAGCCGACCCCTAACAGTTCGCGAGATCGAGGGCGCACTTCGCTTGCATGGCGTGCCAAAGTCGCGTGCGGTGATCATTGCGGCATCCATCAAGAAATTGGGCGTCATCGCCATTGTGGGCGGTGAGAATGGCTGATTGGCCTTACAATACGTCAACATGGGCGCGGCTTCGTCGTGCTCACCTGTCGATTGAACCACTGTGTCGCGGGTGCCATGCAATCGGGCGTCTCGTCGTGGCGAATACCGTTGACCATATCAAGCCTATCAGCGACGGCGGCTCTGCCTTCCCCGATCATGATGGCTTGGCGTCATATTGCCCTGCCTGTCACTCAGCAAAGACGGCACGCGGCATCGAGGCGGGCGCAATCAAGAGTACAAAGCCAAGGAAGGGATGCAACCCGGACGGCTCGCCACTCGACCCGGCGCACCCTTGGAAATCGCTCAGGGCTGGCGACATAGGACCGACACGGAACCTTCGAAATCAATTAGTTTCTAAGGGCCGTCGCTAATGGGCAAGCGTGGACCCGGCGCGGGCCGGTTGCGAGCCGCTGCTAAAGCTGCACCTGCGATAGTGTCGCATCCTTGGGAGCAAGAGGGGATGCCGCCTGCTGAACAGGTATTGGCCTTCCTGCGGAGTCTGCCGATTGTCTCCGGCTTGAAGGCTGGCGAGACGATGGAGCTGCTCGACTTTCAGGAACAGTTCGTTCGTGGGATCTATTCCGATGTGGATGATTTAGGGCGTCGTCGTGTTCGGCTCGCTGCGCTGTCTGTCGCACGCGGCAATGGCAAATCTGCAATCCTTGCGGGCCTGTCACTGGCGCACCTGCTTGGCCCGATGACCGAACCCTATGGCGAATGCTATGCCGCTGCGCTTGACCGTGAACAGGCGGGCGTCCTGTATCGCATGGCGCGGGCCTATATCGAGGCGGTGCCTTGGATGGCTGCGCGGGTAAACATCAAGGATTGGCACAAGGAAATCATTGACGAGGAATCGCAGTCTATTTGGCGGGCGCTCACGTCGGACGCACGGAAGGCGCATGGCCTTGCCCCGTCGTTCTGGATTGCCGACGAGGTGGCGCAATGGCGAAGCCGTGAACTTTGGGACAATCTGGCGACCGGCATGGGCAAGCGTGCATCGGCGCTTGGCGTGACCATCTCGACCCAAGCGGCGGATGACCTGCACTTCTTTTCCGAAATGCTCGACGCTGAGCCTAACCCGACCGTTTATGTCCAATTACACACCGCACCGAAAGACTGCGCCCTTGACGACTCGGCAGCATGGCAGGCGGCGAATCCTGCGCTTGGTGCCTTCCTGAATGAGGAACAGTTCGCCGATGCGGCATCGCGTGCAATGCGCTCGCCATCATTCGCGCCATCGTTTCGCCTGTTGAATCTCAATCAACGGATTGCAGCGGAAGGCCGTTTCATCGAACAGGCCGATTGGGATGCCAACGGCGAGCCGTTCGACGTGCACGAGTTGGAAGGCAAGCGTTGCTATGGCGGGCTTGATCTGAGTTCGACTCGCGATTTAACTTCGCTGGCTCTCTACTTCCCCGATGAAGGCAAGCTGCTTGTCTGGCATTGGGTGCCGAATGATACCATTGGCGAGCGCGTCGAGCGTGACCGGGTGCCCTATGATCGCTGGGCCGATGCCGGATGGATGGAACGGACACCGGGACGCGCAACCGACCGCGTTGCTATCGCTCGCCAGTTGGCAGAGATCCGGCAGGCCTATGACGTGCAGGGCATCGCCTATGATCGCTGGCGCTTTGAGGACTTGGGCAAGCTGCTGAGTGATGAAGGCATTGACCTGCCGATGACACCATTCATTCCGGGCTTTAAATCCTACGCGTCTGCGGTGGATGCGTTCGAACGGGCCGTGTTGAACCGGCAGATGCAGCATAACGAAAACCCGCTGCTGCGTTGGCAAGCTGGCAATGTCATTGTGGAAACTGATCCAACCGGCAACCGCAAGCCGACCAAGGCTAAGAGCCTTGACCGGATCGACGGGATTGTTGCGGCAATCATGGCCTGCGGACTAGCGGCTACCGATGAGGGGCCGAAAGTCTATCAGGGCGATGGGCCGATGTGGATTTAACCTCAGTCAAGGTCAATAAAAATGGTCGACTGCGGATTGGCATCGTTCTGATGTAGTTCAGCCGACACAAAACTAGGGCTATGCGTATTAAAAATCGAAATACCAGCACCCCCTTCGACTTTAAGAAGCGGAGCATCATAATCTAGCACCGTGTAGCTTGAATACCCCTCTGCATCACCGGTGCCTGTAGTAATGCGGTATGTTTTACCCACTTCAAACATTGACGGATTCCCTGATTTATGCGCTAATCCAAACGGCCCGACACGGCGCGCCAACGCCATGCCGGACCTAACCACAACCGATCCTATGGAGATCAATCATGGCTACCAATACTCTACAGGCGGAATCCGTCTGCACAATTCATGAAATTGCCGAACCATCTGCCGATGAGCTTTATGCTGCGTATCGCTATGCGAAAGCGGAACTGGAGATGGCTTTCTATAATCCCGCCACATTCAGGGAAGATTTGCCACAAGAGTTAGAGAACCGCCTCAGTGCCGCGCACTCAACGGCTCTTAATCGGCTGCTGCTGTCCCCTGCTACAGACTTGCGGGGACTCGCCCAGAAGCTGGCCGTTTTTCACGAAGAAGCGATACATGAGGGCTGGTATAAGTGCCAAGAGATCGTGGCCGTTCTCGCTCTAGACGGGCACCGACTGGCGCGCCACTGATTAAGATTGTCCCCCGCATTGGCGGGCGGGGGAACGTTCTGCACCTGTTCCAATTCGCTTGACTTGTTTTTTGTTTTCGGTTATCAGAATCTAAATCAAAGCGAGATTAGGCATGGCGACTGTATCACAACTGACAAAGATTCTCAGCGAACGGCTTAAAGAGCCGCTTGCAACGGTGCGTCAAAAGCTGCGCCAGTTGCAGGACGATGGCCTGTTGCCGGTGGCCTCTGGCCGTGCCGTGCCGCATGTTGACGAGCATCATATCGCCCTTGCCATTTTTGCAGTGCTCGCTGCACCGAACGTCAAAGAGGCAACCCGGACTGCTCAGCTTTATGCCGATCTGCGCGAAAATGGCATGGTCGAAATTTCGGTTGCCGCTTCTCTTGATGATCAAGTCAACCGCGCTGCACGCCACCTTGCGGGCGATTACTTGGCGACGGTTATTGGGCTGACCTACGATCAAATATCCAATGATGCCTCAACCGTTCCAACTTTCCGCCCTTACCATGCGAATGCAATTTATGAGGTTTGCACCAACTGGCCCGAATTTTATGCAAGCATTCCCCTGTTTGATGATCACGGCTCGCCAGATGGCCTTTGCACGACTCGCTTTCATGAAACCACCCCACTCGCCGGGCATTGGCAGAATGACGTTAAACGGAGCGTCTCATTTTCGGGCATAGTGCTGTTTTACGTAGTTCGGGACATTATCCGGGCCGACGAAGCGACGGCAAAAGACGTCAAATCTGAGTTGCGCTCCATCGCGGAGATGGCGAAAAACCTGCCGAACACCCCGGACGATATTCAGGCTTTCAACGCCCGCAAGAATGAAATCATCGGGGCGCTGGAAAATGTCGCGGCGTCCCTCGCTGGTGACGACGACGGCACGGATGATGCCGCCTAATGGCCCGCAAGGCCAACATATCCAACAAGATTGCGCGGCGCTTGCTGTCGGTTTGGCTGTTCTGCCTGCCGGTTGCAGCGTTCGCGCATGTTCCGCTCACGTCGGGAGACGTCGGCAATCTCAACGCCGGGGGCCTCAAAACCCCCGGCTCGATAGAAAGTGATACCATGAAAACGAGTGACTTGATTGAACAACGGGCGGCAATCGTCGCTCGCATGACTGCCGCCCATGAATCGGACAATGGCGAGGCGTTCACGGCAGCGGAAAATGAACTGCGCTTCCATGACGCCAAACTTGACCGCCAACGCAAGATTGATGCCGCCGACCGCTCGGAACCGGGCAAGCCGATCAATGGCGATGCCAAGTTGGAAAGCGAAATCCGCACCCGCTTTAATATCGGGCGTGCCATTGCTGGCGCTGCTGGCCTTGGTGTTGATTGGGGCTTTGAACGCGAAGTGCAGGTGGAACTTGCCAAGCGTGCGGGCCGTTCGGCGCAAGGCATCTACATTCCGATGGAAGTGATGGAAAAGCGGGTATTGACGACGACGGCGGGCGCTGAGCTTGTCTCGACCGATCATCGCCCCGACCAGTATATCAACGCGCTGGTGGCTTCATCCGTCGTTCGTGGCCTTGGTGCTCGCGTCCTGTCGGGTCTTGTCGGCAATGTGGACATTCCCCGCGAGACGGATTCGCCTGCGATTGGCTGGGTGGCTGAAAACGCTGCACTGACCCCGGATGATGCGAACTTTGACAAGGTATCGCTGACCCCAAAACATGCGGGCGCAATGTCCGAATGGTCGCGTAATATGCTGATGCAGGCATCGCCAGACGTGGAAGCCCTGTTGCGTCAAATGCTGGCCCGCAATCTCGCCCTGGCTATCGACCGTGCTGCAATCCTGGGCGGCGGTGCTAATGAACCTGATGGCGTCCTTTCGACTGCCAATATCCAGACGCACGCTTATGCAACCGACCTGTTCACGAGCACGGCAGTTGCCATCGGCAAGGCTGATATTGAAAACGTCGGTGCGCGTCGGGCCTTCCTGACAACCCCGGAAGTTCGCGAGATCTGTCTTAAGGAACTGGACGCGAATAAATTGCCGGTGGGCGTGCCTGCCATCTTCCACAATGAGGCGGTGACGTTCACTAACCAGATGCCCAAAACGCTTGGCGCTGGCACGGAACATGGCCTGATCTATGGCGATTGGTCGGAACTGCTTATCGGCATTTGGTCGGAAATCGACATTCTGGTGAACCCTTATGAGGCAACCGCCTACAGCAAGGGCAATATCAGCATTCGCGCAATGGCAACGGTTGATACTGCTGTTCGCAACCCTAAGGCGTTCGTCTCCATTGAGGACGTGACGACTGCTGCTGTGGGCATCGCGTAATGACTGTGGCGGCACCTCTTGAACGACGGGCCTTTACGGAGGTTCGCACCGCTGGGCGGCGTATCGAGGGGTATGCCGCCACCTTCGGGTCTGAGGCTGACTTGGGCAGCTTCAAAGAGACAATCGCCCCCGGTGCGTTCCGTGACGCATTGGCGGGCGATGTTCTCGCCATGCTCGACCATGACCCCGGCAAAGTGCTTGGTCGGACCCGTTCCGGCACCTTGCGCCTGTCTGAGGATAGCAAGGGCCTCAAGTTCTCGCTCGACCTTCCCGACACTCAGGCGGGGCGTGATATTCTCGCTTTGGCCGAACGGGATGATCTGGGCGGGATGAGCTTTGGCTTCATGATTCCCAAAGGCGGCGAAAGCTGGAACGGCAATATTCGCACCCTGAGCAAGATTGCGCTGCGGGAAATCTCTATCGTGCAGGCATGGCCCGCATATCCCGACACTGAGATTGCCCTTCGTGCGCTGATGACCGGCGCGGAAGCCAATCGACGCAAGCGGGCGCTTATTCTGGCGGAGGTGAGCCGTGCAGTTGATTGACAACATGCTGGCCCGCATGGGCTATGAAAAACGCGCTCACGACCCGTCATGGGCGGCGCTGGCGTCAAATGTCGGTGCTGGGTCTAATGTCTCTGCACGCGCTGCTGAAAACCTCTCGACGGTGCTGGCGTGCGTCAACGCCATCTCGACCGCTTTGGCCTATGTCCCTGCGCTTGTTTATCGTCGTGACCAAGACGGTAATCGGACTGAGACAACGGCGCATCCATTGGGCAAGATTGTGCGTGCCGGTGCCAATTCAAGCATGACATGGCCCGACTTTCTGGAACACTTCATCGCATCGTCGCTGCTGACCGGCAACGGACTTGCGGAGATCGTGCGGGGCGACACCGGGCAGCTTTCGGGCTTTCGTCATATCCCTTGGTCTTTTGTAACCGTTTCCGAACTGTCAAGCGGGCGGCTGGCCTATGATGTATCGGATGGCAAGGGCCGCACCCGTCGCCTGTTGGAAGGCGAGGTGCTTCACCTGCGCGATAGGACTGATGATGGCATCATTGGCCGTTCGCGCCTGTCACGGGCCGCTGAGACGGTTGCAGGGGTGCAGGCCGCTAATCAGCACGCGTCATTTTTCCTTGCTAATGGCGCTAGCCCTAGCGGCGTCATCGAGGTGCCCCAAGCAATGGGTGCGGCACAACGCGAGCGGGTGCGGGATGCATTCACTTACCTACATGCAGGCGCACAAAATGCGGGCCGCACGCTCATTCTTGATGGCGGCATGACGTGGAAGCCGTCGCAAATCTCGCCAGAGGATGCGGAACTGCTCGAAACCCGCAAGTTCGGCGTGGTCGAGATCTGCCGCTTGTTTCAGGTGCCCCCGCCGATTGTGCAGGCATATGAGAACAACACCTTTACCAATGCCGCACAAGCGGGCCTGTGGTTCGCTACGTTCTGCTTGGCACCTTGGGCACGCAAGATCGAGGCAGAGTTCGCCCGTTCTGTTTTCCCTGCCGGTGACAATTTCGAACTGGAACTGGATCTTTCGGGCTTCCTGCGCGGTGATCCAGAAACCCGTTGGAACGCGCATAAGATCGCGCTCGAAACCGGCGTGCTTGATCCTGATGAAGTTCGCCAGATTGAAGGCTGGAACAAACGCGGCGAATCAAAGGCGTTATGACCACTTCCATGTTGCGGATTTGTTGCATGGAGCCGCCGGGAGCCTATCGGAAATGGCGGAAATCGGCAGAAAAGCGTGCGACAAGGATGCAACACGGGATTGCCGATCATTTGCGATTCGGCTTGATGTAAGTATATGATTTTGTGGAGTAACAGTTGGATGCCCCGTGAGGATTCGAACCTCAATTAACGGAGTCAGAGTCCGTGGTCTTACCATTAGACGACAGGGCAGCGCTGTTGGGTTGCCCGATAAGGGCTGTTGCAAAAGCTGTCAACGCGCTTTTGCGCAGCGGGATGATGAAATGGGGTGAGGCGAGCGGGTTGCCTCACTCTTCAGGCATGTTCACATCCGCATCATGGCCGGATGCATTGCTGATGAACACCAGCAACATCAGCACTGAACCAAGCAGCACCGAAAGGCCGACGCCGACGCAGGTGGCGATCACCATATGTATAGGGAGTGCGCCAATCGCCATATAAAGAAAGCCGAGAGAACCGATCACCGTGGCAATGGTGGCAAGCACCATCCACGCCATCATGCGTTTGTAGCGGCGACGAAGGGCGGTTTGGGATGCGGGAATTGGATTTTCCATGCTTTCATTTGCGCGCCGATCATGTGATCATCAAGCAGGAAATGCGATTCAGCTCCGTATTTCCAGTAATGACTCTGAGGGGAGACGCATATGACGATTGCAGCCATCATCGCAGGACGTACCGATTCAATCGTCAGCGTTGCGCCAGAGGCTTTGGTGTCGGATGTGGTCGGCCTGCTGGCGGAAAGGCGCATCGGCGCTGTGCCGGTGCTGGATGGCGCCAAGCTTGTCGGCATCTTGTCCGAACGCGATGTGCTGCGCATTCTCGCACGGGATGGGGCGAGTGCGCTCACCCTTCAGGCGAAAGACCTGATGACCACGCCGGTGGTGACGGTCGAACCAACGACGACGGTGATCGGTTCGCTGAGCCTGATGACACGTCGCCGGATGCGGCATTTGCCGGTGGTTGAAGGAGATCGGATGGTCGGTTTCGTGTCGATCGGGGATCTCGTCAAACGCCGCATCGATCAGATCGAGGCCGAGGCCATTGCCATGCGCGAATATATTACGAGTGCTTGATGCGGCATCTGTTGCTTATGGCTGGGCGCGTGTGCGGCGAGGCGTTGATAATGCCTGACGCAGATCGCCCAGCATCAAGGCGATCTCGGTAAATAGTGGGTGACGCAGCGCATATAATGTCACAAGCCAGCAGCCAATGCCCGCCATCGCCCCGCCCAATGCCTGCATGAGCCCGGCATCATGGGGGCCGTGCCATAGGCCGTAGCTCATCAGCAGCGGGACAATCGCTGCCAGCGTGGCGATGAAGCTTTTGGCGTAAATACGCATCAGGTCTCGCCAACTGAAGTTCAAAATCGCGCGCATGAACGGCGCGTAGATCATGATCCACACCAGACCATGAACCAGCCGCGATATTGCGACCCACTCAATGCCAAAGGGCGCGGCCAGTGCCAGTAACAGAATCGAGGCCAGTGTATCGACGAGCAACCGTCGGATCATGGCGGGCATGCGGCCCAACAGGATCGGCAGATCGGCATGAAGAGGGAGGGCGACATAGCAGAGTTGCGCCAGCGCGAGCCAGATCAGCAGGGGCGCAGCCTCCATCCATCGCTGGCCATAAAGCGTCATCACCAGCGGCTGGGCCAGTGTCGCGATCCCGGCCAACGCGGGCCAGCTGATCCCGGTATAGGCGGCGACCACGCGTAAATATGGCGCACCCAGCGGTTCGCCCCGATCGCGGACCTGTCGGAAGGCGGGGTAAAATACGCCGGTTACTGCGCCGGACACCAGCAACCGCAATTGCAGCGCCAGCCCGGATGCGCGGGCGAACAGCCCGACCGCGACATTGCCAATCAGGTGGCCGATCATCAGTTCCGGCGCACGGGCGATCACAGAATTGCACACCGCCTGCATGCTATTGGTGCCGCCAATGGCTAATATTGGTTGTGCATCATGTAGCCGCAATGGCCATGGCCACATGCCGCGTGATCGCCACTGGCTGATGACCAGTCGTGCCGCTTGTTGTGCGAATGCGCCCCATGCCAGCGCCAACGCGCCATGGCCACCTATCGCCAGCCCCAATGCGGCGATCATATTAGCCAATGCCGCCCCCATTTCGATCATGGCGTTCGATTTATAGTCCAGCCGTCGCTGGCACATGGCCTGTGGGACAATCGCCAGCGGCACGAAAATATAGGAGGTGGAAATAACCAGCGTCACCGGCAACATCCGGGGATCGCCATAAAACCAGCTGATCGGCCAAGCCGACAGGATGCTGAGCAGCGCTATCCCCCAAGCAAAGCAGACAGAAACGGTGAAAGCCATTTGCAGCTTTTCAAGGGATAGATCGCGCTCCCCGGTAATGTAACGCGTGACACCAAAATCCTGCAAGAAAGCGACCAAAGTGATTGCCGCAAAGGCAATCGAGAACAATCCTAATTCTTCAGGTGTGATAAACCACCGCGCCAGCACGAGGCTGGTGATGAATTGCAACGTGAATGACGTATATTGCGAAACCAGCGCCCACGCCGCAGCCGTGCGAACCGAGATTATATGCATGGGTTAGGCTCCGGTGCGGCATATCCTGTCATTTGGGTCATCATGATGGGATGTCGGCCCGACCGGCCAATATGCCATTGTGCTGCGCCCCCCGGCGATGCGAGCGTCGCCGCCAGCGCAGCATCGGCTGCGCCAGTTGCGGGAATATCCGCCACAATGCGAATGAGCATGCCCAGACCGGACCATTGACCAGTGTCCGTACTTGGCGGAGCTCGTTCAATCCGCGTTGGATTTCGCCATCGATGACACGGTCCATCGCATGTTCGAAACTAATCGCGCACTGGGTATGGTTGATCAGCTGCGTGATCAGTGGCTGCGCCACATGGTCCACGGGCAGCGTGGCGCGGGCCTTTTCATACACACGCATATTGCCGATCAACATCCGTCCGGCATGGGCCGAAGCGGAATTGGCGCGAACGCGATAATCCCCCAATATCTGATCTACGAAATAGGCATGGCCACCCAATTGCATCAGTCGAACCCACAGGTCCAAATCTTCGGCTTGGGTCATGCTGGTGTCGAACCCGCCGATACGATCGAAATCCACCCGGCGAAAGCAGGTGCCGATATAGACGCCAAAGCTGCGATCCAGTACATCGGTCAGACTGCCCCGTACGCCATCGCTGCTGCCTTGTGGCTTATGAAGGCATAAACGCGGCTGAGACACAGCGCCAAACATCATCGCATTACAAGTCGCGAACCGGATCGCCGGATCGGCTTCCAATAAAGGTACCATGGTCGCCAGATATGCAGGGCGGAACAGGTCGTCGCCATCCAGTAACGCAATCAATGGCGCGTGGCTGGCGGCGATGGCGGCATTGCGCGCAGCCGATACGCCATGGTTCGGGGTGGTAAGGAAGCGAATGCGCGGATCTGCCAGATAAGGGCGGACGGCGCCTGCCACATCATCGGGTGCGCCATCATCAATGACAATGCACTCCCATTGGGTGAAGTGCTGACCCAGCATCGAATCAAGCGCATCTGCCAATAAATGGGCAACACCAAAGGCAGGCACGATAACGCAAACACGCGGTGTGCGGCCGGATTGGGTAAGCGGTGCAACTATGGACATGAGATCATTGATACTGATCGGTGGTTAAACATCGGTCTATGCCGTCCCATCTGTCGGTAAGAATCATATCAGCGGGGAGAAAAGAGGTGAGTCTTTTGTCCCGTTCTGTGGGGTAATATCGTGGGAAAGCCCGGAAATCAGCCATATATCAGCGCGAACGTCATGAAGTACCCCGCATGAGATGTAATGTCCCTTTGCATGCGCATCGGTGCGGCAGTGGGTGACAGCATATAATGAAGCTATTGTTTTTACTCAACAAAGTCAATTCTCGTCAAAAATATGCAACAAAGAGGTTGACCCGAATCGAG
This sequence comes from Alteraquisediminimonas sediminicola, assembly GCF_019740335.1. Taxonomy (GTDB): domain Bacteria; phylum Pseudomonadota; class Alphaproteobacteria; order Sphingomonadales; family Sphingomonadaceae; genus Alteraquisediminimonas; species Alteraquisediminimonas sediminicola. The sequence goes on along the minus strand of NZ_JAHXZS010000007.1, from coordinate 79 downwards.
GGTGGTCTTAGAGGCCTGTTCACCGCAGCGACGGACTGCACGGAACGGCCCACGGATCGGCAACGAAACGACGGGAAAC
>NZ_JAHXZS010000006.1 GCF_019740335.1 Alteraquisediminimonas sediminicola | reverse complement strand
AGAGACAACGCGCCGACAGCATCGCCCCTTTGGGGCGGGATTCAGTACCGCTGGTATAAAGCATCTGCACCGGCTCATCGTCATCAATGTCGACATCTGGTGCGATGGCATTTGGATGCGCCATCCAATCTTGCACGCATTCCCATCCGCTCGGTGTCGTTTGCAGCGTTTCGCGAATGGCACCCTTGAGCTTGAGCGTGAGCCCGGCTTCCGCGATGGCGGCATCTGCGGTGGCAACCAACGCGTCTTCTGCGATCAGGCCGCACGCCTCCGCATTGTCGAGGATGTACGCGACCTCGGCGGCATTCAGCATGAAATTGATCGGCACCATCACCGCGCCGAGCCGGGCAAGCGCAAAGCGTACAACGACAAACGCATGGTTGTTGTGCGACAGCATGGCAATGTGATCGCCCTTGCGCACGCCGCGTTCTGCCAAGGCGTTCGCCATTCTGTTCACCATGTCGTCCAGCTCGGCGAAGCTTTGTCGAAGGTCGCGATAGACGATGGCCGTCTTGTTCGGCATCCGCACCGCGCTGCGGTACAGCAGATCGCCTAAACGATGGCGACGGGCGCTTTTCAGCAGTCTCTCGATATTGCCTTCGGTACGCATCGGTTCTTTCCCTGCATTGCAGTTGTCGGGCTCAAGCGCGTCTGACAGACCGACTTGGCGCACGCCCATCGGCCAGCCAGACCATTCTCATGCCCTACAACTTCATCAGCGGTGGAGCGTGAGCCCCCTCAAACCTACCATCCGCACGCCACTGTGCGAGCATTTTGTAGAATTTCAGCGCGCCTTCCGGATAATGGCCCTGCATGACGCCCGGTTCACTTCAAATCCGGCGGCGAAGATCAGGTAGTACAGCTCATATGCGACACCGTCGACCACGACGCCCTTTTCGGTCATGCGAAAGAGTCGGAACCCACCTTACCGCACGGCATCATGTCCTTTACAGGAGTTTGGTCACATCAAAGGGCGGCATGATGGACGTAGAGGGCGCGGGACAAAGAGGGTTATCGAACACATGCTCTTCTGCCGCCGCCGTATCGAAAAACACTGAAATGCAGCCGATGCTCTCGCCATCCGCTTCGATCAACAGCCCATATTGCTGCACATGATCGGGACTTCCACCCTGCGCGAGCACGACCGCTGCTACGCCGTCCGCCGCCGCCACCCGCGTATATTGCAGGCCGTCAGCGAACATCGTCTTCAAGATTGTCAGATCGGTCGTGCAGCCCGAATAAGGCGTGGAGCCAATCACCCTGATCTCGGCCCGTGGGCTACAGCATGCAACAGCCTTTGGGAAATGCCGCGCCGCCAGCGCATCCGCGAATGACTGTGCGAGGATGACCATGCCATCACGCGTCAAGGCCGATGTGATGGCAGGCGCATCGAGATGGAAAGGCATAGCGGGCGGCAGGCGCGGTGTCGTCAGCCGGTGCTTGAATAATTGGGTTTCGACCATCACCGTATCGAACATTTCGACGATTTCAGCGATGAGGCCCTCTTCATAGCGAAAGATCTGGAGATAATATTGGTCGTAACGACCCCCGTCTTGCGCCGGCAGGCCGCCATGCAACAGGCCCACCGTCAGATCGCCATCGACGATCACCAGCCGGGACCCCTTCACATAAGGCTCAGACCCGACCACCAACGGCCCGAGAACATGTTGTCCCATATGGGCATAAAGGTCATCACGACCTTGGAACCGGCCGGAGACGAGGCTCCAGCCGGACATCCAGCAAATGACATCAGGTGAATGCAGCGAGACGACATGGGCAAAGTCGCCCTCGCCCATCGCGCGGTAATAATCTTCCATAACCGCGCGATGGCTCAGCTTTGTCATCATTCAACCTTTAGAATTTGAAGCCCAGTTGCAACGTCACTTCACGCGGGCGATCGATATAGCCGAGAATATCGGCATTGGTGCCCGCACCGGTGCCGGTACCCGCCCCGGTGGCAGGGCGATCGCTGCCGCCCACCACGACATATTTGTCGGTGAGGTTCTTGGCCAGCAAGGCGATCGACCAGCTATTATCCTCCTTATAGAGACGGATACCGGCGTTGATCTTGACATAACCCTTTTGCAGCGTGCCCGGACCTTCGGTTTCACTGAAATAATATTTGGACACGCCGGTGAAGTCCGTCGACAGGCCAAGCATCATGCCATTGCTGACAGGGGTGTCATAGCTGACGCCCATATTGCCGCTCCAATCAGGGGCGCGCACGGTGGGTGCACCACCCAGATCCTGACGGGTATAGGCAGTTCCGACCAGCGCCAGATTGCACCCGTCATTAATTGTCTGACCGGCATAGCAGGCGGACAGATAATCGCGATAGCGCGCCTTGTTATATCCAAGCCCGGCACGCAGCATCAACCCGGTGAGAGGCCGATACGCCACATCGATTTCCGCCCCCTTGGTCCGGGCAGAACCTGCGTTGAACACCTGATAAGTGACCTTCGCCCCATCGAAAATATCGACCTGCAGCCCCTTATAGTCATAGAGATAGATCGCGCTGTTGACGGTCAGTCGTCCATTCAGGAACTCACCTTTCGCACCGACTTCGCCGCCCTTGACCTTTTCCGGTCCGAAGGAAAAGTCGGATTCGACCGTGCTGGAGCTCAAGATGGCGGGCAGGCCCAAACCACCCGATTTATAGCCCGTCTTGTACGCGGCATAGAGGGTGGTGCTGCCCGTCGGATGATAGGTCAGCGTCGCTTCCGGTGAATAATTATTGTCCTTGAATTTCGACGAGAATTCCTTGAGCGGGAACAAGGCGGAAATCAGCGGATGCACATAGATATTCCGTTGATCGACATTCTTGGATTCACGCGTCCACCGGATACCCCCCGCCAGTTCGATCTTGTCCGTCAGCTTGGCAATCACCTGCCCAAAGGCCGAATAGGTCTTGGTCGATACTGCGCCGGTTTTCGAAATGCTCAGATAGCTGCCGGTCGCCGGATCTTGCGGCAGGGCGGCAATACGGAAGGACTGGCCATTGTCGAGCGACGTATCTTGATAGAACATGCCGACCATGACGTTGATCGGCGAGTCCAGGGTCGTGAGCGCCCGCACTTCCTGTGTGAACGACTTATATTTTTCCGCCTGCGAACCGACATTATAGGCGTAGCTCGTTTTCTCGAAGCCGTTCTGGAAATATTTGAGATTATAATGGAAATAGCCGGTCACGGAGGTCAGCTTCAACGCATCCGAGCTCCAGTTCGTCGTCAACGATGCCAAGATCGGCTTGTAGCTGGAATATGAATCGCCATCGCCCCCGGCGATAAAGCCCTTCATCATTTCCCTCGGCATATAGGCCGCCGCGACATGACGATCCTTTTTGCAATCCGAATAGGGATCGACCAGCCCGTTGACCGGGCCGCCGCCGCAATACACGATTTCGCCATTGGTCCCTTCACCATTGTCCTTCGAGACACCGGTGGTGAATTTGAAATTCATGTCGAGGGCATCGGTCGGGTTGAACGCCAGTGTCAACCGGCCCATGATTTCACGTTCTTTCGGCCCCCATTTGTCGGCAGCCCGCATGTCGAGGCCCGTTGCAGGCTCCCATGCCGGCAGCGTTGTGGCAGGCACATTGTGCATCCAGCCGCGTGACCGGCGGGCCTGAAACGCGATGCGCGCGCCCAATGTTTCGGTGATCGGACCGGAAACATAGCCGCTGCCCAGCCATTCGCGGGCGACGAATTCATAGCCCACATTGCCACCCACCGACAATTCCTTGGTCGGATTGGCCGAGGTCATCGAAATCACCCCGGCGGGGCTGTTTTTCCCGAAGAACAGCGCCTGCGGCCCTTTCAGGATTTCGACCTGCGCCAGATCGAAATAGCTCTGTTGCAACGACCGGCCACGACCGGTCTGCACGCCATCGACGTTGATCGCGACCGACTGATCGAAACCGGTATCAAGGGTGGAAGACCCGATCCCGCGAATGACGAAGGAATTCCCGCCGCCGCTCGCCTGCTTGGCGACGCTGACCTGCGGCGCGAGCTGGGCGATATCGGATAGGCTTTTCGCGCCATAGCGATCGAGATCGACCTTGCTTAATGCGGTGACGGCCACCGGCACGTCGATCAACCGTTCGGTGCGTTGCCGCGCCGACACGATAATATCGCTGGCATAGGTTTGCGTATCATTATCGGCAGTGTCCGGCTTTTGCTCTGCATAAGCCGCCATCGGCATCAGCGCCACGCAGGCGGTCGCGGAAATGAGTGAGCGACGAAGTGTTCGCACAGGCATCTTATCCTCCATTTATATTTTTTAGGATTTCAGAATTAGCTGGTCACGTTCCGCAACAAACTACCTGCACCACCGGGTGGGTGTGTGATGCCTGCACTACCCCCTCGCCACGCGCGCCACCCACACCCCGGCCAGATCAGCGGGCAGTGAAGCCGCCATCGACATGCAGTTCCGCCCCGGTCATGAACGACGCATCCGAGGACGCCAGAAACAGGGTCGAACGGGCAATTTCCATCGGGTCCGCCAGACGATCCATCGGGTGCAGCGCGCGCAGCACATCGATCTGCTCGGTGGTCAGCGTCTCCGCCACCGAAGGTGTCCGCACATAGCCGGGATGGATCGAATTGACGCGAATGCCATTGCCCGCCTCGGCACATTCGAGCGCCACCGCTTTGGTCATCATCGTGACCGCGCCCTTGCTCGCGCAATAGGCCGCCGTCCCCGCATTACCGACCGTGCCATACATGGACGACATGTTCACAATCGCCCCGCCGCCGCCGCGCGCCATCAACGGGATCGCGTGCTTCATCCCGAGAAACACCCCATCGACATTGACGGCCATCAACCGGCGCCAATCCTCCAGCGCGATCTCAGTGATATTTTTCAACCAGCCATAGCCCGCATTGTTGACGAGAATATCGAGCCTGCCAAAACGATCCTCGATCATCTTGATCAGGTCACGCCAACCCTGTTCATCCGCGACATCATGATGGACGCCGATTTGCCCAAGGCTATTGGCATGATCGTCCAGTTCCGGCCCCAGCACGTCCGTCATCACGACCTGCGCGCCCTCTTCGGTGAATGCACGGGCAATCGCGCCGCCAATCCCGCGCGCCGCACCCGTGACAAGGCAGATTTTGCCCGCGAAGCTATCCCGCGCCATGATCAATAGCTCAACGGCTTGGCGACCGGCCCGCGCGGGGTCGCCAGTGGGTTCTTGAAAAGTGCGCGTTCAGCCAATGCCGTATCGAAAAACGCATGCATCTCGATCACCTTCCCATCCTGGAAGCGGAATATCTCGCAATAGGTCTGGTCGTAATTGTCGCCGGACAGGGTCGGCCCGCCCCCTTCCATGATGGCGACTACTCGCTCATCATCGGCGCACATGATTTTCCAGTTTTTGGCGAAATGCATCTTTTCGGGCACGAGCGCGCCGTGCACCTGCGCCGCGATCAGCTCGTCCGTCACCATCGACTTGCCTTCGAGACGACCGGATGCCGGGGTCGTGCCCAACATATGGATCACGATATCGTCATGATACATATTTTCGACCGTCTCCCATTCGCCGTTCGACATGGCCGTGAAATATTGGTTGAGCAGGTCGATATTCTCCTGACGATTCATGTCCGATTCTCCTCTTTTGATTGTCGTTATTTATTGCGGCGACGGCTGCGCCATGGCGCGCAATATGTCCGCCTTGGTCGGGTTCTTGCGCAGCAAGAGCCCGCCGCTCACATGCAGATTTTCGCCGGTCATGAAACAGGCATCCTCGGCAAGGAACAAGGCCGCCGCCGCAATGTCCTCGACCGTGCCGATCCGCCCGAGCGGCGATGTCGCGGCGAACTCGGCAACGGCGGCAGGCGATTGCCACAGACCTTCCGTCATCGGTGTCCGGACCGCACCCGGCGAGATCGAATTGGCGCGAATGCCGCGCGCGCCGAATTCATCGGCGACGCTGCGCACGACCTGATCAATCCCCGCCTTGGTGCCGCGATAGGCCGCATAATCATCGAGCAGGACAGTCCCGGCGGCAGAGCTGATCTGGATGATAGAGCCGCCCTGCACCATCGCCTCGACCATCACCTGCATGAACTGGAACGGCCCTTTGAACTGGACCGCATAGAGGCGCGCCAGATCCTCATCGCTTGTTTCCAGAAACGGCACCGACAGATTGAGCCCAACGCAATTCACGGCCACATCGATCCGGCCATGCACGCCGACCACCCGATCAGCGAGCGCCTGCAACGAAGGCCGCACCGTAATGTCGCACTCGACCGCCAGCGCCCCCAGCTCCTGCGCCAATGCGTCCAGCGACGCCATGCTGCGCCCGCTGATCACGACTATGGCCCCCTCCGCCGCGAAACGCCGGGCGATGGCCTGCCCCATATTGCCCGCGCCGCCCGCGCCCAGCACCAATGCGACCTTGCCTGCAAGCCGGCTCATGCGCCCAATACCCATGCCAGTGCGCGCGCCAATACCGCGCGAAAGCCGGGGGCCTCCCATGGCCCGCGCGTCACCGGCCCCTCCGCCATCAAGGGAAGGAAATCATAGCGTCCGCTGCTATGGCCGAGATTGAGATACAGCACCTCGCCTTGCCCTTGCTGCCGCAGATACATTTGCGGATGGTCGATCGGTTCTGGCCAGTCGCCGCGCACATAGCCGGGATTGCTGCCCGAAAAACGCGCCGACAACAGGACCTCGCAAGGCCCGGTCAACTCAACGATATAGGGCTCATCGACCACATCGAACGATGAAAGCCCGCGCATCAGCGGGTGATCAGGGGCCGCCACCTCGACATGCATCGACCCCAACAGCAAATGCGCGATAAAGCGGCTGCCCAGCAGGTGGGTGAAGCGCGGATTGGTATCGGTCGTATCCACCTGTCCGGGAATTTCGATGCCCTGCGCGATGATCGGCGGGCCATCGGTAAAGCGGATCAGCGCATTACTGGCATGCATGGCAAACACCCGCCCCCCACGCTCGACAAACGCCTCCAGCGCCCCCATTTCCGCGTCCGAAGGCGAGATATTGCAGGTATAAACAATCAGCGCATCGGCCTGCTTGATCTTGTCGAGGTCGGAAAAATCATCCCCGACCGTCACCCATGCACGATCATCCTCATGCAGCGCCTTGAGCAGTTCAAGCCGGACATAATTGGTGTCATGCGTGGGGGCCCCACAGATGAGATGCACTCGAACGACAGTCATCGGCGGGACTCCACAATTGTCGGCACAGGTATCAATGACCGCTATGCGCGTCCGGTTCCACCGGGTTGCTGGCGAGCAGATCGCGGATTGAGCGACCGCTGATCAGTTCGGCGATATTGTGATGGAAATGGGCAATCCGCCGTTCGTCGACGCTGAGAATAGCACCCTCGAAACTTTGCGACCGCTGGCCATTTTGCACAAATTCGACGAGATCGACATCCTGGCCGAGCACCTCGTTCACCACCGGATGCTTGCGCACCCCCCATTTGAGAATGTCCTCCACCGGCTCTTCGCCGCCGCGCACGACCCGATGTTCATAGGGCGGAACGGTTTCACCTTCTTCCAGCGTCGCGCACATGATGAAGTCGAAATACATTTTCTCCGGATCGCCGCTCGGATGCGGGCGATAGCGCAGCGCGACGTAGAATTCCGGAAAGAGATTAAAATGGGTGCTGGGGAACAGCTGATAATGATAGGCATCGGAAAGCTGGCTATCGGTCAGATTTTCATACGGGAATACCGACTTGCCCTGCTTGGCGCGCTTGGCCTGCTGAACGGCGGCGCGCACATCGGTGGCCTTGCCCGTGAATGTCGCCGGATCGATGCCATTGGCGGACAGCAGATTTTCCAGTGACGGATTGAGCTTGACCTGTTCCGGGTAGAGCTTGCTCGGCCTGCCATATTCATTGACCATATAGCTATGGATATTGAGGAGCGTGATCGGCGCATCCTCATTGCCCCACGCCAGAATTTCGGAATGCAGCGTCTGGAAGTGATAGCTTTCGTTAAACGCATCGAATGTCGTCTTCCAATTGCAGCCGAATTCGAACGTCTTGTAATCGATGATCGTCGCCCGCTCCATTTTATAGGCGTCAAGCTTCGGGCCGATCGGGCCGAGATACTCCATCAGCGACGGTGCTTCGTCATCAAGCGTATACCACAGCCAGCCTGCGAAACTCTCTACCCGAAAGGTCTTCAGGTCGGCGCGACCGGGTTCGCTCAACACATTTTCGTCAAAACGCTCACGATAGGGGACATGGGTCAATTCGCCATTGAGATTATAGCACCAGCCATGAAAGGGGCAGTGGAACTGATTGACGAAGGTCGGGCCGTCCGCGTTCAGCAACAACCGGCTCGCACGATGGCGACAGACGTTGAAAAATCCCTTGGCCTCGCCCCCATCGGTGCGGACGAACAACAGGCTCTCACGGCCAAGCGAATGCACATACACATCGCCGTTTTCCGCGACTTCTTCGACGCGCGGCCCCATGTGCCAGGCCTTGGACCAAAGATGCGTCCATTCCTGTTCGGCCCATTCCTTTGACCAATAGGAAGCCGGGTCCACCTGAAACTCTGGCGCCTGCGTCATCGCTCTCTCCACTATATTTCTAAGCCGTGCCGTTCGGCATCTCTGCGCCATCAGGGTTAGCGGGCATATTCGCCGCTATAACCACCCGCTCATGGGGGTGGCTGGTGTGGGTAGGGGACTTTAGGACCACAATCAGCGCAGTTGAATGCCCGCCAGCTCCGCGCGGCGCTTGATGCCCGCTTTTTCGAACACATTCTTCAAATGCCATTTGATCGTGTTCTCGCTCACATGCATGCGTTCGGCGATCTGGCGATTGGTCAGGCCCGCACGGGCAAAGCGAATGAGCGCGATTTCGCGTTCGGTCAGGGCGTTCTGTGCTTCCGCCGCCCCGGCATTGGCCTCCTCGCGCGGGCGGGCAAGGCGCGGGTCGAACGCCTCGCGCAGCATCTGCAACAGCCGCGCCTTGCGCCGATCCGTCCGGCCACGCCCCTCCTGCGCAATCGCGTTCAACACCTCGGCAATGTCGCTGCCGCCATCCAAAATCGTGCGGAAAATACCCGCCCGGGCAGCATAGCCCAGCAAGCGATCCAGCAACCGCACCGCCGTCTTGCGCTTGTTTTGCCGCCACAAGGCGCGCACCATCAACACCGCCCAATGGAAAGCGCGCAACCGCCAACCGCTACCCATATCGATGCGAATGGCCTTGACGAGCAACGCCATCGCATTTTCCGGCATGCCCAGCACGATATCGAGATGCGCCTGCGATCCCAGCAACACCGTCTCGACATAGGGCCGCTGGCCATCATCGGGATCAAGCCCTTGCATCAGATCATCCAGCGCACGGATATAGGCCGTCGCCATGCGGGTATCGCGATTGTCGAGCGCGACGATGATCTTCTCCGCCAGCACATCGACATGGACGCGCAGCAACTGCACCGCCGGTCCTGCATCGAGAATGCGTTCAAGGCTGGTAATCGCCGCGCGATATTGGCCGCGATGCGACAAATCCCGCGCCTTGGCGCGATAGGCATGGAATCTGGCATCGGTGAACAAATGGGCATGGAGCGACCATGCATAGCCGGCGATCAACTCCTGCACCCGCGCGATGTCATTGCGCTCATAACAGGCGCTGGCCAGCAAGCCCGCCGCCATCACCCCGCCGGTCGAATTGGGGCTGATATCGGTCTCGGCCTTTTTCACGGCCCATGAAAAATTCGCCTCCGCCCGCCGCACCTGACCATCGCGCAGGTCGATCAACCCCAAGATGCTGCGGCTGTAAATCGCCGCATAGGGACTGTTCGCGCAGAAGTCGGGCAAATAGGCGCGCTCAAGCACGATCCGGGCGCGGTCCGCCTGCCCCGTCAGCGCGAGGCTGAAGCTGATCGAATTGTCGATGACATTTTCAAACCAGTCATTGGCCCCGGCATATTTCTGCCGCCAGATCCGCCCATGCACGCTGACTTGATGGAAATCATCGCGCATCGAAAAATGCATGATGCGCAGCGCGGACATATTGGCATCAAGCTGAGCCGCCAGCGCAGGCATCGCAACGAGATCCTGTTCCAGCAGCGCCAGCATCTCCGCCGCCTCATCCAGCCGATAGAGCAACGACAGCGCCCAAGCGACGGCCAGCAGCGCAATCGGATGCCGCCGCAAATCGGCCAAGGGCAGGCTCGGCAGCCACGACTGCAATTCGGTGATGTCGCCATCCGAAATCATGGCGATGCCGCATCGTTCGATCAGCAGGATCGCACGTTGAATGTCCCCGCCATCCACCGCATGCGCCGCCGCGACCGTCAATTGGCCCTGCGCCTCGAACCAGTCGCAGCAGCGCCGATGCAGCGCCGCGACTTCTTCCGGCGCAAGCAGCGAATGCGCGCGCGTTGCCTCGACCAGCAACGGCGCGGCGCAATAGGTGCGCACGGCCTGATGCGGCAGGAGAGTCAGCAGGCCTTGAGCCTCCAGTTCATCGAGATAGGCCGCCGCCTCCTCATCCCCGCCCAAGGACAACATCAGATCATGCACCAGACGGCGCGGCGTCAACATCACATCCAGCGCGCCCCGCGCGTCATCGGACAGGCCGGCAAAAACCTCCTGCTCGAAATAATCGAGCAGCTCCCGGCTCTTGGCGAAACCGTGACTGTTCGTCGCCTTGGCCGGCGTGCGGACCTTGTTGCGCGCCAGCAACCGCAACCCTGCCACCCAGCCGCGCGTCCGATGCCACAGCTCGCGCAGTTCCGCCATTTCGGTAATCGGCAGCCCCGCATCCGCGACAATTTCCGGCAATTGCTTGAACGCAACCTCGAAATCCTGATGCTTGAGATCGACCAACAGGCCGTCATTGCGCAGCTTCGCCAATTTGAGCCGAGTCACGGTCCGCGACGCCATTACGATCCGTAGATTTTCGGGCGCGAGGTCGATCAACCCCTGCAATTCCAGCAAAGGCACATGCGCGTCGATGTGATGAATATCGTCGATGAACAACACGACCGCGCCTTCAAAGGCAGCCACTTCGTTCAACGCAACCGACAGGATCATACCGGGATCAATGCCATGGCCCATCAACAGCGCCGCCGTCGCGCTGCGATCACCGATCACGCCCCGGACAAGGCTGGTGGCGATGATCCGCGAGATCGCGCCCGGCGGCTGCATCAGGGGCGGAACGCGCAGCCAGCAACAGACATGCGCATTGGCCTGCATCTCGCTGAACATCCGGGTCATCAACCGAGTTTTGCCGCTGCCCGGCAATGCGGTCAGCATCATGAAGCGATAGTCGCCGAGCAAATCCGCCGCAAAATCCAGCGCAGGCGGCGAGACCCATTTACCCCGAAACTTGGGGACCACAGCGCAGCTCGCTGGCAACAAGGTCGCAGGATAATGCATTGAATGGCTTCTACGCCCCCTCCATTTTATACGCGCTGGACTTTAGTGTCCGATCATTATTGCGTAGTAAAACTATTATATTTTAAGGCACTTGCACATTGTACAAAGCACCATTGAGCCAATCATGCCTATAATGGATGAAGGCTATTTATCTGATGCTATGCGGCCTCAAACTAATTGTCCAGCAGGCTATAATAACTGCATCGCATGTGACCGATTTGCAACGACATTGCGCCCGTCATCATCAAGCAGCAATATCATGACGACCGAAATGCATTACCACAATTCGAGCAGAAATTCGCCGAGAAATGCCGGGTATCAGCGCCACATGTCGGGCAGGGCTGGCCAGACTGGCGGCGGAACGCCAGTTCAGTCGTCACGATACCGGTCGGCACGGCCAACGTACCCCATCCGACCAACATCATCATCGACGAAATCAACCTGCCGAGTTCGGTCTTCGGCGCGATATCACCAAAGCCCACCGTCGTCATTGTCGTAATGGCCCAATATATCGAGGTGGGAATACTGGTAAATCCATTTGCCGGTCCTTCGACCACGTACATGACCGATCCCATCACGACCACCACCATGATGACTATGCTCAGGAAAACCGTGATTTTTCGGGCGCTCGCGATCATGGCGCCACTCAGCAGCTGGAACTCCCCGATATAGGCAGTCAGCTTAAAAATGCGGAAGATGCGTACCAAGCGGATAACCCGCACATCGATCAGCACATGGATCACAGGGAACAGCAACGCGGTGTAAGTTGGCAACACCGCCAGCAGATCAACGATACCGTAAAAACTGCCAGCATATTTCATGGGCCGGCGCAAACAGAGTACGCGCATGCCATATTCAACAGTGAACAACAGGGTAAAAAACCATTCCAGAACAGTAAACATCCCTGCCCAGCGCGCATGGAGCGCTGGCACGCTGTCCATGACGACTGTCAGAATACTGGTAACTATCGCGACAATAAGCGCCTTGTCGAACAAGACGCCCGCACGCGTATCCGACTCAAAAACAACCTGATATACCTTCCTCCGCCAACCGGCGTGAGGCTCGCCATATTCCAGGTTGCTATATGGCAGGGTCTGATTCATCCTCATCTGATACCATGACGGACAAGGATCGCCAGCACCCGCGATCTGCTATCGGCACATTCGCGAATATGCCGCCAAAAAGGTGCGCATCACTCTAATGAACATATACCCCCCGAATGTTTCTATCCATTGTGTTGGTAGACTGGCCGAGCGTACAAGAATATCGCATTGGCCATCATGTCGGGGATGAGGTTGAAGTCATGGAAACGATCGAAAATCTGAAAGAACGCGTGGCATATGAAAAGTCGCGTGAAGGCTATCCCGAGGGTTTTCCTCATTTACCTGACCTACCTGCCGAGCGTTATATCTCCCCGGAATTTTATGAGCTTGAACTGAAATATCTCTGGCAGCGCAGCTGGCTCTATGCCGGACACAAGGACCAGTTTCCACAAGTCGGTAGCTTTCTCGCCTTCGACGGCGTCCCCGGCATGCCCGTCATCATCGTGCGGACGGAAAACGGTTTCAACGCCTTTTATAACACTTGCTCACACCGCGGTGGCTGCATCGTGCAGGAACGTCAAGGCACCTGCCTCGGCAAAAGATTGGTCTGCGGCTATCACGCGTGGACCTATAATCTCGACGGCGATTTGCTCGGCGTCCCCGACAGCCGGGATTTCGATGGGCTGGACAAATCAAAGCGCGGCCTTGTGAAGCTGAAATGCGAAACATGGGGCGGCTGGATCTTTATCAACGCATCAAACGACGCAGTCCCGTTGCAGCAATATCTCGGCGCCTTGCCCGCCCAGATTGAACAATTCGACATCGACAATCTCAGTTACATCACAAGCTATAGCTATGACGTGGCGTGCAACTGGAAAGTCCTGATGGACGCCTTTGCCGAAAACTATCACTTCGTCTCGGTCCATCGGGGCAGCGTGGGCCTGCCGGGTCCGAAATGCGCCGTCGATCATTATGGCACGGTGATGTCGCTGTTCAAGAATGGCCATTCCCGCAATATCCTGCCGTGGAATGACGGCTTTCAGCCTGCAGCCGATGTTTCGGAAGAAACCGGTTTCAGCATGGGCATGGGCGGGATTGCGGACATCCCGAGCGTCGGCCCGATCCCGCGGCAATTCGTGACAGCGTTCACCGCTTTCCCGAATCTCACCACCCCGGTCTATTCCAATGGCTTCCCGCTGCTGCTGTTCTGGCCCACCGGGATCAATACCAGCCGCTTTGATGTCGTCTGGTTCGGCATGCCCCATGGCGAAGAAGAATTACCAGAAGCGTGGAAGCAAAAGATCGAAGCTTTCAACTTCATTCTCGATGAGGACCTGACATATCTGCCTAGCGTTCAGGTGTCTGCGGAATCGCCTGCGTTCAAGTCGATCGTCCTCAATTATCAAGAGCGCCGGATCTATCACGCGCATGAACAGATCGACCGCGTCATCGGCCCGGAACATATTCCCGAACGACTTCGCGCCCAGCAGGTCCTTGCGCCATTCGTCGAATAGAGCATCGCGACCGGCATCAATTGCGGAATCTGAATTTCGTCCCGCCGCGCTGGCGGGACGAACTTCAGATTGATCAGGCTCAGGACACCTTCATCGGTGACAGATCGACGCCGGGACCGCTCGCTTGACGCCAGAAGAAGCGATCGAATGTTTCCTGTGTGGCGGTGGCGATGTGGGCGGCATCGTCGGCGACGAATTTCTTCATCATCTGATCGGCCTCTTGTACCGCAGGGCGCGCTTCGATCCGGTCCATCCAGGCGTGCAGATGCGGCAGGTCGGCCCATTCCATGCCGTGACGCTCGCAATACAGCACCCAAGGATAGGTCGCGATGTCGGCGATCGAATAGCCATAATCGGCGAGCCAAGGCCGCTTGGCCAATTCGGCATCAAGCAACCGATACAACCGGGCCGCCTGTTCGCGATAACGTTGTCCAGCATAGCTCTGGGCATGATCGGGGGTGATCAGGAAATGATTATGCTGACCGAAGATCGGGCCGATATTGCCCATCTGGAGCATCAGCCATTTCATCACCTGATAGCGGTCGGCACCATCAGCGGGGAGCAGATCCGGGCGGCCATAGGCCTCTGCCAAATAGATCAGGATTGCACCGGATTCGAAGATCGGATCGCCTTGTGCCGGACCTTCCGGATCGACCAGCACCGGCACGCGGCCAAGCGGGTTCAAAGCAAGAAACGCAGGTTCGAACTGCGCGCCGTTCAACACGGCAACATAATGCTGGCTATAGGGCAGATCGAGTTCGGCCAGCATGATCGCCACCTTGCGCACATTCGGGCTGCCGCAGCCATAAAGTTCGATCATGTCGGTTCCGATCCTCATCCTGTTATTGTTGCTTGACGCAGTCCATATATCTGCGGGACCCAAAGGGCGGTGTCAAAGCAAATGGCCGGATGCGCCCTTGCGATTGGTGGATATTATTTCGCCAAGATCACCGTCGATTTCTGAGAGGGGCCGGCAACAGATAGAACCGGCGATGCGGCTATATTGCGTGGCGGCATAGGCCGGTTCAAATCTTCTGCCCCATCTCGCCACGACCAAGTGAAGACAAAGTCTATTTTATTTGATAGCTTGGTGGAATTCGAGGCTTAACCAGCCGCCCAATCAATGAATTTAGCGTAGGATGCCCTGCCGTGGCGAGCTGTGAAGACCAAGATCAGCACAAACGGAACCAGTTCGTCGTCGACGCCATGCATGTCGGCACATGGGAATGGAACGTCCAGACGGGCGAAGCCGATTTCAATGATCGCTGGGCTGAAATCGTAGGGTACAAGCTCGACGAATTGCGCCCGCTCTCTATCACGACATGGTTGTCACTCGCCCATCCCGAAGACCTCGAACACTCTAGCCAAGCCCTTGAGCGGCATTTTTCTGGTCAGGATGCCTTTTACGAGATCGAGGCCAGAATGAAGCACAAGCTTGGCCATTGGGTGTGGGTCCTTGATCGTGGCAAGGTCATCAGCTGGTCCGACGATGGCAAGCCCTTGCTCATGTATGGCGCCCATCTCGACATCTCCAGCCGCAAGGAGAGGGAATTCGCACTCCGGCAAAGCGAAGAGCGTTTCCGGGCATTGATTGACGTTACGTCGCAGATTGTATGGTGCAGTGACGCACAAGGAGAGCTGGAAGAATTTGATCCAAGCTGGGCCAGCTATACGGGCCAGTCCCGCGAAGAATGGCTAGACGGGGGTTTTCGAAATGCCATCCATCCGGATGATCGAGACGATTTGATGGCGCGATGGCATCAGGCCGTGGAATCCGGCTTACCAACGAATATCGGCCTATTTCGCCTGCATCATGTGTCTGGCCAATGGCGTTGGAATATTTCACGCACCACGCCCGTTCATGATAGCGAAGGCAAGATTATATCATGGATAGGCATGTACACAGACGTGCATGAACAGCATGAATACAAAGTCCAGCTTGAAGAAAATCAGTCAAACTTAGAGGAAAAGATAAAATTACGGACCAGCGAATTGGCCAAGGCCAAGATTGAAGCTGAAAATGCTAACCATGCGAAGAGCCAGTTCATCTCCAATATCAGCCATGAATTACGCACGCCACTATCCGCATTGATCGGATATGGGAGAATACTTCAGAGTGCTCGATTGGATAAGACGGCACGCGATCAATTGATAAAATTAAACAAGGCGGGCGAGATATTGTTCAGCCTTATCAATGATGTGCTGGACTTTACGAAACTTGAGGCCAACGAGCTGCAACTCTCGCATGAGACATTCAACCTGCGGCACAAATTGTTAAGTCTGATCTCTATCATGGGCATTAGCGCGGATGAGAAGGGGCTGCGCCTGATTCTCAACCCCTTACCGCCAACGCTTGCACGCTATTATGTCGGCGACCCCATGCGCTTGCGCCAGATTCTGTTCAACTTGATTGGCAACGCCATCAAATTCACCGAACAGGGCGAGGTCCGCGTCCGAGTCAGCCCCCCCTCGCCTATAAGCAGCGACAAGCACAGGCTACGTTTCGAAGTCATTGACACCGGCATCGGCATTGCGCCAGCAGATATACCGAAGCTTTTCAGTCGGTTCAGTCAGGTCGACGACAGCAACACGCGACAACATTATGGGACGGGTCTTGGTCTGGCGATCGTCAAGGAATTGGCGCACCGCATGGGCGGCAGCGCCGGCATAGAAAGCGTCGCCGGCGTCGGCAGCACATTTTGGGTGGAGATTATACTCGACCTCACCCCTGATGCATCGCCACCGCCCGCGGTCGATCAAGCGCCTATGGCCGATAGCGTCGTTGTGCCTACGCTGGAGGGCGTCCGCATCCTTGCCGTCGATGATAGCGAACTCATCCTTGATGTGATCGATGTTATTTTGAGCGCAGCGGGCGCTATTGTGGAATGCTGCCCTGATGGCCAGCAAGCCTTGGACCGGCTGCGTGATCCTTCCTATAGCTGCGATTTAATACTCATGGATATTCAGATGCCCGTGATGGACGGCAATGAACTGGTCGCGCACATCCGGCGCGATCAAAATCTAAGCCACCTTCCTGTCATCGCGATGACCGCCGGCGCGACCCAAACCGAGCGCGAAGAATCGCTGGCTGCCGGCGTCGATGAGTATATCACCAAACCCTTTGAGCCAGACCAGCTGGTCAATATCATTCGTCAAACGTTGAATAATCAAAACCCCCCAAGCATATCGAACGGGAAAGCGGAAATATGAACGGGGAGACGAATAAACCTGCTGCTGCAAGCTTGGCGCAGACGCCCCACCCCCTTGATCAAGCGCCCATCGCGCGTACAGGGTTGATCTGCATCGTCGTGCCAATAGGACATGATCGGCATCAGCATTTGTCCGATCCATTTTTCCTGCCCTTCCTCGGTCATCTCATGGACAGCCTGGACGCGCATGGCTACGCTATCACGATCACCCGCGCCAATTCGTCGGACAACCCCAATTGGCTTGCTGAATTGGCTGATCATCGCAAATGCGATGGCCTGCTGGTGATTGGTCAGTCTGACCAGTTCAATCAGATCGAGCAAGTAGCGGCCTATTACCAGCCGATGGTCGTATGGGGCGCGCATGTCGCCCATCAGCGACATTGTTCGGTGGGTTGCGACAACATCCTTGGTGGCGAGCTGGCGGTGCAACATCTGATTGCCAATGGGGCGCGCTCTATCGCGCTCATGGGCAATGATGAGGCGCTTGAGGTCGCGCAACGCTTTAGCGGCGCCGAGCGCGCGGCGGCGGCGAGTGGCGTCAAATTGCGGCGTTTATCAGTACATTTTGCCCGCGACGAGATGAAGGATGAAATTGCGCAGCATCTCGAAAATGTCGGTGGGATTATCGATGGGATTTTTGCCGCATCGGACCTCATTGCCATCACTGCCATGGAATGGCTGCACAAGCACGGCAAAAAAGTCCCGGCAGATGTCTGCGTCATAGGCTTTGATGATTTACCAATTGCGGCGAATGTTCATCCACCACTTACATCCATCCGGCAGGATGTTGCGCACGGTGCGGCTGCCATGATTGAAAAGCTGCTGGCCCGGATCGGCGGCGCTGATACCCCCTCTTTGGTGATGAAGCCGGAACTGGTCATCCGGGGGAGCACGCGCGCAACATAGGCGCTGAACCCGAGCGCGCTCAAACCATATGACTTAATAAGGGAAGGCCGCGCATCGAACAGGTTCAGACGGTAGGATCGTCCATGAAGATGTGCTGATCGACCGATACCGCCATCGCGCCCACATTCAAAAATGGCAGGCTGATTGGTACATCATAACGGGCGACCACATTGAATTCGATCGTCCCCGGAATGGCCGCGACGGCTTCCGGCGTGACCGTGACGTTCAGATTATCGCCCTTCAACAGATAAGGCGATGCCGTCACCCGACTGCGGACAAGGCCCGCAATCTGATCGCCGGACAGCGGGGCTGCGGAGGCATTCAGAAACTCGACCGACGCATTGCGCGCCACATCAGCCACCGCCGACCGCAGTGCGCCACGCGACTGGAGCACCAGTCCGAACTGCAACACCGCAAAGAACAGCCCCAACAATATAGGTGCGGCAAGGGCGAACTCGACTGCCGCCGCCCCACGATGATCCGTCGCAAATCTGGTGAACAAGGGTCGCATGTCAACCGATCTGCACTTCACGCGCAATATTGAAATGGACGCCGCTCAAAAACCCGATCCCGCCATTGCCGGGACCAAATTGATCCTGCAACTGGATCGTCAGCATATTCGAACTTTGCTGCCCCAGTTCGCAGACCGTGTCTGGGGCCTGAATCGGCCCATTATTGCACCGGATGCCGAGTCCTAGGGTGATCTGACCCTCCGGCACATGCGCCAAGCGCGCGCCCGCCGTCCGCAGCCCGTCGAGCGTCAGCGCAGTTGGCGGGGTCGAGGCCGCAATATTGGCCAGCTGGGCAGTCGCCTCTTGCATCTCCAGCCGCCGTTGGACCAACAGGCTGACATCCACCATGCCAAGCATCAACCCCGCCAGCACCGGCGCAACGATCGCCAGTTCGATCATCGAGGTGCCGCGATCGTCGCGGATCAGACGGAGAAATTGCGCTTTCATCGCTCAGGCCACCAAACGCACATAGCCGGTCGTTGACCCGACACTGCCTTGCAAATGCTGACCGGTCGGACAGAAATTGCTCATCGATGTCGTGCCGCCGATATCCAGCTTGTCCGCGACCATCATCAGGCACTGGCTGGTCGGTCGCGAGGTGCCGCTAAACGACAATGTGGTATTGGGCATGTAAATAGCGCCGTTGATCACCGTCGAAGCATTGCCGTTGATCACTGAATGATTCTCCGCATCGCCATTGGTGGACGGATGTTCAAAGATCAGCATCCCGGCGAGGCGGGGATCGGTAATGCCCATGGCGGGCAATTGGGCGGCGGTAGGGGCCGTCAGGGTCACCGCAGCACCGCCATTCCAATGGACAGTCGCCCCGTTTTTCAGCACGAACATCACGCCCGACCCGGTGACGATATCTTGCGACCGGATGGTAAAGCTACCGCCATCAAGTACATAAACACCCGATGCAAAGGTCGTATTGCACTTGGTTTCAAGGCTGGTGTACGTCCCCGGTTGTAGCGAAGCCGTCGCGTTGGCGCCGGTGCCGGAACATTTATATGTGCGCGGGGTGGGATTATCGGGCGGCGTCAGACCGGCGAATGGATCGTTGAGACCACCGACATTTTCCGCAACAATGGCCTCGCCGAAATCAGCACTCCCGCCCGTATCGATACCGCCTGCAGAGATAATCGATGTCGCGGAAATATCCGCCGTACCGGAAATGACAATGGCGCTGCTGGAGGTCGACAGTGCCGCCATACCGCAACCAAGGTTCAGATTGGCATTGCCGATGACTGTAATCGCGCCGGATTCACTGGCGTTGGTCGCCACCATGCAGCTGCTCCAGTCCGCACCATTGCGAAAGGCAGCCTGCGCGGCCACGCTGACCGTGACGCCACGCTTCAGAAAGATGCCGCTGAATGGCAGAGATTTTGTCCCATGCAGAACAACGCTCACCGCATTATCGGTGCCTGTACCGAAATTTGAAAGCTGGCTGGACGCGATCGTGGCAAAACTCGCGACCTCGCGATTATTCTCGAACTGCGCGCTGACGCGGGTCTGCCAATCCTTGTCCTGCGACAGCGCATAGGCACCTGCCAAGGCAGCCTGATCGGCGGCAAATTGCATTTCGCGCCGCCAATAATACCATTGTGCGGTATCAACACCCATCCCGGCCGCCCCGACCAGCAAAGGCATAGTGAAAGCCGTCAGGGCAAGGACATTACCACGCGTGCATGCAAGAAGTTTTCGGACGACGTTCATAAGGCCCAACCTTGTAGGGAGGCATCAACAAACGCAGAAAACTACTGGAACCCGATCGCGCGCAACGGCGCTGGTGATCAAGCGATAGCAGCATGAGGTAAACAGCAGGTTAAACCGGCAACAATCCGGTTACAGCAAAAGAGCGAGCAATCTCAGCGCCCGATAGCGTGATAGGTAAATCCGGCCTGTTCCACCAAATCGCGCGGATAAATATTGCGCAAATCCACCATCAGCAATTGGCGCAACAGCCCCGCCGCGCGATCAAGGTCAAGCGCGCGGAACGCATCCCATTCGGTCACGATCACCAAGGCATCGGCCCCGTCCATCGCCTCATAGGCATTGGCGCAATAATCGATATGATCGAGGACGAGCTTCGCCTGTTCCATGCCTTCCGGATCAAAAGCGCGTATCCGGGCGCCTGCATCTTGCAGCGTCTGGATAATCGCGATGGCCGGACTGTCACGCATGTCATCGGTATTGGGCTTGAACGTCAAACCCAGAATCGCGACCGACTTGTCGCGCACATCGCCCCCCATCGCGGCGATGACCTTGCGGCCCATCGCCCGCTTGCGATTGTCATTGACCGCGACCACCGCCTCGACGATCCGCTGCGGCGCTTCGAAATCCTGCGCCGTCTTCAACAGCGCCAAGGTATCCTTGGGAAAGCAGCTACCGCCATAGCCCGGCCCCGCATGGAGAAACTTCGACCCGATCCGATTATCGAGACCAATGCCGCGCGCCACATCCTGCACATCCGCCCCGACCTTTTCACACAGATCGGCGATCTCGTTGATAAAGGTGATCTTGGTCGCCAGAAACGCATTACCGGCATATTTGGTCAGTTCCGCCGCCCGGCGGCTCATTTCCACCACCGGCGATTTATTGAGATAAAGCGGGCGATAAATCGCGCGCATCACCTCCAGCCCGCGCGCATCGTCGCCGCCGATCACGATCCGGTCGGGATGTTTGAAATCGTCGATGGCCGCGCCCTCGCGCAGGAATTCCGGGTTCGACACCACGGCGAAATCGGCATCCGGATTGGCACTGCGGATAATCCGTTCGACCGCATCGCCGGTCCCGACCGGCACGGTCGATTTATTGACGATGACCGTAAAATGGTTGAGCGCGCGCCCGACCTCTTCCGCCGCCGCATGGACATAGCGCAAATCCGCATGGCCGTCGCCGCGCCGGGACGGCGTGCCCACCGCAATGAACACCGCGTCCGCATCCTGCACCGCATCGGCCAGCCCCGTGGTGAAACGCAACCGTCCGGCGGCCACATTCTTGGCCACCAGTTGATCAAGACCCGGTTCAAAGATCGGCATGCGCCCCTGCAACAGGGCCTCGATCTTGCCTTCATCCTTGTCCACGCAAATGACGTCATGACCGAAATCGGCAAAGCACGCCCCGGAAACAAGGCCGACATAGCCCGAGCCAATCATCGTGATGCGCATACAAACTCCCATATTCCAAAGCAGCAACAAGCGGCGGGCGATGGTTCCACCCGCACGCATTTAATCGCAATGATCAGATCATCAGTTCACGACATTGCAACTGGCGCCGACCGCTTTCAGCGCTGCGCACATCGTTGCGGCTTCTGCCCCCGCACTGGCGCGCAGGCGATAGACACTCGCGCCATTCACCTTGGCCGGCACCACCTGCTTGGCCATCGCCTTCAATGGCGGATGGCGGCTGGTGAGGCTGTTCCACGCCTTGTCGGCGGCATCGGTGGTGCTGAAGGCACCAAGCTGGATTATGCCCGATCCCGCAACCGCCGCGCCCGTTGCCACAGGCTTGGCCGCCGCGACCACCGGCTTTGGCTTCGTCACCGGCAATTTCGATCCATTGGCGACATTGGCCGTCACCGCCTGTGCGGGGGCCGTTGCCACCTTCTTTGCCGGCATGGGGCGCACTTCTTGTGCCATTTGCACCGGAGCTTCTGGCTGGTTGTCGAAATTGATCGATCCCGCCGCCTCGCCGCCTTCCGACACATTATAAGCGACATCGCCGGTGCCTTCGACCTTCATCCCGCCGGGATCGTCCGGGCGCACCTTATAATCGCCGGGGGCAGCCGCAATCAGATCGCCATTGCCACCGGCGACCGTGCTGCGCTGCCGCAACCAGAAGATGCCGCCGATCACCAGCCCGATCACAGCCAGCGCGACCACCACCACCGCGAACAGGCGGGACGCCGAAATCCCCTCGGCACCGTCCTCGTCATCCACGGCCTCAAGCCAAGGCAGCCGATCTTCGTCCTGCGCGCCAGAGCCTATGCCAGAGCCCATAACAGTCTCATCCGACATCATTACATCTCCAGTGCCGCCTCGACCCCCATGATCGCAAGGCCGTTACGGATAATCTGCGCAGCCGCATCGGCCAAGGCCAGACGCGCCCGCGTGGTTTCGACATCATTCGCCAGCAAATAGCGCCGCTCAGCGCGATCATTACCCAAATTCCAATGGGCATGGAAGGCGCTTGCCAGATCATAAAGATAGAAGGCGACGCGATGCGGCTCCTGGCTTGCCGCCGCCGCTTCGATCATGCGCGGGAATTGAGCGATCTGGCGCACCAATTGCAGGTCTTCCGCATCCAGCCGGGCGAGATCAGCCTTGCCGGTTACATCCATGCCTTCTGCCGCTGCCTTGCGCTTGAGCGAGGCAATCCGCGCATGGGCATATTGCACATAGAATACCGGATTGTCCTTCGAGGCCTCGACCACCTTGGCAAAATCGAAATCCATCTGGGCATCGGACTTGCGGGTCAGCATCGTAAAGCGGACAACATCCTTACCGACTTCACGCACCACATCCGCCAATGTCACGAAATTGCCCGCGCGCTTGGACATTTTCACTGGTTCGCCGTCACGCAACAGGCGCACCATCTGCACCAGCTTGACCTCCAGCGGCACCTTGCCTTCGGTCAACGCCGCCACTGCCGCCTTGATCCGGGCCACGGTCCCCGCGTGATCGGCACCCCAAATGTCGATCAACAGATCGGCATGTTGCGCCTTTTGGAAATGATAGGCCATGTCCGCGCCGAAATAGGTCCATCCGCCGTTCGATTTCTTGATCGGGCGATCCTGATCGTCGCCGAATTTAGTCGAACGGAACAAGGGAAGTTCCACCGGCTCCCAATCTTCCGGGGTTTCGCCCTTCGGGGCCTCCAACACGCCATCATAGACAAGGTCATTCACGCGCAGCCAGCGTTCCGCTGCTTCCGGCAGCTTTTCGCGTTGGATCGTCGCTTCCGAGGTGAAAATATCATGATGGATGCCGAGCAGCGCCAGATCGGCGCGGATCATCTCCATCATCATCGCGACCGCCGTTTCGCGAAACAGGATCAGCCATTCGCTGTCCGGACGATCCACGAATTTCCGGCCATATTCAGTCGCCAGATGTTGGCCGACCGGGATCAGATATTCACCCGGATACAGGCCTTCCGGGATCGCATCAATCTCTTCGCCCAGTGCCTCGCGATAGCGCAAATGTACTGAGCGGGCGAGGACATCGACCTGTCCGCCCGCATCATTGACATAATATTCGCGCGTGACCTCAAAGCTCGCATAGGACAGCAGATTGGCAAGCGCATCACCGACCACCGCGCCACGGCAATGGCCCATATGCATCGGTCCCGTCGGGTTGGCGGACACATATTCAACATTGGCGCGACGCCCTGCGCCCACCGCCGAACGGCCATATTCATCGGCTAGCTTGTGGACCAGCGCCAGCTCATTCCGCCACACGCCATCCGACAAGCGCCAGTTGATAAACCCCGGCCCGGCAATCTCGACCCCCGCAACGCCATCCAGCGCCTCCAGCTTCGGGCCGATCAGTGCTGCCAGCGCGCGCGGATTGGTGCCCGCGCCCTTGGCCAGCACCATCGCCGCATTGGTCGACATATCGCCATGCGTCGCATCGCGCGGCGGCTCCACCGTGATGGCGGCACGCTTCAGCCCGGCGGGCAATGCGCCCTCCGCTTCGAGTTGATCGAGCACCGCATCAAGATGCACGGCGAAACGGGCAAAAAGGGTCTTCACAGCAAAGTCTTTCCAATCAAGGGCGCATGTGGCCCGCATATGTCCCGGCCCATAGCGGAAACTGCGCGATAAGGGAAAGGGGGATGGGCCAGTGAATCAGGCGATCAGACGGCATTTGCCCCGAACTGCCCTTGCAACATCCGCCAGACCGCCCGCAAACCAAGCGCATCGCCGCCCTTGGGCCGCCCCGGCTTGGCCGTGCTGCGCCAGGCGAACGTATCAAGATGCGCCCATAAAGCGCCCTCGCCCACGAATTTTTCGAGAAACAGCGCCGCCGTAATCGCCCCCGCCATGCCGCCTTCGCCCGCATTGTTGATATCGGCAATGTCGGATTTAATCATCGTCATATAAGGTTTGTGCAACGGCAGCCGCCAGATCGGATCGTCACTTTCCAAAGCCGCCGCCGCCAATTGCCCGGCCAGCGTATCGTCATTGGCGAACATTGCGGGCAAATCCGGGCCAAGCGCGACCCGCGCAGCCCCTGTCAAGGTAGCGAAATCAATCACCAGCCGCGCCGACAATTCGCCCGCCCGCGTCAATGCATCGGCCAGCACCAGCCGCCCCTCCGCATCGGTATTGCCAATCTCGACCGTCAGCCCCTTGCGGCTGGTCAACACATCGCCGGGGCGCATCGCATTGCCCGACACCGCATTTTCAACCGCCGGGACCAAAAGGATCAGCCGCACCGGCAGGCGATTGGCCATGATCAATTCCGCCAGCGCCAGCGCATGGGCCGCGCCGCCCATGTCCTTTTTCATCAAGCGCATCGCCGAGCTTGGCTTGATATCCAGCCCGCCGGAATCAAAGCACACGCCCTTGCCGATGATCGCCACCACCGGATGCGCCGGATCTCCCCAGCTCAATTCGATCATGCGTGGCGCATGCACCGCCGCCGCCGCCCGACCCACGGCAGCCACCATCGGATATTCCTGCGTCAGCACATCGCCGCGCGTCACGGTCAGACTAGCCCCAAATGCGCTGGCAAGCGTCTCCGCCGCCTTTTCCAGCATCGCCGGCCCCATGTCTGCCGCTGGCGTATTCACCAGATCGCGCACCTTGGCCACGGCCCGCGCCAGCCCCAATTGCGCCTCGATCTTCGCGGGTTCAGGGGTCAGCAACACCCGTTCTTTCGGCGGATCGCCGGGCTTGCGATAACGGTCGAACCGATATTGGCCAAGCAGCCAACCCAGCATCGCATCATTAATCGCGATGCCCTCGGCCAGTCGATACACCCCTTCGGGCAAGGCGGACACCGGCTTGGCGAGGCTCCAACAGCCAAGCTTGGCCGCATCCTCGACCCCCAGCACCACGGCAATCTGATCCGGTTGATCGCCGGGCAGGATCAGCATCTGCCCGTCCTTACCCTTAAAATCCACCGCCCGCGCAAGGCTGCGCTGCACATCGGATGCCCCGGCCAGCCATAGGTCAAAACCGGCCTTGTCGATGATATGAAGCCGGGTAGCGGGCTGTCCGCGATCGGGCTGGATCAGGCTGGGCAATCGGGAGATAAAATCTGTCATGCACAAGGGATAGACCCTTGGCCTTTACAAGATCAAGCAGCGGGCCAGAGATATTGACGGACATCATATTTGGCGGCAGAAAATCGGCTCCGGGGTCAGGCAGCCTCCCGGTCAGGCACCCCGCCCAAGCGTTGCTCTATCCAATGCGCGCGGGCGATATGGTCCGGCGCAAGATTTGGGGTGTTGCATGAATTCCGAACCCGTTCCCACACCATCTTTGCGCGAACTGATCCGCGTCTTTACGCGCATCGGTTGCCTCAGCTTCGGCGGTCCCGCCGGGCAAATCGCCCTGATGCACCGCGAAATCGTCGACGACCGCCGCTGGGTCGATGAGGGGCAATATCTGCGCGCGCTCAATTTCTGCCACCTCCTGCCGGGGCCGGAGGCGCAACAACTCGCGACATGGATCGGGTGGAAATTGCATGGCGCGCGCGGCGGACTGGCGGCGGGGATGTTGTTCGTCCTGCCCGGCGCATTGGTGATGCTGGCCTTGTCTCTGCTCTATGTCGCTGCATCGGGCGCGCATTGGTTTTCGGCGCTGTTCCTTGGCATCAAGGCGGCGGTGCTGGCGCTGGTGGTGCAGGCATTGACCCGCATGGCCGGGCGCGCACTTAAAACCGGGTTCAGCCGCTGGCTTGCGGTGGTGGCCTTTATCGGGCTGTTCATCTTCAACCTGCCCTTTCCGTTGATCGTCTTGGGCGCGGGCGCCATCGGCATGTTCGTGACGTCATGGCGGCCACATCTCTTGCACGTTCATGCGCCGGAAACCGTCGCTCTCCCGCCCGCCACTTCATTATGGGCGGCGACATGGCGGACGATTGCGTTGTGGCTGGTCATTTGGGCCGCCCCGGTCGTGGTGATCCTGCTGATGCTCGGCCCGGACCATGTGCTGTTCCAGATCGCCGGATTTTTCAGCAAGCTCGCGGTGATGACCTTTGGCGGCGCCTATGCGGTCCTTGCCTATATGGCGCAAGAAGCCGTGCAGCATTGGCACTGGCTGGCCCCCGGTGAAATGGGCGATGGACTTGGGCTGGCGGAAACAACACCCGGCCCGCTGATCATGGTGACGCAGTTCGTCGGCTTTCTTGCCGCATGGCGCGCGCCCGATCCGTTTTCGCCACTGCTCGCCGGGGTGCTGGGCGCGGCCATCACGACATGGGTGACATTCGCGCCGTGCTTTATGTGGATATTCACCTTCGCCCCATGGATGGAGCGGCTGGAACATGCGCGGCGCCTTCAAGGCGGCCTTGCCGCCGTCACCGCTGCCGTAGTCGGGGTGATCGCCAATCTCGCCTTGTGGTTCGCGCTCCATGTGCTGTTCACGCAAGACACGGCCATCGCTGTCGGTCCGCTGCACATGACCGTGCCGATATTGTCGTCGCTGGATGTGGCCGCGCTCGGCCTTGCGGTGCTGGCCGGACTGCTATTGTTCTGGCGCAAGACCGGGGTCGTCACCGTGCTGGCGATCTGCGGGCTGGCGGGCCTTGGCCTCTCATTGCCCTTCTAAAGCAAAACGAGCCAGCGATCAGGATCGACCGCTGGCTCGTTTATAATGCCATCTGCATTGTCGTCAGAAGGCGATCAGGCGTCTCCGCCCACTTCGCTGACAACCCGACGCGGACGACCGCGACGACGAGGTGCGGGTGCATCCTCGCCACCGGTCGGTTCCACCGCATCGTTAATCGCTGGGGGCAATGCCGCCATGTCGATCCGGGCGGGCGCTTCATCGCTTTCCACCGGGCGCACGGCACGCGGCGTCGCACGGGGTGCAGGACGCGCCGCCGGACGGGCAGCAGCAGGGCGCGGCGCGGGCGCGAACGGTTCGGCCTGCACATCACCCATTTCGCGTTGTTCATCCTGACGCGGACGTTGCACGCGCTGGCGATCTTCGCGCGGACGGTCATCGCGGGGGCGATCATCACGGCTACGATATTCACGCGGGCGCTGATCGCGCTGACGATCATCACGGGGACGGTCGTCACGCTGGCGATTGTCGCGCGGGCGTTCATCACCGGACATCATGCCGTCATCGGCAGACTCACCGTCATCCTCATCAGATGCTTGTTGATGGCCCATCGACAGGTTGATCGGTTCGCCTTCAACGCCCATGGCCACACCTTCGACTTCAGCGGGCATGTCCTGACGCTGGGTGCGCTGGGCCTGTTGTTCTTCAAAACGGGCGCGATTATCGGCCAGCACGCGGAAATAATGATCTGCAAATTGGAGATAATATTCCGTCATCACCCGGTCGCCCTGCATCTGGGCGTCACGGGCAAGATTCTTGTATTTTTCGAGCAGCTGCGGCGCATTGCCGCGCGCGCGATTGTCGATGCGATTGCCCTGTTCCGGACGATGGCTGCCACCGCCGCCACCGCCGCCCTGAGGGCGCGGTCCGCTGCGATTACGACGACGATTGTTATTGTTATTATTCTGGCGATTATTGATCACGTCAGACTTTCCAAAGTACCGAATATCCGGCCGAACTGGGGTATGCCCGGTTTTAACGGGCTTGCGCCTGCTTTAAGGTCCATTTTCGCTATCGCGAATGGCCGGGCTGGTCACACCATAACGGGTCAACTAAGATCAAATTTTCTGATCGACGCCCCGATGAGCCTGTGAATTAGCCAATTACACGATCTTTGCAAGAAAAAAGGACAGGAGAAAGGACAAGGGCGCGATCATGCCCCGCCAGATCCTTGCGCGCCTGCACCTCAAAACCCGCCGCCCGCGCAATCGCCGCCACATCTGCCGCCTGCCCTGCGCCGATTTCCAGCACCGCCGCGCCGCCTTCATTCAACCGGGCGGATAATTGCGGGATCAGCACGCGATAATCATCCAGCCCGTCCGGCCCCGCAAATAACGCACTGGCAGGCTCGAATGCGTGAACCTGCGGCGATAGCACCGCATCGCTTTCAACATAGGGTGGGTTGCACAGGATCAGATCGAACCGATGTTCCACGCCCTCGCACCAATTGCCAAGGCGGAATTCGGCCCGATCTGACATGCTATTACGCACCGCATTGGACCGCGCAAACCCAAGGGCGACCTCGGATTGATCGATCCCCAGCCCAAATGCCTGCCGCCAATGATCGAGCGCTGCCAGCAACAACGCCCCCGATCCGGTGCCAAGGTCGAGAATCGATCGAGGCGATGCCTGCCTGTCCTTGAAAAACGCGATCGCCGCCTCGATCAATGTCTCGCTATCCGGGCGGGGAATGAGGACACCGGGACCGACATTCAGGCTCAATGTCCAGAAATCGCGCTCGCCGAGAATATAGGCGATGGGTTCATGCGCCAGCCGCCGTGCGATCAGCGCCTCAAATGCCTCCGGTACCCGCCTGCCGTTCGCGGCGCCGAGCAACAGCGCATCCCGGCTGATCTCCAGCGCATGGGCCAGCAATAATTCCGCATCCAGCCGGGGCGTATCGCTCACCCCTGCCAATTGGTCCGTCGCTTGGCGAAGGCGATCAGCCAGCATCGTGGAGATTGGCGAGGCGGCTCGCTTCATCCTCGGCAATCAGCGCGCCGAGCAGTTCATCCATCTGGCCTTCGAGAATTTCCGGCAGGCGATGCAGCGTCAGGTTGATGCGATGATCCGTCACCCGGCCTTGCGGGAAATTATAGGTGCGAATGCGTTCCGAACGATCGCCCGAACCGACCATCGACTTGCGCTCACCCGCCCGCGCATTGGCCAGTCGCTCACGCTCAAGCTCATAAAGCCGGGTACGTAACACCTTCATCGCCTTGGCCTTGTTCTTGTGCTGCGACTTTTCATCCTGCTGGATGACGACAAGACCGGAGGGCAAATGGGTGATCCGCACCGCGCTATCGGTGGTGTTGACCGATTGGCCACCCGGGCCGGACGACCGGAACACATCGATCCGCAAATCCTTGTCGTCGATCTGGACATCGACATCCTCGGCCTCGGGCAGCACAGCCACGGTCGCGGCGGAGGTGTGAATGCGCCCGCCCGATTCGGTCACCGGCACGCGCTGGACGCGATGGACCCCGCTTTCAAACTTGAGCTTGGCAAACACGCCCTGCCCGTTCACCGAGGCGATCACTTCCTTATAGCCTCCCATATCCGCAGGCGAGGCGGAGATGATTTCCACCTTCCAGCCCTGATTTTCGGCAAAACGCGCATACATGCGGAACAAATCGCCCGCGAACAGCGCCGCCTCGTCCCCGCCTGTCCCGGCACGGATTTCCAGCATCGCCGGACGTTCATCCGCCGCATCGCGCGGCAGCAATTTGAGCGCTAGCGCCCGGTCGGCTTCAGGCAATTGGACTTTAAGCGCCTCCAATTCATCCCGCGCCATCTCGCGCATCTCGGCATCGCTGTCCGGGTCGGCGAGGATCGCCTCCAGCCCGGCAACTTCATCACGCAGCAACTGCACCTGTTCCGCCGCTTGGGCGACAGGTTCGATCTCGGCATATTCCTTGGAGATCGCGACAAAGCGGTCGGCAGGCAGATCACCCGTCGCCATTTGCGCCTGCATCTCATCCCGCCGCGCCCGAATGGCGGCGATGCGGTCAGCCGGAATCGAGATCATCGGATGGAAACCGCGTCCACCAGCACGTCCATCGCGACCGCATGTTGTTCGCCGGTCGCCATGTCCTTCACCATCGCCACGCCCTGCGCCAATTCCTCATCGCCGAGAATTACGACAAAGCGCGCGCCAGCCGCCGCCGCGCGCTGCATCCGTTTCTTCATATTGCCGCGCCAGCCCATTTCGCTGCGCAGGCCCGCGCGACGCACATCCGCCAACAGGCCAAAGGCCGCGCGTTCCGCCGCTTCGCCCATCGGCACAATCGCGACATCCAGCGTTGCCACCGCAGGCGCATCGATCAGCATCGCCAGCCGTTCAATCCCGGCCGCCCAGCCCACCGCCGGGGTGTGCGAACCGCCCAACGCCTCAATCAGCCCATCATAACGACCACCGCCCAGCACTGTGCCCTGCGCGCCCAGCCGGTCCGTCACAAATTCAAACGCGGTGTGGCGATAATAATCCAGCCCGCGCACCAGCCGCGCCATGCGCGTCCATTGCACGCCCGCCGCGTCCAAGCCCTTGGTCACGGTTTCGAAGAATTTGCCCGCTTCCAACGACATGAATGCATCGATATCCGGCGCGCTGTCGGCAATCGGACGATCCTGCGCCTCTTTGCTGTCGAGAATCCGCAACGGATTCTTGATCAGACGATCCTGACTTTCCGCCGACAAATCGCCCTTATGCTGGGTGAAATGCGCGACCAGTGCCGTGCGCCATGCATCGCGGGTTTCGGTATCACCCAAGGTGTTGAGTTGCAGCGTCACCCCATCGGCCACGCCCAATTCGCGCAACAATTGATCGGCAAAGCACAATAATTCGATGTCCGCCGCCGGTTCTGGCGCACCGATCACTTCAGCGTCCAATTGGTGGAACTGACGGAAGCGGCCCTTTTGCGGGCGTTCATAACGGAACAACGGGCCGTGAGTCGCGATCTTCATCGGCGCGAATTGCTGCCAACCCTCGGTCAGATAGGCGCGCGCGATGCCCGCCGTGAATTCAGGTCGCAATGTCAGCGATTCGCCGCCCCGGTCTTCGAAGGAATACATTTCCTTCGACACGACATCGGTCGTTTCGCCCAATGAACGCGAGAAAACCGCCGTGGATTCGAACACCGGCACTTCGATCCGGTGAAAGCCATAGAGGCGACGCACCCGATCGAAGGTCTGGACGACATGGTGGAAGCGATCCGCCTGTTCGCCATACATGTCCTGAGTGCCACGAATGGGGCGCGGGGTTTCAATCTTGCTCATGGTCGCGCCTCTATCGGGTTTCGGACGTCAGGAAAAGGGGAAGGGCAGTTACAAGGAAACCCCATATAGCGTCGCATAACGCGCAACCATTGCTGCCTCGTCATAATCGGCCTTGGCCCGCGCCTGATTCGCCTGCCCCAATTGGCGACGCAATGCGGGTGACTCCACCAATTGGCGCAGCGCCGCGCCAAAGGCCGCATCATCGCCAAGCGGGGTGACAAAGGCGCGATTGGGCGCGGCCACCATCTGCGCCACATCGCCGACATCGGTCGATACGGCAGGCAGACCCGCCGCCATCGCCTCCATCAGCGAGATCGGACATTGCTCGCTATCGGACGACAGCGCGAAAATATCGAACAGCCCGATAAAATCGGCAGGCTTTGGCAGAAATCCGGGGAGCAGCACCCGGTCCGCCACCCCCAGACGCGCGGCCTCGGCCAAGATCGCCTCCCGTTCCGGCCCCGCGCCGACAATCACCAACCGCGCAATGTCCCCAAGCGGCGCAAAGGCCCGAACCAATCGCGGCAAATTCTTCACCGCCCGCAAGCCCGCGACCGTGCCGATCACCAATTCGCCCGCCTTGCGCTGCAACCCCGGAATCGCGGTCTCAATCGCCTGTGCATAAGCATCTACCGCGATACCGTTCGGGATATGATGCAGCCGGTGTGTTGGCACCTGCCATGTCGTCTGCGCGATCCGGCGCAATGTTTGCGATGGCACCACCAATTGCCCGTCGCCGGTCAGGGCCAATTGGCGAAAAAGATTGCGCTTCTTATTATGCGGCTCGCCCGCGTCATTATTGAAGCCATCTTCATGATGGATGAGCGGCGGCAATTTCATCAGCGGGGACAACAGGCGATGCGCCATGACGCCATCCATCGCCCCCCAATTATAACTCAAGACAAGCTCGAACCCCTGCATATAGCGCGCGAACCGCCAATATCGGCGGATGGAGGGCTTGCCATATAATGGTGGCGCATCGCGCGGGAATTCGACCGCAATGCCGGGGTCGATCAGGTCGCGCGCCTGTAGGGCATCCGGCTCGGACGATAAAATCACATGCTTTGCCCGATCCCCGAACAGGTTCATCAACCGCACGGCACGGGCCTCTTTGCCACCGAGGTTGAAGGTGGAATGGAGGTGGAGAATACGCAACACCGAACACATCGAACTCAATTTCCTATTTTACGCCCACTGCTTACTCCATCCGCGCCAACAACCGGTCAATGGCGGCGATGGATTCCGGCTCGCTCAAAATCGGCGCATGGCCGACCCGTGGCACCGTCACACATTCCATCAACGGCATCCGCGCATCAATCTTGCGGACGCTGCTCGCGCTCAACAGATCCGATAATTCGCCATGCAGCAACAAAGCGGGCACGGATTTCAGGGCCTCCAGCGCGGCCCATCCATCGAAACCGGCCTCTCCGCCCGGCAGGCGGAACGGATCGGCGATATGCATGTCATAATCGAAATTGATCCGGCCCTTGGCATTGACCTTGCACAGCCGTTTCGCATGAGCGAGCCAGTCCTCCAGCGTGAAATCGGGAAAGCTGTTGCGATTGCTATCGGACAAGGCGCGGGCGGCATGCAGCCATGTTGGCCAGCCGGACTGACGCCCGACATAGGTTTTGATCCGTTCAAGCCCTTGTGCTTCCAATTCCGGCCCAATGTCATTTAGCAGCGCGCCCGATAAACGATGCGCCCCCGCGCTCGCCAGCAGCATCGTCAACAATCCGCCAAGCGAAGTGCCAAAGGCGATGAAACGGTCGATCTTCAATTCATTGAGTAGCGCATCGATATCCTGCAAATAGACCAAGGGAACATAGGTCATCGCATCCTTGGCATAGGCGCTTTCGCCGCGCCCGCGCAGATCGACGCAGATCACGCGCCAATCGCCCGCCAGCCGATCAGCAACCGCCGCAAAGTCCCGCGCGTTGCGCGTCAGCCCCGGCAAACAGACAATCGGCGGCCGATCATCGCGACCGGCATAATCGCGATAATGGAGCCGCAGCCCGTCTTTCGACCAATAATAGCCATCAATCCAGTCCGCCATGCCTAAACCATCCTTGCGCATCGCCAGTCGAACGCCCATTTCAGGGCATTCGCCGCCGGGTCCAAACCCGGCCTCTTCTATCGCCGCAAGGAGGCGCAGGTGCAAGTTACTCCCTATCGCCCCGACCCGGTTTATTTATCCTTGGGCGAAGGTTTTGCCGATCCGGTCCGCCCGGCCAGTTTTCCGCGCCATGTCATTCGCTTTCGCAATGATCGCCACGCGGCGGAAATGGGGCTGGATCATCTGCGCGATGATGAATGGATCGCGCATTTCGGCAAGTTTGAACCTCTGCCCGATAATCTGCCCGAACCCTTGGCGATGCGTTATCACGGCCATCAGTTTCAGGTGTACAACCCGGATCTTGGCGATGGACGCGGCTTTCTCTTCGCCCAGATGCGCGACAGCAATGGTCGCTTGCTCGATCTTGGCACAAAGGGATCGGGCCAGACACCGTGGAGCCGGGCGGGCGATGGTCGGCTGACGCTGAAAGGCGGGGTGCGCGAGGTGCTGGCCACGGAAATGCTGGAGGCGCTCGGCGTCAATACGTCGAAGACCTTCTCGCTGATCGAAACCGGCGAAAATCTGCAACGCCATGACGAACCCTCGCCCACCCGTTCGGCGGTATTGGTGCGCCTGTCCCATGGCCATATCCGTATTGGCACGTTCCAGCGCCTTGCCGCGCTGAAGGATGCAGAGCGCATGGCCCGGCTCGTCGATTATTGCCTGCGTCATTATTATGATGAGGAACCGGGTGCAGATGCGCCGGTCCGGTTGCTGGAACTGGTCGCGGGCCAGACCGCCGAACTCGCGGCGTCCTATATGGCTGCGGGCTTTGTCCATGGTGTGCTGAATAGCGACAATATCAATATTTCGGGCGAGAGCTTCGATTATGGCCCGTGGCGATTCGCACCGACATGGGATGGCGAATTCACCGCCGCCTATTTCGACCATCAACGGCTCTACGCTTTTGGCCGCCAGCCACAGGCGATCCATTGGAATGTGGTGCAGCTCGCCCGCGCGCTGACGACCATCATCGCCGCCGAACCATTGCTGCCACTGCTCGAAATCTGGCCGAAGATGTTTGAACCGGCCTTTCATCGCAAAATCCGGGAACGGCTTGGCGTCACCTCTCGTAGCGAGGACGAAGATGCGGCCTTGTTTACCGCCGTCGAGGGCGTGCTGGCGGGGACCGATCTGAACCCGGACCGGCTGTTCTT
This sequence comes from Alteraquisediminimonas sediminicola, assembly GCF_019740335.1. GTDB lineage: Bacteria > Pseudomonadota > Alphaproteobacteria > Sphingomonadales > Sphingomonadaceae > Alteraquisediminimonas > Alteraquisediminimonas sediminicola. Next base: position 173,959 of record NZ_JAHXZS010000006.1, on the reverse strand, counting down.
CGATTGGCGCGGCGGGGTCTGTCCACATCGGGCCGAGGCCTATCAAGGCGATCACTTCGCCGCCTTCCGCAACGCCATCGCGGCTTATGCGAACCCTGCGGCCCGCGCCCATGATTATTGGTCGGATGCCGCCCCGGTTACGATGCTGATCGACGAAATGGAGGCCATTTGGACACCCATCGCCGAATCGGACGATTGGACCAGCTTTCACGACAAGATCAACGCCATCCGCCGCATGGGCGAGGCGACAAAGGGTTAGGACGTGTTACTCGCCCGGTGCCTTGGCCTTGATCGCAAAGGCATGGACGCGCTGGCCGGGAATATCGCCCAGCGCCTTGTTGACCATACGCTGGCGATTGACCCGGCTTTGTCCGGCAAAGGCGTCCGCCGTGATCTCGACGGTGAAATGCGTTTCACCCGTGCCGTCATGGCCATGATGGCCCGCGTGATGATGGCTATCGTTGATGATCGCGAGGTGCTGCGGCGCAAATGCAGCCGTCAACAAGTTTTCAATTTCGGCCGCGACCGGCCCTTTGGCGTGGTTGTTCATCAGACGGGATTAGCATAGAGGCGCGCGATGGAGCGAGCAAAACAATATCGCGGACGATTCCATGGCCGTATCGGCGATGGTGGCCGCGCCTGCAATCACCCCGGCTGCCCGGCGGCGGGCGAATTTCGCGCCCCCGATCCATCGGGCCGCAAACCGGGCTTTGACGGGCCGGGCGATTTCCAGTTTCTCTGCCTCGATCATGTCCGCGCCTTTAATCAGGGCTATGATTTCTTTCGCGGGATGGAGCCGGAGGACATCATGGCGGCGCAAGCCCCTTATGCCGGTTGGGAACGCGAAACCCGCGCGTTTCGGCCCACCGCCGGAGTCGATAATCCGCCGCGCTGGGCCGATTTCGCCGATCCGCTCGATGCAATTGGCACCCGTTTTCGCGCGACCATGGCGGCTGAACGCAAAGACGGCAAGATGATCAGCCCGGAAGACCGCAAGGCGATGCGCGTGCTGGGGCTGGAAACCGACGCCGACCGCAAGGCGCTACGCACCCGTTATTCCGATCTAGTCCGCCAATATCACCCGGATCGCAATGGCGGCGACCGGCGGCATGAACAACGGCTGCAACAAGTGATCGAGGCCTATCAGACGCTCAAGGGTTCGCCCCTGTTCGCCTGAAGATTCTTCACATGACTTGCCTTCACTAGGTCGCACCGCCTATGGGACGCGTGCAGCAATGGAGATGCGTGACGATGACGACTATCCCGGATATTCAGCCTGACAGCCGTACGGCGACGGTGCTTGAAGCACCCGACCGGATGGTCAAGGCGCGCGATCTGTTCGGCATCGATACCGACATGGAAATTCCCGCCTTTTCCGAGGCCGACGAACGCGTGCCGGATATCGATCCGACCTATGTGTTCGACCCGGATACGACGCTGGCGATTGCGGCGGGCTTTGCCTTTAACCGCCGCGTGATGATTCAGGGCTATCACGGCACCGGGAAATCATCGCATATCGAACAGGTGGCCGCGCGCCTCAACTGGCCATGCGTGCGCATCAACCTCGATGCCCATATCAGCCGTATCGACCTGATTGGCCGCGATGCGATTGTGTTGCGCGATGGCCTGCAAGTCACCGAATTCCGCGAAGGCCTGTTGCCTTGGGCATTGCAGACGCCGACCGCACTTGTGTTTGACGAATATGACGCGGGCCGCCCCGATGTGATGTTCGTGATCCAGCGCGTGCTTGAAACCGATGGCAAATTGACGCTGCTCGATCAGAATCGGGTGATTCGCCCGAACAAATGGTTCCGCATGTTCGCCACTGCCAACACCATCGGCCTTGGCGATACCAGCGGGCTGTATCATGGCACGCAGCAGATCAACCAGGGCCAGATGGACCGCTGGAATCTGGTGGTGACGCTGAACTACCTCCCCGCCGCGACCGAAGCGAAGATCGTGCTGGCCAAGGTCGGCGAAACCGATCCGCAGGTCGTCGCGAATATGGTCAAGGTGGCCGATCTGACGCGTCAGGGCTTTATCAATGGCGATATTTCGACCGTGATGAGCCCGCGCACCGTGATCAGCTGGGCGCAGAACACCACGATTTTCGGCGATGTCGGCTTTGCCTTCCGCCTGACCTTCCTCAACAAATGCGATGAAGCAGAGCGTGCATTGGTGGCGGAATATTATCAGCGGGTGTTCGGCAAGGACCTGCCGGAAAGCGTGGTCGGCGCCGCCGTTTGATAATCGGACGCACAGGCCGATAATCATGCAAGCGGGAGATTGACCTGCGGGAAAATCACCCTAAAGGGTGTTGCACCCGATAAGGGGGCGCTTAGCTCAGTTGGTAGAGCATCTCGTTTACACCGAGAGGGTCGGCGGTTCGAGCCCGTCAGCGCCCACCATTTGATCCGGTTTGATGATCATTTGGTGGCCATAAAGTTGGGCCAAAATCCGACATTTTCAGCCATTAATACGCATTATGGTAAACGGAAGATTCAGCATTAACTGCGTTTTCTTGGTTAATGGTCTTTTCATCCGGGGTCACAGGCTCCATATTCCATAAATGACGCAACTTGGGACGCAGAGGCAGGCCGGATAGTGACCGCACCGTTTCGATTCCCGCGATTCTTTGTGACGACGCCGTCACCCTGCCCCTATCTGCCCGGCAAGACCGAGCGGAAGGTGTTTACCGAATTGAGCGGGCCCAATGCGATCGAACTCAATGATGCGCTTGGCCGAATCGGTTTCCGTCGCAGCCAGTCCGTCGCCTATCGCCCAAGCTGCCCGAGCTGCACGGCCTGCACCTCGGTGCGGGTGGTCTGCGATGGATTCGTCGCCAATGCGACTCAGCGCAAGCTGATGCGCCGCAATGCCGATCTCGTCGTCACCGCGTGCAAGCCGTGGACGACGACCGAACAATTTGAATTGCTGCAACGCTATCTCAATCAGCGTCACCCCGATGGCGGCATGGTCGGCATGGATGAGGTCGATTTTGCCGATATGGTCGAACAGACTCCGGTCCACACCAGCATCATCGAATATCGCGAGCCGCGCAGCGATGGCTTGCCTGGCAAGTTGGTGGGCGCGTGCCTGACCGATCAGCAGGCCGATGGCCTGTCGATGGTCTACAGTTTTTACGATCCGGAACATAAAGCGCGCACCGGGCTTGGCACGTTCATCATCCTCGATCACATCATGCGCGCGCGCAATGCGGGCCTGCCTTATGTCTATCTCGGCTATTGGGTTCAGGGCGCCAAACGCATGGAATATAAGACCAATTATCAACCGCTGGAAACACTGACCCCCAATGGTTGGGTGCTATATGGCACGTCCGAAGCAAAAGGCGTAGCAGATCCAGCCGCCCCTGTAACAAGTGAACCTCGCGACGCGATGGCCGCGCTCGCCGAGCTTATTCCCTGATTCGAAAACATAAGGCGGTTCGCCCCCGGAAACACAATCCCGGCCCGCCCTAATGGGCAGGCCGGGACAGTGAATGCAGCCTAGTCTATGGGCCGAGACCCATCAGCCATTCAGAATTTTTGTTGGCGTTCGTACAGCGATTTATAATGCTGGATGCGCGTGACCCGCAGGCCAGGCATGCCCGAACGGTCGATCGCACGCTGCCAGCTCGCGAATTCTTCCAATGTCAGGCTATAACGTTCGCACACCTCATCGACCGAGAGCAGGCCGCCATTGACGGCAGCCACCACCTCGGCCTTGCGGCGGACAACCCAACGCGTCGTGCCGATGGGCGGGAGAGATTCAAGGGTCAGCGGCTCTCCGAGCGGCCCGATAACCTGAGCAGGACGTATGTTTTGATTCTCGATCATTTTACCCTCAAAATGACATCTGTGCACCCAGTGCACAGTCACAAGATCCGCATACGCCACTGCACTTGAAGGAAGCTTTGAACGCCTTGGTAAACAGGCGATTCATGGAAAATTTCTCCATCTCAACGCCTCCCATTGGCGGTGAAACGATTAAAGCTTCCCGATTCGATATATTGCCCGGAAGACGCGCCAGCCCCGGCAAAAAGACTGACAAGCCGATCCGCCTCTCGATGCGCCCGGTTACGGGGCGCACCAACAGTCGCCTGCCCCGCAGCGATACGCGCTGTCGGAGTTTCGGCGCATGCCATACGGATGGCGACCTTGAGCAGCGCATAATCAAATGCGCTGACCGGGGTCGCGTCGGTCATCCGTTCAAAGAGGCTTGGTACCAGTTCCATGCGACCGGTTTAACCGCACATGGCTAAAGGCTGGTAAACGCGTCGTTGACTTTTAGTTAACCAATTTGGCCGGACGCAGCCGGCCGATCAACGGTGAAACGCCCAATGCAGGAACAAATGATGGGCAATTGCCTGGGGTGGCGGCAGGATGAAAACCGGGTCTGCACAATTGGGGTCAAATGCCTGTTGTACATCGGCCTTTTCCACCCAAAACGCATGTTCCAACTCATTTTCATCCAGCACGATATCAGTCGTTTCTGCCTCGGCAATGCATGCGATCATCAATGATGAAGGGAATGGCCAGGGCTGGCTCGCCACATAATGAACCGCGCCGCAGCGCACGCCCGCTTCTTCATAAATTTCGCGGCGCACCGCTTCTTCCAATGATTCGCCCGGTTCGATAAAGCCTGCGAGCGCCGAATAACGGCCCGCGGGAAAGCTCGGCTGCCTTCCGACCAAGGCGCGTTCACCATCCACCGCCAGCATGATCACCACCGGATCGACGCGCGGATAATGTTCGGCATTGCAATCATTGCAACGCCGCGCCCAACCGCCGCGAAATACTGTGCTGGGGGAACCGCACACGGCGCAAAATCCATGCCGCCAATGCCAATCGATCACGCTCTTCGCCGCGCCCCAAATCGCCGCCTGATCGTCGGGCAGGGTACTTAACAAATGCCAGCCGGGCCGCGACACGGTTGGATTGGCGGGGCGCGGCGGCAATGCGGCAAAGCAGGGCGCATCATCATACAGGCCGAGAAAGATATAATCCGCATGCTGCGCGTCCGCAGGCACATCATCCCAGATCAGTGCCCAATCTTCGGATAAGGCCGGTTCCAGCCCCTCCATCCGCAACAGCCGTGCCAAGGGGCTGCGCAATGCCGCGGCAATCGCCACCACATCGTTGCGCATCGCATCATTCCGGTCGAGCGGCGCTCCCGTAAACCCAATGCCCGTCATGATAAACCTACTCCCATCTTATCTGCGACTTTCGTGTATAGGGTCGGCAGACCGGCCTCGTCCAATTGTTCGATGGGCCAATATTCGCCGGTCAGTTGATGGGCGCTGGCCTCATCCGCCGTCATCGTCATGATTCGCAGCCGCAATTCAAAATGGGTGAAGACATGGACGACATCGGCCCCGATCTTACCCGGCATATCCCCCGGCCCGTCGCGCCAGTCGCTACCCGGCAAACCCCGCATCCCGCCGAGCAAGCCCTTGTCAGGGCGGCGGACCAGCAGCACCTCATCCCCGCGCGTCACCCACCAGACCTCGCCATGGCGCACCGGGCGTAATTTGCGCGCCGCCTTGACCGGAAAGCGCAATGGGTCCGCCGCGCCCCGCCCCGCGCAATCGTCATGCAACGGGCAAATCAGGCAATCGGCGCGCTTGGGCTGGCAAATGGCGGTGGCGAGATCCATCATCGCCTGTGCGAAATCTCCCGCCCGCGCATCGGGCGTAATGCTATCCATCTTGCGATAGATTTCCGGACGCGATGCCGGGAGCGGCGTATCGATCGCGAACAACCGGCTGACGATCCGCTCCACATTGCCATCGACCACCACCGCCCGCTGACCAAAAGCAAAAGCGGCGATCGCGGCGGCCGTATAAGGCCCGATGCCGGGCAGGCCGCGCAGCGCCTCCTCGCTCGATGGAAAAGTCCCGCCATGCGCCTGTGCGACCGTGCGCGCGCAGGCGATCAGATTGCGCGCCCGCGCATAATAGCCAAGCCCCGCCCATGCCGCGAGAACATCCGAATCATCCGCCGCCGCCAGCTCAGCGACCGCGGGCCAGCGCGTCAGAAACAGATCGAAGCGTTCGCGCACTGTGGCGACGGTCGTTTGTTGCAGCATGACTTCGGACAGCCAGACGCGATACGGATCGGGCGCGACATTGCTGCCGGGCCGGACCCGCCAAGGCAAGTCCCGCGCATATTGATCATACCAGCGCAATAAACTGCGGGCGATCCGGGATGTGCTGTCGACAGCCATGCCAGCGCTATGGCATGGAAGCGCGCATGACAAAAGGGCGCAAACCAACCAGCGGCGAACCCGCCGACCGCCGCAAGCGCAGCCGTCGCGTGGGCGAATTGCTGCCCGATGTCGGGCGCATGTCGTTTCGCCGATTCGGTTTCGTCCAATCGTCGATCATCAGCCGCTGGCCGGAAATCGCCGGGGCGCGTTATGCACAAGTCTCCGCGCCGGAATCGATCCGTTTCCCCAAAGGACAACGCGGCAATGGCGTCATGACTTTGGTGGTGGAACCGGCCCATGCACCGATGATGCAGCATGTTATTCCCGACATCATTGAACGCACCAACCGCTTTTTCGGCTATGGCGCGGTGGCGCGGATCGTGTTGCGTCAGGATCGCATCGCCACCGTCCGCCCGGAACGCAAAAGCCCGCCCAGCCTTCGTTCCGTGCCTTTACCCTTGGGTCCGGGCCTGCGCCCGATCGCCGATCCGGAACTGCGCGCCTGCCTTGAATCACTCGCGGGCGCGATGGCCGATAGCCTCGGCGCACCAGTCTTTGACGAGACGCCCCTAATCGGGCAGAAAGCCGACAAAGCGAAGCCCGAACCGGGCAAGCCGTCCTGAAACAACAAGTAACCGTAAACCCATCCAAGGAGCTTCACCCAGATGCGCCCCCGCCATTTCAAGACCTTTACAATCGGACTCCTCCTGCTGGCAGGATGCAATCAGAACCCGACTGCCAGCAATGAGGCGGAGGCCAAGCCAGCGGCCAATGCGGGCGCGGGTGCCATCAGCGGCGGCTGGGTCGAAAATGTGACGGCCACCGCAGATGGCGGCTTTCGCATCGGTAATCCCAATGCCAAGGTGAAGCTGGTTGAATATGCCTCGCTCACCTGCTCGCATTGCGCCGATTTCGCCGCAAAGGGCGTGCCTGCATTGAAGGCGCAATATATCGCCAGCGGCAAGGTTTCGCTCGAGATCCGCAACTTTGTGCGCGATCCGATCGATGTCGTCGGCGCGTTGCTCAGCCGCTGCGGCGGGGCCAAGCCTTATGCCAAGCTGACTGAACAGATGTTCGCCAATCAGGCCGCGATGTTCGAAAAAGCGCAAGGCATGACACAGGCTGATCAGCAGCGTCTCAGCACGATGACCCCGGCGCAGCAATTCCAGTTTCTCGGTCAGGCGACCGGCCTCACCGCCTTTGTCGCGCAGCGCGGCATTCCTGCGGCCAAGGCCAATGCCTGCCTTACCGATCAAAAGTCGCTGGATCAGCTCGTCGCCATGCGCAACCGCGCGGTCAACGAATATCAGCTGACCGGCACGCCGATGTTCCTGATCAATGGCAAGCGCGTCGACGATGTCGCCGAATGGACGGCGCTGGAACCGAAGATCAAGGCCGCGCTTTGAACGGTTCAGTGATCGCTTTCTGGCGCTGACTGCATGAAAATCCGGCGGCTCAAGCTCAGCGGATTCAAAAGTTTCGTCGATGCGGCGGAACTGCGAATCGAGCCGGGGCTGACCGGGGTCGTCGGCCCGAATGGTTGCGGCAAATCCAATTTGCTGGAGGCCATTCGCTGGGTCATGGGCGAAGCCAGCGCCAAATCCATGCGCGGCGGCGGGATGGAAGACGTGATCTTCGCGGGCACCACCAGCCGCCCTGCCCGCGATTTTGCCGAAGTGTCTTTGTTGATCGAACAAGGCGGCGCGCATACCCCCGGCCTGCCCGGCAGCGGCGTACCGCATGATGGCGAAGTCGAGGTCGTCCGCCGGATCGAACGCGGCGCGGGGTCGGCCTATCGCCTGAATGGCCGCGATGTCCGCGCCAAGGATGTATCGTTATTGTTCGCCGATGCCGCGACCGGGGCGCATAGCCCGGCGCTGGTAAGCCAAGGTAAGATTGCCGCCGTTATTGCCGCCAAGCCCGCCGAACGCCGCCAGATGCTGGAAGAGGCGGCGGGGATTTCCGGCCTTCATGTCCGCCGCAAGGATGCCGAGCAAAAGCTGCGGGCGACCGAGGGCAATCTCACCCGGCTGGATGAAGTGCTGGCTGAGATGGAGCAACGCGCCAATGCACTGAAGCGTCAGGCCCGCACCGCCGAGCGTTACCGCGTGCTGACCGAGGAAGTGCGGCTGTTCGAGGCGCGGTTGATCTTCGCCAAATGGCGCGATGCCGTTGCCGCCGCCGAGGCCGCCCGCAAGGAAGCCAGCGCGGCAGAGGCCGCCGTCACAGCCGCCCAGACAAAGCAGGACGAGGCCCGCGCCGCGCAGGAACAGGCCGTCGCCACCCTCGCACAGGCCCGCGCCGCCGCGCAAAAGGCCCGAGATGCCGCCAATGACATTGCCCAACAGCTTGCCAGCAACCGGCAGGAACTGGGGATGACCGAACGCCGCCTGCGCGAATTGCAGGAACGTCGTGAGGCCTTGCTGCAAGATCAGGGCCGCGAGGATGCGCTTGGCCATGATGCGGCAGAGGCGCTTTCCCGTCTGGAGGAAGAGGATAAATCGCTGGCCACGACCTTGGCCCAGTCCGACAAGGAACAGGCCAATCGCGAAGCGCTGGTCGCGCATCTGTCCGAAACCACCCATGCGGCGGAACTGGCCTTGGCCCGCGCCCAGACCGAACAGGCATCCGCCCTTGCCGATGCCCGCGTGGCCGAGGCCGCCTTGCAAACCGCCAAACAGGCAGTCGCCCGCACTGAACAGGATTGCGCGGCGGTTGCAGCCGAACAACAACGCCTGCCGGATGAGGCCCCGCTCAAGACCGCGCTGGCCGAGGCCGAGGCGCGGGCAGGCGCGACCGGCCAGATCATCATGACGGCGAGCGACGCCATCGCCACCGCCGAACAGGCCCGCGATGCCGCCGCCAAGGCGCGCGAGGTGGCGCAGGCACAGGTCGGGGAGCGTCGCGCACAATTGGCGACGCTGGAATCCGAGGCCCGCGCATTGAGCAAGGCGTTGAAAAACGGCGACACCGCCGACCGCGCCATCGGCCATGTCCGCGCCGATCCGGGCTTTGAACAGGCGTTGGCCGCCGCCCTTGGCGATGAACTGGATGCAGGTCTGAAGCCCGGCAATGCTCGTTATTGGGGCGGGGCCGAACTGAACACAAGCGATCCGGCCTTGCCCAAAGGCGCGATTTGTCTCGCCGATAAAGTGCAGGCCCCGGATGTGTTGCGGCGCAGATTACAACAGGTCGGGGTGGTCGATCAAGACGATGGCACACGCATCTTGCAGGTCGGGCAACGGCTGGTGACACAAGATGGCCGGTTGCGGCGCTGGGACGGCTATATCGCGACCGGGGTCGGTGCCGATGCCGCGGCGCGGCTGATGCGGATCAACCGGCTCGCCGCGCTCGAACAACAAATGCCCGATGCCCGCGCAATATTGGCAGCGGCAGAACAGGCCGAACAGTCTGCGCAACAACAGGTCAATCGCGCCCGCGAGGATGAACGTTCCGCCCGCGATGCGCTGGCCAAGGCAGAAGCCGAGCAACGCCAAGCGCTGCGCGATGGCGATCAGGCCCGCGCCGCGATTGACCGGCTGGCCGACCAGCGCCGCGCCCTTGATGAACGCGCGACCCGCGCCGCCGCTGGCCGCGATGCCGCCAAGCAGCAATGCGCCGAAGCCGAAGCCGCCAAAGCCGCCTTGCCGGACCAACAGCAGATCAACGCGCAAGTGGCGGACCTGCGCGCCCAACATGACCGTGCCCGTGATCAATTCGGACAGGCCCGCAGCGAATTGGCCGGGCTGCAAGGCCGGATCGGGCGCGATCACGCACGTCGGGAGGCCATTCGCGCTGAAATACGCGGCTGGAAATCACGCGCCGGGGACGCGGCCAAACGCCTGCGCGAGATGCAGCAGCGTTTTGAAGACATCACCCGTGAACAGGCCGAACAGCAAGACCGCCCGGCACGGCTGGCACTATTGATTACCGGGCTTGAAGCAGAAAACGACCGCGCCGCCGCTTTGTCGATAGAACGTGCTGCATCGGAACAAGAGGCCGAGGCCGCGCTGCGATATGCGGAACAGGGCGCAGGCACTACAGGCGAAGCATTGGCGGCCGCGCGTGAGACACGGGCGGGTGCGGCGGCACGGCTTGAAAATCAGGAATTGCGCCGGGTCGAAATGGGCCGGGTGGCGGGTGAGCGGTTTGAATGCCCTGCCCCGGTATTACCGGAGAAAATCGGCTTTGCCGCAACGGATGTCGGCGATGTCGGCGGGGAATCGGCCAAGCTTGAACGCGCGACCCTCGACCGCGAACGGCTTGGCCCGGTCAATCTTGTCGCCGAACAGGAATTGAGCGAATTGGAACAGGTCCGCGAGGTCAGCACGCGGGAGCGCGATGAACTGCATCTGGCGATCAACCGCCTGCGCGGCTCCATCGGCAGCCTCAACCGCGAAGGCCGCGCACGATTGTTGGCCGCATTCGAGGCGGTGGACGGCCATTTCCGGCGCCTGTTCACGACCTTGTTCGGTGGCGGCGAAGCGCATCTCGAATTGGTCGATAGCGACGATCCGCTAGAGGCCGGGCTGGAAATTCTTGCCCAGCCGCCGGGTAAGAGGCTCGCGTCGCTGACCCTGCTGTCGGGTGGCGAACAGGCGTTGACGGCGGTCGCATTGATCTTTGGCCTGTTCCTCACCAACCCCGCGCCGATTTGCGTATTGGACGAGGTCGATGCCCCGCTCGACGATGCGAATATCGAGCGATTCTGCGATTTGCTTGATCAGATGAAGCAGGAAACCGAGACCCGTTATCTGATTGTCACCCATAATGCCGTGACGATGAGCCGGATGGACCGGCTGTTCGGCGTGACGATGGTGGAGCGCGGCGTCAGTCGACTGGTGTCGGTCGATCTGGAACGGGCAGAGCAATTGCTGGCGCAATAATATTAGCGAAGTGCGGTCGCTAAGGTCCAGAAATCGGGGTGGCGCGCGGCGACCATCGCCGCCGCCGTATCGCGGGCCGCGAGACTTTCATAGAGTGCAAAACATGTCGCCCCGGACCCGGACATGCGCGATAAGCGCGGTGCGGTATCCGCCAATAAGGCCAGCAATTCACCGATCACGGGCGCAAGCGATATGGCCGGTGGTTGCAAATCGTTCCGCCCGGCACATGCTGCCTCGATGCTGGCGTCCGCCGCCAATGGCCCGCGATCGACCCCATCCCATGCGCGAAACACCGGGCCGGTCGCGACCGCCACGCCCGGATTGACGAGCAGCAACGGCGTGTCCGACAAGCCCTGCGCCTCGACCGGTTGTACCGGAAAACCCCGTCCATCGGCCCAGCCGGTCACCGACCCCAGACAGGCTGGCACATCAGACCCCAAGAGTTCGGCAATCGTCATCAGGCGTGGGTCGCTGGGATCAAGCCCCCATAGACGCGCCAGCAAGCGCAGCGCCGCCGCCGCATCCGCCGAACCGCCGCCAATGCCGGAGGCAACCGGCAGGCGCTTATCCAGCGTCAGATGCGCCCCGGCCTTGATGCCGAATGATTGCTGCACCGCGCGGGCGGCCCTTAAAACGAGATTATCCGCCTCATCCACCGCCAACACCGCGCCAAAAGGCCCGGTCAGCGTGAGACACACCTCATCTGCCAATTCGGCCGATAATGCATCACCTGCCTGCGCAAAGGCGAAGACGGTTTCAATGTCATGATAGCCATCGTCGCGCCGCCGACGCACGTGCAGCGCGAGGTTGATCTTCGCAAAAGCCGTTTCGAACAACATCGTCGTGGCCATCAAGGAGAGGTCGTTTCCGGTGTCAGCCCCCGGTCGATCTTGGTCCGCAAGCGTTCGGCCTCCGCTGGCTCGGCATGCACAAGCGCCGCATTCCATGCATAACGCGCATCGATCTTGCGACCGACCTGCCAATAGGCATCGCCCAGATGTTCATTGATCGTCGGCTCTGCCGGTTCGGCGATCACCGCGCGTTCCAGCGTGTCGATGGCCTTTTGATGCTGGCCGCGCACGAAATAGGTCCAGCCGAGCGAATCGGTAATGGCGGGATCATCGGGTCGCAGCGTCGCCGCGCGTTCGATCAATTTCTCCGCCTCTTCCAGATTTTCGCGCCGGGCAAGCTGGGCATAGCCGAGATAATTGAGTGCCACCGGCTGATCCGGGCCAAGTCGCACTGCCTCGGTCAATTCCGCCTTCGCTGCGTGCCAATCGCCGGATTTCTCCAGCGCGCCACCAAAAAGCAGGCGATAGGACCAAGGCACGGCGTCCTTGCCGCTTTTGGCCTCGACCAATGCGATAGCCCGTTGAAAGGCATCCGATGCATCCTGATAACGCCCGACATCGCTATACAGATCGGCCAATCGCGTCCAATCCTCGTCTGATGCATCCGGGGCACGGGCAAGCCGTTCGGCCACGACCACTGCCTGCACCGTGTCACCTGCCTTTTCCAGCAACTGAATACGCAGGATTGCTATCGTCGCACCATATACATCATGCGCCTCGTCCGGCAGCAGGGTGAGGCCGAGACGCGGTTGATCCGATGCAGCGAGCAGCCCGCTCGTGAACATCCGGCTTTCGGTCAGGGTCGGATTGGCCAACAGCGCTGCGCGCGCGATGGTCAGCGCCATCGGCGTTACCCGTTCGCGATTCACATCCGATGCCAATCGCAACAATAAATCGGCAATGCCTTGGGTCGCGGTGGTGACCGGGCGCACGAACGACTGCCCAGTGTTCAGCCGCTGCCGCGCTGCAACCAGTGTTGGGTCATCGCCCGCCAGTATCTCCAGCGCCTCATTGCGCTTGCCCGCCTGCGCCAACGCGGTCGCCGCCAGCATCTGTAAACGGATCGCGCGACCCTCGCCGGACGAGCCGATCAGGTTGCGCGCCATGGCCACGCCCTCATTCGCCTTGCCGCTGGCGAGCAGCAGCAAGCAGCGATGCTCGTCATAATAGCTGGCAAAGGAGGGATCGACGGCGGGTCCGTTCAATTGCGCGAAGGGGTCGGCTTCATGCGCGCCAAAGGCCAGCCACGCCCGCAGAATCGGGCCGGTAAAACCAAAGACCGATTCTTGCTCCAGTCGCGCCGCATGGGATTTGGCGAGGCTATCATCATGATGGTTGATCGCATCGACGATCAGCAGGAAACGGGCATCCGCAGGCAAGCGGTTTTGCGCATCGAGCTTGCGGGCAGTTTCCAGCGTGCGCGGCATGTCGCCTTGCATAATGGCCTGACGAAACAGCCGACTGGCCAATACGGCGTCATTGGGAAAAGACTTTGACGCGGCGTGATATCCCGCCAGCGCCGTGGCGGAATCGCCATCGCTATCCGCCACCCGCGCACGGACATAATCGGCCAAGGCTGATCGAACGGGTGCGCGTGCGACAGCCGGGGCAGATGGTACAAGCGCGAGGAAGACCGCCATCAAGACAATATATGGCGATCTTCCCGCAAGCATTTTACATATTGGGGTAATTCGGACCTCCACCGCCCTCCGGCGTCACCCAAGTAATATTCTGTGTCGGGTCCTTGATATCGCAGGTTTTGCAATGCACGCAATTCTGCGCATTGATCTGAAGGCGTGGCGTACCTTCATCCTGACCGACGATTTCATACACGCCTGCCGGGCAATAACGCGTTTCCGGCGCATCATAGAGCGCCAGATTGACCTCGATCGGAATGTTCGGATCGGCCAATTGCAGATGGCAGGGCTGATCCTCTTCATGATTGGTGTTCGACAGGAACACCGACGACAGACGATCGAAGCTGATCACGCCATCCGGCTTGGGATAATTGATCTTCGGATAAAGATCCTTACGGCCCAGCGTGGTGCAGTCCGGGTGATGCTTCATCGTGATCGGCAGACCGATCTTGAGGGTCCGCATCCACATATCGATCCCGGCCAGCAACGTGCCATAATCGCCGCCGAACTTCGCAATCGCGGGCTGGGCATTTTTGACCAGCTTCAATTCGGTCGCAATCCAGCTATCGTTAAGATTGACCTGATAATCGGCCAGCTCGTCATGTGCGCGGCCCCCGGCAATCGCCAGCGCAATGCTTTCTGCGGCGAGCATGCCCGATTTCATCGCGGTGTGGCTGCCCTTGATGCGCGGCACGTTCACGAAACCGGCCGAACAGCCGATCAACGCGCCGCCCGGGAACGCGAGCTTTGGCACCGACTGCCAGCCACCTTCATTGATCGCGCGCGCGCCATAAGAGATGCGCTTGCCGCCTTCCAGAATCTTGCGGATTTCCGGGTGCTGCTTCCAGCGCTGGAATTCTTCGAACGGGAAGAGATGCGGGTTCTGATAATCAAGCGCGACGACAAAGCCGAGCGCCACCTGACCATTGGCCTGATGATACAAGAAGCCGCCGCCCCAGCTATCGGTCTCCGACAGCGGCCAGCCTTGGGTATGGATCACCCGGCCCGGTTCATGCTTGGCAGGATCGATGTCCCACAATTCCTTCATGCCGATGCCATAGACCTGCGGCTGGCAATCGGCTTCAAGGTCGTATTTCGCCTTCAACTGCTTGGTCAGATGACCGCGCGCGCCTTCGGCGAACAGCGTGTATTTGGCATGCAATTCCATGCCCGGCTGATAATCGCCCTTATGACTGCCATCGCGGGCGACGCCCATGTCGCCGGTCGCCACGCCCTTGACCGAGCCATCGTCATTGTACAGAATTTCGGCTGCCGGGAAGCCCGGGAAAATTTCCACGCCGAGATTTTCGGCCTGACTGCCCAACCAACGGCACAGATTGCCAAGCGAACCGGTATAGGTCCCCTTATTGTGCATCCAGCCCGGGGTCAGAATATGCGGGACAGACATATGGCCCTTGGCCGTCATCACCCAATGATGGTTTTCGGTGACCGGCACCTCGGCCATGGCGCAGCCCTGTTCCTTCCAATCAGGCAGCAGTTCATCGATCGCCTTGGGATCGAACACCGCGCCAGACAGAATATGCGCGCCGATTTCCGAGCCCTTTTCCAGCACGCAGACCGAAAGATCCGCGTTGATCTGCTTGAGGCGGATCGCCGCAGAAAGGCCCGCCGGGCCTCCGCCAACGATCACCACATCATAGGGCATTGATTCACGAGTCGTCATTAGCTTCCCCTAAAACCGCTCTTCACTCCGGGCCGCGCCCGTCTCCTTAAATATACTGCCGCCGCACATCGCGATCATCCGCCGCAATTGGCGCATATCGCTGATGCGCAAACACGCGTCGATTCACAAGTCCCGTGCCTTCGAAATGACCCTCTCGTCAACAGCAGACTTTCGCGCTACCTCGTGCGCTGTGAGCAAAACAGCGTCATGAATAGCACATCGCAACCGATGATCGGCCAAATGTTGGACTGGTGGGCGCTGGCCGGGCTGGATAGTCTGGTGAGCGACGATGCCCATTCATGGCTGGCCGCGCCGAAGCCGGACCCGGTGCAAATACGGCACGCGGGCGGCGAAGAAAATGGCGCGCCCGCACCAACAACCCATGTAATTCAAATGGTTGAACCATCTTTACCGCTGCCGGACATCCTGTCAGCCTTTGCCGAATGGATCAAGGACCCCTCCGCCACGCCGATGCTCGACCCCGGCCTTGCCCGCTTTGCCCCGCGTGGATCGGCGACGCCCCGGCTGTTGATATTGGTCGATCGGCCTGAAGAAGGCGACAGACCCGAAGAAAGCATCAGGCCGGACGATAGCGATTCGCCAGCGGGCCAATTGCTCCATGGCCCCGCCGGTCGCTTACTTTCCGCGATGCTCGCCGCGATTGGGGTGGCTGAATCAGAGGTGATGGTCGCAAGCCTGCTGCCCGTGTACCATGCGGGCGGACGGATCGAAGCCGCGTGGCTGCCGCGTTTGGCGGCGATTGCCACGCGCTTGGCCCAATTGGCGGCCCCGCAGGCGGTGTTATTGCTCGGCGATGCGACCAGCCGTGCGCTGATCGGGTCGGGTGCGATTGATGCGCGCCAGCATATGCAGGAAATTAACCATGATGCGGGTAAGGTCGGCGCTATCGTCACACTTCACCCGCGCTTCCTGCTGCAAAAGCCTGCCGCCAAGGCATTGGCGTGGCAGGATCTGCAATTGCTTCGGAGACTATTCGCCCAATGATCATGCAATTGTTGCGTCGATATCGCGGGCTGGCAGGATCATCTGCACTGCTGGCGATGCTCATCGCCGCCCCGATGCTGTCCGCATCAACCGCTTATGCGGAAAGCGCGACCGCGCCGGTCACCCTGTCCATCGCGCAACTCGATTCGGACGATGCCGCCTTGCGCGTGCTGACCCCCGCGCAGGCGCAACAATATCGCACGGTCTTTGCGGCGCTGCGTGAACAACGCTGGGCCGATGCGGCCAATCTGATCAACGCCGATCAAAACGGCCCGTTGCATGATATTGCCCAGGCGGAACTCTTTCTCGCCAAGAACAGCCCCAAGGCTGAATTGCAGCCATTATTGGAGCTCATTGCCCGTGCGCCGCATTTGGTGGAGGCTGATCCGCTGACCAGACTCGCCCGCACCCGTGGGGCATCAACCCTGCCCGCCCTGCCCCAGCCACAGAAACTGAGCTGGGTCGGCGGCGCGCCCAAGCGAGAAAAGCTCGATAGCGGCCTTGCGCTTGATCCGATTGCCGCGAAATTGCAGCCGCAGGTCATGCAATTCGTCAAATCCGATCTGCCCGGCGAGGCGGAGGCCTTGGTCGAGGCAGAGGCCGCAAACATCTCACCCAATGCGCTGGCGGAATTGCGCTATATCATCGCATGGTCATGGTATGGCCGGGGCAATGATGACACGGCCCGCGCCGTGGCCAGCCGCGCCACATCCGGCAGCGGCAATTGGGCGGTGCAGGCCAATTGGATTGTCGGGCTGATTGCTTGGCGTCAGCAAGATTGCAACGCCGCCGCCAATGCCTTTGCCAATGTCGCCGAAGGGGTCACGGATCGTGATCTACGTGCCGCAGGCCAATTCTGGGCGGCGCGATCCGAAATGGCCTGTGGCCGCCCGCAAACGGTGCAAGCGCGAATGCGCCGCGCCGCCGCAGAGCGCGAAAGCTTTTACGGCATGCTCGCCGCGCAATATCTCGGGATGGAACGGCGGGAAGAGAGCGCAATGCCAGCGGGCAGCAGGATCGAACGCGAGATAATAACTCTGCCCAATATCCGCGTGGCGATGGCGCTTGCGGATGTGGGCGAATTGGAATTGGCCGATAAATTGATCCGGCATCAGGCGCGGATTGGCGATCCATCCCAGCACCTTGCCCTGATCAACCTCGCCGTCCGGCTGAACCTGCCTAACACCCAATTATGGCTGGCGCAAAATGCCCCGGCGGGCGTGCGGACAGGCCTTGCCGCGCGTTATCCCCTGCCCGATTGGAATCCGGCCAATGGCTGGCGCGTGGATCGGGCATTGCTGATGGCGCATAGCTTGCAAGAATCGAACTTTCGGCCACAGGTCGTCAGCCCGGCAGGCGCACAGGGATTGATGCAGGTCATGCCCGGCACGGCGGCATTGATCGCACGCGGTCGCGGCGAAACCATCGATATTCAGACGCTGCGTCGGCCATCGATTAATCTCGAATATGGCCAGCTTTATCTCGAAAAACTACGCGATCAAGACACGGCGGGCGGGCTGCTGCCCAAGGTCATTGCCGCTTATAATGCCGGGCCAGGCGCAGTCGCGCGGTGGAATGAACAGGTCGCCCATGACGGCGATCCGCTGTTGTATATCGAATCCATCCCTTATTGGGAGACCCGCAATTATGTCATGATCGTGCTGCGGAATTACTGGATGTACCAGCGGCTTGAAAATAAACCGACGACCAGCCTTGCCGCTATATCGCAGGGCATGTGGCCGCGCTTTCCCGGTATGACGGGCAAAACCGCGATGCGGATGAGCGCGGGCAATAGGAGAATCTTGAATGCCGATTGACGAAAGCCGCAACTTCCTGCCGGTGCGGATTGCGGTGCTGACCGTGTCCGACAGTCGTTCGCTGGCCGAGGATCGGTCTGGCGATACTTTGGTCGAGCGGTTGACCAATGCGGGCCATATCCTCGCCGATCGGACTATCCTGCGCGACGATCAAGATGAAATTGTGGCGCAATTCCATCGCTGGATTGAGGATGAAACGGTCGATTGCATCATCACGACTGGCGGCACCGGCGTGACGGGCCGTGATGTCACCCCGGAAGCGGTCGAACGCGTGTGCGACAAGTTGATTCCCGGCTTTGGCGAGTTGTTCCGCTGGCTCAGCTTTGCGAGCATCGGCACCTCCACCATCCAGTCCCGCGCCTGTGCGGGCGTCGCGCGCGGCACCTATATATTTGCCCTACCGGGATCGACCGGCGCCGTGAAAGACGGCTGGGATCAGATCCTCCTCTCCCAACTCGATAGTCGCCACCGCCCCTGCAATTTCGTGGAACTGATGCCCCGCTTGCAAGAGCGGTAAGTCAGAGCCACGATCTACGCCACGGGCGGATGCGATCCTGTGAGCATCGCGGGCAATTCATGCCGCAGGCGATCGACCAGCATCGACAGCTTGGGCAATTGGTGCCGTTGTTCGGGATACACCGCCCAGATCTGCTCATCATTGGCGCGAAATGGCTCCAGCAGCGCAACCAGACTGCCATTGGCCAGATGCGGCAAGGCGTAAAAACCCGGCACTTGGCAAATACCCATGCCCGCCAGCGCCGCATCAATCACGGTAATCCCACTATTGCAGCGCCACCGCCCCTTTGGCCGAAAGAGTTCATTTTGCTGGCCCACAACGAATTGCCATGTCGATGAGGTGCCGACCACGCATTCGTGATGTGCCAGATCATTGATGGAATGCAGCGTACCCGCCCGCGCCAGATAAGCAGGCGCGGCGCAAGTATATAGCGAGCGCATCGCAATCCGGGTGCTGACCAGACTCGAATCCGGTAATTTTCCGCTGCGAATCGCCAGATCATAGCCTTCAGCAATAATATCCACCACCTGATTGGTGAGGTCGAGCGTGACCGACACCTTGGGATATTCTTCGATATAACGCCGCAGAATCGGGGCGATAAAACGCTCCCCCATCGCCACCGAACAAGTCACCCGCAATTCGCCCTGCGGTTCACCGCGTTCACCGATCTGGGCAATCGCCTCATCCCGATCATGCAACAATCGCTGGCATTGCTCGTAAAACATCCTGCCGGTATCGGTCAGGCGGACCATCCGGGTCGTGCGATGGAACAGCTGCACCTGCAATCGGTTTTCCAATAAGGCGACCGATCTGCTCATATGGGTGGTGCTTGCGCCGAATTTTCGGGCAGCAGCCGCAAATGTTCCCGCCGCCGCAACCGCAACGAATTCATCGATACCACGCCACGCATCCATACATTGTTACCATACTGGGATGAAGAATTTCCAATTTGGGTTATTATCATAACTACTTAGTAGTGCTAGCAAAATCGCAGTTGGCGTCGGCACGCGGCGGTGGGACAGACTACCGCGCCGACAGGCCGGGTTTCGCTCTTTGTAGCGTTGCGTAACCCAATGCTCGCTTTGTTTTGGCGAGGATTGGTGGCAATTTGGAAACAGATTGCCGTATTTGTCCCGCGAAACCCGGCGGATTGCCCATAGCGCTTTGAAGCGCGCAACTTTTCAAATAGCCTTTAACGGACTGATCATGTCATTTGGAGGCGCGCCCCTTACTGGCGCACACCCATTTCCGGTTCACGCCTCTTCAGGGCTATGCACCAATTTGAGGGACAGCCCAGACACAAGAGACTCCACCGGTGCAATGTCACGGCATTCAGCCACGGCTAAAGCAGCTTGCGTAAATATAGTGTCAGGATTTCAAAAAACCATTTTATTGCAATATTTTGTAATGTTGGCGTCAGACTTAATGCAGCACATACCGATCGCCTATAGGCAATGATGTGCTGAGCTTTCATTACACATATATGCTGACCCTGAGGGACATCCTTTGAATTGGATACGCCCTCAGGGCAGAGAAACAGACCCGGCGGCTTAATTAGCGACGGCGTGCAAGGATTCCGGTGCCGATGCCTGCGCCGAGGTGATGAAGGCCCGCATGACCTCCACATCCGCGGCGCTGACATAATAGCCCGATTTGTAGATGGCATGAACGAAATGGCGCATGCTAAATTGTTCCAGCGCCGACCGCAAATGGGACATATAGACGACCACGCTGCGTGAAGAGAATCCGAAACGGGCCGACAGGCTTTCCTGACTATGGACCATATCCGGATGATTGAGCAGGCACGCCAATATGCGCGCCGCCGAGATTTGTTTGATACCCAGCAAAGTGCCCAGCATCAGCGGATTGAAATCCGTTGTTTCCTGTTCCCGAACACCGGGCTCCAGCAATGCAGGGAGTCGTTCGATTTCGACAGCGACATTCAGGCATTCCCGAAAGTCGATGACCCCGTCCCTGACATTCACAGCTGATTTGAGGCGGGTTGCCAGTTCCCTGACATATTCGTGCACAGACCGCGGGGCGGCCATAACGTTCATCATATTCATATTACGCATACTCGATACATTGAACAATGTTATGAGTTTAAGCGTTTTTAGTTCACTTGCAAGCGATTCATTATTGCACCTGAATTAAACATGCAAAATGCGGCAAAGACGCATAAACCTATCGAATGAACCGATCACTGGATTTCCGCGATCAATCCCTCGGCGATCCAACGGCCCAAGATGCTGCCAGCGGTCGCAATGGCCCCTTGCGGATCGGCATCGCCAGCCAGCATCTCACATAATGCACCAAAGCTCTCTCCACATTGCATCATCGTAAGCGCCAGCGATTCATCATGCGCCAGTACCCGAAAACATGGCGTCATGCCTTCGCGCCAGACGATCAGCGATGCCGGTTGTTCCAACATCAAGGCCGGCACCGGTTGTTCATGAGTCATGGCATTCCATAACTCCCCACATGCCGTGCGTATGGGCCGCACAAACAGGCTCGGCACGAATGCAAGCCGCATCGCCGTCCAATCGCCTTCATCATAATCGGCGGTCAGGACCGGAAAATCACTCGCTGAGATGGCCGGGACATCCGTCGCACAAAACGCCCGCTGCATCGTCCATTCCAGCCATGCCAATTCTTCCACCTCTGGATCATTCGGAAACAGGCTGGCCAATGTATCGCTGAATCCCTCGCCAATATCGTCAAGGGTCCAACTGTGCGGCGGATTCAGAATCAGGTGATGGCAGGCGGCGGCATCGAAACTCTCATCGCCAATCCATGACCAGCTCTTGTCGAACATTTCACGCAGACACGCGACCAAACGCGCACGATAGGCGTTGCGATAGACCGCAAGACCTTTGTCCAATCGCGCATCCCATTCGGGCCGCAACGGTACATCATCCGACAGCAATTGCGCCAGCAGATCACGCTGAAGGGTCAGCAGGCTCATGCCGCCACCTTCCCGGCATGCGCGGCCCAATTGCGGGCCAGCGCCAGTTCCGCCAGCAAATCGTCAAGCGGTGGAATATCGTCATCGCGCTCGATCATGGTGGCGACCTGCGTAAAGCGCGCGCAGCCTTGCGCATAAAGATCCCAGACCGCATCGCACACCGGCTGGTCATGCGTGTCGATCAGGATCTCGCCCTGCGTATGGCCCGCCAGATGCACCTGCCGCACATATTCGACCGGGATGCCCGCCAAATATTCGGCGGCAGAAAAGCCGTGATTGGTCGCGCTGACAAACACATTATTGATATCAAGCAACAGATAACAGCCGGTCCGCCGACACATCGCGGCCATGAATTCCCATTCCGTCATGACGTCATCAGGGAAAGTGAGATAGCTCGACGGGTTCTCGAACAGCATCGGCCTACCCAATATCTCCTGCGCCTGCATGATATTGGCGCAGACCATGTCGAGCGACTCTTGGGTATAAGGCACTGGCAACAGATCATGGCTGTTATGGCCATCTACCCCGGTCCAACATAAATGATCGGACACCCACAACGGGGACACGCGGTCCACCAATTGCTTCAATCGCAGCAAATAGGCGCGGTCCAATCCTTGCGCCGATCCGATTGACATCGATACGCCATGCATGACCACTGGATATTTCGCCCGGATCGCATCCAGCGTCGCCAATGGCCGCCCACCATCGACCATATAATTTTCGGAAATGATCTCAATGAAATCTACCGGCACGTCGCGGTTCAGGAAATCGGCATAATGTTGCTTGCGCAGGCCGAGACCGAAACCGACAAAATTCGGGATAGACGACATCCGCCACGCTCCTGAAAATGAGTCTTTTTACATGATGGCCCGGCTGCGGGGGAGCGCAGCCGGGCCAAGATCAAGCCGAAATCAATCAGCCAAGATCGCCAATGGTGCCACCCTTGGCGAGGCACTGGCCAGCGGTCAGCGCCTTGAAGCCATGACCCTTGCACGCATTCATGCCCTTGCATTCATGCGTGGTGGTCTTGCAATCTGCGCTACCCTTGCAGCTATTGACGCCATAGCAATGCGCGGCGTCGTCAGCAGACAGGAACTTGCCCGTGCTGCCTTCCGGTGCATGCGCAGGATTCGCCGCAGCAATAGCGGACATGGCGAACAGGGCTGCAGCCGAGGCAAGGCCCATGCTTTTCGCGAGAGTGGACATGAGTGGGTCTCCGAATGAAATGATATGTGCCGAAAGTGGCATTGCCTCATTCGCGGCATCCGCACCGCCGGTTACAACGCCGATAAAAAATTTATCTGATCGCAACCTATCTGTTGGAAATTTACTGATAGCGACCTGTAACCAGTCCGTTATGGTGACCGAATTATAGCAGAATCCCTGCAAGGGGGTTCCTTTGTATCAGTAGCTTGGCGTTGGAGTTTGTTTGATGTTTAGCCCTTCCGTAAAATCTCTATGTGCTGCGGCACTGGTTGCGTCGATTTCCGCTGGCGTGGCACAGGCTGCCGATGCCGGTCCAGCCAAAAAGGCGACCGAAAAATGCTATGGCATTGCCAAGGCCGGCAAGAATGACTGCGCCGCAGGTCCGGGCACCAGCTGTGCCGGTACCTCCACCACCGACTATCAGGGCAATGCGTGGAAGCTCGTCAAGGCAGGGTCTTGCCTCAAGACCAAGACGCCCAAGGGCAATGGATCTCTGACACCCAAAAAGGCCTGACCGGTGCGTGCCTTGACGCACCTGTGGCGACAGGTCTTGTGCGTGCTGTCTGGCAAGATGGTCGAGGGCGGCGTCATGCTGCTCGTCCGCTTGGCGCTGGCGGGGGTATTCTGGCGCTCTGGCCGCGCCAAGATCGAAGAGGGAAGCTGGCTGACGATCAGCGAAAACACCCGCTTCCTTTTTGCCGAAGAATATAGCGGCATCCCCCTGCCCACAGCATTCGCCACCTTGGCGGCGACAACGGCGGAACATCTGTTCCCGATCCTGTTGGTGCTGGGATTGGCAACGCGCCTGTCGGCACTCGGCCTGTTGGGCATGACACTGATGATCCAGATCTTCGTCTATCCCGATGCGTGGTGGCCGGTGCATTCGCTGTGGGCTGCGCTCGCGCTGACCTTGGTTGTCCGGGGTGGCGGGCTATTTTCAGCAGACGCGCTCATCGCAAGAAAGTGGCTTGCATGATCGCCGATGAGGCCAGCCTGTCCCGCCTGATGGCCAACGCCCAAGGGGGTGACAGGCTGGCCTATCGGACATTGCTGAAGGAATGCGCCCATTGGTTGCGCCGATATTTCGGCCGCCGCGTGCTGGCGAATCAACTTGACGATCTGGTGCAGGATACATTGCTGTCACTCCATCGCAAATTGGCGAGCTATGATCCTGACCGCCCTTTTTTGCCATGGCTGGCGGCCATCGCGCGTTATCGCTGGATCGACCATCTCCGCCATGTCTATCGCCGCGAAGAACAGGCGCTGGCGGATGACGTCCCCGATCATGGGGAGGGGGATGAGGATGAAATCGTCGCGCGGATCAGTCTGGAACGGCTGTTCGCCCATTTGTCCCCGGCACAAGCGCGCGCGATAGAGATGGTGAAGATCGAAGGCCGCAGCATCGCCGAAGCCGCACAATCCTGCGGCCAGAGCGAGCCGCTGATCAAGGTCAACATCCATCGAGGATTAAAGAAATTGGCCTCAATGGTCGAGAAAGCACAGTGAATATGGTTCGGGAAATTGACCATCTGATTTATGATTTGGTCGAACGGTTGCGCCCTGTCCGCGCGCTCCGCATCCGTGGCGGGATGATCCAGATGATGCTGGCGGCGCTGGCGAGCTTTGCGCTCTCTGCCTTGTGGCTGGACATTCGGGAAGATCTATTGGCAGGCGCGTTTCCACCGATGTTCCTGATCGCCAATGGGCTATTTTTGATTCTCTCGCTGGCAGCAGGTAGCAGCGTCGTGATGATGTCTGGCCCGCAGGTCGGAAATCGGCATGACGGCTGGAAATGGGCGACCGCCATGGCGGGCCTGTTGCCATTTTCGGCCATGATCATGGCCACCATTCATCGCCGAGACGATCCCCCGATCCTTGCTCCTGAACATGATTTTTATTGCGTTGCTTATGGGACGGGTTTTGGCCTGTTGATGGCCACCGCCCTGACCAACCGCTTGCGCCGTGGCGCCCCGGTATCACCCGAACGCGCAAGCCTGCTTGTCGGCATTGCGGCGGGCGCCATCGGGGTATGCGCTTATGGCATCAGTTGCCCGCTCGATAATATCTTTCATATCGGCATCTGGCACAGCGTCCCGATCCTGATTTCAGGGCTGATCGGTCGCTTCATCATCCCCGCGCTTATCCGCTGGTAAAGCCCTGCATCATAAGCACCTGCCCATAAACGAAAAAAGGCCCGGCCACTTTTCTGCAAAAGTGAAGCCAAGCCCCAAAAACCTGCGGTAATGAAATGGTGGAGCCTAGCGGGATCGAACCGCTGACCTCTACACTGCCAGTGTAGCGCTCTCCCAGCTGAGCTAAGGCCCCGTCACCATTCAGCCAGCGATGCGTGACACCGCAATGGCTTGGCGCGGCCTATAAGTAAGGCCGCGCCGAATCGCAAGGGATTAATTTTCGTCGTCGTTATCCGTCGTCGCAACGCCGAGATCGTCATCGCCACCGAGGTCGACTTCGTCGTCCGGGCTCTGTTCCTGATCGTCGATGTTGAGCACTTCTTCCTCGACGAGGTCCGTATCATGCTTGACCAGATCGACGTCATCAGCCTTCACCGCTTCGAACGGCAGCGGCTGCTTGGACTTCAGCACAGGCTCCGGCATCCATGAGCCACCGCAGCTAATGCAGGTGACAGGATCATCCTTGCCGAGGTCGTAGAAGCGCGTGCTGCATTTCGGGCAAGTACGCTTGGTGCCCCATTCTGCCTTGATCACGATGTTGTGAACCTTTCGCTTCGCAAATTTGCGGTATGAAGTTGCCAAGGAGCACCGCCACGCAAATGCGGCTCGTGCGCTCCCGAATTGCGCTGCGCCTTGCCATAGCTTTACGGCGCTGTCAAAGACCCGGTGCTATGCATGAAAAACCAGCCTCTGCCAGCTTTCACAGCCACGGCCCCCTTACCGGCACCGAACGCGTGCCCGGCGACAAGTCAATTTCCCACCGATCCTTGATGCTATCGGCGCTTGCCGTCGGCGAAAGCCGGGTCGAGGGGCTGTTGGAAGGCGAGGACGTATTGGCGACGGCGGCGGCAATGCGGGCAATGGGCGCGTCGATCAATCGCGATTCGCACGGCATCTGGCACATCAACGGCGTGGGCGTGGGTGGCTTGCTACAACCCGACACCGCGCTCGACATGGGCAATAGCGGCACATCGACCCGCCTGTTGATGGGCCTGATCGCAAGCCATAATATCACCGCGACTTTTACCGGCGATGCGTCGCTGTCCAAACGGCCCATGGGTCGGGTGATCGAGCCGCTAGCGCAAATGGGGGCAGAATTTACCGCGTCGCCGGGAGGACGCCTACCGCTGACGATGCGCGGGGCCTGTCCGGCGGTGCCGATTCGCTATCGCCTGCCGGTCGCATCGGCACAGGTGAAATCGGCGATTTTGCTGGCCGGTCTCAACACGCCCGGCATCACGACTGTCATCGAACCGATCCCGACCCGCGATCATAGCGAAAAGATGCTGGCCGGATTCGGGGCCGAGCTGACGGTCGATACCGATGCCGATGGGGTGCGCACGATCACGATTCGCGGCGAGGCTGAACTGAAGCCCCAGCAGATCGTCGTGCCGGGAGATCCATCCTCTGCCGCCTTCCCGGTCGTGGCCGCGTTGCTGGTGCCGGGATCGGATGTGACGGTCGAAAATGTCGGCATCAACCCGACTCGCGCCGGACTGTTCACCTTGTTGCAGGCGATGGGCGGCGATGTGCAGCTCATCAACCAGCGCATTGTGGGGGGGGAGCCGGTGGCCGATATCCGCGTGCGCCACAGCGTCCTCCACGGCATCGAATCACCACATGACATCGTGCCGAGCATGGTCGACGAATTCCCGATCCTGTTCATCGCCGCTGCCATGGCCAAAGGCCGGTCGGTGCTGCGCGGGCTGGAAGAATTGCGCGTCAAGGAATCGGATCGCATCGCCGTGATGGCCGAAGGACTGCGCGCGATTGGTGCGACGGTGGAAGAAGTCGAGGACGGGCTGATCATCGACGGCCGCAATGGCGATCCATTCCCCGGCAGCGCGACCATCGCCACCCGACTCGATCACCGCATCGCGATGAGCTTCGCGGTTGCCGGTCTGGTCTCGCAACAGCCGGTACAGATTGACGACATGGCCCCGATTGCGACGAGCTTTCCCGATTTCGTGCCGTTGATGACGCGACTCGGTGCTGAGGCCCGCCCCATCGCTACGACCGACACCGCCGCATGATTATCGCCGTTGATGGCCCCGCAGCATCCGGCAAAGGGACGATCGCCAAGGCGCTCGCCCGGCATTATGGGCTGCCCCATCTCGATACCGGCCTGTTGTATCGCGCTGTCGGCATCGCGACCGCACAGCAGGGCGGCAATCCGGACGACCCGGCGGACGCGTTGAAAGGGGCAGCGTTCCCGGAAACGCTGCTCGACGACCCCGCAATACGCAGCGAAACCGCAGGCGGCCTTGCCTCCCGCGTCTCGATCCACCCGGCGGTGCGCGCAGCCCTGCTTGCCCGCCAGCGCGACTTTGCGGCGCAGACCGCGGGCGCGATCATCGATGGCCGCGATATTGGCAGCGTGATCGTGCCGCAGGCCGATGCCAAGCTGTTCGTCACCGCAAGGACGGAAATTCGTGCCGAACGCCGCCATCGCGAAGACCCGACCGATGACTATGATGCGATCCTTGCCGACATCCGGCAACGGGATGAACGCGATTCCGCACGCTCTGTCGCACCGCTGGTCCGCGCCGCCGATGCCGACTTGCTAGATACCAGCGATTTGACTATAGACGCGGCCGTCCAGCGTGCGATTGCGCTTGTGGACGCCCGGATTCGGGACAGGCGCTAACGCCGTCCCCGCTTCGGCGTATAGACCCCGCCAATTTCTGGTCGGATGTGTCTGTACGCCTTTTCGTATTTTCGGACGTCCATGATCTCGAACGTCCAATGGATGCCGTACCGGCATGGGGCCGTTGCGGCACTTCGGCCAAAAGACCTTCGGAACCAACCGAATGGCCGGAAAACTGACAGACAGGAACATTTGATCCTATGGCAAGCTCGGTCCAACCGACCCGCGATGATTTCGCGGCACTTCTTGAAGCATCCCTTGGCGGCAATGACGGCTTTGAAGGCCGCGTCGTCACCGGCACCGTTACAGCAATCGAAAACGACATGGCGATCATCGACGTCGGGCTGAAGTCCGAAGGTCGCGTGGCGCTGCGCGAATTCGCGGCACCGGGCCAGAAGGCTGAAATCGCCGTTGGCGACAAGGTCGACGTCTATGTCGATCGCGTTGAAAACGTTCATGGCGAAGCCATGCTGAGCCGCGACCGTGCGCGTCGCGAAGAAGCTTGGGACAAGCTCGAAGCAGAATTCACCCAGTCTTCGCGCGTCGAAGGCGTCATCTTTGGCCGCGTCAAGGGTGGCTTCACCGTCGATCTGAACGGTGCCGTGGCCTTCTTGCCGGGCAGCCAGGTCGACATCCGTCCGGTGCGCGACGTTACCCCGCTGATGGATATTCCGCAGCCGTTCCAGATCCTGAAGATGGACCGCAAGCGCGGCAACATCGTCGTTTCGCGTCGTGCGATCCTCGAAGAAACCCGCGCTGAACAGCGTTCGGGCCTGATGCTGAACCTGCAGGAAGGCCAGATCATCGAAGGCGTCGTCAAGAACATCACCGATTATGGTGCGTTCGTTGATCTCGGCGGCATCGACGGCCTGCTGCATGTCACCGACCTCAGCTACAAGCGCATCCAGCACCCGAACGAAGTGATCAACATCGGCGATACCGTCCGCGTGCAGATCATCCGCATCAACCGCGACACGCAGCGCATCTCGCTCGGCATGAAGCAGCTTGAAAGCGATCCGTGGGAAGGCGCAGCCGCCAAATATCCGGTCGGCGGCAAGTTCACCGGTCGCGTGACGAACATCACCGAATATGGTGCCTTCGTCGAACTGGAAGCTGGCATCGAAGGTCTTGTCCACGTCTCGGAAATGAGCTGGACCAAGAAGAACGTGCATCCGGGCAAGATCGTTTCGACGAGCCAGGAAGTCGATGTCATCATCCTCGAAGTCGACAGCGAAAAGCGTCGTATCTCGCTTGGCCTCAAGCAAGCCCAGACCAACCCGTGGGAAGGCTTTGCCGCTGCCCATCCGGTCGGCTCGGAAGTCGAAGGCGAAGTCAAGAACGCGACCGAATTCGGTCTGTTCATCGGTCTCGATGGCGATGTGGACGGCATGGTTCACATGTCGGACATCGCATGGGGCGTGTCGGGCGAAGAAGCGCTCAACCTTCATCACAAGGGCGAAATGGTCAAGGCCATCGTCCTCGACATCGACGTCGAGAAGGAACGCATCTCGCTGGGCATCAAGCAGCTCGAACGCGCTGGCGCTTCGACGGCAGTTGCTACCTCGGGTGCAGGCGGCGTCAACAAGAACGAAGTCGTGACCGTGACCGTGCTTGAAGTACGTGACGGCGGCCTTGAAGTGCAGGTCGGCGACGATGGCGTGACCGGCTTCATCAAGCGTTCGGATCTGGGTCGCGATCGCGACGAACAGCGTCCGGAACGCTATCAGGTCGGCCAGAAGTTCGATGCGATGGTGATCGGTTTCGACCGTTCGAAGAAGCCGAACTTCTCGATCAAGGCGATGCAGATCGCCGAAGAAAAGCAGGCTGTGGCCCAGTACGGTTCGTCCGACTCGGGTGCATCGCTCGGCGACATCTTGGGCGAAGCGCTCAAGGCACGCGGCGGCGACAAGAAGTAAGATATGGTGCGGGAGGGCCAACGCCCTCCCGCCCTATCCACAAAAAGGGGCCGTCCGGCAGATGCTGGACGGCCCCTTTTTCATGCCGGCAGGATGCTCCCCCTACCCTGCGCCACCCCTTATTTCAGGGACAGCAGATAATTGGCAACCTCGGTCGCCCGTGCCGGATCGGAGATGCCGACAAATGCCATGCGCGTCCCCGGCACCACAGCCTTGGGATTCTTCAGAAACGCCACAAGCTTGGCCTGGTCCCATTTGAACGGCACGGCCTTCATCGCGGGGGAATAGGCAAAGCCCGGCAAGCTGCCTGCCTTACGCCCACCTACGCCCCACAGATTCGGCCCAACAGTCGAACGCGCGCCCGCCGTTACCTGATGGCAAGCGCTGCAAATGGCGAAAGCAGAGGGCTTGGCCAGCGGTGCAGCCACAGCAATCGACGGTAAGCTGGCCGTCAGCGCCAATAGCCATGACAGGTGGACAGGCTTCATCATTTCACTCCTTTTGGTTATCAAATGCACATCTGGGTCGTGCTGGATCGGTAAACAGATAGGACCTATTCGTCGATTGGACGGATTTGGACAAGATTCTTATCCCTATGTCGCCCAATATAAAGACTTTTCACAGTTAACTGCGTCACTTTCCTATTGAAACTCATACGCAACTTCCGGCATGTAGCGTGATTGTGACGGCAGAGGACTGTATCCTCTCCCATTGGTTCGCGTAATCACTCCGGGGCTGCAACTGTCGTCAGGGATGACGATAGAGATGGCCCGGGTTTCGTTCATCTCGGACTACGGGAGATATTGATGATCCGTTCAGAGCTTGTCGAATTGCTGGTGCGCCAGAATCCTCACCTCCGGGTACAGGAAGCGGACAGAATCGTCGCCACGATCCTCGACTCCATCGTCGACCAATTGGCCAGTGGTGGCCGTGTGGAACTGCGCGGTTTTGGCGCTTTTTCAACGCGTGACCGCGAAGCCCGCGAAGGCCGCAATCCGCGCACGGGTGAAACCGTTGCCGTGGCAGCAAAGCGCGTCCCCCATTTCAAGCCGGGCAAAGAATTGCGCCTGCGCCTGAACGCCTGATACACTTCGACTGGCCGCGCCCGATCTGCACAAGGATCGGGTGTGGCGAGTGATAACTTGCAAAAGCGTCTATTTGATGACTGATGCAACTACTCACATTGCGCCAGAATAGGCCCATGATGGCCATATCGGACTGCGGCTCATGCCCACCGCGACTCGGCGATTTCTATGGCGATTCGCATTTTTTTCGCATCCTTATCACACAGATACGCGTGCCATAATGCCGCGTTAACCATCAGCATTGATGGTTTCGACAATCATTTACATCCATTTTGGCGATACCGGTGATGGTGCTCAGGACCGATTCCCCGGCTTCAAACACAAGGGACATGTGATGATTAACAAGAACTTTTTGAATCTGGTGATGGCAGGTGCCGTCATGGCCACTGCAATCCTTGGTACATCCTCGGCTGCTCAGGCTGCATCTGCCGATGCAACCGCCCGGGCCACAATTCTTCAACCCGTTGCGATTACCAATAATGCGGCACTCGATTTCGGCACGATCGTTCCCAATGGAACGTCCGCGACCGTTTCTGTATCAACGGCAGGGACCCGCAATTGCGGCACGCTTGTCTGCGTTGGCAGCGCTGCCGCTGCAAGTTTCGGCATCGCCGGCACGACCGGCCAGACTGTCGGCATTACAGTTGCGCCAACGGTGACGCTGTCCGATGGCAATGGCAACAATATGGTCGCCACATTGACCGGTAGCGCAACCACCCTCTCGCTTGTATCCGGCGCGAATGCAGTGACCGTAGGTGGCGCACTTGCTGTCAGCGGTTCACAGCTCGCGGGCAATTACTCAGGTACGTTCACTGTTGCTGTGGAATATCAATAATCTTCCCGTCATCACCCGCCGGTGCCATTCGTACGGGCGGGTGATAATATGTCCAAGCCATCTACCCCCTACACGCTGCGACCCCATGGTTAAGGCATTTTAAACCATATCGGATGTATTCCACGCCATAACGGTTTGAGAAAATCGAGTGCAGTATGTGTGGGAGTACATCATGGGAAAGACTTTGTGGCGTACGCAGTCACGCCTCGGCGCCACGCTGATGATCGGCGTTGCGGTATTATCATGCACGTCAGCGCATGCATCGGGCGATCTGCTCGTGGCCCCCACCAGACTGGTGCTGGACAGCAATCGCAGCTCGGAAATAGT
This sequence comes from Alteraquisediminimonas sediminicola, assembly GCF_019740335.1. GTDB lineage: Bacteria > Pseudomonadota > Alphaproteobacteria > Sphingomonadales > Sphingomonadaceae > Alteraquisediminimonas > Alteraquisediminimonas sediminicola. The sequence goes on along the minus strand of NZ_JAHXZS010000006.1, from coordinate 142,182 downwards.
CCTCAATAATATCGGCAATGAAACGGCGACCTATCGCGTGTCGCTCGAACTTCGGCGCATGTCCCCGGATGGGCAGCTTGAAGAAGTCACAACACCGAATGATTCAGAACAGGCCGTGCTCGGCATGATTGCCTATGCCCCGCGCCGCGTGACTCTCGCCCCCAATCAACCCCAAGCCATTCGTGTGGGCGTACAGCCGCCCGCAGGTTTGCCAGATGGCGAATATCGCGCACATATGCTGTTCCGCGCGATTCCGTTGGCCCAGGCTGCAACACCAAATTCCGGGCAGAGCAACGGTCTGAGCATCGCGCTCACGCCGATTTATGGCGTATCGATCCCGATCATCGTCCGACGCGGGCAATTGGTCGCCGGGGCCTCAATCGCGAACGTGGCCTTTGGCAAGGACGAAGAGAACAAGCCCGCGATCAATCTTACATTGAATCGCGATGGAAATCGATCAGTCTATGGTGAGCTTCGTGTCACGCCGCACGGGCAGGACAAGCCGATAGCGCAGATTCGTGGCGTCGCCATTTATCCAGAAATCACGTCGCGTCAGGTGACGTTGCCGCTCGCCAATGATGCAGCCGCGACATTTCGTGGGCCAGCGAAAGTGCAATATATCGCTGATGAAGCGAGCGGTGGCGGCGTCATTGCCGAAACAGATGTCGTCCTGAAATAAACCTCAGGTCGCAAACACCAGCAATAAATGGGCCGTCCTCGCACCCTCAAAACGGGCTGGCGCACCCTCTGCCTCGCCATCGCCGCCTTCATGACGTCACCTGCCTCTATGGCCGGTGCAAGCGAGGCCGCATGGCAAGCAAATGATGACGATGCATTATTGTTCGATCTACGGCTGGGGAAATACCGGCTGGGCGATGGCGTACGCGGCTATCAAAAACCGAACGCCGTCTGCGTCAATTTCGACGATATCGTCAGGTCGTTCGATCTCGCCATCAAATTAAGCCCCGACAAGACCAAGGCGCAAGGCTGGGTCTTTGATGAGATGCGTACCCTTGCCATCGAACGCACGGCCCATAACGTCACCTTACAAGGCCGACGACAAGCATTGCCAGGGGATGCGATCATCGACACCCGTGAAGGCTGGTGCGTGGAGACCGTTGAATTGTCGCGCTGGCTCGGCATTCAACTTAATCTGGATCAGGCCAATGCGTTGATACTCGTGCATGCGGATCACATGTTGCCAGTTGAACGCATGTTGGAACGACGCGCCAGAGCGGCCAGCTTCCGTCCCCATATCCAACTGGATGAAAAAAAGCTGCCTCAGGCTGTGCTGCCATACAGGATGTGGCGGACCCCGGCGCTTGATGCGGTCGTCACGCTGAATGGCACGCAAGATCGCAAGCGCGGCGCGCAAGGCAATCGTAGCGTCGAACTTTATGCCTCGGGGGAGATCGCGCGCGCCAGTGTCGATGCGCGTCTATCGACCGATAACCATGCCAAACCCTCATCCCTCCGCCTGCGTGGCTATCGCATGTCCCCGGGCAGCAAATTACTTGGCCCGCTTGGCGCGACCTATCTCGCGGTCGGCGACATCTCATCTTATGGGTCGCCACTCGTCGCACAAGCCATGCCGGGGCGCGGTATCGCCATCACGAATCGCCTACTCGATCAACCTGACATCTTTGATCGTACCTCTTTGCATGGCGAACTGCCGCAAGGTTGGGATGCCGAACTGTATCGCAACGATCAGCTCCTGCAATTCGCCCAACCGCGTAGCGATGGACGATATGAGTTTCTCGACGTTCCACTACTCTATGGGCTGAATAGTCTGGAAGTCGTCAGCTACGGGCCGCAGGGCCAGATCAAACGCGACCGCAAACTCATCAATGTCGGCATGGACAATCCACCACCCGGCAAGCTGCGCTATGCCCTTAGTTTTTCACAAGACAATCATGATCTGGTGACAGTGAAACATCAGGCATTTTATAGCGATCAAGGCTGGCGCGGGTCAGCTGGGCTGGAAATCGGCCTTGGCCTCAGAACCAGCCTCGCCGTACAAGTCCACAGCCTGTTGGTCGAAGACCAGCGGGTCAGCTTTGTCGAAGGCTCAATCCGGCGGGCGCTTGGCCCTGCACTGCTTGAATTATCGGCGGCTGCGCAACGCAATGGCGGCTATGCCGGTCGCGCTCAGTTGGTGGGCGCGTTCGGGCGCAGCTTTGTCGCTGCGGAATCGATCATTTCACATGACATAAAAACCGACCGAATCGAACGCAGCACGACCGGGACGCATAGCATCGCATTGGATCATGCCCTTGCCCTTGGCAGTCAGATCGTGCCGCTGCATCTTGATGCCCGCTACACGACGCGAACAACCGGCATTAATTCACTCGACCTCAGCTCCCGCATCTCCACAAAGTTCAGAGGGTTGATGACAACAGGCGAACTCGGATGGCATGTTGAACGCACCCGATCCGGGCCAAGTCCACCGGAAAGACTGGATGCCGGCTTGCTGCTCTCCGGCAGATATGGGAAAATACGACTGCGCGGCGAGATTCGCTGGCAATTGTCGCCCGGGCCTCGCTTTGAATCCGCCAATATCGCGGCCGATTGGCAAAGCAATGAACGTCAGGGCTGGCGCGTCGGCCTCGGCTATGATCACGGGCTATCGCGCGCGCGCGCTGCCATGGGTTATACGCACCGCTTCAATCGTCTAGCATTGTCGGCAACTGGTGAATTGAGCACGGATCGATCCGTCGCAGCGGGTATCAACCTTGCCTTCAGCCTTGGCCGTAACCCTATAGGACGCGGCCTGCGAATGACCTCGGATAAACAGGCCTCGCTTGGCAGCGTGATCACGCGCGTGTTTCGCGACACCAATAATGATGGTAACTATCAACCCGGCGAGCCATTAGAACCGGGAGCCAAGATTGCGCTCGGGAAGATACCGACCAGCCGGTCGACCGGCACAAATGGCTTGGCAACCATTCATAGCCTCACCCCATTCCAACCGATTTTGATCGGCGTCGAAGGCGCATCCCTCGCAGACCCACATGTACAGCCCAAAGGTCCGGGACTGATAGTGACACCACGCCCCGGCATTGATGCATTGGTCGACATCGCATTGGTCAGCACCGGCGAGGTCGATGGGACGCTGATCCGCGCAGGCGGTGGTCCGCTTGAGGGGGTAGATATTGAACTGGTCACGGCACAAGGACATGTGCAGGCAATTACCCGTAGTGAATATGACGGGTTTTTCCTGTTCGAATCCGTTCCCTATGGCAAATACAGCCTGCGCGTCGCCCCGCTCGCCGCCAGCGCAGCCCGACTTGATCCAGGAAATGTACAGGATGTCGCCGTATCGAATGCGGCCGTATCACTGCATCTGGGCATGGTCGCCATCCAATCGCAGCAGATGACGGCACACACCGCACCTTAATTTGTTTCACGTGAAAAAGTCGCGCGAGACGACTTCCCGCCAAATCGGGGTTAAATGCGCTCCCCGCTCAGGCGCTGACAAATCATGTCGAGTTGATCCAGCGTCGAATAGCTCAGTGTCACGCTACCGCCCTGCCCCTTATGCTCGATCGAGACCTTCAACCCGATAAGATCGCCCAATTGACGCTCAAGCAGGGCAATGTCCGCATCTGCACCCATCACATTGGCAGAAGGCGCTTTGACAACGCGATTATTACCGGGCCGGGACTTGCGCGCCAATTCTTCGGTATCGCGCACAGATAGGCCGCGCGCGATCACCGCCTCGGCCAATGTCACCGGGTCTGGCGTATTGATCAAAGCGCGGGCATGACCCATGGACAGCCGACCCTCGACCAGATGGCCCTGCACAGGGGCTGGCAAATCGAGCAGACGCACAAGATTGGCAATATGGCTGCGGGATTTATGGACCAAACGGCCCAACGCATCCTGACTATGGCCAAAATCACGCATCAGCCGGAGATAGGCCTCCGCTTCTTCAATCACGTTCAGATCTTCGCGCTGGATATTTTCGACCAACGCGATTTCCAGCGTTTCCGCATCGTCGAAATCACGAACGATGACCGGCACCTCATGCAGATGCGCCCGTTGCGCAGCACGCCAACGGCGCTCGCCAGCGACGATCTGATATTTGCCCTTCCATGGCCGCACCACGATCGGCTGAATAACCCCACGCGCCTCAATCGAGAGCGCAAGCTCCCCCAGCGCCGCTTCGTCGAAGTGGCGACGCGGCTGATCCGGATGTGGTGCAAGATCCGCCACCGAAACAAACCGGATACCGGGACTGGGCAAGCCATCAACCGTCGCCGACACCAACGGCTCTTCGCGTTGCGCCTCGCCCATCAACGCGGACAGGCCACGGCCAAGGCCAATCGGACGCTTGCGCGCTGGCTGTGTCAGATCACCGCTCATGCTGCGACCTCCAAGCGTTGAAGACGGGGCATGATTTCTCGCGCAAGATTCATATAAGCCTCTGATCCGCTGCAACGAATATCATAGATCAGCGCCGGCAGACCATGGCTCGGCGCTTCCGAAAGACGGACATTTCGCGGAATGACTGTCTCAAACACCAGATCGCCAAGACAGGCGCGGACATCTTGCGCCACCTGCTCCGACAGGCGATTGCGACGGTCGAACATCGTCAGAGCCACCCCGATAATACCAAGACCGGGATTAAAACGGGCGCGCACCCGCTCAACCGTTTGCAGTAACTGACTCAACCCCTCCAGCGCGAAAAACTCGCATTGCAGCGGCACCAATAAGGATTCCGCTGCAATCAATGCGTTCATTGTCAAAAGCCCGAGCGAGGGTGGACAGTCGATGAGACAGACATCCCAGCGATCTGCTTGTGCTTCCAAGGCCGCCGAGAGCCGATGGACGCGGTTTTCAGCATCCACCAATTCAATCTCGGCACCCGAAAGATCGACGGTGGCAGGCACCAGATCAAGCCGGGGCACGCGGGTCGCCATCACACTTTCTTCAAGCGTGCATTGACCCGTGAGCAATTCATAGCTGCTGTTGTTACGTTCATTGGGCGATATGCCGAGACCGGTCGAGGCATTGCCCTGCGGATCGAGATCGATCAGCAACACCCGCCGCCCGATGGCCGCAAGCGCCGTTGCCAGATTGATGGCCGTCGTCGTCTTGCCGACACCGCCCTTCTGATTTGCTACTGCTATCTTCATCATGGCCGCGTGTTTCCCCTATTTCTGGGACGTACATGCCGGGCCACGATGATCCGGGCGTCGGCACTTGTTACACTGGGAATAATCGTGAAATCACCCTGCCATGAACGCCGCGCCAGTTCCAGTTCATTTATCGCATTCTTCCCCTTTGGAAGGGTCCAAATTGTATCATCCTTGACCACATGCCCCGCCATGCGCCAAAGATCATTCAATGGCGCCACCGCACGCGCGGTAATCACGTCAAAATAGCTATCCTTGGGCAGGTTCTCCACCTTCCCACATAAGGCTGTCGCATGGTCGAGTTGCAGTTGGTCGATCACCCGCAGCAGAAAATCCACCCGCAACCGGCGCGGCTCAATCATCGTCACCGGACAACCGAAAATAGCGAGGACAATCCCCGGCAACCCGGCGCCGCTACCAATATCAAGCCAATGCACCCCCGGTTTCGGATGGCCAACCGCCGCGATCAATTGCGCGGAATCAAGGATATGGCGCGTCCAGAAATCGGGGATGGTGGATGCTGAGATGAGATTTTGCTGCGCTGTCTCCTCAATCAACATCTTGCCATAGATACGCAATTTGTCGATTGTTTCACGTGAAACGGCCCCCAAGGCCTCCAACTGAACCCGCACCTCATCTGGCAGCAGAGGCAGCGCCGGCACCATATTCATACTGATATACCCTTACGAACGACGGCGAGAATGGCCGCTAATGCAGCCGGGGTAATGCCCCGCATCTGCCCCGCATCCGCCAATGTCGCCGGACGCGCCGCCTCCAATTTCTCTACCATTTCATTGCTCAACCCGGCAATTTGGCGATAGTTCACCCAATCCGGAATAAGCCGCTGCCGGTCCGCCGCCAATTGGGCAAGCTCGACATCCTGCCGCTCGACATAAGGGGCATAACGACCGTCCTCAATCAGCTCATCCAGCAGGTCTGGTCCAGCACGCGTATACGCATCGGTATCGAGCGTGCCTTCCAAGCCGCGAATGACATGCGCATCGATGCCAGGAAAGCGGAGCCATTCCCAAAGGCTGCGTTTGACCCCATCATTTGGACCACTGCTCTGCCAACCCGCCGCAACCAAGTGGCGATCTGGAAGCACGGCATCCATGGCCTTTCGGGCAATATCCCGAAGTTCAGCACGTGCAGCGAAGAACGCATGCGCGTCAGTATCTAATAGCCCCGCGGCAGCCGCCATTGGTCCAAGTCGCGTCCAGGCATTATCCGATCGAAGCCGCAGCCGATATTCTGCACGCGCAGTCAGCATCCGATAAGGCTCTGTCACCCCATGCAGGGTCAGGTCATCAATCATCACCCCGATATAGCTATCGGCGCGATCAAATTCGACCGCCGCCCGACCCAATGCATGGGCCGCTGCATTTGCACCTGCGACGAGTCCTTGCGCCGCCGCTTCCTCATAGCCGGTCGTGCCATTAATCTGACCGGCGAGGAAAAGCCCATTGAGTCCGCGATAGCCAAGCCTGCGATTCAGTTGGCGCGGATCGATATAATCATATTCAACAGCATAGCCGGGCTGATCGATCCGGACATTGGACAGCCCTGGCAAGGTCCGGATAAACTGGTCCTGCACCGCGACCGGTAATGATGTGCTGATCCCATTGGGATAGATCCGCCAATCATCGAGACCTTCCGGCTCAAGGAAGATCTGATGGCCGTCCCGATCGCCAAAGCGGAAAATCTTGTCTTCAATCGACGGGCAATAACGCGGACCACGCCCCTCGATCGCCCCTGAAAACAGCGGCGACTTATCAAGATTGTCGCGAATGATCTGATGGGTCTCTGCCGTCGTGCGCGTCACCGCGCAGAATAATTGCGGCAATATCCGTTGTGGCGTGCGCGCCGACATCGTCCAAGGGTCGACATCCGATTCCTGACGCGGCAGCATCGCCCAATCAATCGTCCGCCCATCCAGCCTTGGCGGCGTCCCCGTCTTCAATCGGCCCAGTGGCATGGCCAATGCTTCAAGTTGCAGCCCCAGTTGATTCGCCGCGCGCTCATGAATGCGTCCACCGACCACCACATCCAAACCAAAATGCAGCCGCGCGCGCAGGAAAGTCCCCGCCGCCAGCACCACAGACTGCGACCGCAACGCCACACCATCGGACAGCTTCAAGCCAAGCACTGTGCCACAATCCGGAGACAGGATGAGATTGGCCCCTTCACCCTCAATGATAGTCAGACCTTCAGTGCCATTGACGATGGCCTGGACCGCCGCGCGAAACAGGCGTCGGTCGGCCTGCACCCGCGGCCCCTGCACCGCCCGGCCCTTGGACCGATTCAGCATCCGGTAATGAATGGCACCAGCATCCGCCGCGCGCGCGATCACGCCACCACAGGCATCGACCTCGCGCACAAGATGGCCCTTGCCTAATCCACCAATGGCTGGGTTGCACGACATGGCACCAATGCCATTTTTATCCATGGTGACAAGTGCTGTGCGCGCACCCATGCGGGCGGCGGCTGTCGCGGCCTCCACGCCGGCATGGCCGCCGCCGACGACGATCACATCAAACTGGCTCTCTTGCATGGCTTTGGGCCTATCCGGTCCTGCCTCACCTGTCAAAATGTTCCACGTGAAACGGACCGAAGGCGATTATTTGCCGATGCAGAATTGTCCGAATAGCGCGCCCAACATATCCTCCACCCCACTGCGCCCGGTCAATGAATCGAATGCCTGACGGGCAATCCGACATTGCTCGGCCAACAGCAACAGGTCTTGATGGTGATGATCCTCCAGCGCCTCGGCAATCAGCACCAACCAATGGCGCTGGCGGCGATTCACTGCGAGTTGATCTTCCGCTGGCACCACTTGGCGCACCCGTTCCAGCAGAAGCGCGCGGAACACATCCATGCCCTCACCCGTACGCGGCGATATGGCAACATCGGCGACCTCTGGCTTGATCGCCCGACCCGGCGTATCCGCCCGTGAATGCACGATCATGCATTGCGGATGATCCGGCCTGTCTTCCGGGTCACCCAACCACAACACAATATCGGCGGCTGCAATCTGATCCTGTGCGCGGGCGATGCCCTGCTGCTCGACCCGTCCTGCCGCCTCACGCAGTCCGGCGGTGTCGGTCAGGATCAATGCATAGCCGCCCAGATCAACCGGCACTTCAATCACATCCCGCGTCGTGCCTGCCTCATCATCGACAATTGCAGCCTCGCGGCCAATCAAGGCATTGAGCAATGTCGACTTGCCCGCATTCGGCGGCCCCCCCAGTACGACCCTCACCCCATCGGCCAAGGGTTCTGCGGGTGGCGCGGAGAGCAGATCGCGAATGGAGGTGGAAATTCCCATCATCCCGGCGCGCACCGCGACATGCAGATCCCGATCCGCATCACCGACATCGTCTTCATCCGAGAAATCGAGCGCGGCTTCAATCCGGGCTGAGAGACGCAACAATTCTCCTTCCCATTCGCGCACCTTGCGGCCAAGCCCACCCTCGGCCCGGAGCAACGCACTCTTGCGCTGTCGTTCGGTGCGAGCGCGGAGCAAGTCGCCCAAGCCCTCCGCCGCATCCAAATCCATCCGGCCATTTTCTAACGCCCGTCGCGTGAACTCCCCCGGTTCGGCCAAGCGCAGTCCGGGACGGCGACCGAGCATCGCCAGCACAGCCTCCACCACGGCAACAGAGCCATGCAGATGCAATTCCGCCAGATCCTCACCCGTCGCATTATGCGGTCCGGGGAACCACAGGCTCAACCCATGGTCGAGCAACATCTGATTATCCGGATCGTGAAAACGGCCATAATGCGCCATGCGCGGCACATGATGATAATCGGTAACGGCGGTCAGGACGTCCGCCGCCTGTGGCCCGCTGATACGAATAATGGCAATCCCCGCCGGGGGATTGCCAGAAGAGAGTGCAAATATAGTCGAATAAGCAGATGTCGGCATCGTCACTTGTCGGATTTGCCCTTGCCGCTCATCAAATTGGTCCAGCCCGACATCATCTGGTCGCCCATCGGACCCCAGCTCTTCACCATATTCATCAAACCCTCGGTCGTGCCCATTTCATCAATGGAGCGCTTCATCTTGTCGAGATAGATATCGTGCAGCGGTTGAAGATCAGGCAGCCCCATGAAACGACGCGCCTCTTCCGGCGTGCATTCGACATTGATCGTAATATTCATGGCTGCTGTTCTCCTCGCCATTAACTGATAGACTGATGTTATCGACTTTGATGAGGCAGGTCTATGGATAGGCGATTAGAGCAAAGGTCATCATCCGGGCATTGGCAATCGCCGATCGGGATGATTCATATCTCGGCGAATGACGATTGGCTGGTATCGCTCTCGATTATCAGCAATGCATCTGCGCGCACGTCCGATCAGCACACCAGCAATAGGCTTGTCGATGAAACGATAAGACAATTTGACCAATATTTTACGGGTCAAAGACAGGTTTTCAAGCTCCCGGTTGCACCTGTGAAAACGCTGCGTGGGCAGGTGATGCGAGATGCAATCGCCAGCATTTCTTACGGTGACACCGCCAGCTATGGCCAATTGGCCCGCCAATTCGATTCCGGTCCAAGAGCTATTGGTTCGGCCTGTCGCCGTAACCCCTTTCCCATCATCATTCCTTGTCATCGGGTGATTGCCGCCAATGGCGTGATCGGGCATTATTCCGCAGGGGAAGGTGCCAACACCAAGAAATGGCTTCTTCATTTCGAATCAACACAACGAGAACGGACAATGCGATGACCAAGATTGCCACCTTCGATCATAGCGCCAGCTTCAACGCCTATGTCGCCAAGCCTGCCGGGACACCCAAGGCTGCGATTATCGTGATTCAGGAAATCTTTGGCGTAAACGCGGGCATCCGTCAGAAATGCGACAATTGGGCCAAGCTCGGCTATCTCGCGGTTGCCCCGGACCTGTTCTGGCGGATCAAGCCCGGCATCGAATTGGATGCAGATATAGAGGCGGAACTGCAGGAAGCCTTCGGCTATTTCGGTGTCTATGATGCCAATGACGGCGTGCAGGATATCGAAGCGACCATTCGCGCAATTCGAGCCGGGATTGATGGCCTTGCCCCGGTCGCCAAGGTCGGATGCGTGGGCTATTGCCTCGGCGGAAAGCTCGCATACATGACCGCCGCCCGGACGGATATCGATGCCTCTGTCGGCTATTATGGCGTGATGATCGATCAGATGCTGAACGAGTCCCACGCTATTGCCCATCCGCTAATGCTGCACATCCCCACCGCCGATGGCTTTGTCCCGGTTGAAGCACAGGCCACCATGCATGCCGGGCTGGATGATCATCCAAAAGTCGTCTTGCACGACTATGCCGGGCTGGATCACGGTTTTGCGGCAGAAATGGGCAATCGTCGCCATGAAGAAGGCGCCCAATTGGCGGATGCCCGCACCCGAGACTTTTTTGCGCAGCATCTGGCCTGATTCAATTAGGTCTTAGACGCGCACTCGACACAAAAGAAAAGGGGCCCCGATTGGGACCCCTTTTTTATGTAAGAATAAGGTGGTTCAGATCAACAGCATCACATGCGGCTGCACTTCGTGAAACCCTTCCCAGATCATCTTGCCAGCGACATAGACGATCACGGCAAGGCCAACCCACGCAATCCAGCGATAACGCTCGATACATTGGGCGATCATATTTGCGGCCAAGCCCATTAGCGCAACGGAAAGCACAAGGCCGATCATCAAAATACCGGGATGTTCGCGGGCTGCACCCGCAACCGCCAGCACATTATCAAGGCTCATGGATACGTCGGCCACTGCCACCGCCCAAGCCGCCGCAGCAAAGCTCTTCGCCGCAGAGATACCGCTATGCTCATCCCCCTGAATTTCAGGCGAACCGGGCGATTCCGAGCTATGATGCAGGTCGCGATACATTTTCCATGCGACCCACAACAACAAGATGCCGCCTGCCAGCACCAGACCGACAATGCCCAGCAGCCAGCTCACCATCAAGGCAAACACAATACGCAGCACCAGCGCGGCCATGATGCCGATCAGAATGACTTTCTTGCGCTGTGCAACAGGCAGACCCGCCGCAAGCGCGCCGACAACAATCGCATTATCGCCTGCAAGGGTAATGTCGATCAGCAATACCTGCATGAATGCAGAAAACGCGGTAGGGCTACTAATATTGGAGAAATCGGTGACGATATGACTCCAGATTTCCGCTGGTGAACCAAGGCCCGGTACGGCCTGACCCGCCACTGCAAAAAGTTCGAATATCATCGATCTATCCTATTGATTCATCGAGTCGAAGAAATCTTCGTTGGTCTTCGAATCCTTCATCTTGTCGAGCAGGAATTCCATCGCATCGATCGTGCCCATCTGCATCAGAATACGACGCAAGACCCACATTTTCGACAGCTTGGCCTTGTCGACCAGCAGTTCTTCCTTACGGGTGCCGGACTTGCCGACATCCAGCGCCGGGAAGATGCGCTTGTCTGCAACCTTGCGATCAAGCACGATTTCCGAGTTGCCGGTGCCCTTGAATTCTTCAAAGATCACTTCATCCATGCGGCTGCCGGTATCGATCAGCGCAGTGGCGATGATGGAGAGTGAACCACCCTCTTCAATATTGCGCGCTGCACCGAAGAAGCGCTTTGGCCGCTGTAGTGCATTGGCATCAACACCGCCGGTCAACACCTTGCCCGATGATGGCACCACGGTGTTGTACGCACGGCCCAGACGGGTGATGGAATCGAGCAGGATCACCACATCCTTTTTATGCTCGACCAGACGCTTAGCCTTTTCAATCACCATTTCAGCGACCTGCACGTGGCGCGATGCCGGTTCGTCGAAGGTCGAGGAAATCACCTCGCCCTTGACCGAACGCTGCATGTCGGTGACTTCTTCCGGACGTTCATCGATCAACAACACGATCAAGAACACTTCCGGGTGATTGTCGGTGATCGCCTTGGCGATATTCTGCAACAAGACCGTCTTACCAACGCGCGGCGGCGCCACGATCAGGGCACGCTGGCCCTTGCCCTGCGGGCTGACCAGATCGATCACCCGGGCTGATTTATCTTTAACCGTTGGATCAAGCGTATCGAGATTAAGCTTCTCGTCCGGATAGAGCGGCGTCAGATTGTCGAAATTGACGCGATGGCGCACAACGTCCGGATCATCGAAATTGACGCTGGTGAGGCGCGTAAGGGCAAAATAGCGCTCGCCATCCTTCGGACCCCGAATTTCGCCTTCAACCGTATCGCCGGTGCGCAGACCATATTTGCGAACCTGATTGGGCGAGACATAAATATCATCCGGTCCGGCAAGATAATTGGCTTCGGGCGAACGCAGAAAGCCAAAGCCATCCTGCAACACTTCAATCGTCCCGATCCCCATGATCTGCGTACCATTTTCGGCCTCAACCTTGAGAATGGCGAACATCAGATCCTGCTTACGCATGGTCGATGCGCCTTCGACGCCCAGTTCCTCGGCCATGGAAACCAGTTCGGCGGGAGTCTTTTTCTTCAAGTCTTGCAGATGCATGGGGTTACCCGGAATATAAATTGATTGTTCGGAAATGAGGTTATTGAAGCAAACGCCAAAACAGCTTTGATGATGTGCTATCCCTTACGGGATCGTCTTCAAAGGAGTGGCTTCAACAGACAGGAGCGGCAGGACGCCGCTCTGAACTTGGCTCGTCCTATGACGCTACCAGAATCAAGTCAAGAGTATCGCGCTGATAGAATCCGCCAAGGCAGATATCTAGAACGGACGGACAATCACCAGAATGACCGCCAACGCAATGACAATACCGGGAATTTCATTGAGCAAGCGCAACCGCCGTTCCGTCACCGGACGTTGCCCGGCGATGAATTGCTTACGTAATTTCGATAACCAGCCATGAAAGCCACTGAAGGCCAGAATGAGAATGACTTTGGCATAGAGCCAGCCCCCTTCCCATCCCAGATTAAACGCCAGCATCAGCCCGAAAATCCAGGCAATAATCATCGCCGGATTGACGATGATGCACAACAACCGGCGTTCGCGCTCAATCCAGAGCTTATCTTCGGGCGATCCCGGTATTACCGCATGATGATAGACAAAATAACGCGGCAGCATGAACATGCCGGCCATCCAGAAAATGACGAAAATGACATGGGCAGATTTCACCCACAGATAGGCATTTCCCAAATATCCGGCATAATCAGCCATTAGCGACCCGTCCTGACCAGTTTCACCAGCTCTTCGACATGGGCAATCGGCGTATCTTGTTGGATGCCGTGACCGAGATTGAAAATATGCGGTCGATCGGCAAAGGCCAAGCGGATATTTTCAACGGCCCCGCGCAATGCCTCGCCACCGGCAATCAGCGCGAGCGGGTCGAGATTACCCTGCACCGGCAAACCCGGCGGCAAAATCTTGTCCGCCCATTTGGGATCAACGGTTTCATCCAGCCCCAATGCATCGACATTCGTACCCGCCGCATAAGCCGCGAGCTTGCCGCCTGCACCCTTTGGAAAGCCAATAATCGGCGTTCTCGGATGGCGCGCGCGCAATTGATCGACAATCGCCCGGTTCGGCGCAATCACCCATTGTTCGAACTGCGCAGGTGAAAGACTTCCCGCCCAGCTATCGAACAACTGGATCGCATCGACGCCTGCCACAATCTGCCCATCGAGATAATCGACGGTCATTGCCACAATCGCATCGATCAAATGCTGGAATGCTTGCGGGTCACGATAGGCCAAGCGTCGTGCCGGGGCTTGTTCCTTGCTGCCCTGACCCGCAACCATATAGGTCGCAATCGTCCAGGGACTGCCCGCAAAGCCAAGAAACGTCTTTTCGGGGGCCAATGCGGCCTTGACCAACCGGATCGTCTCATAGACCGGGTCCAGCCGCCCTGGCACCGGCACAAGGCTATCCAGCGTCGCATCGATCATCGTCGGGGCAAGACGAGGACCTTCGCCCTCTTCAAACCACAAACGCTGGCCCATGGCATAAGGGATCACCAGAATGTCGGAAAACAGGATCGCGCCATCGAAATCAAAGCGCTTGATCGGCTGCAACGTTACTTCGGCGGCCGATGGGCTGTCTTCCACCAATTCGAGGAACCCGCCTTTTTCCGCGCGCAACGCACGATATTCCGGCAAATAGCGTCCAGCCTGTCGCATCAGCCACATCGGCGGGATATCTTGCTTTTTTCCACGCAAGACGGCGAGCAACGGTTTTTCGACTGACATCTATGAATCCAAGTAAGAGAATTTAAGATTGTAGACTGTAGTAGGTGGCGCTGACAGCGGGGATTAGGCGATCCAGTCGAAAATGCCAACAGTTTGACAGATCGGACTCTCACGCGAGTCCACAGAGTCGTTGCTTTCGTCCCAATGATTCACAGTCTGTGGATAAGATCATCCCCCTGTGGACAACCCTTGATATTCCAGTCGAACCGATGTCCGGATTATACAGCAGCCCATATCCGTGATGGTTTTGCCTTGCGTTCTCCCGGCTTTATCCACAGACTTTTCCGATCATGACCATATTGCACGTCCATCTTGTGTCGGATTCTACCGGCGAAACCCTGGAAAACATCGCCAAGGCGGCCCTTGCCCAATTTGATGGCGTCGAAGCGATCAAACATTTCTGGCCGATGGTGCGCAGCGAAGGTCATCTTGACCGCATCATGACTGAAATTGCGGCACAACCGGGCCTGATCATCTATACCTTGGTCAATCTCGATGTCAGGCAAAAGTTGGAGGCCCATGGCGAACGGATGAGTCTGCCCTTGGTGCCCGCGCTCGATCCGGTGCTGGACGCATTATCGCGGATGTTGGGTCAACAGGCCAAGGCGCGACCGGGGCAGCAGCATATGCTCGATGCGGCCTATTTCGCACGGGTCGAGGCGATCAGCTACACTATCGCCCATGATGATGGCGTCGCCCCTGAAAATTGGGAACAAGCCGATATCATCCTTGCCGGGGTGTCGCGATCGAGCAAAACGCCCACCGCCATTTATCTCGCGAATAAGGGATATAAGGTCGCCAATATCCCGATTGTTGTGGAATCGCCGCCTCCCCCCGCCCTGTTCCATCTCAAACATCCATTGGTCGTTGGTCTGACGACCGGTGCGGACCGATTATTGCAGGTGCGGCGTAATCGCCTGCTGTCGCTCAATCAATCACCGGAAACCGCTTATGTCGATCAAGAGGCGATCAATCGCGAACTGACCTATGCGCGTCGATTATTCGCGGATAATGACTGGCCGGTAATTGATGTGACGCGGCGTTCGATTGAAGAAACGGCGGCCGCCATCATCAATGTCCATAATTTGCGACGGATGGAATCGACGACGACATGACTCTGATTCTCGCTTCACGCAGCGCATCGCGGCAGGCCATTCTGCGCGCGGCGGCGGTCCCTTATGAGGTCATCTTGCCCGATGCGGATGAAGACGCTGCCAAGGCATTGTTCCGCACCGCCAATCAGGACCCGGCGGCGCTGGCTTTGCATCTGGCTGAATTCAAGGCGCTCGCCCTCACTGAATCCCATCCCGGTGCGTTGATTCTCGGCAGCGACCAGACGTTAGCGCTGGATGACGGGACGATGCTCGACAAGGCAAAGGACAAGGATGATCTGGCTGGGCAATTGGCGCACATGGCGGGCCGAACCCATGAATTGATCAGCGCCGCCGTATTGGTGCGTTCAGGGCAAGTTATTTGGCAGCATGTCGAACGGGTCCGCATGTCTGTCCGTCCGTTAAGTGCTGCATTTATAGCGGATTATATCGAACGGGAATGGGACGAAGTGCGCTGGTGCGTCGGCGGCTATCAGATCGAAGGGCGCGGCGCGCAATTATTTGAACGGATCGAAGGCAATCATTTTGCCATCATGGGTCTTCCGTTGCTGCCCTTGTTACAGGCCCTGCGGGCAGAGGGAATTTTGACGTCATGACAACAGTCTCAACCACTGCCCAAAACTATGCAAATGTCATCGGCGATCCGATTGCCCAATCCAAATCTCCGAAAATACATCTGTTTTGGGCCAAATGTCTGGGGCTGGATGTCGATTATCGGGCTGAGCTTGTGCATAGTCCGGATGTGCAGACCTATCTCGCGACGCATCAAGCCGACCCGTTATGGCGCGGATGCAATGTCACCGTACCCCATAAACAGGCGGTCATGGCCTATTGCAACCAATTATCGCCGCTGGCGGCGCGGGTCGGCGCGGTAAATTGCGTCGTCCGGCAGGATGACAGCAGCTTATTCGGCGATAATAGCGATGTCATCGGCTTCGCCTTGCCCTTGGTTGCCAAGGGCTATCGCGGTGGCAGGGCGGTGGTACTGGGCGCGGGCGGCGCATCGCGTGCGATTGTGGCGGCGTTGTGCGATCTTGGCTGCAACGACATCGTGATGATCAATCGCAACCAATCGCGCATTGCCGAAATTGCGGTGGATATGGGGATAAATCTCACCGCGTGTGATTGGGAAAACGCCGATATGGCGCTCGAAAATGCGGCGGTGTTGGTCAATGCCACCTCGCTTGGCATGCAGGGCCAGCCCGCCTTGCCGATCCGACTCGATCATTTACCGGTGGCGGCCATCGTCAACGACATTGTCTATGCCCCGCTGGAAACAGCGTTGCTGGCCGAGGCGCGCGCGCGCGGCAATGCGGTGATCGACGGGCTGGAAATGCTGATCGGTCAGGCAGCCCGCGCGTTCGAATTGTTCTTCGGCATGTCGCCGCCGCGCGAACGCGATGCCGAGTTGCGCGACATACTGACGTCATGACGACCATCATCGGCCTTACCGGCTCCATCGGCATGGGAAAATCGGCTGCCAGCGCGTTTTTCCGCATATGTGGCGTGCCGGTCTTCGATGCCGATGCGGCGGTGCATCAACTGCAAGGACCGGGCGGCAGTCTATTGCCGGTGATCGAGCGGGCATTTCCGGGGTCCACCGGCCCACAGGGCGTTGATCGGCAAATCTTGGGCAAGATGGTGCTGGGTCATCCCGAACGCTTGCGGCAATTGGAACATATCGTCCATCCGGCGGTGGCAAAGCTGCGCCGCGATTTCCTGCGTCGCCATCGTGCCAAGCCGATGGTGGTGCTCGATATCCCGCTTTTATTTGAAAAGGGACACCAGCGGGAGATCGATCTGGTGGCCGTTGTCTCGGCACCCGTGTGGAAACAACGGCGCAGGGTGCTGGCCCGGCCCGGTATGTCGCTCGCCAAATTCGCGCATATCCGCCATTTACAGGTGCCGGATGCAGAGAAACGCCGTCGTGCCGATATCATCATCGATACGGGCGGGACCCTGAACCATACACGGGCGCAAATTCGTCGCGTGGTGGCTTGCATCCGAGCGAAGAGAGTCCGATAACAAGACTGTAATGCGCGAGATTGTATTCGATACTGAAACAACAGGCCTAAGTCCGAAGGACGGGCATAAGCTCGTCGAAATCGGATGCATTGAACTGGTCAACCGGGTCGAAACGGGCCGCCACTTCCATTGTTACATCAACCCCGAACGCGCGATGCCCGCCGAGGCACAGGCCGTTCATGGTTTGAGCGACGTCTTCCTGTCGGATAAGCCGGTGTTCGGGATGATCGTCACGGACTTCCTCGAATTTATCGGTGATGCCCCGATGGTTGCGCATAATGCGCGATTCGATTTCGGCTTCATCAATCATGAGTTGGCCCAGCTCGGGCTTGAGCCAGTGGCGCTCTCTCGCATGGTCGATACGCTTGAAATTGCCCGTGGCCGCCATCCCGGTGCAAAGCATTCGCTCGACGCCTTGTGCTCGCGTTATGGCATCGACCGTTCGCAGCGCACGCTTCATGGCGCATTGATTGACGCGCAGCTGCTGGCGCAGCTCTATGTCGAATTGCTGGGCGGGCGTCAGATCGGGTTGGAGCTTGTGGCCGAATCACTGGTGGATGCGGCGGCCATCACCGAACCGGATAGCTGGCAATCACGCCCGACGGCACCGGTCACCCGGGTGCATCGGGAGGCGCGGCTATTTCCACCATCGGTCGATGAACTCGCCCGTCATGCCACTTTCATCGCAAAGCTGAACGACCCTTTGTGGCCGTTGGTGGAGCATATTGATTTAACAGATTCGGCCCAAGGGTCGTCTAACCACGGGGTGTAGCCACAGGGGCCGCACCCAAAGAAGGAAGGAGCTGTCTGACATGGACATTCGAATTTCGGGCCACCAGGTCGATACCGGCATGGCACTGAAAGAACATGTTAAGGAGCGCCTTCAGGCGATCGCGGACAAATATTTCGCCCGCGCGCTGTCGGCGCATGCCACATTTCATAAGGGACCGCATGATCATGGGTTCCGCTGCGACATTGTCGCGCATGTGATGCAAGGCGTGATTCTGAAAGGCTCGGCGGATGCGCCTGATGCGCATTTCTCCTTTGATGGGGCGTCGAACAAGATTGAAAAGCAGCTGCGCCGTTACATGCGTCGCCTGAAGGACAAGCATGGCAACAATGTCCCGGCTGCCCCGCCGTCGCTCGATGAAGGCTTTGATGCCGGCTATACGGTGTTCGAATCGCATGAAGATGAAGATGATGGCATCCCCGACAATCCCTTGATTATCGCCGAGACCAAGGTCGATATTCCCCAGTCCAGCGTGTCGGATGCGGTGATGATGCTCGATCTGCGCAATACCAATGCGCTGATGTTCATAAATGACGCGACAGGGACCTATAATATGGTCTATCGGCGCCAGGACGGTAGTATTGGGTGGGTCGAGCCAAAGCGCGCCGCCTGATGAAGTTGCATTGTTGAAGTTACAATATTGAAGTTATAGGAGCCGAAGCGGTCGTAAAGACCGCCTCGGCTCTCCATATTCGGCCTTGGCCTTTCATATTCAGGAAGCCTGAATCGGCGACATGACAGAATTTCGCGAATTTCTTGCTGCGGATGCGGTGCTTGACCGTGTGACCGCGACCACCAAGAAAAACCTGTTTCAATTGATCGCGCGGGAACTGGCGCGGCGTTGCAACGTGTCGGCGGCAGAAATCGCCGATGCGCTGAACCAGCGGGAAAAATTGGGCAGCACCGGCTTTGGCAGCGGCGTCGCTATACCCCATGGGCGGATCGAAGGGCTTTCCCATGTCACCGGCCTGTTCGTGCGCCTTGCCCAGCCGCTCGCTTATGATGCGGTAGATAATTTGCCGGTCGATCTGGTCTTTGTCCTGTTGTCGCCGAAACAAGCGAGTGTGTCGCATCTCAAGGCACTGGCGCAGGTCAGTCGCGCTTTTCGCAACCGGCAATTTGTCGATAATTTGCGCGGTGCGATGTCGGTCGACGCCCTTTATGCGCTGTTTGCCACGCTTGAAACCCGCTCCGCCGCCTGAGATTTTTCGCCCCCTGCCACATGATTGGCGGGTGCGATGAGCGGCAGAGTGGCCAGCGCTGTGCTGGTTTCCGCCCTGATCCGCCTTGTCCAACAGGCGGGCGGCCATGCCATGCTCTTGCACAAAGGGGAGGCAGAAGCGGGTGCCATTTGCATCGAAATGCGAGAAAATGGCAAATTTTCAGGGTTTTATGACCGTATTTGGTCGGTTGACGGCAGTTATCGCTGGCAAGTCTTGCCGCTACAGCCTGACATCGCCGAGATAGACCTCGCCACATATCGCGAACGCCGCCTGCGGCATGACCCGGATCTATGGTTATTGGAACTGGACATCGCGAATGTGCAACGGTTCATCGCGCAGATGCCAGTCGGTGCTTGACCTCGCTGCGTTGCACAATCAAAGAGCATCCAAGCCTAATGGTTGCGCAGGGCCGATCCATGTCCATGGGGGACGGAACGGTCACGCAGACGGGGGTGCCGATGGGGACGAAAAGTTTTACGTCCCTTGAATAGCGTCTAATCGGACCACCGCATAGTTTTGGAATATAATGTTTAAGTTCAAGTCTGTGGCAAAATACACATGCGCCACGATCTTCTTTGCCGCAGCCAGCATCATGGCCGCGCCTAGCCTTGCCGAAGCAGGGCGCCCGATGGCGGATGACGCATCGGTTGAGTCTGCAAATGCCGATATTCATGTCCTGACTCTCGATTCAACCGGGAATGCACAGGATCAGGCGTCTTCGAGCGCCGATATTTTCTCCGATTCTACGAACAATAATGATGCGGCGACCAGCCTCAGCGATCTTGTTCGTCAGCTCTCGACCACCGAAACCGCCGATGCGGAGCAGGAATGCCTCGCCGGTGCCGTCTATTTCGAGTCGAAGGGCGAACCGCTTGAAGGCCAGCACGCCGTCGCGGAAGTTGTCATCAATCGCGCCAAATCAGGCCGTTTCCCAACCTCGCTTTGCTCGGTCATTTACCAGCGCGGTCAGTTCTCCTTCGTCCGTGGCAATGCGATGCCGTCGATCCCGCGCAGCTCGACTGCCTGGCGTCAGGCAGTGACCATTGCCCGTATCGCGATGGAAAACCGCTGGAAGAGCGTGGTGCCGAATGCGCTGTTCTTCCATGCGCGTCGTCTGGCGCCGGGCTGGCGTCACGACAAGATCGCGGCAGTGGGCAATCACGTCTTCTATCGTTGATCTATCGATGCACCACATCATGAAAAAGGGCCGGTGCAATCATTGCACCGGCCCTTTTTCTTTATCCATTCGATTGGTAGTCCGGCTTTAGCTTAGCGACCTTGCATAGATACGATAGACCTTGTTGATCTTGCTCTCGATCATCTCGGCAATCGCCCGCATCCCCTGATTATCTTCCAGCACCCAGCCAATTTCACCACGAGATGAACCGTAATCCTTTACCGCGTCACGGCGAATATATTCGATCATCATAAACGCCAGCTGGCTGGCAAGGCGGGTAGCCTGCATCTTCTTTGCCACGCCCATCAGCGGCACACGCATTGTCCGTGCCTTGGGGGCGCGCAGCCACCACAACAGCTTTGCCCAGTTGAATGGTAGCAGCGATCCGCCATAGCCCGCGATCTTTTCGTTGACGTCCGGCAAGGTGATCATGAATGCGACCGGTTCGCCATCGACCTCGGCGACCCGGATCAGGTCTTCATAGACAATGGATTTCAGCTTTTTCCCGACATAAGCGATTTCGTCGCTCGTCAGCGGGATAAAGCCCCAATTATCTGACCACGCATCGTTCAACAGGCTGAGGACAAGCGAGGCCTCTTCATTGAAGCGACTCTTGTCGACCTTACGGATGTTGATGCGCGCATTGCGCTCACCGCTGGTGATGATGCGCGACACAAGGCCGGGGAAGGGCTGGCTGATATCGACTTCATAGGTATAGAGATCCTTGACCCCTAAATAGCCGACCGCTTCGATCCATGCCTGATATTCGGGGCGATGATGCCCCATCATCACCGTCGGCGGATGATCATGGCCTTGAATCAACAAGCCCGGTTCATCCCAGATGCTCAGGCTCATCGGACCAATCGCCCGGTGCATGCCTTGCGTCTTAAGCCAGTCTTCTGCTGCACGGATCAGGGCATGCGCGACCTCTTCGGTCGCAGCCTCCATCAGCCCCCAGAAACCGGTGCCGGGACCGAATCCCTGCTCTACCGGCTGCGCCAGCGCCAGATCGTCGATATGAGCAGAAATGCGGCCCTCGACCTTGCCCTGATCATCAAGCGCCAGAAACAATTGCAAATGACCATGGCCAAACCAAGGGTTCTTGCCCGGCGTGATGAGGCTATTAACCTCATCGCGCAATGGCGGCACCCACTGCGGATCATCGCGATACAGGCTGTAGGGCAGTTCAATAAAGGCGCGTTTATGGGCGCGCGATGTAACCGGGACGATCCTCGTCATCTGCGATCAGGCTTTGTCACGCTGGCGCGGGTGGCCGACAACAACGCCGCCGGAAAGCTGCGCCACCTTCGGGTAACGCTGGGCCATTTCGGGGGTATAGCCGAGGCAGAATACGTTCGGGCTTTTGTTCGGGCGGTCCTGACGTTCGTAGAATGTGCCAAACAATCGATCCCAAAAGAAGTTGGTGATCCCGAAATTGCCGTCTTCATCATGAAAATGATGGGCCATATGCCGCGCCTTGATATCCGCGAGGAAGCGGTTCTTCGGTTTGTACGACAGATGCTGGATGCAATGGCAGAATTCATAAAATGCCGTGCACAACAGGCCGGTGGCAAACGCCAATAATGCGCCGCTTTCACCCGCGATCAACCAGCCCAATGGCGCGGTAGCAATAGCAATGGTCGGGAGCGTGCTGGGCAGGGCGCCGAACAATACTTCAAGATGGTTCGGGTCCTGATGATGGTCATAATGGATGCGCTTCCAGGTCGAGGCGAGCACCGGCACCTTGAACATCCAGCGGCTGTGCAGGATCCAGCGATGGATTGCATACCAGGCCAGCGGATAAATGAGCACTGCCGACAATACCGCCGCTGCCGCATGTACCACAGGCACCGGGCGTGTCAGCGCATAGCCAATGCTGATGGCGGCGAGTCCCAAATAGGCGATGATCGCCGGATATTGAAAATACGCCACGACCAGTTCCCGCAATGTCATGCGGTCAAGATGGTGACGACGATTCCAAAAACCTTGACCCGCTTTGGCGACCATAAATGAAGTTCCCGTTCATGAGTGGACCAGTGATGCGCCGTGAGACAGCGCATTCCCCAATCTCGTTCGTCCCTGCCAAGCCATTGCGGCAGGAATAGGGCCAAAGCGGCACAAAGGGCTGTACTTTGCTGCATTGGCGTCGATCCGGATGCCCTGCCACGGATAGGCTGACGGAATGCTGAACATCGACTATGCACGGCACATGATCGTTGATGACCTCACGCCTATGGCGCATCGCTATATTATTGCGCTCGGTTCCAATCGTGCAGGGCGCTTCGGGTCCAATCCGCGCGCGATGGTAGAGGCGGCCTTGTCCCAACTTGCGGCGGATCCTCGGCTGCGCGTGATCGCGCGCGCTCCGATTATCGCGACCCGACCGATCGGCCCGGCGCGACGTGGTTTCGCCAATAGCGCGGCGCGGGTCGACTCGATGTTGTCGCCGCCGGCATTGTTGGCGCTGTTACAGACGTTCGAACGCAAATTTGGCCGTCGCAAGGGACGGCGCTGGGGTGATCGTCCACTCGATCTCGATATTATTTTATGGTCGGGCGGTCGTTATCGCACCCGTGATCTGCGCATTCCACACCCATGCTATCATCAACGCGCCTTTGTTCTCGACCCGATTTGCGCCATTGCCCGTGATTGGCGCGACCCGCGATATGGTCATAATATGGCCCATCTACGCGCGCGATTGGCCTATTGTGGGAACAATGGTTGACCTTGGCGACGCATGGGCTTAGTTGGCCACCTTCCTCGCGGTGATCTTTCATGATTGTCGTGTCTGGGGGCCCTTAGCTCAGTCGGTAGAGCAACTGACTTTTAATCAGTAGGTCGCTGGTTCGAATCCAGCAGGGCTCACCATCTTCTTCATTGAAAATCAGATGGTTGTGAAGATGATGCGTGGCGTAGATCGCGCGACGGAACAGTAATATATATTTTGACGATCACGTAGCTCGGTGGCGATGCTATGCGCTGGTGGTGGTTTCGGTGGGGCAGAAAGGCTGATGATAATGCGCGTTATTGTAGTGCTGGTCACAGGCCTAGCGCTGTCTGGATGTGTGACACAGGTCGTCTCCACTATCGTGACAGCACCGGTGAAGGTGGTGAGCAAGACGGTCGATGTGATGACCACAAGTCAGGACGAGGCCGATCGCAATCGCGGACGCCAAGCGCGTAAGGCTGAGGATGATTGAGGTGTTGTTTCAGGCTGCGCTGCCATTTGCATGACATGGCTATATCTCGCCTGCACAATGCCAGATATAACAAAAGCAGATTTGCGCTTGCGCGACTTTATGCCCGAGTTATCATATTTCAAAATATGTAAATATTAGGGGATTTGATGTGTCTCAAGATATCGGATCCGTGCTTGCTGAAAGGCTTAAAATACGCGTTGTGACAGTCGAATATGCGATTGTCCTGTATTTATATGATCAGTCGAATGTATCGGCGGGCGATCTCTGCGCTATATCGGAAGCATCGGTGACCACCTTTTACGCTAAGTTGAAGCGGATGGTCGAGGCGGGTGTGGTCCAGTTCAAGGTGTCGGCGACAGATCATCGGGTGCGCCTATATTCTTTAACAGAACGAGCAAAGAATATCCTTG
The DNA here is from genome assembly GCF_019740335.1 of Alteraquisediminimonas sediminicola. Classification (GTDB taxonomy): domain Bacteria; phylum Pseudomonadota; class Alphaproteobacteria; order Sphingomonadales; family Sphingomonadaceae; genus Alteraquisediminimonas; species Alteraquisediminimonas sediminicola. The sequence goes on along the minus strand of NZ_JAHXZS010000006.1, from coordinate 117,908 downwards.
ATGAGGAATATGCATTTCTGCCGGACTGGATAGATAAAAAAGTACGCGGAAATAATTTTAAAATGGGGGAGCTTATAGAATTTATAAATCGAACAGGGGATAGATTGGGCGTTGATTTTTTCAGAATTGATTATGCAATTATTATTCAGTTGTATGATTTAATAAATCTATCCAGTGCAGATATCATTGCCTTAAGCAAGGCATCTCAGGCATCGTCTTATGATGCACTGATGAAATTAATTGATATAGGTGTAGTCACCGTAGAAGTTGATGCGAATGATAAGCGAAAGAAAATACATAGGCTGAATGATCAGGTTCGGGATTTCCTGAACAACCAGCACATAGAACTTTCACATTGGATATCCTCGCATCAGACGAGGGCAAATCCCGATTGCAAATGCGCAAATGGGCGGTGATACCAAGCCATATATACGGCAAAAAAATATGTTTACATCAAGGCGATCGCAAGCTGTCCTAGATCGTCCTTGCCCACGGCATAGACTAGATTTCTGCTGATCCTGGCATCGCCTAGATGGGTGACAGTCAATCGTGCGGAACACAATTTGGCGCCGGCAGAAGACAAATTCTGCCGGGTTTGAATATGATCGATATGGTACCAAATGTCGTTTTCGGTGTTTGGATCAAAAGATGTGGCATGTGGCACGCGCGCTTGGCGGATCAAGCCATGAGCGTTGGCAATTTGCACCACGATTTGCTTGGTATCCTGACCTTGGCAGTTTGGATGATCCATAAATTGGAACTTACTGGCATGGCCTGTTGCCAACACGGCCAATAAACCCATTGCCGCCAGCAAGACTAATCTGGCGTTAAAAACATTCATATTGCTTGCATTATATAACATCGAGTGCGGACCTAAAATTAGGGTGGCATGCTCCTCGAATATCGTAGTTAAATTATTTTTAATAAATAGGCGTGATCTTTAAATAAATCAATATGAAAATATAAGGCGCCATTATGGTATGGTGTCACATAATGGCGCCTGTTCAATTGCCATTCTCAATTACCCAGCAAAGCTGCGGCTTCCTGTAGGCGTGCCCCATGCTGGCTTTCTTCCTGGCCATTCAGTCGCAGCAACTCGACCACTTCGGGATGGTCAAAGCTGGAGGCAATATTGGCATAAAGCTCTTCACCGCCAAATTCGCCAAGCGCAAGTTTTTCAAGCGATTCCCGCGTCACTGGCGTGAATGGCAAAGGGGTGTAGATCGGGTTGTCCGCGATCTCCGGGATCGGGAATGGCTGGCCGGTTAACAATTCGACGGCCTTGCTGAGCCGGTGCGCATGCACCAATTCTTCACGTCCGTTAGCCTGTAGGATCTGCTTGACCTCCACTTGGGGGGTGGCAGCGGCGAGGTCATCATAAAGCTGTTTGCCAATGGCCTCGACCAAGGCAAGAATCTTGAGATCGCCGACATTGGCGCCTTTGCCAAGAGTCGAGATAAACGCAAAGCCATCTGCGGTTGTTTTGGGGGTGTTGGCGGGCAAGTCCATCATCTATTATCTCCTCACAGTTCGCCCATGAAAAAATACGCGGCCATCATGCTGGCCCGATTTCGGACCTACCGCGATCTGCGCTATGGGCGAGGTTCAGTATCGCGTTGATGTTGTGTTTGTTACTCAATATGCCGCAGGAGGCAATCATGAAAACCAACCGGGCCATTGCAGTCGCGAAAGCGCGGGAAGATCGTCAGCGATGCCGGGATTGGCTTGTACCGCATATGAGCGACGGCAAGCCGAAATTATGTTCCAAGGACAAATATCGCGATCTGGCCCGGCAAGAATTCGCCTTCTCAACCGCAGCTTTCAATGATGCCTGGATCTGGGCGATTGAGGACACGGGGCGGCATGATTGGTTCGAGGCCAAAGGCCGCGATTCGGGTGAGGAATGACGCGTATTCGCGGTTAAAATATCGACCCTGAATATCAGTGTGCGACGGGATGACGCGCGAAATACATGGAGATGGCGAATTCCCGTTTGGAAATTGTCAGCAAGGCGCTCACCCGAGATAGATGCGCGCGTAAAGCATCTTCGGATAAAATCAGTTCGAATTGTTCATCCGTCAATTCCATGATGTCGATTTTGGCGAGGGCAAGGTCTTGTTCGACAAAATCAATCAGTTGGATCGGTAATTTGCCGCCAATCCCTTTTTGAAAATGGGTAAGGAGTAGCAGGGCCTGTTCCAGTTCACGCCGTTCATGATCCTGTGTGCTTTTACTCAGGCAGTCGATCAGAATAAATTCGATGAATGGTTTTTTATAAGGCAGCAGGCTGTCATCATAGAAAAAGTCGGTCACATTACCACGGCGGATGATGTCGAAAAATTCGCGGACAACATGTTCCTCTTCGACCGATTCATAAACACCTAAATCCTCGTAGAATTTTGGTGATGAATCTTCCGGGCTTACGCGCTTGCGCGCTAATGCTTCAGCCGCTTTGCCGCTGTGAAAGCATCTGGACGCCCGTCCATCTGCATCATCCGCAATGGGAGCGGATAAATGATTCCGACCAGGCGGCTCAGCCATATCGGATAAGGGGATTGCACCTTTGCCCATGGTCGTTCTCCTCGACTCACTTCAGCATGCATCTCTCTACTTATTTTGATGAGCATCGTGCGAATTCACGGTTAAGGCAAATAGAATCTGGGCCCCATATTCAGACCAATCATGGCTAATGCATTCTATTAAAGCAGTGTGGCACTAACCACACATCTTAATATATTGATCGTCAAGGAAATCGCATAGGCCTTCGCCATTTGGGTGGCGCCATCGATGTCGATCTATTTCATCCTCACTGGTCGCGGCCTAGTCATTTTTGCAAGCGGACCCAATAAACCATATCAGGAGACGGTATATATTTTTAGTAAGATCAACAAGTTGATCTAAATTTGATCGTGGAAATGATTGAGGCACACAAGTACCTCAAATCCATCACATTAGTCGACCCAATCAAGACCGATGTCGCGATACAGGCTGCGATCATCTTCCCAATCCGGTTTGACCTTCACATGGAGGTAAAGATGGACCTTTTGCCCCAATAGATTGGCGAGTTCGGCGCGCGCGCGCGATCCGATTTCCTTTAGCCGCACCCCGCCCTTGCCAAGGATGATGGCGCGCTGGGTAGGGCGCTGGACGAGGATTTGCTGGTGGATTTCCACCGACCCGTCTTCGCGCTCCTTATAGCGTTCGGTTTCGACCGCGCTCGCATAGGGCAGTTCGGCGTGGAGCTGGAGATAGAGCTGTTCGCGCGTGATTTCCGCCGCCATCATGCGGTCGGTCGCGTCCGACACCTGATCTTCCGGGAAATGCCATGGTTCATGCGGCATTCTTTTGGCCAGTTCGGCCTTGAGTTCGGCCACGCCATCGCCGGTTGATGCGCTGATGAACCAGGTTTCATCAAAGGTCATGCGCTCATTGAGCTTTTGGGCATGGACCAGCAGCCGTTCCTTGGCGGACACATCGACCTTGTTCAGCACGAGCATCTTCGGCTCGGGCCGTTCGGCCAGCGCTTCGATGATCATTTCAACCTTGGGACCAAGCCCAGCCTTACCATCGACCACCAGCAGAATCACATCCGCGCCGGATGCGCCGCCCCATGCGGCCTGCACCATCGCGCGGTCGAGCCGACGCTTCGGTTCGAAAATGCCGGGTGTATCGACCAGCAGCAACTGGGCATTGCCTTCAATCGCCACGCCAAGCAGCTTGGTCCGCGTTGTCTGCGCCTTGGGGCTGACGATGGCGATCTTTTGACCGACGAGCGCGTTGACCAAGGTCGACTTGCCCGCATTGGGTGCGCCGACCAGCGCCACGACGCCGCATTGTTGCCCGGATTGTTCTGCAGTCATATCCATCATCACTTTAATTGGGCCAGTAAGGCCTTGGCTGCGGCGGTTTCCGCTTCCTGTTTCGAACTGCCGGTGCCGGTGGCGGACCCTGCGCCATTCACGCTCACCGATACGGTGAACACGGGGCTATGGTCGGGGCCGGAGCGATCGGCGACATCATAAAATGGCGGCTTGCGGCGATGCGCGGCGGCCCATTCCTGCAAGGCTGATTTGGGATGCTGCGGGACGGCGGCGGTGCCGGTCACTTGTTCTGCCCAAAGCTTGCGGATCAGCGCTTGCGCGGTGTCGATCCCGGCCTCGAGATAGATTGCGCCGATCAGCGCCTCCATCACATCGCCGAGAATATTGGTCGAGGACGATCCGCCATCGTCGCGAGCCTGTTTGCCGAGGCGCAATCGCGCCGGCACGCCTAGCGCACGGGCGATGCTGGCGCAGCTTTCCCCTGATACCTGTGCATTGAACCGTTTCGACAAATGCCCCTCTGGCTCGTCTGGATAAAGTTCATACAGCCATTGCGCCATCACGAGGCCAAGCACGCGGTCGCCGAGAAATTCCAGCCGCTGATAATGCACCTCTCCATGACTGCCATGAGTCAGGGCCTGCATGAACGGGGCAAGATTGGTCGGACGATGGCCGAGCGCATCGGCCAGCCAATCGGCGATGTCGGCGGGGGGTGTCAGAAACCTTCCCCGATGCGCGAGGGGCGCATGGCCCCAAGCCATGTCCACGGCAGCAGCCAATTGGCGCTGCCATCGGTGGAGAAATAGGTAAAGGCGGCACGGCCAATAAGGTTTTCCTCCGGCACCATGCCGATTCCGCCTTCATCCGGGCTAAAGCGGCTATCGAGGCTGTTGTCGCGATTGTCGCCCATCATGAAATAATGACCTTCCGGCACGACGGTCGGCGCGACATTATCCTTGGCGATATCGCCCAGATCGAGCACGGCATAGCTCTTGCCATTGGGCAATGTTTCGCGGAACCGGCGATAACGGCACACTTCATGGCCATCGGGCAGGATTTCGGCGACGGGTGTGTTCAGGAACGGCTGTGGTTCGCACTGGCTATTGGCGGATATGGGCTTCAGGAAATCATCCATCGGCACACGCGGCACCGGCTTGCCATTGAGGATGACCTGTCCGCTACGAATTTCCACCACATCGCCGGGCAGGCCGATCAGCCGCTTGATATAATCGACCTTGTTTTCCGGCGGGGCGCGGAACACGACGACATCGCCGCGTTGCGGTTCTTGCGCCAGAATCCGGCCATCGAACTGGATCAGGCCGAACACAAAGCTGTGGCGCGAATAGCCATAGGGCCATTTCGATACGAGCAGATAATCGCCGACCAGCAAGCGCGGCAGCATCGATTCCGATGGGATGTTGAACAGGCCGAAAACAAGGCTGCGGATCACGAAGGCGATCAGCAATACGGTCCCGAAGAAACGCAGATTTTCCCGCCAGCCTTCTTTTTGCGCGGCTGGGCTAGGCTTTTCGGGCGGAATCGATGCATTTTCGGTCATGGGTGACGGCTTTCGCGTGCCATTGCACCAACGTCAAGCCGCTTTCCAACTTGGAAGGGGGGCAGAAGCATGGTTATAGGCTTTCAACGGGTGTTAGGCCCGATTGGAGTGATGGTAATGACGCTTGGTTCTACTGCCCTGAAAGATCTGTTTGCGCATGATGCGGGGCGCGTAGAAAATTTCAGTTGGGAAGCCGCTGGAATCTGGTTCGACTGGTCCAAGACCCATATCGATGCCGCGCAGGTGGCGGCGGGTGTGGCGCGGCTTCACCAAGCCGATTTCGTCGAATGGCGTCGCCGCCTTGCCGAGGGCGAGGTGGTGAACGAAACCGAGGGCCGCGCCGCCGAACATACGGCCGAACGCGGCACGGGCGCGGAGGACAGCGTGGCGATTGCACGCGCGCTCCATGCCCGGATGCGCGGGCTGGTGGAGGCCATTCATCAAGGCCTACTGGGCGAGATCAGCCATATTATCCATGTCGGCATTGGCGGGTCGAAACTGGGGCCGGATTTGCTGGTCGATGCGCTGGGGCGTGAACATGCCCGTTATGAATTGCACGTCGTCTCCAATGTTGACGGCATGGCGTTGAAAGAAGCCTTTGGCCGTTGCGATCCGCATCGCACCCTATTGGTGATCGCATCCAAGACCTTCACCACTAGCGAGACGATGCTCAACGCGTCATCGGTGATTGAATGGATGGAAGAAGCGGGGGTCGAGGATTGCTATGGCCGGATTGTCGCGCTGACGGCCGATCCGGACAAGGCGCTGGAATGGGGCGTTGATGAAACGCGCATTTTGCCGTTTAGCGACACTGTCGGCGGGCGTTATTCTTTGTGGTCGTCAATTGGTTTTCCGGCGGCGTTGGTGCTTGGCTGGGATGCTTTTGCGGACCTGCTGGCAGGCGCAGCGGCGATGGACCGGCATTTCATGGAGGCGGACCCGGCCCGCAATGCCCCGGTGATCGCGGCGTTAATTGATCGGATTTATGTCGAACAATTCGGCTGCCAGACGCGGGCGGTGTTCGCTTATGATGAACGGCTGCGAGAATTGCCGGGCTATCTCCAGCAATTGGAGATGGAGAGCAATGGCAAGTCGGTCGATCATGCGGGCAAGCGCCTTGCCATGCCATCCGCCCCGATCACATGGGGCGGGGTAGGGACCGATGGGCAGCATGCGGTGTTCCAATTATTGCACCAAGGCACGGTGATTGCGCCGATGGAGTTTTTGGCGGTGATCGAACCCGGCCATGATCTCGATGAGGCGCATCATTTGCAATTGCTGACCAATTGCCTCGCGCAGGCATCGGCATTGATGACAGGCCGTTATAGTGATGATCCCGCGCGTTCCTATCCCGGCGACCGGCCTTCGGTGACGATCTTGCTCGACCGGATCGATCCTGTGACCTTGGGTGCGCTGATCGCCTTTTACGAGCATCGGACGTTCGTGAATGCGGTGTTGATCGGCAATAACCCGTTCGATCAATTCGGGGTTGAACTGGGCAAGCAGATGGCGCGTGAAATCGCGGAATCAGGGGCAGGGCATATGGACCCTTCGACCGCCAATCTCGCCAAACGGATCGGGATTTAAGCGCCGGGCTGGCGTTATCGGCTTATAGCCAGCCTTCTGCCCGATACCAGCGCGCGGCGAGGCGCGCGCCGCGTTCGGTCGGCATGCGCGGTTCCCAAATATGGGCGGGCGGCTGGCGATGCGCGGAACAGACCCAATCGGGATGGCAGAAATACGCGACGCGGTCGGCGGTCAGCTTGGCCTTTGGCCCGCGCAGCCGGACGTCGAGCCAGCTTGCCCATTCCATGATCTTGCGCGGCATCGGCAACGGCAGGACCGAACGATCCATCGCCCGGCCAAGGCACAAGGCGAATTCGCGATGGGTCCAGCCCTCAAGTTTGCCATCGTCCGGCTCGTACATCTGGCCGATGCTATCCGCAGTATCGGTCAGTTGCAGCAGCAGGCGGGCGAGATCCCCCGCCTCGATGATCGACATCGCGCCGCCGGGTGGCAACATCACGACCCGGTGCTTGGCCATGCGGAACAGTTCGAGCGTTTCCCGATCGCCTGCGCCATAGACCGCAGGCGGGCGGACGATTGTCCATGCCATGCCGGATTGCTGCACCAATGCCTCGGACTGCGCCTTGGACCGGCCATAGGCGGACAGTGACGGTTCACGCGCCGCGAGCGATGATACATGCACGAACCGGCCAATCCCTGCGCGGGCGGCGGCGGCCAGCACATTGGCCGTGCCGGTGACATTGCCCGCGATGAAGCCCGCCTCATCCGGCGCGTTGATGATGCCCGCGATATGCAGCACGGCATCCGCGCCCGCCATGAGTTGATCCAGCCCATCCGCATCGTCGAGCGATCCGCCCACCCATGTCACGCCGTCGCGCGGCGGTTGCATCCTGCGGGTGAGGGCGCGAATTTCGAGGCCGAGGTTGTGCGCCTGATCGAGCACATGGCCGCCGACAAAGCCGGTGGCGCCGGTAATCGCGATGACGGTCATATCAGATCAGGACCAGATGGTCGCGATGGACAAAAGCGGCGCGTGGCGCATAGCCGAGCAATTCGGCCAATGTGTCGCTGCGCTTGCCCATCACCAGTTGCGCTTCCTGCGCATCATATTCGGCCAGACCCTGCCCGATTTTCTCGCCATGGCTATCGATAATGTCGATCAGGTCGCCGCGTTCGAACCGGCCGGTCAGCGCGGTGACGCCCGCTGGCAACAGGCTGCTGCCGCGTTCCAGCGCGCGCATGGCCCCGGCATCGATGGTGGCGCTGCCTTTCACGGTCAGCCGTCCGACGAGCCAGGTCTTGCGCGCCGATCCGGCCTTGGAGGCGAGGAATACGGTGCCGATATTGCTGTGTTTGAAGCGCTTGAGCGGCTCGTCATGTTCGCCGGATATGATCGCGAGATTGATTCCGGCACGGGTGGCGATGCGGGCGGCCTCCAATTTGGAGACCATGCCGCCCGATCCCATGCCGGAACCGGAGCCGCGATCCGCCATCGCCATGATCTTCGCATCGATCCGGCTGACGATCGGCACAAATTTGGCGTCTGGGTCGGTCTTGGGATTGGCGGTGTACAGGCCGTCGATGTCGGACAGCAAGACGACCCCGCTGGCGCGGGCGGCCTGACCGATGCGCGCGGCCAGCCTGTCATTATCGCCAAAGCGAATTTCAGCGGTAGCGACCGAATCATTTTCGTTGATGACCGGCACGACGTCGAGTTCCAGAAGCCGATCAAGCGTGGCCGAGGCGTTGAGATAGCGGCGGCGGTCTTCGAGATCATCGAGCGTGACGAGGATTTGCGCGGCGATTAGGCCCCGCGCCTCCAGCAATTCAGCCCATTGCTGGGACAAAGCGATCTGGCCGACGGCGGCGGCGGCTTGCGCGTCTTCAAGGCTGGCGCGGCCACCCTTGGCGAGGCCGAGCCGTCGTGCGCCCAAGGCAATCGCGCCAGAAGAAACAAGGATGACCTGCTGACCGGCGGCGCGGCGTTCGGCAATGTCCCCGGCCATCGCCTCCAGCCAGTCGCGCCGGATATTGCCCTGTTGATCGACCAACAGGGCAGAGCCGATCTTGATGACCAGCCGGGCGCAATTTTCCGGTGCAAACAGGCTGGACGCCGGGATTAAATGGGCGACCATGTCCCGTCTCCACCCTCTGCATCATGGCCCGCTGCAACGGCCTCTACTTCACGCGCCTTGGTGATATTGGCGAGCAGTCGATCAAGAATCGCCTCCACGCCTTCGCCGCTCGCGCTCGAAAGCGGCATGACGGTGACGCCGCTTGCCTCTTCCAGATCATGCATCAGCATATCGCGCAGCTCGTCATCAATCGCATCGACCTTGTTGAGCGCGATGATCATCGGCTTTTCCAACAGGCCAGCGCCATAGGCATCGAGTTCGCCCATCACGATGTCATAGGCTTCGACCGGATCATTGCTGGTGGCATCGATCAGGTGCAGCAAGACTTGGCAACGTTCGATATGGCCGAGAAAACGGTCGCCGATCCCGGCACCCTCTGCCGCGCCTTCGATCAGGCCGGGAATATCGGCGATCACGAATTCACGTTCGCGGTGGCGCACGACGCCCAATTGCGGGCGGGTGGTGGTGAACGGATAATCGCCGACCTTGGCATTGGCGTTGGTCACGGCGTTGATGAACGTCGATTTGCCCGCATTCGGCAGGCCGACCAGCCCGGCATCGGCCAAAAGCTTGAGCCGCAGCCACACATAGCCTTCGGCACCCGGCCAACCGGGGCCGTGTTGACGCGGGGTGCGGTTGGTGGATGTTTTATAGGTCAGATTGCCGCGACCGCCATCGCCGCCGCGCATGAACACGATTCTCTGCCCGACCTTGGTAAAGTCAGCGAGCACGTCTTCCTTGTCTTCCGACAGAATCTGCGTGCCGACTGGGACCTTGATCACAAGATCGTCGCCGCCCGCGCCGGTGCGATTGCCGCCAGCGCCGCCCTTGCCGCGTGGTGCGCGGAAATGCTGGGTGTAGCGGAAGTCGATCAGCGTGTTGAGGCCAGCGACGGCTTCGAAAATGATGTCGCCACCCTTGCCGCCATTGCCGCCATCAGGGCCGCCATATTCGATGTACTTTTCGCGCCGGAAGCTGACAGCCCCCGGGCCGCCCGCGCCGGAGCGGACGAAAATTTTAGCCTGGTCGAGAAAATGCATGTTGTGGCCAGTAGAACGTCCGCGCCGAACGGGGAAGCATTTTGTGCATTTTTGGCTTTATCGCGTATGTTTGGCCGTCAAATTTGCAGCACAGGGACGTGATCTGTGGCTGGAATGTCGGGCGTCACGCGAATCGCCTCTGATTCGAGATGTTCGGCATGGGCCGTGGCGATGCCGATTCGCAGATGTTCAATCGCCATTTCGCGGGCGGTTTCCGGCGGCTGGCCAAGGGCCAAGGCAAATTCCTCGCCCAGCAGCGAATAGCCGAGCGCGCCCAGTACCAGGCTGAGCGTATGGCGCTGAAGCGGGATATTTGTCCCTGCCTGCATCAGATCGCCGACAACATCGCGCAAGGTCCGCAAGATCGGGTCGAGTACATCGCGATTGCCGGTCAGGATCATCCATGCCGCCAGCGGGCCGACGCCTTCTTTTTGGAACGCGTCATAAATCAGGTCGACGATTTCCGCCGGATTCGCCGCCTCATCCCGTACCCGGATCACGGCCTGACTGATTCGCGCGCCCACGCGCGCGGAAATCGAGGCGGCGAGCGCCTTTTGCAATTCGGCGGCGGTCCCGAAATGATGGAGGAGATTGGCATGGGTGCGGCCAATCCGATCGGCCACGGCTTTCAGCGTCACGGCATGCGGCCCGGCATGGAGCAACAGGCTACGCGCGGCCTCCAGCGCCAGTTCGCGGCCTTCCTCTTGGGTGAACCGCTTCTTTGATATTGACGCGATCATATGGATGTTCTCGCTACGCCACAGGACAAGTCTTTTCAGACGCTTACAGTCTAGCCGAGTCGCGATATGATGCAAGGCATGCCGTTGCAGGCCTTCCCTTGTTCGGGAAACATCCTATATTCTGCTCTTATGACAGATTTTTTCGCGGACCCGCGCCAGTTCCTTTATCGCCCTGACGGTCTTGATCCGATGGAGGCGCAGCAATTGACGGCCCATGCGTTGCGACATTGCGACGATGGCGAATTATACCTGCAATATGGCGCGTCAGAGATCTTCGGTTTTGACGATGGGCGCTTGAAAACCGCCAATTACAGCACCGAATCGGGCTTTGGCCTGCGCGGCGTATCGGGCGAGATGACCGGCTTTGCCCATGCCAATGAATTGAGCGCGGCGGCGATCCGTCGGGCGGCGGAGACATTGACCTTGCTTGATCCGGCTTCGGCTGCGCCCCAAGGCCCGCCGCGCCGGACGAATGAGATCCTCTATCCCGGTTCCAATCCGCTGTCGTTGACGCCTTTTGCCGATAAGGTGAAGCTTTGCGCCGAAATCGATGCCGCCGCCCGCGCCCGCGATCCGCGCGTGGCACAGGTGAGCGTCGGCCTGTCGGGGAGCTGGAGCGTCGTCGAAATCGTGCGCGCGGATGGCTTTGTCGCGACCGATGTGCGGCCCTTGGTGCGGCTCAATGTCTCGATCGTGGTCGAACAAAATGGCCGGCGCGAAAGCGGGTCGTTCGGTATGGGCGGGCGTTGGATGTATGACCGGCTGTTTACTGCCGATGCTCAGAATCGCGCGATTGATGAGGCGCTGGCACAGGCGCTGGTCAATCTCGATGCGGTCGATGCCCCGGCGGGTGAAATGACGGTGGTGCTCGGGCCGGGCTGGCCGGGGGTATTGCTGCATGAAGCCATCGGCCATGGGCTGGAGGGCGATTTCAACCGCAAGGGTTCAAGCGCCTTTTCCGGACGCATCGGTGAACGCGTGGCGGCTGCGGGCGTGACGGTGGTCGATGACGGGTCGTTGTCCGGGCGGCGCGGGTCGTTGACGATTGATGACGAAGGCACGCCGACGCAGGAAACCGTGCTGATCGAGGATGGCATTTTGCGCGGTTATTTGCAGGACCGGCTCAATGCCCGGCTGATGGGCGGGGTATCGACCGGCAATGGGCGGCGGCAAAGCTATGCCCATGCGCCGATGCCGCGGATGACCAACACCTTTATGAAGGGGGGTCAGGATGATCCGGCGGAAATCCTGTCACGGGTGAAAAACGGCATTTTCGCCAAGAGCTTTGGCGGCGGTCAGGTCGATATTACCAGCGGCAAGTTCGTCTTTTCCTGCACCGAAGCCTATAAGATCGAAAATGGCAAATTGGGCGCGCCGGTCAAAGGCGCGACGTTGATTGGCGACGGGCCAAGCGTGCTGACCCGCGTATCGGCGATTGGCAATGATATGGCGCTTGATGAAGGCGTGGGCATTTGCGGCAAGGGCGGCCAATCGGTCCCCGCCGGGGTGGGCCAGCCGACCTTGTTGATCGATAGCCTGACCGTGGGCGGGACCGCAGCTTGACGGCGGCGAGCATGAGCCTCGGCCCCTTGCGCCGCAAGCCGTTCTTCGCGGACAAGGATCGCGCCTTCTGGGTGCTGCAAACCGCCGGTTGGGGCGCGTATTTCGTGCTCAGGACATTGAGCGGCTTTGCCAATGGCGTCGATTTGCTGTTCATCGTGCCGATGGCGATTTCGACTGCCACTGGCTATTCGCTGACATTGTTGATGGCGGCGGCCTATCGCCGGTTGATCGATCAGCGCCCGATTATCACTTGGACGCTATCAATTACCGTGCTGATGATCGCAGCGGTGGCCTATGCCATGATCGAGACACAGGCGTTCATCACCTTCTATCGCCCCGGCGAACGGATGAATGCGCCCTTGTTCTTTGGCGCGTTTTTGCTCGATTCGATGCTGTTGCTCGGGTGGTCGGCGCTGTATTACGGCATTAACTTCTATCTGATGCTGGAAAAGCAGGCGGACCAATTGCTCCACCTCGAAAATCAGGCGTCGAGCGCGCAACTCGCGATGCTGCGCTATCAGCTCAATCCGCATTTCCTGTTCAATACGTTGAACAGCATTTCCACCTTGGTGCTGCTGAAGCAGACCGAGCGCGCCAATGCGATGCTGTCGCGATTATCGTCGTTTTTGCGATATACATTGGTCAATGAGCCGACGGCGCAGGTGACGCTGGCGCAGGAATTTGAGACGCTGAAGCTCTATCTCGAAATCGAGAAGATGCGGTTCGAAGATCGGCTGCGGACCGAATTTACGCTTGATCTGGCGGTGACGGCCGTGCGCTTGCCGTCATTATTGTTGCAGCCATTGGTCGAAAACGCGATCAAATATGCGGTGACGCCGCAGGAGGAGGGGGCGGACATTACCGTCGATGCTCGGCTGGTCGGTAATCGGGTGCAGATCACCGTAACTGACACCGGCCCGGGGTTGAATGCGCCGACGCCACGTTCCATCGAGTCTACAGGCGTTGGCCTTGCGAACATCCGTGACCGGTTGCAGCAGGCTTTTGGCGATGATCACAGTTTCGAGATTCTGCCGGATACGTCGGAGGGATTTTGTGTGCGCATCAACATTCCCTTTCAAACCGAACCCCAGAGGGAAGCAGCATGACGATTCGGACGATTATCGTCGATGACGAACCGCTGGCATTGCAGGGCCTGCGCTTGCGTCTCGAACCTTTTGAGGATGTCGAGATCATCGAGGCATGTTCGAACGGGCGCGAGGCGATCCGCGCGATCAAGACGCATAAGCCGGACCTTGTTTTTCTCGATATTCAGATGCCCGGATTCGATGGCTTTTCGGTTGTGCAGGGGGTGATGGAGGTCGAGCCGCCGTTGTTTGTCTTTGTCACCGCTTATGGCGAACATGCGTTGCGCGCGTTCGAGGCGCAGGCTGTCGATTATTTGATGAAGCCGGTGGATGTGGACAGGCTGGCCGATACGCTTGATCGCGTGCGCCAGCGCCTCGCCGAAAAGCGCGGGGTGGAAGAGGTCGAACGGTTGAAGGAAGTGCTGGCTGAACATGCGCCGGACGCGGTCGAGACGATGCCCGAAACCGGCGATGCACCTGCGGCCAATCGATATGAAAAGCTGATCAACATCAAGGATCGCGGCCAGATTTTCCGGGTCGATGTCGATACGATCGAACGGATCGACGCGGCGGGCGATTATATGTGCATCAATACGGCGGATAACAGCCTGATCCTGCGCGAGACGATGAAGGATCTGGAAAAGCGGCTCGACCCCCGCAAGTTTCAGCGCGTCCACCGGTCGACCATCGTCAATCTCGATCTGGTGCGCGAGGTCCGTCCGCATACCAATGGCGAATGCTTTCTCGTGCTGGAATCCGGCGCGCAGGTGAAGGTCAGCCGGTCTTATCGCGATGTGGTGGCGCGGTTCGTGCACTGACATTGCGTTCAAACGCCCAACGCAAAAAGGCCGCGCTTCCCTAGGGAGGCGCGGCCTTATTTATGGGATGGGCTGGAAGCCTATCCGTTAGATGTGTTTAACGACCGCCGCCGCCACCCGTTTTGCGGACGGCACCCTTATGGCCGCCCACGCCACCCGGCTTGCGAGCCGGACGGAACGGACGACGCGGACGTTCGCCCTCGGCACCACCGGCGGGGCGGGCGCTGCCGTCATGACGACGCTGCGCCGTCGGGCGGGCGGCTGCGGGCTTGGGCAAAGCACGCGATTTCTCCATGAAATCGGCGGGCAATGGGATGGAGGTCAGCTTGACCTTGGTCAGCCGTTCGATCCCGCGCAGATAGGCGCGTTCGTCTTCGGCGACGAAGCTCATCGCAATACCGGTGGCACCTGCGCGCGCGGTGCGGCCAATGCGGTGGACATATTGTTCGGCCACGTTCGGCAGTTCGAAGTTGAACACATGGCTGACGCCCGAGACATCGATGCCGCGCGCGGCAATGTCGGTGGCCACGAGAAACTTGATCGAACCCGAACGGAACAGACCCAAGGCGCGTTCGCGTTGCGGCTGGCTCTTGTTGCCGTGAATCGCTTCACAGCCGATGCCGGCAGCTTGCAGATGCTTCACCACGCGATCCGCGCCATGCTTGGTGCGGGTGAAAATCAGCGCGCGTTCGATCTTCTCATCCTGCAAGGTGAGCGTCAGCAGGCCCTGCTTTTCCGTCTGATTGACGTAGGTGACATATTGATCGACGCGTTCTGCCGTGGTGGCGGGCGGGGTGACTGATACGCGGATCGGATCGTTCAGGAAGCGATCGCCCAGTTCCGAGATCGCCTTTGGCATGGTGGCCGAGAAGAACAGGGTCTGGCGCTTTTTCGGCAGGAGCTTATCAACGCGCTTGAGCGCATGGATGAAGCCGAGATCGAGCATCTGATCGGCTTCGTCGAGGACGAAGATTTCGACGTTACGCAGGCTCAATGCATTCTGATCGATCAGATCGAGCAGACGGCCCGGCGTGGCGACGAGAATATCGACACCGCGCGACAAAGCCTTGATCTGGCGACCGATCGGCACGCCGCCGAAGACGGTTTCGACCGACAGGCGGAGGAATTTCGAATAATCCCGGCAGCTGACGGCGATCTGGCTGGCCAGCTCGCGGGTCGGCGAGAGAATCAGCATGCGGCAGCTCAACGGGATCGGACGCTTCAGATCGGCGGCAAGATGATGCAGCGACGGGAGCGCGAATGCGGCGGTCTTGCCGGTGCCGGTCTGGGCGATGCCGCACAGGTCGCGACCCTGCAGCAGGACCGGAATGGCCTTGATCTGGATCGGCGTCGGCGTTTCATAGCCCTTGGCGGCCAGCGCGCGCTCAATCGGTTCGGCAAGGCCGAGGTCTGTAAATTTCGTCATGTTTCGTTACGTCTTTCAATCGTGCAACGACAGGCCGGCCACGACCGGAAACGATCATGGGCCTGCGCAGCGGGGTCAAATGACAACCCGCGTGAAAAGGGATGCCGGTGGCATGAGTCGATCTGAATTCCGGCCCGGATGTCAGGCCCTTGAACAAGGCCTGTATTTCTGGTTCACGCTGCCGGATGGGCTTTTCACACTGCCCTGACAAGCAGGTAATCCTGCCGATCGACGCCCGCCCTTTATCTACCCAGACCGAAAAAAGCAAGGCAATAGCGCCGATTGATGCGGTTGCCTCTGGATGTGCCTTAGGTCGCGAAATTATATTTAGCTGGCGGGGTCTTCTTCCAGTGCTTCGAACAGCCAGTCGTGGAACAGGCGCACGGCCCTTACCGACATCGCGGAACGACGGCAGGTGAAGTAGTAATTATAGGGGCTGGCAATCTTTTTGGTGAACAAGGGGACGAGGCGTTCCGCATCGTCCCATTCGCTCAGGTGCGAATCGAGCATGAAGGCGATGCCTAGGCCTTGTGCCGCAGCTTCCAGCATCAACTGCCCCGAATCCATATGATCGATGGCGGCCGGTTCGACATCGGGCTGGCCCATGGCATCGCGCCATTCGTCGAAGGTTTCCGGCATGTCGCGATGGAGCAGGATCGTGTGGTGACGCAGATCTTTCGGGGTTTTGATCGGGTGGGGACCGTTGATCAATTCGGGCGAGGCCAGCGCGACGACGTAATTGACGCCCATCCTGCGGCCATAAAGCGAGGGCTCGACCGAGCGCACCAGCACGATGGCCGCATCCAGTCCTTCACCGACGCGGGCCATGGCATGGGGGGCGGTATCGATGTCGAGATGCAATGTCGGATGCAGTTCACGCAGGTCGGGCAGGCGGTGAATGATCTGCTGCGATGCAAAAAGAGGGGGCATGCCGATGCGCAGGCGCATGATTTCAGCACCGCCAACGGTCGCGTCAATCGCATCGACCATGGCATCAAGCGCGGGTGCAATCCGGTGGAGCAAAGCTTCGCCCTCAGCGTTCAACAGCACGCCTTGATGCACGCGGTCGAACAAAGGGCGGCCCAATTGCCGTTCCAGCCCCTGAATGCGGCGGGAAAGCGCGGGCGCAGACAATAACAGCGACTCGGCAGCAGCCTTGACGGAGCCAGTCCGGGCGACCTGTACAAAGGCCTCAATCCCTGAAAGCGGTGGTAGCCGACGCATCTATCTATCCTTATCGTTTTGCCAGTCTGGCCCGTTTTATCCGTTCAGCCTGTGCGCGACGTTACGTATTTGCGCCATTTGCTCTTTTGCCTGTCTGCTTGTTTATAGGCGGCATCGAAACATTTGTGCAGTGTAGCATTAGTGATGGGTATCGCATGCATAAAATGCAACCCACCTCTTCTTCTTCGCAGTTGCACAATAATCTGTCCTGAGAGATATAGAAAGTGCCTTTCAGGCATCCTCTCCTATAAAACTTCCAAGGCCGGTCGGTAACTCGACCGGCCCTTTTTTTGCCCCCAGAACGAACCTAAACTGATGAACCTGCTCTCAAAGCGGTTCAATCAATTGCGCAGATAACAATTGGCACTAGTTTATAATTGCAATTGTTGCATCTGTACCGTTCATCTTCGCATTTGCACAAAACCGAGTCGGCCCGCATATAGGGAGTGCCTTTCAGGCATCCTCTCCTATAAAACTTTCAAAGGCCGGTCGGTTCATTCGACCGGCCCTTTTTTTGTCTTTGACGCCTGTATATGTTTGAATGACCTGATTGTTTGCTAGTCCCGGTCGGACTGGACGCGCAGCAGGGTGACCAGGATCGCCCCGCCCATCGCTGCCGCCGCTAATTCGAATGGCAGGGCGTGCGACAGGCCATAAAGCATCATCCCAAAAGCCGGACCAATGATATAGCCCGCGCCATTCACCGCCGTGACCTTTCCAGCGACATCGCCTTGTTCATGCCGATCAACCGCCAGTGATGCACCCGCCGTGAAGCCGGGGCGGAAAAATCCGAAGCCCAGCATTGACAGCGCATAGCACACGGCAATGGCGTGCAAATTGGTAACATGGGCTGTGAACAATAGGCCAATGGCCGAGATCAGGCTGCCAAACAACACCATTTGCCGTGGCGACAGGCCCAGTTTCGGGATCAATGCCCATTGTGACAACAGGCCGGCCCCAGCGCCGACCATCAAGACCAGCCCGATCAATGACTGTGCCTGATCGGGCGGGAGTTGGAGTCGGTCCAGCACCAGAAAGCCGATGGTCATGCCGGTAATGGCCTGTGCGTGGCCGCCGATCAGGCCCGCGAGCAGCCAAGGCTGGATGCGCGGATCGCGCCAGCGCAACTTGACCGTGCTGGGTGGCGCGGTGGCGATCACGATCGAGGCGTCGGTTGGTTCATTGCCGACGCCGGGGTAGGATTCGGATGCAGGCTGAAGATCATAATCGATCGGATCATTGTCCGGCAGCTTTGCCATCACCGCAATCAGGGTGATTAGGCCAAATAGCCCGAAAATGATCGGCGATCCGGCATAGTCGATCAAGGGGAGGATGAAGAACGGGGCCATGGCCGGACCGATGATCGTGCCAAGCCCAAAGGCCGAGGCGAACATCGCCATGGCGTTGGTGCGTTCTTCCGGCTTGGTATGCAGTGCGATACGCGCTTGTGCGGCAGGCGGGGCGGCGGCGCCCATAAAGCCATAGATGGCCCTGCTCGCGATAAAGCCCGCAAAGGCATATAGTGGTGGAATGATGCCGAGCAGACCCAGGCCCAAGGTCAGCGCACATAATAATTGGGAGCAGACATAGCCAATCAGTCCGCCCAAGATCAGTTGGCGACTGCCACGCGGGTGGATTTGCCGTGACCAGAAGGGGGCGGAGGTGGTCCAGATCAAGGAGGAGCAGGAAAAGGCGATCGCCAGCGCGACGTCCGGTAGATCGAGCCTGCGACTGATGACCGGCATCAAGGAAATGAGCCCGGTATTGCCCGAAGCGATGACGAGCATGACGGCGAACAGGATCGCGAATTCCTGCTTTGGCCGGAGTGTGGTGCCGGGTGCCTTGAAACGTGATAGCATCGGCACGGCCATTCAACGCTCCTTATGATGTGCCGAAATTCCATTTTCGCTGCAAATTCAGGCTTGGCCCTGAGCTGGTGTCGAATTTCTGCTCAACTCTAACGCCTTATCCTTGCCTTTGCCACGCGCATTTGCCAACGCTTTGAACAGATTGTCGAACACAAGGCGTAGCGAATATGATGTCATCCGATGGGGCGGCCCTCGAAAAAGCCGGTATGCGGAAAAAGCGGGTTGGCCCATGGGCCATGTTTTTCAAGGGTTTTCTGAAGCATCCGGTGATGGTTGGTTCGGTGATTCCCTCGTCGGATACGTTGATCGCTGCCATGCTCGACCGTGTCGATTGGAAGGCGTGCAGCCTGTTCGTGGAATATGGTCCGGGCGTCGGTACGTTCAGTCGCGCCATTCTCGAACATATGGCCCCGGATGCGACCTATATCGCGATCGATACCAATCCGGACTTCATTGACTATCTGGCGAGCGAGATCGCGGACAGCCGTTTTATCCCGGTGCTGGGGTCGGCGTCGGATGTGCTGGAAATTATTCGCCAGCATGGTTTCGAACATGCCGATTATATCCTGTCGGGCCTGCCGTTTTCGACTCTGCCGGATGGCGTTGGCCCGTCGATTGCAGCCAATACTTGGGCGGCGCTGCGGGGTGGCGGCGCGTTTTTAGTGTATCAATATTCGCCGAAGGTGCGGGCCTTCATCGCCCCCTATTTCAAGCATATCGATCAAGGCCATGTGTGGTGGAATATCCCGCCTGCCCGGCTTTATTGGGCATGGAAAGAGGATTCCAACTCTCTTTCCACCTGAAACACGCGGCGCAGCAAGCGCCGTGTCACCGTCGGGTCGAGCGTGACGACGATATAATAGCTGAGCCGCCACAACAGTCGTGCGCCAAAAGTGGCGACGCGTTCAAGCTTTTCGGGCGTAATCGGGCGCGAGTCGGACTCCAGGCCGTCGATCAGGGCGCGTGTTTTGGCCGCAAAACCGGCGTCCGAGACACGCAACATCACCTCGGCATTGATGAACATGCTGCGGACATCGAAATTAGCAGAGCCAATATAGCTATCATCATCAGCGACGATCAGTTTCATATGCAGGCGGGCGGGTTGATATTCGACGATATGCGCATTGTTGCGCAATAATCGGCCATAGCAATGGCGGGCGGCATGGATGGTCGTGCGATTGTCCGAGCGCGAGGGGGTGATGATTCGCAATGTGCCACGCTGCGCTGCGCGGCCAAGGCGTCGAATCATGCCGGGGGTCGGGGCGAAATAGGCCGCGACGATGTCGATCTTGTGTGCAATCGCGATCTGGTGGCGGATATCGCGGGTGAGCGGGCTAATGCGAGCGAACGGGCCGGAAAACATCCAGCGTAATCGTCCTTCTGGCTGCAATCGGTCATGGCGTTGCAACAATGCCCGAAATGATCGCAGGCCGGCACTGCCGCTTTGCACCCAACCATCGAGATCGTCATAATAATGGGCCAATGGCGCGACCGCAGGGCCATCAATTTCCACCATCAGATCGACCCAATTGCCGCCATCGGGTGATTCGATAAAATAATCGCGTTCGATATTGCAGCCGCCGACCATTGCGCGTTCGCGATCAGCGATGATCAGTTTCTGGTGGTTGCGCAGGACATATTTGCGCCCAAAGCCGGGTAGGAATCGTGCGCATCTTGCCCCCAAGGCGAGGAGCGGGGCAAAGAAGCTGTCGGGCAGTTGTTCACTACCGAAGCCATCGACCAAGAGGTCGATCTCGACCCCGCGTTGCCGCGCATTGATCAGCGAGTCGCGCAGCTTGCCGCCATATTCATCGTTGCGGATGATATAAAAGAACAATTGCAGGTTGGTCGTCGCGCTATCGATCAAGGCGATGATCGCATCGAACCGGGCGGGGCCGCGCGGGTATAATGCGAGGCGATTACCCTCGATAATGTGATTCAGGGGCTTGTTGCGCCAATCCTCGTCCTGCATGTCATCCACATGCCCTGTTTATTGACAGCGGCGCAAGGCCCTGCTAGCCCGCGCGCTTCTCAGAATTCTCTTATATCGGAGCCTATTCATGGCGCGCGTCACCGTTGAAGATTGCGTCGACAAGATCACCAACCGGTTTGATCTCGTCTTGCTGGCTGCCCAGCGTGCCCGCGAAATCAGCAGCGGTGCCGAGCTGACCCTTGATCGCGACCGCGATAAAAACCCGGTCGTGGCGCTGCGTGAAATCGCGGAAGAAACCGTTCTTCCTGATGATCTGCTCGAATCGGCTATCTCCGGCATGCAGAAGGTGCGTGTCGATGAAGATGATGTGGTCGATGAAATGGGCTCGCTGTCGCAGCAGTCTGAAGCACTGCGCCTGACGGCGGCGGCACCGCCCCGCAATCAGAATCTGGGCGGCGATTACGACTGATCGTCTGCACTATCTGTAATAACGAAGAGGGCGGCCATTGTGCCGCCCTTTTTGTTTAAGGGGTTTTTTGTTTAGTCCCTCAGGCGCCGGGCGCGGGCATCCGCCCGCTTGGCTTCCTCGCAATAAGCTCGGGCGGCCGGTCGGCCTTGCGGCGCTAAAGCGCCGTTGGTGGGGGATTGCTAAGCTGCTGCTCGATCAATGCTGCATGTGTTCGCTGCCGCCGTCTTCGCCCGGGGCCTTGACCAAGGCCTCGACATTGACCGGATCGCCATTGGCAAAGCGGAAGGTCAGCAGGATTTTCGATCCCGGCTTCACCTCAGGCGCGATGCCGAACATCATTGCGTGCATCGTACCGGGCGCGAAGCTGAGGGTGGCATTGGCAGGCACGACCACGCCCTTATCGAGATGGGCCATCTCCATCATGCCATTTTGCATCCGGGATTCATGGAGTTCGATGCTGGCGACTTTCGGGCTGGTGACGTCAAGCAGTCGATTGTCGGTCGCGCCGCCATGCAGGGTGAAATAGCCGCCCGCCGGATTGCCCTCGACTGCCGCAAGCCGCACCCAGGCGTCGGTCACTGGCCCTTCAGCAGTCGGCGAGGCGCTGCACGCGGTGAGCGCGAGCGCGGCGACGGGGGCGATCAGGGACAATAGACGACGCATGGATAATCTCCGTTTGGGCACAAAGAGAAAGAGGCTGCACCCATCTAGGCGAGCTGCGCGCCCAGATAAACGTCTCGCAACCCTTGCGACAAGCGAATTGCCACCTATATCGGCCTCAAAGTTGCAGTGAATGGATGCCGCGCCATCGGTTCGGGTTCATTCCTTTCTATCGTATGGGGTTTGAAAAACATGGGAAAAGTAATCGGGATTGACCTTGGCACCACGAACAGCTGCGTTTCCGTCATGGAAGGCGGCAAGCCAAAGGTGATCGAGAATGCCGAAGGCGCGCGCACCACGCCGTCAATCGTCGCCTTTGCCAAGGATGGCGAACGTCTTATCGGTCAGCCGGCAAAGCGTCAGGCCGTCACCAACCCGGAAAACACGATTTTCGCCGTGAAGCGTCTGATCGGTCGCCGGTTCGAAGATCCGATGACCCAGAAGGATATGGGTCTCGTGCCGTACAAGATCGTCAAGGGCAAGACCGGCGATGCTTGGGTGAACGCGGGTGGCGAAGATTATTCGCCGTCGCAGATTTCCGCCTTTACCTTGCAAAAGATGAAGGAAACCGCCGAGGCGTATCTCGGTGAAACGGTGACGCAGGCGGTGATCACGGTCCCGGCCTATTTCAACGATGCCCAGCGTCAGGCCACCAAGGATGCGGGCCAGATTGCCGGTCTGGAAGTGCTGCGTATCATCAACGAACCAACGGCGGCGGCGCTGGCTTATGGTCTCGACAAGAATGAAGGCAAGCTGATCGCGGTCTATGACCTTGGCGGCGGTACGTTCGATATTTCCGTGCTGGAAATCGGCGACGGCGTGTTCGAAGTGAAGTCGACCAATGGCGATACCTTCCTTGGCGGTGAAGATTTCGACGCCAAGATCGTGCAATATCTCGCCGATGACTTCAAAAAGGCGGAAGGCATCGACCTGACGCAGGACAAGCTGGCGCTCCAGCGTTTGAAGGAAGCTGCGGAAAAGGCGAAGATTGAATTGTCGTCCGCGCAGACGACCGAAGTGAACCTGCCGTTCATCACCGCGGATGCCAATGGGCCGAAGCACCTTGTGAAGGCAATCACCCGCGCCGATCTTGAAAAGCTGGTGGCCGAACTGATCCAGCGTACGCTGGAGCCTTGCAAAAAGGCGCTGGCGGATGCTGGTCTGAAGGCTGCTGACATTGCCGAAGTCGTGATGGTCGGCGGGATGACCCGCATGCCGCGCGTGCGCGATGTCGTGAAGGACTTCTTCGGCAAGGAACCGCACACCGGCGTGAACCCGGATGAAGTCGTCGCCATGGGCGCGGCCATTCAGGCGGGCGTGTTGCAGGGCGACGTCAAGGATGTGTTGTTGCTCGATGTGACGCCGCTGTCGCTCGGCATCGAAACTTTGGGTGGCGTGTTCACCCGCATGATCGACCGCAACACCACGATCCCGACCAAGAAGTCGCAGGTCTATTCGACGGCTGATGACAATCAGCAGGCGGTCACGATCCGCGTGTTCCAGGGCGAACGCGAAATGGCGGCAGATAACAAGATGCTCGGCCAGTTCGACCTCGTCGGCATTCCGCCCGCCCCGCGTGGCGTGCCGCAGATCGAAGTGACGTTCGACATCGACGCTAATGGCATCGTGTCAGTCCATGCCAAGGACAAGGGCACGGGCAAGGAACAGCAGATCAAGATTCAGGCCTCCGGTGGTTTGACCGATGCCGATATCGATCAGATGGTGAAGGATGCCGAACGCTTTGCGGATGAAGACAAGAAGCGTCGTGAAGCTGCCGAAGCCAAGAACAATGCGGAAAGCCTGATCCACACCACCGAACGCCAACTGGTCGAACATGCGGACAAGGTCGATGCGGCCCTGAAGGCGGAAATCGAAGCGGCGATCGCCGACACCAAGGCGGCTGTCGAAGGCGGTGAGCCGGAAGCGATGACCGAAAAGGCGCAGGCCTTGGCGCAGGTCGCGATGAAGCTTGGTCAGGCGATTTACGAGAAGGAACAGGCATCGGCTGCGTCGCCGGGTGCGGATGCACCGGCGCAGGATGATGTTGTCGACGCCGAATTCTCGGAAGTGGACGACAATCAGAAGGGCTAAGGCCGAAGCGATGCACATGATCCGGTCCCGTCCAAAGACGGGGCCGGACCGTGTTGATGGGGGCTATGATGGCCGATAGTGACGATTATTATGAATTGCTGGAGATTGAGCGCACCGCCGATGACGGTACGATCAAATCTTCCTATCGCAAGCTGGCGATGCGCTATCACCCAGATCGCAATCCGGGCTGCACTGAATCAGAATCAAAGTTCAAGGCGATCAGCGAAGCCTATGACTGTTTGAAGGACCCGCAAAAGCGCGCGGCCTATGATCGTTTCGGCAAGGCAGCGTTCCAAAATGGCGGCGGCGGCGGTGGCCAGCAGGATTTCGGCGGGTTTTCGGATATTTTCGAAAATATCTTCGGTGAATTCATGGGCGGGCGCGGGCGTACCCAATCCGGGCCGCAGCGCGGCGCGGATTTGCGTTACGACCTCGAAATTTCGTTGGAAGAGGCATTTCACGGCAAGACGACCGAGATCGACATTTCGGTATCGGCGGCGTGCGAACCCTGTAGTGGCACGGGCGCCAAGCCCGGCACCGGGGCGCAGACATGCGGCACCTGTGGTGGCCATGGCAAATTGCGCGCGCAACAGGGCTTTTTCATGGTCGAACGGCCTTGCGGCGCATGTCGCGGGACCGGGCAGATCATTGCCGATCCCTGCACCTCCTGCCGCGGCGAAGGCCGGGTAGAGCGCGACAAGACCTTGCAGGTCAATGTCCCGCCGGGTGTCGACGATGGTACACGCATCCGTTTGTCGGGCGAGGGTGAGGCGGGCGCGCGTGGCGGCCCGTCGGGCGATCTCTATATCTTCATTCATTTGTCGCGGCACAAATTGTTCCAGCGCGATGGGACGACCTTGTTCACCCATGCGCCGATCAGTTTCACCACGGCGGCGCTGGGCGGGGTGATCCATATTCCGGGGCTGGCGGGCGAAAAGCATGAAATCCGCATCCCGGCGGGGGTGCAATCAGGCAAGCAAATCCGCCATCGCGGCGCGGGCATGCCGGTGCTGCAAGGGCGCGGCGCGGGTGATCTTGTCGTGCAGATCGATGTCGAAACGCCAACCAAATTGACAGCGAAGCAGCGCGAACTGCTGGAACAGTTCCGCGAGACCGAGACAGGCGAGGAATGCCCGCAGAGCGCCGGTTTTTTTACCAAGCTCAAGGATATGTGGGACGATCTGACTGACTAGGCCCCATCGACATTCAGCCCATGTCGGGCTGCAAATGTCGGTTTACCGTGCTTCCGGTGCTCACGTACATTAAGTACGCTGCGCGCCGGGTCACGGCAAACCACCATTTTCGCCTCGACCTGAACTAAATGTCGATGGGGCCTTCGGCCCTGGGTATCGGGGTTTTCTCTAGTCGAGTGATCGAACGAGTTGGTGCGCCACGGCGATCCATGGCGCACCAGCCACCACCTGTTGGCGATGGCCGGCCCCCGGCGGCAGGATCAAGATCCGGTCGGCATCCAGCCCGATCATCCGCCCAAAGACGAAGCGCCCTGCCGGACGCGGCACTAATATATCGCGATTGAGCACGGCGGCAAAGTCAGCTGGTGCGGTGCGGCGACACCATAACACATCGCCGCTGCGATATTCCCCGACCGTGACCAAAATCTGCACCGCCACATCCTCGGCCATTGGCTGGGGCGGGGGGAGCGCCAGTTCGCGCTCCGGCGCCTGAGCGCCATCGGCCCCGATACGGGCGATGACCGGCAGGTTCGACTGGTCGGGCAAGGTGACGAGATCGCTTGCGGTGACGCCTAGCGCCGTGGCGATGCGGTTCAGCCATTCGACCGACACCGTGCGCATGCCGGTTTCCAGCCGCCCGATCGTTTGTGCGGTGGTCGGCGGGGCGCAACGCGCGGCGACATCGGCGAGGGTCATCCCCTTGGCCTTGCGAACTTGTCGGATGGCGGTGATCATGCGGGCCTCTTAATAACCTATATGGTTATTATTCTTTCCAACAATTATGCGGATATGGCAAGTCTTGTCCTCAAATATTGATCAGGGAGAGGCAGGCCATGGGACTTCAGACACGCGATCAGGCATTGGCGGAACGGGCGTTGCTGGTGCCGGACGAACAGGCGGCGGATGGGGTTGCGCGGCGGCGGGTGATGGTAAATCGCGCCGAATCGCCTCTTTCATGGCTGCATGGGCGGCAACTCATCACCGATTTGCAATTTGCAGCGGGCGAACAATTGCGCCGCGATTATGAACTGGCCCAACTTGGCCCGCGCGTGACGATGCGCTGGGATGCGGCACCCGGCGGCGCAAAAGGCGGCGCGGCGATGATGGACGCGACCGACCGCCAAATTGCGGCCAAGACGCGATTTCACGCCGCCGTCGATCATTTGGGGGCGGGGCTGCAAGATATTGCATGGCGGATCATCTGCGCGGGCGAGGGCATGGCGGCGGCAGAGCGTGGCTTGAACTGGCCTGCGCGGTCCGGGCGGCTTGTACTCGGCCTCGCGCTGGATCGCTTGGTGGTGCATTATCGGTTGGGGTGATGGGGGGATAGCCGGGCCCACACTTTGAAAGTGCCACCAACGGCTCGCCGTGCCGCAAGTCCGAACGGCTGCCGCGCCTTATTGGCGCGAAAGCCTAAGCGGACGGATGTACGCGCAGGCGATGGAGGCTAACTGAGAGACAAAATGGAGCGGGTGAAGGGAATCGAACCCTCGTCGTAAGCTTGGGAAGCTTCTGCTCTGCCATTGAGCTACACCCGCATTCCAATCACTTAGCACTGGTCTAACCCTTTCGGTTTACAACCGGGTTTACAGTGCTAGCGGCGATACGATCCGCCAATTGCACTATAACCCTAGCTTGGTCAACATAATGGCTGCGAATATTGGCAACTTGCTCAGGTGCCCAGCCAAGCACCCCGGCGGCCTCTTGATCGGTGAAGCCCGACAAGATCAGGTTGGTAGCGAAAGTGCCCCGCAGGTCGTGCGGATGCTTCTTTCGTCCATCGTCATGCACAATGTTGGCAGTGTCGCGAGCCTTCGCAAAAGCATGGGTGAAGTTGTCCAGCCCCCAAGGTTCGCCCGCTTCCGTCACCAGAACATTCGCCACGCCTTCGTTCCGATGCCGTTCGCGCAACTCATCCAGTAGCGCACGCAGCTTTGGGTAGATCGGGATAACAGCCTTGCGCGGTTTCCGACGTTTCGACTTGTTGGTGACGCGGATAATGGCAGTCGTGCCGACCTCGCCCCATTGCAGTTCCAACAGATCGGCCCGACGTAAACCAGTCATACTTGCTAAGCGCAGGCCATCAAATATGTCGGGACGTGCGTGCTCTTTGAACGCCGATATATCCTCATCGGTCCATATGATTTCCGCACGGTTTCCGCCTTCATAGATTTGCGGAATACCAACAGCCACATTGACAGAGACGCGACTATTCAGACGACCCCATTCCAGCAGCGCACGCAATACCGTGATGCGATAGTCGGCTTCCCTTGGGGTCGAATAGGCATCATCACGCCACGCCTTCACCTTCACAACCATGCGCGGATCGGACCAAATTGAAATCGGGGTTACGCCCCATTTGGCTTCAATCAAGTCGAGCCGGATGCCCCACTGTTTCCGCGTGGTCGGTGCAAGCTTTTGCCATTCTCGACTGTTCCGATAATCCCGGACAAGTGCCGCAAGCATAGACGGCTTGACTGCACGAGTATCGGCCATGACTTCATGATATTTGTCGATGGCGTCAGGCCCTAGCGCAGGGCGCGTCCCGCCCACCTTGGTCATGATGCAAGGACCTCCCCGCCAAGCATAGACATACCAGCGCACCGGATGGCCCGCCTTCCGCTTAGCGACGATATGCAGCCCCTTAATACTCACAACCGAGACTCCCATTTGGTAAACTCATCGTTCGGGGCGGTTGGTTTGGCATGGGCTTCGGAAATGCGCATAGTGCCATCAGGTGCAAACTCGACAATTGCCGGGGCCATCCCAGCTTCACGCACGGCATCAACCATTCGCTTAACCTGCGACTTGTGCGGGTAGTTGAATGAGGATGCCACTATAGCCATTACGCCGCAGCACTCCCGCGCTTGTTCCAGCCTTCAATCTGGCGAACTTCATCAGCATCGAGCACGCCGGTTTCGAGCGCGATCTTATGCGCGTTCCACCGGGTTTCAGGATCACCGCGCAAGAAGCCCGAAAGATCCAATTCCAGTTCGAAATTGCCACCAGCAGGGAAAACAGAACGGGCGAACTCGGCCTCGATCTTGCGTGCCCAAGGTGCCAAGCAGAACGTCGCGAACCACAGGCCAGCTTGTGCGGCATTGGTAAAGGTGTTGTTCTCATACGCCTGCACGATCGGCGGGGGCACCTGAAACAAGCGGCAGATCTCGACAACGCCGAACTTGCGGGTTTCGAGCAATTCCGCATCCTCAGGCGAGATTTGCGACGGCTTCCACGTCATGCCGCCATCAAGAATCAAAGTATTCCCTGCATTGGTCGCACCTGCATGGCGCTGAGAGAACGCTTGTCGCACCAGTTCGCGTTTATGCGATCCCATTTCCTGAGGCACCTCGATCACGCCGCTAGGGCTAGCTCCATTGGCAAGGAAAGATGCCGCGTGCCTGTTAGCAGCCTGCACGCCTGTTACCGTCTCAGCAGCCCTAGACAGACGCGAACGGCCAATGATGCCATCATCAGTGCGATCACGCAGGTGAAGCACTTCGCCCTCAAGCAAGCGACGGGTGCGGCCCTTGCCATCCGATACGTCATAGGCGAGCCGTCCGCTCGACAGTTCGGAGACAGTCACAAAAGACCAAGGAATATGACGAAAGCCCGAAAGCTGCCCGTTACCGCTCCGCACGATCTCCGCCAGCCCGTTACCGGTCAACAGCGACGATGCGATGAAGTGTTCCAGAAAGTCGGGCCAAGTCATGCTTGGATTGGCACCAGCACGCACAATCTTGCCCAATGGATGCGCCGTTGTCTCAGTCCGGTTGCCGTCTGGGTCACGACGATAAACAAGCGCAGGGACATAGGCCAAAGCGGTCGAGATGGCGTTGACGCACGCCAGCACCGTCGAGAGGTTTTCAGCCGTCCGTGCTGAGACGCTTGACCCTGCACCGATGGATGGCGCCAGCGCAGCCCATGACGGGTCGTGAGCGCGTTTCTCATAGCCCATGCGGGCCAGCATGTTATCAATCAACTGCACGGCTCACCTCCGCCAAAATGAGCGCCCGCTTGCGTCGATTGGCTTCCGCGCCGGTCATCAGCGCACGAAGGGCAATCTCAGTGTCGGGATATGCGGGCCATGCCTGCACGATGGAGATTTCCCGCAGTGCGATCTTGCTGAGGGTGCGAATATTGCCGTTCCAGCTTTCGCCGCCTTTGGAAATCATAAAGCCAAAGCTCATGCCGCCCAGATCATCCCGTTCGGCCAAAGCGAGAATATCACGCCCCGCCTGAGTGTCTGGCAGGTCGAGCGAGAACTTAAGGCCCTTGCTATCCTCAGACAGGCGCAAGGTGCCGGAGCGGGTCCGACCAAGCACTTTGCCGGGGTCGTGGTCGAGCATGGCGAGAACATCGCCCGCCAGCGCGTCACGGAACGCACCGGGGGCGATTGTCTCTTTGAAGCTGCCTAAGTCAGCCTCAGACCCGAAGGTGGCGGCATACCCCTCGATACGCCGCCCAGCGGTGCGAACCTCCGTAAAGGCTCGCCGTTCAAGAGGTGCCGCCACAGTCATTACGCGATGCCCACAGCGGCAGTCGTCACGTCCTCAATGGACACGAACGCCTTCGGGCGTCAATGTTGGTACCGGTGTCGCTATTGTTGCAGAGCAAACCAACGATGTGGACAGCACGGTATCGGCCAGCACGACCGGCTCTGCGAGCTTGGCATCCGGCGCTACTGTGGCCGACTCCTCGCTGACGCTGAGCGGTAACAAGCTGCAATCGCAGGCCACTGGGGTCGTTTCGAGCAATAACCTCGCTGTCACTGCGACCAATGTCACGCTGACCGGCGCCGACGTCATTGCTCCAGCCGTGATCGATGACGGTGAAGGCACCGTGAGCGGCGCCTTTGCCACGCTCAATGATCAATCCGTGAGTGGCGCCGTTTCGGCGACCACTGCTGCCAATGCCGACGTATCGGCCTATTCCGTCAAAGCGATCGGCGCCGTCACGAACAGCGCTCTCGCCGTCGACAGCAACAGCGTCATTGCGAAGGCACAGGGTGCGGTGACTACCAATGCCACCACCCTCAGCATTGCCGCTTCGCTGGACGCCGGTGATGCTGTTGCCAGTGGCGTGACCAATGGTGCGACCATAGCCAATGTCCAAAGCATTGCCGACACTGCCGACATTACGGCAACTGTCACCACCTCAGGCCCGAACACAATCGCCAATTGGGCAGACTCACTCGACAACTCGTCGATGTCGGCGTCCTCGAACATCTTGCAGGCAATTGCGGATGGCACAAATGCGACCAATACGCTGGCTGTCACTGCGACCAGCCTGTCGACCCCGGCCGACGCCGCTGG
Source organism: Alteraquisediminimonas sediminicola (assembly GCF_019740335.1). GTDB lineage: Bacteria > Pseudomonadota > Alphaproteobacteria > Sphingomonadales > Sphingomonadaceae > Alteraquisediminimonas > Alteraquisediminimonas sediminicola. The sequence goes on along the minus strand of NZ_JAHXZS010000006.1, from coordinate 87,442 downwards.
CTTTGCGTATGTCGATACCGCCGCAGATGGTGGTGTAACGACCGATGCAGCCTTTAGTGTGGCCAATGTGCAGAGCACGGGCACTGGCGCTGTGAGTGCGACGCTGGGCGACATGGCCACCGTCAAGAATTTCGTGGACTATGCGACGTCGGACTCATCTGTAACTGCGAACAGTAACCAGTTCAGTGCGTTTGCTACCAGCAACAAGGCATCGAATGGCCTCACTCTCGCTGCCACTGATCTTGCCAGCGACGGCGGTGTGGTCAACGTACAGTCCAGCAGTGCCGATGTTTCGGCAACGGTTGGCGATCTCGATAACGCTGGTGCTCTCACCGAATTGGCATTTGATGTTTACAACAGCTCTGTGGCGGTAAATAGCAACGTCGCGCTTGGATCATCGATCGGTAACTCGGCTGCCAACACGCTTGCAGCGTCAGCGACAAACCTTTCCGGCACTGGCGACGGCGGGCAGGGTTATGCCGAGGGCACCAACACGCCGACGGCTTATGCCTCGGCCAACTACTCGGTAGCCAACCAACAGTCCGTAGATAGCGACAGCAGCTCGACCACCTCGGTCAATACGACCTTTGGTATCGATCAGTCGCTCGACTATGACCTCTCCAATTCTAAACTATCTGTGTCCAACAACACGCAGTTTGGCGAGGCTCTGGGCAACAGTGCGACCAACAAGCTGTCACTGACAGCGACCGACGTTGGGGCAGGTATCGCTCCGACTGCGGCGCTCAGCAACACCCAATATGGGGATACAGTGAACGTTGAAAGCTCGTCGTACATGACTGGCTATGAGGACTTCCGCCAGAGCTACGTCCTAAACGTCAAGCTCGTCGACTGTCTTTTGAGTGATCGGCTCCGCTATGCCGATCAAACGTCGAAGCTTTTCGAGTTTCTCTCATCCGAATTCGACAGCTGCGAGGGCTTTTTCGAAGCCTATTACGCAGGCGGCCGCGATGCACCAGGGTTACTTTCGGGACTGGTCGGCGCTTGGAAAAAATTCGTCCCGACCGCCATCGCCAGCTCGCGAAATCTATCTCACGTAACGCAACTGCTCATGAGCCTGTCTGAAAGTCTGCTCGAGACCCTAGCGAACGATGTCGACGAGCTTCCGGAATTCGTCTCGGCGAACCTTCCTGATATTCTGGTGCGTGCACCTGAACTGGTGCCGGAGCGGCTCGAGCGCCTCGGCTTCGAGGTCCAGGATCTCGCCGCTATCAGGGAGCACCCCGGAATTGTAAGGTCCATGTTCTCAAAGGGACTTTTCGAACTCACGATCGCCAACCTAGAATACGCCTATCACGAGATCTTTGGTGAAAACGATCTCGAGCCGCTGCGCGCCGGGAACTACACCACCTTGCGTGAGACGAACCACGCTGTTTTGATAGAGCGGATCGAGCGTGATTTCGATCTCTACTTGCATGACGTCCTACTGGAGCTGCAAGAAAATTCGAACGAGGATGCCCAAGCCATTCTGGCTATCATTCGCCGTGATAATCTTGATGAAAATGATCTAAGGGAATTTCTGGGACGACAAGCGACCCTGCTGCCATCTCTAGAAAATGTGCCTGATAAATTGCATGCAATGCTGTTCCAGCTGCATTCGATCGAACCGACCTGGGCGAACTGCCTCACCTTCATGGGAGGCGAGGGATTCGATAAGGAAAGTCTCGTCGCTTATCTCGATCAGGAAGATGTCCGGGCGGCTATCCTGACAGACCCGATACCGAGTGACACGAATACACAACCTCTGCGCCAATTCCTCATCGAGGCGGCCACGCTGTGTGACGCCGCGTATCAGGAATATGCGCAGGCGCTGCCGATGCCGTTCAAGAAATTCCCCGAAGGCCTCGAAAGAACCAAGCTTCGAATCCTGATAGCGGAAGGGAAAATCACGTTCACCAAGGATAGTCTGGACGCGCTTGCCGACGAAACGGACTTGCAGGCGCTTTTCGTCGCGGCCAACATCGAAACATATCTGGCTGATCCAGGCAAGTTTGCGCTCGACGACGATTTCCGAGAACAACTTCTACGAGCTGAAATTGGCAATGAAGACAAGCGCGCACTAATCGAATTGATGGACCTGAACGCGCTTAACGGTCTTCCCGAGCGAGCGGCACTTATCGGCCCGATCCTAGACCGCATCGACACTAACATTTCCCGGCTTGATGCGAATATCGCGCATTCCCTGATAACGCATTCAAGGCCTATCGCGACGCAAATCTCGCTCTTCAACAAATGTCATTCCGTTCTGACGGATGACGACGTGCGTGTGGTTCTGGCTAATCTCCCGCGACCATTTTCGGAAATAACGACGGGCTACCAAACACCGAGATTGATGAACAGCCCCGAAAATATTGCCTTGGTTAAATGGCTTGATTCCAGAAACATCATCTCGTCGTGGAGCGAAGGCTGGCTCTTCACCGACGACATACGCGTTAATCTAAAAAGGCGATGACTAGACCCTAGGAAATTCCGCGCTTTCGCGGTGCGTGAAGCTCGTTACACAGCAAATGACAGACTTTCTCTCCCTACCCCCGAATAACGACACCATTTTTTCGGCTTTGATGTACACGATTGAGCAACGATGAGCGCGAACCGGCCGTCCGTGCCGCAGATAGGCGTAGCGCAGACCGGCCTGTAGACGTAGCTTGTCCGTCAGCTGTGCATAGAGCTGCGAAAAGGCCGAAAGTGAGGTCGAGCGTTGCCGTTGCGTCTGCGGCTGCCCCAGACCGAGCGCGAAACCATCGAGCTTGGTACCCTGAATAAGGGAGTATTTCTGGTGGAAGGCAAAGCCGCCAAAGATCATCTGCACGGCATCGGTCAGATTCACAGTATCGCGGAGTTCCTGTGAATATTGTTCATGCTTGATCTGACGGCGACTCTGCAGGAGTACGGCAGGCACGGCATCATCATCGCTGTACAGATCATGGTTGTAGCTGCGATAATTCGTGATCGACACAATATCGCCAAGCCCAGTACCAATATTCTGGGTCAACGTGGCGCTATAGCTGTCACGATTATTATAATTTGGCTGATCCGTGCTCTGACCGCGGCTATATCCCTTGTTATTGGGTGAGCTATAGACCGGGTCGTAAATCAGCAAGCTCGAATCCGAGAGGTTGAGATTGGTCTGGGAATCATTGCGCGAACGTCCATATTCACCGATCAGGGTCGCATTATACGCACTCCCGCCATCAAACTTCAGATAGGCGCGTAGGTTCGTCATATCGACCTTGCCGAGATTGGCCCCTGTCAGCACATTCTTGAAATAGCCGTCGCGTCCCGTGTGGAGGACGCTGATCTTGCCCGCCAAATGATCGGCCAACGGAAAATTCACGGCGGCGTTCAATTCCAGACGGTTGTAATTGCCATAAGTGACCTGTGCCTCACCACCGAATTCACCCGTCGGCTGCTTGGTCACCACGTTGATGACGCCGCCAGTGGTATTGGCGCCGAACAAGGTACCCTGAGGACCGCGCAGGATTTCCACGCGCTCAATGTCGAACAAATTGCTCAACGCCGCCGTGTTGACGCCAACGACCACGCCATCCACCACAACCGACACGGTCGTACCAACATAAGGATCCGGATCATTGACGCCGACGCCTCGGATCGTGAAAACCGCCGAATCCGGCGAATTGGCCCATTGATTGATCTGCACATTCGGGATGGAGTTCGCGAGCCCTGCGATGTTGGTAATCTTCTGGCGCTCAAGCGATTCACCCGACACGGCTGCAACCGAAATAGGAACGCTTTGCAGGTTTTCTGAACGCTTCTGCGCGGTCACCACAATCTCTTCGAGACCACCCGCGCTCTGCGTGTCACTGCCAGCCGACGACTGTTAGCGCCACCACCCCGCCCGATTTCCAATCCGTCGATGCAGAATTCACCACGGAGACTCTGGCTGAAATCACCTCATTTAAGTGCATATTTATAAAATATTTTCAGTCTCTTGAGGTACAATTAACCGGCTCATAATGGCGCAAGCGCCGGAAACTTCGGGATAAGTTTACACACCACAAGTTATTGGTATAAAATGATAATGTGTCTTGAGATCCAAACCGAAATCGAACCTTCGCATTTGGAATTTTTATTATATTATCCATTCAGATACTTACATAACAAAAATGCGCGCTCAACTGGATGATTATGCCCGAAGTAAGTGGCTTTTGAGCTTGTACCTGTACTGGTGACTGGCCACCTTACACGCAGGACGCTACCTTTCGTCTTTGAGACCGGCGCCTGTGGTTAAGTTCGCCACTGCCGCTGTAACGGAAGCGGCAGTGGTTCGTATGTCAACCCTTTGTTTCTAGACCTACAATGGTGCGGCGTCCTATTTAGATAGGCTAGGTTGCGGATCGTTCAGCTCAGTGCCGAAAGCCTCAGCGATATGACCTTCCGCCGCTGCTGCTTCAGAGATAAGAAGGCGAAGTGCGTTCGCGGTGTCTTTTAGAACGCCGGCGCCAAGAGGCCGCTCACCATTGATAAAACGTCGGATAGCTCGTTCGTCTATACCGAGGCGCCGCGAGGCAGCAGTGGTGCCGCCAAACACTTGTACGCAGTGGGCAAAGTGCTCACACATATCTTGCTTTGTGAATGACTCGGTCATCGTTCCCTCTTTCACAATTGTGGGCGGTTAGTATCGTGTGTGTGGTTGAGAATAGCAGCTTCGCACGCTCTCTATTATAGTATGGAAAATGGCAATGACGGAAGAAGACCAATCGTTGAGTAGGCCCCAAAGGCGGTTGCTTCGCCGGATCTACAACGGTCGTTCAGTCCCAATCATTGTTGATGGAAGGCCCTTCCTGACCTACAAAGATGCAAGCCAATATCTTCAATCACTGGCGTCTCAAGCCCGTGACGCGGCATATGCCGAGATGAAGGAGAAGGCAAAATAGACGTTCCGAAAACTGACCGTGCCTGACGCTGGAAAAGGAACGGAATCAACGATAGCGATAGTTTTCCCAGATGCTGAATGTTCAGCCGCTATTGGACATCAAAGCTTAATGGATAAAAGTCAGCGATGTTGGCGCTTCCTGTCAGTCTAGCCCGTCAGACTTCGCGCCATCCCCCTCCGCGCCCAACAACGCATCGTCCCCTACAAACAGGTCGTCAAAGCGTAAGGCCATGCGCCTTTCGTGCGTCCGACGTCAGCGCCCGCCAAATAGACTGCGATTCCTCGTCAATGATTTCCTTGTGCCAATCCTTGATGTTCACCCGCGCAGCCATCCAAGGCACTGCCTCGATATAAGCCCGCGCCATGCGATACAGGACGCCCGCCTGTTCACGGTCAAGCGCAGCGGCATAGCATTCGCCATAGGGTTCGGTCATCGGTCCAAGCAGGTGCGCCAGTGACAGGCCCGCAAGGATTGCAGATTTACCGTTGCCGCGTGCGACAGACAGCGCAGCGAGCCGAACACGACGACGCCCTAAATCATCCACATCGGAATAGATCCCACGAACGAACTGTTCCTGAAAGTCGAGCGGCTCCATCGTCTCGCCAGCCTTCAAGCCGGAAACAATCGGCAGGCTCCGCAGGAAGGCCAATACCTGTTCAGCAGGCGGCATCCCCTCTTGCTCCCAAGGATGCGACACTATCGCAGGTGCAGCTTGTGCAGCGGCTCGCAATCGGCCCGCGCCGGGTCCACGCTTGCCCATTATCGACGGCCCTTAGAAACTAATTGATTTCGAAGGTTCCGCGCCGGTCCTACGATGTCGGCCCTGAGCGATTCTTCCGCATCCGGAGCAGAAAGCTCACGCATCGAACAATCAATCGCAGGATCTTCACCACTACCCAGATCGCAAACATTGCCAAGAGGAGCCGCGCTACCAACAGCGGGTGCATTACCACCCAGAGGCCAATGCGGCTGATTGCGAGGACGATATACCAGAGGATTGCTTCCATGCGGCCCATGCTTAGTCCAAGGGTGGTCCGCGTCAAGCGGCGAGCCATCCGGGTTGCATCCCTTCCTTGGCTTTGTGCTCTTGATTGCGCCCGCCTCAGTCCCGCGTGCTGTCTTGGCTGAGTGACAGGCTGGGCAATATGACGCCAAGCCATCATGATCGGGAAAGGCAGATCCGCCGTCACTGATAGGCGTGATATGGTCAACCGTGTTCGCCACGACGAGACGCCCGATTGCATGGCACCCGCGACACAGTGGTTCAATCGACAGGTGAGCACGACGAAGCCGCGCCCATGTTGAGGTATTGTAAGGCCAATCAGCCATGACTTGCGTTCCTTAATTCACGCGCAAGCCGCTTCAGCTCGCGTTCGATCTCATGTCGGTTTTCGAAATAACGTTCGGGGTTGCGCCAATCTGGCGACAGCCTCCCAATCTCATTGGCGATGTTTTGCAGGCGGGTTGCGGTGCCGGTCATATGAAGCTCCATTCGGTTGAGGAGCTTCCCATTAAGAGCATTGATTCGTTCCCCGCTACGGACGGGACGTGAACCACATTCAACCGCCGCACGCCGGTCATAGGTCCGCGTCCAGACCATCATCGCCCCAGTCTATTCCATCATCATCCGGGGCGGGGACACCAAGGCCCGCCCCGGTTATATACGTAGTATATAGGGGGGGTGGCGCACGCAGGGTCGGCGCATTGATTTCAATGGCTTGGCTGTGGGGTTGGCGCAGGTCAGCGCATGGGGTTAGCGCAGGGGGGTTGGCGCACATTTCAACGGCCTTGATGCCGCATTTAGGATGCCGGTTTGGACCCCTCCACAGTTCTGCATCAATCTCGATTTCACCAAGGTAGAGAAGCCGTTCGAATGCCTGTTCGAATGCCTTGCGGTTGAAGCCCTTACCCTCTGGCATCTTCATAAACACGGTCGGCGCATAGTTGACGCCGGGGTTATGAGACACGGCCCGCTTGTTTTCGGTCGCTGCCGACAGGCACCGCAGGAACGCCGCGTTCTCTTTTGCGGCCTTGGCATTAGCTGACATTTCGGCCCGCGCATCGGTCGGCAGATCATCCTCGCGAACGAATGCCCAGTTGTGCCAATGGAAGCGCATCGCCTCGCCCTTGCGTGCGTAGTTGGCCTTGCCGACAGTCAGCACCCGCGCATCAAGATCGATCACGTTGCCTTCCGCATCGCGTTCATGGTCGATAGTGATTTGAGAGCGCACTGCATTGAGCCACGCGGTCGAGCCGGAATAGCTATCGCCACTTTTGTTCGGATGCCCCAGCAACAGGATTGCCGCGCCTGTATCGCCCGCCAATTTGTTCAGCAGGTTGATAAAGCGGGTGACTTGCCCCCGGTCGTTTTCATTGCCGGTGAACAGATGCGCGACGTTATCAAGGAACACCAACTTTGCGCCGGTCGCCTCTATCATATGGGCAATGCGATGATATGCCGGTGTCAGTGACAGCGTGCCATCAGATGCATAAATGCCAAGTGCGTTATCCAGTTCGCCACGCAAGCTGGCAAGGTGCAACCGACCTGCAAGGCTCGCCATTGAAACGCCCATCGACGCGCAGATGTGAGACTGCCGATAATGCAATTGTTCGGCATCATCCTCGCAGGTCAGATAGATTGCAGGCCCAGCCATCACGCCCAGCCCAAGGCACGACAGGCCCGCAGCCGCAGCCGTTGCCAATTGCTGAGCCAATAGCGACTTGCCACCGCTTCCCGGCCCGGTGAACAGCGTCACCTCTGCAAGTGGTGCCAGCCGCTCGATTGCAAAGCGTTTGGCTTGGGGTTCCACCGTTGACAGCGCCGCAAGGTCGAGCGTCGGCAACAGCTTCACCGGATCGGTGACTTTCAATTGATTGACGTTGATCGGGAACGGGTCGTTCGCCCGCACGGTTGCAAGGTCACGCGGCATAGAGCACCGCCTTTCGGGTCGAGATTTGGGGAACACGCACCGGGCGGCTCAGGATCGAGCGCAGGTGGTCGGCAATGTCGGGGTCGGCCTCGATGGCGTGCAGATTGGCAAGTTCCCGGATCTCCGGTGCGCCCCAATCCAGAACGCAAATGCCATCAGCGCCACCGCGCAACCAATCCAGCGGGGTCGCATAGAAGCGGGTCGGTTGGTCACAGTCCCAATGCGGTCCGGTCAAATAATGGCCCAAGCACCAGCCAAGGCCCGTCCGCAGTGCCCACGACGCCGGATTATCCGTGCGCCATGCAACTAGGTCGATCACGTCGCCCATCTCATAGATCGGCTGAATGACATGCTCCCGGCCCTCGCAGGGTTGATAGTAGCCATCCTTCAACCGTTCGCACGCCATGACGCCAAACGGGGGCACGGATGATCCCGACGCGCCAAGAGTTGCCGGTGAAACGCCTAGCGACAGCAGGCGGTCCAGATGCGGTTGACGAACATTCGATGAAGCGGTGAAGATTTCCGATTTGAGGTCGTGCATCATTGCACAGCCTCCCGGCTTGCGGTATCATCCGCTCGCCTGTCCGCGCCCGTGGTAAGGTATTCAGCCCTCGCATCGGTGCCAGCCTTTGCGGGGGTTTTTATTTGTCCGGGCGGGGCGTGAAGCTGTTTACAGACGCCGCCCAACATTTTGATTTTAGATAGGTGTTTTTCGGGGTGTTTTACATCAAGGCATTCGGATTTCTGGGAAATCGTTAAGCTTGGGAAGCTTCTGCTCTACCATTGAGCTACACCCGCTTGTCTGGACAGGAGAGGCGTTGGCCTTGTCCATAGCGCGACGGCCTATGCCTGATTCCCCGGTCGGGGGCAAGTCGTTAGCGGTGCCAATCGACCTGCCCCCTTGAGACTTGAATGTCAGAATTTCATCCGAACGCCCGCATAGGCGCTGCGGCCCCATGCGGTGAAGCTGAAGACCTGTTCATATTGTTCGTCGAACAGGTTTTCGACCCGCGCAAAGACCGAGAGATTCTGGTCCAATTTATATTCACCGTTCAAATTGACGGTGGTGAACGCCTGATGCTGCACCAGTGCCGGGATGTAGGACGGGTCGATAAAGGCCAGATCATTTTGCTTGCCGGTGTAACGCACGGTCAATGCGCCGCTATAGGGCTTGTCCGCAGTCGCATAAGCGAGGTTGAAGCTGGCGATGTTCTTTGGCCGACGCACGGCCTGACCATGCCATGGCGTGGCGACATAATAGACCTGCGGCAGGACGTCGCGATCTTCCTTCCCATCGAGATAGGTATAGGCCAGATCGGCGCGCCAGCCATTGCCCAGACGTGCCTCGGCATAGGCTTCCACGCCCTTTTGGCGGGTGTGGGTGTCACGGTTCTGCGGCACGGTCAGGAACTGGCCGTCGATGAACTGATAGGTCGAATAGATTTCATTGTTGAACTTGTTGGCGAAATAGGTCGCGCCGATGGTGAGGCGATCACCGAATAATGCCTGATCGAAACCGACTTCCCAGCCCTTTGATTCTTCCGGTTTGAGATCGGGGTTGCCGGTATATTGACCGTCATAATAGCCGAACAGTTCATCAAAACCGGGAGCCTTGATGCCGGTGCCCGCCGCCGCCCGCACCCGCAGGCCAAGGCCCAAACGGACGCTGCCATGCACGCGCCAGGTGGTAGCGTTCTGAAACAGGTCGTTATCGTCAAAGCGATAGGAACCGCCAAGGGTGATGCGGTCGAACAGGGACGCATCATATTGGGCGACGAGGCCGATCGTGTCCTTCTGGTGCTTGCCAGCAAAGACGCCCGGATTGACATCCGTGGGCGAAATGTTGCGATATTCCTCGCGTTCGGCATCGAGCGCGACCGTCAGGCGCTGTTTGACCGTTTCGCTGTCGAAGCGGAAGCTGCTTTCATAGCTGCCGCGATAACGGCGGCCCTGATAGCCATAACGGAAACCGACCGATTGGCCGATACGGGAGATGCTATTGTCCGGCACATCGAAGGTCTTGCGTTCGGTATCGACGAATTGCGCGGACAGGGCGTTGACCCAGCGATCATCGAGCGCGGTCAGTTCGGCCCGGACCATGCCATAAAGCGCATCAGCGGTGTTGTGCGTGCCATAGCTGTCTTCGGCCATGCCGAAATTCGGGCTGACATAGGTCAGTTCGCCCGTGTCCCAGTCCATGACATAGATTTCGTTCTCCTTATTGGAGTCCGTGTTGTTGTGATTGTAGCGCAGGACGCTGCTCAGTTTGAAATTGTCGGTCGGCGTCCAGTTGACCTTGGCGGAAACGCTGGTCGTGTCCGATCCGATGTCGCGCTGACCGCCACGCGCCGTGGGGGCGCCGCCGGTGTGGTAATAGCTGCCGATCAGGGCATAATCCACATCGCCCTTTACGCCTGCGATCCGGGCGCTGCTGGAGATGGTTTCAAACGAACCGCCCTCAATCCGGAAGCGCATGCCGGGGGCTTCGCGGCCATCGAGCGTGATATAGTTGACGACGCCGCCAATGGCTTCCGAGCCATAAAGCGAGCTTTGCTGGCCGCGCAGCACTTCGATCCGGGCTGCGTCATCGGCGATCAACTGGCCGAAATCGAACTCCCCGGCGGAGGGGTCGCTTGCCTTGATGCCATCGATCATGACCAGCACATGATTGGCTTCCGACCCGCGCACGCGGATCTGGGTGCGGCCAGCCGGACCATCGGCCCGACTGACGGCGATGCCGGGGATGTCGCGCAGAATGTCGCTGACCTGTCGGGTCTGGCGCTGTTCAAGTGCCTGTGTGTCGATCACGCTGACCGAACCGCCGAGTTGATCGACGGGGATGCCAACGCCGCCGCGCGATGCGGTGACGATGATGTCGTCAAGTGCAACGGCAGCAGTTTCGGCGCGCGCGCCAGCGGACAGGGCTATGCCCATAGAGAGCAGGGCAGCGCCAGCGAACAGGGTATTGGTGGTCTTCATGATAAAATTCTCCCGTAACGACACAAGAATGTCGCCACGACGAGGGCCGGTTACGGCCTCGATCACCCGGTTATCCCGCCCGCGTGAAGGACGACGACGAGTGGCAGGTCTCCTGGCTTCCGGGTCAATGTTCTGGTCCCCCCTTCCCGGCAACTTGTGTCGCCAGTGGGATTATGGGACCGGTTCTCGCCGGTTACAGTTGCGGGAACAGCGTCGGATTGGTGGATGGACCCACGCACCGAACTTCCCTTTTCATCCCTTTTAACGGGGAACCTCAAGTCTGGGCGGGCCTTTAGGGGGTTGGCGGGACGAAGGTCAAGCCAAAATGACGGGGATTAGGGGCGCGTCTTAGAGCCGGGCGAGCGACTTGGCGCTGGCGAGATGGTGGGCATGGGTGATGGCTACGGCCAATGCGTCGGCGGCATCCGCCCCTACGATCTTGATTCCCGGCAACAAACGGCTGACCATCGCATGGACCTGCGCCTTGTCGGCATTGCCGACGCCGACCACGGATTTTTTAACCAGCCGCGCCGCATATTCGCCCACTTGAAGCCCGGATCGCGCCAAGGCCAAGAGCGCCACGCCGCGCGCCTGCCCCAGTTTCAGCGTCGATTGCGGGTTGGCGTTGACGAACACCTCTTCCACCGCGCCATGATCGGGCTTGTGAGTCAGCAGCAGATCGGTGAGCGCATTGTCGAGGGTGAGCAGCCGATCCGGCAAGGCAGCCTTGGGGTCGGTTGCGATCTGACCATTGGCGACATGGGACAGGCGATTGCCATGGGCGATGATGACCCCCCAGCCAGTTGTGCCAAGGCCCGGATCGATGCCGATCAGCAGCATTGAACCTGCTTATTGTTTCTTGGGCGCGGGCGGTGTGCAGGCGTCCTCATTGGTGAAGACATAATCGGCGCGGATATAAGGTTCCATCACCTCATTGGTGCGGGCTTCCAGCCGGATTTGCTTGATGTCGGCGTTTAATGGTTTTGCCGGGCTGCCCCAGATAAACGCATATTGGCGTACGCCACGGGCAATAGCCTGTGCCCAGAGGCTGGGCTTGCACAGGCCTGCGCCTTTGGACTTGTCCTTGTTGTCGCAGCTATCGATGAAGCCGGTCGGTGAGCCATATTTGGCCTGTATCGCCTGTCCAGCCTGCGCCAATCGGCCTCGCACCGCATTTTCATTGCTGACCGCGAAATTGCCGGACACGGCGGTGACCTGACAAATGCCGATATTCTCGCGCACGATCACCGCATAGCTTGTAAACGGCGCTTCCGGCTTCGGCACTTCGCGCATCACGGCATAGCCCTTGGCATCGGGCGTGCTGCCGATCTGGATGTCGGGGATCAGATCGCCCTTGGCGAGGCCGAAGGGCGCATTGGGACGGTTCGCCTTGTCGGTTTCCGCCTTGTTGCAGCCGACCAGCGCCAATGCGCAGGCCAGCATCAATATGCCCTTCATCGCCATCTGATCGCTCCCTATTTCGGACTTGAAGCCCGGCTGATCAGCCGAGCTTTTCCATCACATCGTCCGGGATGTCGTAATTGCCCCAGACCGTCTGGACGTCGTCGTCATCGTCGAGCACGTCGAGCAACTTCAACAGAGTCGTCGCATCGCCAACGTCGATAGTTACCATAGTTTGGGGACGCCATGCCAGCTTTGCGCCTTCCGGTTCGCCGAGAGTTGCTTCCAACGCCTTGGCGACGCCGTGGAGATTTTCAACGCTGGTCCAGATTTCATGGCCTTCATCGGTCGAGGCGACATCGTCGGCCCCGGCTTCCAATGCGGCTTCGAACACCTTGTCGCCATCGCCGACGCTGGCCGGATAGGTGATCAGGCCCATGCGATCAAAGGCGTGGCTGACGGAACCGGACGCGCCGAGATTGCCGCCATTTTTCGCCACTGCCGTGCGGACGTTCGTCGCGGTGCGGTTGCGATTGTCGGTCAACGCCTCGATGATCAGAGATACACCGCCCGGGCCAAAGCCTTCATAGCGGATTTCTTCATAATTATCGCTGTCGCCCATCGACGCCTTGTTGATCGCGCGTTCGATATTGTCTTTCGGCATCGACTGGGCGCGGGCGGCGAGGACGGCGGCGCGCAGGCGCGGGTTCATGTCCGGGTCGGGCGTGCCCATTTTCGCCGCGATGGTGATTTCGCGGCTGAGCTTGGAAAACAGGGAAGAGCGCTTCTTATCCTGAGCGCCCTTGCGATGCATGATGTTCTTGAATTTTGAATGACCGGCCATGGCTCGTCTTTTCGCTGTTGGTGCATTGGAGTGGAATTGGCCTCGCCTTTACCAACCGGCGACGTTTTTTCAAAAGCCTTTTATAGCAATTGGTCGATGGCATGGAGTGCCAGCCCGACCAAGCCGCCGACCAACGTGCCATTCAGGCGGATAAATTGCAGGTCGCGGCCCACCGCCTGTTCGATCCGGCCACTGATGGTGCGGGCATCCCAACCGGCAATCGTATCGGAAATCAGGGTAACGATGCCGTCGCCATAGCTGGCGGCCATGCCGACGACGGCGCGCCGCGCAAAGCGGTTGATCCCCGCCTTCATCTGTTGATCGGACCCGATGGCCTGCCCCAATTGTTGCAGCATCTCGCCCAAGCGACCCGCCAGCGCTGCATTGGGGTCGCGCGCGGCGGTGAGCATCGCGCGGCGACCCTGTTCCCAGATGCTGTCGATCCATTGGCTGATCGCCGGATTGGCGAGGATCGAGCGTTTGAAATTCTCCGCCTTGGCGCGGGTTTCGGGATCATGTTGCAGGTCATGGGCAAGCTTGGCCAGCCCTTCCTCCCCCTTGGCGCGTAACGGGTGATCGGGGTCCGCGACCATTTCCGCGAGCATTTTTTGCAGGCCATCGAGAATGGCATTGGCGATGGTTTCATCCAGCCCGGTCAGCCGCAACAGCGCATTGGCGCGGGCGTGGATCATGTCGCGGATCAATTGGGCATTGGCATCCAGCGTGCGCGCGGCCCAGATGATGATGCCGTCCAATAACGGCACATGGCGATTTTCGGCGATGGCGGCTTGCAGGCCCCGGCCCAACAAAGGGGATATTTCCAGCCGGTCGAGCCGTTCGGCGATCAGGCTGCGGACCATGCCGCCGAGCCGGTCTTGATCCAGCCCTTCAAAGATCGACGCGAACAGGCGGCTTGCCCCTTGGCGCATCCGGCCATCGCCCGCCGGGCGGGACAGAAACATGCCGACCGTTCCTGCGATATCGGCATGGCGCATCCGCCGCGCGACGACCGAGGGGGTGAGGAAATTGTCGCGCACGAACTGGGCCAGCGCTGCGCCGATCCGATCCTTGTTTTCCGGGATGATCGCGGTGTGCGGGATCGGCAGGCCCATCGGGTGGCGAAACAGGGCCGTGACCGCGAACCAATCGGCCAAGCCGCCGACCATCGCCGCCTCGGCAAAGGCGCGGGTCCATCCCAATAAGGGATAATCGGCAACCAGCAGCCGCGAGGCGAGATAAAGGGACGCCATTGCCAATAATAATCCGGTCGCCGCCTGACGCATGGATCGGCCCGGATCAGCGATGGACCCGGTCAGGCCTGCGCCATTTGGCGAGGTGGATCGCCAGAACCGCAATGGCTATTCCGCTGCCTGTGGGGCGGTGGTGGCATCCGCATCGCCGCCGGTTGTCAGATGTTTGCTGAGCAAGGGACCGATCCGGCGTTCGAAGCCGATGGCGAGGCTGAAGGCAGCCGGGACGATGACGAGCGTGAGCAAGGTCGACACGATCAACCCGCCGATCACGGTGATACCCAAAGGTGCGCGAAAGCTGCTGTCGCCTGCCAGCGAGAGCGCGGTCGGCACCATGCCCGCGACCATGGCGACGGTCGTCATCATGATCGGCTGGGCGCGTTTATGCCCTGCGTCGAGAATGGCGGCGGTGCGATCCACCCCCTTGTTCATTTCCTCCAGCGCGAAATCGACCATCAGGATCGAATTTTTGGCGACGATGCCAAGCAACATCAACAGGCCGATCATCACTGGCATGGACATCGGATTATTGGTGAGGTGCAGCGCAAGGCCAGCGCCAAGCGGGGCGAGCAGCAGCGAGCCCATGTTGACGAAGGGCGGCATGATCCGGTGATAGAGCAGCACCAGCACCGCCAATAACAACAGGATGCCGGACACGACGGCGATGATGAAATTGGTCAGCATTTCCGCCTGCCATTTGGATTCGCCAAGTTTCAGCCGCTGAATGCCATCGGGCAGGTTTTTCATCGTCGGTAGTTCGGCGATCTGCTTTTCCGCATCCGAATTGACCACGCCCGGCGCAAGATCGACGCCGATGGTTGCGCGGCGGATCTGGTTGGTCCGCTGGATCACGGTCGGACCTTCGCCAAAGCCGATTTCCGCCACGGTCTTGAGCGGGACGGAGCCACCGCTGGTCGTGGGGACTGGCAAATTTTCGATGGTCGACAGATCGGCGCGCGATTGCTCCGTCAATGATACGCGGATCGGTATCTGGCGATCGAGTAGCGAGAATTTCGCCGTGTTCTGGTCGATTTCGCCCAATGTCGCGATGCGGATGGTCTGGCTGAGCGCGGCGGTGGTTACACCCATCGAGGCAGCGAGGTCGAGGCGCGGCTTGATCGTGATTTCCGGGCGTTTGAGATCGCCATTGAAACGCGGCGCACGCAGGCTGGGAAGGGTGGCAAGCTCGGTCACCAACTGATGCGCGGTCTTTTCCAACATGGCGGGATTATCGCCGCCCAGGGTGATCGTCACATCGCGGCCAGTAAAGCCGCCGGACTGGGACTGAAACGTGATTCGCGCATCGGCGATCTGGTTTAGCCGGGGCGCCCATGCACGTTCAAATTCGGTCGATGTGACGGGGCGATCCTTGCGCAGGGTCAGATAGATCGTCGCCTTGTCGGTCTGGATATCGGCAAAGGCGGCCTCGATCACCTCTGGCGCGCCTTGTTGCAGCAGATGGGCGACATTTTCGGCCACAGCGCGTGATTGGGAGAGGGTCGCGCCGGGGACGAGTTCGATCTTCACCTGCGAATTATTATAATCCATCTTCGGCTGGAAGGTGAACGGCAGGGTGGCAAAGCTCAACACCGTGAGCGCCAGTGCGATCACGCCAATGCCGATGGTTTTCCAGCGATTGCGGAGCGACCAGCGCAGCAAGTCCATATAGACATCCATCAACGGGCCTTCGCCATGTTGTTGGCTACCTTGCGCCTTGAGAAAATAGGCCGCGATCATCGGCGTGATCAAGCGGGCGACGCCAAGGCTGAGCAACACCGCGAACACCACGGTAAAGCCGAAATTCTTGAAGAACTGCCCGGAAACGCCGGGCATCAAACCGACCGGCAGGAACACCGCGACAATCGCCATGGTGGTCGCCAGCACAGCAAGACCGATTTCGTCAGCCGCATCGATCGATGCCTGATAGGCGGATTTGCCCATCCGCATATGGCGCACGATATTCTCGATCTCGACAATCGCATCATCGACCAGCACCCCGGCCACCAGACTGAGCGCAAGCAGGCTGATCGTGTTGAGGGTAAAGCCCATCATATCCATGAACCAAAAGGCCGGAATGGCGGACAATGGAATGGCGATGGCGGAGATGATCGTCGCCCGCCAATCGCGCAGGAACAAAAACACCACCAACACTGCCAGCACCGCGCCCTCGACCATCGAGGTCATCGCTGCATGATATTGAGCCTTGGTATAATCGACGGTGGTGTACAACAGGGTGAACTTCACCTTGGGGTAGCGCTGCTGGATGCGCGCCAGTTCTTTTTCCACCTCCTCGAATACGGTCACATCAGACGCGCCTTTGGAGCGTTGAATGCCGAAAGACAGCACCTGCCGATTGTTCATCAGCGAGACCGCGCGCTGTTCCGCATAAAGGTCGCGGACCTCGGCCAGATCGGCCAATTTGATCGCACGGCCATTGCTAAGCGCGATTTGCGTCTGGCCGAGCTGATAGGCGTTGAGCGCATTGCCGAGCACGCGCACAGATTGTTCCGCGCCCGCAATTTCGGTGCGGCCACCGGCAGCGTTGACATTGGTCTGGCGCAATTGGGCGTTGACCTGCGCCGCCGTCACGCCAAGCGATTGCAATTTGACGGGATCGAGCATGACCCGGATTTCACGGCTGACGCCGCCGCCACGAAATACCCCGGACAGGCCGGAAATGGTCCGCACTTGTTTGGCAATATCATTGTCGACGAACCAGCTAAGCTGTTCGAGCGTCATGTCGGTGGCCTCGACCGCGAAATACGCAATGGGCTTGTCCGATGTGTCCATCCGGGTGATTTGTGGTTCCAATATCCCATCAGGCAGATCGGCCCGGATGTTGGATATGGCATCGCGCACATCGTTCACCGCCCGATCAATCGGGGTGCCAATGGTGAATTGTACCATTGTCATCGATACGCCTTCGCGCGCGGCTGAATTGACCTCGTCCACGCCTTGCAGGCTGCGGACGGCGGCCTCGACTTTTTGCGTGACCTGTGTTTCAAGCTCGGTCGGCGCGGCGCCCGGCTGGGCAATCATGATCTGCGCCATCGGGAATTCGACGTCCGGGTCCTGATTGACGTCCATCCGCAAAAAGGCCGAAATTCCCATCGCCATCAGCGCAACGAACAGCACCAGCGGCGGGATCGGGTTGCGGATCGACCATGCCGAGATGTTCCGGAAGCTCATTTTGCGTCGCCTTCGGCCTTTGCGCGGACCGGCAAGACTTTTTCGCCGGGGTTCAGGAAAGCGCCGGCCAGCACCACGACCTGTTCATTGCCATTCAGCCCTTCGGTGACCGCAATTCCGCGATCCGTCACTGCGCCGATTTTGATCGCGCGGCGCTGCGCCTTGTTATCGGCGTCGATGATATAGACATAGCTGGCCTGTTCATCCCCCTGAACAGCCGATTCAGGCACCAGCGGCACGGCTGCCTTGCCCGCGACGAGCCGTGCGGCGGCAAATCCGCCGGGACGCAGTTGCGGATCATAAGACAAGGCGATGCGGGCAATGCCCTGACGAGTTTGCGGGTCGATGACCGGGGCGACCTGCCATATTTCGCCATCAAAGCTGCGGTCCGAACCGACCGGCGTTACGCTGGCACGATTGCCGACGGCCAGCCGGATGAGGTCGGATTCGGCGAGACGGGCCAACAGTTCAAGTTCGCCGCCCTTGGCCAGGCGGAACAAGGTGCCGGAGCCGGGGCTGACGACCTGACCCGGTTCGGCCTTGCGTTCAAGCACCAGTCCTGCCGCAGGGGCGCGGATGTCGAGACGACCGATGCGGGCGTTGATTTCGCCATATTGGGCGCGGGCGATGTCGCGCGTCGCGGTTTTGCGGTCGATATCGGCCTTGGACACAAAGCCGCGGCTTTGCAGCGACAAGGCGCGGTCGAGTTCGGCCTGTGCCAGTGCGATGCTGGCGCGCAATTGGCGGGCCTGTTGCTCTTGCACCGAACGTTCGATGGTGGCGAGCACCTGCCCGGCAGCAACCCAATCGCCCGGTTCGACCAGAACGCGCGATATCATCCCGCCTTCGCCCGCAATACCGACCGGCATTTCACGGCGGGCGGCAAGGGTGCCAGTCGCACTGATCGCGATTTCGACCATTTCCCGGCCCGGCACCACGACAGTGACAGTTTGCGGCATCGGTGCGCGCGGGGCATCCTGGTTCGCGGTCAGGAGCTTTACCGCCAATAATGCGACGACCAGCAAGCCCAGCACGAGCAAGCCGAATGTCTTGTAGCGGCGCTGCAACGCGGCGCGGGCATCGTCCTGATCATCATTTTCGGCACCAACCGGCTGCATGGGAGAAAAGCCTTTTTCGAAATTCATCAATAATTCTGCCTATTAGGCTGGATCTGGCGATGAATAAAGCGCCGTACCAATCCCCGAATGAACTGTGTTGCGACCATATAGCAGTGCGCCGCACCCTGCAATGCCAGTTCCGACAGCGGTGGATGAATTTGGCGTAATCCAGCTTGTTCAGCCCCGGTTGATCTGTGATGCTGCAAAGAGGATGTTGGGGATCGGGCCATAGCTGCGCGATCATGGCATGTCGGGAGGCGTAAATCATGGTGAAAGCAAGAAAAAAAGTCTGGGGACTGACGTGCATTGTGTCGAGCGTGATCGCGGCCGGTCCGGCGGCGGCGCAAGGTCCGATGATGATGGAATCCCGGTACATGGGGCCGCAAATAGGAACGCGGCTTGATGTCAGTGCCGAAGCGAGCATCACGCGGGTGCCGGATCAGGTCCAGATTTCGGCAGGGGTGATGACGCAAGCACCAACGGCACAAGCGGCCCTATCGGCCAATGCCGAGCGCATGGCGCGGGTCATTGCCGCCTTGAAAAAGGCAGGGATCGACGACAAGTCGATCCGCACCGCATCGATCAACCTCAGCCCGCAATATCATTATGTCGAACAGCAGCCGCCGGTCATCACCGGCTATCAGGCGAGCAATCAGCTGAGCGTGATATTCCGCAATGTCGCCAAGGCGGGCGCGATCCTTGATGCGCTGGTTGCCAATGGCGCGAACCAGATCAATGGACCGAGCTTTGGCCTGAGCGATAATGAGGCGGCGCTGGATGAGGCGCGGGTGGCCGCAATCCGCAAGGCGCGCGCGCGGGCCGAATTATATGCAGGGGCGACGGGCCTGAAGGTCAAGCGGATCATTTCGATGAGCGAAGGCGGCAACGGCCCGGTCTATCCGCTGCCGATGGTCGCGATGTCGGCGCGGGCGGACAAGGCGGAAACCATGATTCAGCCCGGTGAACAGGCCGTATCTGTGACAGTGTCAGTTGCGTTTGAATTGGAATAAGGGAAAGATTGGCATGATGCCGATGGCGCGCGCGCTTTTGGCTGAATGGTTTTGGACAATATTCGGGAAAAGAACATGACACGTAAAATTGCTTTGATGACCTTGTTGGCTGCATCGCTGCTCGCCACCGCCTGCAATACGGTGCGGGGCGTGGGCCGCGATGTGCAATCGGTCGGCCAGGCGGTCGAAAAAACGACGAACTGATTGGCTTCACTGCTGGCCGATCAGGCGCGCAGAGAAAATGGCCCCGGACCTGATGGTGCCGGGGCCATATAGTGCGGTGTAAGTGAGTGGCGTGAGAATTATATCAGCGCAGCAGGTTCATCACACCCTGCTGGCTTTGATTGGCCTGTGCCAACATGGCAGTCGATGCCTGGGAGAGGATCTGCGCTGCGGCCAATTTCGTCGATTCCATCGAAAAATCTGCATCTTCGATCCGCGATTTTGCTTCCGTCAGATTGGTGACGGTGGACGTCAGATTATTGACGGTGATTTCAAGCCGGTTCTGTACCGCACCGAGATTGGCGCGTTCGGTGGCCACCGTTTGAATGCCGGTGTCGATCAGTCCCAATGCGGTGGCGGCACCTGCGGCGGTCGAGATATCGACCGCGTCAACGCCAAGGCCGCTTGCCGTCACATCTGCGATGGTGACGTTGATGTTTTCGCCGCTCTTGGTGCCGGTCTGGATGTCGAGATCGGCGGTGCCGTCGAGCAGTTGCGTGCCGTTAAAGTCGGTACGGCCCGAAATATCGCCGACCTGCGACAGCAAAGCCGTGACTTCTGCCTGTAGGGCGGTGCGATCGGTCGAGGTTGCAGTGCCGTTCGACGACTGGATCGCCAGTTCGCGCATGCGGACCAGAATGTTCGAGATTTCGCCCATCGCGCCATCGGCTGTCTGTGCGAGCGAGATGCCATCGCCCGAGTTGCGGATCGCCTGATTCATGCCACGGACCTTGGCATCCATGCGGGTGGCGATGGCGAGACCGGCGGCGTCGTCTTTCGCGCTGTTGATGCGCTTGCCGCTGGAGAGGCGTTCCATGGCGGTGGAGAGCGAGCTATTGGCAGAGCGCGAGCTGTTCTGGGCCCGGAGTGCGCTCACATTCGTGTTGATGACGGTCATAAAGAGTCCTTTCCGACATAATGAAGATGTAATTGAAGTCGTGGCCGAATATTGCTTGGGCGGCCCAGGTTCGGGTGAGCAGCCTCACCAGCAGTAACGGCACGCCCGCCACGGGGTTTAGCGCGCCGCTTATATTTCGATGGTTTGTCGCGTCGGGAATTTGGCGACAGGTGGCCGAGCGCTGGCGACCCTGCCGAAAAACGCGGGAATCCTGACCATTCCCCTGATTGGCACGGGCTTTGCATTTTTAGCGTCAGGGGCAATTCCGCCTGACCAAAGCAGATGTACCGCTCATCATGTCCACCATAGATTCGTCCCGGCTGTTGCAGATGCGCAGCACGATCCTGAACCAGAACAGCGCGTTGCAGCGTGCGGCTGGTCATGGCGTGGAAACCGGCGGTGCTTCGAGCTTCGCGGCCAATATGGGCGATGCGCTGTCGGCGGTGAACGCGCAGCAAAGCAAGGCGGCGGAATTGAGCGCGTCCTATGAGCGCGGGGATACCAATGACATTGTGCAGGTGATGGTGGAGCGGCAAAAGGCATCCATCGGCTTTGAAACGACCCTGCAGGTCCGCAACAAATTGCTGTCTGCGTATCGCGACGTCATGAATATGCCGGTGTAAGCGATGGCTGACGGGGACATCCTGCCTGTGGTGGCTTCATCCGGTGGCGATAATGGCCGCGCCGGGATGAAAGGCGATCCGTTTGCCGCGCTGCGCCAGATCAGCCGCCAGCCTGCGGTCCAGCGCGCCATGCCTGCGCTTGGCCTGTTGGGGGCGATGGCACTGGCGGCTTTGGCCTATTGGGGGCTGCAAAGCCCGGCGCAGACGCCGATTTTCCAGGGTCTGGCCGATGCCGACAAGGCGGCGGTCGCCGATGCCTTGCAAGGCGCGGGCATTGCCTATGAGATCAACACCGGCACCGGCACGATCGACGTGCCGGAAGACGATGTGCAGCGCGCGCGGATCATGCTCGCGGCGCAAGGCCTGCCCAAGGCCGCGCCGAGCGGGGATGCGCTGATTGCCAAGCTGCCGATGGGATCGAGCCGCGCGGTCGAGGATGAAACCCTGCGCGGTGCGCGGGAGATGGATCTTGCCCGCACGATCGAGGGAATCGAGGTGGTGAAGAGCGCGCGGATTCATCTTGCGGTCGCAGAGCCATCGGTCTTTGTCCGCGATCAGGCCCAGCCTGCCGCATCGGTGATGTTGACATTGCAACCGGGGCGCACCTTGTCGGCGGCGCAGGTGCGGGCGATCCGCCATCTCGTCGCCTCGTCGGTGCCGGGTCTATCGGCGGCGCAGGTGTCGATCATCGATCAATCGGGCGCGTTATTGTCGCAGGACGATGCGGCCGAAAATCCCGCGTTCCAGCTTCAGATGAAGATGGAGGAGCGCTATCGCCAAGCCCTGATCGCGTTGTTGTCGCCGATTTTGGGGGCCGATAATTTCACCACCGAAGTCCATGCCGATATCAATCTGGCGGAAAGCCAGTCGACCCGCGAAACCTATCCCAAGGATGACCGGGCATTGCGGCGCGAAGAGGGGTCGTCCAACGCCTCTGGCCAGCCGTCCGCCGCCGCCGGTATACCCGGTGCGCTGGCCAACCAGCCGCCGCCTGCCACCAATCTCGCCAATGCGCCCGGTGGCACGGCGCCCGCCAATGGTGCCACGGGCGAGCAGCAAAAGGCCGAAACCTATGATCGCACCTTTGATGTTGGGCGTGAGATTTCGGTCACTCATCAGCCGCAAGGCCAATTGGCGCGGCTGACGGTTGCGGTTGCGCTGCGCGATCCGCCGGGTGCGAAGCCGCGCACGCCGCAGGAAATTGCGGCGCTGGATGCACTGGTCAAAGGTGCGGTCGGGTTCAATGCCCAGCGCGGCGATGTGGTGGCGATTAATTCGCGCGCCTTTGCGCCGGTGGTGCCGGAAGTCCGTAATTTTTGGGATGCGCCTTGGTTCATGCCGCTGGTGCGGCAGGCCGGGGCGGTGCTGGTCGCGTTATTATTATTGTTCTTTGTCGGTCGCCCGATGTTGAAAACGATGAAGGCCCGCGCCGCCGAACGGCGCGAGGCCGCAGAGATCGAGCGCAATTTGTTGACGGCGACCGATGGCATGTTGCCGCCGTCTTCGTCATCGGCATCTACCAAGCAGGATGTGACGATTGATATGATCGCCGCTGCCCCCGGCTATGAAGAGCGGGCGGCATTGGTCCGCACGTTCGTCCGTCAAAATCCTGATCGCGCCGCGTTGATCGTCCGTCAATTGATGGAGGGTCGCAAGGATGGCTGATGAAGCGCCCGCAAACGAGGCGGCAGGGGATGCCGCGAACGTCAGTGGCCGCGATGTGGCGGCGATCCTGATGATGTTGCTGGAAGAAGGGGATGCGGCGGCGATCCTGCGTCAGCTTGACCCGGATATGGTGCGCGATTTGGGCGCGGCGATGCTGGACGTGGCCCATGCGGGCGAAGAGGTGATTCAGGACGCGCTCGGTCGTTTTGTCGATGCGACCCAAGAGATCAGCGAACTGGCCGCCACCGCCGAACCACGGGTGCGTGGCGTGATGAACGCCGCCCTTGGCGCGGTCCGGGCCGATAATATTCTGGCGACCATCGCGCCGCGTTCCAGCGCCGCGACATTGGAAATGCTGCGGTGGATGGAGCCGGAGGTGATCGCCGAGATCCTGGCCGAGGAGCATCCGCAGGTCGCTGCGATCATTCTCGCCGTCTTAACGCCAGAGGCGGCGGCGGTGGCGCTGGAGCCGCTGGACGATAATCATCAGGCCGATCTGGCATGGCGCGCGGCGCGGCTGGAAAATGTGCCTGCAGAAGCGATTGCCGAGCTGGAAATCATTCTCGCCCATGCCGCCGACAGGCCGGGACGCAAGCCCGGCATGCGGCTGGGCGGCAAGAATGAGGTCGCCCGCATCTTCAACACCATGAAAAAGCCGGTGGGCGAACGGGTGCTGAAATCGCTGAAGAAGAAAGACAAGATTCTAGGGCAAGCGATCGAGGACGAGATGTTCGTGTTCGAGGATTTGAACGAACTCGATGCCAAGGCCTTGGGCGCGGTATTGCGTTCGGTCGATGCGGCGACCTTGGGGCTGGCGCTGAAGGGCGCGGATCAGGCGCTGATTGATCGGATGCTGGGGTCGATGTCGGCCCGCGCGGCGGAATCGATCCGCGACGAAATGGCCGAGGCCGGTCTCGTCAAGCGGGTCGAGGTCGAAGAAGCGCAAAAACAGATCGTCGGCGTGGCGCGTCAATTGGCGGCGAGTGGCGAGATCATGCTGGGTGCGCCGGGGGATGATTATGTCTGACCCCACCCAGACGATCCGCCCGACCCGCATCGCCATTTCCGCCTTGCCCTTGGCGATGGGCCGGTTTCGGCCACAAGATGTGGGCGGGCCGTCCTCGGCCCCGGTTCCGCCACCGCCCGCCGCGCCCACGCGCGAAGTTGAAATCGACGCGGCCTATCAGCGCGGCCATGCGGACGGCCTTGCCGAAGCCCATGCGGCGATGATGGCGGAGCGGACACGCTTGCTGGCGTTGGTCGCCAGTGCCGAGGCGCTGCGTAATGAGCCGAGCGAAGAACTGGCCCAGTTGATTGCCGAGACCGTCGAACGGCTGGTGACCCAGATTCTCGGTGATGTCCCCATCGACGGCCCGCAATTGCGGCGTCGTGCCGAGGCCGCCGCCCGATTGATCGGGGATTGCGATGCGGCGCGGACCTTGTGGCTTCACCCGGATGACATGGCGTTGATCGAACAGGCCCCAATGGGCCTGACATTGATGGTCGATCCCAAGGCCGAGATGGGGTCGATCCGGATCGATTGCTCCGCCGGTTGGATCGAACATGGCACCGCCCTCTATCTCGATGCCCTGCGGGCCGAATTAGGATTGAAAGGAACCGATGCATGACGGGGCGACTGATGATGTCGGGCGAATTATTGCTGGAGGGGATCGACCTTGCCCATGCCGCGCCGCGCCGGATTGGCACGTTGATCGCGCATGAAGGGCAGGTGTTGGAGGCCGAGGGGCTGGATCAGCCGCTTGGCACCAATGTGCGGATCGCGACCAGCCAGGGCGACAGCGTGCGAGGCGAGGTCGTCGGCTTTCATGGTCGGCGCAGCCTGATCCAGAGTTTTGACAATGATGCGCCGTTCGCATCGGGGGCGGCAGTCACGCCCATTGGGCAGGGCGGGCTTGTGGCCTGTGGCCATGGCCTGTTGGGCCGGGTGATCGATGCCCATGGCGCGCCGCTGGATGGGCGGCCACCAGTATCGACCCGTTATACCTGGCCCTTGGCGGGCAAAAGATCGAACCCTCTCAACCGTGGCCGGGTGGTGACGCCTTTCGATGTCGGCGTGCGCGCGATTGATGCGTTGTTGACGATGGGCGAGGGCCAGCGCGTGGCGTTGGTCGCCGGGTCGGGCGTCGGCAAATCGGTGTTGATGGGGCAGATGCTGGCCGGGGTCGATTGCGATGTCGTCGTCATCGGCCTGATTGGCGAGCGTGCCCGGGAAGTCAGCGATTTCGTCGAGACCAAGCTCGATGCGCGGTTGCGTCCTCGTTCGGTGGTGGTGGCGGTGCCGGCGGATCACCCGCCGCTGCTGCGGATCAGGGCGGCGATGCGGGCGACCGCCATTGCCGAATTTTTCCGCCATGAAGGCAAGCGCGTCTTTCTGATGATCGACAGCCTGACCCGTGTCGCCCATGCCCAGCGCGAGATTGGCCTCGCCTTGGGCGAACCGCCAACGATGAAGGGCTATCCGCCGTCTGCGCTCGCGCTCATTCCCCGGCTGGTCGAACGCGCGGGCGCGGATCGCGACACCGGCGGGTCGATCACGGCGGTCTATACCGTGCTGGCCGATGGCGGGGACAATGACGATCCGGTGGTCGATTCCGCCCGCGCGATTGTCGATGGCCATTT
This sequence comes from Alteraquisediminimonas sediminicola, assembly GCF_019740335.1. Classification (GTDB taxonomy): domain Bacteria; phylum Pseudomonadota; class Alphaproteobacteria; order Sphingomonadales; family Sphingomonadaceae; genus Alteraquisediminimonas; species Alteraquisediminimonas sediminicola. Next base: position 61,760 of record NZ_JAHXZS010000006.1, on the reverse strand, counting down.
CATCCTGTCCCGGCATTTGGCCGAACAGGGTGTGTATCCCGCGATTGATATCGCCCGGTCATTGTCGCGGACCATGGTCGATGTGATCGATGAGGAGCATCTCGCAGCGGCGGCGCGGTTTCGCCAGCTTTGGGCGGCCTATGAGTAAAATCGCGATCTGGTGATGATGGGGGCCTATGTCGCGGGGAGCGATCCGGTGGTCGATCTCGCCATGGCACGCCGCGCCGATATGACCGGCTTTATCGCGCAACCGCGTCAACAACTGGTCGATTATAATATGGCCCGCGCCCAGCTGATTGAAGGCTTTGGCGCATGAACAGCCCGACCGAGAAACGCGCGCGCTTGCTGCGGCTCCGCATGATCGAACGCCGACAGGCCGAAATCCGCATGGCCCGGGCCGGGACAACGCTGCAAGGGCTGGAAGCGATTGCAGCCCGGCTCGAGGCGCTGCGGGCCGAACTGGTCCCGAGCATGCAGGTCCAGCCCGGTGTCGTGATCCGCGCGATGGCCGATATGCAATTGCGGCTGGAAGCAGCGGCACATGAGTTGAATGTCTCGCTCAAGACCGCGCGGGCGGTGTTCGACCATGAGGCCGAGCGGCGCAACCATGCCACCCGCCGCGAGGATGGCGCGGCGCGGCTGCATGACGCCGCCTTGGCACAGGATGAAATATTGGCCGAACGCCGCGTCGATGCGCTGCGGATCGCGCCTGCGCGCAAACGGAGAAATGAACAATGATGATGGCGAATTCTTCCCTTTTGGGGGCGGGCACACCCGCGCCCGCCCCCAGCCCAAATGCGTCGGGGCTTGTTGTGGGTTCGGGTGCCATGGCGTCGATCACGCAAGGGACAACAGCCCTGCAAGCGGCCGATGAAGCCGGTGCCGCCACGGCTATGGTCACCGCCCCCACCCCGGATTTTGCGGCGCTGCTGGCGTTGCATATTTTGGGCGCCATGCCCGCAGGCACATTGCCCGGCGGCGCTGCAATCGATGGCGGGCTGGAGACAGGCGCGGATGCGGCGCAGGACGATGCATTGCCAGAGGGGACCGTGGCGGAGTCTCTGACGGAGCCATTGGCGATGGCGCTGCTGGCGTTGAATGGGGTCGTGGTGCCGATGCCCGGCGCTGCGCCTGTAATGTCGCCCTTATCCGCAATATCTAATATGCCGGGCGGGGCGGCGGGTGTAGCTGCGCCTACATCCGCCGTGTCAGAGGCTAGGGCTGCAACCGTAACCGCCGCCAACATCATGGCGGCGATGCCGATGCATGAGGGGGGGGGCGCGCCTGTGGGTGGCGCATTGCCCAATGGTGCGACGGCCCTTGGCGTGCAGGGGATGTCGTTCGACACAGCGGCAGCGGGATTTTTGGCAGGTGGCGATCAGCCGTTGGCGCGGGTGGCATTAGCGGCGGCCACACCGCCTGCGCCGTCAGTCGATAGCGCATCAGATGCGGCATCCATGCATATGGCTGCACCTGTCGCGATGCCGTTGGTGCTGGCGGCGAAATCGGCCTCGCCCCGGGCCGACATGGCCAAAGGTCCAGCCATGCCAGATGCGCCTATGCCTTTCATGGCCGACATCGTCGCGCCCGCGCCCAATATGTCGCCGGGCAAGAACGGACCGCTGGTATTCGGCGTACAGGAGGTGGCAACGTCCGGTCGGTCCGCCTCGACCGCGCCCGCGTCTGGACCGATCCTGTCGCCATTGGTCGTGACGGCATCTGGCCTAGCAGTTGCCCGCCCGGATAATGCCATGACGTCAACCGATTTCGCTCTAGCCGATACGGGGGCCGCGCAATCGCCCGTCGAACGTCAGCTTGATCTCGCCCGGCATGATCGTTGGGTGCATGACCTCGCCCGCGATATTGCGGCGTCTGCCAGCAGCGATGGCAAAATGTCGTTCCGGCTCGATCCGCCGCAGCTTGGTCGATTGGCGGTGACGTTACAGCAAGTCGAGGCAGGGCTTTCGGTCCGGCTTGATGCCGAAACGGCAGAGGCGACCCAGATCATCACTCATGCCCAGCCCCGGTTGATGGAAGACCTGCGCCAGCAAGGCGTGCGCGTCGCGGATGCATCCGTTGGCACGCAAACCGGCCAAAATCAGCACCAGAGCCAGCAACACAATCAGGGCCAGCAGCAGGGCCAGAATATGGCGCAGGCCAATAGCGGCCAGCAAGACACGTCTCGGCAGCAAGGTCGCGCCTTTGATCTGAACGGCGATCAGTCCGCGCCACAGGCCGAGGCCAAGTCGGTTGTGCCGGATGCCGATGCCCATCGCCGGGTGGCCTGATCCGATCATGAGGAAATGAAGAATGAGCAAGGCAAAGACCAAGGATGAAACGGCGGATGCAAAGCCCAAAGGAGGCAAGGCGAAGAAGTTTCTGTTGATCGGTATCGGCGCGATTATCCTGTTGGGTGCGGGCGTGGGTGCGGGCCTGTATGCGACCGGCAGCGGCATGGTCGCCAAGCATGAACCGGAAGACCCCAACCGCCCCAAATTGGTCAAGCGCAGCGAAGAACCTGCGGAAGCGGGCGGCGAAGGCGGGGAGGGCAAAGCCCCCGAACCCAAAATCGGTACGATCACGACCAAAACCGATGCCTCGCCCAAGGAAGCGCGCGAATATGAGGTGACCTATTTCCCGATCGAACAGACATTCACCGCCAATCTGTCGGATGGCAGCGGTTTTGTGCAGGTCGGTTTGAGCCTTGCGACCTATTTCGATGGCAAGGTGATCGCCAATATCAATCGCCAGATGGTGCCGATCCGATCCGCCGTGTTGATGGTGCTGTCCGAACAGGATGCGACGGTGTTGTCGAGCGTGCAGGGCAAGCATGAATTGCAGCGCAAGCTGACGGACGCGATCAACCATATCCTGCGCGAGAAGGAAGGCTTTGGCGGCATCGACAATGTCTATTTCACCAATCTGGTGATTCAATGAACAAGGCTGCGGGTCTGGATCAGGATGCGGCGGCGGATGCGCCATTGGCGATTTCGCTGGTGCGGCGCAATGGCCAGCCCGCGGCCCTGCCCGGGCTCGGTCCGGTGATTGAACGGTTTAATCTGGGCCTGCGCCACCAGATCGCCGCCATTGCCAATATGCCGCCGGTGATCCGGGCCGATGCGTTACGTCAATTGCGGTTCGAGGACTGGCAGGCGAGTGTCGCTGCCGACCGGATTGCACTGCATTGCAGCCTCGCCAATGGCAAGCTCACCGCCTATTTGATGGTGCCGGTGCCGTTGGTGATCGGGTTGGTCGACCTTTTTTACGGCGGCGATGGCGCGGCCTGTGCGCCGCGCCCGCAATTAACGGCGGCGGAATATCGGCTGGCGGAACGATTGGCGGATGAGTGTTGCCGGGTGCTGGCCGCCGCATGGCGTCCTATCGCCGAGTTGCGGGCCGAAAGCGCGATGGTTGAGGCGGACATATCGCGACTGGCGCTGTGCCGCGCCGATGACCCGGTCATTGTCCAGCCGCTTGAACTTGGCTGTGACGCACTGGGCAGGCATGACCTCGAACTTGTGTTCGGCATGACGCAATTATCGGCATGGCCGGTGCTGGCGCGCGACCCCAATGAGGCCCCGGCCCCGCGTATCGACCGGGCCGCCCGCGACCGCATGTTGGCGGCGTTGATGCAGGTGCGGCTGCCGGTCAAGACCGTCTTTACCCGGCCTGAATTGCCGCTGTCACAATTGATGACATTGCAGGTGGGCGACATCATTCCGATCACCCTGCCCCAATTCATTCCCGTGACCGTGGCCAAGCGCATTTTTGCCCATGGGACATTGGGTGAAGCCAATGGCCATGCCGCCATTCGCATCGCCCGGATCGAACCGACCACCGCGCCCTCTTTGCCTGAAGGATTATTGCGCCATGAGTGACATGACTGAAATCCCCAATGTTGCCGATATCGTGACGGCAGCCCCTGCGCCGGACCATAATCTGGAATTGCTGGCCGGGGTGTCATTGCGGCTGTCGGTGGAGGTCGGGTCGGCGTCGATCCGGCTGTCTGAATTGCTGTCCCTGTCGGAAGGCAGCGTGGTCCAGCTTGATCGCGAAGCTGATGATCTGCTCGATATTTTCGCCAATGGCACGCTGATCGCCAAGGGCGAGGTGATCGCCACCAACGGTCGTTATGGCATTCGCGTGGTCGAGGTCGTGTCGCCCGATCGCCGCATGGTCGGGATGGAGCGCCGTTCATGATGTTTGATTATATCCTGCGCTTGTTGATCCTGTTGCCATTGGTGGGCGGGCTTGCCTGGGGTTCGCTCTGGCTGTGGCGCAAAATGCAGATGGGCCTGCCGACTACGGGCAAGGATATGCGTCCGGCCCGGGTGGTCGGGGTGGTGCCGATGGGACCGCAGGCCAAATTGGCGGTCGTCGATTTCCACGGGCGCGAATTATTGCTGGCCGTATCGCGCGGGCAGATCAGCTTGCTGGCCGAACAGGCGCTGGGCGATTTCCATGACTAAGCGGCCATTATTGCCGCTGTTGCCGCTGCTGCTGCCTATTTTGTTGGCGGGGCTATGTGTGGCATCGCCCGTTTGGGCAGCATCCCCCGCGCCGGAGCCGACATTGGGCGGCGCGCTTGCATCGCTATCGGGCGATGGCAAGCCGTTGAGCCTGTCGCTGCAATTGCTGTTGCTGATGGGGTTGCTCACGATCCTGCCGTCATTATTGCTGATGATGACGAGCTTCACCCGCATCCTTATCGTGCTGTCGATATTGCGTCAGGCCTTGGGCCTGCAACAGACGCCACCCAATCAGGTGTTGGTCGGCCTGTCGTTGTTTCTGTCGATGTTCGTGATGCAGCCGGTTATTTCCCGCATCAATATGCAGGCGCTGGGACCATATCAGGCGCAGCAAATCGGGATCGATAAGGCGGTGGCCGTGACGGGCCATGAATTGCACGGTTTCATGATGGCGCAGACGCGCCGGACAGATCTTGGGATGTTCGCCAAGATCGCCCATGCACAGCCCTTCGCATCGCCACAGGATGTGCCGTTTTCGATCCTCGTTCCGGCCTTTGTGACGAGCGAGTTGAAGACCGCCTTTCAGATCGGCTTTCTAATCTTTCTGCCGTTTCTGATTATCGATCTGGTGGTGGCGACAGCGCTGATGTCGCTCGGCATGATGATGTTGTCGCCGACGATCATTTCCATGCCGTTCAAGCTGCTGTTGTTCGTGCTGGTCGATGGCTGGGCGCTGACCATGGGGTCGCTCGCTGGCTCGTTTCAGGTGAGCTGAGATGGACACCGATTATTTCATCGGCATCGCGCAGCAGGCCTTATGGGTGCTGGCCTTGGCCTCTGTCCCGATCCTGTTGCCCGCGCTGATCGCGGGGGTGGTGCTGGGCATGGTTCAGGCAGCGACCTCGATCAACGAGACGACCCTGTCCTTTGTCCCCAAGCTGATTATCGTGGCCCTGTGCCTCGCCATTTTCGGGGGCAGCATTTTGGTGTTGTTGATGGATTTCACGCGGGAAATGTTCGACCGGATACCGGATCTGGCGCGTTGATCCCGCATAGCCTTGCCGCGTTGGAACCGATGCTATTGTCGCTGATGCTCGCATTGCTGCGGCCCGGCGCGGCGTTTCTGGCGGCACCTGTATTCGGCATGCCCGCCGTGCCGGTGGTGTTGCGCCTTGTCATTGCGGTGGCGCTTGGTCTGCCCGGCATGACATTGGCCGGTGTCGCGCCGCCCGCTGCCGGGATCGTGTCGGTCGCGGGGCTATTGTTCATCATGGGCGAGGTGGTCTGCGGCCTTGCCTTTGGCTTTGCCGTGCAGATCGGCTTTGCCGCTGCCCTGTTGGGGGGCGAGCTTGTCAGTAACAATATGGGGCTTGGCTTTGCATCGATGCATGATCCGATTGCGGGCCATTCCAGCCCGGCGGTCGCCCAGTTGATGACGATCCTTGCGACCTTTCTCTTTTTCGCGACCGATGGCCATCTCCAATTCGCGCGGATCATCACTGAGAGCTATCAAGCGGTGCCGCCGGGCGGCGCATGGCCCTCGCGCGATGCCTTGATGGGGCTGGTGCAATTTGGCGGGCTGGTGTTTTCGGCGGGCCTGTCGATTGCGTTGCCGGTCGGCTTTGCGTTGGTGCTGGTGCAGGTTATCATGGGGATTATTGGCCGGTCCGCCCCTTCGCTGAACCTGTTTGCCGTCGGCATGCCGGTGGCGTTGATCGCCGGGATCGTGCTGATGGCGGCGACATTGCCCGCGATGGCCGAAGGCATTTCCCGCACATTGACGGCGGCGCTTGAATTCGCCGCTCGCTTGGCGCGGGGCTGAATATGTCGGACGCGCCGGATAAGGATCAGCAAAGCGAAGCCCCTACCCAAAAACGCCGCGACGAGGCGGCGAAAGAGGGCGATGTCTTACAATCGAAAGAGCTTGGCATTGCCTTGGTGATGGCGGCGGCGGCGGGCTGGCTGGTGTTGCTGGGACCGGCTTTTGTCGATGCCTGCGCCCAATTGTTGCGTCAGGGCCTGTCGGTGCGGGCGGGGGATATTGCCCATTTCGCTCCCGGCACGCGGTTATTGCGGCTGGTTGGCCCGGTGATCTGGCCGTTGTTCGGATTGTTTTTGATGGCGCTGCTCGCGACGATTGCTGGCCCGCTATTGCTCGGTTCGGCTGGGTTTCGCGGTTCGGCCATTGGTTTCAAGGCCAGCCGGATAAACCCGATGAGCGGGCTGAAGCGCATGTTCGGCATGCATGGCCTGATGGAATTGGGCAAGGCTTTGGCCAAGACGCTGTTGCTGGGGGCCATTGGCTGGTGGTTCGTGTCGGATGCGATGCGGATGCTTCCCGCACTTGCGATGCAGGATTTGTCCGGCGCGATCCGGGTGATGGGGCAGATGCTGGCGCAGGTGGTGATGGCGCTGGTGATCGGCATCGTCCTGATCGCAGGCGTGGATGTCCCGATACAGATATTCCAGCGCATGGGCCGTTTGCGGATGTCGCGCGAACAGGTGAAGCAGGAAATGCGCGAAAGCGAGGGCGCGCCCGAATTGAAACAGGCGCAACGCCAACGCCAGCACGCGTTGTTGGCGGGATCGGCCCGTAAGGCGGTGGCTGAGGCGTCGGTCGTGCTGACCAACCCGACCCATTTCGCGGTGGCGCTGCGCTATCGCCCCGGCATTGATGCGGCCCCGGTCGTGGTCGCGCGCGGGCGGGGCGAGGTGGCGCTCGCCATCCGCGAACTGGCGCGCAAGGATCATATTCCGACGCTTGAATATCCGCAGCTCACCCGCGCCATTTATTTCACATCGCGCGCGGGACAGGTGATTTCGGAAGATTTGTTCCTCGCGGTGGCGACGATTTTGTCGTTCGTGTTCCGGCTGGATGCGGCGATGGGCGGCCCGATGCCGATGCCACAGGTCAATGTCCCCTCGGCCAAGCACTTCGACGAACATGGCCGGCCACAGGCCGGACGCTAAATCACGGCACGGCCTTGCTTGAATCGTTGACATCGCGCGCGACTTGGCTCATTGGACCGGCACACCATGCCATGCCGCATGCATGCGAGGCCCGATGGCGGAGTGGTGACGTAGCGGACTGCAAATCCGCGCACGCCGGTTCGATTCCGGCTCGGGCCTCCAGACACATTCTCCTTTTATATCAATAACTTGCGGCATGGAAACTTATCCCGGAGTTTCCGGCGCTTGCGCCGTTATCAGGCGGCTAATTTCCTCTCAAGAGGCTGAAAATATTGTAGAAATATGCACTTAAATGAGGTGGTTTCAGCCAGAGTCTCTGCGGCGAATTCTGCATCGACGGATTCGAATTCGAGCGGGGTGGTGGCGCGTAGTTAGACTGCCCCGAACCGACAGGCAGCGCTAACATAGTGGCCGTTCCCATACCTTAATTCAGTCCGTCGAATGCTGCTGAGCACGGAATCGCTCTCCCATTCAGAGGCTCAACCTAACAACTGCCATGCATTTAAATCTTGGCGCGATCACTGCGGGTCGCAGCATGGCGTCCAGCGCGATAGGCAAAGACCATTGCTGGCCCCAGCGTACCGCCACCGCCGCCATAGGTCATGCCCATCGGCGATGCCATTGTGTTGCCTACGGCATACAAGCCGGTCATCGGCTCCATGTCGACGCTGAGCACTTGCGCGTCGATGTCGGTCAGCGGGCCGCCCTTGGTCCCCAGAGCACCGCTCTTCACCTCGACGGCGATGTAAGGTCCCTCGCCGATAGCGCCCAGCGTGGCCTCCACCTTGCCCCTGAGATTGGGATCACCCCACCAGCGATCATAATAGCTCGCCCCGCGATGGAAATCGGGATCATGCCCAGCGGCCACGTTGCGGTTCCATGTCGCGACTGTCTCTTCCAGCGCATCAGCGGGTATCCCAAGCCGTTCCGACAATTCGGCCAGCGTATCGGCGCTCATCAACCAGTCGGGAATGCCGGCTGTGCCTTCAAGCGTATCGCCATAGCCGCCGGCGAAACCATATTTGCGGTAGAAATCGACATTGAAAATCACCCAGCACGGCAGGTTGGCGAAGCTGCAACTGCCGGTATCCTGCACGTGAAACGCCGCACCAAAGGCATTGTAGTTTGCCGCCTCATTCGTGAAGCGCTTGCCCGCGCGGTTGATCATGATCGATCCAGGGAATGTTCGCTCGGCGGTGAAGAGCTGTATGCCCACCGGCGTTGTCGGCACTTCCACAACGGGCATCCACCATGCCTCGCGCATATTTCCCAGCATCGCGCCGGCGCGCATGCACATCCTTAAGCCGTCGCCAGTATTTGTAGGCACGCTCACACTGATATTCAGGGGACCGCGCAGGAACGACCTGACAAGCTGGGTATCATTCTCAAAACCACCGGTAGCCAAGATGACGTTGCGCGTGGAGATGGTCCGGTGCTCGCCTTGCGTCTCGACGACGACGCCGCTCACCGCGCCATCGGTCATCACTAGCTCCACCGCCCGTGTGCTAACCACCGGCTCGATGCCGCGATCGAGACAGCCGCGCAGCAGGCGCCCGACGAGCGCCTGACCAAGGCCGCGCTCGTCATTGTCGATACGATGCTGGCGCAAGTCCATGTCCAGCGGTTGCGGTACCGCCTGACACAAAGTCGTCTCGCCCACAGTGATGTAATTATCCGGCCAATAGGGCGACACTGTCACTTTGTCCTTCCACCCGCCCAGTTCGCCATAGGGGAATGGCGGACATTCGAGCGTGCGCCCTCCCTCCCGGCTCGCGCCGGGCTGTTCGGGATGATAGTCGGGGAAATCGGGTACGCTGATGAAACGGACGGGCGAGCGTTGCTCCATAAACGCCACCATTTCAGGCCCCGTTTCAATGAAAGCCCGCGCCATTACAGGATCAATCAGCCCGTTCGACATCGACATCAGATAGGTGAACGCCGCTTCGGCGCTGTCGATCTTGCCAAGTTCGGCCATTTGCCGGTTGTTCGGAATCCAGATCTGGCCGCCTGACCACGCCGATGTGCCGCCTACCAGCTCAGACTTCTCAATGATGGATACCCGCGCACCGCATTCATGCGCGGTGATGGCGGCCGTCAACCCGGCAGCGCCGGTGCCCAGCACGACGATATCATATTCTTCCATGTGCTTATCCCTGTAGGAGATGGGGTGAGACGGTCCGAACGGACGGCTGTCGGCGGATGATCAGTGGATTGAAATTTGTCATACGGCGGCCATGCGCCGTGATACGCTTCTCAGGCGCGATGCGTTCCTGTGGCGGTCCGGCGAAGGTCATTCCTCTTTCCTCGACATTGATGGCTCACACCATCAAGACAATCGGACCGGCCGGGCTTATGCCCTATATCCGAATCTGTATTCGGATTGTTATCTGTTTGCTGAGAGGATCATAGCCTGATGGTTTGGATAGGGCGGTTGCAGCAAGCCCTTGCCCCAAGACGGAATTTGCTATGCAAGATCAGGCGATGGGATCATCCTTAGTCGCCTATTTCGGAAGCGCGCTTCAATCATGTCGACTGACCTCCGCCGGAAGCCCGGCACGAAAGCCCCCCACCTGCTGCCAGCAGAGGTAATCCTTTGGTCGCAGGCATCTGATTGGCTGTTGGCACCGCAACAGGACCGAAGTCGCCGGACCCTGAGCAAGATCTTGGAAGCGGCGATCACCCTGTTTTGTAATAAGGGCTTCACGCAGGCGACCATCGCTGCCATTTCCGAGGCATCGGGCGTATCGATAGGCACGATCTATGGCAGGTTCGAAGATAAGCAGGCGATCTTGCAGGCGATCCTGGCCGCATATTATCGCAGCCGCCGCGAACAATTTGACGACATGTTCTCCGAGGAATCGTGCCAAGGCTCTAGCCTTGAACAGGTGGTTGTATTTTACACCGATCTCATCTTTTCGGCGTTCAGGCAGGATGCCGCACTTATTCTTCTTGCTGACGCGGCGCGATCGAACAACGCGCAAATCGCGCAACAGGTCGGTGATCTCAACCGCCATGCGGCGATACGATTTGGCGATGTCCTACAGGCGCACGCGGATCAAATTCGGCAACCAGACATTCGGGCGGCGGCGATGCTCTATCATGACCTGATCAGTTGCCTTGCCCGCGTATCAATCCAACCAACCGGTCCGGTCGCATCATCATTCATTCTTACCGACCCGGCAATCGAGCATAAGATGGTAACAATGTTCCTAAATCATTTGCGCACACCGGATGGATCGGCGCTGTCGTCCTGAGCGCGTGTTTTCTAAGGCTGGGATGATTGCTATGATAACCGCAGGTGCGGGTGACAAAGACGAAAGGTAGCGTCCTGCGTGGATGGTGGGCAGCCACCAGTACTAGCACAAGCTCAAAAGCAGCTTATTTCGGGCATAATCGGTCATTCGAGCGCGCATTTTTGTCATGTAAGTATCTGAACGGATAATATAATAACAATTCCAACAGCGCATGTTCGATTCCGACTTGCCCCTCCAGACACATTCTCCTTTTATAACAATAACTTGCGGTATGGAGACTTATCCCGGAGTTTCCGGCGCTTGCGCCATTATGAGGCACCTAATTTTCTCTTAAGAGACTGAAGATATTGCAGTAATATACGCTTAAATGAGGTGATTTCAGCCAGAGTCTCTGTGGCGAATTCTGCATCGACGGATTTGGAATCGGGCGGCTTGATAGCGAGAAGTTTGACGGGACTAGGTCAGGATTTATCCGCCCAATCGCGTGAGCACCTTAGCGGCCGCAATCAGGGTAGTCATGTTCTGGACTGCTGTGGCGAGTTGCTCAATATCCTGGAGCTTCGCGGCAGTCTCTGTTGTAGATGAAGAGACCGCCAGCAAATGGTGGTCTTCCATGATCATGCCCACGACAGTGCATAGTCGGTCAGCCATATCCAGTAGTTCGTTCTCGAAAGGTGTTTCGTGCATGGGACGACACATGCTCGTGTCTGTGCGGAAGTCCATATGCAGCTTTTCAACGGATCGACTTTCGCGACTGGACTTCCTGATTGCTGAGGCTGAGGGCAGTCCGACTGCATCCGGGCGCCCTCTTTATATTCAAGGGTTGTCTTCATCTTTGCGCGAGTATCAGCGGCTGATATCCGCGGAGATCAGCGTGGCACTGCAGTCACTGCTGTTGATCATGCCGATCGCCTGCTGGACATTCATGCCACCAAAGCCGTTGCGAGCGCGGTATTGCATGGCGATCGCATGGCTCCCGTTCCCGTCGAGCGGTCCGATGCGGGTGGCCGCATGTTCGAACGAGTCGGGGTCCCGCAGCACGGCCTTTACCTGCTCGATCAGACTCCTGTTGCCACCATTCCAATCATTCAGGCAGTGCTGACCAAGTCGACGATCCTCTGCCTGCCGGACGACCTGTGCCGGGTCAGGCTCCTTTTTGCTGTCCGGCACAAGGGTACAATATGCCAGTGGCAGCAGGATGAGCGCGACCATGATGCCGGTCTTCGTGTTCACCCGTCGTTTGCGGATCTCGATCTCGGCATCGCTGAACGCGTACTGACAGTGCGGACAGATGGCCGCTTCAGCCGCGATAACCTTCCTGCACTCGGGACAAGGTAAATCCCACATTCGTCATCCCCCTTGCATCTGGCGCCTGTTACGCCAGCATTCCTGTTCCATTGCCGAAGCGCCACCACGGGATGCCGAGCCCATGATGGATCGCCGCTCGATCCCGGATCAGCGATCCCATACGATGGTGTAATGGCCGCTCCTGATCACGACGAGCGCCGTGTCCGGTACTGGCCGATAGGTATAGGTAGCGCCTCTGCCGCCGGGATAGGCGAGGAAATCAGCCCGCTTAAACCGCAGCGTCTCCATGGTGCCGCGAACATCCTCATGGATGGACTGGATATTGCGGTTGGCAAAGAACAGTCCGCCAGTAAACCTGATGTTGCGGCTGCCGGGCCCGAAGCTGGACACACTGATATCCTCTGACCAGAGGCCCTTGCTGTACAGTTTGGCCTGCAGCGTCCTCACACGCGGCAATGCCTCTGCCTGAAGGGCACTTGCACGCCGGGCATATTCGGCACGCAGGGCCTTGTCCTCGTCCGTCAGCGTGAACAGCTCTCCTTGCTGGTATATCTCGCCAGTCGCGACAAAGAGAGCGGCCGCCAACTTCACCGCGGACTTCGGATCACCCGCCAGTTCCAGTCGACCATCACGCTTCAGGCTCGCCACCTCCCTCGCCAGCACCGCGCGATAATTGGCATGGGCCGGCGGCACGTCGGATTTCAGGACCGCTGTACTGGACTGAGCAGGGATCGACTTACGCTGTGTTTGCCACGCCGGCGGCATGGTTGCGCCCGCACGAGGTGCCGGACTGCGACCCTGCATCACGACAAGTCCAATCACCGCGAGGATCAGCCATGCAAATCCCAGCAATCGGATGGCGACACTATAGGGCTTCGACAACAGCACCCACACGAACAGGAACGGGAAGACGGCAATGGCCATGACCAGCCATATATCGACCCGGGCGATCTCCTGGCCACCTTCCGACTGTTCATGGTCCATGCGCTTGATCCGATCAATTGTAGACAATAAGTAACAGGCATTGCGCTCGATACGGGTGCACAAGTCAAGTCAATTGTCACTTATCGTCTGTAGATTGATTGTCGACATCCACGCACTCCTCAGGCGTGGATATCAGACTTCGTCTTGCCGCCAATCTCAGGCGCCTTCGTCACCAGAAGGAATGGAGTCAGGAGCATCTGGCGTTCGAGGCCGGCATCCATCGCACCTATATCAGCGACCTCGAGCGCGGTGCCCGCAACCCGACAATCACCATTGTGGAAAAGCTTGCTACCTGCCTGCAGACATCCGCAGGGGAACTGCTGGACTGAGGAAGGATTAGGCAAGCATAAAGGTTGCCTGTTACTCCCGACCTGGTTCGGCCCCCCGACCGTATCGACTGGGCTCGCAACAAAGCCGCCGTTCACGACCCCAACTCGGCCCGTCGGAACCGGCCATTCGTTCACCAAGTTTTAGCGCGTCTGAGAGACCGACTGAGGTCGCCAGCAGTGGGGCAGCTCCCATTGGCCAGAAACAGGAACGCCTAACTCGTCAGTACAATCGCCAAGGGGGATTGTACGCCCTACCCACTTGAGGTGCATCACTTCCAAATATCAACTGTCGAACTGCTCTGCCCACACTGCACCAATAAGGCCGCCGACATCATGCCGCAAAAATAACTGAAGTCTCACTACCTCGCTTTGCCTGGCTCGTTACTGGGAGAACGGATATGAGATCTGTATGTACGTGTTTGTCGATGAATCCGGAAATACCGGTGCCCATCTTTTTGATGAGGCGCAGCCAGTCTTCCTGACGGTTGCGCTGATGACGCGTACCGACTTCGACGCTATCTACTCCAAGCCGATCGCCGACCTCTCGCGCAAAGTTGGGGATACCCAGCTCCACGCCGCCAAGCTCGGCGTGACGCGGATCGAAGAAATTGCCCGGCCACTCCACAAACTGCTGCAGCGCGCCGATCCGCGCTTCTTCGTCTCGCGAGTTGAAAAGCGCTACATCATCGCCACAAAGATGTTCGATCTGCTGTTCGATCCTGGCGAGAACCGCGCCGCGTCGCCGCATATCTATTTCATGCGCCCGCTCAGGATCACGTTCGCGGTAAAGTTCGCCGGGATCGTGACTAAAGTCATGGCGCGAGCTTTTTGGGCGTCGATGATGGAGACCAACGCCGACCGCGCGCGCGACGGCATGACCCAGTTCTGCGATGATGTTCTGGCGCTCCTACCCGGCGTCCAGGATAAAGGCTTCGTCGAGCGCATCAGCCCCGCCATCGAATGGGCTAGGGAAAACCCGGAAGCGATCTACTTCCATTCGGACGGTCGCATCGCTCGGCAGGGCCATCTGCCCAATCTCGTCGGGTTCGGCTATCTGATGGACGGTGTGGAGGCGCAGTCGCAGGCTTGGCGCCGGCCGGTGCGGCGCATTCGGCATGATCGACAGAGCGAGTTCGAAGCGGCGCTGCGCTGGTGGCATGATCTCTACGCCAATGCGTCGCCCGAGCGCGTGCCCTTGATGATGGGCGAGCTGTTCAAGGCGCAGCGCGCCGGCGGCAGTACCTTCGAGATATCGACCGCCGAAGCCAGTCCGGGCATTCAGGTCACCGACGTCGTCATGTGGCTGTTCAACCGGCTCCATCGCGAGAAGGAGATCGGCGCGGACTCCTTGCGTCTGATGCAATGGGTGTTTCGCCGCGCCCGCCAGAACGATTTCTCATTCGACGGTGTGCTCGGCGCGCTCGATGCGCGATACGTCCACATTATGACGGAGCCGATGGAAGAAGCTCGCCTCGACGCCGCGCGTGAGCAATTAGCGATAATCGATGCAACGACGAAGGGACGGGTCGAAGCCTATCGGGTCGAGAAGGCCGCGAGGCAGATCGAGGGCGACCAAGCCTGATCAGTACGGGAGGACGATGAAGCCGCTCGCGAGCGCAATCAACGCCCCGCGATCACCAGCCAAGCCAACCAGCGGCCCAGCTCCTCTAGGAACGCCCCGGTGAAGTGGTTGAAGGGTTTGTTGGTTCCGGCCATCAATCAAGCCCCTCGAAATAGTCGGCGAGCATCTGCTGCTCATCGAACTTGGCGTCTGCCCACAGCGTCGTGATCTTGCTCGCCGCGGGATTGCGGCGCCGCGAGCGGATCGCGATGACGGCGATCGTGATCGGCTCGCCGCCCTTCGTGGGCTCGGCGGTATAGGTGCCGGTGAGCACAACCGCGGCGTGGGTGCGCTCGAGCCTCTCGACGCAATCGAGCACGTCGCGCCACAGCCGACGCACCCGGAAATCACGATCGGGTTTCGGGCCGATCACCCCCTCACGCTCGGCCTGAACGACGCTCGCCAGATCGAGCCACTCACGCAGCTCGACGACATCGTCGGCTGCGTCGTCATCGAGATCGGAAGCGAACAGAAGGCTGAAGGTGGCGAGCGTCGTGCGCAGCTGCAGCTCGCTCTTGAACGGGGCGACTTTGACGGGGACGCGGTCCTCGGTCCAGGCGAATATCTCGACGAGGTTGGCGGCAGCCTCTTCTTGCGAGGGGCAGACGCGCTCGCGCAGAAACTCGTTTTCGGGCTTCCCCAGAGCGCGCGCCAGCTTGCGCAACTGCGCCGGCCGCACCTTCAGACCACGCTCTACTCGGGACACCGTGGCGAGCGACACGCCCGCCTCGGCGGCAAGCATATCCTACTTCCAGCCGTATAAGGCCCTTTGCAACTTCACGAAGTTCGCGATGGCGGCTTCGTCGAGGACGAAAGTTTCGCGGGAATCAACCGTATCCATGTCCTCAATATGATGGAAGCTCTGTACAAATTAGAGGGCGTTTCGCACGTCAGTTCGACGACATCGCCCCCGCCTTATAGATATTATACGCCTTGATCGGGCAGGTCGGCCAAGACGTCCTCGCGTGGACGCGAAGGTGGCGCGGCAACACTGCGTGCCAGCACACGCTCGGTGGCCGAGTGGCCCTTATGCTTGTCGGGCTTCGGCCGCATCCACTTCTTGTGATCCATCTCGAGCCCCATCGTCGCGAACAAAGCCGTCGCTCCACTAACCCACGCCGACGCCTCAAAACAGGCCTTAGGTTCAGGCCCCATCCCTAGCCGCAGAACGGCTGGTTTTGGACTCTATTCCTCGCGAGCACACAAGCGGCTATATAAGACTAGGCGTTATGGGTTAGTGGCGCGACCCGCGGCGGCCAAGCATTGGCTGCAGCTTACCAGCAAGCCAGTCCTCGACCGCTAGAACGATACGTCGCGCTGCCGCGTCCCCCGCATCTCCGGCAACTGCGGGAGGGTACTGCCATGCTCTCACTATGAGTCCGCCCTTCAGATGCAATGACCACTTGGCCAACGATAAGGCGTATGTACCAGTTGGTGCGCAGATAAGATGTTGCCTGAGACGATTGCGCAGCGTGCGCTTACGTTTGCTTGTTGCACAGGAACTTCCCACATAAAGCACGCACGAAACATGATTGTTATCCTGGGGGAGCTTGAGATCAGTGCGTTGTCTCGCATCATTGAATGCGCGTTTGAACGCCTCGGGATCAGCCTCCTCATCGAGGGCGAAGAGGTAGAGACACCGGTCTCGATCAATCCGACCGTCTGAGGCCAGTCTGTCGATTGCATCTTCTGCCTCGTCGGCGAGAGTTGCGAAACGAACACGTTCCTCGCCCAGATATCCGGGAATTGGTGCTGCAGCAATGAAGTCTGCAACCCTTCGCAATTCGGATGCAGTCTCATCTGCCCAGCATGCAATGTCAGGTATCACTGCCACGACGGACCCTCTTGCCAACCATGCTAGCCTTATGCTGGCAGGAGCCAACAGGGTGAATACATGTGCCTACAGTGAGAGTTGTAGCTGAGTTGCAGACGTTTATGCAGCGTTTTCCATTCGGCACCGGATTTAATCGCGAACATAGTCACTGTTGGAGGAAGATTTGGAACTCCCTAGAACCTGTCATGCATTTATGAGAAAACATCGGCGACCTCCACCACGGCGAATACCATGGCGCCGATTGCGGGGGACCATGGTAGTTTCAACGATCCGATTATCCCCGGTACGTTCATTTCGGCATCCGGCAAAAAATCGTGGACCAAGCTCGGTTGGAAAATGGGCCTCGACTATAAGCCTGTCGATAGCACCATGTTATATGGCTATTATGCGCGCGGCTTTAAATCCGGGGGCTTCACCGGTCGCATTGCGATTGCAGAGGATATTGGGCCGTTCAACCCTGAGACGCTGGATACGTTCGAAATTGGTCTCAAGACAGATCTGCTCGACCGTCGTCTGCGCGTGAATCTGGCGGGTTTCTATAACCTGTACAGTGATATGCAGGTGACGCAGAATATCACCTTTCCAAGCGGCGCGAACAGCGCGACGATTGTCAACGCAGGCAAGGCGAAGACAAAGGGCATCGAACTTGAAGTCACCGCTCTCCCCGTCGATAATCTGACTCTCACCGGGTCAATCGCATATCTCGACGCGAAATATACGAAATACGATACGCGTATCCTGGGTCCGTCCGGCTTGGTGGCAGTCAGCTATGCTGGCAATCGCCTGATGAACGCCCCTGAATGGAGTGGGGCTGCCAGCCTTAATTATGTGGTGCCGGTTGCAGGTGGCAATGCCGCCTTCTTCATTCAGGACACGTACGCCAGTTCGAAATACACCAACTTTACTGCCCTGCCGCAGGAAAAGGTGGGCAAGATCAATCTGGTCAACGCCAATATCTCTTGGACGCCAGCAGACGAGCAATGGTCTGTGAATGTCTATGGCCGCAATCTTTTCGACAAGAAATATTATGGTCAGAAGAGCTATTTCGCGCCTGCTTATGCCACGGCGGGCATGGGCAACCCCTTCGAATATGGGGTGACGTTCAAGTTTAACTGGTGATTTTCGACAAGGAGCGAGGGGGCGTCTGCGTCGCCTCGCTCCTTACGCGCAAGTGCTGGCCGAACTATTCAAAAAGGAGCAGGAACATGATCCGTCACGTCGTGATGATAAAATTCAAGAAGGACGCGAAGAAGGAAGACATCGCCACTTTCCTTGAGGAAGTGAAGAAACTCCCGCACCTGAATAAGGAAATCCGCGATTACAGCCACGGCATGTGCGTCCGTGAACCGCGCTACCATAGTGGCGACTTCGATTTCGCCAACTGCTGCGACATTGATAATTATGAAGCGATGGAGCGCTACATGTCGCATTGGGCGCATCTCCGCATGACCCCATTTCTGCCAGACATTCTGGAAAACATGATCTCGTTTGACTGGGAGATCGACTATTGGGGACCAGCATTTGACGAGGTAGCGGCCAAAGAAGAGGCCATCAAGGAAACGGCGCGGGTCCTGCCGATCCATAACGATGCGACCAAGGCCTATGTCCCGGAACTCCGCGGTCGCACCAAGGCGCAGGCACGCGACATGCTGGCCAAGGTCGGGCTCGAACTCGGTGAAGTCGAAGACATCATCGGCTCGGTCTGGGCGCCGGATCGCATCATGTTTGTGGCCCCGGATGTGAACACCGAAGTCGCCAAAGGTACCAAGGTCGACATCAAAATCACCGGCGACTGGCTGACTGGCCCCGCTGTGCCTGCAGATAAAACGGCCTGGTAATCACAATTTACATCATAGGAGAACCAAGATGAATGCACTAGAAAAACGCGTTAGAATGCTGGAAGATCGCGCGGCGCTTGAGGGTGTTCTGCTGCAATATTATTATGCCGTCGATACCTTGTCCGATGTGGATAGTCTGGTCGACTGCTTCACCCCGGATGCTATTTTCGATATCGAAGATCTGGGCCTCAAAGTCTATCATGGGCATTCTGAAATACGCACCTTCTTCGAAGGCGTCTTCGCGACAACACCTTATCATTGTCATCATGTGTCGAACTTCGACGTGACACGGCTTGAGGAAAATGAGGCATCTGCGCGTGGCTATGTCATCGGCAAGGCTGAGGGCGACAACGGCGTGAAGGTCCTCGTTCATTGCTGCTATAACATTGAATATGTGCGCACTGACGCTGGCTGGAAAATGCGCTTGTTCGACGAAGACTCTCTGGTGCCGATCGGGGATGAAGTGCGCGATCTTCACGGATAATTGTGATCTATTAGAGCGCGCTGCGTTGGCTTTAACGTAGCGCGCTCTGGTTTTTTGGTGTCGCGTCGATGATTACGCCGCGTTCAATCGCTGGCGGAAGGCGGCGGCGTAAAAGGGGATCATTTCGTCAACAATCATCTGGAGATCGCTTGATTTGCAGATGCCGCCGGATTGGCGATCAAGCATACCTGATTCCACCAGCACGCTGAGGATGCTCGAGTTCAGAAAGAAAACAGCCAATTGTAAACGGCGTTCGTCGGCATTGGGGAAAATCTTCCGGCACTCTTCGACAAACGCATATTGTACCCGATCATACACATCGATCATCGGTTTCAAGAAGTCATCATATTGGCTGTTGAACATCGCCAAGCCCATGAGCTTGGCGTAATTTTTCCAACCTAGGCCGCCGTGTATGGACTTGAGGACCATTGGCTCCATATAGCAGCGGATCAGGGTTTCGAGCGGCACCGGCGTATCGTTCGCGGCGATCTGGGCCTTGGCAATATCGTCAAGCGTGGTGGCGACCTGATCGTGAATTCGCCGGTCGATCACTTGACGAAACAATTCTTCCTTCGTGCCGAAATGATGCGTGATGAGGCTGACCGGTGCTTCCGCAGCCCGTGCGATATCGCGCATGCTTGCGCCCGCATATCCGCGTTCGGCAAACAGCATCTCCGACGCATTCAGAATGCGATCTGTGGAGGTTTGGTTTGCATCCGGATTTACTGATGTCGCCTTGACAACCATGCTCACTAACTGTCCGTTCATATCACGCAAGACCTAGCAACTGAGGCCAAATGCTGCAATCGCGTTATCAAGAACCTAGACAACTGCAATGCCGCACCGCTTCAGTAGCAGGTGTTTGCCTCAGGTCTGTTGCCAAAGATCCAGCTCGGCCGCAAAGAAGGCGGCGTGCAGCATTTCGATCACAAGCTCGCCCCCGCCCGCCCGTGCTTCACTTGAAGAGACCATGTAAGGCTAGAATGCCGGCGTAACCGCAGGCTCGGACCTCATGCCATATTATGATTTTATATCAATAACTTGATTCGTGGAAACTTATCCCGGAGTTTCCGGCGCTTGCGCCATTATGAGGTGCCTAATTTTCCCTCAAGTTACTGAAAATATTGTTGAAATACGGGCCTATTGACCGTATATTTGCGATCGCGGCTGACGATGCGCCGCTGCGTATCAAAATCCGCGCCGCCATCAATTTGCTGCTTTCGCAGTCGTCTGACGCGACCCTCAAACTCTTCCCGCATCAGTAAGCGATTCATCTAGCCTATTAGCTAGGCTGGCCACGGCCGCTCCGATGATAGCTTTCTGATTGATAGTTAGACTGCCGAATAACTGCAGCTGACATATGTATGCCCAAACGGGCAACATAGAATAGGAGAAGATGCATGTCTGATGCGATCAGGAGTTTCCGCCGAGAGGAACTTTCGCCCAAGCTCCAGCAGGACTGGGATTTTGTCTATAAACTTACCGGTCAGGCAGGATTCATCGAAAAGGGCGCTCATGCCCCTGAACTTCTTGATTTCACGATGGTAGATTTCTACGAGAAGATTTTCTACGCTGGTCGCGTTGACGTCAAGCTTAAGAATCTCGCACGATTGCGCATGAGCCTTGGACACGGTTGCCGTAGCTGCAACCTTGGCAATACCATCGGCGCCAAGGAAGCCGGGTACAGTGAGGAGGAGTTGAACGCTATCGAGGGCGATCGATCGATCTTCAGCGATATCGAAAACGCTGTTCTCGAATTGGCAGACGAATTTTTGATGACCAACATCCAGGGACATCTCGAGCCCGAGCTGTATGCCAAGCTGCACACATACTTCGATGATGCGCAAATCCTCGAGCTCGGCACTGTGATGAGCTATCTTGGCGGTCTGGCCAAAATGCTGTTTGTCTTCGACATGGCTGAAAAGGAAGATAGCTGCCCCTTCCGTCCGGCGGCGAGCAAGTTGGCCGAAGCCGCCGAATAATTTCTTTGGCAGTCATCCGGCGTGTCATGGTCGAAGCCTTGAATAGCGGCGGTGACACGTCCACGCGCACGCCTCGCGCACGCTTTTACACGGATATGGTGGATCGATGCGCCTATTTGAAGACCAGATCGTCCTCGTAACCGGCGCAGCTTCGGGGCTCGGTCTCGAGACGGCGTTGGCTTTCGCTCGCGAAGGCGCAGAAGTCGTCGTAAGCGATATCTCACAGGTGGGCATTGAGCGCGCTGCGGCCCACATCCAGGCGCAGGGTGGCCGTGCGACCGCCTGCGCCGCTGATGTTTCAGCCGCCAGTGAAGTTGATGCGTTGTTCAAGCTGATTTCGGAGAAATTCGGTCGACTCGACGTAGCTGTCAACGGAGCTGGTATAGGAGGCACGCCTAGCTCGATCCTCGAAGCGAACGAGGCAGAGTTCGACCGGGTCATCTCGGTCAACCTCAAGGGAGTTTGGCTGTGCATGCGAGGCGAGATACCGCTGATGCTGAGACAGGGGCGTGGGGTCATCATTAATATTGCATCGGCGCTGGGCCTGACCGCACTACCCAATAGCGGCGCATACGCAGCGGCCAAGCACGGCGTGGTAGGCCTGACTAAGGTGGCTGCGCTCGAAACAGCCGATAAAAGCATACGCATCAATGCCATCTGTCCAGGTGTGATCGACACGCCGATGAACAAATTTATTTTGGATGATGCCGAACTGTTGGCGCAGATGGAGCGCTTGCATCCGGTTGGACGTCTGGGGCGGCCGGAAGAGATCGCAACCGCCATCCTTTGGTTGTCGGACCCTCGCTCCACCTTCATCACGGGGGCTGCGATCCCGGTGGATGGAGGTTGGACCGCGCGCGGATAATGATTGCTCTAACGCTGAATCGCTAATTGCGCCCACCCTCAATGCACGCGGCTAGCGTCCTGCGTGGATGGTGGGCAGCCACCAGTACCAGCACAACCTCAAAAGCAGCTTATTTCGGGCATAATCATCCATTCGAGCGCGCATTTTTGTCATGTAAGTATCTGAACGGATAATATAATAACAATTTCAATTGCGCCGGTTTGTTTCCGGTTTGCTCATCCAAACATCTTATCCATTTATATCAAATGCTTGCGGCATGGAATTTTATCCTGGAGTTTCAGGCATTTGTGCCATTGTGAGTTGACTAATTCTATCTCAAGAGACTGATGGTATTGTAGGAATATGCGCTTAAATGAGGTGGCTTCGGCCAGAGTCTCTGTGCCGCATTCTGCATCGACGGATTCGAAGTCGGGCGGCTTGATGGCGCGCATTTATCCGCAAGGTATTTCAAGCGTGCAGTCCCGATTGCAGCGAGACTCACGCTCATGTCGCCAATGTGCTATCATGCCAAGATGAGTGCGTGCCCAACAGTTCAGGAGTATGCGCGATGGCCTATTGGAATTTGAAGGGGCGGGAGTTCGCCAATTGCAATTGCGATTACGGCTGCAACTGCCAGTTTGGCGGCCTGCCGGATAAGGGCAGATGCCAAGCCGTCTTTGGCATGGTTATCGATGAAGGTTTTCATGGCGAAACCGATCTGTCCGGCCTGAAAATCGCCGCTGTGTTCAGTTGGCCTGGGGCGATCCACGAGGGCAAGGGCGAATGTGCCGCTTTCGTGGATGAACAGGCGAATGAAGCGCAACGTCAATCGCTGCTGACGATCATGACCGGCGGTGATACGGACCCGATGGCGACAGTATTTGCAGTATTCGCATCGACGATCGAGACGATGCATGCACCGCAATTCACCCCGATCGAATTTGACGTTGATGTCGAGGGTCGCAAGGGCCATCTGCACATTGCCGATCATGTGGAGATGTCAGGTGAACCCATTCGGAGCCTGATTGATGGGTCTGAAGTGCGTGCGCAGATCCGACTGCCCGATGGCTTTGAATATGAAGTGGCTGAGGTCGGATCGGGCACCAGCAGATCGATTGCCCCGATGCAGCTTGAGCATAAGGCGAGCTATGGCCAGTTCGCACATTTGCATCTCGACAGTCACGGGGTCGTGAGAGGCTAATGCCTGCCGCGTTTGAGACTGCGCTCGGTCGGCATCGGGCGTGGTCGATCGCCGCAATGGCACTCCTGACGATTCTGGCATGGGTCTGGTTGATTGATGGTGCCGGGATGCGGATGAATTCCTTCGTTCCGCTTTTGCCGCCACCCAACCACCAAGCCACAATGCCGGGCATGGTGATGGCAGGTGCCGAAGCATGGACGGTTGGGCGCTTTGCACTGACCTTCTCGATGTGGTGGACCATGATGGTCGCGATGATGCTGCCCTCCGCCGCGCCGACGATCCTACTTTATGCCCGCGCGGCTAGGCATGGGAATGCAGAGATGCGGCCTGCCTCCTCAAGTTTTCTAGTCGGCTATTTCACTGCATGGGGCGCATTTTCGCTGTTGGCGACAAGCCTGCAAGCGATATTCGAACATGTCGGCTTGATCGACGCGATGCAGATGGCGTCGCAGAGTCGTTGGCTTTCCGCAACGATCCTGATCTCTGCCGGTGTGTACCAGATCAGTTCGATCAAAGATGTGTGTTTGCGCCATTGCCGTAATCCCGCCCAGTTTCTGAGCCGCCACTATCGTTCGGGACGGGTCGGCGCGGTGCTGATGGGAATGCTTCATGGAACTTATTGTATCGGCTGCTGTTGGCTATTGATGGCGCTGCTCTTTGTCGGTGGGGTGATGAATCTGGCGTGGATCGCGCTGCTCACGCTGATGGTAGCCGCTGAGAAGTTGCTGCCTCAAGGCCGTTTGGTAGCGCTAGCGGCCGGTTGGGCGTGCATGGCGTTGGGCGTAGCAATCCTGCTTAGTTGAATAAATCGTGAGATGAGTGCGTTTGTCGCAAGCTTGTCGATTAAGTCGCCTCTAGTCAGATTTGATGGAGCACGCTGGATATACCTGTGTCAGGCCGGATGCTTGCTCAGCAAGCATCAAACCGGACTATGGCCAGGCCTTCGCACACACCGCGATTTTCTGCAGATAAATCTCTTTTGCCGCGTTCAGACGAAAACCCTGACATTTCCCAACACGGTCGGGCGGCTATTCCGGGATATTATCCCTGTCCATGCGGTCATCCAGTTAATCGTCGTTATTTGCTTTATCTGGCCTATGAACAGGCCGTTCTCAGTGCGGCAACTTCCATTAGGGGTGGCCTATGACAACTGCGACATTGCACAAAGCTACTTGCGATTGTGGCTGGCGATGCTCCTCTGAGTATCAAATCATCACCTCCAGCATTTTGATATTTAGTTCTCGACTATCCGCAGGCGCAGGTCTCAAAGTCGAAAGGTAACGTCCTGCGTGTATGGTGGACCGCCACCAGTACTGGCTCAAGTTCAAAAGCCGCTTACTTCGGGTATAATCATCCATTCGAGCGCGCATTTGTGTCTTGTAAACTTGTCCCGGTGTTTCCGGCTATTGCGCCATTATGAGGCGGCTAATTGTCTATCAAGATACTGTAAATAATTTATAAATGATGGGGCCTCAGCCAGAGTCTCTGGGCGGCCTGATGGTTTGTAGTCGGTCAAACCCAATCCCAACTGCGCGTTGATCACTAAGATCTTAAACTGAGTGCGCGGTCGGAAATAGGATGGGGGGATTTCCAGGTGTCCAAGGTGCATGCCGGACCATGATCGTCGCAAACAGGTCCGAAGCGAGATGACGTTCTAGCCACAACTTTAGATGGGGCAGCGGTTGCGCGTCAAACCACGCATGATCCACAGCCGAAAACTGTCGAACGAAGGGGGCAAGCGCAAGGTCCGTCAACCCCCGTTTCGGTCCGCATAATTGGCCTGCACTAGCGATGCGTGCGTCAAGTTCATGCAGGAAAATGAGGGCTGCGTTCTTGTGCTGATCGGGGTCAGAGTCATGACGTTCAGGATATTTGTACCGGTCAAGATGATGCTTGAACGCGCTGTCGTTGGTATTGATCAACTCCGGATCATTCCGATCCAGCCAATTTTCCGGATCGTGCTGCGCAAGCGCCCAGCGCATAATATCGATACTCTGGTCGATCACCCGGCCGCTCGGGAGGACGAGCACTGGCACTGTGCCCTTGGGCGATGCCGCCAACATGGCCTCTGGCTTGTCCGAGAGCTTTATCTCTCGCAGTTCGCATTGAGTCCCGCTGATTGCCAAAGCAAGCCGCGCGCGCATCGCATAAGGACAGCGCCGGAAGCTATAGAGGATAGGGGGAGAATCACTGATCATGGCATGTTGAATTCGGACCAAATAGCATTTTTGCTGCTAAATCTCTCTATTCTTTCAGCGGGGATATGCCGCAAACATGCAGATCATGGACGTGATGATCCTAGCCTATGCGGAGGCAGCACGAGAAACATGCAACTGAACAGGCGGATGAACCCAATAGCGGCATAAACGAAACCTTCCGTGTGGACCGTCTTGTCGCGATCGCTGCTGCAATCTCGGCGTGCGCGCCAGATCGCTATGTTACCGTGCGTTGCCGCCAAATATACGAATTATAAGGGTTTCAGTTTTTGCCGGATTACCGTCGGCCGGTGTCTGGTGCGCCCACCGCATTCCGGCAACACGCAATTTACGCAAACGATTGTTGCAATCGATTGTTGTTGGTGCTAGTTGAAAATTGCAGACCCATCCAAGTCGAGTCGGGCTGTTCTTCAGGGAGGGGAGTTAAGCTATGCGCTTTCGCAATATTCTTATATGTTCAACCGCTGCAGCGGCGCTTTTGAGCGGATTTCCGGTTTTGGCTCAGGATGCGACGGATGGCAGCCAGTCGATCGCATCCCCGGACGCGGGAGAGATTGTCGTCACCGGCATTCGCGCCAGCATCGAGCGGGCGCAGGCCGTCAAGCAGAACAGCCTCAGCGTGGTCGAAGCGCTGTCGGCTGAAGACATTGGTAAGTTGCCGCAATCGAGCGTTGCCGATTCACTTGGCCGCCTGGCAGGTCTTGCCGGTGAGCGTCGCGCCGGTCGTGTCAGCGGCATTTCAGTGCGTGGCTTCCGCGAAGATTTTGTCGGCACGACGCTGAATGGTCGCGAACTGATCGGGATCGGCGACAACCGTGGCGTCGAATATGATCTTTATCCGTCGGAAATCATCGACAGTGCTGTGGTGTATAAGACGCCGAGCGCTGATCTGAGCGCCATGGGTGTCGGCGGCACGGTTGACATTCGCACTGTGCGTCCGCTCAGCCGCAAGCCCTCGCTGGTCGTCAATGGCAGCTTCGAGAAGAACGGTCAGAAGTCCAAGAACCCGGATTTCAAGGATCGCGGCTATCGCGCTGCGCTGTCGTTCACCGATCGCCTCGCAGACGATACGATCGGCGTGGCGCTGACGGCGGCCACCACTTCGTCGCCAACGCAGGACAAATTCTTCAGCGTCTGGGGCTATGACAAGGGTGCAATCTCATCAGGCCCGGATGCAGGCAAATATGCGCCGTCCGGTATCGACATCTCGTCGCGATCACGCGTGCTCAAGCGCACGACCGTTGCGGGCGTACTCGAATTCAAGCCGTCCGATCAGTTTAGCGTGTCTTTCGACGGCCTCTATATCGACTTTTCGGACAAGGGCATTTCGCGCGGCTTCATCGAAGCGTTGCCCATCGCGGCTGATGGCAGCACCGTGCTTGCCTCAAACGGCAATGCGGTGACTTCGGCCCGCACGACCGGCTTCAACTCGGTGCTACGCACGGACCCGCTCGACAAGACCGGCAAGCTCAAAACCTATGGCGCGAATCTGAAATATGATCCGACGGACAGCTTCCACTTAGTCCTCGACGCATCGCATGCGGACAGCCGCAAGCGTGACACCCGCGGCGAAAGCTATGCAGGTCTTGGACGCGCCGGCCTGCCCACACAGGGTGCGAATAACCTGCGCACCTATAATTACACCCCGAATGGGTTGGTCTTCTCCAACAGCTCGCAGTCCTACAGCGACTTTAACACCGTGCGTCTCGCTGGCCCGCAGTCATGGGGCGGCAGCCTTTCGCCGATCACCCAGTTGAATCAGACTGATGTGCTCGGCGTGAGCGGGGACCCGATCGGCTTTGCCCAGGCGCAAGACGGTTTCGTCAATACCGGCATTTTCGACGAGAAGCTGAACGCGCTCCGGTTCGAAGTCCAGAAGGACTTTGACACGGGCTTCGTGCGCCACATCAATGTCGGTGTGCGCTATTCCGACCATAAGAAGTCGAAGGTCAATCAGGGCTATTTCCTGACCGCGCAGACCTATCCGTTGGATGGGCCGGTGCCTGAAGATGCGCGTCGCGGCGTGGCCGATCTGGGTTGGGCTGGGCTGGGCAATGTCATTGCTTATGACGCGCTTGGCCTGATCAACAGTGGCTTTTACACCCGCTATGATGCGGCCAGCCTCGAACCCGATCGTCTGGGCGATACTTATGCGATCTCTGAAAAGATTTGGCAGCCCTTCGTGAAGGTGGATTTCGAAACCCAGCTTGGGGGCGTCCGCGTGTTCGGTAACGCTGGTCTGCAGGGTGTGTTCACCAAGCAGCAAGGGTCGGGCTTCAACTCGGTCATCGGTTCGAGCCAGCGTACGATCGCTGTGCCGATCACCGACGGCGCGAGCTATGGCAAGGCCTTGCCGAGCCTGAATCTCAACTTTGACCTCGACAACGGGCATACGGTGCGCCTTGCTGCGTCAAAGGTGATCAGCCGTCCGCGTATCGACTATCTCAATCCCGGCTCGTCGGTGAAGTTCCGCAACAATGTGGCCAATGTCACCAACACCGATCCGGAGCTTGGCCCATGGGTATCGACCTCGGGCAATGCGCGCCTGCGTCCTTATGAAGCAAATCAGGTCGACCTGTCGTATGAATTCTACTTTGCATCCGACGGGTTCCTCTCGGTTACCGGCTTCTACAAGGATCTGGTGAACTGGAACGTCGCTGCCACCACCATCCGCGACTTCACGCAGTTCTACATTCCGGGCTATCATCAGGCCGTCAGCAGCGACAGCACGACGACCTATACGCCGGCCACCTTCCAAGGCGTCAACACGACGTTCAGCGGCGGTCTGAAGGGCAGCGTGAAGGGTGTCGAACTGCAGGCCAGCCTGCCGTTCGGGCGGTTCGTGCCGGCACTGGAGGGCTTCGGCCTGCTCGGGTCCGCCGCGTTCACCGATGGGAAGCTTGATGACGATTCCGATATTCCGGGTCTGTCGAAGAAAGTCTACCAGCTGACCGGATATTTCGAGAAGAGTGGCTTTTCGGCGCGTGCATCTTTGAACAAGCGTTCGAAATGGGAGTCGGAAGATCGTGGCGGCAGCAACTCGATCGCGCCGGTCAATCGTGCCGGACAGACTCTCGTTGATGCGCAGATCGGTTATGATTTCAAGGATGCCGGCATCGACTTCCTGAGCGGGATGCGCATTTCGATCCAAGGCCAGAACCTGACCAACCAGAAGGACAAATACACCGACACCGAAAGCGGGCTGGTGACAAGGGTCGAGACGTTCGGGCGCAACTTCATGCTCAACGTGACATATTCGTTCTTTTAAGACCGCAACAACGTATAATAAGTTCCCCGCCGTCGGTGGCGGCGGGGAACAATAAAATATGATGGAGGGGCGTTCGATGAGACCGATCCATAAGGTCGTGATCCTTGGCGGAGGAACGGCAGGATGGATGTCGGCTGCCCTGATCTCCAAGGTGCTCGGCAGGCAGGTCGCCATCGAATTGGTCGAATCCGACGAGATCGGAATCATCGGCGTCGGCGAAGCCACAATTCCCCCGATCCAGCAAGTCAATGCCGTGCTTGGCATCGACGAGGCGGATTTTCTCCGCGAAACAAAAGCCACGATCAAGCTGGCTATCAGGTTCGAAAACTGGGGCCAGATCGGCGAATCCTATTATCACACGTTCGGCACTGCCGGACGGAACCTCGGTTTCTGCTCATTTCATCATTTCTGGACGCGCGCCCAGAAGCTGGGAATCCCGGGCAGCTATTGGGACTTCGACCTCAATTACCTCTGCGCGAAAAGCAATAAATTTGCGCCGACCAACGGCAATGACCCGATTTGGGATTTGCCATATGCCTATCATTTCGATTCAGGCCTTTATGGACAGTTCTTGCGCCGCTACGCCGAAAATCTCGGCGTCGTGCGCACGGAGGGCAAGGTGGCAGACGTGCAACGCGCCGCCAGCAACGGCGATATCATGGCGCTGGTTCTAGAGGATGGCCGTGTCGTTGCGGGCGATCTTTTCATCGATTGCTCGGGGGGGCGCGGTGTCCTGATCCAGCAGCACCTCGGTACCGGATTCGAGGATTGGGGACATTGGCTTCCCTGTGACCGCGCGATGGCCGTGCCATCGGCGCGATTTGAAAGCACGCTGCCGTTCACGCGCTCGATCGCGCATGGCGCGGGCTGGCAATGGCGTATCCCATTGCAGCATCGCAACGGGAATGGTTTGGTCTATAGCAGCCAGCATTATAGCGACGAGCAGGCGGCCGACATTCTGCTTGGCAATCTCGATTCACCGGCGCTTGATGCGCCCAAGATCATCCCCTTTCGCACCGGACGGGTGCGGCAACAGTGGAACTGCAACGTTGTGGCTGTTGGCCTGTCGAGCGGTTTTCTGGAGCCTTTGGAATCGACCAGCATCTATTTGATCCAGTCGGCCATCACCCGGCTTTTGCACCTGTTCCCGCACGCCGGTATTACGTCGGAACTGGTGGCGGAATATAACCGCCAGTCGCAGCTTGAGATGGAACTGGTCCGCGATTTCATTATCCTGCATTACCACGCCAATCAGCGGCAGGATTCAACCTTCTGGCGCGACCTTCGGCACATGGATGTCCCCGACAGGCTTGCCCGCAAGATCGCGCTGTTTCGCCATAATGGCGCATTGGTGCAGGATCAGTACGACATCTTCATGGAGCCATCCTGGGTACAGGTCATGATGGGCCAGGGCATCATGCCCGAGGATTACCATCCCATCGCCGATGGACCGTCCGATGACGAGCTCCGCACCCAGCTTGCACAATTGGCTGAACTGAAGGCGCGGCCCCTGTCACAATTGCCTGCCCATGATCGGTATATCGACATGCAAGTGGCGCGAAGGTCGTGACGCTTCCCTTGCGCATCGTCATCGCGGGGGGCGGCACGGCGGGTTGGATGACCGCCAACCTGCTTGCGCACCGCTGGCACGATGGCCAAGTGGAGGTTGCGCTGATCGAAGCGCCCGACATCGGTATCATCGGTGTCGGCGAAGGCTCCACCCCGTCGCTCAAGCGTTTTTTCGAGGTGCTCGGCATCGGCGATGACGAATGGATGCCGGCCTGCAACGCGACGTACAAGGCCAGCATCCGCTTTCATGGATGGAGCCCGGCTTCGGGCGTGGCCGACTATAGCCATCCCTTTCTGAGCCAAGTCGACATCCACACCGAGGACGCCTTCACGCTGAATTGCAGGAACCGGCGGCTCGGTTATGATGTGCATAGCCGACCGGACGATTTCTTGCTGAACGGCGTGCTTGCGGCCAAGGGCAAGGTGCCGATCGCGCCTGACAATTTCCCGTTTCGCATGGAATATGGCTATCATTTCGATTCCGCGCTGCTTGGCGCATTTCTGCGGGATCGCGCGGTGGCACGCGGCGTCGATCACATCGCCCAACGGATCGTCAAGACGGTGCAGCGCGAAGATGGCGAGGTGGCGGCGTTGGTGTTGGCATCGGGGGCGCGGATCGAAGGTGACATTTTCATCGATTGCAGCGGTTTCGCGGGGTTATTGATGCGGCAGGCGCTGGGCGTGCCGTTCCGCAGCTTCAAGGAAAATCTGTTTAACGATGCCGCGGTCGTGATCCCGACGCCGCCGCTGCCGACCGATATTCTCAAGCCGGAAACGACCTCCACCGCCCTTTCGAATGGCTGGTTTTGGTCGATCCCGCTGACCAGTCGCATCGGTAATGGCTATGTCTTCAGTTCGGATTTCATTTCGGCCGATGCGGCTGAAATCGAGCTGCGCACGGCACTCGGACTGGGTGACGACCCGATCGAAGCGCGGCACCTGAAATTCGAAACTGGCCAGTTGGCGCGCCATTGGGATCGCAACTGCGTCGCGGTCGGCCTTGCGCAAGGCTTTATCGAACCTCTTGAGGCGACCGCGCTGCATCTGGTGCTGAACACCGTCGAACTGTTCATGGACAGCCTTGATAAGGGCGCGTTCAGCGCGCGTTATCGCGACGAATTTAACGCATCCATCTCTGGCCGGATCGAGCGAGTCCGTGATTACATCGTCGCGCATTACAAGCTGAACACCCGCACCGACAGCGACTATTGGCGCGCAAATCGCGACAATATGGCGCTGTCGGACGCGTTGTTGCAGATTCTCGATTGCTGGTTTCGCCGGGGCGACCTTGCCGCGCAGCTGGAGGATCAGCGTGACCTGAGCCATTTTGGCAGCGCGTCATGGCATTGCCTGCTGGCCGGATATGGCGCTTTTCCCCCGCTCGCGACGCAGCAGCGCGACGATGTGGACTTTTATCGGGACCGCAGCATCCGCCAGTTTCTCGACGGCTGCGCCCTCAATTTTCCTGATCACGCGGCAGCAATAGCGCAGATGGGCGATCCGGCTTGTTTCCATATTCAATGATAAACTTTGGAGAGATGAAATGATGAAGGCACTGGTAAATAGCAGGATGACGCTGCGCAGTCTTGTTGCTGCATCACTCGCTTTCGGCCTTGGATCCGTCTCGGTGGCGCATGCGGATGGTGCGAAGGCCCCGCGTGCGCACAAGGCCAGCCCCAAGACTGTCAAGCGTGCCCAGCCATGGTGGACGAATGCGGTGATCTACGAGATCTATCCGCGTTCCTTTCAGGACACCAATGGTGACGGCATCGGCGATCTCAAGGGCGTGACCCAAAGGCTCGATTACCTCAAGGGTCTTGGCGTCGATGCGATCTGGCTGACCCCGTTCTTCCCCTCGCCCAATGCCGATTTCGGCTATGACGTGGCCGATTACACCAATGTTGCGCCCGAATATGGCACGATGGCCGATTGGGACGAACTGGCCCGCGAGGCGCGCAAGCGCGGCATCCGCATCTTGGTGGATTTCGTGCTCAACCATTCGTCCGACCAGCATGCATGGTTCAAGGAGTCACGCGCTTCGCGCGATAATCCCAAGCGCGACTGGTATGTCTGGCGCGACGCCAAGCCCGACGGCAGCCCGCCGAGCAATTGGGAAAGCATCTTTGGCGGCTCGACCTGGCAATGGGACGAGAAGACGAAGCAATATTATTATCACATCTTCCTGAAGGAACAGCCGGATGTGAACTGGGCCAATCCGGACCTCAAAAATGCCATGTATGACGTGCTCCGCTTCTGGCTGAAGCGCGGCGCCAGCGGTTTCCGGCTGGATGCCACCCCTTATCTGTTCGAGGACCAGTCCTATCCCGAGGACCCGGATGTGAAGGGCGGCCCGCCGGTCTGGCTCAAGCCCTATAATGCCGAACTTCCGGCGGGGAATGGCATCCTGCGCGACATGCGCAAGATCGTCGATGGATTTGCCGGCGATAATATTCTGCTGGGCGAATCCTCGACCGCCAGCATCGAGGGCCTGCGCAAGATCTATGGCAAGAATGCCGACGAGATCCATCTGCCGATGAATTTCCTATACGGTAACCTCACGAAACTTGATGCAGCCGTGTTCAAGAAGCAGATCGACGACATGCATTTCAAGCTCGACGGCCTGCCCCCGGTTACTTTCTTCAGCAGCCACGACCATTCGCGCCAATGGACCAGCTTTGGCGATGGCGTGCACAATGATCGCATCGCGCGCATCACCGCAGCAATGACGCTGACCCTGCGTGGCACGGCACTGATGTATTATGGCGAAGAAATCGGCATGGCCGACCTGACGCCTGGTGAACTCCAGCACTTCCCGCTCAGCATGATCCGCAAAGTGGCAGACAAGCGCGACCCCGAGCGTTCGCCGATGCAATGGTCGGGCGCGGCGGATGCGGGTTTCAGCACGAGCGCCTCTTGGTTGCCGGTAGCCAAGGCTACGGCGACGACGAATGTCGAGGCGCAGCTGCGCGATCCGGGCTCCATGTACAATTGGTACGCCAGACTGCTGGACCTGCGAAAATCCAATGCGGCGCTGCGGGATGGGGAATATGTCTCGCTTGAATCAGGCAATCCTAAGGTGCTCGCTTATGCGCGCAAGGACAAGCGCGGCAATGGCGTGCTGGTGTTATTGAACATGAGCGATGCCCCGCAGCGCGTGGCCGTGTCCGGATGGTCCGGCACGCCGCCGAAGGTCGCAAGCGTACTCATGGCCAGCCCCGCTGTCACGACGGCAAATCTGTCCCCGTCCGTGCTGGAGCCTTACGCCGCACAGCTTTTGACCTTCACTGCCCGCTGAGGCGCAGACCGGGAAGACAATATATGCGCAGACTCGCTCTATCCTTTCTCGCGCCGTTGTTGCTGGCATCATCACTGGCGATTGCAGGCGAAGCATCGGTGGCACGGCTGCCATTGACCGAAGGCAAAAGTGAGGTCCGGCATCCCGACTGGACCCGGCAGGCCAATATTTATGAGGTCAATATAAGGCAATATACGCCGGAAGGCACTTTCCGTGCGTTCGAGAAGCATCTGCCGCGTATTCGCAAGATGGGCGTGGATATTCTCTGGATCATGCCGATCAATCCTATTGCCCAAAAGGAACGCAAGGGCACGCTCGGCAGCTATTACGCCGTCAGCGATTATACTGCGATCAATCCCGAATATGGCACGCTCGCCGATTTCCAGCATTTGGTGAACGCCGCCCATGCGCAGGGCTTCAAGGTCATCATCGATTGGGTGGCGAACCACACGGGTTGGGACCATGTTTGGACTAAGCAACACCCCGGCTGGTACAAGCGCAATACCAATGGCGAGCTGGAGGGTTATCATTACCGCGACCTCAGCACCGGCAAGGAGGAAATCTGGTCAGACGTGATCGGACTGGACTATGCCAATCCTGAAGTGCGCGAAGCGATGATCGAGGCGATGAGCTATTGGCTCCGGACCGCGAATATCGACGGATTTCGTTGCGATGTCGCCTGGACCTTGCCGGTGGACTTTTGGGAGCAGGCGCGCGCCCGCCTTGATGCCATCAAGCCGGTATTCATGCTGGCTGAAGCCGACACGCCCGAAATGCAGCATCGCGCCTTTGACATGACCTATGATTGGGTGCTGGGCCGCACGCTCGTCAAGGTCGCGCGCGGCGAGGGTGACGCCAGCGATCTGGCCGCGCTCTATACCAACCCTGTTCGCCGTTATCCGGCGGACTCATATCGCATGACGTTCACCAGCAACCATGACGAGAATTCGTGGAACGGCACCGACCGTGAGCTTTATGGTGAAGGTGCGGCCGCCATGGCGGTTTTGGCGGCGACGCTGCCCGGAATGCCCTTGATCTATGGCGGGCAGGAAGGCGGCCTAGATAAGCGGCTCAAATTCTTCGACCGCGATACGATCGTCTGGCGCAATAGCCCGCGTGCCGCGCTCTATCGACAATTGTTGAAGCTGAAGCACGATCATCCGGCGCTTGCCAATGGCATGGAGTCGGGCAATCTGGAGATCGTCGATGTCGGCAATCCCGACATATTCGCATTCGTGCGCAAGGCGGGGGCGGACCGGGTCAGCATCGCCGTCAATCTTCGGGGCAAGAATTCCCGCTACGCTTGGCCGGGCGAGCGCCCCAAGGTGCTGCGGAACTGGGGTTGGTCGATAGAGACCGCCCGGCATTGATTCAGCGACGAACAACATAAGAAGTCACCGACATTGAGGAGATAGTGATGGCCGGGAATATATTGGGACCGCAGGAAGGTGACGCCGGAGAGAGCGTAGACGCGCCGCATCTGCAGGCTTTCGTGATGGGGCTATTTTTTATCTTCGGTGGGATCACATCGCTGAACGACGTGATCATTCCCAAGCTGAAGGAGCTGTTCACGCTCAACTACACGCAGGCGATGCTGGTGCAGTTCTGCTTCTTCACCGCTTATGCCGTCATCGGCATTCCGGCGGCGCGTCTGGTCAAGAGGCTCGGCTATATGCGCGGCGCGGTCGCGGGCCTGCTGACCATGTTGGCGGGTTGCCTGTTGTTCATCCCGGCGAGCCAGACCGCAATATATGGCGTGTTCCTGCTTGCGCTGTTCGTGCTGGCGAGCGGCGTCGTCATCGTGCAGGTCGTCGCCAATCCGTTGATCTCGATGCTCGGCAAGCCCGCGACCACGCATAGCCGTCTGACCTTTGCACAGGCATTCAACTCGCTGGGCACCACGATCTTTCCCTATGTTGGTTCGCTCCTTATCCTCGGCGGCCTTGCCACAGTGAAAGTGGACACGCTTTCGGGTGCCGAACTTGATGCCTATCGCACTGCCGAAAGTCAGGCGATCGTCCATGGCTATTTGGGTCTGGCTGTCGTGCTGGCGCTCGTTGCGGGCGCGGTGTGGATGTTTCGCAACGCTCTGCCAGCTGAGAAGCATGAAGAAAGCACCGGTCTGGCCGGGCTGGACTTATTGAAACGCCCGCGCTTCGGTCTCGGCGCATTGTGCATCTTTCTCTATGTCGGCGCGGAAGTTGCGATTGGCTCGTTGATCGTCAGCTATCTGCGCCAGCCACATGTGATGGGCCTGGATGAACTGGCGGCGGGCAAGATGATCACCCTCTATTGGGGTGGCGCCATGGTCGGCCGGTTCATCGGGTCAGTGATACTGCGCATCGTCAGCCCCGGTAAAGTGCTCGCCGGGGTTGCAATGGGCGCTATTGTCCTGCTTGGCCTATCGACCGCGACTACCGGCACGGTCGCTGGCTATAGCCTGTTGGCAATTGGCTTGATGAATTCGATCATGTTCCCGACGGTCTTCAGCCTTGCCTGCGAGAGACTGGGTTCGCGGGCGGCGGACGGTTCGGGAATCATCAACGTGGCCATTTGCGGCGGTGCCGTTGTGCCACTGCTTACCGGCATGATCGCGGATGCAACCGGCAGCCTCGCAACTGGCTTGATTCTTCCGGCGGCCTGCTATGCCGTTATTGCGTATTTCGGATGGTTTGCACGAAAACCAGCCTAGTGGTGAGCGTTAGGTCCGGGCGATTATCCGCCAAGTATGCGGGGTGGGCGAAACCCACCCCGCGCATGTCACAGACCGTCAAGGCCCTTGCCGACCAAGATATCCCATGAAACGCGGCGGTTCTGTGCCTTGCCTCCCGCAGGTCTGCTGAAGATGATGGATGATGCGACCGGCGCTACACAGGCGCGGGTTACTGCATTGCGTGTATAAAGGCCAAGTCAGCGGTTAAAATGCGGGCTAGAATTTCTCATTTGCGCATCTGGTCGATAGTTGGCTGTGGCAATGCTGATAGCACCGCTATAGGTGCGGCAGCATAACCGGTGGCAATTCAGGCAGAACCATGGCCCGCAAACATTCAAGACATGATCCCTATGGAGACTCGCATCGCGAGGAGGATGCGCCGGCTGTTGCGGTGCCATGCTGGTTATGCGGTCGACCGACGGGCCAGATCATTGTCTGGCACCATCCCATACCCAAGAGCCGGGGCGGGCGCGATGTTGTGCCCATGCACCCCATTTGCCAGCAGACGCTGATCACGAATTTTACCAATTCGGAATTGCAGCGCTATGGGATGGATGTGGAGGGCTTGCTGGCGAACCCTGTCATTCGCAAATTTGTCGATTGGGTGGCGAAAAAGGACCCCGATTTCACAGCGAATATGGTCAAGAAGCAGCGCTGACGGGTGGTGATATTTTCAGCATAGCCATTGGCGGGTTGCGCTGGACAGTAAAGTGGGCGCTATTGGGGGCTTTGGTCTGCTGACACCTCAAGGGAAACGGGTCTGGTGTCCACCAAGAAAGGCGTATGACGGGTCCGCATTATCTCGGCTGGCGGGGTAAAGCGGCGCATCCGGGTTGTGTGGCTCCAGCGTAGTGGCGCTATCGGCCATGGTCGCTTTGACCGGATCGACCCGATCCCAATCATGTACCGAACGGCGGTGCACGATGGCCCATTGCCCTTCGCGGCATTCAAGATAATCGAGATAGCGGCCACCGCCGACAATGTCTGTCAGGCCGTTCTCATCCTGCACGCGCAGGCGCACGTCCCAATAGCTCTCGCTCCAGGCACGATCGCCCGCTATCTCAATCTGGATATTCGACAGGCAGTGGCGCGTGCCGATCATCGGGGCGTGCAATTGCCATACCCAGTCGATGAACCCTTCGGCGCTACCGGCGAACAGCGGGGTGTGCTCGTCAGTGCCATCGGCGTGCCAGCATGAAAGCGCCAATGGCCGGTCCATACGGTCCATGGCGCGGCAATACCGATGCAGTACATCGGTGATCGCCATGCGCGCCGCAATGTCCGCAATCGTCGGGGGATGAACTGACATGAATATGTTCCTCTCGTGCCCCCGCATTTCGCTTTCCGGGTGGCTGGCACCTTGCTGCCTGAATTCATGACGACCAGCAATCCGATGTCGGCCTAGCCTTTTGCGCAGTGGTTGGCCGTCCGTTTAAGCCTGCTTATGTCGTGATAAACAATGTGCCCAAACAAAGGGGTGTGCAGGAGAGGGGACACGATCCATGCCGTTGCTATCGGCACCGCTGAGCGTGCAGCATCTGCTGGACCGCGCGGCGATCGCAGATCTCAAATATGCCTATGCTTATGGCGTCGACCAGCGCGACTGGGCGCTGTATCGCTCTATCTTCACCGACCGCATCGAGATCGATTTTTTCGACTGGGCCGGCATTCGCGATGTGTGGGACGCGGATCAATGGGTGGCGACCGTCAAGGAGACGCTGGCCCCGTTCGATGCCACCCAGCACGTCTTCAGCAATCCCCTGATCACGCTGAATGGTGACAGCGCCATCTGTGTG
Source organism: Alteraquisediminimonas sediminicola (assembly GCF_019740335.1). GTDB lineage: Bacteria > Pseudomonadota > Alphaproteobacteria > Sphingomonadales > Sphingomonadaceae > Alteraquisediminimonas > Alteraquisediminimonas sediminicola. The sequence continues at coordinate 23,785 of NZ_JAHXZS010000006.1, read as the reverse complement.
ACCACGATGACCGCGCGGCATGTGCTGGGGGAGGAAGCGCAAATTCTTGGCGGCTATTATACCGAACGGATGGACCGCACCGAGGCGGGCTGGAAGATCGCCGCCTGTAGCCTGAAGATCACATGGGAAGAGGGCGACCGCGACCTCTTTGCCCGTGCCGCCGCCCTTGGCCCCCGTCCGCGCCGCGATGTCGGCGCGCAGGGCATTTAACTCTTACCCCGCAGGATACGCTTTATGACCGAACCGCTCGATACCCTGTTCAGCCCCTTGCGCATCGGCGATCTCACCCTGCGCAACCGCATCGTCATGGCACCGATGACCCGCCATCGCGCCACGCTGGATGGCGTGCCGACCGATCTGATGGTCGAACATTATCGCCAGCGTGCCGGTGCGGGCCTGATATTGTCGGAAGGGATTTATCCAGCCTTTAACGGGCGCGGCTATCTGTTCACGCCGGGCCTGCATAACGAGGCACAGGCTGCCGGGTGGCGGCGCGTGACCGATGCCGTCCATGGCGAAGGCGGCGCGATCTTTGCCCAGATCATGCATGTAGGTCGGCTGTCGGACCCGCTGATGCTCGACGGGGCACAGCCGATTGCGCCCTCGGCGGTGCAGCCCGATCCGGTTGCGCGTCACTATACGATCAACTGCCCGCGGCCCAAGCGGCCCTATCCACAGCCGCGCGCGATGACACATGCCGAAGTGCTGGGGGTGATCGACGACTATCGCAATTGTGCGGTGCTGGCCCAAAAGGCAGGTTTTGACGGGGTCGAGATCCATGCCGCCTCGGGCTATCTGCCGATGCAGTTCCTGTCCACCAACACCAATTTGCGCGAGGACGCATGGGGCGGGTCAGTGGAGAAGCGCGCGGCCTTTCTGCTGGCCTGTGTCGATGCGATCAGCGCGGCCACCAGCCCCGGCTTCGTCGCGGTCAAGTTTTCGCCCGGCTGGACCTTTCACAATGTCTTCGACGATGATCCTGTCGCGACCTACAGCTATGCGGTGCGGGCATTGTCGCGGCGCGGCATCGCCTTTCTCGAACTCGGCAATTACGGGATGGACTGGGATGTCTATGGCGTGTTGCGGCCATTGTTCGATGGCCCGGCCATGTTCGTCGCAGGCTATACCCGGCAGAGCGCCGCTGCCACGCTGAATCGGGGCGAGGCGGACATGATCGGTTTCGGGCAGGCCTTTATCTCGAACCCGGATCTTGCGGAGAGATATCGTCTTGGTCAGGACCTGACCCGCCCTGACATTGAAACCTATTACACCCAGGGCGCAGAAGGTTACACCGACTATCCGGTGTTTGCCGATACCGATCCCTCCCGGTTGCAACCTGTCGATGCGGCGCCCACCCCGATCGCGCCGGAAACAACCGGTTAGGCTGGTCATGCAGTCCGATCCGGACGCGCCCGGCGTTAGGGCGCTTTGCTTAGGCTGATATCGACGCCGTTCACGAAATCGGCCTTGGCATTGATCGTCACCTCTGGCGCGCGATCCGCGATGAGCTTGAGGCCGGTCAATTGTTCCGGCGCGATCCGCAGTTGATAGCGGCCCGGTTTGACATTGGGCATGATGTAATAGCCATCGCTGGCGCTCAAAGTTTCGCCGATGATCTTGCCATTGGCATCGACCAATTGGAGCTTGGCATTGCCGATGCCGCGGCGATTGCCATCAAGGGTAAGATAGATCGTGCCATCGATTTCCGCCGTCAGTACGACCGGGAAGTCGATGGTCTGCACCTTACCGGGGCGGGGCAGGATGCGGACGCCGGGCCGGGTCGGTTGCCATTGGGCATCATCCAGCGTGCCGAGATCAAGCGCGACATCCGCAAAGGCTTTGGGCTGCAAGCGCGGCAATAATGCCTCGCCCTTGGCATCGGTGCGGATCGCCTGACGGCCACTGCCATTGACGGTGAAGCCCGCGCCCTCGACCATTTCCTCATCTTCGTCGAACCGGCCATTGAGATTGCCGTCGACGAATATCTTGGCCGCGACCGCGCCCATGCCTGCCATCGGCTGCCAATCGCGCATGATCCGGCCATTGCGGGGATTACGGCCCAATGCGGTGAAAATCTGGATGCCTGCGCCTAAATTTTTCGATCCGCCGTACATCCCGCTGAAGCCCACGCCAAAGGCCCCGAAATTGCGCGTCCAGCCTGCCGTCATCACCGTGTCGCTTGGCCCGAATGTCTGGAGAATGCCGAGGTTGACGCGGTTATGTTCGCCCAAGGTCTTGTCGAACGACAGGGCAAGGCTGTTGAGCTTGCTATGGGGTTGCAGGCTATAGCTGATCTGGCTGCTCACCCCCACGCCCGCCACGCGGCGGCTGGCCTGCAAGGTGCCGGTGAACGTGTCCTGGCTGGGGGTAATCTGATAGTTCAGCGCTTGGGTGAAGCTGGTGCCGAGCACATTAACCGACAGGCGCGGCTGGATGTTGTAGCTATGCACGCCCGCCGCGCTTTCTTCATGTTTGAAGTCCAGCGCATAGGGCAGGCGGAATTTGGGCGAGAGGCGCAATGCCCCCGTCAGGCGCAACTGATCACGGAATTTCAGCGGATCGCCGCTGTTGCTATAGACATCGCTGGTGAAGTCATTGACCCAAGTGCGCGACGCATCGAACGATATTTTCCACAACGCCGTGCGTAGGCCCAATTCGGTGACGCTGCCGCCGCGCATGTCTTGGCTATGGTCGAGATTGACCAGCGAACCCAATACCGATGCCCGCAGCCCGGCGTTGACATAATTGCGGGCGCGGGTGCCGTCATCCTTGTCGATATGGACCGAACCAGCGGTCACCGCCAAGCCCTTGGCGATGCCGACATCCATTTGCAGGCTGGACCGGATCGCGCCGTCATTGTCCCGTTTTGCGCCTGCAGTGTAATAAAATTCGCCCGGCTTGGTCACGGTCTGGTCGAAGATATAGACCTGCGTTTCGACGCGCCGCTGGCCGAGCGGGCCATTGAACACGAGGCGGAATTCATTGCGGCCAAAGACCAAGGGCTGGTCCGGAAATTCATACAGGCCGTCGCCGCGCGATTGGGCAAAGGCGATCAGCGCTTCGTTGAAATAGAGGGTAACATCCCAGCCCGTCGGCAGTTCGCCGCGCAGCGTCTGCAAGCCATAGCTGCTGGATTGATTGAGGGGCCGGTTGCCGAAGATCGACCCCCAGCCCACGCCCCCACCCGACAGTATATTTTTCAGTGCGGGCAGACCGATATTGCCAAGCTGCACTTGGGTGGCATCCAATGGCCCCAACAGCCCGCCATCCGGATTGTTGCGCGACAAGGTCGCGCGCGCGGTGGGGGTCGTGTTGTCCTTGCTGATCGTCGCATAGGCCGTGGCTTCCATCCCCAGCACATCGCCCGAAAAGACGCCCGAATAGCTGGCGGCGGTCGTGGTCTGGCTACCCTTGTGGTTGACCCCAAGGCCAATCGTGCTGTCGAGCACTGGCACACTCAACAGGCGATAGGGGTTTTTGAGGCGTGGATAGCCGGGGTCTTGATAGCCTGCGCCCCTCTGGCCCAGCCGCGATGCCGCCTTTTCGCGCTCCAGCCGCAATTGGATCGGCAGCTTTTCGCGCGGCATCGCCTGCAGGCTGAGCGCCGCCATGTTGAGCTTGAAATCCACCGGCCACCAGCGCGCCAGCAACCGGCTGGCGACATAGAGATCGCCATCGATCCAGCGCACCAGCCGGGGATCGAAATCCTCCTGATGATCGGGCAGGGTCACCTTGCCGGTCGCGGGATCGATCCGAAAGCCCAGCCCCTCCTTGAGGAGAAAGCCCGATGCGACATGGCTGACCGGATCGACCGTCACGCCAAGGGTCAATTGCCGCGCCAATTCCCCGACCGGCAGCATGACGTCATTATCGATTTCATACAGATAAAGCGTATCGGACAGTTGATCCCCGTCCAGCATCAAATTGGAAATCAGCAGGTTGAGCGCCTGATCGCTGCTATTCGCACCGGCCAGCACAACAGGCGCCGCTGCCACCGCAGCGGGCATCGCAGCAGTTCCCGAGACAATCGCCGCCATCGCCCCGAGACATAGCACGGGGGGGCATTTCGGCTTGTTGTTACCCATCAGGCTGGTGGTGCGACCCTTTTATCTGCTTATTTCACGGTAGGATGATATTGGCTTCGGCCATCAACTTGCCACCCGCATCGGCGCGTTCATGATAACGCAGCGTCAGGCTGCCGCCCTGCAAGGCCATGCCCTTGGGCAGGGTCAGCGGGATTTGCGCCTTGCGGATGTCGTTGGGGACATAGACGGCCACGCCCGCGACCTTGCCGACGTCCACGGCCTTGCCCTTGGTCGGGGCAAAAGTGACGGTTACATCGCCATAGACCGATTGATTGCCCTTGCGATGAAAGGCAAAGCCGAGCGCAGGCGGGGTATCGCCCTTGGCCGGGATGACGGCGAGTTCTCCCAATGTCACGGTGGCCGAGGTCTGCCCCTGACGTATAATCACCGGGATGGAGGCACCGATCAACGCCTGCAACACGATGGCGACCTGACCCTTTTCGGGCTTGGCCGTGGCTTCAAGGTCACTGGCCGCTGTGGCATCGGCGACGCGGTCGAATTGGAGATGCGAGCGATATTCGCCCTCCGCCAAGCCCGCAGGCTTGCGTACCGATACCCGCACGGTCTGCGACTGGCCGGGCTGGAGCGTGACCTGACGCGGGGTATAGACCACCATATTATCGGCGAATAGCTCGCCTGCTTCGGTCTTGTCGGCGGTCACGATTTCGCCGGTTTCGCTCATCCGCCGATTGACGATGTTGATGCGATAGGTTTCGGGCTTGTCGCCCCGGTTGACGATTTCCACCTGCGCGCTGCGCTGGTTGCCGGTCATCACCACGCGGGTGGGATAGAGCATCAGATCGGCATAAGCGAAGGACGGCATCAGCAGGGCAAGGCCCGTGATGGCCCCGATGGCGCTACGTGCCACCTGACTTCTGGTCGTGGTGAAAGTCCGAAAGGTCATGCGCTTGTTTCCCTGCCCGTTGATGTTATTGCATAGCATACAAGATTTCATGGACTATAATTAACTGTGACCGGAATGCTGCCGTTCACATATGGCCCCGGGGTTTGTGTCGCCCCGACCGCGATCGTGGCCCCCACTTGAAAGCTGGCCGTTCCATCACCATCAAGCGTCCCTTGATACACGTCATTCACCAGTGGCAGCGAGGTCGTGAAGCCGGAAAGCTCCATGCCGCTGCTGTTCGGCCCAGCTAAGGGCGTCGGCGTACCAAATGTCACTTCATAACCCGCCAAAGGCGTACCGGTGACGGTGAAGGTCGCCGCTTGTGTCGTGCCGCCCGAGATCAAGATTGCGCCGATTGCGGTGCGGGTGCCGGTTGGGCTGATCGTGACGGAAGCGCCGCCCGCGCCCGCCGCGATCTTGCCGAACTCCAGACCGCCATTATTCTGCACGGTCTGCGCCGTTACGGGCGTGACAGCCGTCATCAGCCATATCGCCAGACCGACCAGAAAAGTCATAACACGCATCGTGAACGCCCTTTCTGTTCCCGGTTAATCGAAGGTGATGGTCGCCTTGAGCGAACCACTGCCATCGGCGCTTTGCACGGCGTTCAGTACGACAATCTGCACCCCTTGGCCGTTGATGAAGCCGCTGACGGTCAGGCCGGTGGACAGCGAACCGCTCAGATTGCCGCTATTCACCATCGTCATCAATTGCGACATCACGGCGGCGTTCGCGCTCGATGCCTCAAAGGTGAAAGCCCCCGTCGCCGCATCGACGCCGGTGGCCGTCAAATCCATCGTGGATGACCCCGAACCGCCCGGAATGGTGATTTGCAACACCCCGGGGGTAGGGCTGAACAGCAATTGGGTTGCTTGTTCGGTCGAGATTTCGGCGGGGGCGATGATCTCAGCTGATGCGCTGGCAGTCGCGTTGGCAGACGCCTGCTGGGCAAAGGCTGGATCAACGCCCGCTAATCTTGCTATCAAGGCCATGCCTATTAGGGCAATGGAGATGCGCATTTAGATATGGCCTTGATGAGCAGGGATTAATTATAAGCGACCGTTGCGACGAAGGTGCCGGAGTAGGTGCCATTTGCCTGATTTGCACCAACGGTCAATGTGCCGCCGACATAAATATCTTCCGATCCCGCACTGCCAAGACCAGCAGGTGTGCTGTTGGTAAGGGTGGCAGACATTGTATTACCAGTTCCACCCGCACCTCGCGCCAAAGTGACAGTTTCAGGCACCGAAAATGAATAGGTATTATATGCACCACCAGTGACGGTGAACTTCGCCGAGGTTTGCGTGCCTGACGAAACGACAGATGTATCGGTGACCACTGTTGTGCTGACCGCCGTAAGGGCAACAGTGCCACCTTCAGCAACAGTTGCAATTGAACCGAATGCCAGATCACGAGAATTGGATACGGCAATTGGATTTACGATGGTGGCTGATGCAGTACCATTCGCCGTAGCAGCCCAAGCACCCTGCGCACCCATGGCCAGCGTCATGACGGCAGCGGCGGCGAAAAATTTCATGTTGGTTTTCATCATCCAATTTCCTCAAACTTTGCCCAGCGGCATATATTGTCATGTTAAACGCGAAGGCCCGGCGCATGTCGCAGGCCGGTGGGGCCGCGCTGTCTGCTGGGTTGATGTGCAACTGAAACGCCGGAAATACGCACGATGCGGACGCATTTCCTATAGGGCGCCAATGTAAATATGAACCAACTATAATATTTGACCTGAATCAATAAAATGTCATTTCAAATAAAAAACGATTTTTATCCGACTGATGTTAATTGATTTTATCAAATATCGCGCCCAATTATCCGTGAAAGACTTAGTGGATTTAAGAAATTCACTTAGACATTGGAAAGATATTTACAAAAGCCCCCTCACCGCAATGATAACTATTGCGGCGCACACCACGCTTAAAACAAGCATGTTTTCTACCAGATAGGGGAGGGCCACTATATTGGCGGCAAACCTTAATTGATCCTAGGTCCGGACCTAAGGCGCATCTAAGATATTGACTGATGGGGGCGCTTATTGATGGGAATGCACCCATTGCGACGCGAAATGGACAAGGGCGGGGGCGCTGGGCAGCCGGAGTTTGAGCCGGATATTGTTGCGATGCGCCTCGACCGTTTTCTGGCTGCGCCGCTGTTTGTCGGCGATTTCCTTCATGCTGAGGCCCGCGCCGATCATTTGCAGCACCGCCAGCTCGCTCGCGGTCAATTGACTGACGTCATCGGTGGCCCCGACCTGCGTGCCGCCCGCAAGACTGCGCAGCAATTGCGAGCGCATCTTGTCGCTGACATACAGGTCGCCCTTCATCACCGTCTGAACGGCATCCCGCAGGGTTTCGATCCCGGCGCCTTTCATGATATAGCCATGCGCGCCCGCCTGTATCACGCGCGGGGCGTAGATGGCCTCATCATGCATGGATAAAGCGAGAATTCGCAGGTCGGGCTTGAACTGCAACAATCTGCGGAACAAGGGCAGCGCCGATTCCTTGCCCAGCATCAGATCGACAATCGCAAGGTCTGGGGCCTTTTCCTGCGCCGCGCACACCGCCTGCTCCGCATCCTCGCATTCCGCGCAGATGAAAATACCGGGTTCGCGTGAAATAATGGCGGCCAGCCCGGCGCGCACGATCGAATGATCATCGACGATCATGACATTTACGGCGTGGAGTACCGTGCTCATCATGCTGCTCCAGTGTCGAGGGTGCGTCGGCGGGCAACGCGCGTGCCGCCTTTGGCATCGGGTGTCGACATGTTCACATCGGATATTAATCTGATTCTAATTGGCGTCAATGCACGCAAATGGGCGCTCAATCCGCGCTGCGTTTCGGCTTGCAGCCGGACGGGCGTCCGAGGGCTAGTGATGCCCATCACCCTTTTCAGGCCGTTTGATTGCTTGCCTAAGGGCGCAATGGCGTGGTTTTCGGCCAGAATCATTCTATGGCCTATAGGCTGTCCATCTGTGCGGCAGAATGTACAACCTATATCAATGCGACCTATATTATCACCATTATGATGACAATATAGGTCGCATCGCTTCGATATGGGCGCGGCTCAACTGCCAGCCCCATGATTGTTTGAGGAAAAATTCACGTTTTGAGAATGACCTATTCCAGATAATGCGCGCGCAAGGTCGCGATATCGGCGGTGGTGACGCCTGCTTCCTTTGCCAGATAGGCATCGACCGAACCCCATTTGGTTTCGATCTCTTCAAATGCGTCGGTCAGATATGCCTTGTGATCGGCGCTATACAGCGGCTTGGGCTGGGCAGCTGCGGGGTCTTGCTGATATTTGGCGAAGAACAAAGCGACCGGATTATTGGCATGCGCCACTAAGTCAATTTTCGGCATCTCATTTGCCGGACGGCGATAGCTGGTCGACAAATGATAATCCTGAAGGATCGTCTCGCGCGGAACGCCCAAGGCGCTCAAAATCATCGCGGTGGCAAAGCCGGTGCGATCCTGTCCGGCGGAGCAATTATAGGCGAGCGGCGCATCGGCGCGGGCGAGCAATTTGCCAAACAACAGGCGCATTTGCGGGGCGAGCAGGGTCGGGAAATTGCGATAGATCGCGCCACCATTCTGGATCTGGGTGCTGTTGCTCTGGCTGCCGTTGATCGCGGCCATTGAATAGCCGATGGCGCTATAGGGAATACCGTCCAGCCGGGTTGGCGCAATGACGCGTTCTTCGCTGGACCGCAGATCGACCAGATTACGCAGGCCAAGGGCGCGGACTTCTTGCACATCGGCATCGGTCAGCAACGGCGTGCCGCCAGAGCGATAGATCATCCCCCAGCGCACATGCTTGTTATCCGCGCCTGCATAGCCGCCGATGTCGCGGAAATTTGAGCCTTTTTCCAATGGAACCAATCGTTCCGCGACCCGGACGACGCCGCCATCCCGCACATCGCGCAGCAGGAAATAGCGGCGGCTGGTATCGAGCGCCACAACATGACGCCCGTCCTTGTCTTTCCCGGAAATGAGCGTCGCCGATGCAATATCGGCATCCGCCCGATCCGCCATGAAGACATCGACCGCATCCTTGTCGGTCCAGCTGATGGTCACATTGCTGCGATCATCACGGCTGACAACGGCATCGCCGATGGTGCCTGCCTGCGCTGCCGGGACATTGGCAAGGCTGGCGAGGCATAAGGCGAGGAGGAGGTGCTGCTGCTTCATGGCGGTACTTTCTATGTTACGTGCGGGCGGTTGAGGGTGGTCGCGTCAGAAACGGATGGTCGCGTCCACGCCATAGGTGCGGGGTTCATTGAAGATGCCGACCTGCCCTGCCACGGTGGCACCGCTGCGATAGCCGGTGCTGTTGAGCAGGAAGGTGTGTTCTTCGTCGAACATGTTCCGGCTCCACAATGACAATTGGAGATTGGTGCTGTTGGTCAGGTCGATATCGCCGATGGAGATGCGGCCATTGACGATGAACGACTTGTCCGTCTTTACCGGGTCATTCGACAGGGCGTGATAGCCCGTCGCGCCATTGGCGTCGAGATGCATCCGGAATGTGCCAAAGCCAAGCGGCTGTTCAAAGTCGAGCGACGTGCTGAACGCATGCTTTGGGGTATAGACCAGATAAATCTGCTCCGGCGTCGGGACGGCGGCGAACGGGTTGGTCACTTTCGGCAGCTTGGAATCGGTATAAGCATAACTGGCCGACAGCGTCACGCCGGGCAGGGGGTTGAGGCTGGCATCAACTTCGATCCCCTTGATCTTGGCGGTCGTCGGGGTGTTGACCGTTTCGATGGTGGTGCGATTGCTGCCCACGAGCGTGGCGTTGAAATCGACCTGCATGTTTTTGTAGCGGGTTTCATAGGCCGCCAGATTGATCCGGGCGTGATCATCGAAAAATTCGGTTTTCAGGCCGGCTTCGATCGTCTGCACCTTTTCCGGGTCGAAGGCGCGATAGGTCAGCGAACGCGAATTCGCGCCGCCTGCACGATAGGCCTGACCCCATTTCGCATAGGCATGGATGTCATCCGTTGCGTCGAAGGCGAGGGTGAACGCCGGATCGACGCGCGACGAGGAGAAGCTGAACGGCACAACGCCCTCGCCAATCACGGGCCGGATCGGCAGTGCGCCGCTGACCTGCAGCAACACACCGCTCTTCTTGTCATGGGTATAGCGTGCGCCAACGGTCAGATGCAGGGCATCGTTCAATACGGGCGGTGTCCATGTCGCCTGACCAAAGGCGGCAAAGGACTTGGCCTTGGCGGTGCTCAGGCGATCCGGAAAAGCAGTCGCCGCGCCAGCCGACAGCGAGGGCAGGACGCTATAGCCGGTGTTCGGATCGGCATTCCATTTCAGCGTATCCGGCGCCCATGCTGAATCCTCGCCTTTTTCATGATAATAATAAAGGCCGGCGACATAGGTCAGCTGCGGCAGGGAACCGAGCAGCTGAAGTTCCTGACTATATTGTTCCTGCGCCAGATCCGCGAGGCTGTACCGGCTGAACGTCTTGCCGCCGACGGCGGGCTTGCTGTGCGCCCCTGCGCCATTGTCCCATTGCGACTGGGTCAGCTTGCGATAGGACGAGATCGAGCGCACTTCCAACGATTCAAGCGGGTTCCAGTCGAGTTGCAGCATATGCCCATGGGTCTTGCCGATGCTTTCCTGCTGCAACGTGCCGATATCGGCGATTTTGGTGCGGGTAGGCTGGACCTGCGCCAGGGTCGACCCCGTGCTGAAGCCCGGTTTCAGGGACAATAGCTGCACATAATATGGCGTCGTCGCATCATAAGAGATGTCAAAGCCATAGTCCGCGCTGAAATTATCAGTCGGCTCCCACAGGGCGCGCACGTGCAGACCGCGACGATCATAGCTGTTGAAATCGTCTTCGCCCGCCATCGGGTTGTTGATGGTGCCATCGCGCTTGGTCACGATGCCGTCGAACTTCAGGCTGAGATTGGCGAATTTCGGCAGGTCGATATGGGTTTCGGAGGTGTAGCCATCATAATTGCGCAGGCCGACCGTCTGCCGGAACTTCAATTCGCCCGATGGCTTGCGCGTCACGATGCTGACCGCGCCGCCGGTCGCATTGCGGCCAAACAAGGTGCCTTGCGGCCCTTTCAAGACTTCGATGCGCTCAATGTCATATAATGCGGCGCCCAGACCCTGCGAACGACCAAGATAGACGCCGTCGATATAGACACCGACGCCGGAATCACGGCTTGGCTGGTTGGCGTCGAATGGCACGATGCCGCGAATGCCGACCGTGATGGCTGAACTGCGCGAATAAAAAGGCGCAATACGCAGCGATGGGATCGCGCCATCGGCGAGATCGGCGATGCTCTGGACGCTACGGTTCTGCAAATCGACTGCGCCCACCACCGACATGGCGATTGGCGTCTTTTGCAAATTGCTTTCCTGCTTTTGCGCCGTCACCGTGATTTCAACGAGACCCCCGGCCTCTGCCGTTTCCATGGCTGTCTCGGCATGTGCGTTGGCGGATGCAAGTGCGACAGCGAGCGCCAGCATGGCGGCAGTGTTGCGGAGCGTGGGCGTGTTGGAACGAAGCATGATGATTAAATTTCCCCATTTGATTGGCGGGGCTGTGGCTATCGGCGCTTGATGACGCATTGATGATAAAACCAAGTCTGATTTATTGCCGCCAGACGACAATTTTGTTGCAATGCACAAATGAGGGGCCGGTCAGGTGCAAAGTTCAAGGATTGACCGAAAACTGTCATTTTCCTGCAATCACTGCGTCACACATAACTGCGAGGGCATCATGGCGTAGCTGGTAATTGCACATGAGAGGGGGACTGATGTCCGATACGCGTTTGCGGCCGCCTGCTATGGCCTTTGGGCGGGAACCAGACTGGTTCAACGAACCTGAACCACGTAGTTTCAAACCGAAGCTGAAATTCCGGACGGTCTGGATTTCGGACACGCATCTCGGCACCAGCGGGTGCAATGCGGCGATGCTGAATGATTTTCTGGCCTCTATCGAATGCGAGACGCTGTATCTTGTCGGCGACATCATCGACGGCTGGCGGCTGAAAAAGGGCTGGTACTGGCCTACGCCGCATAATGATGTGATCCGCCGCATTTTGAAGCTGGCGCGCAAAGGGACGCGGGTCGTTTATATTCCCGGCAATCATGATGAGATGTTCCGCGACTATATCGGCATGACCTTTGGCGGCGTCGAATTATTGGACGAGGCCATTCATGAAACCGCCGATGGGCGGTTGCTGCTGGTCACTCATGGCGACATGTTCGACGGGGTCGTGCTCTATGCGCGTTGGCTCGCCTTTCTTGGCGATCAGGCCTATTCGATGCTGCTGAGTTTCAACCGCCTGTTCAATGCGGTGCGGCGCCGGTTGAAAATGCCTTATTGGTCCTTGTCGTCGCATCTGAAAAAGAAGGTCAAGAACGCGGTGCAATATATTTGCGCGTTCGAGGATGTCGTCGCGCGCGAAGCTGAACATCGCCATGTCGACGGGGTCGTGTGCGGTCATATTCATAGCGCGGAAATTCGCCAGTTCGGCGATGTGACCTATTATAATGACGGTGATTGGGTCGAAAGCTGCACGGCCTTGGTTGAAGATTTCCAAGGCGACATCACGATCCTCGATTGGGCGGCGCATGTCCGTAATCGGGCCAATAAGTCCGCTGAAAGGCAGTTCGCATGAAGATCGTGATCGCCACCGATGCGTGGTTGCCGCAGGTCAATGGCGTGGTGCGGACGCTGACTGAAACGATTGATCGTCTCCGTCAGCGCGGCCATGACGTGCAGGTGATTTCGCCGGACCAGTTCCGGACGATGCCCTGCCCTGGCTATGGCGAGATCAGGCTGGCGATTGCGCCGCGTTTCGGGGTACGCAGGCAATTGCATGCGTATCAGCCGGACATTGTGCATATCGCCACTGAAGGCCCGATCGGTTGGAGCGCGCGGGGTTGGTGCCTGTCGCATGGCGTGCAGTTCACCACCGCATTTCATACGCGTTTTCCGGATTATGCGGCGCTGCGCACCGGGCTGTCGCCTGATCGGTTTTGGCCATTGATGCGCCGCTTTCATGCCCCGGCGGGGGCCGTGCTGGCGGCTACAACGAGTCTGAGAGACGAACTGGCGGGCCGGGGGATCGCGCATACCCATTTGTGGTCACGCGGGATCGACCTTGACCTGTTTCGCCCGGATGCCGCACCGCATCCCCGCCTAGCCCAATTGCCGGGGCCGATCCTGTTGTCGGTCGGACGCGTGGCGATAGAGAAGAATTTGCAGGCCTTTCTCGAATGCGATGCGCCCGGCACCAAGGTCGTGGTCGGCGATGGTCCGGCCTTGGCGATGTTGCAGCGGCGTTACTCTGAAGCGGTATTTACCGGCGCGATGAAGGGGGCGGAACTGGCGAGCGCCTATGCCGCAGCTGATGTGTTTGTCTTCCCGAGCCGGACCGACACGTTCGGGCTGGTGATGATCGAGGCTTTGGCCTGTGGGGTACCGGTGGCGGGCTATCGCGTGCCGGGGCCGCTTGATGTGGTGGGCAAAAATGGCTGTGGGCCATTCGATACGTTGGCGCGGCCCATTGGCGCGGTGGACGATGAACTGTCAAAGGCGATTGGCAAGGCGCTCACATTGCGGCGCGACGATGCTGCACATTATGGCCGGAGCTTTGATTGGGATCGCAGCACGGACCAGTTTTTTGCAGCGCTCGAATGGGCCTTGGGTCAGGCACGCCAGCATGCGGCCTAAATGACATAAGGTGTGACGATCCGGCTTGTCGCGCTGTTGGTGTTTTTGCGTATAGAGATCAGACTATTGGTCGCGGATGAAGATTCGGGGGTGCGCCTGCGCTGCCGCCGAATGTGATTTGGAGCCACTATATGTCTCTCATCTCGAAATTTCTCCATAAGGTCATTCGTCAGGGCGTGCTGACCATCGTCTATCCCGATGGCACGCAGGAACAATTTGGCACGCACAAGGCCGACTGGCCGGAAGCCATGTTACGTTTCCACCATCGCCGCGCCTATGCCGGGATCTTGAGGGACCCGGCCTTGGGGCTGGCAGAAGCCTATATGAATGGCGATGTCAGCATCGATCATGACCGCGTGCTGGATGTTATTTCGCTCTATCGCCGCAATACGCCTTGGGAGGCGCGTGGGGGGACTGCGCCGTCAACGGTCAAGCGGCTGATGACGACCATGCGCCGCAAGCTGCAACAGGGCAATGATCCCTCAAAGTCCAAGGCTAATGTCGCCCATCATTATGATCTGTCGAATGATTTTTACCGGCTCTGGCTTGATCCGGATATGCAATATAGCTGCGCCTATTGGCCGGATGCGACGCTGCAACCCAATGGATCGCCGGGCTCAGCATGGACGCTGGAGGCGGCGCAGATCGCCAAAAAGGCGCATATTGCGGCCAAGCTTGATCTGAAGCCCGGTCAGCGCGTGTTGGAGATTGGCTGTGGCTGGGGCGGCATGGCCTTATATCTTAACCGGGTGGCGGATGTGGATGTGCTCGGCATCACCTTGAGCGAGGAGCAATTGAAGCTGGCGCGGGCGCGGGCGGACGAGGCCGGGGTATCAGATCGGGTCAAGTTTGAACTGATTGATTATCGTGATCTGGCGGCGCGGGAGCCGGGGCAATTCGACCGGATCGTATCGGTCGGCATGTTCGAACATGTCGGGGTGCCGCAGTTCAAGACGTTTTTCCGCTGCGCCGCCAATTTAATGAACGCGCAAGGGGTGATGCTGCTCCATACGATAGGCCGGATGGGCGGGCCGGGCCTGACCGACGCCTTTACCCGCAAATATATCTTCCCCGGCGGTTATATTCCAGCGCTGAGCGAAACCTTGGCGGCGAGCGAACCCTTTCGATTGATCGCGGCGGATGTCGAAAATCTGCGGCTGCATTATGGGTTGACCCTGTGGCATTGGTATCAACGCGTTGAAGCGCAAAAGGCGCAGATCGTCGCCATGTATGATGAAAAATTTTACCGATTATGGTTATTCTATCTCGCCGGGGCGATGACGTCATTTGAGGCGGGGTCGATGTGCAATTACCAGATTCAATATGTGCGTGACCGCCGCGCCTTGCCGATGACGCGCGATTATATCGCGGCGCGCGAGGCGGCCTATATGCAGATCGACGGGCTGGGGGATCATCATGAAGCGGGATGAATTGCTGGATTTCGTGCGGGCGGCGCTGGCCGCAGGGGAAAGCCGGGCGCGCATCGCCTCGGCCTTGCAGCAGGCGGGCTGGGATGAGGGCGAGGTGCGGGTGGCGCTCGACAGCTTTGCCGAGGTGGACTTCGCGATCCCGGTACCGCGGCCCTTGTCGCGGCCATCGGCCCGGGAATCCTTTTTATATCTGTTGCTGTTTTCCGCCTTTTACATGGTCGCGATTGCCTTGGGGCGGATCTTGTATCAGCTGATCGACCTTGCTCTGCCCGATCCGCAGGCCAGCCGCTATATGGCGCAGGGAATTGAGGAAGGTCTGCGCTGGGGCGCGGCGATGCTGGTCGTTTTCCTGCCCGTCTATCTGATGATCGACCGCAAGATCGAAGGGCTGAAACGCACCGATCCCGCGCATGGGCGATCGGGCGTGCGGCGCTGGCTGACATCGCTGACCCTTTATGTGGCGGCGCTGATCTTGCTCTCGGATGCGGGCTTTCTGCTCTATGCCCTATTGAACGGCGAACTGGTGTTGCGGGTCTTGTTGAAGGGGCTGGTGATTGGCGGCATCGCGGCCTTTGCCCTGACGCGCTATCTTGGCGAGATGCGGGCCGATGAGACTGCCGAGGGTGCGGGGGCAATAAGGCAATGAAGGTGCGGGGCTGGACGACGGCGGCGTTCGCGCTGGTTGCAGGATTGGCGGTAGTGGCGGCGTTGATGCATGTCGATAGCCCATGGCAAGAACGCCGTCAGCGCGTCGATCAGGCGCGTGAGCAGGATTTGCAGCAGATCGATGCGGCGATCCTGAGCTATCACGGTAATCACGATGCGGTGCCGGCCTCGCTCGATGAACTGAGCCGCTACACCCATATTTCATATCCGCGCGACCCGGAAACGAATGCGTCTTATCGTTATGAGGTGGTGGGCCGGTCGAGCTATCGACTGTGTTCGACCTTTTATGACGCGGGCACAGCATCGCCGCAAGATTATGGCGCCGCCGCCTTTGCCACCCATCTGGCGGGGGACTATTGCTTTGCATTGGTCGCGCCGCCACGGGTTGCACCACGGGCTGCGGGGTGAGACGGCAATATTGGCTTGCCTGCCGGTATAAATCGGCCTGATAGTGTCACCTGTGCGTTATAGTTTGTGTTGCTGTTCACCATCAGGGAAGGGCCGGGACTATCCCATCAGACGCGCAGGACATTGATGCCAGCACAGGCCATCCGCTGCCCCCGATATTATACCGGGTGGAAGGGCTGACCAAAATCTATGGCGCGGGTGTAAGTGCGGTGCAGGCGCTGCGCGGGGTCGATCTGGAGATCAGATCGGGCGAATTGATCGTGCTGCTTGGCCCGTCTGGATCGGGCAAATCGACGATCCTCAATATTCTCGGCGGGCTGGATGAACCGACGGCGGGCCATGTCTGGTTCGAGGGGCAGGATCTGACCGCGCTCGATGGATCGGCGCTGACGGAATATCGCCGCCAGCATGTGGGGTTCGTGTTTCAATTCTATAATCTCGTCGCGTCATTGACCGCGCGGGAGAATGTGGCGCTGATCACCGACATCGCCGATGACGCCATGATGCCGCAAGAGGCGCTCGCGATGGTCGGGTTGACGGACCGGCTCGATCATTTTCCGGCGCAATTATCTGGTGGCGAACAGCAGCGCGTGGCCATTGCCCGCGCCATTGCCAAGCGTCCGCGCGTCTTGTTTTGCGATGAGCCGACCGGCGCGCTGGATAGCCAGACCGGGATCATGGTGCTGGAGGCAATCCAGCGGATCAATCGCGAGCTTGGTACGACGACATTGATCATCACCCATAATGCGGTGATCGCGGGCATTGCCGATGTCGTCTGGCAATTTGCCGATGGCATGCTGGCCCAAAGCACGCGCAACCCGGTGCGGGTGGCGGCGTCCGAGTTGCGCTGGTGACAATTGCGATGCGCCTGGGCTGGTTGCCGGTGCTGGATCGGAAATTATTGCGCGAATTATGGCGGCTGCGCGGGCCTGCGTTGGCGATTGCCTTGGTCATCGCGGCGGGCGTGGGCATGGTGATGATGTCGGTCGGGATGATGCGTTCGCTGGAGGCGACACGCGATGCTTATTATGATCGCTATCGCTTTGCCGATGTCTTTGCCCCGGCCAAGCGCGTGCCGGTGGCGTTGCTGCCGGAACTCGCGCATCTGCCGGGAGTGAGGACATCGGAAGGGCGGATCACCATGTCGGCCCTCATTGACCTGCCTTATGTATTCGATCCGATCAATGCACGGCTGCATTCCCTGCCCGCCAAGGGCCGCCCGCATATCAATGATCTGGTGTTGCGGGCGGGGCGCTGGCCGGACCCGGCGCGGCCTGATGAGCTGCTGGCGAATGAAGCTTTTTTAAAGGCGGCGAAGCTCGGGCTGGGGGATGAAATCACCGTCATCCTGAACGGCAAGCGTCGTGCGTTTCGCATTGTCGGCGCAGTGCTGTCGCCCGAATATGTCTATGCCATTCCGCCCGGCCAGATTTTTCCCGACAATGCGCGCTTTGGCGTGTTGTGGCTGCATGAAGAGGTGCTGGCCGGGGCATTTGACCTGCGTCAGGCGTTTAACGAACTGTTGGTGCGGGTCGATCCCGGCACCAATGTCGTGGATGTGATCCGGCGGATCGACGATCGCTTGCAGCCCTTTGGCGGGATTGGCGGCTATGCGCGCGACCAGCAGATTTCCGACCGTTTCGTGACCAATGAGCTGAATGAACTGCGCAACATGACGCGCATCCTACCGCCGGTATTTTTGCTGGTGGCGGCGTTTCTCACCCATCTCGTGTTGAGCCGGTTGATCGATACCGAGCGCGAAGTCATCGGCTTGCTCAAGGCCTTTGGCTTTCGCAATCGCGTGATTATCGGCCATTATCTCAAGCTCGCTATTTTGCTGTCATTGGGCGGACTGATATTGGGGGCGACGCTGGGCATCTGGCTGGGGCGGGGGCTGGCGCGATTATATCAGCAGTTTTTCGTATTCCCGTTCCTGCAATTCCATGTCGATGCGGATCTGTTTCTGATGGCGTTGCTGGCGGCGTTGTTTCCGGTGCTGACGGGGTGTTTCATCGCGATCCGCCGGGCGGCAGCACTGACCCCGGCAGAGGCGATGAGCCCGCCATTGCCGACCAATTATGGCGGGCGGCTGACCGGCGCATTGACGCAATTTCGGTCGCTCGATCAATTGACGCGGATCATTCTGCGCGGGCTGGCGCGGCGGCCCGTCCGTACCTTGTTGACGGCGATCGGGATCGGGGCGGCGCTCGCGCTCTATATTGCGTCGGCCAGTTCGCGGGACAATGTCGAGGAAATGATCCGCATCACCTTCAATCAGGCCGAGCGTGAGGACCTGCTCGTGACCTTTACCGAACCGCGCGGGCGCGATGCGTTGACGGCGCTCGCCCGCCTGCCCGGTATTCGTCGGGTGGAGCCGGTGCGCGCGGTGAGCGTCGTCCTGACCCATCAAGGCATCAGCCGACGTGAAGCGATCACCGCAACCGATACGGGGGCGGATCTCAGCCGGTTGATCGATATTGACGGGACGGTGATTGAGCCGCCGAAACAGGGCCTTGTCCTGTCGGCCTCGCTGGCGCGGCAATTACGGGTCGGGCGGGGCGATGCCGTCGAGATAGAGGTGACGCAGGGGCGGCGACCGCGCTGGCAATCTCATGTTGTGGCGGTGGTGGAGAGCGCCATCGGTTCGCCTGCCTATATGCGGCTGGATGAACTGGACCGGCGCATGATGGAGGGGCCGCGCATCTCCGGGGCGTTTCTCGCGATTGATACGGATGCGCGGACCGCCATCCTCAAGGCTCTGCGCGAAACGCCCGCCATTGCCGGGATTTCCGAGGTGGAGGCCAGCCGCCGCGCATTACGCAATACGATTGCCGAGACGATGGGCATCATCACCTTGTTCAACACTGGCTTTGCCGGGCTGATTGTCTTTGGCGTGATTTATAATCATGCGCGGGTCGCGCTGGCGGAACGGGCGCGCGATCTGGCGTCGTTGCGGGTATTGGGATTTCGCACCACGGAAGTGGCCTATCTGTTGATCGGCGAATTGATGTTGTTGACGCTGATCGCGTTGCCATTGGGGATCGCGATGGGGATAGGCTTGGCGCATTATATCGTGTCGGCCTTTGGCGGCGATTTGTTCACCATCCCATATGCGCTATCAATCGGCACGATGGCGCGGGCGGTATTGGTGGTGATGGCGGCGGCCGGGGCCACGGCCTATCTTGTCAGCAGGCGACTGGGTCAGCTTGATCTGGTGGCCGTGTTGAAGACGAGGGATTGAAGATGACGGCGACGACAGGCGGCAAGCGGCGCGGCGGACAATATACGATCCTGATCCTGATGATCGCGGTGATTGCGGGCGCGATTTATCTGGCGCTGCGCAAGCCTGTGTTGCTGGTGGATGCCGCCCCGGTGACGCGCGGGGCGATGGCCGTGACAATCGATGATGAGGGCGAGACGCGGGTGCATGATGTGTTCACCGTCGCTGCGCCCTTGAGTGGCCGGTTGTTGCGGATCACGCTCGAACCCGGCGATAAGGTATTGCGGGGTAAGACGGTCGTGGCGCGGATCGTCCCGGCGGTGCCGTCCTTTCTCGATCAACGCAGCGAGGCCGTGGGGCAGGCGCAGGAACGGGCGTCGCTCGCCAATGTCGCATCCAGCCGGGCGCGAGCGGCAGAGGCCCGCGCCGAACGCGCATTGGCGGATCGTGACCTGCGGCGGATACAGGCGTTGAACGAACAGGGCTTCACCACACAGGCCGCGTTGGATGCGGCGCGGATGCGCCATGATCGGGCCGAGGCGGCGCTGGTGGAAGCGAATAGCGCGGTGGTCGCCGCCCAGCATCAATTGACGGCGGCGCGCGCGGCCTTGGTGCCGCCGAGCGAGGGCGGGGAGGCTGGCGCTGGCGGCGTTGCCGTCATGGCGCCTGTCAGCGGCGATGTGTTGCGGGTGGTGCAAAAGAGCGAGACCTTTGTGCCGAGCGGCACAGCCTTGGTCGAGATTGGCGATCCCGAAAAATTGGAGGTCGTCACCGATTATCTGTCCAGCGATGCCGTCAATATCGCGATTGGCGCGGATGTGGATATTGACCGCTGGGGCGGCAACCGTCCGTTACGCGGCAAGGTACGGCGGATCGACCCCTCCGGCTTCATGAAGATTTCGGCGCTGGGGGTGGAAGAGCAACGGGTGAATGTCACCATCGATATTGTCGAGCCCTATGCGGTGTGGCAACGGCTGGGCCATGGCTTTCGCGTGATTACCAGAATTCGGGCGTGGAGCAGCGCCGATGCGTTGCGGGTGCCGGTGTCGGCTTTGTTCCGGCAACAGGGCAATGGCGCCGAGGGCAGTTGGGCAGTGTATGCGATCCGCAAGGGTCGGGCCGTGTTGACGATAGTGACGTTGGGGCGGGTCAATGACGAGGTTGCCGAAGTCCGCGCGGGCTTGCAGGCGGGCGACCGGGTGATCCTCCATCCCGGCGATACCCTCAGCGATGGGCGGCGGGTGCGGGAACGCACCTGAGAAACCACTGCGTCCCCTTTGGCCCACCACCTTTATTTCAGGCCTTGTCCGGGGTATTGATGTCCCCTCATGTATGAAGAGGTGGTCGCGGTGAGTTCGATGCGGGAAAAACTGGATGAATATCTCGCCACCCGGCGTGGCCGCGTTACGGGGCGCGAGCGCGATTTCTTCAACGCAGGCTGGGAAGCCGCGCGCAAGGCCTCATTCGATGCCTTGTCCGAACCATCATTGATCGAGATCGGCGCCAAGGCCGCGTTGCGCGATGAGCTTGGTCCCGACAAGGATGTGGAACAGGTCTGGCAATTGGAGGCGGCGATTTACATGCGTAATGCCCGGGCCTGTCTCATGGCGGTGATCCAGCGGGTGCGCGGTACCTGAACCGGGCTTCAGGCTTTTGCTTTCCCCGCCGCCGCCGCCGCCGCCGCCGCTTCCTTTGCCCGTTCCTCGGCCACCAGTTCTTTTTTCGATAATTTGCCGATCAGCGTTTTGGGCAGGGCGGTGCGAAATTCGAACTCGCGCGGCATTTCGATCTTTGACAGGCGCTGGGCGAGGAAGTCGTGCAATATTTCTGCGGTGATGTTGCTGCCCAGTCGGGTGGCGACGAACGCCTTGGGCGCTTGGCCGCGATAGCTGTCCGGCACGGCGATCACCACGGCCTCGGTCACATCGGGATGGTCGTATAAGGCGTCCTCGATGATGCGTGGATATACATTATAGCCGCTGCACAGGATCACATCCTTGATCCGGTCGACGAGGAACAGATAGTTATCCGCATCCATATAGCCGACATCGCCGGTGCGGAGCAGACCATCGATAAAGACTTCCGCCGTATCTTCCGGGCGGCCCCAATAGCCTTTCATCACCTGTGGTCCACGCACGCAGACTTCGCCGCGTTCGCCGGTGGCAAGCACGCGGTGCGGATCGGCAAGATCCCGGATTTCGATCACGGTGCCGCGTACGGGGGTGCCGCAGCTATTGTCCTTCACCACGCCCTGCGCCGGGTTGCAGGTGATGATCGGTGAGGCCTCGGACAGGCCATAGCCCTCGACCACCCGACAGCCGGTCAATTGTTCGAACCGCTGGCGCGTATCGAGCGGGAGCGGCGCACCACCCGATATGCAGAATTGGAGCGAACTGAAATCCATCGTCGCCTGTTCGCCCGCCTCGACAATCGCGCTGAAGATCGTCGGCACGGCGGGGAGCCATGTCGGCTGGGTGCGCTGGATCGTCTTGAGCAATTGCGGCAGCTCGAAACGCGGCAGCAGGACCATCTCCGCCCCGGTATCGACCGAGAAGTTCAATACGGTGGTGAGGGCAAAGACATGGAACAACGGCAATACGCCGAGCATCCGCTGCTGACGATCGGGGGGGCCGCCGATGTGCAGCACCATCTGGCGACTGTTGCCGGACAAATTGGCATGGCTCAGCATCGCCCCTTTGGGCGTGCCGGTCGTGCCGCCGGTATATTGCAGCACCGCGACATCGTCCGGGTCGACCAGCACCGGATGCGGTTCCCCCTGATTGTCGATCAGCTCGTCATAATCGATGTGCAGATCATCATGCGGAACCACCGCCCGGTCGGCGGATCGCAACAGCCGGAAACCGAGGGACTGCGTCCAGGGCAATATCCCCGACATCGGGCAGACGATGATCTTCTTGAGGCCGGTCGTTGCCGCCACCGCCAGTACCTTATCATGCACCATGCGCAGATCCGGCACGACCATGACGCTGGTGCCGCTGTCCTTGATCTGATGTTCCAGCTCGCGTTCGACATAGAGCGGGTTGAAATTGACGATGGTCGCGCCGATTTGCAGCGCCGCGAAATAGAAGATCACGAAGTAAGGCGTATTGGGCAGGCACAACCCCACCCGAGTGCCGGGACCGACGTTAATGTCCTGCAAGCCTTGGGCCGCGCATTGGACCAGTTCGCCCAGCCGGGCATAGCTCCATTTGCGTCCCAGAAAGTCAATCGCCGGTCGGTCGGGATAATGGGCGACGGCATGATCAAGCAGATCATTCAGTAGTCGGGCAGGGATATGCGTTTCATGGTCGCTCGGTCCCGTGACGCTCATCTCTCCGACTCCTTATCGCCAGCTATCAGGACGATTGATACTTGCCCTGCCGATACTCTGCCACGCGTCGGGCGCGGGGGCTAGCGCATCATCAATCGATATGTGGTGCGATGCGCATTTTCGCCAGTCCCAAAGCCTGCGAAAAGGTGATGGTGGTCACCGATATTATCGGATAGCCTCCCCTCACATATAGATAGCCCGGGGGAGCGGATCGATGAGGATCGAAGCGAAGCGGAAATTTCTTGTGTCCGGTAATGGCTGGAAGGCGTCGGTCGCCAAGGCGATCCATTTGCGTGACGGGCTGGTGATGCATGCGCCGGGGACCAAGCTACGGGTGCGGCGTGAACCGAACCGGGCGTTTCTCACCTATAAGGGGCCGCGATCCGCAGGGGCGCGGCGTGAGTTCAATTATGAAATCCCCTGCAATGATGCCGACATCCTGCTCAGCGATCACTGCGAGGGGGTATTAGTCGAACGGACTCGCCATATGCTCCACCATGATGGGCTGGTGTGGATGGTGGATGTGTATGAAGGTGCGCTGGAGGGGACAGTGACGGCGGAGGTCGAACTTGATTATCCCCATCAGGACATATCGCTGCCCGGCTGGGTCGGGGCGGAGGTGACGGGCAATCCCGAATATCTCCACGCGACCATGCTGAACGGGCGCTGATATTACGCCTTGGGCGCTGACGACTCATTCCCGGACAACAGCTGCTGGCAGGTAGTGGGGGTGAGTCTTGGGTGATTTTCCGATTCTATCGGCGTCTGATGGGTGGGGAATGATTGGATTCGGGGTGTTTTGGCGTGTTTTGGTTGTTGATGTGGTGGCGGTTGCGGTGTCGTGAAAAGTCGTGGAACATTTTATCTCATTGTTTTCGTGTAATTTTGTCAATTCTCGTCAAAAATATGCAACAAAGAGGTTGACCCGAATCGAGGGTGGTCTTAGAGGCCTGTTCACCGCAGCGACGGACTGCACGGAACGGCCCACGGATCGGCAACGAAACGACGGGAAAC
>NZ_JAHXZS010000005.1 GCF_019740335.1 Alteraquisediminimonas sediminicola | reverse complement strand
GCAGCTCCGGCTATTGCAGGCCGCGGCTGGTCCGGCCGACCATCGACAAGCTTGCCCGTATGCAGGCCCGCTCGGTGATGTTCGAGACCGGCAAGGTGCTTTTTCCGCGAGAAGCCCCCTGGCTGGCCATCTATCTCGACGAGCTGCTGGGATTTCCCAACCGACGCCATGACGATCAGGTCGACAGCACCTCTCAGGCGCTCGACTGGTTCCAGCAGAAGTTCTCGGGCGACATCTCGCCGCGCATTCGCAAACGCCCAGAGGGCAAGCGTCGGCCAGCCGGAGCACCCCGACGGACCTGAAGTCAGTCTCGTGCGGATATCAGCGACTGATATCCGCCGAGATCAGCGTGGCACTGCAGTCACTGCTGTTGACCATGCCGATCGCCTGCTGGACATTCATGCCGCCAAAGCCGTTGCGGGCACGGTATTGCATGGCGATCGCGTGGCTCCCGTTCCCGTCGAGCGGTCCGATGCGGGTGGCCGCATGCTCGAACGAGTCGGGGTCCCGCAACACTGCCTTTACCTGCTCGATCAGGCTCCTGTTGCCGCCATCCCAATCGTTCAGGCAATGCTGGCCAAGTCGACGATCCTCTGCCTGCCGGACAATCTGTGCCGGGTCAGGCTCCTCCTTGCTGTCCGGCACAAGGGTACAATAGGCCAGTGGCAGCAGGATGAGCGCGACCATGATGCCGGCCTTCGTGTTCACCCGTCGTTTGCGGATCTCGATCTCGGCATCGCTGAACGCGTACTGACAGTGCGGACAGACGGCGGCTTCAGCCGCGATAACCTTCCTGCACTCGGGACAAGGTAAATCCCACATTCGTCATCCCCCTTGCATCTGGCGCCCATTGCACCAGCTTTCCTCTTCCATTTCCGAAGCGATGCCGCGATCCTGAGCCTTGGCGGATCGCCCGGATCAGCGATCCCATACGACGGCATAATGGCCGCTCCTGATCACGACGAGCGCCGTGTCCGGTACCGGCCGATAAGTATAGGTAGCGCCTCTGCCGCCGAGATAGGCGAGGAAATCAGCCCGTTTGAACCGCAGCGTCTCCATGGTGTCGCGAACATCCTCATGGATGGACTGGATATTGCGGTTGGCAAAGAACAGTCCGCCAGTGAACCGGATATTGCGGCTGCCGGGCCCGAAGCTGGACACACTGATATCCTCTGACCAGAGGCCTCTGCTGTACAGTTTTGCCTGCAGTTTCCTCACGCGTGGCAACGCCTCTGCCTGAAGGGCACTTGCACGCCGGGCATATTCGGCACGCAGGGACTTGTCCTCGTCCGTCAGCGTGAACAGCTCTCCTTGCTGGTAGATCTCGCCCATCGCGACAAAGAGAGCGGCAGCCAACTTCACCGCGGACTTCGGATCACCCGCCAGTTCCAGTCGACCGTCACGCTTCAGGCTCGCCACCTCCCTCGCCAGCACCGCGCGATAATTGGTATGGGCTGGCGGCACGTCGGATTTGAGGACCGCTGTACTGGTCTTCAACGCGTGTGACTTACGCTGTGTTTGCCACGCCGGTGGCATGGGTGCGCCCGCGCGAGGCGCCGGACTGCGGCCCTGCATCACGATGAGTCCGGACACCGCGAGGATCAGCCATGTTAATCCCAGCAATCGGATGGCGACACTATAGGGCTTCGACAACAGCACCCACACGAACAGGAACGGGAAGACGGCAATGGCCATGACCAGCCATATATCGACCCGGGCGATCTCCTGGCCACCTTCCGACTGTTCCTGGTCCATGCGCATGATCCGATTCACTGCAGACAATAAGTAACATGGATAGCGCTCGATACGGGCACACAAGTCAAGTCAATTGTCACTGATCGTCTGTAGATTGATTGTCGACATCCACGCACTCCTCAGGCGTGGATATCCGACTTCGTCTTGCCGCCAATCTCAGGCGCCTTCGTCACCAGAAGGAATGGAGCCAGGAGCATCTGGCGTTCGAGGCCGGCATCCACCGCACCTATATCAGCGACCTCGAGCGCGGTGCCCGCAACCCGACAATCACCATTGTGGAAAAGCTGGCCACCTGCCTGCAGACATCCGCCGGGGAACTGCTGGACTGAGGACGGAGCGACAAGCATAGAGGTCGCGGGCTGCTCCCGACCTCGATCAGCTACCCATATGGATCGGCTTTTTTCGCAGAAAAGCGGTGATTCGCTCCCTTCGCGCAGCACCCCGAAACCCGTCGTTCGTTCACAGTGATATCGTTAAATCGGATTAGCTTGAATTGGGCCGATCTCAGCGGACAGTCAGCAATTAGGATCAACGTGCCCTTACTCGGACATTACTGACACTGAAAGATCTACCGGCACAAGCGTCTGATCGCTAATGATGCACCGGACGCTCCCATTGTCGGGCCAGCAGTACACACCGATGCTCCAGAAGAGTCGCTCAACGTGCCGGCTCAAGGTGGTCACGACAGACAAGTCGAGCGCGCCGGCGTCAGTGTAGCTCGAGGCAAGGTCGCGTCCGAACAGCGCAAGCCAGTGGTCGAGGCCATAGGGAGCCAGCCTCGCCTTGAGGCCGTCGCCCACGAATGGCTGGTCTTGTGCCAAGCCGTCTCGGTGGCCGATCCAATCGGCAGCATGAGACAGGATGGCAGAGACGGTTTCCAGCGCGACGTTGAACCCCTCGCCCACATCGCTGCTGTCGGTCATGTTTATGCGCGCCGCGCTGACCGCTTCGCGCGCATGTTCTAGGCTGTCGAGTACGAGGTCCGCGTAGGTAATGCCCTCGTCCGGAGCGACAAACGCGGCCTGCTTTGCGCTCCAGTACCCCGAAGGTGCGCGGGCGACCGCAAGGTGGAATTCGCGCGCCATTTCGTCCGGCTTGAAGCTCGCCGGGGTGGCGAAGCGCGCCGAGTTCGCAATCCCCGCCAGCATCTTAATAAGGAGATGCAGCGTCATCGCCCGATCTTCGGGGTTTTCCGAGGTCCAGCCTGCAGCGATCCATGCTGCTAGGACGAGATGCTCCTTGCGCTTGCCATTTCGCTTGACGGTCACCGGCATCGCCGCGCCCGTTCCATAGGCCAGCGCGCCACTTACCATCGGCGGGAGATTGGGATCGCCACGGTCGAGCGTGGCAAGCGCGTCCGCGTAGTCTGCGGCGATCGTGATCCCGTCCAGATCGTGAAGCGGCATGTCCCGCGTGAGCGCTTTGATGACCGACTGGAGGATATCGGCATACGCGCGCGCCAGCAGGTCATCGCCGAAGTCATGAAGCGTCACGCTATAGGAGAACTGCTCCTGCTCGAATTCGCAAGGCTGGGCCGGCGGAAGTTGGTCAAGCGCAAGCGACCTCACCTCCTCCGCTCTCGCGATGGACTCCGCAATTGCGTTGGTGAGCGCCTTGGCTGGGCCGCTTCCGATAGCAGAGGACAGTTTATCTTCGTCGTGCGACCGCGCGCTTATGAAGAAGCCTTGGCAGGCCGCCGCCGCCGCCGCGTTGAATGTTGAGAGATCAACGGTTATGGCTGGATCGCGGCGCCCAACCAGCATGCGATCGTGTGCTAGCGGAAGAAGAACCACCTCGGCGTCCCTGCCACAAGTGAATAGAAGCGGCTCGAGCGGCCCATCGGCAGACCTAGACAAAGCGACCGCGTCCGGAAGGATGAGATCGGACGCTCCTTCCATCGACCACGTGAAACCGCTCAGGACTCCCACCCATCCATGGTCATCAAGCGGCTTAGCGACGAGCTCGTTGTGGCTATCTCGAACCATGTCCGCGAGACCATTGAGTACTGTCGCAAGGAGGGGGGAGAGCATAGTGGCGGCGCTGGCCGCAAGCTCGTCTCCACGTTCGCGGATAATGAATGTGAGGAAACGCTCACTGAAGGCTGGCGGGAACCCTGCCGGCACGAGCTTGAGGGCTGTGTCCCTGATTGCTTCCGTAACGACACTGGCCAGGGCGGGGGTGGCGAAGCCGAGCATAGTCGCAAACCGCTGCGGATCGGTAAAAAGCGCCTCAATCTCCTCCATCATGCTGACCATGCCCGAGGATATAGTGCGGCGCAGGTGCGCGGTACGCATGACAAGATGGACCACGGTTCTCGCAGCGTGCTCTGGCTCGACGCTGGTC
This sequence comes from Alteraquisediminimonas sediminicola, assembly GCF_019740335.1. Lineage (GTDB taxonomy): Bacteria > Pseudomonadota > Alphaproteobacteria > Sphingomonadales > Sphingomonadaceae > Alteraquisediminimonas > Alteraquisediminimonas sediminicola. Next base: position 218,191 of record NZ_JAHXZS010000005.1, on the reverse strand, counting down.
CTTGGCGCTGATCCGCGCAGGATCGCCACGTCGCGGCTGAAGTCTCTCTCGAATTCGGTTATTGCGTCGTCGAGCGTCACTTCTCCAGGTAGGCCCTTGCGCGAGTAGAACAAGTCCTCGACCCCCACATCACCGATGCCAACTGGTCGGGCGCGCGCACAGAGACGATGCAGCCAAGTGCGTTCCCCCTCAGTTCCAGAGTCGTCGCGTTCGATCAGAAAACCGCGCTGAAGAAATCGCGGAACGTAATGCTGTCGCTTACCTGTCATTGGCCCTCATTAAGTTCGTTTTCAGGTTAACACCGTGACTGCCGCATTGTAGCAGTCTCAGGGGGGCAACATATGCAGAGTATAACTACTGGTGCCAAGCTTGGCTTACGCACGGCCCTGAGGCTTCCCAGCGGTGAAGTCGAGCACTACCACATCGATGAGTGCGCGGCGCGCGCCGGGTATCCGTTCGATTAGCATGGTGCGCATCGCCTCCGCGCTGGCAGGGGCTGGATGACCATCGGGATGCGCCTTCAGTCGCCGGTTGGTCGCCGACGGTAGATCGCCGAACCACAAGACGCAGTAGATGCCGCGTTGTTCGGAACGCCAGTCGATCAAATATTGGACGTCGAGTTGGCCGGTAGCGGCGTCCCAGACCTCGTTGTGCCACTGGCCTTTGACCTCAACCGGCAATTGCATCGTGCCGCGCGCAAACGCCAAGTCGGCGCGCTTGGTCTGCGGCATGTCCGCCTCGGTGATCCGCTGGATATCGTACCGGGCAAGCTCGGGTCCGATCATCGCAGTCAAGCGGTCGCGGCAGCGATTCTCGTCACGTGGGACGCCCTTGTCAGTCCAGAATTCGACGACCGAATCCAGATCGTCGCCGATGAGCTTGCGCTGTGCGATGGCCATCTCTTCGCGCACCAGCGCCTTTAAGTCCTCAATGTTGCCCGGAAGGCCATCGTGGAGCAGTGCGGCGAGATCAGATGGCATGAGTGCTGAAAAATTCTCTTCGGCACGCTTCTGGCGTTGTTCCACCGCCATGTGCCGGATCAACTCGGCATAACTATCCTTCGGCCCGGTGATGAGGCGCTCCATTGCCTTAGCTGCCTCCATGCTGGGATCGTCGGCGATCCGGCTGATAAGGGAGCGCAGAAAGTCGGTCGCGTCGTAATCGTTGGTATTGCCTGATCCGGTGCCTTCGAGCACTGCATATTGCCATTGGTCACGGAATTCGCTGATGATCCATTCAGCTTGCGCCACGGTCAATGGCAGCATCCCACCACGCCGCTCAAACTGTAGCCGGTTGCGCAGAAACCAGATGAAATTGGGGTAATTCACGCCGATCCCGGAGAGAGCAGGCCGCACCAGCTCGAACTGGACCAGCACGTCGATCGCCAGCCACGACAGCATATGGTCGAAACTGCGGAACACCGTCACGGCGCGCGTCTCGGCCACATCGCGCAGCGCGTCGAGTGCGCCACCATAGGTCAGGCAATCGACCAGATCCGCCTCTACGGACTCCGGCACATTGGGAAACATGGTCAACCAGTCGGCGCTGAGCGCCGCCCCGGTCGCCTGCCATTCGGGATCGTGGGCGAGCTTGTAGAGCCCGGCGACATGCTCGTTGCCCGCTTTAAGCGCGGGCTCGATCCAGAGCCGCGCGAATGCATTGCGTGCTTCGAGTGTGGGGATTACCTCGGCTTCCAGCGCGACGCGCAGCGCTTCTTTTTCCTCGTCGAGATTCCAGCCATGATCGTCATGGCTGAGCAGCAACGCTGCCTGTTTGAGCGGCTCGGACAGGTCCTCAAGGCCCTTGCCACGACGCAGGCGCTCGTAAAGCCCGGCCATGATCGGAAAGCCGTAATTGTAGATCGTGCCGCGCGTGAAACCGTCGGCGATCTCAGCCGGCGTCGGCAGGTCGGGCCGGTGCAGTACCTCCTCGAACCCGATCAGCGCGTCGTCGCGCAGTTCCGGCCCGATCCAGGACGCCAACCGCTCACGCGGCGGCAACTCGCTTGATAGGTCGTGGAACCGGTCGAGATAGGCTTGCGCCGACGGGAGGAGCGCCGACAATTTGCCCGCGCGCAGATCGTCGCGGACCTTGCCCAGCTTGCGGCGTGCGGTCTCGAACTCCACCTTGCGCTTGCGATCGCGCTTGGCCGCTTCCATCTCCTGACGGACCTCCCACGCGGGTTTCTTGGGATTTTGGAGCTTGCGAAGGACGTCGCCGAGCGGCTTGTCACCGCGGCGGAACTTGTCCGCCGCCGCGCGCACGTCGGGATCGAGACCATCGGGACCCCAGGCGATGCGCACCAGATCCTGCCAATCCTGGCGCAGCGCCGGATCCTTGTTGTCGCCTCGCGCAAGGCGGTCGAACACGACGATGATGTCGCTAGGCCGTCCGACCAGCTGTACGAGGCGACGCTGCAGATTGAATTCGGTAACCCACAGGCTGTCCTTGCGGTGATCGTTCGCCAGTGCGTGCGCCTGGACCGCACGACGCAACCCGTCCTGCGCCCCAAGTCGTGCGGCAAGCGTCTGCTGGACGTCGCGGTGATAACGGTGCGCCTGTTCGATCGTCCCGAGCCAGCGCCACAGCGACGGTGCCTCGGCCGGTCCGATCACGCCTTCGTCGATCCCACGAACGACGAGATTGGCCACGATGTCGGCGACCTCGCCGGCATTCTCCCAGTTGCCGTCGCGCAGCAGATCGGCATAATCGGAGATCAGGTTGAGCACCCCAACCAGCCGCGCCGAGGGGATCACGGCGAACAGTCGTTCATAGCTGCGTGCGGTACGGACGCGCCGTCCCGTGCGGCGCGGCAGCGGAAAACTGGTCACCCCCATTTCGGCGAACAGGGTCGTGACCAGTAAATCGTCTGACACGTCGGCATTGATCTGCTGGATCAACTGACGCGCGAGCCGCGGCGCATCGTCGCCGCCCTGATTGGTGAGCACCGCGATCGTCACCTGCCACCAGGCACGGTCGCGGTGCGGCAGCAAGGCCTCGGCAGCAGCGTTGCGCTCGCGATAGAAGCGCTCCGGTGCGAACACAATCTCTTCCAACGTATCGGCAAGCTCGGCCGCGAGCGGCGTGCCCTGAAGCCCTTCGATCAGCAGCGAGCGGAGGTGCGCGCTGCTAGTTGCCGAGGCGATGATCGCCTTGATCTTGGGTTTGAGCGCCGGGATCATCAGCCCGGCTGCAGTCTTATTGTCCCAGTCCGCCGCACGGAAATAGGGGTCGCCCTCGGCGAGCCGGCACAACGCCTCGAACAGGCAATCCGAGAGATGCGGCGTAAGGGCCGCGGTTTCGCCGTAGCGCAGCACGCCATAGGGGTCTTCGGTGATCACCCGCACGGCCATCATCGGGCTGTGATGGGCGATCCAGGCATGAAGCCCGCGCAGGCTCGCCGGAACACCGCCGCTGCCATGCAATTGGGCGAGCACGCGTCGTTGCGCGCGTGGCGTCGCCGCCTGACTCGCGAGCCATCGCGCGCCGAGATATTCGGTGATGACCCGGTGGATCGGCTTGGCGCGCGACGGGCCGACGCTATGGAACAGCTTGGAGGAAAAGATCGCTCGGGCGGCCCTAGCATCGGGCAAGGTCTCCAGGTCGGCGAGCCGGATATCGCCTTGCTGCACCTGCGCCGCACCCGCCACGCTGGCGGCTTCGGCGCCTGCGAACAACAGTCCGGCGGCGATTGCCCCAGCGGCATCGAGTGCTTCGTCCTGCGTCAGCTGGGCCAGACCCTCATCCTGCCGATCGGAATCGTGTTCGGGCCAGATCAGGGTGCAGACACGCTCGAACAAAGCCGCGCGCGTCGCCGGCAATTGCGTGTCGGTTTCGGCGACTCGCCCCATCAAGCCGAGCGTCAGCGGGTTGCGGTAAAGTTCTTCGAGGCCGTGGCTCGCGAGGTGTTCGAGCACGTGATCGGCATCCGCGCTCGGATACTGCGCGACGAGAAACGTGTGCGCTTCGCTGCGATCGAACGATTCGAGCGTTAGGATTCTCGGTTCGACGCCATAGAGTTGGCGCAGGTTCGTCACGCTGCGCGTCTGCCATTCGCGCGAGCGGCACGACAGGATAAACGGCGGCAAGTCTGCTTCTTCGAGCTGCGCCAGGATTGCGTCGACCGCGTCGCCTTCGCGTCGCGACAGTGCTTCGTCGAGGCCGTCGATCAGCAGCGGCTTGCCCGCCGGGACAAGTTTGGCCGGGGTCTTGGCATTGATGAAGCGGGTCGCGGTCACCAGCTCGACCCCGAGCCGCCGACCAAGCTCGTACATCAACTCGCTCTTGCCCATGCCCGGTTCGCCGAGGACGATCTTGCTGCCAGAAAGCGCGAGTAGCCCGGTTTCATCGACCCAGTTTTCGAGAAGCGTCTTATCGTTGATCGCGAGCCTGCGCGGGAAATAGGAGGGCACCGACGATAGGCCGAAGTCTTCCACTAGATCGTGAGACGGGGCTGATGTGGTCACGGGCACCATGTCAGGCACTCCCTGGCCCGATAGTTGTGCGGGGGCCCCATGAAGCGAGCGGACGCCGAAGCACCGCTCGATCAACCCCGGCACTCGATCCGATTATCGTCGTCATTCACTCCCTTTCGCTCGGCAACATAGCCGTAAGGACGTGCCTACAAAAACACCCGAACCGCGAAATTACGGACGGCTGCTGGGGCTCCACTTCTTGGAACTAGAACCGGCCCTCGCGGTGCGCCGGTTGAAGTTATCGTCGTTCGGTCATCGGCATCTCGCTGTAAACCAGATGCTCGACTTTATCCAAGAAAGAACGACCGCCGGGTAGCATTCTGAACGAACGGAAGAAATTTTCTCGGCGTTCCTGAAAGAAGCCGTTCCGGACTGCCAACACAGCGGACAATCACGTAGGTCATAACTTATCTGCCGAGTTGCGTGAGTACCTTAGCGGCCTCAATCAAGGTAGCCATGTTCTGAACTGCCGTAGCGAGTTGTTCAATATCTTGGGGTTTTGTGGCAGTCTGTGTCGCCGACAATGAGACCGCCAGCAAATGGTGGTCTTCCATGATTATGCCCACGACGGTGCATAACCGGTCAGCCATATCCAGTAGCTCGTTCCCAAATGGTATTTCGTCCATGGGACGACACATGCCCGAGACTGTGCGGAAGTCCATATGCAGCTTTTTAAAGGCCTGACTTTCTTGACTGGACTTCCTGATTGCTGAGGCTGTCAACCTCGACCGGCGGTACGCTGACCGGACGGGGTGGTGACTTCATCATTATCGACGACCCGATCAAGGCCAAGGACGCGCATAGCGAGGTCGCGCGACAAGGTGCAATCGACTAGTTTACCGGCACCATGTTGAGTCGTCTCAACAATCCAAAGACAGGTAGAATCCTCCTAGTGGCCCAGCGATTACATTTGGAGGACCTGCCCGGACAACTCGCGGCTGGCGGTGGATGGGATGAGCTCTGCCTGCCGCTTATTGCACCACGACAGCAGACCATCCCATTATCAGACGGCGGTGAGGTAACGCGCTATCCGGGCAATATCCTTCATCCAGAACGGTTCGATGAAGCAGAAATCGACCGGCTCCGCCACACGCCAGCTTTGTTCCCGATGCTCTGGAGCAGGCGATCCATGATCGGCGACCTGTCCATCGTGGAGGGCTGGTCCATTACAGTGATCGTGGGTCGTAATATGTATCCATCAAGTACACTGAACGCCTGGCGGAAGCCGGAATCGAGCCATCAGTTGGCAGCGTTGGTGACAGTTATGACAACGCCTTGGCGGAGACAATCAATGGCCTTTACAAGGCTGAGGTGATCCACCCGAGAGGACCATGGCGATCGTTCGAAGCCGTCGAATATGCCACGCTGGAATGGGTCGAATGGTTCAACAACAAGCGCCTGCTGGAACCCATCGGTAATATCCCGCCCGCTGAAGCCGAGGCGCGCTACTACGCCATACTGGACGAACAGTCCATGGCTGCGTAACTTTAACCAAATAGCCTCCGGTAATCCCGGGGCGGTTCAATATCGCCTAATCGATATCATGGTTATCTGTGTTGACATTGGAACCCGACAGGACCGAATATCTGAAATCTCGTGGTGAAATATTGAATTCGCGACGAAATACTTTGCTAAAGGTACTCGAATCGCTGAACCCCCATCGAAACGCGATGTCAGTTATTGTGGATCGTGTAAAAGCTGGGGATGAGAGTTCCTGTCTGCAGCGGTCTAGTCGACGTCGCATGATATAATTTGCAGCCGTTGTATCCAAAGAGTGGAATAGGCGATGCAGGTGTCGGGCTGATATCCCGTTTTTCTCCGCAACTGCGGCAATCGATAAATCGAAATCGTCGAGGTTTTTGTCTATATAGTTTTTCACCCGTTCAAATAATTTGGCATTGGAAGTTTGGTTGTTCCTTGCCTCTGATGCACCAATTGTGATTGCAAGCATGTTGAGTGTGGCGTCGAGTATGCTATCCGCGCGGTCGCGAGGAAGTTCGCCAAACTGGTTATCTAGTGACAGAATGTGTTCCGCGAACAAACGATTAAGACCTGATTTGGCTATAATCGGCTTCCCCACATAATCGCTAACCTGCGGAAGGACCCGGTGTAGGCGGTCATGTGAGACGGCCAAAGTGATCTGGTGGAGTTTTTCGCCTGTGATAAATGTCATCGGACGGGTGCTATCCCATACGACGAAATTTCCGGGCAGCAGTTCAATCTCCCGTCCGTCGATTATGAGACATTCGGAACCGCTCGCAATATAGAGGATATTATAAAGCGCTTCTTTGTCTTGAGCAATTTCTGCTGGGCCACGCACTCCTCTCACATTCGGATGTGCTGCTGTTAGGTTGACCATGCGAAAGTCGCCGAACCGACCGTCGCGAATGAAGGCGGGGAAACTATCATATGATTCCCGTTGGATTGCCCAATGTAAATGAGCTTCGTTGACAAAGTCACACCATCTCGCGAATTGCTGATTCGGAAGGACATTTTTTGTCGACCAGCCGGATAGATTGGCCCAACTATCCGCGATCATTTCGTTGGCGCCCATCAAGCTCTCCATTTCTTTCTCGGCATTCTGCGACCGATAAAAGTGCTTTAGATCGTGCTGAAGTCTGCTTGTCAATGAGAGATCTGGGTCGCAGAAAACGGAGAACGGCAGGACAGATCGTTGTAGCTGATTGAGAGCCAATGCTGCGTTCCCGGGTGCGCTGAGGACCGCAAAGTGCCAGAAGCGCCATGATCCAGGACGGCTACCCGTGGAGACAAGTTGTGCCGCCTGATGTCACTCTGCGACAAGCGCCCCGTCCTTAGCCGCCAAGACGCGTCGTCCGAGTTGCTCTAATTCTTCATCATCAGAGATGAAAGGGTATGATGTTGACGAATGAACCGATCGCGATAGTGACGCCCGAGCAGGTGACGCCAGCTTGGATGTCTCAGGCTCTGGCATGCCGAGGGATAGGTGCCACAGTTGAGAGCCTGACCGTGGACCTCGTGGGAACCGGGCAACTTGGCGAAACTCGACGGTTCCATTTGAACTATAAACGGGGCGCGCCCGCTAGTGCGCCCCGCACACTCATTGGCAAATTCCCTTCAGACAGTGCGATTGCAGCCAGCAGCGGCCGCTCGATGGGTCTTTATCGCGCTGAGGTGATGTTTTATCGCGAGTTGGCCCATCGCGCTCGTATACGAACTCCGGATGTTTATGTCGCCGAAATTAACGAGAGTAACGACTTCATCCTTTTGCTTGAGGACATGGCGCCCGCAGTAATGGGCGATCAGATGCGTGGATGCACCATCGATGAGGCAAGTAAGGCCCTGTCCGAAGCAGCACTTTTGCACGCGACCTTTTGGAATGACACCGAACTTCTAAAACAGGATTGGCTTTCTGTACCGCCGGGTGCGCAAGGTCTTTACACAACCGATCTTATCGAAAAGTCTTGGTACCATGTTAAGAAGGACTATGATGGTCAGCTGTCGCCGGAAGTAACTGAAGTTTGCGATAGGTATGTCCGTAATCACGCGTGGTGGAATAGGCCTCGAGATACCCCGAAGTGCTTCTCTCACAATGACTTCCGTCCTGATAATCTGCTCTTCGGCGGCCCCGACGATCGGGTCGCAGTAGTGGATTGGCAGACAAGCTCTTACCTTAGTTCGGGTATGGATGCCGCTTATTTTCTAGGGGGTATATTCGATCGAGAAACTCGCAAGGCTAACGAGCGCGATCTTCTCAAGCAATATCATAACGATCTATTGAAGCATGGAGTTACCGATTACGACTTTGATCAGATGATGAGAGATTATGCATTTTTCAGTTTTGCTGCGATTGCCGTTGCGATGGCGGCGACCTTGATCGTTAAGCGCACCAATCGCGGTGACAAGTTATTCATGCATATGATTACCGGAGCAGCACATCAGGCGATCGACAATAATGCTCTAGACCACTTCCCGGAGTAAATCCATGCGATTAGCCAAGCCGCATCTGGACATTGGTCTGTTCACCCAGAATATTGAGCCAGCCGCTAATTTCTGGAGTAAGGAAGTCGGCCTACGCATCGACACGATATTGCCGATGCGTTCAGGCTGGGCGCAGCACCGATTTGACGCCCATGACTCTGTTATTAAGATCAACCATTATGTCGACCCGCTGCCACAAATTCCTTTGACTGGCTATGTCGAGCTGATCATCGCCTGTGAGGCAGGGACGGTGTGGGCGGGCAAAGACCCCGACGGTAATCGAGTACGTTTAGTGCCTAGGGGACTGGACGGAGTAACTGGAGTCGGTATCGTTATTTCTTCCCCCGATCCTGCAAGACTGATCGATTTTTACGTCAACGCCATGGAGTTCGACCTCATCAATACACGAACAGCATGTTGTGGTGATACGTTACTGTTCTTCGTGGATGGGCCGGGAGGAAGCGAGACGACCGATTTTATTGGTTTTGGCGGTTACCGCTATTTAACAGTCCAAATCTATGATGCCGATGATGCCTGCAACGGCATCATCGCACGCGGTGGAAGGCTTGCCCGAGCACCTGAAAACTATGGCAAAGTTGCCCGTGTCGGCTTCGTCAAGGATCCTGACGGTAATTGGATCGAGATATCAGCGCGAGCGTCGTTGACCGGTGTAGTGCCAGCCTAGAACATCGAGCGTGAAATCGAAATTGAGGGATTCTTAAGAGGTCTGAGTTGTGCTGCGCTATGGTCGGAGGAGGATCATGAGAAAAGCCTGTTCATCCGATCGCCGCGCACGCGTAATGGCGGGCGTCTCATTGGGTCATTCGTATCCGGATGCCTTACTGCGCTTTGGAGTGAGACTTGGCCTTGCGGTGATGTTCTTCAAGCGAGTGACAGTGAGGGCTGGGAGGCATCGGCATGCCAACTATGACGACCCGGAGAGGGCAAGTTGGTGAGCTACATGGCCACGCTGGTTGGCTGGTTGGAGGCGCGGTCGGAGGTTACCATGCTGGCACTGGTGGCACGATTGAAAGCGGCTGTTGGAATCTGCGCTCAGGCCATAGGGGGGCGAAGATAGAGCGCTTGAAACTGCTAGAGCTTGTTAAAATGTAGGACGTTGAATAGCGCGGCAAGGCTAAAGAGAGGATGTAGTGATTGGCTGAGTTAGTCACCATCGATGAATTACCGAGATGGGTGCCGGGCACGATGCTTGAGTCAAGCCAGGACTTGGGTTGGAAAAACGTCGGCCTTCGCAGTTATCGCTATCCGGGACATGACGTCCTGTTGCCTGGGCTTCAGGATTTTATGATCGTCGCCTATCTCGAAGGGGCAACGAAGATGCAGCGCCGGTTCGAAAGCGCCTGGACCCAGACTCAATGCGCTCCCGGGAAACTTTCTCTCCTCACCCGATCGCAGGACTCTCACTGGTTTTGGCCAGAGAAGGTAGACGTCTGTCATGTCTATCTGTCCGAGAAGATTATTGCAGGGGTGGCTTTCGACGTTCTTGGACGATCGATCGCAGATGTCACTCTACGGGACATACTCTCGCTGGAAGACCCAATAATGAGCACGCTCGTTCAGGCTTTCCGCTGCGAAGCGGCTGCGGGAGGTGTGGGCGGGGCTATTTATGCAGAGGCTCTAGGTGTCCAAATGGCGGTCCATCTCCTACGGAACTACGCCGATGTTCAAATTAGAGACAAGGCGACTGGGAAGCGGCTTGCTTCAGACTTCATCCGACGAGCGCAGGAATATATTGAGAGCAACCTCGGGCAATCGTTGACGCTCGAGGACATAGCGGCTGAAGTTGGTCTCGGCACCTGGACCTTTGGCAAGCTCTTTCGCGAGACGCTTGGCCGCTCTCCACACACATATGTGATCGAACGGCGCGTAGAGCGTGCCGAGAGATTCCTGAAACAAGAAAATATGCCCCTAAAGGAGATAGCGTTCGCTTGTGGGTTTGCGGATCAAGCCCATATGACGCGTGTGTTCAGGACGTTACGCAATGTAACTCCCGGATCGCTGCGTCCCGGTCGGACAGCCGCCTAGCCCTATTTTGGTGGGAGCGTATTTTTTGGGAATCCTTCGGCCTAAAATACGTGCTTCCAGAGGAGGGGGGCAATTCTGATCGCGACGGGGAGAGGCTTCGGCCCGCAGCCGCAGCCCAACTCGCTGGCAGCCCGCTATGCTATCCTTGAACATATTTCACATTTCAATGCCCCCATTGCGGATGCTTGCTGGCGGCACGGCAAATCAGACATCTGCCGAAGTAGTGCTATCACGATGCTAGTGAAGGCAGCTTGCGTGAAAGTTCACGAGATTCTTCAACATTGAGCACGGTTTGTTCAATACATCCCTCCGGCAACGCAGATAGGAGAGAAGGTAAGAGGTGCGTAGATATTCTCGCGCTACCCAAAAATAATGCGGGGAAGTGATGGCAGAAAATTCAAACATGATGGCAGAGTATGCCGGAGATAGTTCTAGTCTCTCCCGTTTCCTTGCCTCGCGCGACTATCTGCTTCGGTCGCTAAGCGGCCAGAATGAGGTCGTTGAAGAGTTTGAATGGCCCATCATGACGGAATTCAATTGGGCAATTGACTATTTCGACGGCATGGCGACAGACAACGATGCACCGGCTATCTGGATAGTCAACGAGGGTGGCGGCGAATACAAAGCATCTTTTAAGCAGCTCTCTCAACGGTCAAATCAGGTTGCCAACTTTCTTAGTTCCCAAGGCATCAGTCGCGGCGATCGCCTGCTGCTCGTGCTGGGCAACGAAATCGCCTTATGGGAGACGATGCTCGCGGCGATGAAGTTGGGTGCGATTATCATTCCTGCCACCACACTTCTGACTGCCGACGACCTTGAAGATCGCATTTCTCGAGGCGGCGTCCAAGTGATCATCGCCGCAGTCGACCTCGTGTCGCGATTGGAGGGCAGTGCAGACAATTGTATACGGGTAGTCGTAGGCGGGGACGCATCGGGTTGGGTTAATTATGATGCGGCGAAGGCTGAGTCGACGGAATTTGTTCCGGATGCCCCGACGAAGGCAAGTGATCCCCTGTTGTTATATTTTACATCGGGAACAACATCGCGACCGAAGTTAGTGTTGCACACCCATGAAAGTTATCCGGTCGGACATCTCTCAACGATGTACTGGATCGGTCTACGGCCCGGGGATGTGCATCTCAACATAGCTTCGCCAGGTTGGGCAAAGCACGCATGGAGCAGTTTCTTTGCTCCTTGGAATGCAGGTGCCTGCATCCTCATCCACAACAATGCGCGTTTCGATCCAGCCGCGTTACTGAGCGTCGTTGAGCGCTGTGGAGCAACGAGCCTCTGTGCGCCGTCTACTGCTTGGCGAAGACTGATTCAGGAAGATTTGGCCGCCTGGCGCGAACGCATTTCGCTTCGTGAGCTCATTGGAGCTGGCGAGCCGTTAAACCCGGAAATCATCAATCAGATTCAAGCGGCTTGGGGCCTCACGGTCCGAGATGGCTACGGACAGACAGAGACATCTGCACAGATCGGCAATTCGCCAACTCTGCCACTGAAGCCAGGTTCGATGGGTCGACCGCTACCGGGATATGCAATCGCGCTGCTGGACCCGGACGGAATCGAGGCGGCGGAGGGCGAGATTTGTATTGACCTGCGACACCGGCCCACAGGCCTGATGGTGGGATATATCGATAGTTTAGACGCAACCGCAGAGGCGATGCGCGGAGGTTATTATCATACTGGTGATACGGCGTTCCGCGACGATGACGGCTACTACACATTTATAGGTCGAGCAGACGATGTTTTCAAATCGTCAGACTATCGCATCAGCCCCTTCGAGCTCGAGAGCATCCTCATCGAACATCCATTAGTAGCCGAGGCCGCGATCGTTCCAAAGCCTGACGCCATTCGTCTCGCGGTCCCGAAAGCCTATCTAACAGTCACAGCTGACGCAGAAATCGGTCGCGAACTGGCGGAAGATATCTTCACCTTCGCTCGCAGCCGGACTGCACCGTACAAACGAATCCGCAGCATAGAATTCGTCACCGAGCTCCCCAAGACGATATCCGGCAAAATTCGCCGGGTCGAATTACGCATCGAGGAATCTCGCCGTTCAGCGGCAGAACAACGTGGTGCCAACGAATATCTTGAGAGTGAATTCGCTTCTTTTCAGATTACTCACAACTGAGAGTGGGACGATGTCTGATCGCACAATCCCTCACATAATTGTAACGCTATTTTAGAGGATTTTCTACGATGAACACAGAACATGCCATTGCCTCTCCTGAGATTTTGGCTCCGCCACTTAAGCTGGATGTGATGATCATTGGCGCGGGAATCGCGGGCCTCTACCAGCTCCACAAGCTGCGCGAAATGGGCCTAAAGGTACGTGCTTTCGAAACAGGGTCGGGCGTTGGTGGCACATGGTATTGGAACCGCTATCCAGGTGCACGTTTCGACTCTCAGGTCGAGGATTATAACTATTTCATCTCTAAAGAGCTCTATGCTGCATGGAAGCCATCGGAGCGTTATCCCGCGCAATCGGAAACGGAGCAGTGGCTGAACTTTATTGCGGATCGGCTCGATCTTAAAAAGGACATCCAGTTCAACTCAAAAGTTGAGTCAGCGGTCTACAATGAGACGACCGGTCGATGGCTGATAACGACTGCTGACAGCCAGCAGATCGACGCGCAGTATCTAGTTGCCTGCTGCGGCATGCTGTCTGCGCCGATAACCGATATCTTCCCCGGCCAATCGTCGTTCAAGGGGCGGGTGATACAGACGGCTCTTTGGCCCAAGGAGGACGTCGAACTGGCAGGCAAGCGTATCGCCGTAGTGGGAACGGGTGCCAGCGGGATTCAAGTCATTCAGTCCATCGCGCCCATATCCGGGCATCTGAAGGTGTTTATCCGCACGCCGCAATATATCGTTCCCATGAACAACCCAAAATATGATCAGGCGGAGTGGGATAAATGGACGTCTCAGTTCGATTACCTTAAAAAACGTACTCGTGAGACCTTTGCTGGATTCCATTACGACTTTGAAGTTGGTGCATGGGCGGACAAGACCCCGGAAGAACGTAATGCTATACTCGAGAAATACTGGGACCAGGGCTCGCTACAGATCTGGCTCGGTACATTCCCAGAGATGTTTTACGATGAGGCGGTCAGTAAGGTTGTGTCTGAATTCGTTGCCGAAAAGATGCGCGAGCGACTGCACTACGATCCCGCGCTTTGTGACCTGCTAATTCCTGTCTTTGAGGACTACGGCTTCGGTACGCATCGGGTGCCGCTGGAGAGCAAATATCTCGAGGTCTATCATCGCGATAACGTTGAGGGCGTGAACTGTCGGATGACGCCGATTACGGCAATCGTGCCCGAGGGCATCTTGACCGCCGATGGCAAAGTTCATGAGGTAGATATTATCATCCTCGCGCTAGGCTTCGACGCTGGATCCGGCGCATTGTCTAGGATCGACATTCGTGGGCGTGATGGTCGCTCCCTCAAGGACCAGTGGAAGCAGGAAATTCGCACTGCACTTGGCCTCCAGGTTCACGGTTACCCGAACCTTTTCATGACTGGTGCGCCGCTCGCACCTGCCGCTGCGCTCTGTAATATGACGACCTGTCTGCAACAACAGGTGGACTGGATCGCTGAGTGTATCGATTATGCACAAAGGCATGACCGCAAGACCGTGGAAGTCACTCAGCAACTGGAAGATGAGTGGGTCACCCACCATGATGAGACGGCAGCGGAAACTTTAATCGTAAAAACAGACTCTTGGTACATGGGTTCCAACGTGCCTGGGAAACCTAGGCGGCTGTTGGCCTATATCGGCGGCGTGGCGGCCTATAACGCCAAATGCAAAGAGTTGTCCGACGCGGAATATTCGGGTTTCAAAATCGTTTGACCTCAAAAATTGGACAGCACGCCATGGTTGACTTTTACACATCCGAAAAACATGGGCCGTTCACGCTCATCGACGTTGGAGATCTACCGCTTGAGGATGGCGGCGTGCTGCCTCGCTGCCAGCTTGCCGTAGCTACCTACGGCGAGCTGAACACAGAGAAAGATAACGCGATCCTTGTTCCAACCTGGTATTCGGGGACGAGCGGTATCATCCAGCAGGTGCTAATCGGCGATGGGAGAGCACTTGATCCGCGTCGCTATTTCATCATTGTTGTCAATCAGATCGGTAGCGGGCTTTCGACCTCACCTCACAATGCCGCCAATGAATTGGCGGGCCCGGCTTTTCCTCATGTGAGGATTGGGGACGATGTTTGCGCACAGCATAGACTGGTGACCGAAACATACGGAATCAACCGTTTAGCGCTGATGGTGGGGGCCTCAATGGGCGCGCAGCAAACTTATGAATGGGCTGTACGCTACCCCGATATGATAGCACGCGCGGGCATCATCGCCGGAACCGCGCGTAATAGTGAACTAGACTTCCAGCTAGCCCAGACACTGATCGATGCGATCACCAGCGATCCCGGGTATCTGGACGGCGCCTATACGTCCGCGACCGACGTGTCGGCAGGCCTCGCTCGTCATGCGCGATTGTGGACAGTTTTGGGCTGGAGCGACGAGTTCTTCCGCGAGGGCCGCCATAAAGCGATGGGCTTCGCAAGCATGGAGGCTTTCATCGACGGTTTCATGGTTCCTTATTTTTCGCCGATGGATCCAAACAACTTATTGAATCAGATATGGAAATGGCAACGAGGTGATGTGAGCCGACATACAAATGGTGATCTCGCCGCTGCGCTGGGTCGCATTCGCGCAAAGACCTTTGTCATGCCGCTCGCCCGCGACGCTGTATTTCCCCCAGCGGATTGCGCTGCCGAACAAGCAATGATTCCAAGTAGCGAATTACGAGTGCTCGATAGCATAGATGGCCATCTCGGCTTGTTCGGGACGGACCCCGCCATGCTGGCTCAGCTTGATGCCAATCTGATCGAGTTGCTCGCACGCTCAGAGAGCTAGAACATCGGGTGTCGGAGCTATGAATGACGATCGGGTTGTACCGGCACATCCCAAAAGGAGAGAGAGAATGATTAAGGTGAGTGTGATGTATCCCTATTCTGTAGGCGGACGGTTCGATCACGATTATTACCGGGACCGCCACATGCCACTCGCAAAAGCGCGTCTCGGCGAAGCCCTTCTGTCGTATGGCATCGACAAGGGGGTGAGTGATGGTACGCCTGATGGCGCCCCGTCCTTTCACGCCGTGGGTCACCTCTTGTTCAAGTCGGAGGAAGCGTTTCAAGCAGCTTTTACGCCGGTCTCCGGTGAAGTGCTCGGAGATATTCCGAATTACACCGATGCCGCTCCGGTTCTGCTGGTGAGCGAAATCGTTATCGACCACACGGCTTAGCCTAGGGCAGATAACTTAGTCCTTACCGCTTTCGCTATGCCAAAATCAGCCCAAATTGATTGGATATTGTGTCATGCATCTAGCCCGTGTTCGCGATCTTATTTCACAAAGAGCATTGAGTTTTCTGGAAAAGCAGGAGCATGGTCTCTTGATCGATGGAAAATGGCAGCCCGCCGAAGGTGGTGCCACATTCACTACCATCGATCCGTCGAATGAAGAATGTGTCGGCACGATTGCGAGCGCAGGCGCCGTCGATGTAGATCGCGCGTTGCGGTCGGCGAAAGCTGCGTTGGACTTCGGGCCTTGGAGCCGTATGCGACCGGTTGAGCGACAGAAACTGATGCTTCGGCTGGCTGATCTGATCGAGGCAAACGCGGACACCCTGGCGCAGCTGGAATCGATCGATAGTGGCAAGTCGGTAGCGATGGCTCGCGCCGTCGATATTGCGCTGAGCATTGACTTCTTCCGCTACATGGCAGGCTGGACGACCAAGATCGAAGGCACCACCTCCGAACATTCAGTGCCCTACGCGTTGCAGGCCGAAATGGTGCACTTTACGCGCCGCGAGCCTGTGGGTGTTGTCGCGGCGATCGTGCCTTGGAATTTTCCTTTGCTGACTGCGGCGTGGAAGCTCGGACCGGCGTTGGCTGCTGGCTGCACAGTCGTTCTCAAACCTGCCGAGCAGACACCTCTCACAGCCTTGTTTCTCGGGGACCTGATCCTCGAGGCTGGCTTCCCCGCAGGCGTCGTCAACATCGTGACCGGAGATGGCATGAATACCGGCGCTCGGTTG
This sequence comes from Alteraquisediminimonas sediminicola, assembly GCF_019740335.1. GTDB lineage: Bacteria > Pseudomonadota > Alphaproteobacteria > Sphingomonadales > Sphingomonadaceae > Alteraquisediminimonas > Alteraquisediminimonas sediminicola. The sequence goes on along the minus strand of NZ_JAHXZS010000005.1, from coordinate 201,595 downwards.
GTTGCTCACCCTCTAGTCAACAAGGTCAGTTTCACAGGGTCAACTGAGGTCGGCAAGCGGATCGGACATGCATCTGTAGAGAACATGACCCGCTTCACGCTCGAACTGGGCGGCAAATCACCAGTGATAGTGCTCGACGATTGCGACCCTGCCAAGGCTGGTGCCGGCGCAGCTAGCGCTATCTTCTTCAACCAAGGACAAGTTTGCTGCGCCGGCAGCCGCCTCTATGTGCCGAAGAAGGATTTCGACAACGTCGTCGGAGAGATTGTGCAAATTGCTGAAGCGATGAAGGTCGGGAGCGGACTTGATCCAGTGGCAACAATCAACCCCTTGGTCACACACGAGCACATGCAACGTGTAATGAACTATATCGATATCGGCCTGAGCGGTGGCGCGCGGCTTGCAACCGGTGGTGAGCGCGCAGCGAGCTTGGGCTATTTTGTCCAGCCAACCGTCCTCGTCGATGTGGATCATGATCATCGCGTGGTGAACGAGGAGATCTTTGGACCCGTGCTTGTGGCCATGCCTTATGACGATCTTGACGATGTTATCGCGAAAGCGAATGATTCTCCTTACGGATTGGGAGCCAGCATCTGGTCCAACGATCTCGCTCGCGTCCATCAGTTGATCCCGAAGATCCAGGCAGGGACTGTATGGGTCAATTGCCACAGTATGCTAGACCCATCAATGCCGTTTGGTGGCTTCAAGCAGTCCGGTATCGGCCGTGACATGGGCAAGGCGTCGCTCGACGCCTATCTTGAGACAAAGTCGGTCATGATGATGCTTGGATAGGCTTTCAGCCCCTGTGATTAGGGTTGGACGGGTTCGGAACGAATATGGATCTCCGCATCATAGCGGTATGAACTGATGCCGTTAGAAGTAAAGGGTTTCTCTGGTGGTGATGACCTGCTGATTTTGTCATCCATGTCCCTCAAGGGGGACGGGACTTGTCTTCGGGGGCCTTTCACTCGCGTTATGTGATCGCACTATGCCCCTCGAGCCATGAGAGACGTTGGCGGTTTGCGGTAAGAAATCACATCATTCATTTGTCTGAAGATCGATATTGGCACTCTGCGCCAATTTTTGGGTCACGGTAAACCAATCGGTCAGCTTAAGGGCGGCCTATGATGCAGATACCTAAACTAAGCTCATACCAAAAAGAAACTTAGGGAGAGATAAAAATGAAGAAATTTGATACTTTCACATACTTTCTGATGGCGACCTGCGCCTTTCCCTCCGCGTTATTTGCTCAAGATCGACAGCAGTCTGCGCCCGCCGAACAAGTGTCTGCCGGTGAGCCGACCGGTGCAGTCGGCGACATAGTCGTCACGGCCAACAGACGTGCGGAATCCATCCAAAAGGTCGGCGCATCGGTGATGGCATTTACCAGCAAACAACTCGAAAGCCTCAGAGTGGACTCGGTCGGCGAACTTGCTGGTCTCACGCCGAACGTATCGTTCAAGAAGCAGTGGGGTTCAAAGGGTAACGCAAGTCTGTTTTACGTCCGCGGAATTGGCCAAGCGGACTTCAACGAGGGAAGTGAATCGCCGACGACCGTCTACATCGATGACTTCTATATCCTTTCCAGCTCTGCCGTGGACTTCCAGACCGACGACATAGCCACTGCCGAGGTTCTTCGCGGGCCGCAGGGCACGCTCTTCGGTCGCAACTCTAGCGCCGGCGCCGTGGTGATGCGCACCAACCAGCCGACCTATGAGTTGGAGGGGGGCGCGAAAGTCTCCGTCGGCAGCCGCGATACTACGGGCATGTCGGGAGCATTGAATGTCCCGATCGTGGAAGATCGGCTCGCCATCCGCTTCTCCGCAACGCGGGAGACCAGCGGCGCCACCACGAAGAACCTCTATGACGGCCCAGGTGAAGGCGCTAACGATACGCATGAAGGCAACTTCTTGGCAGCGCGAGCAATCGTGCGCTGGGATCCGCTTGATGACCTGAGCGTTCGCTACAAATATCAATATGGCCTCTCCAAGGGGCGGAACGGAGGCGATAGCTCAGAACCGATGCTCCAGATTGCCGGCGCTACGATCAGGAAGCCGGATGGAACCGATGGTTTCGGCTATAATCCGTCCCAAGCTGGGCAAAACAGCACCACGGTAATCTCGGACGGCATCAACGACTTCCGGAACAAGGTGCAGAACCACCTCTTGACGATCAGTTATGACCTTACCAGCCGGTTCAACATTACTTCGGTAACGGGTTATTTGAAGCAATTCAAATTCACGCTTGAGGAATGCGACGGTACGCCGCGGACTATTTGCGCAGCATACCAGACCAATAATCAGAAATATTGGACACAGGAACTGAGGGCATCACTGGACCTTGATAAAGCGCGGCTGACGTTCGGCGGATTTTATCTCAACCAGAAATATGCTAATCAGTGGACCCTGCCGATCGTTAGCGGTACCGGCACCGCTCAAGGCCATCAAACGATCCAGCTCGGCGATACGCCTGGGGGTCTGGTCCAATACACGCCGAACACTTCCAAGGTTGAATCGTACTCTTTCTTCGGCAATGTGTCCTATGACGTCACTGACAAGCTTACCGTAGCAGCGGGCCTTCGCTGGAACCACGAAACGCGCGATTTCAGGGAAGTCGAGGGCCTATACACGCATAATTATCCAGACACCGGACGTTACACATTCAACGGGAACACTTTTGGCATCCTCGCGCTCGACGCAGATGGCATGAGGGATCTGATCGCAAACCATTTGACTGGTGTGGCCGATCCGGTTGGCGATCCTGTCGTGGATTATTCGGACAGATTTAAGACCAGCTTCCTCAATTATCAGCTTAGCGTTGACTACAAGGTTACCAGTGATGCGCTGCTGTATGCGAGTTTCAAGCGGGGCGTCAAATCAGGCGGATTCAATAACGGCTTGGTCAATTTTTCTGCATTCGATTTAGGCGCTATTCCCTTCAAGAATGAAGTCAATAATGCTTATGAGTTAGGCGCGAAATGGCAAAGTGCCGATCGCCGGATCAGGATCAATCCGGGCTTATTCTATTACGACTATAAGAACTTTCAGGCGACGGCGTTCACCGTCATCAACGGAACCCTCGGCATCCAAGTAATCAACAAGGATGCGATTGTGTACGGAGCCGAAATTGACACTTGGGCCAATCTGGCGTCCGGATTGGACCTGACCCTCGGCGCCGGCTATGTGCATACCAAGGTCAAGGATGTTACTAACGTCGGCGCTGGCGTGGCCGTTACGAAGAATCGCGAACTCGGATCTGCGCCGCATATACAGAGCACCGGCTCGTTGCGCTATGAAGCGGAGGTGCTCAATGGAAAGGGTACTTTGAGCAATCAGGCGTCGTTCAACTATACGGGTTCCCGCTACGTCGACGTGCTCAATGACCCCACCACCAAATTGCCTTCCTTCATCAACATCGACTATAATATCACTTACGAGTCCACTGATGCTGGATGGCATGTCACATTGTACGCGAAGAATTTGACCAATAATACTAAACCCCTCCAAAAATTTAATTTTGCGAGTCTGTATAACACTGGGCAGGTAAATTATGCCCCGCCACGAGTTTTCGGAGCAGAATTCGGCATCAAATTCTGATGTAAAATTGTTCGATAAATGGAGGCCCGGAACGAGAAAATCGTACCTGGTCTCCATCTTTTCAGTCCCATGAGTATTCGTTATTTTTATCATCGGACACTTTTGGAAGCGTTGTGAGCTGCCATGACGGACATAGGTAAATTGGCAGTCCGGATCGACAACTTGGCGCCGTATATTTGGACTTGAACGGATTGGTGCCGGTCACCTGAGCGCTTTATGCTCGCATTGGTGCACCCGTCAGACATCGAACTTGCGCTCTTTAAATTGTCATCCCGCATTTCACCAAAGCACTCGACTTCCGATTTTATCAGAGCATTGGTGTGATTGAGCATTCGTCGAGATGACGGTGCCGGGTGCTGGCCTTGATGGTGCGACCATCAGGGCATTGGGTGGTGGGAGCGGGCGCGGTGCCGGCTCCATCTGGAGGCACCCCCATGATCAATATACATCCCCAGCAGGATGCCCTCTCGCAACGCTGGTTACCTCGCCCCGACAGCAAGATGGCACAAGTGCTGCATCTGCTTGGACGGCAGGACGGTGTTTCACTCGCTGACCTAGGTGAACTCACCGGCTGGCAACCCCATAGTATCCGCGCGGCGGTGAGTGGCTTGCGCAAACGCGGCTATAAGATTGAATATACCATCAAGGATGGCACTTCTCGCTATTACCTTATTGGCGCAGAACAATGACGCGCGAGGTGTCAGACAGGGTGGCGCATCTTTCCACCCTTTCACCCGCGGAGACCAAAGCCGAGTGGCAGCAGCTATTCGGCGAGGCGGCACCCCAAGTGCCGATCTCGATGTTACGGTTATCACTGGCCCATCACCTTCAACAGGAGAGACTGGGTAGCTTGCCACCGTCAGCACTGCGGATGCTGGAGGCGCTGATGAGTGATGGCGAGGTTAGCGAGTGTGAGCCGGAGATTCACCTCAAGCCGGGTACAAGGTTGCTGCGGGAGTGGAACGGGCATGTCCATGCGGTGATGGTGACGGAGGAGGGGTTTACCTATGCGGACCGGCATTATGGTTCGCTCTCCCATATCGCCCGCGACATCACCAAGGCCCATTGGTCGGGTCCGCGGTTCTTCGGTCTCCGGCGACCATCGTTGCCACCGGCTCGCAAGCCGCAGATGCAGTGCCGGGAACAGGAGCAAAATCATGGCGCGGCGTAGCTCGGCAGTACGGTCCAATGCGCCATCAGGACCATCAGCGGGCGTCAAACAAATCCGCTGCGCCATCTATACCCGTAAATCGACAGAGGAGGGGCTGGAACAGGAGTTCAATAGCCTTGATGCCCAACGTGAAGCCTGTGCTGCCTATATCGTCAGCCAGCGCCATGAGGGCTGGGTGCAGATGCCAGACTATTATGATGATGGCGGTTATTCGGGCGGGAATATGGAGCGTCCTGCACTCAAGCAACTGTTGGCGGAGATTGAGGCCGGGCGCGTCGATGTCATCGTCGTTTATAAGGTCGATCGCCTGACGCGGGCCTTGTCCGACTTCGCCCGGATCGTGGACATCCTTGATCGCAGCAAGGCGAGCTTTGTCTCGGTCACACAGGCATTCAACACGACCACCAGCATGGGGCGCCTGACCCTCAATGTCTTGTTGTCCTTTGCCCAGTTCGAGCGCGAGGTCACCGGAGAACGTATCCGGGATAAGGTGGCCGCTTCCAAGAAGAAGGGGATGTGGATGGGTGGGCCCGTGCCATTGGGCTATATGGTCCAGGATAGAAAGCTGATCATTATCCCGGAGGAAGCAAAGACCGTACAACTAATCTTCCAACGCCATCAGGCCTGTGGCTCGCTCAAAGCCTTGGCCGATGATCTGGCGGCCCGGGGGATCACATCCCGGCTACGGACGATGAAGGATGGCCGGACCATTGGTGGTCAGGCTTTCAAATCCGGCGCGCTCTATTGGATCATTCGCAATGTGATCTATGCCGGTCTGATCCCGCATAAGGAAGCGCTTTATCAAGGCGAGCATCAAGGGATCATATCACGCGCACATTGGGATGCATCACAAGCGTTGCTCAATACCAATGCCCTTCGACCCCATACGGGTCAGCCCTCTATCCTACGCCATATGATCGTCGATGGGTTGGGACGATCCATGACCGTGGCGCATGGCCGCAAAGGCACACGGCGCTATCGCTATTATGTGTCCAAGCCAGTGGACGGCATATCGGAACCGACCTGGCGTCTCCCCGCTGGGGATCTAGAATCACTGGTCCGTATCGCGATGACGGAACTGCTGACAGATCCACTGCGTTTGCAAACCGAACTGGGTCAGCTCGATCGCGATCATCAACTCGCCGATGCGGGCAATACATTAGCAGAGCAGCTGAAAGCTCCCATGACCATGCGTGCCCTGCTGGAAGATCTGCAGGCGGCCATTACGCTCAAGCAGGATGAGATCGTGATCTGCATGGAGGGTGCATCGCTGATTAATAAGCTCGGCATCGTCAACATCTCCTTGCCCATCGGCCATCAGGTGCAGTTGCACGTGCCGGTCCGCCTGCGGCGCAGAGGGCATGAACTGCGGCTTGTCATTGCGGCCCCCAATAGTCGACCAGCTGAACGGGATGAGCGGTTGATCAGATTGCTGGCTTCTGGCCGCGCGGCATGGCAGCAACTGGTGGCACGACAGCCTGCATTTGACAGCCATCAGCGCAGTCATCTGGTGCGATTGGCGCGGCTTAATTTTCTCGCCCCCGATATCATCATGGCGATCCTGGCGGGACGTCAGCCGGTTGAGCTGACCAGTCGCTCGCTGCTTCGCCTATCGTGTCTTCCACATGACTGGACCGAGCAGCGGCGGGTCTTAGGGTTTGGTTGATCGCAACCTAGCACCTCAACTCAGCATCACCGGCCTGATGGGCCGGTTTTTTATTGGCTGCCTTGCAGTGCAATAGGCCAGATATTCCGCAAATAGGTTTGAGGACAGCAAAGTGGCTAGTTGAGACGGCGGGCGATATTGGCGGTTTTGAGGCGCTGAAAGCCCGCGTCTCTGTCCTCAACCGAAAATGGTCCGTCGCAAATGGCGCAGAACTGCGCCATTCACCCGCCAGTTTATACTGAGACCCGAATATCGGGTTATCTGGGGGAGTGAATGGTGCTGCCGGTGAGGATTGAACTCACGACCTCAGCCTTACCAAGGATGCGCTCTACCACTGAGCTACGGCAGCACTCGAACCGCGAACGGTTATGGTGCGGGGGCTATGGACAAAGGGTTGCGCCCCGTCAACCCCATGGGTGACGAGGCGGCCCTTTTTTCCTGATTTATGCGTTCAAAGCCTTTTTCAGCAGTTCGTTCACGACCTGCGGATTGGCCTTGCCGCCCATCGCCTTCATCGTCTGGCCGACGAAGAAGCCGAACAGGGCTTCCTTGCCGTCCTTATATTGCGCGACCTTGTCGGCATTATTGCCGAGAATGTCGGCGATCACCGCATCAATCGCGCCGGTGTCCGAGGTCTGTTTCAGGCCGCGTTCCTCGACGATCTTGGCCGGGCTGTCGCCGGTGTCGAGCATGATCTCGAATACCTGCTTCGACAAAGTGCCGGACAAGGTGCCATCGGCGACCAAGGCCAGCAATTCTGCGGCCTGTGGCGGGGAAACGGGGCTGTCTGCGATGCCCTTGCCCAGACGATTGAGCGCGCCGAACAGTTCCGACATGACCCAGTTCGACGCCTGCTTCGGTTCTGCGCCGTTATCCAGCACCTTTTCGAACCAACGGGCCATTTCGGCCTCTGCCGTCAGGACATCGGCGTTATAGGCGCTGATGCCGAGCTGTTCGATATAACGCGCGCGCTTGGCGTCCGGGAGTTCCGGCAGCGAGGCGCGGCATTCTTCGATGAATTCTTCCGTCAAGACGAGCGGCAGCAAGTCTGGATCGGGGAAATAGCGATAGTCATGCGCGTCTTCTTTCGACCGCATCGACCGCGTGGTGCCGCTGTCCGGATCGAACAGGCGGGTTTCCTGTACGATCTTGCCACCGGCCTCCAGCACATCGACCTGACGATTCGCTTCATGTTCGATTGTCGCCATGACGAATCGGACGGAATTGACGTTCTTGGTTTCGGTACGGGTGCCGAATTCTTCGCCCGGACGGCGGACCGACACGTTGACGTCGGCGCGCATCGAGCCTTCTTCCATATTGCCGTCGCAGGAGCCGACATAACGGAGCAAGGCGCGCAGCTTGCGGACATAGGCACCGGCCTCGGCAGGCGAGCGCATATCCGGGCGCGAGACGATTTCCATCAGGGCGACGCCGCAACGGTTCAAATCGACATAGGACATGGTCGGATGCTGATCGTGCATCAGCTTGCCCGCGTCCTGTTCGACATGGATGCGTTCGACGCCGATGTGCTTGGCTTCCGGAATCCCGGCCTTTTCATCCGCGTCGATCAGGATCGTGCCTTCGCCCACCAGCGGGTGGTAGAGCTGCGAAATCTGATAGCCCTGCGGCAAATCCGCGTAGAAATAATTCTTGCGGTCGAACCGCGACCAGCGATTGATCTCGGCATTGATCGCAAGGCCGGTGCGGACCGCCTGCCGGATGCATTCGCCGTTCAATACCGGCAGCATGCCCGGCATCGCCGCATCGACGAGCGACACCTGCGAATTTTGTTCCGCGCCAAAGGCTGTGGCGGCCCCGGAGAACAATTTGGAGTTGGAGACGACCTGTGCATGGACTTCGAGGCCGATCACGACCTCCCAATCGCCGGTGGCGCCCTGAATGCGATAGTTGCTCATCTTACCACCATTTCCCCGCACGGGCCGTAAAGCCAGCGCGTTCCTCAATCGCCAGACCTGCGTTCAGCACGCCCTGTTCATCCAGCGCGCGGCCAATGATTTGCAGGCCAAGCGGCAGGCCTTGTGCATCCACGCCGCCCGGTACGGACATGGCAGGCAGGCCTGCGAGCGATGTCGGCACGGTGAAGACGTCGTTCAGATACATTTCCAGCGGATCGGCATTTTTCTCGCCCAAAGCGAAGGCTGCCGAAGGCGCGGTCGGCGTCAACAGCAGGTCGCATTGTTCGAACGCGCGTTCGAAATCGCGGGCGATCAAGGCGCGGACCTTTTGCGCCTGGGTATAATAGGCATCGTAAAAGCCCGCCGACAGCACATAGGTGCCGATCATGATCCGGCGCTTGACCTCTGGTCCGAAGCCTGCGGCGCGGGTGGCGGCGTACATGTCCTGCAAGCCTGCGCCATCGGGCAGGTTGCGTAGGCCATAGCGCACGCCATCATAACGGGCGAGGTTGGACGAGGCCTCTGCCGGGGCGATGATATAATAGGCCGCGAGCGCATATTTGGTGTGCGGCAGCGAGACGTTGACGATTTCGGCCCCGGCATCCTTCAGCCATTGAATGCCCTGTTCCCACAAGGCATCGATTTCGGCGGGCATGTTATCGACGCGATATTCCTTGGGAATGCCGATTTTCTTGCCCTTGAGATCGGCGGACAAAGCTGCTTCCCAATTCGGCACCGCGAGTTCGAGCGAGGTTGAATCCTTCGGGTCGAAACCGGCCATGTTTTCCAGCATGATCGCGCAGTCGCGCACATCATTGGCCATGGGGCCGGCCTGATCGAGCGAGGACGCGAAGGCGACCACGCCCCAGCGCGAACAACGGCCATAGGTCGGCTTGATCCCCGAAATGCCGGTGAAGGCCGCAGGCTGGCGGATTGAGCCGCCGGTATCGGTGCCGGTCGCCGCCGGGCAAAGGCGCGCGGCGATGGCGGCGGAGGAACCACCCGACGACCCGCCGGGTGCCAGCGGGGCGGTGTCGTTCGGACGCCGCCACGGCGAGATCACATTGCCGAAATAGCTCGTTTCATTCGACGAACCCATGGCGAATTGATCGAGGTTGAGCTTGCCGAGCATGCCCGCGCCCGCCGACCATAATTTGCCCGAGACGGTCGATTCATATTGCGGCTTGAAGCCTTCCAAAATGTGGCTGGCCGCGGTGGTCTGCACATTTTTGGTGGCGAACAGATCCTTCATGCCGATCGGCACGCCGGACAAGGGCTTGAGATTGCCCTCGCTACGGTCGCGGTCGGCCTGTTCGGCGGCCTGTAGCGCATGATCGGGGGTTTCGACGATGAACGCGTTCAGCGCCTTGGCGGCGGCGACATTTGCGTTGAACGCATCGGCCACTTCGCGGGCGGAAAAATCACCGGCGCGAAAGCCGTCGCGCAGGGCGGCAACGCCGAGTTCAGTGAGATTGGTCATTATTCGATCACCTTCGGCACGCCAAAGAAGCCATGTTCTGCGGCGGGTGCATTGGCCAGCACGGCATCGCGGATATTGCCATCGGTGACGACATCTTCGCGCAGGCGCAGCGTATTCGGGATGACGGCGGTCATGGGCTGGATAGCAGAGGTATCAACCTCGCCCAGCTGTTCGACAAAGCCGAGAATGGCGTTCAGTTCGGGCACCATCGCCTCAACTTCCGCATCGCTGACGGCAATGCGGGCGAGCGAGGCGATCTTGCGGACGGTGGCATGATCGACGGACATAGTTTTCCCAACAGATGGAATGTTGTGGCTGGCCCTATCGCGAATTGCGGTGGAAGGGAAGGGGATGCCGCGCATTCGGGTTCAACACTGTTCAGCTTTGTTCAGTGGCGATACAGACGGGGTGTGATTATGCGTCGGGCGATGAAATGGAGATATGTGTGATGTTGATTGCTGTGCGCCTGACCTTGAAAACAGGCCGGGCCTTGGGAGTGGGAATTTTATCGGCGGCGATGCTGGCGGTGCCGGTGGCGGCCCAGCAAGCGCCAACGGTCCCTGCGCCCAATGCGGTGAGCCCGCTTGCCCAAGTGCAGCGCCATTTGCGCGAGGTGACCAGCATGACGGCGGATTTTGCCCAGACCGACCGGCGCGGGCGTGTCGTGACCGGGAAATTGACCCTGAAACGTCCGGGTCGCGTGCGATTCGAATATGAAAAGTCGGTGCCGATGCTGATCGTCGGCGATGGCCGCGCACTGACCATGATCGATTATAGCGTGAAGCAGGTATCGACTTGGCCGATCGGCAATTCGCCTTTGTCGGTGCTGCTCAACCCCGATAAGGATATGTCGCGTTTTGCCAAATCGGTACCGAGCGGCAATCCCAATCTGGTGCTGGTGGCAGCCAAGGACCCCAAGCACCCGGAATATGGGGTGATCAGCCTTGCCTTTAATCGCATGGCGTCCGCCCCGGCGGGGTTGATGTTGCAGGGCTGGAGCGTGATCGATGCGCAAAATAATCAGATGACGGTGCGGCTGACGAATCAGCAGTTCAACGTGCCAATTTCCGACAAAGCGTTCCTCTGGCGCGACCCACGCCCTCGGCAGAAGATGTAAACTTAATTTTATTCATCTGGGGGACAGCTTTCCTGTCGTATAAATGACCCATGCAGTTCGGTTGCTGATGCGGGTTTCCCCCCTGTTGCCCGCTCGATTTCAACCGACTGTGCCTGCGTGATGAACGTCATGGCGGCCCTCGCTCCCTGCCCCCGGAGCGGGGGCCTTTGGCGTTTTGGGGCATGGCGCATTGGCGCGTCCTGCAAGGACGAGGCAGGGCCAAATCTGAAATGTGGGAGAAGTGGGAGGCGTTCTGTTGCCCGGTGCCCCCCAAACCGCTGGAATCTGATTCTGTTGCCCGGTTCAGCCCAAACCGCGTTCTTTTAGGGTAATGTCAGGCCACGAAGGCCCTCAATTACGCAGCAAGAGCAAGTGCTTCGTTATCGTTGGCACTTATAGGTTTTGAACGGTTTCACAGCGCATTCAGGCCGAGTAAAAATATCGCTTTTCAACACACGTCGATCCTAGTTCGGCCCCATCATGGCCGGCCTTGCCGCGAACTACGCCAAGGTCGGTGATGGTGGAGCCGCCGGGTACCGCCCCCGGGTCCGCTGCATTTATTGCACGACACAATTTATCACCATAGCCGGACGAATCCGGCATGGCTGATATAGGTAGGCGGCCTTGATCAATCAAGGGGTGGCCCTGTTAGGGTCAATCAAGATTCGGGCGCAGCCATCTTTCTGCTTCGGCCAAAGGCATGCCCCGGCGCTTGGCATAATCTTCGACCTGATCATGGCCGATGCGCGCAACGCCGAAATATTCGGCCTGTTGATGGCCGAAATAAAAGCCGGATACGGCGGCTGTCGGTAGCATCGCGAAGCTATCGGTAAGGGTGATGCCGGTCGCGGGCGTGGCGTTCAGCAGATCAAACAGGATCGGTTTCAGGCTGTGATCCGGGCAGGCGGGATAGCCGGGGGCCGGGCGGATGCCGCGATATTCTTCCTTGATCAGCGCTTCATTCGTCAGTTGTTCGCCCGGCGCATAGGCCCACAAGGTGGTGCGGACATATTGATGTAGCCGTTCGGCAAAGGCCTCGGCAAAGCGATCGGCCAGCGCCTTTAACAAAATGTCGGAATAATCATCATGGCCTGCCTGAAAACGGGCGATATGCGCGTCGATCCCATGGATGCCGACGGCAAAGCCACCGATCCAATCGCCATCATGGCTGATGAAATCGGCAAGGCACATATTGGCACGGTCGCGGCTCTTGCGGATTTGCTGGCGCAGGAACGGAATGCGGACATGTTGTTCCTGTTCGACGAGATGGATGATGACGTCATCGCCCTCGCGGCGGCAGGGCCAGAGCCCGACCACGCCGGTCGCCGTCAGCCATTTTTCCGCGATGATCTGATCGAGCATCTTTTGTGCGTCGGCAAACAGGCTGGTCGCGGTTTCGCCGACGACCTCATCCGTCAGGATCGCCGGGTAATTGCCTGCCAATTCCCATGCGCGGAAGAAGGGCGTCCAGTCGATGCAGCTACGCAGATCGGCGAGATCCCATGACGGGAAGACATGCAGGCCGGGCTGGGCGGGCGGCGGCGCGATATGGGCCATGTCGGCAGGGAAGGCGTTGTTGCGCGCATCTTCCAATGACAGCAAGGGATTGGCTTCCTTGCCTTCACGCAGATCGCGAATGTGCTGATATTCCGCCGCTACCTTTGCGATAAAATCTTCGGCCTGTGTATCGGACAGCAGCGTGGAGGCGACACCGACCGCGCGGCTGGCGTCGAGGACATGGATCACCGGGCCTTCATAGGCCTTATCGATGCGGAGCGCCGTATGGACCTTGGAAGTCGTCGCGCCACCGATCATCAGCGGGATCGTCATGCCGATGCGCTGCATTTCTTCGGCGACCGTCACCATTTCATCGAGCGATGGGGTGATGAGGCCGGACAGGCCGATGATGTCGGCGTCATGTTCTTTCGCCGCCTCCAGAATCTTCGGCCATGGCACCATGACGCCAAGATCGATCACCTCATAGCCATTGCATTGCAGCACGACGCCGACGATGTTCTTGCCGATGTCATGCACATCGCCCTTGACCGTGGCCATGATGATCCGGCCCTTGGCCTTGGCGCCCGGTTCTTTGGCGGCTTCGATATAGGGGATGAGATGGGCGACCGCCTTTTTCATTACGCGGGCCGATTTCACCACCTGCGGCAGGAACATCTTGCCCGAGCCGAACAGATCGCCGACGACGTTCATGCCGTCCATCAGCGGGCCTTCGATCACTTCAATCGGACGCGCGGCCTGTTGGCGGGCTTCTTCGGTGTCTTCGACGATATAGGCATCGATGCCCTTGACCAGCGCATGTTCAAGCCGACGGCGGACTTCCCAGCCGCGCCATTCTTCGGCAGCCTTTTCGGCGATGACATCCGTGCCTTTGAAGCGTTCGGCGATGGTGATCATCGTTTCGGTGGCTTCGGGGGTGCGGTTGAGGATCACATCCTCGCACGCATCGCGCAGCGCCGGGTCGATCTGATCGTAAATATCGAGCTGGCCCGCATTTACGATGGCCATGTCCATGCCCGCCGGGATGGCATAATATAGAAACACCGAGTGCATCGCGCGGCGCACCGGTTCATTGCCGCGAAACGAGAAGGACAGGTTCGACAGCCCGCCCGAAATATGGACATGCGGGCAGCGGGCCTTGATCTCGCGGGTCGCTTCGATGAAATCGACGGCGTAATTGTTGTGTTCCTCGATCCCGGTCGCGATGGCGAACACATTGGGATCGAAGATGATGTCTTCCGGCGGAAAGCCGATGCCGGTGAGGAGTTTATAGGCGCGTTCGCAGATCTCGACCTTGCGATCCTTGGTGTCGGCCTGCCCGACCTCGTCGAACGCCATGACGACCACGGCAGCGCCATAGGCCATGCACTTGCGCGCATGTTCGAGGAATTGGGCTTCGCCCTCTTTCATGCTGATCGAATTGACGATCGGCTTGCCCGATACGCATTTCAGACCGGCCTCGATCACCGACCATTTGGAGCTGTCGATCATCACCGGCACGCGGGCGATATCCGGTTCTGCGGCGATCAGCTTGAGGAAGGTCGTCATCGCCATTTCGGCGTCGAGCAGCCCTTCGTCCATGTTGACGTCGATGATCTGCGCGCCGTTTTCAACCTGTTGCCGCGCGACATCCACGGCCTTGGCATAATCGCCCGCCATGATCAGCTTTTTGAACGCGGCAGAGCCGGTGACGTTGGTGCGTTCGCCGATATTGACGAAATTGGCGGAGGAAGAGCTGGTCATATAATGTCCGTTCAATACGGGGAATGCAGATCGAAAATCAGGCCGCGATGGTCATCGGTTCCAGCCCGGCGAGATGGGTCAGCACCGGCGGGTGGCTGATTTCGCGGGGCTTGAGACCGGTGACGGCCTTGGCGATGGCGGCGATATGCGCGGGCGAGGAGCCGCAGCAACCGCCCAGCACATTGACCTGACCATGATCCGCCCATTCGCGCACCAAGGCGGCGGTTTGCGCCGGGAGTTCGTCATATTCGCCAAGATCATTGGGCAGGCCCGCATTGGGGTAGATCATGATCAACGTATCGGCGATGTCGGACAGCACGCGCACATGCGGGCGGAGCTGTTCCGCGCCGAAGGAGCAATTGAGGCCGATGGTGACGGGCTTGGCATGGCGCACCGCATACCAGAACGCCTCGACCGTATGGCCGGACAGGTTGCGGCCTGAAAGATCGGTCAGCGTCATTGACAGCATGATCGGAATATCGCGGCCCAGCGCGTCTTGCGCCTCCAGCACGGCCTTGATCCCGGCCTTGGCATTCAATGTATCGAACACGGTTTCGATCAGGATGAAATCGACGCCGCCTTCGACTAAAGCGTCGATCTGTTCGCGATAGACGTTTTTCAGCGTGTCGAAGTCGATTTCGCGATAGCCCGGATCATTGACGTCGGGCGACAAGGACAGGGTCTTGTTGGTCGGGCCAACGCAACCGGCGACAAAGCGCGGGCGACCGTCCTTGGCTTCATATTCATCCGCCGTGCGCCGCGCGAGCTTTGCCGATTCGACGTTCAGCCGATGGACGAGATGTTCCGCCCCATAATCGGCCTGGCTGATTTGGGTGGAGGAAAAGGTGTTGGTCGAGATGATGTCGGAGCCGGCATCGAGATAGGACCGGGTGATCTTTTCGATCACATCCGGGCGGGTCAGGATCAATATGTCGTTATTGCCCTTTTGATCATGGCTGAGGCCGAGATCACCGGCGTAATCTTCTTCTTTCAGGCCAAAACCCTGAATCTGGGTGCCCCATGCGCCATCGGTCATCAGGACGCGCTTGGCGGCTTCGGCGAACAGTTTTTCGCGGGCGCTGGTCATGCGGTTTTCTCCTGCGGGTGCTTGGAACGGATACCGAGCAAATGGCAAATGGCGTAGGACAATTCGGCTCGGTTGAGGGTGTAGAAATGGAACTGGCGCACGCCGCCCGCATAGAGATTGCGGCACATTTCGGCGGCAAGCGTCGCGGCGACCAACTGGCGCGCGCCGGGCAGATCGTCCAGCCCTTCGAACAGGCGATCCATCCATGCCGGGATTTCCGCGCCGCATTGCTGGGCGAATTTGCGGGCCTGTGCGACATTGGACACGGGCAGAATGCCGGGGACGATTTCGGCGGTGATCCCGGCGGCCAAGGCGCGATCCTGAAAGCGGAAGAACGCTTCTGGTGAGAAAAAGAATTGGGTGATGGCGCGGGTTGCGCCTGCGTCGATCTTCGCCTTGAGATTG
This sequence comes from Alteraquisediminimonas sediminicola, assembly GCF_019740335.1. Lineage (GTDB taxonomy): Bacteria > Pseudomonadota > Alphaproteobacteria > Sphingomonadales > Sphingomonadaceae > Alteraquisediminimonas > Alteraquisediminimonas sediminicola. The sequence continues at coordinate 185,899 of NZ_JAHXZS010000005.1, read as the reverse complement.
GCGAGATCGGCTTCCGGGCTGATCGCTTCCGGGTGGGTTTCCGGATAGGCGGCGACCGAAATTTCGAACGGCGCGATATCGCGCAGGCCGCGCACGAGATCGGCGGCGCTGGCATAACCATCCGGGTGCGGTACGAATGTGCTGCCCATGATGGGCGGGTCGCCGCGCAACGCGACGATATGGCGCACGCCCGCATCCCAATAGGCACGGGCGACCTCATGAATTTCGTCCTTGCTCGCGTCAACGCAGGTCAGATGCGCGGCGGCGGGGATATGGCTTTCGCGCGCGATGCGGGCGACAGTGTTATGGGTGCGTTCGCGGGTCGAGCCGCCCGCGCCATAAGTGACCGAGACGAAACGTGGCCCCAAGGGTTCCAGCGTCTTGAAGGTTTCCCAGAGCTGTTCTTCCATCCGGGGGGTCTTGGGCGGGAAGAATTCGAAGCTGATGTCTACATCGCCAGCAAGATCGGCGAAGAGCGGGCCGGAGGTCAGCACCGGGCTTGTCATGCAGATATCCTTGTTACGTTTTGAGCAGGGCGTTTGGTCCCCTGCCAGATTTTTACGGTGAGTTCGCGGCCTTCAAGCGCCGCTATGACGTCGCAGTCAAGACCGTTTGCGGCCATCCAGCCCGAAATCTGGTCATCGGCAAAGCCGAGCCGGACATGGGCGTGTTCGACGCGCAATTCCTCGCGATGATGCGGGGCGAAGTCGATCAGGATCAACCGGCCATGATCGTCGAGCACGCGGGCGGCTTCGGCAATGACGGCGGCGGGGTGTTGGGCATAATGCAGCACCTGATGGAGGATGATCGTATCGGCCTGTGCATCGCCCATCGGCAGAGAGCCGATATCGCCTTGGCGCAATTCGATCCGTTCCAACCCGGATTCCGCGAGCTTGGCGCGGGCGAGGCGGAGCATTTCCGGGCTGCGATCAATGCCGATGGCGCTGGTTGCCTGCTCGCCGAACAACGCGAGCATCCGGCCCGTGCCGGTGCCAAGATCGACCAAGCGGCCAAGATTGTTATTGGCGAACAGATTTTGGAGCGCGGCCTCCACCTCGGCATCGGCGATGTGGAGCGAGCGTAGCGCATCCCATTGTTCGGCATGTTCGGCGAACCAGCGTTCCGCCGCAGCCGAGCGATCTGCGCGCACAGCCGCCAGACGGGCCGCATCCGCGATCAGCCAATGATCGGTACCGCTTTCGGCCTCCAATGCGTCGATGGCCTTGAGAATCGGTTCGACCCGTTGATCGGGGCCGAGGCCGAGAAAGACCCAGCTGCCTTCTTTATGGCGTTCGGCAAGGCCCGCATCGGCGAGAATCTTGACATGGCGGGACACGCGTGGCTGGCTTTGCCCCAAGACCTGTGCCAGTTCGCCGACGGATAACTCCATTTCGCGCAGCAGATTCATCACGCGCAAGCGGGTAGGGTCGGCCAAAGCCCGGAAGACATGGAGCGCATCAGACATGATATAAGGACATAAAGAATTCTTTATATCATGTCAACCGAGTTGCGCCCGCCCTGCCCCATGCGTATTACTCCGTAACATTATTGTCGGGATATCTTTGTTGTGAAAATTGCCCAGATCATGTCGAAATGGCCTTTGTTGATGATGTGCTCGCTTGCTGCCTGCGCGACGACCGCCGACCGTGAAGCGGGCGACCCGCTGGGCGGTTTCAATCGCGGGGTGTGGAAGTTTAACGATACGCTTGATAAGGTCGCGCTGAAGCCCGTGACCAAAGTATACCGCGCCGTTACCCCGCGACCGGCGCGGCGTGGGATCACCCGCATTTTTGATAATCTGGCGGAACCATTTTCGGCGGCGAACGCGTTATTGCAGGGTAGGCTCAAGCGTGCGGGCCAATCCTTGGCGCGGTTCGTGATCAATACGACCCTTGGCGTGGGCGGCATTGCCGATCATGCGACCGGCTTTGGCATCAAGGCGGCGCCGGAAGATTTCGGCCAGACCATGGCGATTTGGGGCATGCGGCCGGGGCCGTATCTGGTGTTGCCATTGCTTGGCCCATCGGATTTCCGTGATGGAATTGGCACCGGTGTGGGCTTTTTCACCAATCCGTGGCGGGTGGCGTTGCGTGAATCCGGTGCATCGCAAGGGCTGCGCTATGGCGTATCCGCGCTGGAGGTGATCGATACCCGTAATCGACTGATCGAAAGCGGCGCTGATGGTGCGCTGGAAACCAGTGCAGATTCCTATGCGATGGCACGTTCGGCATTCCAGCAATTCCGGCAGGCGCAGGTCGAGAACCGGGATGAGGGTGGCGATAATGGCCATCATGGCGAAAGCGATCTGGATCGCGCGCTTGATGCGGCGGTGAGCGATGCAGCGGCGAGCGATGTGGGCGTGACCGATGGCGCCAATCCGGCAGAGGTTTCGCCAGAGGTTCCAGAGGTTGCGCCGGGGGTGGCAGACCCTGCTCAGGAAAATATAGCGCCAGATCAGATGAATGCGCCGATGCCGCCGGTGGATGCGGGCGCGCCTGCGCCGAAGGTACTGCCTTGAGCCTTATGGTGAAATTCGGACCGATTTGATCATTGCATGCGCAGATGGGCCGGGTTACCACATGGCCGCTCTGGCGATTTCTCGCTGTAGCCGGTTTTGTACTTAGGAGGATAAGCCTATGAAGAAGTCATTTGCTCTTTCACTCATATTGGTAGCCTCGCTTGGCCTTGCGGCCTGCGGTCAAAAGACTCAGGAAGAAGGCGCGGAAGCAGCCGATGCGGCGGCGGCTGATGTGGCCAATGCTGGCGAAGCGACGATGGAAGCTGCGGCGGGCGCTGCCGATGCGGCTGGCAATGTGGTAGATGCCAAGGTTGATGCGGCTGGCGAAGCGGCGGCTGCGGCGGGTGAAGCTGCCAAGGATGCGGCTGCCGGTGCGATGGAAGCTGCTGGCGGCACGATGGAAAAGGCCGGCGCTGCGACCAAGGATGCCGCCAAGAAAATGTAATTTCTGCCCTTGGGCATGAAATGATGATAAGGGGGCTGCACCTGCGGGTGCGGCCCTTTTATATGGGCCTTGCGCCTGTAGTGCCTATGGCATGCATGCCGAATATGGAGTCGAGCATTGATACGGATCGTCAGCAATTTGCGCCTGAGCCTTTTTGCCCTTGCGGCATGTGTGGCGCTGCCTGCCTGTCAGCAGGCCAGCAACGAGCCGGCACCGTTGGAAGGTGCTGCCATCGGCGGACCGATCAACCTCACTGACACCAAGGGCCAGCCATTTACCGAGGCGATGCTGCAGGGCAAATATCGCATGGTCTATTTCGGCTATAGCTGGTGTCCGGACATTTGCCCGACCGATATGCAGCAGCTTGCGCTCGCGTTCCGCAAGTTCGAGGAAGAAAGCCCGGCATTGGCGGCCAAGGTCCAGCCATTGTTCATTACGGTTGATCCCAAGCGGGATACGCCGGAAAAATTGGCGCAATTCGTTGCGGCCTTTCATCCGCGCTTTATCGGCCTGACCGGTAGCGACGCGCAGATCGCGGAAGTGACTCGCGCCTTTGCGGTGCCGGTGATGAAGGGCGATGCGGATGACAAGGGCAATTATCTCGTCAACCATGGCCGCATGACCTTTTTGATGGACCCGAATGGCAAGCCGATTGTGCTGCTGACGCCCGATCAAAAGGCGGAGTCGGTGCTGGCCGATCTGGAAAAATGGGTGCGATGAGCAGGCCGTTCTGGGAGGAGAAGCCGCTCGAAAAAATGACGCGGAGCGAGTGGGAATCGCTGTGCGACGGATGCGGCAAATGCTGTCTGCATAAGTTGGAAGATGAAGATAGCGGCGAATTGCTGCCGACCAATGTGGCGTGCCGGATGCTGGATCGTCGCACGGGATTCTGTTCGGATTATCGCAATCGGCGAATTCATGTGCCGGAATGCGTGCGGTTGACCCCGCGTCTGGCACGTGAGATCGAATGGCTACCGGGGACCTGCGCCTATCGCTTGCTGGCGGCGGGCGAACCGTTGCCGGAATGGCATCCGTTGATCACCGGCGATCCGGATAGTACGCGCAAGGCGGGGCAATCCGTTTCGGGCTGGACCGTATCGGAAGATGAAGCGGGCGACCTTGAATATCATTTGATTGACCGTGACCTCTGATCCGGCGCTGCATCGCATTCGCATTGCCGAACGCGAGATGACATTGCGGCTGGTGCGCCGTCCGCGCGCCCGGCGCTGGACGTTGCGTTATGATGGACGACAGCATCTGTTGTGCCTGTCGGTGCCGCCGCGGGGATCGGTCAAGGCGGCGCTCGATTGGGCTGCTGGACAGGGTGATTGGCTGGATCGGATCTTGGCACGCCGGGTCGCGCATCAGCCGTTGGATCATGGAGCAACCATCCCATTTCAAGGTGTGCCGCATCGGATTGATTGGCTGGAGACCCGTCCGCGCCGGGTCGAAAAAGCGGATGGCGTGTTGCTGGTGGGCGGTGATCGCGCCGGGATCGAGCGGCGCGTCTTGCGCTGGCTGCGCGAACAGGCGCGGCATGAATTGAGCACGCAGAGCAGCGCGATGGCGGTGCAGGCCGGGCGGGTGATCCGTTCGGTCGGGGTGGGCGATCCGCGCACGCGCTGGGGGAGTTGCACCGCATCCGGGGCGATACGTTATAGCTGGCGGCTGATTTTGGCACCGCCCGACGTGTTGACGGCGACGGTCGCGCATGAGGTCGCGCATCTGGTGCATATGCACCATGGACCGGAATTTCATGCGCTGGTCGCGGCGCTGCTCGGGCGGGAACCGAAGGCGGAGCGGGCGTGGTTGCGCCAACATGGCGTGGCGCTGCATGCCATTGGCGCCGGGGCGGCGGTGACCGGCGCGTAAAGCGTTATTTTTTGTCGGTGTCGAACAGGCTGGCGAGTTGTTCGACCATTGTGCCGCCTAATTGTTCGGCGTCCATGATCGTCACGGCGCGTTGATAATAACGCGTTACATCATGGCCGATGCCGATGGCGCAGAGTTCGACCGGCGAGCGGTTTTCGATCCAGGCGATCACCTGCCGCAAATGGCGTTCGAGATAGGCCCCATTGTTGACGGACAGGGTTGAATCATCGACCGGCGCGCCATCGGAGATGACCATCAGGATTTTGCGTTCCTCGCGCCGGGTGATCATCCGGTTATGCGCCCAGAGCAGGGCTTCGCCGTCGATATTTTCTTTCAACAGTCCTTCACGCATCATCAGGCCGAGCGAATTGCGCGCGCGGCGATAGGGTTCGTCGGCTTGTTTATAGATGATGTGGCGCAGGTCGTTGAGGCGGCCCGGCGTGGCCGGGCGACCGGCGGCGAGCCATTTTTCGCGGCTTTGCCCGCCCTTCCATGCGCGGGTGGTGAAGCCGAGAATTTCGGTTTTCACGCCGCAGCGTTCGAGCGTGCGGGCCATGATGTCGGCGCTGATCGCGGCGATCGAGATTGGGCGACCGCGCATCGAGCCGCTATTGTCGATTAACAAGGTGACGACGGTGTCGCGGAAATTGGTTTCCTGTTCGATCTTGTAGCTGAGCGAATGGCCGGGGCTGGTGACGATGCGGGCGAGGCGCGCCGCGTCGATGATGCCTTCTTCCTGATCGAAATCCCAACTGCGCGATTGTTGCGCCATCAAGCGGCGTTGCAGCCGGTTGGCGAGCTTGGTCACCGCGCCTTGCAGATGGACGAGCTGTTGATCAAGATAGGCGCGCAGCCGGGTCAGTTCCTCGGCCTCGCATAATTCGGTGGCGGCGATTTCTTCGTCGAACGCGGTGGTGAAGGCCTTGTAATCGAAATCAGGCGCAAGATCGGACAAGGGCCGGTTGGGCCGGACCGGCATCATGCCCTCTTCGCCATCATCGCCCGTTTCGGCGTCCGTGTCTTCGGGCATGTCTTCGTCGCGCTGTTCGAATTCGCCCTCGTCGCCGTCGCTGTCGATCGGTTCGGCGCGCATCTCCATCTGGCTGTCAGAGGAACCGGCATCGTCTTCGCTGTCGCGGTCTTCTTCGCCCTCGGTTTCGTCGTCGCCGCCTTGCTGGTCCTGCTCTTCGGTCGGCTCCATCTCGTCGCTGGGGGCCTGGGTGAGGTCGAGATCCTGCAATAATTTGGTGGTGAGCTTGGCAAAAGCGGATTGATCGTCAAGCGCTGTGTCGAGCGCATCGAGATCCTTGCCAGCCTTGTCCTCGATCCATTGACGCACCAGCGCCAGACCCGGTTCGGCGATGGCGGGCGGGGCATCGCCTGTCAGCCGTTCGCGCACCAACAGGGAAAGGGCGGTGGCCAAGGGCACGTCTTCGGCCCGTTGGGCACGTACCAGCGGGTCCGAGCGCAGGCGCACGTCGAGCGCATGGCCGAGATTGGCGCGTACGCCTGCCATGTCGCGTGCGCCCAAGGCTTCGACCCGGGCGGTTTCGACCGCATCGAACACGGCGCGGGCGATGGGATCGCTGGGGGCGGCGCGCAGGTGCAGGCCAGTGTCGTGATGGCGCAATTGCAGCGCCATGGCATCGGCAAAGCCGCGGGCTTCGGCGACCTGATCGGCGGGGAGCGAGCGGGCGGGCAAGGGCACGCGCAGCACCTGCCCCACATGATGCGGTGCATCTGCCGTGAAGGCGACCTCGATTTCGGGTTCGTGCGCAATGGCCCTTGTCGCCCCGGTCAGGACGGACTTGAAGCGATCGAGCGGCGTAGTGTCTGCCATGATGCATTCGCCATAAAGGCGCTTTTGCAATTGTCCAAGCACTCAAGTGAGGTTTGTCGATCAAACTTAGGAGGACGGGCGTGGGAATCTTTGATCGGGGGCTGTTGGCGGGCGCGGAGAATGCTTAAGGGAATGTTTGTCAATTGATGCGACAAGGCCAAGAGATTGTCGGCATTTTTGACACAGGAGTAGATTAAAGGGTGGTAGCCGCGTGATCAGGTTGTTTAAACATTATATTCCCCATGCTGTGATGTTGCTGGGGTTGGTGGACCTGCTTGCGTTGTTTTTTGCCGCCGAAGGTGGCTGGATCATTCGATATGGGCATGTGCCGGAAGCGCTGGGGCCATTTCAGGATCGCTTGATTCCCAATCTTTCCTTTGCCGTCGCGCTCCAGTTCGCGATGATTGCGGTCGGCTGTTATGGCACGGATGCGCTCCAGTCCTTGCGCTTTGCGATTTCCCGATTGTTGGTGGCGATTTCGCTGGGAATCATTCTGCTGGCGTTGCTGTTGCTCGCCGTGCCGATGGTGGAATTATGGCGTTCGGTGTCGGTGATTGCCATGGCCCTTGCCTTTGGCATGTTGGTCTGCGTGCGGTTGATGCTGGGGCGGTTGCTGGGCGGCGAGGCGTTCAAGCGGCGCTTGCTGGTATTGGGCGCGGGACCGCGTGCCGCGCGGATCGAGGAAGTGGCCAATCGGACCGGCGCAGGATTTTCCGTCACCGGCTATGTGGCGATGAATGATGGGCCGCAGGAAATTGCCGGGGCGATCAACCGGCGCGATATCGAGAGTCTGGCCGATCATGTGGTGCGTCTGCGCGCGAGCGAGGTCGTGCTGGCGTTGGAAGAACGGCGCAATGCGTTGCCGCTGGCGGATTTGTTGCGGATCAAGACGACCGGCGTGCATGTCAATGAATTGTCGACTTTCATGGAGCGGGAAACGGGGCGGGTCGACCTCGACAGCATCAATCCGAGCTGGTTGATTTTCTCGGACGGATTTTCATCGGGGCGGCGTTTGTCCGGTATGGCCAAGCGCATGTTCGATATTGTCGCGAGCGGGATGTTGTTGGTGGCGACCGCGCCGTTGATCCTGTTGTGCGCGGCCCTGGTACGGCTGGAAAGTCCCGGCGGGTCGTTTTACCGACAGCAGCGGATCGGACTTTTCGGCGTGCCGTTCAATATGATCAAGCTGCGGTCGATGCGCCATGATGCAGAGGCCGGGGGCGAGGCGATCTGGGCGCAGGCGAATGACCCGCGCATCACACGGGTGGGCGCGTTGTTGCGGATGACGCGGATCGACGAATTGCCGCAGGCGTGGAGCGTGCTGAAAGGCGAGATGAGCTTTGTCGGCCCGCGTCCCGAACGGCCAAGCTTTGTTGCCGATCTTGAAAGCAAGATCGCTTATTATGCCGAGCGCCATATGGTGAAGCCGGGGATTACCGGTTGGGCGCAGATTAATTATCCTTATGGCGCGTCGATCGAGGATGCGCGGGCCAAGCTGGAATATGATCTTTATTATGCCAAGAATTATACGCCGTTTCTTGATGTGTTGATTTTACTGCAGACGGTGCGCGTGGTGCTGTGGCCGGAGGGTGTGCGATGATGACGGCGGTGTTTGTCAGCCTGTGGACCCATGCGCTGGCGTCCGTTGCCTTTGCCATGCTGGCGTTGTGGCAGGCAGGGCGGCCCACACAGGCATCGCGGGGATGGGTGTTGGCGCTGGCCTTTGCACTGACATCGGTCTGGGCGCTGACCATTTCGGTGTTCGGGCCATATTCATTGGCGGCGATCATGTTGGAATCGATGCGCAACATGGGCTGGCTCGGATTCATGCTGGTGCTGTTTCTGCATGGGCATCGCGGTCCGCAGCGGCGCTCGGTCATTGCGGTCTATGCTGCCTTGTGCATGGTGACGGTGGTGGCCGTGCCGGTGCTGGTGTCGTTCAATGCGCAACCCGGTGCAAGCCATGTGTCGGAAACATTGTTTTATTCAGGCACTGCGTTGCGGATGATCTTTGCGGTCGGTGCGCTGTTGTTGGTGCATAATCTGTATACCGCCACATCGCCCGATGGGCGCTGGGGGATCATGATGCCGATCGTCGCGCTGGCGGGGATGTGGATGTATGATCTCAATATCTACACCACGACCTATTTGACCCATCAATTATCGCCCATGCTGTTTGCGATGCGTGGCATGATCATGGTGATGCTGGTGCCGTTGTTCGTGTTGGCGGCACGGCGCAACCGCATGTGGAAGCTGCAATTGTCGCGTCGCCTGACGTTTCAATCCTTGTCGTTGGTGGCCATAGGTTTTTACCTGATTTGCATGGCGATTGCGACCCGCGCGATTGAGGCCGTCGGTGGCACCCGCGCCGAGATAGGCCAGATTACGGTCGTGTTCGGCATGTCGGTGGTGGCACTGGTGTTGTTGCCATCGGGTCGGGTACGGGCGTGGTTGAAGGTAAAAATCGCCAAGCATTTCTTTCGCCACCGTTATGATTATCGCGAGGAGTGGCTGCGATTTACCCGGACATTATCCAGCCCCTTTGATAGCGATGAGCCGATTGCCGAGCGCGTGATCCGGGCGATTGCCGATATTACAGAGTCGCCGGGCGGTGCATTGTTCATGCCGGACGATACGGGTCGGCTGAAACTCACGGCACGGCGTAATTGGAGTGGCCTTGCGGATGAGGATTTCGGCGATGCGGCAAAGATGAGCGCATGGCTGGAAGACACCGGGCGGGTGATTGAATTTGGCGCATTGCGTGATCCGCGCGAGGATGGCTATGCGGATGATGGTGTCGATGCTGTGCCGGGGCGTTTGGTGGAAGAGCAACTGGCATGGGCGGGCGTGCCGTTGATCCATGGCGACCGATTGTTCGGGCTGGTGGTGGTGCAGTCGCCCTTGGTCGATCGCGCGCTGGATTGGGAAGATTTCGATCTGCTCAAGATCGTGGGAAGGCAGGCGGCGAGCTATCTGGCCGAAGCTCAGGGACAGGAGGCTTTGTCGGATGCGCGGCGATTTGACGAGTTCAATCGCCGATTTGCGTTCATCATGCATGACATCAAGAATCTGGTGAGCCAGTTGAGCCTGTTGGCCCGCAATGCAGAGCGCCATGCGGATAATCCAGCATTCAGGGCGGATATGATCGCGACGATACGCGCCTCGGTCGACAAGATGAACGACATGTTGGCGCGGCTTTCGCAGCATCATCAATCGCGGGCGGATGAGCCGCGGGCTATGCCGATCAAGCATCTTGTGGCGCAGATATTGGCCCCTAAACAAAAGCTGGCCCCGGTCACATTCGGAGCGATGGACGATCTTGATGTGATCGTCGATCCGGCTCGGTTGGAACAGGCGTTGCTGCATCTGGTGCAAAATGGCTTGGATGCCAGTTCGACCGGTGGCGGGGTGGCGGTCAGTATCAAATGGATGGGCGGGATGGCCCGGATCGAGGTGCGGGACGAGGGGTGCGGCATGACGGCGGAATTTATCCGGACCCGATTGTTCAAGCCCTTTGCCTCTACCAAAGAAAATGGTTTCGGGATTGGTGCATTTGAAGCGCGTAGCTTGATACAGGCGATGGGCGGGCGGATTGAAGTGGAAAGCCAGCCGGGCAAGGGTAGTTGCTTTGCGATTTTATTGCCGCTGGTCCAAATGGCGGGCGGTGAGGGCGAGGCGGCGATGACGAGCGATATTACAAGCGGAAAGATGGTGGCCTGATGTCGGAAAACCGACCGAAATTGTTGATCGTCGAGGATGATGAGGGGCTGCAGCGTCAATTGCGCTGGGCCTATGAGGATTATGATGTCGTCATTGCCGGGACGCGCGCGGCGGCGATTGATGCGTTGCGGGCGGAAGAGCCGGCGGTGGTGACGCTGGACCTTGGCCTGCCGCCCGACCCGGATGGGACGAGCGAGGGCTTTGCCACGCTGGCCGAGATTTTGGCGCTGAAACCCGACACCAAGGTGATCGTTGCGAGCGGCCATGGCGCGCGTGAGAGCGCATTGCGGGCGATTGCGGGCGGGGCCTATGATTTTTACCAGAAGCCGGTCGATATTGACGAACTCGGCCTGATCGTGCGGCGCGCGTTTCATCTGCATGGGATTGAGGCCGAGAATGAGCGGCTGGCGCAGATGGGCAGCGGGGATGTGACGGTGTTGGGCGGGATGATCACGGCCGCGCCGGAAATGTTGAAGGTCGTGCGGACGATTGAGCGCATTGCGCCTGCGGATGTGTCGGTGATGCTGTTGGGGGCGTCTGGCACCGGCAAGGAATTGCTGGCCAAGGGGGTGCATGACAGTTCCAAGCGGCGCAAGGGGCCGTTTATGGCGATCAATTGTGCCGCGATTCCGGAAAATCTGTTGGAAGCGGAACTGTTCGGATACGAAAAGGGCGCGTTTACCGGGGCGATCAAGACCACCGAGGGCAAGGTGGAATTGGCCGAGGGCGGGACGTTGTTCCTGGATGAAGTCGGCGATATTCCGTTGCCGGTGCAGGTAAAATTGCTGCGGTTTTTGCAAGAGCGGGTGATTGATCGGATTGGCGGGCGCAAGTCGATTGCGGTCGACACGCGGATTGTGTGCGCGACCCATCGCAACCTTGATGAGATGATCGCGGCGGGGACGTTTCGCGAGGATCTTTATTATCGATTGGCCGAGATTGTGGTGAAAATCCCGAATCTGGCCGAGCGCCATGGGGATGTGACCTTGCTCGCGAAGCATTTCGTCAGTCGATTTGCGCGCGAGATGAATCCTCAGGTCAAGGGGTTGGCCCCGGATGCGTTGTCGATCCTCAATGATTGGGGCTGGCCGGGTAATGTGCGCGAGCTTGAAAACCGGATGAAGAGGGCCGTCATCATGGCGGATGGCAAATTGTTGACGGCTGCCGACCTTGATCTTGAGGGGCGCGAGGGGGCCGGGGAGTTGCTGAACCTCAAGGCGGCGCGCGAGGTCGCGGATCGACGCGCGATGCGGCAGGCGATTGCGCGGTGCGAGGGCAATGTCACGGCGGCGGCCAAGCTGCTTGGCATCAGCCGTCCGACTTTATACGATTTGTTGAAGCAATATGGGATGCAGGCGGACGGGTGATGCGCGCCGCCGGTTGATGCATTCGGTTTGGGGAGGTTCGGAAATGAAGTTATTTGGCAGCAGCTTTTCGCCTTTTGTCCGTAAGGTCATGGTCTATGCGGCGGAATGCGGGATCGCGCTGGATGTCGTGCCAGCGGGACCAGATAGCGTTGATCCCGAATTTTTGAAGGCCAGCCCGTTCAAGAAAATACCGGCACTGCTGGATGAGGATTTCAGCTTGCCGGATTCATCGGCAATCATTGCCTATCTCGATGCCAAATTTCCTGGCAGCGGCTTGATTCCGTCTTCGCCGCAAGACCGGGCAAGAACGATCTGGTATGAGGAATATGCGGATTCGATTTTAGCTGCGGGCGTGTATGCGATATTTTTCAATCGCATCGTCGCGCCGAAATTCATGAAAATTCCGGGGGATCAGGCGGTCGCGGACAATTTCGAGCGCGATAAATTGCCGGCCTTGATCGATTATCTTGAGGGCGTGGTGCCAGCATCGGGCTTTCTGGTGGGGGATTGTTTCAGCCTTGCGGACATTGCGGTGGCATCGCCCTTTGTCAATTTTCAATATGCCGGGGTGAATTTGGACCCGGCGCGTTGGCCCAAGGTGAATGCCTATTTGGCCAACATCCTTGCACGGCCCAGTTTTGTGCCGATTATAGAGAAAGAGCGCAGAGTGTTGGCGAAGATTGGCTGAGTATAAATAACCATATAGGTTATATTGTCTTGACATCGTCACGCTGATTTGGTACACAACAGGAACACTGAAGAATTGCGAGCAGGGCCTTGGCGATGGGGACACCCGGCGTCGAGGCTGACCGGCCCTTTTCATTGGGGGTGAGGGATGGCGGGCGATGTAGGCGGATCGGTGGCATCCGGTGGCGGCGCAGGGCCGCGCAAGGTCGGCGGTGTAAGGCGAGCGAGGGTTACCAAGAAAGCGGGGACGAATCTGCCGGTCAAGGCGGGGGCCAAGGCCAAGGGGCGCAAATTGCCGTCGCAAGCGATCCGGCGGGCGTGTTTTCTGGAAGTGTTGCGGCGGACGGCCAATGTCAGCCGGGCGGCACGTGAGGCGGGGCTGGCGACCAGCACCGTTTATGCCCAGCGCGGACGGAGCGCGGGCTTTGCCGCCGAATGGGATGCCGCAGTGACCGAGGCATTGGACGCGCTGGAGGAAGAACTGGTGCTGCGCGTGCGCCAAGGGGTCGAAAAGCCAGTTTTTTATGGTGGGCAGCAGGTCGGCAGCGTGCGGCATTATTCGGATGCGCTGGCGATGTTCATTTTGAAAGCACGCAGGCCCGATGTCTATGGCCGGGTGGTGGCCGAACGTGCTGCCGCCGAGCAGGGCGAGGGCGATGAGCCGAGCCAGGATGAGGCGCGGGCCGAGGTGTTGCGGCGGCTGGCGCGGCTGGGGGCATCGGGGGATGTGGACGGGGCGGACGGTGATTGATCCATGAGGATGTGCGATGACGATGCAGGCGAATATGTCGGTCGCGGCGCAGGTGGCGCGGGCGGGGGGGGCGGGCCTTGCGGCTTTGACGCACGCGACCGGCGATTGGCGTGCCTTGTTGCGGGATTGGTCGTTCTGGGCGGATAAAAGGCAATTGCCGCCCGATGGCGATTGGCGAACGTGGGTGATCATGGCGGGCCGGGGCTTTGGCAAGACACGGGCGGGGGCGGAGTGGGTGCGGTCCGTTGCCGAAAATGCGCGTGCCGGTGAGACGGTGCGGATTGCGTTGGTTGGCGCGACGATGGAAGAGGCGCGGGCGGTGATGGTCGAGGGGCCGAGCGGCCTGTTGGCGATTGCGCCAACGGCGACACGGCCCGTTTGGGAGCCATCGCGCGGGCGGTTGCGCTGGAAAAGCGGCGCGGAGGCGTGGCTCTATTCAGGGGAAAGTCCGGAGAAATTGCGCGGGCCGGAGCATAGCCATGGCTGGTGCGATGAATTGGCGAAATGGTCGCAGGCGCAAGCTGTGTGGGACAATCTCGCGATGACGATGCGGGCGGGGCGTGATCCGCGTGTGCTGGTGACCACCACGCCGCGCGCTGTGCCGATATTGCGGCGAATTTTGGCGGCGGCGGATACGGTCGTCACCAAGGGCAGGACGCGCGATAATCTGATGCTACCCGATGCGTTTCGCCACGCCATGATGGCGCATTATGGCGGGACAAGACTTGGCCGACAAGAACTGGAGGGCGAATTGATCGAGGATGTCGCGGGGTCTTTATGGCCGCGCGCGTTGATCGAGGCGAGCCGGGTGGGCGCGGATCAATTGCCGCTGTTGCGGCGGTTGGTTATCGCGGTCGATCCCCCGGCAGGCGCGGGCAATGGCGATGCGTGCGGGATTGTGGTGGCCGGGTTGGGGCGTGACGGCGTAGCGTATGTGATTGAGGATGCGAGCGTCGAGGGGCGCGGGCCGGAGGGCTGGGCAAGGGCGGTGGCCGCCACGGCGATGCGGCATCAGGCCGACCGGGTGGTGGCCGAGGCCAATAATGGCGGGGCGATGGTCGAGAGCGTGTTGCGGGCCGCCGCCTTTGATCTGCCGTTGCGGCTGGTGCATGCGAGCAAGGGGAAATCGGCGCGGGCGGAGCCGGTGGCGGCGTTGTTTGAAGCCGGGCGGGCGAAGCTGGTCGGCGGGTTTGCGGCGTTGGAGGATGAATTGTCCGGGCTGATTTTGGGCGGTGGATATGAAGGACCGAGGCGATCGCCGGACCGCGCCGATGCGATGGTTTGGGCGCTGACCGAGCTGATGTTGGGCCGGGGGCGCGGTGAGGTGCGGGTGCGGGGGTTGTGAGGCTTTGGCCTCGCGTTGCAGTGATGCGGGCAATCTAAAAGGACATTCGATCATGAAATGGTTCGGCAGGAAATCGGCCGGGCGCGATGTGTCGCGTCCGGCGTTGGCGCGTGGGGTGGGGTTTGCTTGGGGGGGGGAGGAAGCCGGCTATTGGCCGCGTTCTTATGAGGCGCGGGTGCGGTCTGCCGTGATGGATAATCCCGTGGCGTTGCGCGCCGTGCGGATGGTCGCGGAAGGGGCGCAGAGCGCGGCGATTTATGGCGAAGGGCCGGACGGCGCGGCGATGGCCGGGTTGATCGGCGGGGCCACTGGCGATGGCTTGATCGAGGCCGTGGCGGCGCAATTGTTGCTGCATGGCAATGCGTTTGTGCGCGTGGCCTTGGGGGGCGCGGGGGAGATGCCGGTGGCGCTCTATCCGTTGCGGCCAGAGCGGGTGACGGTGATTGCCGATGCGGCGGGCTGGCCGATGGCGTATGAATATCGCGTCGGCCAGACGATTGAGCGGATTGCGGCGGTGGATGAATTTGGGCGCGTGGGCGTGATCCATATTCGCCAGTTTCACCCCATGGACGATCATTATGGATTGGGGTGTTTGGAGGCGGCGGCCGGATCGGTCGCGATTCATAATGCCGCGCAAAAGTGGAACAAGGCGTTGCTGGATAATGCGGCGCGGCCATCAGGCGCGCTGGTGTTTGATCCGGGCGAGCCGGGGGCGGCGTTATCACCCGATCAGTTCGAGCGATTGAAGGCCGAGATCGAGGCCGGGTTTCAAGGCGCGGCCAATGCCGGGCGGCCTATGTTGCTGGAAGGCGGATTGAAGTGGCAGGCGATGAGCATGTCTCCTGCGGATATGGATTTTGCGGGCCTGAAAGCCGGGGCGGCGCGGGATATTGCGCTCGCGTTCGGGGTGCCTTCGATGTTGATGGGCCTGCCCGGCGATGCGACCTATGCCAATTATCGCGAGGCCAATCGGGCGTTGTGGCGGCTGACGATCTTGCCGTTGTTGAGCAAGATCACCGGGACGATCGAGCGCGGGTTGAAGGGATATTGGCCCGAGGGGCGGTTGTTGGTCGATACCGATATGATCCCGGCGTTGAGCGAGGATCGCGAGCGATTATGGGCGCAGGTGACGGCGGCGGATTTCCTGACGGATAGAGAGAAGCGCGAGATGCTGGGCTTTGCGGCGCAGGTGGCAGAAGGGGGGCGCGGATGACCGAGGCGGCGTTGCTGGCGCAATTGGTGGCGCAGGGCGAAGGGCGGGGCGCGGATTTGATTACGCTGCGCGCGATGATTGAGGAGGCGAGCGATCTGGGCGCGGCGCGGGCGTTGCACCGGCTGGGCCTGTCGGATGACCATGCGGCGCGGGATATGAATGAGCTGCGGGAGTTATTGCGGGCGTGGCGCGATGCCAAGGCATCGGCGCGACATGCCGTGATTGGCTGGCTGGTGCGAATGATGTTGGCGTTGATGGTGTTGGCGCTGGCGTGGCGTTTGGGGCTTTCCGACAGGTTGGCGGCGTGATGCGCTTTGCGGGCTATGCGGCGGTGTTTGACCGGGTGGACCGGGGCGGGGATGTGATCCGGCCCGGCGCATCTGCGCGGACTTTAGCCAGAGCGGGAAGCGGCGTGCCGTTATTGTGGCAGCATGATGCGGGGCGCGTGATCGGGCGGGTGGAGCAGTTGCGCGAGGATCGGCGCGGATTGCGCGTTATTGGTCGGATCGAGGGCAAGGGACCCGTCGCGCAACAGGCGATGGCGATGCTGCGGGCCGGGCGCGTGGATGGATTGTCCTTTGGCTATCGCGTGGTGAAGGGGCGGGCCGGGCGCGTGCGCGAATTGCAGGAGCTGGAACTGATCGAGGTATCGGTGGTGGCGACGCCGATGCAGCCATTAGCGCGGGTGCATATGGTGGAGGGTTAGGCTGCCAATCGGGGTGGCGTGACGAGGGTGTGGATGGGCCTGTCTCTGGCAACAGAGGCGGGCCTTTTTTGTGGGTTTTTAACTTGGAGCGACAAGATGGGGAGCGACAAAATGGGTGATGTGGACTTGGGCTATGAAGTGAAGGCCGATGCGTTGGAGGCGAGCTTTGAGGCGGTCGAGCAGGCGGGCGATGCGCGGATTGAGGCGTTGACCAATGAGATTGGCGCGTTGAAGCGACTGGTGGAGCGCCAGACGTTGCAGGCCGGGCGACCCGCGCTTGAGGGCGGGGTGAAGAGTGCGGATGGCGAGGCGGCGCGCAAGCAGTTTGTCGATGGCTATTTGCGCCGGGGCCTGTTGGGCGTGGAGATGAAGAGCCTGATCGGCTCCAATAACGCCGATGGCGGCTATGCTGTGCCGCGCACGATCGATAGCGTGATCGATGCGACGATGAAGTCGATTTCGCCGATCAGGGCGATTGCCAATGTCGTGCAGGTCGGATCCGCTGGTTATCGCAAATTGGTGACGACCGGGGGGGCACCATCCGGTTGGGTGGCCGAGGATGCGGCGCGGCCTATGACGGATACCCCGGACTTTAACGAAATCGCGCCGCCGATGGGCGAGCTTTATGCCAATCCGGCGGCGAGCCAGACGATGCTGGATGATGTGCAGTTCGATGTTGAGGCGTGGCTGGCCGATGAGATTGCGCGTGAATTTGCGCGGGCCGAAGGGGCGGCGTTTATTGCTGGCAGTGGTGTTAATCGGCCCAAGGGCTTTTTGAATGGGCCAGTGGCGGCGACCGGCGATGCGATCCGGCCTTTTGGTACGTTGCAATATCTGGCGACGGGGGCGGCGGGTGGCTTTGGCGCGACCGGGGCGGATAAGCTTATTGACCTCGTGCAGACATTGCGCGCGCCGTATCGCCAGGGCGCGGTGTTTGTGATGAACAGCGCGACGGCGACCGTGATCCGCAAGTTCAAAACCGCCGATGGCGCGTTTTTGTGGCAGCCGGGCCTGAGCGATGGTCGGGCGGATACGTTGTTGGGCTATCCTGTCATCGAGGCCGAGGACATGCCGGATATGGCGGCGGACAGCCTGTCGATTGCCTTTGGTAATTTCAAGGCGGGCTATCTGATCGCCGAGCGGCGCGAGACGACGATTTTGCGCGATCCCTATAGCAATAAGCCGTTTGTCCATTTTTACGCGACCAAGCGCGTGGGCGGCGCGGTGATGAACAGCGAGGCGATCAAGCTGTTGAAGTTTGGCACGGTGTAAAAATCGAGTGATTTCTAGCCGGATGCTTGCATTCGGCGGCTCGGAAATAACGGCAATTAAAAACGTTCGTTTTGAGGGTCGGGGGCGTGTGCCTCCGGCCCGTTTTGTTGGTGGCGTAACGGGAGTTAAGGGCATGAAGAAATGGATTTTCAAGCGGCTGCGTGAGCCGAGCAGCTGGGCCGGATTGGGGGCGCTGGCCTTGGCGGCGGGCGCGAATGTCGAGCAGGTGCAGGCCGTGGGCCAGATCGGGGCGGGCATTTTTGCATTGCTGGCGATTGGCATCGGTGAGCGCGGGGGGGCGGCATGACTCTGGTGGCGCCGTTGATCGTCGAACAGGCGGCGATCAACGAGGCGCGGGCGTGGCTGCGGCTGGATGATGTGGCCGAGGATGGGCTGATCGAGGGATTGGTTCATGCGGCGATATTGTTGGGCGAGGCGTATATCGGCCAGTTGATGGTCGTGCGCGAGGTGACGGAGCGGGTGCCCGCTGCATCGTCTTGGCAGCGGTTGCGGCATCGGCCTGTACGGGCAATTCAAGGGGTGTCTGCAGTGTCCGATGCGTTTGAGGTCAGCCTGTTGGGTAGCGGCGATTATGCGGTGGATATTGATCCGGCGGGGGATGGCTGGGTCCGGCAGGCGGGCGATGTCGGGGCGCGTTGGCTGGAGGTGCGCTATCGGGCGGGGCTCGGCTTGGGCTGGGGTGATGTCCCCGCGTCGCTGCGCCAAGGGGTGATCCGGCTGGCGGCCCATGGCTATACCCATCGCGATGACGGCAATGATGAAGGACCGCCCGCTGCGGTGACCGCCATGTGGCGGCCCTGGCGGCGGATGATGTTGTGAAGACCGGCGGCGAGCTGGCCGGGCGGATGCGGCATCGCGTGGCATTTGAGCGGCGCGACCCGGCGCGGGATGCGTTGGGCGGGGCGGTGGGCGAATGGGTGACGGTGGCGTGTTGTTGGGCCGCGATTGAGGCCGAGCGGCCCGCCGCGCCGGTATCGGGCGTGCGGGTGACATCTTGGCCGCGATATTTGGTCACGATCCGGACGCGCGGGGACATTGATCTTGATTGTCGGGTCGTCTGGGCGGGGACGAGCTATCGCCTGATCTCCATTTTGACGGACCCGGTGTGGCCGGATCGGATGATGCTGGTGATGGAATTGGCGGCATGAGGGCGCGGGCGGTGGCGCGGGCCGAGGCCTTGGCGGCGGTGCGCGTGGCGGCAGTGATCGCGCAATTGGTGGAGACGGCGGCGGCGCGTTTGCCCGGCGATGTGCGGGCCGAGGCGGGCGCGGCGGGGGAATTGGTGCTGATTGGCCGGGGGCTATTGCGGCGCATGGCCTTTGATGCGCGGCTGCGGGATTTCGGGAGGGTTGACGGATGAGTGCCGAGGCGATGGCGGTGCAGCAGGCGGTGGTGGCCGCACTGGTGGCGGACCCGGTGTTGATGGCGGCGGTATCGGGCGTGTTTGACGGGTTGCCGGTACGGGCGGTGTTGCCTTGGGCCGGGGTCGATTGCGGGCCGGTGACGGATTGGAGCCACAAGACCGGGCAGGGGCGCGAGGTGCGGGTGACGATCAGCCTGTGGAGCGATGGCGCGGCGGCGAGCGCGTTGCATGGCCTGATGGCGCAGGCGGAAAAGGCGATGTTGGGCGTGGATTTGGCCGCAGGGGCGATGCGGGTGGTGAGCCTTGTGTTTTTGCGGTCGCGGATCGTGCGGGATGCCGATGGGCCGTGGCTGGGCATGATCGAATATCGCGCGCGGATTTTGGCAGAATAAGGGGGATTGAGATGGCGGCGGAGAAGGGAAGTGCCTTTCTGTTGAAGATCGGCAATGGCGCGCAGGTGCCGGTATTTACGACGGTGGCGGGGCTGAAGACGACGCAATTGACGATCAATGGCGATCCGGTGGTGATTACCAACAAGGATTCGGGCGGGTGGCGCGAATTATTGTCGGGCGCGGGGGTCAGGTCCGTGTCGGTCGCGGCGAGCGGGATATTTACCGGATCGGCGGCGGAGACGCGGTTGAAGGCCAATGCGTTGAGTGGCGAGGTCGATGAGTATCGGTTGAGCTTTGAAGGCGGCGAGCAGTTGCAGGGGCGGTTTTTGTTGACCCGGCTCGAATATGCCGGGGATTTCAATGGCGAGCGCAATTACACTTTGGCACTGGAATCCTCTGGTCCGGTGACGAATTCATGAGTGCGGCGAACCCGGCGCGGGGCGAGGCGTTGCTGCGGGCGGGCGGAATGGAATTGGTGCTACGGCCCAGTTTTCAGGCGTTGGTCGCGGCGGAGGAGGAATTGGGGCCGTTGTTTGAACTGGTCGAGCGCGCGGCATCTGGCCGGTTGGGGATAAGCGAGCTTGTCACCTTGTTCTGGCATTGTGTGACGGATCGACCTGAAGGGTTGCAGCGCGAGCGATTGGGCGAATTGGTGATGGCGCAGGGGCTGGCGGGCGTGACCCCGGTGTTGCGGGTGTTGCTGGGCCAGATTCTACAGGGGCGATGATGTTCGCGGCGCAGGCGCGGCGGCTGTGCGGGCTGGCGGCGGTGCTGTGCGGCTGGCGGCCCGAGGAGTTCTGGCGGGCGACGCCGCAGGAATTGGGCGATGTGATCGCGGCTTTTGCGGGCGAGATGAGGCTGGATGCGGCCATGCCGGTCGATGCCGGGGCGTTGCGTGCGCTGATGGAAAGGTTTCCGGATGGATGAGGTGATTGACCGATTATTGGTGCAGGTGCGGGCCGATACCGGCGCATTTGGCAAGGATGTGGATGTGTTGCGCGGCCAGATGGGCGGGCCGTTGGTCGATGGTGCCGAAAAGGCGGGGCGGATGATCGAGGGCGCGTTGTTGCGCGCGGTTCGGACCGGGAAATTCGGCTTTGAGGATATGAAGCGGGTCGCGCTGTCGGTGTTGGCGGAGATTGCTGCCAGCGCGATTTCGAGCGGAATTGGTGGGATTGGCGGCGGTGCGGGTGGCGGACTGGTCGGCGCGGGGGTCAAGTTGCTCGGCGGCCTATTGGGTGCGCCGGGGCGGGCGACCGGCGGGCCGGTATCGGCCGGGCGGGCCTATCGTGTCGGTGAAAATGGGCCGGAATGGTTCACGCCCGGCGCGGAGGGGCGGATTGCGGCGGCGGGTGGGGGTGGTGGCGGTGGCGGGCGCGAGGTGCGGGTCGCGATCAGCATCAATGCGCCCGCAGGCAGCGCGCCCGATATGCTGGCGCGATCATCCAAGCAGGTGGCGCGTGCGGTGCGCGGGGCGATGGAGCGGGCGGGCTAAGCTGGCGGCCTGAATTGTCGGATGCGTGTTGATCGTTGAGTAATAAAGGGGAAGCGGCATGGGATATTGGCTGGCAAGAGCTGGTGATGCCTTGGCGCAGGGCTGGTTGAAGCGGTTTGATCCGCGTTTCTGGACGGTGAATTTTCCACGACCGATGATGGCCTCGGTCACGACCAACGGTTTTGATGCGTTGCGGGTCGATGTGGTGTTTTACAAGGCGAATGATCTGGCCGGACTGATTTGGGATGCGGTCGATCATTATGACCATCCGTTGTTGGCTTATGCCACCAACCGCGATTTTCGCGGATGCAAGCTCCAGTTTCGGTGGCGGTCGGGCGGGATTATTCCGCTCAATCAATTGAATGGTCCGGTGTTGACGATTGAGGGGCGCGACCAGAATGGCACGCCGCGTAGCTGGTATGTGCGGCTGTGGAATTACGCTAAGGGGTCTGCGACCGATGCGGTGGTGTCGCTGGATTTCGATGCGATGGCGGGCGGGTTTTTATTGCCGCGCGAGGCCGTGCCGGTATGGGCCGGGGATATTGACCGGATGTTTATTTCGCTGGTGCCGCCGGGATATGATGCGGGCGGCGCGAGCCTGCCGGGGGCGGTGGAAGGCTGGGCCGAGATGAGCGGCATTCGGTGCGATGGGCCGGGGTCGATGCTGGCGCTGGGCGATATGATCGCGCCGGAGCATGGACTGCGGATCGCGACTGGATATGACGATAGCTATAATCTGACGCCGGAGCGGATGCTGCGGAACATACGGCAGCTTGGGTATCGCGGAACGATCAATCATTATGTCGGGATGAGCCATTATTTTCGGCTCGAACCCGCATCGGGCGGACATTATGTGAGCCTGTCGGGCGGGGTGTTGAATGCGCCGTGCAGCGCATGGCATCACGATTTTGCGGCGCGGGCGCGGACACAGGGATATGAGGTGATCTGGTCCCTTTCCTATGAATTGTTCGATGCCCATTGCTGGAACGATTGGAAGCAGCGCGACCTGAATGGTGTTGCGGCGCAGACCGGATGGGTGCCACCGTCCACGTTATTATCGCCCGCGCATCAAGGGGCGATGGGATATTTGCAGGCGGTGGCCCGCGCCTTTTGCGCGATTGCGGGCGGGGCGGGTCTGCGGGTGCAGTTTCAGGTCGGCGAGCCCTGGTGGTGGACGACCAATGATGGCCGGGTGCATCTGTATGATGAGGCGGCCAAGGCGGTATTTGGCGGTAATCCGGTGGCGATTGCGGATGTGCGCGGCGCGATGACGGCGGCGCAGACGGCGTTGCTGGACAAAGCCGGGGCGGTGCTGGCGGCATCGACGGCGGCGCTGACGGCGGCGGTGCGGCTGGATCATCCCGATGCGGTGTTGTTGATCCTCGTTTATTTGCCGACGGTGTTGGATGAGGCGGCGCCGGCATTGAAGCGGGCGAATGTGCCTTTGGGATGGGCGCGCCCCGCGTTCGATGTGTTGCAATTTGAGGATTATGATTGGGTCACGGCCAATAATGCCGGGTTGACCGCGCGCGGCACGGCGGTGGCGGGCAAGCGGCTGGGCTATCCGGTGTCGGCGCAGCATTATTTTGCGGGTTTTGTCCTGTTGCCTGCCGACAAGGCGCAATGGGCGCAGATTGATGCAGCCGCCGAGGCGGGCCGGGCGCGCGGGGTGGCCGAGACCTTTATTTGGGCGCTGCCGCAGGTGATGCGCGATGGCTATTTCCATTTTGATGAGGAGGACGGGCGCATGCAGGCATTTGACGATGTGGCGTTCCCATTGGCTTTGGGTCGTGAGGCGACCATTGCGCCGCAATTTTCGACGGCGATTGTGACGACGGCATCGGGCGCGGAGCAGCGCAATGCCGAATGGGCGGATGCGCGGTTGCAGATCGATGCCGGGCCGGGGTTGCGGTCCGAAGCGGATATCGAGACGCTGATCACGTTTATTCGGGCGCGTCATGGCGCGGCGCGGGGGTTTCGTTTTCGCGACCCGTTCGATTTCAGCAGCAATCATATGACGGATGCGCCCGGTGTGCTCGATCAGCAGATCGGGATTGGCGATGGCAAGACGACCGCGTTCGACCTAGTCAAGAATTACGGCATCGCGCCCGATTATCAGCATCGCCGGATTACCCGACCTTTGACCGGATCGGTGCGGATTGCACTGGCCGGGGTCGAGATTTTGGACGGCTGGACCTTAAGGCCAAAGGGGGTGGTGAGCTTTGATATTGCCCCGGCAGCAGGCGTGCCGATTACGGCAGGATTTTTGTTTGAGGTGCCGGTGCGCTTTGCCGAGGATCGCTTGGAGGTGAGCCGGGCGACTTTTCGCGCGGGCGAGGCGGCGAGCGTGCCGATGGTCGAAGTTCGGGAGGGTTGAGCCATGCCGGACTGGCTGCAACCGGAGGTGATGACGGTCGCTTTGTGCTGGCGATTGCAGCGGCGCGATGGCGTGGCGATCGGGCTGACCTCGCATGACCGCGATCTGTGGCGGGATGGCCTGACCTATCGGGCGACGCCGGGGATCGTGCCGAGCGCGATCCATCAGAAAAGCGGGATGGGCGTCGATACGATGGAGGTGACGGGTGCGCTATCCAGCGATGCGGTGCGTGAGGATGATTTGATCGCGGGGCGTTGGGACGGGGCGCAATTATTGCTGTTTGCGATTGATTGGAGTGACCCTGAGGGCGAGGCGCTGGTGATGGCGCGGGGCGAATTGGGCGAGGTGGCGATCAAGCATGGCAGCTTTACGGCGGAGTTGCGAGGGCCGACATCGATATTGGAGCGGCCTGTGGTGGAGCTGACCTCGCCCGAATGTCGCGCGGCGCTGGGCGACCGGCGGTGCGGGGTGGACCCGGCGGGCTTGACGGTGTTGGCGCAGGTATCGGCTGTGGCGGCAGCCGATGCGTTCACGGTGACGGCGGTGCCGTCCAAGCCATTGGCCTATGGCCGGGTGCGGTGGATGAGTGGCGCGAATGCCGGGCTTGAAAGCGCGGTGCTGGCGGCGAATGGGGGGCAGATTACCCTGCGGGAGCCGCCGCCTTTTGCGGTGGTGGCGGGGGCGCGGCTGGAATTGATGGCGGGGTGCGACAAGCGTCTCGTCACCTGTCGATTTACCTATGGCAATGTCGCCAATTTTCGGGGTGAGCCGCATTTGCCGGGGAATGACCTGCTGACGCGTTATCCGGGGGCCTGAGCCATGCAAGATATGGGGGAGGACGTGCCGCTGGTGCAGGCGGCGCGGGCGTATGTTGGCGTGCCGTTTCGGCCACAAGGGCGCGATCCGGCGCTGGGGCTGGATTGCATCGGTCTGGTGCTGGTGGCGCTGCGTGGTGTCGGGGTGTCGGGGGTGGTGCCAGCGGATTATCGGCTGCGCGGCGATCAAGAAGCGCGATTATTGCGGGAAATGGCGGCCTTTGGCCTGCGGCGGATCGAGGCGGTGACGCCGGGCGCGGTGTTGGTGATCGCGACGGGGGTGATGCAGTCGCATCTCGCGATTTGGACGGGCGAGGGGCTTATCCATGCCGATGCGCATGCGCGGCGCGTGGTCGAGCGACCCGGGCCGTCGCCCTGGCCGATACGGTCGATCTGGGCCGCACATTATCAGGGGAATTGAGATGGCGACATTGGTGCTGACGGTCGTCGGGACGTTGGTGGGCGGGCCGATTGGCGGTGCGATTGGCGGTGCGATCGGCCAGTCGATTGATCGGGCGGTGTTTGCGCCGAAGGGGCGGCAAGGGCCGAGGCTGGGCGAGCTTTCGGTACAGACCTCGGCTTATGGCACGCCCTTGCCCCGCATATTCGGGCGATTGCGGGTGGCGGGGACGGTGATCTGGGCGACGGATTTGCTGGAAACGCGGCAGCGATCTGGCGGGGGCAAGGGCAAGCCCAAGGTGACGACCTATAGCTATGCCAGCAGTTTTGCGGTGGCACTGTCAGCACGGCCAATTCGGGCGGTGCGTCGCATCTGGGCGGATGGCAAATTGTTGCGCGGTGCGGCGGGGGATTGGAAGTCCGATCTGTCGGCCTTTCGGCTGTGGCGCGGGGATGAGGGGCAACGCGTCGATCCGTTGATTGCGGCCTATAAAGGGGCGGATGCGCCGGCCTTTCGCGGGCTGGCGGTGGCAGTATTCGAGAATTTGCAATTGGCCGATTTTGGCAATCGCATTCCGTCTTTGACATTTGAAGTTGAAGCGGATGCGGGCGATGTGTCGTTGCTGACCATCGCACAGTCATTGAGCGGCGGGGCGGTGGCGGGCGTGTCGGGCGGCGTGGTGAGCGGTTTTGCCGCGAGTGGCGATAGCGTGCGCGGTGCGTTGGAAGGGCTGGTGGCAGCATTTGGGCCGACCTTGGCGGATGATGGGGCGCGGCTGCGTCTGATGGCGGAGGATGAGGCGGTCTGGACCATTCCCACCGATGATATCGGGGCGCGCGCTTTGGAAGCGCGCAGCGACCCGATGCGGGTCGCGACGGAGCAGGCGGGGGCGGGGACACTGCCCGATGGGGTGGGGATCGCCTTTTACGATCCGGGCCGGGATTTTCAGGCGGGTTTGCAACAGGCGTCGCGTCATGGGTTGGCGCTGCGCAGCGAGCGGGTGGAATTGCCCGCGGCACTGCCTGCGGCCCAAGCGAAAAGAGTTGCGGAGACGATGTTGGCGCGGCTGTGGCGCGACCGGATGACCGCACGGGTGAAGCTGCCGTGGCGCTGGGCTTTTTTGCGACCGGGTCAGCGCGTGGTTTTGCCGGATTTTGCGGGGGAATGGCGGATCGTCGAGCGTTCGGTGGAGCGCGGGGTGGTTGAGTTGACATTGGTGGCGCTGGGGCGGCCTCTACCGATAGACGATGCGGCGGCGGATAGTGGCGAGGCCATTGCCAATCCGGATGTTGTGCATGGCGAAACGGTGTTGGTGCCGATCGACATGCCGATGTTCGATGAGGCCGCGCCGGATGTGCCGCGATATTGGGTGGCGACGGCCGGGATGTCGCCGGGGTGGCGACAGGCGGTATTGGCGGCGAGTGTGGATAATAAGGTGAGTTGGACCGATCTCGGGCTGACCGCGCCGCCTGCGTTGATCGGATCTGTGGAGCAGGTGCTGGCACCGGGATCGGCGTTGTTGATGGACCGGATTCACACGATCAATGTCGCGATGCTGCATGAAGATATGTGGCTGGAAGCGGCAGATGACGATGCGTTGCTGGCGGGTCGCAATTTGGCGCTGGTGGGGGATGAATTGATTCAATTCGGCGCGGTGCAGCCGCTGGGCAATGGGCGATTTCGGCTGTCGCGGCTGTGGCGCGGGCGGTTGGGAACGGAATGGGCGATGGCGATGCATGGGGCTGGCGAGCGGTTTGTCCTGATCGAGCGCGATAGCTTGTTAGCAGTGGAACCGGGGCGGGCGGCGTTGAATACGTCGGTAGCCTTGTTGGCGAGCGGTATTGGCGATGTGACCGGCCCGGCGACGGCGGATATGTTGTTTCGAGGGCGCAATGTCCTGCCTCATGCGCCGGTGCGGCTGGAGGCTGAAGAGCGGGCGGACGGCGATCTTGCGGTGCAGTGGATCAGGCGCGACCGGACAGGTTTTGTCTGGACGGACGGGGTTGATGTGCCGATGAGCGAGGCCGTTGAGGCTTGGCAGATTCAGGTGATGCGCGGCGAACTGGTCCTGCGCAATGTGACGACCGATGTGCAGGGTTGGATCTATGATGCGGCGTTGCGTCAGGCGGATGGCACGATGCAGGGCGCTACGTTTGAAATTATAGTCCGGCAGGTGGGTGTTTTTGGTCCCGGCCAGCCGGGGCGGGTGATCATCCCCGCCTGATATCATCAAATTGTCGCCGGTTTTGATGGGGGCGGGTCGAGGCAAGGCCGGTTGCCGCGCAATGAGTGGAGTAAGTAATGTACACAGATCGCTATAGTCTGCCGTTATTATATGCTGGTCAGGCACAAAAGGAGATGACGTTCAATGAGGCGCTGACAAGGCTGGATTTTTTGACTAGCCCAGCGGTGGAGGCGATGGCATTGGATGCGCCGCCGGATAATCCGGTGACGGGGCAATGCTGGATTGTCGGTGCAGCGCCGAATGGGAGTTGGATCGGCCATGCGGGCGCATTGGCTGGATGGACCGAAGGGGGGTGGCGTTTCATGGCACCCCGGGCAGGCATGTTTGTCTGGGTCTTGAATGAAGGCTGGTGGGCGCGATTTGATGGGGATATATGGTTGGGCGGCGATATTGCAGCCCGATCAATTACGATTGAGGGCGTTCAGGTAGTCGCGGCACGCCAACCAAGCATTAATAATCCAATTGGCGGCGGGACTGTCGATATTGAAGCACGCGAAAAGCTGATCCAAATATTGGAGGCATTGCGGGTGCATGGTCTTATCGCATCTTAACTGACAATTTCATTACGGATATATTAACAATATCTAGTCAGGCGCATTGCATATGCTCTGCTTATTTCCTTGATTGTGGGACATTATTGCAACAGTTCGCAACGTTGCTCACTTGCCAGAATATAAAGCATACCTTAAATGATCTCGTATTCCGAAAGGAATAGCGATGAAAGGAAATAATATGCGGAAGCTCGCTTATACGCTCGCGCTCGTCTCGACGGCGCTCGCGACGCCGGCGCTGGCGCGCGACAATACCTGGTATGTCGGCATTGAAGGTGGCGGCATGATCGTCGAGGATATCGACTATGATGTGATCGCTACGCCAAACGCTGTTACTGTCGATAGCAAGACCGGCTACGATGTTGACGGCAAGATTGGGTATGATTTTGGTCCGTTTCGTGCGGAAGGCGAAGTCGCCTACAAGCGTGCCAAGGTATCTGGCCTACGTGACAATGTTCGTGCGTTGGACTTCGACGGCAAGGGCAGTCATTCGGCGCTCAGCTTCATGCTGAACGGCTTGCTTGATTTCGGCAATGATGATGGCTGGCAGGCTTCAATCGGTGGCGGTGCGGGTATTGCCCGCGTACGTGCCTCGCACGTTCGTGCCACGTCGGTGAGTGCTGATCTTGTGAGCGATTCGGATTCGAAGTTCGCTTGGCAGGCGCTGGCTGAAGTGCGCCGTGCACTGAGCGCAAATGTTGATGTCGGTGTGAAGTATCGCTTCTTCAACGTCGATAATGCCAAGATGAACCTCGCAGATGGTTCGGGCACGACCAAGAACGATTTCCGTTCGCATTCGTTGCTCGCAAGCTTGATCTACAATTTCGGTGAACCGGCTGCACCGCCGCCGCCGCCACCGCCGCCGCCGGTTGAAGTGGCACCGCCGCCACCCCCGCCGCCACCGGTTGTTGAATGCCAGGCCGGGCCGTACATTGTGTTCTTCGATTTCGACAAGAGCAATGTCACCCCGGAAGCGGCGTCGATCCTCGACAATGCTGTGGCGAATTATGCGAATTGCGGCACCGCCGCCGTCCAGCTTGCCGGCCATGCCGACAAATCGGGACGTCCGCAGTATAATCAGGCGCTGTCCGAACGTCGTGCTGCGGAAGTCCGCGGTTACCTCGTGTCGCACGGCATCGCCGATGGCGTGATCGCTAGCCAGGGCTATGGTGAAACCCAGCCGCTGGTTGAGACTGCGGATGGTGTGAAGGAACCGCAGAACCGTCGCGTGGAAATCAAATACGGTCAGTAATTCTGCGGGGGCTTTGCCCCGGCTGATGCACTGCAAGAGAGGGCGGGCCTTAATGGTCCGCCCTTTTTTATTGTCCTGATTTCGGGGCGCGTGCGGATCGTTTTCATATGCGTATTCAATGGAGGCGAATATGTCGGCTAAAAATTATGCGCTTGTGGCCGCTCTTCAGCAGGCCCTGCAGCAGTGGGGCTATGATCCCGGACCGATAGATGGCGTGAATGGGGTAAGGACGCATCAAGCGATCCGTGCATTTCAGCGGGATCAGCGTCTGTCAGTCGATGGGGTTGCGGGTCCGATGACGCTGCGCCGCCTCCGGTTGCATAGGGGCGGGACCAATATATTTGGCTGGTTGGAGGAAGCGCGCGCGCAAAAAGGCGTATCTGAGTTGATCGGGGTTGGGAGCAATCCGGTTTTGATCGAATGGGCCAAGCGTCTTGGCCTCGCTTATCAGGATGATCGCCAGCCTTGGTGCGGATTGTTCGTGGCGCATTGCATTGCGCAAGCCTTGCCCGTCGAGGCGCTGCCCATGCGCCCGTTGGCAGCGCGTAGCTGGCTGCAATTTGGTCAGCCGTGCGATGTGCAGATGGGGGCGGTGCTAATATTTTGGCGGGGTACGCCAAGCGGTTGGGCTGGACATGTCGGTTTTTGTGTGGGAGCCGACAGGGCGGCTTATCATATCCTTGTTGGGAATCAGGGGGATGCCGTCAGCACGGCTCGCATTGCGCGTAACCGGTTATTGGGCGCGCGATGGCCAAAGTCCGTGGCCCTGCCGGTGCATCCCGATCCGCTATTAGGCAATGCCGCACCGGTGTTGTCGCAAAATGAGGCGTGATTGCGCGTAAGTGCGAAGTCTTTGCCTTTTTGCATCCTATGGTCGATAGGGCGGTCATATGAAGCATCTATGGCATCTGCTCCACCATTCCGATCATGTCTTTGCACAGATCGTCCGCTATGGCCTGACCGGCGGGTTTGTGACGATTATCGCGGCGGGCATTTATTGGATATTGGCCGATCCGGTCGGGATCAATCCGCAATTGTCGAATGGTATTGCGTGGTTATTTGCCGTGATGACCGGCTATGCGATCCATAGCCGGTGGAGCTTCAAGGGCCATAATAGCACGGCATCCGAAGCAGTGATCACGGCGCGCTTCTTTGCAGTGGCGTTGATCGGCCTTGGTCTTAACAGCCTATGGGTATGGCTGATGACCGACTGGCTTGGCGGCCCCGACTGGTGGCCGGTGCCGCTGCTGGTGTTCGTAACCCCGGTGCTGGTGTTTCCGCTTAATCGTTATTGGGTGTTTCGCTGATCGCCTGATCTTTTTGTCCCGAGCTGGGGCGCAGGCGGAGCTTGGGTACGCTGCTCTTGCTTTGCAGCGAAGCGCCACGGCCGGACAGCGACGGGTTGGTCATGAAATAATGGTGGAGATTGAAGGGCCGTGCGGTCGCCTCCACGCGGTCATAATGACCATCGGATGCCAGAATCCAGCTTTGTTCGGTGTCGATCAGATTGGCGACCATCACCTGATCGAGGATCTGCGCATGGACCGTCGGGTTCTCGATCGGCAGCAAATATTCGACCCGGCGGTCGAAATTGCGTGGCATCCAATCGGCGGATGAAATGAATACCTTTGCCTTGCGATTGGGCAGAGCGGCGCCATTGCCCGTGCAAATGATCCGGCTGTGTTCGAGGAAGCGTCCTACGACTGAGCGCACACGGATATTGTCCGATAGGCCCGCCACGCCGGGACGCAGGCAGCATATACCGCGCACGATCAGTTCGACTTCTACCCCGGCGCTGCTCGCTTCATATAATTTGTCGATCACTGCGGGGTCCACCAGCGAGTTCATCTTGGCCCAGACGACACCGGGTCGACCGGCGCGGACATGGGCGATTTCCTCATCGATCAGCGCCATCAGGCGATTGCGCAGTCCATGGGGCGAGATCGTCAGCAACTCCATATCATGCGGCTCAACATAGCCGGTGATATAGTTGAAGAGCTGTGCCGCATCGCGACCGGCACGCGGATCGGCGGTGAAGAAGCTGATGTCGGTATAGATCTTGGCCGTGATGGGGTGGTAGTTGCCGGTCCCGAAGTGGCAATAGGTGCGGAAGCCATCGCCTTCGCGTCGCACCACCATTGAAACCTTGGCGTGGGTTTTCCATTCGATGAAGCCATAGACGACCTGCACGCCTGCGCGCTCAAGCGCACTTGCCCACATCAAATTCTGCTCTTCATCGAAACGGGCCTTCAGCTCGACCACGGCTGTCACCGATTTGCCTGCCTCTGCCGCGTCGATCAGCGCGCGAATGACCGCCGATTGCTTACCTGCGCGGTACAGCGTCTGTTTGATCGCGATGACATCGGGATCTTGCGCAGCCTGTGCGAGGAAGGCGAGCACGACATCGAATGATTCATAAGGGTGGTGGACGACGATGTCCTTCGACCGGATGGCGGCGAAGCAGTCGCCACCATGTTCGCGGATGCGTTCCGGGAAACGGGCGGTGAACGGCTTGAATTTGAGTGCCGGCAAGTCTTCATCGACCAATTGTGCGAGGTCTGCGATGCCGATAAAGCCGTCGACTTCGGTGATGATGCTATCCGGGCTGCCTAGTTGATCACGGATCAATTCGGCCAACACAGGCGGCATATTCGCGGTGTGTTTCAGACGAATGACCCGGCCGCGTCGCCGCCGCTTGATCGCGCTGCGGAAGAAGCGGACGAGGTCTTCGGCCTCTTCTTCCACTTCGATATCGCTGTCGCGGATGATGCGGAATGTGCCATGACCATCAACGCGATAGCCGGGAAACAATGTCCCGACATGGCGGATGATGAGCGTTTCCAGCGCAATATAGCGCCCTTCTGTGCCCGGCATCCGCACAAAGCGCGGGAGTGTGCCGGGGACCATCACCAATTCCTTGATCGGCTCATTATCGCTCAGCCTTACCAGATCGAAGATGATGCTCAATCCCTTGTTCGGGATGAACGGAAAGGGGTGGGCGGGGTCCAGCGCCTGCGGGGTCAGTACGGGGAAGATCTGGTCGCGGAAATGCTCTGCAAGCCAAGCTTCGCTCTCAATGTCGAGTGGGTCCAGGCCGACGACCCTCAACCCTTGATATCCAAGGTCGAGCCGAAGTGCGCGCCAGACTCGCTGTTGTTCCATCATCAGTGCATCGGCGCGTTCATAGATCGCGGCCAGTTGGCGTGCAGGCGTTAACCCATCGGCGGATCGTTCTTCGACCCCTTCCAGCACCTGACCAACCAGACCCGCCACGCGGACCATGAAGAACTCATCAAGGTTGTTGCCCGAAATCGAGAGGAAACGCAGGCGTTCCAACAAGGGATGGTTCTCGTTGCAGGCCTCTTCCAGTACGCGCTCGTTGAAGCCGAGCCAGCTCAGTTCCCGGTTGATGAATCGCTGTGTATTTTCGCGACCTTTGTCCGCCAACCCATTGGTGCTGCTGGTGGTAGGGGTAGAATTGTCATTTGCGCGTTGTGTCGAAGATTCGGTCATATTCATGACTATACACGCAATTTATGACGGGTCGATGACGGATGGCGTGGCCATTTGGAGCGCTGCGCGCGCCTGTGGAATCGTGAATGCGCCTTGCTTGCCTGCCGCCAATATCAAGGCGCGATCGACAAAGCGGTCCGCGGCGACATAGTCGCGTTCAAGACGGCTGGAGAGATAGGCGCGGGTCTCAGGCTCGACTATCAACCCATGACGTTCCAACTGCGCAGCGATAATGTCGATCAGCAATTGCTCGTCAGGATATTGAATTGTCACCGTCGGCGTCGCCGCGAGTCGTGATGCGAGGTCGGGGAGGGAAACCTGCCAATGGGGCGGGGCCTCATTGGCGATCCACAACTGGAATTTACCGGTTTCTTGTGCCTGGTTCCATGCATGGAACAATTCTTCTTCCGGCACATTATCCGCATTGTCGATTAAGCGTGCGTCGGTGCGGGCGGCAAACGCCCGTCCCAATAAAGACTTGCCAGATTTCCGAGGGCCGACCAGCAATGCCGTCCGCACCGGCCATATCGCAGGGCGATCAAGATAGCGCACGGCGAGCCGGTTCGCTTCACCGACAATGAAGGACAAGGGCTCGTTCCACTGGCGCCAATCCAGCGGCAGAGCGAGCTGGCTCATTGCCCTGTTCGCGCCTTACGAATGATGAGGCCGCTGCCGGTGCTGTCCACCTGCCAGCCGCGTGCCGCGAGCGCGGTGCGAAGGGCATCGAGATTGCCATCATAGCCGATGCGATACACCGATGTGCCGCCAATCGCGAGCGATCCCATGTTCAGGCTGCGCACGCCGAACATGCCGCGTAGCTGTGTTTCGGCGGCGGCAACCGAGGCGGAATCCGGCGTATCGATCTGAAGCGAGAAGCTTTGGGTCGAGGCGGATGGTGTTACCACCTGAAATTCATCATCAACGAGTTGTTCATTGGCGCTCTCGACCAGTTCTTCTGCTGTCGGCTCCGGTTCGATGATCAGCGACGGATCGGGATGCAGGCGGCCCTCGGCCATCGCTTGGGTCAGCGCGACATCAACCCGTTTGACCCCTTCGTCCATCAGCTTGGCGATGGCGGCATCCGTGCCGACACGCAAGGTGAAGCGGCTGATGATCTGCCCATCCGGCCCGTGGCGCACGGTGAATATCCCGATCACCGGGCCACCCGGATAATGCCATGTCAGCCGCACTTCCGGTATGATCACATCCGCCGCGCCATATTGATCGAGCAGCATCCGCCACCAGCCGCGCCCCGGGCGTCCGCTTTGCGCAGCGTTCAACAATAGTGGGTCCGCCCCGGTGCCGGTGGGCCGGACATAATCGATCGGGCTGCTGCCCGCGCGAAAACGCGCCCACGCCTTTTGCCATTCGGTGCGGGATTCGAAACTTTGCGGCGTGGTGCCGATCCATTGCACCGGCAAGACGAGCATCGGCGCAGAGCGCGTGACCTGCCCGGTAATGCCGAGCAACTGTCCGGCGCGCGCGCGGTCGAACAAAACGCCCAGCCGGGCGATATAACGGCGCGGCGCGATGAATTCTTCTTCGACCACCACGGCAGAGACAATGCCGTCCAGTGCCGAATCGGACAGGGTCGGGGCGGTACCGCCATTCATCTTGGCCCAAAGCGCGCGCCATGCGCGGCGCTGCGCTTCGCGCCAGCCAGCGATTCGCGCGGCCTCGGATGATTTTGACGCTACGTCTACGACAACGCCCGTGACCTCAAAGCTGCCGGAACTGTCAATCGGCGGCACGCCGCGGTCCGTGCCCTCGATTTGGGCGCGCAGCAGGCCGGTTGCGCCCAACGCGAGCGCCAGAAACGCCACGGCCACCAGCCCATAACGGCGCAATAACGCACCGACGCGCAAGGTCGTCTGGTGGTTTGAAATGGCGGGCGCAAGCATCACGTGCGCCTTTTGGCGACTTATCCATGGAATTCCAAGTCCGATATGGCTATCGGCGGAAAAATGGATAGCAAAAAAACCCCGACCGAATCCTACACCTATGCCAAGGCAGGCGTTTCGATCGCCGCCGGTAACGCATTGGTGCGGGCCATCGCACCCCTTGCTAAGTCGACCCGTCGCCCCGGCGCGGATGCCGAACTTGGCGGCTTTGGCGGCTTTTTCGACCTGCGCGCGGCGGGTTTCACCGATCCGCTGCTGGTCGCGGCCAATGACGGGGTCGGCACCAAGCTCAAGCTCGCAATCGAATCCGGTCGCCATGAAGGCGTCGGCATCGATCTCGTCGCGATGTGCGCGAACGATCTGATCGTGCAGGGCGCGGAGCCATTGTTCTTCCTCGATTATTACGCGAGCGGCAAGCTCGATAATGTCGTCGCCGAATCGGTTGTCGCCAGTATCGCGGCAGGCTGCATCCAAGCGGGCTGCGCGTTGATCGGCGGCGAAACGGCGGAAATGCCGGGCATGTATGCCGAGGGTGATTACGATCTCGCGGGCTTCTGCGTCGGCGCGGTGGAGCGCTCGCAGGTGTTGACTGCCGATAAGGTGGCCGCAGGCGATGTGATTCTCGGCCTCGCGTCTTCCGGCGTGCATTCCAACGGTTTCTCGCTGGTGCGCCGCCTCGCGACCGACAAGGGCTGGAAGCTCGACCGTCCGGCCCTGTTCAATCAGGACGTGCTGCTGATTGATGCGCTGATGGCGCCGACTCGCATTTATGTGAAGTCGCTGCTGCCGCAGGTTCGCGCCGGTAAAATTCACGCGATGGCGCACATCACCGGCGGCGGTCTGCTCGAAAACCTCCCCCGCGTCCTCCCGGCCCATCTTCATGCCTATGTTGATGCCGATGCATGGCCGCAGCCCCGGCTGATGGCGTTCCTGCAGGCGCAGGGCAATATCGAACCGGGCGAAATGGCCCGCACCTTCAACTGCGGCGTCGGCATGGCGGTTGTGGTGGCGGCGGACGATGTCGCGGATGTCACCGCCGCACTCGAAGCTGCGGGCGAAACCGTGCATCGCATCGGTCATATTACCGAAGGGCCGAAGGGCTGCACCGTCTCCGGCTCGGATGAAACTTGGGGTGGCCGGGGCAACTGGACCGCCACGCATTGTGAATAAGACTGGGGTGAATAACAAGCGGGCCAAAGTCGGCGTCCTGATCTCCGGGCGCGGGTCGAACATGGCGGCGTTGCTATACGCCGCCAAACACCCGGATTGTCCCTATGAAATCGTGCTGGTCGCGGCGAATGATCCGGATGCCAAAGGGCTGGTGCTGGCCAAGGCCGAGGGCATTGCCACATTCGCGCACAGCCATAAGGGCATGAAACGCGCCGAATTCGATGCCATTATCGATGCCGAACTGCGCAAGGCCGGGGTCGAATTTGTCGCGCTCGCGGGCTATATGCGCCTGCTCTCGCCGGAGTTCGTGTCTGGTTGGGCACAGCGGATGATCAACATCCACCCGAGCCTGTTGCCGAAGTACAAGGGACTACACACCCATGAACGGGCGCTGGCCGCGGGCGACAAGGTCGGCGGCTGTTCGGTCCATGTGGTCACGGCTGAATTGGACGATGGCCCGGTGCTGGGCCAGACCGAAGTCGCGATCCTCGCTGATGACACGGCGGATAGCCTTGCCGACCGCGTGCTGATTGCCGAGCATCAGCTATATGCGCGCACCTTGGCCGCGTTCGTGCGACGAGAATCCGCCCAAGGTTGACGCCATAGCCCCCGACTTTGTATAGGGCGGGCCAAGGCGACCAACAGGGTCGCCTTTTTCTTTTGCAACACAGGACGTCTGTTTTCCGTTAGATTTCGTCAGAAAGGAAATTTTGCCATGACCATTACCCCGCTGATGCCGGTTTACCCGCGGTGCGGCGTGCGTCCGGTCCGAGGCGAAGGCTGCTATCTGATTGGCGAGGACGGTCGGCGTTTCCTTGATTTCGCGAGCGGCATCGCCGTCAACGCATTGGGCCATGGCCATCCCCATCTCGTCAAGGCGATTGCCGATCAGGCAGCGACCCTGATGCATGTGTCGAACCTTTATGGCTCGCCACAGGGTGAACATCTGGCGCAACGGCTGGTGGACAACAGCTTCGCCGACACCGTGTTTTTCACCAATTCCGGCGCGGAAGCGGTGGAATGCGCGATCAAGACGGCGCGGCGTTTCCATTATGCCAATGGCAATCCGGAACGCTTCACCCTCATCACCTTTTCCAACGCCTTTCATGGCCGCACGCTCGGCACGATTTCGGCGACCAACCAGCCAAAGATGCGCGACGGGTTCGAACCTTTGCTACCCGGCTTCAAGGTCGTTGAATTTGGCGATCTTGATGCGGTGAAGGCGGCGATGGACGAGACCACTGCCGGTTTCCTGATCGAACCGATTCAGGGCGAAGGCGGGCTGAAACCAGCCACCCCCGCATTCCTTAAGGCATTGCGCGATCTCGCTGATGAAAACGGGTTGATGCTGATCTTGGATGAGGTCCAGTGCGGCTATGGCCGGACCGGCACCTTCTTCGCGCATGAACAATATGGCGTCACGCCCGATATCATGGCCGTGGCCAAGGGCATTGGCTCGGGCTTCCCGCTCGGCGCGTGTCTCGCGACCGAACATGCCGCCAAGGGCATGGTCGCGGGCACCCATGGCTCGACCTATGGCGGCAATCCGCTCGCGATGGCGGCGGGCGAGGCGGTGCTGGACGTGATGCTGGAGCCGAGCTTCTTTACCAACGTCAAGGCGATGGGCGACCGGCTCCGGTCCTCGCTGGAACAGCTCATCCCGAATCATGACGATCTGTTCGAAGAAGTACGCGGCATGGGCTTGATGCTCGGCCTCAAGCTCAAGGTCGATTGCCGTGCCTTTGTCGCCCATTTGCGCGATAATCATGGCCTGTTGACGGTCGGCGCGGGCGAAAATGTCGTCCGCATCCTGCCGCCGCTGATCATCGACGAAAGCCATATCGCCGAAGCCATCGAGAAAATCTCCGCCGCCGCGCGGGATTATGAGGTCGCCGCATGACAACGCCGCATCGCCATTTTCTGAACCTGTCGGATGCGGGCGGCGACGCCATCGCATTGATGCTGAATGACGCGATTGACCGCAAAGCGGCGCGACGCGGCCTCCCCAAAGGCACGCCCGATGCGGATGCGCCGCTTGCGGGCCGCACCTTGGCGATGATCTTCGAGAAAAATTCGACCCGCACCCGCGTATCGTTCGATATGGCGATGCGCCAATTGGGCGGCACGCCGATGGTGATGGACGCAGGCTCGATGCAACTTGGCCGGGGCGAACCGATTTCGGATACTGCACAGGTGCTGTCGCGCATGGTCGATGGCGTGATGTTGCGGACCGATGATCATGCCAAGGTCGTGACCATGGCCGAAACCGGTTCCATCCCGATCATCAACGGCCTGACCGATCTCAGCCACCCCTGCCAGATCATGGCCGATCTGCTGACCGTGATCGAACATGGCAAGTCGCTGCCGGGCCTGAAATGGGCATGGCTGGGCGATGGCAACAACGTCCTCCATTCGATCATCGAGGCCGGAGCCTTGCTCGGCTTCTCGGTCATGGCCGCCTGTCCGGAAGGCTATGATCCCGATCCGGACTTCACCGCACAGCATGATGCCAATTTCTCCCTGACCCGCGATCCGTTGGAAGCGGTGAAGGACGCGGACATCGTCGTCACCGATACCTGGATTTCCATGGGTCAGGCCCATGCCGAGGCCAAGCTCGCGGCGATGATGCCCTATCAGGTGACGACCGCGCTGATGGCCAAGGCCAAGCCCGACGCCCTGTTCCTCCACTGCCTGCCCGCCCATCGCGGGGAAGAAGTGACGGCAGAGGTGATCGACGGCCCGCAATCGGTGATCTGGGATGAGGCCGAAAACCGCCTCCACGCCCAAAAATCGATCCTGCTCTGGTGCTTCGGGTTGCTCGGATGACCAGTCCCGCGCCTGCGCATAATGTGGCGCTCGGCTTCACTATCCCGGCGCGCAATGCGCGTGGGCGCGTGGTCAAGCTGTCGGATACGCTCGACCTCATCCTGTCGCACCATAATTACCCCCCGGTCATTGCAAAGCTGCTGGCCGAGGCCTTGGTCCTCACCGCCTTGTTGGGGTCGTTGCTGAAGGAAGAAGAAGGCCAGCTCACCGTGCAGGCCCAGTCCGAAGGCGGGATCGTCAGCCTGTTGGTGTGCGATTATCGCAATGGCGAATTGCGCGGCTATATCCAGCATGATGACGAACGCCTCGCCGAAATCGGCCCGACGCCGTCTTTATTCGGCCTGTTCGGCAAGGGCTATCTCGCCATCACCTTCGATCAGATCGTGTCCGGCGAACGTTATCAGGGCATCGTCCCGCTGGAGGGCGCATCGCTCGCCGATGCGGCGCAGAGCTATTTCGCGCAAAGCGAACAATTACCGAGCCTCGTCCGCATCGCGGCGGATGTGCAGGGCGAAACCGGCAATCTCGCTGGCGGCCTGTTGATGCAATATCTGCCGGAAGGCGAAGAAGGCCGCACCCGCCTGCATGTCGATGATAACCACCCCGGCTGGTCCGATGTCGAGGCGCTGGCGCTGACCGTCTCGCCCGCCGAATTGATCGACGACCGGGTCGCGCCCGACCTCTTGTTGTGGCGCTTGTTCAACGAGGAACAGGTCCACATCCTCCCGACCGTGGAGATCAAGCGCGGCTGCCGCTGCACGCTCGAATATTACAAGGGCGTGCTCAGCCGCTTCCCGGCAGAAGAACGCGCACACATGGCCGATGAACAGGGCATCATCGGCGTCGACTGCGCCTTTTGCGCCAAGCTTTTCCCGATTGTCGCCGCAGAGCTTTGATCCGGATCATGCGGCGCAGAGGGAGGGGAAGATGTTGAAATCCGCTCGCAGACTTGCCGCCTTGGCCCTGATTGTTGCGTTGCATGTCCTCCCCGGCGTCGCCAGCGCCGATAGCCGGTTCGAACCGGGGCAATATCAGGTCCGCGAATTCGGCCCCACCGCGCATCCACAGCCGGTCGCGATCTGCGTCACTGATCCGGCCATATTATTGCGTCGCGAACATCCGGGCAGCCATTGCATCCAGACAGTTCTTGCCCAAAACCCGATGGGCCTGACGGTCCATTACACCTGCGCGGCCAAGGGCTGGGGCCGGTCGGTTTTGCATTTCGAAACCCCGCGTCTGGTCCGGCTTGAAACACAGGGCATCGCCAATGGTCTGCCCTTTTCCTATAGCGCCGAGTTGCGCCGCATCGGCGATTGTGGAAAATTACCCTAAAATCTGTGCGGCTGAATCCGCACACATGACGTCCAGCAAGGGCAAGGGGGATCACATCATGGATAGCACCGCATCCGACACCGTATCCAGCACCGCATCCGATATCGTCACGGCCTTTGTGGCGGCATGGAATCGGGTTGATATGGATGGGATCTGCGCGTTGCTGGCGGATGATGTATTCTATCACAATATCCCGATGGATCCGATCATCGGCAAGCAAGCCGCCATGGCCTTTATAGCTGGTTTCCCGCCATTCGAAGCGTGCGATTGGCAAGTCCATCATCAGGTCGCAACCGGCAATATCGTGATGAACGAACGCACCGACCGCTTATGTTTCAACGGCGTCTGGGTGGGCTTCCCGATCGCGGGCATCTTCGAGATCCGCGACGGCAAGATCGCCGCATGGCGCGATTATTTCGACCTCGCGATGTTCGAACGCGAAATGGCCAAGATCCCTCCCCAGCCCGCGGCCTGACGCGGTCTTAAATCAACCCGGCCAATGGGCTGGAGGGGTCGGCATAGCGCCTTTTGCCCATGCGCCCGGCGCGATAGGCAAGGCGACCGGCCTCGACCGCATGGCGCATTGCGGTGGCCATCATGATCGGGTCTCCGGCTTCGGCAATCGCGGTGTTCATCAACACGCCCTCGCAGCCCAGTTCCATCGCGGCCGCCGCATCCGACGCGGTGCCAACGCCCGCATCGACCAGCACCGGCACCGATGCACCCTCGACGATCAGGCGGATCATCACCTCATTCTGGATGCCAAGGCCCGATCCGATCGGCGCGCCCAATGGCATGATCGCGACCGCGCCGACATTTTCGAGCCGTTTCGCCATGATGGGATCATCCGCGCAATAGACCATCGGCAAAAAGCCTTCCTTGGCCAGCACTTCGGTCGCCCGCAATGTTTCCACCATGTCCGGGTACAGCGTCTTCGCCTCGCCCAGGACTTCCAGCTTCACCAAATCCCAGCCGCCCGCCTCGCGCGCCAGCCGCAACGTGCGGATCGCGTCATCGGCAGTAAAACAGCCCGCCGTATTCGGCAGATAGGTGATCTTCTTGGGATCGATAAAATCCGTCAACATCGGCGCCTTGGGATCGGAAATATTGACCCGCCGCACCGCCACGGTGACGATTTCCGCGCCTGACGCCGCAACGGCGGCGGCATTCTGGGCAAAATCCTTATATTTCCCGGTCCCGACGATCAATCGCGACCGGAATGTCCGGCCCGCCACTGTCCAGCTATCATCCGCATGATCGCCACCGCCAACAAAATGCACGATTTCGAGCTGATCCCCATCCGCCAGCGCCACATCCGCATAGGTCGAGCGCGGCACGATTTCGAGATTGCGTTCAACGGCGATCTTGGCCGGATCGAGTTCAAGCAAGGCGGCCAGTCCGGCAAGCGTCGTGCCGGTCGGCACATGGCGCGCGTCGCCGTTGATGGAAAGGGCGATAGTGGCAAGGGTATCAGTCATGTCATTAGCCCTAATCAATGGCCGTGGGCGATGCAATGGTCCCGCGCGTCAGTCGGGCCATTCGCGATTGGCATCCAGCACCACGCCCGCAAGATAAAGCGACCCCATGATCAACACGAGAGGCCGCTCCGCTTCCCCCATCCGGGCGGTCAGCATCGCCAGCGCCGCTGCGACATCCCCCGCGACATCCGCAGCGATGCCCAACGCCCGCGACTGTGCCGCCAGCACATCCGGCGCATGATGGGCATGATCCGGCACCGGCACGGCGATTAACGAGGCGGCAATGCCCGCAAAGGGGGCCAACACCCCCGTCAATTCCTTGTTCGCGAGCAGTCCGGCCACCAGATGCACGCGCTGCCCCGGCAACAACATCGCGCGCAGATGATCGGCTACGACTGTGGCCGCCGTCGGATTATGCGCGCCATCCAGCAGTAATGTCGCGTTTTCCGGCAACAGATCGCGCAACGGCCCGGCATGCAATGGCTGCAACCGCGCAGGCCAGCGGGCCGCCATCAACCCCTGCGCCATGGCCTCGGGAGATACCTCCAGCCGGTCCTGATGCCGCAACATCGCAACGGCAAGCGCGGCATTATCCGCCTGATGCTGGCCCGCCAGCGCAGGCAATGGCAGGTCCAACGCCCCGGCGGCATCGCGATAATGCAACCGGCCCGCCTCGACCTGCGCCTCCCAATCGCCCCCGCGCGGATAATGCACCGCCCCGGCCAGCGTCGCCGTTTCCGCCACTACCTGACGCAGCGCCGCCGGATAATCTTGCGTCACCAATGGCCGACCCGGCTTGGCAATCCCGGCCTTTTCCCCGGCAATGACGGGCAGGCTGTCGCCCAGAAATGCCTCATGATCCATGCCCAATTGGGCAACGCCCGCGACCAATGGATCGATCAGCACATTGGTCGCATCCAATCGCCCGCCAAGGCCCACCTCGATGATACAGGCATCGGCAGGCGTGCGGGCAAAGGCAAGGAATGCCACGGCGGTCGTCACCTCGAAAAAGCTCGGTTCAATCCCCGCCGCCACATCCAGCACTTCGGACAGCAGCGCAGCCAATGGCGCATCATCGATCAACCGCCCCGCCAGCCGTATCCGCTCGTTAAACCGCACCAGATGCGGGCTGGAATAGACATGGGCGCGATGTCCCGCCGCCTCCAGCATCGCGCGGAGCAGGGCGCAGGTCGATCCCTTGCCATTGGTCCCGGCGACATGAAACACGGGCGGCAGCGCCAGTTGCGGATTGCCCAGCCGCGCCAATAATAGCGATATCCGTTCAAGGCCCAGCACATCGCGCCCCGGCGACAGCATCGTCAGCCGGTCCAGTTGCGCCTGTACTTGAGGATTGGAAGATCGCGCCTTGTCGGCCATGGGCCAGTTCGGGCGGCTTACGCCGCCTTCTTGCCAGGTGCGAGATAGCCGATCAACTGTGCCAGCGTCGCCCGCAGTTCATGGCGATGGACGACCATATCGAGCATCCCGTGATCAAGCAGATATTCCGCCCGCTGAAAGCCTTCCGGCAATTTCTCGCGGATCGTGTTCTCGATCACCCGCTGCCCGGCAAAGCCGATCAACGCGCCCGGTTCGGAAATCTGGACATCGCCCAACATGGCATAGCTCGCCGTCACGCCGCCCGTGGTCGGGTCGGTCAGCACGACAATATAGGGCAGGCCCGCATCGCGCAGCTCGGCAATCGCCACGGTCGTCTTCGGCATTTGCATCAGCGACAAAATGCCTTCCTGCATCCGCGCGCCGCCCGCTGCCGTGAAGATGATATAGGGGCATTTGTCGGCAATCGCCTGACGCGCGCCGACGACAAAAGCCGCGCCCACGCCCAGACCCATTGATCCGCCCATAAACGCAAAGTCCTGCACGCCGATCACGGCCTTCTGGCCCTCGATCTTGCCCTTGGCGTTGATCAGCGCGTCCGTCTCGCCGGTCGCGGTCCGTGCGGCCTTGATGCGGTCGGTATAGCGCTTTTGATCGCGGAATTTCAGCGGGTCTTCGCGCACGGCGGGCTGGGCCAGCACCGTCCAGCTGCCCTCATCGAACAGCGCGTGAAAGCGTGCCTTGGGGCCGATGCGACCATGATGCTCGCATTTGGGGCAGACATGGGCATTGTCTTCAAATTCGCGGGTGAAGATCATCTGCGCGCATTTGGGGCATTTGTGCCAGAGATTGTCGGGCGTCTCGCGCTTGGTGATCGATGCGATACCCTTGCGTACCCGGTGGAGCCAGCTCATCTGTTTCTCCTATCGCAGCGCAGCGGACAGCTTGGCGACAAGGTCGCGCACTGGTCCGGCTGCCTGTTCGCCATGTTCGGCAACAAGGTCGACAAGCGCCGACCCCACAACAACGCCATCCGATACCTTGCCAATGGCGGCTGCCTGTTCTGGCGTGCGTACGCCAAAACCGACGGCAATCGGCAGGTTGGTAAAGGTTTTCAGCCGGGCCACAGCTGTATCAATGCTCGACTGGGCGGCCTGCTGCATGCCGGTAATCCCGGCGACCGACACATAATAGATAAAGCCCGATGCCCCATCCATGATGGTCGGCAGGCGTTCCGCATCCGATGTCGGCGTCGCAAGGCGGATGAGATCGATCCCCGCCGCGCGCAAGGCGGGGCCAAGCTCGGCATCTTCTTCCGGCGGAATATCGACGCAGATGACGCCATCGACGCCCGCTTGCTTGGCGGCGTTCGCAAACCATTCCGGCCCGCGCTTCACCATCGGATTGGCATAGCCCATCAACACCAACGGCACCTGCGGGTGACGCGCACGGAATTCCGTGGCGATCCGCAACAGATCGGCGGTCTTGGTCCCGGCCTCAAGGCTGCGGATATTCGCGCGCTGGATCGCGGGGCCATCGGCCATCGGATCGGTGAACGGCATGCCGAGTTCGATCACATCCGCACCGCCTTCGACCAGCGCATCAAGAATCGCAGGCGTGGCCGCCGGGTTCGGATCGCCCCCGGTCACAAAAGTAACCAACGCCGCCCGCCCTTCGGCGCGGCAACGGGCAAAGCTGTCGGCAAGGCGGCTCATATCGTCACCCCCAAGGCGTCGGCGACCGTGAAAATATCCTTGTCCCCCCGACCGCAAAGATTGGCGATAATGATCTGGTCCGCATCCATTTCGGCGGCGCGCTTGATCACGGCAGACATGGCGTGGCTCGGTTCCAGCGCCGGAATAATGCCTTCAACCGCGCACATGGTCTTGAATGCTTCCAGCGCCTCCATATCGGTGGCCGAGGTATATTCGACCCGCCCGATGCTGTGGAGCCAGCTATGTTCCGGCCCGATGCCCGGATAATCAAGGCCAGCGGAAATGCTGTGCGCTTCGATGATCTGGCCATCGTCATCCTGCAACAAATAGGTCTTGTTGCCATGAAGAATGCCCGGTTCACCCCCGGCGAGCGACGCCGCATGGGCATCGGTATCAAGGCCATGGCCTGCGGCTTCTACGCCCAGCATCGCCACTTCCTCATCATCGAGGAACGGATGGAACAGGCCAATCGCGTTCGACCCGCCACCAATGGCCGCAACCAGCAAATCCGGCAAACGACCTTCGCGTTCGAGAATCTGTTCGCGCGCTTCCTTGCCGATCACCGATTGGAAATCGCGCACCAGTTCGGGATAGGGATGGGGACCAGCGGCGGTGCCGATGATGTAAAAAGTATCGTCCACATTGGCGACCCAATCGCGCAACGCATCGTTCATCGCATCTTTCAGCGTGCCTGCGCCCGATGTCACCGGGCGCACTTCCGCGCCGAGCAATTTCATCCGGAACACATTCGGCTTTTGCCGCTCAACGTCCGTCGCGCCCATGAAGATAACGCACGGCAGGCCAAATAACGCCGCCACGGTCGCCGTCGCCACGCCATGTTGGCCCGCGCCGGTTTCCGCGATGATGCGGGTCTTGCCCATGCGCTTGGC
This sequence comes from Alteraquisediminimonas sediminicola, assembly GCF_019740335.1. Classification (GTDB taxonomy): domain Bacteria; phylum Pseudomonadota; class Alphaproteobacteria; order Sphingomonadales; family Sphingomonadaceae; genus Alteraquisediminimonas; species Alteraquisediminimonas sediminicola. Next base: position 141,092 of record NZ_JAHXZS010000005.1, on the reverse strand, counting down.
CAACAGAATCTGGCCGACGCAATTGTTGATCTTGTGCGCGCCGGTATGGTTCAGCTCATCGCGCTTGAGATAGATTTTCGCGCCCTTGCCGGGCTTGGCCGTAGAGCGAACAAATTCGGTCAACCGGCTCGCGAAATATAAGGGGCTGGGCCGACCGACATAATGGGTCAACAGATCCTCAAACTCGGCGGCAAACGCGGGATCAGCCTTAGCCGCCCGATATTCGCGCTCCAGTTCCAGAATCATCGGCATCAATGTTTCGGCGACATAGCGGCCACCAAATTGCCCAAAATGCCCGGAATCATCGGGTTGGGCGCGGAATGAGTTGGTCAGGGTCATAATAACGACGTTGCTTTAAGGAATTGGGCGATTTTGTCCACATTCTTCACGCCCGGCGTGCTTTCGACCCCGGAAGAAATGTCCAATAGCGTTGCCCCGGTGATGGCAACGGCCTGCGCCACGCTGTCTGCATCCAGCCCGCCGGATAAGGCCCAAGGCAAGGCATGGCGCACGCCGCGCAGCAATTCCCAATCGAAACTGATGCCCAATCCGCCCGGCAAATCGGCACCTTCCGGCGGCTTGGCATCATATAATAACAGGTCCGCCGCCCCGACAAATCGCGCGGCCTCGCGCAGATCGGCCCCGGTCCGCACCGCCACGGCTTTCCACACCTCAATCCCGGTCAATCTTTTGACCTCGGCCACGCGCTCTGCCGTTTCCTTGCCGTGCAACTGAATGGCGGTGAGCCGTCCGGCCTGCACCATTGCTGTGATCATTTCATCATCGGCGTCGACAATGACCCCAACCCGCCCGATCCTATCCGGCACGTGCTGCGCCAGCCCGGCCAAGGCCTCAAAGCCGAGATGGCGCGGGCTTTTCGGGAAATGTACAAAACCGACATGGCTTGCGCCATGCAGGATTGCCGCCTCCAATGTATCGGGCGTGGATAGTCCGCAAATCTTGGCCTGAACGGGCATTTTTCGGCCTCTTACAGCGTCGCTTCAATCTCGCGCGCGGCTTGATCGGGATTTTCCGATTTGGTGATCGGACGACCGATGACCAGGATCGATGCGCCATTATCCATCGCCTGGCGGGGAGTCATCGTACGCTTCTGATCACCGATCACGCCATTGGCCGGACGGACGCCCGGCACCACGAAATAGCCCTTGGGCCAGATCTTCTTGGCGGCGGCGACTTCATTGCCCGAACAGACCACGCCATCCAATCCGGCCTCCATCGCCAGACGGGTCAGGCGTTCGACCTGTTCATGCGGGTCGGAGTCGATGCCGATGGCGGTCAGATCATCGCTATCAAGGCTGGTCAGCACGGTCACCGCAACGACCTTGGTGCCAAGCGGGGCCGCGGCCTTCGCATCTTCCATCATCGCCCGGCCACCTGCGGCATGCACGGTGATGATCGCCGGTTCTAATGGACGCAACGCCTGTATCGCCTTGCCGACGGTATTGGGAATGTCGTGAAATTTCAGGTCGAGAAAGATCGGCAGGCCCAATGCCGCCATGTCCTTTACCCCAGCCCGGCCATTGGCGACAAAGAATTCAAGCCCCAGCTTGATCCCGCCGACATGATGATGGACCTGTGCCGCGATCTGCTTGGCGCGCTCCAGATCTGGCGTATCGATAGCAACAAAAATCGGTGAACGTGTCATGCAACCCCCGGAGGAACGGCCATTGGCGCCGCAGATGGTGCCGGTGTCAGGTCTGAGGCGTCTTTGTCAAGCGGGTCAAGCCGATCATGGGGCCGGGTCGCTTGCTCATTCGCCAATGCGGCCTCCAGCCGGGACAATTTCCGCCGCAACAACCATTTCGATGCGTGATGCCACAGCAGCAACGGCACAAGGCCCAACAGGAATGAGACCAGCATCAACACTGGCAATTTGGTGTCGAGGCTGGTTTCGCCCCATAATTTGATCGATACGACGATCCAGTTATTGGCCGCAAAGGCGACCGCAATCACCGCCAGCATGACCCAAAACAGGGTTTTCAGAAACTGCATCGTCCAAACACCCCCATGCGCCCAAATTGATGTCGCCATCATCTATCAGGATTTTACCCCTGCCAAGCCTGCAATCCTAGCCTTCATTCGGGGCGCTGCCTACTCCCAACCGGCAATCTGCGCCTCCAATTCGTCAATCAACGCGGCGATCAGCAATAATCTTGGCCGTTCTTCCGCCAAAATCCGGCCAAATGCCGCCCGTTTAAAGCCCATGATCGTTTTGGGATCGGGATAATCATCGCTTTCCAGCGAAGATAGCACAATGTCGATCATCCGCTCCGCCCCGTGCAACCGCCCCCAAAGATAATCATTCTCGCGATAGCGGCGGCTGAAAAATGCGCCAAAGCTGTTGAACTGTATCCCTTTAAGCGTCGCCTCCGGCCCGCCCTTGCGTAAAGATTGTGCATCGACCGGCGAAATGCGATCGACCGTGATCGGATCGAATTCATCGACATCCGCCTCTTGCAACAATGGCAAGGTCGCAATGTCGTAAAAAGGAAATCCCAAATAACCGAGCAACATATCGCGCCGCAATGGCTTCGGCAGTTGGGCAAGGCCATCGGCGAGCAATTGCTCCGCCTTTTCATCCACCGCGCGCAAATCCCGGACCTCCGCAATTGCGTCCAGCACGGCCTCAGGCCTTGTATGTATTTCGGATAAGATCGGTCCGATCCGATCCCGGTGAAAATCGACCCGTTCGCGGTCGAGATAATCCGCGAGCGACGTAAAAATCACTTCGCGCAACGTCTGTACCGCGTCGCGTTCCGGTCCCGGCTTGGTCGCGGCATGCAGCGTCGCCGCCTTGCGATTGAGCATCCGCAACCGCCGAATGCGAAAGCCAAGATCATGGTTGCGGAAAAAATCGATGGTCGCGTCCGATGCCCCTTCGGCAGTCATGGCCGACAGTGAATCAATGCCGCGCACCCGGATCGCGGTCCAGATCGACTGGCGCACGATTTCCTGCGTCAACGCATCATGGTTCCCGCACATCGCATTGACGATCCGGGCCAGCTCTTCCGCAATTTGGCTCAATTTCAAATGGCCATAGCTCGGATAGAAATAGCCCGCCCTTTTGGCCGCCTCATGCTGCGCCTTTTGCCGCCATGTATTGAGCCGCGCCGGGGTGGGCCGATCAAGAAACAGTGTATGGCCAAAGGTCTCGGCCATGACGACCTCGACTTCTGGCCGCACCGCATCAAGGATGTGCTGCATGCGCCGGATGCGGCTGGAACGCTGTTCCAGCGCCTCCAGATTGTCGCGGATCGGCTGTTCGCGGGGAATGTCCGACAAAGCGCCAAAAATCGTGGTGAAAAACCCCGGCGGCCCTGCCTTGCGACCCGGTCGTCCACCGCCGCCGCGCAGGCCCGGCTTGGGATCGATATAGACGAAGCGTCGGTCGATTTCGCGCCGTGCCGGGCGGTCGCGCAAGGCCTGCATCGCGGGCTTGAACGGCGCATTGGCCAGTACCGATCCATCGATCAGTACCAAGGATTCAGGGTCTGTCCCTTGGCCCATATGCGGCAGCAACCGTGCCATGAACGCCTCGCGATCCGCCCATTCGCGGTCATCGGCATGCAACACGTCATCCATTTCGGTCACGGTAAAAGGTGGAAATGCGCCGGGAAAAGACGCCGTCGCCCGCGCCGCAAAGGCAAGGCTCGGGATGCTCGCGCCCGCCCGCCGCCCGTCATCGGTAAAGCCGATGGTCAGGCGATGCTCATGTTCTTCGACCGTGACGGTGCCGCTCAATTTCAACCATTCCGCATGGCCGCCAAAGTCTGTCACCGTCACTAGCAAATCGAGCGGATGATCGGCGGGCAACAATCGCGGCCCGGCGGGCTGTCGCGCCATCGCATCCAGCGCCGTCAGCAAAATTCGCGTGAACAACGGTCCACCAAAGGGCGGGGCGAACCACCGCCCCCGCACAAAGTTCGACAATTTGCGACGCACCTCGGCCCGGCTTTCCGGTTCGACCGTCGCGTTGATCGATCCGCCGGGGCGTCGTAACGCCAGCCACGCAATCGGCACCGCCCACCATTTGCTGAACCACGACCATGGCCGCGCATCGGGATCGAGCAATTGATCGACATCGGCCTTATCCAGCCAGAGGTCCGTCAATGGATCGAGCGATTGGCCGGTCGCGATGGCCTGCCCCAGAAAAATCCCGTTGATCCCGCCCGCGCTCGCCCCGGCGATAATATCGACCATCACCCGCAACCGGATGCCCCGTCCGGCCACATAGGCCAGCAATTCGTCATAAGGGCAGGGGGCAGGCGGTGTTTCATCCAGCGCAATGATGTGACGATTGAACCGCTCGCTCGCTCGGATGATCTGCCAGATCTCCCGGGTGATGCCATGCATATATACGGCGAGGCTAATGCCGCCGTAACAGATCAGGGCGAGGCGAAGCTCCTTGTCGCGCATGGTCTTACCGTGTCAGCCGCTGCCGTCCCTGTCGAGGATTATCGACATAAACCAACGCAGTTCGACGATTATCGACCGCGATGACGAATATTGGCCGGGCGGCCACGCTTGTTCGCGGTTGGACGTCGATCCTTGCCGCCCGCTTTGTTGTTGCGGCCCGATTCCGGACGCCGTCCCCTGAATGGCAAATGGTTCGCCCCTTCCGGCAGTTCGAATCGCAATGCGGCGGAAATCGGGTTGGCCTCGGCCAGCCGCAATTCAAGCCTTTGCCCGACGCGATATTGCTCACCCGTTTCCGCACCCGTCAGCGTGCGGGCCTTTTCATCGAAGTGAAAACGCTCCACCCCAAGGGTCGATACCGGCACCAGTCCATCTCCGCCCAGCCCTTCGACCGTGGCAAAGAACCCGAAATCCATCACCCCGGTAATGCGGGTTTCCAGCACTTCACCGACCTTGGTCGCCAGAAAAGCCGCGACATAGCGATCGACCGTCTCGCGCTCGGCCTCCATCGCGCGGCGTTCGCAGGCGGAAATCAGCTCGCCAATCGGGGTCATCCTTTCGGCCTCGGTGCCGGTCAGCGATGTCTCCCGGCGCGCCGGATCGAGATGATAGGCCCCGACCAACGACCGATGCACCAGCAAATCGGCATAGCGGCGAATGGGCGAGGTGAAATGTGCATAGCTGCCCAGCGCCAGCCCGAAATGCCCTGCATTGACCGGCGCATAATAGGCCTGCATCTGGCTGCGTAAAATCTGTTCAGTGATGAGGACGCGGGTTTCATCCGAATCCGGATACAGAATATCGACCCGATCAAGGATGCGATTGAACGTCTCCGGCGTCACCACCTGCCCAAGGGCCAGCGGCACATTGAAGGTTTCGAGATAATCCTTCAACGCCGCCAGCTTTTCGCGGCTCGGTGGTTCATGGACGCGATACATCACCGGCTGCTTCTTCGCCTCCAACGCCTTGGCAGCGGCGACATTGGCCGAAATCATGTAATCTTCGATCACGCGATGGGCATCCAGCGGTTCACGCGGCGCAACCGATAAAATCCGCCCCTCCGCATCCAGCACCACGCGCCGTTCGGGCAAGTTAAGTTCCAGCGGATCGCGCTTCGCCCGCGCCTTGGATAGCAACTGCCAGCACGCCCATAACGGTTCCAGCGCCTCCGCCTTCCACGGATGCTCGCCGCCATCCATCGCGGCCTGCGCCTGTTCATAAGGGATATTCGCCCGCACCCGGATCAACGCGCGGGTAAAGCGCCAAGTCGCAATCTGGCCCTTGGCATCGATTTGCAGATGGCATGCCATCGCCGCGCGATCATGATCGGCCCGCAACGAACAGACATCGGCGGACAGCGCCTCCGGCAACATCGGCACCACCCGATCGGGGAAATACACGCTGTTGCCGCGCTTTTTCGCCTGACGGTCAAGCTGCGATCCGGGGCGCACGTAAAAGCTGACATCGGCAATGGCGACAATCGCCTTAAACCCGCCGGGATTGGCGGGGTCATCATCCGGCGTCGCCCAGACGGCATCGTCAAAATCGCGGGCATCGACTGGATCGATGGCGATGATCGGCAGATGGCGCAGATCTTCCCGGCCTTCGCCCAATGCCTGCGCCGCCATCTGTTCGGCCTCGGTTATCACTTCTGTGGGGAAATGATCGGGAATGCCGAATTTATGGATCGCGATCAGGCTGAACGAACGCGGCGCAAATGGGTCGCCCAGCACTTCCGTCACCCGCGCGGTAATGCGCGGTGGGCGTCCGGCCTTTTCGGCCAGCACGAGATCGCCGGGCTGGGCATTGCCAAGGTCGCTGATGATCGTGTCGCGGCGCTCTTTCTTGTCGACCGGGCGCAGCCACGCCCGATTTTCCATCATCTCGACCACGCCAAGGATCAATTCCTCGCCGCGCGCGAGCTTCTTCATCGGATGGGCGATCACGCCATGGCCCGCCTCTTCGGTGCGGGCGAGAATGCGATCCCCAATGGCCAGCGCCGACCGCCGCCGTCCTTCGATCACCCGGATACGGGGCGGGGGCTTGCCCTCGGCCTGCCAGCTTTCCGGCACGGCGAAAACCTGATCGCCATCGGCATCGACGATCCGCAGCACCGTCACCTTCGGTACCCCGCCCATTTTATGAAAGGCGCGGCCCGGGGCGGAATCGATCAACCCTTCATCCGCCATGTCCTTCAACAACGCCTTGAGCGCGATCTTGTCATGCCCGCGCAACCCAAAGGCGCGCGCAATCTCCCGCTTTCCGGCAGGCTGGGCCGACTTGGCGATGAAGTCGAGGATTTGCTGCCGACTAGGCAAAGGGTCATGTGAAGAACGGGTCATTCGAACACATGTAGGGCCGGTGCCGCCCGGATGAAAGCGCCAAAAAAAGGGGACACGGTCGCCCGCATCCCCCCTTTGTTATTCATCAAAGCAAGCAGGTCAGAATTTGATCGCGGCCCCTGCATAGAAGCGGCGGCCATAGGGGTCATAAGTATCTGCCGCCGTTTCGGTGCCGGTGATGTGCGATGCGCCATTCTGGTTGATGACCGGTGGCTTCACATCAAACATGTTGTCGATGCCAAAATACAACTCAAGCGTTCGGTTGGTATCGCCGCCAAAGTTCCAACGCAATTGCGCATCATTGTAGAAATAGGATTTGACGGTGTTGGTTTCGTCACCCAGCGGCGAATCCACATCCGGCCCCAGCGTGTCCTTCATCTTGCTGAGGAAATTGGCGCGCCAGTTCAGGCTGACATCCCCCATGTCGAGCGTGGTCGACAGATTCCAGCGATGCTTGAAACCGGCGCCCAAGCGACCATCGCCATCAAGCTGGCCTCGGTTGTTTTCGACCGGCAGGCCTGCCAGCGGCTGGAGCGTCAACTTGTCCAGATAGGTATAGGCCAGATTGAAGCTGATCGCCGATGTGGCCTTGAACATCTGGAATTCAGGTGTCTTGTACCGCACGGCCACATCGATGCCGCGTGTCTGGATAGAGGCTGCGTTTACCGGGCGGGAATCTATCTGCCAGACAGTGCCCGGGGTGCGACCACGCGGATTACCACCTGCGCCTTCCCGCACGATCAATTCGCACAAAGGCGAAGCACCCGCCATATCGACGCAAGTCTGGAGGATGCTGTTGCGCGGAACAAATTGGATCGCATCCCGGACTCGGATGTCGAAGAAATCGACCGTCATTGAGAAATTGCGGATCGATTGCGGGGTGAAGACCACGCCCAATGTCAGCGTCTTTGCGGTTTCTTCGGACAAATTGAGGTTGCCGCCATCCGTGCCTTCAATGCTCTGCACATCGGTATTGTCATCATAGGTGAACGCGCCACCGCCAGCGATCTGAGAAGCGATACCCGGCACCGCCCGGCAATAGACATCCTGTGGCCGGTTGGATGTTAGCGTCACGCCTTCGCAGGGATCGACGATCCCATTCGGGAAAGTTTGTGACGCGCCTTGGTACAGTTCACCGATATTCGGGGCGCGGGTCGCGACCGAATATACGGCGCGAAACCGGATGTCGCGGCTTGGCGCGTATTCGGCGCCGCCTTTCCAGCTCCAGACAGTGCCGACGGTCGAATAGTCGCCATAGCGCACCGCACCTTCAACCCCCAGATATTCCGCCCATGGCTGGTCGGCGATCAGCGGGATGACGGTTTCGGCATAGCTTTCGAACACCTTGTATTTGCCAATGGTGTTGGTCAGCGCATTGCCCATAGTGTTGCCGAGCTGGGTTTGCAGGTCGAAGACTTCTCGACTTTTTTCAGTCCGCCGCTCTGCCCCTACGGCGATTTTCACGTCACCGGCAGGCAGCGTGTATATCGGGCCGGAGAGATTGGCGCCAAATACGGATTGGCTGACCTTGGAATCATAGGTCGACAACTGGCCATTGTTGGTGATGTAGGCGGCGGCTTGCGGACTGGCCGAGTTGAATCCGAAGGGGTTGAACGGGACGCAGCCCGCCGCCCGTGCAGCGGCATCCCGACAAATGGCTGTGCCGCCCGGACCGGCGATGGCATCCAACGCATAATAATAGCGGTCACGCAGCGCGGTTTCAGACGCGGTGGACTCAGTTGTCTGCCCATAATTATAATAGGCATCCCAATTCCATTTGCCCGCGATCTCACCCTGAAAGCCTGCGACCACACGATAATATTCGCGTTCATTCACATTGGATCGATCAAACACGCCGACCATGCGCTTGCGGAACAATAGGGTGTCGGTACCCAATTCCGTCATCTTTGCCTTGATAATATCCGGGATAAAGGGATTGTCGATGGTCAGGCCGCCATAGGGTGTGCCATCTGGCATCGTCGCATCGCTATTGTCAGTGGCGAGGGCCTCCAACCTACTGCGCGACTTGGTCTTGGCGTAATTGCCTTCGAAGAAGACGCCGATTTCATCCGCAAAATCATAATGAGCAAGGATCGATCCCATATAACGCTCGACTGGGACCGAGATATAACGTTGGGCGTTCCGGTTATAGCCATCTACCGCGCCGACATAGCCTTCTTTCAGCTGGTTATCGGGGCCATAGGTGTAAACCGTCGACAGGTCCTGAATATCGTCGCCATTGGGGTCGATCACGTCAAAACGGCCCTGTGGGACAAAAGAACTGCGGAACGGATTGTCCTCAGCCGAAATTTTCCGCTTGCGCGATAGCAGGCCTCCATCCTTGTCATATTGGCCATAGACGGTGATATTGCCCCGGCCATCGTTGAAATTCGTGCCTGCGGTGGCGGCAAACAAACGTGTCGGTAAATCGCCCTTGGACGTGATCCCGGCTTGTGTGCGCAGCGCGACCCCTTGATAGTTCTTCTTGAGGATGAAGTTGACGACGCCGGCCATGGCTTCCGACCCGTATAGCGCGGATGCCCCGCCGGTCAGCACTTCCACGCGCTCAATCAATTCGGTCGGGATATTGTTGAGGTCGACCGCAGAGCTGCCACCGATGCCGGATACGAGGCGGCGACCATTTTGCAGGACGAGCGTGCGATTAGAGCCAAGATTGCGTAGGTTCACCGTCGCCTGACCATTGCCCGACGTTGCAAAGTTCGAATTGGTGCGGGTGGTGCCGATCCCGACTGCGGGCAGTTCATTCAGCACATCGCTGACATTGACGGCACCTTGTTCCGCAAGGTTCGTCGCGCTCACCACTTGGATTGGTGTCGATGCCTGCAGGTCGGGGCGCGCGATGCGCGAGCCGGTGACAATGATAACCTCGTTGGATTCGGTCTCTGCCGTCGCCGCAGCAGCATAGGCTGGCAGGGCGATGGCGCTAGCGAGAATGGAACTCGCCAAAAGATGTGTGGTGTTTTTAAGCGACATTATAAACCCCCATTACACAGGGACTTGCATCGCCCTGCGATTAACGGTGAACGCAGTCTCCGCCCCCTGCGGCGACTGACTGGAAAGGTTTCAACGTCATTTATGTTCGGTGGCAACACAGCACAAAGGCGGTGCAATGAGAATGGTGGATACCTGTAATAAATTTGTCACAAAATCATGCCGAAATAGTTGTTTATTAATAGTTTTTATCTTATTTTGGCGGTAAATTTATACTCACCCCACCCGATACGGCACGACATCGCGCACATCCGGGTCCACCAGCGCCGGTCGGTCTGCGGGCGGGAAGGCGCGTTGGTCGCAATCGGGGCGGGGGCATAGGCGGCAGCTAATGCCAATCGGTGTCGGGTTGCCGTTCCCGCCCATATCCACATGATCGGCATAGATGAACTGATGGGCCTGCCCGACTTCGCACCCCAAGGCCACGGCATAGCGCCTCGGCGCACGGGTGAAGCTGCCGGACGGCTTCACCAGCCCCTTGGCCATCGATACATAACGCACCCCATCGGGCGTTTCGGCCAATTGGACCAAGATACGGTCGGGAATGGCGACGGCCTCATGCACAATCCACAACGGGCAAGCGCCGCCAAAACGCGCAAATTGCAGCCGGGTCGCGCTGTGGCGCTTGGTGATATTGCCCGCCATGTCCACCCGCAGGAAATAAAAGGGGACGCCGCGTTCGCCCGGGCGTTGCAGGGTGGAGAGGCGGTGGCAGGCCTGTTCAAAGCTCACTCCGAATTGCTGGCACAAAGCGTCGATGTCATGGCGCAGCGCTGCCGCTCGTTCGCGATAGCGGCCATAAGGCATCAAAATCGCGCCCGCCGCATAATTGGCAAGGCCGATCCTCAACAAGGTCCGCGCCTCATCCGACAGGCCGGGCGATGTCCACGCGATTTCGCCCATATGCGCCGCCATTTCCAGCGCCGCGAGTTGATGGGCGATGACGAAACGGCGGCTTTCGGGCGGCAAAGCGGCATTGACCCGCAATTCGCGCTGGGATCGGCTGAATTGTCGCAGCGGCGCGGATACGGGCGCGCTCGCGACCCGAATGCCATGGCGGGCCAGCAGGCGCTGATGAAGCGCGGCCTCGCTCACCATCTCGCCAGCGGCAATGTCGCGCGATAATCGCTCGGCGGCGCGGTCCAGCGCATCGACATAATTGCCCGACCAATGGAACCAGTCGCGCACTTCTTCCCATGGCAGGCGAGCCGGATCGCCCACGCCGCTGGCCAACGCATCGTCATGGATACGGACCTGTTCCTGGCTTTGGCGAAAGCCGTCGTGCATCGCGATCATCCGTTCTGCCAAGGCGGGTTGCTGTTCGGCAAAACGATAAAGGGTCTCGGCATCGATCGGCGGCCCCGGTATCGCGGGATCGGCCAGTGCCTCGGCCAGCGCCGCAATCCGGCCCGTGACCTGTTCCACCCCCATCGGCTGCCAATCACCGGCAAAACGTTCGCTGAGTGTCGTCAGCAGTGCGGCGGTCAATGGCCGGTCGTCATGTTCGATCTGGCTGAGATAGCTGGTCGAAATGCCCAAAAGCGCCGCCATATCCGCCTGTTTTAACTGGCGGGCGGCGCGCAGCGCCCTGATGCGGCTACCGGCGTAAATGCGATGTCGGGACATGAAGTGCAGCCTATTCCGCAAAGTCTATATTTGCAACTTTGCAAGATTACACAAAATTCATGTTGCAATGCAACCGCCAATGCAGAAAGGGCAGGCCAAAGCGAATCCGAACATGCAAAGGGGCCGTTATGTCTTCCAATATCGCCGAACTCGAAAAGCGTCGTGATGCAGCCCGCATGGGTGGCGGTCAAAAGCGCATCGATTCACAGCATGCCAAGGGCCGCCTGACGGCGCGCGAGCGGCTGGAGGTCCTTCTCGATGAAGGCTCATTTGAAGAATATGACATGTATGTCGAGCATAATTGCACCGACTTCGGCATGGATGAAACCAAGATCCCGGGCGATGGCGTCGTCACCGGCTCCGGCACGATCAACGGTCGTCTGGTATTCGTGTTCAGCCAGGACTTCACCGTGTTCGGCGGCTCGCTCTCCGAACGCCATGCGCAGAAAATCTGCAAGGTGATGGACATGGCGCTGAAGGTCGGCGCACCGGTCATCGGCCTCAACGATTCCGGCGGCGCGCGCATTCAGGAAGGCGTGGCATCGCTTGGCGGCTATGCCGAAGTGTTCCAGCGCAATGTGAATGCTTCGGGCGTGGTGCCGCAGATCTCGCTGATCATGGGGCCATGCGCGGGCGGCGCGGTCTATTCGCCCGCGATGACCGACTTCATCTTCATGGTGAAGGACAGCTCCTATATGTTCGTGACCGGCCCGGACGTGGTCAAGACCGTCACCAACGAAGTCGTGACGCAGGAAGAACTGGGCGGTGCCGTCACCCATACGGCGAAATCGGGCGTGGCGGATGTCGCGTTTGAAAATGACATCGAAGCCCTGCTCGCGGCGCGCGACTTCTTCGACTATCTGCCGGAAAACAACCGGATCGGCGTGCCGGAACGGCCCACCGACGATCCTTGGGATCGGATTGAGGAAAGCCTCGATACGGTCATCCCGGCATCGGCGAATATGCCCTATGACATGCATGAAGTTATCAAGAAGACCGTCGATGAAGGCGATTTCTTCGAAGTCCAGCCGACCCATGCAGGCAATATCATCATCGGTTTTGGCCGGATCGAAGGCCGCACCGTCGGCATCGTCGCCAATCAGCCGATCGTGCTGGCGGGCTGTCTCGATATCAATGCGTCGAAAAAGGCGGGTCGTTTCGTCCGCTTCTGCGATGCGTTCGAGATTCCGATCATTACCTTTGTCGATGTGCCGGGCTTCTTGCCGGGCGTCAGCCAGGAACATAACGGCATCATCAAACATGGCGCCAAGCTGCTGTTCGCTTATGCTGAAGCGACCGTGCCGAAAATCACCATCATCACCCGCAAGGCCTATGGCGGCGCGTATGACGTGATGGCGTCCAAGCATCTGCGCGGCGATTTGAACTATGCATGGCCGACCGCCGAAATCGCCGTGATGGGCGCCAAGGGCGCGGTGGAAATCATCTTCCGTGGCAAGACGACGGAAGAAATCGCGGAGCGCACCAAGGAATATGAAGACCGTTTCGCCAACCCGTTCGTGGCGGCGTCAAAGGGCTTTATCGACGAGGTGATCTATCCGCATTCGACCCGTCGCCGGATCGCTCTGGGTCTTCGCAAGCTGCGCAACAAGGAACTCGAAAATCCTTGGAAGAAGCACGACAACATTCCGCTTTGAGTCTCGTCGTCACGCGGTGCCTTGTCGCCGCGTGACGAGTTGAAAGGATGAAGCCAATGAAACTGGGCCGTCTCAATCATATCGGCGTTGCCACGCCGTCCATCGAAGCCAGCATCGCTTATTATCGCGATGTCATGGGTGCGACGAAAATCCATGCGCCGTTCGACCTGCCGTCGCAGGGTGTGAAGGTGTGCTTTATCGATACGCCGGGCGAAAATGAAACCCATGGCACGCAGATCGAACTGATCGAACCATTGGGCGAAGGCTCGCCGATCCACAGCTTCATCGCCAAGAACCCCCATGGGGGCCAACATCACATGTGCTATGAAGTGCCGGACATTTTCGTCGCCAAGGCCGAGTTTGAGGCCATTGGCAAAAGGGTGCTGGGCGAACCGCGCATCGGCGCGCATGGCACGATGATCTTCTTCCTGCACCCGAAAGACATGAACGGCGTGCTGACTGAAATCATGGAAACGCCGAAGGGGGCGCACTAATGACTGACAAGACTGTTGCCGATTGGCAGGCCGCTGCTGACAAGGAAGTCAAGGGCAAGGACCTGAACTGGAACACCCCGGAAGGGATCACCGTCAAGCCGCTGTACACGGCACAAGACGTGACCGTCGATCCCGGCCTGCCCGGCTTTGCCCCGTTCACCCGTGGCGTGAAGGCATCGATGTATGCCGGTCGCCCGTGGACGATCCGCCAATATGCCGGTTTCTCGACCGCCGAGGAATCGAACGCTTTCTATCGCCGCAACCTTGCGGCGGGGCAAAAGGGCCTGTCAGTCGCGTTCGATCTTGCAACGCACCGTGGCTATGATTCGGATCACCCGCGCGTGGTTGGCGATGTCGGCAAGGCGGGCGTGGCAATCGACAGCGTCGAAGACATGAAGATCCTGTTCGACGGCATCCCGCTCGACAAGATGTCGGTGTCGATGACGATGAACGGCGCGGTGATCCCGATCCTCGCCTTTTTCATCATCGCGGGCGAAGAACAGGGCGTGCCGACCGAACAGCTCGACGGCACGATCCAGAACGACATTCTCAAAGAGTTCATGGTGCGGAACACCTATATCTATCCGCCCGAACCCTCGATGAGGATCATCTCCGACATCTTTGGCTATACCAGCACCAAGATGCCGAAGTTCAACAGCATCTCCATTTCCGGCTATCACATGCAGGAAGCCGGTGCGACGCAGGTGCAGGAACTCGCCTTCACCATCGCCGACGGCATGGAATATGTGAAATATGGCGTGGCTTCCGGCCTCGACATCGACAAATTCGCCGGTCGTCTGTCCTTCTTCTTCGCCATCGGCATGAACTTCTTCATGGAAGTCGCCAAGCTGCGCGCGGCCCGCGTGCTGTGGCATCGCGTGATGACCCAATTGGGCGCGAAGGACGAACGTTCGAAGATGCTGCGCACCCATTGCCAGACATCGGGCGTGTCGCTGACGGAACAGGACCCGTATAACAACGTGATCCGCACCACGATCGAAGCGATGGCGGCGATGCTGGGCGGCACCCAGTCGCTGCACACCAACGCGCTCGACGAAGCGATTGCGCTGCCGACCGACTTCTCTGCCCGTATCGCGCGCAACACGCAGATCGTGATTCAGGAAGAAACCGGCATGTGCAATGTCGTCGATCCGCTGGGTGGCTCTTATTATATCGAGTCGTTGACGCAGGAACTGGTCGACAAGGCATGGGAAATCATCAACCGCGTCGATGGCGAAGGCGGCATGGCCAAGGCCGTGGCGGCGGGCTGGCCGAAGGCGATGATTGAAGAAGCAGCGGCCGGTCGTCAGGCGCGGGTTGACCGCGCGGATGATGTGATCGTCGGCGTGAACAAATATCGCCTTGCGACCGAAGATCATCTTGAAACGCTCGAAGTTGATAATGCCAAGGTTCGCGATGGCCAGATTGCCCGTTTGAAGGCGACCAAGGCGGCGCGTAACGAAGCCAAATGTCAGGCTGCGCTCGATGCGCTGCGCGAAGGCGCCAAGGGCAATGGCAATCTGCTGGCATTGGCGGTCGATGCCGCCCGCGAACGCGCCACGCTCGGTGAAATTTCGCTGGCGATGGAAGATGTGTTCGGTCGTTATGGCACCACCCCGACCCCGGTGAAGGGTGTCTATGCCGCGCCTTATACGGGCGATACCCGTTGGCAGCAGGTGCTCGACGGCGTGGAAGCCGTGAAGCGCCGCATGGGTCGCGCGCCCAAGGTGATGGTCGCCAAAATGGGTCAGGATGGCCATGATCGCGGCGCCAATGTCATCGCCTCCGCCTTTGGCGATATGGGCTTTGACATTGTTTCCGGTCCGCTGTTCCAGACGCCGGAAGAAACCGTCGTGCTGGCGCTGGAGTCGGGTGTCGATGTCGTCGGTGCATCGTCTTTGGCCGCTGGTCACAAGACGTTGATCCCGGAACTGATCAACCTGCTCAAGGAAAAGGGGCGCGGTGATATCAAGGTGATCGCCGGCGGCGTGATCCCGCCGCAGGATTATGATTATCTGCGCGATGCTGGGGTGCAGGGCATTTATGGCCCCGGCTCCAATGTCGTTGAATGCGCGGCGGATGTGCTCCGTCTGCTTGGCCACAATATGCCGCCGGCTGGGGAGGCCGCTGAATAATGTTCAAGAAAATCCTGATTGCGAACCGTGGCGAAATCGCTTGCCGCGTCATTCGCACGGCCAAGAAGATGGGCATTGCGACCGTCGCTGTCTATTCCGACGCCGATGCCCGCGCGCCCTTTGTCCAGATGGCGGACGAAGCCGTGCATATCGGCCCGTCGCCTGCGGCGCAGAGCTATTTGATCGCTGAAAAGATCATCGAAGCCTGCAAGCAGACGGGCGCGGATGCTGTCCATCCGGGCTATGGCTTTCTGTCCGAACGTACGTCGTTCGCACAGGCGCTGGCCGATAATGGCATCGCCTTTGTCGGCCCGCCGATCAACGCGATTGCCGCGATGGGTGACAAGATTGAATCGAAGAAGCTGGCCAAGCTCGCGGGCGTGAATGTCGTCCCCGGCTTTGTCGGTGAAATCGAGAGCACCGAACATGCCGTGCAGATCTCGAACGAGATCGGCTATCCGGTGATGATGAAGGCGTCGGCTGGCGGCGGTGGCAAGGGCATGCGCCTTGCCTATAATGAAAACGATGTCCGCGAGGGCTTTGAAGCGACCAAGCGCGAAGGGCTGAACAGCTTTGGCGATGATCGCGTGTTCATCGAAAAGTTCATCCTCAACCCGCGCCACATCGAAATCCAGATCTTGGGCGATCAGCATGGCAATGTGCTGTATCTGAACGAGCGCGAATGCTCGATCCAGCGTCGCCACCAAAAGGTCGTGGAAGAAGCGCCGTCACCGTTCGTGACGCCGAAGATGCGTAAGGCGATGGGCGAACAATGCGTCGCGCTCGCCAAGGCCGTGGGCTATTATTCCGCAGGTACGGTGGAACTGATCGTCTCGGGTGCGGACCCGACGGGCGAAAGCTTCTATTTCCTCGAAATGAACACCCGTTTGCAGGTGGAGCATCCGGTCACCGAATGCATCACCGGGGTCGATCTGGTCGAACAGATGATCCGCGTGGCGGCGGGCGAAAAGCTCGCCCTGACGCAGGATGATGTGAAGATCGACGGTTGGGCGATTGAAAACCGCGTCTATGCCGAAGATCCGTATCGCGGTTTCCTGCCGTCCACCGGTCGGCTTGTGCGCTATAACCCGCCGGTTGCGGGCTGGACGGGCGATATTCGCGGCGTCGATGGCGTGCGCGTCGATGATGGCGTGCGCGATGGCGGCGAAGTGTCGATGTTCTACGATCCGATGATCGCGAAGCTCATCACCTGGGGTGCCACCCGCGACGAAGCGGCGGACAAGCAGGTCGCCGCGCTCGATCGGTTCGAATTGGAAGGCCTTGGCCACAATATCGACTTCCTCTCCGCGATCATGCAGCACCCGCGCTTCCGCTCGGGCGAATTGACCACGGGCTTTATCGCCGAGGAATATCCGGACGGTTTCACCGGGGCCGCGACCTCGCCCGATCTGATCCGCAGCCTTGCCGCTATCGCTGCGTTCGCCGCGACGGCGGAAGCGGATCGCGCGCGTCAGGTAGATGGGCAATTGGGTGACGAACTCGATCCGCCGCTCGCATGGCAGGTCAAGATCGGCGATGTCGTGCATGATGTCGCGTTTGAGGGTGAAGAAGTCACCATCGATGGCCATGATTTCGATCTGGCGATTGAATATACGCCGGGCGACCGCATGATCGAAGCCGAGGCGGAAGGCGACAATCTCTCGGTCAAGATCGCAAAGACCCGCATGGGCTTCAAAATGACGACCCGTGGCGCGATCCATCAGGCGCGTGTCCTGCCGGCAAATATTGCCCGTTTGGCCGCGCATATGATCGACAAGGTGCCGCCGGATCTGTCGCGCTTCTTGTTGTGCCCGATGCCGGGCCTGCTCGTCGCGCTGCATGTGCAGGAAGGCGATAAGGTCGAGGCCGGTCAGGCGTTGGCCGTGGTCGAAGCGATGAAGATGGAAAATATCCTGCGCGCCGAAAAGACGGGCGTGGTGAAGACCGTCAATGCCAAGGCAGGCGAAAGCCTCGCCGTGGATGCCATTATTCTTGAAATGGAATAACGCGTCTAAAATTGAGTATGGAATGAAGGGGAGGGCGGCTGTGGCTGCCTTCCCCTTTTTCTTGGGCGATGTTCAGGGAGTTGTCGCCGGGGTCGTCACTGGGGCAGGTGGTGCGGTCAGGCTCTGCAATGCGCGCTGCGCATTTTCACCAATCGGCCCGGATGCATCCGCCGCGGCTGCCCGCTCCCATGCGGCCTGTGCGGCCTTGGGCGCATCCATCGCATAAGCGATATTGCCCGCCTCATAGGCGACTGCCGCATCGTCCGGCGCTTTCTGCATCGCGGTGCCGATGTCACTTTCCGCACGGGGAAGTTCCCCCATCCGCCGCGCCAGCGTAGCCGATAACAGCCATGCCATCGGGTCCGCCGGGACCAATTTCAACGCGGCATCAAGATCACCACGCGCCCCGCCAAGATCATTGAGCACGACCAGCGCCCGGGCGCGGTCGAGATGCGCCTCGCCTTGCTGGGCCGCGCTTAACGAAGGGATGGACAGTGCCGCATCGAACATGTTGCGCGCCTGCGAAGGATCATCGCCCGCCAGCGCGGCATTGCCCGCCTGGACATAGAAGAACGCCGCCCGGCCATCGCGATTGATTGCGGCTTGGCGGGCGGCCTGTTCAAAGGTCGTGACCGCCGGGCCGAACCGATCCTGCGCGACAAAGGCGAGGCCAAGGCAATGCAAGGCGGGTGCGCCGCCATTTTCCTGCCGCCATTTTTCCGCATCTGCCTGCGCGGCGGCGGCATCGGTGGCGATCAGATTGACGCAGGCGTTGAAGTGGGTTTCAAGACCGGGATTGGCGGCGCTTTGCACCAATAGGGCAGCAAGGATCATCATAGAGTCGGCATGTAGCATGAAAGCTGCATCCTTGCTGAACAGTCTTTAGGTCGCGCCTCCTCTCCCCCCGTCATTCCCGCGTAGGCGGGAATCCAGACAGAGCGAACCGGCATGGGTGCGCGCCCTTTGATCCGATGGCGTTTCTGGATTCCCGCCTTCGCGGGAATGACGAGAAGGGGTGCGGGAGGGATGAGGGAGGGATGAGGGAGGGCGCGGGAATGATAATATGGAAAACCGGTGCCCAATTTCCGAACGATGCTTTAGCTCTTGGGCCTTCCTGCCTGCTCGGCTAATGCAACGCGCATGACTGAGATCGCCCCCCTGTTTTTCGCGATTGGCACATGGCTGGTGCCGCTGACCATCGCCATTGTTTTTCACGAGGTCGCCCATGGTCTGATGGCCCGCGCCTGTGGCGATATGACGGCGGACCGCATGGGGCGGTTGAGCTTCAACCCGCTGCGCCATGTCGATCCCATCGGCACGATTGTCCTGCCAATGATCCTCGCTTTATCCAACGCCCCGATTTTCGGCTGGGCCAAGCCGGTGCCGGTGGTGGCTGCCCGGATGCGCAATCCTCGCTGGAACATGGTGGCAGTGGCGCTGGCGGGCCCGATGATGAATCTGCTGCTGACGGTCGTGGCGACCTTGATGCTGGCGGTGCTGCTCAATGTCGTGCCGCACCCGCAAGGCGGCGTCGCCGGGTTCCTGAAGGAGAATTTCAGCAATCTCATCATCATCAATGTGATGCTCGCGATTTTCAATCTGATCCCGATCCCGCCCTTTGACGGCAGCCATGTGATGCAGGGCATTTTGCCGCGCGCGCTGGCGGTCCCCTATGCGAAATTACAGCGATTCGGCCTGTTGATCCCGATCTTGCTGCTGATCGTCCTGCCGATGATCGCGCCCAATGCCCATCTGCTCGAACGGGTGATCGGCCCGCCGGTCGATTGGGTGCTGGGGCTGGTCGATAACGCGCTGGATATGTTGGTCGGGGGCAAGGCCTGATGACGGACCAAGCACAGGCCCTGCCCAAAGCCCTTCACGGCTGGATCATTCTCGATAAGCCCTTGGGGCTAGGTTCGACACAGGCCGTGTCGGCGGTCAAACGCGCATTGCGGGAGGCCGGTTGCGCCAAGGTCAAGGTCGGCCATGGCGGCACGCTCGATCCGCTCGCGACCGGGGTATTGCCGGTCGCGCTGGGCGAGGCAACCAAATTGGCCGGGCGGATGCTCGATGCGAGCAAGATCTACGATTTCACGATCTGCTTCGGCACCCAGACCGACAGCCTTGATCTCGAAGGGCAGGTGATCGCGACCAGCGATGTGCGCCCGACCTTGGCACAGGTGGAGGCCGTGCTGCCGCGCTTTACCGGGCCGATTGAACAGGTGCCGCCCGCTTTTTCGGCGCTGAAAGTCGATGGCAAGCGCGCTTATGATCTGGCGCGTGCTGGCGAAGAGGTCACGCTCGCGACTCGGGCGGTCACGATCCACGCCCTTGATATTCGGGGGTCCGTGCCGGGCGATGCAGGGTTGGAGTCCGTCACTTTGTCCGCTTTTGTGTCCAAGGGGACTTATATCCGATCCTTGGCACGCGATATCGCGGCGGCATTGGGGACAGTCGGCCATGTGACGATGTTGCGGCGGACCAAGGCCGGGCCGTTCACGCTGGAACAGGCGATTTCACTGGACAAATTGGCCGAAATTGCTAAGGCGCGGTCCCTTGAGGACTTATGCTTGCCCATAAGGACGGCGCTGGACGACATCCCGGCTCTCGCCCTTGGACCGGAACAGGCAAGGCTGCTCCGTCATGGACAGTTTCTCTCCGGGGTTGCCGTGTTGGACGGTCTCCACCTCGCGCTGCTGGATGAAATGCCGGTCGCGTTGGTGGAATGCTTGTCCGGGACCGTCAAGGTCGAACGCGGCTTCAACTTGTAAAGCACGATGTCGAAGGAAGACACATGACGATTACCACTGAACGCAAAGCCGCTTTGATTGTTGAACATGCCCGCGCCGAAGGCGACACCGGTTCGCCGGAAGTCCAGATCGCTATTCTGACCGAGCGTATCAACAACCTGACCGACCACTTCAAGACCCACGCCAAGGATAACCATTCCCGCCGCGGTCTGTTGATGCTGGTCAACAAGCGTCGTTCGCTGCTCGATTATCTCAAGCGCGTCGACAATGGTCGTTATGCGGCCTTGATCGCGAAGCTCGGTCTTCGCAAGTAACCTGATAAAGGACGGCCCCCGCTTCCGGGGGCCGTTTTTTTTCCGGAATGGAATGCAATTCGGCATTTTTTCCGGCGTAAACGGGACCACGACCGGTCCCAGACTCAAGAGGCCTCCGGCGCGCATAGGGCCGCCGGATCGAAGGAAAACACTATGTTTGACGTGAAGAAAGTATCGATCGAGTGGGGCGGACAGACCCTGACACTCGAAACGGGCAAGGTTGCTCGTCAGGCTGATGGCGCGGTTGTCGCGACCCTCGGCGAAACTGTTGTATTGTGCGCCGTCACCGCTGCAAAGTCGGTCAAGGAAGGGCAGGATTTCTTCCCGCTCACCGTGCATTATCAAGAAAAATATTTCTCATCCGGTCGTATCCCGGGTGGCTTTTTCAAGCGTGAACGCGGCGCGACGGAAAAGGAAACCTTGGTTTCCCGCCTGATCGACCGTCCGATCCGCCCGCTGTTCCCGGAAGGGTTCTATAACGAAATCAACGTCATCTGCCAGGTGTTGAGCTATGACGGCGAAAACGAACCGGACATCCTCGCGATGATCGCGGCATCGGCTGCGCTGACGCTTTCCGGCGTGCCGTTCATGGGCCCGATCGGCGCGGCGCGCGTTGGATTCAAGGATGGCGAATTCATCCTCAACCCGAATGATGCTCAGGTTGCCGAAGGCGAGCTGGAACTGGTCGTTGCCGGTACGCATGACGCCGTGATGATGGTCGAATCGGAAGCCAAGGAGCTTTCGGAAGACACCATGCTGACCGCCGTGATGTTCGCGCATGAAGCCAGCCAGAAGGTGATCGAAGCGATCATCCGTCTGGCCGAACAGGCTGCCAAGGAACCTTGGGAAATGGCCCCGCAGGCTGATCTCAGCGACCTTAAGGCCAAGCTCAAGAAGCTGGTCGGCAAGGACATCGACGCCGCGTACAAGCTGGTCGACAAATCGGCCCGTTCGAACGCGCTGAACGAAGCCCGCGCCAAGGCGAAGGCTGCGAATGCGAGCGAAAGCCCGCAGGACCAGATGGCGGCGATGAAGCTCGTGAAAAAGCTCGAAGCCGATATCGTCCGCACCGCCATCCTGAAGGAAGGCCGTCGCATCGACGGTCGCGACACGAAGACCGTTCGCCCGATCGTGGCGGAAGCGCACTTCCTGCCGCGCGCCCATGGTTCGGCCCTGTTCACCCGTGGCGAAACCCAGACCATCGCAAGCTGCACCTTGGGGACCAAGGAATCCGAGCAGATGATCGATGGCCTGACCGGCCTCAAGTACGAACATTTCATGCTGCACTATAACTTCCCGCCTTATTCGGTCGGTGAAGTCGGTCGCTTCGGCGCACCGGGTCGTCGTGAAGTGGGCCATGGCAAGCTCGCATGGCGCGCGCTGCATGGCGTGCTGCCGACCAAGGAAGAATTTCCTTACACCATCCGTCTGACCTCGGACATCACCGAGTCGAACGGTTCGTCGTCGATGGCGACGGTGTGCGGCGGTTCGCTCGCGCTGATGGATGCCGGCGTGCCGATCAAGCGTCCGGTCTCTGGCATTGCCATGGGCCTGATCTTGGAAGGCAAGAACTTCGCGGTGCTGTCGGATATTCTGGGTGATGAAGATCATCTCGGCGACATGGACTTCAAGGTTGCGGGGACGTCGGAAGGCATCACCTCGCTCCAGATGGACATCAAGATCGCTGGCATCACCGAGGAAATCATGAAGGTGGCTTTGGCGCAGGCCAAGGACGGTCGTCATCACATCCTCGGCGAAATGGCCAAGGCGCTCGATCACACCCGTGAAGAGTTGTCGGCCCATGCCCCGCGCATCGAAACCTTGCAGATCGACAAGTCGAAGATCCGTGAAGTCATCGGCACCGGCGGTAAGGTCATCCGCGAAATCGTCGCCACCACCGGCGCCAAGGTCGACATCGATGATGAAGGCCTGATCAAGATTTCGTCGTCCGACCTGTCGCAGATCGAAGCGGCGCGTCAGTGGATTCTCGGCATCGTAGAAGAAGCTGAAGTCGGCAAGATCTACAACGGTAAGGTCGTGAACCTCGTTGATTTCGGCGCATTCGTGAATTTCATGGGCGGCAAGGACGGTCTCGTCCACGTTTCGGAAATCCGCAACGAACGCGTTGAAAAGGTCTCTGATGCCCTGTCCGAAGGTCAGGAAGTCAAGGTCAAGGTGCTCGAAATCGATCCGCGCGGCAAGGTGCGTCTGTCGATGCGCGTTGTCGATCAGGAAACCGGCGAGGAACTGGAAGACACCCGTCCGCCAGCCGCGCCGCGCGCTGACCGTGGTCCGCGTCGTGACGGCGAAGGCCGTGGCCCGCGCCGCGAAGGTGGCGACCGTGGTCGTGGTCCGCGTCGTGAAGGCGGCGACCGTGGTCCCCGTCGCGAACGCGAAGATGGCCCAGAGCCAGAATTCGCGCCAGCCTTCCTGAAAAAGGACGACTGATATTCGGGTCGGAGCCTTCGGGTTCTGCCTTGAATATACAGGCAAATGATAAAGGGGGGTCGCGGCAACGCGGCCCCCTTTTTCATGACGGCGATGGCGGTTAGGCTGCGGCCATGATCATGACCAATCGATTCGCCCCTATCGCCGCCCTGCTGCTGGCCCTTTCCCCTCTGTCGGCGGCCATGGCCCAAACCCCGCCGCCCGCGCTCGGCATGGCCCAACCGACCGCGCCTGACCGCCAAGGGCTGGTTCGGGTGACGCTCACCACCTCAATGGGGCCGATTGCGCTGGATCTCGATGCCCGCCACGCGCCGATCACCACCGCCAATTTCCTGCGCTATGTCGATCAAAAGCGGTTCGACGGGATCAGCTTCTATCGTTCGATGCGGCTGGCATGGGGGACGCCGGAAAAGCCGGAGGGGCTGATTCAGGCAGGCACGCGCGGCGATCCGAAAAAGACGCTGAAACCCATCGCGCATGAACCGACCAGCAAGACCGGCCTGTTGCACCTCCCCGGCGCGATTTCGATGGCGCGCTTTGCGCCCGGCACGGCGACCGCCGATTTCTCGATCCTCGTCTCGGAAATGCCGTCATTGAACGCCCATCCCGAAAATCCCGGCGATAATGCGGGCTATGCGGTGTTTGGCTATGTCGTCGAGGGCATGGATGTGGTGCGCAAGATTCACGCCGCCCCGATCTCGCCCACGCTCGGCCAAGGGCCGCTCAAGGGCCAGATGCTCAGCCCGCCGGTCAAGATCCTGACCGCACGTCGCACCCGCGTGGTGGCCATCCCAGCGCCAGTGCCGCCGGTGTCGCCACCCCAGCCTTAGGTCCGGGTCAGCCCCACAGTCTCCCGCATCGTCACCCCGATCCCTCTTCCCCCGTCATTTTGGTCCCTTGTCCTTCGTCATTCCCGCGAAGGCGGGAATCCATAAAGCGCCATCGGATCGAGAGATGCACGCCCCTTGTTGGTCCACCCTGTCTGGATTCCCGCCTTCGCGGGAATGACGAAGTGGGGGGCGGGAGTGACGAGGAGCGAGTGACCGGGTTGACGGGGGAAGAGGGGTCGGAATGACGAACAAAAAGGGGCCGATGCGTTGGCATCGACCCCTGATTGTGCATGCGTATGTGCAGCCGATTACTTCGTCTGCGAACCCGCCTTGGCCTTGCCGCGCGGTTTCTTGGCGGCGGGCGGTGGGGCCGGGGCGACTTCAAAGCTCGGTTGTCCGTCCTTGATCCGCACCTTGACCTCACCCCCATTGACGAGATTGCCGAACAGCAATTCCTCGGCCAGCGGCTGCTTGATCTTTTCCTGAATCAGTCGCGCCATCGGGCGTGCGCCATAGAGCTTGTCATAGCCCTTGTCGGTCAGCCATTTGCGCGCCTCATCATCAAGGCTGATATGCACATTGCGATCCGCCAGCTGCAATTCGAGTTGCAGGATGAACTTATCGACGACCATCGCGACGACTTCCGGCGGCAGATAGCCGAACTGCACGACCGCATCGAGACGGTTGCGGAATTCCGGGGTGAACATCCGCTTGACCGCATCTTCGCTTTCGCTTTCGCGGCTGAGTTCGCCAAAACCGATGCTTTCGCGCGCCATATCGGCGGCGCCCGCATTGGTCGTCATGATCAGGATCACATTGCGGAAATCGACCGTCTTGCCATGATGGTCGGTCAGCTTGCCATTATCCATTACCTGCAACAGGATGTTGAACAGGTCCGGATGCGCCTTTTCGATTTCATCGAGCAACAACACGCAATGCGGTTGCTGATCAATGGCATCGGTGAGCAGGCCGCCCTGATCATAGCCGACATAGCCCGGCGGTGCGCCAATCAGGCGCGATACGCTGTGCCGTTCCATATATTCCGACATGTCGAAGCGTTGCAGCGGAATGCCGAGCAAATTGGCCAATTGCCGCGCGACTTCGGTTTTCCCCACGCCGGTCGGGCCGGTGAAGAGATAATTGCCGATCGGCTTGTCCGGATCGCGCAGGCCTGCACGGCTGAGCTTGATCGCGCTCGACAGCGCGGCAATCGCCGGGTCTTGCCCGAATACCACCCGCTTCAAATCGCCTTCCAGCGTGCCGAGCACGGCCTTGTCGTCGCTCGATACCGTTTTCGGCGGGATGCGGGCCATGGTCGCGATCACGGCTTCGATATCGGCGGGACCGATGATTTTCTTCCGCTTGGACGGCGGGACGAGCATCTGCATCGCGCCGACTTCGTCGATCACATCGATGGCCTTGTCCGGCAGCTTGCGGTCGTTGATATAGCGTGCCGACAATTCGACCGCCGCCTTGATCGCTTCCGGCGTATAGCGGACCTTGTGATGCTCTTCAAAGGCGCTACGCAGCCCCTTGATGATCTTGATCGTGTCCTCGATCGTCGGTTCGTTGACGTCGATCTTCTGGAACCGGCGCAACAGGGCGCGGTCCTTTTCGAAATGGTTGCGGAACTCCTTATAGGTGGTCGAACCGATGCAACGGATCGTCCCCCCGGACAAAGCTGGCTTCAACAGGTTCGACGCATCCATCGCGCCGCCCGATGTCGCGCCCGCGCCGATGACGGTGTGGATTTCATCGATGAACAGCACCGCATGCGGCATTTTTTCGAGTTCGTTGACGACCGCCTTCAGCCGCTCCTCGAAATCGCCGCGATAGCGCGTCCCGGCCAGCAATGCCCCCATATCGAGCGAGTAAATCACCGCTTCCTTCAATACATCCGGCACATCGCCTTCGATGATCTTGCGGGCAAGACCCTCGGCAATCGCGGTTTTGCCCACGCCCGGTTCGCCGACATAGAGCGGGTTGTTCTTGGAGCGGCGGCACAGGATCTGGATTGTGCGATCAACCTCCGGCCCGCGCCCGATCAACGGGTCTACCTTGCCGCGCCGCGCCTTTTCATTGAGGTTGACCGTATATTGATCAAGCGCGCTTTCCTGCTTGTTCTTGCTGTCCTGCTTGGGTGCCTTGTCGTCTTCCGCGCCCTTGACTTCGCGCGG
Organism: Alteraquisediminimonas sediminicola; assembly: GCF_019740335.1. GTDB lineage: Bacteria > Pseudomonadota > Alphaproteobacteria > Sphingomonadales > Sphingomonadaceae > Alteraquisediminimonas > Alteraquisediminimonas sediminicola. The sequence goes on along the minus strand of NZ_JAHXZS010000005.1, from coordinate 114,866 downwards.
TTCGACCGGCGTCACGCCATTTTTGCCGACGCCATGCGAGATGAAGCTGACGGCATCGAGGCGGCTCATATCCTGTTGTTGCAGGAAATAGACGGCATAGCTCTCGCGTTCCGAGAACAAGGCGACCAGCACATTCGCCCCGGTCACTTCATCGCGGCCAGAGGATTGGACATGCAGGATCGCGCGCTGGACCACGCGCTGAAACCCGCTGGTGGGGGACGGCGTCGTGTCCTTGCTGCCTTTCAGGGCTTCAAGCTCGGTATCGAGATAATGGGTGACCGCGTTGCGTAGCTCATCGAGATCCACGCCACAGGCCACCATGACCTGCGCCGCATCGTCATCATCGGTCAGCGCAAGCAGCAGATGTTCAAGGGTCGCATATTCGTGATGACGCTGCGAAGCGGCGCCAAGGGCGTTATGCAGGGTTTCTTCAAGCGCACGAGCAAAGGATGGCATAAAATTACTCCTTGCAACCAATATCAGGTGCGCTCGTGTCGAGCACAAGAGGGGCGATCAAGTTTTTCGGAACAGTGCATCGGCAGAGCTGCGATGATCCTTCGCCCGGTTCAGGCGCGCGCGACTACGCTCGATTTCTGCGGCAAGGATCGCCATACGGGCCTCCAACTCATCGACCGACAGCGGATCGAGATCCTGACGGCACAAAAGCGCCAGCGGATCATCGGGGCGGCTGCGTAAAAAATCGTCCATATCCATCAGGCGGAAGTTGACCCGATCCCGCCCCCAAGTCAATAAAGCCCGCAGCATTTGTGTCCGAACCGGTCATGTGGGGAGAGCTGATCATCCCTGAATGCGCGGTCATAGGGGAAATCATTGTATGCGTAACGTGCCGGAATTGATGATGGCGATCGACCCTGAAATGGCAGGCGGCCCGGATGTGTTGGTACCGGTCGAACGGCCTGTGCCGGTGCCGGGGCCAGGAGAAGTGCTGATCCGCGTCGCTTATGCCGGGGTCAATCGGCCCGATGTGCTGCAACGCCGGGGCATGTATCCGCCGCCCATTGGGGCGCCGAGCATTCCGGGGCTGGAAATCGCGGGCGAAGTGGTGGCGCTGGGCGCGGGGGTCGAACCTCTTTTGCTGGGCCAGAAAATGTGCGCGCTGATCGGCGGGGGCGGCTATGCCCAATATGCATGCGCGCCTGCGGGCCAATGCCTGCCGGTGCCCGTCACTTTGTCCTTGGCCGAGGCGGCGGCCTTGCCGGAGACATTGTTCACGGTGTGGACCAATTTGTTCGAACGCGCTTATGTGGTCGAAGGCGATCGGGTGTTGGTCCATGGCGGCACGAGCGGCATCGGCACCATGGCGATTACCCTTGGCAAATTATTCGGCCTGACGATGATCGTGACCTGTGGCTCGGATGAAAAATGTGCCCATGCCATCACCATCGGGGCCGATCATGCGATCAATTACAATAGCGGTGATTTTGTCGAGACGGTGCTGCATCTGACCGGCGGCAAGGGGGTGCAGGCGGTGCTGGATATGGTCGGCGGCGATTATGTGCCGCGCAATCTCAAAGGCCTTGCCGAGGATGGCCGCCATGTCTCCATCGCGGTCCAGCGCGGGGCCAAGGCGGAAATCAACATCGGCCAATTGATGGTGCGGCGGCATGTGTTGACCGGATCGACGCTGCGGGCGCGCAATGTGGCGTTTAAATCGCTGGTCGCGGATGAATTGCATCGACTGGTCTGGCCTTATGTCGAAGGCGGGCGGTTGCGCCCGGTGATGGACCGCGTGTTTCCCTTGGCCGAGGCGGCGGCAGCGCACGCCCGGATGGAGGCAGGCGACCATGTCGGCAAGATTGTGCTGGAGATGCCGTGACGGGACATGTGATGATGCCGGATGATCGTCCGGTGCTGTTCTTCGATTCCGGCATGGGTGGGCTGTCCGTGCTGGCCGAGGCGCGTCGCCTGCTGCCGCAGATGCCGGTCGTCTATGTCGCGGACAATGGCTATTTCCCTTATGGCACGCGGACCGAGGCCGAAATCGCGACGCGGGTGCCGGTGCTATTGGGTCGCTTGGCGGAGCGTTATCATCCGCGCCTGATCGTCATCGCCTGCAATACCGCCTCGACGATTGCGCTCGCCCATGTCCGCGCCGCGCTTGATCTGCCGGTGGTCGGTACTGTCCCCGCGATCAAGCCGGCTGCTGCGTTGTCGCAGAAGCGCGTGATCGGCGTGCTGGGCACCGAAGCGACGGTGCGCCAGCCCTATGTCGACAATCTCTCTGCCGAGTTCGGCGCGGATTGCACGGTGTTGCGTTATGGGTCGGCCCGGCTGGTCGAATTGGCCGAGGCCAAGCTGCGCGGCGCGCCGCCCCCGGTTGATGCGGCCAAAGCCTATCGCGCGATTCTCGATGGCCTGATCGGTCAACCGGAGGGCGAACTGATGGATGTGGTGGTGCTTGCGTGCACACATTTCCCTTTAGTGGCGGAGGAACTGGCGGAGGCCGCGCCCCAGCCGCTCCATTTCGTGGATGGCGCGGCGGGCATATCGCGCCGCATTGCGCATTTGACCCAAGATCAAAGCTGGCCCGCACATCCGGGCGCGGGCGTCATGCTGCTCACCGCACCGATGGAGGTGTCGCCGGAGATGCGCGCCAATCTTGCGGCTTTTGGACTGGAAGACATTGCATGGCTGTAAGACGGACGGCGTGGCTGATCCTTGGCATATTGTTGCTGGCGGGGCTTGGCCTGTGGCTGCGTATCGTCAATATCAGCTTGAAGCCCTTATGGCTGGACGAGGCCTATAGCGCCTTTGCCGCCGCGCATGACCTGCGCTTCTTGTGGACGGTCGTGCCGCAATATGAAACGCACCCGCCAGTCTATTATTCCATGCTCCATGGCTGGACCTCGGTTGTGGGCGACAGCCTGATCGCGTTGCGGAGTTTCGGCGTCATCGGCGGGATGCTGGCGCTGGGGGCCGTGCTGGCGGCGGGTGCGGCGTTGGCGCGGCTGATCCGGCTGGATGCGGCTTCGCGCCTGCGCTTGTTGCTGGTGGCGCTGTTGCTTGCCGCATTGTCGCCCTCGCTGGTGGAGATGAGCCGCGAAGTCCGGCCCTATCCATATCTGATCTTCGTCTATGCCTGTAGCATTGCCTGTATGTTCCATATCGCGGATGGGCGCGAACGGGGCAGGCGGATCGGCTGGCGCGTGCTGCTGCCCTATCTCGCCAGCCTGTTGGCATTATTGTGGCTCCATAATCTCGGTGTGATTTATGCGGTTACGCTGACATTGAGCGGGATTGTTTTGTTGTCGCCTTGGCGTTGGTCGCGTGCCGAATGGACCAAAGTGTTTCTGGGCCATGCGCTGGTGGCGATATTTTGGTTGCCGGGCCTGTTGATCCTTGCGCAGCAAAGCCATGGCTGGATCGCCAAGACATGGCTGACCTTCGACCCGACCCGCATCGGCAATACGATCCTTTCGCTCTGGTCGATGCAAGGCATGGCGGCGCTGGCGATCATGCTGTTGTTGATGGTCGCGGGCTTTGTGCAGAACTGGTTGCGGCGCAGATCGATCCGCGCCGCATCCGCCTTGTTGCTGTGCGCCTTGTTGCCGCCGTTGATCGCCGCCTTGATCTCCTATCTCGTCGCGCCGATCTTTCTGCCGCGCACATTGACGCCGGTGGTGGTCCCGGCGATCCTGTTGATGGCGTTGGGCGCAGTCGGGCCATGGCGGCGGGACGGGGCGATGATGCGCCGGTTGTTATTGCTCGCGGCTTTGGTGCTGGCGGTCAATATGGCGCAGGTAAATTACAAGAACCGCCACAGCCCTTATTGGGAAAATTGGTATGAGGTCGCCGATCTGCTGCGCGCCCGTATCCGGCCCGGCGATGAAATCTGGACCTATCCGAACGAGGCGGCGCTGCCGCTGGGCCGCGCCTTGCGTGATCGCGGGCTGGACTATGTCGTGCGGCCCTTGCCGGTCCCGGTCCCGGCCTTGGGCGTGGCGGGGCAGCATCCGACCGGCAGCGCGGCCACGGTCCTGATCACCCGGGCGGAATTGCGCGCCATTGCATCGACACCCACGGCTCGTCAGATCCCGACGATCTGGACGATCCGTGCCGGGTCCAATGCCTATGACCCGGAAGATGACCTGCCTGCCGTGATGAAGGAGCAGCGCGATGAGATCTGGCATTGGTATCGCAGGCCGATCGAGATCACGGGCTATCGCCGCAAGGGCTAGTTTGTGTCGCATGATGCGCTGAGCCGGTCAGCAGTCGCTAAAGGGTTTCTCGGCACAGGGCTTGGCCACGGAATCGCTGTCCAGCTCGGCCAGAAATTCCTGATGGCTCATGCCGATCAATTTGAGCATGTGGCGCAGGCGGGGCGCGATATAATCCGAGGCGAAGGCGCGTTCTTCCCGGCGCAATTTCTCGATGGCGCCCTTGGCGATGAACATGCCGACGCCGCGTCGCGCCACGATATGGCCGAGATCCTGAAAATGTTGATAGGCCTTGGCGACCGTCAGCGGGTTGATATTATGGGAGGCGGCAAAGGCGCGGACCGACGGCAATTGATCGCCTTCTTGCAACGAGCCGTCCAGCAGCATCGTCACAATAAGGCCGCGCAAGCGCAGGTGCATCGGGCCGGGATCTTGGTCAACCACTGACATGGTGACTTAATACACCAATACGCCTGTCAGGTCACGACACATCTGATGCGGCCTGATCGGCTGTGTATCAGTTCAGCGCGGCGATGGCCTGTTCCGCTGCCGCCGCCGCCAGCCGCGCCGCGCGCAACAAATTGGTCTGGAAATCGCCCGCGCTTGCGCCATTGGCATCATCGGTCGTCGCCTTGATCGCTGCCCAGGGCAGGCCAAGCCTGATTGCCACCTGAGCCAGCGCGCCCGTTTCCATATCGACCAGATCGCCGCCCAGCCCTTCGCGCAACCTCAGGCTATGGTCCGGGCATTCGACAAAGCTATCCCCCGTCACGATCCGCACCTTGGGCAGGTCAAGTCCCGGCAAGGGCATGGCGTGAAAGGCTTCAATGCTGGCGGGGCCGATGGGCCAGCTGCCGGCAGTATAATGGGTAAAGCCATCGGGCCGTTGCGCGCCGAAATCGCCCTGCACGGCCTGATGGATGACGAAGCAATCGCCCGCGATCTGACTGAGCTTGCCCGCCGTGCCGATGATCATCAGCAGATCTGCCTGATAGCGCATCGCCAGCATCGTCGCGACCAGCGCGGCATTGACCTTGCCAATCCCGGCGCAGCAGATCGAGATGTCATGGCCGCCATGCGTCAGGCGGCGGATATTGAACGCGCCATGCTGGTCGATGCTGTCATGCTGGCCGGTAAGAAAGGCATCCGCCTCTTCCTGCACGCCGGTAATAATGCCGATTCTGCGCCCCATGTCAGTCTCCGGCAAAGCTGGTGAGGGCGTGGGCCTTGACGCCGCTGGCCAACAGTCGCTCGGTCCCGCCAAGGTCCGGCAGGTCCACAAGGAAGCGTGCCTGATCGATGACCGCGCCTTCGCCGCGCAATAGTCGCACGGCGGCGAGCGCGGTGCCACCGGTGGCGATCAGATCGTCGACCAGCAATACCCGTTGCCCGGGCTGGACCGCGCCGATGTGGAGTTCGATCCGGTCCATGCCATATTCCAGCGCATAATCCATGCCGACCCGTTCGCCCGGCAGCTTGCCCGGCTTGCGCAGGATCAGCTTGCCCTTGGACAGGGCATAGGACAGGGCGGCGGCCACGATAAAGCCGCGTGCCTCGATCCCGGCGATGAGGTCGATCTGATCGGGGTCGAACGTCGCGGCCAGCCTGTCGATAGCCGTGCGAAAGGCGGGGCCGTCGAGCAGCAACGTCGATACATCGCGAAATTGAATGCCCGGTTTGGGATAGTCTGGAATGGTGCGGATCAGCGCCGCCAGATCATGATTGTTACTCGACATACTATTACCCCGGTTCCGCGTTGCTCAGCCCTCCAGCTGGCGAATCAGCAAGCGGACTTCCTGATCGATATCAGCATCGGCTGCGCGGAGCTTCTCAATCTGACGCACGGCATGAATAACCGTGGTGTGATCGCGCCCGCCAAAGCGACGACCAATTTCCGGCAGCGAACGCGGGGTCAATTGCTTGGCGAGATACATCGCGATCTGGCGCGGGCGGGCGACATCGCGCGACCGGCGGGCAGAGGTCATTTCCGCCTGACGAATCCGGAAATGCTCCGATACGCGGCGCTGGATCTCATCGATTGAAATGCGGCGTTGATTGGCGCGCAGCACATCGGCCAGGGTGTCCTGTGCAAACTCAAGGTCGATCTCGCGGCTTTGCAGCATGGCATAGGCCGCGACGCGATTCACCGCGCCTTCCAGTTCGCGAATATTGCTGGTGATGCGGCGTGCCAGAAACTCGACCACCGGCAACGGCATCTGCGTTTGCGGCATGGTTTCAAGCTTGCGAATGATGATGTTGAGCCGCAGCTCGAAATCCGCCGGATTGACGTCCGCGACCAGACCGCCCGACAGGCGCGACAGGATGCGGCTTTCGATCCGCTCCAGATCCTGTGGTGAACGGTCGGCGGTAATCACCAGCCGTTTCCCGGCGGCGATGATCTCATTCATCGTGTGGAAGAATTCTTCCTGTGTCGAATCCTTGCCCGCGATGAACTGGACATCATCGATCATCAGTACATCGGCAGATCGAAGCCGTTCCTTGAAGCTGAACGTATCGCGCGCCCGCATCGAAGCGACGAATTCGTACATGAATTTTTCCGCCGACATGTAGATCACGCGGGCATCCGGGCGATGGGTCCGCCACGCATGGCCGATAGCGTGCATCAGATGCGTTTTGCCAAGGCCGGTGCCGCCATGCAGGAACAACGGGTTGAAACCGGGCGCGCCCGGCGCAGCGAACATGCGCGCAGCGTTGAAGGCGAGTTCATTCGCCTTGCCGCACACGAAATTGTCGAAGGTGAAGCGCGGGTCGAGCGGAGAGCCTGCAATAGGCCCTGCGTTGGGGATGGCTCCGCCTGCAGCCGCATCGTCGGTTGCTACGTCCGCTACCACATCGCGTGCAGTGGCGCTGTCGGCGGCAAGGCCATCGGACATGACAGTTTCATTGGACATTTCGCCCGCAATGAAGCGCACATCGCGGACTTCGGGCATGATTGACCGCCAGGCCAGCTTTAACCGGTCGCCGAAATTATTGGCGACCCAATCCGCCATGAAGCGTGAGGTCAGCCCCAGCACCACGGCTTGGTCGTCCGGGTCATAATCGACAAGCTGCACCGGCTTTAGCCAATGATCATAGGTACGCGCACCGACATCTCGGCGCAGGCCCAGACGAATAGCCTCCCACGCATCCACCAATGGGTCGACCGCCGGTATAAACGGCGCGTTGCCCAAAGCGGACATAGATGGTTGGCTATCGGTCAAAAAATTCCCCCGTCACTCGTTGCACAGATAAATAACTCAACCCCGATAGCGCAGCATCGCCCCCTTGATGCCGATAACCAAAAGCCATCGGCAACGCGCCACGCCAGAGCTTGCAGCTATAATGATTCATGTCGTTCCATCTCTTGGTACAGAGGACAGGAACGGATCATTCGGGTTGAGAGACAGGGTTCACCAACGGGGTCCACAACTGAAAACAGTTGGTTATCCATTGGTTTGGCTAATCTTTTGGTCGATTAACCGGCTGAATTATGTCCCCGCAACCACAGAATCGTCTTGCTTGCATCTGTGTTGATAAAGACCCTTGAGGACTGGGATCAAGACCCCAAATTGTCTCTGAATTGAAATATATAGACTTGACAACGGTGCGTCGCGGAAGTGCGCCTATATGTTTCAACTTATTGATTATATTGATAAAAACCAAAATGGATTGATTCCCGATTCGGGTTGATTCTCCCATCCTATCCGTCACTTGCCCCCGGTTAGTCATGGGTTTCATAGGGTTTGCGAGGGACATAATTTTCCTTATATTTCTCGTATCTTCTCAATATGGTAGGATCGATCGGCCAGACATTGTCCGACCAAGGCATCGCAGCGATGAGCAGCGGTTGAATCAGCCCCGCCGATCGGCTAGGGGCGTTGGATCGCGCATCAGCAGAAACAGCCTAATGGCCCGTGTTGATGACGTGATGGACCTGAATGCCGTGATGGAGACGTGTTTAATATGATGACTTTCCTGCTCGTCGTGCATGCGATCATTGCCACGGCACTGGTCATTGTCATCTTGATGCAGCGCTCCGAAGGCGGCGGGCTTGGCGTTGGGGGTTCGTCCTCTGGCCTGATGACCGCGCGTGGCGCAGCCGACTTCCTCACCCGCTCCACTTCGATTCTCGCGACGATGTTCGTTACCATGTCGATCATTATCGCCGCTGTGGCCTCGCTCAGCCGTGAAAGCGGCAAGGTCGATGTCGAGGCGGTTAAGGCCGCGAGTTCGGCTGTGCCGACAGCTCCTGCCGCGCCTCAGGGTGCAGCTAAGGGAATGGAAGGCCTGACGGTCGCACCGACAGCGGAAAAGGCACCGGCAGCCCCGGCCAAGGATAATGGCGGCGTACCGCTCGCCCGCTGACCGGCGTTAGGGGGCGTTGAACGCCCCCATTAATGGAATAGCAGATGTTAAGCGGCTGGCTTTCCGGATTGGGGGTCAGCTTTTGGCGTTGTTGATGTGCCGCACGCGTCGTCAGCGACGATAGGCCTTCACCGACCGCATTGGCCCCGATGCAGCATCATCTGATCGGCCAGTACCAGCGCCATCATCGCTTCGACCACCGGCACGCCGCGAATCCCCACACAGGGGTCGTGGCGGCCCTTGGTCAGAATATCGGCGGCCTCACCCGCGCGGTTGATCGTTTCGACCGGAATGAGGATTGAACTGGTCGGCTTGAACGCGATCCGAATCACCACAGGCTGACCGGTTGAAATGCCGCCCGCGATGCCGCCTGCGTGATTCGCCAGAAAATCCGGCTTGCCATCTGCGCCGGGGCGCATCGGATCGGCATTGGCCTCGCCGCGCAATCGCGCCGCCGCAAAGCCGTCGCCGATTTCCACGCCCTTGACCGCGTTGATGCTCATCATCGCCGCTGCCAACTCGCTATCGAGCTTGGCATAAAGCGGTGCGCCCCAACCGGCGGGGATGCCGGTTGCGACACATTCGACGATAGCGCCGACCGAAGATCCGGATTTACGTGCCTCATCGACAATCTCTTCCCAGCGGCCTGCTGCAGCAGCATCGGGACAGAAAAACGGGTTAGCGTCGATCTGCGCATCGTCAAACTGTGCGCGATCAATCGCGTCGCCGCCGATTTCGGTGACATAGGCGCGAATCTGGACACCGGACAAAATCTGCCGCGCCACCGCGCCTGCCGCCACCCGCGCCGCCGTTTCGCGCGCCGAGGAACGTCCACCGCCGCGATAATCGCGAAAGCCGTATTTGGCATCATAGGCATAATCGGCATGGCCGGGGCGATAGGCCTTGGCGACGTCCGAATAATCCTTGGAACGCTGGTCGACATTCTCGATCATCAAACTGATCGGGGTGCCGGTGGTCTTGCCTTCAAACACGCCGGACAGGATTTTCACCTGATCCGGCTCTTGCCGCTGGGTCGTGAAGCGGGAGGTGCCGGGCCGCCGTTTGTCCAGCCAGGGCTGAATATCGCTTTCCGACAAGGCCAGCCCCGGCGGGCAGCCATCCAGCACCGCGCCAAGGGCTGGCCCGTGGCTTTCACCCCAAGTGGTAAAGCGCAGCAAGCGCCCGAAGGTGTTGAAGCTCATCCCTGTCCGTTCAGCTGAGGCCGATATCCGGCGCGTCTTCCGCCTTCATGCCGACGACATTGTAACCGGCATCGACATGGTGAATTTCGCCGGTGACGCCCGACGCGAGATCCGACAACAGATACAGCCCCGCGCCGCCGACATCTTCGATCGTGACATTGCGGCGTAGCGGGCTGTTGAGTTCGTTCCACTTGAGAATATAGCGGAAATCGCCGATGCCGGAGGCCGCTAGCGTCTTGATCGGGCCAGCCGAGATCGCATTGACGCGGATATTGTCCGGTCCCAGATCCATCGCGAGATATTTCACGCTGGTTTCCAATGCCGCCTTGGCCACGCCCATCACATTATAATGGGGAATGACCTTTTCCGCGCCATAATAGCTCAGCGTCAAGATCGATCCGCCGTTCGGCATCATCGCGGCGGCGCGCTTGGTGACGGCGACCATCGAATAGGCCGAGATGTTCATCGTCATCAGGAAGTTATCGAGGCTGGTATCGACATATTTGCCGCGCAGCTCGTTCTTGTCGGAAAAGCCGATGGCATGGACGATGAAGTCGATCGTCGGCCAGCGCGCAGCGAGCGTATCAAATGCCGTGTCGAGCGCGGCCATGTCCGATACGTCGCATTCGACGAGGAAATCGCTGCCCAATTGATCCGCCAGCGGACGGACACGCTTTTCCAGCGCTTCACCTTGATAGGAGAACGCCAGCTCTGCCCCTTGCGCGTGCAATTGCTGAGCAATACCCCAAGCCAGCGACTTCTCGTTGGCGAGGCCCATGATCAGCCCGCGCTTCCCTGCCATCAATCCGGACACGATTCCTCCTTGGTGATGTTACCCCGTATCGCCGCGTCCTTTAGCCCGGAACGTATAGAGATTGCCAGTGCTGCGTTCAATTCCGCGCCAATAACAAGTCCGAAACCGGCAAGATAAAAGAAGATGAGCGCGATCATCACCCCGGCAAGGCTGCCATAAGTCTTGTCATAGCCGCCGGTCAGGCCCAGCATCCATGGCAATAAGGCAGTTGCGCCCACCCACCAGATCGTGGTCGCCAATGCGCCCGGCCATTGGGGGTAATGCGTCCCGCGATAGACTCGGGGCGCAAGCGTATAAAACAATATCCAGATCGTTCCATAGAGGACGACCGCCGGCACGATCTTGGTCGTCGCGAGCCATTCGCTGATGTGCTGCATCGCGACCGGCCAGAACCGGCTGACCGCTTCCTCCACACCAACCGCCAAGAATTGCAGCGAAAAAGCCATCATCATCAGCAATACCGATGCAATCGTCATGCCGATGGAGCGCAGACGATAGCTCCAGAACGGCGTCTCGCCACGGGTGTGATAGGCGCGATGCATGATGTCGCGGATGGTTTCGATAAAGCTGCCGGTCGTCCACAGCCCGACCACCGCACCGAGCCAGAGCAAATTGCCCGAACGCGCGGCCAGCACATCATAGATAGGTTCCCGCAAGACGCTGCCCACGCCCGGCGGCATGGTGCGAATCACCGTTTCCACCGCATGGCGGCCTTCTTCTGTTTGCCCCAGCACGCTCGCGATCGCGGCGGCGAAGATGAAAAAGGGGAACAATGTCACCAAGGCGAGATAGGCAAGATTGCCCGCATGGATGAAGCCATCGCTATAGACCCCGATCATGACTTTGCGCGTGATGCGAAACGCACGCACTGCCGTATCCCGCATGTGATGCGGGATACGGTGCAGGATCAGGTCTGGCAGATCAGACATAAATGGTGCGGGCGATCTTAATAATCTGCGCGGGGGTTATGGGCCTCTGCGGTCGCCCAGGTTTCGACAAAGCCTTGCAACGCCTTATCATCGGTGGGCAAATCGACCATCAACCGCACGAGTTGATCGCCCCGTTCGCCCGATTTGCGATGAAATCCCTTGCCTTTCAGCCGGAGCGTGCGCCCGGAAGTTGACCCCGCCGGGATCGACATCATCACCGCGCCGCCTGCCGTCGGCACCTTGATCTTGGCGCCTAGCACCGCCTCTTTCAGCGTCACCGGCAGATCGAGCAGCACATCATCGCCCTCGCGTCGGAAACGACGGTCGGGGCGGATGGTGACGGTGATGATCGCATCGCCCGCGCCACCCGGCCCGTGTTCGCCCTGACCGGCAAGGCGGATCTTGGTGCCTTCTTCCAGCCCATTGGGCAATTTCACATCCATGGTCTTGCCATTGCGGAGCGTCAGCCGTTGATGATGGAGCAGCACCGCGTCCACAAAAGCGACGGCCAGCCGATAGGCCATGTCATCGCCCTTGGGCATGCGGCGTTGCTGTTGCTGGCCAAAGCCGCCGCCCGCCCGGCCACCGAACAGCCCTTCGAAAATATCGCCAAAGCCGCCGCCATCGCCCTGAAAGCCGCCACCCTGAAAACCGCCGCCAAAGCCGCCACCATGGCGTCCACCGCCAAAGCCTTGCGGCGCGCGCGGATTGCCCTGATCATCGATTTCGCCACGATCATATTGGCCACGCTTGTCTGCATCGCCCAAGACATCATAGGCCGCCGTCACCTCGGAAAAACGAGCCGCAGCCTTCGGATTGTCTTGATTGCGGTCGGGGTGCAATTCTTTCGCCAGCTTGCGATAGGCCTTTTTAATTTCGGCCTCGCTTGCGCCCTTTGTCAGTCCCAGTCTTGCGTACAAATCTGCCATGGTTCAATGCGTCATCACATAAAAGTTGATCCCGATCAGGGAATTCGGGTGAAGAATGGGCCTAATGGGCTCGACTTTCAATGATGGGCAAAGGTAAATTATCATCATGGCTGCAGATCCCTTCCTTTGGTTCGATACATGGTACGCCGATGCACGGGCAGCAGAAGTAAATGATTCCAATGCGATGGCCCTTGCTACCGTGGGCGCGGATGGCCGTCCATCGCTGCGCATGGTGCTGTTAAAAGGTCATGGGCCGGACGGATTTATCTTTTACACCAATCAAGAAGGCCGAAAAGCCCGGCAAATTGCGGAGAATCCGGTCGTCGCCTTGCTGTTTCACTGGAAATCGCTGCGTCGCCAGATCAGGGTCGAAGGGCCGGTCGCCACGGTCGATGAGGCGACCGCCGATGCCTATTTCGCCAGCCGCAGTCGTGATTCGCAATTGGGCGCATGGGCATCGGACCAGTCGCGCCCGCTCGATAGCCGCGAGACGTTCGAAGCGCGGTTCGAGGCGATGCGCCTGAAATTCGAGGGGCAAGACGTGCCGCGCCCGCCGCATTGGTCGGGCTATCGCGTCACCCCGGAACGCATTGAATTCTGGCAGGATCGCGAACATCGGCTACATGAGCGCCATCTGTTCGTCCGCAATGGCGAGGGCTGGACCGAAGGACTGTTATACCCATGAGCAATAATCATGCGCATTTTGCGGAACGCGAACGGCTGACGACGCTGGCGGCAAGCGCCAGCATTGCCATGGCGATCTTGCTGGCCATCTTGAAGTCATGGGCCGCATGGCAGACCGGATCGGTGGCGATGCTGGGGTCGTTGGCCGATTCGACGCTCGATATTCTCGCGTCCGGCGTCACCTTATATGCGGTGCGCCTGTCGGCAGCGCCTGCCGATCTTAAGCACGGCTTTGGCCATGGCAAGGCCGAGGCGCTGGCCGCCTTATTTCAGGCGGGGATTGTCACGGCCTCTGCCTTTGCCATTGGCGTGCGCGCCATCATGAATTTCAGCAGCGCGGCCCAGCCCACCCATCCGGAACTGGGGATCGGCGTGTCGGTCATCGCCCTGGCGGGGACGATCATGCTCGTGTTGTACCAGCGCTATATCGTCAAGCGGACTGGATCGATTGCCATTCAGGCTGATCATATCCATTATTCCAGCGATATTCTGTTGAATGCATCGGTGATTATCGCCTTGGTGCTTGATAGCTGGCTTGGCCTGCGCGGGGCAGATCCCATTTTTGGCGTCGGCATTGCATTTTGGCTGATCTGGCATGCGCGCGATGTCGCGGGCCATGCCATCGGGCAGTTGATGGATCAGGAATGGCCGCTGGAAAAGCGCGAACGTTTCGTGGCCATTGCCAGCACGCATCCGGAATTGAAGGGCATTCACGACATGCGGACCCGCACCAGCGGTTCGCGCGATTTCGTGCAATTTCACGTATGGGTGAATCCGAACCTGACCGTATATCAGGCGCATCGCGTCATGGATGAAATTGAAGCGGCGCTAATGGCCGAATTTCCGGGGACGGAAGTGTTGATCCATCCCGATCCCGAAGGCCATACCGATCAGGAAATGGGCTATGTCCCCTCTTTGGACATCGAACACCGGGCGTGAAGTGGGATCAACGCCCCGTTGCGCATGAAGGCAACGGGGCGAATTTGTATCAGTCGCTACCGATCCGCTCGATATCCGCGCCGACCGCCTGAAGCTTTTCTTCCAGCCGTTCATAGCCGCGATCAAGGTGATAAATCCGGCTGACCTGCGTTTCGCCATCGGCGACGAGGCCTGCCAGAATCAGGCTCATCGAGGCGCGCAGATCGGTGGCCATCACCGGCGCGCCGACAAGCTTGTCCACGCCGCGCACGACCGCCGAACGGCCCGTCACCTGAATGTCCGCACCCATGCGGGCCAGTTCCGGCACGTGCATATAGCGGTTTTCAAAGATCGTTTCGGTCAGCACGCTGACGCCATCGGCCAGTGCCAGCATCGCCATGAATTGCGCCTGCATATCGGTCGGGAAGCCGGGATAGGGCGCGGTCGAAATGTTGACGGGCTTCAACCGGCCCGTGGCCGATACATGGATCACATCCTTGCGGACTTCGACCGTGGCGCCTGCCTGCATCAGCACATCGAGAATGGCGGTCATGTCATCTGCATTTGCGCCAACGAGATCGACCGACCCACCGGTAATGGCGGCGGCGCAGGCATAGCTGCCCGCTTCGATCCGATCCGGCATCACGCGATAGGTCGCGCCATGCAGCCGGTCGCGGCCATGGACGATCAGCTTTTCACTGCCAATGCCTTCGATATGCGCGCCCATCGCGACGAGGCAGCGACACAGATCGACGATTTCCGGCTCGCGCGCGGCATTGTCGATCACGGTTTCGCCCTTGGCGAGGACCGATGCCATCAAGGCGTTTTCGGTCGCGCCGACAGACACGACCGGGAAATGGATATGACCGCCACGCAGGCCACCTTGCGGTGCAATCGCGCGGACATATCCTGCGGTCAGTTCGATTTCCGCACCCAAGGCTTCCAATGCCTTCAAATGCAGATCGATGGGGCGGTTGCCAATGGCGCAGCCGCCAGGCAGCGACACCGTGGCCTCACCCGCACGCGCGAGCAGCGGGCCGAGCACGAGGATCGAGGCCCGCATCTTGCGTACCATGTCATAAGGCGCGACATTCGAGGTCAGGCGGCTGGCCCGCAAGGTCATCACCCGGCCAAAATCTTCGGGTCGTGCGCCCTCGATCATCGTCGAAACGCCTAGCTGGTTGAGCAAATGCCCAAAGCCGTCGACATCCGCGAGGCGCGGCAGATTGCGCAGCGTCAGCGGCTCATCCGTCAGCAGCGCGCACGGCAGCAATGTGAGTGCGGAATTCTTGGCACCGGAGATGGGAATGCGACCCTCTAACCGACGGCCACCCTTGATGATGATCTTGTCCATTGCGATGCTTTAAGGCCGAAATATCGACAGGACAAGCAGCAGCATCATTACGGGTCAAACATGGCATGGCAATTTTGTGATGAGGCTGCTAATCGGCCATATTATGGATGCGAGCCAACTCCGTATCGCCCTGTTCACGGGCAATTACAATTATGTGCGCGACGGTGCCAATCAGGCGTTGAACCGTCTTGTCGGCCATTGTCTGCGACAGGGGGCCGCTGTGCGGATTTACTCCCCGGTCGTGGATATGCCTGCATTTCCGCCGACCGGCGATCTGGTGGGCATTCCCAGCCTGCCCGTGCCGGGCCGTGGCGAATATCGCGCGCCGATGATGATTCCGCCCTCGGTGAAGAAGGATATCGCGGCATTCCGCCCCAATATCTTCCATATCGGCAGCCCGGAAATTCTCGGCCATCGCGCGGTGACGCTGGCGCGCAAATGGGATGTGCCGGTGGTGGCATCAGTCCACACGCGGTTTGAAACCTATTTCCGTTATTATCGCCTCGGCTTTATCGAACCATTGATCGAAGCCACGTTGCGCCGCCTGTATCAGCGCTGCGATGCGATTTTCGCGCCCTCCGAATCAATGGCGGAACTGTTGCGCGCACAGCAGATGAACCCGGATGTCGGCATCTGGACGCGCGGCGTGGAGCGCGGGATTTTCAACCCGGATCGGCGGTCTGTCGAGTTGCGGCGCGGCTATGGGATTGCGGATGACGAGCCGGTGATCGGTTTTGTCGGTCGATTGGTCGTGGAAAAGGGCCTCGACGTCTTTTGCGATGCGATTGATGCGCTCAATGCGCGGCAGGTGCGGCATAAGGTGTTGATTGTCGGTGATGGGCCTGCGCGGACATGGTTCCAGCAACGCCTGCCTGATGCGATCTTTGCCGGGTTCCAACAGGGTGAAGCGCTTGGCCATGCGGTCGCATCGATGGATATGTTGTTCAACCCGTCGATCACCGAAACCTTTGGCAATGTCACGCTGGAGGCAATGGCAGCCGCGTTGCCGGTAGTGGCGGCCATCGCGACCGGTAGCCAAAGTCTGGTGCGGCACGAGGTGAACGGCCATCTCGTCACGCCGGGCGATATTAAGGGCTTTGCCGATGCGCTGGAGCATTATTGCGTCAATCTGGAGGCGCGCCAGCGGGCGGGCGCGGCAGGACTGGAAGCGAGCACGCGTTTCGGCTGGGATGAGGTCAATCAGGCGTTGGTCGATTCCTATATCCGGGTGATTGAGCAGCGCCAAAGATAAGCAGAGGCCAGCCTCAAAGTACCTTCTTGCCGTCGTGCTTCAGCTTTTCCAGCGTGTGCCATAATTTTTCCACCGCCCGCGCGGTCGGGCTGCGCGGGGCATAGGCCCCCAAGGGCAATTGGCGAATGCCCATTTGCTCTACCGTCGCGGCCATCGGAATGGCGGGGCAGCCGGGGTCGGCATCCGTCGTTTCGCGATGTTCCTTGCGGCGGCGATCGACCATGTTGAACACCGGATAGACCGGCGGACCGCCCTTGTGATGACGATCGAGAAATTCCCGCAGCGCATGGAAAGACCGACGCGCCAAGGTTGAAGGGATGATCGGGGCCAAAATCAGATCGGCGGCGCGCGCGACCTGATCGGCGGTGGAGCCAAGGCCGGGCGGGCAATCGAGGATGATCAGATCATATTGTTGCGCGAATCCGGCGATCAGTTTTTTCAGCCGGTTTTCCTTGTCGATCTCGGAAAAAATCGCATCCAACGACCGGATCGAGGCATCGGCAGGGAGAAGATCGATCCGTGGCACATTGGTAT
Organism: Alteraquisediminimonas sediminicola; assembly: GCF_019740335.1. GTDB lineage: Bacteria > Pseudomonadota > Alphaproteobacteria > Sphingomonadales > Sphingomonadaceae > Alteraquisediminimonas > Alteraquisediminimonas sediminicola. The sequence goes on along the minus strand of NZ_JAHXZS010000005.1, from coordinate 97,707 downwards.
GCTGGATCAGGACTTCCGGTTCGACATCACGATAGATGACTGCGCCTGCGGCATCATGCCTTTTGCCCTTGCCGCCAAGGATAAAGGTCGATGCGCCCTGCGCGTCGAGATCCCATAACAATACGCGGCGTTTGGACAAAGTGGCGGCGGCCCATGCAAGGTTGACCGATAGCATCGTCTTGCCCACCCCGCCCTTGGGGTTGAAGATGGCAATGGTCGACATCGGTGGCGGGTCTCCCTGACCTAAGGCTTGGCCATGAAAACTGGCAGAATTCCTTGTGAATGACAAATGCTATGTTGCAGCGCACATAATCGGGGCGTGTCGCGATCTTGCCAATCGGCCATAGCGGGCGCAAAGCGCGACACGATGATTCGCGCGTTGATCCATAATCGGCAGAAGATGGCGCTGGCCCTGATGGGACCTGTGCTGCTGCTTGTGCTGGCGATGCGCGTGCTGGTCCCGGCGGGCTATATGCCGATGGCATCGGCGCACGGCCTGACCATCACGCTTTGCACCCCCAAGGGCGCGGTGGATGTCACGGTGAATGTCGATAAAAAGGCCCCGGCCTCATCGCATCAGGCGGCAGGCGATCATTGCATCTTTGCCTCTGCCTTGGGCAGTGCCGCCCTGTTGGCGGTGCAGCCCTTGCTCGCGCTGGCCATGCCGCCATTGGCCGGATTGGCCGGGGGCATGGCGATTGCCGATCTCACCCCGCATCGTCTGGCCGCGCCGCCGCCGCCTGCCATCGGACCGCCTGCCTTCATTCAAGCCTGATTTTTAAGCGCGCCAGCCTGTTTGGCCAGCTCTGTTGAGCTGTGCGCGCCTATCTGCTTGAATGAGAGAGATTTATGCAAATTGAACAATGCGCGCGGCTGGCGATGGGCCTGCTTGTCGCCTCTGTGACGCCCGCTTTTGCCGAGGCGGAAAACGCCGCCGCCGACATCATCGTGATCGGCCAGAATGAAGCCCCGATCACGGTCGTCCCGCGCGGTCTGTCCGTGTCGTTGGGCGATAAAGAGTTTGAAGCGATCAACGCCGTCAATGTCGAAGACTTGATGAAATACGCCCCCAATTTCTTCGTCCGCAAACGCTTTGCCGGGGATGATAATGCGGTCGTCGCCCTGCGCGGGGCGAATACGATCCAGAGCGCGCGGACGATCGTGCTGGTCGATGGGTTCGTCGTGTCCAATTTCCTCGGCAATCGTTGGGATTATCCACCGAAATGGAATGTCGTCGGGCCATCGGAAGTGCGCCAGTTCGATCTTGTCTATGGCCCTTATGCCGCGCGTTATGGCGGGAATTCGATGGGTGGCGTGATTTCGGTGACGACGAAATCACCGGAAGGCACCTCGGCCTATGCCACCACCCAGACCATGATCATGCCGTTCAAGGAATATGGCTATGATGAGGTGTTTCAGGGATATAGCGTAGAGGCTGGTGCATCGTATAAACAGGCCGATGGGCCGTGGCGGGTGCGCGGCGGCTATCGTCATTTCCACAATATCGGCCAGTCGATGACCTATCATCTGCTGACCCCCAGCAGCGGGACCGGCGTGGCCGTGAGCGGGGCTTTTGTCGATCCCCGCTTGGCGGCCCCGGTATTTGGCGGTGCATCGCCGGTGGATGTGACGCAGGATCAGGGCCGGTTGCGGATCGGTTATGCGGCGGAAAATGGCTGGGATATCGAGGCGCTCGGCTTTGTCTGGAAAACCCGGCAGATATTGGAGGACAGCCGCAGTTTCTTGCGCGATGGCGCGGGCAGTCCGGTCTATCAGGGCAAGGTCAGCCTTGCGGGCCGGACATGGAATGCGACCGGGCTGAATATGTCGACGACCGAGCGTCTGGAATATCTGGCGGGGCTGAAACTCAACGGGCCGCTACTTGGTTGGGATGTTGCGACCAATCTGTCGCATTATTGGATCCCGACACAGGATGCGCGCACCTCCAATGATTATCTGACCGGGGCATCGCAGGGCAAAGGCACGCAGACGGTGCAGAAGAATACAGGATGGTGGACCGGCGATGTGACGTTGGACCGCCAATCGGGTCGTCATAAATGGGGGGTCGGGCTGAACGCCAATGTGTATGAAATGGCGCAGGACAATTTCAATACGAGCAATTGGCGGCGAGCCACCGCGCCGGTCTTTACCAGCGCGACCTATGGCAAGACCAGCCTATGGGGCCTGTGGGTCGAGGACGCTTATGATCTTGGCGGGCATTTCACCCTGACGGGCGGCGTGCGTTATGATCGCTGGCGCGCCTTTGGCGGGGGGATCGACAAGGCCGTCAGCGGCGCGCGCCTGTCCAGCCGATATGCCCATCGCCATGATGAGGCGATCAGCCCCAAGCTCAGCCTGCAAGGCCGGATTTTGGGCGATGTTGATGTGCAGATCAGCCTTGGTAGCGCGGTGCGCTTTCCCACGGTCGGGGAATTGTTCCAAGGCCGGTTCGATGATGTGTCTCGGCAGATCGACCCGCAAAGCCATGATCCGAACCTGCGCCCTGAAAAGTCCAAGGATGCAAATCTGATCGTCCGGCGGCGTTTCGGCCAGATGCAGGTGACGGCGAGCCTGTTTTATCAGGGCATCAACGACGCGATCTTCAGCTTTAGCGGGCTGAATCAGTTCGGTACGGTCATCACCTCCTACAAGAATATCGACAAGGTCCGGCAATATGGGGTCGAGTTAATCGGTGAGGCGCGCAATGTCCTGATCACGGGGCTTGATGCGGATGCCAATATTGCTTGGATCGATGCCAGAACCGTCCGCAATCTCGTCAATCGGTCGGCAGAGGGCGTCAAATTCCCGCGCATCCCGACATGGCGGGCCAATGGCAATATTCGCTATCAAATTGCCGAACCGGTGAAATTATCGCTCGGCTGGCGTTATGCCTCAACGCCCAATTCCGATCTGTTCGGGCTGGTCCGGGGCGATGGCTATGGCTTTCAGTCGGCATATTTCACCGTGGATGCACGGGCATCGATCGACCTCAATCGCAACCTCCAGTTGAATATCGGCGTCGATAATATCTTCAATGACAAGGCCTATGTGGCGCATCCATTGCCGCAGCGCAGCTTCGTCGTCGATCTGAAAGCGAAAATCTGACATGACCACGACATCTCACCGCAAGGCTGCATTTTATCGCATGATTTGGCGCTGGCATTTTTATGCCGGGCTGTTCGTGATCCCGTTCATCCTCATGCTCTCGCTTTCGGGTGCGCTGTATCTGTTCAAGCCGCAGGTCGAACGATGGGAAGAACGCGCTTATCAGCAATTGCCGACGACCCATGAAGTATCGCCCAATGTCCAGCTTGATGCCGCGCTTGCGGCCTTTCCGCACAGCCAGTTTCATAGCTACCGCCTGCCGGAACGGGTGGGCGATGCGGCGATGATCCATCTGGCCTTGGCGGATGGCATTGCGATGCGCGATGTCTTTGTCTCGCCACAGGGCCGGGTGTTGGGCAGCATCGATCCCGAAAGCCGGATCATGGCCTTTGATCATCGGCTGCATGGGCAATTGCTGATCGGCCAGCGGGGGAGTTGGCTGGTCGAACTGGCGGCGAGTTGGGCCATCGTGATGGTGGTGACGGGCCTCTATCTCTGGTGGCCGCGTGGGCGCGGCTTGGCGGGGGTATTGTGGCCGCGCCTGTCCAAAGGATCGGGCATTATCTGGCGCGATTTGCATGCCGTCACCGGTTTCTGGGTCGCGGGGCTGGCTTTGGTGTTGCTGCTGACGGGTCTGCCTTGGGCCGATGTCTGGGGCAGCGCTTTCAAAAGCGTGCGCGCCGAAATGGGCTGGGTCAAAGGGCGCCAAGACTGGACGATTGGCGGCAAGCCGCCCGCTGATGACAATGGCGGCGGCGCACATGCCGAACATGATCATCAGGCGATGATGCGGATGGCGGCGGCGGGCATGAAGATGGCGGGGCTGGCCGATATTGTTGCTAAAGCCAAGGCGGCACATCTCGCCTTTCCGGTGCTGATCAGCCCGCCCGGCGCAGCCGCCAACATGGCATGGACGGTCAAATCGGATAGCCAGAACCGGCCACAGCGCATCAGCATCACTTACGACATGGCGACCGGCAATTTATTGTCGCGCGAAGGCTTTGCCGATAAGCATGTGATCGACCGGGTGATCGGCTATGGCGTCGCATGGCATGAGGGGCAGTTGTTTGGTCCCATCAACCAGTTGATCGGCGTGTTGACGGCGGCCGGGTTGGTCTTGCTGTCGATCAGCGGTTTCGTCATGTGGCGGCGGCGTAAGCCCGCGCAGCAATTGGGCGCGCCCCCCTTGCCGCATATGCCCCCGCGCATGGGCGGGGTGATGGCGATCATCTTCGGCCTTGCGGCATTGCTGCCGTTGCTGGCCGCATCTTTGCTGTTGATGCTGTTGTTCGATCTGTTGATCTTGCCGCGCCTGCCCGGTGTGGCCCGCTGGCTGGGGATGAAGCGGGCTTAGGCGCGGATCGCCGTCACCAGATAATTGAGGTCCAGCCGGTCGGAGAGGTGAAAGCCCTTGGCCGGGGACCATGCGATACCGTGGCGGTCGATCACCTGCATCTGATGCGTGGCGAGCAATTGTCCGAGTTCATCCGGGGCAATAAACTGGTCCCAATGATGGGTGCCTTTGGGGATTTGGCCAAGGCCCTCGCCAATGTCGATCATCATCAGCCGGGATAATGCCGTCCGGTTCGGGGTGGAGAGGATCATCAGGCCATGGGGGGCCAAGCGGGCGGCAAGCGCCGTGATGAACGCGTCCGGATCGGTGACATGCTCGATCACCTCCATCGAGGTGACAAGATCGAACTGGCCGTCCAGCGCCGCCACTTCGCCGCAGCGATAATCGATGGCGAGGCTTTGCGGCGCGGCATGGGCTTTGGCCACCGCGATATTTTCGGGCGCGGCATCAAGGCCGGTGACATTGCCGCCCAATCGCGCCAGTGGTTCGCACAACAGGCCCGCCCCGCACCCTGCATCCAATACCGTCTTGCCGGATAAGGGCGTGCGGTTGGCAAGGCTGGTGCCGAAATGCCGGTCGATCTGCTGGCGGATATAGGCAAGGCGCACCGGGTTCAATTGGTGCAACGGCTTGGAACTACCGTGCGGATTCCACCAATCCGCCGCCATGGCGCCAAAATGAGCCGCCTCGTCCGGGGCAATGGTCGTCGTCATTGGTGGTTGTTCCGTCCTGAAAGATTTAGTCGCGCTTTTTCAGCTCGCCGAGAATTTCGCGCAACAATAGCACATCCGCCGGATCACCGGCAGGGGCGACTTCGGCAGGCTTGATGAGCTTGCTGGCGGTGCGTACGATCATGAACACGACAAAGGCGAGGATCATGAAGTTGATCGCCTCACCGATAAAGCTGCCATAGGCCAGCACTGGTACGCCCGCAGCCTTGAGCGCGGCCAGATCATTGGCCCCGTCCGGTGCATGGCCCAAGACGATATAGAGATTGGAAAAGTCGATCCCGCCGATAATGGCGGAGATGACCGGCATGATCAGATTATCAGTGAGCGAAGACACGATCTTGCCAAAGGCCGCGCCGATGATGACACCGACCGCCAGATCAAGCACATTGCCACGATTGATAAATGCTTTGAATTCGCTGAATAATGCCATGATTTTCCGACCTCCCGGGTGGTTATCTATTTGCGGACTTGTCAGGCTGAATAGCGGGATAGTCAAGCTACGGGATTTGCCGATAGACGGGGGCTGATCAGGCCGCCGCGCGGTTTTCCGCGAGGGCGTCCAACAGGCTGGTGCCGTCGAGGATGCGGGCGGTATCGTCGCGCACGACCATCATCGCGCGGCGAATGGCGCAGCTCGCCTCATCCTTGCAGTCCTTGCAGCGCTTATAGGCAGTGTGGCTGACGCATGGCACGAGCGCGAGTGGCCCCTCCATCTTGCGAATAATGTCGCCAAGGCTGATGAGATGTGGCGGCTTGGCAAGGGTAAAGCCGCCGAGCTTGCCACGATGGCTGGCGACCATGCCCGCCTCGCGCAATTCGGTCAGGATGATTTCGAGAAATTTGCGCGGGACTTGCGCCTCTTTGGCGATCACGCTCATCGGTAGCGGGCCGGATTCCGCCGATTGCTTCGCCAGCAACAACATGGCGCGCATCGCGTATCTGGATCGCTGGGTAAGCATTCATTGAACATAGCTGTTTTATGTGGATTTTCAAGGGTGAGAGCCCCAAATCTGCGGAATATCGACGGTTATGCAGATGGGGACAGTTAAACTCCCCTAAATCAGGGGTGATTGGCCGCGCCCGTTTGGGGGGCGCGTGGTTGAATTTGTCGGTTGTCTGCCGCATAGGCTAGGGTGAAAAGCACCGAAATAGGGGCCGTTTGATCAATCCGGCCCTGTTAATATCAGGATCATTGCCTTGACCGATCTGCCTTTGGTGGCCGCACCCCTCACGACCCATTTTTTTACCGCAGAAGATGGGGCGCGATTGGCGTGGCATGAAATGGGTGTTGGTAGGCCCTTGGTCCTGATCCACGGCCTTTTTTCCTCGGCGCATATCAATTGGATCAAATATGGCCATGCGCGTGTGTTGGCGGAGGCCGGTTTCCGGGTGATCATGCCGGATTTGCGCGCGCATGGCGAAAGTGCCGCGCCGCATGATCCGGCGGCCTATCCGCTTGATGTGCTGGCCGATGACGCGGTGGCACTGATCCGCCATCTGGGGCTGACCGATTATGATCTGGGCGGCTATTCCTTGGGCGGGCGGACGGTGTTGCGGATGATGATCCGGGGGACGGTATCGCCGCGCCGCGCGATGGTGCTGGGCATGGGGCTGGCGGGGATGCTCGATACCGGCCATCGCGCCGCGTTTTTCCGGGAGGTTCTCTCGCACCTCGGGACGCATCCGCAAGGGTCTGAGGCATGGCGGGCCGAAGCATTTTTCAAAACAACGGGCGGTGATGCGACGGCGTTGATCGGGCTGTTGGGCAGTTTTGTCGATAGCCATGAAGCGGAACTCAAGGCCATTCCCTATCCGACGGCAGTCATCTGCGGGACGGAGGATCAGGATAATGGCTCTGCCGAGGCCTTGGCGCGATTGCTGCCGCAAGGGCGATATATGTCGATGCCGGGCAATCATATGAATGCGGTGGCCAAGCCGGAAATGGGGCGGGCGATGCGGGATTTTCTGCTCGCTTGACCTCGGGCGATAAACCCGCGACCATGATGGGGTTGGAGAGAATCCAGCCATGGTCTGTGGAGTAAGCCTATATGAAGACTGTTTTTTCTCATGGCGGCATAAAGCTGGCGCTGATGTGCGCCGCCTTGGCCTATTCGCCGGTGCTGGCACGCAGCAATGCCGTTGCCAACGGCCCCAGCATCGCTGAGGCAGACAGTTTTGTCGCGCAGGCCGAGAAGGAACAGGCCGATTTCATGGTCATTGCGTCTCAGGCGCAATGGGTGAACAGCACCTATATTACCGACGATAGTGATGCGCTCGCCGCCTATTTCGGGACGATCGGCACCGATATGGGGGTGCGGCTTGCCAAGGGTGCGGCCCGGTTTGATAAGGTGGCGGGCCTGTCGTTCGATACAAGGCGCAAGCTTGATATGATGAAGCAGGGGCTGGTCCTGCCCGCGCCATCGACCGAGGGCGCGGCGCTGGAGCTGAACACCATCGCGACGCGGCTCCAGTCCACTTATGGCAAGGGCAAGGGTACGCTGGATGGCCAGCCGATCAACGGCTCCGACATCGAACAGAAAATGGCCGAAGTGCGTGATCCGGCTAAATTGCGCGAAATGTGGACAAGCTGGCATGATAATGTCGGCACACCGATGAAGGGCGATTATGCCCGGATGGTCGAGATCGCCAATCAGGGCGCGCGCGAACTGGGCTATCGGGATGTTGGCGCGATGTGGCGGTCCGGCTATGATATGCCCGCCGATGATTTCGCGAGACTGATGGACAAGCTCTGGCTGCAAGTGAAGCCATTATATGATGAATTGCATTGCTATACCCGGGGCAAGCTCAACGCCAAATATGGCAATGCGGTGCAGGCCAAAACCGGGCCGATCCGCGCCGATTTGCTGGGCAATATGTGGGCGCAGGAATGGGGCGACATTTATGACATCGTCGCGCCAGCCGGGGCGGGCGACATTGGCTATGACCTGACGGCCTTGTTGAACGACAAGGGCTATGACCCGCAAAAAATGTTCAAGGCGGGCGAGGGGTTTTTCTCCTCATTGGGGTTTGAACCCTTGCCGCAAAGTTTCTGGGTGCGCAGCCAATTGGTCAAGCCGCAGGATCGCGAAGTGGTGTGCCACGCATCGGCATGGGATGTGGACGGCAAGGATGATCTGCGGGTCAAGATGTGCACCAAGGTCAATGGCAATGACTTTGTCACCATCCATCATGAACTCGGTCATAATTATTACCAAAGGGCGTATAATAAACAGCCCTTCACCTATTTGAACGGCGCGAATGACGGCTTTCACGAGGCGATTGGCGATACGGTCGCGTTGTCGATGACGCCCGCCTATCTGGTGCAGATTGGCCTGCTCGATCCTGCCAAAGTGCCGTCCGAAGATAAGGATATTGGCCTGTTGCTGCGTCAGGCGATGGACAAGGTGGCGTTTCTGCCCTTCGGCCTGATGGTCGATAAATGGCGCTGGGGCGTGTTTGGCGGCAATATTCCCCCTGCTTATTATACCAAGGCTTGGAATGATCTGCGCCTGCAATATCAAGGCGTGGTCCCGCCCTCCGATCGGCCCGATAGCGCGTTTGATCCCGGCGCGAAATTCCATATTCCGGGCAACACGCCTTATGCGCGCTATTTCCTCGCCCGCATCTTGCAGTTCCAATTTTACAAGGCGGCCTGCGACATTGCCGGGTGGCAGGGGCCGCTGCATCGCTGCTCCTTTTACGGCAATAAAGAGGTCGGCAAAAAGTTGAACGCGATGCTGGCCATGGGCGCGAGCAAGCCATGGCCGGACGCGCTACAGGCTTTTACCGGCAGCCGCGAGATGGATGGCACGGCGATGATCGCCTATTTCGCGCCGTTGATGACGTGGTTGAAAGACCAGAATAAGGGCCAGATATGCGGCTGGTGATCGGCTTCATCTGAACCTGTTTTTGTAGGGGTAGCGTACATCATGGCGGCACAGGCCGAAACTCTCGCCTTTCTTGGGCTGGAGGCCCGCGCCATCGAGGTGCAGGTCCAGTTGCTCTCTGGCGTCCCCGCCTTCATCATTGTCGGCCTGCCCGATAAGGCGGTGGGGGAAAGCCGCGAACGGGTGCGGGCGGCGCTGGCATCCATTGGCCTGTCGCTCCCGCCACGCCGGATCACCGTCAATCTGTCGCCCGCCGATTTGCCCAAGGAAGGCTCGCATTACGATTTGCCGATTGCGCTCGCGTTGCTGGCGGCGATGGGGGTGATTGATGCGGAGATGCTGTCCGGCTTTGTCGCCTTGGGGGAATTGAGCCTTGATGGCCGCATTTCTGGCGCGCCGGGTGTATTGCTGGCGGCGCTGTTTGCGGCGGAGCGGGACAAGGGCCTGATCTGCCCGGCATCGCAGGGGTCGGAGGCGGTGTGGGCGGGATCGATTGAGGTGCTGGCCGCGCCGGATTTGCTGACGCTCATCAATCATTTCAAGGGGGTTGCCTTATTGGCCGCGCCTGTGCCTGGCGAGATAGATCCGCCTGTGCGGGGACCGGATCTGCGTCAGGTCAAAGGGCAGGAAACCGCCAAGCGCGCGCTGGAAATCGCGGCGGCGGGCGGGCATAATCTCGTGATGATCGGGCCGCCGGGCGCGGGCAAATCGCTGATGGCGGCATGCCTGCCCGGCATTTTGCCCGATCTGACCCCGGCAGAGGCGCTTGAGGTGTCGATGGTCGCCTCGGTGGCCGGGGAATTGGCGGGCGGGCGATTGATCCGTCAGCGCCCCTATCGCGCCCCGCATCATAGCGCATCGATGCCCGCATTGGTCGGCGGTGGACTGCGGGTGAAGCCGGGGGAGATCAGCCTTGCCCATTTGGGGGTGCTGTTCCTCGATGAATTGCCGGAGTTCCAGCGGACAGTGCTCGATTCCCTGCGCCAGCCGCTCGAAACCGGGAAAATCATGGTCGCGCGGGCCAATGCCCATGTCACTTTCCCTGCGCGGGTGCAGTTGATTGCGGCGATGAATCCCTGTCGCTGCGGCCATTTGGCGGATGCGGCCTTGGCCTGTGCGCGCGCGCCGAAATGCGCGGCGGATTATCAGGCGCGGGTGTCGGGACCATTGCTGGATCGGATCGATCTCCATGTTGAGGTGCAGGGTGTGAGCGCCGCCGATCTTGTCCTGCCCCCGCCTGCGGAAGGGTCGGCAGAAGTCGCGGCTCGGGTTGCGGCGGCGCGGGCGATACAAACGGCGCGTTATGCGGATTATCCGGTCCGCACCAATGCCGAGGCGCTGAGTTATCGCCGACACGCACCGCGCAACTAATTCTCAGCACTATATCCCATGAATATCCTTGCCATTCTGCAATGGACACTCTCCAATCCAATGGCTATTCAAAGCGGGCATAAATAGGGCATCGGGGAAAAACATCGTGAAATCAGAGGCGAAGATGGAGCCTGATGCAGAAAATGGCGAAGAAAATCGCGCGCGCACCCGTGTGTTCGTATTCATTTTTCTTGGCCTGCTTGTGTTGGGCGGGGTTTACGGCCTGTTTCATTATCTGACCTATGGTCGTTATGTTGAATCCACCAATGATGCCTATTTGCGCGCCGATATTATCGAGGTCGCGCCGAAATTGCCCGGCTATGTCGAACAGGTGCTGGTCGCCGATAATCAGGCGGTGAAGGCGGGCGATCCGCTGGTTCGTATTTCCGGCATTGATACCGCGTCACAGGCCGCACAATTGACGGCGGAGCTGGCGGCGGCGCAGGCCATGGTCGCGCAGTCGATCAGCCGGGTCTATAGTCAGGATGCCGCCATTCTCGCGGCGCGCGCCGATGAAATGGACGCGCGGTCGCGGGTGGATTATCTTCAGGGTGAAGTGAAACGCTACGAACCGCTCACCCGGTCTGGCGCGGAAAGCGGGGAAAAGCTCGCGCAATTGCGTCAGCAACGCGATGGCGCACAGGCGGGGCTGGCCCGTGCCGGGGCGCAGGCGGTGCTGGCGGCCCAGCAACGCGACGCGGCTGCGGCGGAGGTCGATGGCGCACATGCGCGGGTGGCGGCGATCCGCGCCCAGCAACAACGCGCCAATAGCGATGTGGCCCTGTCCGTCTTGCGGAGCAGCATCAATGGCCGCATCGGCGATAGCGGCGTGCGCGTTGGCCAATATGTGCGCCCCGGCCAAAGGCTGATGTCGGTCGTGCCGGTCGAACACATCTATGTCGTTGCCAATTTCAAGGAAACGCAGGTACGGCGGATGCGGATTGGCCAGAAGGTGGATATTGTGCTCGATGCACTGGCGGACGAACCGTTAAAAGGCCGGGTGGAGAGCTTTTCACCGGGGACAGGATCGGTGTTTGCCTTGTTGCCGCCGCAAAATGCGACCGGCAATTTCACCAAGATCGTGCAGCGCGTGCCGGTGCGGATCAAGCTCGATGGGGCAATGCCCGCAGGCCGGGTGATCGTTCCCGGCATGTCGGTGGTGGCGAGCGTCGATACCAGGGACAATAAGAACTGAGCGCGGCCCTGCTGCCTGTTGCCGACCCCTCATATGTTCATCTTGTTTCGTCAGCCAGAAGGGCCGATCATCGCATGACCCGGATTGCCAATTTCCGCCTGATGGCGCTGCTGACGCCCCTGCTGGCCACCGCTTGTGCCGCAGGGCCGGATTATCAAGGCCCTGCCGTAGTCGACCCTATATCAGTGGCGCGTGGCCATTTCGCACAGGCGCAAGCGCTGGATATGGCCGCCCATGATCCGGTCCAACGCTGGTGGGATCAAGTCGGCGATGCGACATTGGCAGCATTGGTGGATGAGGCGCTGGCCAATAGCCCGTCCATCGCCATCGCCGAGGCCCGGATCGCCAAGGCGCGGGCGATGCTGGCCGAGCGTCGTGCCGACCGCATGCCCAATATCGGCGTGATTGCGGGCGCGGCGATGGGCCGGATCGAGAGCGCGGACGGCGCGATCAACCAGAATATCGCGTTTGCGGCTGGCGGCATGGATGCGAGTTGGGAGCTTGACCTCGCCGGACGGCTGGCACGAGGGGTCGAGGCCGGACGCGCGCGCGCGGACATGGCCGAGGCCGGGCGAGATGACGCGCGGGTGCAGCTCGCGGCGGAAGTGGGGCAGGCTTATACATCCCTGCGCGCGGCCCAGCAGCGCCATGCGCTGGGAGTGCGCGGCGTGCAGTTGCAACAGGATGGGCTGGCATTGGTCCAGCAACGGCATCAGGCAGGCGCAGCCAATCAGGCTGCGGTCGATGAACGCGAGGGGGCGTTGTTGACGGCGGAGGGCGAGGCCGATGGCGGACGCGTGGCGGCGGCGCTGGCGCGTGATCGGTTGGCCTATCTCCTTGGGTTGGAACCGGGCGGTCTTGATGCGCGTTTGGCGGATGTCGGCAATGTGCCGCTGCCGCCCGCCGACATTGCGGTGGCCGATCCGGCATCGCTGTTGCGCCGTCGGCCCGATATTCGGATGGCGGAACGCCGCCTTGCGGCCAGCAATGCCGTGGTGGGGCAGGCGATGGCCGCACGATTCCCGCAGGTCAGCCTGACCGGGCTATTGGGTTTTTCATTGCTGGATCTGAGCGGCACGGCGGTACGCAATGGTCTTTCTGGGGCGGCATTGCCGTTGTTGCGGTGGAGCCTGATGGATTTCGGGCGCACCCGCGCGCGGATCAATGGGGCCAAGGCGGATATGAACGAAGCCGAAGCCGCCTATCGCGACACCGTGTTGGCGGCGTTGAACGATGCGGCGGGTGCGCTTACCCGTTACGGACTTGCGCGTCAGCAATTGATCCGCGCAAGTCATCAGCATCAATTGCTACGTTCAACCGCCGCGCTGGCCCATGAACGGGCGCAGGTGGGCGCGATCAGCCGGATCGAGGCTATCGCCGCCGAGACGAATGTGCTGGCATCTGAACAACGGGTACATGTGATGGAGGCGGGGTTGATGACCGCCTATGTCGGATTGCAGAAATCGCTTGGCCTTGGTTGGGCTGTGCCAAAATAGATTACGGGCTTATGATGTCGTGGCCGTCCCTCATCCCTCGTCATTCCCGCGAAGGCGGGAATCCATAAAGCACGAACAGATCGAAGGGCGCGCATCCCTGTCGCTCCACCCTGTCTGGATTCCCGCCTTCGCGGGAATGACGATAGGGGGCCGGGAGTAACGAGGGACGATATGGGGTGACATCCCGCTTATGCGTAAATGGCGGCCCTGATTATTGGAATCTGCGCTATGATAACAAGCTGCAAATCCACGGGGTCGCGCCAATTGGCCCGACCCCGTAAGCAGATATAAAAAAGCTTAGTGCTTTTTCAAAAATTCGGTCCGCAGCACCAGACCCTTGATGCCATCGGTGCGGCAATCGACTTCTTCCGGGTTGGCGGTCAGGCGGATGTTCTTGACGACAAGGCCGCGCTTCAGCGTCTGGCCTGCGCCCTTGACCTTCAAATCCTTGATCAGCGTCACGCTGTCACCATCTTGCAGTGGCGTGCCATTGCTATCGACGACATTGGTCGCGGTATCGGCTGTCGCGGCGCGGTCGCGGGCTTCCGAAGCGGACATCCATTCGCCGCTGGCTTCGTCATAGACATAGTCTTCTTCTTGGTCGCTCATGCTGCGTTCCTTGTCAGCGTGTGAATATGAAACAGGCGGCGCCGCGCGTTATAGCACAGCCCCGCCCGTTTTTCAGATCGGCAATATGCGCTTATTTACCGCGCAGCATATTGATGATGTTGGAAAAGTCCTTGCCACCTTCACCTGCCGAGGTGAGGATCTGGTAGAAGGATTCAGCCGCAGCCCCCATCGGCACGGCGGCATTCGCGCCTTGCGCTGCTTCCATCGCCAGCTTGAGGTCCTTCAGCATCAACGCCGAGGCGAAGCCGCCTTCATAGCCGCGATCAGCGGGCGAAGACGGGCCAACGCCCGGCACCGGGCAATAGCTGGTCATCGACCAATTCTGACCCGACGACACGCTGGAGATGTCATAGAAGGTCTGGAGATCAAGGCCGAGCTTTTCCGCCAGCGCAAAGGCTTCGCAGGTTGCGACCATCGAGGCACCCAACAGCATGTTGTTGCAGATCTTGACGGCTTGTCCTGCCCCTGCGGCACCGGCATGGATCACGGCCTTGCCCATTTTGGCGAGGATCGGTTCGGCGGCCTTGAACGCATCGTCCGGGCCACCGACCATGAAGGTCAGCGTGCCACCATTGGCAGCGGCGATCCCGCCCGAAACCGGCGCATCGACCATCGGATAGCCCTTGGCGGTTGCGGCGGCTGCCACAGCGCGCGCTGTCGCGACGTCGATGGTCGAACAATCGAGCAGCAATGCGCCCGCCGGGGCATGGCCGATCACGTCATTTTCATACACGGCCTGCACGATCTTGCCATTGGGCAGCATCGACACCACCGCATCGACGCCCGCAACCGCTTCCTTCACCGTGGTGAACGGCTTGCAGCCTGCTTCAGCCGCCTTGGCGAGCGCGGCTTCCGCGAGATCGAATGCGTGGACAATGTGGCCGCCCTTGACGAGGTTGGCCGCCATGCCGCCGCCCATATTGCCAAGACCGATAAATGCGATGGTGCTCATATGTGATCCTTTAAATGATGCAGAACGGCGCGGCTTATTTGCCGGTCCAGTTGCCGGGGCGCTTTTCGACAAAAGCGGTCATGCCTTCGGCCTTGTCGTCGGTGGCGCACAGCCCGTTGAACAAACGGCGTTCGAACAACATGCCCATGTTGAGATTGGTTTCAAACGCGGCGTTGACCATTTCCTTGTTGGCGATGGCGGCAAGCGGGGGCATGGCGGCGATGGAAGCGGCGGTTTTCAACGCCTCCGTCAACAGGTCCGCCACCGGCACGATGCGCGAAACGAGGCTGGCGCGTTCAGCTTCGGCAGCGTCCATCATACGGCCGGTCAGGCACATATCCATGGCCTTGGACTTGCCGACGGCGCGGGTCAGGCGTTGCGAGCCGCCCATGCCGGGGGCCACGCCGAGCTTGATTTCTGGCTGGCCGAACTTGGCATTGTCGCCCGCGATGATGAGATCGGCCATCATTGCCAATTCGCAACCGCCGCCAAGCGCAAAGCCCGCCACGGCGGCGATCCACGGCTTGCGCGTGCCGGTCACGCGTTCAAAACCCGCGAAGAAGTTTTCGCTATACATGGCCGAGAAGGCCTTGGGCTGCATTTCCTTGATGTCGGCACCAGCGGCAAAGGCCTTTTCCGAACCGGTCAGCACGAGGCAGCGCTGGCTTGGGTCGGCGTCATAAGCGGCAAAGGCGACGATCAAATCGGCCAGCACCTGACTGTTCAACGCGTTCAGCGCCTGCGGGCGGTTGAGCGTGACAAGGGTAACGGCGTCGCGTTGTTCGACGAGGATGGTTTCATAGCTCATAGCGGTTTCCATTCTTCATTGGCGGGAAGGGGCGCGAAAATCGCGTCCAGAAAGTCTTCGGAAACATCGGCAGGCGTCGCCGGATTCCATTTCGGGGCATTGTCTTTTTCAACGATGACGGCACGCACGCCTTCCGAAAAGTCGGGGCACATCAGCATGCGTGAGGCAATGCGATATTCAATCGCCATATTATCGGCAAAGGTCGCGCATTGCCCGCCCAGCGCCAATTGGCGCAGCGTGACCTTGCAGGTCTGGGGCGATTTGGTGTTGAGCGTGGCCAGTTCCTTCAACGCCCAATCCGAGCCATCGGCTTCCAAGGCGGCGATGATGTCTTCGAACCGATCGGATGCAAAGGCGCGGTTGATCTGGGCGATATGGGCGGTGATCTTCGCTTCTGGCGGGGTGATGGACAATTGGCCGAGAATGCCTTCGGCCCGTTCGGGATCATCGGCGATCCGCGCCTTGGCTTCTGCCAATGCGTCAGCAGGCAGATAATGGGTGGCAAGGCCCAGAGCGAGGCATTCCGCCCCGTCGATGCGCGCGCCAGTCAGGCCGAGATACTGGCCGACCCGGCCTTCAAGATGCGACAGATACCAGCCGCCACCGACATCGGGGAACAGGCCGATGCCCGTTTCCGGCATGGCAAAACGGGTATTTTCCGTCACGACGCGGAAACGCGCAGGCTGGGAAATGCCGACGCCACCACCCATTGTGATGCCATCCATAAAGGCGATGATCGGCTTGCCATAAGTGAACATCAGATTGTTGAGCTGATATTCATCATAGAAAAAGCGACGGCCATCGACCCCATCCTTGGCGGCGGATTCGGACAGGATGCGAATATCACCCCCGGCGCAAAAGCCACGGCCTTCCGCATGATCAAGGATGATCGCGCCGATGGCAGGGTCATTGGCCCAGTTGGTCAGCACTTCAACCATGCCATGCACCATCGGCAGGGTCAGCGCGTGGATCGCCTTGGGGCGGTTGAGGCTGATCTGCCCCGCCTTGCCCTCAACGCGGATGATGAGTTCGTCGGTCATTATTTTACCAGCTCCCGGCCAATAATCATCCGCATCACTTCGTTCGTGCCTTCAAGGATGCGATGGACGCGCAGGTCGCGATAGAAGCGCTCGATCGGATAATCCTGCAAATAGCCATAGCCGCCATGCAGCTGGAGCGCGCGATCGACGATGGTCATGCCATTGTCGGTCGCAAGGCGCTTGGCCATGGCGGCAAAGCGGGTCTTGTCCGGCGCGCCGTTGGTGACCTTCACCGCCGCCGCATAGAGCATCAACCGTGCGGACTGGAGATCGGTTTCCATATCGGCCAGCGTGAACTGGGTGTTCTGGAAATCGGCGATCGCCTTGCCGAACTGGCGACGGTCCTTGGTATATTTGATCGCCTCGTCAAGGCAGCGCTGCGCACCGCCGAGCGAGCACGCGCCGATGTTGAGGCGACCGCCATCAAGACCGGCCATCGCAATCTTGAAGCCTTCGCCCAATGCGCCGACCATGTTCATTGCCGGGACACGGACATTGTCGAAATTGACCTGTGCGGTCGGCTGCGAATGCCAGCCGAGTTTCTTTTCCTGCGCGCCAAAGCTGACGCCCGGCATATCCTTGTCGATAACGAAGCAGCTGATGCCCTTGGCACCATCTTCGCTGGTACGGCACATCGTCACATAGACTTCGTTTTCGCCGCCGCCGGAGATGAACTGTTTCGACCCGGTGATGAGATAATCATCGCCATCCTTGACCGCCTTGGTCTTGAGCGAGGCCGCGTCCGACCCTGCGCCTGCCTCGGTCAGGCAATAGGATGCAATCTGATCCATCGCGATGAGACCGGGGAGATATTGGTCCTTGAGCGCCTGATTGCCATAGCAATCGATCATCCAAGTGGCCATGTTGTGGATCGAGATGAACGCCGAGGTCGATGGGCAGCCATAGGCCATGGCTTCCATGATGATCGCCGATTCGAGACGGCCAAGGCCGATCCCGCCCGAATTTTCCGATACGTAAATCCCGCCAAAACCGAGATCGGCGGCGGATTTGATCACATCGCGCGGGAAATGATGTTCTTCGTCCCATTTCGCGGCAAAGGGCGTGATCGCGTCTGCCGTGAATTTTTGTGCCATATCCTGAATGGCAAGCTGATCTTCGGTCAGATCATACTGGCTGGTCATCATTCCCCCCTTGGACGCATATCGTCCTCAATTTGAGCTTCATGCATTGGTATTGCATGTGTCGCGCACAAAAACGCCCGCAACGGACGAGCCGTCACGGGCGTTTGTGCGCTTTACCTATGGATCGTCAAGTTCAAGGCGCTCACTTGGCCAGCTTGGCGATCACGTCCCCGAACAGCTCTTCGTCGCTCGGGATCGTCTTGGCGACGGCCAGCGGCTTGGAGACCCAGGTTTCGTTGATCAGGTCGCGCCATGTGATGTTGTTGTTGGTGCCATTGCCGCCCCAGCTACCGCAACCGAGCGAGAAGGTCTGGCGCATGCCATTCCACAAATTGCCCGAATTGGACGGTGCCTGCGGCTGGTTGACCATGACGCGCGAGGTCTTGGTTGCCTTGGCCAGCTTCAGGATATTGTCATCCGAGTTGGAATAGATACCGCAGCTATGGCCCTGGCCCTGATAGGACTGGATGTTGTTGGTGAGCGCAATCGCTTCATCGATGTCCTTGACGCGATAGAGCGCCATGACGACCGACAGCTTTTCACCCGAGAACGGATATTCCGGGCCAAAGCCGGTTTCCGGTACGATGAAGAAGCGCTTGCCTTCCGGCAGGCCGATGCCGGCCATGCCAGCGATCTTTTCCGGCGGCTGGGCAACAATCGCGGTATTGAGATGGCCATCTACCCAGATGGTGTTCTGCAACAGAACCTTTTCTTCCGGGGTGACGACATAGCCGCCTTGATGTTCCAGCTTGGCCAGCATGTCATCATAGATCGCATCAAACAGGACGACGCTGTTGTCCGAAGAGCAGCTGGCCGCGAGATCGAGGGTCTTGGAGATGCGGATCTTTTCAGCGGCATCGTCAAGGTCGGCGGTATCGTCAACGGTGATGACGGCATTACCGACGCCAACGCCAAGCGCCGGGGTGCCCGACGAATAGGCGGCGGTCACCATCGCGCTGCCGCCAGTGGCGAGCACGCGGTCGCACTGGCGCATCAGTTCGTTGGTCTTTTCAACCGATGGGCTGTCGATGCTGATCACGAGATCGGCAGGCGCGCCGAGCTTGACCAGCGCTTCGCGCATCAGGTCGCAGATCAGCTTGTTGGTCAGCTTGCAACGCGGGTGCGGCGCGATGATGATCGAGTTGCGACCCTTCACCGCCGAAATACCCTTGATCACCGGGGTTGCTTCCGGGTTGGTCGATGGCGACAAGGCGCCGATCACGCCGACCGGCTTGGCGATCTTGATGATGTTGCGTTCGGCATCTTCTTCGATCACGCCAACCGACTTGTCGTTGATGATGTCGAGCAGGGCCGCACGGGTCTTGCGGAAAATCTTGAGATATTTGCCGTCGTAATTGCCGAGCTGGCTTTCATCGACCGTGTGCTGGGCGATCATTTCGGCGACATCTTCCTTGGCCACGGCCCAGACCATGCCACGGATCAGTTCATCGACCTGTGCTTGCGTATAATTGGCGATCTTTTCCTGTGCAGCGCGTGAGCGCGCAACCAAGGCGGCGATTTCAGCGTAATCGGGACGTTCGTCTGCTGATGGGATGGAAGCTGGCTGTGCCATGATGAAATCCGCTCCTGATGCTGCGTCCTGCCGATTGCTGCGGCCTGACGACTCGTTTCACATGCTTTCTAGCCGCTTCCAGAAGGGATCGCCACGGCAATGCGGCGAAGTTCGGCGCTCGGCACTTGGGCATGCAACAAATGAGACGCCAGAATCGACGTCTCGGTGACGGCGCCCTATGGCCTATTGTGAAAATGCCCGCAAGAGTGCATCTCCGCATCGATAGACTGCAAAATTGCAGCATGAGGGGGTGGGATGTTCGATTGGGACGATATGCGTATTTTCCTTGGCGTGGCGCGGTCGCGAACCTTGGCCGATGCTGCCCGTCAATTGGAACTGGATGCGACCACTGTTGGTCGGCGGCTGACCCGATTGGGCGAGGCGTTGGGCGCGAATCTGTTCGAACAGGCAGGCGGTGCGCGGCGGCTTACGGAATCCGGCCATGCGCTGTTTCGCCATGCAGAAGCGGTCGAAAGCGCGGCCCTGTCCGCCGTGGCGCAGGTGACGGGCGAATCCCAAAGCCTTGCCGGGCAGGTCCGCCTGTCGGTGGCGGAGGGCTTCGGGACATGGGTGCTGGCCCCGGCGATGCGCGAATTTCACCAATCCAATCCGCGCATCCGGCTCGACCTCATCACGGCATCCGGCTTTCTCAACCCGTCCAAGCGCGAGGCGGATATGGCGGTGATGCTGGCCCGGCCCCAGCGCGGGCGGCTGGTGGTGCAATTGCTCGGCGATTATCGCCTGCATCTGTATGCGGCGCGGTCCTATCTCGCCGCGCAAGGCACGCCGCGCCGTCCTGCCGATCTGCGTCGCCATGTGCTGGTCGGCTATATTCCCGAACTGATCTATGCGCCGGAACTGGATTATCTGGGCGAGGTGCTGACCGGGCTGGAGGCCGTGCTGCGCAGTACGAGCATCAACGTCCAGCACCAGATGATCAGCCATGGCGCGGGGATTGGCGTGTTGCCTGATTTCATCGGTGACCGCGATCCGGGGTTGGTCCGCATCCTGCCCGACCATGTCGAACTGACGCGCGATTTTTGGCTTGTGACGCATAGCGACCTTGCCAATCTGTCGCGTGTCCGCGCGGTTGCCCAATGGTTGCGCCACCGGGTGCAGGCGTTGCAGGACCAGATCAGAACAGGCTGAGTTGGGGACTGTCCGGACGGGGCGCAGTGAACTGGCTGCAATCAAGCTTGATGTCGTGAAGGTCCAGCCCGTGCTGGCGACTGGCGATGCGGAATCGGGTGCGGATCAGATCGGCCCAGACGCCGCTGCCCTGCATCCGCCCGAAAAAGCGCGAATCATTGTCCTGCCCGTCGCGCAATGACCGGATGATCGCCATCACCTTGCTGGCGCGATCGGGGTAATGCACATCGAGCCAGTCCTGAAAAATGCCGCTCACTTCCAGCGGCAGGCGGATCGGGATGTAAAAACTGCCCTTGGCCCCGGCCTTGGCGACGGCGGCAAGGATGGCCTCGATCTCATGATCGGTGATCCCCGGAATGATTGGGGAAATCGAGGCGAATACCGGTACGCCCGCATCGCTCAACGCCCGGATCGCGGCCAGTCTCTTATCTGGGCGCGGGGCGCGGGGTTCCAGCGTCTGGGCGATCTTGGGGTCGAGCGTGGTGACGGAAATCGCCACTGCCGCAAGATTGGCCGCCGCCATGTCACCGAGCAGATCAAGGTCGCGGAGGATGCGGTCGGATTTGGTGGTGATGGTGACCGGGTGGCGACAAGCGGCCAGCACCTCCAGACAGTCGCGGGTGATGCGCCAGTCGCGTTCGATCGGCTGATAGGGATCGGTATTGGTGCCAAAGGCGATGGGGCGGACCTGATAGCCCGGTTTCGCCAGTTCTTTCCGCAGCAATATCGCAGCGTCGGGCTTGGCGAACAGGCGGGTCTCGAAATCGAGGCCGGGCGATAGATCGAGATAGGTATGGCTGGGCCGGGCATAGCAATAGACGCAGCCATGTTCGCAGCCACGATAAGGATTGATCGAGCGATCAAACGGGATGTCGGGCGATTGGTTGCGGGCGATGATCGTGCGCGGATGTTCGACCGTGACCTCGGTGCGCGGCGCTGCCGCTTCGCCATCGATCAGATCGCGGGCATCGAGCCAATCGCCCTCATCATGGCGTGCCGGCAGGTCGAACCGGCCCGATACGGCGTTCCCCGTCGCGCCCCGTCCGGTCTTGCGATGATCCCTGCCTGCCATTGCCGATATGTACATCATGCGACACCGGGGACCAATGCTTACCTATTGTTGATCACGCCCACTTGCGGGAAGGGCTTTGGTTCTTCCGGCACATCGGCGGCGGAGGCGAGCGTTTTTTGCCACAGGCCGACATCATGCCATTCGCCGAATTTGAACCCGACCTGTCGATAGACGCCCGCCCGCTGAAAACCGACGGATTCATGGAGGTCGATCCCGATTTCATTGGGCAGGGGAATGGCGGCGATGGCGTTGACGAACCCTTGTTCATGCAGCGTTTCGAGCAGGCATTCATACAGGATATGCCCCAATCCCTGACGATGCGATTGACCGGCGATATAGACCGCTGTCGACACGGTGAAGCGATAGGCCGGGCGGGGCCGAAACGCGGTGGCATAGGCAAAGCCAAGCACGACATCCGGCACTTCATCGTCGCAAATGACGATCCATGGATATAATTCCAGCCCATCGGCGATCCGTTTGCGCATCTCTTTGGTGGTCGGCGGGGTAGTTTCGAACGTGACGGCGGAGGTGACGACATAAGGGGCATAAATGCCTGCAATGTCTTCGGCATCATCGGGGGTCGCGGCGCGCAACTGGAGCATCAGAGAGTCCGAAACAAGAGGGCGGCGAGACCGTCGGCGCTTCTATCCCGTGTCCATGGCGATGCGGGCGTTACGGCCATGTCGCACTCAAGGCAGCGGACCTGCATGGCGGGACCGTTGATAATGAACCGGGCATCATAAGCGGCGCGCGCCAGCAACAAGGACGGTCGCCCCGCGATCCGGGTCCAGATATCGGCTGATCCGGCGCGTGGCCCCGCCTGCACCTGTCGCACATCGGCAAAACCGGCACTGGCCAGTTCATCGAGCCATGACCGCTGCGGTTCAAGGAAATTGAGCTTCGCCGATGCCGGGTCGAGCTTGGCCGCCTTTGCCGCAGCCAAAATGGCATCGTCCAGCGTGCCGAAATGATCGACCAGTCCCAATTGTCGCGCATTACTGCCGGACCAGACCCGGCCCTGCGCTATTTGGTCGACACGGGCGGGCGTCATGTGGCGTGACTTGGCCACCAGTCCGATAAAGCGGCGATAAATGTCTTCGACCCCCGATTGGATGATCGTGCTCATATCATTGGACGGGCCATGATAGAGATCGGGTTCACCGCTGAACGGTGTGGTTTTCACCCCATCTGCATGGAGGCCGAGCTTGTTCATCGCCCCTTCAAAGGTGGGGAAGATGCCGAATACGCCGATGGAGCCGGTGATCGTCCCCGGATCGGCGATGATCTGATCGGCGGCGGTCGCGACCCAATAGCCGCCCGATGCCGCCACGCCGCCCATCGACGCGATGACCGGGATGTTGCGGGCCTTGGCTTCGGCCAAAGCGCGGCGAATTTGTTCGGAGGCGAGGACCGAGCCGCCGGGGCTGTCGATACGGACGACCAGCGCCTTGATTCTGCCTTTGGCGATGGCCTCGCGGATCAAGGCGGCGATGGTGTCGCCCGCCGCGCTGCCGGGACCGGCCTCGCCATCGATGATCGGCCCGGAAACCGTGACTACGCCGATGTCGCCATGGTCGTGGCTTTCCTTGTGCGCGGCGACCCAATTATCAAGGGGAATGGCCTTGAACGGGGGCTGGGACTGATCTGCATGCCCGCTATTTGTCGCGCCGACTAACGCGATCATGCGCTGGTTCCATGCGGTGCGGTCGCCAATATGATCGACCAGCGCATAACGCTGCGCGAGGCTGGCAAGGTCGCCACCACGCGCGCGCAGCGCTGCGGCCATCTCAGCGACATAGGTGGTGGCGCGCGCCTTTGGACGTCCTTCGCGCACATCATTCTGCCAGTCTTGCCACAGGCCATTCGCTAATGCCTGTGCGGCTGCGCGCGCCTCTGGCGATGGATCGTTGCGGGTATAAGGCTCGACCGCGGCCTTATAGGTGCCGACCCGATAGACGCGGGCTTCGATCCCCAATTTGTCCATCAGGCCGCGATAATAAAGTTGCTGCCCGCCCGGCCCGGTGATGACCACCGCGCCTAATGGATCAAGCCATGCCTCGGTCGCATGGGCCGCGAGGCGGTAGCTGTCGTCGGAATAGGCGGTGGCAAAGGCGATGACCGGCTTGCCTTGTTGCCTGACGCGATCAAGCGCGGTCGTGATTTCCGACAGGGCCGCGGGCTGTGCACCGAGAAAGCCATCAAGGTCGAGGGCAACCGCCTTGACCCGTTTATCGGTCGCGGCGGTCGTCAATGCATGGACGACGTCGCGCAAGCGGATTTCATGGGACAGACGACCCGCATCACCATTTAGCAAGGCGGCGGGGCTGGTGCCGCTCGGCTGTTCGACGATGGTGCCGTCAAGATCGAGAACCAGCGCACCCTCGGATGGGATGGCGGGGGTCGGGGTTGAACTCAGCACCGCGTACAACAGGCCAAAGAACAATAAGAGGAACAGCAATACGAGCAGATTCTTGATACCCATCAAGATACGCCAAATCCATCGCACGATGGTCACTATTACTCCTCCTCGAACTGGTTCACTCCGGTGCTAACCCGGTCATGCGCCGAGGTAAACACCCGCTGGGCTTGTATCGTCGATTATGTTCAGCCTGTTGGCGAATAGGGGCCAAAGATTGGCCAAATGCGTCAGGCAATAGCGGGCAATAAAAAACCCGCCGCTGGCGAGGACCAGTAACGGGGTATCAGGCGTGTTGATCCGAGATGTTGATCAGACGGGGAGATGAATTAACGCTTCGGACCGCCAAGGGCTACGCCGGGTACCGAATCGGCTGCATGTGCCTGAATATTCATCAAATAATCAGTAGATTGAAGAAACGGTAACGGGTTCACGGCGCGGCCGTCGATGCGCACTTCATAATGGAGATGGCTACCGGTGGAACGGCCGGTCGAACCCATCAGCGCAATCAGATCGCCGCGCTTGACGCGGGTCATTGGCTGCACCAGAATTTTCGACAAATGGCCGAAACGGGTCTGGATGCCCTTGCCGTGTTCAAGCTCGACAAGATTGCCATAGCCATTGGCCCATTGGGCGCGGCCAACAATGCCATCGGCGGTGGCATAGATCGGGGTGCCGATCGGGCCGGAAATATCAAGGCCGGCATGCATGGCGCGGCCACCCTTGAACGGGTCGGCCCGCACGCCAAAGCTGGAGGTCAGGACCATCGACTTGACCGGCTTGGACGAGGGAATGGCGATGACGCCGGTTTCGATCTGGTCCAGCTTCTTCCATGATTGGAACAAGGCCTTGAACGCCGGATCGGCGCGACCGGTGATCGCTTCGAACGGACCGCCGACGGCTAAACCATTCGCGGCGGGCGCGCTGGCGGCGTTGGCGGTTGAGAGGTTGATCGACGTGACGCACAAAGTGGCAAGGGCGGCAAAACCGATATGGGCAGCGACGTTCATCTGCTTGCGGTCCCAAAGGCGCAGGCGAGACGACACAGCCTTGATCCCGTTGCAGTTCATCATATGGCGACCCTATTTTGCGACACCAACGAATGTTCGATTGCAGGCATGGACTGAAATCCTTGTGCCGGGTCGAAACATTCTAAAGCGCCCGTCTATTTCGACACCGAATCGGATCGAATTAAACGATGTGTCGTCATGTCTGTATCCCGGACGATGGGCAAGCCTTGGTGCATATTCGCGGGACAGAACGGGTCGTCGATGCGTTGAGTCGTTGAATCGAGGCTGAATGGAGACGGTTGCGCAGCCCGGTTTGACCTTCGGACGCATTGTTCAAACAGGATTTTTGGATATGTGACGGGTGTCAGTTTCTCGTCTGCGCCGCATCCGTGCGGGGCAAACCGGCACGGATTTGGCGGCAGTTGAGACGGATCAGCCAAGCGCCTTGGCAGCCTCCAGCACGATCTCGGCATGGCCCTTGACCTTCACCTTGCGCCAGATCTGATTGATCCGGCCATCGCGGTCGATCAGGAAGGTGGCGCGGTCGATGCCCATATATTGCCGACCATAAAGCGACTTTTCGATCCATGTGCCCCATGCTTCGCAGACCGATCCATCCAGATCGGAGACGAGCTGGATTTTCAGTTCATGCTTGGCCGCGAATTTCGCATGTTTGGCGGGTGGGTCTTTGGAGACGCCGACGACCAACACATCCGCCGCCGCATACGCATCCGCCAATGCGGAAAAGTCCTTGGCCTCGGTCGTGCAGCCGGGGGTGTCGTCCTTGGGGTAGAAATAGACGACCAATTTGCGGCCCTTGGCATCCGATGGCCGCCAATTGCCGCCATCAATAGTGGTCATCGCTACATCGGGGGCAGTTTCGCCAATATTCGCCATTATGCCGTTTCCTGTTCCGGGGGTAATTGATCTGCAAAGCCGTGCCAGATGGTCGCGATGCTGTGCCGTGCCGCGGTGTAATCGGCAAGCAGGCTTTCCCAATTTGCGCGGCCACAGCCATGGGCAACGACCGGCTTGGCGGCCTCTGGCACATTCTGGCTATCGGGCGCGATCAGCCGTAGCGCGACCAGCATCCTGCCCAACAGGCGATGTGCCTCGATCATCTGCGCGGGCAGCAGCCCGGCCTCGACCAGTGCCGCCACGGCCTGACCCAGCACCGGCGACAGGCCGGTGCGATGGGTGAGTTGCAGCAAGTGCAGCGTGAATTCGAGATCGACCAGCCCGCCGTCCGCCAGCTTGACATCAAGATCGCCCTTGGGCGGCTTGTGCTTGGCCATGTCGCGCCGCATCTTGACGATATCGGCGAGCAATTTGGCGGGGTCGCGGGGCAGATGGAGCGCCTTGTCCACGATTGTTTGCAAAGATGCACGGGCATCAAGGGAGCCGAACACGATGCGGGCGCGGGTCAGGGCCATATGCTCCCATGTCCAGGCCTGATGGAGCTGATATGTCTCGAAGCTCTCGAAATTGACCGCCAACAGACCTTGCGCGCCATTGGGTCGCAGTCTGGTATCGACCTCATAAAGCGGGCCAGCCGCCGTCGAAACGCTCATCGCGGCGATGATACGTTGCGACAGGCGGTTGAAATATTGCGTCGCGCCCAAGGGCTTGCGGCCATCGGATTCGGTCGCGTGATCGCCGGTGAAGAGGAATACCAGATCAAGGTCCGAGGCATGGGTCAGCGCCCCACCGCCCAGCCGCCCGAGCGCGAGAATGACCAGTTCGCCGCCCGCCACCTTGCCATGGGTCAATTCAAATTCGGCGATGGTGGCATCGGTCAGCACCTGCAATGCGGCCTCGGCAATCCGGCTATATCCTTGCGCTACGTCCATCGGGTCGGACGTGCCTTCGACCAATTGCACGCCCAAGGCAAAGCGTTCATCGCCGACCTGTTGGCGGACGCGGTCGAGCAATTGCTGATAATCCTCGTCCTTTTCGCCGCTGTCGCGAAATTTGGCGATGAGATCGGCAAGGGGGGCGGTCGGCTCAAATGCGCGGGCGTCGATCAGCCCTTCCAACAGCGCCGGGCGCCGCGCCAGATCTTCGGCCAGTGCGGGAGCAAGGCCGAGAATATTCGCCAAAAGGGTGGCGAGCGCCGGACGCGCCTCCAACAGCCGGAACAGGTTGATCCCGGTCGGGATGCGGGTCAGCAGATTATCAAAGCGATTGACCGCGCTGGTCGGATCGGGGGCCTTGCCAAGGGCCGCCAAGAGGTTCGGCAGCATCGCCTCAAACGCATCGCGCGCCGCCGGGGTGCGGAGGCAACGCACCCGGTCGGTGCGCCAACTGGTGATGCGTGCGCTCGTTGCCGCAGGATCGGGGAAGCCCAAGGCCGTGCAGCGTTCCAGCATTAGTTCGGGGTCCTGCGTAAAGCCGGTGTTCCCGTCATCGCTTAAGCTGTCATAGATATGGCCAACCTTGTCGATATGGGGACGGAGCGAGGCGAGCAGCGCGTCCGCATCCGCCAATCCATGAAGGCGAGCGACATTGTTGATGGCATCCGCATTGTCGGGCAGGCTGTGGGTCTGACGGTCGTCGACCATTTGCAGGCGATGTTCGATCTGGCGATAATAGATATAGGCATTGGCGAGCGCCTCCGCCTCATCCGCGCCGATCCGACCATGTGCCGCCAGCGCATGCAGCGCATCGAGCGTGGCCGGGGTGCGGAGCACGGGATCGCGCCCGCCATGGATCATCTGGTGGATCTGGGCGAAAAATTCGCATTCGCGAATCCCGCCGCGCCCGCGTTTCAGATCATAGCCGGGGCCAAAGGCCTGACCCTGTGCATAATGATCGCGGATGCGCCGGGAAATGCCGCGAATTTCGTTGATCGCCCCGAAATCAAGCGAGCGCCGCCAGACGAACGGGCGCAATTGATCGAGGAAATATTGGCCGAGCTGTGTATCTCCCGCCGCCGGGCGGGAGCGGATGAACGCCGCGCGCTCCCATGGCAGGGCCATTGATTCATAATAATTGATTGCGGATTCGACCGGCAGGGCAATCGGCGTTGCCTCTGGCGAGGGGCGCAGGCGCAAATCGACGCGAAACGCATAGCCATCGGCGGTGCGGGTCTGGAGCAGGTCGATCACCCTTTTGCCGAGGCGCACGGCGGCCTCGACCGGCTCGTCGCGTTCGCGGCGCGGCAGGGTGTTCGGATCAAACAGGAAAATCGGATCGATGTCGGATGAATAATTGAGTTCGCGACTGCCATGCTTGCCAAGGCCGATGATGGCAAAACCGCGCGGCGCTTCTCCCGGCATGCGTTCGTGAAAGGCTTGAT
Organism: Alteraquisediminimonas sediminicola; assembly: GCF_019740335.1. GTDB lineage: Bacteria > Pseudomonadota > Alphaproteobacteria > Sphingomonadales > Sphingomonadaceae > Alteraquisediminimonas > Alteraquisediminimonas sediminicola. The sequence goes on along the minus strand of NZ_JAHXZS010000005.1, from coordinate 69,478 downwards.
TCAGCGCCTTGTCGAGCGCCCGGTCGGCAAAATCGGACAAGGCATGGGTGATCTCTTCAAAGCTTAACACCCCCGCCAGATCGCCAATCGCGGTGCATAAGGCGACGGCATCGCGTTCGCGGCGGAGCGAGATGCCTACATCATCAATCGCCAGCGCCTGTGCGCGGCCAAGGGCAAGGGCCCCCCACACATCACCGCCCGCCAATCGGTCCACGACCTCTGGCTGTTTTTCGATCAGGCGGCGCAGGAAGGGCGAATGAGCGTTTGCACGCTGAAGCGCGTTGGCAATATCGGCGGTCATGGCTATGGCTTAGCGCAATTCATTTCCAATAAGAACAGGCTTTCATTGCTTATGCGCCCTGAACAAGACGCCGATCTTGCCCGTCAACTTGCCGATGCCGCTGGCAATGCGATTCGCCCATTTTTTCGTGCCCCATTTACGCAGGAAAATAAGGACGACGCCTCGCCCGTGACCGAGGCCGACCGCGCCGCCGAACTGGCGATGCGCGCGATTATCGAGCGCGAGCGCCCGAATGACGGGATTATTGGCGAGGAATTCGGCGAAAAGCCGGGGACTTCGGGTCGGGTCTGGGTGCTTGATCCGATTGACGGCACCCGCAGCTTTATCGCGGGTCGCCCGATTTTCGGCACGTTGGTGGCGTTGATGCAGGAAGGCTGGCCGGTGCTGGGCGTGATTGATCAGCCGATTTCGGGGGAGCGCTGGGTCGGCCAGATGGGCAAACCGACGCTGCTGAACGGCCAGCCGGTGAACAGCCGCCGCTGCCGCGCATTGGAAGATGCGATTCTCGCCAGCACCGGCCCGCAATATTTCAGCCCGCACAAGGCCGAGCATTTCTCTCAAATGGCGCGGGGCTGCCGCGATACGGTCTGGGGCGGGGATTGCTATAATTATGCGCTGCTGGCGACCGGCCATGTCGATCTGGTCGTCGAATCGGGCCTCAAGCTCTATGACATTGCGGCATTGGTGCCGGTGGTCGAAGGCGCGGGCGGGATGATGTGCGATTGGAACGGCCACCCGCTGACCGCCGATAGCGAGGGCGATGTCATCGCCTTGGGCGACCCGGCGCGGCTGGAAGATGTGTTGGAGGCGCTTGCCTGCGGGCATTGAGGAGAGGGAGGCACACTTCCCCAAAACTTGCGCTCTACGCCGCACCGGTATAGCGGGCGCGATATGAGCAAACAGGCGGTTATTCTCTTGTCTGGCGGACTTGATTCGCTGGTGGTCGGCGGGCTGGCGCGGGAGGCAGGTTATAGCCTGCTGGCGCTGTCGATCGCTTATGGCCAGCGCCATGCCTGCGAATTGGAGGCAGCCAACCGGGTTGCGGCCCATTTGGGGGTGGAGCGCCATATCGTCTTGCCGATGGATTTGCGCGGTTTTGGCGGGTCTGCGCTGACGGCGGATATCGATGTGCCGAAAGCGGGCGTGGATGAGGGCGCGATCCCCGTTACTTATGTCCCGGCGCGCAACACGATCTTTTTGTCCCTGTGCCTTGGCTGGGCCGAGGCGGCGGGCGCGCGGGATTTGTTTATCGGGGTTAATGCGCTCGATTATTCCGGCTATCCCGATTGTCGCCCGGCCTTTGTCGAGGCGTTCGAAAATCTGGCGAATATCGCGACCAAGGCAGGGGTCGAGGGGGATCGTTTCACGGTCCATGCGCCGTTGCTGCATCTGGGCAAGGCCGAGATTGTGCGCGAAGGCACAAGGTTGGGCCTTGATATGGGGTTGAGCTGGTCCTGCTATGATCCGACGCCGGAAGGCATGCATTGCGGCCATTGCGATAGTTGCCGATTGCGCCATCAGGGTTTCGTCGATGCGGGCGTGGCTGATCCGACCATTTACAAGGCCCTGCCATGACCTATGCGGTGAAGGAAATCTTCCTCACCCTACAGGGTGAAGGGCGGCAGGCCGGGCGGCGCGCGGTGTTTTTGCGTTTTGCCGGGTGCAATTTATGGACCGGGCGGGAAGAGGATCGCGAAAAGGCGATCTGCCAATTCTGCGATACCGATTTTGTCGGCACCGATGGCGAGGGCGGCGGCAAGTTCACCTCTGCTGAGGCCTTGGCCGACCGCGTGGCCGAGTTTTGGGGGGCGGGCGAGGATCATCGCCTGATCGTCATTACCGGCGGGGAACCGTTGTTGCAGCTTGATCCCCCATTGTTGGACGCGTTGCATGTCCGTGGCTTTCAGGTCGCGGTCGAAAGCAATGGCACGATCATCGCGCCGCCGGGGATCGACTGGCTGTGCATCAGCCCCAAGGCCGGGGCCGAGATCGTGCAGAAATCCGGCGATGAATTGAAACTGGTCTGGCCACAGCCGGGGATCGACCCGGCGGAATTGGAGCAATGGGGTTTCGTCCATTTTCTGGTCCAGCCGATGGATTGCGCCGACCGCAAATCATCGGAACAAGCGGCGATCGAGCTGGTGATGGCTCGCCCGCGTTGGCGCTTGAGCGTCCAGTCGCACAAGATGCTGGGGTTGCAATAAGCGACTGTTTTGAGACGACTGGACCAATATGGGGACGTCTATAGTCGTGCCTGATATGGGAAGTGCCTAGCTGGATGCATGACGCATTCATTCCCGCCGCTTTTTCGCGCCTTTTTCATATGTTTGCTGTTCATGGGGCTGTGCGGGCCAGCAGAGGCGCAAATGCGCGATCTTGGCCCGATTGACGGGGTGCAGTTGAAGCTCTGTCGTCACCATGCCGACCGTCATTGCGTGATTGATGGCGACACTTTTCGTCTTGGCAGTACCAGCATCCGCATCGCCGATATCGATACGCCGGAAACTCATCCGCCGCGCTGTCCGCTTGAGGCGCGGCTGGGGCGGCAGGCGACATTGCGGTTGCAGGCGTTGCTGAATGCCGAGCCGTTCGAGTTGCGCGGCATATCGCGCGATCAGGATCGTTATGGGCGCAAATTGCGGTTGATCATGCGGGATGGGCGGTCGCTGGGCATGGTCCTTGTCGCTGAAGGGCTGGCGCGGCGTTATCATGGGCAAAGGCGGAAGGGTTGGTGCGGGGCCTAATTCGCCTTTGGCATCGGCGGGACCAGCATTTGCGGGTCGATCCGTTGATCCTGCCATTTCATCCCCCAATGGAGATGCGGCCCGGTGGAGCGCCCGCTGGTGCCAATCGCGCCCAAGGTCTGACCTTGGGTGATATGGTCGCCGACGGCCACATCGATGCGGGACAAATGGAGAAAGGCCGAGGTCAGCCCCATGCCATGGTCGATCATCAGCAAATGGCCCTCCAGCGTGAAGGGCGTTTCCTTGGCGGCGAGAATAACCACGCCATCGGCGGGCGCGACAATCGGCGTGCCGCTGGGCTGCGCGATATCGACCCCGCCATGATAGCTGCCCGCCACGCCCTGATAGATGCGCTGCGATCCGAAAAAGCCGCTTAATCGGCCCGTTGCCGGCCAGATGAAATGTTGTCGCCAGCCATTGCTATCCACCTTGATTGTGCGGGCTGCGGTCATTTGCGCGAGTTCGCCCGCGCGGATGCGCTCGAAATCGGCGGAGGGAATAGCGGCGGGGCGCATCGGGGTATCAACCCGTTCGATCTGCCATTGATGGGTGGCAATCGCGATGGATTGGGCGATCTGTTGGCCATTGCCAAGGGTCGCGATGAGCGCGGCGGCGGAGGCCGCATCCCGGCCAAAGCCGATCAGGAAGCGACCATCCGCTGCAAATGGCACAATTGCGCCATCAAGCTTGAGCGATGTGGTGCCTTTGGGGACATAGCCGGTGGCGGTGCCGCCCTGTTCGATCCGACCGGATAATTGAATCGGTGCATCCGCCTGGACCATCGGCGCACAGCATATCAAGGTACTTGCCAGCAGTCCTGCGACTTGCCGACAATAAAGCGGCTTCACTTGCCGAGCGCCGCCTTGGTGGCGATGTCGGCAGAGGCATAAGGCTCCTGCTTTTCGACGCTCCAATAACATAATTCGTCGAGCGTGATCGGCGCGCCCGATACCGCGCATACGACATGATCGCCATGGCTGAGCAGGCGGAACGTGCCGGCCATATAATGTAATTTGGCGGGACGGGACGCGGTGGATTTCAACATGACGGGCAATACCTGTTCAACAAATATGGTTTGGATATTAGAATAGCGATGGTTGCGCCGGTTTTCCAGTGCCGCCAGTTTTCGGGCCGGATTTGGGGCCGGACGCCCCGCCAGATCCGGCACCCGGTTGATCGATTCGAATATCGACTGCGCCGTCTGCGAAATGGAGCCTCATCTGTCCGGCCTTGCGCGCTTGCGCGGTATCGGTGATCGCATGGCCATTGGCCTCGACCCGCGCATAGCCGCGTTTCAGCACCAGATCGGGGTTGAGCGATGCCGCCAGCCGCCACAGCGCATCCAGTCTTTGGTGTTCGCGGTCGATCCGCTGGACCAAGATTTGGGGCCGGGGCGTGGCGGCGGTGAGCCGGGTCCGCGCCTGATCGAGCCGTGCCTGTAACAGGGCAGGGCGCAACGAACCCGCCAGCCGGTCCAACTCGCCACGCGCGCGGACATTGCGATGGGCAAGGGCGCGGGGCAGGCGGTCGGCCAGATCGTCCAGCCGTTGCTGGCGCTGTTCGATCAACCGTTGCGGCGGCGGCAACAGGCGCGACAAGGCGGCCAATCGTTCGCGCGCGCGTTCCTGATCGCGCCAGATCGCGCGGCTGGCGCGCAAGCCGAATTCGCGGATCATCGCGGTGAGTTCTGCGACGACCGGCACGGCGATTTCTGCGGCGGCTGTTGGGGTCGGGGCGCGGACATCGGCGGCGAAATCGCACAAGGTCGTATCGGTTTCATGGCCGACGGCGGAGATGATCGGAATGTCGCTGCCCGCCACGGCGCGGACGACGATTTCCTCGTTGAACGCCCATAAATCCTCAATTGAACCGCCGCCCCGCGCAACGATCAGCAGATCCGGGCGCGGCACTGGGCCATTAGGCGCGATCTGGTTGAAGCCATTGACGGCGGCCGCAACCTGCGCCGCCGCGCCTTCGCCTTGCACCAGTACCGGCCAGACGATCACATGGGTCGGGCAACGATCGGCAAGGCGGTGGAGAATATCGCGGATGACGGCACCGGTCGGCGAGGTGACGACGCCGATGACGCGCGGGAGATAGGGCAGGAGTACTTTGCGCTCGGGCGCGAACAGGCCTTCCGCCGCCAATTGGCGCTTGCGTTGTTCGAGCAGGGCCATCAGCGCGCCCGCGCCCGCGATTTCCATCCGGTCGGCGACGATCTGATATTTCGACCGGCCCGGGTAGGTGGTGAGCTTGCCGGTCGCGACGACCTCCAGCCCATCCTCCGGGCGGAACGGCAGTCGGGATACGGAGCCTTTCCACATCACGCCATCGAGCAGCGCATTTTCATCCTTGAGCGCGAAATAGAAATGGCCGGATGCCGCCCGTTTCACCCCCGATAATTCGCCGCGCACCCGGACAAGGCCGAAACGATCCTCGACGCTGCGCTTCAATGCCGCAGACAATTCCGATACGCTAAGGGCTGGTGCGTTGTCCCCGGGCGTGGCTTCGGCTAACAGCCGGGCGTTATCCTCATTGTCGGAAAGATCGTTCATGAATGTCCTGTTGATCGGATCGGGTGGCCGCGAACATGCGCTGGCATGGAAGCTGGCGCAATCCCCAACGCTCGATACGCTGTATGCCGCGCCGGGCAACCCCGGAATTGCGGCTTTTGCCGAATTGACCGATCTGGATGTGACGGACCATGTGGCGGTCATCGCCTTTTGTCAGGATAAGGCCATCGGCCTTGTCATGGTCGGGCCGGAAGCGCCGTTGGTCGATGGCCTAGGTGATTCGCTGCGGGCGGCGGGCGTGCCGATCTTCGGCCCCGGCAGGCTGGCCGCGCAGTTGGAAGGCTCCAAGGGCTTTACCAAGGATATGTGCGCCCGCGCCGATATTCCCACGGCCGCCTATGCGCGCCATGACAACAAGGCGGCGGCATTGGCCGATCTGGAACGCTTTGGCCTGCCGGTGGTGATCAAGGCCGATGGCCTTGCCGCGGGCAAGGGCGTGATTATCGCCGAAACCCGCGCACAGGCGGTGGATGCGATCGAAGAGATGTTCGGCGGCGGCTTTGGCACGGCGGGCGCTTCGGTGGTGATCGAAGAATTCATGACCGGCGAAGAGGCGAGCTTCTTTGCCCTGACCGATGGCGTGAACGTCCTCGCCTTTGGGTCCGCGCAGGATCACAAGCGCGTTGGCGATGGCGACACCGGCCCTAATACCGGCGGGATGGGCGCGTATAGCCCGGCTTTTGTGCTGACGCCCGAACTGGAAGAGGCCGTGATGGCGCGGATTATTCGCCCGACGGTCAAGACCATGGCGGATGAGGGCATGCCCTATATCGGCGTGTTGTTTGCCGGGCTGATGCTGACGGACCAAGGGCCGAAGCTGATCGAATATAATGCGCGGTTCGGCGATCCGGAAACGCAGGTGCTGATGATGCGCCTGACGGATGATCTGTTGCCGATCTTGCTCGCAGCCGCGAACGGCACGCTGGATCGCATTGCGCCGTTGACCTTTGATGCGCGGGTGGCGTTGACGGTGGTGATGGCGGCCAAGGGCTATCCCGGCACACCGGAAAAGGGCGGCGCGATCAACGGCATTGATCATGTGAGCGGGGACGATCTCGTCGTTTTCCATGCCGGGACGGCGTTGAAGGATGGGCAGCTCGTGGCCAATGGCGGACGGGTGTTGAACGTGACGGCGCGTGCCGCGACAGTCGGCGCGGCACAAGCGGCGGCCTATCGCGCGGTCGATGGCATCGATTTTGCCACCGGTTTTTGCCGTCGAGATATTGGCTGGCGTGAAGTCGCGCGGGAGCAGGCGGAGGGCTGAGGCGTAACGCCTTAGCTCAAAGGAATCGCTGCGATCTCGGCAAAGGCCGGGCGGGCCAAGAGTCGGTCATACCAGTCGCGCACATGTGGCCGGTCTGGCCGGTCGATGTCGAGCGTGAACCATGTATGGGCATAGACCCCCATCGGCACATCGAACACGCCGAATTGATCGCCCGATAGCCACGGCTGTTGGGCGAGGGCGGCATCCAGCACGGCCATCATGTCGCCGGATTTCTTGGCGGATAGCGCAATGGCTTCATGATTGCGGTCGGGCGCTGGCACGCGGATGAGATTGCCAAAGGCGCGGCGCTGGGCATCGGCATAGGCAAATTGCCAGTCCATCCATTTATCGCCCTGTGCGCGGATCGCCGGGTTTGAGGGCCAGAAACGATCCGCGCCATATTGCGCGGCGAGATAGCGCAGGATGGCGTTCGATTCCCATAAGATCATCCCTGCATCCTCGATGGTCGGGATCAGGGCGTTGGGATTTTTCGCGAGATAGGCCGCATCCATACCGAATTGCCCGCCGACATCATGGCGGACAAATGGCAGGCCCAGTTCTTGCGCGAACCAGACGATCTTTTTCACATTATGGGAATTGATGCGGCCCCAGATCGTCAACATGGCTTTTAGCTCCGATAATCGGCGTTGATGCTGATATAGCCATGGGTCAGGTCGCAGGTCCACACGGTCGCGCGGCCATGGCCGAGGTGAAGATCAACGGCGATGTCGATGTCATGGCCCTTGAGATGCGCGGCGACCGGGGCTTCGTCATAGCCCTCAACCGCCAGACCGCCCTCGGCCACGATGGTGGTGCCAAAGCGGATCGAAAGCTGGTCGCGTTCGGCGGGTTCGCCCGCCTTGCCGACAGCCATGACGATGCGGCCCCAATTGGCGTCCTCGCCCGCGATGGCGGTTTTGACCAATGGGCTATTGGCGATGGACAGGGCGATGCGATGGGCGCTCATGTCATCGACCGCGCCTGACACGTCGATCCGGATGAACTTGCTCGCCCCTTCGCCGTCTTTCACGACGAGATGCGCGAGTTGCAGGCAGAGATCGGTCAACGCCGCCTGAAAGGCTTCGGCCCCCACATCGTCCATGTTGTTGAGCGGCGCATTGCCCGCCGCCCCCGTCGCAAAGGCGAGGACGGTGTCGGAGGTGGAGGTGTCGCTATCGACCGTGATGCAGGAAAAGCTGGTCTTGTTCGCTGCCGACAACATGTGCTGGAGCAGCGCCGGGGACACGGCGGCATCGGTGAAGACATAGCCGAGCATCGTCGCCATGTCGGGCGCGATCATGCCGGAGCCTTTGATGATGCCGACAAGATTCACAGTCTTGTCGCCGATCACGGCCTTGGTCACGGCGGCCTTGGCAAAGGTGTCGGTCGTCATGATCGTCTCTGCCGCTGCTTCCCAGCCGCAAGGTTCGGCATGGAGCGCATTGTCGATCCCCGCCATCGCCTTGTCGATCGGTAGCGGCACGCCGATCACGCCGGTCGATGATACGAACACCTGCGCGGCATCGCAGCCCAGCTCCTGTGCGATGCGACCGGTGATGGCCTCTACCGCCGCGCGGCCACGATGGCCGGTAAAGGCGTTGGAATTGCCCGCATTGACGATCAGCGCGCGGGCCTGGCCCTTGCCCTCATTGAGCGCCGACCGGCACCATTCGACCTCGGGTGAGGGGCATTTGCTGGTGGTGGTGACGCCTGCGGCGCTGGTGCCTGATGCAAGGGTGACAAAAGTCAGGTCGCAGCGGTCCCATTGCTTGTAGCGGGCGCGGGCGACACGCAAGGTCACGCCTTCAATCGCGGGCAGATCAGGGAATGCGGCAGGGGCCAGCGGCGAACGTTCGGACATGATCGGTCTTTCGATGCGTAATAGACGGTAGGGTTTATTGAGCGGTCCAGCCGCCGTCGACGGAGTAATTCGCCCCCGTAATCGACTTGGCCTCATCGCGGCAGAGGAAAAGCGCCAGCGCCGCGATTTCTTCCGGCATGGCCATGGAACGCTGCGGGCTGGACGCGAGCAAGACCTCGTTCAACACCTGTTCGCGGGTCATGTTGCGCGTTTTCATCGTGTCGGGGATCTGCTTTTCTACCAAGGGCGTCCAGACATAGCCCGGCGAAATGCAATTGGCGGTGATGCCGTCGCGAGCGGTTTCCAGTGCCACCGTCTTGGTGAGGCCCGTCAGCCCGTGCTTGACCGAGACATAAGCGGATTTGTTGGGACTGGCGGTCAGGCTATGGGCGGAGGCGGTGGAGATAATTCGGCCCCAGCCCTTGGCCTTCATCTGCGGCACCACGCCCCGAATCAGGAGAAACGGCGCGGTGAGCATGATCGCGACGATTTGATCCCATTTTTCCAGCGGGAAATCTTCGACCGGGCAGACATGCTGAATGCCGGCATTGTTGATGAGAATATCCACCCCGCCCAGTTCCGCTGCGGCCTGATCGAGCATCTGCTGCACGCCTTGCGGATTGGCGAGATCGGCACCGCAGAAAGTGGCGGTGGTGCCGCTCAGGCTGCGCAGCTCGGCAAGCTGGGCCTCGATTTCGGCCGCATCGCCAAAGCCGTTGATCACGATCGCCGCACCCTCGCGGGCGAGTGCTGTCGCATAGGCCGCCCCGATGCCGGAGGTGGAGCCGGTGATCAGCGCCGTCTTGCCCTTGAGAAACATGAAGCCATCCCTTTCACGTCGCGCGGACATCCAACAGCGGAATCGCGCACATTGTCCAATGTGTTAATCTTGTGCCCTGATATGGCCGGTCCAGTCATGATTGGGCAAGCGTTTTGCCAATGATGAAGGGTCATTATAGTGCCAGACAGCGCGCACAGGGGCGGCTTTGAGCAGCTTTGGAGAGTATTCATACTCTGGAATTAAGACGAACGAGAATCTTCTATCCGAGTTTGCAAAATTGGGATAGGATGATTCGCTGCCTAAATGTTTTTCACTGAGGGCATCTGGAAGAATGCGGTCGGCCCGACGCAGTTTTCTTGCGATACGCGATACGGGCGACCTGGAAAGATTTGAAGAGCATGGGTTTTGATAGAGGGCGGCGCGGTCAGCGCGGTGGACGTGACAAGCGCGATGATTTCGGTGGTGAAGGCGGTTTTGATCCCTTCGCCAATCGTGGCGGCTTCGGCGGCGATCGTGGTGGCTTCGGTGGCGGTTTTGGCGACCGCGGCGGTTTCGGCGGTGGTGATCGTGGCGGCTTCGGCGGCGGTGATCGCGCAGGTGGCGGCGGCTTCGGCGGCGGTCGCAGCGGCGGCGGTTTCGGCGGCGGTCGTGGCGGTGGCGGCGGTGGCGGTATGCCCCCGCAGGTTATCGGCGAAGGTTCCGGCGTCGTTAAGTTCTTCAATGGCCAAAAGGGTTTTGGCTTCATCGTGCGTGATGATGGCGGCGAAGATGTGTTCGTGCACATTTCGGCTGTTGAACAGGCCGGCCTGACTGGTCTGGCTGATGGCCAGCCGCTGCGTTTCACGCTGGTTGATCGTGGTGGCCGTATTTCGGCAACCGATCTTCAGATTGATGGCGAACCGATGCCGGTCGAAGAACGTGCTCCGCGCGAACCGCGTGAACCGCGCCCTGCCGGTGCTGGTGGTTTCGAGCGCAATGCTGGACCGCAGCGTCAGCTCACTGGTGAACGTGCTTCTGGTACGGTGAAGTTCTTTAACGCGATGAAGGGTTTCGGTTTCATCCAGCGCGATGATGGCCAGCCTGATGCATTCGTGCACATCTCGGCAGTTGAACGTGCCGGCATGCCTTCGTTGAACGAAGGTGATCGTCTCGAATTCGATATTGAGATTGATCGTCGCGGCAAATATGCGGCTGTGAATTTGCAGCAGTCCGCCTGATCTGCCTCAGATCGGAATAGAGATTGGGCGCGTGGGCAATAGCCTGCGCGCCCTTTTTCTTGTCAATTTTCTGCGTTTCAATCATCCACCATGTCCCGACAGATGATCCGGCGATAGAAATTGGGTTATAATTGCCCGGCTAACTTCATGCTATAATCGCCGGTGCGCGATAAAATCACATGGTCGACCAGTTGCAATGCCAGCGCATGGCAACCTCTGACCAATTGCCGTGTGAGTTCGATGTCGGCGATGCTGGGACGAGGGTCGCCACTCGGATGATTATGCGCCAGCGCCAATTGTCTGGCGCCGATTAACAGCCCGTGCCGAAGTATCAAAGGGGTGTTGAAGCTGACGGCATTTGCCAATCCATCAGAAAGACGCCAACCGCCGATGAGACGTTCGCCACTGCCTAGAAAATAGATATGTGCATATTCTTCGCTTGCGCGCGCGAGTCCTGCTGCCGATGCCAGCCAATTGTGCTGGCCGTCGTGCAATGCATGGGCTGTGGGTAACTCGAACGCTACTTTACTCATAGGATGTAGGTTGTGATTGCTATTCGATCGAGCGCAAGCGGCAGCGAATCCAAATCGGATTGAAATTTGTCAAGTTGATTTGGTTGGATGAGCTTAAGCTGTGGCAACTTATAATAAACGGTATGAGATTATATATGTTTATATTTTAGTTATATCCACTATATAAAATACATATTTATAATATATTTAATATAATTTTTAAATATCAAAATAAAATTACAATATTTAAATAAAATTAAACTTATAATTATTTAGATTAGTTCTAACACGCCTATTGTTTTGTAAATAATTTATAAAATTTCATGCAAATATAAGGCGTTTTTGTCCAATATGGTCCAATATTGGGCTAACCCATCCCCGCCAAATTGATTGCGATTATATCTGTAGCCTTTTGATCTGGCGCAGAACTCCGGCGGGACGAAATTGCGATGCGCAGGTGATCACGCAAGGATCATTGCTTGTGCTCATATAGTCGTTGGCTGCCGCGCCAATTTTTATCAACGCCTGTGAAATAAGTGCGCGGCGATATGGCTATAATGCCATGCTGGTTGGGAGGCAGGGGTTGGCCTCTCGACTAATGTATTTTCCACAAATGAGGAAAATGGTGGGCGTGGCAAGGATTGAACTTGCGACCCCTGCGATGTCAACACAGTGCTCTACCACTGAGCTACACGCCCACTCTGCGAGCGTCCTTAGCGATGAGTCGGCGGGCTGGCAAGAGACCCTTTGCGCAAAATTGTCAGTTGAGGCCGATTGCAGTGCCGCGTTCGAACATGCGATCGACTTCCAACACCAAATCCCGGAGGTGAAAAGGCTTGGAAAGGACTTTCGCTTGTGGCGGTTGTGCAGCTACGCGCAGTGCCACGGCGGAAAAGCCGGTGATGAACATGACTCGCATATTAGGTGCGATGGCACTGGCCTTTTGCGCGAGTTCAATACCATCCATGCCCGGCATCACGATGTCGGTTAGCAACAGGTCATAGCGCGCCGCCTCTAGCAGTGGCATGGCATCTAGGCCCGACTCCACGGCATCGAGTTCATAACCCGCCCTGACCAGCGCGCGCGTCAGATGCTCCCGCATGACGTCGTCATCTTCTGCGAGCAAAATGCGGATCATGCGACCGTCCAAAAAATCTCTAGTCAATATTCCATCCCGATGGCCCCGGCCCTGTCCGCGTTGACGATGCCAGAGCACCATAGCATTGAGCCTTTAACATTTTACGTGCGACTGGCTTTCTCGCCAAGGCATAAATGACCAGCACTCGTCCGAAAAATGCTTCACCATCATGATGACCAGCGCTACGGTCTGGGATGATGGATAATATCCCTATGGATCCCACGGCATCGGCCCGTTCAATATCGGATGCGCCAATGGGCCATGCGCCGGTTGGGCGTGGAATGAATACGCGTCCTGAAGATGGGTTACAGCATAATCATTTTGTGCCGCTCAATTGGCTGGATGGCATTGTCGTCATCGTCATCAACCTGATGTGGGGGTTGAATATGGTGGCGATCAAGATGGCGACCAATCTCGTCGGCCCCATTACTGCCGCGTTTTTGCGACAAGCGATAGTGATGATCGTGTGTGCATCGGCGTTGCGCATCGTGCCGGGGCGAATGCGGTCGTTGCTGTTGCTCGGTGTGCTGACGGGTGGGCTGTTTTATGTGATCGTTGGCTATTCGCTGGCGCTGGCGGAAAATCTCGCGGCGCTTGCGATTGCGAGCCAGCTTGGCGCGCCGCTGTCGATCCTGCTTGGCGTGATAGTCCTGAAGGAACAGATCGGATGGTGGCGCATTATTGGCATCGCCTTGGCCTTTCTTGGGGTCGCGGTGCTGGTGTTCGAACCCGGTGGGTCGGGTGATCTGGATGCGATTGCGCTGACGGCGGTGGGGAGCTGTGTATGGGCGGTAGGGTCTTTGCTCCAGCGCAACCTTGCGGGCGTGCCTGTGTTGACCATTTATGCGTGGATGGGGTTGGTAGGGGCGTTGGTGTTGTTGCCGATCAATATATGGCAAGAGGCAGATGGGCTTGTCCGTCTGGCGGATATGCCGTTGCGCCATCTGGGCTGGGTCGCGTTTTCGGCGATTGGTTCGACATTGATCGGCCAAGGCGGGATGTCATGGCTGTTGCAACGCCATCCGATCAGCACTGTCGCGCCATTGACCCTGTTATCGCCGATCGTCGCGGTGGCATCGAGCAGCTATTATTTCCATACGTCGTTGAGTGCGCATATGATCATTGGCGGGATCATCGCCCTTGCTGGCGTGGCTGTCGTGACGATTCGCAGCGCATGGCGGCATGATAACAGCGGGCAACAGAATAGCGGGCAAATGACAACATGACAGAACCGTGCAACCTGCCTGACCTGATCGATGTGCCATCGCCCAATTTTGATGAGCGTAAGTCACCGGTGACGATGTTGGTGCTGCATTATACGGGTATGGTCGATGCAGATTCGGCAATTGCACGGCTGGCGGACCCGGAAGCGAAGGTCTCGGCCCATTATGTCGTCGATGAAGACGGGCGGATTTTCCGCATGGTGGATGAGGATAAACGCGCATGGCATGCCGGACGTTCATGGTGGCGCGGGATTGAGGATGTGAATTCTGCCAGCATTGGGATCGAGATCGTCAATCCGGGGCATGAATTTGGCTATCGCCCCTTTGCCGAGGCGCAGATCGACGCGCTGATCCCCTTGGTGGCGGACATTAGCCAGCGCCACGGCCTGACACGTGGCAATATCGTGGGCCATTCCGATGTCGCGCCGGTACGCAAACAGGACCCGGGTGAGTTTTTTCCTTGGCATCGGCTTGCACGATTGCGGCTGGCGCTGCCGCGTCCCACCAAGAATTTGCTCGATCCTTATTGGTCGGACGGTAGTTTTTTGTTGGCGCTGGAGCGTTTCGGCTATGATGTGAGCGATCGTGAGGCCGCTGTCAGGGCGTTTCAGCGCCGTTTCCGGCCCGAGATGATCGATGGCATCATCGATGGGGAATGCCGCGCGATCTTGCTGGCGCTGCTGTTGCCAAGGCCCCAGGGCGATTAATCGGCGATATGGCCGCGCGGGGTGTGCGTTCCGACTCGCTTTTATCCATGCATCAAGTTAGAGCGTCCGCCTGCCAGAGGGTCGGGCGACCGCTGCTGTTGGTCTTGTGCCAGCGGGGGAGGAAAGTCCGGGCTTCACGGAAACACGGTGCCGGGTAACGCCCGGCGGGCTGGCGAGCGATCGCTGGTTCAGGGAAAGTGCCACAGAAAATATACCGCCGTCGCTTCGGCGCGGTAAGGTCGAAATGGTGCGGTAAGAGCGCACCGCGCGGCTGGCAACAGGCGCGGCACGGTAAACCCCACCGGAAGCAAAACCGAATAGGGGCGGCACATGGGCCTGTTTCCGGTCCGTCGCCCGGGTTGGTTGCTGGAGAACGCGAGCAATCGCGTTCCTAGATGAATGGTCGCACAGGGCGGTTCGCCGCCTGGACAGAACCCGGCTTACAGACCCTCTGGCAGATTTCATGTGATAAACGGGCGAGTGGCCGCAAAGTTCAGGACTCTTGGCTTACTCGCAAAAGGCGCTGTCGATCACCAGCTGATCCGACGCGATGGTGACAACCTGTATCGGCACCATGAAACGCTTTTTATCCGGACGTTCGATTTCAATGACATCGCTTGCGCCGAAATTCTCAGCGGCGATGCAGGTGCCGACGGCTGTGCCTTCCGAGTCGAAACAGGGCAGGCCGACTAAATCGGCAAAATAATATTCGCCTTCCCCAAGCGGGGGGAGGGCAGAGCGTGGCACAGTCAATTCGGTGCCGCGCATCGCTTCGGCTGCGTTCCGATCATTGACGCTCGCAAAGCGGGCGATCGCGCCATTTGAGCCATGGCGCAGCGATTTGAGCACCAATTGGCCATCGTTGAATGTGCCGTAGCGCTTGAGGCTCTCGACATCTTCCGCGAACAGCTTGAGACGAACTTCGCCCGCCACGCCATGCGCGCCAATGACGACGGCAAGGGTGACGGGCTTGTTCTGCAAGATCAGGCTTCCGAAGCTTCTTCAGCAGCAGCTTCTTCAGCCGGGGCTTCAGCAGCGGCTTCTTCAACCGCAGGTGCTTCGGCGGCAGCCTTGGCTGCTGCTTCTGCTTCAGCCAGCTTTTCAGCCTTTTCTTCAGCGCGTTCCTTGGCCTTTTCGCCTGGTTCGGCCTTTTTCGGGTTGTTGCGGGCCGGACGTTCCTTGATGCCAGCGACATCGAGGAAGCGGGCAACGCGATCGGTCGGCTGTGCGCCAACGCTCAGCCAATGCTTGATGCGTTCGCCGTTCAGCACGACGCGATTGGCATCATCCTTGGCGAGCATCGGATTATAGGTGCCGACCTTTTCGATGAAGTTACCATCACGCGGGGCGCGCGAATCGGCAACTACAACACGGTAATAAGGGCGCTTCTTGGAGCCGCCGCGCGACAGACGAATGGAAACAGCCATGTCTAATTCTTCCTTTCTGGGTGATCAGATGATCTTTTGGTTCAGGTTACTTCTTTAAAAACTTGTCGAAACCGGGGGGCAGGTTGAACGGCGAACCGCCAGCACCCGGCATGCCGCCCGCTGGGCCACCGGGCATACCGCCACCAAGGCCGCCGAGCATGCCGCCGAGACCGCCGCCACCCGCGCCACCAAGCATGCTGGCCAGACCTTTCAGCCCGCCCATTTTCTTGATTTTTTTCATCGCGGTCGACATTTCCTGATGCATTTTCAGGAGCTTGTTGACCTCTTGCACCGTGGTGCCAGAACCCTTGGCGATGCGAATCTTGCGCTTGGCATTGATGATTTCGGGCTTGCTCCGTTCCTTCGGGGTCATGGAATCGACCATGGCCTCCATCCGGATCAGGGTTTTGTCGCCCATGCCGCTTTGCGCCATGGCCGATTGTGCCTTTTTCAAGCCGGGCAACATCCCCGCCAGCGCGCCAAGGCCGCCCATGCGGCGCATCTGGGCAAGCTGATTGCGGAGGTCGTTCATATCGAACTGACCCTTGGCCATTTTGGCGGCCATGGCTTCGGCTTCGTCAGCCTTGATCGTTTCGGCAGCGCGTTCGACCAGCGAAACGACATCGCCCATGCCAAGGATGCGGCCTGCGACTCGCTGCGGGTGGAAGGCGTCGAGGCCATCGAGCTTTTCGCCGGTGCCCACGAACTTGATCGGTTGGCCGGTGACCGAACGCATCGACAATGCGGCACCGCCACGGGCATCGCCATCCATGCGGGTGAGGATGACACCGGTCAAACGCACCTGTTCGCTGAACGATTTGGCGACGTTGACGGCATCTTGGCCGGTCAGGCTATCGACGACGAGCAATGTTTCCGCGGGGTCCGCCACCTTGGCGACGGCCTGCATTTCGGCCATCAGCGCCTGATCGACATGGAGACGACCGGCGGTGTCGAGCATCAGGACGTCAAAGCCCTGAAGCTTTGCCGCCTGCAGGGCGCGCTTGGCGATATCGACCGGCTGTTGACCCGCGATGATCGGCAATGTGGCGACGCTGATCTGTTCGCCCAGCACCGCAAGCTGTTCCTGTGCCGCCGGACGATTGACGTCGAGCGAGGCCATCAGAACCTTTTTGCGGTCCTTTTCGGTCAGGCGCTTGGCAATTTTGGCGGTGGTGGTGGTTTTACCCGAGCCTTGCAAACCGACCATCATGATGATGGCGGGCGGGGCGACGTTGAGGTTCAGCTCTGCCGTTTCCGAACCGAGCATCTCCACCAGCGCGTCATGCACGATCTTGACGACCTGCTGGCCGGGCGTGACCGATTTGAGCACCGACTGGCCAACGGCCTTTTCGGTGGCCTTATCGACGAATTCACGGGCGACCGGCAGGGCGACATCGGCTTCCAGCAGCGCGACGCGCACTTCGCGCATGGCGGCGCGGACATCATCTTCGGACAGCGCGCCACGACCACGCAGTCGGTCAAAGACCCCGCTAAGCCGATCGGACAGACTGTCAAACATGTGCGCCTCGTGGTTGCTAAAGGATCAGTGAGCAACGCGATTCGCTCCAAACACAAAAGCGCCGACGGGCGAAAACTCGCCGGTCAGCGGGTGCGCGTGGCACATATCGGGTCATTCCCTGACGGAAAATCGAATTCCCTCTAGCGGAAAGAGGGGGGCGCGGCAAGTTGCGATTGCAGGTGATGGGGAGGGTCGGGGACCCACCCGATCAGATGTTATTTGCGCCGTCCGAAATCAACGCTGACGACGTTGGAGCCATCCTTGCTGGCTTCGCTCAACGCTGCCGGGGCTTCCGGTGCATCATTTTCGGCGTGTTCGCTGATCTGTTCGTCTTCCTCGTCAAGATCGACATGGAATTGCAGGGCGAAATTGACCGCAGGATCGACGAACGAGGTGAGCGCCGCAAATGGGATGACGAGTCGGCATGCCTGTTGGTTAAAGCTCAAGCCCACTTCAAAGCCCTCTTCATGGACTTTGAGATCCCAGAAGCGATTTTGAATGACGATTGTCATTTCATCCGGGAAGCGTTCGGTCAGGTGGCGGGGAATATCGACGCCCGCGGCCTGTGTTTTGAACGTGATATAGAAATGATGTTCGCCGACCAGTCCATGCTGTTCGACCTCGCCAAGCACCCGGCCCACTACGGCGCGCAGCGCGTCCTGGACGATTTCATCATAGGGAATCAGGCTGTCTGGAAGTTCTTCGCTCATGTGCGTCTAGGTGGACGCGGTTTGAGATAGGGTCAAGCTGGTTTGAACCCGTAGAGCGATTTCAAGTGAAATGGCACATTTCACGACTCGGAAATCGCGGGATAGGGAGCGCATGATTTCGAGTGAAATGGCGTATGCTACCTGTCCGGAAAACAACAAGGCCGCCGTACCTTGCGGTGCGGCGGCCCTGATTGCCCGTTGAGACGGAGATTGAGATCAGTGCTTCTTATCAGCCCAGATGCTCTTGTATGACATGAACGCCAGACCGGTTGCGAGCAGCAAGAAGATCAGCACACCCAAACCGGTGCGGTGACGATTTTCAAGCTTCGGCTCGGCAGCCCAGTACAGGAACGCGGAGACGTCCTTCGACATCTGGTCGAGAGTCGGCTTCGGATTGCCATCGGCATAGGTCACCTGACCATCAGACGTCAGCGGTGCCGGCATCGCGAGGTTGAGATTCGCGAAATACGGGTTGTAGTGCAGGCTCTCAGGCGTCTTGGCATCTGGGAACTGCTTCAACAGTGCAGCAGGCTGGGCCTGATAGCCGGTGAGCAGCGAATAGATGTAAGCCGGACCATTGTGACGCGACTTGGCGATCAGCGAAAGATCAGGCGGCAGCGCGTTGTTGTTGGCAGCGCGTGCAGCGATTTCGTTCGGATACGGACCCTGGATCTTGTCGGTCGGCAACGCCTTGCGGGTTGCTGCTTCACCAGTGGCTGGATCAACTGAAGGGACTTCGTTGACCCAGTCGGCGGCGATTTTCTTTACCGCAGCTTCTGAATAGCCGAGATCTTGAAGGTCGCGGAAAGCCACCTGACCAAGGCCATGACAGGCCGAGCAGACTTCCTTGTAGACCTGGAAGCCGCGCTGCAACTGCGCACGATCATATTTGCCAAACGGGCCATCGAATGAAAACGAGACATGCTTGGGATGTTCATGAAAGGCTGCTTCGACCGTTTTGGCCGGTGGTTCCGCGATATAAGCGGCACCACCAAGCGCGGCGGAAACGATCAGCCAGCCCGAGAAGAACAGACCAATGACAAGGGCGATTAGACGAACCATTTTTCCAATCTCCTCAATTGGCCTGCTTGCTCAGGACCGCATCGGTGATCGAGGCCGGCAGCGGAGCAGGCTTTTCGATCTTTGACACGATCGGCAGAATGATCAGGAAGTGTGCGAAATAATAAGCGGCAGCCAGCTGGCTGATCATCACATAAGGTTCCGCAGCCGGTGCGCCACCGCAATAGCCGAGGATCAGCACGTCGACGATCAACACCCAGAAGAACTGACGGAACAGCGGACGATAATGGCCCGAACGCACCGGCGATGTATCCAGCCAAGGCAGGAGGAACAGCAGGAGGATCGAGGCGAACATCGCCATCACGCCGAGCAGCTTTGCCGGGATGAACAGGAAGTCGACGGTGAAGGCGCGCAGGATCGCGTAGAACGGCCAGAAATACCATTCAGGGACGATATGGGCCGGAGTCGACATCGGGTTTGCCGGAATATAATTGTCCGGATGGCCGAGGAAGTTCGGGGCAAAGAACAGCAGGATCGCAAAGACGATCAGGAATACGCCCAGCCCGAAGCCGTCCTTGGCGGTGTAATAAGGGTGGAACGGAACGGTGTCTTGTTCCGTCTTCACTTCAACGCCGGTCGGGTTCGACGAACCCGGGATATGCAGCGCCCAGATGTGCAGGATGATGACACCCGCAATCACGAACGGCAGCAGATAATGGAGCGAGAAGAAGCGGTTCAGCGCAGCATTGTCCGGGGCGAAGCCACCGAGCAACCACGTCTGGATCGGCTCACCGACGAGCGGGATTGCGCCGAACAGGCCGGTGATGACCTTTGCGCCCCAGAAGCTCATCTGGCCCCATGGCAGCACATAGCCCATGAAGGCGGTCGCCATCATCAGCAGGAAGATCACAAGACCAAGCAACCAGACCATTTCACGCGGTGCCTTGTAGGAACCATAGAACAGGCCGCGGAAGATATGGAGATAGACCACGATGAAGAACATCGAGGCCCCGTTGGCGTGACCGTAGCGGATCAGCCAGCCGGAATTCACATCGCGCATGATATGTTCGACCGAGTCGAACGCCACGCCGCCATTGGCAGCATAATGCATGGCGAGAATGATGCCGGTGATGATCTGGATGGCCAGCGCCGCGCCGGAAAGCACGCCGAAGTTCCAGAAATAGTTGAGATTGCGCGGGACCGGATAGCCAGCACCAACAGCGTTAAAAACGAAACGCGGGAGGGGGAGGCGGCTGTCCAGCCACTGCATCAGCGGATTTTGCGGCTTATATTGCTCAGCCCAGGGGAAGCTCATGATCGTTTACCTCAACCAATCTGGACGACAGTGTCGGATGTGAAGGAATATTCCGGCACCTCGAGATTTTTCGGAGCCGGACCTTTGCGGATACGCGCGGCGGTATCATAATATGAACCATGGCATGGGCAGAAATAGCCGCCAAATTCACCCTTGACCTCGCCCTCGCCAGCGCCAAGCGGCACGCAACCCAAATGGGTGCAAACGCCCTTGGTGATGAGCCAGTTCCGCTTGCCTTCCTTGGTGCGCTCTTCAAGCGTCTGCGGATCGCGCAGCGTGGCGACGTCGACCTTTTCGGCGGCGGCGATTTCTGCTGCCGTCAGGTTGCGGATGAACATGGGCTGTTTGCGCCACATGGTCTTGATCGCCTGGCCAGGCTGGATCGCGGAAATATCGACCTCGATCGATGCCATCGCGAGCACATCGGCGCTTGGATTCATCTGGTTGACCAGCGGAATCAGCGCGGTGCCGGCACCTACACCGGCGAAGCTCACTGCGGCGATATTAATGAAGTCACGGCGACGGACGCCTGCTTCATTGATGCCAGCATTTTCTGCACTTTGTTCTAGCGTTGCCATCAAAACGGCCCTCGGTTCGTCAAGAATATCGAACGGCTGAACGAAGCGAATGTGGCAAATAACATAGTGCCGCAAACCCCCCGATCATGCTCCTACACCCCGTATAACCCCGGTGCAGTTGGTCGGCCTGATAGCCCCACATGCAAGGATTGCCAATAGTTTTTAACCCCCTTGAGTGTCGAGACAAAACCCGCCAAAGCACGCGACCATGCGACTAGCGGTTTATCAACCAGAGATTCCGGGGAATCTTGGGGCATTATTGCGCCTTTCGGCGTGCCTGAACGTGGGCGTCGATATTATCGAGCCGTGCGGATTTCCCTTTTCCGACAAGGCGCTGCGCCGGTCCGCAATGGATTATATCGATGCGGTCGATTATCAACGCCATGCGGATTGGGCGAGCTTTCGTGCCAATCAGCCCGGGCGCTTGGTATTGATGACGACCAAGGGGTCCGAGTCACTTTTTGATGTGACGTTCGCGCCAGACGATATTTTATTGATGGGTTCAGAGAGCGCGGGCGTGCCGGATGAAGTGCATGCATCAGCCGATCTGCGTATCCGGATTCCGATCCGGGCGGATTGCCGTTCGCTTAATATTTCGGTTGCCGCGGGCATCGCCCTGTCGGAAGCCTTGCGCCAGACAAGAGGATTTCCACATGTTGACACTTGATCACGAGCAACAGGCGGCCCGGACCTGGTTCGAATCCCTGCGCGACCGGATCTGTGCGTCATTCGAGGCGATCGAGCGCGATATGGGATCGGATGCCCGTTTCGAATATACCCCGTGGAATCGCGACAATGACCCGCTGGGCCATGGCGGCGGGGGCGTGCAGGGCGTGATGAAGGGCAAGGTCTTTGAAAAGGTCGGGGTCAATGTATCGACCGTCGGCGGCGCGTTTGCCCCTGAATTTGCCAAGACCATCCATGGCGCGGGCGACAGTCCTGAATTTTTTGCGACCGGGATCAGCCTTGTGGCGCATATGGCCAATCCGCATGTGCCTGCGGTGCATATGAACACCCGTTTCCTGTGCACGACCAAGCGCTGGTTCGGTGGTGGGGCCGATCTCAATCCGCCGATTCCTTACGGCGAGGATACGGATGATTTTCATGCGCGGTTGAAACAGGCATGCAATGCGCACGATTCGGATTATTATCCGCGCTTCGCGAAATGGGCGGATGAATATTTCTACATTCCCCATCGCCAATGCCATCGCGGCGTGGGCGGGATATTTTACGATCATCTCGAAGGCGATTTCGCCACGAATCTTGCCTTTACACGTGATGTGGGCGAGGCATTTCTCGATATTTTCCCGCAGCTCGTGCGGCGGCGGATGGAGATGCCCTTCACGGCGGAAGAAAAGCATCGCCAATTGGTCTGGCGCGGGCGTTATGCCGAATTCAACCTTGTCTATGACCGTGGCACATTGTTCGGCCTGAAGACCGGGGGCAATATCGATGCCATTTTGATGAGCCTGCCGCCTGAGGTGGTCTGGGAATAAGGCGATGGCGCTGACGCCGGTGCAGCCGGGGGAATTGGCGGCGGTGGTCACCTATCTGGAGATGCACAGCCGTCCAAGGCCGCAGCCCTTGCAGCCGATGCCATTTCGGTTGCAGCGTTGGGATGCACCGGATCGCGACCGCTATCGTGCTTTGTTTCGAAGGATTGGCGCGCCTTGGCTCTGGTTTTCGCGGCTCGCGATGCCGGATGCGGCACTGGAGGCGATCATCGCCAATCCACTGGTCGAGATTTATGCGCTGAGTGACCGGCATGGCATTGAAATTGGCTTGGTCGAACTCGATTTTCGCACGGCGGATTGCTGTGAAATCGCCTATTTTGGCCTGATCCCCGAACTTGCGGGCAAGGGGTTGGGGCGCTGGTTGATGCAGCATGCGCTGAGCCTCGCTTGGCGCAAAGGGGTGACGATGGTGCATGTGCATAGCTGCACGCTAGACCATCCGTCCGCGCTCAATTTCTATCGCAAAGCCGGATTTGTCGCGGTCCGCCAAGCGGTTGAGATATTTGCGGACCCCCGGTTGATCGGGCTGTTGCCTGAAGAATGCGCGCCTCAGATCCCGTTGCTGCGGGCAGACAGCCGCTGATAAATGCTGGCCAGCAGGATCGTGAAGCTGGCGAAGAATACCGAGACGTAAAAGGTGATCAGCAGCCTTGTCAGGGTTTCGCCAAAGGCCGGGTCGCCGATCAACTTGCCGAGCAGCAGGAACAGCGAGCCAAAGACGGCGGTCAGGGTGAAGAGCATGAACAGATAGACGAAAAAGCCGGCCATCATGATGAGGGCGATCCGCCAGCTATGCCCCTTGGTCATGGCGATGCCTCGTTTGATGGCTTTGATCGGCGTTTCATGGGGGTGGCGGGCAATGAGCGCGCATGAAGCCAGCGACATCCGCGCACCAAGATAGAGGGTGAGCGGCATACCGAAGATCATTGCCTCGATCACGGCGGCTTCCGGTGCGCTGCCGAGCAACATCATCAAGACGACCCCCAATACCGACAGGGCGAAGAGCAGCAAGACAAGTGTTGCAAATAGCACGAGCAGCAAGGGGATGACGTTCCGCAGGCCGTGACGCAGCGCCTCACCCACGCTCAACCCCGGAAACAGGCGCAGGGCGGAAAGGCCGAGTGTGCCGACCCCGGTCATGAATCCAACGGGGATGAGCCACCAGAGCCACGGCCCCGGCGGAAATTGTCCATCGGCGCTGATTGGCGGGATTACCAGCCCCAGCAGCAATATCGCCAAACCCATCGTGCTGACGGCAACGGGCAAAATGAGGCGATATTCGCGGCGGATAAAGGCCATGGAGTCATCAAACGCGGGGTTGAGATCCATCCCACCTCTTTCCTTCTTTGGTTACGAATACTTGGTTTATCGACGCCGGTTCCTTATAGACCCAGCATGATCCAAGGCCATCCCGAAATTGAATGGCGTGTTACGTCTGGGCAAATGCCATATCAAGAGGCGCTTGCCGAGATGGAAGCGCGTGCCGCCGCTATTCGTGAGGGTAGCGCGCGCGAACTGATTTGGTTGCTGGAGCATCCGCCGTTGTATACCGCCGGTACCAGCGCCAATCCGTCGGAGTTGCTGGAGCCCGAGCGCTTTCCGGTGTTCGTGGCGGGGCGCGGCGGAAAATATACCTATCACGGGCCGGGCCAGCGTATCGTGTATATTTTGCTCGATCTCGAGAAGCGCGGCAAGGATGTGCGCCGGTTTGTGCATTCGGTTGAAGCCTGGGTGATCGATGTGCTGGATCGGTTCGGCATTGCGGCCTTTCGCGCGCCGGGCCGGGTGGGCATCTGGACGATGGATGCAGGGCAAGAGGCGAAAATCGGCGCGATTGGCGTGCGCGTGCGGCGCTGGGTCAGCTTTCATGGCCTATCGCTAAACATCCATCCCGATTTGTCGCATTTTGGCGGCATCGTGCCTTGTGGATTGCCGGAATTTGCCGTCACCAGCATGGAGCGTTTGGGCCGGGATGCTGGGGTTGAGGCCGTCGATCAGGCATTTGCAGAAACAGCAGCGACATTTCTCGACCGGCTTGAGCGCCCATGCGGCAGCGTGTAAAAAGATAACAGGACCAAGGGAGTTTCGGCATCATGACATCAGTCCCTCCGATGGCCCGATACGCGGCTTTGGCGCTTTTGCTTGTGCTGGCTGGCTGTGGGGGAAGCGAACCCGTATCCGACATTCCGAATAGCCAGATGATCGATGTCAATGCCGTGGATGTCGATTCTGGTACGATGGGCGATGCGTCTGCAGTGGAGGCGATGGGGCGGGCTGATGCGGATATGACGGGCTTGCCGCCCGTGGTCGCCAAGCCTGCCACTTTATCACCTGACAATGCTGTTAATAGAGCGCAAGCTGATGAGGCGGACGGTCAGACAGCTTCGGTTCAGGCGTCGGGCGATAAGGGCGTGAGCGAAACCGGGAATGCTGCTGGTCCGCAATGACGTGAACATTGGCATGTCGCCGAGAAAGAGGGTGGAGATGATACGCCGCATACTTGATCGACGGATGGGAATGGCTTTGGCGTTGGTGCTGGGTTTGCCGCTGTTATATGCAGCACCGGCAGCCGCACAGGTCTTTTGGTATCCGCCGCAATTTGCCACAGGTCCTATTTCAGGCGGCGATAGCGTAGCGGGATTGCCGTTGCCGCAAGCGACACAGGCCGAGTTGGACGCTGCCCTTGTCTGGAATCTGAGGTCTGGGCTCAATGTAGCGGCGCTGAAATGCCAACAATGGTCGGGCCTGCGGTTGATCGATAATTATAATGACGTGTTGGTCCAGCATAAGGTGGAACTGGCCAAGGCATATTCGACTCTGGGTAATTATTTTGTCCGGGTGAACAAGGTCGGCGGGCAGCGGAAATTCGACGATTATTCGACTCGGACCTATAATGGTTTTTCGACTGCCAATGGCCAGCGCAGCTTTTGCCATGTCGCGGGTAAGGTCGGCCGGGCGGTTGTGGGGGCGCCCAAAGGGATGTTCCTTGCGGTAGCGAGAGAGCAATTGCGCGAGCTACGGATCAGCCTGCAGGGCTATTCCGATCCGTTCATCATGGGCACCGATCCACGTCGTCTTTTGGTTGCGCTGCCGAGGCTGGAGCAACGATGCTGGAAGGGTGTGAAGTACAATGAGAGAAAGTGCGGCTGAATAGCCACGGTATGAGGCTAAACTTTGCCAGACTGATTTGAAAATTGGGCTGGTCGTCGCTATATGTGAAGTCAGGGTTCCTGATGGAACCGGATGGAGGTTGAGTGACGGAAATTATCATCTTCGCCATGGTGGCTTTGTTTGTCGGCCTGCGCCTATACAGCGTGCTGGGTCAACGCACTGGTCATGAGCAGCAGCCAATGGCTGATATGGCGGATGCTGCACCACTGCCGAAAGTCGGTTTGCCGCCAGAGACGCGTGATGCCTCGGGCAATGCGGATCAGGGATTTCTTGGGCATATCGGGCCATCGGCGATTGACGGACTGCGGGCGATTGTGTCTGCAGACTCGCGCTTTGATAGCGGGCATTTCCTTGAAGGTGCGCGGGCGGCCTATGGCATGATCCTTGATGCCTTTTGGCGCGGCGACGAACGGGCGCTGGCGGAATTGGCGAATGCCGATGTGTGCCATTCTTTCTCCGAGGCGATTCGCGCGCGTGAGGCCGATGGCCTGACGCTGGATAATCGGTTGGTGCGGATCGATCGCGCCGTGATTGAGGGGGCGACGATTGAAAACCGTATCGCCCGGATCACGGTGCATTTCGAGGCAGATATTGCCGGTGTTACCCGTGACCGCGATGGCAATATCGTTGCCGGGTCGCTCAGCGATGCCGTGCCGACTCATGATCTTTGGACGTTTAGTCGCAATGTCCGCGATAGCGATCCCAATTGGATGCTTGTTGAAACCGACGAAGCGGCCTGATCCGTGCGGCACGTGGTTTTGGGGTGGCGCGTTGCTTTTGGCGTGATGGCGGCGATGCTGTTGTCAGCATGCGCGGGGACGATTGTCCCTGCGTCATCTGGCAAAAAGGCACCGGGGGTCACAGCCGTATCCCGGCCCAAAGCGGCCACGCCAAAGTTGCAAGCTGTGCCGTTGCCCGCGCCCGCTATTATGCCGAAGGACAACGCCCGTTCTACCGGGGTGCGGCCCGGACAGCCCGTGACATCGCTGGCGATCACGGATCGGGATGCGCGGGCTGCATTGTCGGCTTTTCGTCTGAGTTGCCCATCCCTGACCCGGCGCACCGATACATCCGGCCTGACCCAGCCTGCGGATTGGCGGCCTGCGTGTATCGCGGCCTCAGGCTGGTCCGATGACGATGCCCGCGCCTTTTTTACCCGCTATTTCGAATCGGCGATCATTGGCGACGGTAATGCATTTGCGACCGGCTATTACGAGCCGGAAATCGCAGGCTCGCGTGTGCGCGCGCCCGGTTATGGCGTGCCGATTTATCGCCGCCCGCCGGATCTTGTCGATCTCGATCTAGGGCAGTTTTCGGACAGTCTGAAAGGGAAGAAGATTCGCGGTCGCGTGGCGGGCGCGACATTCGTGCCTTATGCGGATCGGGCTGAGATCGTTGGCGGTGCGCTTGCGGGTCGCAATCTGGAGATCGCCTGGGCCGCGGATGAGGTCGAGTTCTTCTTCTTGCAGGTGCAGGGCTCGGGGCGTTTGCGCCTGCCGGATGGGTCGGTGATGCGGATCGGTTATGAAAGCCAGAATGGCCGAGATTATTCCGGTATCGGCAAGCTGATGAAGGATCGGGGCCTGTTGGGGCCGGGTCAGTCCAGCATGCAGGGCATTGTTGCATGGTTGCGCGCGCACCCGGAAGAGGGGCGCGCGATCATGAATGAAAACCGCAGCTTTGTTTTTTTCCGTGAAGTGACGGGGGCGGGGCCATTGGGTGCGCTGGGCGTGCAGGTCGTTGGTCGTGCATCGGTGGCCGCTGACCCGGCGTTTATCCCGCTGGGCGCGCCTTTGTGGCTATGGCTGGATCGGCAGGAGGCATCGGGGCTTTGGGTCGCGCAGGATACCGGCGGCGCGATCAAGGGGCCGAATCGCGTTGATACATTTTGGGGTGCCGGCATCGAGGCCGAGCAAATTGCGGGCGGCATGTCGGGCCGTGGTCAGGCGCAATTGTTGCTGCCTATTGGTACGCTGGCGCGGTTGACCGCCGGAATGGCGACAAAAGATGCGTCGGCTCAGCGCTGAAGAGCTCGAAGACTGGGCGCGTCTGGCCCAATCTGTGCGACCGATCCATCCACGTGCGGTGCCGCGACTTTTGCCTTTGGTTGTTTCCCATAAGCCTGCGCCGTTAATGGTCATGGCGCCAAAGTCTGCGCCAGCAAAGGTAAAGGGACGGGTGCCGCTGGATCGTGTACCAGTGTCCGCGCCCAAGCCACCTGCGCCGGTCATCGCCAATACACTGGACGGCAGTTGGGACCGTCGTCTCGGCACGGGGCGCGCGGTCCCCGATCAGGTGATCGATCTGCATGGTCATACGCTCGATTCGGCGTGGAGCTATCTCGACCATGGGCTTGAACGCGCGATCCGGCATCATGCGCGGACCGTGTTGTTGATTACTGGCAAGTCTCGCAATGCCGAGCGTGTGGGCAATGAACGACGCGGGATTATCCGGGCGAAGATTTGTGACTGGTTGGCCGGCTCGCGCTTTGCCGATCGGATCGCCGCTGTGCGCAATGCCCATCCGCGCCATGGTGGCGATGGCGCATTATATGTGATCTTGCGGCGAGGTCGGGACGGCTGATTGGCGGATTTAGCGCTTGGAACGCGATGGCTTGATCGTATCGAGTGGATGGACTGCCCGCATATTGGGCGTGAAGCCGCCAAGCGATGGGTTGACCAGCGACCAGCGAATCGGCTTGAACAGCGGGATGAACGGCAAGTTCTCGATATAAGAAGCTGCCGCCGCTTGCAGGGCATCGGTGCGCGCCTGTGTGGTCGGAGCAGCGCGGGCTTCGATCATTTTATTGTCGGCAAAGTGGTCGCAAATTTTCATCGGCCTGCAGGCGAATTGGCGGAGATACCATCCGGCGGTATCGGTGGGGGTCACGATATCAATGAGCCAGAGATCGGCATCCGTTATGTTGCTGCGTTGGATACTGACCCCGATTTGTGCCCATTGTTGGCGTAGCAGTTTGAACAACATGTCGCTGCCATGGCCATTGGGCAGGGCGATGTGCAATGTCGGGACCATATTGCCCGCTTTTACCCATTCGGCAATTTGCGCTTTTGCGAAAGCTTGCCGTTCGTTTTGTGACAAATTGCTCCATGGATGGGTCGGCACCAATGTCAGGTCGTGTAAATGTTGCGGCAGGAGTGAATCCTGCGCGAGGTCGGTGGGCAGGTCCATCGCACGCAGTAATCCATTTCGGTCAAGTGCCATGGCTAAGGCGCGTCGAATGGATGGCTCTTGCAGCAGCGCTTCTTTATTGCCGATTGCCAGGCCATAAAGTCCATTGGCGGGGTCAATTTGTACCTGACGGGCGTTGATCCGCGCTGCCGCGATCAATGGCCAATCCGTAAGCCGCCCGCCCAGCACCAATTGCGTCCAGCCACGCGCGAAGCGCGTAACGGCGCGCGGCGCTGATTCTGCGCGGATCGTCATGGCGGGCTGATAGCGATCCGTGTCCTCTGGCACGACCACACCATCCAGCCTGATGGGAGACAATTGCCAGCCGGTGAACGCCCTTCGCGTGATCTTCAAGGGGCCGGTCCCGACTATGCTGCGCTTGAACAATAATGCGGCTTCCGGCTGCGCGAGCATGTTCAGCACATCGGGTCTGGCGGATTTCAATCGGATTTCGATGACCTGTGGCGTGACGGCCCTGATCGATTCGACGGCATCAAATTGCGGCGAAAGGCGATTGCGGGGATTATTCAGCAAGGCCTTGCGTAGTCGGTCGGCAATGGCTTCTGCGGTGAGCCATGCCGGGCGTGCGCTGTCTTCATCGCCATCGGTGAGGCGGAAGATCAGGCTGCGGCCTTCATCGACCACGGCCCAGCGGCTGGCTAGCCCGGCCTGAATCTGGCCGGTGGCATCGAAACGGATCAGCCCCTGGGCTGTGGCGGAGAGCAGGGCGGATTGCGTATCGTTGAGGGGCGTGGTGACGGGGTCTACGATCGCCAATTTGTCGCCGATCAGCGTGACATCAAGCCGATCATGCTTTTTGTCGCTGCAGGTGGCCAATAAAGCTAGCAGGGGAAGGGAGAATGCGAGGGCGGTCGGCTTCATCATCTGCTGGTGGTTCCGACGGTCAGGCTGAGGGTGCGGCTGGGATGGACATTGATCGGGTTATCCTGCCATCCGTTGACGCGTGGGGCAACAAGTGCACGGGCCGCATTGTGATAAATCGGGATAATCGGCGCATCGAAGATGAGCTGCTGTTCGGCGCGGCGCATCATTTTGGCGCGCATGGCCGGGTCGGCGGTGTTCAGCGCTCGATCCAGCGCGGTATCGAAGACGGGGCTGTTATAGCCGGCATAATTCAGTGCCGTGGCGGTGGAGTGATGGACCATCAGCATGTTTTCCGGAGTCGGCATATCGGCGACCCAACCGGCCCGCGCGATCTGAAAGTCGCCGCGACGCATGGCGGCGAAGTGCAGACTCGCTTCGCTGTTGAATAGGGAGATTTCGACCCCAAGCGGCGCCCACATGGTGGCCAACGCCGTTGCTACCCGGCGATGATCGCGGTCGCTGTTGAAGCGCAAGGTCGCCCGTAGCGGGTGATCGGGACCATAGCCCGCCTGCGCCAACAGGTCGCTGGCCGCAGCCTGTCGTCTGGCCATCGACCAATTTTTCCAATCGGGCTTTAGCGGCGGCAGGCCAAGGCCCGATGGCAGCAGTCCCCATGCGGGCTTTACCCCGGCGCGGATCAGCTGGTGGGCGATCCAGTCACGATCAACGGTCATGGCAAGTGCGCGGCGCACCCGGACATCATCAAATGGCGGTTGGCGGGTATTGAGCGTGAGATAATAGGTCGCGATCATCGGTGCGGCATGGACCGATGTGCCAAGGTTTTTCACTAGATCCTCAAAGCGCGACGGCGGGAAGTCGGCGGTTGTATCGGCTTGCCCAGTCTGGAATCGCCGCAATGCCGTCAATTTATCGGCCACGGGTAGCCAGCGGACATAGGGGGTGCGTGGTTTGCCATCATACCAAAAGGGATTGGGTTCAAGCTGCATATGGTCGTTCAATTGCCAATCGCGCAGGCGATAGGCGCCGGAGGTGACCAAAGGCCGTTCGCTTGTCCAATGATCGGCCAGAGTGGTGATGCGGTGCATGGGCAGGGCGGCCATCGCCGGTTGCGCCATCAGGTCAGGCAAGGCCGGGTCCGGGCGGCGGAGATGGATGCTGACCAGATCGGGCTGTGTCGCGACCACATTGGCGATGCCTTCGAACAACTCCCGTGTGGGCGCGGCGGTTGCGGGTGCGCGCAGGCGTTGAAAAATCTGTGCGAAGAGGGGCGCGGTGATCGGGCTGCCATCGGAAAAGCGCGCATCGGGGCGCAATTTGAACGACCAGGTCAAGCCGTCGGGCGATAATGTCCATGCGCTGGCGATGGCGGGTTCGACCTCACCCTTGCCATTGAAGCGGGTGAGGCCCTCGAACAGATCCATCGCGACCCGGCTGGATGCGACATCGGATATTTTCTGTGGGTCGAGGCTTTTGGCGTCATCTTCCGATAAGCGGACCAATGTATCGGCGGGCAAAGTTGCGCTGTGCTGGGGGGCGGTTGACCTCTCCGGCTGGCATGC
Organism: Alteraquisediminimonas sediminicola; assembly: GCF_019740335.1. Lineage (GTDB taxonomy): Bacteria > Pseudomonadota > Alphaproteobacteria > Sphingomonadales > Sphingomonadaceae > Alteraquisediminimonas > Alteraquisediminimonas sediminicola. Next base: position 38,309 of record NZ_JAHXZS010000005.1, on the reverse strand, counting down.
CGCCAGCCCAAGCGCCAAGGACAGGGCAAGCGCAACCGCCCGTAATCTCATGCCGTGCGGAAGCCATTGGTGATGGGATAACGGCGGTCGCGACCGAAATTGCGTCGGCCAAGTTTGACTCCGGGAGGAGCCTGACGTCTTTTATATTCGGCGAGGCAGAGCAGCCGCTCCATCCGGGCGACCATCTCGCGGTCGAAGCCGCGTGCGGCGACCTCGTCGACCGACAGCTCTTCCTCCACCAGTGCATGCAAGACCGGGTCCAGCACCTCATAGGGCGGCAGGCTGTCTGCGTCCTTCTGATCCGGGCGCAATTCGGCGCTGGGTGGCTTGGTGATGACGCTATCGGGCATGACCGGACCGTCCGGCCCCAGGCCGAGCCGGGGCTTATGGACATTGCGCCAGCGGCAGACATCGAACACCGTCAGCTTATAGGCGTCTTTGAGCACATTATATCCACCAGCCATATCGCCATAGATGGTGGCATAGCCGACCGACATCTCACTTTTATTGCCGGTTGTCAGCAGCATATGGCCGAACTTGTTGGACATCGCCATCAAGGTGACGCCCCGGATGCGGGATTGGATATTTTCTTCGGTCAGGTCCGGATTTTTACCGGCAAAAATATCGCCGAGCATCTGGCCAAAGGCTTGTACGGCCGGTTCGATCGGGACGTTGTCGAGGCGACAGCCGAGCAAGCGGGCACATTCAGCCGCATCATCTAGCGATTCCTGCGAGGTGAAGCGGGAGGGAAGCATGACGCACCACACTCGGTCCGCCCCCAGCGCATCGACGGCGACTGCCGCGGAAAGAGCCGAATCAATCCCGCCAGACAGGCCTAGGACAACGCCGGGGAAACGATTGACGTTCACATAGTCCCGCAAGCCGATCATCATCGCATGATAAATATCGGCGGGTGCCGGATCGAGCTTGGCGACTGGCCCGGGGTTGCACACCCAGCCATCGGTCGTGCGCTGCCAATTGGTGGCGACGACGGCTTCTTCCCAATCGGGCAATTGCACGGCGATGCTGCCATCCTTGTTGGTAATGAAGGAGGAGCCGTCGAACACGACCTCATCCTGTCCGCCAACGCGGTTGAGATAGGCTAGTGGCAGGCCGCTTTCGCGCACCCGATCTGCGACGAGTTCGCGACGCAGATCGTCCTTGTCGATTTCATAGGGGCTGCCGTTCGGGACGAGCAGCAATTCCGCGCCTTGTTGGCGCAGATGATCGATCACGCTGGGCGTCCAGATGTCTTCGCAGATCGGCAGGCCGAGCTTTACGCCCCGGAATTCGACCGGTTCCGGCAGGGGGCCGGGTTCGAACAGGCGTTTTTCATCAAAAGTGCCGTAATTAGGCAATTGATGCTTGATCCGGATGGCTGCGATTTTGCTGCCATCGAGCAGGCACAATATATTGTGCAGCCGACCTTCATCCATCATCACCGAACCAACCAGCATGGCCGGGCCGCCATCTGCGGTATCCTGTGCCAGTTCGTCCATCATCCTTTCGGCGCGGGCGATCAGTGCGGGCTTCATCACCAGATCCTCTGGCGGATAGCCAATAAGCTGCATTTCCGGATAGAGGATGAGGTCCGCCCCTGCATGGGCGCGACGGACGTTGCGAATCGCTTCCACATTGGCCGCGAGGTCGCCAACGCGCTGTGAAAGCTGTGCAAGCACGATATTAAGCTGCTGTGTCATTACAAAAGCTTTAGCATTTACGCGCAAGCGGGCAACCACCCCCTTTCCCCCGGCGGCCATGATGGCTAAGGAGACCCCCAATAATCCGCGCGGGGACATTGAATATGAAACTTCTCACCGGCAATTCCAATCAGCCGTTGGCCAAGGCAATCAGCGAGTATCTTGAAATTCCGCTGACCGATGCATCGGTTCGTCGCTTCGCCGATGAAGAGGTGTTCGTCGAAATTCACGAAAATGTGCGTGGCGAGGATGTGTTCGTCCTCCAGTCGACGGCCTATCCGGCCAATGACAATTTGATGGAATTGTTGATCTGCATCGACGCCCTCAAGCGGGCATCGGCGCGGCGCATCACGGCGGTATTGCCGTATTTCGGCTATGCCCGCCAAGACCGAAAACCGGGGCCGCGCGCGCCGATTTCCGCCAAGTTGGTCGCCAATCTGATCACGGTGGCGGGGGCCGATCGCGTGCTTTCGGTCGATCTTCATGCCGGGCAGATTCAGGGCTTTTTCGATATCCCGACCGACAATCTTTATGCCGCGCCAGTGATGGCAGCGGATATTGAGGCGCGTTTCGGTAGCCGCAACATCATGGTCGTTTCGCCTGACGTTGGCGGCGTGGTCCGCGCCCGTGCGCTGGCCAAGCGGCTCAACAATGCGCCGCTGGCGATTGTCGATAAGCGGCGCGAACGGGCTGGCGAATCGGAAGTGATGAACATTATCGGCGATGTCACAGGCCGATTCTGCATCCTCATCGATGACATTGTCGATTCGGCGGGCACATTGTGCAACGCCGCTGCGGCATTGAAGGCGGCGGGCGCAGCGGAAGTGGTGGCTTATTGCACCCATGGCGTGCTTTCCGGTGCTGCTGTCGCCCGTGTGACGGCCTCGGAATTGAGCGAATTGGTGATTACCGACACCATTGGCGCCAATGCCAAGGTCGCCGATGCGTCGAATATCCGCCATTTGACTATTGCCCCGCTGTTGGGTGAAGCGATCAAGCGCATAGCCGATGAAACATCGGTGTCGAGCCTGTTCGACTGATCGCCATATGATGCAGCCAGCCCAATTCGACGCCTATCTTGTCCGGCTTGGGCTGGGGCATTTGCCCAAGGCGAACGAAGAGGGGCTGGCCCTGTTCCAGCGCGCCCATCGTCTTTCGATTCCTTTCGAGAATTTTGACATCCATTTAGGGCGCGGTATCAGCATCGCCCTTGATCGGGTGGTCGATAAGCTCGTGCGCAGCAAGCGCGGCGGCTATTGCTTTGAGCATAATGCCCTGTTTTCGGCAGGTTTGGCGGTGTTGGGCTTCAATGTGCGGCCTATACTGGCGCGGGTTTGGCTGGTGAGCGCGCCCGGTGTTGTGCCGCCCCGGACCCATGTCCTGTCGCTTGTCACGATCGGGGACCGGCAGTGGATTGCGGACGCGGGCTTTGGCGGTGGATATGCCCCGCCGATGCTGCTTGAAGCCGACCGCGTGGCTGAAGGGCCTGATGGAGGGCGCCACCGGTTGGTGATGGATGCTGATCATGGCTGGATGCTGGAGCGTGAGGGCAGCGATGGCTGGCGACCGCAGTTCAGTTTTTCCCTGGATGCTGTTTATGACAGCGACCTTGTGATGAGCAATCACTGGACATCTACATCGCCCGATTCGCGTTTTGTGCGCCATCGAATCGCCAGCATGGTGCTGCCGCATGGCATGGCGGCGTTGCAGGATTGCCGGTACACCCGGTCGAGCCTCACCGATAAGGTCGATAGTGAGATTACTAGCGCCCGCATGCTGCAAATGCGGCTGAGCCTCGTGTTTGGTATTGATCTTGAACGGGATCAGATTGCGGCGCTAAACCTGTTGTAGGTCACGCAGTTTTTTTCGCGGAGGCTCTCAAGGGTCCGGTGGGGAGGAATCACGCCTCCCCGCCCGATATGTTCCCCTGATTTATGCCTTGGGCTTGGCAGCCCGTTTTGCTGGCGTTGCGGTTTTGGCCATTGGCTTCGCACTGGCTGATGTGGAGGTGACTGTTGCCGCAGCGACTGGTGCTGCGCATACAGGTGCCGCAGTCGCAGTCTTGGCTGTGTGGCTGGCGATCCATTCCTCGACAACCGGCGCGATTTCCTCCCGCCAGCGGCGACCGTTGAAGATGCCGTAATGACCGACATGTTCGGCGATCATGTATTTTTTCAGCTCTGCCGGCAGGTTGGTTGAAATATTCAGCGCGGCCTTGGTCTGGCCGAGGCCAGAAATATCATCATTTTCACCCTCAATAGCGAGCAATGCCGTGCGCGTGATCGCCCTGGCATCGACCAGCGTCTCGCGGTGCATCAACTCACCCTTGGGCAGCTTGTGATTTTGGAAAACAACATCGACTGTCTGCAGATAAAATGCTGCATCCATGTCGCAAACCGCGCGGTATTCATCGTAAAATGCCTTGGTGGCATCGGCGCTCTCATCATCGCCAGCGACCAGATGCTTGAACATTTCCCAATGGCTCATCAGATGGTTGCCAAGATTCATGGTCATGAAGCCGGCGAGTTGCATAAACCCCGGATAGACGCGACGACCGGCACCGGCATAATTCTGCGGCACGGTCGCGACGACATTATGTTCGAACCAGCTCAGCGGGCGTTCGGTTGCAAGCTGATTAACCGCTGTCGGCGATTCGCGCGTGTCGATCGGGCCGCCCATCATGGTCATTGTGGCTGGGGCGCAAGGATCATTGGTTGCGTTCATCAGTGCGGTCGCGGCAAAGGCGGGCACGGTTGGCTGGCAAACGGCCAGCAAATGCGCGCCCGGACCGATCTCGCGCACGAAGTCGATGACATAGTCGATATAATCGTCGAGGTCGAAATTGCCGTCATTCAGGGATACATCACGGGCATCGTGCCAGTCGGTGATGTAGACATCCTGCGTGTGAAGTAGTCGTTCGACCGTGCCGCGCAACAACGTCGCATAATGGCCCGACATCGGGGCGACGATCAACAGTCGTGGCTGGCCGGTGACACCTTCTTTGCGGAAATGCTTGAGCTGGCCGAACGGTTTGCGCAGCACGATTTCTTCGGTAATCGCTACCGTCTTCCCATCCACCACTGTTTCAGTTAGCCCGAATGCGGGTTTGCCACGCGGCGCAGCAGCATGGGCGAACACATCAAGGCCGGAGGCGACAAGCGGACCCATGGTGGAGTAGCCAAATGGATTTACCGGGTTTTGGAGCCATTGGGCACTGATGTTGGCGAGGGCGCTAGCGCCCGCTAATAGGTTCTTCTGGGCTTCGTAGGCAGTATAAAGCATGTTGAAACGGCCCCAAATACGCTGGAGGCATATGCCCCCGAGCTGTTACATTGTTGGCTGTATCATCTTACATTACCATCTTCGTTGCAATGCAGCATTGTCATTGCCAGCCTTTTTGTCAGGTGTTGCTGCGCGCTGAATAGATTGAGCAATCTTGGATTTTTTTAATTTTCATGCCAGAACGGTACATATGACACGCCGCTTGTTGATCTTTGGCTTGGGCTTTTGCACCGGGTATTTGCGGCATCACCTACGTGATTCGGACTGGTCGATTGTTGCAACGCGGCGAAAGGCCGATGCCGATGCCGTGGCATTTGATGACCGTGCCGCTGTCGAGCATGCATTGGCGCGGGCGACCCATATTATTAGTTCGGTGCCGCCAGCTGGCGGGGAAGATCCAGTCTTGGCGATTTACGGTGAACGGATTGCGCGTGCGCCAGCCCGGTGGATTGGGTATCTTTCATCCACCGGCGTCTATGGCGATTGCGATGGGGCGTGGGTCGATGAAACCGCGTCGATGGGCGCGGGCCGCCGGAAAGATCGTGCGAAGGCCGATGCGGACTGGCTTGCGCTCGATCCGCAGCGCGTGCGGTGTTTCCGCTTGCCTGGTATCTATGGCCCAGGCCGTTCTCCGATCGCGCGTGCGCGCGCCGGCCAGATACAGTGCGTAGATGTGCCGGGTCAGGTGTTCAGCCGGGTACATGTCGATGATATTGTTGGTGCGATTGTCGCAAGCTTCGATCATGGTGCGCCGGGCGTTTATAATCTGACGGATGACCTGCCCGCGCCGCAGGCCGAGGTGAATGCCTATGCCTGCAAACTCATCGGCCATGCGCCACCGGCGATGATTGGACTGGATGATGCAAGCCTTTCACCCGCTGCCCGTGCCTTTTATGATGAAAATCGGCGGGTTGCGAATGGCAAGGCAAAGCGACTATTGGGCTGGTCGCCGCAATATCCGGATTATCGGGTAGGTTTGCAGGCGTTGTTGCGGGGAGGAGAATAGCTGATGGCATCGGGGTTGATTGCATTGCTCGATGATGTGGCGGCTATTGCCAAGCTAGCGGCGTCGACCCTTGACGATGTGTCTGCGGCCTCTGCCAAGGCGGGGGCTAAGGCGGCTGGCGTGGTCATCGACGATGCGGCTGTAACGCCGAGCTATGTAGTGGGCCTGACCCCTGATCGTGAATTGCCGATCATTGGCAAGATTGTGATGGGGTCACTGCGGAACAAGCTCATCATATTGTTGCCTGCGGCCTTGTTGTTGAGCGCCTTCGCGCCCTGGATGTTGACCCCTTTGCTGATGATCGGCGGCAGTTACCTCTGTTTTGAGGCGGCAGAAAAGATTTGGGAGGCGTTGTCGGGCCATCATGAAGACGCGGAATCGCATGTGGCGCACACAGATGTAGTGACACTTGAAAAGGAGCAAGTGAGTGGCGCGATCAGGACTGATTTCATCCTTTCGGGTGAAATCATGGCAATCGCCCTGGCCAGCGTCGCGGATCAAAGCCTTATCAATCAGGCGTTGATTCTTGCTGTGGTGGCGGTCGGCATCACCATTGGCGTCTATGGCGTGGTCGCGTTGATCGTGAAGATGGATGATATCGGCCTGCATCTTGTTCGACGGGAAGGTGCCGCCATCCAATCAATTGGTCGCACATTGATATCCGGTATGACGATGCTTTTGCGTATATTGTCAGTGGTTGGCACGGTAGCAATGGCATGGGTTGGCGGCGGGATTGTGCTGCATGGCATGCAGCAAGTTGGTTTGCCGATGCTCCCGGACGCCGCTCATCATGCTGCGGAATGGGTCGGGCATCTTGTGCCGATGTTTGCAGGCGCGATTTCATGGCTAATTTCGGCGGTGTTGTCGGGTCTCTTCGCGATTTTGCTGGGTGGTATTATCGTGATTGTGCATCCTCTCATTTTGCGGATGTTGGGTAAGACAGGGCACTGACCGTATCTTTCCCGTAATTAGAAGAACAATGCGAATATCGCGATCATAAGACCCAATAATAGCGATACGAACCCGATCACCCGGCTTGCCATTCGTAATGGCATTATTGTCGGCCATTCCGGTCCAAGCAAGATTGGCCAGATATGCGCAGCGACGATGCCAATAGTCGCGCCGATACCAGCGAGCAGGGGCTGTTCCATGCGGGCGGTCAGGGCGAAGGTCAGGAACGCGATCTTGTCGCCAAAGCCAAGCATGAAGAATTGTGACGTGATGTTGATGAAGCCCAATGGCTGATGCCGCGTTGTGTGCGGCGCGGGTTGTTTGCGGGTGAACAGTCCGCTGCCGCCCGCAAATATAATGGCGAGGCCCGTGAGCAGATTGGCCGACCGGATGTCCAACATATCCGCCATCATCATGCCGCCGAATGCGGCGATAGATATGTTGAGCGATGCCGCTATTGCCATACCAGCTATAATAAGTCGCGCTGAGTCGGCGCGTTCACCTAATTCTAGCGCAAAGAAATGTGAGCGGTCGCCGATTGCGGTCAGGCTTGCGGCCAGAAACGCAACCAATAATGTGTCCATGAAGGGGTGACGGCTCTCAACTGTTTAAACGTAGGGCCGTCGCCGCAATGAAGGTTTCCGCTGCCTGTTCGTCGATACGATGGCAGCTTGCTGCTTCACGCATCATGTGCAGCCATGGCTCAAAAACGTGCTTTTGGTGACCTTCGGCCAATTGTTTTTCTAGGCCGCGGGCAAGACGCCGCAGCGGTTCCAGCCCATATCGCGCAGAAATCACGCGAATTTCTTCAATTTCGTTGAAAAGATGAGCGGGCTGTAATTGCCCGGTGGCGCGCAACAAAAGATCAATCTGATGACAAAGACCGGCACGCACCATATTTATGGCTGTTTGTTCCTGCTGCATGGAACCCACCTCAATATTACCATTTAACTATCTAAGACTTGGATAAGATGGGCAGGTTAAGATTTGATGACAGGCCTGTCGATTGTATGTGGGTATGAATCGTTAAAGTGTCGCAGGTTTATTTGCTGAACTCTTGAATTCGGCAGGATAGAGTCCTATGTTCGTTCTAGCACGGTTGCATGTCCCCCCTTTCATGCAGCGTGTAGCGCGCCTTCGGGTGCGCTTCCTCCCTGAACCTTGGCCACCTCGTGCTCATATGACACGAGGTGGTTTTTTATTCAGCTGCCTGCATTTGGGATATCATCCTGCCGGTTTCGGCCAATTCGGCACATAAGCGTGCAAGTATGCCGGAAAGCACCTCCACTCTTGCGGCGATCGGGTTGCCCATATCATTGAGATAAAGGCTTCGGTCGAATTCCACTTGTAATGCATGGAGGTTCCGCTCCGGCTGTCCATGGCGCATGAGCGTATAAGCGCCAGCATAAGGCCGGTTGAGATCTGTCCGCAGGCCCTCTCGTCGCAACATTGAGGCGGCGCGTCCTGCCAATGCGATGTCACAGCTTTGCCCATGACGATCACCGATGACCGCGCGCAGCCCATGTCCGGTCTGTCCGCGCGGGATGGTGGGCATTGAATGGAGGTCTAGTAGCACGGCAAAACCATGCACTCGCCATGCCGCCGCCATCGCGTGTTCAATCGCTTCATGCCATGGAGTGTGAATTGATAAGATCCGTTGCTTAATGTCATCCAGCCCAAGTTTGTGACGATAAATGGCGCCAATGCGCGGCACTCGGCTTGGTACCAGTCCCAAGCCTGCGTTGATTTTTGCCTGATCACATCTCACGGCGGAGGTGCGCATGTCGTCAAAGCCAGGGTCGGTCCGTGCAATCATGTCTGATTCGATTTCATGTGGTGCGCGATTCAGGTCGATCCATGCCCGTGCCGTCGTTGCCACAAGGACTTGGTGCTCCATGCTTATGAGTGATCCTGTCAGCGCATCCACGTGTCGATCTTCGAGCAGGCAGAGTTGTTCAACAGTCAACCGAGACTGCGCCTGCAAGAGGCTTGGATAATGACGACCAGCATGTGGTACCGAGACCACGATCGGTGAGATAGATGCGGTGACCGACTGCTTGATATTGTTGTCGCCGGTCCAATCCTGCAAAATTCTGTCTCCGCCCAGTTAAGTGCTGACATTGTGGCTGGTTCAAGCGAAGATGCAAGCCATGACAACAGCGGAAACAGCATTAGTCGTCACCAATAGCGGATTGCGGGAAGCGCTGGTCGTGCTTGGCGCTGCCGGGTTGGTGATACCCACCTTTGCTCGGTTACGGATCACGCCTGTCATCGGTTTCATCCTTGTAGGGATATTGGTTGGCCCGGCCGGGCTTGGTGGATGGGTGGGTGACTATTCATGGCTCCGTCATGTAACGATCGCAGATCAGCATGTGATTGCGCCCTTTGCGGAGTTCGGCATTATTCTGCTGCTGTTTTCCATCGGATTGGAGTTGAGCTTCAGGCGTTTGTGGCAAATGCGGCGCATGGTTTTCGGTCTAGGTGCGGCGGAGATGTTGATCGGTGCGCTGGCCATTGGTTTGGGCTTGCTTGCTTTTGGCCATGATTGGCAGGGTGCAAGCGGTCTTGGCATGGCCTTGGCCCTATCTTCGACCGCACTCGTTCTGCCTCTTGTTGGCATGACCGGGCCTGTCGGCCAGCGCGCTTTTGCTATGTTGTTGTTTGAAGATATCGCCCTTGTGCCCATTATTTTCATTCTTGGCGCGATCGGCCCACATAGCGGTGAATCGGGTTGGGAAGGGCTGATGACGACGGCAGTGCTGACATTGATGGTCGTGCCGTTGATGCTGGTATCTGGTCGCTTTGCATTGCCGCTGCTGTTCAGCCAGGCGGCGCGGACAAAGAGCCCGGAACTCTTTATGTCGGCCAGTCTGCTGGTGGTGATTGTGGCCAGCCTGATTACGACGAGTATCGGTCTATCACCTATCGTCGGGGCGCTATTGGCGGGCGTGTTGATCGCAGAGACTGATTATAATCATGAAGTCGAGGTCATGATGGCGCCATTCAAAGGGTTGGCACTCGGCGTATTTCTGATCTCTGTCGGCATGTCGGTCGATCTGGGGCTGTTGGTGCGTGAATGGGTTGGCATTTTTTGCGCGGTCGTGGCGGTGCTATCGATCAAGACGTTGATCACAGGCCTGTTGTTGCGGATTGGCGGGGCCAAGCGGGCTGTGGCGGCGGAGACGGCATTATTGATGGCCAGTCCATCGGAAACCACGTTGATCGTGCTCGCGACTGCGGCGTCCGCCAATTTGATTGATCAACAGACGGCGAGTTTCTGGCAAATGGTCACGGCGATTGGCCTGACTGTAACGCCTTTGCTGGCCAAATTTGGTCATGTCGTAGCCCTTCGACTTGCCCTTCGGGAAGTCGCAGACTCGGTTGATTCTGCCCCAAAACCGCATGCAGCTATCATTCTCGGCTTTGGGCGTGTGGGGCAGTTAGTGGCGGATATGATGAATGTGCATGGCCGCCCTTATCGCGCGGTTGATGCCGATGCGGATCGGGTCGCGCTGGTGCGTCAGCGAGGCTATGATGTGATCTTTGGTGATGTCGCGCGTCCCCAGATGCTGGAGCGACTCGGTCTGGACTGTGCCCCTGCCGTGATTCTGACGATGGATGATCCCGTCCAGAATGTTCGCCTGACGCGGAAATTACGTGCGCGCTATCCTGACCTCACTATTGTGTCCCGGGCTCGTGATGCCAGCCATGCGGCTGAACTCTATCGTGCGGGGGCGACAGATGCCGTGCCGGAGACGCTGGAGAGCTCACTTCAATTGTCTGAAGCAGTCCTCGTCGACCTTGGCGTGCCTATGGGGCCTGTCATTGCTTCCATTCACGAGAAAAGAGCAGAACTGCGCGCGGACATTATGAACCATGGTGCAATATCACGCGAACCCCCGCTTCATCGGCGGCGATTGCGTGATATCGATATCGGGCAAGCCGGGATTAAATTTCCTTAACCGGCGATCAGCGCCTTGGCCGCTTCCATCGCGGCAGGTGCGCTGTCCGCATCCGGACCGCCACCCTGCGCCATGTCTGGGCGGCCGCCGCCGCCCTGACCACCCAGCGCAGCCACGGCCGCCTTGACCAGATCGACAGCACTGACGCGGGCGAGAAGATCGTCGGTGACGCCGGCGGCGACGCTGGCTTTGCCATCGTTGAGCGCGATAATCATAGAGATGATGGAGCCGTGCGCCTTTTTCGCGTCATCAATTGTCCCGCGCAACTGCTTGGGATCGAGACCTTCCACGATCTGGCCGAGGAATGGCACATTATTGATGAGTTCAGGACCAGCCGAAGCTAAACCGCCACTACCGCCCATGGCCAAGGTCTTTTTGACATCGGCGAGTTCACGTTCAAGTTTGCGGACCTGATCGGCTAAGGCGGCTACGCGCGTCGGTACATCGTCGGGTGTAGTCTTGAGCGTTGCCGCAACGTTGCGGAGTTGCTCTTCGCGCCCGGTCAGCCAAAGACGAGCGGCCTCGCCTGTCAGGGCCTCGATGCGACGGACGCCGGAAGATACGGCGCTTTCTGCAACAATGCGGACCAAGCCGATGTCGCCCAGCGCGCGCACATGGGTGCCGCCGCAAAGTTCGACTGAATAGCTATGGGTGTCGCCCTTGCCCATCGACAGCACGCGTACTTCGTCGCCATATTTCTCGCCGAACAGCGCCATAGCACCTGCAGCGATGGCATCGTCTGGGGTCATCAATCGGGTAGTGACCTCATCATTTTGACGAATCTGGGCATTCACTTCGGTTTCGATCGCAGCCAGATCTTCGGCGGAGAGCGCTTTGGGATGCGAGAAGTCGAACCGTAGCCGGTCCTCGCTCACCATGCTGCCCTTTTGGCTGACATGTCCGCCAAGCCGGTGGCGCAGCGCCGCATGCAACAGATGGGTTGCAGAGTGGTTGGCCCGAATCCGGCCTCGCCGCACACTATCGACGGCAAGATGTACGGCTTCGCCAACGGTGATCGTGCCGCTTTCCACTATGCCCTGATGGGCATGGAGTCGGCCAAGCGGCTTCAGCGTGTCGCTGATGGGGATGTTCAGGCCCTTGTCATTGCTGATGACGCCCGCATCACCCTTTTGTCCGCCGCTTTCGCCGTAAAATGGCGTTTGGTTGGTGAGGATAGTGACCTCATCGCCTGCGGCTGCGCTCGTCACCTGCGCACCGTCCTTGATTAGCGCGATGACCTGACCTTCACCGCTTTCAGAGACATAGCCGGTGAATTCTGTCGCGCCATGTTCTTCCGCAAGGTCGAACCAGATGTCTTCGGAGGCTTTGTCGCCAGACCCTTTCCAGGCGGCGCGCGCCGCTGCCTTTTGCGCGGCCATCGCAGAATCGAAACCAGCGCGATCAACGCTCAGCCCCTGTGCGCGCAATGCGTCTTCGGTGAGATCATAAGGGAAGCCGAAGGTGTCATAGAGCTTGAAGGCCGTTTCCCCGGGCAGCGTCCCGCCTTTGTCCATGCTGGCGGTGGCATCATCCAGCAGCTTCAGCCCCTTGTCGAGGGTTTGACGGAAGCGCACTTCTTCATGGCGCAGCGTTTCCTCGATCAGCGGCTGTGCGCGGATCAGTTCTGGATAGGCCTGTCCCATTTCGCTGACCAATGCCGGGACGAGACGATGCATCAGCGGATCTTTCGCGCCCAGCAGATGGGCGTGGCGCATCGCACGACGCATGATGCGGCGCAGCACATAGCCGCGCCCTTCATTGCTGGGCAGCACACCATCCGCGACAAGGAAGCCCGCCGAGCGCAGATGGTCGGCGATCACCCGATGCGATGCCTGCATCGAGCCGCTCGGATCGTTGCGGGTCAATTCGCCTGATGCCTCGATCAGCGATTTGAAGGTGTCGGTGTCGTAATTATTGTGAACGCCCTGCAAGACGGCGGCAATGCGTTCCAGACCCATGCCGGTGTCGATCGACGGCTTTGGCAAGTTGAGTCGGGTGGCAGCGTCCACTTGCTCATATTGCATGAACACAAGGTTCCAGATCTCGACGAAGCGGTCGCCATCTTCTTCCGGGCTACCCGGCGGGCCACCATAGATATGGTCGCCATGGTCCCAGAAAATCTCAGAACATGGGCCGCATGGGCCGGTATCCCCCATCGACCAGAAATTGTCTGATGTCGAAATGCGAATGATCTTGTGATCGGGCAGGCCTGCGATTTTCTTCCACAGGTCAAATGCTTCGTCATCCGTATGATAAACGGTGACGCACAGGCGTTCCTTGTCCAGCCCCCATTCGCGGGTCAGCAGGTCCCACGCCAATGTGATCGCGCGTTCTTTGAAATAATCGCCGAACGAGAAATTCCCCAGCATTTCAAAGAAAGTATGATGACGCGCCGTATAGCCGACATTATCGAGGTCGTTATGCTTGCCCCCGGCGCGGACGCATTTTTGTGACGAAGTGGCCGTCACATAGGGTCGCTTTTCAAGGCCGGTAAACACGTTCTTGAACGGCACCATCCCGGCATTGGTGAACATCAGGGTCGGATCATTATGCGGGACCAGCGGCGCAGAGGGGATAACCTCGTGACCTGCGGCAGCGAAATGATCCAGAAAGGACCGGCGGATATCATTGGTCGAGCTCATAACTCTCTCGCTTAGGCGAGGTTGTGGCTACGCTCAAGCATCACTTCGACTCGATCGACGTTTTCATCAGGGAAGGGAAGAGCGAACGAAGGGCGGCAACCTTCGGCGCATCCCAGCGCATGATATAGGGATGGGTCGGATTACGGCGCATGAAGTCCTGATGTTCGGGTTCGGCCGGGAAGAAGCGGCCTTGTTCGATACGCGTCACGATGGGCGCGGCAAACCGCCCGGATTTCGCCAATTGGGCGATGTAGCTTTGGGCGATGCGTTCTTGTTCGGGCGTTTGCGGGAAAATGGCCGAGCGATAGCTTGGCCCACGATCTGGTCCCTGACGATTCAACTGCGTCGGATCATGCGCCACGGAAAAGAAAATGCGCAAAAGTGTGCCGTAACTGATTCGGGTGGGTATGTAGGTGATGCGCACCACCTCTGCATGGCGCGTGTTTTCAGTGGATACATCGCCATAGTTCGCCGTGGCAGCCGTGCCGCCAGCATAGCCGGGGATGACGGACTGAACGCCTGCGACCTGTTCAAATACGCCTTCGACCCCCCAAAAGCAGCCGCCCGCAAATATTGCCACCGCACTGCCCGTATGGGGTCGCTCGTCGTTGATTGCTTGGGGCAAGGGTACGGGCCGTTCCGCCCGGCTATTGGTCGATTGGAGTGCCGCAAAGCCAAGGAGGAGCAAGACTGGGCCGCCAAGTAAAAAACGCTTCATCACCCTATCTCCGGCACGAAATGAAGGGCGACGCCGTTCATGCAATAACGTTTGCCCGTGGGCGGCGGCCCATCATCAAAAACATGGCCCAGATGCCCGCCACAGCGCCGACAATGCACCTCGGTTCTTGGGTAGCCAATTTGATAATCGGTGCGGGTTTCAACGGCGCCTTTTATCGGGGCCCAAAAGCTCGGCCAACCGGTATGGCTGTCATATTTTGTCGCTGAAGAGAATAAAGGGAGTTCGCAGCCAGCGCAGCGAAAGCTGCCTTTGCGCTTTTCCCGATTGAGTGGGCTGGTGAATGGCCTCTCCGTCGCCTCATGACGGAGGGTGGCATAAGCGGCGGGAGACAGTCGCCGTCGCCACTCGGCATCGCTCAACGTGACTTCGAAAGTGCGAGTAGCGGCCTTGATTGCCGAAGGTGCTAAGGCCAAGGCGGAAATGGCGCCGATCAGACATTGGCGACGTGACACGGCCATTGGATACACGGCGACAGCCGGATGAGGCCCCATGTCCGTCATGCGGTTCGCGATATTGTGTGACCACTTATTGCGGTAGGTGACTCGCGAGGGATGGTTGATCATAACTCATTGGTTTAAAACCAAGTATGCCGGAAAACAAGACCCCTGGAAAGGCGTCGCAGGCACATTCATATTCCGCATATGCCCGTCGCCGTGAGCGACGCGCAGTTGTCAGTCTGGCATCTGTGATCAGAAGTTCGCGGCGGCTGGCCGCATAGTCGTGATCATTCTGAACGGCGGGGAGCTTGGCGGCACGTCCGACAAGCACTTCAATGGCATTGGCGAGATGGCCTTCTTCAAAGGAAAAACGATCGGGTGAGGCCGCAAGTACTGCTTGTTCACTCGCAGCGAGGACTTCTGATCGCGCCGCGTCGAGAGCGGTGTCACCTGTTGGTAGAGTTCCCAACAGGGAGTCAATCGCAGCTGCACGCAATTGCAATTGGGTCCGATAGGCATTCTCAGCCCGGCCACATTCGCGTTGGCGTGCAACCAGACCGACATACACCATGGCAATCGCCAAAAAGAAGAACCCCAACGGCCCAATGACCATGAACAGCGCCATGCGCCCTCTCCCGATTATAATATTTCGGCGAAAGCTATCATGGATCGTTCGGGATGCAATACTAAACGCATCAACGTCTCATGATACCGCCAATCTCTAGGGAGGCTGGAGGTGTCATGAACCGTGATTTTATTATGTCGACTGACGTCGAAAATGCGTCCGGAGCGCTATTTTATTTGAGGGCCGCGCAAGCCTTTTGAATGCGCGTGCAAGCCTCGGTCAGCAGGGCTTCCGATGTGGCATAGGAAATGCGGAAACCCGGTGACAGACCGAATGCGCCACCATGCACAGCCGCAACCTGTACTGTATCGAGGAAATAATCGATCAGCTCTTCATCCGTGTTGATGACCTTGCCGTCGGGTGTGGTCTTGCCCATCAAACCCGAAACATCAGGATAGACATAGAACGCGCCTTCCGGCGTCGGGCAGACGACGCCTTCAATCTCGTTCAGCATCCGCACCACCAGATCGCGGCGGCCACGGAACGCTTCGTTGCGTTCGCGCAAGAAGCTTTGATCGCCATTCAGCGCTGCTGTTGCCGCAGCCTGTGCAATCGAGCAGGGGTTTGACGTCGATTGTGACTGGAGCTTTGCCATCGCCTTGATCAACCATGCCGGACCGCCTGCATAGCCGATGCGCCAGCCGGTCATCGAATAGGATTTCGAGCAGCCGTTGACGGTCAACGTGCGGTCATAAAGTTCTGGGCAGACCTCGACGATCGTGGCGAAGGGTTCATCGGCATACCAGATATGTTCATACATATCGTCGGTCATCACCAAGATCTGGGGGTGACGCAGCAGCACCTCGCCAATCGCCTTGAGTTCGGCGGCTGTATAAGCGGCACCCGATGGATTGGAGGGCGAATTGAGGATCACCCAGCGCGTCTTGGGGGTGATGGCGGCTTCCAATTGGGCCGGGGTGATCTTGTACCCCTGACTTGCCGGGCCTTCGATATAGACCGGGGTGCCGCCCGCAAAGGCGACAATATCTGGATAGCTGACCCAATAAGGTGCAGGGATGATTACTTCATCGCCGACATCGACGGTGGCGACGAGCGCGTTAAATAATGTGTGCTTGCCGCCGACATTCACGCAGATCTGGTTCGAGGCATATTCGAGGCCATTGTCTCGCTTGAACTTGGCGGCGATCGCTGCCTTCAGTTCGGCAGTGCCATCGACGTTGGTGTATTTTGTCTTGCCAGCGCGAATCGCCTCGATGGCCGCTTCCTTGACGAAGTCCGGGGTGTCGAAGTCCGGTTCACCGGCGGAAAGGCCGATCACGTCCACGCCTTTTGCCTTCAGCTCCAGCACCCGGCTGGTCATGGCGAGCGTCGCCGACGGCTGGATGCGGTCGAGAGCGGCAGAGGTCTTACGCATGGATGTGCCTTCCTTGTCCTTGATGGGGTCGTCATGAACGCATGCCGATATGGCATGGCCCGTTACGGCACCGGCCCTATATCGCCGCGTTCCGGTGCAGGCAATGGGGAGGTTGAAGTGCGGCGGGCAGGTTGTTCTTCCTGCCCGCCGGGATATGATCATGCTTCTGGCAAAAAGTCCGGGACCGAGAGATAGCGTTCGCCGGTATCATAGTTGAAGCCGAGCACGCGGCTGCCTGCGGGCAGTTCTTTCAGCTTTTGGGCGATCGCGGCGAGGGTAGCGCCTGATGAGATGCCGATCAGCATGCCCTCCTCACGCGCGGCGCGGCGCGCCATGTCCTTGGCGTCATTGGGATCGACCTGAATCACCCCATCCAATATGCGGGTATGCAGATTTGCCGGCAGGAAGCCTGCGCCGATACCCTGAATCGGATGCGGCCCCGGCGCACCACCGCTGATGACGGGAGAAAGGGTCGGTTCGACCGCAAACACCTTGATGCCCGGCCAGACTTTTTTCAGTTCTTCGGCGGTGCCGGTGATATGTCCGCCGGTGCCGACGCCTGTAATCAGCACATCTATCGGACTGTCCGCGAAGTCGGCAAGAATCTCTTGTGCCGTTGTCCGTTGATGGATGCTGATGTTGGCGGGGTTTTCGAACTGCTGTGGCATCCATGCGTCGGGGGTCTGGCTCACCAGTTCAATTGCGCGTTCAATCGCGCCCTTCATCCCTTTCTCACGCGGGGTGAGGTCGAAGCTTGCGCCATAGGCCAGCATCAGGCGGCGGCGTTCGATCGACATGCTCTCCGGCATGACGAGAACAAGTTTATAGCCTTTGACCGCGGCCACCATCGCAAGGCCGATGCCGGTATTCCCTGAGGTCGGTTCAATGATAGTGCCACCAGGTTTTAAGGCGCCTGATGCCTCTGCGGCTTCAATCATCGCGAGCGCGATGCGGTCCTTGATGGAGCCGCCCGGGTTGCTGCGTTCTGATTTGATCCAGACTTCTGCCGCGCCAAAGAGCCGCTGCATTCGGATATGTGGCGTGCCGCCGATGGTGTCGAGAATCGAATTGGCCTTCATGCAACAGTCTCCTTTGCAGTTTTGACGTTTTCTTCGGGCGGATCAAATGTCCGCGCGCGTCGTAATTCGGGGAAAATCCACGCCCACAAACCAGTGGCAATAATGGCGCCGACACCGCCGACCACGACTGCGGCGACAGGGCCGATCAATGCCGCAAGCAGCCCGCTTTCCGCCTCGCCCAATTCATTGGACCCTGAAATAAACAGGATGGATACTGCCCCGACCCGACCGCGCATTTCGTCTGGGGTGTGAATCTGGATCAACGTCTGACGGACATAGACCGATACCATGTCCAATGCGCCCAGTACGGCCAAGGCACCTAGCGCAACCACCATGGGCTGAGAGGGTATGATCAGGTGTGACAGCCCGAAGATGATCGTGACGACACCAAAGAAGGCGACCGCGGCCAACATCTTGATCCCGACATTGCGGGACAATGGCCTGAGCCCGAACCATAAGGCGACAAAGGCCGCACCAAGGGCGGGGGCGGCCCGAAGATGGCCCAGACCTTCGCTGCCGACATGCAAAATATCGCGGGCATAGACCGGCAGCATCGCTGTTGCCCCGGCGAGCAGCACCGCGATGAAATCAAGAGATATCGTACCGAGAACCAGCCGGTTGCGGCGGACATAGTGCAGGCCTTCGATCATCTGTTGCCAAGGGCTGAGCTTGTTCGATAGCTCTTTGCGCGCAAATGGCCGAATTAAGTGTAGCGCCACCAATGTGGCGGAGAGCAATATCGCCGCAACAATATAGGGTGCGGCCGGGTCTGCCGCATAAAGATACCCACCCATGGCCGGGCCGACAATCGCCCCCATCTGCCAAGCAATTGAACTGAATGCTATAGCCTGTGGCATCAGCGGCGCTGGCACGATGTTGGGCGTAATGCCTTGCAGGGCAGGGCCAGCAAATGCCCGCGCCACACCCAATAGCGCCGCCGCGCCAAAAAGGATTGGCAAGGTAACTGTGCCTTGCCAGGTTGTCAGGCCAAGCATGGCCGCGCACAGGATTTCAAGCAAAACCGCGAATTGTGCTACTCGCCGACGGTCGAAACGATCAGCGACCCAGCCAGTATACAAGGTGAGCAGCAGCAATGGTGCGAACTGGGCAAGGCCGACCAAGCCTAATTGAAATGCCGCCGCTTTCAGGCCCATTGTCTGACGGGCAATGTCATAGACCTGCCAGCCTATCACCACCACCAGTGCCATCTGCGCCAGAATGATGGTGATTCGCGCCAACCAATAATAGCGATAGTCGCGTATGGCGAACGGGTGTTGGGGCGCTGGGGCGATAGTCATATGACTCCACTCTAGTGTGGCGTGGTGACGCTTGCAATTCGTCCTATTCTTTTGTGGTCCATAGTTATGATTATCGCCAACGCCTTATATCTACCCGTTCTCTTTTAGGGAGAGGTCACCTGTAAGATTGCCAAGATTTTAGTGGATGACAGCGCAGGCGATGCGGGCGCCGCTATTGCCGGCTGGATCGCTTTGGTAATCATCCTGACCGGCATGAATGACAATGGCCGCGCCATCGGTATCAATCAGGCCATGTTCGCCGGAGAGTGTGACGCCTTTCAGGGTGAGCTTGGTTTCAACTCGGTTTTGGGCATTGGCCCATATCATTGGGAGATCGCCACGATGGGCAGTTTCAGCGCCGGGCTGTCCATGATGTTGACCAAATGGGTTCCAATGGCCGCCTGCATCCTTGAAGTCGGGGGCCGTGCAACTGCCGATGGTATGAAGGTGTACGCCGTGCCAGCCTGAGGCGATGGATTTGGCCTTGAACTTCAGCACAAGGTTTTGCCCTGCTTGTTTCAGGGCGATGGTGCCAATTTTTTTGCCGTTTATATCGGTGAGGGTGGCTTTGGCGGATGTCCGGGCAGCCTGCAATTCTGCGGCGTTGCCATCTGACGACGAGATGAGAGGGAGGCCGGTTGCGGCTGTGAGCGCCAATAACGCGATGGTCAGCCTTGTCTTGATACGGTCGAATATAGCGATGGCCATGTCGGGTCCTTTCATCTCGTCATCTCTTAATGATGGGCTAAGATGCGACGACTTCCCCATGGGCGCAACACCCGCTATCGGGAAATATGCCTGAATTACCAGAAGTAGAAACGACGATCCGAGGATTGCGCCCTTGTCTTGAGGGGGAAGTGCTGACGCTGGTTGAGCCGCGCCGCGCCGATTTGCGCCGTCCTATCCCCGTGGATCTGCGTCAGCGGATGACCGGCGCCCGGGTGATCGGCCTTTCCCGGCGGGCAAAATATGGTCTGATTCATACAGATCGCGGTGATAGTTTGATCTTTCACCTTGGTATGTCGGGACGTTGGCGGATCGCCCCGGAAGAGCCAGACAAGCATGACCATCTGATTATTGAGACGGTGAGCGGCCAGCGACTCGTGCTGAATGATCCACGGCGTTTCGGATCTCTGGATCTTGTCCCCACCGAAGCTATTGCTGAATTCGGGCCGTTTACCCGTATGGGGCCGGAGCCATTGAGTGACGATTTCACGCCATCTGTGCTGGCCCGTGCCTTGAAAGACCGGGCTGCGCCGATCAAGCTGATGCTGCTCGACCAGAAAATTGTGGCAGGCTTGGGCAATATTTATGTGTGTGAGGCGCTGAACATGGCGGGCATTAGCCCGACCCGGCCTGGCGGCAAGGTCTCCGTGGCGGCGCTGGCCAGATTGGTGCCGATGATCAAGCAGGTGTTGGCGGCGGCGATTGAGGCCGGTGGCTCGACCTTGCGCGATTATGCCCGGCCCGATGGAGAGCTCGGCTATTTCTTTAAGCAATGGCGGGTCTATGGGCAGGAAGGGGAGCGATGCCCTTGTGGTGGCGAGGTGTTGCGCCGCGTTGATGGCGGCAGATCGACCTTCTATTGCCCTACCTGCCAGAAATAGTGGCTTTGACGGCGGTTTCCCTCTAACAGGCGGGCATGAATGCCCTGATCCTTGTTATGTCGGGTGGCGCTGTTGGTGCCGCTGGACGCCATCTTGTCTCTCAAGCGGTGCGTACGCTTTGGGGGGTGAATTGGCCTTGGGCCACGCTTGCCGTCAATTTGCTTGGTGGCTTTGCGATGGGTGTTGTGGCGGCGTTGGTGGCGGGACGGGTGATCGGTGACCCGGCGCGACTGTTGCTGGCTACAGGCGTGCTTGGCGGCTTCACTACTTTTTCAGCCTTTAGCCTAGAGATGTTGACGATGATCGAAACCGGACGCACTGGTCCTGCGCTTGTCTATGCGCTGGCATCGGTGGCCGGGTCGGTTGTTGCTCTCTGGTGTGGCCTTACTCTGACACGAGCAGCATTATGAGCGAAAAAATCGGCGATGCCGCCCAGCGGCTATTCACTATTCATCCCGATGATGACGGTATCCGCGTTGATCGCTGGATTAAGCGCCACATGGCGGATGTGCCCTTCAATCTTGTGTCGCGCTGGGCGCGGACTGGGCAATTGCGGATCGATGGCAAGCGCGCAGAACCGGGCGATCGCGTTGCTGCGGGCCAGCAACTTCGCTTGCCGCCCAAGGATGTCCAGCAGGTGGCCGTCAAGGCTGCCAGGCCTGCTGCTGCGCCAAAGCGTCTGGGGCCGCCATTGACCGAAGACGAGATAGAATTCGCGCAGAGCCTAGTCATCTACAAGGATGAGCATGCCATTGTGATCAACAAGCCGCCCGGTTTGGCGACACAGGGCGGTACCAAGACGACAGACCATGTCGATCGTCTGCTTGATGCGTTGTGCTTCGATCTGCCGCATCGCCCAAAACTGGTGCACCGACTTGATAAGGATACGTCCGGCGTTTTGCTGGTGGCGCGTACGCCGCGGGCTGCGGGCTTTTTCGCCAAGAGCTTTTCCAGCCGCACGGCGCGTAAGGTATATTGGGCGATCATCGCCGAAGTGCCGAGCATCGAGGATGGCATTATTGAACTGCCGCTCTCCAAGCAGCCGGGTACTGGCGGCGAAAAGATGCATGTGGATAACAAGGAAGGCGCGCCCGCCAAGACGCGTTATCGCGTGATCGATATCGCTGGTAACCGCGCCGCATGGGTGGAGTTGCAGCCCTATACCGGTCGGACCCATCAGTTGCGCGTCCATATGGCGGCGATTGGCCATCCGATTATCGGCGACGGCAAATATGGTGGGCCGGAAGCCTTTTTGACCGGCACGATCAGCCGCAAGATGCATCTGCATGCGCGCCGTTTGCAGATCGATTCGCCTGGCGGGGGGCAGATTGATGTGATCGCTGAACCGCCTACGCATTTCACCGACAGCATCAAGCAACTAGGTTTTGATTTGGCCGATGGCGACAAGCTGGTGTTCGATGAAATCAAGTTCATGGATACGCCGGAAGGCAAGCGCAAGGCGGTTACCCAGCAGGCCAAGGCCGCCCGTAAGGAACGCAAGGGTGAGCGTCGCGGCCGGGGCGGGCCTGAAAAACGGGGCAGTGATCGCGGTGGACCGGCGAAGAAAAATAGTGATCGGAGCGGGGGGCGCGGCAAAAGATGAATCGCCTCGCGTTATTCGATTGCGACGGCACGCTGGTCGATAGCCAACATGTCATTTGCGACGCGATGGAGTCGGCGTTTGCCAAGCATCGGCTCACGCCGCCATCACGCAGCGATACGCGTCGCGTCGTTGGGCTGTCGCTGATCGAGGCGATGGCGGCCTTGCTGCCGGAGGCGGACCGGGGCACGCATGTGCGGTTGGCCGATGACTATAAGCTGGCATTTCAGGATTTGCGGCGACAGGGCGCGATATTGGAACCGCTGTTTGAAGGCATTGTCGATTTGGTCGATCAGCTTGATGCAGCGGGTTGGATGCTGGGTGTGGCAACGGGAAAATCCGATAAGGGCTTGGCCCATTGTTTGGATCAACATGGCCTCAAAGGTCGTTTTGTGACGTTGCAGACGGCAGATCGTCATCCTTCCAAGCCACATCCATCGATGGTGTATGAGGCGATGGCGGATGCCGGTGCCGGGCCAGCGACGACCGTGATGATTGGAGATACCAGTTTCGATATGCTGATGGGCAAGTCGGCAGGGGTCTATTGTGTCGGGGTGGATTGGGGGTATCATCACCCGGATGAGCTATGGGCTGCCGGTGCTGATGAGGTGGTGGGGCAAACCCAATCCATTACCCGCATTATGGAGAAATGGTCATGAACCCAAATGTTGATGAACAACGTGAGCGGGGCCGTTTTGCGGTACTGACATTGTTGCGCGCGGGCGGCGTCATCATGATGGTGATTGGCATTGCCCTGATCATGCGCCCTTTGCCGAGCTTGCCCGCCTTTCTGGGGCAATTGCTTTTTCTGTTGGGCGTCATCGAGTCGCTTGTTTTGCCGCCATTTCTCGCTCGACGGTGGCGAGATGGACGGAAATAATCGGAAGTAGACGGTGAAACGATTTTACACTGAAGTTTCGGTTGGCGATGACCGTTCGATCCTGCTTGACGGTCGGCCAGTCAAGACGCCTGCGCGGCATTTTCTGGTGTTGCCGACTGTCGCCATGGCCAAGGCTGTGGCGGGCGAATGGGCCGCGCAAGGCGAGGATATTGACCCAAGATCAATGCCGATAACGGGCTATGCCAATGCGGCGATTGATAGGGTCGCCCCTAATATATCGGATTTTGCGGCACCGCTTGCGGAATATGCCGAGACCGATTTGCTGTGTTATCGGGCCGATAGCCAGCCAGAGCTGGCGGAACGGCAGGCGGCATTATGGGATCCGGTGTTGGGATGGGCGGCGCAGCGCTATGATGTGACGTTCAATATCGTCCACGGCCTGATGCATCGTCCCCAGCCGGATTTGACGATTGAGACGCTGGCTGCGGCAGTGCGTATGCTTGATCCCTATCGGCTCGCTGCGCTTAATCCATTGGTGACGATTTCAGGTTCGCTGGTCATTGCGCTGGCGGTGATCGAACATGCGATGACGCCATCGGCTGCATTCGATACCGCTCATCTTGATGAATTGTGGCAGGCGGAACTATGGGGTGAGGATGATTTCGCCCTTGAGGCGCGTGCAATTCGACAGAGAGATTTTCTCGCTGCTGCCCAGTTTATTGACCTTCTGGATTAATAGATGATCGAAAAGTAGGAAGCCAAACCTCTTATGATCAGGGGTGCGGTATCTTTGATTGCTTACAGATGTAATAGAATTAATCTCCAAATAATAATATACACGATTTAAATCGTTATCCTGAGTATTTGATGCTGACGAGCATTATTATTCAGGATAATTCGCGCGATGTGGTGGCGTGAGTGATCAATATATATACTATGTTTTTATCCATAACTGTGGATGTCATTCGTATATTAAAGTGATCTGCTTTCCTTAAATGCAAATACTGCGCAATGATTGCTTGTTGTGAGCAGCTGAGACCTGCCCAGGGTGGAGGTTAGCAAGAGACGCGAATCCTCGCATCCCCCCTTAGGGGGGGAGTTACAATACCGAAATTCTATGATCTGAATGATTCCATAAATGTATAGTTTATGGGGTATAAAATGAAAAATGTGCGTATAGGGTCATCAGATGAAATTAATTCATTAACTATTAAGTCGATGTTTTTGGAAAGGAAGCGGGTATTTATTGATATGATGGGGTGGGGATTGACCCATTTCGATGGTCTTGAAGTTGATGAATTTGATAATATTTCGGCTACTTATGTAATTATAGTTGATGAGGGTAGCGGGTTGCATTTGGCATCTGCTCGTCTTCTGCCAACAGAGCAGCCGCACCTACTCGACATGCTGTTTGCCGATCTGTGCGATGTCGATATTCCGCGCGGGCCAGATATTCGGGAGTTGACCCGGTTTTGTGTGTCGCCTCAGGGCAATGCGCGACAACGGTTGGAATTGCGGAATCAATTGTTCACGGCCCTTGTCGAATACGCATTAATGCAGGGCATTCGAGGATATACGGGCGTCACGCATGCCAGTTTCCTTTCTCAAGTGCTCAGCATCGGCTGGCGTTGTGACATGCTTGGCCTTCCCCGCGAAACGTCCGGCGGTACGCTTGCGGCAGTGCATGCGCATGTTGGATCTGAAACAATTGGCTTGATGCGTCGTGCCGATACCTTCGCGGCGCTTCCGATGTTGCCGTACCACGGCGTATCGATCGCTGCCTGATTTCAATATTGTTGGAGTGTTCGACATGCAAATCGCACTGTCTCAACCTTTCTCCTCAGCTGAACAGCGTAAGTCTATGGCGCCATTTGCGGCCCAATTATTGGCGCAGGGATATGTCGTGCTCCGACAGGTCGTGCCGCCGATGCTGATCCATCATTGCGTCGAAGAATTGGAGGGTCGCTTTCAGCAAACTCCCTTTTGCGAGGGGGTCTTTTATGGCGGACTGACGAAGCGTTTCGGCTGCGTACTGCGTCATAGCCACACAGCAGCACAGCTCGTACAGCATCCTTTGGTGCTGGCCATTACCGAGACCGTGCTTGGCCCCTATTGCGATACCATCCAGCTCAACCTGTCTCAGGGTATAGAAATTCATCCTGACGCACCGGCGCAATTTCCTCATCGCGATCAGGATATGTGGAGCGGGCCAAAAGGAGAGATCGAATATCTGGTGAATGTGATGTGGCCATTCACCGACTATACGCCCGAAAATGGTAGTACGGTGATTTGGCCAAGCAGCCACCGCTGGTCGCCGGACGCCATGCCAGATCAATACGATCCCGGCATGTCATTGTCACTTGATCCTGGCGATGTGCTGCTATTTCTCGGTTCGACACTTCACAATGGTGGGGCGAATACATCCCGCGAAGTGCGTCGGGGGATGATCGTGAGCTATTCTTTGGGGTGGCTCAAATCCTTCGAAAACCAGTTTCTGGCGTATCCGCCGGATGTTGCCCGCAACTTCGATCCGGGCTTGGCGGCACTGATAGGTTATCGTCAACATCGTCCGAATTTGGGCAATTATGAGGGGCAATCGCCCGCCATATTGTTGGGTGACGATGTGCCTTCTCATCTCGCGGCCACTGACGCGCTGAGACCTGACCACCAAGCGATGGTCGATGCCTATATATCGAATGTAGCAAAGGCAGCCTGAACGGTGGCTAATGTGGTGCGTAGCGTAAGGTAATATTGATGGTGCAGGCTACAGCATGGTTTTTCACCTTTTATCATGAACTGTTGCTGGCGTGCGCGAGTGGGATCATTCTTCTCGGTCTGGATGACCTGATCGTGTTTTTTGTCTGGTTGGTGCGGGTTACACCGAAAGCGGCTGTGCTGATGCGCATGCCGGTTGAACGACCGCCGATCGCGATCTTTGTGCCTGCTTGGGATGAAAGCAGTGTGATCGGTCGAATGCTCGCAACTCTGCTAGATCGTATGGATTATACAAAATATATTGTCTTTGTAGGTTGTTATCAGAATGATAGCGGAACGTTGTCTGCCGTGCAGGAGATTGCCGAAAACGATGCGCGCGTACAATTGGTGTCCGGCAATTTGGACGGGCCAACGACCAAGGCGGAATGCCTCAACCGATGCTGGCATGCGCTGTGCGAATGGGAAGTGCAGCATGAAGTACAATTTGCTGCGGTAGTCCTGCATGATGCCGAAGATGTGGTGCATCGTGATGAACTCAACCTCTTCTCAGCACATTTGCCATATGCGGATATGATCCAACTGCCGGTTGTGCCCTTTATTGATATATCAATGCCGTGGGTTTCAGGTCATTATGCCGATGAGTTCGCCCTGACCCATGGCATTGATATGCCCACGCGTCAGATTCTGGGCAGCGCCCTGCCTTCTGCGGGCGTAGGCTGCGCAATCAGTCGTCCTGCACTGGCGAGGATTGCTTCAGGGCGTGGCGGCCTACCATTTGACGCGGATAGCTTGACCGAGGATTATGAACTTGGCCTGCGTCTTGGCGAACTCGGTTGCCGCACCAGCTTTGTGCGGGAAATATCGGCGGTGACACACGATCTCATTGCCGTGCGCGCGTATTTCCCGTCTGATCTGGCGTCGGCAGTGCGCCAGAAATCTCGCTGGATACTTGGTATCGCACTGTTCGGTTGGGACAGATTGGGCTGGCATGGGTCAATGGTTGATCGCTGGATGCGGTTGCGTGATCGACGGGCCTTGTTGTCGGCTTTCTTGCTCCTGCTCAGTTATATTTCACTATTTATGAGTGCAGGGGTGATCATGTTTGCGGGCGCTGCGTCCGGGACGGTGCCGCCTTTATCGCCGACGTTGCAAATGGCCCTTGGTGCATCTGGCGCGATGCTGGCCTGGCGATTGCTCGAGCGTGCGGTCGTTGTTTTTTGTGGCTATGGATTAAAACAGGCGCTGTTTTCGATCCCGCGCGCATTGGTTGCAAATATGATCGCGATGGTGGCCGCGCGCCGGGCCTTCATGGCCTATCTCCGTTATGAAGTGCGACATCCCGTCATCTGGGACAAGACCAGTCATGTTTTCCCGGATGATCCAGCGATATGACTGCCAAAAGATACCACGCACATCGGGCCTTGGCATCGGTTATTCTCGGATGGGTGACGTTTCGGGTGATCGCCTTTCAAGGGACTGTTCTCACCAACCCGCCGGCGTCCGTTCGGTTTGCTGTCCCCGCATCCCATATAGGTGCTATCGTGCAGGCATCGGCATTGATTCCGAAAATTCAGGTGCGGACCAGCGGGTTATTAGACGTAACCAATGTGCCGAAATCTATACCAACCCATGCCTCGAAAATCATATTCGAGGCGTTGTCGAATCGCTCTGTGGAGCCAATTTCTGTCGTTCAAGTAAATAATGAAATCGTTGATGATCATGGCGTGAACAGATTGACCACTAAGCCCTCTTCGCCATTGAGGCTCAGTCTTTATAGTTGGGCCTTTGTGCGGCAACATAGCCCCTCTACCAATTTTGTGCCTGAGGGGCAGTTGGGCGGTAGTCAGGCCGGTCTGCGGGCACTTTACCGCCTCGGCGATGCCCCGGCTGAATCACAGGCCGCACTTTCGGTGCGTGTGACGCGTCCATTGGCGATCAATGACGGTGCCGAGGCAGGGCTGGGGCTGGAATTACATCCAATCGCCAGCCTGCCGATCAATGTGATTTTAGAACGGCGTGTGCGATTGGAACATGGTGGGCGGAATGCTTGGTCCGGTTTTGTCGCGGGCGGATTTTCCCGCCAATTGCCAGGCACAAATTGGGTCGCAGAAGGATATTTACAGGCGGGTCTGGTTGGTGCGCGGCAACACGATGGGTTTATCGATGGGGCGATTGGGCTGGCGCATCCATTTGGGCCTGACGCTGATCTGCAAGCGGGCGTAGGTGCATGGGGCGGTATCCAGCCCGATGTAAAGCGATTGGATATCGGGCCGAGGCTGAAAGGGGTAGTGCATACAGGTGTGATGCCTATTCAATGGGAGATTGCAGCGCGGATGCAGGTGGTCGGTCAGGTGCGTCCAGCCAGCGGCCTGACACTGACTATTTCTAGCGGTTTCTGAGGCGTTCATCTGCATTTAGGCCGATTGCGATTGATCGAGTTGCGAGGGTTGCGATAGGGTTGTCCTTATATGGATATTTACCTCCCCATTGCCGGACTTTCGGTCAACATCCTGATCATCATCGGTCTGGGTGGCGTGGTCGGTATTCTGTCCGGTATGTTTGGTGTTGGTGGCGGTTTTCTGGTGACGCCACTGCTTATCTTTTACGGCATTCCGCCATCTGTGGCGGTGGCATCCTCCGCGACGCAGATTACAGGCACCAGCGTGTCAGGCGTATTGGCTTATATGCAGCGTGGCGCGGTAGATGTCCGCATGGGATTGGTGCTGGTAGCGGGCGGCATTTTGGGCAGCATTGGTGGCGGCTTTGTATTTCGCTGGCTGCAGAAAGGTGGCCAGATCGATACGGTGGTTGCGCTTCTCTATGTGCTGCTGCTCGGCACCATTGGTGGTTATATGGCCAAAGAAGCGTTGCAGACGATTTTGGCGTCCCGGCGTGGGCATCAAATGCCGTTTCAACGGCGGCGACACCACCCTGCGGTTGCCGCCTTGCCGATGCGTTGGCGTTTTTATGGTTCGGGACTTTATATTTCGCCAATTGCGCCATTTGCCCTTGGCCTTGTGTCGGGCGTTTTGACGGTATTGCTCGGTGTAGGTGGGGGATTTTTCGTTGTCCCGGCGATGATCTATGTTCTGGGCATGGCGACAGGGATGGTGGTTGGCACCTCCTTGTTCCAGATTTTGTTTGTCACTGCTGCGACGACCTTGGTGCATGCGGTGACGACCAAGTCGGTTGATATTGTCCTCGCGATCCTATTGCTGATAGGCAGCGTGACTGGCGCGCAACTGGGCGCGCGCATCGCGGCACGTATTTCGCCTGAATGGCTGAGATTGATGTTGGCGACGATCGTTCTGTTGGTTGCATTGCGGATGGCGCTTG
Source organism: Alteraquisediminimonas sediminicola (assembly GCF_019740335.1). Classification (GTDB taxonomy): domain Bacteria; phylum Pseudomonadota; class Alphaproteobacteria; order Sphingomonadales; family Sphingomonadaceae; genus Alteraquisediminimonas; species Alteraquisediminimonas sediminicola. The sequence goes on along the minus strand of NZ_JAHXZS010000005.1, from coordinate 9,114 downwards.
GGCTGGGGTGGCGGCCCGATGAAATTTATTCGGTGCAGGCCGGGTGATGTTGACAGTAATCCGTGCCCTCATCTGCCTGTTGCTGGGCGTGACATTGACCGCTGCGGGGGAACCGCAGCTTGTGCCGGATGTGTCGCAGCGCAACGTCGAGATTCGCTACAGCTTTACCGGCGCAGAACTGCTGCTGTTTGGGGCGATTATCTATCCCGATGCGCTGAGTCGAAAGAGGGATGCAGATATTGTGGTTGTGCTACGTGGCCCCACCAATTCGATTATCGTGCGGGAAAAGCAGAAAATCGGCGGAATTTGGGTCAATGCCGCGACGATGCGATACCGTTCGGCGCCATCCTTTTATGCTATGGCAAGTTCTCGACCATTGCACGATATTGTGGGTGAACGTACGGCGGCCATTTATGAGTTGGGCGTCGGTAATCTGCAATTATCCCCGGCAAGCAACGAGGCAACGGGTGAGGAAACAGATAGATTTGAACGCGGCTTTATCGATCTGTTGAAACGGGCATCATTGTTTCAGGAAAGCGAAAATGGCGTTGAGATCACGGATGGTGCGCTGTATCGCGCGCACATCCGGTTGCCGGCACGAGTGCCGGTAGGTCATTATTCGGCCGAAACATTCCTAATCCGCGATGGACATATTATTGCGGCGGCTGTTCGGGACATTGAGATCAGCAAGACTGGTTTCGAAAGGTTTGTAGCCGTGGCCGCAGATAAATGGCCATGGACTTATGGTATTGCCGCAATGCTGATTTCGCTTTTGTCAGGCTTAGGCGCTGCTGCGCTGTTCCGGCGGTTATAGAGTGTAATATTTTTTATTTCCGAGCCGTGAAATATATCACTTTACTCGAAATCACTCCAAATCGTGGAACAGCGCTTCAGACTGCAGGGCTCAGGCGACCTGAGCGCTTTCTACTTCTTCATCGTCACGCAGCACATAGCCGCGGCCCCAGACGGTTTCGATATAATTTTCGCCCGCGCAGGCCAAAGACAATTTCTTGCGTAGCTTGCAGATGAAGACATCGATGATCTTGAGTTCTGGTTCGTCCATGCCGCCATAGAGGTGATTGAGGAACATTTCCTTGGTCAGCGTGGTACCCTTGCGGAGGCTGAGTAGTTCCAGCATGGCATATTCTTTGCCTGTCAGATGTACGCGCGTGCCGTCCACTTCGACAGTCTTCGCGTCCAGATTGACGGCCAGCTTGCCGGTACGGATGACCGACTGCGAATGTCCCTTGGAACGACGCACGATGGCATGGATGCGGGCGACCAGTTCTTCGCGGTGGAAGGGCTTAGTCACATAATCATCGGCACCGAAGCCGAGCGCGCGCACCTTGCTGTCCATCTCGCTGATGCCAGAGAGGATCAGAACGGGCGTCTGGACGCGGGCAACCCGAAGTTTCTTCAACACGTCATAGCCGTGCATGTCAGGCAAGTTCAGGTCCAAGCAGATGATATCGTAATCATATAGCTTGCCCAAATCGAGGCCTTCTTCGCCAAGATCTGTCGTATAGACGTTGAAACCCTCGGTATTGAGCATCAGCTCAATTGCCTTGGCGGTCGTTGGTTCGTCTTCAATCAACAGCACGCGCATGGCGAGCCCCCCGTTCTTTTAATGCCTACTCACCTTGACGCATGATCCGAAATTTGTGGATCAGCTCAAGGCTTAATTAACCATAGAACAGATGAACGCAAAAGGTTAATTTCTGATTAAAGCAGGAAATCCGGCGAGTCGGGGGTAATTGACGGGCCAGAAGCGGGTCGCGAATCACGAATTATCTGTCAGATCGTCCTTCAGTGCACCCACTATTCGGGCAAAATCTTGCGCCGCCGTGAAGTCCTTATAAACGCTGGCAAAGCGAATATAGGCGACGCTATCAAGGCCCTGCAACGCATCCATCACCAGTTCGCCGATCCGTTGCGATGGAATTTCGCTCTCGCCCAGCGTTTCCAGTTGTCGCTGAATACCTGTTACGACACGGTCAATGCTATTCGGCTCGATCGGGCGTTTGCGGCAGGCAATGGTGACGGAACGCTCAAGTTTTTCGCGGTCAAAAGTTTCGCGTCGGCCTTCTGATTTGAGGACCGTCAATTCGCGCAACTGGATGCGCTCAAAAGTAGTGAAGCGCGCACCGCATGCTTCACATTGCCGCCTTCTGCGGATTGCCGAATTGTCATCGGTGGGCCGCGAGTCTTTTACCTGGCTCGCTTCATGTCCGCAGAAGGGGCAGCGCAAGTCTTAGAACCCCTGATAGATCGGGAAGCGGTCGCAAAGCGCGCGCACGCGGGCTTTGACATTCGCTTCTACTTCCGGATCACCATGTTCGCCCTTGGTCCGCAGACCTTCAAGCACATCGGCAATCATGTGACCGATTTCACGGAATTCGGCAGGGCCGAAACCGCGCGTTGTGCCGGCGGGCGAACCGACGCGGATGCCGCTGGTCTTCATCGGCGGCAGCGGATCGTTCGGAATGCCATTTTTATTGCACGTGATGGCGGCGCGTTCCAGCGCCTCATCTGCATCCCTGCCTGTGATGCCCAATGGGGTCAAATCGATCAGCGCGAGGTGCGTATCGGTGCCGCCCGACACGAGGTTGGCACCACGCTCGTTCAGCGTTGCGGCGAGAATCTTCGCATTTTCAACGATGGCGGCTGCATAGGATTTGAATTCAGGACGCAGTGCTTCGCCAAATGCAACTGCCTTTGCGGCGATCACATGCATCAGCGGCCCGCCTTGCAGGCCGGGGAAAACGGCTGAATTGATCTTCTTGGCGATGTCTTCATGGTTCGTCATGATCATGCCGCCACGCGGACCGCGCAAGGTCTTGTGCGTCGTTGTGGTGACGACATGTGCATGTTCGAATGGCGAAGGATGCACGCCACCTGCGACCAGACCCGCGAAATGCGCCATATCGACCATGAACTTGGCGCCGACTTCATCGGCAATGGCGCGGAAGCGGGCGAAATCGATCTGGCGCGGATAGGCGGAGCCGCCGGTGATGATCAACGTCGGGCGATGTTCCTTGGCCAGCCGCTCGACTTCATCATAGTCGATCAGGTGATCGTCAGGACGAACGCCATATTGCACCGCGTTATACCATTTGCCGGACATCGCTGCCTTGGCGCCATGGGTAAGGTGTCCACCGGCATCAAGGCTGAGCCCCATGATGGTATCGCCGGGCTTGGTCAGCGCGAGCATGACCGCGCCATTGGCCTGCGCACCTGAGTGCGGCTGGACGTTAGCGAAGCCGCAGTTGAAGAGCTGCTTGGCGCGTTCGATGGCGAGGGTTTCCACCTCATCCGATGGTGCGCAACCTTGATAATAGCGCTTGCCCGGATAGCCTTCGGCATATTTGTTGGTGAAGACCGAACCCTGTGCTTCCAGCACGGCGCGCGATACGATGTTTTCAGAGGCGATCAGTTCGATCTGATGCTGTTCGCGTTCCAATTCATGGCGTACGCCGCCAAATACGGCGGGGTCGGCTTCGGCCAGTCCCCGAGTGAAAAAGCCATCGGGCTGGACACTGGAGAGGGCGGTGCTGGTATTGCTGCTCATGATAGCTCCTCAGGCAATATCGGGATTGGTGAGTTTGTTAACGCGACGCTGATGGCGATCGCCACCAAAAGGCGTAGCTAAAAATATGTCCACACAGGTCTTGGCCATTTCAGCGCCGATCAGGCGTGCGCCGAGAGCGATCACATTCGCATCATTGTGCTCGCGCGAAAGCTGAGCCGACAAAGGTTCGGACACCAGGGCACAGCGGCATGCCGGGTTGCGGTTGACGGCAATCGAAATGCCGATCCCTGACCCGCAGATCGCGATGCCGCGTTCCGCTGCTCCCGTAGCGACAGCACGGGCCAATTTATATCCGAAATCAGGGTAATCCACCGATTCCAGATTATGGGGGCCAAGGTCGCTGACCTCATGCCCGACCTGTTGGAGATGGGCAACAAGCGCGCTCTTCATATCGAGAGCAGCGTGATCAGAAGCAATGGCAATACGCACGCGCGTTCGTCTTTCTATTGGCGATTTGACTCAGTCAGCGCCATTTAGGCGATTGCGATGGATAATGCCAGTTCGCTTTCGGGCGCATGCGTGTCTTGGCTTAAAGGCTGAGGACGACTTTGAAAATCCGCCGGTAAATCAAGGTGAGGTTGATAAGGTCGTCGATGGCGACGGCTTCGTCCAACTTGTGCATGGTTGCATTCGATAGACCGAATTCCACCACCGGGCACCATTTGGAGAGGAACCGCGCATCGGACGTGCCGCCAGATGTCGATAATTCGGGATCGATACCCACTTCTGTCAATATGGCTGTCGCAACGAGATCAGACCAATCGCCCGGGTCTGTCAGAAAAGCCTCACCGGAAATTTCCGCGCGCAGCTCCCCTCGGCCACCAACTTCATCTGTGATGATCGACTGGACCCAATCGATCAGTTGCTGGCCTCGATGTTCGTTATTAAAGCGAATGTTGATCCGTGCGCGGGCTTGCGCTGGAATGACGTTAGTGGCTTCATTGCCGATAGAGAAATCGGTGATTTCCAAATTGCTGGGTTGGAACCAGTCATTGCCGTCATCCAGTATCCGGCTCTTGAGGCGTCCAAGAATGCTGATCATCGGCGTGGCAGGATTATAGGCAAGATGTGGATATGCAACATGACCTTGCTGCCCGTTGACAGTGATCCACATATTGACGGACCCACGCCGCCCAATCTTGATCATGTCACCCAGCCGGTGTTGGGACGTTGGTTCGCCGACAAGTATCATGTCTGGGTGCAGGCCAAGGCTCTCCATGCGTGTCATCAAGGCCAGCGTACCAAATTGCGCGGGACCTTCCTCATCACCGGTGATGATAAAGCTGACAGTACCGGGGTGTTCAACCGGCAAAGTAGCGATCGCACTTATCGCGGCGCCGATGGCGCCCTTCATATCGACGGCACCTCGGCCGTAAAGAAGTTCGCCGCGCACTTCAGGCGTAAATGGGTCGCTTTGCCAGCCCGCACCGGGCGGGACCACATCGCTGTGCCCTGCAAAGGCCAGATGTGGTGCGCTCCCGCTTCCGCGTACAGCCAAGAGGTTCGGTACCGGCCCATTGGGGGCGGTGCCATCAATTGAGCGGTATATAGTAAAGCCGAGCGCGCTCAGCCAATTAGCAAGCAGTTCCTGCGCGCCGCCATCATTGGGGGTGATGCTGTGGCAGGCGAGCAATTGCTTCGTGAGTTCAATGGGGTCCGTCAAATTCGTCATGCTGCATATCCCGTTTCGGCAAGCCCATGCCAGCCGGGTACGATGTCGCCAATGGCGGGTAAACTCGCGCCTTGTGGTGCGCGGGCAAGTAGTCGGTGGCGTTCGACAGGGCCATCGATACCCCATAATTGGGTGGGCGCAGCATCATAGCCGAAGAAGCGACCATAATATTCTGGATCGCCGATCATCATGGTGCAGCGATATTCTGCTGACCGGTCACCAATATCCAGCACATGCTGCATCATGGCCTTGCCGAGGCCTGCGCCTTGGTAATCAGGGGCGACTGCCACAGGCCCGACAAGCACAAGCGGTGTCATGCTCCCATCGGGTGAACGAAGAGACACGGGCCAACTCTGAATGACGCCGACCAGATTTCCAGTCATATCCCGCATCCCTGCGGACATGGCAGGGATCCACGATTGCCCCTGACGGAGCCGATAGGCGGTTCGGCCATGTCGGTCTGTCCCAAAGGCGAGATCGAGAAGTCTTTCGATGTCGACGCTTTCGAAGTCGGTCAAGGGCAGAATGGCGGTCAATCGTGGCTCACTTGCATTTGAGAAAACGAATCGCGAAGTGGCATAGCGTGTCATCGGGGAAAAAGCAGCAGCAGCTTGCCGTCACTGCCGGGGACGTTTAGGGGGCAGACATGGAAGATAGCCTTATTCTAGAAGTCGACGATGTCGAGGTGGATGTGCTTACCGGGATTTACTCGGAAGAGACGCATCTCCCGCAGCCGCTACGTATCTCTGTTGCGGCAGACCTCGGTGTCCCACCTGCATTTACGCCTGAAACACCGTTGACTGCGTCCAAAAATTACATGGACCTGAAGCATGCGATCACCCACGCAATCCCTAAGGACTTGCACTTCACATTGATTGAGGCGCTTGCGGATCATATCGTCGAGACGATTTTTACAGGTGATGCGCGAGTCCGCAAGGTGACGGTGAAGATCATCAAGCTGGCCATTGCGGAAGCAGGTGAATCCATTGGTATTACATTAACGAGGCATCGTCGGTGAAATTGGCGCTGATCACGGGCGGTTGTCGACGGATCGGCGCTGCGATTGCTGCGAGACTGGCAAAGAGCGGTTACCAATTGGCGCTGCATGGGCATGAAGATGCGATACCATCGTCTGATTTGAGGGCGGTGATGGAGCAATGCGATGCGAAATGGGCTGGCTTCACATGTGAGTTGGCGGATTCTGCAGCTGTCGAGGCGTTGATGCCCAAGGTCGCCGATCACTTCGGGTGCTGGCCAAATCTGCTCGTTAATAATGCCTCGTTATTCGAGGATGATCGTGTCGAGAACCTTACGGCAGAGGGGTTGCAGCGCCATTATGCCATTAATCTGGTGGCACCGGCACTTCTTTCTAAGGCCATGGCGAATGCGCCGAGAATGAAGGTGGCGCGCGTCATCGTCAACATCCTTGACCAGCGCATCTTGCATCCGCCAACGGACCAGCTGAGTTATACGCTATCAAAACTGGGGCTGACTGCGCTGACGATGATTGAGGCGAGGGCACTCGCACCTTATGTCCGGGTCTGTGGGGTGGCGCCGGGTCTTACGCTACCCACTGCAGATTATGTCCCCGGACAGATGGAGCGGCTGGCTGCCGAGATGCCGCTGGAGCGCTTGCCACAACCTGATGACATTGCGCGTGCGGTTGAATATCTCGCTGAAAACGAATCTGTGACCGGGCAGGTGGTATACGTCGACGGTGGTGCGCACCTGCGTTCGTTCGAACGAGACTTCCTGTTTATGCAGCAGGGCGACCTTAATTGATACTGCGCTTTCGCTTTTAGCGCAGGGGAATGGAGAGAGTGGGCAGCGTTCTTGGGCATGTTCCCAATTGTTGCATAACAAAGCGATAATCTTCCGCAGCCATCTGCCTCGCTGACGCATCAAGTCCTTCGATGATCTGCGGAGGAAGAGCCATTGGTAGCGTGCAGGCGAGGCGATACCATGTCAGGCTGTCGCGGGCAGGAAATGCTGCCGCTTCATCGACAATCTCATCTAGCGATACGATCCAGCGGGGAGTTTCTCCTGGGCGACGCAATATGGAAAGCGATACCGGGCGACCATTATCGCTTTCGAGAAATATTTGCGTTTCATTCTCACCCGCAATGCTGCCTGCAACACTGAATATCTGACCAATGCGATTGATTCGTGGTGCGGCCCCCGGCGCATTTACGGCGATCAATATGTCCCTTGTCCGGCTTTCGAGATCGTTCGACCATGACAAGAGCGAATGGCGATCGAGGAGTTGCAACTGATTGGTTGCGCCGCTCACCCGATCTCCGAAGATGACAAAGGGTCGGTTCTTGAGTTTCGGCAAGCGACCACCGTTCCCCAAGGGTACATCCGCGACAAACTCGACATCTTGGGGCTGGCTCTCTGGGCCTCGAATCAGTGTGGTGATTCGACCGATGAGAAGGACCCTTTCAGCGCCAGAAGGTACATTACTGAATCGCTTTTGGTCGAGACGTGTTGCCTTGGTGATCGTCGATACCGCCACCACGTCACTTGCTAGGGCTCTGTCGGCAATATCGGCATAGGCTAAAATAACAGCGGGAGCCTGACCTGCGGGTGCCTTTGCATGCGATGAAATCGTTGTAATTGAAAGAATTAAGACGAATGTGGCGATGAGCTTGTTGTTCATTGAGGGGGGGGGCTCTCATGTGCAGGATGAATGAACGCGGACTATGGCAACAACCAGTTTTAGCGACAAAGCGTTTGATTCGCGCTTTCCATCGCGATAGGAGGCAAGTCTGCCGACGTTACCTAAGAACATAAAAGAGGCAGTCTTCGTCATATGTCCACTGATGGTTAAAAACTCATTTATGTGTTTTGCTGTTGGTAGAGGGCATAAAACGGATAACCTTTCCCGATTTTTCTGATGCAGCCTTTGGAGGGAGTGTCGATACTGAATGGCGTATGTTGATAAACAACCCATGAGCCGTAGCAAGCTAGTCGCCATTGGCGGCGTGGCGTTGCTGCACCTCGTGCTTCTATGGGGGCTGAAAAACGGCTTGGACTACAACGCCGCGATCGAGGTTTTCGAGGACTTGAAAACCTTTGACATCAAGGAAGAGCAGAAAGTCGAGGAAGAGCCCCCGCCTCCGCCCGAGCAGAAGGATTTGCCGCCGCCGCCGAAAATCGACGTGGCGCCACCTCCTCCGACGAACATCGCGCCGCCGCCTATGTTGCCGACGGCGCCGCCTGCGCCTGTAATGGCGCCGCCCCCGCCGCCGCCGCCGCCCATCGAGCCGCCTAAGCCTACGCAGGCGCAAGCAGCTCGTGCGAAGGGTAATCCTGGCACTTGGGTCACGACGGAAGATTATCCGTCGAGCGCCTTGCGTGAAGAGCGTGAGGGTGTGACGGCGATCGCTTGGGATGTGACGACGGATGGCAAGGTCGCCAATTGTCGGGTGACGCAGTCGAGCGGCCATGCCGATCTCGATGATGCAGCCTGCAAATTTGTCACGCGTCGCGGTCGGTACAATCCGGCGCTCGACCAGAATGGCAACCCGATCCAGTCTTCGGACAAACGGCGCGTGCGCTGGCAGATCCCGAAGGATTGATTGTCGTCAATCGCGAAATTTTCCGGGCGAACGCCCGTTACTTGATTTGATTTTTTGAGAGGAAGTTATTGCAATGCAGAATGTCGCTGATACCGCCAACGCTGCGGCGGAAGTTGCTGCCAACGCTTCGGATGCCATCGCTAACGCCGCTGCGCCTGCCGCAGAGGCACTGGCCAACACCGCCGCAGTTGAAGGCGCGGAAGCAGCCGCCACCAAGTTCGGCCTGATCGAAGCGCTGAACGACGGCGGCGCGCTGTCGTGGACTTTGTTCC
>NZ_JAHXZS010000004.1 GCF_019740335.1 Alteraquisediminimonas sediminicola | reverse complement strand
CCTCCCTTTTGCTGAGCCGCTGTGCGGTGCCGTTCTCCGTGATCTGGATCTCGGCATCCAGTTCGGCTTCGATCAGCTTGATCAGACTGCGCTCCTTGCGGGGGCGCCCCTTGGGGTTTCCCGATACGCCGGGGACGAAGCGGGTGTGGAGGGGAGGATTGCCGGGTCCAACTGGACCCGGCGTGTCAGTGCGTGCGCGTTTGCCATTGCCGCGCGGCGTTTTCGGAGAGGAGGTCATTCTTCGTCCTCCCCTTGGTCTGCATCGATGCCGCGCGCAATGCGGACATCATCGAAGCTATCGCCAGTGGCGACCAGCACAGCCTCCTGCCCCGTCATCTCCTGCCAGCGCCGGATGGTCACGTCGCAATAGCGTGGTTCCAGTTCGATCAGCCGGGCGCGACGATGCGTGCGTTCGGCTGCGAGCAGGGTAGTGCCGGATCCGCCAAACGCATCGAGGACGATGCCTCCGTTGTGCGAACAGTCCCGAATGGCATCGGCGACGAGGTCGATCGGCTTGACCGTGGCGTGGGCGGCCAGTTCCTTGTCGCGGTCCTTATGGAAGCTGTTGTTGCCGCGATAGGTCCAGACATTGGTCCGGTAGCGGCCATTCTCGCCGAGACCGAAATTGTTGATGTGCTTTGCCGTTCCGGTTTTCCAGGCAAAGATCAACTCATGCTGGGAACGCTAGAAGGTTCCCATACCGCCCGACCCCTTGTTCCAGACGATGAGGTTTTTGAGTTCGCGATAGGCGCGCGCGCCGGCCTCCTGCATTTCCACGCTATGCCGCCAGTCCATGCACTGAAAATGAATGGCGCCATCCATACTACAGGCTACCATGTTCATGAAGATCGTCGTCAGGAAGCTGGTGAATTGTCCTTTCACCATTTCACCTGCGGCCATGGCAAAGTCTTTATGCTTTGCACGACCTTTGCCGGAAATCATGCGCATCGGCGTGTTGAACGGCGGATCGCAAAACGCCATCTGGGCGAGTTCATTGCCCATCAGCTGCTGATAGCTGGCCTTTTCCTGTGCGTCGCCGCAGAAAAGGCGATGACCCCCCAATGCCCAGAGGTCGCCAAGGCGCGTGACCGGCACTTCCTCCACAACGACTTCAGGCTCGACGGGACTTTCCTGTTCTGCCGGTTCGGCCACGATCTGGTCTATATCGCAGGTAGTGAAGCCGGTAAGCTCAATATTGAGGTCCAGGTTGAATTCGAGCAATTCGCCAAATTCGAGCTTGAGTTCATCCAGGTCCCATTCGCTCATGGCCCCGAGCTGATTTTCAGCGATGGCATAAAGGCGACGCTGCTCATCGCTCAGATGTGAGGCGTCGATGACGGGGATCTCTACCATGCCAAGTTCGCATGCCGCGATCCAGCGTCCGTAGCCGCAAATGATCTTCTTGTTCGCGTCCACCAAGACGGGGTCTATGAACCCGAAACGCCTGACAGACGCTATGATCTGGGCAATCTGGCGAGGACTGTGCTTGCGCAGCTTGCGTGCGGGGGGAGTGAGGCTCTCGGGGTCGACATATTCGATGACGAGCTTCAGCTTCTCGTGAAACCGGTTGCACGAGGAGGCTGGTGCGGGGGACGGTATATCGATCTTCGAGGTGGGACGTTTGCGGGTCCTAACGGCTTTGTCAGTCATGGTATTTTTCCAGGCCCGGCAGCTATCGACGATCGGACCAGATCCCTGAGGAACCGGTCGACTGTCTAAGCTGCCTCGCTGATCGGAAATGACCACGACGCTGCCGCATGAAGGCCCCGCAAGAGAGAGGCCAGACCGCGCCGGGGCGGGCGGTTGCGAGAGGTCTTCATAGTATAGGGTTGCACGTTTGGCAAGATGAAAAATTATGTCAAGATATTGAAAAATTTGACGAAAGATGTGCGGCAAGGTGTCTCTATCATAACTGCTTTTTCGCACTGAAGCCCTGTTTTTCGCATATAAAGATAGCGATCTTTGGACCTAAGCCTCTGCAGAACCTCGCCAATTCAGAGCCTGTCACCATAGCCATGCGATGAATACACCCTGCTTTCCCGGGAATATCAGGGAGACTGGTTCGCTCCAGACTGCCCCGCGCACCATTTTAGATCACTTTAGACATCATCTCACTAACACCATAACCAGCCTGTATGCGGTTATGTGTGCGCTACGCTTCAATGCACTTGCCCCCTCCAGTCGCGCCGAAACCCGCAAGGGGCGCATATCCTCATTTGCCGGGGTGAGCCATTCCCCCCTCAGGCGATGCCATTTTGAGGGAGATAAAGTTTCCTCAAATCGATGTAGTTCAATATGGTGCATTAGCTGATGGGCTGACGACCAAAGGATAACCTCGAATGTTGCGTTCCAATTTGGCCACCAAGAGGCGCGATGAGAGCGTAGCAACCGTGTCCGATGATCATTTCGCCGACCCGGTAGCGACACATCCAATCCCGCTGCTTGACCTGAACAAGGTCGCAGAAATGGAAACGCTGATCGGCCAACAAGCCGTCGCGAATATGTTCAACATGATCAGCACTGAGATTGTCGGCAATGTCCCCACCATGATTGACGACCTTGTCTCCGGCAAGCTTGCGCAAGCCCGACAGTCTGCGCATCGCCTGCGGGGCGCGTCGAGCATTTTGGGCGTGCCACGCTTAGCGGATGGGCTGTGGCAGTTCGAAAAAACAGCGGATGCAGGTGTGGATATTCACCATGCCATCAATCACCTGCGACAAGTGGCAACGGATACGCTGCGCGCTATCGCCGGTCGCAATGCATAGCCAGCCCGGCCAGCCAGAGGGTTTATCCTCTCCACGCAAAGGCGTGCAGCAGCAGATTCCAGTACAAGGTTTCACCTTGAACGCCATCCCTTGGCGTGACGCGTAAACCGGGACCAGAAGAGCCAATGCCAGATCGGATGGTCATGAACAAACAATCCATCATCCAGCGTTTCCGGAACAATCGCCTCAGCCTGAAACTGGGGGTGAGCGTTGCGGTCCTGGGCGTGATTGGTTTGCTCGCGATTCTGCTTTTGGGCACGCTCATCGTGAGTCGGCAATTTGGCGCATTGGAACAGCGCGAGATTGCGACAGGCCTATCCCGCACCGAGGCGGTACTGCACAATATCGAACAATCCATGATCGGCAGCGTCCTCGATTGGGGTTTTTGGGACGATAGCGCTGTCTATCTGCGCGACCAAAACCGCCAATTTGAAAACAACTATCTCACCGCCATGTCGATGAAGAATCTCGACGCCAACTCCATCACCTATATACGCTTTGATCGCCGATTTGTGCGGGGCAATTATTTCGACCTCACCGCGTTAAAAGAAGATCCCGCGCAGGCCCGTGCATGGATGGCCTATACAACCTCCGCAGTTGTCATGCAGCGCATCTTGAAAGATGGGCAGTTCAGCAGCTTTGCCCGTATTGGCGATAGGCTGCTGGCGATTGGCGCGACCGCCATTTTCAATACCGATGGCTCTGGCACGCCGGAAGGGTTTGTGATTATCGGGCGTGAAATCACCCCCGCCCTGATCTCGGACCTCTTGCAGGTTAATGCCAGCTACAGTTTCAACATCGGCAATGATAATCTTTATAACATCAAGAAAGATAATAATTTTTCAAATATTAAAGTGCCTGTCCATGGGGTGGATGGCCGCAATGTGGCGTATCTCATCTATCGACAAAACCGCGACATCGCGGCGGCGGGACACAGCCTGCAACGCTCAATGGCATATGGGGTGGCCTTATTGATCGTCGCCATGATCGCCATCTTATATAGTCTGGTACGATGGGGCGCGACCAACCGCCTGTCCAGACTGGAACGCCATCTCGACATTGTATCGAAATCTGGTGCGCTGACGCCGATTGAGTTTGATGGCATCGATGATGAAATCGGGCATTTGCAGATCAGCTTCAACCAGATGATCCACGCCCTTGAAACATTGCACACCGTCAAGGCCGCAAAGGCCAAGGCGTTAGACGAACTTGCGATGTCACGAGAAGCAGAACAGGCGAAGTCTCGCTTCATCGCTATGATCAGCCATGAATTACGCACGCCTTTGACCGGCGTGATTGGTATGATTCAACTGCTGAAGACTATCAAATCCGAAGATCAGCGCAGCGATTTTTTACATCGGCTTGAAGGGTCGGCCAATCTGTTGCGCCGGCTCATCAATGACGTGCTGGATTTCTCGAAACTCGATAGCGAAGTGCCGATATTCGATGCGAATCCGCTCGACCTGCATCTGCTCGCCCAATCCGTTGTGGAATTATATGACGCGGCGGCAAGCAGAAAGGTCGTGCGGCTCGATTGGCAGGTGCAAGGGGAAAGGCCGGTGGTATTGGCTGATCAGCTCCGTTTGCAGCAAATCCTTGGCAATCTTGTGAATAACGCAATCAAATTCACTTCGGAAGGTGAAGTCCAGATCAGGATCAAATCGCTGCACCCGACCGCAGATGGTTTCCGCTGGCGTTTCGAGGTGCGCGACAATGGCATCGGCGTACCGCCGGAAATGATGGAGCGACTGTTCCACCCCTTTGTGCAAGGCGATCCATCTACCACGCGGAAATATGGCGGCACCGGCTTGGGTCTCAGCATCTGCAAGCATCTGGTGGATGCGATGTCCGGCGAAATAGATGTGATCAGCGATGGCAAGCAAGGTGCCACATTCTGGTTTGAAGTGGACCTGCCAGAGGGTTGCATGCCTGCCAGCCACGCGGTGCCGCAACCCGCTTCGACAAGGGATGCGGCAATGACCATGCCCCGGCTGAACATCCTGTTGGCCGAAGACAGTCCCATCGTCCAAATGGTCACGTCAGAAACATTAAAAGCCTTTGGGCATGATGTGACCGTGGTTGAAAATGGTCGACTGGCGGTCGAAGCTGCCGCCAATGGTGGTTTTGACGTGATCATCATGGACATGCAAATGCCGGAAATGGGTGGGGCGGAAGCCTCGCGAAAAATTCGCGCGCTTGATGATCCTTATCGGACGGTGCCGATAATGGCCCTGACGGCGGATGCAGATGTGTCGCGGCGTCATATTTATGCGGATTGTGGATTTAACGGCTTTATGACCAAGCCGTTTGACAGCGGGCCATTGTTGGAATTGCTCCACGAACTGACGCGCGATCGACCTTCGGCGGCCATGTCCATGCATTAAAGCAATCATGCGTAAAAGTGGGGGAGCCAGCCTCCCGAAAAAATGAAGTGATAACAGTCAACTATATCCAAGATCTCGTTATTTTTTATCCCGGTCTTCGGATGTATCGTCAATCCACTCATCAATCGCATGGAACAATTCGCGACGATGTGAACGCCCCCGGATAAATCGTAGGCTGACAATATGCATCACCGTCCCGCACCAACTCCGTGTGGCAGGCCCACAATTCAGACATGACATGGTCGCCCCGATAGCCCGCCGTAACAGGCTTTGCGCCCCATCATCCGGGGGCTTCGGGTCCAGCCTGACCATAACTCCCTCGCTTTCCTCGCCATTTTCAAAGGGCGCAGCGACATTCCCTACAAACACCGGGAAACAGCGATTTTTATAGCAGAGTTTGATCCAAAATACAAAGATTGGCGCGCCACTTTAAAGCGCAACGATCACATCAGGCGCGATGCCATCTGACCCGATCCGCCGTCCCCAAATGCCCGGTCAGCAACGTCGCCGCGAGCTCGTAATTGGCGGCGGCATAAGCCTCGAAAATTTGCCAATGGTCGAGATTGAGTCGTCTGCGCCACGGTGTCTCGCGGGCATTGGCAATGGCATAGCGCGAATAAGCAAGGTTGAGTTCCGCAATGAGCGCATTCAGGCGCGGCATCCCGCAGGGTGCCGCCAGCCCATTGTGAAAGTCGCGATTGGCGGCCTCGGCGGCCATGATATCCTCCGCCCGGTCGCCATCTTCCAACGCCGCGCGGATCTTCTGCAACTGCGCGCGCGACACCCGGCCCGTAATATGGCGCAGCGCCATCCCCTCCAGCGCCACCCGCATCGCGATGATCTCGCGTTCGCTCCGCGCATCGAGCGGCGTCACCCGAACGCCCCGACGCGGCTGGCTCTCGACCAGATTTTGCAACTCCAGCCGCCGGAACGCCTCGCGCACCGTGACATGGCTGACGCCCAGTTCAAAGGCGAACTCTTCCTGCCGCAACCGACTGCCCGGCGCCAGACGCCCGTCCAATATCCGTTGCGCCAATTCCTCGGCGATGCGCTCCACCACGGTCAGATTATGATCGGCGGTATCATGTGCAGAAATCAGGTTCATATTATCGATAATCTATGAAGATTGCGCGTGACATTGTGTCTCCACCCTTCTTACACAGTGATAAACCAGCGGCAACGCCGTATATTATCGATAATTTGGAGCTTTGTCATGACCGACACCGCCATTGCCACTGCCGAGACAAACGCATCCGGCACCATCCGGCACGACTGGACGCATCAAGAAGTCACTGAATTATTTGAGTTACCGTTTGACGAGCTGGTCTTCCGCGCCGCCACTGTCCATCGCCAGCATCATCGCGCGGGCGAAGTGCAACTGAGTCGCCTGTTGTCGATCAAGACCGGCGGCTGCGCCGAAGATTGCGGTTACTGCTCACAATCGTCGAACAATCCGACCGGTCTCAAGGCTGAAAAATTGATGGCTGTCGAACAGGTGCTGGCTGAAGCCGCCGCCGCCAAGGCTGCTGGTTCCCAGCGCTTCTGCATGGGCGCGGCATGGCGCAACCCCAAGGACCGCGACATGGACTCGATTGTCGCAATGGTCGAAGGGGTCAAGGCGATGGGGCTGGAAAGCTGCATGACCTTGGGCATGTTGAGTGGCGAGCAGGCGGATCAACTCGCGGCGGCGGGCCTCGATTATTACAATCACAATATCGATACCTCGCCCGAATATTATGACAAGGTCATCACCACCCGCAGCTATCAGGACCGGCTCGATACGCTGGATCAGGTGCGCCGCGCCGGGATTTCGGTGTGCTGTGGCGGGATCGTCGGCATGGGTGAACAAACGACCGATCGCGCTGGGCTTGTCCTCGCGCTCGCGACGATGAATCCGCATCCTGAAAGCGTGCCGGTCAACGAACTGGTGCCGGTGCGCGGCACACCCTTGGGCGATATGCTGATGGACATTCCCGATCTGATGATCGACCCGATTGAATTTGTCCGGACCATCGCCGTTGCCCGCATCACCATGCCGCAATCGATGGTGCGCCTATCGGCGGGACGCGAGGCGATGAGCGATTCCACCCAGGCTCTGTGCTTCCTCGCCGGGGCGAACTCGATTTTCACCGGAGACATGCTGCTGACCACCGCCAATCCGGGCGACAATAAGGACGCGGCACTGTTTGCTAAGCTCGGTCTGCGCCCATTGACCGGGCCGGAACCGATGCGAAGCCAGCGGTAACCATCCGCCCGACATGTTCCGATGAGCACGCTCGATCAGCGCTTTGCCGACGCATTGCAGGCCGTGACGGCACGCGGCCAGCGCCGCCGCCTGATCCCGGCCCAGATGCGACCCGGTGGCCGCATCCTGCGCGATGGCCAAATGCTGATCGACTTTTCGAGCAATGATTATCTCGGCCTGTCACAGCATCCGGCGCTGATCGAACGCGCCTGTGCATGGACGTACGAGATGGGAACTGGATCGGGCGCATCGCGGCTCGTCACCGGCACCAGCGATGCGCATCTGAGTGTGGAACGCAAGATCGCCGCATTCAAGGGGACCGAGGCCGCGTTGCTGTTCGCCACCGGCTGGCAGGCCAATGCCGCGATCCTGCCGGCCCTGTTTGCCGCCGCGCCGGGGGCAGCGGTATTCAGCGATCGTCTGGTTCATGCCAGCATGCATCAAGGCTGCGCCGCCGCAGGGGTGCGCCAGATCCGCTTTCGCCACAATGATTTCGACCATCTCGAAGAATTGCTCATGACGCGCGGCGCGGCAGCCCCCGCCCGCTTCATCCTGACGGAGAGCATCTTCAGCATGGATGGCGATAGTATCGACATCCACCGCCTGACCGCCCTCGCCCGCCAATATGATGCGTTTCTCATTGTCGATGAGGCCCATGCGACCGGCGTATCCGGTCCCTTTGGCGCAGGACTTTCCGCCCACACACCGGGCGGCGTCGATCTGGTGATGGGGACATTCAGCAAGGCCATGGGCAGCGCCGGGGCTTATGTCGCCGGGTCGCAATTACTGTGCGATTATCTGGTGAACCATTGCGGCGGCTTCATCTTCTCCACCGCGCCGCCACCGGGCAATTTGGGGGCGATTGATGCCGCGCTCGATCTCGTGCCGCAAATGGAAGAGGAGCGCGAACATCTCGCCCGCATCAGCGAGCGATTACGCGAGGGCTTGCACAATTTGGGCATGGAGACCGGCCCGTCCGACAGCCATATCGTCCCCGCAATGATCGGCGATGCTACAGCGACCGTGGAATTGAGTGCGCGACTGGCAAAAGCCGGGATCATGGCCGCCGCCATTCGCCCGCCGACCGTACCAAGCGGGACGAGCCGGTTGCGACTGGTGCTGCGCGCGCCCCATCAGATTGCGGACATCGACCAATTGCTCAACAGCATTGAGGATTGTCGGTGAGGCTGTTGTTCCTCCATGGCTGGGGTTTTGATGCCCATTTCTGGGATGGGGTGGCCGCCGCTTTACCGAAATTCCCGGCCATGCGCATGGATCGCGGCTATTTTCACGCGCCGTCTGCACCGATAATGGACGGGCCGTTCGTGGCGGTCACCCATTCGCTTGGCGCGATGCACCTGCTGCGCGATCCGCCCGCCCATTGCCTGGCCTTGGTCGCGATCAACGGCTTTGACTGTTTCACCGCGCAAGACCATTTCCCCGGCGTCGCGTCGCGCATCGTCACCCGGATGTTGACGCAATTGGACCGCGCCCCCCGGCAAGTACTCGCCGATTTTCGCCAACGTTGCGGGACCGATGCGCCCTTCCCCGATCCCGACCCGGCGATGTTGCGCGATGATCTGACGCTGCTACGCGATGGCGACTGCCGGACGGACAGCAGCCAATGGGATTTGCCCTTATTGGCCCTGCACGGCGCGCAAGACCCCCTACTCCCTGCCGAGATGCGCCAGCAGCTATTTGCCCACACGCCGCAACTGGAACAGATCACATTTGCAGATGGTGGGCATCTCCTCCCCCTCACCCATGCCGCCGATTGCGCGGCGCAGATCGCCACATGGCTGGAACGCATCGCATGAACGCCCCGCGCCATGATCGCATCGCACGCGCCTTTTCCAACGCGCAGGATTACGACCGCCATGCCAAGGTGCAGCAGATCGTCGCCCATGCGCTCACCGACCGTATTGCGACGCTCGATCTGCCGCCCTCGCCCCGGATTTTGGAAATCGGCTGCGGCACCGGCTTTTTGACCCAAGGCCTGATCGATCATGGCCTCCACGGGCAATATCTCGTCACCGACCTTTCACCCGCGATGGTCGCGCGGTGCCAGCAACGCATCGGCACCCACCCCGCCATCGCATTTGCCACGCTCGACGGCGAATATGGCACGCCGGATGGGGAAGAAGGCTTCAACCTCATCTGTTCCAGCCTCGCATTCCAATGGTTCGATGACATCGAAACCGGGGTCGCGCGGCTGATTAAGCGCCTGAAACCGGGCGGGCATTGCATCTTCACGACCTTGGGTGCCGACAGTTTCCATGAATGGCGGCATGCCCATCTGGCAGAAGGCCTGACGCCCGGCACCCCGGCCTTCCCCAGCCTTGCCCAATACCACGCGATCAAGCCCGCTGGCGTGCAAGCCACCTGCACCGTCGCCACTCATATCGACCGTTATGACAATGCCCGCGACTTTCTCCACGGGGTCAAGCAGATCGGCGCAGGCACCGCCGATCCATGCCACCGCCCCTTGCCCCCGGCGGCGCTGCGCCGCGTGATGCGCCGATTTGAAATGGCGGGCGGATGTGCCACCTATCAGATCGTCACCTGTCATTATCAGCGAGAGGCCATCGGCTGATGTCAGCATCCCCCATCTTCATCGTCACCGGCACCGATACCGATATTGGCAAAACCATCTTCGCCAGCGCCTTGGTCGGCGCATTGAACGCGCATTATTGGAAACCGGTGCAGTCGGGCATAGATGCGGCAACCGAGAGCGACAGCGCGACCGTCGCCCGATTGTCGGGCGTGAAAGCATCCCAGATCCTGCCCGAGGCCTATCGCCTGACCACGCCCTGTTCACCGCATCTTTCCGCCGAAATTGACGGGGTGATGATCGACACAGCCCGACTAACCCCGCCGATGGTCCATGGCCCGTTGATCATCGAAGCGGCGGGCGGGGTGATGGTCCCGCTGACCCGTGACACCTTATATGCCGATCAGTTCGTGACATGGGGCTTGCCGGCCATTCTTGTGGCACGGACCAGCCTTGGCACGATCAACCATAGCCTGTTGTCGATCGAAGCCCTGAAACGGCGCGGCATTAATATTCACGGCATCGCCTTTGTCGGCGATGCCAATGAGGACAATGAGGCGCTGATTACGAACTTTACCGGGGTGAAGCGACTGGGCCGCCTGCCGCTGATCGCACCACTCAATCACGCGACTTTGGCCAGCGCCTTTCAGGCCCATTTCCGCCTTGAGGACTTCACCGCATGACATCTTCATTGTGGCACCCGTTCACCCAACATGGCCTGTGCGAACCAACGCCGCTGGTGACGCATGGCAGCGGGGCGATCTTGTGGACCGAGGATGGTCAGCGCATCATCGACGGTATTTCGAGCTGGTGGGTCACGACCCATGGCCATTGCCACCCCCGGATCATGGCGGCGATTGCCGCGCAGGCGCAACAACTCGATCAGGTGATTTTCGCGGGCTGGACCCATGAACCGGCCGAAACCTTGGCCCAAGGGCTGACCGCGATCATGCCGCCCTCACTGCCTTATGTGTTTCTGTCCGATTCCGGGTCGACCAGTGTCGAGGTCGCGATCAAAATGGCCTTGGGCTATTGGCTGCACCGGGGCCAGACGCGTCACCGCATCATGGTGATGGAACATAGCTATCATGGCGACACCATCGGCGCGATGTCGGTCGGCGCGCGAAGCGTCTATAACCGTGCCTATACGCCATTATTGTTCGATGTCGGGACGTTGCCCTTTCCCATCGCCGGACAGGAACAGGCGACTTTGGATGCGCTGGAGGCGGCTTGCCGGTCGCACGAACTGGCGGCGCTGATTATCGAGCCGTTGATCCTTGGCGCGGGCGGGATGCTGATCTACCCTGCTTGGGTGCTGGCTGAAATGCGGGCGATTTGTGCGCGTTTCGGCGTGTTGTTCATCGCCGATGAGGTGATGACCGGATGGGGCCGGACCGGGACGTTAACCGCCTGCGAACAGGCTGAGATCGTGCCGGACCTGATGTGCCTGTCCAAAGGCTTGACCGGCGGCGCACTGCCACTTGCCGCGACGATGGCGAGCGCCGCCATTTATGACGCGCATTACAGCACCGACCGGGCGCAGCAATTCTTCCATTCCTCCAGCTATACCGCCAACCCGATTGCCTGCGCCGCCGCCAATGCCAATCTTGCGATCTGGCGGGATGAACCGGTGCTGGAGCGAATCGCGACATTGGCCGCGCACCAACAGACGGGTTTAGACAGCTTGGCAACCGTGCCGGGGATCGAAAACCCGCGCCAATTAGGCACGATCATCGCCATGGAGATGGCGACACCTCAGGGCCAAGATCAGGGCTATTTATCCCATCTCGCGCCCCGGCTGCTGGCGCATTTCCGGGAACAAGGCCTGTTACTGCGGCCAATGGGCAATACAGTCTATGTCATGCCGCCTTATAGCATTGAGGCCGCAGACCTTGACCGACTGCATCACGCAATTGCCGAGGCCGTGATCAGCCTCGCCATTTGAGAAGGCAAGCGCATGACAGCGGGAAACATCCTTGATGAATGATGCAAAATGGTTGCAGCCATTCAAATCGATTTAATAATTTAGCACCAGAAAATTGAGTTATTATCATTATAAATCAATATTATAAATTGTATAAATAGCCCCAAATCCGTCCAAAATATCGCACTTAATTAATATCAATAATTAATTATTAACCAGCATATGCGAACTCAAGCGGACTACAAGGACCAAAGGGGACCAGTCCGTGTTTCATGATGTTGATAGCGTCGCGCAATATAGCGCAGATGCGCGAACGCCGGTTGAATCGACGCAATTTCGCCACCACCACAATGTTGGGCCGGTCGCCGCCATTGCGTTTATCGCATATCTCGCGATCACTATCGGCTATTTTGCTTATCGCCTGCCGTTGTGGAACCCGGCCGCGCCAATCATTTCGACCTTGATGCTCGTAGCGGAATTATTCGGGGTGATGACATTGCTGCTGCATGTGTTCTCCACCTGGACCTTGGTCGAGCGTCGCGCCCCGACCCCGCCTGCGGGCTATGAAGCGGACATATTGATCACGACCTGGAATGAATCCGTCGATATTCTGCGCAATACCTTGCTGGCTGCCAAGCAGGTCCGCCTTGTCAAGGACATCTGGCTGCTGGATGACGGGTGCAGGCCGGAGATGGAAGCGCTCGCCCGTGAATTGGGCACGCGCTATATCGCGCGATCCGACCGGTCCCATGCCAAGGCGGGCAATCTCAACAACGCACTCCAATATACTGAGGCCGAATTCGTCGCGATCCTCGATTGCGACCATGCGCCATCGCCGGAATTTCTGGAGCGCACCCTAGGCTATTTCGTCGACCCTAAGGTCGGCTTCGTCCAGACCCCGCAGGATTTCTATAATACCGGGTCGTTCCAGCATCGCGGCTCCGCGCGCACCAAGGAAGCATGGCACGAACAGACCCTGTTCTACCGCGTCATCCAGCCGGGCAAGGACCGCTGGAACGCAGGCTTTTTCTGCGGCAGCTGTGCCGTGATGCGCAAGGCCACGCTGGAAGATATCGGCGGTGTCGCCACTGGCACGATCACCGAGGACATGCACACCTCTTTGCGCATTCACAAGCGCGGCTGGAGCTCGGTCTATCATAGCGAAGCGCTGGCATTCGGCCTGTCGCCTGCGACCCTCGATCAATATGATACCCAGCGGCTGCGTTGGGGCCGGGGCGCGATGCAGGTCTGGCTGAAGGAAGGCATTCTCTTTCGCGGCAACCTGACCCTCGCGCAACGCCTCGCCTATTTCATGTCGACCATCACCTATTTCGAAGGCTGGCAAAAGGCGATCGTCTATTTCCTGCCAATGGCCGTGATCCTGACCGGATCAATGCCCATCATCTGGGCGGGCTGGCCGTTCATCGGCATCTTCCTTGCTTGGTTCACGGCAGGCGTCATCGTCAATGAACTGTTCAGCCGCGGCTATGCCAAGACGATCTGGACCGAAGAATATAATTTCTTCCGCTTCTTCACCTTCATGAAAGCGACGCTTGCGCTGGTGATCCCGATAAAATGGCGCTTTTCCGTCACGCCCAAGGGGTTGGATATGCAGGGAAGCCTCTGGCTGCGTCTATGGCCACAATTCGTGATGGCCATTGGGGTGATCGGTTCAATCACTGCCGGGACACTGATCTATCTAACCCAGCATCATCTGCCGGAAGGCGCGTTCATCTCGAACCTCGTCTGGCTGACGGTCAATGGCGCGATTGCAGTCAAGGCCCTGTCCTTTGCCAGCGGTCGTCGCCATCAAAAGCGGACCGAACACCGCTTCCCGCTGCCGATGATAGCGCAGGTACGTGTCGGCGACAGCGACGATGTGCCGTCTTCCATGGCGATTGCTTATGATGTGTCATCACGCGGCATGAGCCTGAGGACCGCCCGCCATGCCGCATTGGGACCGATCCTTCATGGGCAATTGTCCCTGCCGAGCGGCCCGGTCCCGTTCCGTGGACGTGTCCAGCGGACGGACATCTCTGGCGATGGGAAAGAAGTCGTGCTGGGATTGAGCTTCGAATGGCTGAAAGACAGCGATGCGGACCCACTCAATAGCTGCCTGTACGGCAACACCCTGCAATGGGACGTCAATAGCTGGTCCGAGGTTAAGCGTTTCCGCTTGTCCCATCTGTGGAACCACAGCGGCGAAGCCGATGCATCAGAATGGCATGTCGGACATCTCCGCAGCGAAAATGGCCATCTGCGCTGCCTTGTCCGACAAGAAGGAGAGAATTTCCGCCTGTTGTCCTTCGAACCCTTGCCACAGGCCGCAAATTTCCGCCTGCGCGTGAATGGTCGCAGCGAAGAAGGACTGCAACTGGAAGCCTATCGCGAATATTCGGTCGGCGGCGGGCGCGTCTGCCTCGCCCTGCTGCACGAACGGCCACAAGCGATAACCAAATTTCATCGGGAGCCAAAATGGATGCGCACCGCAGGAGCATTAGCATGAAGAACATGACACTGCTGACCAGCTTCATCATAGCAATCTGCGGCACGAACAGCGCCTTCGCCGAACCATTGCGTGGCGTAGCCTATGTCGGCGGCACGATCAGCGAAAGCCAGTCCGGCTATGCGGGCGGCGTGATGTCATTGCCGGGCGCATCGCTTGGCCATGGCCTCGCCATCCGAGCGGGGACTGCCGCAGGGCGTTATAAATATGAAGCCAACGGCCAGCAGATTATCGGCAAATATGTCGGCGCGGATGCGGCCCTTGTCTATCAATTCTCCGGCGATTGGGGCTGGGCGAATGTATCGGCCGGGCCGCATTTTTCCGACACCAGCCTGTCGCCCAACGATCCCGGCAACGATCTTCGCGGATCGAACTGGGATCTCGGCCTCCAAAGTGATGGTGCGCTGGACGGCCCGAAATGGCGGCTGGGCTGGTATGGCAGCTATGGCGCGTTTGACGACACCTATCAGGCGAAATTACAGCTTGGCCATCGCATTGGCCGGGATGATCTGCGCATGGGCATCGAGGCCGGGCTGCAAGGCGATCCCAGCTATAAAAAGGGATTCGCCGGCATGTTCGCGAGCAAGGCCATCGCGCACAATGTATCCTTGCAAATAAGCGGTGGCGCATCCGAACAGGCAGGCCGTGGCCCACGTGCTTATGGATCGATCGCGCTCAGCACATTATTCTAAAATTGATCGAAAAAAGGGGCGATGATGGATTTCAGCCTCGCCCCTTTTTGCATCGCATCAACCGACGCTTTTGAAATCCGGCTTGCGCTTTTCAAGGAAGGCCGCGACGCCTTCCCGGCATTCGGCGCTGGTGCCGCGTTCGGCGATTGAGCGCAGTTCGAAATCGAGATGCGCTTCAAACCCGCCGCCGACGCTTTCCAGCAACAACGCGCGGGCCGCGCCAATCGCGCCAACCGCGCTGGCATTCAACCGTGCGGCACGTTTTTGCCCTTCGGCCACCAGTTCCGCATCATCGACCACAGCGGTGATCAGGCCATGAGCCTCGGCCTCTTCCGCCGACAGGCGACGATTGGCGATAATCATTTCCTGCGCGAGACGCATGCCGACAAGGCGCGGCAGCATCCATGAGGCACCGCCATCCGGGCTGAGACCGACGCCACCATAGGCCGTCGAGAAATTCGCCGCACGACCGGCAATCACCATGTCGCCCATCAATGCAAGGCTAAGGCCAGCACCAGCCGCAGGGCCGTTGACCAGCACCAGCAATGGCTTGCGCATCCGCATCAGCCGCGCCACCGCCATGTGCAGCGTGCCAGCCAGTTCCGCCAGATACGCGCCGATATTCTCGCCTGCCGTCGCAAAGTCGCCCAGATCGCCACCGCCGCAAAACAGCCGACCCTTCGCCGTCAGCACGACACAGCGGATCAATGGGTCGGCCTCGCATTTGAGCGCGGCCTGAAACATGGCCTTGGCCAGCGGCAGGTTGATCGCGTTCCCCGCCTCCGGGCGATTGAGCGTAATCGTCGCGATACCATCTTCGACGTTCAACAGGATCGGTTCGTCAGTCATGTATATTCTTCCTAGTCCACCCGGGACAGGTCGGATACAATGCTACGGCCTTCGCCTGCAACCCCTTGCAACAAACAGCTCGGCCATGCGCCGATAGCCGGGCCGATCAGCAAAATCGCCGGGCCATCGGTAATCACCGGGGCTGCCGCCAGTTCCAACAGGTCCAGCCGCGTGCGGACCAGGCGCTGGTTCGGCAGGCTGGCATTTTCCACGACCAGCGCAGGCGTGTCTTTCGCCAGCCCATGCGCGATCAATGCACGAGAGATCTCACCCGACACCGCCTTGCCCATATAAATCGCAAGGGTTGCTTCCGGATCGGCCAAGGCCTGCCAATCGAGTTCCAATTCTTCGCCCGCCCGCGCATGAGCAGTAAGAAACGTCAATTTGCGCGCCATGCCTCGAAGCGTCAGCGAAATCCCTGCGCTGGCGGCGGCTGCGCTCGCGGCGGTAATGCCGGGGCAAATCGACACCGGAATATCATGCGCGGCGAGTTCGGCCATTTCCTCTGCCGACCGCCCGAAGATCGACGGATCGCCGCCCTTCAACCGCACCACCCTTTGGCCCCGCAGCGCCGCTTTGACCAGCAAATCGTTGATGCTCGTCTGGTCCTTGCTATGCCGCCCCGAACGCTTGCCGACATTGATGCGGGCGACACCTGCCGGAATGAGATCGAGCACGCCCGGCCCGACCAGCGCATCGTAAAAGACAATATCGGCAGCCAAAATCAGCTTTTCCGCCTTGCGCGTCAGCAGATCGGGATCGCCCGGCCCCGCGCCGACCAGCCAGACTTCACCCGGAGCAATCAATTCAGCCATTGATCAGTTCCTTTTCCGACAACAGACGAGCAATCGCAGGGCGGCATGACCCGCAATTGGTGCCTGCATTCAGTGCCGCACCCACCGCCTCGACCGAGGTCAAGGATTGGGCACTAATCGCGTCGAGGATCGTCATCATCCCGACATCGAAGCAGACGCAAATAATCGCACCCCGATCAGGGGCAGGCGTGGCCGAACGCCCGGCCAGCAATTCAATCGACGACGCTTCGTTCATCGACAACTGCGCCACCAGCCAATCGCGCGGCGGCAGGCTCCCATCGCGGGCGATAAACAGCGCCGCCTGCAAATGGCCATCTCCAATTACCGCCGCCCGGATCGTGCCGCGCCGTGCATCGACCACTTCAGCCCGTTCGCCGGATGGCAGCAACGCGAGCGCCGCATCGGCATCGCCCATGCCCGCCAGTTCGATCAACCAGCCCGCCGGAGTCCGGACTTTGGTATGATACAGCAAATCGATCGCGTCCGGTAGCGTCTGCGTCACCAGAAAACCGCTCCAATCGGGCGCGACCGACGCGATTATCGCAGGCGTATTCTTGAACCCCGGCTGGCCCGACACGGGATCGCGGTCCTTGCCCGGCAACAGGCCCGTGCGCCCTGCAGAGGAAAACTGATCGGTCCAGTGCATCGGCACGAACAATTCGCCCCGGCGCTGGCCATCCGTCACCGATACGCGATAGATGCTCGCGCCATGGGGTGTCGCGACCTCTGCCAGCCCGCCATCTTGAATATGCAGCGCCTGCGCGTCATCCGGATGTATCTCGACCAATGGTTCGCGGCGATGCTGCGACAATTTCGGCGACAGGCCGGTGCGGGTCATCGTGTGCCATTGGTCGCGATAACGCCCGGTGTTGAGGCGAAACGGAAAGGCCGGATCGGCCTCGCGCTGCGCAGGCTTGGCAAGCACCAGATTGGCCTTGCCATTCGATGTCGTGAACGGGCGATCCGCAAAGGGCGATGCCCCGCCCCAGACAAAGGGTTCGAGCGCATCATAATCCACATCCGAAATATCGGCATAATCGCCAATATCCAGCACCCGCGCGCCCTGATTTTCAAAGCCGGTCTGCGCCGCAAACTCCCGAAAGATGCTGGCGGCATTGGGAAAATCAAACGCATCGGCCCAGCCCATGCGCTGCGCCACCTGCGCGATGATCCACCAATCGGGCCGCGCCTCGCCTGCGGGGGCGAGAAAGCCGCGCTGGCGCGAAATACGACGTTCGGAATTGGTGACGGTGCCATCCTTCTCCCCCCAGCCAAGGGCCGGGAGCTTCACATGGGCAAAGGCGGTGGTGTCCGTCTCGGCAATGCAATCCGATACGACGACCAACGGGCAATTCGCCAGCGCCGCCCGCACATCGCCCGCATCGGGCATCGAGACCGCCGGATTGGTCGCCATGATCCAGATCGCCTTGATCTTGCCAGCGGCGACCGCATCGAACATCTCGACCGCCTTCAAACCGGGACCAGAACACATATTGGGCGACTGCCAGAAACGCTGGGCGCGGTCCTGTTCGGCGGCGCTAAAACCCATATGCACCGCGAGCATGGACGCAAGCCCGCCCACTTCGCGCCCGCCCATCGCATTGGGCTGGCCGGTGATGCTGAACGGTCCCATGCCGGGCTGGCCGATCCGACCAGTGGCAAGATGGAGGTTGATAATCGCATTGCCCTTGTCCGTGCCGGAGGTGGACTGGTTCGCCCCTTGGCTGAACAGAGTCACGGTGCGCGGATGGGCGGCGAACAGGGCGAAAAACTGATCGAGCGCGGCCTGATCAACGCCGCAATCACCCGCAGTCAGTTGCGCCCAGAAATCATCCGGCGTGTTGACCTTGGTCCCCAGAAACGCCTCATCCAGCCCGCCATTCCGGTGCAAATGCAACAGCAACGCATTGAACAACGCCACATCGCCATCGGGCGCAATCGCCAGATGCAGATCGGCGCGTTCGGCGGTTTCGGTGCGGCGGGGATCGATCACGACCAATTTGGTCCCGCGCTTTTCCCGCGCCGCCTCGATCCGCTGCCAGATCACCGGATGGCACCATGCGGTGTTCGACCCGACCAAGATAATCAGGTCGGATTTTTCCAGATCGTCATAAGAACATGGCACCACATCCTCGCCAAAGGCGCGGTTATGCGCGGCGACCGCGCTCGCCATGCACAGGCGGCTGTTGGTGTCGATATTGGCCGTGCCGATAAAACCCTTCATCAGCTTGTTGGCGACGTAATAATCTTCGGTCAGCAACTGGCCCGACACATAAAAGGCCACGCTTTCCGGCCCATGTTCGGCAATGGTCGCTTGAAAGCGGCTGGCGACATGATCAAGCGCGATATTCCAATCGACCCGCACCTGATTGATTTCAGGATAGAGCAAGCGCCCTTCCAACCCGATGGTTTCGCCAAGATGCGTCCCCTTGGAACACAGCCGCCCGAAATTGGCCGGGTGATCCGGGTCGCCCTTGATCGTGACCGCACGCGGACCGGTCGGCGTGGCGCGGATGCCGCAACCGACACCGCAATAAGCGCAAGTGGTCCGCGTTTCGATCACATCACCCCCGCCAAAGCTGCAGCGCGACCGATCAGGATGCGCCCCCCGTCGATCTTGACCGGAATCACCGGCACGCAGCCCTTGTCCTCGCCCAATGCCTCGCCCGTGATGAGCGAGATGCGCCAATTATGGAGCGGACACGTCACGGTCGTGTCATGGACAATGCCCTGCGACAGTGGACCATGCTTGTGCGGGCATTTGTTGACGAGCGCATAGACGCTGCCATTGGCGGTGCGGAAAATAGCGATTTCCTCGCCTCCCTGCACCGGCAAGGTGCGCGCGCCCAAGGCGGGGAGCTGGTCCACAGGGCCAATATCGAGCCATTCGGCGATCATGATCAACGTCCTCCCACGACGGCAAAGGGCCGGATTTCAGCGATATGCTGGTGCAGATGCGCTTCCTTGCCAGCGGCGCGTTCGGCCCATGGGTCGACCTGCAAAAAGCTTTGGGCATAAAGGAACCGGCTCCGCAGTGCCTCGCGCCCGGTCGCATCCTCGACGATCCGCTGCTTGACATAATCAAGCCCGACCCGTTCCACCCAAGGCGCGGTGCGATCGAGATAACGGGCTTCTTCGCGGTAGAGCTGGATGAAGGCGGCGCAATAATCCATCGCCTCTTGCTCAGTCGATACCTTGCACAACAAATCCGTGCCGCGCAGATGAATGCCGCCATTGCCACCGATCAGCAGTTCATAACCGCTATCGACGCAGATCACGCCAAAATCCTTGATCGTCGCTTCCGCGCAATTGCGAGGGCAGCCCGATACCGCAATCTTGAACTTGTGCGGCATCCATGACCCCCAGGTCATCTGTTCCAGCTTGATGCCAAGCCCGGTCGAATCCTGCGTGCCGAACCGGCACCATTCCGAACCGACACAGGTTTTAACCGTGCGCAGAGCCTTGCCATAGGCATGGCCACTGACCATCCCGGCGGCGTTCAAATCAGCCCAGATCGATGGCAGATCTTCCTTTTTGATGCCAAACAGATCGAGCCGCTGCCCACCCGTCACCTTCACCATCCGCGCATTATATTTATCGGCGGCATCGGCAATGGCGCGCAGTTCGTTCGGGGTCGTAACCCCGCCCCACATGCGCGGGACGACCGAATAGGTGCCGTCTTTCTGAATATTGGCGTGCATGCGTTCATTGACGAACCGGCTCTGCGGATCTTCCTCATGCTCGCCCGGCCATGCACACAACAGATAATAATTGAGCGCAGGGCGGCAGGACGAACACCCGTCCGGCGTGCTCCATGACAAAGCCTGCATCACCTGCGGAATGACCTTCAATTCCTTGTCGATGATCGCCTTGCGGACATCTTCATGGGTGAAGCTGGTGCATTTGCACATCGGCTTGTTTTCGCGCTCGCCCGCATAATCATCGCCCATGGCGAAGGCGAGAATGTTCTCCACCAGCCCGGTGCAGCTACCGCAGCTCGCCGATGCCTTGCAGCCCGCACGCACTGCATCGAGGCTGGTCGCCCCGCCGCCGATGCAGGCCATGACCTGCCCCTTGGTCACGCCGTTGCAGCCGCAGACTTCCGCATCGTCTGCCATGGCCGCAACGGCCTCAATAGGGTTTGCGGAAAGGCCCCCGCCGGATGCGAACGCCTGACCGAAGATCAGGGCATCACGGATCGAGGAGACATCCTCTTCTTTTTTCAGCAGATCGAAATACCAATTGCCGTCCGCCGTATCGCCATACAATACCGCGCCGACCAATCGGTCATCCTTGACGATGACGCGCTTGTACACGCCACGGGTCGCATCGCGCAGGACGATGTCCTCGCATCCCTCGCCGCCCGAAAAATCACCAGCGGAAAACACATCCAGCCCCGCGACCTTGAGCTTGGTCGATGTCACCGACCCGCGATAGCCATTGGGTTCCGCGACCAGACCTGCGGCAAGGCTGCGGCACATGTCCCACAAGGGCGCGACTAGGCCATAGACATTGCCATCATGTTCGACGCATTCGCCGACCGCGAGAATATCGGCATCCGATGTGACCATATCGTCATCGACCTGAATGCCGCGCCCGACCGCGAGGCCGGTTTCCTTGGCGAGCTTGGTATTCGGACGAATGCCGACCGCCATCACGACGATGGTCGCCGGAATGTCGCGGCCATCCTTCAAACGCACGCCTTCGACCTTGCCCTCGCCATAGATTTCGGCGGTATCGGCCCCGGTCAGGATCGTCTGGCCCCGGCTTTCCAGCGCGGATTTGAGCAGCCAGCCCGCAGCCTCATCCAATTGGCGTTCCATCAAGGTCGGCATCAGATGGATGACCGTCACCTTCATACCGCGCAGGCTCAAGCCATGCGCGGCTTCCAGCCCCAACAGACCGCCGCCGATCACGACCGCATCGCCACCGCGATTGGCCGCTTCCAGCATCGCGCCGACATCGTCCATATCGCGGAAGGTGATGACGCCGGGCAATTTATGCCCCGGCACCGGGATGATGAACGGATCGGACCCGGTGGCGATCAGGAGCTTGTCATAATGTTCCACCCGGCCCGATGCGGCGGTCACCGTCTTTTTCGCGCGATCAACCGCCACGACCGGATCACCGGACACCAGTTCGATCTGGTTATCCTGATACCAGTCATGGCCATTGATGATGATGTCCTCAAAACTCTTTTCCCCCGCCAGCAACGGCGACAGCATGATCCGGTTGTAATTGACCCGCGGCTCCGCGCCGAAGATCGAAATGCGGAACTTGTCGCCATCACGGGCAAGGATTTCCTCAACCGCGCGACAACCGGCCATGCCGTTGCCAATAACAATGAGATGGGGTTTGTTGGACATCATCTATTTCCTCAGTAAGCCCATTCAACCGATGCCCAGAGCTTGCTGGTATCGGTGGCAAAAGCCTTGGCGTTGTAGTCGGCATATTTGAGCGTGAAGGCGAATTTCCGGAGCTTTGCCGCGAGCACCAGATTGATTTCGCTGCCGTCATCAATGTTGAAACGGTCGCTGTCATAATCATGATAGGTCACGCTCGCGGAGATCGCATCGAACGGACCAACCTTGGGACGGGTGTAACCAAGCGTGGCATACATATCCTGCAAGCCATTGGCGGGTGTGGTCAGGAATTTATCCGCCCAGCCATTGAACTTGTGCAGGGTTGCAAGCGGGGTCTGGAAGCTCGCGAGCGTCTGGCCCGCGCTTGTCCCCTTGCCTGCGCCCAGCAATTCATAACCGCCGGTCAGCTTGAAGCCCTTGGCCTCCACCGCGAGTTCGCCGAGCCAATAATCCGCCGCATAATCATTCGGATTGGCCTTGTAATCGCGCTGATAGGCGTAGCTGACGACCGCCGACAATTTGGCGAGTTTGGTCAGGGGGAAATTGCCGGCATAGCGCGCACCATAGGTCTGGCTGGAATTGCGGAAGCCAGAGACCTTCGTTTCATCCTGATCGACGAGATAGGCAAAGCCGGTCACGGTGCCGAGCGGCTGCTTCCAGGTCACATTGGCAAAAACATTGTCCCCGGAGATCGCCTGTTGCCGAGCCGCGCCATAGCGATTGCCGCCGTCCATGCCCCAGATGGTGCGGGCCGACCAGCTATAGGTCAGATCCGCCTTCAGGTTCTTGATCCCCATATATTCGACCCGCACGGCATCGAACGTCTGTTCATTATCGCGCCAGCCCACCGCGCCGACAAAGCGCTGGTCATCAAGGTTGATGCGCTGGCGGCCCATGGTGACGACCGTCTTGGCCAGCCCCTTGAACTGCACTTGGGCGCGGTTAAGCTCGACATTTTCCGGGTCGGCGATCAATGGATAGGCGGTCTTGCCGTTCAGCCCGCTATTATATTTTTCATCAAGCGCGAGCGTGCCTTCCGCCTCAACCAATGCCGAAAACACGCTGTTGCTGGCTTCCACGCCCAAGCGGGCGCGCGCCGTGACGGCTTCAGCCTTGGGGGCAAGCCCGTCTTGATCAACCTGTTCATAGCGCAGCCGCGCATCGACCAGCGGCTTGAGCTTGATCTCATCCGCGAATGCGGGGGTGACCAGTGCAGCAGCAGAGGCAAAAAGGGCGGTCGTCATCATGGTCTTGGTCATGTTGTTCTCCCTGTTCATGGTCGTTTTCATTTTCAGGGCATCCTCATTTACGCGTTTCTCAGGCAGCCTCGGCATGGGCGCCGTGTTCGTAATCGGCGAGAAATTGCAAAACTTCCTCGCGATACGCATAGAATTTCGGGTGTTCGAGCAACGCCTTACGGTCACGCGGTCGGGGCAGATCGACATGCAGGATCTTGCCGATCCGCGCATTCGGTCCATTGGTCATCATCACCACCCGGTCGGCGAGCAGGATCGCCTCATCAACATCATGGGTGACGCAAATCGCGGTGACCTTGGTGCGTTCCCACACCTCCATCAGCACATCCTGCAAATCCCAGCGGGTCAGGCTATCGAGCATGCCGAACGGTTCATCGAGCAGCAGCAGCTTGGGCGACAAGGCGAAAGCGCGGGCGATGCCGACACGCTGGCGCAT
This sequence comes from Alteraquisediminimonas sediminicola, assembly GCF_019740335.1. Taxonomy (GTDB): domain Bacteria; phylum Pseudomonadota; class Alphaproteobacteria; order Sphingomonadales; family Sphingomonadaceae; genus Alteraquisediminimonas; species Alteraquisediminimonas sediminicola. The sequence goes on along the minus strand of NZ_JAHXZS010000004.1, from coordinate 207,229 downwards.
GCCATTCGACATTTCCGCCGCCAGCCGATCAAGACTATCCCCAAGGCCAACGCGGTTGAGATAATAATCGACGATCTCCAGCCGTTCCTTGCGGGTCGCATGGGGATAGACGCGGTTGACGCCTGCCAGCACATTTTGCCGCGCGGTCAGCCAGGGCATCAGGCTGGGCGATTGGAACACCACGCCCTTGTCCGGCCCTGCGCCGCTGATTTCATGGCCATCGAGTACGATCCCGCCGCCCGAAATGCTGTTCAAGCCCGCCGCCATCGTCAGCGCGGTCGACTTGCCGCAGCCCGAATGGCCGATCAAAGATACGAAATCGCCCTTGTCCATCAACAAGGTGAAATCTTCCACCACGGTCAACGGTCCCTTGGGGGTTGGATAGACCTTGTTGACCTTGAAGAATTCGAGATAGCGCCGTTCCAGCCCCGATTTCGCCGCATCGAGATAGGCCTTGGGCGGGTTGAGACCCGTGATCGGGGCAATCTGCGGTAATTGGCAATCATCGCCGCCTGCATTGTTGCGGGCTGTGTTGAGATCATCCAGATAATTGGCGATCTTGCTGCGCAGCGCCTTGAACGCCTCATCATGGTTGAGCGCGGTGCGTTCGCGCGGACGGGGAATGTTGACGTCGAAGATGCGCCCGATCTTGCCCGATGGCTGCGGTTCGAGAATGGCCACCCGATCCGCGAGCAACAATGCCTCGTCCACATCATTGGTGATGAGGATGATCGTGCGCTTTTCCTGTTCGCGGATGCGGTCGATCTCATTTTGCAGCTTGGCGCGGGTCAACGCATCAAGCGCCGACAATGGCTCGTCCAGCAGCAGAATTTCCGGCTTCATCGCCAAGGCGCGGGCTACCGACACGCGCTGGCGCATCCCGCCCGACAATTCCGACGGCTTACGATCCATCGCATGGCCAAGGCCGACCAGTTCGACCGTGCGACGCACCAGCGCCGCGCGTTCCTGTTTGGTCTTGCCCTTATGTACCGCATCGACCGCCAGCGCGACATTGCCCTCCACCGTCAACCACGGAAACAGGGAATAGCTCTGGAACACGAGGCTGGTTTCCAGACCCGGCCCGTCCACCGCCTTGCCGCGAATGGTCACTTCGCCGCTATCCGGGCTGGCAAGCCCTGCAATCAGCGAAATCAGCGTCGTCTTGCCAGTCCCTGAAAAACCGAGGATCGCGATGAATTCGCCTTCGGCGACATCAAGGTCGATCCCGTTCAGGACCGGCATGCCGGGATAGCCCTTGGTCACATTTTTCAACGAGAGGATCGGCTGGGTCGTCATGCGATTATCTCCCGGCGTTGCGGCTGGCGAAGGTCTGGATCGCGCCCATGATCCGGTCGAGGGCAAAGCCGATAAGACCGATGACGATGACGGCGACCATGATGCGGGCGAGCGACTTTTCCGAACCGTTCTGGAATTCATCCCAGACGAATTTGCCAAGGCCGGGATTCTGCGCGAGCATTTCCGCCGCAATCAGCACCATCCAGCCCACACCCAGCGACAGGCGCATACCGGTGAAGATATAAGGCACCGCCGATGGCAGGACGAGCTTGGTCAGCTTGGCCATCCAGCCCAGACGCAGCACGCGACCGACGTTGAGCAAATCCTTGTCGATGCTCGATACCCCAACCGCCGTATTGATCAGCGTCGGCCAGAGCGAGCACAGCATCACGGTGATCGCCGAGATGACAAAGCTCTTGGCCAGCATCGGATCGGTGCTGGTGATCGAGGCCGACACCACCATCGTCACGATCGGCAACCATGCAAGCGGGCTGACAGGCTTCATCACCTGCACCAGCGGATTGATCGCAGCGTTAAACGTCTTGGACAGACCGGCGAGCAACCCCAATGGCACCGCCACCAAGGTCGCGAGGATAAAGCCCATCGCCACGGTTTCGAGCGAGGTGAAGATCTGGTCGATAAAGGTCGGTGAGCCGGAATACATGCCGCCCGCCGATATGACCGCTGCCGCATCGGCGCGCGCCGTGACATGTTCTGCCCACAGCACCTTGAACTGATCCAGCACCTCATATGGTCCCGGCAAATTGCCGAGCGAGGTTTCAATGCGAGGGGCCGCCAGCGCCCAGAGCAGGAGGAAGGCACTCATGCCGAGCACTGGCGGCCAGAGGGCCGCAAAGAGCTTGTCGGGTGACGGCAGCTTCAAGCGGGCAATCCAGACCGACACATTCAAGGGGGAGCGTGTGGCGGGGACAGCCTGTTGGGGGCTGGCGGCAGGAGTGTTGGTGGCGTTGGGGGTCACTTCATGCTCCGTTCCGACGAGTTTCAATGCAGCCTTAGACATCGGGCTTTTCCTTATTTTACGCCGGTAGAAGTGACCTTCTGATCACCCTTCAGCCCGATTTTAAAGCTTGTGAGATAGGCGTTTGGCTGCTTGCCATCATAGGCGACGCCATCGATGAACTTGCCTTGATCGGCCCGGAAACCGTCTGTTTCGGGGAAGGCATCTTTCGGTGCCTTGCCTTCATCAACCAAGGATTTGGCCGCCGCCATGTACAGGTCCGGGCGATAGACCGCCTTGGCCGTATCGAGATACCAAGCGTCCGGCTTGGCCTCGGCAATCTGGCCCCAGCGGCGCATCTGCGTCAGATACCAGACGGCATCCGAATAAAAGGGATAGCCGGCATAATGGCCAAAGAAGATGTTGAAATCGGGTGCCGGACGAGTGTCGCCGGGACCGAAGGTGAATTGCCCAGTCATCGACGCCGCGATGACCTTTTCATCCGCGCCGACATATTTCGACTGGGACAGGATTTTCACCGCTTCCGCACGGTTCTTGCCGCCTTCTGCATCAAGCCACATCTGCGCCTTGATGATTGCGCGGACAAGCGCCTTGACGGTCTTGGGATTGGCTTCGACAAAGGCCTTGGTCAGGCCCAGCACCTTTTCCGGGTTGAAATTGGCGATGTCGTGATCGGTGATGACCGGCACGCCGATCTTCTTGGCGACCGCCGCCTGATTCCAAGGTTCGCCGACCGAATAGCCGTCAATCGTGCCTGCTTCCAACGTCGACGGCATCTGCGGCGGCGGGGTAACGGAAAGCTGCACATCCGCGCCGCTGGTCCCGGCGACATCGCCCGGCATATAGAAACCGGGGTTGAGACCACCGGCCGCCAGCCAATACCGCAGTTCGTAATTATGCGGGCTGACCGGGAACACCATGCCCATTTTGAGCGGCTTGCCCTCGGCCTTCATCTTGTCCGCGACCGGCTTCAACGATGCAGCCGAAATCGGGTGCAGCGGCTTGCCGTCCGGGCCTTTGGCCAAGGTCGGTTCGATCATCGCATAGACGCGGTTGGACAAAGTGATCGCATTGCCGTTCAGATCAAGGCTGATCGGCGCGACGAGATCGCCCTTCACGCCAAGGCCGATCTTGGCTGCAATCGGCTGGCCCGCCAGCATGTGCGCACCATCAAGCTGACCGGAGATCACGCCATCGAGGAGAACCTTCCAATTCGCCTGCGGCTCCAGCATCACGGTCAGGCCCTCTTCCGCGAAGAAGCCCTTTTCCTTGGCGATGGCGAGCGGGGCCATGTCGGTGAGTTTGATGAAGCCGAGCTTCAACACCGGCTTTTCCAGATCGCTTTTCGTGACCGGGGCTTCTGACGCATCTTTACCGCCGCAAGCGGTGAGTGATGCCATCAATGCGAGGCCTATGGCTGTACCTACAATCGTCCGCATGGTTGAATTCCCCTTAATGGTCGAAATTGGAAAGCTGGAAACGGTTCGGCACACTCGCCTGTCCTCTCGATCATCATGATCGAGGACGCGGAAAACCACGCTGCGAAGGATATTTCCCAAGCAGGTGGCGACATTGCCGTTGCATTTTAGTGCCAGTCAGATCACGCGCGCCGTTGCAGCGGATCGACTATTTCATCACCGGACGTCATCGCCCGATGGCCTAAAGATGACCTTGATTCGGCTTGAACGCAAGAGAATTTTTGCAGTGCAGCATTTATAGGCAATTGCCCAAAAACCGTGCGAAACCGTGCCTAATTTGAAGGCAGATACAGATCAAATGACCCTATAAAGCCGCCGCCAGATTATCGGGATCGAATGCGCGCCCGTCAAAGAAACTGTCCGAGCCAAGGATCAGCCTGCCCTGCACTGTGCCAACCCCCACAGGGTCGGTAATGCCACCTTCCAGCTTGGCGCTCGCGCCCGGCAACGCCGCACCTGTATTACGCATCGCGGCGCGATAGACATCGGGCCGGAACACCGCCTTGGCCAGTTCATAATCATGGTCGCTTGGCGCGACATGCCCTGCCCGGCACATTTGGGCATAAAGCCATGCGGCCTGGCTGACCCAAGGGAAATTTGAGGCCTCGCGATGCTGGACCATGAAATCGGGCACCGACACCGGCGCATGATCTTTGGCGAGCAGAATATGATTCGACATCGCCCGCCCGATCAGTGCCGCCGAGCCATCGAGATAATCTGCCCCGGCCAATAACGCCGCAATGTCATCCTGCCGTTCAGGATCGACAAATGCCTCGCCCGCCCGATAGAGCGCGCGGATCAGGCGATGGGCTGGCTCGCCCATCTCTTCCATCCGGTCGCGGCGCATGGTCAGGACCTTTTCCACCCCGCGCTGCCAGATTTGCGCGGTCACGGCGACAATCACCCCCACGCCGCGATCCACCGCCACACTGTTCCATGGTTCGCCGACGCAAATACCGTCCACCTCGCCATCCGCCAGCGCCTCTGCCGCATAAGGCGGGGCGACGGTGACGATCTCGACATCATGATGGGGATCGATCCCGCAACCCGACAACCAATAACGCAGCATGTAATTATGGCTGGAATAGCGATGCACCACCCCAAAGCGTAGCTTGCGTGTCTGTGATCGGATCAAGGCGGCCAGCCGCTGGCCAGTGATCGTCACATCCTGCAACGCGCCGATCTCCGTCACTTGCGCCGCAATCGCCGGATGCAAGGTGATCGCATTGCCATTCAGGCCCAGTACGAACGGCACAGCAAGCGGCACAGCGGGCCGCCCCAGCCCCAATGTCGCCGCCAGCGCCAAGGGCGCGACCATATGCGCGGCATCCGTCTGGCGATAGATCAGCCGGTCGCAGACGGCGGCCCAGCTCATGTCCTTTACCAGCTCAAGATCGATCCCCTCGGCCTCGGCATAGCCCAGTTCGCGCGCCAAAATGGGCAGCGCTGCATCCACCAAAGGCAGGAAACCGACACGCACCCGGTCCATGCTCACAGCCCTCCCATCAATTTTTCAGCCGTCAGCAATGCATCCGCGACATCGGCCATGCGCCGACCGCTATCCATCGCCGCCTTGCGCAGCGCCGCATAGGCTGCCGGTTCATCCATCCCGCGCTTCTTCATCAGCAACGCCTTGGCCGCATCGACCGATTTACGGTCGGCAAGCGCCGTGCGCGCCTCATCCAATTCGGACTGGAGCCGCGCAAAGGCGTTGAACCGCTTGATTGCGAGTTCCAGCACCGCCTTGATCCGCTCGGTTTTCAGGCCATCGACGACATAGGCCGACACGCCCGCATCGACCGCCTGTGCGATCGCATCTTCATCGCTTTGATCAACGAACATCGCAATGGGCCGGGCCAAGGCGCGCGACACCATGAAACTTTCTTCCAGCATATCCCGGCTCGGATTGGCGAGGTTCATCAAGATGACATCGGGCTGCAAGTCATTAAGCGCAGCGACCAGCCCGCGGCGTTCGGTGAACAAATTAATATCCCGCAGGCCGGATGCTTCCAGCCCTTCGCGGATCACCGCCGCCCTTGCCGGGCTTTCATCAACAATCGCAACGCGCATAATGCACTTTTATATTGCATCGCAACAAAAACGCCATGCCCTAATCGCACCCTAACAAGATCGGCTGGCCGCTACAATCGTTCTCATATTGACATAGATGCGGACAACTAAGCCCTAACCCCATGACTCCTTGCGGCAATTTCCATGTCATATCGAGCCCGTCTACAGCCCCAGTGGTTTGACCTTAAGATCGTCAACTAATATTTAACCCAATCAATATTTTATTAAAAAAGGGGTTAAATATGTCGGCCATCCCGACGGATCAGCCTGCTTCCTTATGGAAGCGGGCGTTGCTTTATTTAATGGTCATGGTGTCCGCACTGACGACCATGTTGCTGGTCGCACCAGCCAGTGCCCAGACCATTACGGTGACGACCAATCCGTCGCCGTTCCACATCGACCAAGGGACGCTGTATAATCATACCCCGTTCCTGCTGGGTAGCGGTGGCACGGGGCCTTATAGCTATTCGGCGACCGTGCCGCAGGAAGGCATCACCATCAACAGCGATGGTACGCTGAGCGGCCTGACCTGCGCCGGCAACGGCAACCGGGCAGTCACCGGCACGGTGACCGGCACGACCGGCACGGGGGTTGTAGACCTGTCGCTGGTGGTAAATCGTGCGCCTGCGGGCGCGTGTACGCTGGTCATTTCCGTCAGCGGCACCCCCAGCGATGGCACCGTCGGCACGGCTTATACGTCCGGCACGACCTATAGCGCGAGCGGCGCAACCGGGCCGTTCACCTATTCGATCGCCAGCGGTGCACTGCCGCCGGGCCTGAGCATCGATCCGTCGTCCGGCGCGATCAGCGGCACGCCGACTGTTGCCGGTACTTACACCTACACCGTCTTTGCCACCAACGGCACCGAGACGGGCGTTTCCGGCATCCAGACCATCGTCATCTCTGCGGCCACCGGCGAACTCGACATGATCGCGACGCCCTCCAGCACCACGCAGGTCGGTTCGCTCTACAGCCAACAGAATGTCGGCTTTGCAGGCACCGGCCCTTATACCTTTACGTTGACGGGCGGCGCACTGCCAGATGGTACCACGCTCGACCCGAACACTGGTCTCGTTTCCGGCTATCCGACAACCTTCGGTCCTTTCACTTATGAAATTCAGGTGACGGACGACCTTGGCGCGTTTGTCACCAAGACGATCAGCGGCACACTGGCTGCCGCAGCCGCCTTGGATATGACGGCCACGCCATCGACACAGAACAAGCTCGGCGCGCCATATTCACAAACCAACGTGGCAACGGGTGGCGTTGGTCCGATCACATACACCTTGACCGGCGGCGCACTGCCGGCGGGCACGACCCTTGACCCGGCAACCGGCCTTGTATCGGGCTTGCCGACGGCCACGGGTCCTTACAGCTACACCATCACGGCAACGGACAGCACGTCGCCGACCGCGCTCACGGTAAGCAAAACCACCAGCGGCGTGATCGCCGATGTGGGTTTGACCGTCGGGCCGGAAACGCTGCCTAATGCCATTCAGGGCATTCCCTATCTGGGCACTGTCGTGGCTTCGGGTGGGGTTGGTCCTTATACCTACACCATCTGCGCGGGCGCATTGCCGTCTGGCTTCACGCTGAATTCGACCACTGGCGCCATCACCGGCACCAGCCGTGCCGCAGCGGGTGCCTATACCTTCACTGTCTGCGTCGTGGACGCGGATGGCTATACGGGCAGCCGGACCTACACCCTCACGCTCGACGAACGTCCTGATCCGACGCTCGATCGTGAAGTGCAGGGCATGATCGACAACCACTTCCGCACGGCCAGCCGCTTTGGCGAAGGCCAGTTGAACAACGTCATGCGTCACATGGACTCGCTCCATTCGGGCCTGCGTTGCGGTATCGACAACAAGCTCGCAGTGACGGGCGGTGACCAGCAGGTTGCAGCCGCCAATGACCCCACTCAGGCCAATGGCTCGGTTGCGACGTCCGTCAATGCCGGCAACACCAGCCCTGTGGCGTTCAAATGCGATGACAAATCGCCGCTGATCGCCCTTTGGACCGCTGGTTCGATTGACTTTGCCACCGACAAGGGCCTGAAGTTCAATGCGGATGCCCTGACCGTTGGTGTCGATCTGCGCGCCTCTGATCGCCTGATCGCAGGTATCGCTTATGGCCATGGCTGGAACGACAGCAAAACGGGCAACAAGGGCACTCGTTCCAAGGACGAAGCAGAAACCGTCCTTGCTTATGCCAGCTACAAGCTCGCACGCTCGGCGTTCTTCGATGTGGCGCTGGGTCAGTCCTGGATCGACTTTGCCAGCCACCGTTATGTGACGGCGGACAGCAGCTCCGTGACGGGCGCACGCAAGGGCGACACCAAGTTCGCATCGGCATCGTTGACGCTGGAGCGTTCTGCCGGTGTCGTATTGCTGTCGGGTTTTGCCCGTTACAGCTATCTGGACATCAACCTTGATGGCTTTGCAGAACAGGGCGCAACCCCTTATGCATTGACCTTTGAAGATGCGGACCAGAAGGTGCAGTTGCTGTCGACCGGCGCCAAGGCGGAAACCACGATCCTGACCTCATGGGGCCAGATCATTCCGTCGGCACGTGCTGAATATCGCCATCGCATCGCGGGCGATTATCATCAGGCCATGGCGTATAGCGACATGCTCAACCGCCAATACACGCTGAACCGCGCATCGACGACCGATGACACGCTGTCGATCTCGGGCGGCCTGCGCTTCAAGGTTGGCACCACCGATTTCGGCGTCGAATATGGCACTTCGGGCACTGCGCTCGAAAGCCTGAACGGCGGCGAAGTACGTGTGATGTTGCGCACAGGCTTCTAATCCGGTCATCCAAACCGGGCTATCAACAGCCTAAAAAAGGGGTCGCATGCAATCGCATGCGGCCCCTTTTCATTTGCAGCACGTTCAGGGCATGAAGCCCCTCAGATGCCCAAACGCGTCCAGAATTCCTCCGGGGCCAAAACACCGCCCGGCTGTTGATAATCGCGTTCCAGCCATGAAGGATGGATATGGCGAATATCACTTGCAGAACGCCGGGGGCGCACCGGGACCAACCGTCGATCTGCTGTTCGGCCATGCGTCGGTAAGTTTATTGACTGAATGTTCATCGTCGTCTCCTGATGCAGGAAACACGAAACCTGGCTATTTTGGGCCTCAGTGCCGTGCGCTTTAGCCGTTGATGACGCGGAGCAAGCTGTTCCTTCAAAAGCCGCGGGGTCCTAGGATCTAAACCTTAGCCCGATATATTTTCTATTATATTGGTAGATATAAGTCCAGCAAGCTTTCTTTACAGGGACGAAAGTTTCGATTGCCGCTATTGGCCATAACATTTCCCACCAAAAACCGGGGTTCCATCCGAAAATGCACGCCATCAATGCAATCGATTGTTGAATCACTTTTCTGATGATATAGACTGGCGATAAATAGCTCGGCCTTGATGCCGGCGTATTAGGAGAGGTCGATGGCAATCGGTTTGAATATGTCGGGCAGTCTGGGCCTCTCGGGCAGCAAGCCCCATTTGCCGATTGCCCGCATTCTCCAGATGAATCTGGGGTTTCTCGGCCTGCAATTCAGCTTCGGTTTGCAACAGGGCAATATGGGCCCGATCTATTCCTATCTCGGCGCGGATGAGGCCAATCTGCCGTTGTTACAATTGGCGGGGCCGGTCACCGGCCTGCTGATCCAGCCGATCATCGGCGCGATGAGCGACCGCACCGCATCGCGCTGGGGACGGCGCACGCCCTATTTCATCATCGGCGCGCTGATGTGCAGTCTCGGGCTGTTGTTCATGCCCTTATCGCACAGCCTGTTGATGGCGGTATCGTTGTTGTGGTTGCTCGATGCGGGCAACAACATCACGATGGAGCCATATCGCGCCTATGTGAAGGACCGGCTGAACGACGATCAGCATGAAATCGGATTTTTGAGCCAAAGCGCCTTTACCGGCCTTGCCCAGACCTTGGCCTTCGTCACCCCGTCGATCCTCGTCTATTGGTTCGGCATGGATAAGGATGCTGTGGATAGCCACAACATCCCCTATATCACCCGCGCCTCATTCATGATCGGGGCATTGCTCTCGGTCTCGACGATCCTCTGGTCAATCTGGCGGGTGCCGGAACTGCCCTTGACCGCCGTGGAACGCGCCAAGATCGAGGCCATGCCGAAATCGGCGCTGGCGACGCTGGAAGAAATCTGGAGCGCGATACGTGAAATGCCGCATCAGATGCGACAAATGGCGCTGATGTGCCTGTTTCAATGGTATGGCATGGCCTGTTATTGGGGCTATATCGTCTATTCGATCAGCCGTTCGGTCTATGATACCGCCGATCCGACCTCGACCGGCTTTCGCGATGCGGTGCTGACCAATGGGCAGATGGCGGCGTTTTACAATGCGGTGGCCTTTGTCGCGGCCTTTGCGATGGCGCCATTGACCCGCAAACATGGCGCGGCGCGGGTCCATGCAGTATGCCTGACGCTGGCGGGGCTGGGCATGATCGTGCTGCCGCATGTCGCGGATAAAACAATGCTGTTCATCCCCGCGATTGGCGTCGGCCTTGGCTGGGCGAGCATCATGGGCAATCCCTATGTCATCCTCGCGGATTCGATCCCGGCGGCGCGGACCGGCGTCTATATGGGCATTTTCAATATGTTCATCGTCATTCCGATGATCCTGATCGCCGTGACCTTGCCCTTTTATTATGGCCCGCTGTTGGGCGGCGATGCGCGCAACGTCATCACCTTGTCCGGCCTGTTGCTGATCTGCGCCGCCGTCGCGGTGACGCGGATTCGCACGCACAAGGCCTGATCTGATGACCGCACATTTCATCACCCTTCACGGCCAGCGCGTCACGGCGGTGATCGAGGTCCATGACGATGAGGCCCCGATCTGGCGATATTGGGGACCAAGGCTGGCGGATGGGGCCGAGCCGGGGCCATATTTGCGCGACACCCGGCCCTTGCCGTCCTTCTCGCTCGATCATGATCAACCGCTCAGCCTGTTTCCCACCTTCGGGCTGGGCTGGTTCGGGCAGAGCGCCCTGCTCGGCCATCGTGCGGGGCGGGATTATGCCCAATCGCCGACCGGTTGCACGGCGACATGGATCACGCCCGGCACGGCCATTCGTTTCGACCTCTTTGACGCCGTGGCGGGATTGGAGGTGGCAATCACCCTCAAGCTCGATCCCGATAGCGATGTACTGACCCTGTCCACCGGATTGACCAATACCGGCGATGCCCCGTTCGAGGTGCAATGGCTCGCCTCCGGGACGGTCCCCTTGCCCCAGAATACGACCCATATCCGGTCATGGTCCGGGCGGCACAATCATGAATTCATCGCGGTGGAGGACAGGCTGTCGCGCAGCCTGTGGCGGCGCGAAAACCGGCGCGGCCTGACCTCGCACGATAATTTTCCGGGCGCAGTGGTCGCGGCAGATCAAGCACATTATGGCGCGCAGCTCGCATGGTCCGGCAATCATGCCCAATGCATCGAATGGATCGATGACGGCCAATATCAATGGCAGATGGGCGAATGGTTTGCGCCGGGCGAGGTCATTCTCGCCCCCGGCGAGAGCGTGCAGACGCCGGAGATGCTCGCGACCTGTTCGACCTTGGGTCCGAATGGCATCGCCCAGAATTTCCACGCCGCGATCCGCGCCGCGATGGACTGGCCCGATGGCCGGATGCAGCCGCGCCCGGTCCATCTCAACACATGGGAGGGATTTTACTTCGACCATGACGGGGCCGCGCTGGCGCAACTGGCCGATGCCGCTGCCGAGATCGGGATCGAACGCTTTGTGCTTGATGACGGCTGGTTCCATGGCCGCCATGACGATACATCGTCGCTCGGCGATTGGTGGCCGGATGCGGGGAAATATCCCGATGGCCTGTTGCCGCTCGCCAGCCATGTCACCGCGCTCGGAATGGAATTCGGCCTGTGGGTCGAACCGGAAATGGTCAATCCCGATAGCGAGCTTTATCGCGCCCATCCCGATTGGGCATTGCAGATCGCGGGTCGCCCGCTGTTGACCGCGCGCAATCAACTCGTGCTCGATATGGCGCGGGCGGAGGTCAGCGATTATCTGTTCGACAAGATCGCCGATCTGCTCGCGACCCTGCCGATTGCCTATCTCAAATGGGATCATAATCGCGATCTTGTGACCGCAGGCGCGACCCCGCGCTATCGCCAGCAGGTGCAGGCGACCTATGCCCTGCTCGCCCGTTTGCGTACTGCATTTCCGCAGGTGGAGATCGAGGCCTGTGCCGGTGGCGGCGGGCGGATCGATGCGGGCATCATCCGCCACACCCATCGTTTCTGGGCGAGCGACTGCATCGATGCCGTATCGCGTATCGCAATCCAACAGGGTTTTCTCCAATTCATGCCGCCCGAAATCATGGGGTCGCATGTCGGCGCCTCCCCCGCGCACAGCACGGGCCGCAGCCAGTCGATGACCTTCCGCGCGGGCGTGGCGTTGACCGGACATTTCGGGGTCGAACTCGATGCCCGGCAGATTGTCGGGCAAGATCGCGAGACACTCGCCCAATGGATCGCCCTGTACAAACAATATCGCGACCAGTTCCATCATGGGAAACTCTGGCAGGGCGAGGCACAAGACGGGCTGGTCTGGCAGGCCCATGGCGATGCGGATGAATTGTTATTGTTCGTCTATCGCCTTACCCCCAGTGGGCAGCGCCATTTGCCCACGCTCCGGCTCGATATGCTCGACCCAAACCGCGCCTATCGCATCACCCGGCTTGATCCGGTTGATCCGCATAAACACGGCTTTCCGCCCGCCCCGGCGCTGGAGGCGATGCGCGGCGCGGGGCTGGAGATGGCGGGCGGCTGGCTCAACGCCGTTGGCCTGCCGATGCCGCCGATGAAGGCCGAACAAGTGGCGCTATTCAGGATCGTCGGGCCATGACATTCGACCCGACCGAACATCCCCATCGCCGCTATAATCCGCTCAATGATGCATGGGTCCTCGTGTCCCCGCATCGCGCGAAACGGCCATGGCAAGGCCAAGAGGATGCGCCGGATCTCAGCCAACCCTCCAGCCACGATCCGGATTGCTATCTCTGCCCCGGCAATGCGCGGGTGACGGGCGATATGAACCCGGATTATGCCGGGACATTCGTTTTTGCGAACGACTTTGCGGCGCTCCAACCCGATACACCCGCACCGGATAGCACGGACGATCTGTTCCAATCATCGGGTGCAAAGGGGTTGAGCCGAGTCATTTGTTTTTCCCCGGACCATGGAAAAACCCTGCCCGAACTGCCGCTCATGGCGATTAAACGGGTGATCGACAGCTATTGCGAACAGACGACGGAACTCGGCCAGTCCTATGCCCATGTGCAGATCTTTGAAAACAAGGGCGCGATGATGGGCTGCTCCAATCCGCATCCGCATGGGCAGGTCTGGGCGACCGATCATGTCCCCACCCATCTTGCCACCGAAGACCGTACCCAGCGCGACTGGCTGGCCGGACATGATGCGCCGATGCTGATGGATCTGGCGGCACGCGAGGCGGGCGGCGAGCGCGTCGTGGTGGAAACCGCATATTGGCTGGCGATTGTGCCTTATTGGGCGGCGTGGCCGTTTGAAACCTTGTTGTTGCCGCGCTTTCCGGTCCGGCGCTTGCCCGAACTGAACCCGGCGCAACGGGCGGATCTGGCCGTTGCGATCCAGCAATTGACCGCGCGTTATGACAATCTGTTCCAGTGCAGCTTTCCCTATTCCATGGGCTGGCACGGTGCGCCCTTTGGGCAGGACGCAATCGATCATTGGCAGCTCCATGCCCATTTCTACCCGCCATTGTTGCGGTCTGCCTCGGTACGCAAATTCATGGTCGGCTATGAAATGATGGCCGAGGCGCAGCGCGACCTCACCCCCGAACAGGCCGCCGCCAGATTGCGAGGCGTCAGCCCCGTGCACTTCCGAACGCCCGCATGACCATATCACCACCCAGCGACATGCAGGATCGGCTGCACAGCCTGTTTCGCAACAGTTTCGATGTCGCGCCCGGCCTGATGACCCGTGCGCCGGGGCGGGTCAATCTGATCGGCGAACATACCGATTATAATGACGGCTTCGTCCTGCCCGCCGCGATTTCCCGCCAGACCATGGTCGCGATCAAGCCGCGCGATGATGCGCGGATCAGGATCATTGCCGGTGATCTTGATAGCGCCCGCGCCGAATTCGCCATCGACCGCCCGATCACACCGGACCCGGATGCGCATTGGACCAATTACATTCGCGGCATGGCCGCGTTGTTGCAGGCCGAGGGGCTGGACATCCTGGGGGCCGACATCGCGATTGTCGGCGATATGCCGCAAGGCGCAGGGCTATCCTCTTCGGCGGCGCTGGAAAATGCGGTCGGGCTGGCGCTGGCGGCGATAGCGGGACAGCCCGATATCGACCGGACGTTGCTCGCAAAAATCGGCCAGCAGACCGAGCATGAATTCGCCGGATGCCAATGCGGCATCATGGACCAATTGGTGAGTGCGCGGGCCGAACAGGATCATGCGCTGTTGATCGACTGTCGCAGCCTTGATGCAACGCCCATCAGCCTTGGAGATGACCTCGCGATTATGATCGTCCATTCTGGCATCACGCGGGGGCTGGTCGCTGGCGAATATAACAGCCGCCGTGCCGAATGCGAGGCCGCCGCCCGCCATTTCGGGGTGCGGGCCTTGCGCGATCTCGACCTTGGCACATTGAACGCAGAGGCTTTGGAGCTTGATCCACAGGTCTTTCGTCGCGCACGCCATGTGGTTACGGAAATCGCGCGCACCCATTATGCGGCGGAGGCGTTGGCGATGGGCGATCTTGAATTGCTGGGTGCATTGATGGCGGAATCCCATCACTCGATGCGCGATGATTTCGAGATCAGCCTGCCCGCGATTGACGGGCTAGTAGAACTGTTGGCGACCGCCATCGGCGCGCAAGGCGGGGCGCGGATGACCGGCGGTGGTTTTGGCGGGGCGGTGGTGGCCTTGCTGCCTCATGACATGGTGACATTTGTCCAACGCCAGATCGAATCCAGCTATCGCACCCCCAAAGGCGATGCGCCGATGATCATGGTAGAAAACCCCTGTGCAGGCGCATCCATCATCACACTGTAATACAACATTTTTAATTTATGCAATCGATTGTTGCAATTTCAGCATCATCCAGCTAGTTTCAAAACTGAAACTATTTGCATAATAAACCAAGGTAGGGACGATGCCCGTTAGCCATTCCCCATCGCACTGGACGAGGTCGCACATCGAGGCGGCGGTGTGCGATGCCCAGCATGAAATTCCGGTCATCACCCAAACGGATGTCGCCCCCGTCCTGCCCGGCATCGACCTGTGGGATTTATGGCCGGTGCAATTGATCGACGGCAGCACCGCACAATTTGATGGCTGGACCTTGTGGCACATCCTGTCCGCCCCGGCCCTGCCCGATCCGGACAAACGCCATGATATCGCCCGCATCCGATTGGTCATGCAGCGCGGCAATGAATGGCGCGATTGCGGCGATCTGATGCCGGACGGACATGCCCCCGGCAGTCGCGAATGGGCGGGTTCGGCGCTTTACGACCCGGCCAGCAACGTCATGACCTTGTTCTTCACCGCCTCTGGCCGCCGTGATGAGGCGCAGCGCACGTTTGAACAACGGCTGTTCCAGACCAGCGGCCAATTGCATTTTGCCGATGGACTGGCGCGGGTTGAAAACTGGACGGCTCCGGTCGAAATCGTCGAGGCCGATGACGATCATTATATGCGGGTCGGCGGCACCGAGGGTGTCCCCGGTTTTATCAAGGGTTTTCGCGACCCGGCGCATTTCCGTGATCCGCTTGATGGACAGAATTATCTGCTGTTCACCGGCTCGCTCAAACGTTCCGACAATGACTGGAACGGGGCCATCGGGATCATCCGGGGCGATGGCCAGTCTCATGATCGCTAGACATTATTGCCGCCATTGATCTCGGCGGATGGGCTGAACAACGAACTTGAACGCCCGATCCTGATCCATCGCGATGGGCGATATTATCTGTTCTGGTCGACCCAGCGCAAAGTATTCGCACCCGATGGTCCGAACGGCCCGACCGGCATTTATGGCATGGTCGCGGACGCCGTGCTTGGCCCTTATGAACCGCTCAACGGCAGCGGTCTGGTCGCGGCCTGCCCGGCGGCGGAACCGTTCCAATGCTATAGCTGGTGGATCGATAATGATTTGGCGGTCTGGGGCTTTATCGACCTTTGGGGGTTGAATGGCCAGCAGATCAAGGATGATCCCGCCTTCCGGCGCGCGCATTTCGGCGGCACGCCTGCACCGGTGTTTCGCCTTGTGCTGGATGGCAAATCGGCTTGGGTGCAGGAGCAATAACATGGGCGATGCGCTTTATGGCCTGATCGAAGCGGGCGGCACCAAATTCGTCCTCGGCATCGCAAGGGGCAAGGACGACATCATAGCCACCACCCGCCTGCCCACTCTCAATCCGACGGATACCTTGGGCGCGGTGGTCGAATGGTTCTCGCTGCAAGTGCAGATCCACGGCCCGCTGACGGCCATCGGCATCGGCAGTTTCGGCCCACTTGAGCTTGATCCCGCATCGCCCGATTGGGGCCATATCACCCGCACGCCCAAGCAGGGCTGGGCCAATACCGATCTCGTCGGCCCGTTGCGCCGCGCATTCAACTGCCCCGTAGCGATCGACACCGATGTGAACGGCGCAGCCCTTGCGGAATATCGCTGGGGCGCAGCACAAGGGCAGCGCGTGGCGGTCTATCTGACCATCGGCACCGGCATTGGCGGCGGGGTGATGGTCGATGGCAAATTATTGCACGGCCTCAGCCACCCAGAAATGGGGCATATGCGCCTGCCGCGCCATCCGCTCGACACCAATTTCGAGGGCATCTGCCCTTATCATGGCGATTGCCTTGAAGGCGTCGCGAGCGGCCCGGCGATCAAGGCGCGTTGGGGGAAATCCCTATCCGAACTCCCCGCCGACCATCCGGCGCACGACATTATCGCTTGGTATCTCGCCCAGATCGTCAGCACATTGCAGGCGATTTTCGAACCGGGCCGGATCATCTTTGGCGGCGGCGTGATGGGGACGCCGGGGATGATCGACCGCGTCAAAACTTGCGCCACGTCATTGGGCAAGGATTATTATGTCGGCGCACCCGCTGACATCATCACCCTGCCCGCTTTGGGCGACCAAGCGGGGCTGTTAGGTGCGCTCGCTTTGGCGGAAAATTTGGCGGGTTAGGTCGACATCCGGACGATCAGTTCCGGCTCCATCACCAGCGAGGGCGTATCCTCGCCCGCGATCCGCCGAAGCAACAGATCGATCAGCGCCGCCGCGCCCTTGGTCAGGTCCTGACGGATCGTGGAGAGGCGCGGCACCGTCAGTTCGGCCAGCGCCAGATCGTCATAGCCGATCACCCGAATATCGTCCGGCACCACAATGCCACGCTCCGACAACGCCCGAAGCGCACTCATCGCGACCACATCGGAGGCCGCAACAATGCCCTGTGGCCGATGCTGGCCCGTACCGAGAAAGGCGGCGATGTCGCTTTGCGCGGCTTCGGCCACCAAATGGGCCGGGAACACCGTCAAACCATCGGACAGGCCCGCCCGTGCCATTGCCGCACGACAGCCTTCCAGCCGCTGGCCGATTTCCAGCGCCTTGGGGTCGCCCAGAAATGCAATCCGCTTGCACCCGCGTTCGATCAAATGGCTGGCGGCAAGGTCGCCGCCCTTGAAATTGTCCGAGCCTACCGAGCAATGCACCTGTTGCGGCGTATGTCCGCCCCATACCACCATCGGACGATAGCGCGCGGCCACCCGGTCCAGCACCGCAGACTGATCCGATTGACCGATGATGATCAACCCGTCCACCCGGCCCGAATCGACGATGCGATCGAGCCAGCCCGTATCGCTGGGAATGACGCGGGACAACATCAGATCATAGCCCTGCTCCGTCAGCGCATCCGCCAATAGGCCCAGCATCGTGATAAAGAACGGGTCGGAAATATGCTGGCCGGTTTCATGGCCAAGCGGAATCAACACGCCGATGGCCCCGGTCTTTTGAATGCGCAAATTGCGAGCCATGGCATTCGGGCGGAAATCATGCTTTGCCGCCAGATCCTTGATCCGTTCGCGGGTCTTGGCACTGATCAACCCGGAATCGCTGAGCGCGCGCGACACCGTACCGGGCGACACGCCGGCAAGTTCGGCCAGTTCCTTGATGTTGCGAATTTTGGTCGGTTTGGGCAAGGGCGAAACATTCTTCCTGAAAAACATGCGAAATTAAGGACGGCAAACGTCGTGCCGATTTAATCGCACTTCAATCATATCAATCCTTTCGAAAAATTCAATCGATTGCGATTCTAGGGGGGCGTAAGATGATCACCCCCTCGATTCGAAGCCTTATATGATGCCCGGCAGGAAGCGCACGCGCCCGATATTCGGCCAGTGCAGGCACACGCCATTTGCCATCCAGCGCCGATGAAAAATTTGGCTTGCCGCTCACCTCTTACGCATGGTTAATACATTATTATATATTTATAAACAGTGATTTATTAACGAAATCCATTGTCACATGTGGCAAACTGATCACAGTTCAAGTTTATTGCACTCGATTGCCGCAAACGTTTGCAATTTTATTGATGCAAACGTTTGCCTCTGCTAAATGGACCATCAGCAAATATGTGCCGATGCGCACATGTGGGGCGTTACGGATAAACTTGGCCAGATAGCTCAGATGCTGTTGAATGGCCTTTAACGGAGGGTGTTATGAGGAAATCGACATTGCAGTCGTATGTTTCGTTTGCCGTTCTCAGCATGGCGAGCATGATGGTGGTCCCGGCACTTGCCGCAGAGGCTCAGGCTGGCGCGTCGGCAGACGACGGGCTCGACACCATCGTGGTAACCGCCGCCGCCGGTGACAAGACCAAGCTGAAAAGCTCGATCTCGGTCACCAGCGTCTCCAATCAGGCAATCATGGATTTCACCCCGCGTTCGGAAGCCGAAGTATTGCGCTCCATTCCGGGTCTTAACCTGCAAGACACCGCCGGTCCCGGTGGCAACGCCAATATCGGTGTGCGCGGTTTGCCGGTGTCCACCGGCGGTTCGGAATATGTCGCGCTGCAAGAAGATGGCCTGCCAGTCACCTTGTTCGGCGATATCCAGTTCGGCAACAACGATTATTGGCTCCGCTTCGACAATAATGTCGATCGCGTCGAAGCCGTGCGCGGCGGTTCTTCGTCCACCTTCGCCAGTCAGGCACCGGGCGCTGTCATCAACTATGTCAGCAAGACCGGCGACAAGGAAGGCGGCTCGGTCGGCGTCACCACGGGCGTCAATTATCGCGAACAGCGCGTCGATTTCAACTTCGGCACCCGCATCAACGACACGCTGCGCTTCCACATCGGCGGCTTCGTCAAGGACGGCAATGGCCCGACCCATATCGGCTATACCGCGTCCAAGGGCTATCAGATCAAGGCCAACATCACGAAGGACTTTGACGATGGCAAGGGCTATATCCGCTTCAGCGTGAAGCGTCTGGATGCGCAAGACCCGACCTTCACCTCGATGCCATCGCTGGCGCAACTGAGTGGCACCAAAATCACCGGGTTCAAGAACATCCCCGGCATCGATGCTCGCAAATATGCCAGCACCGGCGCGTATAATCACCATTTCACCATCCTGAATGCCGAGGGCAATCTCGAACAGGTCGAAATGCAGGGCATCCATCCGGTGTCGACCGCATTTGGCAATGAATTCCATTATGAATTCAACGACAATCTGACCGTCCACAACGCGTTCCGCTGGACCGACATGCGCGGCACCTTCTCGAACATGTGGACCGGCGAAGCCCTGACCGCGAATGCCGCAGCCGGTGGCAGCTTCAAATATGCCGCGGGTCCAATGGTGGGCCAGACCTATAACGGCACCTATATCAACAACAGCGCACAGGCTTATGTCCGCATGAAGGATGTGGGCAGCCTTGCCGACGATCTCAAGATCACGGGCAAGTTCGAAACCAATGGCGCCAACGTCACCGTCAATACCGGCGTGTTCTTCATGCGTCAGGACATCGCCATGGATTGGCGTTTGAACAACGCCTATCAGACGCTGGACGGCAATCACAATCCGGTGCCGCTCGACCTGTTCGATGCCGGCGGGGACCAGTTGACGGCCAACGGCCTGACCGGGTTCAACAATCAATGGGGCGGTTGCTGTGGCGGTCGGTCTTATGACCTGACCTACACCGATATTGCGCCTTACCTGAATGTCGACACCAAGATCGGTGCACTCAATCTCGATGCCAGCGTCCGTTTTGACTCGGTCAAGGCAACGGGCGTCACCTTTGCACCGGTTGAAGGCGAGAACATCACCGTCACCGATGCATTGGGTTCGGCTAGCCTGCCGACCTACAACACCAGCAGCACCATTTATGAAATTCTTGATTACACCAAGAGCTATGTTTCATGGTCGTTCGGTGCCCTGTACGAAATCGACAACAACACCTCGGCCTTCATCCGCGTCAGCCGCGGTGGTCGCTTCAACGCCGACCGCCTGATCTATGGCAAGGCGTTCAACAAGGATGGCTCGCTGTCGGTTGGTGGTAACGCTTTGTCCGTCAATTATGTGACACAGCAGGAACTCGGCATCAAAAAGCGTGGCCGCATCGGCGAAGCAGCGTTTAATGCGGAACTGACCCTGTATCGGGCGCAGGTCACGGAAAACAATTACGACTTCACCGCCCCGTCGCTTGGTCGCGACCCGAACATCTCGGCGACCTTCCACAGCTATGGCGCTGAATTTGCCAGCAACCTGCGTTACGGCAATTTCAGTCTGGTGGTGACCGGCAATTACAACCGCACCAAGGACATCACCAATGGCGCAACGCCAGGTGCGCAGCCAAAACTGACCTATCGCGTATCGCCAAGCTATGACACGGGCGTGGCCGCCATCGGCTTCACCGCGGATGGCCAGACGTCCTCGCTCACCGGCATGGCTTCGGCTTCGGGTGATCCGGGCGTGCAGTACACCATTCCGGGTCAGACCTATTTCAACGCCTTTGTGAAGGTCCGTCCTTACACTGGCCTCGAACTCGGGATGAACGTCAACAATCTGTTCAACAAGCTTGGCTATCGCGGCAATGGCGGCATCGTGACCGACACCATCCGCAATGGTGCAGGCGTGTTCGACAATAGCGCCATGTTGGGTCGCACCATCTCGGCCTCGCTCAAATATAAATTCTGATCGAGCAGCCGCATCCCCGCTGATGTATAAGTGGCGGATGAAATAATCAGGGGGGAAGCGCCGTCGGCAATGACGATGCTTCCCCCCTTTTTATTGCCTGCGATCAGGCGTTATGGTTGTGGCGGCACATCAGGGGGATCAAGACGATCGCGCGTTTACAAGATCAGGTCGCAACATTGCGACAACGCCTGAAAGCAGGGGGCAATATTAGCCCAACGCCTGCGCTTTTGGTCGACTGCATCGCCATCGCGCGACAGGCTTTGACCGAGGGCGCGGCCCCGCTCGCGGTCGAACTGTTGCGGGACTTGACCACGCACATCCCCGATGATGCCCAGATCTGGGCAATGCTCGGCCACGCCCTTTACCGTCTGCAAATGATGGAGGCGGCAGAGGCGGCATTATCCAGGGCAGCGCAATTGGCGCCGCATGACCCGATGGCCGCGCTTGGCCATGCGATGATCCGTTATGAATCGGGCCATCCGGCAGTCGACCTCTTTCAACGCGCCTGGCAAAACGCGCCCCAAAACACACCCGGCAATTTCGAAATCCTGCGCAACATGGCCTTGGCGATGATGTCGGAGGGCCAGCATCAAGCCGCCGCCGCCTTATTGACCGACGCCTTGACGCGGCAGCCGGATTGGCTCGACGGGCATCGCACCTTGGCAACCTTGCGCTGGACCCAAGGCGACACCACCGATTTCTGCCGCAGCTATGCAACAGCCTGTACGGCACAACCCAACAACCCCGGCTTGTGGCTCGCCTGGTTTCGCATGGTTGCGCAAAGCCGCGATTGGCGGGCCGCGCTGGAAATTCTCGACCGGGCCGAAATAGCGCTGGGCGTGCAACCCGCGTTCACCGTCGGGCGGTTGTTCGTCGCGGTCGAATCCGGCGATGAGGCGCGGGCCGAGGCCTTGCTCCCACAATGCGCGCAGATACAGGGCGATGTCATCAACCTGTGCCGCCTACGCCATTTGATCCGGCAACAACGCTGGGCCGAGGCCGAGGCCGTGGCCTTATCGCAGATCAGCACCCCATCCGCGAATATCTATTGGCCCTATCTCTCGATCATCTGGCGGATGAAGGGCGATATGGAACGCGCCCTGTGGCTGGATCGGCCAGATCAATCGATCCAGTGCTTTGATCTCGCATTCGATCAAGGCGAACTGGACGAACTCGCAGATGTGCTGAGAACCCTGCATATCGCGCACGCGCCCTATATCGAACAATCGGTGCGCGGCGGGACACAAACGGATCGGTCGGTCCTGTTGCGGCATGAACCGATATTCCAACGCACCAGACAGGCCTTGTTGGACGCGATGCGGCGCTATGTCGCCGCCCTGTCCGAATTTGAGGAAGGGCATCCCTTGCTTGGCCTGCCCAACCGCGACCTCAAACCCGAACAATTGTTGATCGAGGGGAGCTGGTCGGTCCGGCTGTTAAAACAGGGCTATAATGTGCCGCACACCCATCCGATGGGCTGGTTGAGCAGCGCTTTTTATATCGCCTTGCCCTCAAACGCACAAATGGGTGCAGCACCTGCGGGTCATCTCAGCCTTGGCAATGCACCCAAGGAGCTTGGCCTGTCATTGCTCCCCTATCGGACGGTTGAACCCGCGCCGGGCCGCATCGCGATTTTCCCATCGACCATGTGGCATGGCACCGTGCCATTTTCGGATGGCGAACGATTGGTGATCGCCTTCGACCTGAAAAAACCACGTTGTTGACGCCCCATTTGCGTATCTGTGCAGAAATCGATTGCAATCGATTGCAAAATTTGCTTTGAATGGGGCAACAACGAAGCATATTGAGTTTTCTTCACTCCTGAATGGTCGCAACCGCACATTCCCCCCACATGGATGCGCGGCCCGTTCGGAAAACTACGGGGGCATGGCTGGTAGTGCAACCTGCCGCCTGCCCCCAGATTTTTCGTGCAATTGCGGCATATTCGGTCAGTATCGAAAAACATCAGGCACAGGAGATAGAACCCCGATGGACAATGATCGCGCGATCCGTTCCATCATCATTGTCGGCGGCGGCACTGCGGGCTGGATGACGGCGGCGGCGCTCGGCAATTCGCTCCAATCGGGCTGTCGCATCACCCTGATCGAATCCGAACAGATCGGCACCGTCGGCGTGGGCGAGGCGACGATCCCGCCGATCCGCATGTTCAACGAGACGCTCGGCATCAAAGAAAACGACTTTCTCCGCGCCACCCAAGGCTCATTCAAACTCGGCATCGAGTTCGTCAATTGGGGCAAAAAGGACCATCGCTATTTCCACCCCTTTGGCAGCTATGGCCGCAATTTCGATCTGTTGCCGGTCCATCAGCATTGGCTGAAGGCGCAGGCCGAGGGCGATGCGCCGAAGCTTGATGACCTCTGCATGGCATGGGCGGCAGCGAGCAAGGGGCGTTTCGCCCCGCCGGTCAATGATCCGCGCAATGTGCTATCGACCTATGAATATGCCTATCATTTCGATGCCGGTTTATATGCGCGCTATTTGCGGGGCTATTCGGAACAGCGCGGCGTTATCCGGGTGGAAGGCCAGATCGCCGGGACGGGTCTCAATGCCGAAACGGGTTTTATCGACCATGTCGTGATGGAGGATGGCCAGCGATTGGAGGCCGATCTGTTTATCGATTGCTCCGGCTTTCGCGGGCTGTTGATCGAACAGGCGCTCCACACCGGCTATCAGGATTGGACCCATTGGCTGCCGTGCGATCGCGCGATGGCGGTGCCGTGCGCCTCCTCCCCGGATTTCACCCCTTATACCCGCTCGACCGCGCGCGAGGCCGGGTGGCAATGGCGCATCCCGTTGCAGCACCGCACCGGCAATGGCTATGTCTATTCCAGCCAGTTCATCAGCGATGATGAGGCGACCGCGACCTTGATGGCGAACCTTGATGGGGAGGCCTTGGGCGACCCGCGCCCGTTGCGCTTCACCACCGGGCGGCGGAACCTGTTCTGGCACAAGAATGTGATCGCCATCGGCCTGTCCAGCGGATTTATGGAACCACTGGAATCGACCAGCATCCATCTGATTCAGGCGGGCATCGCCAAATTGCTGGCGCTCTTCCCAACCCGCGATTTCGATCCGCTTATCATTGATGAATATAACCGCATCGCGATCAATGAATTTGAACGCATCCGCGATTTCATCATCCTCCATTATAAACTGACCAGCCGGGACGATAGCCCGCTGTGGCGTTATTGCGCGGCGATGGACATTCCCGATACGCTGCGCTGGAAGATCGATCATTTCCGCCGCTATGGACGGTTGCTCGCCCATGAAATGGATCTGTTCGGTGCACCGAGCTGGCTCGCTGTCCATATCGGACAGGGCAATATGCCGGAACGCACCGATCCATTGATGGACCATCGCACATTGGATGGCCGCGAATGGCTGGGCAAATTGCAGCGCGCCTTGGCGCAATCGGCGGACATGCTGCCGTCACACCGCGACTATATCGACCGCCATTGCAAGGCGGGCGCGTGATGCACGCGCCGCACCCCATGATCAATCATGGCGACAACCATCCGCCAAGGAGCCAGAGTTCATGAATTTCATCGCTGACAAGCTATTGTTGTTCGGGGCGACCGGCGATCTGGCGCAGCGGATGCTGCTGCCGTCCTTATGCGCGCTCCACGCCGATGGGCTGGTGCATCAGGATCTGGTCATTATCGGCACGGCGCGGTCGGAACTGGACGATGCGGGGTATCGCGCGTTCGCGGCAGAGGCGCTGGCGCGCTTTCTGCCCGAAGATCGCAAGGCTGCAGTCCCGGCATTTCTCGACCGGTTGCGTTATCAGACTTTGGATGCGTCATCCTCGGATGGCTTCGGCGTGCTCGCGGAAAAGGTCGGGCCGATCACGGACGGGCTGGCGATCTTCCTCTCCACCGCGCCATCCTTGTTTGAAACAACCATCGCCGGATTGCATCAGGCGGGGCTTGCGGGCGATAAATGCCGGATCGGCCTGGAAAAGCCGCTGGGCAGCGATTTGGCCACCAGCCGCCTGATCAACGATGCGGTCGCCAGCGTCTTTCCGGAAAGCCGCACCTTCCGCATCGATCATTATCTCGGCAAGGAAACGGTGCAGAATTTGCTGGCGCTGCGTTTCGCTAATGTCCTGTTCGAACCCTTGTGGAACAGCACTCATATCAACCATGTCCAGATCACCGTCGCCGAAACGGTGGGGCTGGAAGGCCGGGTCGGTTTTTACGATCAGGCGGGCGCGCTGCGCGATATGGTGCAGAACCATATGCTCCAGTTGCTGGCCTTGGTGGCGATGGAGCCACCGGCCAAGTTCAACGCCACCGCCGTGCGCGATGAAAAGGTCAAGGTGCTGCGCTCGCTGCGGCCCTTGGGCAGCGGCGATAGCGTCACCGGCCAATATCGCGCAGGCGCGATCGATGGCGTGGCGGTGCCGGGCTATGATCAGGAATTGGGCCACCCATCCGACACCGAAACCTTTGTCGCGATCAAGGCGCATATCGATAATTGGCGGTGGAAGGGCGTGCCGTTCTTCCTGCGGACGGGCAAGCGCCTGCCGGAGCGCACGACCGAAATCATCATTCAGTTCAACCCCGTCCCCCATTCGATCTTTGCGGCGGAAGGGGCAAAGACTAGCCCCAACCGGCTGATCATCGGCATTCAGCCGGATGAAAATATCGGCCTCACGGTCATGGCCAAGGTGCCGGGGCTGGATCGCGGCGGCATCCGCCTGCGTGAAGTGCCGCTCGACATCAACATGCCCAATGCCTTTGCCGCTGCAGTCAAACGGATCGCTTATGAACGCCTCCTGCTCGATTTGATCGAGGGCGACCAGACCCTATTCGTACGGCGCGATGAGGTCGAAGCCCAATGGGATTGGGTCGATGCAATCCGCGCGGGCTGGGCCGAACATGGCCTGACGCCCAAGCCCTATACGGCGGGCAGTTGGGGACCCTCGGCGGCGGTCGCGCTGGCCGAACGCCATGGGGTGAGCTGGCATGATTGAATGGCGCATCCATGATGATGCCGATGCGATGGCCAAGGCCGTGAGCAACGACGTGGCCGGGGTGATTGCGGACGCGCTTGCCCGCCAAGGCCACGCCGCGATTGCGCTGCCCGGCGGCAAGACCCCGATCGCGGTGATCGCGTTGTTGGCGCAATTGCCGCTCGATTGGGCGAAGGTCACGATCATCCCCGGCGATGATCGGCTGGTGGAGGAGGAGAGCCCGCTGTCCAATGTCGCGATGCTGCGCACCGCATTTCAACCGACCCCGGCCAAGATAATATCACTGACCCCGGTGATTGAAGAATATCGGCTGGCGGGTGACCGGGCCGATGCGCTGCTCGCCACGCTTGATTGGCCGCTCGATCTCGTCTGGCTCGGCATGGGCAATGACGGCCATACCGCGTCGATCTTTGCCGGTCCCGATCTTGAGGCCTTATTGCATGCGCCCGCTGACCGCCGTGTGATGGGCGTCATGCCGGACCCGTTGCCACCAGAAGCCCCGGTCGCGCGGGTGACACTGACTCGCTCGGCCATTGCCGCATCCCATGCCATTCGGGTCGTGATTAGCGGCGCGGAAAAGCGTATATTGCTCGAACGCGCCTTGGCGGAGGGTGCCGCATCGGCCCTGCCCATCGGTCGTGTGCTGGCTGGTCTTGAACAACCCCTTATTGTGCATTGGTGCCTGTGATGACCCTTCACCCCGCAATCGCCCGCGTTACCGACCGCGTGATCGAAAAGAGCAAGGCCAGCCGCCGCCGCTATCTCGATATGATCGCGGTGCAATCGGAAAAAGGCGTCCATCGTTCGGGCCTTGGTTGCGCCAATCTTGCCCATGGCTTTGCCGCGAGTGGCGAGGACAAGGCGCTGATCCGCGATGGCCATGCGATGAACATCGGCATCGTCACCGCGTATAATGACATGCTGTCCGCGCATCAGCCCTATGCCCGTTACCCGGAAGCGATGAAGATGTTCGCCCGCGAAGTCGGCGCGACCGCGCAAGTCGCGGGCGGTGTTCCGGCGATGTGCGATGGCGTGACGCAGGGGCAGGACGGCATGGAATTATCGCTGTTCAGCCGCGATAATATCGCCATGGGGACGGCCATCGCCTTGTCGCACGGCATGTTCGAGGGCGCGGCATTGCTCGGCATTTGCGACAAGATCGTGCCGGGCCTGTTGATCGGCGCATTGCGTTTCGGCCATTTGCCGACGATCCTGATCCCCGCTGGCCCGATGCCCTCCGGCCTTGCCAATAAGGAAAAACAGCGCGTCCGCCAGCTTTATGCCGAAGGCAAGGTGGGGCGCGAGGAATTGCTGGAGGCTGAATCCGCCTCTTATCATGGGGCTGGCACCTGCACCTTTTTCGGCACCGCCAATTCCAATCAGATGATGATGGAAATGATGGGCCTGCATATGCCGGGCGCCGCGTTCATCAATCCCGGCACCAAGCTGCGGACCGAACTCACCCGCGCCGCCGTCCATCGCCTCACCGCCATTGGCAAGCGCGGCGATGACTGGCGACCGCTTGGCCATTGCGTCGATGAAAAGGCGATCATCAACGCCTGCATCGGCCTGCTCGCGACCGGTGGGTCGACCAATCACGCGATCCATTTGCCCGCGATTGCGCGCGCCGCAGGGGTGCAGATCGACTGGCAGGATCTGGACGAACTCTCTGCTGCCGTCCCGCTGATCGCCCGCGTCTATCCCAATGGATCGGGCGATGTGAACCATTTCCACGCGGCGGGCGGCATGGGTTTTGTCATCCGCGAACTGATCGATGCGGGCTTGCTCCATCCAGACATCATGACCGTCGGCGGCAATGACCTGACGGATTATGGCCGCGAACCCCGGCTGGAGGGCGAAGAGCTGATCTGGCAGGACGCCCCGGCGCACAGCCTTGACGACTCGATGCTCCGCCCGCCCGCCACGCCATTTCTGCCCGATGGCGGGATGCGGCTCGTCACCGGCAATCTTGGGCGTGCAACGTTCAAGACCAGCGCGGTCGATAAGGAACGCTGGCAGATCACCGCCCCCGCACGGGTATTCGACAGTCAGGAAGCGGTGCAGGCCGCGTTTAAGGCGGGCGAGTTCACCCATGATGTGATCGTCGTCGTGCGCTTCCAAGGGCCGCGCGCCAATGGCATGCCGGAATTGCATAAACTCACCCCGCCCTTGGGCGTATTGCAGGACAAGGGCTTCAAGGTCGCGCTCGTCACCGATGGCCGTATGTCGGGCGCATCGGGCAAGGTGCCTGCCGCGATCCATTGCACGCCGGAAGCGCTGGGCGGCGGGCCGCTCAGCCTCGTGTGCGATGGCGACATGATCCGCCTGTGCGGCCATGATGGCATTCTCGAACTATTGGTGGATGCGGCGACTTTGGCCGCACGGCAACCGGCAGAAGCGCCGGTGCTGCCCGATGGCACGGGCCGGGAATTGTTCGCAATGATGCGCCATGGCGCCGATGGAGCCGAACGCGGCGCATCGGCGATGCTGGCGGCGGCGGGGCTGTAATGGCGCGCGCTACCCAGCTTGTCGCGGTCGATATTGGCGGCACGCACGCGCGCTTTGCGTTGGCCGAAGCTGTGGACGGCAAGGTCGTCGCCTTGGGCGAGGCCGTGACGCTCAAGACCGCCGAACATGCCAGCCTGCAAACCGCATGGGAAGAATTCGGGCGGCAGATCGGCAGCGCACTGCCCCGTGCGGCGGCGATTGCAATTGCCTGCCCGATCCGGGGCGATGTGCTGAAACTCACCAATAATCCGTGGATCATCCGCCCGGCGATGATCAATGAAAAACTGGGTGTCGATGCGCATGTCCTGATCAATGATTTCGAGGCGGTCGGCCATGCAGTTGCCCAAGCCGGGGATGAACATTTTGTCCATCTCTGCGGCCCGCAAAACATATGGCCGCGCGATGGCGTGACCAGCATCATCGGCCCCGGCACCGGCCTTGGTGTCGCCCATGTGCTGCATCAAGCCACCGGCTATCATGTGCAGGCGACCGAGGGCGGGCATATTGATTTCGCCCCGCTCGATAGCATTGAGGATGCGATTTTGGCGCGGTTGCGCCAGCGTTATCGTCGCGTGTCGGTGGAACGGGTCGTATCCGGCCCCGGCCTTGTCGAGATTTACGAGGCGCTGGCGGGGATTGAAGGCCGCGCCATTCAACAATTGGACGACCGCCAGACATGGACGCTCGGGCTGGAGGGCGCAGATAGCCTCGCCACCGCCGCGATCGATCGTTTTTGCATGTCGCTCGGCAGCATCGCCGGGGATATTGCGTTGGTCCAAGGTGGCAATAGCGTCGTGATCGCGGGCGGACTTGGGCTTCGCATCAAGGACGTGCTGCTGCGTTCCGGCTTTGCCGACCGCTTCCGCGCCAAGGGCCGGTTCGATGCGATGATGGCATCAATCCCGGTCAAACTCATCACCCATGCCCAGCCCGGCCTATTTGGTGCCGCTGCGGCCTTTGCCAAGGAACATACAGCATGACCAAGATCGAACAGATCATGCGGACCGCCCCCGTCATCCCGGTACTCGTGATCGAGGATGCGGCTTATGCCCAGCCCATCGCGCAGGCGCTGGTCAAGGGTGGGCTGCGGGTGCTGGAGGTAACTTTGCGCACGGCGGCGGCGCTGGAGGTGATCCGCGAGATGAAAAAGGTCGAAGGCGCGATTGTCGGCGCAGGGACCGTGTTGAACGAGGCGGATTTGCGCGTCAGCCTAGATGCCGGGGCCGAATTCATCGTTTCGCCGGGGCTGACCGAGTCCTTGGGCAAGGCGGCGGTCGCGAGCGGTATTCCGTTCCTCCCCGGCACGGCCAATGCCAGCGACATCATGCGCGGGCTGGATCTGGGCCTGACCCATTTCAAATTCTTCCCGGCGGCAACGTCCGGTGGCATTCCGGCGCTGAAGGCATTGGGCGGCCCCTTTGGTCAGGCGAAATTCTGTCCGACCGGGGGGATTACACAGACCACCGCGCCGGATTGGCTCGCGATTGAACAAGTATTGTGCGTCGGCGGGAGCTGGCTCGTCCCCAAGGGCGTGCCGGTCGCATCCGAAATCGAGGCCGCCGCCCGCGCCGCCAAGGAGTTGGCCGCATGACCGAACGCTTCCGGGATCGTCTCAACGAACTCCATGCGCTGACCGCGCAGACGCCGTTGTTCAACCCGGTGTTCCAGCTCGGTATCGATATTTCGCGCGACCTTGAACAGGGGACATATTCGCTCGACGATCTCGATCAGATCATCTCCGGGCTGGAATGCGAAGCCCTGCAAAGCCGCGCGTCCCGCCTCCATCGCCTGATCGCCCCGGTTGATCCCGCCACCAATTTGCGCGCCTTTCGCGCCTTGGCTGAACAGGTCGCGGCATCGGGCGATTTCAACGCCTATTGCGCGCGCTGGTCGCGGCCCTTGCTGCACAGTGTTTTCACCGGCCACCCGACCTTTTTGTTGAGCGGCAACGAAAGCCAAGCCATTGCGGGCGCGGCCAGCAGCGGTTCGGTCACCCCCGCCATCTGCACCCTGCCCGGTGGCAAGGAACCGATCACCCTCAATGGCGAACATGCACAGGCCATCGCCGCGATGCGTGCCGCCGCTGCCGCCCGCGATCAATTGCACCGCATCATATTGGATGTTGCGGCCAAGCGCTGGCCCAATGAATATCAGCAGGTCACGCCGATCTTATACCGGCTGGCGACATGGGTCGGCTATGACATGGATGGCCGCACCGACATCGGCTGGGCGACGAGCATCTCATTCCGGCTGGAAGAAAAGGCCGAACGGCTGGCGGGCTATGCGATCAGCGCCGCACAGGCGGGGCTGGCCGATCTGGCCGAACGCCTTGGCCGCGCCGCAAAATATAGCCGCGACATGGCGGCATTGCTGGCAACGGATTTGAACGACCCCGCCGCTTTGTCCGTTGCGGCCAATATCTTCACCGCGCCCCATCCAGACAAATTGCTGTCGCTTGGCCCCATCATCGCGGAATTGCGGGCGGATGCCGCCAATGCCGCCACGCCACAGGCCATCGAACTGTTGACCTTGGCCGCCGCGATGGAGGCCGATGGCCTTGGCATGGGCTGGATTCATTTCCGGGTGAACAGCGCCCAATTGCACAATGCGATCCGGCGGCGGATCGACAAGGACAATGTCCTCGACCTCTCCTCCGGCACTGCGCTGCAACGGCTACGCACCCTGTTGGATGAGGTGCAACCGCTCCGCAGCAATTTCGCGGCGCTGGCGATTGAAAGCACGACCGCCGTCCGGCAGTTCCTCGCCATTGCCCAGATCATCCGCCATGTCGATGCGGATGCGCCGATCCGGATGTTGATCGCCGAATGCGAACAGCCGCAAACCGTGTTGGCGGCACTCTATTTCGCCAAATTATTCGGGGTCGATCATCGCGTCGATGTGTCGCCCTTGTTCGAAACCGAAACCGCGATGGAACATGGCGCGCGCTTCCTCGATGCGATGTTGGGGGAACCAAGCTATCAGGCCTATGCCCGCCAGCGCGGGCGCGTATCGATCCAGACCGGCTTTTCCGATGCCGGGCGCTTCGTCGGGCAAATCCCGGCGGCGCTGGCGATTGAACGGCTGCAAGGGCGATTGGCCCGGTTGATGGCGGATCATGGGTTGCAGGGTGTTCGCGCGCTCATTTTCAACACCCATGGCGAATCCATGGGCCGTGGCGCGCACCCGGCATCGATGGCGGATCGCCTGACCTATCCGATGAGCCATTGGGCGCGCGGCGAATTTCAACAGGCCGAAATCGACACGGAATTGGAAGTCAGCTTCCAAGGCGGCGATGGCTTCCTGTTTTTCCGCACCCCGGCGCTGGCACTGGCGACGCTCAGCCGGATTGCCGAGGTGCAGCTTGCGCCGATTGAGGCGGATGACGATCCCTTTTACGACCGCACCGATCTCAGCCTTGATTTCTATCGCGGCATTCGGCGGGTCCAGCGCGATTATCTCGCGTCGCGCACCTATGCCCGCGCGATCACCGCGTTCGGCCTTGGCATGCTCAATGAAACCGGCTCGCGCAAATCGCGCCGCCAGTCCGATCTGTCTGCCGACCGCGAGATGAACCTGCGGCAGATCCGCGCTATTCCACATAATGCGGTGTTGCAGCAGCTCGGCTATCCGGTGAACGTCATTTCCGGCATCGGCACGGCGGCAGGCGAGGATGAAGAGATCATCGCGTCCCTGCTGGATCGGTCGGTACGCGGACGGCAATTGGTGCGGATGATCGGCGCGGCCAATGCGCTCGCCAGCATCAAGACGGTCGCCGCTTATGGCGAATTGTTCAACTCGGCCTATTGGGCCAGCCGCCCGTATCGCGGGACCGAAAACCATCTCCAGCGCCCCTGTCTGGCACTGGCGGAACAATTGGAAAGCGATGACCGCACCGGTCAGTTCCGCCGCATGGCCTCGCGCCTGCGGGTCGATGGGCTGAAATTGCATCGCCTGCTCGCCCGATTGAAGGACATCATCCCCGCCGATCCGGCGCGGGAAGAAACCCGGCGGTCATTGGGCGTCCTGCATGCACTGCGCCTTGCCTTGATGCAGCACATGTTCCTGCGCGCGGTGCAGATTCCGGTCTTTTCACGCAGCAACGACATCAGCCGCGACGATATATTGGAAATGATCTTCACGCTCAGGATCGATGAGGCCGTCACTCTGTTGCGCCGCGCCTTTCCGGTATCCGCACCATCAATCGAGGATTTCAACGTCGATGAACCCGGCGATTATCCTGATGGCGAGGCGCAAGCCTATACCGCAATCCAGCGCGATTTCATCGACCCGATTGCGCGCGCCAACCAGCTTTGCCTGCGGATCAGCACCGCCATCGCCAATCATTTCGGCGCACATGGATAGAACTGCACTTTAGAATAAAATATAATTATATCAAATAATAGAAACAAACGGAGAGAGCGCGTGCAACGGATCTGGATCTTGATGATGCTGGCCCTTGGGGTGATGACATCGCCCGCCATCGCCGCATCGCCGGACAAGAAGATCACGCCCACGCTTGATGCCGTGAGCTACGGCCCGATCCGATTGGCGGCAGGCGGCGGCACGGCCATTCGCCTCCTCCACCGCCGATAAGTCGAAAAGAAATCATGTCCACACCCATTTTATCGGCGGATGCACCTAGTAGCGGAATTGCCTCCACGGGCCGCAACATCCTCGCCATGCAATTACTGATCGTCGCTGCTTTCTTCCTGTTCGGTGGGATCGGCAATCTCAACGATGTGCTGATCCCCAAGCTCAAATCATTGTTTCAACTTAACTATGCCAATGCGATGCTGGTGCAGTTCGCCTTTTTGACGAGCTATGCCTTGTTCTCCATCCCGGCGGGGATGCTGCTCAATCGCATCGGCTATCTGCGCGGTCTGGTGCTGGGCTTTGCGATCATGGCCTTTGCCTGCATCTTGTTTCTGCCCGCCGCCTATTCCGGCCTTTATGGGTCGTTCCTCGCGGCCTTGTTCGTGCTGGGCGGCGGGATCACCTTGTTGCAGGTCGCGGTCAACCCGCTGATCATGTTGTTGGGCGATCCCAAGACCGCGCATAGCCGCCTGACCTTCGCGCAATTGTTCAACTCGCTCGGGGTCTTTTTGATGATCCGCTTTGGCGCGCATCTGATCCTTGGCACTTCCAGCACGGTCGATCCGGCCTCGCTGACCGGCGATGCGCTCCGTGCCCATCAGGTCGCGGAAACTGCCAACATCGCCCATGCCTATATCGGTCTGGCGATTGTGCTGAGCCTGATCGCCGGTTTCTTCTGGCTGTGGCGCGGCCTGTTGGACAAGGCAGAAGTCGCGCGCGTCGAATTTCGAGGGATTTTCGGGCTGCTGCGGCGCAAGCGGCTGGCATGGGGCTGCCTGTGCATCTTCCTCTATGTCGGGGCGGAAGTATCGATCGCGAGCATTATGATCAACTATCTCGGCGCCCCGCGCGTCCTGTCGCTCGATCCGGAATCAGCGGGGGTGATGCTGTCTTATTATTGGCTCGGTGCATTGATCGGGCGATTGTTCGGCGCATTTGCATTACGGGCATTCAGGCCGGGGGTGTTGCTCGCGATTTGCGGCACAACCGGGCTTGGTCTGGTGCTGACATCCTCGCTTTCCAGCGGTCCTATCGCGGCATGGAGCCTGATCGCGGTCGGCCTCGCCAATTCGATCATGTTCCCGACGATCTTTAGCCTCGCCTCGGAAGGCATGAACGACGATGCGCCGCGCGCATCGGGCTTGCTTTGCACCTCGATTGTCGGCGGGGCGATTATCCCCTGGTGCACCGGTTCGCTCGCGGATAGCGCCGGGCTGGCCATTGCATTGGCCATACCGATGGCATGCTATGCCGTGATTATCAGCTTCGGTTTTTGGACCGCAAGACAGCAGGAAACACTATGACCATCGCCCAATTGAGCAGCAGTTTTTTCCTCCAGATGGCGGTGATCATCATCGCTTGCCGGGTGATTGGCTGGCTGGCGCATCGCTATCTCGGCCAGCCGCAGGTGGTGGGCGAAATGATTGCGGGCGTCGTCCTCGGCCCCTCGATCTTCGGGGCGCTCGCCCCACAGATGCAGGCGATGATCTTCCCGGTGGAGACCAAGCCGATCCTCTATGTCGGGGCGCAATTGGGCGTGGGCCTGTATATGTTCATCGTCGGCATGGAATTCGACCGGCAGGAATTCCGCGCCAGCGCGCGCAGCGCCGCCGCCGTTTCGATGGCGGGGATGCTGGTGCCGTTTCTCGCGGCGGCCCTGCTGATCCCCGGCATGATGGGGACACCCGGCCTGTTCGCGCCGCATGTCAGCGCGTGGCAGGCGACCTTGTTCCTTGGTTCGGCCATTGCCATCACGGCCTTTCCGATGCTCGCCCGGATCATTCATGAACGCGGGATCAGCGGGACCAAGCTCGGCACCCTCTCCCTTTCGGCGGGCGCGATTGGCGATGCCGGGGCGTGGGCCGTCATCGCGTTGGTGCTGGCCAGCCTTGGCGCAGGCCCGATTGTCGCGATCAAGGCCGTGGGCGGCGGCCTCGCCTTCGCGTTTGTCATGGTCGTGATTGCACCGCGTTATCTCAAGCATTTGGGGACCATAGCCGAACGCGAGAACGACGTGAGCGGGACACTGCTGGCGATCTGCCTGATCCTGTTTCTACTCTCGGCTTATGCGATGGACAGCATCGGCATCCATGCCGTGTTTGGCGGATTTTTGCTCGGCACCGCCATGCCGCGCGGGGCGTTGGTCAAAGGGCTGCGCACGCGGCTGGAACCATTTGCCACGGTTTTTCTGCTGCCGATCTTCTTCACCTATTCCGGCCTCAATACCGAAATGCTGGTGGTCGATACGCCTAGTCTGATCGGCATCGCGATCCTCGTACTGCTCGTGTCGATCCTCGCCAAAGGCGGGGCATGTTATGTCGCCGCACGCTTATCAGGACAGGATCATCCTACCGCAATAGGCATTGGCGTGCTGATGAATGCACGTGGCCTGATGGAACTGATCATCATCAATATCGGGCTTGAACGCGGCATCATCGGCGCGCCCTTGTTCGCAATGCTGGCGTTGATGGCGATTGTCAGCACGCTGATGGCTTCCCCCTTGTTTGAACTGACCAACCGCAAAAAGAGCGCAACCGGCACGGATACAACAATGACCGTCCATTGATCCCGGTGCGATCCGCGCGCCCTACCTCCTCCCCATTTTGTTCATGGAGTTACTGATGGCCTCCTCCCCAGCCACTACCCCGATCCGCTCTTTGTTTGCTGCCGATCCTGACCGGCTATCCCGACTGCGGATTGAGCAATCCGGCATGTTGTTCGACTTTGCCAAGACCCATCTCGATGCCGACCGGATCGCCGCCGGCCTTGCCCATCTGACAGCCTTGGGTTTCACCGCCGCGCGCGACCGGCTGTTTGGCGGCGAGGCCGTGAACGTCACCGAAAACCGCCCGGCCGAACATATGGCCGAACGCGGCGAAGGCACGGCGGACAGCGTCGCGCGGGCCAACCTGCTCCATCAACGGACAAAGGCACTGGTCGAGGCCGTGGACGCCGGGGCATTCGGCGATATCCGGCACATACTGCATGTCGGCATCGGCGGTTCGGCATTGGGGCCGGACCTGTTGATCGATAGTCTTGGGCGCGATGCGGGCCGATATGAGGTCGCGGTCGTTTCCAATGTCGATGGCGCGGCCTTGGCGCAGGTCTTTGCCCGATTTGATCCTCGCCACACGTTGCTGGTGCTGGCATCCAAGACCTTCACCACCAGCGAAACCTTGTTGAACGGCACATCCGTGATCGAATGGATGGAAGATGCCGGGGTCGAAGATCCCTATGGCCGCATCATCGCCGTCACTGCCGTGCCGGAAGCGGCGCTTGCATGGGGGATTGATGAAACCCGCATCCTGCCGTTCAGCATGACCGTGGGCGGGCGCTATTCGCTCTGGTCCTCAATCGGTCTGCCAGCGGCATTGGCGCTCGGCTGGCCCGCCTTTGAAGAATTATTGGCCGGAGCCGCCATCATGGATCGCCACTTCCGCGATGCGCCGCTGGATCGCAATGCGCCGGTCATCGCCGCCATCGCGGATCGTTTCTATGTCGAACAAATGGCCTGCCAGACCCGCGCGGTATTCGCTTATGATGAACGGCTGCGGCTGCTGCCCTCCTATCTTCAGCAATTGGAAATGGAGAGCAACGGCAAGAGCGTCACGCTTGAAGGCAAGCCGCTTGACACCGCCAGCGCCCCGATCACATGGGGCGGCGTCGGCACCGATTGCCAACATGCGGTGTTTCAGCTTCTCCACCAAGGCACGGTCAAGACGCCGATTGAATTTGTCGCCGTCATCGCGCCCGGCCATGATCTGGATGAGGCGCATCACCGCCAGTTGCTGATCAACTGCTTTGCCCAAGGCTCGGCACTGATGACCGGCAGATCAAGCGACGACCCCGCCCGCGCCTATGCGGGCGACAAGCCCTCGACGACGATCCTGCTGGATGCACTTGATCCGGCCACGCTTGGTGCGCTGATCGCCTTTTACGAGCACCGTACCTTCGTCAATGCGGTCTGGCTCAACGTCAATCCGTTCGATCAATTCGGGGTCGAACTGGGCAAGGAAATGGCGCGGGCGATTGAACACAATGGCACGCAAGGCTTCGACCCCTCCACCGCGGCCCTTGCTGCAAGGGCATTTGGGTAGGTGAGGAATTTGTATTAGACCCTCAAACGCCGGACGGTGCTTGAGGGCCTAATAAATTAAATATGTATCGCCCGGCCATAAGCGGCGAGCACGCTTTCATGCATCGCTTCGCTGATCGTCGGGTGCGCGAACACTGTCTGCATCAGCTCAACCTCGGTCGTCTCCAGCGTACGGCCCACGACATAGCCCTGGATCAGTTCCGTCACTTCCGCGCCGACCATATGTGCGCCGAGCAACTCGCCGGTCGCCTCGTCAAACACGGTTTTGACGAACCCTTCCGCCTCGCCCAGCGCAATCGCCTTGCCATTGCCGATGAACGGGAATTTGCCAACCTTGACCTTGTGGCCCGCTTCCTTGGCCTTGGCCTCGGTCATGCCAACGCTGGCGACCTGCGGATGGCAATAGGTGCAACCCGGAATATTCGCCTTGTCCATCGCATGCGGATGCGCGTCCTTGCCCAGCGCTTGCGCGATATGTTCCGCCGCAATCACGCCTTCATGGCTCGCCTTATGCGCGAGCCATGGCGCACCGGTCACATCGCCAATCGCGTACACGCCCGGCACATTGGTGCGGCAAAATGCATCGGTGACGAGATGGCCACGATCCGTCGCAATGTTCAGCGCCTCCAGCCCGATGGCCTCGGTATTCGGCACGATCCCGACCGCGACGATGACATGACTGAACTCTTCCGAGGTAATCTTGCCGTCCGCGCCCTTGATCTCGGCGGTGACGCCCTTGGCACCGGTCTTGATCGCCTGCACGCCGGTTGAGGGACGAATATCCATGCCCTGCTTGGTCAATGCCTTGAGCATGAACTCGCTCACCTCCGCATCTTCCACCGGCATGATCCGGTCGAGCATTTCCACCACGGTCACGGCTGCGCCCATGTCGTTATAGAAGCTCGCGAACTCGATCCCGATTGCGCCAGACCCGATGACGAGCAATTTGGTCGGCATTTCCGGCGGAGTCATCGCATGGCGATAGGTCCAGATGCGCTGCCCATCCGCCTTGGCGAACGGCAGATCGCGCGCGCGGGCACCCGTGGCGATGATGATGTTCTTGGCCGAGACATTCGTCACCTGCCCGTCCTTGGTGACGGCCAGCATGTCCTTGTCGGTCAATTTGCCATCGCCGAAATAGACGGTGATCTTGTTCTTCTTCATCAGGCCGGTCACGCCCTGATTGAGCTGCTTGGCGACACCACGCGAGCGGGCGACGACTTTCGCCAGATCAAAGCCCGGCTTTTCGACCGTCAGGCCATATTTTTCGGCCTGCTGCATATAATGGTAGATTTCCGACGAACGCAGCAGCGCCTTGGTCGGGATGCAGCCCCAGTTGAGGCAGATGCCGCCAAGGCTCTCACGCTCGATAATCGCGGTTTTTAAGCCCAATTGCGCCGCACGGATCGCCGCCACATAACCACCCGGGCCAGAGCCAAGCACTACAAGATCGAACTGGTCGGACATAAAATACCCTTTTTAATCGCGATGCAGATCAGACCAACAGGCCAAGCGGCTGTTCGATCAGTTCCTTGAAGACCTTCATCAGTTGCGCCCCGTCCGCGCCATCAATCGCGCGATGGTCGAAGCTGCCGGTCGCCGACATCACGGTCGCAATGCCGAGTGCGCCGTCGATGACATAAGGCCGCTGCTCACCCGCGCCGATGGCCATGATCATGCCCTGTGGCGGGTTAATCACCGCCTCGAACTGCTTGATCCCCATCATGCCCATGTTGGACAGGCTGGCCGTGCCGCCCTGATATTCATGCGGCTGGAGCTTGCCCTCCTTCGCCCGTGTGGCGAGCGCCGCCATCTCGGTCGAGAGATCGGCCACCGATTTGGTATCCGCGCCCGTCAGGATCGGGGTGATCAGGCCATTGGGGATGCTGACCGCGACCGAAATATCCGAGCGATGATATTGCAACATACTATCGCCATTGAACGACACATTGCACGCCGGCACCCGCGCCAGCGCGACGGCCAGCGCCTTGATCAGCAGATCATTGACCGACAGCTTCACCCCGCGCGGGGTCAAGGCCTCGTTCAATTCGCCGCGCAGCTTCAACAGCGCATCCAATCGAATATCGACCGTCAGGTAAATATGCGGGACTTGCTGCTTCGATTCCGTCAACCGGCGCGCGATGGTTTTACGCATGCCGGAGAGCTTCACCACCTCATGCGGGGTCGTGCCATCCGTCACCACCACAGCCGGGGCCGGAGCGGCCACCGCCTTGGGCGCGCCCAATATGTCGGCCTTCACGATCCGTCCATTTGGGCCGGAGCCGGTGAGCGTCGCAAGGTTCACCCCCTTGGCCGCCGCCAGACGACGGGCCAGTGGCGAGGCCTTGATACGGTCGCCTTCTGCTTTCGCCGCGACCTTCGCTACCACCGGCGCAGGCGCGGGTGCGGGTGCAGCCACCACTGGCGCGGCCTCGACCTTAATAGGCACAGGCGCAGCTACAGTCGCGACCGGCGCAGCCGCCTCGCCTTCGATCTCAATGAGCGCAATCGGCGTGCCGACCTTCACCCCTTCGGTCCCGGCGGCGATGAGGATCGACTTCACCACCCCATCATCGACCGTTTCGAACTCCATCGTCGCCTTGTCGGTCTCGATCTCGGCCAGCACATCGCCTGCGCGGACAGTATCGCCCTCTTTCACCAGCCATTTGGCGAGCGTGCCTTCTTCCATCGTCGGCGACAGCGCCGGCATTTTCAGTTCCAGCATCATCACATCCCCTGACACACGGACTTGACCGCCGCGACAACATCCGCCGCCTTGACCAGTGCCAGTTTTTCGAGATTGTTCGCATAAGGCAGCGGCACGTCGATATTGGTCACGCGCCGCACCGGGGCATCGAGATCGTCAAAGCCCTGCTCCATCACCACCGCGATGATTTCCGACGCGATGGAGCATGCGGGCCAGCCCTCTTCCACCACCACCATCCGGTTGGTCTTCGAAAGCGACTTCAACACCGTGTCGGTATCGAGCGGGCGCAGGGTCCGCAGGTCGATCACCTCGGCATCAATGCCTTCTGCCGCTAATTGGTTCGCAGCATCAAGCGCCACGCCCACGCCGATGGAGTAGCTGACCAATGTCACCTGTGTCCCGGTGCGCACGATCCGCGCCTTGCCGATCGGCACGACATAATCATCCGCCACCGGCACATCGAAGCTCTGGCCATAGAGGAGTTCATTCTCAAGGAACACGACCGGGTCTTCCGACTGGATCGCCGCCTTCAACATGCCCTTGGCGTCCGCCGCATCATAAGGGGCCATGACGATCAGGCCCGGCACTGCTGCATACCAAGGCGCATAATTCTGGCTATGCTGCGCACCCACCCGCGCCGCCGCGCCGTTCGGGCCACGGAACACAATCGGGCAGCGCATCTGGCCGCCGGACATATAATTGGTCTTGGCCGCCGAATTGATGATGTGATCAATGGCCTGCATCGCGAAGTTGAAGGTCATGAACTCGATCACCGGGCGAAGACCGCCCATCGCCGCGCCCGCGCCGATCCCGGCAAAACCATGTTCGGTGATCGGCGTATCGATCACGCGACGCGCACCGAATTCATCGAGCAGACCTTGGGTGACCTTATACGCGCCCTGATATTGCGCGACCTCTTCGCCCATGACGAACACGCGGTCGTCCTTGCGCATTTCCTCGGCCATCGCATCGCGCAACGCTTCGCGCACCGTCAGGCGGACGCTCGGGCCCTCATGGCTCGGTTCTGAAACCACCGCGACAGCCGCCACCGGCTTGGGCGGCGCAGCTTCGGCTACCGCCACAGCGACAGGTGCAGCAGCAACGACAGGCGCAACCACCGGCGCAGGCCCAGCCTCTTCGCCATCGCCTTGCATCAGGGCGATGGTCGTGCCGACCTTCACCCCTTCGGTCCCGGCGGGGATCAGGATCTGGGTGATTGCACCTTCGTCCACGGCTTCGAATTCCATCGTCGCCTTATCGGTTTCAATCTCGGCCAGCACATCGCCTGCCTTCACGACATCGCCTTCTTTCACCAGCCATTTGGCGAGCGTGCCTTCCTCCATCGTCGGGGAAAGCGCGGGCATCTTCAGTTCCATCGACATCAATATTGCCCCACCAGCACATCGGTATAAAGTTCGGATACATCCGGTTCCGGCGACTGTTCGGCGAATTCCGCCGATTTCGTCACCAATGCGCGAATGTCCTTGTCGATCACGCGGAGCTGATCTTCGGTCACGCCGTGATCCAGCAATTCCGCCTTCAGATGGTCAATCGGATCGCGATTGTCCTTCATCGACTGCACCTCTTCCTTCGACCGATATTTGGCCGGATCGGACATGGAGTGACCGCGATAGCGATAGGTCTTCATTTCCAAGATGATCGGGCCTTTGCCGCCCCGCACCCATTCCAGCGCCGCCGTCGCAGCCCCGCGCACCGCCAGCACATCCATGCCATCGACCTGAATGCCGGGGATGCGGAAGCTTTCGCCCCGGCGATAGAGCTGATCCTCGGCAGACGCGCGGTTGATGCTCGCCCCCATCGCATATTGGTTGTTTTCGATCACATAGATGATCGGCAATTTCCACAATTCGGCCATATTGAAACACTCATAGACCTGGCCCTGATTGGACGCGCCATCGCCGAAATAGGCGAGGCACACGCCGCCATCACCGGCATATTTATGCTTGAACGCAAGCCCGGTGCCGAGCGACACCTGCGCCCCCACAATCCCATGCCCGCCGAAAAAGCCATGTTCGACCGAGAACATATGCATCGACCCGCCCTTGCCCCGGCTGATGCCGGCCGCACGGCCCGTCAATTCCGCCATCACGACATTGGGATCAATGCCCAGTGCCAGCATATGGCCATGATCGCGATAGCCGGTGATCACGCTATCCTTGCCCGGGGTAATCGCGGACTGCATGCCGACGACGACCGCTTCCTGCCCGATATAAAGGTGGCAAAACCCGCCGATCAGCCCCAGCCCATAAAGCTGCCCGGCCCGTTCTTCGAACCGGCGAATCAACACCATCTGGCGGTAAAATTCCAGCATCTCCTCCACCTTGGCGCCATGGCGCTGGGGGACGGGGGGATGCAATGTGGCGGATGCCGGAGGTGAGGCGGATGCCGGTTTACGGGCCAAAATGGGATCCTCTTTCTTCTGGGGAGGTGAAGGTGGAAGAAGTTCTATGTAACGCACACAATGGCGCATCGTTAAACGCGCCGCAATCAAGCTAGCGCAGATTTACGCACTTGTCAGGGGTCAAGATCCACCTCCATCCAAACTATCTGCCAAATGATCTATATCCCCCGGCATGGCGTGCGCGGGGCGTTGGCATGTGATGATAGAGGTATTTTCGAAAATTTCAACAATCGATTGCATAAATTAATATCTTTATTTTTCAGTTCATTGATTAAAACCCTATCTCAACCCCACATCCGCCGTCACGCCGCATATTTGCCGTTGCTCAACCGCCGCACCATGCCAAGTCCTGTCAGTGCATCCAATACGGGGCGCCTCCTGCGCCGCATAGCTGCAATAATATTCATATGACGCCCACGAATTTCATTTGTAACCCCGGCCCGGATGGGACAAGCATCCGCGCGATGCATGGAACCACCTCCCCCGAACAACTGGGCCTGCCAAAAGGGCTTGGCCTGTTGGAATTTGTCGCGATCATTGCGGCAATCATGTCGATCAACGCATTGGGCGTCGATATCATGCTGCCTGCGCTGTCCAACATGGGCCGCGATCTGGGGATTTTGGCGGAAAACGACCAGCAATGGATCATCGCCGCCTATATGCTGGGCTTTGGTTCTACCCAATTATTCTACGGCCCCTTGTCCGATCGCTATGGGCGCAAGCCGGTGTTGATCATCACGCTCATCCTGTTTGCCATTTCGGCTTTGGCCGCCGCCTTTGCCCATGATTTCACCACGATCATTCTGTCGCGGGTGTTGATGGGGACATTTTCGGCCTCGACCCGGGTGTTGACCATCTCCATCGTGCGCGACCGTTTCGCTGGACGCCAGATGGCGCGGATCACATCCTTGTCGTTCATGGTGTTCCTCACCATCCCGATTTTCGCGCCGAGCATCGGACAAGGGATTTTATGGGTATCGAGCTGGCACGCGATTTTCGTGTTTTTGTCGGCCTTTGCCTTGTGCGTCACGGGCTGGCTGGCGCTGCGATTGCCGGAAACGCTCCACCCCGAATATCGACGCTCGATTGAATTGGGCGTGATCGCGCGCGGGTTCAAGGCGACGGTGACGGAACGATATTCGGTCGGCTATACGCTGGCTGCATCAATGATGTTTGGCGCATTGCTGGGCTTTATCAACAGCGCACAGCAGATTTTCGAACATAGCTTTCACGACCTTGATCGCTTCCCCGTGATTTTCGCGCTGATCGCGATCGGCATGGGGGTCGCGGCATGGACCAACAGCCGGGTGGTCGAACGCTTCGGCCCGCGCCGGGTATCGCATAGCGGCCTGATCGGGGTGATCCTGATTTCCGGCGTGCATCTGTGCATCGCCTTGGCCGGTTATGAAAATATGTGGATATTCGCCGGACTGCAATTTGCGACCATGGCCTGTTTCGGCTTGGGCGGATCGAATTTCGGCGCGATTGCGATGGAATCCATGGGCGAACTGGCCGGGACTGCCGCCTCGGCACAGGGATTTTGCTCCACCCTCTTGGCCGCGCTGATCGGCATTGTGGTTGGGCAGCAATTTGACGGCACAGTCATACCCGTAGTGGCCGGATTCTTTGTGCTGGCGATCATTGCGTTACTGGCAATCCTCATCACCGAACGCGGGAGATTATTCCGCGCCTATCGCCGCCCGGTGCAGGTTCACGCCTGACTTTGTGGGGTTACGCGGCAAGGCCGCGCAACCTTAAGAATGCGTCGATCTGGGGCGGGCGTCCGGCAAAGGCGTGGAAATTCTCCGCCGCCGTCCGGCTCGCCCCCATCGCGAGGATTTCGCGGCGAAATGCGGTTGCGCCGCCACCTGCCGTGTCCACATTGGCGAACAGCTCAAACGCATCCGACGATAGCAATTCCGCCCATAAATAGCTATAATAGCCCGCCGCATAGCCGCCCGCGAAAATATGGCCAAACGCATGGGGGAAGCGGTTCCATTCGGGTGGCTGGAACACCGAAATCTCGCGCCGTACCTTTGCCAGCACGTCCATCACCTTCGCCCCCGATGCCGGATCGAAATCACGGTGCAGCAACAGATCGAAGGTCGCAAATTCGATCTGGCGCAACACTGCCAGCCCGGCCTGAAAATGCCGTGCCTTCAACATCCGGTCAAACAGCGCTTCCGGCAAGGGTTCATTGGTCGTCACATGGCTGGTCAGGGGCAGCAGTGAGGCCCGGTCCCAGGCGAAATTCTCCATAAACTGGCTCGGCAATTCGACCGCATCCCATTCGACCCCGGAAATGCCGCCAATCGACGGCAGGTCAACCTCGGTCAACAGATGATGCAGCACATGGCCGAATTCATGCAGGAACGTCTCGACATCCTGATGGGTGATGCAGGACGGCTGATCGCCCGCAGGCGGCGCGAAATTGGTGTTGAGATAGGCGATGGGCCGATGGAATTTGTCCGCATCGCGGAAACGCGGGCGGCAGACATCCATCCACGCCCCGCCCCTTTTGCCCGCGCGCGCAAAGAGATCGAGATAGACGCCCGCGATTACCTCGCCCGC
This sequence comes from Alteraquisediminimonas sediminicola, assembly GCF_019740335.1. Classification (GTDB taxonomy): domain Bacteria; phylum Pseudomonadota; class Alphaproteobacteria; order Sphingomonadales; family Sphingomonadaceae; genus Alteraquisediminimonas; species Alteraquisediminimonas sediminicola. Next base: position 162,261 of record NZ_JAHXZS010000004.1, on the reverse strand, counting down.
CTCATGCACGACATCATAGAAAATCACATCCTTGTGCCAGACCGACACGCCGGGATTTTCCACCAGCCGCACGCCGAACAAATGCGCGATCAGGGCGCAGGTCCCGGCCTGCACGCGCGGCAGCGGGAGATAGGTCTTGATCTCCTCCTGATCGACGCCATGCAGGGTGCGTCGCATCGCCTCTGCGACAAAGCCCATATCCCATGGCTCCAGCGTAGTGATCCCCAGCCGCTCCACCGCGAATGCCCGCGCCTGTGCCAGCTCGCTTTCCGCAATGGGTCGCGCACGAGTGGCGAGATCGGAGAGGAAGCTCAGCGCCTCCGCAGCATCCGCCGCCATCTTGGTTTCCAGCGACAGCGCCGCCGCATCGGCAAAGCCTAGCAACTGGGCGGATTCATGCCGCAGCTTCAAGATCGCCTCGATCCGGGCGCTATTGTCGAAGCTTGGGTCATCGGCCTGTTCCGACGCGCGGATATTATAGGCGCGATAGACGCGATAACGTAGGTCGCGGTTTTTGGCATGGGACAGCACCGCCATCACGCTCGGCTGGCGCAGGGTCACGAGCCAGCCCGACAGGCCCTTTTCCTCAGCATAAGCCGCGAGGATCGCCTTATCGCTCTCGGAAATGCCGTCGAGCATCTGTTCGTCGGCGATATGTTCGTGCCACGCCTCGGTCGCGTCCAGCACGGCATTGCCGAACGCGGTGCTTAATTGGCTCAACTCCACCCCGATATCGAGAAAGCGGGTCCGCGCCTCCCCTTCCAGCGCAACGCCGGACAGGCGGAATCCGCGCAAAGCCAATTCGACCGCGCGGCGCTCGGCATCGGGCAGGGTCGCATAATCGGCACGCTTGGCGATGCGTTCAATCGCCGCGTGATGGGCGCGGTTCTGGCCCGCCTCCATCATATAGGTGGTAAGTATCTCCACCGCCGCGCCATGGGCCGCGCGCAATTCGGGCGTGTCGGCCACGCTGTTCAAATGACTGACCGGCGACCAACCACGCGTCAGGGCGAAATCGGCGCGTTCGGCGGGCAGGATGATCGCCGCGAATGCATCCGAGGACGATTGGGTAATCGCGTCAATCGCGGCACGATGATCGGCGATCAACTGCTCGACCGCCGGGATGACATGCTCTGCCTTGATGGCGGCAAAATCTGGAAGATCCGTGTCGGCGAGAAGCGGATTAAAGTCGATCATATCCATCCTTGAAAAAGTCTGCGGCACAGACGCGCCGCATGACCCTCAAGTCGTATAGATCATCGCAGGTTTCAAGGGGCTAAACCCCCAGCACCTTTAATCCGCTGCACATTGCAGCGGCGATCAGCGCCCGGATTTACGGTTTTTCCGCGCTGCATAACGCGCATCGCGTTCGGCTTTTTTCTCGGCTTCGGTCATCACCGGCTTGTCGGCAGCGGCGGCAGCTTCAAGCTTTTTCGCGAGCTTCTCGGCCTTGGCCTGTTCCATCGCCGCACGCTTTTCCGCACGCTTTGCCGCTTCGGCGGCTTCACGCCGCTCTTGGGCGGCCTTACGTTCGGCGATAACAGCTTCGTCCACAGCTGGCTTGTTTTTCAGCATTTCGAGCGCCTTGAGCCTTGCCTGCTGGGCAAGATTAGTGCGGTCCTGAAAGCTTGGGTCTTTGTAGGAAGCCATATGTAACGAAATGCTCCGAATATATTGGGTCTGGGTAAAATACATCTGCCCGCCAATGCCAAAGGCCAAGGCGGGCAGAATAGTCTTCTGCAAAGCAACCATGCGGACAGCCTTGAAGGCCGCCCGCATCGTTATGCTTTATTAGGCAGCCTGAAGATTGACAGCCGAGGTCTTGCCACGACGATCAGTTTCCAGCTCATAAGAAACGCGCTGGTCCTTATCGAGCGTGTGCATGCCAGCACGTTCCACAGCAGAGATGTGCACAAACGCATCATCGCCACCGCTTTCCGGTGCAATAAAGCCATAACCCTTGTCGGCATTGAAGAACTTGACGGTTCCGGTAATCATATTGGGCATCCTTTATCCCATGTGTGACGGGCATATGCCAATGGCGGCACATCCCGGCTTCGGTAAGGCTAGAAAGGGACAAAGGGAGAGCCAGAGCGGCCCAATATCCGTCGCAGGCGACGTCAGCGGTGTCCATATAACCGATTCGACGCGGAATTGCAAAAATACTTGAGGCAAGGCGCCCGATAATTTGGAATTCGTCACAAATAGCAGCGGAAATACATCGAGAAATCGACTGATCCCGAACCTCTTTGACAGGCCATCGACATTTTTTACCGGCACCACAAGCATGATGAGAGCAATATCGCATGCAACACGGACGCCATCATGCGCTGTCACTTCCTATTGGCCGCACAGTTTCATATCTGACTAGATGATTCCGAATTGGATTATTTATTTATAATTTACAAAATTTTATAAAGTATAATGATGCATAATTTATACAATTTACACAAAACGAGATAGGTGGTTAATGGTAAAAATATTATTCCAGATTTACATCTAAATATGGTAGATAAATTCTTAACAATGTCAGCAATAAGATATTGCTAATAGTTATTATAAATAATTTTTTATTTTTGTAGAGTAACAATCATGGTGGTTTTCAAAGCGCCGCAACCCGGATGGATGGCCGGATCGATCGCCAGACTAACGGCCAGATTGACAACGCGCATGCTCATCCCGGCGACTGGAATTCTAGCGCTGGCAACGCTCGCCTTGTCATTGCAATCTACCGCTGAATATAATGCTTGGCTAGCCAACGCCTTATTGAGTTGCGCCTTGCTGACCTATCTGCCGATGGCGGGTCGATCCATATTGCGCCTTTTCACTGGCGGCAAAACAGCGCCACCGCAGACCTTATCGCTGCCGACGCCCGAACGCACGCAGGAGGACATGTTGCAATGGCTGGCGATGGCCAGCCACGAACTCCGCACCCCGCTTGCGGCGGTGCTCGGGACGATTGATCGACTGGGCGTGGAAACGGCACCCGACAAAAGACAATGCCATCTCGATAATCTCGCCCGCGCAGGCGCATTGATGCAATCCGTGATCGATGACATTCTCGACTTTAGCAAACTCGAACATGGCGCGATGCCGCTGAAACCGACCAGCACCGACCTCAACGCTTTGTGCGAAGGGGTTGCGGCGTTATACCGCCCGCTTGCCGAACAAAAACAATTGCGCCTGTTGTGCGATATTGAGGGCGGGGCCGGGCGTTGGCTTGCGGATGGCGCGCGACTGCAACAGGTGCTGGGCAATCTTGTCGCCAATGCGGTGAAGTTCACCGATTATGGCGATGTGGTGATACGCGCACAGGTGGCAATCGGGGCAGAGCCGAATGCCACGCAATGGCGGTTTGAAGTGCACGACAATGGCATCGGCATCGCGCCGGAGGTACAGGATCGCTTGTTCACCCCTTATATGCAGGCAGACGCAAGCGCAGACTCTCGGTTCGGCGGCACGGGTCTTGGTCTCAGTATCTGCCGTCACCTCATGGAAGCAATGGGTGGCCGCATTGGCGTCACCAGCCAGCCCGGTAAAGGGAGCATCTTCTGGTGCGACATCACGCTAACGAAGGACACCGCGCTTGCCGTTGAGGCGACATCGGTCGCGACAACTGCCGAACAAGCATTGCTGCCCCATGATACGGCGTTGCACATCCTGCTGGCGGAGGACAATAAGGTCATTCGCGGCTTCATGACTGCATTATTGGAAGACGCTGGCCATCATGTGTCGTGCGCGGCCAATGGCGTACAGGTGCTGGCTTTGGTGCAAGGTCGCCCCTTTGACCTGATCCTGATGGATTCGCGCATGCCTGTGCTGGACGGGGTCCATGCCACCCGCGCCATTCGCGGCATGGCGGGACCACAGGCGCATATCCCGATTGTCGCCCTGACCGCCGATCCGCAATTTTCCCACCATCCCATGATCGCCGACCTTGGCTATGTCGATATACTTCTCAAGCCCGTGCGCGCGGAAACCATGACGCGCGTCCTGACACATATTGCCGCAGACCGGATGGTGCGTCGTAACCGGGGCGCACACATTGCCCATGCCCAGCCGACCGCCACACGCAAGGAAGCGCGAACCGGGAGATTGCCAGCCAAGCCACGCTATCACGCCAAGCCAATAAGTCAGGCCAATGGACGCCCGCTCCTATCCCGCCACCCCACGCAATTCGCACAGCGATAACGCAGGCCAGGCATGCGCATCCTGCTCGTGGAAGACCATAAGGAATTAGCCCAGTTATTGACCAGCGGCCTGACCCGCGATGGCTATGCGTGCGACGTGGCGGCATCGCTGCGTCAGGCACAAGAGGCGTTGGACGTTGCTCCATATTCAGCGATGATACTCGACCTTGGCTTGCCGGATGGCGACGGTCTGGATTGGCTGGCCAGCAAGCGCAGACAAAGCTTGCCATTACCTACGTTGATCCTGACGGCGCGCAATGAGCTGGACAATATGGTCGCGGGCCTTGATGCGGGTGCCGATGATTATCTGGTCAAACCCGTTATGATGCGGGAATTGTCAGCGCGATTGCGCGCTGTTCTGCGCCGTCCCGGCACACGCGCGGCGCGGTTGCTGGAGGTATACCCGCTGACGTTCGACACCAACCATCGCGTTGCCCGCTGCCATGATAAAGTGATCGAACTTTCCAGCAAGGAAACGACGCTGCTGGAACTGCTGATGCGGCGCGAAGGGACCGTGGTCACCCGTGACCTGATCGAGCACAGCCTGTATAATTTCGACGACCCCGGCAGCCCCAATGCGCTTGAGGCGATTGTGTCCCGGCTGCGACGCAAATTGTAGGATGCGGGCGTCACGAAGATGCTGCATACCGTGCGCGGCCTTGGTTATTCACTCAAGGCCGAAGGACATCGCCCTCGTTCCCTTGCTCCCTCCAGGCCGGTTCGGTGATCGCCAACGGCGCATCCATTGAACGGTACCTGACCCGCGCCACCTTGCTGATCGGCGCAACCCATTGGCTGCTGCTCCTATCTGCGGTGATGATCGGTCAGGGACGCTCAGGGCCAGTTGCGCTTTACAACCCTGTCGCATGGGGCATTTTATGCGTGTCCATCGTCTTGATCATGGTCTTCATCCGGACCATCAGGCACGGTTTACGGCCGTTGATCGCGACTGCGCAAACCGACGCGTCGCTGCATTTGCTGCTGGCGCGGATGGAAAGGGACGCACAGCGCCAACAGCAACTGAGCGACGACATGGTCCATGATCTGCGCACGTGCCTGTCTGTCCTCCAATTGCAGGCGGATCTGCACGACCACATCGCCACCGAAAAACTGCAGCCGCATTACCGCGATATGGCGCAACTGATCTCCGGACATCTGGCGCGCACGCATGACGAACAACGGGTCGGCTCTGAGGACAACATATCCGTCCTGTCGCGCGACGCCAAATACCCAGAGATACAGATGACGGATTCTTCAAACAAATAACACTGACCTCAATCTAGCCATTAGAACCAATTTGCCAAACATTGTCAGGTTCGTATCAGATGAGGCGGATAACCTTCGTTAATACTCTATCAACAATAAATAAATTTGAATAAAAATGTAATATTATCTCGTAATATGTTAATTTATATTAAAACATATCAAATAAAATTGGTGTTATTTTAGGTATTTTGTTGTTTAAGCGTGGAGTGATCATGAACAAATCCCGCAAAACTGTATCAAGAGATGCTGGATTTGCGGCTCAATTTTACGCCGCGATAAACGCCATGCGGATGAACGCTGTCACACGCTTCATGTTTGATATTATTGGCCCCGCCTTGACCGGAAAATCATCGTCATCATGAACCAGATGACCCCCAATGCCACCAACGCCAGCACCGACACCCCGAATTTGATCGCGCCACGCACGACCAGCACCCATCAGGTGCGGGCCATATTGGCGGGCGCGCAGATGCTGCTCGACCTGTGCGGCATCTGGCTGGCGTTCACCTTAGCGGACGGGCTGTTGCAAGGCCATCCGCAGGTCCTGCTCAACATTCAGATGGCAGCGTCCTTTTCGCCGATTTTCTTATTGTTGGCATATTATGAACAAGCCTATCTCGCGGAAGTATTCACCTGTCGCAACAGTGCCGCAAGCCGCATCTTGTGGGCGCTCGGCTGCACCTTGGCGATCCACCTCTTGCTGCTGCGCGTGACCGGCCAATATAGAACGGACATGGGCCTGTTGCTGATCGGCGGCACGGTGGCGGCCTTGCCTTTGTTGATCGCATTGCGCATGCCGATCATCTGGCTGGTGCGCCATCGGCTGCGCGATGGATTTATGCGCCGCATCCTGATTTCCGATGGCGGCAGCATTGCCGGCATCCCGATGACCCAACGGATTGATGTCGACACATTAGGCATCTTCCCGGATGCGGACGATCCCTTGATGTTCCACCATTTTTCCTGCCTGATCCATGGCGCGGACCATGTTTTCGTCGACTGTCCGCCGGAACGGCGCGCATTGTGGTCTGTTTACCTCAAAGCCATTCCGTGCAGCGCGGATATATTGTTGCCGGAAATGGGACATCTCCCCAGCATTGGCGATCAAATCTGGGAAAAAAATACCAGCTTCCGTATTTTCACCGGGCCGGTCAGCCTAGGCAAAAGGATGCGCAAGCGCGTGTTCGACCTGTGTCTGACCGTGCCTGTGCTGGTCGTGTTGACGCCGTTATTATTGGCCATCGCCCTCGCCATCAAATGGGACAGTCCCGGCCCTGTCCTGTTCCGGCAAACCCGCATGGGCCGGAGCAATCGCCTGTTCAACATCTATAAATTTCGCTCGATGCGTGCTGAACGCACCGACCATATTGGCGCCCAATCAGCCACACCCAATGATGACCGGATCACCCGTATCGGGCGTATGTTGCGGTCCACCAGCATGGATGAATTGCCGCAACTTTTCAACGTGCTGGCGGGCGATATGAGCCTTGTCGGCCCCCGCCCGCATGCGCTTGGCTCACGCGCGGGGGAGCAGCTCTTCTGGCATGTCGACCGCCGTTACTGGTTCCGCCATGCGATCAAGCCGGGGATTACGGGGCTGGCGCAGGTACGGGGACAACGCGGCGCGACCGACCACCCCCATGAACTCGCCGCCCGATTGCAAAGCGACCTCGAATATGTCGCGAATTGCTCGATCCTCAACGACATTGTCATCTTGATCCGAACCCTGTTGGTTCTGGTGCATCAAAAGGCGTATTAACGTGACACCGCAACACCTGAAACGCCTGCTCCACGTCGCTGTGCGCACGGTTGCGTGCACATTCGCCCTGTCGGCGGCGGCGTGCGCATCGCTTGGCGATGGCCCCATCTTGTCCGTTGCCGAATTGGAACAATTGCACCCCAATGCCAATCTGTTGGGCATCGGGGACAAGGTGCGGATCGGCCTGTATGAAGATGCCGCCTTCAACGGCGAATATGAAGTTGGCAGCGATGGGGCGATCTCCCTGCCGTTGGTCGGGGCGGTGGCGGCATCGGGCCTGACCCTCGATCAATTGCGCAGCGCGATTGAAACGGCGCTGGCGCAGGGGTTTTACCAGAATCCGCGCATTGCCATCCAATTGTCCAGCGTGCCGCAAATCTATGTGCTGGGCGAGGTCAACCGCGCCGGCGCCTTTGCTTATGCGCCGGATATGACATTGGGCAAGGCGGCGGCACTGGCGGGCGGCTATACCTATCGCGCCCGCATGGATGTCTTTGCCATTCGGCGCGCGCATGGCAAGGCCGAAGTCCTCGTCAAATCCGATCAGGCGATGTTGCTTGCCCCCGGCGACACGGTGCGCATGCTGGAACGTCGATTTTGACGATGCGCGGTCTATGGCCGATGCTGATCTTGATGGCCGCTATGGCGCTGCCCGCTGCGGCGCAGGAGCGCCCGGACGCCCTATATGCGGCGCAGGATGAATTAGACCCCTCCCCCGCCTTCCAACTGGCCAGCGACCCTCGCACCGAGGCGACAGGCCTGCGTTTCGGCAATTATATCGTGCGCCCCATAGTCTCATTATCGGTGCGCCAAGACGGCAATGCCCAGATTGATGGCCATGATCAAAGCGCCCATGCAGCGCTGATCGAACCAAGCATCGACATCCTCACCAAATCCACCAATTACCGCATCAAGGCCTATCTGCGGGCCAGCGCGGCGCGGCATGACAGGCGCAGATCGGACAATGTGGAAACCATCAATACCGGTTTTAATTATTATAGCGCGCCCCGCCCGGATGTAACGATTGCCCTCCGCGCGCAAATCGGCCGATTTACCGAGGACCGCACCGAAATCTTCACGACAATCGGCAATTTGCGCCCGATCATCTTCAATCAATATCAGGCCAGCGCTGGATTTTCCTATCGCCCGGGGCGGTTTGTGTTCAGCCCCGGCTTTGTGCTGGAGCGGCGCGACTACCACGACAATCGGCACATTGAACCACCCCAGGCGGAGCTGGCGCAACGACAACGCAGCAGCCTGTATTACGGCCCAATCTTCGAGGCCGGTTACGCCATATCGCCCGACGCTTTATTCTATCTCGGCAGCGCGTATCGACGCCGCGAACGCATATTGCCGGTGATCCCCTCACAGGATGCGAAGGAATATGCCTTCTATGCGGGCGTGCGTTTTCAGCCGACCCCGCTTACCCGATTGAAGGTCGCGGCTGGCTGGCAAAAACGGCGATATTTGGCACCATTGTCCAGCCCCAAAGGCCTATATTATAACGCGGCCTTTGAATATTCGGTCACGCCACGAACCATGTTGTCCGTCAAGGCCAGCCGGGAATTGCTCGACACCAGCGCCATCCAGAATGGCGGCAGCATCAGCCAGCGCTTGGGCGGCGACATCGCCCATCATCTGCGTCGCAATCTGAAGATGCGGGTCTATGGCACATCTGAATCCTTCAAGCTTCAAGCCCCCGGCCGGACCGTCCGGCGCCACGTCGCCGGGATCAGCGCCGATTATAGCGCGACCGACCATGTCGATTGGCTGGTTGGCGTGGATTGGCAGCGAAAACAGATCAACGCGCTGCCAGCTCCTTATCATTTGAATCGGCTGCGGGTGAGCGGCGGCGTGAGAGTAAAATTATGAATAATCCTGCCGTCAGCCCCATGAACATCAATGATCGCATGTTGAATATCGACGACATCAAGGCATTTATCTTTCGTGCCGCGCCGCTGGTGATCTTGGCGGTCATCGGTTTTATGACGGTGGCGATCGCCTACAGCCTGGCTGCGACCAAAATATATGAGGCCACGGCCCGCGTGATTGTCGAACCGCGCACGCAAAATCTGACCGGTAATCAAGAGGCATTGTCCGGCCTGCAAGCACGGGATCAAGGTGTGGTCGATACCGAAGTCCATTTTTTGCAATCGGGCACAGTGGCTGAACGCGTCGTCCGTGATGCGCAATTGATGCAGGACCCGGAATTCGCTGAAGCCAGTACCGATGCGACGATCAAGCGCTTTGCCAAGGCGCTCGATATAAGGCGGGTGGGCATGACCTATTTGATCGACATTGCGGTGAGAGCGCAATCGCCATCGCATGCAGCGTTATTGGCGAACAAGGCGGCCGCTGCCTATCTCGCGCTGCAACAGGAGCGCAAGCGCGCGGCGACCAGCCTCGCAGGCGATCTGTTGAGCCGCCGCGTCGCCAGCATGGCGAGCGAAGTGGGGGCTGCCGAGGCCGAGGTCCAGACATTCCGGCGATCCCACAATCTGATGAGCGTCAACGGCACGACCTTGGCCGAACAAAATGCGGCGCAACTCAATGCGCAACTCGCCACCGCGCAGGCGGATGAACGCGCCGCGATTGATCGGCTACACGCCGCAACGCAAGACAATGTGGCGACCGACACCGCCCACGCCCAAAACTCGCTCGCGCCATTGCACGCGCAACAGGCCGCCGCGATGCAGGAAATGGGCGTCGCCCAGAGCCGTTATGGCGAACGCCATCCGAATTACATCGCCACCCGCGAGAAGCTGGACGAAATCAACCGGGCTTTGGTGGCAGAAACGGTGCGCGCGCGTTCGGCCATTATCGCCGCCCGGCAGAATGAGCTCGCCAACTTACGCGCGCAGGCGGCGGCGGCGACCGGCATGCGCCAGTCAATCGAAGCCAGCGCCACCGCCAATGCCGCCGGGTTGAACCGCAATAGTCAGGCCTATGCCACGCTTGCCGAACTTGAACGCAAGGCCAGTGCGCTACGATCAACCTATGAAAATTATCTGACGCGTTATCAACAAACCTCCACACAATTGGGGACTGAACGGCCCGATTCCGCGATTATATCCCCCGCCACGTCGCCATTGGCGCCTCATTCGCCCCATCTCGTCTATAATGTCATCATTGCGGTGCTGGGCGGGCTGGTGGTGGGCGTGTTGGTGTCGGCACTCGGCATGATGCTGGAATCGCATTTTTCCACCGGGCATCAGGTAGAACAATCGCTGGACGTCGATGCGTTGCCGATATTGCCCACCATCGCCTCTGCCGGGCTATTTCCCAAACGGGCCAATCCAGACATCACTGTGATCGTCGTGACGATGCTGACGCGCCCTATGTGCGCCTTCACGAAAATGCACATTAGCCTGTTGGCCGCGATCAGCCGCCCGCTCGCGACCGGCGTCAATCAGGTCATCGCGCTCACCTCGGCCATTCCGAACGAGGGCAAGACGACAAGCGCGGTCTGTCTGGCCGCATTGGCCGCAAATGCCGGGCGACGGACCATCATCATCGATGGCGATCTGCGGCGGCAGCATGCGACGGACATTTTGCTGGGGCGCGCGGCTAAAAAGGGGCTGGTGGATATTCTCGATGGCGATGCCGCGCTTGAGGACACGCTGATCCGCGATCTGCCCGGCGGGTTTGATCTGTTGCCCGCCGCGCCTTTGTCATCGGGCAGGCTCGATATCTTCAGCGCACCGCAATTTGGCGCGCTGATCAAAAACCTGCGGCAACATTACGACCTGATCCTGATCGATACAGCCCCGATCCTGCCCGTCTTTGATACCCGTATCCTGCTAGAACATGTCGATTCCGTGATGTTCCTGTGCCGCTGGCGCAAGACCGCAAGGCGCACCGTCGAGGCCGCGCTCGCGATCATCGGGCGCACAGGCGCGCCCATTGCGGGCCTGTGCCTGACGCAGGTCGATCTGACCCAGATCCGCAAGTTCAGCTATGGCGGCCCGCATTATACACATCATTACGCCGATGATGATGGCCGATACGTGTGAATAAGGCGCATTTCCCTGCGTTGATGCTGGCATGGGCGGGCAAGGCTTTGGCCGCGTCAACGCCCGTCCCCGCCTTCCCTGACGCCGAGGGCTATGGCGCATTTGCCGCCAGGGGGCGCGGCGGCACGGTGCTGCATGTCACCAGCCTCAAGGATGATGGCCCCGGATCGCTGCGTTGGGCGCTGGAACAACAGACCGGCCCGCGCATCGTCATATTCGATGTCGCCGGCACGATCACATTGACCCGCCAGATTTTGGTCACATCCGGCCGATTGACCATCGCCGGACAATCCGCGCCGGGCGAGGGCATCACCCTTAAAGGTGCGCGCATCCGCCTCAAGGCCAGCGACATCATCATCCGGGGGCTGCATTTTCGTCCCGGCGATGGCCCCATCGGCCAGCCCTTTGGCGAGCGCGACGGATTGATGATCGGCACGACCGATTTTGTTCTTTCGAACATCATGATCGATCACAATAGTTTCAGTTGGGGCATTGATGAAAATGTCTCGATCAACGGCAAGGTCGAAAATATAAGCTTTTCCCATAATATCGTGGCCCAAGGCCTTAGTCGCAATGGCCACCCCAAGGGCGAACACAGCAAAGGCCTGTTGATTGCGAACTGGCAGGGCGATGAGGCGGACGCCCGCCGGATTTCCGTGATCAAAAATCTGTTCGCCGATAATATAGAGCGCAATCCTGAAGTCCGGGCCGGGCATGAGGTGGAGATCGTCAACAATCTCATCGCCAATCATGGCCGGTCGGGTGCGGCCATGGCGGTTGGCGGCGGTAGTTTGGGCAGTTTGACTTTACGGGTCATGATGATCGGCAATGTGATGTTGCGCGGCCCTTCGACCACCGGCAATGATCCACCCATTGCCGTCAATGCGATGACTTCGGCCAGCCGGATCACGCTTAAGGACAATATCCGCCTGCCGCATCGTTCAACGCCACAGGATCAGCGGGCGTTGGCGCATGGCGAGGCGCTGCAAATGCCGGGCCTGATCGTCACGCAAGGTGGTAGCCCTGCGCATGTCACCCCGCTACGGTCCGGTGCGGTCAAGGCTTATGTCCTGACCCATGCAGGCGCGATGACGGCATCCGGGCGCGACCGCATCGACCGCCAGATCGTGCAGCAGGTGATCGACAACAACGGACGCATCATTGATCGCCCGCCTGTCCTATCCGCTGTGCCGGACGCATCGCCGCCAGCGCCCGCAGATACCGACCGTGATGGCATGCCTGATTGGTTCGAACACCGATATGGTCTGAACCCCGCATCGCCCGATGATCAGGGCGAAAAGAACAAAGACGGCTTCACCCATATCGAAGTCTATCTGAACGGGCTGATCGACGGCTTCAAACCCTAATGCCGCGATAATACGCCATCAACAACACCGACAGACCGTCGCGCAGCGGATATTGCAGCGCCAATAGCACCAATGCCGTAGCGGGCGGGCTGGCCAGCGCCCCGCCCAGCAATATCAGCGAGGCCGTGGTAGCCAGCAAATGCGCCTTGAACGCATGTCCCGCCACCGACTGGCGGTTCAGTGCAAATGCCTGTGCATACAGGGCATGCAACATGCCAAGGCCATAGCCGAGAAACAGGATCACCGTCACCCATCGTCCCATCGCGAAATGCACCATGACCGGCCATTGCGCCACCAGCAACAGGAACACGCCCGCCATCAACGCCCCCAGATATGTTGCCCCCAAGGCAACCCGGCGCAACAATCGCCAGCCCGGCATGGCATCGACGAAATGGCGATAATAGACATACAGCGCAGGCTTGATGATATTGTACACAAAGCGCCCGGTTGAATAGGCCAGCGCATAAATGCCCAGCCATTGCAGCCCGAACACCGCCCCCACCAATAATTTGTCCACATGTTCAAGCGATGCCGGCAACATATTGGCGATGCTATATGTCCGCGCATCTCGTGCCGCCGTTGCGTTCAACAGCGCGAACGGGCGGACCAGCATCGCGCCGAACTGCACATCCCGCGCACAGTGCAGCGCGAAAAACCACAGATTGCACAACGCCAGCAAACCCAATTGCGCGACAACCGCCAGCCCGACCGACCAACCGATGGCGATCAAAAGGCAAAACAACAGCAATGCGCCGCCATATTTCAGGCTCTCGATCATGAACAAATAGGCAAAGCGGCGTTCGGCCTGCAATCGGGCGAGATAGAGGTCGAACGGATATACGCACACAGAAATTGCCGCAATCGGCAGCAATATGTCCGGCACCGCAAAATGGCCCGATGCCCGTCCTATCCCCCATGCCAGCACAATGGCCAAAAAACTGCCGAGCGAAAAAATCAGGCGATTGGCGACAATCGCCGTCAGGCCATCCACATCGCCGCGCACGACATCGCGAATATAGACCTTGTTGCTTTCATACATGCTCGCCAGCGACAACAGGCCATAATAAGAAAAAACGGTCCGATATGCGCCCGTCGCCGCCAGATCCTGCGCAAAGCTCAGATACAGGATGATGGCATAATTCATGCCGCCTTGCAGCGCCGCCGCCGCAATCGCAAACGGCCCGCGCACGGCCCATGCCCGCCAGCGCGTCTCTGACACGCCCCTGTGCGCCGTCATGTCAGTTCAGACATTCGAACAACGCGGATTCATGCTGCACATAAGCGGCAAGACCCAATTTCGCGACCACATGCGCCCGAGCACGCCGACCGATCTCTATGTCCCGTGCGGATCGGGCGCGCTCGATGCCTGCGGCAATGGCCGCCGCGTCAAATCCGTCGATCAAATAGCCGGTCACACCATCTTCGATCAGGTCGGTGATCCCCGGAATAGCCGTGCCGATGCAGATCAACCCCACCGCCATTGCCTCGATCAGGACTTTTGGCAGCCCTTCATGCAGGCTGGGCAACAAGAAGATGCTATGCGCATGCAGCATCTGGGGCAGCGCCGCATGATCCAGTGTCCCGGCAAAGACGGTTTGATTGTTCATCGCCGATGCATGCGCCTTGAGTGTTGGCTCAAGCCACCCCTTGCCCAGCAGCACCAGCCCGACCCCTGTCATCGCACAGGCGTCGATCAATGCCTGCTGGTTCTTTTGCGGCTCCATCCGGCCAATGCTGATGACCGGCGCATCGAAATCATAGGTCGGTTTGGCGCGAAACAGCGTGACATCGACATAGCTCGGCAACAGCCACAACCGACGCGCCCCCACCAATGGCAACATGGTTCGATAGGCCGCCTGCGATGTCACGACGACATAGGCCGCGCGCTTGATGCCCAGCCGCTCGATCAGCCGAGCCAGCATCGCCCGTACTGGCTGACCATTCTGTGCAAATCGCTGTGAGAGAATATAGCCCATCCGCAAGATCAAAGGCCGTCGGGTGAGGAATGCTGCCCATATCGCCGCCCAAGACCCACTGATCTGATTGGTCTTGAACGCATGGCTCTGTGCAAGCCGTCGATAATATCGGCAAGGGCCAATCAGCGCCCAGCCGAGATTGGCTTGCCCATAAGGGGGCGCGAGCAGGTCTATCCGCTGAAACAGTGGTTCATCCCGTGCCAGATCGGCCAAGATTTCATGATCTCGCGTATCATAAGTGAAGATCTGGATGCGATCGAAGATATAGAGCCGCAGATATTCGCGATAGACCGACAACTCACGCGACAACAGGCCTGAAGCCTGCCACCAGTGCAAGGACTTGCCCGCGGATAAAAATAATGTGAGGACGCGCATCGTCAATTGGCCGTCCCCATTGGCACAAGGCCAAGCGCGCCATAAATCGCCGAAGTGCGATCCGCGACCTCGTGCCAGCGTAAAAACCGCGCATTATCGACGATAAAATCATCCCGCCGCGATAGTGCCTGCGCCAAAGCTTGGGCCAGCGCCTGTGGGCATAATGGGTCGAAATAATGATGGTCATGCAGGCCGAAATCGCGATTTTCGGGGATATCGCTAATGAGGACAGGCGTGCGCCAGCTCATCGCCTCCATCACCGCATTCGAACAGCCTTCATGGATGGATGCGTTCACATAGACGCTGGCATGACGATATAATGCGCCAAGCGCCGACCTCGGCAATCGCCCCGGCAACATGATCCGATCATTGAGATAGGGCATCAGCCCCGCCAGATAGGCCGGGTCGTCCACCCCGCCCGCGATCACCAGCATGATGTCTTGATGGTCCTTGGCAAAGAGATTGAACCCCTGCACCAACCGTTCGACATTTTTTTGCGCCGTCATCCGCCCCACCGCGAGGACATAGGGCTTTGACGGCAATTGGATATCGGCCAAATTATCGAAATCTTCCGGCGCATCAATCGCGTTGGGAATGACATGCACATTTCGGCGGATGCCCCGGCGCGCCAAACGATCCGCCAGCGCAGGCGTCACGGCGATCACCGCATCCGCAAAACGCAACTGGAACTCCGCGAGGCGAAAGCCGCATTTGCCGATCCATCCCCATTTGGGCAGGAGATAATCAGCCGAGCCATAGCGCACCACCGTCCGGGCCCCGGCAAGCTTATAGGCCCATAGCATGATCGCCGCGCCCAGCCCCTGCAGATGCACAAGCGCGGGCCGATGCCGGAACATTATCCACACGGCCACCACATAATATAACAGCTTGTCCGTGCGCAGCAGGCGTGATCGCGGCACACCGACCAGCCGGACCCCGCGATAATGACTGGCGTGGAGATTATCCCTGATGCCTGCCAGTGTCACCGCCCAGCCACGCTGCACGAGCAATGGAAACAGGCGCTCGGCATTTTTTTCCGCGCCCCCCTCCACATCCGGGATACCGCGTGCGCCAACCACAAAGATGGAATTCGCCACTACTGCACATTTCAGACGCATTTACACCAAAAACCATCGTTTAATAGTACATCAAATCAAACATATCACTATTATCTGACAGCATCCTGACAATTTATCACCAAAATTATAATATATTATTGTTGTTTATTCTTACAAATTATTCAAGATATAGGCTGTTATGTTGCGTAAGCGTATCCATTGCCAATATGTCGCGACCGCCCTCGCCTGCGGTTCGCGTTCGCGTCCGTCAGACGTGCACATTATTGGCGGAGTTTTGTGAAATCATGTCCCGTGTCATCCGAGGTCGGCGCAGGCACGGGACATTTTCAAGGGCCGTGCTGTGGCTATATGGCCTGTCCTTGCTACTCTCCTTGAACGCGATCAAGCTCAGCATCGGCCCTTTGCCGCTGCGATCCATTGCATTGATCGGGTCTGCCGGATTGTTATTGCTGGGCGACCTGCCGATACTGGTCCGCAGCTTCAAAGAAACGTTCAAACTATCCGCGACCGTGATCGCCTTCGCCTTTCTCGGCTTGGCCGCGACCATCATCACAGGTGATGATATGCGGGCCGCACTCGGCCAGTTCGCCGAAATCCACATCCAGACATTGCTGATCATCCTCACCACTTTTGCGATTGCGCTGAAATTTGGCATTCGGCCCCTGTTGAAGGCTTATATGCTCGCCTTCACCATTTCGGCCATCTTCGCCCTTGCGCAATCTTTGGGAATCGAGGCCGCATGGCAGGCGCGGTTGATGGTCGGGCATATATCGGGGGACCCTGTGGCAGTGCTTGACATCATCCAGCGCCGGGAACGCGCGTTGGGCCTGTCCTATTCCCCTGTGGTGTTCGCCAATGAGGCCTGCACCGCCTTTGCCGCCGCCTGTTATTTGCGTCTGGTATCAAGGCCGAAAGGGGGAAGTCTGTTCGATCCTGCAATCTTCGGGCTGATCGCGATGCTGATCGTCATTTGCGCAGCGACCGGCAACAGATCGCCCTTATTGGGGCTGGCGGTATTCATCCCCCTTTATGTCGCACAGCATGCCGCGCGCGGCCTGTTGGTGCTTGTCCCACTGGCCATGCTGGCGGCCCTTGGCGCGGGACCGATGCTCGACACATTGGCCGATGCCGGGTTGCGCGTGGCCCAAACCGAGGATGGTTCCTCCCAACATCGCGAAGTGCTGCGGAATTTCGGCCTCCTTCTGGTAGGAGACAATCCCTTTGGCTATGGGCTGGATTTTGACAGCACACAGCATTGGCAAAAATATGCCGAACAAAGCATTTATGCGAACGGCAGCGACTCCATCCGCATCTGGCCAATTCATAATTATTATCTGAATATATTGGCAAAATATGGTGCGATAGCTATTTTATTCATTCCATTAATCATTCCCAGAGCGATGAACAGCATTCGTATTTTTTCCTATTTCATCCCGTATCTGGTGCACATATTCTATCACAATGCCGGTCCATTATCCGGAGATGCGTTGATATTCGTGGCAATCACATCCGGCTATTTCATCGCCCGCTATGCCGAGCAGCCGATCGCCAACCGCATATTGCCCGCCGAAAAACCTTGGCGACGCGCTTTTGCGATGCCAGCGCCGCACCGCGCGATCTTCAGTCCCAAACGCATCTATCCTGCTGATGAGGGATAAGCCCATTACCCCCCTAACTGCCGTAATCCTGCCCACCAGCGCACAGCCGGGATGGGATCGTTTCGTGCCGGATTTGATCGGACAATCGCACCCCGCCAATGAAATGATCGTCGTGATCGATCGGGCGACAATGCCCGACGAAGAGGAGCATTTGCGCCAATATTGGCCGATGCTGCGTTTTATCTTCAATCGCGGCAATTTCGGGATCACGCCATCGCTGAACCGCGCACTCCATGCGACAGAGGCGGACATCATCTTTCGCGCCGATGACGACGACCAATCCTATCCCCATCGGTTCGCGCAGCAAATGGCCTGTTTCGCGCGCACCGGGGCCGATTTTGTCTGTAGCTGGGCAGAGGGCATCATCGGCGACAGCCGCAGGGACGGCAATGAGAACAGGCCGTATCTCATCACCTCGCCGACAGAGGATACAGCCATTCGCGCGGCACTATTGCGGCGCAATGTGCTGGTGCATTCCACTCTTGCCTTCAGGCGCGAGACAGTCCTGCGCTTGGGTGGCTATGACGAGACCTTCGTCAACGCGCAGGATTATGCGCTCTATCTTGCGGCCATTCGCGCTGATTGCCGGTTCGCCATGGTGCCAGAACCGCTGGTCCGACGACATTATCACGCGGGCAATATTACGACGGCGCGGCGCACGCATCAAATCATGTACAGTTGCGCCGCCCGCATCGTGCATCATGCGGCCTCCGGCAACAGGGCCGGTTTTTTCAAGGCGCTATTGTCTTACGCCCTGCTGCTGGCCATCCCCCATCAAGCACGCATGATGCGACGCAAGCTGTTCCGCCTGATCGGGCGCGGGGTATGAATATGGGTAAATGCGTTATTGGGCGACCCACCAGATGATCGCCGCCCAGACGGCTGCGAACGCCAGATAGCCCGACCAGCGCGACACCGTTCTCAGGCACTTGTCCTCGAAGCGCTCGATTTGCTGATCAATGATGGCGATGGCCCCCTCGCATGGGATCTGCTGCTGGTGATACATGCTCATTCATCGCTCCATGTCATGGTCAACTCGTTCTTATAAAATAATATTAACCTTATTTTCCTAATGAACGACTAAGGCCCATATCTGCCCGATCGCGATGACAGGCTTGAACCGGGACAGACGCGCGCCTAATCAGACACGACATGGCTGAACCCACAACACCAGAACCGCTTGCGACCAACGATCAGACGGAGGGCGACTCCGTAGCCACTGGCGCTGCGCCCCTTGGCATCAAGGACATCGCGTTGCGCCTACAATCGTCCCCCAATAATCTGGCTATTAATCCGGTCAGCCGGGCGCGGATGTGGGTCGAAATGGAAATTCCCGAAAATCAGCGTGGCCCCGGCTGGGATCGCCATTGGCGCGAGTTGGAGGCCTATGCCGATTCAACCGGCACATGGTCCAACAAGGAAGAATAATCGCGCTTAACAAAGCTGCGCGTATTATTACGAATGCCGCTGCAAAGCCCGATCATTATGATGGCCGACCTGCAAGATCAGGAGGCATGACATGCGGACGATCCTCGCCATTTTGACGGCTGGCACGATGTTGATGGGGTGCAGCCTGGACAGCAACACCGACCGACCAGCGCGGGACTGGCGTGCCTATGACTATAATCGGCCAGACCCCCGTTATGGCAGCTATGATGCCAGCCGTTATTATCACCAGTCCCCGCGTTATCGCGAACGCCAGCTCGCCGAACGGGACCGCATCTATCGCGGTCAGGATGGTCGCTATTATTGCCGCCGTTCGGATGGCACCACCGGCTTGATTATCGGGGCGATTGCCGGGGGCATACTTGGCAATATCATCGCGCCCGGCGGGTCGGAAACGCTCGGCACCATCTTGGGCGCGGGCATTGGCGCCATCGGCGGTCGGGCAATTGACCGCAAAGATGCGCGCTGCCGTTAAGCCCGACACAGCCAAAATTGAACGTCCTATCATGCGGCGTCCGCTATTCTAAGCATTCCCCCGGATTGGCAGAAACAGCCCAATCTTTATGGATAATGCAGCGTTCACATGTTGATTATCGGAACTCTTGCATGGGCATCGTGGAACTTCGCGACAATGTTGATGGCGGCGCATCCGATGAGATGGTGGATGCCCTGCGCGCACATGCGGAATCCTTACCCAGCCCCTATGATCATGAAGATTTCGGGCCATTTTTCGACCGCTATGGCGATGCGCGGGTCGTGCTATTGGGTGAGGCGACGCATGGCAGTTCGGAATTCTATGCCGCAAGGGCCGCGATCACCCGCCGATTGATCACCCATCATGGCTTCAACATTGTCGCGGTAGAGGCCGACTGGCCCGATGCGGCGCATATCGACGCCTATGTCCGTCATCATGCCGCCCGGCCAAGGCGCGGCGACAGCTTTGTCCGCTTCCCGACATGGATGTGGCGCAATGCCGAATTGCTCGCCTTTGCTGACTGGCTGCGCCATCATAACGAGGCCCTGCCTGCCGAACAGCGCACCGCGTTTCGGGGTCTCGATGTCTATAGCCTTGGCGAATCCATCCATGCGGTGCTGGCGTATCTCGACCGGGTCGATCCCGCCGAAGCCGGGAAAGCGCGCGCGCGTTACGGCTGTTTGACGCCATGGCAGGATGATCCGGTGCTTTATGGCCGCGCCGTGGTCTATGGCCAGCGCGACAGTTGCGAAGATCAAGTCGTCGCACAATTGGGGGAATTATTGGCGGCGCGTCTCGGCTATCTGAAAGATGACGGCGAAGCATATTTCGATGCGGCGCAAAACGCCCGCATCATTCGCGCGGCAGAACGTTATTATCGGGTGATGTATCAAGGTTCGGCGGCAAGCTGGAACCTGCGCGACCGACATATGTTCGATACGTTGCAGGCGCTGCTCGCGCATCAAGGCCCACAGGCCAAGGCCGTGGTCTGGGCGCATAATTCGCATATCGGCAATGCGGCCGCGACCGCCATGGGCTGGTCCGGCGAATTCAATATCGGGCAGCTTTGCCGCAATGCTTATGGCGAGGATGCCGTCTTGATCGGCTTTGGCACCGACACCGGCACGGTCGCCGCCGCCAGCGACTGGGGCGGCGAGATGGAGATCAAGACCGTGCGACCCGCGCGGCAAGACAGCTACGAACATGCCTTTCGCCGCACCGGCCTTGCCCGCACCCTCACCGATTGGCGCAGCAGAACAGGCGACAAGGCGGCGCTGGCCGAACTGTTGTCCACCCCCTATCTCGAACGCGCCATCGGCGTGGTCTATCGTCCAGAAACCGAGCGCATGAGCCATTATTTCGAGGCCGTGTTGGCCGAGCAATTCGATGCCTTTATCTGGTTCGAACAGACCAAGGCCGTGACGCCATTGGGCCGGGAACGCCCCCATGGCGCACCCGAAACCTGGCCATTCGGGCTATGATCGCGCATCTCGAACCCGCACTCAGCGCCCCCGTGCCAGTCGATGTCGGTACGCACCATCTGCAAGGCCTGTTGGGCGTGCCGGATGCCGCCAAAGGGCTGGTCATCTTTGCCCATGGCAGTGGCAGCGGTCGGCTCAGCCCGCGTAATAATCATGTGGCCGATGCCCTGCGAGCGGCAGGGCTGGCAACCTTATTGATCGACCTGTTGACGCCGGATGAAGAGCTTGACCGGATCAACGTGTTCGACATCCCGTTATTGGCGGATCGTCTCGCCAGCGCGACCGAATGGGCGATGGAGCAGCCTGACACCAAGGCGCTGCCAATCGGTTATTTCGGCGCGAGCACCGGTGGCGGCGCAGCATTGTTGGCGGCGGCAAAGGCCGATGGTCGGATCAAGGCCGTGGTGTCGCGCGGGGGACGGCCCGATCTTGCCGGACATACAGCCCTTAGCCGGGTACATGCGCCGACATTGCTGCTGGTCGGCAGTCTCGACACCCCGGTGATCGAGCTGAACCACGCCGCGATGCAGGCAATGCACTGCCCTGTCTCACTCGTCATCATCCCCGGCGCGACCCATTTGTTCGAAGAACCCGGCACGCTGGATCAAGTCATCAACCACGCCGGCATCTGGTTTTTGCGATATTTCGCCGCGTCAAAAATGGAAAAATGATCATGGCCAGCCCTTCTCGTCATTTCAAGAACCGGCAGGATGCAGGGCGGCAATTGGCCGCAGAACTCCATTATCTCCACGGTGCGCATCCCGTCATCCTCGCGCTGCCGCGCGGCGGGGTCCCGGTGGCGTTTGAAATCGCACAAGCGCTGCAAGCGGAACTGGACCTGTTATTTGTCCGCAAGCTCGGCGCGCCGGGGCATGAAGAGCTGGGCATAGGGGCGGTCGTCGATGGCGATGACCCGCAAATGGTCCTGAACGAAGAGGTCGTGCGCCAGCTTGCCCCCAGCCCTGCCTATATCGAGGCCGAAAAGCAGCGCCAATTGGCAGAGATCGACCGCCGCCGCGCCGAATATATGCAGGACCATCCACCGATATCGCTGGCCGGGCGGACGGTGATCTTGGTCGATGACGGAATCGCCACCGGCGGCACGGTGCGCGCGGCATTGGCCGGACTACGCAAGACCCAACTCAAGCAATTGGTGTTGGCCGTGCCGGTCGCGCCGACGGATACCCTCATGCAATTATCGCCATTGTGCGACGGCATCGTCTGCCTGTCCCAGCCCGACCCATTTTATGCGGTGGGCGCACATTATGACAATTTCGACCAGACATCGGACGAGGAAGTCATCAACCTGATGAAAGCCGCCGCGCCCTTCGGCGAAAAGCATTTCACTCCTCATCATTAGGGGCTGAAACCAAAAAAAATGCCCTTCATGGGGGAAAATACTGATTCCGGCCCTATCGCTATATTGCCTAGAAAGAGGACGCGACCCGAGGGCTCAAGACGAGCTCTTTCACTTTAGTCCGGCATTGCGTGCAATGTCGGGCTAATTTTTTGGGACACCGGGATGATGGCGACCGGGATGCTGCCCCCCCTAATGTGGTAGATTTGGAATTGGCAACCAACTTGCCACAAAGTGAGGCGAACTTCAGATTCGGGTCACTCGTCTATCAGGGAAAACCCCCATATCGCCACCCGCCGGTGATCGGCGAACAATGGATGTCAGGATGTGGATGTCCGGCGACTCGTCCGGTTGCAGCCACCTTCTTTATTGAGGGAGCGAATGATGAAAATCAAAGAAGGCACGCTGGTCTTGGTGGTCGATGGCGCCAAAATGCTGATCCTGTGCAACAAGGGTGAAGCCTTCTCGCCGGATCTAAAAACGGTCACCCATCGGGAAATCGACAATCCGCCTAGTCGCGAGCAACTTGCTGATGCGCCGGGTGTCGGCTTTTCGAGCATGGGGACGGGCCGGACGGCCTATGAAACAGGCGACCCGCATCAGGCCCGCGAAGATCTATTCGCTGCCGAGGCCGTCGCGGCACTGGCACAAGCCGCCGCACATCAGGAAGGCGACATTATCGTGGTCGCCCCGCCGCGCACATTGGGCGTCTTGCGCAGCCATTACAGTCAGGCCATCAAGGACCGGTTGATTGAAGAGATCGACAAGGATTTGACCGGCCACCCCGTCGCCGAAATCTCGCGACTGTTGGGCAGTATCGAAGCCTGACCCGGGACTGAAATCCAGACATCTTAGCGCCAGTTCATTGTCGCCCTTTTGATCGAAAATCGGCGACAATGATCGGGCGCTTCAAGATGTTATACAATACAATATAATGCGATGTGTATGCTGCGCTTTAAAGGCAGCATCGATTCGGCATATGCAGGTTGAACACATAGCTTTGCGTGAAAAAGACCTGCCGTTCATGCCACAGGTCCGACACGGCCCGCGCGCCCAAGGGCTGCGGATGGACGTTCAGCAAATATTGCCGCGCCTCCCCATTATCCGCCTGGCACGCAAGGGAATATTCCCAGGACTTTCCTTCAAATATCTGCATCATGGCGTTACCCCTTCGACCATTGCACTCCATCCGGCATGGTTTCAGCCATCAGTCCTTGTCCTGCGATCAACTTATGGGGACGGAACTATATTCTGGCTTCCAACATGAAACGAACCGGCACCTTGTCGCCAAGGACTTGCCAATAAAGAATCAGGGAATCTACGCAGAACCTGAAACAGTTAGAGCACAGGGCGCATTCGCAGAAAGCGTCGACAAAGTTCAGGCTATCAACTTCCTGCACCCACAGGCGAAATCTGTGTTCGATATAATATTGAACATTATATAAAATTATATGTGGAGATTGTCCTACCGCCCCAACTCCAAGCGATTGGATGCGTTACATGCTCACGCCAGAATACGGAGTTAAAAGCATAAATTAATTGCAATTTTTAATTATATATATCTATTGAATAATTAATTATGTAATGAATCGACAAGTCGCATCGGGCGACGGAGAGGGGGCGAACTGCAAAGTATCGATCCTTTAGGTGACACTGCCAATCTACTGCTGGCCAATATGCCGGCAGCTATTGCCATGTTAGACCGTCAGATGCGCTATCTCGCCGTCAGCAAACGCTGGCTGGCCGATTACCGGATTGAAAATGAACCCGTCATCGGCCGCTGCCATTATGACGTTTTTCCCGATCTGGACGGACATTGGCGCGATATTCACCAGCGCGTATTGCAGGGAGAACCCTTCTCAAGCGACGAGAAAGCCGTTCAACTCCCCAATGGGAAAGTCGAATGGCTCAGATGGGAATTGACTCCCTGGTATGAAGCGTCGGGCGAGATTGGCGGCATCATTATCTTCACGGAACGGGTGACCCGTCAGGTAGAGGCCGACCAGACTGTGGCATCACTGCAAACCGAGATAGATACGCGCCAACATTTTTTGAGCAAGGCCATCGAAAGCCTGACCGATGGCTTTGCGATCGTGAATCTCAAGGGTGAACTCGTTCAGTGCAACAGCGCCTATACCAAGCTCCACCGTTTCGATTCCAAGCAAGATTTTGTAGAGGCTGCACGAAAGGGCTATGAAATATTCGAGGTAACGCTCCTCGACAACACCCATGTCCCACGCATATTCTGGCCTCTTTCTCGTGGCTTGCGCGGCGAATCCGCGGTTGGTGCGGAATATTATATTCGCCGCAAGGATACCGGTGAACGCTGGATCGGCAGGTTCAACTTCACCCCCATCGAGGATAAAGACGGACGCATTCATGGAGCTGTGCTGACCGGCCGCGACATCACGATGGAAAAGGCCATTCAGGCCGAACTGTCTCTCAACGCCGAACATGCGGCCAATGTCGCCGAAGAATTGAACCTGCTGGTCGATGGCGTTCGCGAATATGCGATTTACATGCTGGACAGCGGAGGCCGGGTCTCCATGTGGAATGATGGCGCGGCACGGCTGACCGGCTGGGCGCACCATGAAGTGCTGGGCGCAGACCGGTCCAACTTTCACATCCGGCCATCACAAGATGGAGCGGCACCAGATGATAAGGGGCAGGAAGACGACCTTGCCCGCGCCCGCGCGCAAGGCGGCCTGTCGCACGACACCCTGCATCGACGCAAAGACGGCACGGATTTCATCGCCCATGAATCGATTACGCCCTTATTCTGGGCTGATGGCAGTTTGCGTGGCTATAGCATTGTGGTCCATGATGTTTCGGAGCAACGCGAGGTCGAACGCAAATTGCGCGCCGGTTCGGCGTTGTTGGAATCCATCCTCGCCACCGTCCCCGACGCGATAGTTGTGATTGATGGCACAGGACAAATTCTGTCGTTCAGCAGCGCCGCCCAGCGCCTATTTGGCTATACGGAAGAAGAAGCCCTCGGGCGCAATGTCTCGTTTCTGATGCCCTCTCCCGATCGTGAATTGCATGATGATTATCTCACCCGACTGCATGGCAATGGCGCGCGCCACATCATCGGTGTGGGCCGGACAATGCGGGGGCGCAAACGCGACGGCCAAGTTTTTCCGATCGAACTCTATATCGGCGAAGCCGATGGCGAGGGGCAGCCGATTTATACTGGCTTTATCCGCGATCTGACCGAACATCAGCGTGACACGGCCCGGATGGAGGAGTTGCGCGCCGAACTCATCCATGTCGCGCGGGTCAGCGCGATGGGGACAATGGCATCCACCCTTGCCCACGAATTGAACCAGCCGATTACCGCCGTCAAAAACTATGTCGAAGGCCTGAAAAACCTGATCGTTGATCCGAATGAAGACATTGCCGATGCCCTGGAACATGCCGCGGCAGAGGCGATGCGCGCGGGCAAAATCGTCCGCCATCTGCGCGATTTCGTCTCGCATGGCACGCTCGAAAAAACGCTGGAAGACCCCCGTTCGATCATCCGCGAGGCACTGGAATTCGGCGCGATCGGTACCCGAGAATTGGGCGTGGAGATCACCCTCAACCTTGATCCGCAAGCGAAGCTCGTGCTGGTGGATCGCGTGCAGATTCAACAGGTGCTGATCAACATGATGCGCAATGCAACCGAAGCGCTGGCCAATACCGCTACCAAGCGCATCACCATTTCGACCCGTCCCGATGGCGATCAATTTATCCGGTTCTCCGTCATGGACACCGGCAACGGCATCCCGGACGCCATCGGCGCCCGATTGTTCCGCGCGTTCACGAGCAGCAAAAGCGAGGGCATGGGTTTGGGTTTATCGATCTGCCGCACCATTGTCGAAGCGCATGGCGGGCGCATCTGGTATGAACCGGATCAAGACGGCGGCTCGATTTTTCACTTTACCCTGCAACGAGGCGAATTGGGGGAAACCGATGGCGAATAAGCCGATTATCTATATCGTCGACGATGAAAAAGAAGTGCGTCGCGCGACCGCCTTTTTGCTGAAGACCTCTGGCTATCAAGTGATCCAGTTTGAATCCGGGGTGGACCTGTTGAAAGAGGCCGGCCATCTGGAATTGGGGGTGATGCTATTGGATATGCGGATGCCGGAAATGGACGGGCTGGAAATTCAGGCTGCCCTCAAGGCGCGCGGTCTGCGTTTTCCGGTCATCATCTTTACCGGCCATGGCGAAATCAACATGGCGGTCGAGGCCATGCGCGCAGGCGCCATCGACTTTATCGAAAAGCCGTTTGAAAAGGAACGGCTGATCGAGGCCATTGAGATGGCCACCGCCCATATTCGGGATGAAATCGGCCAAAATGTCGCGATGCAGGAAGCCGAATTGCGGCTGGCGGCCCTGACCATGCGGGAACGCGAGGTGTTGGAATGCCTGACCCATGGGATGCCCAACAAGAAGATCGCCTATGATCTGTCGATCTCACCGCGCACTGTTGAGGTCCATCGCGCCAATCTGATGAAAAAATTGGGAGTCCGCAGCTTTTCCGATGCCCTGCGGATCGCATTCGCGGCGGGCCTGCACAATAACCAAAACACGCACACCACGCATTAGTCTCATCGACATTTGCGCCTTCTCGCCGCTCCCACGCCCCCCCGTCATTCCCGCGCAGGCGGAAATCCAGACAGAACGAACCAACTTAGGTTGCGCGTCCTTTGAATGATAATGCTTCTGGATTCCCGCCTGCGCGGGAATGACGAGGCGCAGGAATGACCGCGCAGTGAGGGGGGTATTTAACCCTCGCCCTTGTGATCCGCCTGCGATGCGGTGGGAAAAATCTCCCACACCGCGAGGAACATCGCCGCAATCACCGGCCCTATAATCAGGCCATTCACGCCAAACATCTGGACACCGCCCAAGGTCGAAATCAGGACAACATAATCGGGCAAGCGGGCATCCTTGCCCACCAAGATCGGGCGCAGCACATTGTCCACCATGCCGATGACGAAAAAGCCGCAGACGGCCAGCACCACGCCCTTCCAGATCGCGCCTGTCGCCAGCAGATAAATGGCGACCGGTACCCAGATAATCCCGGTGCCGACCGCAGGCAGCAGCGAGAAAATCCCCATCATCACGCCCCATAACAAAGGCGCATGAATGCCAAGCCCCCAAAATATGACACCGCCGATCGTCCCTTGCAGCGTGGCCACGACCAGACTGCCCTTGATCGTCGCCCGGATCACCGTGACGAACTTCTCGAACAACGCATCGCGCTGATGCGCGGCCAAGGGGATCGCCTGACCAATGCGGGCGGATAATATCTGTCCATCACGCAGGAAAAAGAACGTCAGGTACAGCATGATGACCGTTGCCACGATAAAGCCGAACGCACCCTGCCCGATGTTCAACAGCCGACTGGCAATGTCTTGCAGTCCCCCTGCAATGGCGGCGGATAATTTGGTCCGAATCCCCTCCATATTCGCCAGCCCCAGCCGATCCAGAATCTGGACGACCCAATTCGGCAGCGCGTTGCGTAAATCCTGAAAATTCTGCCCGAAATCCAGCCCCGTCACATGGACCCGCGCATAAAGCGCCAACGCCTCTTGCGCGAGAAAGGTCGAAATCAGCACCGCCGGCAAAATCACCAGCGCCATGATCGTCAACACCGTGACAATCGCCGCCAGATTGCGCCGCCCCGGCCAGAATTTCAGCAAGCGCGCGTTCAACGGACGAAAGACGATGGCCGCCGCAACGCCCCAGAGAATCGCGCCGAAAAACGGCCAGACGATCACCCCGAAACCAAGGGTGATGATAATGGTGAGCATCAGGAAAGTGCGGTCTTGTAATCTGCCCACGCGAAAAGCCTCATCATTGGCGAGAATCAAAGCATTCATGCCTGCGCATTGTCCTAACAGACATAGGTCAGGAGATGAAATCACGCATATTACATGGCCATATTACAGGGGCGTAGCGTCGCCGAGTACCTTGACGATCACCGGGGCCACATGGGCGACGATCACCTGCACGCCCTTGTCATTGGGATGAATGCCGTCCGGCAGGATCAATGCCGGATGGCCGATGACCCCATCAAGGAAAAACGGATATAAGGTCACGCCGAATTTTCGCGCCAAGCGGGGGTAAATCGGGTTGAATTCAGCGGCGAAATCAGGCCCCATATTCGGCGATGCCAACATGCCGGTCAGCACGACCTTGATCTTGCGACGTTGCAATTCGGTCAACATCGCTTCCAGATTGGCTTTTGTGTCTTGGGGGGCAAGCCCGCGCAACATATCATTGCCGCCAAGGCCCAAGATCACCAGATCAGGCTTGCGTGGCAATCCATCCAGCGTGAACGCCAGCCGTTGCAGGCCCGCCGCGCTGGTATCGCCCGATACGCCCGCATTATGCACCCGGACCGAAAGGCCTTGGGCCGTCAGCGCCGCTTCAAGCGCGGGGGCGAAGCCCTGCCCCTGTTCCAACCCCAGCCCCGCATAAAGGCTATCGCCAAAGGCAACCACCAACCGGTCTTTTTCGACCTCCGCCGCTGGTGCGGCCAGTGTCGTATGCGCGGCGACATCCGTCGTATTGGCGCTATCGGCAACAGGCGCGCTGCCACAGGCCGTCAGTTGGACAAGCAGGAAAAATGCCGCATAACGAAACAGATTGGTGGCCAAGGAGCAAACCCTCTTCATGCACGGTTCAAAGCACGGCAATACTATCGCGATCCACGCCCGCAATGTCACGCTGTCACTTGGGCTGCGCGATGCGCCGGTCGAAATTTTGCGCGGGGTCGATCTCGATGTCATGCAGGGCGAAAGTCTGGCAATCCTTGGCGCCAGCGGATCGGGCAAATCATCATTGATGGCCACCTTGTCCGGGCTGGAGCGCGTGAGCGGCGGCGAGGTGACCGTTGCGGGCATCGCTTATGGCCAGCTCAATGAAGATGCGCTCGCCCGCGCGCGGCGGGGGCGGATCGGGATCGTGCTGCAATCCTTCCATCTGTTGCCGACGATGACCGCGCTCGAAAATGTCGCGGTGCCGCTGGAACTGGCGGGCCATGCAGATGCCTTTGCACGGGCGCAGGCGGAATTGGAAGCGGTCGGGCTTGGCCATCGTCTCCATCATTATCCGGCGCAATTATCGGGCGGCGAACAACAGCGCGTGGCCATCGCCCGCGCCGTCGCGCCCGCACCGGACATCATCTTTGCCGATGAACCGACCGGCAATCTGGACGGCACAACCGGCGCGCAGATCATCGATCTGTTGTTCGCCCGACAGGCCGCCAGCCGCGCCACCCTTGTCATCATCACCCATGATCCCTCGCTTGCCGCGCGTTGCGACCGGATCGTCGAGATGCGCGATGGCCGGATCGTGACGGAGCCTGCGCTTTGACATTGCTCGGCTGGGCGCAAAGCTGGTCGATCGCACGGCGCGACCTCCACGCCAATTTTCGCGGGCTACGGCTGTTGTTCATCTGCCTGTTGCTCGGTGTCGGGACATTGGCGACCATCAGTAGCCTGACCGCCGCGATCAGCGACGAACTCGCCGCGCGCGGGCGGGAATTATTGGGCGGCGATGTCGAAATCGCGATGACCCAGCGTGAGGCTAGTCAGGCGGAAAAGACCGCATTTCGCAGGCTCGGCCAAATGAGCGAGACAATCCGCATGCGGGCGATGGCGCAACGCGCCGATGGCGTGGCGGGCGGCACAGGCACACCGATGGCCGTGCTGAGCGAATTGAAGGGCGTGGACAATCTCTATCCGCTCTATGGCAGGCTGCAACTGCGGCATGGCCCGCGCCAAAAGCCCTTAAAGCTGGGCGAAATCGTGATCGGTCAGGCGCTGGCCGACCGGCTGCACGTCACGATTGGCGACAGGTTACGCTTCGGCGCGGCCAGCTTCCATATCGCCGATATTATCGCGGTGGAACCGGATCGTGTCAGCGAGGGCTTCACCCTTGGTCCCGTCGCGATTGTGTCGCTCGATAGCCTGCGCCAGACCGCCTTGATCCAGCCCGGCAGCCTCTATGAAAGCAAATACCGTATTCGCCTGCCCGCCAATGCGGATGCGAAACAGGTCGGCGACCGGCTGAAGGCGCGCTATCCGTCCATGGGGTGGGAGATCAAGGACCGCGACCATGCGGCGCCGGGGGCCAATCGCTTTTTCGAGCGCATGGGGCAATTTCTCTCGCTGATCGGGCTGACCGCGCTCATCATCGCCGGGATCGGGGTCGGCAATGGCGTGTCGTCCTATCTCACCCTCAAACGCAGCAGCATCGCCACGTTCAAGGTGCTGGGCGCGACATCGGGCGATATTGCGCGGATTTACCTGCTGCAAATCGCGACTGTGGCCCTGCTCGCGATTGGCTGCGGGCTGGTCGTCGGCGCGTTATTGCCGCCTTTGCTGGTCGCATTGGCGGGCGATATGCTGCCCGTGCGCCCCGGCCTTGCGCTCTATCCCCTGCCGTTGATGACAAGCGCGGCCTATGGCCTGTTGATCGCGCTCATCTTCATCCTGCCGCCCTTGGCCCGCGCCCGGACCGAACCGGCGGCAGCCCTATTTCGCGCGGTGGTCGAACAACGCCGCGCGCTTGATCGCCGCGCGTTGTTGATGCTGGTCGCGGCAATGGCAGCGGTGATCGCCTTGGCGCTTGGCACCGCGCATGAAGTGCGTTTTTCGGCGGCGGTGCTGGGCGCGATTGCGGCAGTGTTGTTGTTATTATTGGGTATCGGTTGGGCCGTGCGCTTGCTCGCCGCCCGCCTGCCCCGCCCGCGCAATCCGTTGCTGCGGCTGGCCGTCGCCAATCTCCACCGCCCCGTCGCACAGACCCCGGCGCTCGTGATCGCATTGGGATTGGCGCTGACCTTGTTTGTGACATTGGCAGCAATCCAGACCTGTCTCGATGCCGAAATCAGCCGCAACGTCCCCAAAACCGCGCCGAACCAATTCGTGCTGGATATTCCGGCGGATGCCAAGGCGCACTTTGTTGATTTGGTGCGGCAGGAAGCGCCCGAAGCGAAACTCAACATCATCCCGGCGCTGCGCGGGACCATTATCGCTTATGGCCCGCAACGGGTGGCAGACCTGAAAGAACTGCCCAATGACGCATGGTTCCTGCGCGGCGAGCGCGGCGTCACCTATAGCGAAACCCTGCCAGAGGGGAGCGATCTGCTGGAGGGCCAATGGTGGCCCAAAAGCTATCAAGGCGCGCCATTGGTCTCGCTTGATGCCAAGGTCGCGAAAACAATGAATGTCCGCATCGGCGACACGCTCACGGTCAGCGTGCTGGGACGCGACATCACGGCGCGGATCGCCTCGCTGCGGCAGATCAACTGGGATAATATGGGCTTTAATTACATCATGGTGTTTTCGCCCAACACCCTTGCCCATGCGCCGCACAGTCTTGCCGCCACCATCACGATGCAGGCCCGCCATGAAGCGAGCATGTCTCGGACATTATTGGCGGCCTTCCCCTCCGCCTCGATCATCGCGGTGGGCGATATTGTCGATCAGGTAAGCAAGCTGTTGCGCCAAATGTCGAGCGCGATTGTTGCAGCCGCTTCGGTCGCGATCTTGGCCGGGATTGCGGTGCTGGTCGGTGCCATCGCGGCATCAAGGCAGGCCCGCAGCTATGACAGCGTAGTATTAAAGACCTTGGGCGCGACCCGCGCACAGATTCTTACGATACAGGCGCTCGAATATGGGTTGCTCGCTATTGTGCTGGCGTTGGTATCTTTGGGCCTTGGCACATTGGCCGCATGGTTCGTGGTGGTGGAGATCTTCAGCTTTGACTGGGCGCCGGATTGGGTGATCGTACTCGGCACTTTAGCTGTCGGTATGGTCATGACGCTTGGCATCGGCCTGATCGGCTCGCTCCCGCTCATCTCCCTGCGGCCCGCACAGGCGTTGCGCCAAATGTAGCGCACGACCTATGTCGCCACATTAAATAATAATTAAAATTGCGCCAATTCCCGCTCTTGGATGTAACATCTTGATGCGAATCAATCGAAAAAGCAGCGCAATATGATCGAGATCATTTCAACCTAAGTCTCATGCGACCATCACGGCATCCGCAACAAGGAGCATCAAGATGAGCATCAAGGGAACTGCCGATCTGCACACCCGCACCGGTTTCAAATTTCATGTGCGGCCAGCAGGGCCAGAGGATAAGGCCGCGTTAAAGGCGTTTTTCGCCCATGTATCGCCCGATGATCTGCGTTTCCGCTTTCTCAGCCCGATCCAGCAGGTGGGACAGGCGCAGATCGGTGCGATGACGCAGGTCGATCATCGCCAGACCGAAGACCTTATCGCCTTTGATCCGGAGACCAAGCTGATCGTCGCCAATGCGATGCTCGCGGCGGACAAGGCGCTCAACACCGCCGAAGTCGCGATCTCGATTCGCAGCGATATGCGCGGCAAGGGCATTGCCTGGACCCTGCTTGAACATGTCGCCCATTATGCGAAGGATGCCGGGATCAAGAAATTACAATCGATCGAAAGTCGCGAGAATCACGCCGCCATCGACCTTGAACGCGAAATGGGCTTCACCGCCTCGCCTTATCCGGAAGACCCGAGCTTGGTCTTGCTGGAGGCCGTGCTGTAACTGTGGCATTCGTGCAACGCATCCAAGGATAAGCATCCACATATGCAAAATCTGCATTTGCTTGATTGACTCATGCATGCGGGATTGCAATTACGCTTCTCAAGTGAATTTGAGAGCCGCTCCGGTCGATCCCGTTAATCAGGACGATAAGCATAAAAGGCTCCAAGGGCATGGGAGAGGGACATGCCAACGCGACACCAGCGCCTCATGCTGGTTGATCACAGGCGGTAAGATGATTGAAAAATTCGCCCGCGAATTTGGATGTCTCGACCCCGGATCAACATTATCCTTGAGGGCTGGTGTCGCGGGACATGCCAGATAAATTCACAGCATTCCCGACAGATATTATACAGATATTATATGGCCATCAGGCAATGCCTGATCGACGTCGCGCACAGATCATGCGCGACGCCCAGACCAATATTATTTCATCCCGCTGGCAAGGCCGACAGCGATGCAGGCCGCGCTCAACACGGCAATCTTGGTAAAAGATGCGGCTTCACCAAAGACGAAGACGCCGATGCTGATCACCACCAGCGGCACAATCGCGGCCATCAGCGGGATCAACAGGCTTAACGGCACGCCCTGACGGATCACATCGGCCATCGCCCAAAAGGAGAAGAAATAGGTCACCAGACAGGCGGCGGTCCAGACCGGCACGCGAAAACCATCCGTCTTCGCCAACATCGATGATCCGGCAATCTGGGTGATGACGATAAAAATGAAAAACGCGATTACCTTGACGGAAATACCCGCAATTGTCCCCATGCTCTCTCTCCTCGGTCGGTTTTTATTATTGGAGTGATTTCACCCCGCCCTAAAATTAGGCCCCGACATCGGGCGCGAACGTTGACCAGAAATGATATTCGGTCAAATCCTTAGGGGCTGGACCTATTGCAATGCCTAGTCAGTCCGATGAGAATGACGCCTCATCAGGCCGTCTGGCCGCCGATTATGGCGCCACGGCGGCGGGCGCAACAATCTGCGATGGCGCACCCAATTCTGGCGGCGAAGGTTCCGCCGCAACCGGTGCGCCCAGTTCCGGTTCTGTCACGGTCGCGA
Source organism: Alteraquisediminimonas sediminicola (assembly GCF_019740335.1). GTDB lineage: Bacteria > Pseudomonadota > Alphaproteobacteria > Sphingomonadales > Sphingomonadaceae > Alteraquisediminimonas > Alteraquisediminimonas sediminicola. Next base: position 128,176 of record NZ_JAHXZS010000004.1, on the reverse strand, counting down.
CATTTGCATCCAATGGCACTGCGTTCTCTTCCAGCACCGGCAGATCAAGCGGCAAGGCCGCATTCTCCTCTGGCGTGTCGGTTTTCACTGTCGCAGACGCGCGTTTTGCGCCCTTGACGGCCTGTGCCATGAAATTGCGCCAGATGCGGGCGGGCATGCCGCTGCCGCTGATATTATTCAACGGCGTGTCGTCATCATTGCCGATCCAGACGCCGACCACCAGATCATCGGCAAAGCCGATAAACAGCGCATCGCGATTGTTCTGGCTGGTCCCGGTCTTGCCATAAGTGGCGATGTCCAATGCGGCGCGACGGCCCGTGCCTTGCTGCACCACCGCCCGCAACAGATCGAGCATTTCTGCATGCACCCGGCCATTGAGCGACCTTTTACCATCCCAAATCCGCGAAATAATCCCTTTCGCCTCCTGCCGGATCGCATGTGGTTCGACCGGCCAATGATTGGCGGCCACACCGGCATAAGCGGCGGTCAGTTCCAGCAAGTTCATTGTGGACGTCCCCAGCGCCAGGCTCGGCGTTGGCGCAAGCGGGCTACGCACACCCATCTCCCGCGCCACTTGCAGCACCGGCCCCGGACCCACACGCTGATACAAGCGCACCGCCGCGACATTGCTCGATCGCGCAAACGCCTCGCGCAGGCTGATCATCTCGCCATAATGATCGCCCGCATTTTGCGGACGATATGTGCCGGTCAGCATCGGTGCGTTCGAAATTTTCGTCTCGGGCGTCATGCCTTGGCGCAGCGCCGCGAGATAGACGAACAGCTTGAACGTCGATCCCGGCTGGCGCTGTGCCATGGTGGCGCGGTTGAAGCTGGAATCGCGATAATTGCGCCCGCCGACCATCGCCACCACCTCGCCATCGCGGCGCATCGCGACCAAAGCGACCTGTGCGCGGCCCAGCCCGGCGCGGCGCACCGATTGTTCCGCCAGTCGCTGCAACCGCGCATCAAGGGTGGTGCGGATTTTCTCATCGCCATAGCCGCCCTCGGTTGCTTCGCGCGCTTGCGGCATCGCCCAATCGGCGAAATAGGTGCCATTGGGCAGGTTGGAATTGCCGATATTGCCCATATCCACTTGTGCCATCGCGGTCGATGCCGCCTTGGCCGCGCTGATATAGCCCGCATCCGCCATGGCATTCAGCACCATCTGCGCGCGCGCCGCCGCTCCCTTGGGATTGGTCGTCGGCGCAAGCCGGGATGGCGCCTGCACCAACCCCGCCAGCATCGCCGCCTGCGACAGGCTCAATTTTTCCGGCTGGCGCGAGAAATAATGACGCGATGCGGCGCGCAAGCCATAGATATTGTCGCCGAAATAGACATTGGAGAGATAGCGTTCGAGGATTTCATCCTTCGTCAGCCGCGCCTCCAGCCAGAAGGCGATCAACACCTCATGCGCCTTGCGCGACAGGCTGCGTTCCGGCGATAAAAAGGTGATCTTGGCCAATTGCTGAGTGATGGTCGATCCGCCCTGACGCACGCCGCCGCCCATCACATTCGCCCATGTCGCCCGTGCAATGCCGCGCGGATCAATCCCCCAATGGCTCTCAAACCGCCGATCCTCGATCGCCATGAATGCCTGTTTCACATGCGGCGGCAAATCCGACATCCGCACAGGCTTATCAATGATCGCGCCGCTTTGGGCGATCGGCTCGCCATTTATTGCCAGCAACGTCAAGCGCGGCGGCGCAATCGGCTGGAGCGAACGACTGAGCGGCGCAGTGATTGCCAGCCACAGCAACAACAGCCCAAAGACCAGCCCCAATCCGGCCAACACACGGAACCGCCACCAGCCACGGCTACGGCCCGTGATATATATCCGGAAACGGTCATAAAGCAGGACAAGACGATCCGCGATTTGCGCCAGCCAGATCGGCGCATCATGCGGCAGCCATGCCAATGCACTGGGTCTGATGATATGGCGATCCGCGTACCGATTGTCGTTCATGACGCCTGACTACATCAAATCGCGAGATGCTGAAACGCCCTTTGCGGGCTTGATCGCGCTTGGTCGGGCGCAAAAACCAATCCGGCTATTTAAAGATACATTTTATTTGCATCTTATAACAAATGGCATTATGCGCCTGTCCGCATCACTTCTCTTGCATGACAAAGGACCACGCATGACCAAGCCGCTCTCTGCCAAGACCATCTTTATCGTCAAATCGACGGGTACCGCATTGCAACAGCATGGCGTTGCCATCACCACGCGTATGTATGAACGCCTGTTCGAGAACGAAGAGGTAAAGGCGATGTTCGATCAATCGGCACAGGCAAGCGGCGAACAGCCAAAGCGGCTGGCGGGGGCGATCCTTGGCTATGCCCAGAATATCGACAAGCTCGAAAACCTCTCCGCCCCGGTTGCGCGCATGGTTGCCCGCCATGTCGAAACCGGTGTAAAGGCTGAACATTATCCATTGGTAGCCGAAGCCCTGCTGCCCGCGATCCGCGACGTCTTGGGCGATGCCGCCACGGATGAAGTGCTGAACGCATGGGGCGAAGCCTATTGGTTCCTCGCTGACATTCTGATCGGCAAGGAAAGCGAATACTACGAAGAGCGGGAAACCGAAGCCGCCTAAACGTCAATCAGGGGGAGGCGAGACAGATGACCGAGCGCCGCGGCAATTTCATGCCGTTGATAGGCCGTCATGGCTGGGGTCGATCTGCATTGGGCGCGTTATTGGGCCTGTTGCTGACCGGCTTTACCTGCCGCTTGTGGCTCCAGCATGATCTCGCCTCCCTCCCCTTTCTCATCGCGCCGATGGGTGCATCGGCGGTGTTGTTGTTCGCCGTGCCGGCCAGTCCTTTGGCCCAGCCTTGGTCGATCGTCGGCGGCAATATGCTGTCGGCGCTGGCGGGCCATGCCGCCTATCTGATCTGCCCCGATCCGATATTGGCCGCAGCCTTGGCGGTGGCAGGGGCGATCATCGTGATGAGCCTCGCCAATTGCCTGCACCCGCCCGGTGGCGCGGTGGCGTTGACCTCGGTGATCGGCGGACCGGCGGTGACGGCGGCGGGCTGGTCCTTTGCCTTTATCCCGGTCGGGCTTAATTCCTTGTTGCTGCTGGCCTGCGGGTGGTTGTTCCACAAGGCCACGCGCCATGATTATCCGCACCGGGCCGTGCCGAGCGCGACCAATCTCCATGGCACCATCGATCTGCCGCCTTTGGAGCGGATCGGCTTTACCACCGCCGATATCGACGATGCGCTAGCCGATCATGGCGAAGTGCTCGACATCAACCCGGAAGATCTGCACGCCGTGTTCCGCCGTGCCGAAGCCCGCGCCCATCGTCGCCTGCATCGCCATCGCCGGATCGACTGCGCCGATATCATGTCGCGCGATATTGTTTGCGGCCATGTCGATGATCGGATCGATGCGGCTTATGCGAAAATGCGAGCGCTGCATTTGCTGGCGATGCCGGTGGTGGATAGCCGCTATCAGGTGCAGGGTCTGATCGAATTGGGCGATCTGAACCCGGCCAGCAAAACCCGTCTCAGCCAAAAGATGCGCCGATCCGTCGCCACGGCCCGACCGGAGATGGAGATTGAAGAACTGCTCCCCATTTTGGCGGGGGGCGCGGTGCATCAGGTCTTGGTGACGGACAAGACGGGGCGACTTATGGGCATCATCACCCAGACGGACCTGCTCGCGGCCCTTTGGCAGGGTGGGCTGCGTCCCGCAATCGCGGCGGCCCAGCGCGCCTGAACGGGGTGCCTGAACGGTTCGCCTTAGCCCCAGCCAAGGGCGCGGCGCGCGCGATTGGCGACCTCATCCGCCCCGCCGGTCGCATCCAGCACGCGCCAATCCGCCAGCGGCCCGACTTGGATCTTTGATTGGGCAGCGGCAATGGTCGCGTCCGCATCCGAGGCATCGCCAAAGCGGGCATTGACCCGCGCCACGCGCATCGCCTCCCCGCTATCAAGCCAGATGCCGACCGTCTCGACCTCCATTTGTTGCCCGACCGCTGCAATCGCCGCGCGTTCCTTTGGCAGCGCAAAGACCGCATCGGCGATGACCGCCTGTTGTTGACCCAGCGCCGCCGCCGCCAGCGCGTAGAGATGGGCATAGACCGCCGTACTGCTGCCCTTGGCATAAGCCGCTGGTCCCAGCCGTGTTTCGGGCGCGACCCCGGCCAAGCGCTTGCGCAACACATCGCTCCGCAACAACCGCGCCCCCGGAGCGCGCCCAAGATCACAGGCCAAGGCTTGCGCGAGCGTGGTCTTGCCGCTGCCCGATAATCCCCCCACCGCGATTAATCGGGGCTTCACCGGGTCCAGAGAATGCAGCGCCAACGCCAGAAAATCCTGAGCCTGCGCCAATAATGTCGGATCATCCGGGTGCCGCGCGGCCTGTTGCGCCATGACATGGGCGCGGATCGTCGCCCGCAGGGCAAGGAACAAGGGCATCAAGGCGATACCCGCTTCATCCTCGGCCATCAGATCGAGATAGCGATTGAAGATGAGATTGGCCGCGCGGTGCAAATCGCGATGCCACAGGTCCATCAGCAAAAAGGCCAGATCATACAGCGTGTCGATGGTGGCAAGATCTTCATCGAACTCAAGGCAGTCAAATGGCGTCGGCCCGCCATCGATCAGCGCGATATTATGGAGGTGGAGATCGCCATGCAGATGCCGCACCCGCCCCATCACCGCCCGTTGATCCAGCAAGGCCGCATGATGTTCGGTCGCATCGCGCAACCCCGCCACCAATGTCGCGACCATTGCAGGGTCGAATATATCGCCCACCACGGCAAGGCTCGAGACATTGCCCTCCACCGCGCGTCGAAATCTTGTGCTGCCCGTATCGCCTTGATGAATCGGTGCATCGCGGTGAAACGCCACCACATGATCGGCAAGGCGCAGCAGTAGTTCATCGGCCAGCCCGACCTGATCGACGATCTCGCTCAACAAGGCCCCATCGGGAAAGCGGACCATCTCCAGCACCCAATCCACCGCCGCGCCCGACCCGCCGATGTGCAAATCCCCATCCGCCCCGCGCGTGATCGGATGCACCGCGCGATATAGCGCAGGCGCGGTGCGGCGATTGAGGTGCAGTTCGGTTTCCAGCACCGCGCGTCGCCGCGCCGCCGTCGAGAAATCGAGATAATTAAACCGCACCGCGCGTTTCAGCTTCCACGCGCGATCAGCGGTCAGGAATACCGTCGCCCCATGGGTATCGATGCGGCGCACCACCGGATGCCCCTCAAATGCCGCGCCCGACGCAAAGAACTTTATTACCTCGGCCTGATCGTCATCCGCTGACATCGCTTGCGCGCCCCTCCCTCATTGGCTGGAGGGGGATAGCTTAAACCGCGTTGTCCGGTACGTCGATGGCGATAATCTCTATCGCCTCCTCATCGCCCGCGAACGGCATGATCTCGCCCGGCTCGGCCCCCAATAAGGCCCGGCTCAATGGCGCGGAAAAAGACAACAGCCCCTGCGCCGGTTCGGCCTCATCATCACCGACGATCTGCACCGTCCGTTCCTTGCCCTTCAGGGTAAAGCGCACCCGACAACCCAGTTCGACCTTCTCTCCATTCGGGTCCGGCACCAATTGCGCCGTGGACTGGCGCGTCGTCCAATATCGCAAATCGCGCTTGGCCTCGGCAATCGCGGCGTCTTCGGTCAATGTCGGCAACAATGCCTCCACCGCCGCGCACCGCGCCCGGATCTGCGCCAGCCCGCGCCGCGTCACCAGATTGGGGCCGGGCGGGATCGGGATCTCGAATTTCGGTTCAAGATGTTCCTCATCGCTATCACGGCGAAAGGCGACGCTCATTGCGCATTCTCCTGCACGGCCCATTCGGCGATATTCGGTTCCTGCCCGATCAACGCCAGCCCATGGGCAATAGACGTCAATTCATTGCCGCTGTCGAGTTTGTCCGCACCGAAGCGTTGCTCGAAAATCCGTCGCACTGCGGGGATCAGCGACGACCCGCCGGTCAAAAACACATGATCGATCCCGTCCGCCGTCAACTGCGCCTTGCTGAGCGCCTGATCGACGGTCTCAGCAATGCGGGCGAGGTCTTCCGCGATCCAGCCCTCAAAGGTCGCGCGGCTGACCTCGGCATGGATGTCCAGCCCTGCGCCGCTGAAATGGAATGGCGCATGATCCTCGCTCGACAAGGTCCGCTTCAACTGGCCGACCGCATCATAGAGCGAAAATCCAAGCTCATTTTCGACCACCGCGATCATCCGGCCAATCGCCGCCGGGTCGACGGCGCTATGTTGCAACCGCGCCAATTCTTCCAAGGTCCGCCGATTGCGCATCAGCGCGAGCCGCGACCAATCGCCAAAATCGCTGAAATGCCCCGCCGGGATTTCCAGCAATTTGTCAAACGAGCGATAGCTGCCCCCCTTGCCCAGCATCGGCAGCACGAGATGATCCATGATGCGATAATCGAACCGATCGCCCGCAATGCCGATCCCCGCCGAACTCAGCGGCGTGCAGCGCTGCGCCGCGCCCGGCGCCTCAATCCGCACCACCGAAAAATCGCTCGTCCCGCCGCCGAAATCGGCGACCAGCAAGGTCGCGGGCCGATCCAGCCTTGATGCAAAGCTGAACGCCGCGCCCAGAGGTTCATACACATAATGCACCTCGCGCTTGAACAAGGCGAACATCAGATCATAACGCGTGCGCGCCAGCACCGCATCGGGCCGGTTGCCGACATATTGCACGGGCCGCCCGACGATCACCCGATCCGGCAAATCGGCCAGCGCCTTGCCGCCATGGGCAAGGAAATGTTCAAGAAACACATGGCCCAATTGTTCGAACCGCATCCGTTTTTCAAAGATATTGGCCGTTTCAAAGCTGGCGCTCGCCGCGACCGATTTGAACGACTGAAGAAAGCGGCTGCCCTGCGGAAATTCGAGAAATTCATCGATCGCCCATGGCCCGGCCTCATGCGCGATACCGCCGCGCACATCCCCATCCTGCCAAAAGCACAGGGCCGAGCGAAACACCGGCCCCGCCCCATTTGGTCCCTTGAAATCGACGAGATGGGATTCCCCGCCTGCATCCGCAATCGCCACCACTGAATTGGTCGTGCCGAAATCAAGGCCCAACGCGCGGCCAGTCACAGGGTTCACCATCATCTCATCCATGAAGCCGGGCGTCCGATACTGGCCCGGGGGACCGGCGCCTATGACAGCGGAGCGGCGCGCAAGCAACTGCCCAAACACCCTTGGGGGGGCAAGAAAAGGGGTGGCTGGTCCGGCAAATCGGGCTAGAGCGGCAAGATGGACTTTCAAGACCTTCTCGTCCGCTATTTCGGACACGCCGATATCGTCAGCATGAAACAGGAAACACTGGATTCCGGGCTGGAACGGGTCCGGGTCGATTTCGGGCTGGAAACAGACTCTGGCAGACGCTTTGGCCTTTGGGCGTTGATGTACATGCTCGGCGCGGCACCCGATCTGGATGTGGCGTTCAAAGACCCTGCCGAACAAGACGCCGCGCGCAATTTCATGGATCTTGCCGCCCGACTGGACGATGACTGATCAAGGATGAATGCGAGTCCGGGTGAAGAGCCAGCGGGCAAGGCCGGGCAGCTTTTCCAGCACCGTCAAGGGCCATGCGGCCCCGACCGACGATCCTGCCATCTGCTGCATCAACCCCGCCCAGCGAAACGGGCCTCGTAATTTAGCCGCCAGCGCGTGTTGATAATCAGGGGCCGCCGCTGCCCCACCCGCGACGGCATAACGTGCCGCCATTTCACCACTGGTGAGGGCAAGGCCGATCCCCTCGCCCGCAAGCGACGGGATCACCCCCGCCTGATCGCCCAGCCGGAAAATGCCGGGCAAGGTGTCCGCCGTCCACCAGCCATACAGCAAATGACCAATCGCATCGGTCCGGCCCAAGCGCGGCGATGCGTTCACCCGCGCCGCCAAGGCCGGATTGCGCCGCCCCCATTGATCCAGCAATTGATCAAGGCTGTTGCCCGCGCGTGCATAACGACTTTTCCGCACCGCGAGGCAGCAATTCAGGCTGCCGTCTTCCTGCACATTAATCCCGATATAACCGCCCGCAAAGACATGCAGCTCAATCGCATCGCCGACCATTTCGGCCAATACCGGCGCAGGCGTCAGCCGGAACCTTAGCCCCAGAAACGGATCGCCCCCCGCACCATCGGCAGGGCGGTTAAACCCGCGCACATCATGCTTGCCATTGGCGAGAAAAATCATCTCCGCCGTCAAGACCTCCCCATCCGCAAGCTGGACCTCGCCCGGTGCCAAATGCTGCGCCTTGGTGCCAAACCGCACCTCAATGCCCGCCGCCTTGACCTGATCGACCAACATTTGATCGAGCCTTTGGCGCGACAGGCCCATCGCCACCCCCGGCAATGGAAAAGACGCCACGCGATCATCGGCGAACACCCGCAATCGCGTCACCAACGGTCCGCCCAATTGCTTGGCGCCAAGGCCCAGATCATCAAGCTTCGCCAAGGTCGTCCAGCTTAAAAAGCCACCGCAAATCGCATCGCCGATGACATGCTGCTGCTCGACCACCAAGGGCGCAATCCCGCGCTGCGCCAGATGCAGCGCCGCCGCGCAACCGGCCGGACCCGCGCCGATAATCAGCGGACGCATGACACGCACAATCGAAACGGAAAGTGGCGCGCTATTTGAATCGTCCCGGAAAGGGGGATTTGCGCCAGCATGTCCCGCCATTCATCCGGCCCGAAACTGCGCGCGATGCTCAATTGTCCATCCTCGCGCACGATCCGATGCACCCCCATCAACCGCGCCAGCACCGGATAACCGAGATAGGCCAGAATATGGTGATGCAGATCATTGATGAACCAGCCGCGCAAGGCGACCCGATCCATAAACTGGATGAACGCGATGCGCTCTGCGTCATCCATATGATGGGTGACGAGGCTGCTCAACACCACATCCCAAGGCTCGGCCTCCAGCGCCGCATAATCCCCCACCCGATAGGTGATCGGCAGATGCGCGGGGGTTTGCGTTTGGGCGGCGGTGAGGCTCGATGGATTAAGGTCGATGCCGACCAATTCGCACATGACCCCGCGCCGCGCCGCCCATATCGCGATCCGCCGCAGCATATCGCCATTGCCAAAACCGACATCCAAAATCCGCAACCGCATCCCGCGCGTCGCCAGACGGTCTAAAAAGGCCAATGTCGGTCGCGCGGCCAAGGTCATGCGATTGACCCGCTCCAAATCGGCCAGCACCGCGCGATACACCGCCGGATCAAGGTCCGGCGCGTCCATCTGTTCGGGGGTGGTGGCGCGTTGGGCGAGCATCCTCATGCCGATCTGTAATGAAAGCCCTCAACGGCGATCCCCGGGCCAAAGGCCATAGCCACACCCTGTAGCGGACCCTGTTTTTGCAGCTTGCGGGCCAGCACGAACATCAACGTCGCGGACGACATATTGCCATAGTCGCGCAGTACCGCGCGGCTATCGTCAAGATCACCCGGCGCAAGTTCCAGCCCCTGCTGCACCGCATCGAGGATCGACCGGCCACCCGCATGTACGGCCCAATCATTTACCGGCCCGCCATGAACAATAGCACTGCGAACCTCTGGATCTTGCAAGGCGGACAATATCTTGTTCGGCACCGCCCCGGACAGGCGCATGATGAACCCCGCATCACCAATGTCCCAACAGATGAGGTCGCTTGAATCTGGCAAATGGAGCGTGAATGTCTCTTCGATTTCCAAGCCTTTTGGGTCCGCGCTGACCAAGGCAGCGGCCGCGCCATCGCCGAATTGCAACATCGCCAGCAAAGGCTCCAGCCCATGCACATCCTGCAAATGGAGCGAACTCAACTCCACGCAGATCACCAATATCTTGGCATCGGCCTGCGACCGGACAATATGCCGCGCAGTGCGCAGCGCGGTAATCGCGGCATAGCAGCCCATGAAGCCGACCAATAGCCGCTCCACCCCCGGATCAAGGCCGAGTTCGCGAGCGATAATCTGATCGACGCCCGGCGCGACAAAGCCGGTGCAGCTTGCCACCACCAAATGGGTGATCCGGGATAAATCCACATCGTCAGGCAAACTCTGCACCGCCTTGATCGCGAGCTTGGGCGCTTGGCGGGCATAGATCGCCATCCGCGCTGCCGTTGACGGCCAAGGCGTTTGATAAAAGTCCATTGCCCCCAAGGCAGGCGCCCCGTCTTCCCCCGGCGATAGAACAGACCAACGCCGTTCGATCCCGGACCGCGATACCATCCGGTCAAACAGGCGGCGTTCGCGCGGGTCTTGCAACTGGCGCTCTGCCCAAGCGACAAATTGATGATGCACATCCTGATCGGGCACTGCGGTGCCGATTGCATTGATATAAGCGGCCATGGCTATTCCTATACAAAGCTGGCCCAACACAGGCGGAACTTGAAACAACCGCTCTTGATTCATTGCGATGACAAAAGCCTGACCCCTTTTGTCGGACCTGTCAAACGAGTCCCGTACCAAAGGCGATAGGGGCGCATTCCGCACCATATTAGAAGGGAATATACAATTAACTTTGCATAAACTTTAAACTGTTACTCCCGATGACGAAGGGAAAAAACATGGTCGAATTGATGCAAGCAATGGCCGTCACGGCCTTTATTGATGATGACGTGCTGGAAGATGATATGTCGGAGCCAAATTGGGCTGAGATGCTAGCGTCAAACATGTGGGGCAGTCCCCTCCGCCTGATCGCCAGCCAATCCATGCACAATCTCACGGGTGAACATCAGCTCCCGCACCAGATGCGCCTCGCCGCCTAAGGCGTGCAGGCCGTTATTTCCGGGCTGTGAAATATTCCATTTCACTACCATTCACTCTAAACCTCAATCCATGCCGTGACCAATGGTCGCAGGCCAAACAATGGAAATGAGTGCGCCTGAGATGAAAATTGACAGATTGAAAGCCGTTTCAACTTCGCTCATCGGGGTGATGTGTCTGTTCGCTGGGCCATCGGCCTTTGCGGCATCCAAGGCCTATGTTCAGGCAGGCCATGCGCTGGCCAAGGCGCGTTGCAGCCATTGCCATTCTGTGGAACGACAGGGCAACAGCCCCCTGCCCGCCGCACCGCCATTCCGCACGCTGGCCACCCATTATCCGCTCGATAGCCTGCAAGAGGCATTGGCCGAGGGGATCGACGTCGGCCATCAGGGCATGCCGTCCACGCCATGGAAGCCATCGGAAATCAATCGCTTCATTGCCTATTTGAAAACGATCAATCCCAAGCCAGATAGCCTCGCGAAAACGCATCAGCATTAAGTAATAGCGGGGCTGGCGCGCACGCCAGCCCCTTGCGCATTACGCGAGCTCAAAGCCCTCATAATTGGAATAAGCGACCTCTTCGCAGCGGCGACGATATTCCGGTCCGCCACCGACATAGACAAGGGTGCGGCGCACGATGCTGCCATCGGGCTTGGTCGTGGTCTTGACCCACCATGCATTGGCATCCGCCATCAAGGTGCGGGCGAAATCGGCATAGACCGCGGTGGTCCATTGATCTTCTGCGGCCTGTGACGGCTCTGCAAAACTAAGGCCATAATCCCGCATATAGGTCAGCATCCGCGTCACCCATTCCGCTTGCAACCCACCGCACACGCCGACGTTACAGAATGCCGACCCATTATGCGGCCCCACCAGCGTATAGAAATTCGGGAAGCCGCGCGCCTGCAAGCCGAGGAACGTCGACGGGCCATCGGCCCATGCGTCTTTCAACAACTGGCCGCCCTTGCCCCGAATGTCGATCCGATCAAGCGCGCCGGTAACCGCATCGAAGCCGGTGGCGAAAATGATGACGTCGAGATCGTAGATATTATCCGTCGTCCGGATGCCATCCGACATGACTTCCTGAATCGGCGTTGCGCGGATATCGACGAGGTGGACGTTATCCTGATTATAGGCCTCGTAATAATTGGTTTCCATCGGCACGCGCTTGGCGCCGAAGGGGTGGTCGGTCGGGATCAATGTTTCTGCGACCTTCTGGTCCTTCACCCGTTCGCGGATCTTCTTGGCGATGAAGTCCGCGAGGAATTTGTTCGATTCCTTGCTGAGCAACAAATCGCGGAAGCCGCTGAGCCAGATGCCATAGCCCGGCTGATCATAGAGTTCCTCGAAGAATTCATTGCGCTCCGCTTCCGTCACATCGGTGCCCTTGCGGGTATCGCGATGATAGGGAAATGCGGTCGGCGTCGACTTCACATATTCGAGAATGGTCGGATAGCGCTGACGGATATGATCCATCTCTTCTGCGGTCAGCGGTGCATTGCCGAGCGGCGTGCACCAATTGGGGGTGCGCTGGAACACGTATAGATCCTTGGCAGTCTTCGCGACAATCGGAATGATCTGCACACCGGTCGCGCCGGTGCCGATGATGCCGACCTTTTTGCCGGTAAAGTCCAGCCCCTTGGGCGTGCCGTCCGCCTCGGTCGGCCAGCGCGACGAATGGAAATATTCGCCCTTGAAGCTGTCGATGCCCTTATAATCCGGCATGCGCGAGGCCGACAACGGCCCGGTTGCCGAGATCAGATATCGGCAGGTGACCATCTCGCCATTATCGAGCGTGACCTCCCAGACATTGTCGCCATCGATATAATGGGAAGCCACCACCTTGGTGTTGAACTTGTAATGCTTGCGGACATCCATCTTGTCAGCCGCCGCATTGGAATAACGCAGCATTTCCGGCTGGGACGCGAAAGTTTCGCTCCAATTCCAATCGGGGAGAATGCCCTTCAGCGCGAAATAGCCATAGGCATAGCTTTCGGTATCGAGACGGCAGCCCGGATAGCGGTTCCAAAACCACGTCCCGCCCACATCTTTACCCGCTTCGATGCCCAGGACGCGCATTCCGGCCTGATCGAGCAAATAGGTTTGATACATGCCGGTCACGCCCGCACCGATCACGATGGCATCATATGCCGGGCTCTTTTCGCCATTGATCACAGAAAAATCTCCCAAGGTCCGGCCACGATATCGGGCCGTCTCAATCATAAAATATACTGATGGGAATATTTATCCACTGTCAAGAACATTTTGATGTGCGCGACACCTATCGCCGCTATCTGCGGACGGGAAATTTCATGTTCGGCGATGGGAAAGTCGCGCCGATAAGCGCATGGAAATTTAGGCCGGGTCGCCCAATATCAGCGCATCCTGTCCCTGCGGATCGGCCTCCAGAAATTGCGAAGGGTCGGATACGCCAACGGTTTTAAGCGCCAGCGCCGCCAATTGCCGCGCCACGGACTTCGGCTCCCACCGCCCTTCCGGCTGGAACCAGAAGAATGCCCATGATGCCATGCCGCCCAAAGCCGAGGCGGCCAGCGACGTATTATCAAATTCGAATAGCCCTGCGTCCTTGCCCTCGTTCAACACGCCGCACAGCATGCGGTGGAATCGCAATTTGGACGAATCGATGGCCAATGCCTCTTCGGGCGGCAGGCTTTTCGCCTCGCGAAAATAGAGCGAGACTTCGCGGCGATTCTCGATCTGCAATTGGACGAAATATTGCATGATCCTGCCCAGCCGCCTGACCGGCTCATCCTCCAGCGTCGCACTATATTCTACCGTCTTGTCCGCCGCGCCCGCACCCGCGCGGCAGATCGACACCAACAGTTCCGATTTGCTGCGAAAGCGCGAATAGATGAATTGCTTGGTCACGCCCAGCGCATCTGCGATTGATTCAAGCGACGTGGCTTCATAACCATTTTCGAAGAATTGCTGCACCGCCTCTTCAAGAATGCTCCGACGCTTGATCGCATCGACCTCTGCCTTGATCGACTGAATCTTGGAGGGTGCATTGGGCTTCTTGCTGGGCATAGATCTCTTCGCTTGCACATGTCGTACGAGTTCAAACTGATGGTCGATAATGACCATAGAGAGAACGCCTCTGCACGTCCCTGCCGCCGATAAGGCCCAAGGTCAACCGCAAGCGCTGTTTAGACGATAGCCGTGGCCACAGTAGAATCCTCTGACAATATGGAGTTGTGCGCGCCCCCTAGATAGTGATGGCTGCATATCATAACGCGGCATGCAACGCCCCGACCTTTTAAAGCAGAGAGAATGCACGGCCATGAAATATGTCCTGACCCCGATCGATCTTGGCCCTGTCACCCTCCCCAATCGCGTGGTCCGCACCGGCCATGGCACCGGTCTTGGCGGCGGTACGATGAACGATACGCTGATCGATTATCATGTCGCCCGTGCCAAAGGCGGGGTCGGTCTCACGATCCTTGAGCTGCTCTCGGTCGGCAGTTCGGTCTATCCGTTCCTGTATCAGGGCGCGCCGGGGCTGGTGGAAGGCTATCGCAAGCTGATGGAACTCAGCCGCCCGCATGGCATGAAGATTTTCCAGCAGATCGGCCATCTCGGCAATGAAATCCCACAGGCTAATGGCAGCCCGCCCTGGTCGTCCTCCGATAGCGTCGGCGCCTTATTGGGCGTACAGGCCGAGCCGATGGGCAAGGCCGAAATCGCGCAATTGAAACAAGCCTATGCCGATGGGGTGAACGACTGCATCGCGGGTGGCCTTGATGGGGTCGAACTGCACATGGCCCATGGCTATTTGATGCAGCAGTTCATGTCGCCTTTGCATAATCAGCGCACCGATGAATATGGCGGCAGCTTTGAAAACCGGATGCGCCTGCCGCTCGAATTGCTCTCGATGGTCCGCGAGATGCTGCCCACACATATGGCGCTCGGCGTGCGGCTCAGCCCGGAATTATTGCCCGGCGGCATGACATCGGATGATGTCGCGACCGTGGCCAATCTGTTCCACGAGCGCGGCCTGATCGATTTCGTCAACCTCACCATCGGCACCGATTACAATGCCCATAAGATCATCGGCGCAATGCATGAGCCTGCAGGCTATGAAGTGCCGCATTCGGCGCCGGTACGCGCCGGGGTCAAGCTACCGATCCTCGTCACCGGCCGTTTCCGCACCTTGGAAGAGGCCGATCAGGTCATCAAGGAAGGCGCCGCCGACCTCGTCGCACTGACCCGCGCCCATATTGCCGATCCGGACATCGTACGCAAAACTCTGGCCGGTCGGCCAGAGGATGTTCGCCCCTGCATCGGTTGCAACCATGGCTGCATCGGCGGTCTGGTCACGGTCGGGCGCATCGGCTGCACCGTCAATCCGGCCATCGGCATGGAAGCCACGCTCTCGGAAGACCTGATCGAGCCGACCAAGGCCCCCAAGACCGTGCTGATCGTCGGCGGCGGCCCTGCCGGGTTGGAAGCCGCGCGGATCGCGGCCACCAAGGGCCATCGCGTGATTTTGGCCGAGGCCTCGTCCCAATTGGGCGGCGCAGTCAACGTTGCCCGCCGCGCGCCACGTCGCATGGGCATTGGCGACATCACCGAATGGCTGGAACGCGAGGTCTATCGCCTTGGCGTCGATGTCCGGCTCGGCACCTATGTCGATGCATCGGATGTCGCCGACATCGCGCCCGACGTCGTGATCGTCGCGACCGGCTCCTTCCCGCGCATGGATGGTCGCCAGCATCTCAGCCCCGGCACCGTCACCGCCGGAATGGAGCGCCGCCATGTCGTCTCCAGCCATGATCTATTGCTCGAAAACAGCAATCGCGACTGGGGCAAGCGCGCCGTCGTTTATGACGATACCGGCCATTATGAGGCGGTTGCAGCCGCTGAATTCCTGATCGAAAAAGGCGTGGGCGTAACCTTTGTCACCGGCCTGTCGAGCTTCGCGCCCAAGTTGGAGCCAAGCCTGTCGGCGGAACCGGCGCTGGAACGTTTGGCCAAGGGCGATTTCCGCCTCATCACCTATGCCCGGCTTTCAGAGATCAATGAAGGCAAGGCGACGATCGCCCATCGTTATGGCGGCGCACCGATCGAGGTTGATGCCGACACCATCGTGTTCGTGTCGCACAATATGGGCAATCGCGACCTGATCGACGGGCTGGCCGATTGGTCGGGTCAGGTGATTGCGGTCGGCGATGTGCGCAGCCCGCGCTATCTCCAGACCGCCATTCGCGAAGGCCATCTCGCCGCCCGCAACATCGCCTGAAAATAACCTGACCGCATCAATTGGCTGTCGAATGTCGCGTACATCTGCTGGGCGACAGTCGCCTGCTGGCGTTCATCGTCAGGCTGGCATAATGAGAAAGGCGACCGGGACAATAGCCATGCACGTCCATAGCCGTCCCGCGACCACATGTGCCGGCATCACCCGCCGGGTCAGACACTGGATGAAGGGGATAAAATGAGTGACCTTGATGTACGAATGATCATGCTCTCAACCGACAATCTGGATGAGTCGATCAGTTTTTACACGGACACCCTCGGCATGCCGCTGAAATTCCGCGACGGCACCAGATATGCCGCACTGGATGGCGGGTCGGTGACCCTCGCACTGGCGACGGAGATCGACCACCCCATGCCAGGAAAAGTCGTGGTCGGGATCAAGACCGCCGATGTCGATGCCGCCGCAAAGGCGATCGAGTCCGGCGGTGGCACGATCGTCAAAGCACCATATAATGATGCCCATGAGCGGCGTGCTGTCGTCTATGACAACAAGGGCAACGGATTGGTGTTCTACAGCCCATTGCCGCGTTGACGACTGACGCGTGGCCCGATCACCCTAAGGCGATCCAGTCACGCGAAGTGTCATGAAAGTCTCGGACGGCATATTGCGCCATGCCGGCAGGGCGCTTGGCGCTGCTCGGCATGGCGCATGGAACCACTATCAGTGGTTCGAAATATGCGTACCAAGGTGACGTCCAGCGATATAGCCGAAGGTCAAGCCCGGGCCTAAAGTCCCGCCGGCGCCACCGTAGATTTCGCCCAACACCGCGGACATAACGTTACCCGCCGCATACAGGCCCTGGATCGGGTTGCCGTTCCAATCGACCACCTGGCCATCGGCGTTGGTCTTTGGACCACCGGACGTGCCAAGCGCGCCGGATTCCATTTTGACGGCATAATAGGGGCCCTTATCAATCACGCCCAGCGTGCGATAAGGGGGTTCGAAATCCGTATCGCCCCACATATAGAAATTGTCATAGGTATTGTCGCCACGATTGAAATCGTCGTCATGGCCCTTACGCACCATGTCATTGAAGCGCACCACGGTGGATTTCAGCCCTTCAGCGTCAATCCCCGCCTTTTCGGCCAGTTCTTCGAGCGTGTCGGCCTGCATCATATAGGACGGGATCGGCGAACCCGGCGTGGAGGTGAACGCCGGGTATTTGTCCTTGTAGCGCTGATCGATGATCAGCCAATAAGGCAGATTCGGATATGTATGGTTGCCGGCATCGAAAGCGACCAGCGCCTTGCCCATGGCATTGTAGTTGGCGGCTTCGTTCACGAAGCGCTTGCCAGCGCTGTTGACAAGGATGGCACCCGGACGGGCGCGCTCGTCCGATCCCAACAGATAATTGGGCTTTGCGCTGCGGTGCTGCGGCTTATATTCAAGCACGCTCTGCTGCCAGAACGCGTTCTGCATATTGCCGAGCTGTGCACCGGCTTCGATCGCCATCAACAGGCCGTCGCCTTCGTTCTCCGGCACGCTGACCGGACCGGTGAGCGGACCGCGGATGAAGGCCTTGACCAGCATTTCGTTCCATTCGAAACCGCCGGTGGCGATCACCACGCCACGACGCGCGCGCACGCGGAAGTCGCGGCCATTGGCATCCTCGGCAATGACGCCGATGATCCGATCGCCATCCTTGACCAGCTTGCGGGCGCGCTTTTCGAACTCAACCGGGATGTTGCGATCCAGCACGGCCTTGAAAAGAGCCCCGGCCAGCGCCTGACCCAGACCACGGTAATCGCCTGCTTCGCGCTCGGCGAGGGTGGCTTCGTCCAGCGAGCCGCTGATCGCTTCCATCAGGCTGCCGCGCAGCGGATACGCCATCTTGCTGGGGTTCACGCGGGCGGCCCATTTGCCAAGTCGTTCAAAGGAAAAGGCTTCATTGTCGAGCGAACGCCCGCCATCCGGCTTCGCGCCCGGCGAATAGGGCTGATAATCGGGGAAATCGGTGAAGGCGCGGAGGCGCACCGGCGTCTTGTCCGCCAGATAGCGCAGCATCTCCGGACCATTCTGCATGAACGACCACAAGGTTTCAGGATCAAGCGAACCCGGGGCAAGAGAATCGAGATAGGTCACGACTTCTTCGTCGGAATCCTCAAGCCCGGCCTCGTGCTGATGATGGTTGTTGGGAATCCACAGCATGCCGCCGGACATGGCAGTCGTGCCGCCGACCATTCCGGTCTTTTCCAGAATGACCACTTCCTTGGCACCGAAATCATAAGCAGAGATCGCTGCTGTCATGGCCGCCCCGCCAGAACCCAGAACGACGACGTCAGCCTCCAGATCCCATTTCACGTCTTCAGTCATCTTCCATCTCCCACATAAGCGGTGTTGCTGGAGCAGCTGGCAATCGCCATCGCCCCATGTCTATTTATTTAGGACTACAGTAGATTTCGCCGGCACAGGCTGACACTCCAAAAAGTCCTAGGCGAAGGACTTAGAGATGCATTCCCCCCGAAGCCTCGATCACCTGGCCGGTGACCCATACGGCATCCGGGCCAACAAGCATCGCAATCACCTTGGCCACATCTTCGGGCTGGCCTACCCGCTTCAGCGCAGCAAGGCTCGCCAGCAAATCAACTGTCGCCGGATCGTTGAACAGGTCAGGCGCGAAATCGGTGATCGTCGCGCCCGGCGTCACCGCGTTCACCGTGATTCCGCGCGCGCCGAGTTCGGCGGCCAGCGAAAGGGTGAAGTGATTGACCGCCGCTTTGCTCATCGCATAAGCAATGCAAGAAGGATAAGCGACCTGCGCCACCATCGAGGACACATTCACGATGCGACCGCCATTGCGTAGCCGCGGCAGCGCTGCCTTGGTCACGAAGAACGGCCCCTTGGTATTCACCAGCATCTGGCGATCATATATCTCCTCGTCGGTCTCGGCGAGGGTGGCCATGCTGCCGATGCCCGCATTATTGACCAGAATGTCCAGCCCATCGGCCTTGGCATCAAAGGCTGCAAACATGGCCGAGATCGCTGTCGGCGAGCAAATATCGGCACATATAGCGAAGGCATCGCCCCCTGCCGCCTGAATCTCTGCCACCACCGCATCCGCCGCATCCTTGTCGCTGCGGTAATTCACCGCCACGCGCGCGCCATCGCTGGCGAGGCGCAGCGCGACCGCCCGGCCAATGCCACGCGAACCGCCGGTAACCAGTGCCGTCTTGCCGAGCAGTATTTTTGTCATCTTTTATCCTCTCGTCGGAACAGTTGGTCAGGCGTTTTCGGTGCTGAGTAGCGGCGGCAGCATCGAGTTATCAGCCAGAGCCTGCAAGGGCGGGACATGACCACCCATCGCCGTATAAAGGCTGATGGGATCGCAATATTCTGTGAACCGCGCTACGCGTCCATCGCGCACCGTGAACCGGGCAAGATAGCGGTTGCTATAGGCCGCGCCGGACCGCAGCACCATCGCACTTTTGTACTCCACGACCAATTCGCCGGGGTCGCCAGCCAGCGTATCCACTTTGATGTCATGGAGATTTTCTGGCCCCTCGATCATGACGGTGCTGGCCTGTCGCAACACTTCAACATAACGCTCGCGCCCCTGCGTGACCCGTTCAAAGCCAGGCGGACAGAACGGCACCTCGAAGACCACATCTTCGGTCGACAATGCGGTGATCACGTCGAGTTTCCAGAAACTCACAGCATCGAGATAGTCACGTACCAACTGGCAGTTGGCCGCGCGCAGCGCTTCGCTCATCTTCGATTTCTCCTCGCCTATATTTAGCCTGAAACGGTAGAGTGCGTGTCACCAGCGACAACTCTATAAAATGATAGCCATCACATATAAACTGACCCGCTGGATCTGCGCCCATCTGAGACGTTCAAAATCCATCTTAGATTTGGCCCAGAGAGAGGTGTGAAAATAGCCGAATGCCTCAACAAACGTGCCGGAATCTCGCACCATCTTTCGGGCCAGACGCGCGTGGAGCGGACATTCGTTCAGGCCGTACTAGTGGCTGCAATGCGCCTCAATCACGACCATAGGGCGCCGATCTGCGCGCGCCTCATAGCGGAAATTCGAAGAAGCTGTTACATGCCCGCGCGCAATGAACTCAGGAATTCGACAAATGCTGACGATGATTCAACCAAGCATGACATTCAAAGATAATGTTCAGCAATTGCCGCCCGTCGATGGCGTGCAACGCATCGACCTTATCGACGACAAGGGAATGGTGGTCGCCAGCATCGAAAATCAACCGGGCAAGCAAGGCTCGCTCGCCGTATATCAATATCTGCATCAGCTATTTGGCACCTTGGACGCGAACGCAGCCGAACATGGCTTGGCCGTGTTCGCCGAGCATATGGCGGATGCACGCAACCGTCCGGGCGCGCATCCGAATATCGACCGCCTCTTTGCGATCGCCACGGGCGGCACACCACTGCGCATCGACATCATCGCCATCAGCCACTGATGTGGCGGCCCGCCCAGCCTTTTTCGAGAACTGACAGGCGGGTTTTTGCCGAAGCTGGCACATGTACCTACGCCGGTGCAGCGAGGTCTGCTTCGGTTCGCCGCAGGACGCACTCCATTCACCTGCATAACCTACAATCTTGTCAGTAGCGTTCATGTGCCAGACAGGTGAACCTGAACACGCAGAACCGACGGATATATTTTAAAGGAATAGTTTCATGCATGTCATTTCCCAAAAGCCCGGCGCGCTCTTCCTGCTTGCCATGCTCACCCTACCGACATCGGGGGCCGTGTTCGCGCAACAGCAACAGGACCCGTCCGGGACCAGCATCATCGTCAATGGCGCAGTGCTGCCAGCCGGCCCGCAGATCGAAGGCATCATCTCCGCGCGCAGCGGCGACAAGATACAGGTCACGGCTGCCGACGGCACCAATACTATTATCGCGATCAACGATGACACCCGGATCAAGGCCAGCAAGGGGCTGTTCAGCGCCCGCAATAAGCTGACCGCAGCTTCGCTGCTCAACGGCCTTCCAGTGACGGTCAAGACATTGCAATCGGGCGACAGCTTGGTGGCGAGCCAGATCACTTTCCGGAACACCGATCTGAAGACCGCGACCATGATTCGGAATGGCACCGCCCAGCGCTTTGACGAACAGGCGGCAGCCACCGAGGCCCTGCGCGGTCGCATGGGCGATATCGACAAATATAATATCAAGAGCACGACAAATGTGTACTTCGATACGGGCAAGGCCGTGCTGTCGGAACAGGCCAAGGCCGATCTCTGCGCCACGGCAACCGCAGCCGAAGGGACGAATAACGCCCTGATGCTTGTGGTCGGTTACACTGATTCAACCGGCAGTGAGGAGCTCAACCAGGTGCTGAGCGAAAAGCGCGCCGGTCGTGTCATCAACTATCTTCAGCAGGCCTGCGGCTGGAAACCCTATCGCATGCTGACCCCAACCGGCATGGCCGAAGCGGACCCGTTGGCGAGCAATGACACTGCCGAAGGCAAGGCACAGAACCGCCGCGTTTCGGTGAATATCTTGGTCAGCAAGGGCCTTGACGGTATGTGAGACACACGGGGTGGGCTTTGCTCACCCCGACATTCTTGACAGGGACCGCCTGTGACCATGAGGTGCGGCGATCCGTCGCCGCCATCATCCAGCCTCGCACAGGTCCTTCAGCTGCTGCGCACAGGCCGCCCAGCCATCGGCGAAGCCCATATCCGCATGGATCTGCATTGTATCCTCGCTCCAGTGTCGGGCAGAGGCGGTGTAGCGGGTGCCGTCACCCTCCGGCGAGATTTCCCACGTACCGATCATGAACGGCCCTTGTGGGTAGAAGCGATAATCGACTGCGTCAGTGGAAACGATGCGCCGCCCTTCGTCATAGGCAAGATAGACACCCTCCAGCCGTTCTTCCTCACCGTTCGGACCGCGCAGGACCACGCAGGTCCTGCCGCCGGGGCGCTTGTCCTGCTCGATGATTTGAGTGGTCCAAGGGACAGGGCACCACCATTTTTCCATCTCCTTGTCCATCGCCCGCCACACCCGTTCGGGTGGCGCGGCAATAAAGGTGGTAACGCTGAGCTCATAAAGGGGCCTCGGCCATCGTTTTTCTCCTCAATCGCGGTCAGGGGCACCGAGCGGGAAAAACTGACGCCAAGGCCGCGCCTCGTCAATGCAGCGCTTGACCGGCGGCAGCGCCAGCAGATGCGCCCGCCATGCCCGGAGCAGCGCGAACTCATCGGGAATCTGCAGCACCCAATCGGCATAGAAAAGCGACGGCGCGGCGGCGCATTCGATAAGGCTGACCGTCATCGGGCGGCGATAAGTGGCGAGCCAGTTATCGATCCAGTTATAACTGCGGCGCAAGGCGGCGTGGACCCGCTCGCGAGTTGGCGCGCTGAGAGCCCCCTCGCGGATCACCTCCGCGACGCTCTCCTGCATCACGTTCATGACATAGTTGTCGAATACCCGGTCGAACATCCGCATCCGCAACGCTTCGTCCGGATCGGCGGGCAACAGCATCGCCGGGCCGGGATGATGAAGCGCGAGATATTCGATGATCGAGCTTGCCTCGAACACTTCCACCTCGCCATCGACCAGCAACGGAAACTTGCCAAGCGGGCTCGCCGCCTGCACCCGCGCGACGTTTTCCGGATGGTTGGGATCGACCATCCGGAATACGAACGGCGTGGCATTAGCATAAAGCGCGATCAGCGCCTTCCATGTGTAGGATGAGAACGGATGGCCATAGAGCGCGAGCATCATGCCGACCCTCCGCTCCCATAGGGCCGGGTGATCGCTTCGAGCAAATGACCGTCCGGCCCCTCGAAATAAACGCCACGACCGCCGTCATAATGGTTGATCTCGCCCGGCATGGTCCTCGCCGGATCAGCCCAATAGGTCAGGCCGCGCTGCGCGATGCGGGCCATGACCGCATCGAATTCATCCTCGCCGACCAAGAAGGCATAATGCTGTCGCGCGATCGGCCCTTCCTTGTCGGCAAAGTCGAGCGAAACGCCATTTGCCAGATCGACTACGTCGAAATGGGCAAAGCGCCGGGGTGGCGTCAGGCCCAAGATCTCGCTGACAAACCGCGCGGACGCCATCTGGTTGCTGGACCAGACGATCGTATGATTGAGTTCGACCGTCATCGTCTTACCCCTGCCGCAACACTG
Organism: Alteraquisediminimonas sediminicola; assembly: GCF_019740335.1. Taxonomy (GTDB): domain Bacteria; phylum Pseudomonadota; class Alphaproteobacteria; order Sphingomonadales; family Sphingomonadaceae; genus Alteraquisediminimonas; species Alteraquisediminimonas sediminicola. The sequence goes on along the minus strand of NZ_JAHXZS010000004.1, from coordinate 105,036 downwards.
CGATGGCGGAGCTTCGTCGCAGCGGCGGCGTCAGTGGTCAGGAGTTCATACCAGATGAAGTCGTCCATCGCTCAAACTCCCATTCGATCGGTGATCGGCGACATTCCTGCGCAGGTCACAATATTCACCCCCTATGGCCATAGGGCAAGCCGAAATGGACTCAGGCGGGCGGCAGGTCGTCGCCATTGGAGACCGTCTCGTCCATAACACATGGCAAGTCCTCGGGTTCTACTGTGCATCACCTCCCTGCGGGCTGCTACCCTAATCTTTCATGATCACCTCAAGCGATGCTCAGCCATATTATCTGCACGCGAAGCGCCCAGCAGACATCACAAATCTCGCGTTTTTGTTGTGCAAGGCTCACTTGTTCTCAGGGTTACCGGTTCAAATATTTATCGATGGTATTCTCAAAATGACGCACGCGAATTTCTTGATAATTTCCTAGCTGAATTTGACCCGTGACCGACGCCTTAAGGCCCTGCTGCACATAGGGAAGATTGCCATTATCCTGCTCGAAAACGTCACCCAAAACACCCAGTTCAGGCGCATCCGTCCATTTTTCGTCCAAGCCCAGAAATTTGCGCGGCACACAACGCGGCATGGGTTGATCAGGCCGCATGCGGGTAAGGATACGCACTTCCATGATGCAGTGATCAGGATCAGGCCCTGGCTTCCAATGGTAAATGATGCTGGGTGTAAACCCACCCCATAAGGAGAAGTTCGGGAAAACATTGTACACCAACGCATCCATCAGTTCGCTATCGCTGACGTCGCTGAAATCCTGATCGTATAATTTGGCGTAACTCAGCCGTGCGACTTCACCGACCGCCCGTCGCGCAGTTAAGCCTTCCGGCACCTCGACATGCACTTGAGCCGACGCATCAAAATTGTCTGCCGTCCGGCCATTGTACCGCTCGAACTCGTCCACAATCCATTGCTGGGACTTATTGGTAGGATCTAGATGGGGGGAGATCACGCCGAACAGCGACCATGATGCATTCACGTGATCGCCCCAAACATGGTAGCTGGCATTCGCATCGCCGTGAAAAGGCATGAGCTGCGGATGCGTCACATATGCATGGTAGGATTCCATAAAGGCTTCCATCGTGGCCTTCCAATTCGCAGGCACAACTTTTGCTACCCACGCCGTCGTGACACACTCTTCATGTTTCCAGCGTTTGAAATGCGTCGGTATCGGATGCAGATATTCCTCAAGCGCCGGCCCTTCATCCGCCTCACGGACGAAAATATAGCCGCCCCAACGACCAACCGACGCCTCCGGCAGCTTCATCTTGTCGTCTTCAAGATGCTGGAAATCCCATCGGCATGGGATGTTGCTGAGTTCGCCATTCGGTTTCCACGAAAAACCATGAAAAGGGCAGGTAAATTCGCTTGCCCACCCACTTTCGGTGCGCAACTTCCGGCCACGGTGGAGGCAGACATTATGGAAAGCCCGAACAGCCCCGTCCTCCTGACGCACGAGCAGATAACTGCGTCCTGCATTTTCAAAAACGACATAGTCGCCGGGTTCGGGGAGTTCTTCTTCACGTGCGGCAAACTGCCAGACATAGGGCCATAGCTTCGCATTCTCAGCCGTTGCAAAGTCGGGGTGCCAGTAACGCTCCGTCGAGATCGGGTCTGAACCGAGATATTCATAATGCTCGGTCTTCAGAAATGCCGGAACCTCACGAGAATCGGCCTCCATCAAATCGATCCAGCCGTCCCCGGGGCAGCGAGCAGACCCCAGCATCTCGTTCTCGCCCAAATCGCGTGGCGTTTCTGCGTCCATTTCTTCGTCCTCTCCCAGTTGCAAGGGGGATGACCATCCTCTTTGCCCGACGCGCCAGATCAACAAATGGCGGAGGCTTGGAAGCCCACCGCGTGGCGGCGCGGCCAATCTCAAGATGGTCAAATCGACCCTTGCAAACATTCGTTATGTAGTGTCATAACAGTGGTTATTATCATGGGCAAAAAGTGTCAAGCTGGAGCCTCTCAAATTGATATAGGAGAGAAATAAATGAATAAGATTATTTCTGTTGAGGATATCGATCGACCCCGCCCCACCTATCAGCAGATTCTGGATCGGGATGGTGGCCGGGTGCCAGACGTCCTGCGGATCGACAATAATCCACTGCCGTCGCTCGATCCCATTCCGCTCGAACGCTATACGAGCCAAGCCTATTTCGACCGGGAAATGGAGAAAATGTGGAGCCGCGTCTGGCAATTTGCCTGCCGCGAGGAACATGTGGCAAGCCCGGGCGACTTTCACGTTTATGAAATCGGTCGCCACTCTGTCATCATCGTGCGGGGCGACGATGGCCAGCTCAAGGCCTATCACAATAGCTGTCTCCACCGCGGCACAAAGCTGAAAGAGGGATCAGGCTGGTCAGCATCGATCCACTGCCCCTATCATGGCTGGAACTGGAGCCTTGAGGGCGACCTCGTCAACGTCCCCTGTTCTTGGGACTTCCCCCATCTCGATAAGGCCAAGATGCGGTTGCCAACCGTCCGGGTGGATAGCTGGAACGGAATGGTATTCATCAACCTCGCCGATACGGGGCCTTCGCTCGCAGACTATCTCGAGGTGCTGCCCGCGCATTTCCGTAACTGGGACATGACCGATTGGTATGTCAGCGTACACGCCCGCAAAGAGCTGCCTTGCAACTGGAAGGCCGCCCAAGATGCGTTCATCGAGGGCTATCATACCAACCTCGTCCACCCCCAGTGCGTCGGCACAGCGGGTGACATCAACGCCCAGCATGACATTTTCGGCGACCATGTCAGCCGCGACATCGTTGCGCTTGGGGTATCCAGCCCGTCCCTGCCCGAACCGCTGCCAGAGCAGGAAATTCTCGACATGATGCTCATGGGCGATGGCGCGGTCATCGGTGGCCGTCCGCAACTGGCCCCGGGTGAAACGGCGCGCAGCATGATGGCCCGCACCGTCCGCACGACGATGACCGAACAGTTCGGCATGGATCTCGCGGCGCTATCAAATGCAGAGGTGATCGATTCCATCAAATACACCCTGTTCCCGAACCTGTTCATCTTTGCCGGGATCTCGGTACGCGTGCTTTACGTCTATCGCCCGATCGGCAACGATCCCAACCGATGCACGTTCGACATCCTGTTTCTGCGCCCTTTGTCGCCGGGACAGGAGCGCCCGGCCCCGGCGGAGGTCGTGATCGTCCCGGAAGACGGCAGCTATACCGATGTACCGGGCATGGACCCCGGCTTTGGCAATCTGTTCGATCAGGACACCAATATCCTGCGGCTGCAGCGTGACGGCATGCACGCCAGCAAGGCCGGTGTCGGCGTGTATTCCGCCTATCTGGAATCCCGGCTCCGCCACATCCAGCACACGCTCGAAAAATATCTTAACAACTGAAACAGCGGGAGGAGAGCATATGACAATAAGTCCACGCCTGATGGCCAGTTACTTCACCATTGCCGGCAATGTGATGCCACTTGCCGGCAACACCGTCAGCCCGCATTCACTCGAAGAACGCGCGAGGGCCGCTGCCGAGGCTGGCTATTGCGGGATCGGGCTGGTCACCGACGATCTTCGGGCATTGGAGGCCAAGCATGGCTTTCAGGGTATTCGCGCGATCATCGCCGATGCTGGCCTTGATCATGTCGAGTTCGAAGTCCTGCTCGACTGGTTTGCGGACGGTGAGCGCCGCGTGCGCGCAGATGAGGACCGCGCCTATCTGCTCCGCGCCGCCGAACAACTGGGCGCGTATCAGATCAAAGTGGGGGGCGACATTACCGGGACGTCATGGTCCATTGATCGGATGCGTTCGAGCTTCACCGAATTGGCCCGTCAGGCGGGCGATGCCGGGACCATGGTCACCATCGAGATATTTCCGGATTCCAACGTCCGCGATCTCCCCACAGCGATCAGCATCGTCGAGGATGCCAATCCGCAATGGGGCGGCCTGCTACTCGACGTCTGGCATATGAACCGGGGCGGCATTCCTTATGCCGATTTCGCGACCATTCCGCCGCAATATATCAAGCATATCGAGCTGGACGACGCCAATGCGGCGTTGGTTGGCACGATCATGGAGGACACGCTGCTCCGTCGCAAACTACCGGGCGAAGGCGATTTCAACGTGCCGGACTTCCTCGCACATGTCATCGCAACCGGCTATCGCGGCCTGTACGGCGTGGAAATCCTCTCCGAAGAACTGCGCAAGCTTACACCGGCTGAAGCCGCGCGGCAGTCCTATGCGGCGACCATGCGCTGTTTCGAACGCTTGTCTCTGCCGGTCGGCGCAGCATAAGCGAAGGACTGCCGCCAAGGTCGCGGTAAAGGCGGTGCCGCAATATCGGCACCGCCAATTTCTGTCCGCGCGCTCTTCCCCCAACCCCTGTCTTGGGGCATGGCAAATCTTCAACAACAACAGTGAGGCATGGCTTGGTTGTGAAGGATCATGGACAGATCATCGGCGGCGACCGCGACGACAGGCGCTATGAGGTCGCGCGCGTAACCGCACGGATCATTGCCGAGCGCGGCCTGGACGGCGTCAGAGTCCGCGAGATCGCCCAAGAGGCCGGTTACAGCACCCATATCGTTTCGCATTATTTCGACAGTAAAAAGGAGCTGATGCTCTTCACGCTGCGCCAATGCTCGGCCCGACAGGTCCGTCGGCTGAAGCTCGCTATCGCCGCCAATGCCGATCTCGCCGAATGCCTTGAGACATTGTTGCCGCTCGACGAAGAACGCATGATCGATGCCCGTGTCTGGATGGTATTCTGGGCGCAAACATTATCTGATGAAGACATCATCGCCGAACAGCGCGACTTCGGCCAGCGCTGGCGGCGACTTCTGGTCGGCATGATGCGTATCCGCGGCTATTTTACGCCGGACACGGCAAGAATGACCCGCAATCATATCGCGCAGCAATTGCAAACGGCTGTCGCCGGGATTGGCATTCATGGCGCGCTCGGCGTCTGGTCGGCGGATCAGCAGCGCCAATTGGTCCGTGAACAGGTTGAAATGATCATGACCCTGCTCGGCACGCCGATGCCCACGCGGCTGCCCGTGCCCAGGCAAAAGGCCGAAGCGCCGATCGAAAATGAATTGGCTGCCGAGAATGCGCGCCTACGCAAGCTGCTGGTTGATGCCATGCTGCAAATCGAAACACTCAGCGAAGGCAACGAACAGCGCTACCTCTCCAAGCGCGCCTGAGGGACTCATAGCCAATGATTTGGCCTGTTACGATATAGAGCCCAGCAACAAATAGAGGGGATCGGCAGGGCGATAACTGCCACGTGCGCTCATGGGCAATTGCGAGAGTTCTGGATCGGCAGGGTCCACCAATCGTTCAAAATCCAGCACGCCAATGCGATGTGCGATCTTCCACTCATCACCGGCGCGACGTTCAAATCGATCAAGATAGCGGCCCTTGATGAACCAATCCTTTTCGCCAACGCCCCCTTCTGCGGCGCGGCGATGATGGGCGAAGAAATGCGCTTCGCTGATCGCCGTGTTGCCGCTGACCTCAATCAACGCATTGGTAATCAGGTGCGTCATCGATTTGCGGGTAGCACAAGCATCTAGCCACATATTCATGAGCGCGTGCGCCGTTCCTTCAAAACCCGCATGGCAAATCGTGGCGTCTGGATGGAAGGCATTGAGAACAAGTTCGCGATCGAACCGATCCCAACCGCGCGCATAGCGATACAGTGCCTCAAGAATGGCCTGTTTTTCAAGCAGCAGGCAAAGCTTCTCATCCAGCGCCATCTTAAAATCCCACCTGCTTGGTAAAACCGCCATCGACGACGACATTGGCACCATTGACCCAAGCCGCACGGGGGCTGGCAAGGAAGGTCACGACATCGGCGACCTCATAATCGGTGCCCATACGCTGCAATGGATGCTGCGTGCGGTCGCGCTCATATTCGCGGGGATAGCCGACCTGCACCGAATCCCACACACCACCAGGAAACTGGATCGGGCCGGGTGAAACGCAATTGGCACGGACGTTTTCCGGCCCCCACCGCTGCGCCAGTTGCGCCGTCATGTTGATGGCAGCCGCCTTCATCGCGCCATAGCTCGGCGAGATCGGCATGTCGTGATGCTCGATCGCGGTGATCGTGGCGATCTGGACAATCGCGCCTCCCTTCGCCTTTTTGAACCATGGATAGGCCGCATCGTTGAGCGCGACGCAGCTCATCAGATCAACATCGAAATTGTTGATATAGGCCTCGCGCCCCCATTCAAGCTGGCCGGAAGCAGTGGCATTGTTGACGACAATGTCGACCCCGCCCAGCGCCTCCCCGGCGACGTCCACCCAGCGCGTGACAGCATCATAATTTGCGCCATCGACGGCATAGCCCAAGATCGGACCTATGCGCGAGAGTTCGGCCACCGTCTGATCGATGGCGTCCTGCCCGCGCGCGAAGAAGGCGACGCTCGCGCCCTCTTCCAGCAAGCGATGCGCACAGGCACGCCCGATCCCCTTGCTCCCACCGGAGATCAGCGCGCGCTTGCCTTTAAGTTGGAGATCCATACCGGCCCTTCCTATGCGGCAGCGCGATATGCATGTGCCTTACGCACAGCGGCTTCGATTCTCTCCACGCTGGGCATATAGGCATCCTCAAGCGAAGGGGAAAAAGGCGAGGACGTATGCGGGCATGTCACAGCCTCGATCGGGGCCTTGAGGAAGGCAAAGCCCTCCTGTGCGACGATGCCGGCAATGTCGGAAGCCATGGAGCAACGTGGCGGACTTTCGTCCACAATCACCAGTCGGCCCGTGCGCTCGACGCTTTCCAGAATAGCGCCCTTATCGAGCGGCGAAGTGGTCCGCGGATCGATCACTTCGACTGAAATACCCTCACGCTCCAGCCTGTCTGCCACCTCGACCGCGCGAGGCACCATCGCGCTGAACGCAACCAAGGTCACATCATCACCCTCGCGAACGAAATCGGCCTCGCCAAAGGGGATGCAATAGGCTTCATCCGGCACATCGGCTTCCATCCCGTAGAGCAGCTTGTGTTCGAGAAAGATGACCGGATCATCGTTGCGGATGGCCTCGATCAACAGGCCCTTGGCATCATAGGGGTTGGACGGCATCACCACCTTCAATCCCGGAAACATGGTGAAGAGCGGGTGCAGCGTCGCGCTATGCTGCGCGCCTGCGCGCAGACCGCCGCCGATCGGCGCGCGAATGACCAGCGGGCATTTGGCCTTGCCGCCGAACATGTAGCGAAACTTGGCCGCCTGATTGAAGATTTGATCAAGGCAGACCCCGACAAAATCGACGAACATCAGCTCGGCCACTGGCCGCATGCCGGTGATCGCCGCCCCGTTCGCGGCGCCGATGATCGCGCTTTCCGAGATCGGTGTATCGATCACGCGATCCGCGCCAAATTCCTCGATAAATCCCGACGTCAGGCCGAAAATCCCGCCGACCGAACCACGGTGATCAGTGCCTGCCCCGCCAGCGATATCCTCGCCGATCAGGAACACATTGGGGTCGCGCCGCATTTCGAGGCGCAGCGCTTCGGCAATAGCCTGCAGATATGTTTTTTTAGCCATGATATTCGGCCTCTCAATATGAAATATAAACGTCGCGTTCGAGCGCAGACGGATCAGGATAGGGAGCTTCCAAGGCCTTCTCTGCAGCGGCTTCAACGCGCGCATAGGTCTCGAGATCGATGACGGCGAAGGTTTCGGCATCAAGCAACCCCGCCGACACGACCTTCTCCCGGAACGTCACCAAGGGATCAATAGCACGGGCCGCCTTTAGTTCTGCAGGGGTGCGGTACGCCTGTGGATCACCGATATAATGCCCAAGATAGCGCGGCACCTTCATCTCGATGGTGGTCGGCCCGCCGCCGGTGCGCGCACGCTCAAGGGCTTTCAGCATCGATTCTCGCACTGCGAAGAAATCGACCCCATCAATCTGTTCCGCCGGCATACCGAAAGCGGCGGCGCGGGCAGCGATGGACTCCGCGCCCACCGAATAGCTGGATGCGGTATGCTCGCCAAACCCGTTATTCTCGATCACGAAGATGGCCGGCACCTGCAACACGACCGCCATGTTCATCGCCTCGAATGTGGTGCCCTGATTGGAAGCGCCATCACCCGCAAAGGCCACCGCGACCTTGCCCGTCTTCCGGATTTTCTGGTTCAGTGCAGCCCCGACCACGATGGGCGGCGAACCACCGACAATCGCATTGGCACCCAGCATGCCCTTGTCGAAATCGGCGATGTGCATCGAACCGCCCTTGCCGCCACAAATGCCACCGGCTTTGCCGAAGATTTCCAGCATCATGCCTTCAAGGTCGCAGCCTTTGGCAATGCAATGGCCATGGCCGCGATGGGTCGAAGCGATATAATCATCTGCGGCGAGATCATGGCAAGCGCCCGCTGCGATCGCCTCAGCACCAAGATAGACATGTCCGAAACCCGGTATCTTCCCGGCGGCGAAGTCCTTCTCGATCCGCTCGTCAAACGCGCGGATTTCGATCATTGTGCGATAGGCGCGCAATAACTCGTCGCGACTCATTTGCATCGCAAAGCTCTTATCCAATGTGCTTATATTCATAGTCTTATTCCTTAGCCCAGACGCGCAACGATAAGCGCATTGACCTCATTGGGACTCTCCACATGCGGCATATGACCGGCATATGGGATGACCTTGACCTCCCCGTTTTCCTGAAGGGAGTCGCGCACGATAATGCGGTCGGCCTCGCCAATGATGACGAGCGGTCGGTATTTCTCGACCAATGCACCCAGGCCGGCGAACTGTTCGCCACTGTTGATCTGGTCCCGGATTTTGCCGAGCGCGTCCATCACGCCATCCACGCGCCGGAATTTGATGATGTCTTCGACCATCTCATGCGTGACACGAGAAGAATCGGCCATCAGCATCTCCAGATAACCCTTCAACTCACGCTGGCGACGCGCCGTCAGCAGCCCGTTCAGGAAATCGGAGGAAACAGTGCTGCCCGGCAAGCCTGCGGGCGCGACAAGGACCATCTCGCCCAGCTTTCCTTCCAGCAGTTCAGCCAGTTGCAGAGCCACCGCAGCGCCCAATGAATGGCCGACAAGATGCACCCGCTCCACTTCGAGCCGGGTGAGAACATCACCGACAGCCGCAGCCAACGTGGCGATTGTGCCATCGCCAACATTCTTGGTGGATGTGCCGTGTCCGGGCAAATCGAGCGCAACCAGCGTTCGCCCCTCGCCCAACGCTTCGATATTGAAACCCCAACTGTTCATGTCGGACGCGAAGCCATGGATCAGCAGGATTGTATCGCCAGATCCATCGCCGCGCTGACCGATACTGATGGGGCCAAGTCGACTATCGACAGTGGCAGGTTGAAACACCGCCTCTCCCGCCCCTTCAGTTTTCAAGACACCAAAACGGGCATTAAAGTCCTCGATAAACGTCTCGATCTCGGCATCCGCAACCGCTGCATCGGCAATGACACCGATGAGCGCCCCTACCGGCATCGTATCGCCGAGATCGACCGTGATGCGGCGCAGCACACCATTGCCGGGTGCCAGCGCGACATTCGTTATCTTCGCCGTCTCGATATCGACAAGGTCTTCATCCTCGGTGACGCTATCGCCCACGGCCTTGTGCCAAGCCACGACAGTGCCTTCGGTCATGGAAAGACCCCATTTAGGTATCCTGACAGCCGTTATTCCACTCATGAAAGTCCTTTCAGATATTGTTTAAAGGCCCGGAAATCCAGCGGTCGCACCGCCATCAATCACCCAGGCCGCACCCGTGACAAAGCTGGAACGTGCCGAACCGAGATATGAGACCAGATCGGCAATCTCATCGACAGATGCGAGCCGGCCCAATGGCGAGGTCCGCTCCAAATATGCGCGGGCTGCAGCAGGATCTTCCGATGCAGCCATTGCGCGTGTGATATTGGGAGTCTCGGTAATGCCCGCGTGAATCGAATTGCATCGAATGTTGTAACCCGCCTTGCCGCAATACACGGCGATCGACTTGGCCAGCGAAAGCAGGGCGCCCTTGCTCGCCGTATAGGCAACATCTCCCGGCAATCCGGCCATGGCCGTGATCGAGGAATTGATAATGATCGAACCCGACGGACCTTCGGGATTTTTCTTCATCGCCGCAATTGCCGCTTTGCACGTCAGCATCGCGCCATCGACATTGACGGCAAATATCCGCCGCCATGCGTCGAATGACACGCTTTCAATGTCGCTATCATCACTATTGATACCTGCATTGACGAAGGCAATGTCTAGCCGCTCAAGCGCTGCAAGCTGCATTTCAAGCTGCGGCCAGTCCTGAACATTGGCCACATCATGCCGACAAAACAGGCCACCTGTTTCACGGGCGATTCGTTCACCGGCATCGATGTTCCCACCTGTGAAGAGGACACGCGCACCCTCCCGCACAAAACGGCGAACAGCGGCCTCACCAATGCCCGCCGTGCCGCCCGTAACAAGCGCAACCTTGCCTGATAGCTCGCCCATTCAGTCCTCAAAAACAAGTGTTATTATTATCCATAACCGTGGTTATACTCATTCGAGTACCGCGTCAACAGCGGCAAGACGGCGAGAAGAAAGACATGTGGATCGGCAGGCCTGTGCCGCTTGGAGGGATCTGAAACGGCGCTCGCTTGCAAGGCAGAAACCCGCAGTCACACCTAAGAGTAATTGGTGATGCGTATATGACCGCCCTGTTGGCGGCGGCTCTGTGAATAGCCCCTAGTTTTCTAGACGCCTTCCGCATTCAAAATCTGCTGTCGTTCGAACTCGACGGGCGACAGCATCCCGTTCCTGACATGCTTGCGCACCGGGTTGTAGAACATTTCGATGTAATCGAATACGTCCTGTCTGGCCTCCTCGCGTGTTTTACAGGTCCGTCGCCGGCTCATCGAGTGCTCAAAATTGTGAGCTCTGGTGAAGGCCGCCCAGTCCATACTGGTGAACTGAGAGCCCTGGTCAGAATGGATCAGCACCCGATGCTCTGGCTTGCGCCGCCAGACAGCCATGTGAAGGGCCTACAGGACTACGTCGCTGGTCTGGCGGCTTTGTATCGACCAGCCCACCACGCGGCGTGAGTACAGGTCGAGCACGACAGCGAGATAGGCAAAGCCTTCCATCGTGCGGATGTAGGTGATGTCTGTCACCCAGGCAGGTCCGGCGCGGCCACGTTGAACTGGCGATCCAGAGTGTTGGCAGCCACGATCAAGGGCCTGCTAACCGATGAGACGAATCCCGCTTACTATCTCGCTGCCGTCAAACTCATCTGCACACGCCTCTGTTGCACCGCGAAATGAGTCCACGCCCTAGTATGGACACGGCCTTCGCCTCTCCCTAGCCGTTACGAACCTTTTCCCGTCTCCTGCACTCAACAGGACAAGGAGCGCGCTCAAGCGATCCGGATCAGTTTGCGCCCCTTCACGCCGCCGTGAAACCCGGCGAGCGCGGCATCCGGCACCGCTTCAAAGCCTTCCTCGACATCGAGCCATTCTCGGATGCGGCCGTCACGCAACCAATGTGCCAATCGCTGCCGCGCGCCGTCCCACAGGTCGACATGGTCGAAATAGAAGAATCCGCGCATGGTGAGCGAACGCATCGCCATATGGATGTGGTTGTAGATCGGCTCTGGCTTGACGCCGTAATGCGCCGTGCCGCCGCAGATCAGTACCTGTCCGTAATGGCTCATGTTCACCAGTGCTGCATCAAGCAGAGGGCCGCCAACATTGTCGAAGAACAGGTCGACGCCTTGCGGGCATGCCTTGGCGATCTGGCCCGGCAGGTCGTGCGCCTTGTAGTCGACCATCGCGTCGAAGCCGTTGGCCAGAGCAGCCGCGCACTTCTCGGCACCCCCGGCAATGCCCACCGGACGCGCGCCGAACAGTGGCACGAGTTGCCCTGCAATCGAGCCGATCCCGCCTGATGCGCCGGAGACCAAAACCGTATCACCGGGGCGCGGGCGCGTGAAATGGGCAAGACCCAGCCACGCGCAGACACCGCTCATGCCCAGCGTCACCAACCCGCTCGCCGACGCCACGCCATCCGGGATGCGTTGCAACGGCACGCCCATGTGATCGGTGCCGTCGCTCAGCGAGTAATCTGCCCAGTCGAGGAAACCGGTCACCCGCGTGCCCTCGGGCCAATCCGGATTGAGGCTGGCAATGATCGTACCCGCTACGCCGCCGCGCATCGTGGTGCCAGGCGCTAGCGGATCAAACTTGCCCGGCATGCCGCGCACCCAGGCATGATTCATCGCATCGGGCGAAAAATATTCCGCCCGGACGAGCACCTGCCCCTCGCCCACCGCAGGCACGGCACCCTCGCCGCGCTCGAAGTGGCCGCGCACCAGCGCCATGCCGCCATGTATATCGTCATTCGGCTTGCCGACCTGCCACAACCGATTTGTGCCCGCGTTCATCGTCATAATCCTTCGGTCAAAGCAAAGTGTGCATGCCGCCTTCCAGCATCACCGTATGGCCGTAGCGCCGATACGGAAGGTATATTCCCAATCGTCCTTCTGCATCCTCGCAAGCGACGAACTCCTTAGAAAACTGCGGATCGGCTTCGGTCCCGAAGCCGTGTGCATTGTTGACAAGGATATGGACAGCGCCGAACGCCTTGGCTGTCTTTTCAACGTATCGCAGTCACCGACATCGCAGGCAACGCCGATTACGACGCCGCCGGCATCGTTGATGTCCTTGGTCACCCTAGCGACGGTTTCCTTTGTGCGCGAAGCGACCACCACTTTGGCGCCCTAGGCCACGTAGGTCAAAGCAATCTCGCGACCGGTCCCGCGCCCCGCGCACGTGACGACCACTGCCTCGTCCTGAAGAACCTGACCTTCCATCGCCCCCCCCTTCGGCACGCAGAGCGCACCGCAATCGATCCCCACTCTTTTTGGTGTGGCGTTTCCGATATGTCAGGCCTATGGGCGGCCCCGCATCTACGATACTATCCTATATTATAGTTTAGATGGAGCGCGTAGAATCGTTTTCCGAGTAGGAATCGCTAACAGTCCGCTTGGCGCAAAAAACTATAAATAATAAGGAATAACAGGATGCCAAACGCCAGGCTGGCAGAAATAATCGGTGAATACGCGACCGACCGGAAAGGCGGAAAACATAGTACTCGACGCCCATTTCCATCGTCGGGCGCGAACGGCGAATGTTGATCACGCCGGCAGTCTTGTTGCTTCCAAACAGGGCTTTGCCCTCTCCACCTAATCTGCCTCGAAGGCGAGTATGGCGGGATCGTCGCACCCACACAACGCAGGCTGCGGATATAATAATAGAACGTCCGCACTACCAAAATTGATCTTCTGGGTGCGGATGAAAAGGCAGCGGGCTCCATCATATCATCGGCCGGAGCGCTCCTCTTGGCAGCTCAGCCACACGGAAGGCCTTTACTCCTCCCTCCCTCCCTCCCTCCCGCTATCCTTAGTCTTAGTATTGACAGACAATTGGGTCCGAGAGATATTTTCAGCTGGCTGTAGTATTTAAACTAATAATATTACGCGAGATGGGCGCATCTAGATTTCTGAAGAATGCTTCTCGCCTTAAGTTATAAAAAATGTTGGCGTATCAACGATAATATATAGCTTGGTGAAATCACGCTCTGTTGCAGTTGTGGTCCAAGCGCAGTGAATGAAGGAAGAGTATTCGTCTCGCGCGATATGCGGCGATGACCTCATCCTAACAGACCATGTACAGCCAGAGACGCGTAAATCTAGAACACAACCTTATAGGGGGGATATAAAAATGAAAATAATCAATTTTCGACGTCAACTTCTGCTGACCACCTTTGCCAGTTCGATGGCAATCGCAATGTCCGCGCCGGCCCAAGCTGCCGACGCCAGCACCCAGGCCAATGACAGCAACCAGATTCAGGACATTATCGTTTCGGCCCGTCGTCGCAACGAAACGCTACAGCAGACCCCGATCGCAATGACCGCGATTGTTGCATCGCAGCTCGAATCCAAGGCGTCGGTCAGCATCGCTGACATCCAGGGCACGGCCCCGAACCTCCTGATCACCCAACAGGTGACCGGTGGCGCGGCAGCGAACATTTCGATCCGCGGCCTCTCCTTCGCCGACATTGAAAAGTCGTTCGATCCGACCGTGGCCGTCGTGGTTGATGGCGCCTTTATCGGCACCAGCACCGGCCAGCTGCTCGACTTCTTCGACATTGATTCGATCGAAGTGCTGCGTGGTCCGCAGGGCAACCTGTTCGGCCGCAACACCATCGGCGGCGTGATCAACATCAAGCGCAGCCGACCGAAGGAAGAGCTCGGCGGCAAGTTCGAGATGGAATATGGCAGTTTCAATACCATGTCCGAACGCGGTGTGCTGCACGTGCCGCTGGTCAAGGACAAGCTGTTCGCAAAGGTCTTCGCCTTCCACACCCAGACCGACGGCTTCTACAAATACTACACCGATCGCAGCCCTCGTGGTGGTGGCAATAACACTAACTTCGGCGCGTCCTTCCTGTACAAGGCGAGCGAAGATTTCGACGCCTTGCTGACCCTCGAAAAGCAGGTCTCCGAGCAGGATAACGTAGTGTCCAACATTTCGGGCACAGGTGAAGTGTTCTGCCTCTTTGCGGCGGTTCCGGGTGAATGCAATCGCAACACCACCAAGGATCTCTACACCGTCTTCGCCGATCCGGGCCAGGCGCGCTACAGCTCGCCAGCCGCCACGCTGGAAATGAACTGGAACGCCGGTCTGGTCAAGCTGACCTCGCTGACCAACTATCGTGAGTCGAAAGACAGCTCATATGAGGACGTGGACAGCTTTGCGGAGCCGTTCTACAAGGTTGACCGTCACTCGAAATATCGCCAGATCAGCCAGGAACTGCGCGCCAGTGGCCAGTTCGCCGAGAATTTCGACTTCGTCGTCGGCGGCTATTTCTTCGACAGCAAGTACACGCTCAACCAGAAGACCAGCTTGTTCGGCGGTGATTTCTACCAGTCGCAGATCACCCATGGCACGTCGCAGAGCGTTGCCGCATTTGGTGACTTCAACTGGGAGTTCCTGCCCAAGTTGCGCCTGAACTTCGGTGGCCGCGTGACGCATGACAAGAAGGGCCTGGATACCTCGGCACCGGACGGCGCTGGCGTGTTCACCGATTTCGGCTGGAACCACAAGTCGTGGACCAAGTTCACGCCGAAGGTCTCGCTCGACTATCGTCCGACCCACGACCTGATGGTCTATGGTTCGTGGTCGCAGGGTTACCGTTCGGGCGGCTTTAGCGGTCGCGGTCTTGACCAGGTATCGGCAACGACGCCGTTCAACCCGGAAAAGGTGAACTCGTTTGAAGCTGGCGTGAAGGCCGAACTGTTCGACCGTCGCCTGACCCTGAACCTTGCCGGCTTCTACGTGAAATACAAGGACATCCAAGAAACGATCACCAAGTCGGGTGGTTCGACCGGCAACATCACGATCGTCGAGAATGCCGCGTCCGCCAAGGTCAAGGGTATCGAAGCCGACTTCACCGCCCGTCCGATTGATGGCCTGACCGTGCGTGGTTCATTGGGTTATCTCCACAACCGCTTCTCCGGCTTCACCAACAAGGAAGCCTGGTCGATCACTGATGGCGATGACAACGTCCTCGATTCGGGTCTGCACATCTATGATTATTCGGGCGTCAACATGATCTACGCGCCGAAGATCACAGCGTCTGTGAGCTTCGAATACAAATATGAGCTCGGCAATGACCATCAGGTACGCCTGAACGGTGGCTATCGCTACATCGGCGCCTATGACCAGCAGGTTTCGCGTGATGCTCGTATCCCGACGATCCAGGACAATGGCACCACCGTGCTGACTTCCAACGATCCGCGTGTGCGTGCCAACAAGCAGAGCCTGCTTGATGCGTCGCTCTCTTACATCCTGCCAACTGGTGGCGGCGAAACCCGCATCACGGTGTTCGGGCGTAACTTGCTCGACAACCGTGGCCCTGCCACCGCGTTCACCGTGGCTGGTCTGTGGAGCTTCGCAACGGCTCGCGAGCCGCGCGTTTATGGTGTGCAGGTCGGCTACAAGTTCTAATTCTGGACCGAACTTAATATATAAGTAGCGCTTCGTTCCTATCTTTGTGTATTGCCCCGCGGCTCGGTTCAAGCCGCGGGGCTTTTCAATAAAACCAATATTTTTTAATACAAATTCCCTACCAACATTATATGCTTTGTTAGCGCGTACATTCAGCCCCCTTGAACCTGCCCGCTCTGAACTGAAATTGAGCGCACCATCGCCGACTCAGGCCCGCCCTGCCTACCAAACGCCCGACTGGACCGCAGTGCCTAGACTTGATGGGTTAGCCAGCCCCCCCCCGACGCATATAAGGCCTGATAACGTCCCATGCGCGGTTCGTGCTGGCCGCTTGGAGGGTTCTGAAACGGCGCTCGCTTGCGGGGTAGAAGGCCACAGTCGCACCGCAGAACTAAATTCAGCAATATGATCTCATGAGTATATGGCAGTCCTTTTGACTGTTATCCTAGCCTTTCATGATCTCTGCAAGTGACGCCCGTGCAGGGGCGTTGACGAACAGGTCAAGCCAGTGATGGAAGTGCTGCACGCCGCCTTCGTTGCGGCCGAGTTGGACCTTTGGCAGCAGGCCTGAAGCAAACACCTGCTGCTGATCGCGCGACATCGGTAGATCTTCCTCACTGACGACATGGCCGAGAAAATCCGACATGGCACGGGCATCATGCAGTAGCTCACCCTCCGGCTTTTTCTCGTGGAGGAACATCTGCACCGTGATGGATTCTTCAGCAGTTCTGCCGGGGAATATCTGCGAGATGATGACGCCGCGACCTCCCTTGTAGAAGCAGTTAATCGACACATTGGGGAAGATGATCCACTCGCCAAACAACAGAGTGTCGAGCGGCCATTCTTCCTGTGGTTGGTGCGCTAGGCTGGCCAGATCGTCTTGTTCCAACACATGCTCATCAGTCGACACGAGCCCGAGTCTTTGGTGCGGGCCGTAATAGAAATATTCCGCCAGATTGCTGATCTTATTGCCGAATGTATTGCGATGCAGGACGGGCAAATGGTAGAAATCAAGATGCGCGTCGAAGGCGAGTTTCCAGTTAGCGCCCGATAGTGAGCGGCTCTCGAAATAATGCCAGTTGGCGAAGTTGAACCCCTCAAGCAGCTTGTCGATGCCGGACAAAAATGTGTCGAATTCAGGCGAGGCGGCAGGGTCGAGTATCGCCCAAATGAGGCCGGCCCGTTCCGTGGTCGGAAACTCGATCAGTGCACTGGCCTCGGCATCAACATCGCCAAACGCCTTGCGTGCCGCCACGCTGATCAGGCTACCGTCCAGACCAAAGGTCCATGCGTGATAAGGGCAGGTAAAACGCGCGGCATGTCCACAATCGTGCGCCAGCTTTGACCCGCGATGGGTGCAGGCGTTCAGGAACGCCCTTACTTGGCCATCCTTGCCACGCGTCAGCAGTATCGGAATGCCAGCGACCTCCATCGTCTTATAGTCACCAACTGCTGGCAACTCACACGACGCCGCAAGCATCAACGGGATCTTGCGGAAGATGTGTTGGCATTCCTGCTGGAAGATCGCCGAGTCGGTGTAGGCGACAGTATCCAACGTCTTCACGCTTGGCGCCTGCGTAATCGAGCGACTTTCAAGTCGCGCCAGCATTTCTACGGCATCGCTGACCAGTTGCTGGCGAACGTCCATCTTCTATCTCCTAAGATTTTGGGGATGATACCTCATGTCCGCCTCAACAGGTTATTCCATTGGCCGCACGGGCGTATTGAAAGCGGCGACAATTTGTTCCAGCGTATCGCTCAACACCTCGCGAAAGGTCGACTGATCAAGACGCTGTGTTAACTCGTCGTGAAAGAGGACAACCGAGAAAAAAGTGACGTTCGCGGTGAGCAAACGGCGCTCAAGTACATCAGGATCTAAATAGAAAAATCGCTCTCTCAACAGTTTTAGCAATAAATACAGATTAGGACCATTTGGCGAGGCCTGATCTGCGACATGCATCATTCCTTTTGGACGATAATACAGCAAATAATGCAGCAGAAACGCAATATAAGGGTGACGCCCCACATCATCGCAAATTTGGAGATGGGGCAGATACAGAATTTCTATCAGCGTCCGCAGATCATGCAGGGTGCTCTTAGCCTTGGCGATTTTGAACATTTCAGCGCGATAAGGCTCCAATTGCGCCACGCGATAGTGAAAGATCGCCTGAATTAGGCCTTCCTTGGATCCGAAATGATAACGGACGGCATTGTTATTGCCATTTTCGGCTTTGGTCGCGATCTCCCGCAAGGAAGTCCCTTCAATACCCTTTTGTCCAAAAAGCTGCTCTCCAGCAAGGATGAGCTGCTCTTTGACCGTCAGCGTCTGGGGCGACACATCCAATTCTTCGGCATTTTTATGGCTTGCATTCATCCCACCATAAATAACGCACTCGCGTGACACAGCAAGCACTTTTCACGGAATAAATAACTCATATGAGTTTATAAAATTGCTGAAATATGGGGATATATGGTAAATTTTCGAAAAAACTGCGAAAATACACCCTAAATTAAAAGTCACTTGCGTTAATTATGCGAGTTGTGATCTAAGTCGATCACCACACGAGGATCGAATCAATTTCGACGGCAACAACGACAGAGAGAGATGCACATGAATTCACTCGATAAACGCCCAAATGGCAGGCTAAACACATTGCGTCAGGCCATGTTGGGGGCAACCATCATCGCCACTGGTTGTATCGCAGCCCCCGCACTAGCGCAGGACAGTGCCGCCGCCAGCCAATCGGATGAAGGCGGCATTCAGGACATCGTCGTCACTGCCCGCAAACGCGTCGAAACGACGCAGGATGTGCCTGTGTCTGTGACCGCCATCTCGGCAGAACAGATCGAGCGTTATGACCTTTCGAGTCTTGAGCGCGTTGCTGCTTCGACGCCGCAGTTCGTGATCGGCCGTGCGCCGTCCGGTTCGGGGGCGACCCTCGTGTTGCGTGGCATTGGCTCGAACTCGTCCTCGATCGGCCTTGAGCAGTCGGTCGCCGTCATTGTGGACGGCGTCTATTATGGTCAGGGCCGCACCATCAACGAAGGCTTTTTCGATCTTGGCCGCTTAGAAATTCTGAAAGGCCCGCAGGCGCTGTTCTTCGGCAAGAATGCCACCGCAGGCGTGGTCTCGATCACCACCGCAGATCCCGGCGACAAGTTGGAAGTGATCGGTCGCGTCGGCTATGAGTTTGCTGCTAGGCAGGTGACGGGCGAAGCCATCGTCTCCACCCCGTTGACCGAAACGCTCGGCATCCGTGTCGCGGTGCGCGGCAGCAAGATGTATGACGGCTATTACAAGAATCTCGCGACGTCGACTAACTATCGTACAACCGACATTGCCACCGGCACGCAGACAGTCCACAATTCCGGTCCGGCGGGCGAGGGGCGTAGTAAAGAATTCTACATCCGGACCACGCTGAAATGGGAACCGACAGATCGCTTCGCCGCCACCTTGAAGGGCAATTTCGGCACCAATAACAACGACAATCCGGCGTCTTCGTCAGTCTATTATAATTGTCCAACCGGTTATGCCGCAAAGAACCCGAATGTGCAGTGCGCCCGCAAGTTTCAATCCTCTGCCAACCGGCTCCCGACGGCATTATGGAACGGCGCCAATGCGGTGCCTTATGCGCTCGACGACGGCGCTCTCGGCAACAGCTATCGCAGTTGGGCGGTGACCGCGAATCTCAGCTACGAACTGGACAACATCACGCTGACATCGGTCACCAACTATAACTGGAACCGCAACATCTTCCGCTTCGACGCGGATAGCCTGTCGGCGAGCAACCTGCCGAGCGACTTCAATGGCACGACCGTCACCCCGCCTTATGGTGGCATCTTCGCGACTGAATGGTCGACCTTCCATGCCTTATCCAGCGAATTCCGCGCTCTGACCAACTATGATGGGCCGGTCAATTTGATGGTCGGCGGCTATTACCAGAAGACCAAGCGCGATTATCTTGCGTGGACGGCATCAGGCGGGCTGGAGAATAGCGCGGCCACCCCGACTTTCCGTCGTTATGTCGCCAACTCCAAGGACAGCCAGACCGAAGGCGAGACCATTGCCGCCTTCGGCCAGGTGATCTGGAAGCCGGTCGACAAGGTCGAGGTCACCAGCGGCGTGCGCTACACGCACGAGACCAAGGACAGCTATTTCATCCAGCCTTATTCCCATCCAACCCGCGTGACGCAGGGTGTGTTCGCACCGGGCATCCGCCTGCCCTCGAACCTGAGTTTCAACAACTGGTCGCCGGAAGCCACGATCAGCTTCAAGCCAAACCGCGACATCAATCTTTATGCTGCCTATAAGACCGCCTATAAGTCGGGCGGCTTTTCGAACTCAGGTATTTACAGCCCATCCGCCAGCCTTGCCGATTTCGAGTTCGATCCGGAAAAGGCGAAGGGCTTTGAAGTCGGTGCCAAGACGATCCTGCTTGATCGCCAACTGCGCTTCAATGTGGGGATGTATCGCTACAAATATAGCAACCTCCAGCTCGATTTCTTCAACGCGCCGGTGTTCGCGTTCAGCACGATCAATGCCGGTTCGGCGACCACCAAAGGTGTTGAACTTGAGGTCGAATTCGCCCCGCGTGCGATCGAAGGGCTGAACCTGCGCGGTAGCGTGAACTACAACAAGGCGCGCTACGGCAATGTCCCGAATGCACCATGCTACACCGGGCAAAAGTCGACTGCAGGTTGCAACCTGTTGTTGCTCGCGAATGGCACCACGCGTCCGATCATCTCCGGCGAAACCGGCACTAACCAGAACCTGAAGGGTTCGCCGACGGCCAATGCGCCGCTGTGGACGGCGACGCTCGGTGCCTCCTACGAAACACCCGTGGGTAACGGCCTGATCCTCGGCCTGTCGGTCGATAGCCGCTATAGCGACAACTATCTCGCGAGTGCGTTCGGCAGTCCGTACACCCGCCAGAAAGCCTATGTGAACCTCGACGCCTCGATCCGGGTCAAGACCGAGGACACCCATTGGGAGTTCGCGCTGATCGGCAAGAATTTGACCGATCGCTGGTATGCGACCGGCGGCTTGGATGCGCCGAACACCGGCAGCGGGACCGGGACTGTCAACGGCATTGCCGGTGACCAGATCGGCTTCGCCAATCTGCCGCGCACCGTTCAGGCACAAATTACCTTCCGGTACTGACCCGGAAGGCACGCGTTCCGGGCGCTAAATCCCCTCCCGGCGTCCGGAACGCATTTTTTTAAAATTTCAGCTAGCGAGACGAAGACATGTCCCAGCAGATTTCAAGCAAGCACCGCGTCATGATCCACAACCGCATGTCACAAGGCCGTCGATCAGGCAGATTGACCTCGCTGCTGACAGTGTCTGCAATCGCGCTGTTACATGCGCCGTCCCTATTTGCGCAGACGGCCCCGATGGCCCCAACTGAGGGTGTCGGCAAGACGGTGGCAGAGAGCCATGCACCGCGCTGGCCCTCCAATCCGGCCGCCCCCAAAGGCGCGCCCAATGTGCTGGTCATTTTGACGGATGACGTTGGCTTTGGCGTCACCAACACATTTGGCGGCCCGGTGCCAACGGCAACCTTTGACGCGCTGTCGCAAGAGGGGCTGCGCTATAATCGGTTCAACACCACCGCGCTTTGTTCACCGACACGCGCTTCGCTGCTGACAGGTCGCCTGCCGCAAAATGTGAATATGGGCAATGTGAGCAACCTGCCCACGGGCTATGATGGCTATACCACTGTCATCCCGAAATCGGGTGGAACCCTGCCCGAAATTCTTAAAGAAAACGGCTATAACACGGCCATGTTCGGCAAGAACCATCTGACGCCGGAATGGGAAACCAGCATCGCCGGACCTTATGATCGCTGGCCGACAGGTCTGGGCTTTGAATATTTTTACGGCTTCCTGTCTGCCGATACGTCGATGTGGCAGCCGAGCATTGTAGAAAACACCCGGCGGGTCGATGCACCGCAAAATAACCCGAACTATCATTTCGAAGCGGATATGGCCGATCATGCGATTGGCTGGATGCGGGAGCAGCAAGCCGCTGCACCGGATAAACCGTACTTTATGTATTATGCACCGGGACTGTCGCATACGCCGCACCATGCGCCGAAGGAGTGGCTGGAAAAATTCCGGGGCAAGTTCGATCAGGGCTGGGACAAGGTCCGCGAAGAGAGCTTCAAGCGCCAAAAGGCGATGGGCGTCATCCCGGCAAACTCCAAGCTTTCGCCCCGCCCGGCTTCATTGCCAGCATGGGCCTCGCTCAATGCCGAGCAGCAGCGCGTCTACGCCCGCTTGATGGAAGCCTATGCCGCATCGGTGGCCTATTCTGATTATCAGACCGGCCGGGTGATTGATGAAGTGCGCCGCAGCGGTGAGTTCGACAATACACTGATTATTTACATTCAGGGCGACAATGGCACCAGCGCGGAAGGCGGGTTGAACGGCCTTGCGTTTGAGCAATCGACCATCACCGGGCGCAAGGAAAATTTCGCCGAATTATCCCATCATCTCGACGAGATCGGTGGACCGAACATGTACAACCACATGCCAGCTGCTTGGGCGTGGGCGATGAATGCGCCCTTCCCTTGGTGGAAACAAGTCGCATCGCAAGCCGGTGGCGTACGCAACGGAATGGTCATTTCCTGGCCGAAGCATATCGCCGACAAAAATGGCCTGCGTGATCAGTACAGCCATGTGTCCGACATCATGCCGACCGTGCTGGATGCCGCTGGCGTTCCTGCGCCTGAAACGTTGAATGGCGTCAAACAGCAACCCATTGACGGCATCAGCTTGACCTACAGCTTCACCCAACCAAAAGCGCCATCTGCACGGCGCACGCAGATATACGAAATGATGGAAAATTTCGGAATCTATCGTGACGGCTGGATGGCTGGCACCCTGCCCAAGCGTTTGGCATGGGAGGCTGGCGCTGCCGGCGACCGGCGACTGGATATCGGGCCGGATCAACGTAAATGGGTCTTGTTCAATCTGGACAAGGACTTCTCGACCGCAACGGACCTCTCCAAGAAATATCTGGCAAAGCTGGCGGAAATGCAGAACTTCTTCTGGGCTGAGGCGGCGAAGAACAACATTCTGCCGATCCATGATTATAGTCAGGGCACGGCAGGGAAACCCTCATTGGGCACGGGGCGCAAGCAATTCGTCTATCCTGCGGGCGTGACCGGGATAGTGGAGGATGCCGCACCGCATACCATTGGCAATTCCTTCACCGTCGATGCCGAGATCACGGTTGATACGGCGAATGCCAAGGGCGTGATAGTCGCGCAGGGCGGGCGCTTTGGCGGCTACAGCCTCTATCTCCACAACGGCAAGCCAGTGTTCCACTACAATGCCGTGGGGGCTGATCAGTTCACTGTGCGAGGCAAAGATGCACTGGCACCGGGCAAGCATCATGTGACCGCGCAATTCATTGCCGATGAGAAAAAGCCCGGCACCCCCGGCAATATGACAGTTTCGGTCGATGGCGTGGCAGTAGCCACTGGCCGGATCGGTCGCACGGTCGCAGGATGGATGTCGCATACCGAAGGACTGGATATTGGCCGCGACATGATTTCTGCGGTCAGCCCGGACTATGACGTCAACAACAGCGCCTTGACCGGTGAGATCAAGAACGTCACCTTCGAGATCAACCCATGAGGGTGCGGGTGATAGCAATGCGCCGCCGATAGGAAGATGGAACCGCAGATGGGTAAAACGGACGGCATGCGCCGTATCGCAGGTGGCCAGTTCATGATGGGGTCGAATGACCATTATCCTGAAGAAGCGCCTGCCCATCATGTCGTGGTCGATGATTTCTGGATTGATGAAACGCCGGTCACCAATGTCCAGTTCGCCGCCTTCGTGGCAGCAACGGGCTGGGTGACCTTGGCGGAACAGACGCCTGATCCGGCGGATTATCCCGGCATATTGCCGGAGATGATCCAGCCCGGTTCGCTGGTCAGCCATATGCCGCTGGGGCCGGTGCCGCTTCATGACTTTTCCCAATGGTGGTCCTTTGAATTTGGAGCCAACTGGCGTCACCCGCGTGGCCGGGGGAGTGATCTTGCAGGGCTGGACGATCATCCGGTGGTCCACATCGCTTATGCCGATGCCGAAGCCTATGCCGCATGGGCGGGCAAATCGCTGCCGACCGAGGCGGAGTTCGAATATGCAGCACGTGGCGACCTTGAAGGCGCGGCCTTTGCATGGGGCGATGAACTGGCACCCAATGGAGCGATGCTAGCCAATTATTGGCAGGGCGAATTTCCATGGCAAAATCTGGCGCTGGATGGCTATGTCGGCACCTCGCCCGTGCGGACTTTTCCCGCCAATGGCTATGGCCTGTTCGACATGGTCGGCAATGTCTGGGAATGGACCGGCGACTGGTTTGCCGCGCACCATACGGGCAAGGAGGCTAAGGCGGCAGGCAGTTGCTGCATCCCTCGCAATCCGCGCGGCCCATTAAAAGAGAGCAGTTTCGATCCGTGCCAGCCCGATATTGCGATTGGCCGCAAGGTGCTTAAAGGCGGATCGCATTTGTGCGCGGAAAATTATTGCCAGCGCTA
Source organism: Alteraquisediminimonas sediminicola (assembly GCF_019740335.1). Taxonomy (GTDB): domain Bacteria; phylum Pseudomonadota; class Alphaproteobacteria; order Sphingomonadales; family Sphingomonadaceae; genus Alteraquisediminimonas; species Alteraquisediminimonas sediminicola. The sequence goes on along the minus strand of NZ_JAHXZS010000004.1, from coordinate 80,458 downwards.
CAGGCCCGCAGCCCGCTATGCCCAGCCGGTCGACACATCGACCTGCCATGTCGGGTTTCGGTGCGTCATCAGGTAAAATAGTTGCTTCGGCAGCTAGCATTGAGGCCAGATGAGCGCGGGGCGCACAAGCCTGCGCCCTAGGGCGAAAATCAGTTACCTTGTGGGACTGTTTGGTGCGCGGTGCAGTCTGGAGCGAGTCAGTCTCACCGCCCGTTTTCCTTGTTTTATGGGAATTTACAGGGAATTTTGGCCAGAATGGCCAATTTTGTAGCCCACTCTCTCCACCAAGCCACTGATCTAATAATAAAGACCATGAAAATTCCCTGTAACGGAAACAGGGAATTTATTTCTCCCTAACAGGGAATAACACCTCAGTTTACAGGGCGTATGTAAGCGTGCAGGGAATGCACACTTGCCGGTTGCGAGAGGGCTTCTGACCTTGGGTCCACGGATTTTTCCGTGGATGGAGGTTCGAGATAGCACATGTCAGTCGGGAAAAACACGAGGAACTGGAAGCATTCTGGCGTTTTCACCATGATGAGTGGGCGCGTGGGATGCTGAACCAGCGGGCATATTGCGAACTGCACGGCCTGCCGCTGAAGCAGTTTGGCAAGGCGTGACATGGACGTTCCTTCTATCGATGGGTGTACAATATGCGGCGCATAATAGTCTGATAGTGGGGCTTTATATGCGCATCGCCAAGAGGTTTATGAAGAGAGGGGCGTATCCGGTAATAATGGAGGATAAGATCCGTGCGTGACGGTATATCGCCGCGCAACGGATTGTTGATGCTGTGCCAGCCGTCGTCCCGATTTTTGATCGGGCGTTGGAACAACACCGGGCAAAACTGGTTTTGACTGACATCCCTTGCGCTTCAGGGGGCGCGGCAATGCAGCGCGCCGTTCACCGAAGCATGGCAGGTGTAGGCGATGGACTAGTGCGATTGAGAATACATCGAATTTTGCCGGTGATCCTTGTGCTGACGGCCAGTTGCAGCGGATCAGATGTCGCCCATACCAGCGAAAGCGATGCAGAATCGGTGCTTTCAAGCGTCGTGCCCGGCATTGCGCCAGCGGCATTACAGGCCGCGGCCCAAGCTACGCCCATGCGTGACTTTTATGCAAAAAACGGCTGGCTTCCGGTCTGGTCGCCACTGGCGGCGCAGGCCTTGACCACAGCGCTTGAAAAACGGGCGAGACATGGTCTGGACCACGTGCCATTCATGCCGGACTTGTCGAAGCTCTCCGCCGAAGCCCGCGAGATTGCCTTGACCCGCGCGGCACTGAGCTACGCAGGTGCGCTGGCCCATGGTGTCGCCGACCCGGCAAAATTGCATCGCATTTACACCCTCCCACGGCCAAAGGTGAATCTCTCGCCTGGATTGATCACGGCGGTGCGGGCGGGTCGCGTGGAGGCGTGGCTGGATAGCCTTGCTCCAGACACCGCTGAATATGCCGCGCTGGCAGCGGCGTATCTGAAACAGCGACAAGTCATGCCGCAGGACAACAGCGAGGAAATTGTCGGTGGCGACCTGATCCATCCGGGTGACCAAGATCCACGCATCCCACAGATCGAGGCGGCACTTTTGGAAAATCGCTATCTAGTCCTGCCGGTGACGACCAAGACCGATGTCGCTAGCAACATGTACAGCAAGGGAATCGTGATGGCCGTGAAGGCCTTCCAGAACGATTATGGTATCAGTGATGACGGCGTCATTGGCGCGGATACGTTGGTCATTCTCAATGTGCGCCCCGGTGATCGCGCGCGATCAATTGCGGTCGCGATGGAGCGATTGCGCTGGCTGACGCGTAATCCTCCGCCAACCCGCATCGACGTGAATACTGCGGCGGCTGAACTCAGCTATTTTCGCGAGGGGAAGCTAGTCGATCAGCGCAACGTCGTCGTGGGCAAGCCAGGGAATGAAACGCCGCAGATATCGTCTTTTATGTTCCGTCTGGTCGCCAATCCGACATGGACGGTGCCGAAATCGATCCAGAAAGGCGAGATGGCTGGAAAAAACGCGGCCTATTTCCAACACTATAACTTGAGCTGGCGCAATGGCTCGCTCGTGCAGAATTCCGGCCCGCGCAACTCGCTCGGTCTGGTCAAGTTCGACCTCAATAACGAGTTTGCGATCTATCTGCACGACACGCCCGCCAAGACGCTTTTTGACAAGAACCAGCGGCAATTGAGCCATGGCTGCGTGCGCGTCAACGAGGCGCTAGGTTTTGCGCACATGCTCGCCGATCGGGAGGGGATAGCCGACCAATGGACCAAGGCGCTTGCGACCGGCAAGATGACATTCGTCAAGCTCCCCCAAATGGTGCCGGTCCGGCTGATGTACCGTACGGTCTATGTGGATCAGGCGAACCAGTTGATGTATCGCACCGATCCTTATGGCTGGAATGTCGCGGTTGCGGCGGCGCTCGGTTTTACCAAGGATGCCAGCAGGCAATTCAGAAGCGGCGTGGATGACATAGGCCCGTGAGCGCCTCCTGACCCTCATAGGGTCAGGATCGATTGTTCAGATATTTTGACCAATCGATGCGGGTGAAGCCAATCAGCATTAGGACCATGGCAATCTGCAAGGCGATTCCGAACGGACTGGTCATGGCGTGGCGAAATGCTTCGCCGAGGTTCGTGCTTTCGATGCTTTTCGTCGTGAAAAGATAGATCGAGTATGAAAAGGTGCGCCCGGCGAAAAAGAACGCTGTGAAACCAAGCAGCGGCACTTTGGCAAGTCCGGCGGCTTCGAAGAGTGGCGCGGAAGGCACGGGCGAAAGGGCGAATACGCCCAGCGCGATAATCGAATTACGCTTCTTTCGCTCGAATACCTCTCTTGCAGCGGCGACGTTTCTTTTAGTCTTTTCCGATACATGATGGCCCAATAAGGCAAAGGCGCGGGCCAGCAGGAAGCGGCCTGATGCCGCAGCCGACGCCGCGACCAGAACGAGCGCAGGCCCCGGCATGCGGGTATTGATGCCGTAGATGACGATCACGGACCATGTCGGCGGCCCGAACGCCGGCATGAGGTTGATGCCAAGAACGATGGCGAACAGGACCAGATAGTACACCATAGTCGCCTATTTCCGCTCCCCCGACTGGTCGCGTCAGTTAACGCGTTGGCGGGGACGAGGTCTCCGCTTGGCTTCGCGCCGCTACTTCTGCAGCGATTGCGGCCTTGGCGGCGGCATCGGTCACCGCCCGCGTATTTTCTCGCGCGGCATCGGCATCATTGCGGGCGGCGGCGGCTTGTATTTGCGAGGTGACGGAGTTGATGTTCGCGGCGGCGGCTGTATCTCGCGCCACAACGGCTTCGCTCCGCGCGCTTTCCGCCTGCATCTGCGAGGTGGCAGAGTTGAAATTCGCGGATGCAGCATCGGCGTTTGCCTGCGCCGCATTCTCATTGGCCATTCTTTCGGCATCGCTTGGACTGTTGCGGCAAGCGCCAAGTGATAGGCAGGCCGCTGCCAATAGGGTGATGGTCATCTTCATCATCGCAGGCACTCCATTTCGGGTGGCAAAATCGCGCGTCATCGCGCTGTTCGTGATCGGAAAGGCGGGGCTTCACGCCGCAACTGGACGTTGATCTGCGATGTGCTGCCATCATCGGGGAAGGGGATGCCGCCTTCCGGCCAGGGCTGGCCATCGACGGTGATAGTCGTCGGGCCTGTGGATTTGGCGAGACTATTGTCGATATGGACCTGCAAGCTCCCGTCCGGACGGCGCAGCGTGGCACTTGTCGTTGGCCAGTCGGTCGGCAGATGCGGGTTGATGTGCAATTTGCCGTCGATGATGTGGAGCCCCATGATTTCCTCCACCCCCAGCCGCCAAGTCCATGCGGCGGCCCCGGTGTACCAGCTCCACCCCCCGCGCCCGAGATGCGGCCCGCTGCCGCCGACATCGCCCGCGACGACATAGGGTTCAATGCGATATTGCCGCACCTGTTCGGGGGTTAATGTCTGGCAGATCGGATTGATCCGGCGGAATATCTCCATCGCGCCATCGCCATCTCCCGATTGCGCCATCGCCATGCCAAGCCACGCCGCCGCATGGGTATATTGCCCTCCATTTTCGCGGATGCCGGGGGGATAGGCCTTGATATAGCCCGGTTCACGCGGGGTCAGGTTGAACGGTGGGTCGAGCAAGCGGACGATCCGATCATCCGCCCTCACCAGATGTTCTTTCGCCGATGCGAGCGCGCGCTTGATCCGTTCCGGACGGCCTGCGCCGGACAGTTGCGCCCATGATTGGGCGATGGAATCGATCTGGCATTCGCTGTCAGTGGCGGTGCCCCATGGGCGGCCCTGATCGTCAAAGGCGCGGCAATACCAATTGCCGTCCCATGAAGTCGTCTCGATGGCAGTAGTCAACTCTTCCGCGCGTCGTAGCCAGCGTATCGCGATTTCCGGATGCTGTGCCGTCGCGCATATGGGCGCGAACATGTTGATCGTCTTGATGAGGAACCAGCCGAGCCAGACGCTCTCGCCGCGCCCCTCTTCGCCGATCCGGTTCATCCCATCATTCCAATCGCCCGCGCCGATCAGTGGCAGGCCATGGCGGCCAAGCTGATAGGCATGTTCCAATGCGCGTTCGAGATGGTCGAACAGGCTGGCGGCATTGGGCGCGGTATCGAATTGGGCGTAACGGTCGCCCTCATCCGCCGCGAGGGGCGCTGCCCGCAAGTAGCGCACATGCTCCGCAAGGATCGTGCGATCGCCGGTCGCCTCAACATAGGCGCAGGTGGCAAAGGGGAGCCACAGCATGTCGTCCGAACAGCGCGTCCGGACACCTGCGCCAGCAGGCGGGTGCCACCAATGGAGAACGTCGCCTTCATCGAACTGATGGGCGGCGGCCTCCAATATATGGCGGCGGGCAAGGTCGGGGTCGGCAAAGCGCAGCGCCAGCACATCCTGCAATTGGTCGCGAAAGCCAAAGGCCCCGCCCGCCTGATAAAAGCCTGCCCGCGCCCGAATGCGCGCATTCAACGCCTGATAGGGAAGCCAGCGATTGATGAGCAGATCGAACGCCGGTTCGGGCGTCGCGACGGTGATGGCATCCAGCCGTGCCTGATATTGGGCGTTGGTCGCGGTCAGCGCGCGTTCGGCCTCGCTTGCATCCTGCCATTTGGCGATGAGACGCGCGGCATGGTTGCGGTCTTCTCCCTGCCCGAGGAGGAAATATACATCCCGTGTTTCATTGGGGCCGATATCGACATGGAGTTGATAGGCCGCGCAGCAATCATCGCCCACTGCCTGCAATCGCCCGCCAAGGTCCCAATTCTGCAACGCCTCAGGCTGGTCGGTGCGGCGTCTTGGTCCCAGAAATTCGGCGCAAGAGGTGGTGACGCTATGCGGCTCTTCGCTGGCTGTCAGAAATGCCACCCGCTGGCCAAAGCTGTCGGACCAAGGATTGACCGCCAGCAACGCGTGGAGGGCGGGATCATATTCGGCGCAGCGCAGCGCGCCATTTTCGCCTGTCACCGATCCCAGTAGCCATTGGGCGTAATAAGTGGCCGTGATCCGTCGCGCGCGCGGGCGCAGATTGCGCAACCTTATGCGGACGATCTTGATCGGATCGTCCGGTGCGACAAAGGCAAGCATTTCCTGCTCCAGTCCCTCGCTGGCGCGCTCCCAGATGCTATGACCCGCTGCATGGCGGATGCGACAGCCGGTGTCATCATCCGGTACGCTAGGGCCGATGGGGGCGGGCGAAATCGTCCATAAATGGCCGTTTTCCTCATCGCGCAGATAGAGGCATTCGGTCTGCGGATCGCGTACCGGGTCGTTGCTCCATGGGGTGAGGCGATTTTCGCCCGCATTCAAGGCCCAGCTGAACCCCAGCCCCGCCTCGGTCACAATTGTGCCAAAGCCATCATTCGCCAGCACATTGGCCCATGGCGCAGGGGTCGTCTGTCCGGGGGCGAGCTGGATGACATAGCTGCCGTCAATGGGCGAAAAACCGCCGGTGTCATTATCGAACAACAGGTCCGGCACGCGTGGCAGGGGCAGTGTGGGCGTCATGTCCTGCACCGGCGCAATCGGCGCGAAACGCGGACGGGGGATCGGCAGGATGCGGCCAAGTTCCAATTGATCGGGCAGATTTGGCCCCTCCTCGGTCAATATCAGTCGGGCCGCGCGTTCGAGGGTAATGACCATATTTTCTTGCAGTAATACCCGCCCAACGAGATGGACGCCGCCTCTTAGGCCGAGCCGATCCTGCACCTCATTTTCGCGCAGGCAATCGATCAGCCGTTCGCGCACCGGATCGACATAGCCTTCATCGCCTTCATGCAGCACGACAAGGTCAACCGGTGCGCCGCGCAATTGGCAAAGCTTCTGGGCGGCGAGCAACGACCGTAGCATCGCGGTCTTGCTGCCATCGCCTGCACGCAACAGGATGATCGGATCATCGCCCGAAATCCCCAAAGACCACAAAGCTGCCCGTGCGGGCGGGATAGCGACCGGCGTGGTGATCGCGGTGCGTTCAAGATCGGCACCGATCATCCGCGCCACCAGCCGGGATGCATCGGGCAGGGCGTGGGGGGCAAGGCCGATGCGGTACATATCGCGCGCGGCATGGGCGGCGGCATCCGCCATCGCCCATTGCAGCGCATTGTGCGTGGCATAGCGCTCGGCAATTTCAATCGCGGTGGTGCGCGATGGGGCGGCGATAGTCAGATAGGCCAGCTCGCTACGGCCATGCGGAGGTATATGCACTACAACGCGCAGCGCCATCACCGGATCGAGCGTCCAGCCCGTTGTTTCATGCAGCCGTTCTGATCGTGCTTCGGGCTTCATCGCGGCTGGGTTATAAGTGCTGCCGTGCCGCCCCAAAAAGGCCGCGCGGTCGGTGTCGAAACTCGTCAGCGTCAGGCCGTTGCGATCGCCCAGTACCCGATGCAGCAGCACCGGCGGCGTTTCAGAAGGCGCGCGCGGGCGGCGGGTGAACAACAGGCCGCTCAGGCCCGGCAGAGTTTCGCTGCAGACGAACATCTTGCTAAACGCCGGGTGTCGCGCGGCCTCCCGCGCGGGGGCGAGTACGACCTCGGCAATATTGGTCAATATCAACGTCCGGGGCCGGTCGGTTTCATTGACCATGGTCACCCGCCGGATTTCGAGATCATCGGCATGGGCGATGGTGATTTCTGTCGTGACCGCCAGCCCAAAGGCGCGGCGGTGGCATTCCACTCGCTCCGCATGAAACACGACGCTGGTATCGCTCAAGGTCATATCGGCGAGGTCCGGCATAGCGTGCCAGACCTCGCCGCTCGCCGGTTCATGGAGATAGAGCCACGGCCCCGGCGTGGAGGCGGTGATCGCATAGCTCTGCCATTGCACGCCTGATCCGCCCGGCCCGAACCGCGTTGTCATCCGGCCATTGCCGATGACATGCAGGCATTCGCCTTGCAGATCATGGGTTTCAAAGTCGGGAGTCCAAGGATACAGCCCCGGCACGGCCGCCACTGCTACCGGTGCAGGCGCGAGTTCGCGGGCCACGCTGTGCGCGAGTTCCGGCGGTAATTCCCAAGGAATACGCTCATTCAACAATAATTCAATCGTCTGGATATGCGGATCGGCATGGAACCAGCGCACCAGCATATCATCGCACAGGACATTGCCGATGGCGGCAAGACTCATCCCGTGATGATGAACCATATAGGATTGGACGATGGCCGCATGTTCGCCCGGCAAGGCGCGGCCCGGCGTAAAGTCGATCGCTTCGAAAAAGCCGTAACGCCCCATCATGCCCAATGCCTCAAGACGGCGCAGGTTGCGGACGGCGGGACCGGTCCTGACCGCGAGCGCCAATAAGGACGCATAAGGGGCGACGACATGATCGCGTTCCAGCCCGCGCCGCAGGCCGAGGCCCGGCACGCCAAAGGCATGATAGCGATAGGCGCGGTCGCTGCCCATCATCGCATACGCCGATTCTGATATGCCCCATGGCGTACTATGATTGTCGCCGTGAATGCGCTGCATATCGATGGCAGTGCGGTCGCTTTGGCCCAATAATGTGCGGGGGTCGCTCCGCAGGAACAGGCTCGGCATCAGATATTCGAACATCGACCCGTTCCACGATACCAAGGCCAAGCCCGCCGCCTTGCGGGTGATCGGCCGGCCAAGGAAGAACCAATGTTCAACCGGCACATCCCCCTTGGCGATGGCAAAGAAACTCGCCAGTCGGGCTTCGCTGGCCAGCAGATCATAATGATGGGCGTCGATGCGATCTGCGCTAACATTATAACCGATATAAAACAGGCGGCGGCTGGCATCGAACAGGAATCCGAACTCCATATCATGCGCCCAGCGCGCGGTGCGATCGGCCAGTTCCTGCAACAGGACGCGCAGGCCATGGGTGTTGTTGACACCCTCATCCAGCGCATTGATCAGCGTTTGCCGCCATTGCTCCTCATCCGAAGCGGGCGGGGCATACCAGCCTTCTGCGATCACGCGAGCGGCATGGACCGTCTCTGCGACCATGTTCAGGGGCATTTCTCGCGCCAGATCCGCAGCCAGTCGTTCGGCGTGGGGCGCGAATAAGGCGGGTACGTCTTCAAGCACGGCCAGCCAAGGGCGATATAATTTCTCGTCGCGACGCAGGCTGTGGAGATGATGATCGAAGCGGTCGACCCATAGCCGCAGTTCCGCCGCTGGCCCCATGGGCAGGCCCGCCGCCACGATCATGTCATGGATTGCGGTGCGTAGCGCAGGCAATTCGCGCGCGGTCAATTGCTGGAGCAGCACCGCATGGCCGGTGATCGGCAGCGGCCGGTTCATGATGTTGATAATATGCGCAAGCAATTTGCGCGCGGCATCGGCGGCATCCAGCCCTTCCAGCGCATCGTCTATCAGCATCAATTCATCGAGCAGGCCATCCCATGCCGCCGATACCGTCACCGGGCCGAAATCGGCATCGCGCATGGCGGCGGACAGGGTGATCAGGCTGGCCGCGAGATTGCCGCTATCCACTGTCGAGACATAACGGGGATCAAGCGGCTGTAATGTTCTGGTGTCATACCAGTTGAGCATATGGCCGCGATAACGTTCGAGCCGATCCATCGTATCGAGCGTATTGCGCAGGCGCACGGCCAGATCGCTTAGATCGATATGGCCAAGCCGCCATGCGGTTAGCGCCGCCAGCAGCATGACCCCGACATTGGTGGGCGAGGTGCGGTGGGCGATTTCTTCATAAGGCGGTTCTTGGTAATTATCAGGCGGTAGCCAATTATCGTCTGGCCGGACGAAGGTTTCGAAATAGAGCCATGTCCGCCGCGCCACTTTGCGCAGGAACAAGCGGTCGGGCGCGGTCAGCGTCTCCTCTTTTGTGCGGAGCGGCAGCGCGATCCATGTCGCGATTTCAGGCGCGGCAATCCACAACAGCACTAGGGGCAGGGCTGCCCCTAGTGCCTGCGGGCTGAAGTAGCAGACGAGCACGCCAATGATGACGGCCGCAACGGGCGACGACCGCATTTCGCGCCACGCCATGCGGCGCGGGTCTCTTCTGGCAAAATGTTCGGCCATCTGCGCGGCTGATGTCCATTCCAGCAAATGGCGACGCGCGATCAGCCGGAAGAGCGTGACGGCGATCGCGTGGAGCGCGATAGCCGCGTCATTGGCCAGAAACACCAGCACCAAGGCCCAGCGCCCGAGATGGATCAGGAAGCGACGAGTCATGCTGCGCCATGTGCCGCGATGTCCGATGCTGGCAATTTCGGACACCAGATCCGTGAACAAATACGCACCGGGCGCGGCGACCGCGAGCAATGTCCACACCAACGGATTGCCGGGCAGGATGAGCCAGCCGCCCAGCAACAACATCATCGTCGCTATCGGCGCGATGCTGCGGCGTAAATTGTCGACAATCTTGAGCCGGTCAAACCAGCCGAGACGATTGCGCCGCCATTTCCGGTCATGTCCCGGCACAAATGGCAGCAGCCACAACAGGATTTGCCAATCGCCCCGGACCCAGCGGTGCGTGCGCCGCGCATGATCGAGATAACCGTCGGGAAAGCCTTCATAGATGATGATGTCAGTCGCAAGACCTGCGCGACCGTGCAGACCTTCGAACAGATCATGGCTGAGCAGGCTGTTATCCGGGACCACGCCTGCAAGACTGCGGGCAAAGCTCGCGACCTCGTAAATGCCCTTGCCGATGAAAATGCCGCTACCGGAGAGATCCTGATAGACATCGGACACAGCGCGCGAATAAATGTCGATGGCAGTGTCGCCACCGAAAAAGCGGGTGAAAAAGGACTGACGTTCGACATCCGGCGCGATTTCGACGCGCGGTTGCAGGATCGTATAACCCATAGTCACCCGATCGGAGCGCGGATCGAAATGCGCCCGGTTCAACGGATGGGCCAATGTCCCGACCATGCGATGGACCACGCCCGGCGGCAGGCGGGTATCGGCGTCCGCCGTCACGACAAAACGGGTGCCGTGAAGGGCGCTGACATCGCCAGTCGTTACGGGAAAGGCGCTGGCATCGCCGGTCAGCAGGAAATGGTTGAACTGCTCGATCTTGCCGCGCTTGCGTTCCCAACCCATCCAGCAGCCCTGCGCCGGATTGTGCAGCCGGTGGCGGTGCAACAGGACAAACGGCCCTTTGGCATCCCGGCCATAACGGGCGTTCAATATCTCGATTCCCGATGTGAGCGCCTGTTCGATTACTTCATCGCCCGTGTTGCGCGCGCGTTCGGCATCGGTCACATCGCTTAATAAGGCGAAATGGAGGATCGGGTCGGCATTGGCGAGATAATGGCTTTCCAGCCGTCGCATGATCCCATCGATATCGCCCGGCTTGGCGATGATGACCGGCATGATGACGACGGTGGTGCAATCGGGGGCAAGGCCCTTGTCGAAATCGAGCTTGGGCAACACCCGTGGCGGCACGATCAGATTGACGAGCCAATTGATGAAGGTGACGCTGATGATTGAGGAGGGGATTGCGCTTAGCAACAGGCCGACTACCCATATCTCGGGCGATGGATGAAAGCTGGCAAGATAGAGGCCGGGCAGCACCAAGCCGATCACGCCGATCACCACAAGGGCAAGGGCATAGATATGCATCGGGTAACGCGCCAATGGCTGGGTGACGGCCTCCCACCCGCTGCGCCGCACGCCTAATTCTTCTTCAAAGGCGCGCTGGCCTTCGCCGATCAGCCAATAGCCAACATGATTGAGCGGGGGGTGGCGACTTTGCCGCGCATGGGCGATGGCGCGCTCTGCGACGTCCCATTCGTCCAATCGGGTCAGTTCCGCACATTTTTCGATCGCATGACGGTAGCGGTCGCGGGTATCGAAATCCATATGGGGATAGACATCGGCGGGATCATGGCACAAAATCGCCTCGGTCCGGCTGGTCTGGTCGAAAAAGTCCTTCCACTGAATGCCGGCGACCACCCCCAGATTGGCGATGGCGCGCGCCACGCATTCGGTCGGGTCCGCCGGTAGATGGAGATAGGCTGTCACATCCGCCGGGAAAGGCGGGGGGACATTTTCGAACAAGGCACTGAACCCTGCGGCCAGCAATTCGATACAGGCGATCCGTAGCATTGTCGGAAAGGCCCATAATTCCGCTATCGTCAGCGGCATTCGCGCCTGATAGGCGGAAATGAATCTGATCGACTGGCCAACCGCAAGCTGGAGATGGGCCGCCTGCAACAGGCCATGGGCAAGGTCATAGACCCGTGGATAGATCTTGTCGCGGCCAGCGATGCCCGGCAGACGATCGTAAAAGCCGCGCGGCAGGCTTTCATCGATCTGGAGCAAGGCGCGCTGCACCTCGAAATCATTATCGAGCAGCCATTCAGCAGCAGAGGCGTTGCTGGCATCATTATGGCCAGCGGCGGTCAGCGCGCGTGACAGCCATGGCTTGACCTCTGCCAATTTGGCCCATGCGACGATCGGCGATGTTTTGCGGGTAAGGCCTTCAAGTTGATGACGCAGCGCCAGTTCATCGGCGAGGACTACGACCGGATCGCCTTGCGCATCTGCCATGATGTTCATACTTGATTGAACATCGGCATCCGTACTTCACTCGCCTGACCATTGGAGGGTCGGGCCATGGCTTTTGCCGCGCCACTAATCGCGGGGATCACTAGCAACGGCGCGGGTGAATGCATCATCAAATAGCTCGCAACGCTGCCATAGGGCATGTCGGCATTGGCCGACAGGCCATGACCACGCGCGGACATGATGACGAGATCGGCATTTTCCGTGCGGATGATCTGTTCAAGTTTCGCGCGGACATCCTTGCATTGGGTAGAGATGATCCGGACGCGCACCTGCATATCCGCGACATATTGGCGCATCCGTTCCAGATACGCATCGGCGGTTTGTTGGTTGCGTTCGATCACCTGTTCCCGAAGCGCGATGTCAGCGGCATCATAGGGGCGGGTCTCCGTCAATTCCGGCGGCGGAATGACATGAGCGAGCAGCAGTTCCGCATTATTTGCCTGCGCCAACCGCACCGCCAGCGGGAGCGCGCTTGCAGCCCAGGTAGAGCCATCGACCGGGACCAAAATCCGGCGGTAGCTGGTCACGGGGGCCATGTGACCATTGCACGGCACCAGCAACATATAGCCCGCCGCACTATGGAGGAGATGATGGATCGTCCCGCCGATCCCCCGGCAATGCCTTGCGCTTGTTTCCTGCATGCCGACGACCAACAGACTGCCGCTATGATCATGCGCGAAACGCTGGATTTCATCGGCCCTGAAGCCTTCGGTCAGATGGATATTGGCCCGCGCCATCGATGCATCCGGCGGGCTGGCCATTTCGTTCAGCAACCGGCGTGCCTCGTGGCGGCGCAAGTCCCATTCGATCGGGTCGGGCCGGTTGGAATCGTGTTGTTCTTCCAGCACCTGCAACAAGGTCACATCGGCATCCAATGATTTGCCCAGTGCAAAGGCATGTTGCAAAATCGGCCCGGCGTGTTCGGGATGGGCAATGCAAGCAGCAACATGGAAGTCATTGGAAGACTGTTCTCCTAACGCATTCGTCGAATTTGCCCTTGCTGCCAACATAATAGGACTCCTGACGGGATATGCCCCGCATATTTGAGCGATGATGGCCGCTTGATGCGGCTTGGATGAACGAATGCGTCGAAATTCTCATTTCATGTCGCATTTTTGTGATCATGACGAAGCTGACCGCAGTGCGGTGTGGACGGGATGTATGGAGCTAACTGTCTCGCCGTCCCAAAGTTCCGAAAAAATAGCCCGACACAGCAAGCAATGCCGGACTAAAGTCAAAGAGCTCGTATTAAGCCCTCGGGCCGCATTTTAATTTTAGTCAGTTCAGCGATAGGGCTGGAATCAGTATTTTCCCCGATAAAGGGCGTTTATTAATGTTGGGGAATGAAATGCTTTTCTCCAAAGTGACCGCCCCCACTGAGTGTTCCGTGTGGATTGTTAGTGTATTTGCGCCTTGAAGTGCTTAAGGTCCCGGAGACGCGTCCTAACATTCGTTGCGGACGAAGCGACTGCGAGGAAATGGTGGTCTTCCATCATTATGCCAGCAGCGTTGCATAGCCGGTCAGCCAGATCCAGCAGGTCATCTTCGATGGGCGCTTTCTTCATGAAACCATACAGACGGATATCGTTACAGAAGTCCAGATGCAGGAATTCCGGAAGACCGACTTTCTCGACTGGACTTGCCCATTCGTTCGAGCATTGGTGTGGGCATACGACTTCGTCGAGGGTCGGAAGCATGACGGCCGTAAGTTACGCATTCTGACGATTATCGATGAGGCCAGCCGTGAATGTCTGGCGCTTATTGTCGCCCGCCAACTCCGCCACGAAGATGTCTTGGCCGCATTAGCGGAGTTGTTCATCACGCGCGGGTCGCCTGCCAATATAAGGTCAGACAACGGCAGCGAATTTATCGCGACGGCCGTCCAGAAATGGCTGGCACAGATCGGCGTGACCACACTCTACGTCACGCCGGGATCGCCGTGGGAGAACGGATACAATGAAAGCTTCAACGGGTCGCTTCGCGACGAGCTGTTGAATGGTGAAATCTTCTACAGCCCTGCAGAAGCCAAAATACTGATTGAAGCTTGGCGGCGGCATTAAAACACTGTGCGCCCGCATAGCTCTCTGGGCTACCGGCGCCGCTCCATCGCCAGCGCCGTCCTCCGGTTACGCTACGCTCCACCTCCGGCCAACACTGGCGATAGAGGCACAAATGCACTAACAATCCACACGGACCACTCAGTGGGGGCCGGTCATTGAGTGAGCGCCTGTAAACACACTCTCGACAGGTCCCATCCTATATCCATCGCCTAGCATCGCGAAATTTGCTTCAATCATTAGTGCCAGCCGCTAACCTGTCGCATCAGCGGGGAAGCCGTGCGTAATTAAATATCGGACTTCGCGTAAGCATTGCATACTCTCAGTCTGTTCGAAATATCGTCGCCAACAGCTATTTCACTGTCATATTGGCAACAAATTGAAATACCGCTTGTAATGATTCTACCGAATCAGGGATAACGGTAACAGAACAATGAGGGGTTCGCGTTTAGGCTTGGCCTTGATGATGTGCCAGTCCTGTGCATCGATTGGCTGAGCGAGGCACAGCAACGCGCCTATGTCATCGCCGACAACCGACTGGCCGAGAAAGCTGGTTGGGATCGCGAATTGCTCGCGCTCGAACTGGGCGATCTATGCACCTTGGAAATCGACGAGACCTTGACCGGCTTCGACCTGCGCGAGATCGAACTGATCATCGATGCGGGTGATCCGGTGGACGAACCTGATGAAGTGCCTGAGGTGCAGACCGGCCCTGCCATCTGTCAGGTGGGCGACCTTTGGCAATTGGGGCGACATCGGCTCTTATGCGGGGATGCTCTGGACCACGCCAGCTATCAAAATTTGATGGGACGCGACAAGGTGCGCTTGGTCGTCACCGACCCACCGTACAATGTCCCGATCAAGGGACATGTCTCCGGTCTCGGCAAGATGCAGCATCGTGAGTTCGTCCAAGGGACGGGTGAAATGACCGAGCGCGAGTTCATCGCGTTCCTGACCGGATCACTCGATGCCATGGCCAAGGTCGCGAAGGACGGCTCACTCCATTATGTATTCATGGACTGGCGTCATCTGCCTGAGCTGATGAGCGCCGGGGCTGCGGTCTATGATGACTGGCTCAACCTGTGCGTCTGGGCCAAGAGCAATGCCGGCATGGGCTCTTTGTACCGCTCCCAGCATGAATTGGTGGCCGTGTTCAAGAAAGGCCGCCGACCGCATATCAATAATGTGGAACTGGGTAAAAACGGGCGTCATCGTTCCAATGTCTGGAACTATGCCGGGGTCAACAGCTTCTCGGCCGAGCGTAAGGAGGCCTTGTCATGGCATCCGACCGTCAAGCCGGTCGATATGATTGCGGACATCATCAAAGATGCCAGCGACCGCGACGACATCATCCTTGATGGCTTTGGCGGTTCCGGCACCACCTTGATCGCAGCCGAGCAATGCGGGCGCGTAGCGCGTCTGATGGAACTCGACCCGCTTTATTGCGACGTCATCCTGCGTCGCTTCGAGGCGGCCTTTGGCCAGATGCCAACCCTTAGCTCGACCGGAGAGACTTTCAGACAGGTCGCGCAGCGGATCGCAAAGGAAGCGCAGCATGGCTGAGCCCGAACCGAATGATGCCGTGGGCTATGGCCGCCCTCCCCGTCACACACGTTTCAAACCGGGTCAGTCGGGTAATCCGCGTGGTCGCCCCCGACGCAAACAGAGCATGGCCGATCTGCTCGAACCCGTGCTCAGTGAAAAGGTCACGGTATCGATCAACGGAATACGGAAACGGGTCCGTGCTGATACCGCCATGTTGTTCAGGCTGCGAGAGCGGGCGCTCAAAGGAGACCTCAAGGCGATCAACATCGTGTTCAATCTTCGACATAACCATCTATCGGATAATGACGAGCCGCCGATGGACACCAACTGGTCTGAAGAGGATCGCGCAATTCTCGAAAGCTTTGGCCATCTCTTGTCGGAAGGTCCTGACAATGACGCAACATGACCCGCGCCTGCTTGACGCGATGCTGCGGCAGGATCTGCACAGTTTTCTGATGCGGTCCTTCTTCACCCTCAATCCCGGCGAGCAGTTTCTGTCCAACTGGCATCTCCATGCCTTGTGCTGGCATCTCGAACAGGTACGGCGTGGTAAGATCAAGCGGCTCAAGATCGAGGTGCCGCCGCGATCGCTCAAATCCGTCACCGCCTCGGTTGCCTTTCCCGCCTTCCTGCTCGGCCATGACCCGACACGCAAGATCATCACCGCGAGCTATTCGGCGGATCTGGCCGCCAAACATGCTGCCGATTGTCGGGCGTTGATGCAGAGCGACTGGTACCGCAGATTGTTTCCAGCGACCCGGATCAGCGACAGCAAGAACCAGGAGAGCAATTACGAGACGACGAGGCGCGGCTATCGCTATGCGACATCGATCGGTGGGACGCTCACCGGACGCGGGGGTGACCTGATCATCATCGATGATCCGCTCAAACCTGAAGACGCGATGTCGGAAGCGCGGCGGGAGGCAGTCAATGGCTGGTACAGTCGCACGGCCCTCTCCCGTCTCAACAACAAGGCTGAGAATGCCATCATCCTGGTGCAGCAGCGGCTACATATTGATGACCTAGCAGGCCATGTCGAACAGCTCGAGGGGTGGACCACGCTACGTCTACCCGCCATTGCTGAAGTTGATAACAGCATCGAGATCGGCCCCGGCAAGCTGTATCATCGCAAGGCGGGAGATGTACTGCACCCTGCGCGCGAACCCCAGCATGTGCTCGACAGTCTCAGGCGGGCGCTTGGGTCCGCGACCTTCTCTGCACAGTATCAGCAATGTCCGGTCCCGGCCGATGGTGAGATCGTCAAATGGGGGTGGTTCCAAAGTTACAACGAAGCACCACCCCGCATGCAGATGTCGGTGATCCAGTCATGGGACACCGCCTCCAAACCGGAGGAGCATCATGACTATAGCGTGTGCACGACTTGGGGCACGGTTGGTGACCGGCTATATCTCCTCGACATTGACCGCGCCCGGCGGGATTTTCCGTCACTCAAGCGCCGGGTCGTCGAACTTGCGAAGACATGGGATGCGCGCACGATCCTGATCGAAGACAAGGGCTCGGGTACGTCACTGATCCAGCAACTTCGGACCGAACATCATGGCATCCCCTATCCGACTGCGTTCATGCCGAAAGAGGACAAACTGACGCGGCTTCATGCTCAGTCGTCAAGGATTGAGGCGGGGCATGTCTACCTACCCGAACGTGCGTCCTGGCTCGATCACCTGCGCACCGAGATCGCCGCTTTTCCGCAAGGTCGGCATGACGATCAGGTCGATAGTATCAGCCAGGCCCTCGCCTGGTTCTTCGCACGCAGGTCACAGAGAATGGTCATGGTGCCGCTTAGTGGGTTTTGAGAGGTGATCGTTTAACGGCCGCAGGCATATCGTAGCCCCTTCCTGTCTGGAGTTAGGGTCTACGACAATCCCGGCGCGGTTCAAGGACCCATCCGTCTTCGCGCTTGAGAGACACTTGGAGGATTTCCTCGTTGCGAACTGGGCGTCGACCGAATTGGGCAAGGCGCATGACATTTTCACAGACGGCGACGAAGCCAATGGGCAGCAATATCCCACTGATACCGGTCCGATGGACCTCCTCGCTGTGAGCAAGGACAAGAAGGAGCTGTTGGTCGTTGAACTCAAGAAGGGCCGAGCCAGCAGGTGCGAGGCTGCATTATCGCCTTGGATGATGACCTGCGCCTGAGGCGAGCCCTGAGAGCCGCCCCTGACATCGACTTGTTCCGTTATCAGGTTAACTTTAAGCTGTTCAAAGGCTGAGAATACGAGGTCGTATATGGGCTTTCGATTTCGCCGCTCCGTCCGGATCTTCCCCGGCATCAGGCTAAATTTCAGCAAGTGCGGCACCATTTTCTCGCACTTGTGCCTATCAGGTTGCCGTCCAGCCCCCATCCACGGGTATGCATGCACCTGTCGTCGTTCTCGCCAGTTCGCTGGCGAGATAAAGCACCGCAGCAGCCGTCTGCACCGGGGTAATCCGTTCCTTGATGTGGTGAACGGAAAGAAAAGCATCATAGGCCTCGTCCTCGCTCATTCCGGTCTGTCTCGCCAGTTGCCCTGCCGAATGTTCCACCATTCTGGTGTCGACTAGTCCCGGGCAAATCGCATTTACTGTTATCGAATGGGGGGCGAGTTCGGCCGCCATTGTCTTTGTCAGTCCAACGACGCCATGCTTGGCAGCGCAATAGTGACCGAAACCTGGCGCACCGACCAGCCCAGCCGCCGACGCGATATTAACGATCCTTCCCCCGCCACGCGCGATCAGGTGTGGAACAGCGGCTTTGCTGACGCGCCAAACGGCGGTCAGGTTGATGTCGATCATCGTCGTAAATTGTTCTTCCGACATTTCATGAACGGGACGGTTCCCACTCAGTATCCCGGCATTGTTCACCACTATGTCGAGCCCGCCGAACGCGGCCACCGTGGCTTCGACGAAAGCTTCGACTGCTTGCTGATCGCGCACATCGCAGGCGTGCGCGATCACTTTATTGCCATGCTCACGCAACGTTGTAGCCGTCTCGCCGAGAAGGTTTCCTCCCGACATTTCATAGTCCACTGTCGCCAATCGATCCGTCCCGAGGTCGCAGATTGCCACGTTCGCCCCGCGAGCAGCGAATTGCAGCGCCATTTCCCGCCCCTGCCCTCGCGCAGCACCCGTGACGATGACCGACTTACCGGCAAATTCCTTAACCATCTCAGTTCCCTTCTTGTGCATAGGACCTGTCGCTATGGTCACGCGCACCAAATGTGAAATCCCATCCCGGCACGTTTCCGAAAGGCGCTGCCGGCTCGTCTGTCCGCGTCATGTCAATGACGACGACGCGATCGTCAATCTTCCATTCACCATCACGGCGTTCAAACCGGTCGATATAACGGTTGTAAACGGTCGCATTGCGGCCCTCCTTGTCCTCGCTAAACGAGATGCAATAGGTTTCGGTATGAGCGACGTCTCCAGCGAGATCGCAACGAAAATTGCCGATGAGATGTTGGCCCATTCGCAGATTCTGGCGTTCCCAGTCGACTATCCAGGGAGCGAAATCATGACCCAGGCCTTTAAACATGCCATGATCGTCGGTCGCATCGTCATGATAGACGGAGCGCAGCAGCTCCACGTCGCAGCGGTCAACGCCTCGGCAGTAGCGGGTTAGCACTTCGTAGATTGCTTGCCGATCGATCATCGCCTGAAGATCGGCACGAAGATCTTCCATCTCAGCCCTCCTATCCATGCGCAGAGTTTGCTTCCCCGCAGCTTATCAAATTTAGAGAGCACCCTAATTTTATTTTGGCCAGCTCCACCTCCGACAAGCGCTAGGACGTGACCGGGGCGATAATGTGAACCACCCGATGCACCATGCACCGCCATGGTAGTGGAACGGGTACCCGTGCAAGAATTGGTCCCGCTACGCAAGCGGACAGCCCTGCAATATTGGCTCAAGCCTTTGAGCGAGGGCATATGGCATTCTTTCCGAGAACATTGATCGTTCGGCAGCGGGATCAGGCGAAGGCTAGCTGCATTGGCTTCGGTGCTGCATGAAACGGACCAGATGTGCATGCGGATTGAACGCGCCATTCGTGTGGATAATGGCCCGGCCTACATCGCGGACAGGCCACCATCTATCGCCAGCTCCGCGCCTGTGACGAACGCCGCCTCATCGGAACACAGATACACGGCTGCCCATGCCACATCGTCCGGCTGACCGACGCGCCCGATGGGAATTTGCCGCCCCAATTTGGCGATGGTGTCTTCGCGCGTTCTTGTGCCGGTGAAACCATCAAGTAATGGCGTATCGATGAACGTCGGGTGCAGCGAATTGCAGGTGATGCGATATTGCTGTTTCGCGCAATGCAGAGCGATGGACTTAGTCAGATGGCGCACCCCGGCCTTGGCGGAATTATAGGCCGCCATATTGCCCGCGGCGACAATGCCGGAGATCGACGAGATATTGAGAATGGCGCCCGCGCCATCAACGCTGGAGGCAACCATCAATGGCAGGGCGATCTTGCTGCCCAGAAAGACGCTATCGAGATCGACCTTATGGGTGCGATGCCAGTCTTCGATGCTGAGGTCTTCAATCGAACCCGGCAGGCAAATGCCCGCGTTATTCACGAGAATGTGCAGGCCACCGAGGTGGTCGGCGGCGTGCTGCGCGGCGGATTGCCAGCTTGCCGCATCGGTGACGTCATGTTCGATCGCGCTGGCGGTCTCGCCAAAGCGTGTGGCCTGAGCGCGTGCTTTTTCACCGCTGATGTCCGTGATCAGGACGCGCGCACCTTCGGACGCGAACCGCGCAGCGATAGCCGCCCCAAGGCCCGACCCTGCGCCGGTGACAAGCGCGATTTTTCCCTGAAGCCTCGACCCCTGCAACTACATTCTCCAAAACCTGAAAAAACGGGAAATCTCAGGCTCCCCTGCCCGCGCGACAAAATCGACGCTAGGGTGCCGCAACCCGCTTCAGGGGTGCAGCAGGACGCGCCCGAAAGGATGGCCTCCGGCAACATGATGATGCGACTCCACCGCGTCCGCCAAGGCAAACTCCCTGTCGATAGGCATGACAAGTTCGCCCTTGCCCACGCGAACAAACAGACATTCAATCAGCGCATGGGCGCGAGCGGTGTGCATCTCGAGGCCAAACGTGATCCCCTTGACTGTCAGCGCCTTGTTGATCACGTCGAAAAAACCAAAGCTGGGCACAGATCCTGTCGATGCTCCCACGGCGAGGTATCGACCGTGGCGCCTCAGGCTTTCGATCAGTGCTCCAACGCCTGTGCCCCCGGCCATGTCGACAACCATGTCGATGCCAGCTTCGCCAGCGATTGTACGGCAGACTTCACTAATGGATTGCGATTTGTAATCAATACCATGGTGCATTCCCAGCTCTCGGAGCCGGTTGAGCCGCTCTGACCCCGCTGCAGTCCCAATAACGCGCGCGCCCGCTTGCGCGGCCAGTTGCACTGCCGCGAGGCCGACACCACCAGCCGCGCCCTGCACCAGGACAGTCTCGCCAGCCTTGAGGTCACCATAAGTGAACAAGGCATCATAGGCCGTACCAAAGGTCACGGGAACCGTGCAAGCATCCCTGAGGTGAACCCCGTCAGGCACCCGATAGACATAGCATTCAGGCACCGCGAAAAGTTCTGCATGACTACCATGCCAGTGAAAGCCCACCACGCGATCACCAGGACGGACTCTCGTGACCTCAGGTCCAACCGCCCCTACCACGCCGGCAGCCTGATAGCCGGGGACGAACTGAATAGCCCCTAGTTTTCTAGACGCCTTCCGCATTCAAAATCTGCTGTCGTTCGAACTCGACGGGCGACAGCATCCCGTTCCTGACATGCTTGCGCACCGGGTTGTAGAACATTTCGATGTAATCTAACACGTCCTGCCTTGCTTCCTCGCGTGTTTTGTATGTGCGTCGCCGGATGCGCTCGCGCTTCAGTAGGTTGAAGAAGCTCTCGGCCACGGCGTTATCGTGACAGTTGCCCCGTCGGCTCATCGAATGCTCAAGGTTGTGGGCTCTGGTGAACGCAGCCCAGTCCATGCTGGTGAACTGCGAACCCTGATCGGAGTGGATCAGTTGGGCTTTCGACGCCAGACCGCCATATGCAAAGCCTGCAACACCACATCGGTGGTCTGTCGGCTTTGCATCGACCAGCCCACCACGCGGCGCGAATAGAGGTCGAGCACGACAGCCAGATAGGCAAATCCCTCCATGGTGCGAATGTAGGTAATATCTGTCACCCAAGCTTTGTCAGGCGTGCCAACATCGAACTGCCGAGCCAGCGTGTTGTCGACGGCCACCGATAGCTTGCCGCCATAGCTGCTGCCGGGCCGACGCTTGTAGCCAATCTGCGCCTTGATGCCGGCCATTCTCGTCAGCCGCGCCACACGGTTCGGGCAGCAGGTCTCGCCCTGATCCATTAAGTCATCGTGCAGTTTGCGGTAGCCATAGACCTTGTTGCTGTCATTCCATGCTTGTCGGATAAGCTCGGTCTGCCGGGCATCTTCCCGTGCACGCTGGCTCAGCGGGTCCTTCCGCCACGCGTAGTAGCCGCTGGGCTGCACGGCTAGGCACCGGCACATCGCCCGAACTCCAAACTGGTCGCGATGCTCAGCTATGAACGCGTATCTCACTTGGCATCTCTGGCGAAATACGCGGTCGCTTTTTTTAGGAGGTAGCGCTCCTCTATCACCCGGGCCAGTTCGCGCTTCAACTGCCGGATCTCGGCGTCCTTGCTGGTATCGCCCGACACCACCTTCGCGAACCGCCGCTTCCAGGCATACAGAGAGTGCTGGCTGACGCCGAGCCGCTGCGAAACCTCCGCTACCGGATAACCACGCTCGGTGATCTGGGCCACCGCATCAGGCTTGAACTCATCACTGAAATTGGGCTTCCCCATCATCGCCTCCTGTCCTCAAAATTAGGATCAAAGGCGTCCAGAAATCTAGGGGCTATTCACTGAAGCAATGGCGGCGGAAGGTCAAATCGCTGAGGCTTTGGGCACTGAGCCGCACGATCCGCAACCCAGCCTGTCCAAATAGGACGCCGCACCATCGTAGATCTAGAAACAAAGAGTTGAAATACGAGCCACTGCCGCTTCAGTTACAGCGGTAGTCGCAACACAGCGGTCGTTCGCAGACGCAAAATTGGCCACCAAAACCGGTCATTGATTCAGCCAATTCGCGGCGCCTTTGCATGTCCGGTTTCGAGGCTGACGTCCGCTATCTTGTTGGGCTGCTTTGTTGGGAGGAGCGGACACAGCCTATCCGGCGGCATTACGGGCTTGAAGACATAGCCGCAATCACGCGCTATGAACTCAGGATGGCCAGGCTGCTTCTATTCAACAAACCCTTCGGGGTCTTGTCGCAATTCACCGACCGCGGATCGCCAACGGTTCGGTCGACATTGTCGGACTTCATTGCGGTGAAGGGCGTCTATCCCGCCGGGAGGCTCGATCGGGACAGTGAGGGCCTGCTGCTGCTATGCGATGATGGGCGGCTGCAGGCGCGCATTGCCGATCCACGCTACAAGCTGCCCAAGACCTACCTTGTGCAGGTCGAAGGCGATCCGCAGGAGCTGGAGTTGGAGCGCTTGCGGCAGGGTGTCCGGCTCAGGGATGGCATGACTCTGCCGTCCGATGTTGCGCGCATTGACGCGCCGGACCTGTGGCCGCGCGATCCGCCGATACGCCAGCGCAAGTCCATTCCCGACAGCTGGCTAAAAATCACCATCCGCGAAGGGCGCAACCGGCAAGTACGCCGAATGACGGCGGCGGTCGGATTGCCCACCCTTAGGCTGGTGCGCTGGTCGATCGGCGACTGGGCTGTCGCCGGGATCGCGCAGGGCCAGTTCGAGGAGATCTCTGTCTAGGCGAGGTTGGCAGCGGGAGGCGCCGCCGAGCTTTCAATCGTCAAGATCAAAGCCGTACCTGCTGCCAGTTGCCGCCCATCGCCAAAGCGGGTTTGAGGCCTCGCGCAAAAAGGCTTTGAAGCCTTCCGCCCGGCGCTATAAGAGCGCCGGATTCGTTGCTTCAATCGTTTCCCGCTCGGCTTCCGCGCCCGGCAGCACGTATATAGGCTGATCGTCAGGATTTTGCATCCCAATGAATTATCGCCATTCTTTCCATGCTGGCAACAGCGCTGATGTCGTGAAGCATAGCCTGCTGATCGCCCTCGTCCGGGCCTTGCAGCAAAAACAGAGCGCGCTGACCCTCATCGACACCCATGCCGGCTGCGGGCTGTACGACCTTGACGGCGAGGACGCCCAACGTACCGGTGAGTCCACACACGGCGTGCTGCGGGCCTTTGCCGACCCGAACCCCATGCTGAACGACTACCGCGCCGCCGTACAGGCGGTGAATGTCGGGGCCGAGCCGCAGCACTACCCCGGCTCGCCGCGCATTCTGGCGCAGCTACTGCGCCCGCAGGACTTCCTGATCCTCAACGAAAAACATCCCGAGGATGCCAGTGCCCTGCGCGGCACGATGCGCGGCACACCCGCTGCTGTGCATGAGCGCGACGCCTACGAGCTATGGCTGGCGATGCTGCCGACCCGCACCGCGCGCGGTGTGGTGGTGGTCGACCCGCCGTACGAGCAGCCGGACGAACGAGCCCGTATCACAGCCACCCTCGCCGCCGCTTACCGCAAATGGGCGCATGGCGTGACGGTGATCTGGTATCCGCTGAAAGACCGCGCCACGCATTGGCGGTGGAAGGAGCAGTTACGCAAGCTCGGCATCCCGAAATTCCTGTCGGTGGAGCATTGGTTGTACGATGGCGATCAGCCCGGCATCTATAACGGCGCGGGCCTTTTCATCGTCAACCCGCCATACGCCTTCACGCAGGCGCTGCCGCCTCTGCTGGAAGTCCTTCGCGCCGCGCTGGCGCCGGAAGGGCATAGGGGTGAGATCTCAGCTGATTGGTTGGGCGATTAGAATACCCGATCAATGTCCGCTAACCGCAAATCCCTTCCTGATTCCGGAAAGTCTCCTTCGCCTAACAAAACTGCCCACCACCACTTTCCATTCGACTTCCTACGCAATCCGAGCATTGGTAACACACATAAATCGTAGCCCGTATAACGGGCGGCAGCCCTGACCGACGCGATCGGCAGGGCCTTGGGTGGTGGGGTGCTGCTCCGATACGGAGAACCACCCGATGACCAAGGAAATCACCACCCCCACTAAGCAGCCGCGCAAGGTGGTCCGCAAGCCGCTGACCGCAGTGCCGGACATGGGAATGCTTGCCCCGGTACCCACTACGAGCAAGGCACAGACCAAAGCCTCATTGGTGGAAGAGCTGCTCCAGCAGGAACAAGGCGCCTCGCTTGCAGAGCTGTGCCAGGCCACCGGCTGGCTACCTCACACCTGCCGCGCCTTCCTAACCGGGCTGCGCAAGAAAGGTCGGGAGCTTGAGCGCGACAAGCGCGAGGATGGCACCACCATTTACAAAACGACTTCTATCGAGGTCGCCGCCTGATGGGACGCCGACCATATCTGACCCTCGGGCGACTGGCTGAGTTACCGCCCGGAGAACTGAAGCCCGAGTGGGTGCGTCATTATGACGCGCCTGCTCCCAATCTGTCACCTGAACTGCTGCGCTTGGGCATCAGTTACAAACTGCAGGAGCGACGACTGGGCGGGATCAGCCGCTCGACCCGGTTGCTGCTCCTGCAGGTGAAGGCAAGGACCAGAGAAAGCGGAGTAAAGAAACCGATGCCGCGCAAGCTGACTCCCGGCACTAGGCTTGTCCGCGACTGGCATGGGACGGGACATACCGTGATCGTGCTTGACGATGGCTTCGAGTTCGATGGGAAGCGCTGGGGGTCGCTCACAGCCATCGCCAAGGCGATTACGGGGACGCACTGGAACGGCAACAGGTTCTTCGGCCTCACGGAGCATAAGAAATGAAGATGCTGCGCTGCGCGGTCTACACCCGCAAATCGACCGAGGATGGGCTGGAGCAGGAGTTCAACAGCCTCGATGCCCAGCGCGAGGCCTGCGAGGCCTATATCCTGAGCCAGCGTCATGAAGGCTGGACGCTGGCTCAGGACCGCTATGATGATGGTGGCTTTTCTGGCGGGAATATGGAGCGGCCCGGCATGATGGCGCTGATGGCCGATATTGACGCAGGGCTCGTTGACGTGATCGTCGTCTACAAGGTTGATCGTCTGACCCGCAGCCTGACAGACTTCGCCAAGATCGTTGAACGCCTTGATGCCAAGCAGGCAAGCTTTGTATCAGTGACACAGGCGTTCAACACCACAACTAGCATGGGGCGGCTGACGTTGAACGTGCTGCTGTCATTCGCTCAGTTCGAGCGCGAGGTCACCGGCGAGCGTATCCGTGACAAGATCGCCGCCTCCAAGAAGAAAGGCATATGGATGGGTGGGCCCGTCCCGCTCGGCTATCAGGTGGTCGAGCGTAAGCTGGTGGCTCTGCCAGAGGAAGCCGAACGCGTTCGCACGATCATGCGGCGTTACCTTGAGATTAGGTCAGTGCCTGCCTTGATTGAGCTCCTCCGCGCTGACGGGGTGGTCACCAAGGTGCAGCAGCGCGCGAGCGGCCCGCATCGCGGTGGCATCCCCTTTGAGCGGGGCAGCCTGTTCCACCTGCTCAAGAACCCAATCTACCGCGGCAAGATTGTTCACAAGGGACAGGTCTATGATGGAGATCACCAACCTATTGTCGATGAAGACCTGTGGGATGCTGTGCAGGCGCAGCTCCAGAAGAAAGCACCGCCGAGGAAGCGCCCCACCAACGATCGGCAAGAAGCTTTGTTGCGCGGCCTCATCACTGATCCCGAAGGACGGCCAATGGTGCCCACTTATGGTTCGAGCAAGGTGCGGCGATACGCTTATTATGAAACCCGGAAGGATCTTGCTCGTCCCGGAGATCCAGCCGGCCTCCGCTTCCGCCGAGCCATTCTTGAACAGCACCTCATCGGCCACCTCGAAGAGCTGCTCAACGATGAGCATGCGCTCCGCCGACTGTCAGGCATCGAAGAGGCGGGGCAACTGCGCACCCTGTTCGCCACAGCGAATCTACTAGCCGGCCAACTGCGTGAGCTTGGCAAGGTAGATTCCGCCCTCCGCGCGCTCGTTATAGCAATGACCATCAAGGCCAATTGCATCGAGGTCCTCCTCAACCCTGAGGCCCTAGGCATCGCAACGGAGTCCAACTGGGCCTGGTCCATTCCGCTACCAACGCGACGACCGTTTCGAGAAGCCAAGCTACGGATAGATACCGATGCATCGGTAAATCGTGCATCCGATGATCTTCTTGACCTCGTCGCCGATGCCATGGAGGCGCAGCGCCTCGTACTTGCATCGCCTGTGCTCAGCCTCAACCAGATCGCAAAACAGGAAGGGCGATGCCGGACCCAACTGGCGAGGCTGTTGCGCCTGTCCTGGATGAGCCCGAGGATCATCGAAGCAATCGCTGTTGGTACGCAGCCCAAGGGGCTGACACGCCGTGGCCTACTCAGCTGCGATATGCCTGCGGACTGGATAGAGCAGGAACGCCTGTTCGGCTTCGCTGCCTGAGCTGCCAATCACATCATAAAATCAAGGTGAAGCCGGGTTTTCGAGAACAGAGAATCCGGCATTTTCTTTGTCTGAACACCGCGCCAGATAGGTGTCTCTGACTTCACTAGGTTTATGAGGTGCCCCCAAAGCCCGCAGAACTGCGCCACTTTGCAAGGACACGACGCCCTAGGGCGAAAATCAGTTACCTTCTGGGACTGTTTGGTGCGGTCGAGAAGACTCGAACTTCCACGGCCTTTCGGCCACAACGACCTCAACGTTGCGCGTCTACCAGTTCCGCCACGACCGCACTCAATTCAAACACCAACGGGATTGCCGGAAAGGCTGGACCGCTGGCTTGGTCAAACTCCGCCGGACAGGTCCGGCGGCTGGTAGGTGGGTGCCACTAGCAAAGCATTGCCGGGTTCGCAATGGCCATCACGCCGCTGGGCCAGTTTTTTTAGCTATCCCGGCAGACCCCCGCCTGCCCGACGCTTCTCAGCCCTGTTTACGCAGCAACAGGCATGCCCAATCGCCGCGCACGATGCTGTGTTCGAGCAGGACACCCTCCGCCGCATAGGCATTGGCGACCTTTTCCGCCTGCGTCGCGAGCAGCCCGGCGAGAATCACATAGCCCTCCGCCGCCACCCCGGCGCATACCGAAGGCGCAAGGTCGATCAGCGGACCAGCCAGAATATTGGCGATGACAAGGTCATAAGGCGCACGAGCCGCGATGGCGTCATGCGCCATGCCGTCCGACACCGCGAGTGCCAACTCACCCGGCCCCTCGCCCAAGGCGATATGGTTCACCACGGCATTGTCGCGGCTGACGTCGATCGAGATCGGGTCGATGTCGGTCGCAATCGCCAATGCCTGCGGCCATAGATGCAGCGCGGCAAAGGCCAGCAAGCCGGTGCCGGTGCCAAGATCGATCAGGTTGCGCGCCTCCACGCCGCGTGTCGCCAGCAGGTCGAGGAGAATCAGGCAGCCCGAGGTCGTTTCATGCTGGCCGGTACCAAAGGCCAGACCCGCATCGATTTCGAACGGCACGGCATCTTCGGGAATCGCATCGCGATGAATCGGGGTGTGGACGAAGAATCGACCGGCGCGGACAGGCTCCAGCCCGGCCTGACTCATCGTCACCCAATCCTGCGTGGGCAGATGTTCGATCCGGGGCGCGACACCCGTCGAGGACGGCACAAGTGCGAGCACCTTCGCCACCAGTTCTTGGGACGGCTCATGATCGAAATAGGCTTCCATCAGCCATTCTTCGGGCAGATCGGGATCGGGTTCGCTGGTCATGATCACCGGCCAGCCTGCTTCTTCCGGGGCCTCAAACAGCGGCGCATCCTCGGCTTCGGCCTTGGTGCATGGCATGATAAGCTTCCAGCTGTCGCCTTGATCGGCCATGGTGAATTCCTTGTGGATGGTCGCGCCGGAAGGCCCGGCCAGATGATGGAAACGGCCTTAGCGAGGAGTCATCGGCTCTTCAACGCCACCTGTCGATTTTGATGGCTGACACCATTTCACGCCGATTTCGCTGCTTGTACTGGTTGCGTTGCGGAATCTTTGCGCTAAAGGTCTCGTCAACTCGTGGTGTGGGCTCTTGGATGAGTCCGCGCCCATTGATCGTAGTCCAGGGGGAATGAATATGGCCCGCAACAGCAATCGGCCGTTGTCGCCGCACTTGCAGATCTGGCGCTGGGGACCGGCGATGCTGATCTCCATCCTGCACCGCGCCACCGGCACCATCTTGTCTATCGGCGGCGGCGTGATGCTGATCGCTTGGCTCGTCGCCCTGGCGTCCGGCCAGGATACTTATGCGCAATTCATGGATTGCATGTTGGCAGATGAAGGCAATGCCCTTCAGGTCGGCGGGCTGAATATCATTCCGTTCATCATCCTGTTCGGCATCAGCTGGGCCTTTTTCCAGCATATGGGGTCGGGCATCCGCCACCTCGTGCTCGATATTGGCGCAGGTTATGAACTCCACACTAATCGCTTCTGGTCGATTGCCGTTATTGTCGGCGCGGCCGTGGCCACGATTGCCCTTTGGGCACTCATTCTGGCGAGGTAAAAATGGGAACGGGAACTGGCATTGGCCGCGTACGCGGTCTGGGTTCGGCCAAATCGGGCGCGCATCATTGGGTCGTTCATCGCTTCACCGCGATTGGCAATCTGTTGCTGGCACCTTGGCTGCTGGTGTCGCTGGTCCGCTTGCCGGACCTCGGCTTTGAAACCGTGACGGCGTGGCTGTCATCGCCCTTCTCGGCGGTGGCGATGCTGCTGTTCGTGGTGTCGACCTTCTGGCACCTGCGCATGGGTCTGCAAGTTGTAATCGAGGACTATGTCCATGACGAGGGCAACAAGTTCGCATCCTTGCTCGCGCTCAATTTCTCCGTGATCGCGGCGGCCACGCTCGCTGTGATCTCCATTCTCAAGATTGCCGTCACCGGGGGGGCCGCCTAATGGCCAGTGAATATAAAATCATCGATCACGTCTATGACACCGTCGTTGTCGGCGCGGGCGGCTCTGGCCTGCGCGCCACCATGGGTTCGGCGGAAGCCGGTCTGAAAACGGCCTGCATCACCAAGGTCTTCCCGACCCGTTCGCACACTGTGGCGGCACAGGGCGGGATCGCGGCGTCGCTGGGCAACAACACGCCGGACCATTGGACATGGCACATGTACGACACCGTCAAGGGGTCGGACTGGTTGGGCGACCAGGACGCGATTGAATATATGGTGCGCGAAGCACCGGCTGCCGTGTATGAACTCGAACATGCCGGCGTGCCGTTCAGCCGCAACAATGATGGCACGATCTATCAGCGCCCGTTTGGCGGTCACATGCAGAATATGGGCGATGGCCCGCCGGTGCAGCGCACCTGCGCCGCTGCCGACCGTACCGGCCATGCCATGCTGCATGCCCTGTATCAGCAGTCGCTGAAATATGACGCCGATTTCTACATCGAATATTTCGCCATCGACCTCATCATGGAAAATGGCGAATGCCGTGGCGTGATCGCCTTGTGCATGGAAGATGGCTCGATCCATCGCTTCCGCAGCCATGCGGTCGTGCTGGCCACCGGCGGCTATGGCCGTTGCTATTTCTCCGCCACCTCGGCCCATACCTGCACCGGCGACGGCGGCGGGATGGTGTTGCGCGCGGGCCTGCCGTTGCAGGACATGGAATTCGTGCAGTTCCACCCGACCGGCATTTATGGCGCGGGCGTGTTGATCACCGAAGGTGCGCGCGGCGAAGGCGGCTATCTGACCAACTCGCAGGGCGAACGCTTCATGGAGCGTTATGCGCCGTCCGCGAAGGATCTTGCCTCGCGCGATGTCGTGTCACGCTGCATGGCGATGGAAATTCGCGAAGGTCGCGGCGTCGGCAAGGAAGGGGATCATATCTTCCTCCACCTCGACCATCTCGATTCGAAGGTGCTGGCGGAACGTCTGCCGGGCATCACCGAAACCGGGAAGATTTTCGCCAATGTCGATCTGACCCGTCAGCCTTTGCCCGTGGTACCGACCGTGCATTACAACATGGGCGGTATCCCTTGTAACTATCATGGCGAAGTCGTGACGTTGCGCGATGGTAACCCCGATTCGGTCGTGCCAGGCCTGTTCGCCGTCGGCGAAGCGGCCTGTGTGTCGGTCCATGGCGCAAATCGCCTTGGTTCGAACTCGCTGATCGATCTCGTGGTGTTCGGTCGCGCGACCGGCATGCGTCTTGCCGAAATCGTCAAGCCGAACACGCCGCACAAGGCCCTGCCGAAAGACAGTGCCGATCTGGCGCTCGCGCGTCTCGACCATTTCCGCAACGCCAAGGGCGGCACGTCCACGGCGGAAATTCGCCTCGATATGCAAAAGACCATGCAAAAGCATGCTGCCGTGTTCCGCGACAACAAGCTGCTGGGCGAAGGCGTCGAAAAGATGGCCGAAGTCTACACCAAGATGAACGACATCTGCGTGACCGACCGTTCGCTGATCTGGAACACGGATCTGGTCGAAACGCTGGAACTCGACAATCTTGTGGCGCAGGCCCGTTGCACGATCGAAAGCGCGTTCAACCGCAAGGAAAGCCGTGGCGCGCACATGCATGAAGATTATCCGGAACGCGATGACGCGAACTGGATGAAGCATTCGATCAGCTGGTTCGATGGCTGGGGTGGCAAGGGCGGCAAGGTCACGCTCGATACCCGTCCGGTCCACGAATATACGCTGACCGACGATGCGGCCTATATCAAGCCCAAGGCCCGCGTCTATTGATGCGGATCAGCCAACAGGGTTGAGACAGATAAAAGGGCGGGCCAGAGATGGTCCGCCCTTTTTATATGCGCTTCGGGTAAATTGCCGGAACGTCAGATCGCGGCACTAGCAGCGAGCGTTTCGGCAAGAGCATCAGCCGCATCGCGCTTGTTCAGGCGCATGGTCTCGATCGAGATCAGGCGCTCCGCCATGGCGCGCCATGCGGCTTCTGCCCTTTGGAAACGCTCCCGCACATTATCAAGGGTAGCGCCATTGGCATTTCGCGCGCATTCATCGGCGCGGGTGAGGTAGAAATCGCTGGTGGCGCTCATCTTGATACTCCCTAAAGCCGGGCTGAATGCAGGGCAAAGCTGACCGAATGTCAGTCCACCATGTCGGCAACAAGCCGACGAAGCTCTTGTCGGCAAAGCGCCATCGGCCAATTCACTGGCCGCTGGCGGCCAGTGGCCGTGCGGTGTCGAAGTCCGGTTTCCGGACGGATGTTATTATTCTGTACGCTATCTGATTGCATTTTCTGTCCTGAACACGGGCCAAATGCCGGTGTTCCATCTATGTATAATTATTGGGGCAGGTTCGGTCTGTTGCCGGATCACCTGCCGGGGAACCATGAGCGGAATTGCCGCATAGCCCCAAAGGCACGCCGTCGGATGACGAACGCGCAGTGTATTGCCCGCACCTGACCCCAAGGCCGGATGCGGGCGTAACAGCATCAGGCCGCTTCGAGATTGACGGCGGCTTGCTTACCACTGCGGTCGGTCTCGACTTCATAGCTGACACGCTGATCCTTGTTCAGGGTCACCATGCCCGCACGTTCAACTGCGGAGATATGGACGAAGCTGTCGCCCGAACCATCTTCATTCGCAATAAAACCATAGCCCTTGTCGATATTGAAGAATTTTACTGTACCAATCGGCATCATCGTTCCTTTCAAGAACATGTAATTCCACAGACAAAAAGCCCGTGGAGCCAAGTAGCAAGAAAAGAAAAGGATAACCGAAGGGCTTCAAAAATTCAGTCGCAGGCGACGTTAGCATTTCCTATATATATCTTATCGGCAGAAATTCAATGGCTGGACTGAAAACCAGGATTCAGCAGCATATGAAAACATGAAATACGCGTCATGTGCAATGGCATATGCATGGCGAAAAAATTTGGTCCCGTGCCCTTGACCGCTTTTTCCCCCGACCCCATATCCAGCATCGTTAGCACTCACCCCTATCGAGTGCTAATCACCTTTTAGTGCCAGTCCGAGTCGTTGCGACAAAGGCTGGCGCATCTATTTTGAGAGGAAGATATCCATGGCATTTCGTCCGCTGCACGATCGCGTGCTGGTTCGTCGCGTTGAAGCAGAAGAAAAGACCGCTGGCGGGATCATCATCCCTGAAACCGCCAAGGAAAAGCCACAAGAAGGCGAAGTTGTCTCTGTCGGCACCGGCGCCAAGAATGAAGATGGCAAGGTGACCCCGCTCGACGTCAAGGCTGGCGACAAGATCCTGTTCGGCAAATGGTCGGGCACCGAAGTGAAGATCGACGGCGAAGACCTGTTGATCATGAAGGAATCGGACATTCTCGGGATCGTTGGCTAATTTAGCCCGCCTGAAATTTTCTCCCATTTTTCTCACTGATATCGGTGGCCGATATGGCCGCCATCAGATTTTAAGAAGGAATTGCACATGGCTGCAAAAGACGTAAAATTTGGCCGCGATGCCCGTGAACGCATTCTGCGCGGCGTTGATATCCTTGCAGATGCCGTCAAGGTCACGCTCGGCCCCAAGGGTCGTAACGTCGTCATCGACAAGAGCTTCGGCGCACCGCGCATCACCAAGGACGGCGTCACCGTCGCCAAGGAAATCGAACTGAAAGACAAGTTCGAAAACATGGGCGCACAGATGATCCGCGAAGTCGCTTCCAAGGCGAATGACGCGGCTGGCGATGGCACCACCACCGCGACCGTGCTGGCACAGGCCATCGTGCGCGAAGGCATGAAGTCGGTTGCCGCTGGCATGAACCCGATGGATTTGAAGCGCGGCATCGATCAGGCTGTCGGCGTTGTGGTTGAAGACCTCAAGAAGCGTTCGAAGCCGGTTTCGGGTTCGTCGGAAATCGCACAGGTCGGTATCATCTCGGCCAATGGCGACACGGTGGTCGGCGAAAAGATCGCTGAAGCCATGGAAAAGGTCGGCAAGGAAGGCGTGATCACGGTTGAAGAAGCCAAGGGTCTCGATTTCGAACTCGATGTCGTCGAAGGCATGCAGTTCGACCGTGGCTATCTGTCGCCTTACTTCATCACCAACCCGGAAAAGATGAACGTCGAATTGAACGACCCGTTCATCCTGATCCATGAAAAGAAGCTGTCGAACCTGCAGGCGATGCTCCCGATTCTGGAAGCTGTCGTCCAGTCGGGCCGTCCGCTCCTGATCATCGCGGAAGACATCGAAGGCGAAGCCCTTGCCACCCTCGTCGTCAACAAGCTGCGTGGCGGCCTGAAGATCGCTGCCGTCAAGGCACCGGGCTTCGGCGATCGTCGCAAGGCGATGCTGGAAGACATCGCGATCCTCACCAAGGGTGAAATGATCTCGGAAGACCTCGGCATCAAGCTTGAAACCGTCACGCTCGCGATGCTCGGCCAGGCCAAGCGCGTCACGATCGACAAGGACAACACCGTCATCGTCGATGGCGCTGGCGATGCGACCGCGATCAAGGGCCGCGTTGAAGCTATCCGTGCGCAGATCGAAAACACCACGTCCGAATATGACAAGGAAAAGCTGCAGGAACGTCTGGCCAAACTGGCTGGCGGCGTTGCAGTGATCAAGGTCGGCGGTTCGACGGAAGTCGAAGTGAAGGAACGCAAGGATCGCGTTGACGATGCGCTGCACGCCACCCGCGCTGCGGTTGAAGAAGGTATCGTTCCGGGCGGCGGCACGGCGTTGCTTTATGCCACCAAGGCCCTTGATGGCCTGAAGGGCGCGAATGACGACCAGACCCGCGGTATCGACATCATCCGCAAGGCGATTGTCGCGCCGCTGCGTCAGATCGCCACCAACGCTGGTTTCGACGGTGCGGTTGTTTCGGGCAATCTGCTGCGCGAAAATGACGAAAATCAGGGCTTCAACGCATCGACCGATGTGTATGAAAACCTCGTCAAGGCCGGCGTGATCGATCCGACCAAGGTTGTGCGCACCGCGTTGCAGGATGCGGCGTCGGTCGCTGGCCTGCTCATCACCACCGAAGCCGCGATTTCGGATTCTCCGGAAGACAAGGGTCCGGCCATGGGCGGCATGCCCGGCGGCATGGGCGGCATGGGCGGTATGGGCGGCATGGATTTCTAATCCATCACCCCAAGACGCAAAAATGGGCCGGGGGAGCAATCCTCCGGCCCTTTTTTTGGCTTGCGGGCAAAGCGGCTTTAGGGGGCTTATTTTAGCCCCCGATAAATTATCTTTATCAAAGCCGAAATTAAGATTACTCCAAAATATGGAGAAATGAATATCTCGAATGCGGAGATATCCCCTTATTGCCGATTGATATGAGAGGCGGAGCTGGCAATGAACGATCATCGGCGTCAAAAATTGTGGCAAGGCGCCGATTTAGATATAGATTCTCTATTGCTGCACAATGAGGAATATCACCCCATATTTCTACAAAACATCTCTGAATATGGAATTAATTTTACCACAAAAGCACCAATTAATATTGGAGATGAAGTGGAAATATCCCTAAATTCATTGAATGTTTACTGCATAATATATGATTATAGCTTAGAAATATTTAAAGGTATATTTAGATACCCTATAGACATTATTTCAATTATTAAAAAAGATGGGCAAAGCACCGCGAAAATCTAGGCCTTCGATCCATGAACTGCCCGACCTATAATAAGGGAAGCGATTAGTAGCAAAATCAGCGTCCATCACTGCCAAAATCGGTGAGTGCGTACAATGAATGCAACTCGCAGCGCAGCAAAAGCCGTAACCAAGGCGATGGTCAATATTGCCACAAACCACGAAAATAGAACCAAAAATCACGAGACCGACAAATAATCACAACCTCAGCGGTTGCGATCTAGCCGGCCCCGCCCAGCGGGTTGAACCCAAAGCTCTGGTGCAAAAGCTTGAAAGCTAAAGCTTAGGCAAGCTTGCCATGACAATGCTTGAATTTCTGGCCGGACCCGCAAGGGCAAGGCGCATTGCGGCTGATATTGTCGCCCCAGGTAGCAGGGTCCGCACCAAGATCCGGATTGTCGAGCTGGATATGCTGCAATGGCGGAATGCGGGTCGTGACAAGTCCTGAACCGGCATCGATATCGCTACTGTCATCCTCGCCCGTCAGCGGGTCGATATGGGTCGTAAAAATGTCCGGCATCGAAGGCAGCGGCGCCGGATCTTCCATCTGGAACTGGGCGAAGGAAATGATACGGGCAACGCCTTCGCGAATTTCAGACAGCATCCGTTCGAACATGGCGAAGGCTTCGCGCTTATATTCGTTGATCGGCTGCTTTTGCGCATAAGCGCGCAGGTGAATCACCTGACGCAGCGCATCAAGCGTCGCCAGATGCTCCTTCCAATGATGATCGAGCGTCTGGAGCAGGATCGACTTTTCGATGCTGCGGCGCATCTCCGGGTCAATCGCTGCAATCTTGGCGGCGATCAGTTCATCCGACATCGCGCGCAGGCGTTCCTCGATGGTCTCGGGTTCGATTCCATCTTCTTCAAGCCATGCGCTGAACTGCGGCTGGAGATTGAGGCAAGAAGCGACACGCTCTTGCAGCCCGGCAATGTCCCATTGCTCCGGATAGGTTTCCGGCGGGCAGGCATCGCCCACCAAAGCGTTGATCGTTTCATGGCGCATGTCATCGACAATATCATCGACGGCATCGGCATCCATGATGTCAGCGCGCTGTTCATAAATGACCTTGCGCTGGTCGTTCATCACATCATCATATTCAACGACCTGCTTGCGAATGTCGTAATTGCGGGCTTCGACCTTCTTCTGCGCGGTTTCGATGGCCTTGGAAATCCATGGCGAGACGATGGCTTCGCCGTCTTCCAGATTCTTGTTCATCATCTTGGCGAACATCGTCTGCGGCCCAAAGATGCGCAGCAGGTCATCGTCAAGCGAGAGGTAAAAACGCGACAGGCCCGGATCGCCCTGACGGCCCGAACGGCCACGCAGCTGATTGTCGATACGGCGGCTTTCATGGCGCTCCGTGCCGAGCACGAACAGGCCACCCGCCTCGAGCACGCGCGCCTTTTCGGCGTCGATCTCGGCCTTGATCCCGGCGATGGCCTGATCCTTTTCCGGACCGTCTTCCATGCCCGCAAGCTCGTCCGCCATACGGAATTCGAGATTGCCGCCCAACTGAATATCGGTGCCGCGACCGGCCATGTTCGTCGCAATCGTGACTGCGCCAAGACGCCCCGCCTGCGCCACGATATGAGCTTCCATTTCGTGATAACGGGCGTTCAGGACATTATGATCCACGCCTTCCTTCTTCAGGAATTCCGACAGCAATTCCGACTTTTCAATCGACACCGTGCCGACAAGCACCGGCTGATCGCGCAGCGATGCTTCTTTGATCGCCTGGGTGATGGCGGCGAACTTGTCCTGTTCATTCTTGTAGAATTCGTCATCCTGATCGATGCGCTTCACATCGACATTGGTCGGAATGGTGACGACGTTCATCTTGTAAATGTCAAAGAATTCCGGCGCTTCGGTAAGCGCGGTCCCGGTCATGCCACCGATTTTCGGATACATGCGAAAGAAATTCTGGAACGTGATCGATGCCAATGTCTGGTTTTCCGGCTCGATATGCGCGCCTTCCTTGGCCTCGACCGCCTGATGCAGGCCATCGGACCAACGACGGCCATCCATCATACGACCAGTGAATTCGTCGATGATGACGACCTTGTCGTCTTTCACGATATAATCAATGTCGCGACGGAAGATGACATTGGCCTTCAACGCCTGATTGAGGTGGTGGACGACCTGCGTGTTTTCATAATCATACAGGTTGCTGCCCAGCAACAGGCCCGCATCTTCCAACAGCCGTTCGGCCTTTTCGGTGCCATCTTCGGTCAGGATGATCGAGCGCTGCTTTTCATCGACTTCATAATCTTCTGCCGACAGATTCTTCACGATCGCATCGACCGCGATGTAGAGTTCCGACTTATCGTCGGTCGGTCCCGAAATGATCAGTGGCGTCCGGGCTTCGTCGATCAGGATCGAATCGACTTCATCGATGATCGCGTAGCTGAACGGACGGTGGACCATCTGTTCGCGATCATATTTCATATTGTCGCGGAGATAGTCGAAACCGAGTTCGTTGTTGGTCGCATAGGTGATGTCGGCGTTATACGCCTCTCTACGCGCATATTCATCGAGGTTGGGCACGATCACGCCGACCGTCAGGCCGAGGAAGCGATAGACCTGCCCCATCCAGTCCGCATCGCGGCGCGCCAGATAATCATTGACGGTGACGACATGGACG
The DNA here is from genome assembly GCF_019740335.1 of Alteraquisediminimonas sediminicola. GTDB lineage: Bacteria > Pseudomonadota > Alphaproteobacteria > Sphingomonadales > Sphingomonadaceae > Alteraquisediminimonas > Alteraquisediminimonas sediminicola. Next base: position 42,581 of record NZ_JAHXZS010000004.1, on the reverse strand, counting down.
CCCTCGCCGGACAAGGCGTTCAGATAGCAAGCCAGCGTCGCGACCAAGGTCTTGCCCTCACCCGTGCGCATTTCCGCGATTTCGCCGCGATGCAGGACGATGCCGCCGATCAGCTGCACATCATAATGGCGCTGACCAAGCACGCGCTTCGCCGCCTCGCGCACAGTGGCGAAGGCTTCCGGCAAAATATCGTCGAGCGATTGGCCCGCAGCCAGATATTCCCGGAACTTGATCGTCTGGTGCTTCAGCGCGTCATCGTCGAGCGCGGAAATTTCGGGTTCCAGCGCATTGATCCGATCAACGATCTTACGCAGAGATTTGACGTAACGGTCGTTAGATGAACCGAAAATCGATTTGGCAACCCGGGCGAAAACCATGGAAAATCCTTGAAAAACACGTCAGGGAAACGCCTGAGCCTCACGCCCCGCAGATCCGAACTCGCGAAATAGGGTCTGGCAGGGCAAAGGTCAAGGAATGGGCCAAGGAAAGAGGCGCGCCTTTGCTTGGCATGACGCGGGTTTGACAGGCTAGTAAAAGCGGCTGGGAACCACTACATCGCCCCCATCATGTTCGATCTTTTCCAACTCGAAGGCCCGGCCAAGGCCCGCCGCATTGTCGTTGCCATGTCGGGCGGCGTCGATTCATCCGTGGTGGCAGCCCTTGCCGCACGTTCGGGCGCGGAAACCATCGGCATCACGCTCCAGCTGTACGATCATGGCGCTGCCGTGGGGCGGACGGGTAGCTGCTGCGCCGGGCAGGATATTCGCGATGCGCGCGCTGTCGCGGATCGTCTCGGCATTGCCCATTATGTGTTCGATCATGAAAGCAGTTTTCGCCAATCGGTGATCGATCAATTTGCCGATGAATATCTGCGCGGGCGCACGCCCATCCCCTGTGTCCGCTGCAACATGGGGGTGAAGTTCACCGACTTGTTCCGACTGGCCAAGGAATTGGGCGCGGACTGCCTCGCCACGGGCCATTATGTGCGCCGCGAGGTCGGGCCATTGGGCGCTGAACTCCACCGCGCCGCCGATCCGGCGCGTGATCAAAGCTATTTCCTGTTTGCGACCACCGGTGAACAGCTTGATTATCTCCGCTTCCCGCTTGGCGGCATGCCCAAGACAGATGTCCGCGCCATCGCGCAGGAACTGGGCCTTGGCGTCGCGTTGAAGCCGGATAGTCAGGATATCTGCTTCGTCCCCAATGGCGATTATGCCAGCGTGGTCCGCAAGGTCCGCCCGGAAGCCGGGATCGATGGCCCCATCCTCGATATGGAAGGGCGCGAACTCGGACGGCACAAAGGGTTGATCCATTATACCGTCGGCCAGCGCCGGGGGCTGGAACTCGGCGGGCTGGTCGAACCTTTATATGTCGTGCGGCTGGAGCCGGAGCGGCAGGCCGTGATCGTCGGCCCGCGCGAGGCGCTGGCGATCAACAGGGCGCGCATCACCGATCCAAGCTGGCTGGGCAATGTCGAAGGCCGTCCGATCATGGCCAAGGTGCGATCATTGGCCAAGCCAACCCCCGCCGTCATGCAAGGCGAGTGGCTGGTGTTCAATGAGGCGGCTTATGGCGTATCGCCGGGGCAGGCCGCCGTCTTATATGATGGCGAACAAGTGCTGGGCGGCGGCTGGATCGAGGAAACCGCCTAAGTCCTCGCGGTTACTTCGCTACGCCGCTCAGGCGTAAATAGCGCCCATTTTATCATTGGCCATGTCGATCCAGGCTTCGACCGCACCTTGTCCCTTCGGGGTCAGCGACACAATTGCCCGACGTCGATCCTGCTTATCCGGGGACCGAGAGACCAGTCCTTGGCGCACAAGATTATCGAGACAGCGCAAAGCGGTTGTCAACGGCACGCCGGAAGCAAGACAGGCACTGGTAACAGATATAGGGCGCTCATCCGCCGATGCGATGAAAAGGTCGAGCAAAATATCCCATGCAGGTTCCCCAAAGAGATCATCTGCGAAAAATTTACTCCGCTCCCGCCGCATAGAGGCGACGCTCTTGGCCACGCGATAGAAATTCAGCACGCGATCAAAATTATTGATATTGGCCCGGCTATTTCCCCGATTTTTCAGTCGGTCAAATGCCAACATCAAATGATCGAGTTCGTTGCGGAACGTCCTCAACTGTTCCGGTAAGTCGTCGCCTTGAAAAACCACAACATTTACTCACGTTAAGCCATCGAAACGCGTTCGTTGCCCCCCCCCAGTGATATTTGGCTTATTTAATTAAAAATAATTTAAATATCACTGTGCGCATTCCTTCTCATCTTGCGCAACAAGGTCAACGCAATTTACATCCAAAATGAAGATTTATTTTTCATAGCTATTTTTCAGACCGGACGACCATCCGTATCGATCAGCACTTCGCGACGGCCAACATGATCGGGGACTCCGACCTTGCCTTCTTTTTCCATCCGTTCAATCAGGCGCGCGGCGCTATTATAGCCGATCCGCAACTGACGCTGAATATAGCTGGTCGATGCCTTTTGGCTTTCGGCCACGACCTGCACCGCCTTGGCATATAGCTGGCCTTCCGGGCTGTCATCGCCCTCGGGCGCGCCCTCCATCGCATAGCCGGAATCTTCGGATTCTTCGGTCACGGCATGGATATAATCGGGCGTCCCCTGCGCCCGCCAGAAATCGGCAACCGCGCGCACTTCCTCATCCGAGACAAACGGGCCATGCACGCGTGAAATCTGCTTGCCCCCCGGCATATAGAGCATATCGCCCTTGCCCAATAATTGTTCCGCGCCCTGATCACCCAAAATGGTGCGACTATCGATCTTCGAGGTCACGGAAAAACTGATCCGCGTTGGCAGGTTCGCCTTGATCACGCCGGTAATGACATCGACCGATGGCCGCTGCGTCGCCATGATCAGATGGATGCCTGCGGCGCGCGCCTTCTGAGCGAGCCGCTGAATCAGGAATTCGACTTCCTTGCCCGCCGTCATCATCAAATCGGCCAACTCGTCAACGATCACCACGATATGCGGCAATGGTTCATATTCGAGCTGTTCTTCCTCATAGATCGGCTGGCCGCTATCGGCATCATAGCCGGTCTGCACCCGGCGACCGAGCGGCTGGCCCTTGGCCTTGGCCCCGCGCACCTTTTCATTGAACCCGGCTAGGCTGCGGACCGAGACCGAGGCCATCATTCGATAGCGATCCTCCATCTGCTCCACCGCCCATTTCAGCGCGCGGATCGCCTTGGGCGGGTCCGTCACCACAGGGGCGAGCAGATGTGGGATATCATCATAGATGCTCAGTTCGAGCATCTTCGGATCGATCATGATCATCCGGCATTGCTCTGGCGTCAGGCGATAGAGCAACGACAGGATCATGCAGTTGAGACCGACCGATTTACCCGAACCGGTGGTCCCTGCCACCAGCAAGTGCGGCATCGGCGCGAGATCCGCCACGACCGGATCGCCGGAAATATTCTTGCCGAGAATGATCGGCAATTGCGCGGTCATATCCTCAAAAGCATCCGAGGCGACAAGATCCGCGAGATACACAGACTCGCGCTTGGCATTGGGCAGTTCGATGCCGATCACGCTGCGCCCCGGAATAGTCGCAACACGGGCCGACAATGCCGACATATTGCGCGCGATATCGTCCGCAAGCTGCACCACGCGATTGGCCTTGATCCCGGCAGCCGGCTCTAGTTCATACATGGTCACGACCGGGCCGGGGCGCACCTCGACAATCTGGCCCTTCACATGGAAATCATCCAGCACCGATTCCAGCAGCCGGGCGTTGCGCTCCAGCGCTGCCTTGTCGATGACAAACCCCGTGGACGGCGGTGGCGGCAACAGCAAATCTAGCCCCGGCAATGTGTAGCGATCACGTAGATCGAGCGATTCCTGTCTTGATTTGGTCTTGCGACGCACCTGATCCGACCCGGACGGGCGATCATTGATGACGGTCGGCACAATCGGCGGCGCCTCAAATGCGGCCCCCTCGTCTAACGGACGGCGGACCGGCACAGGCTTTTCTGCCCGGCGCTCTTCCTTCTCGTGCGGCCAGTCTTCATCGCCGTCATCATCGCGCCCGCGACCGAACAACCAGTCGAACTCACCCGGCTGCACATCTAGCGCGCGCCAGACGAAGAACAGCCCCACCAGCACCAGTACGACCGATATTACCAGCGAAAGAATGCGGCTAATCGCCAGATCGCCAATCAGTGACAGGCCCGCATGGTTGAGCCAACCGACCAACATGCCGATGACCCCGCCACGGCCACCGGGCAGGCTACTGCTGGCACTATTATCGAGCGTGGCGAAGCCACTGCCGAAGAGCAGCATGGCACCCAACAACCAGAAAAACTGCGCCTTTGGTCGACCGATCGGATGATCGCGCATCAACCGCATCCCGATCACCAGCAACAAAGGCACGGTCAGCCCCGCCGCCAGCCCGAACAGGGTCAGCAGCAAATCGGCGACATAGGCGCCGGGCATCCCCAGCCAATTTTCAACTGGGCCACCCGCTGCGGTATTCAGCGACGGATCGCTGCCGTGATAGCTGGCTAAGGCGAAGGCAAGAGCCAGCGCAAGCGCGACCATGCCAATGCCGCCGATAAACGCCGAACTGCGGACAATGGCCCGTCGAATGGCTGCCCGCCAATTGCCGCCGGTTATATTAGGTGCCCTGCTTGCCATGATGCCCTCTTGAAACTCGCGGGACAATGCGCCGGATGAGGAGTCCGCGTCAAGCAGACGCCAAAAGGCGCGTCTTTATCGTACGGGCGCGTGTCACCACCGCTGCCCGTATTGCTCAACCTGCCAACCGGCCCGCCGTTTCCCGGATCAACGCGATCATATTGGGAATGCCCTGCGTCCGATTGGAACTGAGCTGGTTTTTAAGATCGAACGGCGCAAGGGCATCTGCAATGTCCATCGCAGCGATCTCCTTGGCCGGACGGTCCTGCACCATCAGGATTACCAAGGCGACGATCCCCTTGGTGATCGCGGCGTTGCTGTCCGCCAGGAAATGGAGCGTCCCGCCCTCGCCTTCGACCGGATATATCCACACGCTGGCGGAACAGCCCCGCACCAATGTCGCGTCATTTTTCAGCGCATCGGGCATCGGTTCCAGCTCGTTTCCAAGCTCGATCAGCAGGCGATAACGGTCGTCTTTGTCGAGAAATTCATATTCTTCGACGAGGTCGGTGATAGAGCGTGTCATGCCGCCTGCCTTAACGACGGGCGCCCAAGTCGTCAAAGGCTGCCATCAGCATCCAGCGCATAGCCTGCCGAACGCACAGTGCGGATAATATCCGCCCTGTCGCCTTCGTTGATTGCCTTGCGCAAGCGGCGGATATGCACATCGACGGTGCGGACCTCGATGTCGCTATCTTGGCCCCAGACCGCATCCAACAGCCGTTCGCGCGAAAAGACGCGGCCCGGATGCTCCATAAAATGCCGCAACAAGCGGAATTCGGTGGGACCGAGATTGACCACATCGCCACCGCGCTTCACCCGATGGGCGACCAAATCCATGCTGATGTCCGCATATTCGAGGATTTCAGCCGACAGCGCAGGGCGGACCCGGCGCAATACCGCGCCCACCCGCGCAATCAGTTCACGCGGCGAAAACGGCTTGGTGACATAATCATCCGCGCCGGTTTCCAAACCGCGAATACGGTCTTCTTCCTCGCCCCGCGCGGTCAGCATGATGATCGGCACATTGGCCGTATCGGGCAGACGACGCAGACGGCGACAGACTTCAAGCCCGGACAGGCCCTCGATCATCCAATCGAGCAGGACCAGATCGGGTGTCGCCTCCCGCGCGAGCAGCAGCGCCTCCTCGCCATCCGCCGTATGATCGACGATATAATTCTCCCGCTCAAAATTCCATTTGAGCAGTTCGGCCAGCGCCGGATCGTCTTCCACCAGCAAGAGGCGAGGTTGTGCCATGAGCGCTAAATCCGATCGTGAAGTGAGGATCAGTCGTCCAGATCACCGCCGCGCACGCGTTCAGCGAGATGCGCGCCGGTCGCGGCGAAATAGACCATCTCGCCGATATTGGTGGCATGATCGCCGACCCGTTCAAGATTCTTGGCCATGAACAACAGATGGGCGCACGGCGTGATATTGTGCGGATTTTCCATCATATAGGTCAGCAAGGCGCGGAACACGCTATTGTAGAAAGTGTCGAGCGCGGTATCGCGGGCGACAACGGCCTGTGCCTGTTCCGGGCTGCGCGCGGCAAAGGCATCCAGCGCGGTGCGCACCATTTCACTCGCCATCTTGCCCATTTCCGGCAAAATCGCGAGGGGACCAATGTCCTTGGCCTCGGCGAATTGCGGCACGCGCTTGGCGATATTCTTGGCATAATCGCCAATACGTTCGACCACGCCCGCAATCTTCATCGCGGCCACGACTTCGCGCAGATCGTCCGCCATCGGGGCGCGCAAGGCGATCAGGCGGACCGCGAGGCGCTCCACTTCCATCTCCAGCGCATCAATCCGATGGTCATTCTCGACCACGCGCATCGCCGCATCATTATCCCGGCGCGTCAGTGCCTGCATGGCCTGATTGATGGCCTGTTCGGCAAGGCCGCCCATCTCGGAGATGAGGGCGCGCAATTGGCCCAGTTCCTCGTCGAACGCCTTGACCGTATGTCCTGTATTGCTTGGCATATCTGCGCTCCTCAACCGTAACGGCCCGTGATGTAATCCTTGGTCTTTTCTTCACGCGGGTTGGTGAAGATGTCCGACGTCTCGCCATATTCGACAAGCGTACCAAGGTGGAAAAAGGCCGTGCGCTGTGACACGCGGGCGGCCTGCTGCATATTGTGGGTCACGATCACCATCGCATAACGACCGCGCAGTTCGTGGATCAGCTCCTCGATCTTGGCGGTGGCGATCGGATCGAGCGCCGAGCAGGGCTCGTCCATCAGGATCACTTCCGGATCGACCGCAATCGCGCGCGCAATGCACAGGCGCTGCTGCTGACCACCGGACAGCGCCGTGCCGCTATCGGCCAGACGGTCCTTCACTTCATCCCACAGGCCCGCACGGCGCAGCGACTTCTCGACGATCTCGTCCATCTCGCTCTTGCCGGTGGCAAGGCCGTGGATGCGCGGGCCGTACGCGATGTTTTCATAGATCGACTTCGGGAACGGGTTCGGCTTTTGAAACACCATCCCGACCCGGGCGCGCAGCTGGACCACATCCATGTCCGGCGCATAAATGTCATGGCCGTCCAGCCGGATGTCGCCGGTGACCCGCGCCGATGAAATCGTGTCGTTCATCCGGTTCAATGTCCGCAGGAACGTCGATTTGCCGCAGCCCGACGGGCCGATGAACGCGGTCACATGTTCCATCGACACATCGATCGAGACATTGTTGATCGCCTGTTTTTCGCCGTAAAAGATGTCGACGTTGCGCGCCGTCATCTTGAGCGTGGATGCGCTTTCAATATTGGACATGATCTGGTTCACCACCGGGTTTCAAAACGATTGCGCAGGTAAATGGCCATGCCATTCATCGCGAGAAGGAATACGAGGAGGACGATGATCGCCGCCGAGGTCTTTTCGACAAAGCCACGGCTGACTTCATCCGACCACAGGAAGATCTGCACCGGCAACACGGTCGCCGGATCGGTAAAGCCCGCAGGCGGGGCCGAGATAAACGCCCGCATCCCGACCATCAGCAACGGCGCGGTTTCACCCAGCGCACGGGCCATGCCAATGATCGTGCCGGTCAAAATCCCCGGCAGCGCGAGCGGCAACACATGGTGGAACACCACCTGCACCGGCGAGGCGCCAATGCCGAGCGCCGCATCGCGGATCGATGGCGGCACCGCCTTGATCGCGTTACGCCCCGCAATCACGATGACCGGCATCGTCATCAGCGCCAGCGTCATCCCCCCGATCAACGGCGCAGAGCGCATCGTCGGGAAGATCACCAGAAACACCGCCAGCCCCAACAGGCCGAAGATGATCGACGGCACCGCCGCGAGATTGTTGATCGACACTTCAATGAGGTCGGTCCAGCGATTGCGCGGGGCATATTCCTCAAGATAGATCGCCGAGAACACACCGACCGGAAAGGCCAGCAGCAACGTCACGATCATCGTCAGCAACGACCCCTTGAACGCGCCCCAGATGCCGACCATCGTCGGATCGGTCGCATCCGCGCCGGTCAGAAAGCCCTTATTGAAGCTGGAGGTAATCACCCCCGCCTGCTTCATCTCGGCCACCCGCTTCAACAACGCGGCATCGCCCTCGCCCTTGAACGCGACATCGAGGTCGCTTGCGGCAGGCACCCAGATCTCGGCCTTGCGGCTGAGCAGGCTGGGATCGGCCTTGATCGCATCGCGCACGATGATCCACGCGCTGTCCGCCAACAGGCCTGCGCCATCTGCGCCATAAGCCTGTTCGGCGGCGGTTGCGACCGGGCCTTCGAAATCGACGGCGGCCAAGGCTTCTGCGGCCTTGTCCGGCGTGCCGTTCAGCGCCGCCGGATCGATCATGATCGCGGAAGCCGGGAAATCGATCGGCAGCTTCACTTCGGTGCGCATGAACCCGCGCGCGCCGTTGCTCGCCATCGACAGCAGGAGAAAGGCGAGAAAGGCCACGGAGATCAGGATCGCCACCAGCCCCACCGCCTTGAAACGGCGTTCGGCGGCATAGCGGCCCTTGATCCGCCGCACCATCGCGGGCGAGCTCCAGTCGGTGGGCTGCCGCTTCATTGTTGTCGGCTCAGTCATATGCTTCCCGATATTTCTTCACGACCCGAAGGGCGATGATGTTGAGGGCCAGCGTTACAAGGAACAGCACCAAACCAAGCGCAAATGCCGCAAGCGTCTTGGGGCTGTCGAACTCGGTATCACCCGTCATCAGCTGCACGATCTGGGTCGTGACGGTCGTGACGCTGGCAAAGGGGTTGGCGGTGAGGTTCGCGGCAAGACCTGCAGCCATCACCACGATCATGGTTTCACCGATGGCGCGGCTGACGGCGAGCAGCACCCCGCCGACAATGCCGGGCAAGGCCGCGGGGATCAGCACGCGCTTGATCGTTTCCGATGGCGTCGCGCCCATCGCCAACGACCCGTCGCGCATGGCCTGCGGCACGGCGGCGATGCTGTCATCGGCCATTGAGGACACGAACGGGATGATCATCACCCCCATCACCAGACCGGCGGCCAAGGCGCTTTCCGATGACGCGCCAGTGATGCCGATCGATACCGCGAAATCACGCAGCGGCGGCGCGATGGTGAGTGCGGCGAAATAGCCATAGACCACCGTCGGCACGCCCGCGAGCAACTCCAGGATCGGCTTCAGCCAGCTCCGCACTTTCGGCGCGGCATATTGGGTGAGGTAGATCGCGCTCATCAGGCCAAAGGGAATGGCCACGATCATCGCGATAATCGCACCGATAAAGACTGTCCCCCAGAACAACGGGATCGCGCCATAGGAACCGGCAGCAGCGCCGCTCGACGACATTTGCGGGCTCCAATGGGTGCCGAACAGAAACTCGACCGGTGATACCATGCCAAAGAAGCGGATCGATTCGAACAACAGCGAACCGACGATCCCGATGGTCGTCAAAATCGCGATCAGCGAGGCCATGAACAGTACGGTCATGGTCAACCGCTCTACCCGCGTCCGCGCCCGGAAATCTGGCCGCACCTTGGAGAAACCGAACAGCCCGCCAATCACCGCGACCAATATCGCAAGCGCCGCAGCGATGCCGTTGAACTTGGTATTGGCGACCTTATACGCCGGGACCAGGCTTTGGCTGGCTTCGATAAAGCCGCCCATGCTCTGACCGCTGGCAATCGCGCTAACCTCTTCCAGCAGCGCCGCCCGATCCATCTGGCTTTGCGGCTGTTGCGCGGCGGGCAGGCTGGACAGCACCGCATCATTCACCAGCGCAGGCACCAAAGCGCTCGACGCCGCCGCCACCAGCAACGCCGGGATCAGCGCCCATAACAGCACATGCGCGCCGTGATGATTAGGGCGACTATGTGGCCGAACAGCTGCCGCAGTTCGTCCCTTGGAAAAGGCACTGGCACGACCTCTACCCGCGACAAAGCCGAGGATGCTGAGGCCAATTACCAAAAAGATCGCGATCTGGATCATGTCAGGTCAAAACTCTTGTCATCCTGCCCATTTTTCAATGAGCAGGATGGCTGCGATGGATCAATTGATGCTGGCCGGGTCGAGCAGCGTCAGATTGGCGATGACGTCCGCATTCTTCTTGCGGACATCCTCCGGCGCGGCGATCATGCCATGCTTGGCAAGATAACCGCCCGGACCCCAGGCCGAGGCGAATTCCGCGAGGAATTCCTTGATGCCCGGAATGGAGTTCAGATGCGCCTTCTTCACATAGATGAAGAGCGGACGCGCACCTGGATAAGAATAATCGGCGATGGTCGCATAGGTCGGGACCACGCCCTGCACCGCCACGCCCTGCACCTTATCGGCATTCTCTTCGAGGAAGGAGAAACCGAAGATGCCGACAGCGTTCGGATTGGCGACAAGTTTCTGAACGATCAGATTATCGTTTTCGCCCGCATCGACATAGGCACCATCTTCCCGCACGCCAGTGCAAAGATTCTTGTGCTTGTCCTTGTCGCTATCTTTCAGCGCCTTCATCGCCGGATCGGAATCGCAACCCTTTTCAAGGATCAGTTCGGCAAAGGCATCGCGCGTGCCGGAAGACGTTGGCGGGCCATAGACGCTGATCGCAATCGCGGGCAGCGCCGGGTTCACATCTTGCCATGTCTTGGCGGTGTTCGGCTTGCCAAAAGGATTGGCGGCCAGCGCCTTATATACATCGACTTCGCTCAAGGTCAGCGGCGCGGCATTCTTGGCATGCGCCAGCACAATGCCGTCGATCCCGACCTGAACCTCGACAATATCCTTCACCCCGTTCTTGATGCAGTCATCAAGTTCGGACTTTTTGATACGGCGCGATGCGTTCGCAATGTCCGGATGGGCCGTGCCAACACCTGCGCAAAACAGCTTGAAGCCGCCACCAGTGCCTTGCGACTCCACAATGGGCGCCTTGAAGTTCGGGTTTTTCTGACCGAATTTATCGGCCACCGCCTTCGCAAAAGGCAGAACGGTGGATGAACCGACAGCGCGAATGCCGTCACGAGCACCGCCATTGTTGCCCGATTCGCCACAAGCAGTCAGGGCCAATGCGACGGATATGGCCGATAGTGTTGAAATTGCGCGTTTCATGTCGGTTTTTTAACCCCCGAAAATATCTCGACACGGGCATTAGCCGTGCTTCGCGGCTCTTCTGTTACAATTTCATGACAGTTTTATGACGCGGACAACCCAGCGACTGGCACCACCATTGGCAAGCGCACAGTGACATTGGTGCCGACACCTTGTTGCGATGCAAAATTGAGCGTTCCGCGATGACGCTCCACGATGTTCTTGACGATGGCGAGGCCAAGGCCGGTGCCGCCGCTGGCCCGACTGCGCCCCGCATCCACGCGGTAGAAACGCTCGGTCAGCCGGGGGAGATGGTCGGGCGATATACCCTCGCCTTCATCCGCGACGCTCAAACGCACCATATCCCCCACATCTGGCCTGACCGTAACACGCACAGGCGCGCCTACCCGACCATATTTGACGGCATTGCCCATCAGATTGTGGAGCAATTGTTCTATCTGGCCGCGATCCGCCTTCACTAATGGCGTGCCTTCGGCAACATCGACCGCAATCTGCCCGGATGCAGCCACGCCCGCCGCCATGATCTGATTGGCCACGACATGGGCCAGCGCACCAAGATCCACCTCCCCGGCGGGCGCGGTGTATCGATCCGCCTCGATACGCGAGAGGGAGATCAGGTCATTGACAAGCTGGTCCATCCGCTTTGCCTCGGTCGCCATAATGCCGAGAAAGCGTTTGCGAGTTGCAGGATCGCCGCCCGCCATCGGATCGTTGAGCGTTTCGATAAATCCCAATAACGCTGCAATCGGCGTGCGCAGTTCATGGCTGGCATTGGCAACGAAATCCGTACGCATCCGATCTGCCGCATCCTGCTGGCTAAGATCAGCCAGCCTGACCAATGCCGCGCCATCGCCCAGCGGCGCAATCCGCATCTGCCAGCGCCGATCAGGTCCGCCAAAACCCTTTAATTGGCGGGCTTGCGGTTCGTTCGAGCGTTCGAAACGACTGAACAAGGCCGCCGCCGCCGGATGTCGGATCGCAAGACGAATATCTTCATCCTCGATATGCGCGCCGAACAGGGCAAGCCCCGCCTTATTGGCGCGCATCACCCGACGCCCCTGCACCAGCAACAAGGGCTCGTCGATCGCCTCCATCAGCGCCGCCAGACGCGCCTCGTTCGCCACCGGGGCGACCTCGATCAAATGTCCGGGATCAACCTGTCCGATCTGAAACCGCATGCGCTGAAACGCCGCCAATCCAAGCGCCAGCCCCGCGAGCAGCGCCGGTCCCGCCAAGGCAGGCGACCAACCCACAATCGCTGCCCAGCCCGCAGCCAACAGCAACAGGCCCCATGGCGGCGTATAGAGAAAAAATTCGTTCAACATTTCATGTCACGCATTAACCATCTTGGCTCGTCAAGTTTTCAGCGGTGCTGTATAACGTCTGTGTACGAGTGCGTAGCGTAAGGATTATGACATGGACAGGAAAACCCAACTCGCCGCAACACGCAGGCAGATGTTGGCACTTGGAGCGGTAACGGCGGCGACCATCGTCACCGTGCGTCCAGCCCTTGCCCAGACGACAGGTTCGGTACTGAACTGCCAGATTCCGGTGCCTGACCCTGCCCAATCCAATTTTTATATCGGCCCTGACGGACTGCTTGTCGATCCGTCAACGCCCGGCGCATTCCCGCCTGCAGCCCGGCCATTCAGCGGCGAAGAGGTGCGCACCGCCCTACAAAATGGGACCAGCCTACCCGGCACCGATTATGCCACCAGCGAAGCCTATACCAATTATATCAGGCGGCTGCAGAATGGGATGAGCGGCTTTACCTGCTATGCCTCGTTGCAAATGCCAAAAGGCTGATGCAGCACTTAACCCGAGTTCATCCTGTGCGTAAAATCCATAAAACCTATTATCGCTGCGATCCTGCCGATCGGCTTGTCATCAGCCAGATGGAGGGGCTGACGCTCGCTTATCATCGCCCCTCCGGCGCGACGCACATTCTGGCCGCGCCGATGCCTGAAATTCTGGCCGCATTGCGCGAAGCGCCGACCGATATGGCGGGGCTGATAGCCCGGCTGGAACTGGCCCATGACATTGCACCGGATAATGATGCCATGGCGTCGATCACCGCGCGGCTTTCGGAACTGGAAGAGGCCGGTTTGGTGTGGCGCGCATGAAGCACCAAATACATCTTCGCATCGGCCCGATTATGTTCCGCATCGGATCGGTATGGGCCGGGCCGGTCAAGCTGCTGAACCGCCTTTATCAGGCCTATCCTCGGCCTGCGGTCGCGGTGCCTGATTTCACCGTCCGGCTGGAACCATCCAGCCCGCTGCGGCGTTGGATTCGTCCGAATATCGATATTCGGGGCGATTTCATGCTGCCAGAGGCGATGCCCTTGCCCTTGGCCCATGGCATACTGGCCGCCGAAATGGCGATGAACCTGCAAATGGCCTTGGGACAGCGGCGCTATTTGTTGCTCCATGCATCAATGGTCGAACGCGATGGCAAGGCGTTGATCATGACGGGCCTGTCGGGCGCAGGAAAATCAACCTTGTCCGCCCAATTGGGTGAACGCGGCTGGCGCTTCATGGGCGATGAATTCGCCTTGATCGACCCCAATACCGGCCATGCCCATGGCTTTCCCCGCGCCATCAGCCTGAAAAATGAGGCGGTGGAAGTGATGCAGGCGCTGATCGGCGCATCCGATCGCTTTGGCCCCCTGCTCACCGGCACGCCAAAGGGTGCGATCCGCCATTTGATGCCGGGGCCGGACGCCGTTGAACGGATGGATGAGCCTGCGCGCCCTGCCTTGCTGTTATTCCCTCGCTTCGGTCATCCGCCCGCCATTCGACCGATTGGCGCGGCGGAAGTCTTTATGCGCCTGACCCAATCATCGACCAATTACATCACCCTTGGCGAGGCCGGGTTTCGCGCCTTGACCCAGCTTGTCCATCAAGTCCCGGCGCGGGCCATCGACTATAATGATACCGCAAGCGCCATCGCGCTGGTCGAACAGACATGGGCGGAACTGGCATGACGCGGGCGTCATCATTGCTGGCCGGGCTGTTGCGCGCGCCGGGACAGGCCGTGCATTTATCGGTCAAGGACTGGACCGAGGTCATCACCATCGCCCGCGCCGAACAATTGGTCGGCAGTCTGGCGATCCGCCTTGCGGGCCAGAAGGTGCCGGAAGCCGTCAGGCGACGGCTGAACGATGCGCGAACCGCCCTTGCCCATGCCCAGACACAGGCACGATGGGAAGTGGAGATGGCGCGCCGCACCTTTCATGGCGCTGGTTATCCGGTGGTGCTGTTGAAGGGCTGCGCCTATATCATCGCGGGGCTGGAGGCGGGCGATGGCCGTTTTGTCGGCGACCTCGATATATTATTGCCGCGCCGCCAACTTGATGATGCCGAGAAAAGATTGCTGGCCGCTGGCTGGGAATGGGTCAAGGCCGATGCCTATGACGATCATTATTACCGCCAATGGATGCATGAACTGCCCCCTTTGATCCATCGCGCCCGCGATCGAATGATCGATGTGCATCACACGATTCTGCCGCTGACCCATCGCTTGGAACCGGATGCCGAGGCGATGGTGCGCGATTGTGTGCGGCGCGACGATGGGATTGCGCACCTCAACCCCGCCGACATGATCTGCCATGCCGTTGCGCATCTGCTGGCCGATGGCGATCTGGCGGGGGGCTTGCGCAATTTGTGGGATATTCACCAACTCTTGCGTGAGTTTCGGCATGAAGACCCGGACTTTGACAAGGAACTGCTCTCCCGCGCCGCGCGCCACGGGTTGACCGCTTATGTATTGCAGGCTGATCGGCTGGCCGCACATCTTTTTGGCGATGATCGGCCATTGGGATGGCGGGACAGATGGTTTCTGCGCTGCATCCTCTCCCGCGATGGCTGGGGGAAAAAGACGTATCCAATCACGCGTTTCGCCTTTTATCTGCGCGCCCATATCTTGCGAATGCCGCCCTTGATGCTGGTCCGCCACCTCTTTATCAAATGGCGCAAGGGGTAAATCCGGCCTTGCCCTACGCTACGATGTTCCCTAATCGTTCGCATCATGGAGCCAGCATTACATTCGCCTGAACCCGCCTATCTGCATGGCCTGAACCCGCCACAGCGCGAGGCCGTGTTGACAACGGACGGGCCAGTCTTGGTGCTGGCAGGGGCAGGCACGGGCAAGACGTCTGCGCTGACGGCGCGGCTGGCGCATCTTGTCGCGACGCAACGGGCGTGGCCGTCCGAAATTCTGGCCGTCACCTTCACCAACAAGGCCGCGCGCGAAATGCGCGAACGGGTCGGGCGGATGATCGGCCCGGCGGTTGAGGGTATGCCGTGGTTGGGCACATTCCACTCGGTCTGCGCCAAGATGCTGCGCCGTCATGCCGAGCTTGTCGGCCTGCACAGTAATTTCAATATCCTCGACACCGATGATCAGATCCGCCTGTTGAAACAGGTCATCACTGCCGCCGGGCTGGACGAGAAAAAATTCCCGGCCAAGCAATTCGCGGGCGTGATCGACAAATGGAAAAACCGGGGCCTGACCCCTGCCGATCTGGATGCCGGGGATAATGAGGCCTTTGGCGATGGCAAGGCCAAGCAACTTTATGCCGCCTATCAGGCGCGTCTTTGCGCCTTGAACGCTTGTGATTTCGGAGATCTGCTGCTCCATATGCTGACGATCCTGAAAAAGGATCGCGAGGTGCTGGCCGATTATCAGCGCCGGTTCAAATATATCATGGTGGACGAATATCAGGACACCAATTCCGCCCAATATCTCTGGCTCCGGCTGTTGGCGCAGGAGCGTAAAAATATCTGCTGCGTCGGCGATGACGATCAGAGCATCTACAGTTGGCGCGGGGCCGAGGTCGCGAATATTTTGCGGTTCGAACGAGATTTTCAGGGCGCGGTCACGATCCGGCTTGAACAGAATTACCGATCCACCCCGCATATTCTGGGCGCGGCATCGGGGCTGATTGCGATGAATGGCGATCGGCTTGGCAAGAGCCTTTGGACCGAGCGGGATGCCGGCGAAAAAGTGCAGGTCACCGGCGTATGGGACGGACCGGAAGAGGCGCGGTGCGTTGGCGAGGCGATTGAAGATGCCCGGCGACAGGGCGAGGCGAGCAATGAAATGGCGATCCTCGTCCGGGCCCAGTTCCAGACCCGCGAATTCGAGGAACGCTTTATCGCGACCGGCATTGCCTACAAAATCGTCGGCGGATTTCGTTTTTATGAGCGTGCGGAAATTCGCGATGCGCTCGCGTATTTGCGGATGGTGCATCAACCGCAAGACGATCTTGCGTTTGAACGGATCATCAACCTGCCGAAACGCGGGCTAGGCGATACCGCGATGGCCAAGCTCCATCGACTGGCCCGCGCACAGGGCATCTCGCTGTCGACGGCGGCGATTGCTATTCTCGACACCGATGAATTGACTCCACAGGCACGGCGGTCGTTGGGGCGGTTCATCGGCGATATTGCGCGGTGGCGGGATTCGGCCAGCACCCTGCCCCATGGCGAATTGGCGCGGCTCGTGCTGGAGGAATCCGGCTATACCGCGATGTGGCAGGCCGACAAATCGGCCGATGCGACGGGCAGGCTGGAAAATCTTCAGGAACTTGTCCGCGCGATGGAGGAATATGAATCGCTCGATATGTTCCTTGAGCATGTCAGCCTGGTGATGGACAATGATGCGGGCGACGATGGCCAGAAGGTCACGATCATGACCATCCACGCCGCCAAGGGGCTGGAATTCGATCGGACCTTTCTCGTCGGCTGGGAAGAAGGTGTGTTTCCGTCGCAACGCGCGCTTGATGAAGGTGGCGCGGCGTCATTGGAGGAAGAGCGCAGGCTCGGCTATGTCGCGATCACGCGGGCGCGCAAGCATTGTTCGATCTGGCACGCCGCCAACCGCCGCATTTACGGTCAATGGATGAGCGCACTCCCCTCCCGCTTCATTGCAGAATTACCGGCCGACCATATCGAGCAGGACACGACGATGACCTCGGGGGCGCGCGGGTATCAGGGCTGGGGCAATACGGTGTCAGCCAACAGCTTTGGCAGCGCTTTTGTGCAGGACAATAATGCCGCCCGGTCGTTCACGCCGAATGCAGGTTCCGCTGGTACCCATGGCCCCGGTTGGGAACGGGCGAGCGGCAATGGCTGGTCTTCCATATCCCCGGTCCGCGCCCGCGAAAAGGCCGCGAGCTTTGCCGCCAAGCCGCGCGGTGATCTGCTGATCGGCCAGCGCGTATTCCATAACAAATTCGGCTATGGCACGATCACAGATATGGACGGCAACAAGCTGGACATCGAGTTCGAACAGGCCGGCCTGAAACGGGTGATGGATAATTTCGTCAACCCGGCCTGAGAGGTCGTCTTGCCTGAGTAAAATGTATGTTGCGTAGGAGATGTCATGGGCGAATTGGCAGAAGATGGGTCCGGTCATCGCGCCCGATTACGCCAACGGCTGGTCGATGGCGGGCCGGAGGCGCTGCTTGAACATGAGTTGGTCGAATATTTGCTCGCCCTCGCCATTCCTCGCCGCGATACCAAGCCCCTCGCGAAACAATTAATCAACGCGTTCGGCGGGCTGGGTGCCTTGCTCTGTGCGGATGTCGAGGCATTGCGACGCGCAGGCTTATCCGATGGGGTGATCGGCGCGCTCAAGATCACGCAAGCTTCGGCGTTACGCCTGCTGAAATCGGAAGTGATCAACCGGCCCGTCTTGGGAAGCTGGCAATCTTTGCTCGATTATCTCCATGCCGATATGGCGCATCAGGCGGTGGAGCGCGTGCGCGTCCTCTATCTCAATGCCCGCAATATGCTGATCCGCGATGAACTGGCAGCGGAAGGCTCGGTCGATGAGGCGGCGATCCATATCCGCGAGGTGATCCGGCGGGCGCTTGATCTGGGCGCGGTGTCGCTCATCCTCGTCCACAATCATCCAAGCGGCGATCCGCAACCGAGCAAGGCCGATATCGACCTGACCCGCAAAATCGCAGAGGCGGGCCGCCACCTCGCCATCATTGTGCATGACCATATCATCATCGGTAGGACCGGCCATAAAAGCCTGCGGAGCCTAGGGCTGTTGTAACCCGTTTCGAAAAAATCAGCCCCCCTCTTGTGTTGTATATCCGCAACACCACATGAGATGTGAAAGGAAGGGGCATTTCATGAACCTTGAAAAATTTACCGATCGCGCGAAGGGATTCCTGCAAAGCGCGCAGACCGTGTCCATCCGCATGAATCATCAGCGGATTTCGCCGGAACATCTCTTGAAAGCTCTGTTGGAAGACAGCGAGGGCATGTGCGCCGGTCTGATCAAGGCTGCTGGTGGCGATGCGATGGCCGCGACCCGCGAAACCGATGCAGCGCTCGCCAAAATTCCCGCCGTATCGGGCAGCGGCGCACAGGCAGCCCCCGGTTTCGATAATGATGCCGTGCGTGTGTTGGATCAGGCAGAACAGGTCGCGCAAAAGGCGGGTGACAGCTATGTCACCGTCGAACGATTGCTGCTGGCGCTGGTGCTGGCATCCGGCACGACGGCGGGCAAGGCGCTCGCAATGGCAGGGGTGAAGGCAGAGGCGCTGAACGCGGCAATCAACAACTTACGCGGTGGCCGATCCGCTGATACGGCTTCCGCCGAAGATCGCTATGACGCCCTGAAGAAATTCGCACGCGACCTGACGGAAGCAGCACGCGCGGGCAAGCTCGATCCCGTCATTGGCCGTGACGAGGAGATCCGCCGCACCATCCAGATTCTGGCGCGCCGGACCAAGAACAACCCGGTGCTGATCGGCGAACCGGGCGTGGGCAAGACCGCGATTGCGGAAGGGCTCGCGCTGCGCATTGCCAATGGCGATGTGCCGGATACGCTCAAGGACCGCACGTTGATGGCGCTCGATATGGGCAGCCTGATCGCGGGCGCGAAATATCGTGGCGAGTTCGAGGAACGGTTGAAGGGCGTGCTGGACGAGGTGAAGGGTGCCGAGGGGCAGATCGTCTTGTTCATCGATGAAATGCACACGCTGATTGGCGCGGGCAAATCGGAAGGCGCGATGGATGCGGGCAATTTGCTCAAGCCTGCGCTGGCTCGTGGCGAATTGCACTGCATCGGCGCGACGACACTCGATGAATATCAGAAATATGTCGAAAAAGACGCCGCCCTCCAACGCCGGTTCCAGCCCGTGTTCGTGGGCGAGCCGACGGTTGAAGATACGATCTCGATCCTGCGCGGACTGAAGGAGAAATATGAACTGCACCATGGGGTGCGGATCACCGATGGTGCACTGGTATCGGCGGCGACTTTGTCCAACCGCTATATTTCGGATCGCTTCCTGCCGGACAAGGCCATCGACCTGATGGACGAAGCCGCAAGCCGTTTGCGGATGGAGGTTGAGTCCAAGCCGGAAGAAATCGAAAATCTCGACCGCCGGATCATCCAGCTCAAGATCGAACGCGAAGCGCTGAAGCGGGAAACCGATCAGGCTTCGAAGGATCGTCTCGACACGCTGGAAGAAGACCTTGCCAATCTCGAACAGCAATCGGCGGAACTGACGACCCGCTGGCAGGGCGAGAAGGAAAAGATCGCAGGCGAGGCCAAGATCAAGGAAGCGCTGGATGCTGCCCGTTCGGAACTGGAACAGGCGCAGCGCGGCGGCGATCTCGCCAAGGCCGGTGAGCTGGCCTATGGCCGCATCCCGGATTTGGAACGGCAATTGACTG
This sequence comes from Alteraquisediminimonas sediminicola, assembly GCF_019740335.1. Taxonomy (GTDB): domain Bacteria; phylum Pseudomonadota; class Alphaproteobacteria; order Sphingomonadales; family Sphingomonadaceae; genus Alteraquisediminimonas; species Alteraquisediminimonas sediminicola. The sequence goes on along the minus strand of NZ_JAHXZS010000004.1, from coordinate 22,678 downwards.
AAGCCGAACAGGTCGCAGGCGGTGCCATGCTGCGCGAAGAAGTCACGGCAGATGACATTGCCGGGGTCGTCTCGCGCTGGACCGGCATTCCGGTGGATCGGATGATGGAAGGCGAGCGAGAAAAGCTGCTGGCGATGGAGGCTGAGCTTGGCAAACGAGTGATCGGTCAGGCCGATGCGGTCCGGGCCGTATCCACCGCCGTGCGCCGTAGCCGCGCCGGACTGCAGGACCCGAACCGGCCTTTGGGCAGCTTCTTGTTCCTCGGCCCGACCGGTGTCGGCAAGACCGAATTGACCAAGGCGCTGGCCGAATTCCTGTTCGACGACAGCGCCGCCATGGTCCGCATCGACATGAGCGAATTCATGGAGAAACATTCGGTCGCCCGATTGATCGGCGCGCCTCCCGGCTATGTCGGCTATGAAGAAGGCGGCGTATTGACCGAGGCGGTGCGACGGCGGCCCTATCAGGTCGTGCTGTTCGACGAGGTCGAGAAGGCACATAGCGATGTGTTCAATGTGTTGTTGCAGGTGCTGGACGATGGTCGTCTGACCGATGGCCATGGCCGCACCGTCGACTTCACCAACACGATTATCGTGCTGACCTCCAACCTTGGTTCGCAGTTCATCGCGGGCCTTGGTGAAGGCGCGAGCGTCGAATCGGTGGAGCCGCAGGTAATGGAAATCGTGCGCGGGCATTTCCGGCCGGAATTCCTCAACCGTCTGGATGAGATCATCCTGTTCCACCGTCTGGGCAGCGAACATATGGCACCGATTGTCGACATCCAGATCAGCCGGGTCGGCAAATTGTTGAAGGATCGCAAGGTCACGCTCGACCTCACCGATGCGGCGCGAGCATGGCTGGGCCGGGTGGGCTATGATCCCGTCTATGGCGCACGGCCATTGAAGCGGGCGGTGCAGAAATATCTGCAAGATCCGCTCGCGGAAATGATCTTGTCGGGCAATGTGCCGGATGGATCGACCGTCCATGTCGATGAGGGGGATGGCGGGCTTCACCTGACCGTCTGATAGCTCCTTGCCTCTGCAAAGAACCGGGCCTTGGCATGATACCGAGGCCCGGTTTCTTTTTGCCCGCATTTTTGCGCGCTGCATTTGCATCGGATTAGGGATTAGCCATTATAGCCGGTGCATGGACAGCGGCACGCGGACCTCTTAGCTTAAGCCGATAATTGTTGGAACTGGACCCCGGCATGACAGTCGACACCTCGCCGCCCACCGCCGATCCAAGCACCCCCGCTTTGGGCGATCTCGCGATTGATGCGCGGGGACTGATCAAGAATTTCGATGATTTCCGCGCTGTCGATGGGGTCGATCTGCAAGTGCGGACAGGCAGTATTTTCGGCATTCTCGGTCCCAATGGCGCGGGCAAGACCACGATTTTACGGATGCTGCTCGGCATTATCGAGCCGGATGACGGCCAACGGATCATCCTCGGCAGCGAAAACCCGCTCAAGGTCGCGCAACATGTCGGTTATCTGCCTGAAGAGCGCGGGCTATATCCCGGCATGAAGGCTGTTGAGGCCATCGCCTTCATGGGCGCGCTGCGCGGCCTGCCGTTGAAGGAAGGGCGCAAGCGGGCGCGCGCCTTAATGGCAGAACATGGTCTGGGCTATGCAATGGAACGCCAGATCAGGCAGCTATCAAAGGGCATGGCCCAGACGGTCCAATTACTTGGCACCATCGTGCATCGGCCCCGGCTGATCGTGCTGGACGAACCATTTTCCGGCCTTGATGCGCTCAACCAGCAAAAGCTTGAACGCATGATCCGCGCACAGGCCGATGCCGGGGTAACGGTGATTTTCTCCACCCATGTCATCGCCCATGCCGAACGATTGTGCGAAGAAATCGCGATCATCACCGGGGGTAAAGTGCCATTTCATGGCAAGGTCGAGACCGCGCGCGACCGACTGCGACCACAGGTGCGGCTGGAAACCCGCGAACTGGATGGCCCATGGCGTGCCGCCCTGCCCCCCGGTACATTGCCCGATGGGCATTATTGGCATTTCACCCTGCCGGACATCGGGGTGGAGCCATTGTTGCGCGCCCTGATTGAGGGCGATGCGGGGATTTTATCATTGTCGATTGAACGGCCCGGCCTGCATGATGCCTTTGTCGCCATTGCGGGCGAGGCTGCCGCCGCTGAACTGGTCCGCGAACAGGATGAGAAAATCGCATGAAGCGACTGATACAGGCATCATGGGTGATCGCGCGGCGCGACTTTACCGCCGTGATTTTCTCCAAATCCTTCATTTTCTTTCTGCTCGGCCCATTTTTCCCAATCCTGATCGGGTTGGCGGCGGGCGGCGTGGGCAGTCAGGTCGCCAAGGACATCAATCAGCCCGTTATCGCCATTGCCATGGCACAAGCGGAGGTGGACGCGCTCATCACCGCCCATCACGGGCTGGCGGATCAACTCGGCAGCGGCAATTTGCCGTTTTTAGCGCCGCTAGCGAAACGTGACCAGAATGAGGCGGGCATCGCCCAATTGCTCAACCAAGGCAGTGGCGGAAAAAACTATATGGGGGTGCTGTCCGGTTCGCTCGACCATCCGCATTTCACCGCGACACCGACAGATGTCGCCCGCTGGCAGGGGACAGTGGGCCTGATATTGCAACATGCCCGTGACGGGCAGGCCAAACCTGCCCGGCTGACACTGACCAACATCAAGGCCAGCGATAGTGAGCGCAACACCAGCCGACTGGTCACGGCCCAATTGGCCCAAATGATCTTATTCCTGCTGACGATGTTGCTGGCGGGCATGGTGCTCTCCAATCTCGTCGAAGAAAAAACCAACAAGATCATCGAAATATTGGCCGCCTCCGTGCCGATTGACGCCATTTTTCTGGGCAAGCTGTTTGCGATGCTGGGCATGGCCTTTATCGGCATTTCCGTCTGGTTCGGCGCGGGCGCGATTGCCGTCATGATGACCGATGTCAACCTGCCGTTATTGGCGACCCCGGCGGTTAGCTGGCCCCTGTTCTTCGTGCTGGCCATTACCTATTTCACTACGGCCTATCTGCTGCTTGGCTCGCTCTTTCTGGGCATAGGCGGCATGGCATCTTCGGTCCGCGAGGTGCAGACTCTCTCGATGCCGGTGACCATGGCACAATTGCTGTTCTTCTTTTTGGCCAGCTTTACCGTCACGAAAACCGGCGAACCGATCGAATTATTTGCCGTGCTGTTCCCGTTCAGTTCGCCTTTTGCCATGCTGGCGCGGGCAGCCCAAGAGGCAGCATTATGGCCGCATGTGCTGGCCCTGTTGTGGCAAGTGATGTGGACGGGGTTGATTATCCGCATCGGCGCGCGGCTATTTCGGCGCAATGTCCTGAAATCAGGCCGGATGCGGGTCAAGCGCCGTAGCTTATTGGCGCGACTGTTCAAACGCAATCACCCCGTCTAATTATCAGTCTAGACCAATCAGCGCGATGAATGGAGATATATGACCCGCCTGTTGTTGCTAGAGGGCAATACCGCCGACAAGCGCGCCCAGTCCCGCGCCATTGGCGTCCGTTCATCCAGCGAAATTTACGCCATTGCGATCTCGGCGGAATTTCCGGACATTGAACTGGATATATTGAACGGGGCCGACCCGGATGGTGTGATGCCATATAGCCGGACATGGTCGGATTATGACGGATTCGTGATCACCGGATCTGCGCTGCATGCTTATGACACCGATTTTGCCGTGACCAACCAGATCGCCCTGACCAAAGAAGCAGCGGATCATGGCTTGCCGATTTTCGGCAGTTGCTGGGGTCTGCAAATTCTCGTGATGGCGGCGGGCGGCATGGTGATCAGCAACCCGCGCGGGCGCGAAGTCGGGATCGCGCGCAAAATTTACGCCTTGCCGGAAGGCCGGGACCATCAGATATTCGGAGGCAAGGGTTTGGTATTTGATGCTTTGTGCATCCATTATGATGAGGTCAGCCGCCTGCCCGATAATGCGACCTTGCTCGCATCGAATAGCCACAGCCGGGTACAGGCCGCGCTCATCCCACTCGGGCGATCTATTGCATGGGCAGTGCAATATCACCCGGAATTCGATCTCCAGCAGATTGTCCAGCTTTATACATTATATTCGGATGACATGGTGGCACAGGGGTTTTTCGCCAACAATGATGAACTGATCGCCTATCGCAACAAGCTGGTGGCGCTCGCTGCTAATTCAGCAGAGATCGGCATTGGCTGGCAATTGGGGATTGATGAAGACATCACCGATGACAAGCGGCGACGCGCCGAAATCATCGCATGGATCGAGACCTGCGTTCTGACTTAAGCGGCTCTAAATCAATGCGCGCATATATGGCGTAATGGGCTTAACGGCCCCTTTTGCTCGCGCGCGCCTGTTGCTGCTTGCCAAAGCGCGTTTTGCGCGTGCCGGGACGCCCCTCGACCGCGCGACCCAATGGACGCTGGGCAGGAACGCCCAATTCCTGCGCCTCCAACACGCGGATTTCATCGCGCAAACGGGCAGCTTCCTCGAAATCAAGATCGGCAGCGGCGACGCGCATCTTCTTGTCCAGTTCATCGATGAACTTGCGCAAATTATGGCCCACCAAATGCGGCAGATCCTCCACCCCGGTGTCGACCGTGACCTGATCCCGACTGGCCAGATGGCCGACGATATCGGATATATCGCGCTTGATCGTTGCCGGCGTGATGCCGTGTGCCTCATTATAGGCTTGCTGCTTGGCCCGGCGGCGGTCGGTTTCCTGTATCGCCCGCTCCATGCTGCCCGTCATCTTGTCGGCATATAGGATGACGCGGCCATCGACATTACGCGCCGCGCGACCGATAGTTTGGACCAGCGAGGTTTCAGATCGCAAGAACCCTTCCTTGTCCGCATCAAGAATGGCCACCAAGCCACATTCAGGGATATCCAACCCTTCACGCAACAGGTTGATGCCGATCAGCACATCATAAACGCCAAGCCGCAGGTCACGGATCAATTCGATCCGTTCCAGCGTTTCGATATCGGAATGCATATACCGCACGCGCAGACCGGCTTCATGCATATATTCGGTCAGGTCTTCAGCCATCCGCTTGGTCAATGTGGTGGCAAGCGTGCGATAACCGAGCGCCGCTACCTTTTTCGCCTCGTGCATCAAATCATCGACCTGATGTTCAACCGGCCGGATTTCAACCGGCGGGTCGATCAGGCCGGTCGGGCGGATCACCTGTTCGGTGAACACGCCACCCGTCTGCTCCATCTCCCACGGCCCCGGCGTGGCTGAAACGAACACCGATTGCGGGCGCATCGCGTTCCATTCCTCGAACCTTAAGGGTCGGTTATCGATGCAACTGGGCAGGCGGAAGCCATATTCGGCCAGCGTGAACTTCCGTTTATGATCGCCCCGCGCCATGCCGCCCAACTGGCCGATCATCTGATGGCTTTCATCAACGAACAGCATCGCATTTTCTGGCAGATATTCGAACAATGTCGGCGGCGGTTCGCCCGGTGCGCGGCCCGTCAGGAAGCGAGAGTAATTCTCAATCCCCGCGCAACTGCCGGTAGCGGCGATCATTTCCAGATCGAAATGGGTGCGCTGTTCCAGCCTTTGCGCCTCCAGCAGCTTATTCTCGCGCTTCAGCTCCTCCAGCCGCAGCCCAAGCTCCGCTTTGATCGCCTCCATCGCCTGTTTCAGCGTTGGTCCCGGCATGACATAATGGCTGTTCGCATAGACCCGCACGCTATCAAGCGCGGCGACCTTCTTGCCCGTCAGCGGATCAAATTCGGTAATTTCCTCAATCTCATCGCCAAAAAAGCTGATCCGCCACGCCGTATCTTCATAATGCGAGGGGAAGATTTCCAGATTATCCCCGCGCACCCGGAACATGCCGCGCTGGAATGCCGCATCATTGCGCTTGTATTGCAGGCTGACCAATTGACGAATGATCTCGCGCTGATCGGCCATTTGTCCCTTTTTCAGGTCGAAAATCATCGCCGAATAGGTTTCGACCGAACCGATGCCATAGATGCATGACACCGAGGCGACGATCAGTACGTCATCGCGCTCCAGCAACGACCGAGTGGCAGAGTGGCGCATCCGGTCGATCGCCTCATTTACCGAGGATTCCTTTTCGATATAGGTATCGGTCCGCGCGACATAGGCTTCCGGTTGATAATAATCATAATAAGAGACGAAAAACTCGACCGCATTGTCGGGAAAGAAGCTCTTGAACTCGCCATAAAGCTGGGCCGCCAATGTCTTGTTGGGGGCCAATATCAGCGCCGGGCGCTGGAGCGTTTCCACCACCTTGGCCATGGTGAACGTCTTACCGGAGCCGGTGACGCCCAATAGTACCTGATCGCGCTCACCGCCCTCAATCTGTGCCACAAGTTCTGCAATAGCCGTGGGCTGATCGCCCGCGGGTTCATATTCCGCGACCAATTTGAACGCCTTGCCACCCTCGGCCTTATCGGGCCGTTCCGGGCGGTGGGGAATGAAGCTTTGTGCTGCTTCCGGCTCATCGAGCGAGGTGCGGATCTGGATTGCCATCGCAGATGGATATGGGGAAAAGCATGCCTATGTGCAATGACCGGCACAGCGATCCCGCCGAATAACATCCGGCCTTATACGAATATAGAGCGTGACTTAGTCAGCATCAGCAGCAGACAATCGCCCGCCTTCGCCTTGGGCGAGGATACTGGGCCGACTATTGCGCTGAAAGCTAGGCCGGTCGCAATCTATTTACCGGTGATCCGGGCAATTTCACGCTGCACCATCACCTCGACGATTTCAGGGAGATGTTGGTCCAACCATTGTTTCAGCATCGGGCGCAGCATATCCACGACTAGATCATCAAGCGTCGTGACGCTCGGGCTTCCAACTACGCCAGCATGGGCTAATGGCGCACGCACCACCACCGAAGACAAAGCTTCCAACGCCTGACGCGTAGCCTGAACTGAAATATCGGACACCAAATCAGCATTGTTCGTCGCCTGTGTCGCTGCAGGCGCATGCCCATGTTGGCCCGTTTCCATAGCGGGCGGCGTAAAACCGACGGGGTCAGTCAATTCCAGCACCTGCTCGGCAAAGTCGCCATCGACATCATCCGACACCGCACGAATATGAGAGCCATTGGAATTCTTCGCAGCTGAACGCGTGGACGCATGGCTGTCCTCCGCGATGATCCGCTTGATCGATGCGAGGATCTCTTCCATCGATGATTCTTGATTAAGTGCCGACATAGGCTTGAATATTGCGTAATTCATGGTCGCTGTCACCCCTCATTTTTTAGGTGGCGCGACGGGTCCGTAACTATGAGTGGCGATGGTCGGACGAGCATCCCCATCGGACCAATCCGACAATTGGTTCGACACTGACTTATAATTGACGAGCGGATCGTAAAGGACCCCGCCTTCGAGGTTCATATCCTTCATTTCGGCGCGCCCGAGTGCGTTCAACAATTCAAACCCCGCGACATAGGCATCACGGCGGGCCGTCGCGAGCGCGACCTCGCTATTGAGCAGTTCCTGTTCGGCATCGAGCACATCAAGCACAGAGCGCGTGCCAACGCTATTTTCTGCGCGATTGCCTTCCAGCGCCAAGCGGCTGGCTGCAACCGCCTTTTCATTTGAAGTGATCGAATCAAGTGCGGCCCGATAGCGCGCAAAAGCTGATCGCGCCTTGGCGATCACGAACCGCTCCACCCCAATTTGACGTTCTCGCGCCGCATTTTCCTGTTCGCGACTCTGCCGGACCCGCGCACCGGCCTCGCCACCCTGATAGAGAGGCAATCGCGCAGACAGGCCGATTCGGCTGGTAGTTTGCACCTGATCGACCGAGGCGCCGGGCTGGCCCATCGCCTCATCCAATGTGCCGAGATAATCATTGTAACTGGCGCCAACTACCGCACTCAATGTCGGCAGACGACTGGCGCGCACATGATCGACATCGGCGCGCGCGGCCTTGGCGGTGGCAGCAGCGGCGGCCAATTCAGGATTTTCGGCCAAGGCCACATCCGTGACCGCATCAAGCGTATCCGGCAGCGGTGGCAATGGCGGCGGCACATCAAGTTCGCCCGCCGGGCCGCCCGTCAAGCGCAGATAATTTTCATCAGCGGCGACAAGATTGCCCTCGGCCTTCGCAAGCGCACTATTGGCCAACGCAAGACGCGCCTCAGACTGAGCCACATCGGTCTTGGTCAGATCGCCAATTTCAAAACGATCACGAGTCGCTTCCAAATTGGTGGTCAACACATCCACCTGATTGCGGTTGAGCGCCACCACGGCGCGCGTCAGCGTGACGTCCATATATGCCGCCACCACATCGGTGAACACCGTGCCTTCGGTAGCACGCAAATTCGCACGCCCTGCATACACGCGCTCATTTGCACCCCGGACGCCGCTGCTGATCGCGCCTCCAGCATATAATGGGACCGACACATCCGCGCCAAGGGTCAACGACCGCCCGTTTTCATCAAGCGTCCCGATACCGTTGAAGCTCTGCGTCAAACCCGCCGTACCAGAAAACCTTGGCCGCGCGGCGGAACGTGCGACCCCCGCCCCGGCATCCGTCGCCCGCAAATCGGCACGCGCCGATGTCAGGGTAGGATTGGTCGCATAGGTCCGCAGCAGCGCATCGCCAAGGGTTTCACCTGACACAGCACTTGCCGCCCCGATGACAAGGGTCAATCCCAGAGCAGACGCCATTAGCTGGGGAATACGACCCATGATCAACCTATCCCTTTAAAATGTAAAACCAGCCACTGGCGCAAAACCGGGCAATGACACGGCCTGCATTTCGATAAATGGCTGCGCGCTCAGGCTACCGCCAATCCGTGGACCGGCACAAAGACGGGTAACGCCGCGATCCGCAAAAACATAAGCAGCCTGCCCGCCATCGCACAATTGCGCGACCAGTGATTTCGGCAGCGATTCGACTGCGCCATCAATAATCAGCGCATCAAAGGGGGCCTGCGTCGGTGCACCATCGGCAAGCGGGCCTTCAACTAAGGTCACCAATGGCTCATCCGCCAGCAAAGCGCGGGCCTTGGTGGCCAGTGCGGCATCGGATTCCACCGCCGTCACGCGACAACCCATGCGGGCCAGAACATTGGCAAGATAACCGGTCGCCGCACCGATCAGCAATACCGAGGCCCCGACATCCGGGCTTATCTCAGCAATCAACCGCGCAGACGTCAGCGTGGGATTAAGCGCACGCCCCTTTTCGTCCAGCGGCACGGCAACATCGACATACGCAACGGCGCTACGTTCGACCGGCACGAAACGTTCACGCGGGACGATGGCAAAGGCATCAAGAATGCGCGGGTCATTAACGGCATTCGTGCGAAGCTGGCTCACGATCATGGCGTGGCGCATCTGATCAAAATTCTGGTGGGTCACGTGTCATACATCCTTGCAGTGACTGTCCTATAACCGCAATACACTAGGGTCAATCTGGTTCTTAGCGGTTTATCCGTCCGCCGCCAAGGCCGGGCGTGACCTACCCCAGCGAACTTAATCCATCTGAACGCCTGTCGTTATCAAGGCCAGAAGGAGCAATGCCATGACAACGTCGATCGCCAATAGCCTGGGTTTCGGTTCAGGCATCGACACCGCCAAGCTGGTCAGCGACCTTACGGCAGCTTCAAGCCAGCCGAAACTCGACCGTATCAAGACAATGGCCAACGCGAATCAGGCGAAGGTCAGTGCGCTTGCCCAAGCCCGATCCGACCTCGAAGGCTTTGCCTCATCGCTGTCTGATCTCGTCGCAGGTGGCACGTTACGTACCCAACCCACAAGTTCGAACACAGCCGCGATAGAGGCAAAAGCCCTGTCCGGCAGCCTGCTCGGCAGTCTTGCGTCCTCCGTCACCGTCAATCAATTGGCGCGCGCGCAGACCCTGTATTCGCCTTATCAGGCCAGCGCCACCACCGCCGTGGGACAGGGCAAGCTCACGCTCAACATAGGCGGCACGGCGCACGACATCATTATCTCCGTTAGCAACGACAGCCTGACCGGCCTGCGGGATGCGATAAATGCCACTGGCAGTTCTGTGACCGCCAGCATTGTCAGCGACAACGCGGGCAGCCGTCTGGTCATGAAGGGCTCAACGGGTGCGGCCAATGCCTTTTCACTCACCCCTTCGGCCAGCAGCGAACCGGCGCTATCGCGCTTTGCATATAATGGCGGCGCCAGTGGCATGACACTCGGTCAATCGGCGCAAGACGCACTGTTCTTCGTTGATGGGATCGAAATGTCCCGCACCACGAACACGATCAGCGATGCCGTGCCGGGCGTAGAATTGACCTTGAAACAGGCGAATGCCGCAACGCCGATCCAGCTGGGCGCGGACCGCTCGACCGATACACTGCGTCAAACCCTCAAAGATTTTGTGTCGGCATTCAATACACTCAAGACCGACCTCGGCAAGGCGCGGACTGCGAATAGCGGCGGTCAGGTGTTGGTCGGGCTGGACCGGGAATTAAATGGCTTGCTCAACCGCGCCGTGACCAGCCATGCCACGGTGAACAGCCTCAACGACATCGGCATCGCCACCAATCGGGATGGCACCATCCGCGTGGATCAGACCAAGCTTGAAAAAGTGATTGCCTCCAATCCGGATGAGGTTGAGGCCATTTTCAACCCCTTGCGCGATTCCATCCATAGCGAAACAAGCGACCCCGGCATTGCGAGCGTGATGAGCAACCTCGCGCAGAAAATGACAACCACCGATGGAGTGCTTGATGTTCTTGGCAGCCGGTTAAAGCGTGAAGGCGATGCGCTGACGGCTAGCCGAACCGATGTTGAAACGCGCGCGGAAAGCTATCGCAAGCGCCTTGAAAAACAATATAGCGCCATGGACAACCGGATCGGCGCACTCAAGGCGACGCAAAGCTATCTCGACCAGCAGATTCAACTCTGGTCCAACCAATCCAATTGATAGTCTGGATCAACCGATGGGCGAGATGTACTGATGGGAGCCTACGCCATGCTAAAGCCGCGCGATGCCAGTGCGCGCTATCAGGAAGTTGACCTTGCCAGTCGGCTGAACAGCGTCGATGCTCATGGACTTGTCACGATCCTATATGAAGAATTGGTGCAGTCGCTAGATGTGCTGGCAGCACGCATGCGCCTCGGCGCCAAATCACCGCAAGAGCCAAGCGCGATTCGCGCGCGGTCCATCCTCGCGGCGCTACTGACCAGTCTAGACCCTGAACGCGGCGGCAATACAACCGCCTTATTCGCACAAGTATATCGTGGCATGATGACGGGCCTGAATCAGGCGATTGCCACCTTTGATAGCGAACGCGTGCAAGAAGTGCGATCAGCCGCGCTTGAAATGCAGCACACGTGGCTACGGATTAAGGGCGCGCGCTAATTGGTCGTCCTGACCATATTTTCAATATTATCGCCCGACCTGATTTTGGCCTTGGCCCTGACTGCTAAGATAGCGCATGGGATCGACCGGATCTTGGCCCTTGCGCAGTTCAAAGTGAAGCTGCGGCCCTTGATCCGGGCCAGGCCCAACCAAGCCGATCATATCACCCTTGCGCACATTCTGTCCTTCTCGAACGCGAATATCCGCCGCATAGCCATAGGCCGTGGTCCAGCCATCGGCATGGCGCAACAATATCAAGCCGTCGAACATGGCCACATCGCGGGCGGCATAGACAACCACGCCAGCCGCAGCCGCCCGGATTTCCGCCCCCTCAAAGGTTGCGATATCAATGCCGCGATTGACCCGCCCCTCCCCATAAGGACCAAAGCCTCGGGCTACCCGACCGTTACCGATGGGCCAAATAAACCCGCCGGATTTAGCCGTCTCCCCACCCTGCGCCGTGATTGCCGCCGGAGGTGAGGCATTTCCCCTGCTCTCCCCTGCCAACGCAGTACCCGCCAACAGTTCATCAATATTGACGGAGAACGCCTGCGCCCGTGTTGCCACCCCTCCCTTGGTCGCGTCGGCATCCTCCCCAACGACAAGAGCGGCAGTTTCATCATCCGGTAATTTCAGGCGCTGGCCAATCCGCAGCACATAGGGTGGTTCCAAATGGTTTAACCGGACAAGCGTAATCCAGTCCGTGCCATAGGCACGCGCAATCGCGATACCCGCCTCGCCAGATGCCACCTGATGATAGCGGCCACCAGGAATTCTCAAACGCTGTCCAGCCTTGATGGTAAAAGGAGCAATCAGGCCATTGGCCGCTGCAATCGCTTCTGACCCCGCACCGGTACGATTGCCGATCGCCCGCAACGTATCTCCGACAACCACCACATAGTTTCCATCTTGCACGCTGGTTGCATTAGGCATCACCGGCTTGCCGCTCCATGTCGGCGGCGATTGCGGCACTGATATTGATGCATCGGCAATGGAGGAGACCGGAACTTCCAAACCCAGTACCGCCGGATCAACTGCAGCTACAGATTGGCCCTTCGTCCGCGTCTGTGGGATGCAGGCAGTCGAACTGAACATGACCAATGTCATGCATATGAATTGCCGAGATTTCCTCATCAATCCACCATAGGCCTTACGCCTGAAGGCTGCCAAGTCGTTTTATGAATAGAGTGCGCGCAATTGATCCAGCACCTCATAATGCGTGAGGTCGAGTTGCACCGGCGTCACCGACACGAAACGATCGGCAACAGCTTCCAGATCAGTGTCCTGCATCGGCGTATGGATCATCTCCCCAAGGCCAAACCAGAAATAATCATAGCCGCGCGGGTCCGTTCCCTTGACCAGCCTCAATCGGCCATAATCACGAAAACCCTGTCGAACGACCCGCACACCATGCACCTGATCTGCATCCACTGGCGGAAAATTAATATTCACCAGCGTGCGATGATCAAATTTTTGGTCCAGCAGCGGTGCAATCACCCGCGCAGCCCACGCTTCCGCCGCAGAGAAAGAGACCGAATCCGCTGCGGCTTCATGAAGATATTGCTGACTCAGCGCGATTGAGCGAATGCCCGCAAGGGCGCCTTCCATCGCCGCCGACACCGTGCCCGAATAGGTAAGGTCTTCGGCCAGATTGGCGCCCCGATTGATGCCGGAAAGAATGAGATCGGGCAGGCAATCCTGCATCACATGGCCAACGGCCATCATGATGCAATCGGTCGGCGTCCCGGTCACTGAATAACGCTGCAGGCCATGGCTTCGCAACCGGACCGGACGGGATAAGGTGAGCGAATGGCCAGCGCCGGATTGCTCTTCCGCAGGGGCGATCACCCAGACATCATCCGAAAATTGGTGCGCAATCCGTTCCAGCAACGCCAGACCGGGCGCATGAATGCCGTCATCATTCGTCACCAAAATCCGCATCTCAGGGCTCCAGTCGCGTGATGCCACCCATATAGGGACGCAAAGCATCAGGAATGATGACACTGCCATCCGCCTGTTGGTAATTTTCAATCACCGCCACCAGCGTCCGGCCAAGCGCAAGCCCCGATCCATTGAGCGTGTGGACAAAGCGCGTGCCTTTTTCACCCTCAACCCGATAGCGCGCATTCATGCGACGCCCTTGAAAGTCGCCGCAATAAGAACAGGAGGAGATTTCGCGATAGCGATCCTGACCCGGCAACCACACCTCAAGATCATAGGTTTTACGCGCGCCAAAGCCCATATCACCGCTACACAACAACATCCGGCGATATGGCAGGCCGAGCAGGTCAAGCACACGCTCGGCGCAAACGGTCATCCGCTCAAGTTCATCAAGACCTTGCTCAACGGCAACAACCGAGACCATTTCAACCTTGTCGAACTGATGCTGGCGAATAAGCCCACGCGTATCGCGTCCGGCAGACCCGGCCTCGGAACGGAAACAGGGCGTCAGCGCCGTCATCCGGATCGGCAGCGTCGACTGATCGATGATCTGCTCGCGGACAAGATTGGTGAGACTGACCTCGGCGGTTGGAATAAGCCAGCGGCCATCCGTTGTGCGAAACAGATCCTCGGCAAATTTCGGCAATTGCCCGGTGCCGAACAACGCCTCATCGCGCACTAACAGCGGCGGCGCGATCTCGGTATAGCCGTGATCGCCGGTCTGAAGGTCGAGCATGAACTGCCCCAGCGCCCGGTTAAGTCGGGCCATATTGCCACGCAGCGCCACAAAGCGCGCGCCCGACATCGCGACAGCGGACGTAAAATCCATCCCAAGCGGTGCGGCGATCTCGTCATGCTCACGTGGCGCAAAATCAAAATTCAGCCGAGTGCCGCGTTCATGAACCAGCACATTATCATGCTCATCCTTGCCCATCGGCACATCGTCCAACGGCAGGTTCGGCAATGCGGCCAGCGCCTCATCAAGCGCCTCGCCCGCGGCACGCTCCTCCGCCTCAAGCGCGGGCAGCTTTTCCTTGAGCAGGGCCACTTCTGCCATGAGCGCTGCAGATGTCACCTCATCTTTGGAGGCCTTGGCAGCACCAATGGCCTTGCTCGCCTCATTCCGGCGGGCAAGCACAGCTTGCGCTTCGGTTGCCAGCGCCCGGCGGCGTTCATCCATATCCAGCAGCGAGGGCGACTGCGGCTCAAGTCCACGCAGGGCGAGAGCGGCATCAAAAGCGGCGGGGTTTTCGCGTATCAGACGAATATCATGCATGGTTTCCGGCTATGGCCGACACGCTCTTCACTGGCAAGTAGGTCTAATCGCGCACCACGGAAATCAGTCGAATTCAAGCCGCGTCAAATGACCCATTTTGCGACCGGGTCGCGCTTCACCCTTGCCATAAAGATGCAAGTGATTGGCAGGGTCCGCCAAAAGTTCATGCCAAGCCAATGCCTGATCCCCGATCAGATTGTCCATGATGACCTTATCGGCAGCGAGACCTGTATCACCAAGTGGCAAGCCACATATGGCGCGGATATGATTCTCGAATTGCGAGGTCAGCGCACCTTCAATCGTCCAATGGCCGCTATTGTGCACGCGTGGTGCCATTTCATTGAACACCGGCCCGTTATCGGTCGCGAAAAATTCAAATGCCGCCACGCCGACATAATCCAGATCGGCCATCACGCGCCCTGCAATGGCACGCGCCTCGTCTTGCTGAGTGATGATCATGGGATGGGCTGGCACGAATGACCGGGCCAGAATCCCATCGTCATGACGATTTTGCGGCGTATCCCAAAATGCCATCTTGCCATCTTGACCACGCACGGCGAGCACAGAAAATTCGCGCTCGAATTGAATGAAACCTTCCAATACGCATGGCGCACCCTTGACCGCAGCCCAAGCCTCGGCCGCATCATCGGGCGTATAAATCCGCACCTGCCCCTTGCCATCATAGCCAAAACGGCACGTCTTGAGGATCGCAGGCAGACCAATGTCGGCAATAGCCGCGTCAAGCTGCGCCCTGTTGCTCACTTCGCGATAAGGTGCGGGTCGACCGCCATGATCGCGAATATAATCCTTCTCCCGCAGTCGATCCTGCGCAATCGCGAGGGCCGTTACATTGGGATGGACACGCACATGGTCTGCCAATTCTTCAATCGGCAACACGTCGATATTCTCAAATTCATATGTGACCACATCAACCGAGGCTGCAAAACGATGCAACGCATCCCTGTCGCCATATTGCGCACGGGTCCAGTCCGCCGATACTTCCGCCGCGACACTATGCGCTTCAGGTGCGAAAATATGGCAGCGATAGCCAAGTTGCGCCGCTGCTACGGCGAGCATCCGGCCCAGCTGACCGCCGCCCAATATGCCAATTGTGGAACCCGGCGGAACTGCGCTCATTCAGGAATCTCGGCAACATTGGCGCTCTGCCGCTCACGCCAAGCATCGAGTCGCTCTGCCAATGCGGGATCGGTGGTCGCCAGCATCGCAGCAGAAATCAGGGCAGCATTGGTCGCCCCTGCCTTGCCAATCGCCAGCGTGCCGACCGGAATGCCCGCGGGCATTTGCACGATCGACAACAGACTATCCATGCCCGACAGCGCCTTGCTTTCGACCGGCACGCCGAATACCGGCAAACGAGTCATTGATGCCGCCATGCCCGGCAAATGCGCGGCACCGCCCGCACCAGCGATGATCGCGCGCAGCCCACGCGACACTGCGGACTTGGCATAATTGACGAGTCGATCTGGCGTCCGGTGTGCGGAAACAATCCGGCATTCATAAGCGATACCGAGTGCGGCAAGCGTGTCTGCCGCGTGGCGCATTGTGTCCCAGTCTGACTGGCTACCCATGATAATGCCAACAACTGGCGTGCTTTCCGGCATTCCCGCATTCCCAAGCCCTGATGAAGACTGGGCTTTAGGGCATAATTCCGCGACTGGGAATCGCAAAATTCGGCCAATTCGGGGTTTCTGAAGCCTATTCTCATCATCTTAACCCCGGACTATGCTGTACAGGACCAAAGTTTAGAGGAGTTTGGCGCATGCTGCGTTTTCGGGGATCGATATTATTGCCAATGGCAGCGCTTATGCTCGCTGGCTCCATGGTCTCTGGATGCGCCACAACGGCCACACAGGTTGAAGTCACACGCTTCCATCTCACTCAACCCATCCCACGCGGTGATATCCGGATCATGCCCGCCGATCCTTCCCTCAACGACAGCTTGGAAAACAAACAATATGCAGCGGTGATCGGGCAGGAAATCAGGACGGTCGGCTTTCGTCCCACGGATGCGGCAAATACAGAACAATTGCTGCTGTTCTCCGTCACTCGCCATGTACGAGCCGCTGGCGCGCCGCGCGCGCCCGTCACGATCGGTATCGGCGGCGGCACAGGCAGCGGCGGCTTTGGCGTTGGCGTCGGCACAAGCTTCCCCATTGGCACGCCCAAGGCGCGCGAACTGGTGACATATACACTCAATCTGCGCATTCGTCGCGTGCAGGACAATGTCGTATTGTGGGAAGGGCGCGCCACAACCGAGGCCGTCATGACAACCGCCGCCGCCGATCCCCGCACCGCTATCGCACGGATGACGAGTGCCATATTTACGGATTTTCCGGGCGAATCTGGTAAAATGATTGTGGTGAAATAATCATATGACGATGCAGATCAACGCCTCTTTTGACAGCGGCAATATCGACATAATCACCATCAACGGCCAAATCGCAGAACTCGCCATTCGCAAGGATGCGCATTCAGAGTTCTTCCAATGGTTCCATTTCCGAGTCTCCGGGATGCGGGGGCAATCCATCACACTCAAGATCATGAATTGTGGTCAATCGGCCTATCCGGAAGGCTGGCCGGATTATCGCGCCCGCTACAGCGATGACCGCGACGATTGGCGCTGCGCCAACACAAGCTACGCCAATGGCGTGCTGACCATCACCCACACCCCAGCCACGGACAGCGTCTGGTTCGCCTATTTCGCGCCCTATTCGATAGAGCGACATCACGACCTCATCCAGCGCACTGCGATCAAACCGGGCGTACAATTGATCGAACTTGGCCAAAGCCTTGATGGCCAGCCTATCGATTGCCTGATCATGGGTACGGGGCCAAAACAGGTCTGGCTCTATGCCCGCCAGCATCCCGGTGAAACAATGGCCGAGTATTGGATGGAAGGCGCGCTGGACATGCTCACCGACGACACAGACCCTGTCGCCAAACAGTTGCGCGATCAATGCACCTTCCACATCATTCCGAACATGAACCCGGACGGTGCCCGGCGCGGCCATCTGCGTACCAATGCGGCAGGGGTGAACCTGAACCGTGAATGGGCGAAACCATCACCGGAACGTTCGCCAGAGGTGCTGTGCGTTCGCAACGCCATGGACCAAACCGGCATTCATTGGGCAATGGATGTGCATGGCGACGAAGCCATCCCTGCCAATTTCATCGCCGGTTTCGAAGGCATTCCCAATTGGACCGACCCGCAGGGTGCGCGTTTCTATGCCTTTCGTGATGCCTTGGCGGATCGCACCCCCGAATTCCAGACGCGGCTCGGTTATCCAAAATCTACGCCGGGCCGGGCCAATCTGACCATGTCGACCAATCAACTGGCGAACCGCTTCGCCCATATGGGCTGTGTTGGCATGACGCTGGAAATGCCCTTCAAGGATCACGCGCCATGCCCCGATCCCATGAGGGGCTGGTCACCCGCCCGCTGCAAGCAACTGGCTCGGGACTGTTTGGCCACACTCGCCACCCAGCTCTAAAATCGCCCTATTTGCGGGACCATTCACGTTTGCCGCCGATCCAGCTTTCCATCACTTGGATCGGATGATTGGCGGCAATCGGGGCCAGCGGATCACCATCCAGCAAGATGAAATCGGCCAGATAGCCGGGCAGCAATCGACCAAAATCCTTTTCTGCAAAGGCCGCATATGCAGGCCCGCTCGTGAAGGAGGCAAGCAGACGCGCCTCATCAATGCGCGGAAAATTGGCAGACCGGCTCAGCGCCGACATCGCCGCGATCGGATCTGGCGCAACGGCAAGCATGCCACTGCCCCACACCGATGTCACATTCCCATCAGCAAAAACAGGCCCACCCGTAACGATAATATCATTGCGGTCCAAACGCGCTAGATCCGTTGCATTGACCTGCACGATGCCGTGAATGAGCCAGCGCCGGTCGCCCGTATAGGTCGGCACCATCTCGTCAATCACGTTGAGTGCCTCTTCAACGGCCGCATCGCCATGGGCAATAATCGCCAATTGAAAACCGTCCATCGCCGCACGTGATGATAGATTACGCAGGCGCGTATCTTCGATCCGCCGAAGCTCAAGGACCGATGCGGATGCGGATGAAGCACGCCACGCCGTTCCGGATTGAAGGCTACTATCCAGTTGCAGTCCCAACCCGATCATACGCAACCGCGCATCCTGCGCCCATGCCATCGGGCGCGCCCCCGCAATGGAGATCAACCCCTCGATATTGTCTGCATAGCTTGTCACGCGCAGCTTCAATCGCCCCGAATCCGCCGCACGGCGAAAGCTGTTCCAGTCGCGTTCACTCGTACCAAGATCGGTCATCGCGGTGATGCCTGCAGCCAGTAGCCCATATTGCGCCACAGCCAATGCCTGATCTCGCTCGACCGGAAGCGTCTCCGGCAGGAAACGCTGCATTGCGGACATCGCTGGCCCGGCAATAACGCTATCTTGGTCGGCAGGTGAAACCTGCAGACCCGCGACTTTCAACGCGGCACTATTCACCCACGCAGAATCACCATCCGCGCTCAACAAGACAACAGGGCGATCCGCGACAGCCTCATCAAGTGCCGTAGCCGTCAACGCAGCACGCTCGGCTTCTGGCAGTGGAGTCCATCCACGCCCGATCACCCATTTTTTCTCGGGATGCGCCTGCGCATATCCCCGCACAAGCGCCTGCACCTCGGCCATGCGCTGGGCAGCGCTCAGATCGAGGCCCGTTAATTGCAGGCCATAATATATCAACGCACCTGCTGCATCGACAATGCCGGGCAACATCGTTTTCCCTTGAACATCATACCGCCAGTCGAGACCCTTAGGGCGCTTATCCGTGGCAAGGAGTAACTGGCCCACGCGGCCATCTGGACGAATGACCAATGCATTGAAGCGATGCAACTGATTGGCCGCATCAATGGTGTAGCCATTTACATTGTCGATCAGGCCATCAGCATGCGCGGGAATGGAGGGAAAACCAGCAGCCAATATGGCCAGCGCCGCTGCCCACCAACTGCGCTTCACTTTGGCAGCCGTCGCACCAGAGCCGAGGTATCCTGACGCCCTCCACCCATATGCTGCACATCGGCAAAGAACTGATCGATCATCGCCGCCATCGGCAATGTCGCCCCATTGTCCCGCGCTTCTTCTATCGCCAGCCCAAGATCCTTACGCATCCAGTCCACGGCGAGACCGAAATTAAACCGGTCCTCCGCCATAGAGTGCCAATAATGCGTCATCTGCCAGCTTTGCGCCGCACCAGATGAGATCGCTTCATACACCTGATCAATGTCGAGATCTGCCGCTTGGGCAAAGCGCAACGCCTCAGCCAAGCTCTGGATAATACCCACAAAGGCGATCTGATTGACCATCTTGGTCGTCTGCCCCGCCCCATTTGGTCCGACATGGACAATTTTACGCGCATAAGCCTGCATCAAGGGGGTCGCCTCAGCCACTGCCTTTTCGCGACCGCCACACATGATGGTCAGCGTCCCCTGTTCCGCGCCTGACTGACCCCCGGTTACCGGGGCATCAACCACCAGAAAGCCACGATCGCGCCCCTCAATGGCAAGTTGGCGCGCAATCTTGGCCGACACCGTCGTATGATCGATGAACAGCGCCCCTTTGCGCATTGTCTTGAAACAACCCTCGCCGCGTAATGTCACCGCCTCAAGGTCCACATCCGCACCGACGCAGGTGATCACCGCATCCGCCCCCTCAGCCGCCGCCGCAGGCGTATCCGCCGAGCGGCCGCCATGTTCAGTCACCCACAGTTCCGCCTTTGCATGGGTGCGGTTGTACACCGTCACATCATGCCCCGCATTGAGGAGGTGTCGCGCAATCGGGGAGCCCATGACGCCCAAGCCAATAAATGCAATCTTTGCCATAGCGCGGGAGCATAAGCATAGTTTCGCTTTGCCGCCAGATGCGATAGGGCAAATCCATGGAAAACCAACTGACCCTTCAGGATGTTCGCGACGCACACCAGCGGATTCATGGTGCTGTTATTCGGACGCCAACCATGCTCAGCAAGACCCTGTCCCAATTGGTCGGCGCCAATGTCTGGCTAAAGTTCGAAAATTTGCAGTTCACCGCCGCATATAAGGAACGGGGTGCGCTCAACAAACTGCTACAACTCAGTCCCGACGCCCGTCAGGTTGGCGTCATCGCGGCATCGGCGGGTAATCACGCACAAGGGCTTGCCTATCACGGCGCGAGACTAGGTGTCCCGGTCACCATCGTGATGCCGGTATCCACGCCCTTGGTGAAGGTCCAACAAACCCAAGCCCATGGTGCCAATGTCATCTTGTTCGGTGAGCGCTTCGAAGATGCGTTTGGACATGCGCGTGAGCAGGAAATCGTACAAGGGCTGACTTTTGTTCACCCCTTCGATGATCGACAGATCATGGCCGGACAAGGCACTGTCGCCATTGAAATGCTCGAAGATGCGCCCGAAATCGATACTATTATCGTGCCGGTTGGCGGCGGTGGTCTGATCTCCGGCGTGACCGTCGCCGCCAAGGGCATGCGGCCAGACATCCGTATCGTGGGCGTTCAGTCCAATCGCTATCCGGCGATGTATTGCCTCAAAACGGGCAAGCATATTGAGGGCGGCGGCGATACGCTGGCTGAAGGAATTGCCGTCAAATTTCCGGGGGAAACCACCCGGCAATATGTGATGAGTCTGGTCGACGAAATGCGTATCGTCTCGGAATCGATCATTGAGGAAGCGATTTCCTTATTGCTCGACATTGAAAAGACAGTAGTCGAGGGCGCAGGTGCAGCTGGTTTGGCTACTTTGTTGCCGACCAAGGACGGCAATGTGCGCGCAGACTTCGCAGGACGAAATGTCGGCGTCATTTTGTCTGGTGGTAATATCGATCCACGATTTCTTGCCAATGTTATCCTTAGGAACCTGGCACGAACCGGGAGAATCGGACGGATCGCCGTCATGTTGCAGGATAAAGTTGGCAGCTTGCATGAGCTGTCTGGCATTTTCACCCGTAACGGCGCCAACATCCTTGAGGTTTCCCATCAACGGATTTTTGGTGTTCTCTCGGCGAAAAGCACGCAAACGGAAATTGAATATGAAATCCGGGACACTGCTTCATTTGAACAGCTCAAGCTTGAGTTGGACGATGCAGGTTATGTCTATGAGTTACTCACCATTTCAGGCCGCAAGCCGGGTAAAAATCGCCGGACCAGCTAAAGCGCGGGTTGAGGCGCCAGCATTTCAACGATTACTAAAGGGGGCTCCAGCATGTGTTGGGCGCCCCTTTTTTTATATGACGCCGTCTGATGGCGCGGTATTTTTCCAGAGCATCGCGAGGAAGAACGAGAAACGAATTCTCTTAGGTCACGACATGGCAACAAATGTCTAGAGCGCGTAGCCTGCCTCAGACTTATCGTAGCGTCCGCTGTCCGAGCGTAGCGTCCGCTATCCGAAAACAAAAGGGCGGCCTCACAGGGCCGCCCTAATGCTATTCTTCAAAAGACGTGATCGTATCGTCTCTCAGATTTCACCCATGTAATTTTCATTACCGAGGAAACCGAGATTTTCGACCTTGGCCTTTTTGGTTTCCGCCAAGACCTGATCGACGCGCGCATAGCGGGCGTTGGGGTCCGGCTGCATCACCAACTGCGGCGGCATTTCATACAGATCACGATTCTGGGTGGAATCGAGATTGGCGCGCAACTGGCTGAGCGTCATCGGCTCATTGTTCCAGTAAATGCCATCCTGCGGCGAAATATACACCGTGTTCTTGATCGGATCGATCGCAGGCGGCGGCGGGCATCCACCCGGCTGCAGCTTGCAATCCTGCGGCAAATCAATCTTCACCGCATGCGTCGCCGGGGGTAGCGTCACGATGAACATAATCAACAACACCAGCATCACGTCGATGAGTGGCGTGGTGTTGATATCCATCATCGGGGCGCCGTCGCCACCGCCGCCAGAGCTCATTGCCATGGAAATATCTCCTGAATACTATGGTCTGCGGGGTGGATCAGCTCGTCGTCCGGCCTTTAGGCTCGGAAATGAACCCGACCCGGAAGAAGCCCGAACGGCCCATCACCGCCACGGTACCGCCAATGCACTTATACGGCGTGTTCACATCCGC
>NZ_JAHXZS010000003.1 GCF_019740335.1 Alteraquisediminimonas sediminicola | reverse complement strand
GGAGCAGCCCGGTAGCTCGTCAGGCTCATAACCTGAAGGTCGTAGGTTCAAATCCTACTCCCGCAACCAAATCACACACAACACACTCACACAAACGCCACCCTCGGGTGGCTTTTTGGCGTTTAGGGGGGGGGCAGGTCGCAACGTGATGGGGCGATGCCAGAACACCGCACCGGGCAACGCCAAACTGGCGTGATAATGGCCGCATAAAATAAAGCCGAGGATCAATCGTTGGTTGAGCCTCGGCCATTTATATTTACGCTTCGACAAACCTGCGCTGTGTCGGGCCTGCGTTATCTGAGCGTCGATAGCGCGATGCGTTGCTGGATCAGGAGTTTCCCCGTCTTGTTGCGGGTTTCCATCGTGATGATCGGATCTGTGACCTTCCAATCAATCGTGATTGCTCCGAAATTGGCTTCGGTAAAGCCCGGTCCCACCCGATTGTCGTTCGGAGCAAGGAAGGGCCATTCCTGCGTCAGCCCGGAGGAGGTCAGGTCGTAAAACGGATAAGGCACGCCATCCGTCAACTTCGATAGCTCGCTATAATGGGTGTCGCCCGAGATGAAGACGACGCCACGGGCTTCGGTATAGTCGATCAGGTCGAACAAGCGGCGGCGTTCGAACGGCATATTGGCCCATGCTTCATAACCCGGCGCATCGGCCAGCACTTGCGTGCTCATGCCCAAGATGCGGACTTCGGCGGGCTTGCGGAGTTCGCGTTCCAGCCATTCCCATTGCTGGGGCCCCAGCATAGTCGCCTTTGGGTCAAAATTGGGGAGATACGGCCCGCGATCGTGCGGTTCTTCGGTATTGCCAAGCAGGCCGGAGCGGAACCAGCGCAGATCGGGGAGGATCACCTGCACCCGCTTGCCCGGTGGGCCATAGATATAGCTGGTGTAAATGCCTTCGCGCGACCAGCGGGGGGAGGCTTGCGGTTCCTGCCAGAATTTCAGGAACAATTGCTTTGATTCCGCTTTTTTCGGATATTCGCGGCCCGCGTCGTTCTTGCCATAATCATGGTCGTCCCAGATCGCGATGGTCGGGCAATGGGCGCGCAGTTTTTGAAAACCGGGCTTGGCGGCGAATTTATCATATTTCGCCTGCATGATGGCCATGTCTTCGGTGTCGGCATAGATATTGTCGCCAAGGAACACGAATAATTGCGGATCGAAGCCGAGGACGGGGTCCCATATCGGCTGTTCCTTGTCCTGATGGCAGCAGGAGCCAAAAGCAATGCGAGACAGCGGGGCTTCCTTGGCGGCAAAGGCGTTGCCCGGCAATAATGCCGTCGCGGCGCCCACGGCCAAGGTCTGGCGGCGGCTGAAGGTCAGTCTCATCGATATTCCTGTTTAGATACAAGAGAGGCCGGGGCAGCCTGCGCTACCCCGGCCTTCAGGTAGAGGGTTGAGGGATCAGAAATCCTTCTTGAGCGTCACGAACCACTGGCGCGGTGCGGCGGTCAACAAGGTCTGGCCATCGCCCGAATTGCCGAAGCCACCCGAACCGACGGTCGACACATAATCCTTGTCGAACAGGTTGGTGACGCTGGCCTGCAACTCGAAACCGGCAAGGCGATAGCCGATGCTGGCATCGACGATCACGCGACCGCTAACCGAACGATCGTTCAGATAGTTGTAGTAACGCTTGCTGGTGTAGTTTGCGCCGATGCGACCGAAGAGCGATTTATCATCATAGGCGATTTCGGTCTTGATCAGCTGCTTCGGGCTATCGACGACGGTCTTGCCATTGGTGGCGGCAATCAGAATGCCCGTGCGGTCGATCACGTCATTCTTATATTGCGAGTCGTTATAGGCATAGGATGCGAACAGCGACACGGCGTCGGTGACATTGTACAGGCCGGTCAGTTCAACCCCGACAGAGCGCACCTTGCCGACATTCTGCAGGATCGAGGGCAGGCCCTGAATGGGCGCGCCTTGTTGCAGCGACAATTGGCGGTTCTTGAAGTTCACATAATAACCGGCAATCGAGCCTTGGAAGCCGTTTGAGCGGGTGCGAAGACCCATTTCAAACGTCTGTGACTGTTCCGGTTTCAGATCGGCACGGCCTGCATCAAAGCCTGCCTGCTTGACCGAGAACGGACCTGTTGAGGCGGCGGAGGCAAAAGCACGCATGTTTTCGGTGTAGTTACCGAACAATTCGGTCTTGTCGCCGACGCGATAGAGGAAACCGGCCTGCGGCAGGAACCAATCTTCCGCCTTGATCTTGCCTTCGGCAAAACCACCCTTGATGACGGGCGTGGCTTCGTTGCGGACGCTCATGCCCTTAAAGCCAGCGCTGACCGTCAGGGCGTCGGTGACGTCCCAGCTATCGGACAGATGTGCTTGCAAGGTCTTGGTGGTGTAATCGAATTCCCATTGGGTGAAGAACGGGTTCGTCGGATAATCAAGGCTCGTCTGGCTGACGGTCGGGCTATTGGCGAGACCATAGAAACGACGCGCCTGATGGAAGTCGTTATTTTCATACCACAGGCCGGTCGAGACCTTATGGCTGCCGAGGTCGATGGCCAGCGAGGCGATGGAGCCGATGCGTTCCATATTATATTCGGTTGTGCGGATCGAAATCGGCGCGCCGCCCGGTGTCGGGGTATAAGGCGTATACCACAGGCCCATGCCCTTGTTGTTGTGGTAATAGCCGGTGACCTTGCCGGTGATCGCGCTGCTGAGCTTGCCTTCCAGCGTTGCACCGCCGAGCCAGTCACGACGCAGACCTGCGCCCGCATAATACGCATCGTCAACCGAGGTGATCTTGCCCGGATAGACCGTGCCAGCGGAAGGGTTGCTAATAGCTGCGCCGGTATCGCCACGATTGTTGCCAATATCGGCCACCAAGACGGCGGTTGCCCAATCAGGTTCGAAATTGTCCCAATCGCTGCCCAGACGGGTGATCATTTCCGCCGACATATCCTGATAGTCGTTTTCGCGACGATCGGAGAAATTGAGAAATGCCGTCAACGCGCCATCGCTGCCCAAAGGCTGCACCAGCTTACCATTGGCCTGATGCTGACGCTGCGAACCGCCGCCTTTATATTTATCGGCATCCTGATAGGCATAGCTGATCGCCGCCTTCAGGCCTGATGCTGTCAGGCTGCCACTGTCGAGGCGGACATAGCCGCGCTTCGTTTCTTCGGCGCCATAGGTGGCTGCAATCGTGCCGCCGAATTCATCCGACACCGCGCGCGAGGTGAATTCCAGCGTGCCGCCCAAATTGCCGGTGGAGGCGGTGCCAAGTGCGCCAGCGCCCTGCGATACGCGGGTCACGCCGACATTTTCAGCGATCAGCGCGCGGCTGATGTGCAGGCCATTATGGTTACCATAGCTCATGTCGCCCAGTGGAATGCCATCAAGGGTGAAGCCGAGCTGATTCTGGTTGAAGCCACGGATCGAGATCCGGGTCGACCATTCATAGGCGCCAAAGGGATCGGCGGACTGGAAATTCACGCCCGGCAGCTTTTCAACCGCTTTCAGCGGGCTGGAACCCGGTGCCAAACGGCCCAGATCTTCCTGCGACACTTCCTGCACCTGACGGGTCTGGCCGGTGCCGAGCACAACGATTTCATCAACCGTGGTTTCAGCAGCCTCAATCGCGGTGGCGGCATGGGCGGCAACCGGGAGCGTGAAGGCGATGGCGGACAGCAGCAGCATCTGCCGCGTCGAACGAATAGTCATGATAACCCCTTTGTGAATGTACCGCCTGCCGCGCCACATATATTGCGGCGCAGCAGGCAAAGGGGGAAATGCACCTTGTTGGTTTCACCTCGGCGACAAAGCCGCGACAGAACAATGACAAACAGGCTTTATTGCCCTCAAGTTGATCCTGTTTCCCTGCGAGTTACAGGCCTATTTCCTTATTATCCTTGCGGGTGATTGCGATCAGCGATGGGCGCGGCGGTAGCTTGGGATCGAAATCAGGCCAGCGCGTGGCGGGATCGTCAAAGGTCGATGCCCGACCAAAGGGCGCATAATTGGCCACACCATCCGCGCCCGGATGCTGCACTGCCGCAAATAAAGTGCGGCCATCCGGGGCAAAGCACGGCCCGCACATTTCCGCGCCAACCGGCACGCGAAAGAACATGTACCCGCGCCCCCGATCCGGACCGGAGGTGCCGAGCGCCCAAATGCCGTCCGCGCTGCCGGTGCCGGGCCATTTTGCGCCCTGATCGGTGGCAACCCACAAGCGGCCATGGGGATCGATGGTGCAATTATCGGGCGAGGCGAACCAGCCATTTGCACTGGTCGCCGGGTTCCATGTCGCATCGCTGCCCAGCGGGCCGCACAGCACCAGCACATCCCAATCGAACCTCGCCGCGCCATGATCGCCGCCGGGGGCCGCCAGTTCGACGATATGGCCGTTGACATTATCGGCGCGTGGATTGGCCGCGCCTTCTTGTCCTGCTTGCCGCTTGTTGTTGTTCGTCAGCATGACATAGACCTTGCCATTGGTCGGATGCGGCTGGACATCTTCGGGTCGGTCCATCGGCGTTGCGCCCAGCAGCTTGGCGGCATGACGCGCCTCGATCACGACATCGGCCTGGCTTTCAAAGCCGTTTTCTGGCGTCAGCGGACCTTGGCCAAAGACCAAGGGCAGCCATGTCACGCCCTGTGGATCGAACCGCGCGACCGATAAAATGCCATGATCGAGCAGGTCGCGGTTCGCCGCCCGGTTCTTGTGATCGACCCGATCACGCGACACAAAGCGATAGAGATGCTGGAAGCGTTCATCATCGCCCATATAGATCACGAGACGACCATCGGATGAGATGACGGTTTCCGCGCCTTCATGTTTGAACCGGCCCATGGCGGTGCGTTTTTTCGGCGGATTGGACGGGTCGAGCGCATCGACTTCGATCACCCAGCCGAAACGATTTGGCTCGTTTGGTTCCTTGCCGATGTCGAAGCGCGGATCGAACCGGCCCCATTGATAGAGACCGCCCGGCACGCCCATCATCTGATGATTGCGGGTTTCGCGATGATCCGGGGCGAGGGTGCCGATGAAATTTTCATCCACATTTTCCTCGGACGAGAGATAGGTTCCCCAAGGGGTGACGCCGCCCGCGCAATTGCCGAAGGTGCCGATGATCTGTTCGGCCTTGGGATCAGCCGAGGTCGCCAGCCGTGCCGAGCCACGCGCGGGGCCGGAGATGTCGAAGACCGTGCCAGAGGCGGTGATGCGGCGATTGCGCGGGCTATTTTGCACCACATGCCATTGCCCGCCCCGGCGTTCGATTTCGATGATGCTGGCACCAACGGCGGCCTGTTCGATCGCGCAATGCGTTGGCGTGATGTGGTCCTTTCCGGGAAACATCAGATGGCTGATCGCATATTCATGATTGACGCACATGATCGCCCGATCACGTCCCAACGGGATATAGCCGACATAATCATTATTATAGCCGAATTGCTGCGCCTGTGCCTCGGGCGATTGGCGCTGCGGATCGAATGCGGGTGCGCCGGGCAGGATCGGATCGCCCCAGCGGATCACGACCTGCACGTCATGGCCCTTGGCGACATGATGGGTTTCATCGACGCCATGGCTGATTTCTTCAAAGGTGAAGGGTCGTTCCACGGGCGTCGCGGCGGCCATCACGGCCACCGGGGATGTCGATGCGGCGAGCAACGCCCCGGCCCCGCCCAGCAGATGACGGCGATTCAGCTTGATATTGATGAGCGATTCAAGGTCTGCGGCGGCGGACATATGGCTGTCGTCCTTTGATGGGTTGGCCGGATATGGCGTTGTTATGTCCGCTAAACCGACAAGGTGACAGATTGGTGACGCGGCCACAAAAACGACGTCCCCCCAAGGCTGATCTTTAAGCCAAGGCCAATTCGGCCAGCGCGATGAAAGCGAGAAACGGGCCGAAGGAAAATTCATGGTGCCGGATATTGCCCTGCCGCCATTGGCCGATGATGTGCCAGATCGCGCCTGCCATGGCGGCGAGGAACAGGACTTCCAGCGTCGTGCCAAAGCCAAGCCATGCCCCGATCATCGCGGTCATCTTATAATCGCCGCCGCCCATCGGATCGCGGTGGCGCAATAGGCAATAGATCGTGCCGGGCAGCCATAAGGCGAGATAGCTGGCCACCACCCCGATCACGGCGGCATCCAGCCCGATATTGCGGGTGGCGGGCGATAATTGGGCCAACAGGCCAAGCCAGAGCAACGGCAAGGTGATCGCATCGGGCAATAATTGGGTGCGAATATCCACCATGGCGAGGGCGAGGAGCGACCAGCCAAACAGGATTTGGGCATAGGTCATAAGCGAGCCGTCATGTTGCCAGACCAGATAGGCCGACAGGGCCGATGCGCCGATCAGCGTCGCCAGTTCGGCGGGCGAGGTCCATCTGATCTGGGTGAGGCAGTGGCGAAATGACGGGGGCGGGGAGAGATCGCCCACGGTATCCCCCAATAGTGCAGCCCGCCATTGGGCATCCTCTTCGGCGATTCGCAGCGGCAGCCAATGGCAAAGCATCACGATGACGACGCCAGCGCACAGGCCCGCCAGCCATGCGAGGAGGACGGCCATCGTCACATATCCTCAAATGCACCGAGCAGCTGGATCACCGCCGGTCCGAGCATCACCAGCATCAGCACCGGGAAAATGCACAGGATCAGTGGCAGCAACATCTTGGTCGGGATTTTGGCGGCCATTTCTTCGGCGCGCTGCATGCGGCGCACGCGCATGACCTCCGATTGGATGCGGAGCGCCTCGGCGATGCTCGTACCGAATTTATCAGCCTGAATGAGCATGGACGCGAAGTTCGACAGATCATCGAGCTTGACCCGGAGCGCGAGGTTTCGCAGCGCCGTCGGCCTGCCTGCGCCCGCGCGGATTTCAAGGGTGACGAGGTGGAATTCTTCCCCCACCATCCGGCTGTTGCGGATGATTTCATGGGCAACGCGGTTGATCGACTGATCGAGCGCCAGCCCGGATTCGGTGCAGATGACCAATAGATCGATCAGGTCAGGCAGCACCTCGCGCATTTCCTTCACGCGCTTGTTCGTCCGCATTTTCAGGATGTAATCGGGGACATAATAGCCCATGGCCGAGGCGACGAAAATGCAGGTCCCGATGATGAACAGATCATCATAGCGATAGCCATAATACATCACGAGGCCGATCAGGGCCGGGACCAGCACGGTGCCGACGGTCTTGATCGCATAATAATTCCGCGCAATCGTCTCGCCGCGCAGGCCCGCCTGAATGAAGCGGAGCCGCACCTGATCGCCTTGCCAGCCCTCTTTCGGGACGGATAGGCGCGACAGCGATTCCATGACCGTGGCGACCCGGCGCGCGGTGCCGGATTTGGCGTTGTCGTCGCGCGCGGCTTGAACGGGGGCGACTTTTTTCACCGCATGGGCCAGCCGTCGGGCCTGTAGCCATTCCTGCCCCAGCCGCCCGCCGCCGATGATGAGCAGGCTGACCGCCAGAAAGACCAGCGCGATGGAGACAATGGCGAGGATGTTCAGGGATGACATCTGGTTCAGACCTTGATCTGCGCGATTTTCCACATCCAGGCAAAGCCGAATGCCATCGCGACCAAGGCGCCATAGACAAGCTGATTACCGGCTGGGGTGTCCCACAATATCGCCATATAGGTCGGGTTGAGCGCGGTGAGCGCCCCGGCCATGAAAAAGGGCAGAGTGCCAAGGATGACACCCGAATATTTGCCTTCAGAGGCCAGCACCCGCACCCGGCCTTTGAGCTTCAGCCGTTCGCGCACCGTGCCGGCAAGGCTGTGCAGCAGATCGGACAGATTGCCCCCGGTTTCCCGCTGGATCAGCACGGCCACCACGAAGAAGTTGAGATCGCTGCTGTCGATCCGTTGCGGCAGTTTCGAGAGCGCCTCTTGAAAGGAAATGCCGAAATTCACCTCGTCGAACACGGTCTTGAACTCGCCGCCGATGGGGTCGGGCAGTTCATCCGATACCATGCCAATCGCAATCGACAGGCTATGTCCCGCCCGTAACGCGCGGGACATGAAGTCGAGCGCATCGGGCAATTGTTCGGTGAACAGGGTCTTGCGCCTACTGGCTTTGATGATCAGCCGCAGCAATGGCAGGGCGGCGGTGAGGCCGAAGGTGAGCAAGCCAAGGAACGCCGAATTGGTCGCGAGCCATGTCGCTAGGCCAAAAGCCAGCGCCGTGCCTAGCGTGAGGTTAAGGACGTGCGAGGCCTGTTGCTCGCTGCCCGCGCGCATCAGCAGCAATTGCAGGGCGTCCAAGCCGGGAACATTGTCGGCCAGCCACACGCTGAGGGCGTTGGTCGGGACGGCGCTGCTTTTCAACAGATTGTCCGTCGGCGTCGAACGCTTCATCGCAATGGCGTTGAGGCGTTTGCTTAGTCCTGAATTCCGACGACCCCAATGGCGCGACACCGTGCGAATGACGACATAATCCAACGCCCCGATGACGATCAGGACGAGCAGTAAAATGCCGATTTTGGTGCCGGTGTCCATTAATTTGGCCCCGATGCCGATGCCCGGTCGGGGTCGAACATATTCTGATCCAGCACGATCCCCGCCTTTTGGAGCTGATCGGCAAAGGCCGGGCGCACGCCGGTCGGCTTGAACTTGCCGATCACCTTGCCATCTGCCGATGTGCCTTCGACCTCGAATATGAAAATATCCTGGGTGGTGATGATGTCGCCTTCCATCCCCGTGATTTCGTTGATCTTGATGATCTTGCGGGTGCCGTCGCTCAGGCGGTTGACCTGCACGATGATGTTGATGGCGGCCACGACCTGTTGCCGCAGCGCCTTGATCGGCAGGTTCATGCCGGACAGGCTGACCAGATTCTCGATCCGGCCAAGTGCATCTTGCGGCGTATTGGCGTGGATGGTGGTGAGCGAGCCTTTATGGCCGGTGTTCATCGCCTGCAACATGTCGATGACCTCGCCGCCGCGCACTTCGCCGACGACGATCCGGTCAGGCCGCATGCGCAGGCTGTTCTTGACCAAGGCGCGCATCGAAATACCGCCCTTTTCCTCGATATTGGGCGGGCGGGTTTCGAGCCGGACGACATGGTCCTGTTGCAATTGCAGCTCTGCCGTATCCTCGATCGTCACGATGCGTTCGTTTTCGGGAATGTAGCTCGATAGAATGTTGAGCAGGGTCGTCTTGCCCGACCCGGTGCCGCCGGACACGATGATATTGGCCTTGGCCTTCACCATGCCCGCCAGCAAATTCGCCATGTCGCGGGTCAGCGCGCCCTTGGCCATCAGGTCCGCCATTTGCAGCGGCACGACCGCGAAACGCCGGATGCAGAGCGTCGGGCCATCAAGCGCGAGCGGCGGAATAATCGCATTGACGCGCGAGCCATCGGGCAAGCGGGCATCGGCCATCGGGCTGGCTTCGTCGATGCGGCGACCGACGCGCGACACGATCTTGTCGATGATCTTCATCAGATGCGCGTCATCATTGAAGCGCACATCGGTCCGCACGATCTGGCCCCGGCGCTCGACGAACACATTTTTCGACCCGTTGACCATGATTTCCGAGATCGTGGGATCGGCCAGCAATGGTTCCAGCGGTCCAAGGCCCAGGATTTCATGCTGGAGATCGTCGATGATCTGATCATGTTCCTGTTGATTGACCGGCAGTTGTTCTTCTTCGATCAACTGATGCGCCAATTCCCGCAATCGGCTTTGCAGCCGGTCGCCCGACATGGTTTCGACGGCGGTCAGATCGATGCGCTGCAACAATTTTTGATGCAGCATGGTTTTCATTTCGAAATAGCCGTCGCGATCGATGGACTCGCGTGCGACGGATGCCGCCTTGGAGGCGGCCAGATCATGCTGTGCTACCGAAGTCACCGCCGATATCGCCGGTGCCGCGACCGATGGCGCAGCGCTGGCCGCCACAGGTGCCACAGGGCTGGCGCCCGTGCCTGTCGGGGCATCTGCGCGCCAGAGGGTGGCGCTATTCCATTGGGCTATTTGCTCTTTAAGCGTTGCCATAGCGACCTCCCCTTGCGTGGTGTCTTGAGCAGGGCGGCGACCCAGTCATTCATCTCGGCGGCGAATTTCGAACGCGGTTGCAGCTCCACTAGCGGCATGCCTTGCGCCAAGGCCTCGGTGACGCCCGCCGCGACTTCCGGGAAGCGATAGGCGACCGTCTTGCCGACCGCCTTTTCCAGTTCGTCGGCGGTGATGCTCGGACGCGCGCCAAGCCGGTTGGCAACGAGATTGGTCCGCACCATCGGGAAGTCGAGATGGTCGAGCAGGGTGAACATCTGGCTCGTGCGCCGTGCGCTTGGCACATCCAGCGTGGCGATCAGGGTCAGTTGATCGAGCTTTTCAAGGATCGGCAACTTCAGCGGATCGATGACCGAGCCGAAATCGAACAGCACATAATCATAATATTCGGACACTTGATCAACCAGCCGCGCGACATTGGCGGGTGTCACCCGCATCACCCGCTCAAATACCTGCGGACAGGGGATCAGATCGACCCGGTCGTTGAGATGATGGACCATCGCCTTGAACAACGCCTGGTCGAGCCGGTCCACTTCCTCCACCAGATCGGCAAGATCATGGGTGATGGCTTGCGATGTCAGGTGAATATCGAGATCGCCAAAGGGCAAAGACAAATCGATCAACAAGACGCGGGAGTTTGCGGCCTTGGCCAGCGACATGGCAAAATTGGCGAGCAGCAAGGTTGCGCCCGCGCCACCCTTCGTCGCGACAAAGGCGAAACGACGCACGGTCTTGCCGCTGGTCGAAGGTGCAATGCCCGCCGCGTTCATGGCCTGTGCGTTGCCGACCCGTTCAATCATTTCGCCGATATTGCCCGGCGACAAATCCGTCAGCACTTCATTGATGCCAAGCCGCATCAATTGCAGCAACACATCCGGCACCGGGTTCGCGCAATAGGGGATGATCGCCGTTTTGGGCGCGAGTTCGCGGATGCCGATAATCGCCGCGATCAGATCATGTTGCGGCAGGTCGCCGATAAAGATGATGTCGGGCGGCGTCGGCCGGAGCTGGGCGAACAGATCGTCAAGGCCCGTATCGACCCGCGTTAATGTACTGGTCCATGGGGTGAACAAATCGTCCGATACGGCCCATGGCCCGGCGGAGGCGAGAAGGATGTGCATGGTCTAGCGCATTCCCGTGCTGGGACCTGATGGTGCAGGTCGGGTGAAGTCAGATACAGGCATTGTTGTTCTCGCCCTGAATGGAGTTGCGCATCGATTCCCGCGGCAGGCGCATGCGGAATTCCGGCAGGGTCATGACCTTGCTCAGGCCCGGCACGTGCAGCGCGGGATGGATGTTGTAGAGCTTGGCCTCGACCTGCTGGCAGGTGTCGACCGTGCAGCCCGTGGGAAAATAGCTGATCGTCAGCCAATCGGTACGGCCTGCCAGGTCGATCTGGCCGGAGGCAGTCAGAAAATGGCCGACGCGAGCGCGGATATGGGCCTCTTGGGTCGATGACTTGTCGCAAATGCTGGCCAGCCGCGCCGCGATTCTGGTGGCTTCGCTGGCCGTGCCCCATGAAAACATCAGCCGCGCAAATTCGATGACCGCAATCAACGCTGTCCAGAACAGCATGAACGCAAGGGCAAATTCCACCATCGCCGTGCCGCGTTGATCCGTTGTGGGGGGGATCTGACCGCGCATCACAGCACCTGCCGCATGGTGGCGCTGATCGGGCCGAAGCTGATCGATGTCTTGCCCCGGAAAATGCCGGTTAGGAAACCGGCAGAGGCGAGCGGATGGACATAGGACGACACCTGCACCGTCACGAGATTGACCGTGACCGCGCCTGTGCCGCTAGTGGTCGATTGCGCACGGTGGGTCGATGGCGCGTTGGCCGCATCGGAAACCGTCACCACCGCACCGGCAAGGCCCGGCATCAACAATGCGCCGCCGCAGGGCGCGGTGTTGCTGACGACACCATAGCGCACGATGCAATCGGCGGAGACATGGCCTGCACCGGGGGTGAGGTTCGCCAGATGCCGCGCTGCGATGCGCACCTGATTGACGAGCGTTTTATACGCGGTGATCGCTTTCGCAAATTCGAGCGTGGCGAAGCTGAGCAACAGCAGCAACGGCAGGATGACCGACAGTTCGACCAGTACCGCGCCTTTTTGGCGCGTGGATGGATGGGGGCGAATCATTGCACGATCACCGGGACCAACGGGCCAACTGCGCCCGCGCCGCCCGCCACGCCGGAAGCGCGGCACGGGCTGCCGGTGCTGGCTGCATTGGAGATGAACATCACCTTTGCCGGGTCGGCATTGGAGGTGGACACAGGTTTCAGCATCAAGATGCAGGCCCAGCCGACCAGGCGCTTGGACGCATTGCCGCAGCCCGCATCATCCCGCACCACCGGTACGGCCGTGATCCGCCGATAGGGCGCGCCATATTGCTGGTTGACGTTGAGCGGGATTGTATAACTCGGAATCGTGCTTTGATAGGCCGTGCGCGCCGGCACGCGGGTGTTGAGAAAGTCCGGCAGCACGGTCGTATCGATTGAATAGGATGCGGGGTTATAGCCATAGCCGGAAAGGTCCGGCACGGCTGTTGTCGGGGTATAGCTTTTATACAGGCCGAATCTGGTGTTCCATTCTTCGACCAGGCTCGCGACTTCGCCGGTCTTGATGCCGATGCAGCGGCCGGGCGCGGTGGTCGCGCCGCACGACCCATAGCCGATCAGCGCATTGGAATAAGGGGTAAGGCCGCTGACCGTGGTTGCGTTCAACACATCTGCCCAAGTGAAAAATCCGCGCCCTGTATTGGCGCCGGTGATGGGGATGACTTCTCCCGGTTGATAGTCGAAATTGCTCGGATTGCTGCCGTTGCTATTGCCCTCGAAAATGGCCATGGGCAGGGCGCAGACCGATTGCGAGGGCGCGACGGTGGCAATGGCCGATGCCTTGAGATTGGCGCTGTTCACCCCCAGCACGCGCAGGAAATAAGTGGCGACGCCGGGCAGCAAGGTCTCGCATTTGATATAATGGGCAAGATTGCCCGCGATGCCATCGGCGGTGACATAGGTGCCGGACAGGGTGTTGCTGAAGGTCACGCCGCTATTGGGAATGGCGACGGCGGTCTTTTGAAAGGCCTGCTTGTCGCGCCCGGCGACATAGCGCCCGGCATAGGCCGCGCGGGTTGTTGCATCGGGCAGGCCGTTCAATTCGAGCGCGCCCGCAAGCGAACAGGCATCGACCGCCGATTGCATTTCGGTGCGCGTGGACAGCATCCGACCCGTGTCGATGGCGAGGCCGACCAACCCCAAAACGACCATGATCGCGGCCGCTGTGAAGATGCTCAGCACGCCCTTTTGCCGGTTGGGTCCGCCTCTCATGATCGGGACCGATCCATGCGCGTCCATCCCCTTGGCTATTGCGGCTGGGACGATGAACCGGCCATGATCGCGCCTTCGGCCTTGGCATCGCTCTTGATGTAACGGTCGAAACTGCGTTCGCCTTCTACACCGGTAATCGGCTGTGTGGCGGGGCTGTTGGCATCAATGCGCTGGGCGTTTTTGGCAGTATCCAGCATCACGCCAAAGGGCGCATCCTGCGCGGTTTTGCAGCCTGCCACCGCCAGCATCAAGATCATCGCCGCGCCTGCGCGCCAAGGAGACGTCATCATCATGGCTGTGGCTCCGCTGCTGGAGTGGCAGGCGTTGCAGGTGTTACAGGCGCTGGCGGGGCGGATTTGTCGACGCGCAGGTCATCGGTCGGCAGCACCGGGCGGGCATCCGTACCGGCGACCAGAGTCGGTCTGACGACGACGATCAATTCGGTCCGATCGGCGGCGAAGTCATCGCTGCTGAACAAGGCGCCCAGCACCGGAATCTGGCTGAGCAACGGCACGCCTTTCAGCGTTTTAACTATCGTGTTGCGAAGCAGTCCGCCAATCACAAGGCTCTGACCATCGCGCAACTGCACCGTGGTGGAGACATTGCTGGTGGTGAAGGACGGCAGCAGCGAGCTGCTCTGTCCGACGCTGAGGCTGACCGGCTCTTTCGACAATTCGGACACTTCCGGCGCGACCCGCAGGTTGATCCGGCCCCCGTCCAGCACGGTCGGCAGGAAGGTCAGCCCGACACCGAACTGGCGTTCTTCCAGCGTGATATTCGTGCTGTTGCCATTGCCGCTTTGCGCAACGGGGATGAAAATCTTGCCGCCGACGAGGAATTTGCCTTCTTCCCCGCTCATCGCGACGATGGTCGGTTCGGCGAGAATCTTGATCGTGCCGCGCTTGCGTTCGGCATCGAGATCGGCGCGGTAATTGGTGCCATTACCGCCGAACAACAGGCTGGCGACGGCGCTGCCCGACCCAAGGAAGTTGGAACCGACCGCCCAGCGCACATCGCCGCCCGGATTGGCGATGTCGAGCTTCAGCCCCAGCCGGTCGACGATGGATTTGGACACTTCGGCGATGCGCACTTCCAGCATGACCTGTTGGGGGTCGCGGATCTTCATCAGGTTGACGACCTGCACCAGCTTGTCGTCGCCGCCTTGGCCGGATGCGCCGCTGCTACCGCCGCCATCCTTGCCGCCCTGCGACAAGAGGCGATTGAGGCTAACGGCATGGGCGTCCGCGAGCTTGATCGCCGCATTGGCCGCTACGGTATCCGCCGCCATGCCGCTCAGGATGATGGAGGAGGCGGTGGACGTCACCTCGATCTGGCTGCCAGTCGGCAATTGCGACTGGATCATCGCATCGAGCGATTGCAAATCAATGCCCACATCGATGGTCGCGGCCTGCGACGAGCCGAAGCGATCCCAGATCAGGATATTCGTGCGCCCGACGCTCTTGCCGAGCAGATATAATTCGCTCGGGCCGATCATGCGGAAGTCGGCGATCTTTTCATCGCCAATCGCCACGCGCTTTGCGGCAAAGGGGAGATGGATGACCTCCGCCTGTCCCAGAAAGACCGACAGGCGTTCGCTGTTGTCGGCGCTGGCGCGCAATGCCTGCCCGCCAGTTAGCGCAGGTGATGGGGCATCGCTGCTGGCATAAGCGCCAAGCGGCGATAGCAGCAACAGTCCGGCAAACAGGGCGATGCGCTTGGCCATCATTGTGCTGTTTCCATTCGGCCAGTGCCGCGAATTTCCTCGACGCCCTGCACGACACGGGGGGCTTGGCGACGGGTGGCGCGGCCAGATGCGGGCGCGGCGGTGGGCTGTGGCTGTGCCTGCGGGTTCAACGCCGCGCCAGAGGCCGCGGGCGGCACGGTAAAGACGATGGAGGAGCCGATAAACAGATCGTTCAGCCGTGCGCCGGGCGCCTTGGCAGGCGAACGGTCGAATTCATTGCGCAGGACCAGCGACAAAGTGCCGACCGACCGCGCCAGATCGAGTCGTTCAGCCTCGGTCGGCGTCATTTCGAGGGTGACGGCATTGACGACCTTGGGCGCATCCGGCTTGGACTTTGTTTCCTGTTCGACCGCGAGAATCTTAATGCGCTCCAGCACGACCTTGGAAAAAGGAAAGCCTGCGGAATCCTTGGCGCTGACCAGCACATCGACATAAGATCCCGGCATGGCAAAACCGGCCACGCCGATCACTTCGTCTGCTCCGATGGAAATCGCGCGCTTGCCTTCCGCGATCATCGCCGTCATCCCGGCCATCGCCGACACTTGGGCAAGGTGGGTATCGAGCACCGGTTCGCCCGCATAGACATTGGTCCGCGCGATCCGGCCTGTGACGAGCTCGATTTTTTCAAATGCGCCTTTGGGCATTTCTTCCGCCGCCCATTCGACGGTGGATAATTCGCTGGCCTTGATGGCGGTGCCAGCGAGAATTTCCCCACTCGCGACGACGATGCGTTTGCGGGCGGCCTCCGTATCCGGGATGATGACCCGAAACACGAGAAACGCCGCCACCAGTCCGATCAGCAAGGCGGCTATGATGAGCGCGGAAGATCGCAATTTCACCCACCTTTACATGAAGTGCCAATGGCAACGCGCACTTTGCCCCGGCCACATCAAGCCTTGGGGGCAGTCAGGCTGCGGCGCAAACCAGCCCCGTTAGAGGGGCCATCTGTCCGCAACCCGGTTTGATTAAAGCGAGTCGAGAATGGTCGTGAAGGTCGTGACGAGCTTCGGACCGATCAAACGCAGCACGGCAATTGCAGCGATCGAAATCAGCGCGGCCAGCAGCGCATATTCAATCATGGTGGCGCCCTTCTGATCCTTGCGACGACGGAAGAGCGAAATCTGGGGCTTGTTTGCCATCTCAGCGAACCTTTGATAACGGAGTATTCAAGATAACTTAAGCTGCCGCAAAAGATGCGCAATGTCAATTAATGTTATTAATTCATTATCCTTTTAGTCTCTGGGGACAGGCGGTTTGACGACATAATTTTCCCATGCAGTGGCGAGATATTGGATGAACGCTGTGCCCACGGCTTCATGGGCCAGATATGCGGGCGTCACCGGAAAGGACTGGGAGACGAAATCCGGATTGGCCAATATCTGCTGGGGAAAATCATGATGCAGGATCGCGCCACGGCCAATCAGGACAAAGTCCGCACCATGGTCGAGACATGCCTGCACATCCTTGGCCGAAAGTAATTTGCCCGCGACGCCCAGACGGCAATGGCTGCGATCGAGGTCCGTGAACCAGTCGATCAGCATCTTGCTTTTGTAGGCCTCTTCTTCCGGTAGCTTGAAGCTATCCCATAATGACATGTCGATATAATCGAGCTTGCCGCCGGTCATCAGTTCCTGCGCGAATTGGCGGGCGATGGCGATGGAATAGCCATAACGTTCGGCAGATAATCGGATGCCCAACTGAAAGTCCGGGCCGGTCGCGGCGCGGACGCCCTCAATCACTTCATGATAGATGCGTGTCCGGTTCTCATAAGAACCGCCGAAGCGGTCGGTGCGGTTGTTATGGCGTTCATCCAGAAACTGGCACAGCAAATAGCCATGGGCGCCATGTAGTTCGACCCCGTCGAAACCTGCTTTTTCGCAGCGGATGGCGGCGTTGATGAAATGCTGGATCGTGTCTTCGACCTGTGCGGTGGTCATCGCCTTGATGCCGCGCTGTTCATCGTCCCATGGGCCATAAAGCTGGCCACCATTCAGGGCCGCATCGGCGCGACCACCGGCATGATGCAATTGGACGGAAGACAGCGCGCCTACCGCGCGCAAGGCTGTGGCGATGCGTTTGAGGCCCGGAATGTGGTCATCGGCATAGCAACCGAGCTGGCCTTTGAAGGCCTTGCCGCTCATATGCACGGATGCGGCACAGGTCATTACCAGACCAAAGCCGCCTTCTGCTCGCTTCACGAGGAAATTGAGTTCGTCTTCGCCCAAAGTGCCATCGTCGTTGCTCTGCAAATTGGTGAGCGGCGACAGCATGAAGCGGTTCTTGATCTCAGGCCCATGCACGAAGGTCAGGGGAGCGTTGAGTGAGGTCATTTAAACAGCGGGTCCAGCCAGCGCAGCATCCGGGCCTTGACCGTGGCATCGAGCGGTAGCCGGTCAAACACATAGGCGTGATTGATGCGGAGCATCGGCACCATTTTTTCCGCCTGTGCCCATGCCGCCTGCGCCTTGGCCATGTTGCCGGATCGCGCCTCCAGCGCCGCCGCCATCAGATGCACCACCGGGACAGAATGGCGCAAGGAGGACGCCCGCACCAGCGCATGGCGCGCCCCAATGACATCGTCCTCCATCATCGCGGACATATAGAGACCGATGAAATACCAGGCGGGCGGATTGAAATGGCGAGAGATGGCCTCGCGCAGCAGCGGCAGACCCTCCGGATGATTGTTCAGGACAAGCATCATCCCGGCCACGCCCTTGACGTCGAGATTGTCGGGATTGAGGGCAAGCGCCTGACGAATGGCGGCCTGCAGTTCGGCATCGCGATGGGCGAAGGCGAAGTTGCGGACTGCCGAAATCTGGACAAAGCTGGAACCGGGGTTGATCTGGCGCGCGGCCTCTGCAACCTCGATGGCTTGTTCAACCAGTTCCTGTCGGTTGGACTCGCTAAAGGCCAGCACCGATTTATCAAGCAGCACCCAGCTATACAGGCCTGCCGCAATCGGGTTGCGGGGGGCGGCATCATGCCAGGCGACCGCGCAATGCGCCATCGGGCCGCTGCCAATGCGGAAATTGTCCTGCAATT
Source organism: Alteraquisediminimonas sediminicola (assembly GCF_019740335.1). Lineage (GTDB taxonomy): Bacteria > Pseudomonadota > Alphaproteobacteria > Sphingomonadales > Sphingomonadaceae > Alteraquisediminimonas > Alteraquisediminimonas sediminicola. The sequence continues at coordinate 284,064 of NZ_JAHXZS010000003.1, read as the reverse complement.
GGGATGTGAAGCCCAGCCAGCACCCATAAGGCGTGTCATAGCCATGATTGTGGCTGCGTTCGTTGGCGTGCAGCACGCCCGTCGGCTGGCCGATAACGAACGAGATGTCGGCGGCGACCTTGTCGGTATTGAATGTACCGGTCTTGGGGACGCGCGGCACATCGCCTGACCATGACCAGATGACCTGATTGCGTGGCCGATGCACCAGCAACAAAGTCGCCATGGCCTTGGGGCCATCATGATGAATATAGCTCCGCAGTTCGTAATCGGCGTGACTGCCGGCATGATCACGCACCCGCAGTGTTTCAAAGCGGGTCAGCGCCAGCAAGGTCGACTGGCGCAGTGCTTCGCCCAACGTGGCGTTGAGCGGGGCTTGCTTGCTGCCCATCAAGGTCATTTCGATGCTGGGGAAATTATCGCGTTGCCAGAGCGCCGTGCGGGCGCGTTGATGGTTGATCCACCAGATTGCCGCCCCAGCCAAGGCCGCGAACAATAATAATAGGCCAATGATGCGGATCGTCGGCCGGGACAATTGCCACCACGCGGGCATTGCCAGCGCAGTCGCCGCATCGGTGGTCGCGCTTGTTGCGCGGGGGTTGTCGATCAGTTCGACCTGATAAGAACCATTGTCGATTCTCAGCCTTTGGGGCCGTGTTGCGCCTGACCCGGCATAAAAGGCATCGAGCGATTTGCGCAGCCGGGCCACCTGTACCCGGGCATAGGAATCGACCTGCGGATCGAAATCGGGGGCGCGACCCAGCCCATCTACGGCGACGCTATAGGACTTCAGTCGGGTGCCCCGTCCGGAAATGCTTTCTTCGACGAGAAAGGCAAGCAGGCGCGTCAAAACAGGCGACCGGGCGAATACCGGGTCGGCAAGGACCCCCGCCAGTTCTGTCCTGATAGCCGTAGCGGTCGTCATCCCATTCCTCAGAAAAGCCCCCGGCGAGCGGGCGCTATTGCAGGCATATTTATTTTGGAACGCAAACACATGACTGGTGTCGAGCGGCGATGCACCGACCAGCACCCAAGATGCGTCGTTTTATGGGTGGCATGTGTGGGGATGCTGGCGGACTGGCCTGCAACCTTTGTGCATGCGTTCGGCGACGCATGCGGAGGTATATCGGGCGGTCGGGAGAAAGCAAGGGCAGTGCAACGCCATCCGGTCCCGGATTGGGGCAGTGCCGATCCGGTTTCCGGCTGCGTTTTGGCAGCGGGCGGTCCCTTTTGATCTCCAAAAAATAGGGCCAAACAATAGGGCCAAAAGGAATGGACGGCATCATCAGGACAATGATGCCGTCCATTTGGACGCTCCAACTACCGGGACAGGGACAGTATCGCCGGTTATTGGAACTCGGTCAGATTGCACATGCCCTGCGGCGCGCTTTCTGACCTGTCGCCACGCAATCGATCAATCGCATCAACATTGCATGTCGATGTGCTGATCATCGTAATCGGCATGTTCGGCAGGGTCGCAACCAAATCCGAACGTGCCGGATAGCCGAGATGTACCGATATGCCGGGCATGATGCGGGCTGTCGCAGCGCCTGCCACCATTGCCCCCGTGACGGGTATGACCGGTGTGGCGCCCATAGCGATCATCGGTGCCGTAACAGCAATGAGAACCACTTGGGACATGAGCAACCTGCCAATCATGTGCATAAAAAGGCCATGGATGAGTGCTGCGCATAAGTTTCAACCGGTATCGTACTGCAATATCCGGCCAAAATGCCGCAAACTGCGGCTGTGAGGGGGGTGTTAAACGGGCTGTTTAACGCATGCGGTGGTGGATCCCATAGCGTGACATAGTCCTGCTTTTAGTGCAAAGGCGTTAAATGGGCGTTGTTTCTTAAGGATTCCCTAATCATTATTGATGAAATGCAACCAAACTGGTACGAATATCGGCACGCAGTAAGACTTAAGGCGTGAAAGTGCGAAGGGTCGGGGGACGTTGAACGACACGGATGATCTGAACCTTGCACTTGAACAGGTTCTGGCCGACCCGGCTTTCGTGCGTTCGCCCGTGCTGGCCCGGCTGTTACGATATCTGGTGGCGGAGACACAGGCTGGCCGCGGCTTTGGTATCAAATCCTACGCGGTGGCGGTGGACGGGCTTGGCCGTCCCGCTGATTTCGATGCCCATACCGATTCCTATGCGCGCGTTCATGTCGCGCGTCTGCGTCGCTCGCTCGATAATTTTTATGCCGGGGCCGGTCGTGGCCAGATGATGCAGTTGCAGGTGCCGCAGGGTGGTTATGGCGTCCGGCTGGTATCCCGGACCGGCGATACAGATCCTGTGGACGTACCTGACATGACGTCGCCGGTTGGCGCGCGTGCGCGGTGGCGGGCATTATGGGGTCGTCCAGTCGCTATTCCTAGCCTAAAGCGTCCCATCGTTCGCCGCTTGTTGCTGCCGGGTGCGGTGTTGCTTTTGGCCCTGATGGCAGTGACGGGGGCGATGCTGTTTCGGGCCGAGGCTGCGGCACAACGCTGGGCGCATAATGACTTTCCCAATGTCGCGATCATTACACCGCCAATGCCCCATGACGACCAACCATCGGCAGAGGTGCGGCAGACCTTTGTTCTGTCGATGATCGAGGCCTTCAACTTGATGGAGGGCGTCAATATTGTCGATCGGATCACCGACAAGACTGATTATGTGGTGGAGATCAGGATGCGTCCAGTCGCGGATGCGACGCTTTTATCGGCCACGCTCGTCAACCGGATGCAAGACCGGATCATAGCCTCGCGCCACCTGATCGCGCCCGATCAGGGGCAGCGCGGGGTGTTCGACCAGGCCCGCATGGCCCGCGCATTCGCATTCGAACTTGGCCAGGCCACTGGCGCCATTCACGCGGATCAACAGCGGCTGAAAATCAGTGCGGATTCGCCCTATCGCTGTTGGCTCAATTTTGCCAATCGCTGGCAGCAACAGCGCTTCGTGAGCGGTTGGCAATTGCAGGAGTGCAGCAGCGACTGGCTCGATGCCCAGCCCAATGATCCATTGGCCGCGATGGTGCGGGGATGGACGCTGGTCGATCAGGCGCTGACCAGCAAGCATGGCGCGGCGCGCACTGAATTGCTCGATGCGGCAAGCATATTGGCGCAGCGCAACCTGCAACTTAATCCGGATCGGCTGTCTTCGCTTCTGTTCGCGATGCATGCCGCCTGTTTTGTCGAGGGCGATTCCGAATTCGACATGATCGCTGCACAGCTTTTGACGCGGTTCGGCGATATGCCGGATGTGCGTGGTTCGGTCGGGCTGCATATGCTGTATCGCGGCAATCTAAAGGGTAAGGCGTTGTTGCAACAGGCGGTGAAGGGCCATTTCAACCCGCCATCGCGCTTCTTTGTCGGGCTGTTTTTCGCGGCAGTGCGGATGGACGATGTGGCAGCGGCGCGGACGGCTTTGGCGTCTATTCCCTCTAGCGGGCGCGATCCGCAATTTGCGGTGTTGTCGGCGGCGCTGGCCGCGCGCGAGGGGCGTCTTTCCATGGCGCGGGCCGCATGGACCCGGGCGGCGCAGGCGCAGCGCGTCAAAGGCCAGTCTGTCGATCAGCTGTTGAATGAAGGGCTTTACCCACCGGGCGTGAAGCAGCGGCTTCGCATCTGGCTGTCACCGGTCTGGCAGTGAGATTGTATGGCACATCAATAATTATCGTCAGATAAATATGGGTATCCTTGCTATTAATCGCCACAATTCAAGCGACTGCACGATGGGCAGGCCGTGCATCCCGGCAATGATGCCAGTTCGGTTACGATAGCATTTGCGAATCAATGGGCTACGCCGCACCATCGGTGTTGTAATAGCGCGCCCTTTCATCGCTGGACCTAACTATTGCAATTGCCCGGAGGTCGGACGGCTCTTGGTCGCCTTGATGGTGCGGGTAATTTTCTGGTTCTGGAAAATGCGGGGGAGACGGTCTCTCTCCCGCATTTTTTATGGCCCGTATTTTATATGCCTAGGGCTTGATCCTAAGTGCCAAGGCTATTGGCAAAGGCGAGCAGATCCTTGGGGCGGATTGGCTTTTGCAGGAAAGCGGTGCGCACCACAGGCAGTTTTTCAGCCCTTATGGTCTGGGCATGTTCATTGCCCATCAGCCCGAATTGTATGTTGCGCAATGAAAGCGCCGGGTCCGTTGCCACCGCATGAATCAGGTGCAGGGCATTATCGCCGCCTAGCCTGATATCAAGCAACACCCCGCCGATATCCGGGTTGGCCCGCAAATGTTCAAACGCATCGGCCAGATTATCGATGTGATGCGCGGTGCGGCCATGGCTTTCGAGCAATTCGGCAATCTCTTCTGCCAGCTCGATTTCCTGTTCCACGATCAGCACCGCCGGCGCCCCCATGGCTGCTGCCACCTCCATTGCAGGCCGGTGTGCGAGCAACTCCATGATCTTGTTGAGCATCACTTTAAATCCGACCGGTTTGACGAGTGCGCCTTGTGCACCAAGCTTATGCAGCGACTGGATCATTTCATCATCGCCATAGGCGGTGAACATCAACATGATCGGGCGATAGCCCTTTGACGCGCGCAGACCCTTTAATATCTCAATTCCCGTCATGCCGGGCAATTGGACATCGCAAATCACAAGATCTGGTCGATCGCGTTGGATCATGGCGAATGCTTCAGTGCCATCGCCAGAGCCTGATACCTCGAAATCGCAACATTCGAGCAATTCGATCAGGTCGGCGCGCAGCTCTGCCTCATCTTCCACCACGAGCAAACGGGCCAATGTCATGCGCGTTCACCATATTGATTGTCGTGCAGCACCGGCAGGCGCAACGACACGCAGGCGCCGCCATCGGGGGCGCTGTCGATTTCAAGTCGACCGTCATTGGAGGCGGCAAACACCCGCGCCATATGCAGGCCGATACCCGATCCGATGGTCGTGGTGGCATTGCTGCCGCGATAGAAGCGGTCGAAAATATGGGGCATGTCGGCGCTTGGAATGCCCTCGCCATGATCGATGACCGAGATGACGATTTCGTCCGCATCCTTATCCGTGCGGGCGCGGACCTCAATCGGCGTGCCGGCCGGTGAGAATTTGTTCGCATTTTCCAACAGCGCGATCAGGATCTGGCGGATCAATTCATCATCGCCGCGTACCCGCAGCCCCGGCTCCACCGCAGTATCCACGGTGATCTTTTCGCCACCGACCCGGGCGAATTCCTCGCAGGTCGCATTGACCAGCCAACTCAGATCCAGCGGCACCAGTTCGGCGCGCTGTTTGGAGTTCACCAGTTCAAGCAGGCGCACCAACCGGCTCAACACATCTTGAATACGGTTGCTGGCACGACGGATCTTGTGCGCGCGCGCGACGATTTGCTCGCTGCTTTGTTGTTCGGGTCGGCGCACCATCACTTCGGCGCAGCTATCGACAATCGCCAATGGGGTGCGAATTTCATGCGACATGATGCGGATGAAACGGCGCTGGCTTTCATTGGTCTCGCGCTCATGTTCAAGAGCGCGGGCGATTTGCCGCTCCTGCAAGACGCTGCGTTCTTCGGCTGCGGCCAGACGGTTGTTCATGTCTATCAGATGGTGGCCGACGCGGTTAAGTTCTTCAACCTTTGAACTGGTGAAATGCTGGTCATAGGCCCCAGCCCCAACCCGATCCATGATCGCAGTGACCTGTTCCAGTGGTTCCGCCAGCACCTTGCTCATCGTGCGGGAACGATAAGAGAGCAACATGAAGAAAACGATATAGAACAGGATCAAAATGGCCAGCATGAACAAACCGACCATCTCGACCCGGTCGCGCAAGCGTTGGGCATCGCTGTAGATCATGCTTTGTGCGGCGATGACGACTAGCCGCCAACCGGGGCCGGGCACCTCGGCAAAGGCGGCAACATGCGGGATGCCGTCAAATTTGACCACGATTTTGCCGCTCTTTTTGGCGAACAGCGCTTTGCCGAGTTGTTGCAGATCGGGGCGCTTGCGGATGTTGAAGTCATCCGGGCGAAATGTATCGCCGGTGATGGCGCTGGTATATTCATGGTCGCGCATCATTTTGAGATGGAAATCGGACTCGCCATCTTTCGGCATGGCGATGATCGCGCCATCACGGCCGACCAGCATGGCATAGCCATTCCAGGGCAATGCCGTATCGAGGATGCGGTTGACGATCTGCTTGATCGTGATGTCGATGCCTGCCACGCCTTCTAGCCGGTTGCCGACATAAATCGGTGCGATCGACGATACCATCCAGCCTTGCCCGGCAGGGTCGATATAGGCGTCGGTCCACACGACTTTGCGTTGCGGATTATGACCGGAATCTGCCTCATAATAGAAATTATACGACGGAATATCCATTTTCGCCGGATAGACGCTCGTATCCATATAGGGGTAGATGCGGTTATAGGAATCGAAGGTGTTGATATAGAGTTGGGAAATGAGCGGGTTTGATTCCTTGATGTTCCGAAACACCGGGTCGATCTGGGACGTGCGCCAGACCTTGGCGATCTCTTTCGGTCCAACCGGGACAATGCCGCTATAAAAGGTCGCCGACCCGCCATTGTCGCGGACGGTGATGAAGCTGCCATCCGGGCGCAATTGATAACGCGATTTTTCGGAGGCAGGGGGATCATAAGGCGTGACAAGGGCGCGGCGGCTTTCCCGCACGAACATGCCCGTCAGGCTTTCCACGCCATGCAAAGTTTCGGCAATGACCGATGCTTCCCGCGTGGCGACATCGACGAAATATTGATCTGCCACATTTTGCACGGCCGAGGTGTTGGCGCGATAGCCGATTTCCGCGCTGATCCAATAGACGCCGAGAAAGCCCAATTCAATGAACAGCAAGGGGATAACCGCCGACCGCAGAAAAGCGCGCCACAGCCAGCGCTGCAACGGCATGGGGCCGGTGTTATCCTGATAGATCAATTGCGCGCCCCTTTCCCTATTGGCCGTCCTCCCCTCCAGCCAATCAGATCTTCGCTTATATAAGTTGTGGGGCAGCTTTCCATCTATTTAAGAGTCATCTTTTATATTGTGCTGTATTTTTTTACATGCACCCGATCGCCGCCCCGAGATCGGACAAGAGATCAGCGCAGCATATCATGGTGTTGCGGTGAAATATCGATGCGGTTTGCGGGGAGGGTGACGACAAGACAGGCCCCCCGGCTATCCGGATTCTGGCCGATAGTGATCTGGCCGCCAATCCGTTCGATCATTTGATGGCAGACGAACAGGCCAAGGCCGGTGCCGCCGGTTTCGGCTTTGGTCGTGAAAAAAGCGTCAAATGCCTTGGAGGAATCGGCTGGCGCAATGCCGACACCGTCATCAATCACTTTCAATGACAATCGGCCATCGGGCAGGATATGTGCGATTGTTTCGATCCGACCGCGTGACGCGATGCCGTTCTTGCGGGCGGCATGAATGGCATCGATGGCATTTTGGAACGCATTCTGGATGATCTGCTCCATCATGCCGCGCGCCATGCCGATGATACGGACGGCACCGGGCATGATGGCGTCGCAGATCTGAATATCAGCCTCCTGCGCATCCTGACGGCAGAGATCTTGCACAATGCGAATCGATTGGCCGAGATCGAATTGCATTTCGACCGATGTCTGGGTGCGCGATTGTTCCATCATGCGGTTTGAAATATCGCGCGCGCGATCGACCTGATCGAGGATGCGGTCGAATTTTTGCAGGGCTTTCTGGCTTTTGGTGTCGGAGGCGCCCACCAGCATCAATCGCCCGTTTTCGGCGGCGAAAGAAATGGTCGATAAAGGCTGTTTCAATTCATGCCCCACCACTGCCGACATGCGGCCAAGGTCCATCAGCCGCGCGGCCTGCATCGGATCTAGCGCAACGCTCGCGGGATTGGGCAATTGGATCAGGCTGCCATAATGCCAATGACCGGGGGCAAGCCAGCCTGCGCCCACAAATTTGACCCAGCGACCCTGTTCGGCGGTCCCGACGCGGAAACGGATGCAGGGCTGGTCTTCATCCAGCGCCTGTTCAAAATTATCGCGATCATAGATGCAAATGGCAAAGCGTTCGACGATCCCCTCTTCAGGGGCGGCATTGCATGCGGCGATGGCCTGGGTCTGATCCTTGGCCTGCAAAATGATCAACTCGCCGGTTGCAGGGTCGTAACGGGCGTCGGTGCCATAGACAAATATGCCGTCCTCGCAGGACGCGAAGAGGAGATGTTCAAGTTGCGCGATGCGCGCGACATTGTCCGATTTATCGACCTCATGTCCGCTGGCGCGACCGGCCGTTCCTTTGCGGCGGCTATCCTTGCGACCGAAGATCAAGCCGTTCATATGATCGGCGGACTGCCCATGTTGGACAGCAGCTTGACCATGCGCAGCGCCGTATCCTCGGTCAGCGCGACAAAAATGCGACGCGCATCGCTTGGATCATCCCAACGGTGGAGCAGTTCCTTGTCGGTCATTTCACGGATGCGGCGCATGGCAGTCGATGTCGGCACCGAAGTCGCGAGCGCGACACTCGTCACCGATTCCTGACGGCCTTCGAGATGGGCCGCCGTCAATTCCAGCAAAATATCCCATGACGGGTCGGAGAACAGGTCGTTCTCGAAATATTTGCCGCGCTGGCGACGCGCCTTCATGATCGCCTTTACATCGGCGGATGTAACGGTGCGCTCCTGTCCCGGTGCCGCGGCCTGTCCGGCGGGCGCTGGCGTGGCGGCGGGCTCGACGCCGACCTTTTTCATCAGCGCATTGAGCGAATCCTGTATGGCCTGTACCGAAGCATAGACCTTATCTTCAGCGGCAAAGGCGATGAGCTCCGCCAGCCGTTGATGGGCGCGTTGCAGGGCAGTTTCCAGCATGCCCACAGTTGCCGGCTTGCAGATAAAGTCGGCAAGGCCGCTGTGCATCGATTCGACCGCGAGATCGACGCTGGGATGACCGGTTTGCAAAATCGCGACAAAGGCGCGATTTGCGCCAATGGTCGAGCGGATATGATCGATCAGCGACAGGCCGTTCTTGCCCGGTAATGACCAGTCGGCAATGATGACGTTGATGTCCGGGTTGGCGGCGAAGGCAATTTCGGCAGCCTCCGGCGTCGCCGCCGTGGTACATGCATAGCCAAGCGCCCCTAAAAGGTCTGCCTGCTCTTCAAGCAAGGCCGCATCATCGTCGATGAGCAGGATATTCAGCTCGATCGCTTCTTTGCCGGCTCCGTCTTGAACCGTGCCTTTGTTATCTGGCGTACCCATTATTCACCGCTCTTACTGCAAACGTGACCACAACCGGCGCGAGTCCGGACAGCTAAACGCAAACTGGTACGGTTACTATTGGTGCCATCAACATGAGCGCCAAAGCTACATATCAGCCTGTTTTCGAACGCAAACGGCTCGAAACGGCCCAGATAGTTCATCTTGTGAGTTTATGGGCCTAATTTTGAGCGTTAGCAAACTTTTACCATCTTTCCAATGATGCAGCCAAATTGACTTAAAACATACTGCACATTTTGTCATGCTTACTAAATTTGACGCGCTGACCCTAGAGATAGGTGGAGAGCATCGCCCAGTGCGCCCGCTTCGCCTCCAGATTGATCGTGCAATAGGCGGCGCTGCTCGATGGCAGATTGATGAGGTCGTACTTCTGGCGATGATGTGTTGACGGGGTCAATTGCTGTCGACCGATACGGGCAGATGTCGCGCCGTTGAAGGCGATGGCGCGTAAGGTCGGCAGGCGCGCCACCAGTGCGTTGAGCGGGTTGGATTCATGGTCGCTGATCTTGCTGTCGAGACTGCCCGGTCGTTTCGCCGTCTTGATGACATCCCATAGGCCGATGCCAGCCGCCATCAGCGCATGGAGCCGTGCCGCATAGGGCAGGGCGGCAAGATCCTGCCCGATGACCGATCCGATCAGATGCCAGAACTGGTTGGTCGGATGGGCATAATATTGCTGTTGCGCCAGCGAGACATCGCCGGGCAGGCTGCCGAGCACGAGTAATCGCGTCTTTGCCCCGATGACCGGGGCAAAGCATGATTTGGAGTCGAAGTTGCCCGCCATATTGTCTGCCATATCGGCTCTTATATGGGGATGACCTGTTTATGGTCTATATGGCGGAAGCGCGATCGGGCGATTACCGCCCTTGATGACGCCAGCGATCGACGACGCGGTTGAGCACGTCCTTTTCGCCGCCTTTTTCGCGCCACAGGGTCGAGAAGACCGGATCGCTGGATGCCGGACGCTTCTCCGCCTCCAGATTATCCAGCCCGACCCTGATCGGAATGGCGACGCCTTCGCCGCAGATGATGCATTCGCGGTTGAGCAGCGCGGGGATGGAGTCAAGGAAGCCGCGCGCGCCTTCCGGCATGGCTGCCCGGACCATCGCCTGATCGCGTTCGTTGTTGAGGCGCATGGTGATGATCGTGCCGCATTGCGATAGCACGCCTTCGGCCAGATCGCTGGGCCGCTGGGTGATCAGGCCAAGCGAGACACCGTATTTACGTCCTTCCTTGGCGATCCGTTCCAGAATGCGGCGGACGGCACTATGGCTGGTGATGCGGTCGGAGGGGATGTAGCGATGGGCCTCTTCGCACACGAACATGATCGGGCGCTGCGGTTCATTGCGCGCCCAGACCGCATAATCGAACACCAGCCGGCTGATGACGGCGACCACGGTCGAGGTGATGTTCGACGGCACGCCGGACACATCGATGATCGAGATCGGGCGGCCATCGCCCGGCATGCGGAAAATCTTGGCGATGAAGTCGGCCATGGTGTCCGACACCAACATGCCCGAAAACATGAAATTATAGCGAGGATCGGCCTTGATCTCGTCGATCTTGTTCTTGAGTCGCATATAAGGCGAGGAATCGCCCGCGCGGTCCATCTTGCCCATTTCGCCCTGAATGATGTTGGTCAGGTCGGACAAGAGATAGGGTACCGGGCTATCGACCGTCAGGCGTGGGATTTCCGCGCCGATCCGGTTTTTGGCACGGGCGGCGAGCAGACATTTGGCCAGCAGGTCGCTATCGCGCTGCCGGTCCGAACCTTCCGAGGTGACAAAGACCTCGCAATGCTCCTCGAAATTCATCATCCAATAAGGCAGCGCGAGATTGTTGACATCGAACAGCGCGCCCACGCTTTTGAACGCGGCGGAATATTCGCCATGGGGGTCGACCACCACGATATGGCCATTGGGGGCGAGCGCGCAAATCTTGTGCAGGATCAGCGCGGCGGCGGTCGATTTACCGGTCCCGGTCGAACCCAGCAATGCGAAGTGGCGATTCAACAAGCCATCGAGATAGACGGCGCCGCGAATATCCTTGGTCGGGTACACCGTACCGATTTCAAAATGGGGGCGGCCATCCGTTGCGAAAATTTGTTGCAACTCATGATTGTCGAGCGGATTGATCGGGAGGCCGGGGCTGGGATAGCGCGTAATCCCGCGCCGGAAATTGACCAAGGACCGGGTGCGTGCATCATAATCGCCTTCGCCCATGAAATCGATGGCCGCGATAATGCGGTCGCCGTCAGACCCGAACATGGCGAGCGTGCGAATATTGGCGACCAGCCATGCATTGGCGACCTTGATCTTGACGAATCCGCCAATCTGTCCGGCCATGGCGATGCAGGGATCCTGATGCTCGGACAATTGATGCACCATGGCCGAATCCAGCACTGCCTGTGCCGATGCGCCGCTGACCTCATAAATATGGCCAAGGGTGAGAAGAGCGCTGTTTTCTGGCGGCTGCGGGGCAAATCCGATCGGGGCGATATGATCGTCCGTTGCAAATGGGGTGCCTTGGCTATCCATGAAAACATTCTCCCGGTGTTACGTTCCCAAGGCGAAAGTCTAAACACCAAGGGTAAAGGAAGAATTTACTTGTCCCACCGCGCGGCGGCGTCATCGTCACTTTCTTTGGCCTCTACCCAGCCGGATTGCCCATTGGCAAAATGTTCGCGCTTCCAGAATGGCGCATCGGTTTTCAGCCGGTCGATCAGAAAGGCGCAGGCGGCAAGCGCGGCGGCGCGATGCTTGGAGGCGGTGCCGACCAGCACGATGCGTTCGCCAAGGCGCATCGGCCCGATGCGATGGATCAGTACGACCCCCAATAATGGCCAGCGCGCGCAGGCGGTGTCCACCAAGGCGGCCAGCGCGGCCTCGGTCATGCCGGGATAATGTTCCAGCTCCAGTTCCAATAAACCATTGTCGTCGCGCACCAGTCCGGTGAAACTGGCGACCGCGCCGCCCGGCAGGCTCTCCAGCCGCGCCAGTTCCGCGCCCGTGTCGATTGCATCGGTCTGGATGCGGATATGCCTCATCCGCCAGTGACCGGCGGAAAGATGGCAAGTTCGCGGGCATTGCCGATGATCGTATCAAGCGATGTGAATTGTTGATCAAGCGCGGCCCGCAGCCGGTCTGCCCGGGCAAAGGCGGCGGTATGGCCGGGGCTGGTCGCGGCATGTCGCGCGAGAAAGGCCGCAATCGTCAGGCTCCGCATATCATCGGCATCCTCGCATTGTTCCTGCCGACAGCCGATCTGTTCGGCGACCCATGCGAAATAGAGGATGGAAAGCGGGCGGCTGGCGGGCGTCGTCATGCCGTCAGTCCATATGTTTCATGCCGACGCGCAGATAATCCCAGCCGGTAATCACCGTCAGCGCGGCGGCCATCCACAAGGTCGCAAGGCCCGTCATCTTGATCCAGACTTCTTGCGGCAATGCGCCCGCAAGGATCAACGCGCCAAGCGCGATCAACTGAAACGTCGTTTTCCATTTCGCGAGCTTGGACACCGGGATCGACACCCGCAGCCCGGCGAGAAATTCCCGCAGGCCCGAGACGGCTATTTCGCGAATCAGGATGATCAGCGCGGCAATCAGATGCACGCCCTGAATGGCCGCTGGATTGTGGCGCGTGCCGACCAACATGACGATGACGGCGGCGACCATGATCTTGTCGGCAATTGGATCAAGGAAAATGCCGAGTTTTGAAACGGTTCCCCGGGCACGGGCCAGGTAGCCATCGAAATAATCGGTAAGGCCCATCAGGCAATATAGCCCAAAGCCCATCATATAGCCGAACTCCCAGCCCGGCCACCACAAGAGGCAGACCAGCAATGGCACCGCGAAAATACGGGACATGGTGAGTATGTTCGGCAGGCTCAGCACAGTCGAGCTATCGGCGATATAAGGTCGAAGCGCAAGGGCCGGGACGCAAGGGTGCCATCCCCGATTGTCATGGAACTGTCATCTCTCTGTCATCGAATCGGCATCAAACCTGCCTAGTGCGGCTCCCGACAGTGGAAGGCCATGCGGCCAGCTGTACCCAAACAGGGAAAGGGAATGATTGTGAAAAAGTTTGCCTGTGCGTTGTTGATGGCGGGTGTGGCGGTTGCCGCGCAACCGGCGCTCGCGCGCAACAATATCCGCGTCGTTGGTTCGTCCACGGTGTATCCGTTCACCAAGGCCGTTGCCGAGCGTTTTGCTCAGGCTAACCCGCGCCTGCCTGCGCCGATCATCGAATCGACCGGCACGGGTGCTGGCATGAAGCTGTTCTGCGCCGGCGTCGGCCCGAACTTCCCTGACATTGAAAACGCATCGCGTCGCATGAAGGCGTCGGAAGCCAAGGCATGCGCCGCCAATGGCGTGACGCAGGTGACTGAAATTCAGGTCGGTCTCGATGGTCTGGCACTTGCCACTGCCAAGAACACCCAGCTCGCTGGCGTGAACCTGCGCGACATCTATATGGCGATCGCCAAGACCCCGTTCGGCAAGCCGAACACCGCCAAGACCTGGAAGGATGTCAATCCGAAGCTGCCAGCGATCGCAATCCGCGTTTATGGCCCGCCGACGACGTCCGGTACGCGTTCTTCGCTGGAAGACCTGTTCATGGAACCGGTGTGCGCGACCAATCCCGGCATTGCCGCGTTGAAGAAGAGCGACGAAGCCAAGTACAACGCGATCTGCAAGGGCGTGCGTGAAGATGGCGCGTACATCAACGCCGGTGAAAACGACAATCTGATCGTGCAGAAGCTGGAAGCCAATGTCGGCACCGTCGGTCTGTTCGGCTATTCCTATCTGGAAGAAAACGCTTCCAAGCTGAAGGGCGTCGCCATCAACGGCGTGGCACCAAGCTATGAAACGATTTCTAGCTTCAAATATCCGGGCGCACGCGCACTCTATGTCTATGTGAAGAACGCACATGCCAAGGGCATTCCCGGCATCCGTCAGTTCCTCGCGGCCTATGCCAATGAAGCTGCATGGGGCCCGAGCGGTTATCTGATCCGTTACGGTCTGGTCGCTTCGCCGACGGCGGCGCGCAATAATGCGGCCACCATCGCCCGGACGCTGACGCCGATGAACTTTGGCGTCTTGAAGTAAATAGTAGAATTAAGGGGAAATATCGTGAAATTGAACAAGCTTAACCTGATGCTGGGCGCCAGCATCGCCGTATTGGCCATGCCGGTCGCCGCGATGGCGCAGGATGCCGCTGGTGCGCAGCAGGAAGTCACGAGCGAAGTCGTCTCGGACGCCGAACTCGCTGCCGCGCAGAACAGCGATGCTCTGCTGATGCAGGCGCAGGTCGAATCGCTTCAGGCGCAGATCGATGCCCTGAAGAAGACCATGACCGTCGCCGCTCCGACCTGGAAGGGTGCGCCGCAGTGGGAAGACAAGGAAGCGGGCTGGAAGTTCAAGGTGCGTGGCCGTTTCATGTATGACACGGCGTATATCTCGAACCCGGGTGCCTATGACAAGGTGACCGTGAACAACGCTACGGGCGGCAACAAGAACCTTGGTTTCAGCAGCCGCGTGCGTCGTATCCGTATCGGCGTAGAAGGCAGCATGCCGGGTGGTTTCGGCTATAAGGCCGAAGCTGATTTCGCCAACTCGACCGTCGGTTTCGGCGATGTCGTGATGACCTATGCCCCGGCTGGCAAGCCTTGGTCGGTGACCATCGGTAATCAGGAATCGCTGGATGGTCTCGAACAGATGACCTCGTCGCGTTACAGCTCGTTCATTGAACGCGCTGCGTTCAACGATGCCTTTGCCGACACCCGTCGTCTCGGCGTCGTGCTCGGTCTGAAGAACAATGCCAACACGCTGCGTGCGGATGTCGGTGTGTTCGCCAACCACACGATCGATGCCTCGATCGACAATGATGGCTGGATCGGCGCTGCGCGTCTCGTTTATGCCCCGATGGCATTTGGCGGTCAGTTGCACTTCGGTGCCAACTATCAGCACCGTGAATTCGCCAGCAACAGCGCAGGCGTTGCCTCGACTTCGGCTAACTCGTCGTCGGTGAACCAGGTTGCCCGTTATCGTGCCCGTCCGCTGTTGCAGACGACTGGTGAACGCTTTGTGGACTCAGGTGATTTCGCGGCGAAGAGCGATGATATCATCGGCGCTGAAATCGTCGGTATCTTCAAGTCGCTCCATGTTGTTGCCGAAGGTCAGATTACCCGCGTCAATGCCTATAAGGCTGGTGACAAGACCACTGGTCTCGATACGTTCGTCACCAACACCAGCATGCTCGTGCCGACCGACGATATTCAGTATGAAGGCGGTTATGTTGAAGCAGGTTATTTCCTGACCGGCGAAACCCGCGGGTATAAGAACGGCCTGTTCGACCGCACCAAGGTGTTGAAGCCGTTCGATCAGGGTGGCTGGGGTGCCATTCAGGTCAACGCGCGTTTCGACTATCTGAACCTCAATTCGTCGAAGCTTCAGAATGGTTGCAGCAACAACTTCGCAACCGGTGTTTGCACCGCTTCGAAGAACCTGACCCGTGGCGGCAAGCAGCTTGGCTATCTCGCCAGCATCGCCTGGATGCCGATCGACTATGTGCGCTTCACGCTTGAATATGCACACATCGACGTAACCGGCGGCAGCAAGCAGCGGATCGCAAATGATCTGAGCTCGGCGCAAGGTGGGAACACCGTGGCTGGCGTCGACAAGAAGAGCTTCGGTGTCGATGCGGTCGCCATGCGCGCTGCCTTCGACTTCTAAACTTCAAGGCAGCACGGCGTTATACCCTCCGCCGCGCTGCTTTCTATCATGCAGTTGGTCGCGTGATATTCTGGCGGTCGCCCCCATTAAAGGGGCGGCCGCTTTTTTTGCTATTCAGCCACGGGCATAGATATCGGCATAGCGGATGATGTCATCTTCGCCGAGATAGGCGCCGGTCTGGACCTCGATCAGCATCACCGGCAATTTGCCCGGATTTTCGAGGCGATGGACCGCGCCCAAGGGGACGTAAACCGACTGGTTTTCCGTCACCAGCCGGACCTCGTCATCAATGCTGACCCGCGCCGTGCCGGCGACGATGATCCAATGTTCGGCGCGATGGGTGTGGCTTTGCAACGAGATCGAACCGCCCGGCTTGACCATGATCCGCTTCACCTGAAACCGTTCCCCGATGGCGATGCTTTCATACCAGCCCCATGGCCGGTGTTCGCGTGGGTAAAGTGTCGCCTGCGGGACGTGTTGCGCCATCAGTCGCTCCACCGCGCGCCCCACATCCGCGCTGCGTGATCGGTGGGCGACCAGCACTGCATCGGGCATGGCGACCGCGATAATATCCTCCAACCCGATCCCGATAAGGTGCTGTCCTTGCGCCTCCGACCGCAACAGCGACCCGGTGCAGTCAATCGCATCCGTCCGTTCGGTGCAGATATTGCCCGCCGGATCGGCATCGCCCAATGCCGGGATGTCCGTCCAATAATCGGCATCCACCCATGCATCGGCGACCGTGATGCGGCGGATATTGTTGGCCTTGGCCAATATGGCGTCTTCGACCGTGAGATAGGGCAGATCGGTCCAAAAGGCGGATGCGAGTCGATGAAAATCGAGATCATGCTGGGCATTCGCCACTGCCGCGCCGACAATCTCGATCAGATTTGGGGCGTGGGTTTGAAAGGCGTGGAGCAAGGTCGAGACCTTGGCCAATAACAGACCGTTGCCGATCTTGGCGTCTTGCGGGCTAATCAGGACAAGATCGCCCGCCAATGCCAAGGGCTGCGCCTCTTCAATCGCCTGCTGCCATGTGCCCTGATCCATCAAGACATGATCGGCGGGCGTGACCAGCATCAACGCATCTTCATCGTCGCGGGCCAGCCAATAGGCGGCGGCAAGTACTGCCGGAGCGGTGTTGCGGCCTTCGGGTTCGATCAGGATCTGGCTGGCGGCGATGCGGAGACAGGCCAATTGATCGGCGGCGATGAAGCGGAACGGGGCGGCGGTGACGATGATCGGCGGCGCGAATCCATCGCCGGACACGCGCTTTATCGTGGCCTGATACAGGCTGTCGTCATCGATCAGGGCGCAGAATTGCTTGGGATAGGATTTGCGGGACATCGGCCATAAACGCGCGCCGCTGCCGCCGCACAGAATGACGGGATGGACGATGCTCATCAAGCTTCCTCATACGCAACATTACACATGCCGGACCGGCACTTTATCCTGCTATAGCAGGATAAAGGTGAACATTCTCTATTGTCCGGGCTTGCCAGAAGATCAGGAGAGAGACCATGAAATCATTGATATTGGACGCGCGGCAGGATGCCGGATTCGAGGCGCGGTTTCAGGCGGCGCTGGATGTGGCGCGGGCAAGCAAGGGGCATCTGACCTGCGTGTTCGCCAGCCCGTTTTCGACCGCCATGGCGATGGGCGATGCGCTGGGCGCTGCCGAGATCTTGCGGCTGGCGGCAGAGCAAGAGGACAAGGCCCGCGTGGCGATAGAGGCCCGCATGGCGCATGAGGATGTGAGCTGGGATTATATCGCGTCGCAGGATGATCCGGCCCGAGCCTTGGTCCGTCGCGCCGCGTTGAGCGATCTTGTCGTCATGAGCCATCCGCCACAGGGCAAGGGTGGGCGGATGGAAGAGGGGCTGATCAGCGATGTCATCATGGGCGCGCGCACCCCGGTGGCGGTGTTGCCTGCCGCTGCCCATCATTTCGATATTACAGGGTCGGCGGCGATTGCGTGGAATGGCTCAATCGAAGCCGCATTCGCGCTCAAGAGTGCATTGCCGCTGCTGCGCCACGCGGCATCGGTGCATGTGATCGGGGTCGATGATGTGCCGGAAAGCCGGCTCAGCCTCAATGAGGCCGCCGAATATCTGTCGCGCCACGGCATCGTGCCGGAAGTGATGCAGCGTCCGGCAGGCCATGCGGGGATCATCCCGGCGATCCTGGATGCGGTGGGCGAATGTCAGGCGCGTTATCTGGTGATGGGCGCGTTCGGCCATAATCGCATCCGCGAATATTGGTTCGGCGGCGTGACCCGCGACATGATCGAGCGGCTGCCGATGCCGCTCGTGTTCATGCATTGATCCGATAGGGCCGGGGGGAGGAAATCCCCCCGGCCTTTATGCGTTACAGCACATATTTGCTCAGATCGGTGTCGCGCGCGATGCTGGCGAGTTGGGATTCGACATAATCACGATTGATCAGAATTTCGCTGCCCGCCCGGTCCTCGGCATCGAAGCTGATGTCTTCCAACAGCTTTTCCATCACGGTCGATAGCCTGCGCGCCCCGATATTTTCGATGCTTTCATTGACCTCGGCGGCGACCTTGGCAATCGCCCGAATACCATCTTCGGTGAAGTGGATGGCCACGCCCTCGGTCGCGATCAGGGCGCGATATTGCTCGGTCAGGCTCGCCCGCGTGTCGGACAGGATGCGGACGAAATCATCCTCGGTCAGGCCCTTTAGCTCGACCCGGATCGGCAGACGGCCTTGCAGTTCGGGCAACAGGTCCGATGGCTTGGCGACATGAAAGGCACCGGAGGCGATGAACAGGATATGGTCGGTTTTCATCGGGCCATATTTGGTCGATACGGTCGTGCCTTCGATCAACGGCAACAGGTCGCGCTGCACGCCTTCGCGGCTGACGGACCCGCCCCGGACATCGCTCACCGCGATCTTGTCGATTTCATCGAGGAAGACGATGCCATTGGCCTCGGCATCCGCGAGCGCGATGCGGCTGACCTCATCCTGATCAAGCCGTTTGTCCGCTTCCTCCTCGACCAGCTTGGCCCATGCGGCGGGGACGGTCAGCTTGCGGCGCTTGAGCGCGTGCTGGCCGAATGCCTTGCCCATCATGTCGCCAAGATTGATCATGCCGATGCCGCCGCCACCGCCGCCCGGCATTTCGAACGGCATTTGCGGCGCGGCCTCCAGTTCGATCTCAATCTCGGCCTGCGCCAGATGGCCATCATGGAAACGCTGGCGAAAGGACGAACGGGTCGCTTCCGACGCATCCTTGCCGCACAGGGCATCGAGCAGGCGGTTCATCGCCGCCTCTTCGGCCTTGTCCTTGACGGCGAGGCGGCGGCGTTCCTTTTCCAGCCGGACGGCCTCTTCCACCAAATCGCGGGCAATCTGTTCGACGTCGCGGCCGACATAGCCGACCTCGGTGAATTTGGTCGCCTCGACCTTGACGAAGGGCGCATCGGCAAGCTTCGCCAGACGGCGGGAAATCTCGGTCTTGCCGCAGCCCGTCGGCCCGATCATCAGAATGTTCTTCGGCGTCACCTCATCGCGCAGCGCTTCTGGCAGGCGCTGGCGACGCCAGCGATTGCGCAGCGCCACGGCGACCGCCTTTTTGGCGTCATGCTGGCCGACGATATGCGCGTCAAGGGCAGCTACAATGGCTTTGGGCGTCAGGTTTTCGTTCATCTCATTCTCTCTCGCCGCGATCAGGGGCGGTTGAATATAGGGAGCGCCACTGGCCGTGCTTATGCAACCGCGTCCAGCGTTTCGATGGTGAATTGCTCATTGGTATAGACGCAGATATCGGCGGCGACTTTCATCGCCTTGCGTGCCTGCACTTCGGCGTCCTGTTCATATTCCTGCAATGCGCGGGCTGCGGCGAGGGCGTAATTGCCGCCCGACCCAATGGCCGCGATACCATCGACCGGTTCCAGCACATCGCCATTGCCGGTAAGGATCAACGTCACCTCCTTATCGGCGACGATCATCATTGCTTCCAGATTTCGGAGATATTTATCGGTGCGCCAGTTCTTGGCGAGTTCGACCGCCGCGCGCATCAGCTTGCCGCGATGCTTTTCCAATTGGGCTTCCAGCCGTTCGAACAGGGTAAAGGCATCGGCGGTGGCGCCTGCAAAGCCGCCGATCACCGATCCATCGCCCAAGGGGCGGACCTTGCGGGCATTCGGCTTCATCACCGTCTGGCCCATGGAGACCTGACCATCGCCAATGATGACGACTTTGCCGTTCTTGCGCACGGAGAGAATGGTCGTGCCGTGCCACGTCATATTTTCGCTCATGTCCCGCATATGGGGAGCCTCCAGCGGGCTTCAATGGGCGCGCGGGTGAGAGTGCTTCCAATCCGGATGATAGATTCAGGCCCCTTGTGCCAAGGCGGCGCTTTCTCTAGGTTGATTCCCAAGTACCGGCGGTAGTCACTGATTTTAGTTCTGCTGATGACCGGATGTGAATTGAATGGACGAATTGATGGCCAAGGCGCGGACAGACGCCAGTTGGAGCCAGCCGGGCAACCCCGGTGGCGGTGCTCCACCCCCTTATCGGCCGGTCGCGCGCACCGGGGCCGAACGCGTCGGCGCGGACCTCACAGGCAAACGCGCTTATGCCGCCATCGATCTTGGCACCAATAATTGTCGTTTGCTGATCGCGCGGCCCGCATCGGACGGCTTTGTCGTTGTCGACAGCTTTTCCCGCATCGTCCGGCTGGGCGAGGGACTGGCCCGCAATGGCCGGTTGAATGACGCGGCGATTGAGCGCGCGGTCGGGGCATTGTCGATCTGCGCCGACAAGATGCGCCGCCGCCCGGTCCATCTCGCCCGCTCGGTCGCGACCGAGGCCTGTCGCCGCGCCGCCAATGGCCGCGATTTCGTCAGTCGGGTCTTTCAGGAAACCGGCATTGCGCTCGACATCATCAGCCCTGCCGAAGAGGCGCGGTTGGCCGTCATGGGCTGCCATGCATTGTTGGAAGCGGGCGACGGCCCGGCGCTGATCTTTGATATTGGCGGCGGATCGACCGAGCTGATTCTGGTCGATACCAGTAAGATCTCACGCCAAGGCCATCCCGACATCATCAGTTGGTACAGCGCGCCTTGGGGCGTGGTGTCTTTGTCCGAACATGAAGAAAATGAGCCGGAAACGGCGGAAGGCCGGTTCGCCGCCTATAAGCGCATGTGCGATTTGGTGCAGGAAAGCTTCGCCGATTTCGCCCGTAGCCTGCCGCGCGGGATCAAGCCGTTGCGCCTGCTCGGCACCAGTGGCACGGTCACGACGCTCGGCAGCTATTATCTCAACCTGCCGGTCTATGATCGCCGCGCGGTCGATGGCTTGATGGTCGCCTCGGATGATATGGCGCGTATCTGCCGTGAATTGGCGGGCATGTCCTGTATCGAACGGTCGTTACTGCCGTGCATCGGCAAGGATCGGGCGGATCTGGTGGTGGCGGGTTGCGCGATTTTGGAGGCGATTCTCTCAATCTGGCCAGCGGAGCGGCTGGGCGTGGCGGATCGCGGTATTCGTGAAGGCATATTGCGCGGGATGATGCCCGGCGGGAGTGGACGGGCATGACAAAGCGCACATTGGCGGGCCATCAACGGGTGAAAACCGCGCGCAAGCGGACGGCGGCATCGACGCGCTGGCTCGAACGCCAGTTGAACGATCCCTATGTCCGCCGCGCCAAGGCGGAGGGCTATCGCTCCCGCGCGGCCTATAAATTGATCGAGCTGGACGAACGCTTCGGCCTGTTGAAAGGCGCACGGCGCGTGGTCGATCTTGGCGTTGCGCCGGGTGGCTGGACGCAGGTGGTGCGCAAGCAACTGCCGAATGCGGTGGTGGTCGGCATCGATCTTCTGCCGACCGATCCGATCGAGGGCGCGGTCCTGCTGGAAATGGATTTTATGGATGATGCCGCACCTGGCCTGTTGACCGAGGCCTTGGGCGGCTATGCGGATCTCGTCTTGTCCGATATGGCGGCCAATACCGTCGGCCATGCCCAGACCGACCATTTGCGGACCATGGGTCTGGTCGAGGCGGGCGCATTGTTCGCGGGCGATATTCTCAAGCCCGGCGGGGCATTTGTGGCGAAGGTGCTGGCGGGCGGCGCGGACAATGATCTGGTCGCGATGCTGAAACGCATGTTCACCACCGTCAAACATGCCAAGCCCCCGGCGAGCCGCAAGGAATCCTCGGAATGGTATGTGATCGCCCAAGGGTTCAAGGGGCGTGAGACCGGCGGGGAATAGGGCAAAGTTAAGGGGCCGGGTTTTTCCCGGCCCGTTTTACAGGCTGTCGCCTGCGGCCTTGCCGCTGGCCCATGCCCATTGGAAATTATAGCCGCCAAGCCAGCCGGTCACATCCACGCCCTCGCCAATGCAATACAGGCCGGGCAAATGCCGCGCCGCCATGGTCTGCGACGACAGGCCCGAGGTGTCGATCCCGCCCAAAGTGACCTCCGCCTTGGCAAAGCCCTCGGTGCCATTGGGGTGGAAAATCCAGTCGTTCAGCCGCGCGCCTGCTGCCCTGAGCGCCTTGTCAGACATGTTGCCCAGTTCATGCGGGAAGGCGAGCTGCGCCCCCAATGCCGTTGCCAGCCGATGCGGCAACACTTCGCCCAAGATCGTGGTCGGCATCGCGCGGGGCCGGGCCTGTTTCGCCGCAATCAACATGGCCGCCGCATCTTCGCCGGGCAGAAAGTCGATGCCGATCGGCTGGCCATGCCGCCAATAAGAGGAGATTTGCAGGATCGCCGGGCCGGACAGGCCGCGATGGGTGAACAGGCTCGCTTCCTTGAAACGGGTCTTGCCACAGCGCACTTCCGTCATGGCGGCTACGCCCGACAGGTCGCGGAACAATAATTCATCCCCGCCAAGCGTCAGCGGCACCAAGGCCGGGCGCGGCTCGACAATTTTCAGCCCGAACTGGCGACCAAGATCATAAGCAAGGCCGGTCGCGCCCATTTTCGGGATCGATGGCCCGCCGCATGCGATCACCAGATTGGGGGCGATATAATCGCTGCCGTTCACGGTGATGCGGAATTGACCATCGGCAAAGCTGATCGCGCTTGCCGGATGGCCGAACAGGAAGGACACGCCGGGCGGGCAGGCCTGCATCAGCATGTCGACAATCTGCCGCGCGGAGCCATCGCAGAATAATTGGCCGAGCGTTTTTTCATGCCACGCAATCCCCGCCGCATCGACCATCGCGATGAAATCAGCCGGGGTGAAGCGTTGCAGCGCCGATTTCATGAAATGCGGGTTTTTCGAGAGGTAGCGGCCGGCCTCGGTCCCGACATTGGTGAAATTGCAGCGTCCGCCGCCGGAAATCAGGATTTTTTTGCCCGGTTCATCGGCATGGTCAATCACCAGCACGCGCTTGCCACGCTGGCCCGCCACGCCCGCGGCCATCAAGCCAGCGGCACCTGCGCCGATAATGATCGCGTCAAAGCTCATGCGGATGAAGGGCCTTTATATGCTGGGAGCGTGGGCCGGTGCCAAGCTCAACCAAAAAAGGGAGGAAAGTTGCCCTTCCTCCCTTTGTCAGATCACTGTCGCTCAGCCGATTAGGCGAGACGGAACAGATCGACGTGCAGTGGCCGGTCGGTGACCGGGTGGAACTGCAAATCCTTCGGCGCGGTGCGGATGGATTCGCCGTTGACTTCAACGAGGATTTCGCAATCGAAAAAAGTACCGGTGTTGAGATACTTTACGAGCAACTTCTCTTCGAGGTGAATCGAGATCGGTTCCTTGTTGTTGCCGTAGATTACGGCGGGTACGCGGCCAGTGTTGCGCAATGCACGGGAGGCTCCCTTGCCAGCCCGGTCGCGCAGCTCAGCCGACACAGTCAGCACGTTGCTCATGATAATTCTCCAGTTTGTTTCATTTCCCGACACGCCTCCAGGGATGACCATGCAGGGAAGCGGCGGCGCATAGGGCAAAACCGGTCTGAATGCAAATATCGACCGGTCTGGCGATGAAATTCAGGCGGGGGACAGGTTTTCGCTTGCATTAGGGTATTGAAATCCCCGATTCATCGCTTTTGACACACCACAAGCAGATATGGACATACCCCATGCAGCCTGACGGCCTGATTCCCGCCGCCCAGACCAATATTGCCGACATGATGTCGCCGATCCACCTGTTCATGCAGGCGGATATCATCGTGAAGGTCGTGATGATCGGCCTTGTGCTGGCCAGCATCTGGACCTGGGCGATCATTTCCCGCCATGCCATCGGCTTTGGCCGATTGACCAAGGCGAACGATCAGTTCGAACGCGACTTCTGGAAATCGGACGATGTCGACCGTTTCTATGAAGATCGCGGGCGCGATGATCTCCCCTCGGTCAAGGTCTTTGCCGCGGCCTTGTCCGAATGGCGGCGGTCGACCAACGGCAAGGCGATCGACAAGGAAGGCGTGCGCGCCCGTCTCGCAACCGCGATGGGTGCGACGGTTGCCGCCGAGATCGATCGGCTAGGAGATCGAATCAACATGCTCGCCACGGTCGGTTCGGTTGCGCCTTTTGTCGGCCTGTTCGGCACGGTCTGGGGCATCATGCGCAGCTTTACCGATATTGCCGGGCAACAGAGCACCAGCCTGAACGTGGTCGCCCCCGGTATTGCCGAGGCCTTGTTCGCGACGGCGCTGGGCCTGTTCGCTGCGATTCCGGCGGTGATCGCCTATAACCGCATCACCCATAGCCTGAACCGGCTGGAGGCGCGGCTCAATCGCTTTGCCGATGGTTTTCACGCGACCTTGTCCCGCGAACTCGATCAGGAGCGCTGAACCATGGCGATGGGACAGCTCCCTTCCCAGCGTGGCCGTGGTCGTCGTGCACCGATGGCGGAAATCAACGTCACGCCGATGGTCGATGTGATGTTGGTGCTGCTGATCATCTTCATGGTGACGGCCCCGTTGTTGAACGCGGGCGTGCCGATTGAGCTGCCGGACAGCCGCGCTGCCGCGTTGGAACAGGTGCAGGACAAGCCGGTGCAATTGTCGCTCGATGCCGAGGGCCGGGTCTATATCGACGATCAGGAAATCCCGCTGGCGACCTTGCCGGAACGTCTGTCTGTCCTTGCCCAACAAGGTGCGCCGGAGGGGCCGCAGGTGTATCTGCGCGCCGACCGCGCCCTTGATTATGGCCGGGTGATGCTGGTGATGGGTGAACTCAACCGCGCCGGATTGCGCAAGATTTCGTTGGTGACGACCGGTAATGCCGGGGAGGGCGAGGCAAGTGTCGCGATGCCCGCAGATAGTGCCGATAGTGTTGCCGGAGAGGCCGCAAATTGATGGATCGGTCGCAAGCCGGTAGCCTTGGAATATCTGTCATCGGCCATGCGGTGCTGCTGGCCGTGCTGACCTATGGCATGATGCGCACGGACCCTGTGTCCTTGCCGCTGAATGAGCCGGTCGAAATTTCGCTGGTCGATGAGGTCGGGCTGCAATCCGCCGCGCCCGTGATCAATCCCGATCCAGCGACGAGCCGCGCGCCCGATCTCGGTCAGCCGGAAGATGCGCCGCCGCCTGCACCCGCGCCAGAACCTGCACCGGCGCCAAAGCCAACGCCAGTGGCCAAGCCCTTGCCGACGACATCGGCGGTCAAGCCCGCGCCTGCACCGCTACCCAAGGCCGCGGCCAAGCCTGCGCCCGCCAAGCCCTTGACCAAACCCGCCACGACGCCGGGCAAGGCCGATAGCAAATCCGGCAGCAACCCTGCCTCCGCCGCCAAGAAACCGACGGGCGCGTTGTTCGGGGACAGCTTTCTGAAGGGCTTGAGCGACAAGCCGTCGAAATCGACCAATGCCGCGCCCAAGGCTGCGACGGTCGGCGCGCAGGAATTGTCCAACATCCAAAGCGTGATCGCGCGGCGGATTCAGCCCTGCGCCAATACCAGGCGCAACCCCGGCCCCGGCGCGAATCGGATCAAGACCAAGCTGCGGCTCCAGTTTAACAAGGATGGATCGCTGGCCGCCAAGCCCGCGCTTGTCTCGCAAACCGGGGTCGATGGCGATAATCTGCGTTATGCCGATAGGGTCGCCGATCTCGCGATTGGCGCGGTGGTCGAATGCGCCCCGATCAGCGGCCTGCCGCCCGAATTGTACAAGACCGCAAACGGGCAGGGGTGGAACGACATTTTCTTCAACTATTCCCTGCCGAACTGATGCCCGGCACGCTTCTTTTGCCCGTGTTGATTGGCAGCGCGTTCATCTTGCTGTCAGATTATGTCGTGCAGGGTGATCGGGATATGCAGCTATATTCCTCCGCGACTAATCCCGTCACCGATCAGATCAGGGCATCGCCACCGCCACCGCCTGCGTCTTTTGCCGATGTGGACAGGGCGGCGCTGGATGCCGCGATTGCCAATATCGGGGCGCAGGTACGCCGCTGTTACCGCGCACCCATTAAAATATCGGCGGCGCGGCAGATCGTGACGGTGATGCAAGTGCGGTTCGGGCCGGACGGGATGTTGCTCGGTATGCCGTTATTGACCCGGCAAAGCGGCGTGACCCCGGAAGGCGCGCCCTATGCGGGCCTCATGGCCGAAGCCGCGCGCGTCGCGATTATCCGCTGCACCCCCATTGCCGCGCCGGTCGAACTGCACCAGAACGGATGGGAAGAATTATACCTGACTTTCAGCCCGAAAGGTTCGGCATGAATATGGGATTGAGTATGACAGCAATTTGGCAACATCGCGTGCGCCATCTGGCGTTGGTCCTGTTGGCGGCGGGTGGCGCAGGGATGGCTTCGGTCGCATCGGCCCAGCCGATCGAGGTCGATGTGGTCGGCGGCATTTCCGATCCGATGCCGATTGCCGTACCCGCGATGCCGACGCCCGCCAACAGCTCGACACCGGCAGGGGATACCGAAAGCTTGGGGCGGCAAATGGCCGAGGTGATCGCGAACGACCTGAAAACCAGCGGTCTGTTCACCCCGCGCGGTCCGGCAGGCATTGCCCCGGTCGCGATTCCGCAGGTGACGGCCCCCGATTATCCTTATTGGGTGCAAACCGGCGCACAGGCGCTGGTATCGGGCTATGTGAAGGCGAATGGCGATGGCACGCTCACCATCGGTTGTTATCTTTATGATGTGTCCGCGCAAAATGAACTGAAGCGCGACGGTTTTGTCGTGCCGCCCGGCGCATGGCGGCGCGCGGCGCATAAATGCGCGGATCTGGTCTATACAAGGCTGACCGGCGAAGGTCCTTATTTCGACAGCCGCATGGTCTATGTCTCGGAAACCGGGCCAAAGGCGAAGCGCATCAAAAGGCTGGCGATCATGGATCAGGACGGGGCGAACCATCGCTTCCTGACCAATGGCCAGTCGATTGTGCTGACCCCGCGCTTTTCGCCCAATCGCCAGCAGATCGTGTACATGAGCTATTTGCAGGAACGTCCGCGCGTGTTCGTCTATGATCTGGCGACGGGCAAGCAGCGCCTGCTGCTCGATCAGCCGAACATGACCTTTGCGCCGCGCGTATCGCCGGATGGTCGCTTCATCGTGTTTTCAATGGCGATTGGCGGCAATACCGACATTTACCGCATGCCGGTGAGCGGTGGCGCGCCGCAGCGGCTGACGTCCAGCCCCGGCATTGATACCGCGCCGAGCTATTCGCCCGATGGGGGCCGGGTCGTGTTTGAAAGCGACCGGGGCGGCAGCCAGCAGCTCTATGTCATGGACGCCGATGGATCGTCGCAGCAGCGGATCAGCTTTGGCAGCGGGCGCTATGCGACGCCGGTCTGGTCGCCGCGCGGCGATTTGATCGCCTTTACCCGGATTGGCGGCGGTTTTAACGTCGGCGTGATGAGCCCCGGCGGCGGGAACGAGCAGATGCTGACCAATGGCTGGCAGGATGAAGGGCCAAGCTGGTCGCCCAATGGCCGGGTCATCACTTTTTTCCGCACAGCGCAAGGATCGGGCAAGGCCGATCTGTGGACGGTCGATCTGACCGGCGTGAACGAACGCCGCGTGCCGACCCCGTTGGACGGGTCAGATCCGGGCTGGGGTCCTTTATTGCCTTGAATTGCAGCTATATATGTCTGAATGAATATCTGTGTAAAAATGCCGAGTCGGTGAACGAGGAGATCTGATATGACGATGAAGATGATCAGCCGGATTGCATTGGTGGCCGCCCTCGGGCTGACCGCTGCCTGCGCCAAGAAGGAACCGGTCCAATTGCCGCCGCCGCCGCAGGAAGTGGCACCCGTTGCGGAAGTGACGCCACCGGCCCCCACCGGCCCGATCCCCGGTTCGAAGGAAGATTTCCTCGCGCAATCCGGCACGGACACGGTGTTGTTTGAAACCGACGCCTATGATCTGGACGCGCAGGATAAGGCGACCCTTGATGCGCAGGCAGCATGGATGGCGAAATATCCGAATGTCACCGCCACGATCGAAGGCCATTGCGATGAACGCGGCACCCGCGAATATAACCTCGCTTTGGGTGATCGTCGCGCCAATGCCGCCAAAAATTATCTGGCGGCCAAGGGCGTTGCGGCATCGCGCCTGACCACGATCAGCTATGGCAAGGAGCGCCCCGTGGCCCAAGGTTCGGACGAAGCGGCATGGGCGCAGAATCGCCGCGCCGTGACCGTGGTGCTTTCGAGCGCCGGTTACTGATCGACCTGATGCATATCTAGTGATGATCCGCGCCGTTGATGGCGTGGCAATCGTCGCTGAATGTCCTATATGAATAAAGGCCGTGGCGCAGAGATGCGCTGCGGCCTTTTGCCCGTCTGAAATCTGGGAGAGCGCATCATGGCCGAACTGTTCAACTATGCCTGTGTCGATGGTGTCGGAATCGTCACAATTGATGCGCCGCCGGTGAACACCTTGGGCGCGGCCACCCGCGCGGCGGTGATGCAGGCCATGCAATTGGCCTGGGCCGATGATGCCGCCCAGGCGATCATCATCGCATGTGCCGGACGTACCTTTTTCGCGGGCGCGGACATTGCGGAATTCGCGACCGGCCATTTTGCCGACCCTGATTTCATCACCCTGTTTGATGCGATTGAAAACGGGCCAAAGCCGGTGATCGCGGCCATTCATGGCACGGCGCTGGGCGGCGGGCTGGAACTGGCGCTGCACTGCCATTATCGCTTGGCGGTGCCTTCGGCGAAGCTTGGGCTGCCTGAGGTCAATCTCGGCATTTTGCCGGGCGCGGGCGGGACGCAGCGACTGCCGCGCCTTGTCGGCGTGCCGGTGGCGCTCGATCTCATCACCTCTGGCAAGCCGATCAAGGCCGCACAGGCGCTGGAACTCGGCATTCTCGACCGGCTGGCGACAGAGGGCCAGTTGCAGGCCGATGCTTTGGCTTTTGCAAAGGAGTTGATCGCATCAGGCGCAACTGCGCCGCGTGTGCGTGATCGTGATGACAAGATCGCGCCCTATCGCGGCAAGCCGGAAGTGTTCGACGCATTCCGCGCCCAGAATGCCCGCGCGTTCAAGGGGTTCAAAGCACCGGAAGCGATTATCAAGGCGGTGCAGGCGGCGGTCGAATCGCCCAATTTCGATGAGGGCAGCAAGCGCGAACAGGCCTTGTTCCTTGAATTGATGAACAGCCCGGAATCCAAGGCCCAGCGCCATGTGTTTTTTGCCCAGCGCATGACGGCCAAAGTGCCGGACGTCCCCGCCGACACCCCGACCCGTGATCTCAAGCGCATCGGCGTGATTGGCGCGGGGACGATGGGCGGTGGCATTGCGATGAACTTCCTCAATATCGGCCTGCCGGTGACATTGGTGGAATTGAAACAGGACGCGCTGGATCGTGGAGTTGGCGTCATTCGCAAGAATTATGAAAACAGCGCGGCCAAGGGCCGGATGACCGAAGCGCAGGTCGAACAGCGGATGGGGCTGATTACCCCCGCAATCGGGCTGGAGGCGCTGGCCGATGTCGATCTCGTGATCGAGGCGGTATTTGAATCCATGGCGGTCAAGCAGGATGTGTTCACGAAACTTGATGCCATTTGCAAGCCGGGGGCGATCCTTGCGTCCAACACCAGCTTTCTCGATCTGAACGAAATCGCGGCTGTAACCAAAAGGCCGCAAGATGTGATCGGCCTGCACTTTTTCTCGCCCGCCAATGTCATGCCGCTGTTGGAAATCGTGCGTGGGGCCAAGACGGATAAATCCGTGCTGGCGAGTGCGCTCAATATCGCCAAGGCGATTGGCAAGACGCCGGTGGTGGCGGGCGTGTGCCATGGCTTTATCGCCAATCGCGCGATGGAGCCTTATATGGCTGAGGCCGAGGCCTTGGTGCTGGAAGGCGCATCGGTCCTCGATATCGACCGGGTGATCCGTGATTATGGCTTTGCGATGGGGCCGTTCCAGATGCTCGATCTGATCGGGCTGGATGTGATTGGCCGCGATTCGACGCGCAAGACGGTGATGAGCGAATTGGTGAAGCGCGATCGGCTCGGCCAGAAGAAAAACGGCGGCTATTATGATTATGACGCCGAGCGCAAGGCGACATTGTCGCCGGTAGCGCTTGAGGTCATCGCCGAGTTGGCGGCTGAAAAGGGCGTGGCGCAGCGCAGCTTCAGCGATGAGGAATTGCTGGGCCGCTTGCTTTATCCGGTCGTGAACGAAGGCGCGAAAATTCTGGAGGAGAAGATCGCGAGCCGCCCGTCCGACATCGATGTCGCGTTGATCATGGGCTATAATTGGCCGGTCTATCGCGGCGGGCCGATGTTCTGGGCGGATTTGACCGGCCTGCCGAAGATTGTGGCGGCGTTGCGCGGTTTCGAGGCTACCTATGGCGCGCGCTATGCGCCTGCGGCCTTGCTGGTGCAATTGGCGGATGCGGGCAAAGGATTCGGGAGCCTGTGATGATCGAGACGCTTGGGCCGACCTCCCGCAGCTTTATTTCGCAGCGCTTGCGCCTCAATTATCAGGATTGGGGCAATGCCGACAAACCGCCATTGCTGTTGATCCATGGCGGGCGGGATCATAGCCGCAGCTGGGATTGGGTCGCGCAGGAGTTGCGCCACGACTGGCACGTCATCGCGCCCGATCTGCGCGGCCATGGCGACAGCGCATGGTCGCCCGATGGTAATTATGACATGAGCTATTATGTCTATGATCTGGCGCAGCTGATCCATCAGTTGAAACTCGCGCCGGTCACGATTGTCAGCCATTCGCTCGGCGGCAATATCAGCCTGCGCTATACGGGCCTGTTTCCGGAAACGGTGCGCAAGTTGGTGGCGATTGAAGGCTTGGGACCGCCGCCCAAATTGCTCAAAATCCTTGAAGATGACAGTGTGGCGGATCGGTTGCGGGCCTGGATTGGCGATAAGCGCGCGGCGGCGGGGCGCCAGCCCAAGCGTTACGCCAGTTTTGAAGAAGCGCTGGCGCGGATGAAGGCAGAAAATGGTTTCCTGAGCGATGCGCAGGTCGAACATCTGACGGCCTATGGCGTCGCGCAAAATGAAGACGGCAGCTATAGCTGGAAATTCGACAACCATCTCTATGTCTGGCCGCGCGTCGATATCAGCTTTGACGACAAGGCGGCGTTATGGAGCGCGATTACCTGTCCAACGCGGTTGTGCTGGGGCGAGGAAAGCTGGGCGATAGATCCCCGCACCGATGGCCGGGCCGCATATTTCAATTGCGATGTCGAGGTGGTGCCATTCCCCAAGGCGGGGCATTGGCTGCACCATGATCAGTTCGACATGTTCATGCGGTTTTTGAGGGACTTTTTGTAAGCCCTAACCGCCGCCCGCCCTTTTGGTGCGGAGCGTTGCATTGGCCGAGGCGGGGTCGTCCGGCCAAGGGTGGCGGGGATAGCGTCCGCGCATTTCCTTGGCCACATCCCGCCAACTGCCCGCCCAGAAACCGGGCAGGTCGCGGGTCGTCTGGATCGGGCGACCGGCGGGCGAGGTGAGCGACAGGATCAGCGGGATATGCGCAGTACCGATCACCGGATGTACGGACAGGCCGAACAAGGATTGCACCCGTAAAGTGACCGTCGGCCCGCCCGGCGCATCATAATCAATGTCGTGATGGCTGCCCGCCGGGGTCAGGAATTGATCGGGGGTGAGCTTTTCAATCGTCTTCATCCCGTCCCAGCCGATCAGATTCTGCAACGCCTGATGCAAAGCGGACGGATCGACCTGACCAAGCCGCGACTTGCCTGCCAATAACGGGGCCAGCCACTCATCCAGCGTGGCGATCAAACCGTCCTCGCTTAACGCCTCCAACCCGGCATAGGCCGCGCGTTGGCGCAGCCGCTCTGCCGCCTTGCCCATCGGCAGCAGGTCGAGGCCATGCGCGCGTACGCCATCGACAAGACAGCGGGTCATCGCGTCTTTGTCCGGCGATGAATCCGGGCCGCTCGTCAGCCGAATCGCGCCGAGTTTTTTCTCCAGCCGCGCCTGTGCGCTGCCGCTTGCCACATCGAAACGCAGGTTGCGCTGTTGTTCGATCCGGTCGCCGAAAAGATCGTCCAGCAATTCGGGCGGCAGGGTGATGGCCGAACGGATCATCGCCCCGCCTGCCGATCCTTGCGCATCCGCGACCGCCAGAAATTGTTGGCGGGCGAGCGGCGAAACGGGATCGAGCCGATAGCCGCGCCCGCCGCTCGCGATCCAGTCCGAACCATCCTTGTTGCGCGCCTTGGCAACCCGATCGGGAAAGGCGAGGGCGACACAGGCGGCCATGACATAGGCCGGATCATCGCCGCTTGCGGCGGGCTTGCCCGCTATGCGCCTGGCCCAGCCTGCGGCCATCGCGCGAGCGCTATCGGCCTTTTTGCCCCGGTCGCGCTGCCATTGCCGCCAGCGTGTCTCCAGATCGGGATCGGTCCCACCCAGCCCATGTTCGGACAACAGCATCGCCATATCGCCCGCGATCTTCTGCCAGCCATGCGCGCCCGCAAGGATCAGCATATGGGCAAGGCGCGGCGGTAATGGCAATGCGGCCATCGCCTTGCCATGCGCGGTAACAGCGCCCTGTTCATCCAATGCGCCAAGCCAGATCAGATGCTTGCGGGCCTCGGTCAGCGATGGCGCGGGCGGGGGATCGAGCCATGGCAGGCTGGTCGGATCGCGCACCCCCCAGATTGTGCAATCGAGCAGCAGCGCCCCAAGGTCGCTCTCCAAGATTTCCGGCGGGTCATAAGGGGCAAGCCCGCGCGTCGCGGCCTCTTCCCACAGGCGCACGGCCACGCCCGGCCCTTGCCGCGCCGCGCGGCCCGCACGCTGGATCGCGGCGGCTTGGCTCACGCGCTCGGTCACCAAATGGCTGGTACCGGCCTGACGATCATAACGCGCGCGCCGGGCAAGGCCGCTGTCGATGACGACGCGAATGCCGTCCAGCGTCAGGCTGGTTTCGGCAATGGCGGTGGCGAGCACGATCTTGCGGTGGCCCTGTGGTTCGGGCCGGATCGCCGCCCGCTGCGCCGCCGGGTCGAGGCTGCCATGCAGGCGGTGGAGGATCACGTCGGGACCAAGATTGCCGAGCCGTTCCGCCGTCCGCTCAATCTCACCCATGCCGGGGAGAAAGGCGAGGATACCGCCTTGCTCTTCGATCAGCGCGGCGCGGATGGCGGCGGCCATCCCGTCCTCGATCCGCTTGGTCGCATCACGGCCAATATGACGCAGCGTGAGGGGGTAACTGCGCCCTTCGCTTTCGATGACTGGTGCGCCTTCCATCAACCGGGAAAAACGCGCGCCATCCAGCGTGGCCGACATCGCCAATAATCTGAGATCGGGGCGCAATCCGGCCTGTGCATCCAGCGCCAGCGCCAGTCCGAAATCACCCTCCAGCGTGCGTTCATGCACTTCATCGAACAGCACCGCCGCGACATCGGGCAGGTCTGGCTCGGATTGGATGCGGTTGCGGAAAATCCCTTGTGTGACGACCAGCAACCGGGTCTGGCGGCTTTGTCGGCTGTCCATGCGGGTGGCATAGCCGACCAATTCGCCCAAGGGACTGCCGACCAGTTCGGCAATCCGCTCCGCCGCCGCCCGCGCGGCAAGGCGACGTGGCGACAGCAGCAATATCTGCCGTCCAGCGACCCATGGTTCATCCAACAGGGCAGGCGCGACCTTGGTCGTCTTGCCCGCCCCCGGGGGCCCGATCAGCACGGCATTCGACTGTGTGCGCAGGGCATCGAGCAGCCGGGGCAGCACGTCATCTATCGGCAGGGCGACCGGTGGGTTCATAGCGTGTCCGCTATCATGCCAGTGGGTGCGATGCCAGAGGGGGACCATTTGTTCGATCTTTGATGCAAGTTGTTGGCAATCGCGGGTTGAAACCCAAGATGCAATCGGTTAGGGCGCATCGCGTGCCCCTGTGGTGAAATTGGTAGACGCGTCCGACTCAAAATCGGATTCCGAAAGGAGTGCTGGTTCGATTCCGGCCAGGGGCACCAATAACACGTTGTTTTTAAGTGATTTTTTATCTTTTCAAATACCTCCCATATTCACCCGACTAATCCGTCGGTTGTGCTGGTTCGACAATGCCATCTGCGCAGTGGAGACCATTTGAGGCTGTGATAGCCCACAAATAACTGCCAATATCTCCAGAGGCCAAGATGGTACGCCCGAGATTTCTGGGTGGCTCTGAAACGAATAATGGGGCCGATTAATCCCAAAACTATGCTTCGCCCTACATTGTGATTCAATGCTGGCGGGCAATTTTGTGATCAGTCTCGGTTGCGCATCTTCCGCTCAAACCTGCACCGCCTCCCATTATTATTGTATCGATTTTCCATTTGGTTATCGACTGCTCAGGCACGCAGTCCGAAACGAACTTCGTCTCCGCCTTCTTTTACCTGCACAAGGTATTGAATTTTAAATATAAAAATAGCACCTTAATCGAGGAAGAGACGAAGTTCGATTCCTGTAAGATGCACCAATAACACGTTGTTTTTAAGTGCTTTTTTATCTTTTCAGATACCTCCCATATTCACCCGACTATTCCGTCGGTTGTGCAGGTTCGACACTGCCATCTGCGTAGTGGAGACCATTTGAGGCTGTGATAGCCCACAAATAACTGCCAATATCTCCAGAGGCCAAGATGGTACGCCCGAGATTTTTGAGCGGCTTTGGAACAGGAAACGGGGCCGAAGCCCCGTACTGTTTCCGTTGGGTTAGTTGGTTCAGCCGAACCCGAACATCTTGTGCTGACTCTCCCAATCAAGCGGGATCCTGCTCGTCTCGACCAGTTGCTTGCGGGTGAGGGTTGGGGGATGCTCTCCATCCATGATGGCCTTGATGATGGACGGTGCCAGATAGCTGGTGCGGATTAGATCAGCGAGATGCTCGCGACTGCAACCGATGTGTGTGGCGGCTTCATCGAATGAACCACCGGCTTCCAACTCCTGCCTTGCCGTGAATGCCTGCGCGATCAGTTTGAGCAATATCGGGTTACGCGGTCGATTGGCTTCATCAATGACCGGCGGGATGTGAATGCGGACTTGTTTGTCAGATCGGACAAAGCCGATCTTGCTGGCGATCGTGATGGGCGCGGTTTCCCCCAGCGCCGAGTCAATGGTCGAGACATCGAATTGGATGTCGAGGCTGGCTTGGCTGATCTGAATGCGCTGAATAAGGGATAGTAGCATCTCACGCACTTTTGCCGGAGCTTGGTTCTCCAGCAATTGCCGGATCTGATTGGCGTTCCTGTTCAGGCGGGTAATGACATCGCTGGATAGATCACCAACGGCCATGCGCTGATGCACGGTATCGTGAACGGCTTGCCTGACCTTCGCACATACCAATGTCTCGATGTCATTGGCACTGATCCGCCAGCATGGTTCGCCCGAGGCTTCCGCCCCATCATTCTGCGAGACATAATAACGATACCGTCGACCCTGCTTGACGGCATGGCTTGGTGATAACCGCCGCCCATGGGCATCAACCATCAGGCCAGCAAGCAGGCTGGGTTCAACGGCATTGCTCCCCAGCCGACGGTCCACCCGGGCGTTCTTGAGTTGTTGCTGCACCTGATCGAAGAGCGTGGCGTCAATGATGCCCGTATGCTGGCCGGGATAGCATTGGCTTTTGTGAACTACATCCCCGACATAGAGCCGGTTCTGCAACATGGCATATAAGGCACCCCGACTGATGGAGTTCTGCCCATAGGTCCGACCGTGACGATTGATCCGCGCTTTGCTTTTGATCCCGTTCGCATCGAGTTCCACCATTAGCGCCTTGCCAGAACACAATGCCGCATAGCGCTCAAAGATGTGGCGGACATTAGCTGCTTCAGTCGGATTGATGATCAGCTTGCGGTCATCCAGATCATAGCCAAGTGGCACCTGACCACCCATCCACATGCCCTTGGCCTTGGACGCGGCAATCTTGTCGCGAATGCGTTCTCCGGTCACCTCGCGTTCGAACTGGGCGAAGGACAAGAGGACATTCAGGGTCAGGCGACCCATGCTGGTGGTCGTATTGAAGGACTGGGTGACAGACACGAAGCTGGCATCCGCGTCATCAAGCACATCCACAATCCGGGCAAAGTCCGACAGGCTGCGCGTGAGACGGTCGACCTTGTAGACTACAATCACATCAACCCGCTTGGCGGCTACCTCGGCCAGCACCGCTTTGAGGGCAGGGCGATCCATGTTCCCGCCGGAATAGCCACCGTCATCATAATAATCAGGGACCAGTGTCCAACCCTCATGGCGCTGGCTCAATATATAGGCAGCACAGGCTTCACGCTGGGCATCAAGGCTGTTGAAGTCCTGCTCTAGTCCTTCTTCCGTGGATTTGCGCGTATAGATGGCGCAACGTATGGACTTGGGTGTTGAACACCCCTTGGCGTTACGCATGAGCGACCTCCGCCTTCTTCCGTTTGATCAGCCCAAAGAAGCGAGGGCCGGACCATTTGGCGCCTGTGATCTCGGTAGCGATCTGGCTCAGTGAAGCGTAGTTCTCATCCCGGTAGAGATAGCCCCTCTCCAGCACCACCACATGGTGACTTTCCCCACCCCAGTCGCGCACCAGCCGGGTGCCGGGCTTGATCCGGCTGGGCTGCGCAGCCTCCACTGCACCCGTTCGGGCATAATGGCGGCACAGCCGACCAAGTTCACGTAAAGTGCCAGAAGGCATCCCGCCCTTGGCGCGCTCCTGCAGCCGGTGCGCGATGCCGCGTCGTAGCAGGTCGGTGGTCATGGCCGGTGCCGGCACCTTATGGAGCCGCAACCACTCAGCGCGAAGTAGCACTGCCGACATTGTCGTGAGTGCTGCCAGTTGTTCGTCTAGCGCGCTCATATCCCGACCGCCGTGATCTGATAGGCGGTCACTCCATCGCGCAGATATTTGCTGATGGGATGGCCTTTTTTGCGCAGGCCGCTCAGGGCTGCACGTGTCGTGTGTGGCAACCAGCCTGTGGCCTCCACCAGCTCGGTCAAGGTCGCACCGCCGTCGCGATGCAGCAGATCAATTACACTATCGATTTTGGTGGGTGCATTGAGTGTCGTCATGGGTGGTCTCCTTGGCAAGAAGCGGCCCCTCACCGCTTTCCACCACCCAATGCCCCGTAAGGCCTTACCTACAGGGCGTGCGGGGCATCTCTTTGCTCCGCGATTCACGTTCACACCAATGCTCGAACTGACAGCGAAGTCGAGGTGTATCTCGGCTAGCCCTATCGGTTTGTGAATCAGCCACGACAGTATCGAACCAGTTGTGGTTGATGCGTTCAGCCATGGCAATCGCTCCCCCAGCACAGGAAGTCCAGTCGAGAAAGTCGGCCTTTTGAAAAGCTGCATATGGACTTTCGTACCGGCTTGCACATGTGTCGTCCCATGTACGAAATACCTATCGAGAACGAGTTGCTGGATATGGCTGACCGGTTATGCACCGTCGTGGGCATGATCATGGAAGACCACCATTCTCTGGCGGTCGCTTCGTCGAGAACGGATGCTGAGGCGAGGCACCAAGATATTGAACAACTCGCCACGGCAGTCCAGAACATGGCTACCCTGATTGCGGCCGCTAAGGTGCTCACCCAACTCGGCGGATAAATCATGACCTACGTAATCGGCGGCATTGTTGGCAATCCGGAACGGCAAGCTTTAGCGGCAGTTTGGGTGGAGCGGCCGTTCGTTCATGTTGTGCAGTTCACGGAGGCTTCTTGCCTAATTTTCTGTCGACTGGGATGCTGTCGAAACACATAGCTTGTAACACAAGATGCTTAATAATAAGAAAAATTCCATAACGAGCGCAGCTAAATTCTTCTTGAGCTGGTGGTTCCGTCGAACCTTCAGTACAAGTCGTTCATGTGCATTTTTGAATAAGGCTTTAGTTCAGCGACCCTGCCAGCCAGCACCTTTTGCAGCCAATAAGGATCGGCAAGCAGGGCGCGTCCGATCGCGACTATGTCGAAATCGCCGCGGTCAAAGCGGCGCTCCAGTTCGTCGAGCGACTGCAGGGTTGGTGTGGACTGGCCCTCGGCAAAGTCGGCCAACAGGTCGCGATTGAGCCCGACCGAGCCGACCGTGATTGTCGGCAGGCCCGTCAACTTCTTGGCCCAGCCAGCCAGATTGTAATCGCCATCGGCAAAGGTGGGCTCCCAAAAGCGCCTGTCCGAACAGTGGAAGATGTCGACGCCCGCATCTGTTAGCGGCGCGAGCCAGCGTTCCAATTCCTGCGGACTATGGGCTATCCTTGCGTCGTAGAGATAGGTCTTCCATTGCGAGATACGAAAGATAATCGCAAAGTCTGGTCCCACTGCCCGTCGGATGGCCGCCACTACCTCGACCGCGAAGCGGACGCGATCCGCGATGTCGGGGCCGCCATAACGGTCGGTACGCTGGTTAGTGATGTCCCAAAAGAACTGGTCGAACAGATACCCATGCGCGCCATGCAACTCGATTGCATCGCACCCGAGCCGTTGGGCATCGAGTGCGGCGCAGACAAAGGACGCGATCACATCCTCAATGTCGCGTTCGGTCATCACCCGGCCACCCTTTGTGTCGGGGCCGACGATGCCGGATGGACTTTCGAGCGGTGGGTGGGGCGCATCCGGGAAGTTGAAGTCCTCGCACCCGCCGACATGCCAGAGTTGCGGCACGAGGGCGCCACCGGCTGCCTGGACAGCAGCGCGCGCCTTGTCCCATGCGGCGAGCGCGTCCTCTCCCCAGAAGCGCGGCACGGTGTCGACCGCGACGGAGCCCAGGCGATCAATCCCTACGGCCTCAGTAATGATGGTACCGATCCCGCCTTCGACACGTCGACGGTAATAGTCGACGGAGGCATCGGTGAGCACGCCGTTCGGCGCGAAATAACGAGACATCGGTGCCATCGCAAAACGGTTACGCACCCGGAATGACTTGCATTCAAAAGGTGTCATGAAGGCATTCAGCACGCGTCTACCCCTCCGTGTTAGTGTATGATTTCGTATTAATATAACGCCGATTGGCTGGTATCAGAAGGCTAGGGACTTACACCCGTCCGAGAAAGTCCAGCAATGTTGCCATGTAGCGCGGCGCATCCTCGATGAAGGGTGCATGTCCGCAATCTTCGAAAATGACGGACTGACCATGCCGCGCGCACTTGGCGGCTTCAATGCCGACTTCGGGTTGAAGGATGGCGTCTTTGCCGCCAACGATCGAGAGGACCTGAAAGGGAAGTGCGGCCAACAACGGACGCTGGTCAAGGTCGGTGAGGTCGAGCAGCGACATCACCACGTTCGGGCCGGTATCCATGAAGATAGACCACATCCAGTCGATTGTTGGCTGGCCGACATCCTTGGCGCATACGCCTTGCGCGAGATTTTTGAAAAAGGTCGCCCGGTTGGCGGATATCGCGCCCGGCATAGCGAGGAGATTTTCGCGTTCGCCGCCGAAGGGAAAATCATCGGTACGAACGAAGCGGGGAGAGGCGCCGCAGGTCAGTATCAGCCCGATGGCGAGTGGACCCAATTGACGCGCCGCTTCCGCTGCGACCGCGCCACCCATCGACCATCCATTGAGCACTACCGACCGCAGGCCAAGCATTTTGACGATGCCGGTAATGTCGTTGGCGATGGCGTTGATAGACAGATCGTCGAAATCACGATCCGATTGACCGCAGCCGCGATGATCGATGGCGACCACCTCATGTCCGGCGGCCTGTAGCGCCTCTATGGTGTCGACCCATACGCGGCTAGACATGGCCCAGCCATGGATGAGAAAGACCGGTGTCTTCTCGCCGCGATAATGCTCGAAATAGACGCGTTGACCGCCACCTGCCTCATAATAGGCCATCGATCGCTCCCTTCTTATACTTATTGCGGCGGTGCGAGCGTGACACCCACCAGTTCGCTGAAATGGTGCATCTTCACGTGGCGATAAACAATCTTCCAGACGCCGTTGCGACGTTCGAACCGATCAGTATAGGTCGCCCCCACAGTGCGGGCCAGGCCATCGCTGGTCGTGCCGATGCAATCCACGTCACAGACGCCATCGGCATGGTCGCGGTCTTTGAACTCGACCCGAAGGTTGGTCGTGTAGTGGGTTGCCTGTTTCCAAGCAGGCCAGAGTACGTCTTTGACCGCATGAGTAATGCCTTCATGGCCGTCAAAGTTGCCGAAAGGTGGGCCGATTTCCCATGTCGCATCCGGCCACCAGATATTCATAAAGCGATCAAAATCGCGTTTGTCGAAACCGAGGCAATAGTCGCTGACCAGATCGAGCATTGCGAAGCGGCTTTCGAGTTGGTCGATCCGTTCTTCAGTTGACATGGACATCAGGCATTCTCCTGGTTGAGATAGGCAGCAAATTTCTTTTCGGCTGCTGCACGGGTATCCGGGACGAAATAAGTGGGGAAAACACCGGGTGAGGGGGCAACGTGGCGAAGCACGTCCCGCGCGACCGATACTTTGTGAACCTCGGTCGGGCCATCGACAATGCCCATTTCCGGCACATATTGCCACATGTCCATCAACGGGGTCTCGTTCGACATGCCGAGCGAGCCATGGAGATGGAGCGCCCTGTAGATTACATCCTTGAGTACACCGGGCATCGCGGCCTTGATTGCCGAAATCTCCCGACGAACCGGGCGAGTATAGGCCTTGTCGCGATCGAGCAGCCATGCGGCATAAAGTACATGCAATCGGAACTGCGTGATCTGGGTGTAGCTGTCGGCGATCTTTTCCTGCACCATCTGCTTGTCGGCAAGGCGTTCGCCCTTGGTGATGCGGGAAACGGCGCGTTCGCACATCATGTCCATCGCCTTGTTGAGCATGCCCACCGTGCGCATCGCATGGTGGATGCGACCGCCCCCAAGCCGCGACTGTGCGACCTTGAAACCTTCGCCAACAGGGCCGAGTATATTTTCCTTCGGCACACGGCAGTCGGTGAAGCGGAGATAGCCGTGGACCCCGCTGCCGAGCGCATCCTTCGGCCCGACCGCAGTGTTGCGGATGATCTCCAGCCCTGGCGTACCTTTCGGCACGATCAACATGCTTGATCCCTCATGCACCGGCACGTCGGGGTTGGTGATGCACATCACGATCAGGAATTCGGCGACACAGGCATGGCTGGCGAACCATTTCTCGCCATTGATTGCCCATTCATCGCCTTTAAGATCGGCGCGGCAGGTGAATTGGCCGGGATCGGCACCGGCTTGCGGTTCGGTCATCGAATAGCAGGAGAAGATCTCGCCATCGAGCAGCGGCTGAAGATAGCGCCGCTTTTGATCCTCTGTGCCGAAGCGGGCGAGGATCTCGGCATTGCCGGTATCGGGTGCCTGCGTGCCAAATACCGTTGGTGCGAAGCGGCTGCGGCCCAGAATCTCGTTCATCAAGCCCAATTTGACCTGGCCATAACCCTGGCCACCCAATTCAGGGCCGAGGTGGCAGGCCCATAGCCCGCGTTTCTTCACTATTTCCTTGAGAGGCGCCATGGCCTGCTGTGCGGTTGAGTTCGGGTCGAAGGGGGCCGCAGGATGGCGGAACACCAAATCCATCGGTTCAATCTCAGTCGCGACGAACCCCTTCATCCAGTCGAGTTGCGCTTGGAACTCGGGTTCGGTCGAAAAATCCCATGCCATTATTGTTTTTCCTCAGGTGAAATTCAGTTGCCGGCGTACCAGCCGCCATCGATCCACAGCTCTGCGCCGGTCACGTAGCGCGCCTCGTCCGAGGCGAGGTAGAGTGAGCCATGGGCGATATCCATGGGATCGCCGACAACACCCATGGGGATCGATGCCTTGATTGCGGCATCCTGCTCGGGTGTGATGTCGCCGAGAATGGGGGTGCGGATCTGCCCTGGGAAGATTGTGTTGACGCGGATACCCTGTCGGGCAAATTCCAGCGCTGTGCCTTTGCCCATAACCCTGACGGCGGCCTTGGAGGCATGGTAGCTGATCGCATCCGGGCTACCGATCAAACCATATAGCGAAGAAATATTGACGATGGCGGCATTGCCGGTCTTGAGCAGTTCAGGCGCTGCGGCCTTCATGCCGAGGAAGACACCTGTCTGATTAACGCTGATCATCTTTGCCCAGCCCTGTTCCGTCTCGGCTATCACGCCGCCGGGGTGGAAGATGCCGGCATTGTTCACCAGCGTTGTGAGTTTCCCGAAACTGCTGACGGTAAAGGCTACAGCGGCCTGCCAACTGGTGAGGCTGGTCACGTCCAGACGGGTGAACTTGGCCTTGCCGCCCTCGCTGATGATTTGGTCAACAACCTTGGCACCGAGCGCATCCTGAAGGTCGCCAATCACGACGCTCGCGCCTTCGCGTGCATAGAGAATTGCTTGTCCTTCCCCTAGGCCACTCGCTCCGCCGGAAATCAGCGCTACTTTTCCTGCTAAACGCCCTGTCATCGGCCTGCTCCTCTCACGTTTATTGCTTGTTGTTGATGCGGTGTATCTAAATTACTAGATGAAGACAAGCAAGATTCATATGGGCGCCGACGAGATGTGGTGCGGCTATAAAATTCAAATAAATAACTGTAAAATTATGTTTTTATAGGGATTGCAGAATCTGCATTGATGGCTGTTTGCAAGATTTTCAAGGGCCAATAAATTTCACTTGCTGGTTCTGAGCAAGTAATATACGAATCGCAATGTTGCTTAGGGACTATCTGGGTTCCGCTCGGTTGGCCGAGCTGAATCGGTCTGCAATTTTGAGCAATGCAGCGATATGTCGGAGGCCTGAATGCGCAACGACATCGCTGTTTCACATTCGCCGTTGCGCACGCGCGCTAGGGGAGGAGAGAGCATGGCTAGAACATTAGCGAACATTACATATATGCTGCTATCTACGACTGTTTCCATTGCATCATTGGCAGCGACCCAGGCTATGGCTGCGGAAACTGGCAAAGATCAGGGTTTGGAAGAGATAGTTGTGACGGCGCGCAAGCGCGTTGAGAATTTGCAGGATCTTGGTGGTTCGATCAGTGCGTTGTCGGGCGGAGATCTTCTGAAGCGATTTGATTCTGACGTTCGTGATTTTGCGAGCGCTTCACCGAACGTTATTATTGACGATGTGCAGCAAGGTCCTGGTGGGGTTGCGGCCATTTATATTCGCGGGATCGGCGTGGCGGATGTCGAGAAGTCGGTTGATCCGGCTGTGGGCGTCGTGTTCGATGACATTTATCTTGGCCAGAGTGCAGGCAGCCTGATGAAGGCGATCGACCTTGACCGGGTGGAAGTGCTGCGTGGGCCTCAGGGTACGCTGTTCGGTCGTAACGCGACCGGCGGTGTGATCAGCCTGTCTCGCTCGCGGCCGACACAGGAGCTGACGGGCAAGGCGCGCCTGACCTATGAGCGCTTCCATACGATCAAAGCGGAAGGTGTTGTTTCCTTCGGCGTCACCGAGAATGTCGCGGTGAAGTTCACGGGCGCTTATGAATCAACCGATGGCTATATGTACAACCGTACACAGCACCGTCGCGGTCAGAAGTCGGACTTTGGCGCGTTGGGTACGCAGGTGTTGTTCACGCCGACGGATGCGCTGGAGTTGAGTGTCAGCTACGATTATCAGAAAACGCGTCAGGACGCGCCGGTATCGCTGGCCGTCTTGCGGCCTACGGATTATTTCTGCACGGGTTTCGGCCAGTGTTCGCCAGCGCCGGGGGTGCCGACATCCGGCGACCGTTACACCAGCCTTGGGAATGGTCCGATTAACAAGGATGCGTTCTTCGAGATGAACATGGCGATTGGTAAAGCCAAATATGATCTCGGCAACGACTATGAAGTTCAGTATATTCTTGGCTATCTCAAGACCAAGGAGGGTGCGACCCAGGATTGGGACGGCACACCTTTGACGCTCTACCAAACCGATCGTCCGGCGCGTTGGCGTCAGACGACCAATGAAGTGCGGTTGAGCAAGGGTGGCACGGGACCGCTTACCTTTGTGCTCGGCGGCTATCTTTGGGACTCGCGTTATACGATTAACCTCAAAAACTATATCGGCCTGGCAGCTACACCGCTGCTGACGAGTTCGCAGGAAGTCACGCAGTCGACGAAATCCTATGCGGGATATTTTGAAGGCGATTATCGTATCACCGATAAGCTCAAGCTGACGGTCGGCGCGCGTTACACGCATGACCGCAAGACAAGCATCGTCAATGACGGCGCGATCAATATCTATGGCACGACCGAGGAGGTCGATCCCATCTTGAC
Source organism: Alteraquisediminimonas sediminicola (assembly GCF_019740335.1). GTDB lineage: Bacteria > Pseudomonadota > Alphaproteobacteria > Sphingomonadales > Sphingomonadaceae > Alteraquisediminimonas > Alteraquisediminimonas sediminicola. The sequence continues at coordinate 239,566 of NZ_JAHXZS010000003.1, read as the reverse complement.
GATCCAGCCAAGCCTGGCTGGGGGTAGCATTCTGATGGCGGCACCCGTCAAGGCAAGCTGGTCGAAATTTACGCCCAAGGTCAGCTTGAGCTATAATTGGACGTCCGATGTGATGACCTATGCGTTGTGGTCGCGTGGTTATCGTGGGGGCGGCTTCAACGGTCGTCCGGCCACGCTGAGCGCGGCGACCATTCCCTATAATCCCGAGACGCTCGACAATTATGAACTCGGTTTCAAGAGCGAGTTTCTTGATCGCCGTCTGCGTCTCAATGGCGCCGTGTACATGATGAAGTACAAGGATATGCAGCAGGATCTCGACGTGCCAGCGCCGGGTTCTTCGACGGGGCGTGAAAACCGGACGATCAATGCTGCCAAGGCGGATCTGAAGGGCTTCGAACTCGACCTGACTGCCAAGCCTTTCGATGCACTGACACTGAACGGCAATGTCGGTTATCTGGATGCGAAGTATAAGAGCTTCTTCGGTGACATCTACAGCACCGGCACGGCGATCGATGCGAGCTTCCTGAAAATCCGTCGCGCGCCCAAGTGGACGTGGAATATCGGTGCGACATATGAACAGGATGTCGGGCCGGGTACGTTCTGGATCAGTGGCTCCGTCCATTATATGGGGGCACATGAAGTGACCTTCCTGAACAACCCCAATATCAAAAATGGCGGTCAATATCTGGCCGATGCCTCGATCAGCTATCGTGTGAACAAGACCACCGTCAGCGTCTTTGGCAAGAACCTCGCCAATGAAGATGGGTGGTCGGTCGGGTATGACGTCCAGGGCGTCTGGAGCTACGCCGCACCGCGTCCGCCACGGACTTGGGGCGTCGCTGTCACGCAGACCTTCTGAGAGAGGTCGTGACTATGACACAGCCATCGAATGCAGCCCAGCGACGCTGGCTTGTCACAGGTGCATCGCGTGGCCTCGGCCACGCGATCGCTACCATCGCGCTGATGCGGGGGGACCGAGTGTGTCTGGTCGCCCGCAGTGCGGATATCGTTGACATCGCTACTGCGCTCGGGCCGAATGCAATGGGCGTGCAGGCGGATGTCTGCAATCCGGACGCGCTTGCGGCCTTGTGTAACGCTGTGGCGGCGCGTTGGGGCGGCATCGATGTGCTGGTCAATAACGCCGGACTGCACCGCGGCGGCAAGGTTGATGGAATGAGTGTGGAAGATTGGGAGCAATCGATCGCTACCAATCTTTCGGGGCCGATGCATACTGTGCGCGCTGTGCTGCCTCACATGCCGTCAGGCGGTGCGATCGTGAATATCGGGGCGGTCGTCGGATTTCGGGGCTTTCCGGGTGATAGCTGCTATGGTGCCTCAAAAGCAGGACTTGCTGGTCTCACGCAGGTTCTGGCGGCAGAACTCGCATCCCGGCAGATCAGGGTTAATCTTGTCGTTCCGGGTTTCGTTATGACAGAAATGACGGCGACTGTGTCGGAGCGGGCTCGGGAGAAGATCGTGGCCAAGATCCCGCTTCGCCGTATGGGGCGCGCCGAGGAAATCGCGGATGTGTGCTGGTGGGTGGCTGGCTCCACCTACATGACTGGTTCGGTTGTGATGACCGACGGGGGATTGATGTGCAACCTCTAGGGGCTGATGCAGACGCACGTTTCGCTGCATGGCTTGGTGATGTGGCAGGCCTTGATGAGGCGCGGTTAGGGCCGCTGTTGACGGGAGGCAATGCCAATGTAACCCGGCTTGTGGAGAGTCGGCAGGGTAAGTTTGTGCTGCGCCATCCGCCCGTCCATGCCGTTTCCGATAAGGCGGCTGCGGGCATCGCACGTGAGTTCAAAGTATTGACGGCCCTTCATGGGCGCGCCCCGGTGCCTAGGCCCGTGGCATGGTGTGACGATCCGACGATTCTAGGCCAACCCTTCGCCATTACCGAATGGCTTGACGGTGTGGCGCTCACCACCTCGCTACCGCCATCCTATCCGCAGGGGGTGGAGGCGGTAAATGCACTCGGTCGTGAGATGATCACCGGCCTTGCCGCCGTTCACCGGATCGACTGGCAAGAGGTGCTTCCGGTAGATTTCGGGCGCCCGGAATCTTTCGTGTCACGCCAGATCGACCGCTGGCTGGAAGTGCGGCAGCAGCATGCTGTGCGCTCGCTACCGCTGCTTGACGAGATCGCGGTTTGGCTGCGTGCAAACCTGCCACCGGTGGCGCGCGCCAGCGTCATCCATTGCGACTTTCATCTCGACAATTGTCTGGTATCGCGCCTCGAACCAAGACTGCTCGCCATCCTCGACTGGGAAATGGCGACATTAGGCGATCCGCTGATCGATCTCGGGCTGTGCCTGTTCTTCTGGCGGCGCGATCCGACGAGGGCGCTCGGTTTTGCGCAGGTGCAGGCGCTATCCAATCACGCAGATGTCATTGCCCCGGCGGCACTCGCCGACCTCTGGTCGCAGATCTCCGGAATCGACTATGGACAATTGAATTATTATCGCGTCTTTTCCGCTTGGCGGCTCGCGGCGATCGTAGAGGGCGCCTATGTCCTATATTGTCAGGGCAAGGACGAAAGCGACTATGCCCGCGGCCTTGAGTTCGATGTGCCTAACCTGCTGCGGGAAGTGGCGGTGAATATCGATGAGGGGAGGTTGTGATGGATGCGACGATGATGCGCTATCCGCTGACAACCCAGATGATCTTGCACCGTGGTGAGAGATTGTTCGTTGATAGTCAGGTCTCGACTTTCGATGGCGAAACAATGCAGGTTGTCAGCTATGGCGAAATCGCCCATCGAGCGCGCGGGCTTGCGGGGGCGCTCCGCGCCCTCGGTGTCGTGTCCGGCGACAGGGTGGGGACGTTCTGTTGGAACAGCCAAGCGCATCTTGAGGCCTATCTCGCGGTGCCAGCGATGGGCGCAGTCCTGCATACGCTGAACGTCCGCCTGTTTGCAGAGCAGCTCGATTATATCATCAACCATGCGGCGGATCGTGTCTTGCTGGTCGATGTGGCGTTATTGCCGTTACTGCAACCTATCCTGCCTCGACTGGCTTCGGTCCAAGACCTTATTATCATAGGTGAGGCGGAGGTGCCAGTCGCAGGATTTTCCGGGCGTGTTCATGGCTATGATACGTTATTGGCTGCCCATGATCCGCTCATAGATTGGCCTGCGCTCGACGAGAACAGCGCGGCGGTGATGTGCTATACGTCGGGTACGACTGGCCATCCCAAGGGCGTGGTCTATAGTCACCGTTCGATTTTTCTCCACAGCATGGGCTCGATGGGTGTTGATGCGTTCGCGATCAGCAACCATGATCGCATCCTGATGCTACCGCCGATGTTCCATGCCAATGCCTGGGGTACGCCGTTTTCTGGCTGGTTCGCTGGCAGCGACTTCATCCTCCCTGGACCGCATCTCCAGCCCGATAAAATCGCCCGCTTGATCGCGCTTTGCCGACCCAGCTTTACAGCAGCGGTGCCAACGATACTAAATGATATGTTGCAGCTTCACGAGCACAAGCCGCTCGATCTCTCTTCTTTTCGCGTTATTATATCGGGCGGATCGGCGGTCTCGCCTGCGCTGATCGAACGTGTAAAGGATGCTTGGGGCGTTGACGTGGTGCAGGGCTGGGGCATGACCGAAACCAGTCCGATGTGTGTGCTATCATTTCCTCCACGAAATGCGGCACCGGCAGATTCCCTGCATTGGCGAGCAAAGAGCGGTCGGCCTGTGGCCGGGATGGAGGTCCGCATCGTTGATGGCGAGGGCCAATCGCTACCCGAAGATGGCCAGACGGTTGGCAATCTTCAGTTGCGCGGACCATGGGTCGCGGCGGGTTATTACCATCAGGCCGCAGACGAGAGTCCATTGAGCGATGATGGCTGGCTGCGGACCGGCGATGCCGGCAGCATCGACCCGCAGGGTTTCGTCACGATAACTGACCGCACAAAGGATTTGATCAAGTCGGGCGGAGAGTGGATTTCTTCAGTCGAGATCGAACATTGTATCGGTCGTTTTCCTGGGGTGATGGAAGTCGCCGTGATCTCGGTCCCGGATGCACGTTGGGAAGAGCGTCCACTGGCCGTGTTGGCGGCGGCAGATGGCAGGATGCTGGATTTCGGTGAACTACGTCAATTCCTTGCGAAGCAAATTGCCAAGTTCATGGTTCCGGAATACTGGGCGATTGTGCCCAGCCTTCCCAAGACCAGTGTCGGCAAGATCGACAAGAAGAAACTGAGACGGGAGGTGGAGTCGGGCGCACTGATGTATGTGTGTGAAACGAGAATGTGTCCCGAAGGAAAAATTTGATGAGCGAACGATCCGTCGCCAAGGCTGAACCCATTGCGAAGCCCCGTCGCACACAGGCAGAGCGTACCGCTTTATCCGATGCGCGTATGTTCGAGGCTGCAATGGAGCTCATCGTCGAATGTGGTACGCACAATACGACGTTGAAGGAGGTCGGTGAGCGTGCCGGTTATAGTCGTGGCTTGGCGAGCAATCGCTTTGGATCGAAAGAGGCGCTATTCAACCAGATGGTGCGCGACTTTAACGAAAAATGGGCGTTCGAACTGCGTCGTTTTGTTGGTGATCTCAAAGGTTTGGCTGCATTCATGGCGGCGCTCGAAGCGGTTGAATTTTTTCTGCTCAACCATACTATCCAGATGCAGGCGCTTTATACTCTTTGGTACGAGTCAATTAGTAGCCACACCATCATTCGCCGTCGGTTGGCTGCCAATCATATCGCGTATCGGCGTGATGCTGAACGCTGGGTGCGGCAGGGAATCGAGGATGGCACCATTCGCCCCTCGATTGATGCGAGCTGTTTTGCGGTAGAGTTCAACGCGTTCATTTTTGGTCTGGTTTACCAATGGTTGGTCAATCCCAATGCAATTAACCTCCATTCAGTATTTCAGCATTATCGGCGCAGTACATTGGAAACATTAGCAGAAAGGCGGAATTAAGTTCATTTTTGCGATGCCAAATGCTCGATAAATAAACTTGCTAGCTTAGAGCAAATAAGTTAGCTTCAAACGCAATCAATAAGACAATTAAATGTCATCAGGCCCGATGGGGGCAATAGGAGAGAGCGATGCGAGTTGGTCTTTTAATGGTATTTCAAAATTTTATGGACCGGATCTCCGATCGAGAAGCTTGGGATCGGGATATTCACCTGTGTAGCCTGGCAGAGCCATTAGGTTTTGACACCCTCGGCGCAGTTGAGCACCATTTCTCAAATTATGCCATGTCGCCCGACAATATGCAGTTTCTCGCTTATATGGCTGCGAAAACCAGCCGTATCGGGCTGATGACCGGCGCGGTGATTCTGCCTTGGCATCGCGATCCTTTGCGGATTGTCGAACGCATGATCGCACTTGATTATCTCAGCAATGGTCGGGCGATGTTTGGTATTGGCCGTGGTTTGGCGAAGCGCGAATATGATACATTTGGGCTTGATATGAATGAGGCGCGCGATCGTTTCGATGAGGCAGCAGAATGCATCATGAGCGGGCTGGAAACGGGTGTATGTGAATGGGACGGCCAATATTTCAAACAGGCGCGCACTGAAGTTCGTCCTCGTCCATTGGCGAGCTTCAAGAACCGGTTTTACTCGGTTGCTATGTCCTCTGATTCCGTTCCGGTCTGCGCCAAGCTCGGCGCAACCATGATGAGTTTTGCACAAAAGCCTTGGGAACAGATGGTCCCGCACTTCAATTCCTACCGTGAGCTGTTTCTTCAGTATCATGGCGAGCCCGCGCCGCCGCCGATTTGTGTCGACTTCATGGCCTGCGATGAGAGCGCCGAGCGTGCCGAGGCGCTCGCCCGTGAGCATATGGCCAATTATTACGTCACCGTGATGGATCATTATGAAATGGCTGGTGAGCACTTCAAAGACATGAAGGGCTATAGCGATTATGCGACCAATGCGGGCCTGCTTCAGCAGCTTGGTATGACCGAGGCTGCCAATGCTTTTGTCGATATCAATACCTGGGGAACGCCGCAGCAGATTCTCGATAAGCTTGATGCCCGTCGCCAGTGCCTTGGCGATTTCGACCTGACAGTGCAGATCAGCTATGGCGGTATGAGCACGGAAAATGCCGAGAGTGGCATCCGTCTATTCGCTGAGAAGGTGCTGCCGGAAGTGCAGTCATGGAGCCGGAACGCCTGAACGGTGGAGGAAAATGTCATCATGTGGACATCCTCATCTGTGTCGATCTTGGTCGATGGGGGTAATATGGGCGAGAGTGGTCGCGGCATCGTCTTCGTCGATACCGCCCGGCTAACAGCCAAGGATATCATGCTGATGGCGACCTATGCGCGGGGGGTGATCTCGGTTGCCCTCCCGCTGGAGAGGGCCTGTGCGCTTGATTTGGCGCCTATGCGGGGTGGGGTAATCCGCCCCGGGCGACCAATCACCTATGCCAGCGTCGAGGCGCTGGCCTGTACCGAGACCGGCATTTCTGCTGCCGAGCGCTGCACCACGATGCGTGCACTCGGTTCATTGCAGGCCAGCCCTGCGGATTTTTGCTCGCCCGGCCATGTTATCGTCACGGTCGTCCCGCGACGGCAGGATAGGTTAGGACAACTTGTGCCACTGAACGAACGCGCCTTTCATCTGGCAGCGCAGGAAAGTGGCGCGCTTGCTATTGCTTGGTCCGACGTACTCAATGGGCATGGCAATGTTGCGTCTGCGCATGAATGTCGACGTTTGGCAGCGCAACTTGGGCTGCGTTTGCTGGAACAGGATCAGCACGACAGTCTTGTCGAAGCTGCCTGACTATACAACAAGGAATGCACCGCCCCATGTCTATTGCTCCCCCGCTGGCCGGCCTCCGGATTATCGAACTAGCTGGCATCGGGCCGGGGCCGTTCTGCGGGATGATGCTGGCGGACCATGGCGCGGAGGTGATCCGGATTGATCGTCCGGGCGGTATGCATGCTGGTGTTGAGGTGGATGGTGAGCGTGATGTGCTTCTGCGCTCACGTCGGAGTATTTCGCTTGATCTCAAGTCGCCAGCGGGGGTCGAAATTGCTCGGCGTCTGGTGACGACAGCAGATGGTTTCATCGAAGGTTTTCGTCCTGGCGTGACTGAACGGCTGGGGCTTGGCCCGGATACATTGCTCGCACTCAACCCGCAGCTGGTCTATGGTCGGATGACAGGATGGGGGCAGGATGGTCCCTATGCGGCGTTGCCGGGTCATGACATTAATTACATTGCAGTCAGCGGCGTACTCGACTCTATCGGTCGTAAGGGAGAGGCACCGCTCGCCCCGCTCAATTTGCTCGGCGATTTTGGCGGCGGCGGCTTATTGTTGGCGTTCGGGATGGTCACCGCGATCCTCGCGGCGCGTGGCGGTGCGCCGGGGCGGGTCATCGATTGCTCGATGACGGAAGGGGCGTCCGCGCTGATGGCTGGCATCTGGACGCTGAAGAATCAGGGTTTGTGGCAACCCGAACGTGGTTCGAACCTGCTCGACAGTGGCGCACCATTTTATGATAGTTACGCGACCGCAGATGGCCGCTATGTCGCGCTGGGTGCGATCGAAGGGAAGTTTTACACCCGGTTGTGTGACCTGCTTGGCTTTGCCGACGATCCCGATTTTGCTCGCCAGCATGATCAGTCGTGCTGGGAAGTGATGCGAATGAAGCTTACGAACTGCTTCCGTACGCAGTCGCTAGATTACTGGTGCGCATTGTTCGCGGGCGAAGATGTCTGTTTCTCACCGGTGATTTCGCTCGACGATGCGCCTCATCACCAGCACAATGTCGCACGCGGCAGTTTCATCGAGGTCGAGGGCGTGATGCAGCCAGCCCCCGTGCCGAGATTCCTGGATACCAAGAGCGCGGCCCCCCGTATGTGGCGGCAGAACAGCGACAAGGTCGCGCTGCTCACGGAACTCGGCTTCGATCAGCGCGAAATTGAGGAGATGGCAAAGGCCGGCGCTTTCGGGCTGCCGCAAGAATAGCGCGGAAAGAGGGCTGGAGCATGGCCTATCGGTACATTTCGGTCCTGCGAGAGGGTCATCTCATTATTGTCACGATCGCGCGACCCGAGGCGTATAATGCGCTCACCAACGATGCCCATGCAGAGTTGGGGGAAGTGTTCGATGACTTTGCCCGTGATGATGAGCAATGGGTTGCGATCCTCAGAGGGGCAGGGGAAAGAGCTTTTTGTGCGGGCCATGACCTGAAACATCAAGCCGCAGGCGGTAGACTGGAAACCCCGGCCAGTGGCTTTGCCGGGCTCACGGCTCGTCATGACCTCGTCAAGCCGGTGATTGCTGCGGTGAATGGTGTAGCAATGGGTGGGGGATGCGAGATCGTGCTCGCCTGCGACATTGCGGTCGCATCTCCCAATGCCGTGTTCGCACTGCCGGAACCCCGGGTCGGTCTGGCTGCGATTGCTGGCGGAATTCAGCGTTTGTCGCGCGAGATTGGGTTGAAACGGGCGATGGGCATGATGTTGACGGGGCGCCATGTCTCCGCACAGGAGGCGCTGGAGCTTGTGTTTATCAACGAAGTTGCTTCAGATGGAGCGCTCACTGCGGCACGACGCTGGGCGAACGAGATTTTGATGTGTAGCCCGATGTCGGTCCGCGCTACCAAGCAAGCGGTGCTGCGTAGCCTTTCATCCGATATTCCGCAGGCGATGCGTGAGGAATGGGACTATCCGGCGATGCAGGCGATGCTCGCGTCCGCTGATGCCGTGGAGGGGTCTGTCGCCTTTGCTAAAAAACGCCCACCGCGCTGGTCGGGACGCTAACTGTCGACTTTATGCTCGAAACGCAGGCCCGCAGCATTACATCTGATCTGTGACAGCGGGATGGGCCGTTTGGTTTATTTAGCCGCCATATGTGTTGATCGCATCGATAAATCTACAGCACGAGTTTCAAGGAAGACGATACAATCTCTGCAATAATTGTGTCTTTTCCAAACCGTCCATCGCCACGATACCAAGCGAATGCGTAACTGGCCATGCCGGTGATGATGAGTGCGCTCAGCTTGGGATCGTTGATTTTGAAAGCGCCCGCCTTCAATCCTTCTGACAAGATATCGAGCAATATCTTATTGATCCTCTTGCGCATCTGGGTGATTTTTTCAGCGGAATCGGGCGGGATGTTCAACTCTTCCCGGAAATATATCAGCACGAATTTGTAATCATCGAGAACGGCATTCGCAAAAGCGCGCACAAAGGCTTCAAATTTGTCTGATGGACTGGTTTTACCTTCAATAGCTGTTTCAGCTGCTTCCAGCGCATCCCTTGTGCCGCGTTCACAAATTTCGATCAGAATTCGAGACTTGGAATCGAAGTGATTATAGACAAATGGTTTCGTGGCACCCAGGCTGTCGGCAATGTCCGACATCTTTGTCTGTGTGTAGCCATTTCGAAAGAACAGGTCCGCCGATTCGCGGATGATGCGCTCGACTTTTATCGCCGTGACCTCGTCCTTGATGGACTGGAGCGGTGCATCATTATCACGATTGGCTGGCGGGTTCTGTTGCAGGGGCTTTCCTCTAGGCATCAATGATCTCCTAACCTCATTCGTCAGAATGGAGACGGCTCTCGCCCGTCGGGCCGGTGGCAAGAATTTGTTTTCGTGAGGTCCCTTACCAGCATGCGCGGGAACGGGAAAGTGATGAGGGTTCTGGCATTGGCATTGGCATCGCCTGTTCGACTGCAGTTCTGCAAAATTTCTTCTCCGGCACGTGGCAGGCATATTTTCCTGATTGACACATTCTAATCAGTCTATATGTTATACCCATTGGTACGAAAAACAACTAAATAGTAATTATAAGTTATCCGTTGGTATAGGTGGGATCTAGATGCATTTCGAGATGACAGAGGATCAGCGCGCGCTTCGTGATCTTGTGAGGCGTTTCGTCGAACGGGAAATGCCCAAGAGCGCAGTTGCTGCATGGGATGAGGAGGGTGAATTCCCTGCTGATTTATTAGCGCACATGGCTGAAATAGGCCTGATGGGTGTGTCGCTTCCGACAGCATATGGCGGCACCGGCGGCGGCGTAATGGAGGAGGTGATTGTGCTGGAGGAGATCTCCCGGCACAGCTCCTCAGTCGCCATGGCGTACGGCATGACCATATGTTTTGGTGCAGTGACGATCGAGCGCTTCGGCAGTGAGGCACAGAAAGATTATTTCTTACCGAGGCTGGCGGCCGGCGAAACGCATTTCGCGCTCTCCATGACGGAGCCGGATGGTGGCACAGACATTCTGGGGGCAATGAAGACGGTCGCAAGGGAGCAGGATGATGGCAGTTATGTCATCAACGGCGCCAAGGTTTATACCACCGGGATCAATATCGCTTCCCATGTGTTCATCGTCGCACGCACGGCGAAGGATGAACATAAGCCATCATTCGGACTGACGGTGTTTCTGGTGCCAAAGGATCTTCCTGGGATCAGTTTCAACAAGATCCAGAAGGTTGGGTCTCGCTTTCTTCACTCTTATGAAGTGGTGTATGAGGATGTGCGGGTGCCTGCAGACAGCGTGGTTGGCGCCCCTAATCGCGGATGGCATACGATCCTCGACACGCTGAATAACGAGCGCATCTTTATCGCGGCTGTGTGCAACGGGTTGGGACGTGGCGCGCTGGAAGATGCCATCCAATATGCAAAGGACCGTCGCGCCTTCGGGCGCAGCATCGGAGCGTTCCAAGCTGTGCAGCATCAGCTCGCAGACACTTTGGTGGAATTGGATCTGGCGCAACTCGGCACCTATAAGGCGGCGTGGATGCAAGATCAGGGGCTTGATTGCTCTGTGCAGGCCGCCTCGGCAAAGTATTTCGCATCAGAGGCAGCCTTTCGGGCGACTGATCGGGGGATGCGCGTACTTGCGGGTGCGGGCTTCACCATGGAATATCACATGCAGCGATATTACCGGGACATCCGGCAGCTTATTTTTGCGCCAGTGACCAATGAGATGAGCAAGAACTTCATTGCCCAAGTAGGGTGTGGCCTTCCGCGTTCCTATTAAGCGGTTAGCGAAGAGAGAGGGTGGCCTATGTATGTTTCCGGCTCACTGACAGTGCCAACGCTGCTGGACCAGAAAGCTGGCCTGCATCCTGAAAAGCCGTGCGTCATCTTCGAAGATGCGAATGGCGGAGAGTTGAGCTTAAGCTATGCGGAATTGGCCGATCGGGTGAGCAGGCTGGCGGATGCGCTTGGTGTGGCAGGGGTGCGGCTAGGCGACAATGTTGCGTTGATGATGGGAAATTGCGTTGAATTCCTCATCGCCTGGATCGCGATCAACCGGGCCGGTGCGGTCATGGTGTCGGTGAACGTCTTCTACTCCGCAGATGAACTGCGCTATCTACTCAATCATTCGGAAAGCGTGGCCTTCATCAGCGAGCCTCGTTTCGTATCGCTTTTCGAGGAAGTTTCAGCAGATTGCCCCTCGGTTAAGATCCGGTTGATCGGGCGCAACGCAGAGCCGGTGTCGGGCTTCCACTCGATGGCCGATTTCATCGCATTTGGTTCGGTTGATCAGCCGGCTGTGCCCGTGTCAGCGGAAGCGATCTCGCAAATTGTCTATACTTCAGGCACGACGTCGCGACCTAAAGGTGTGCTCATAAGCCACCAAAGTTCGATCATTCAGGGTGTCTCGATCAGCCAGACTCTGGGTATGCGGAATGATGACCGGACCTGTGTTGTGTTGCCGCTCTTCCATGTGAATGGGCAATATGTCGGCGTTCTTTCCACGCTGGCCGTCGGCGGCACAGTCGTGCTTCTCGAAAGCTACAGCGCCACCCGTTTCTGGCAGCAGGTGCGCCGCCATCAATGTACGCTCATCAGTATCGTGCCGATGCAGCTTCGCACGATGCTGGCCCAACCCGTCGATCCGGGCGATGCGGATCATCATGTGCGCGTGGCCTTTTATGCCCTCCAAACTACGGACGAGGAGTGGGATGCGTTTGAGGCGCGCTTTGGGGTGCGTTTGGTCGAAGGCTATGGGCTGTCGGAAACGCTCGGCATCTGTACCTGCAATCCGTTGATGCTCGGCGGGCTCAAACGCCATTCAATCGGTCTTCCTGTACTTGGTCGAGAAATCAGGGTGCTGGATGAGGATGGGCGTGAACAGGTGCCAGGTCAGGCTGGCCGTATCATGGTACGCGGCGAACCGCTTTTTTCTGGCTATTTCAGGAATCCAGCGGCGACGGCAGAGGCGCTGCGCGATGGTTGGCTAGATACCGGCGACAATGGTTGTTTCGATGCGGATGGGTATTTGCATTTTCTCGATCGAACCAAGGATATCATCAAGCGTGCTGGCGAAAATATTGCCGCATCCGAGGTTGAACGCGTTTTGAACGAACATCCGATGGTAGCGGAATCGGCAGTCATTGCTGTGCCAGATCCCCTGCGGGACGAAGCGGTCAAGGCATTTGTTGTACCTGTCGATGGCACTTCATTGGATGAGGCGGCGCTGCATGACTGGTGCGCCCGGCATCTCTCAAAGTTTAAAGTGCCGTCCTTTTATGAGTTTGTCCCATCCCTGCCGAAAACAAGCATCGGCAAGATCCAGAAATATATATTGAAGCAAGGAGGGTCCCATGTCTCCTAGGAAGCAGACGGCGGGTGCGAAGACGCCTGTTGGGCCAGTGCGGACTGTCGAACCGGGTCATATTTTCCAGATGTATCGCAAGATGCTGGAAATTCGGGAGTGTGAAGACCAGTTGAACACAGCCTTTTCGAAGAATCTGTTTCCGGGCTATATTCACTCTTATCTTGGCCAAGAGGCTTGTGCGGTCGGTGTATGCTCTGCCCTGCGGGATGACGATTATATTGTGACGACCCATCGCGGTCGGGGCCATTATCTGGCCAAGGGCATGGCGCTTACGCCGATGATCTGTGAGATGTTCGGCAAGGCCAATGGCATTTGTGGTGGGCGCGGTGGTGAAATGCACGCGGCGGACCCGGCTTTGGGCATATTGGGCGGCAACGGCATTGTGGGCGGCGGCATTCCTTATGCGACAGGCGCGGCATATTCCGCCGTGCTGAATGGCAGCGATCAGGTTGCCGTTGCTTTTTTCGGTGAAGGGGCGAGCAATCAGGGCTCTTTTCACGAAGCGATGAATCTTGCAGCCGCCTGGAACCTGCCGCTCCTGTTTGTTTGCGAGAACAATCTCTACGCCGAGATGACGCCTTTCAGCGCATCGTCCAGACAGGTAGATGTCGCGCGTCGGGCCGAAGGCTATGGCATCCCCGGCGAGGTGGTGGACGGTAATGATGTGCTGGCTGTTTACGCTGCTGCCGAGGCGGCGGTGGCGCGCGCCCGGTCAGGTGCCGGTCCGACGCTGCTTGAACTGAAGACCTATCGCTATGGCGGGCATTTCCAAGGAGACCCCTGTCATTATCGCACAAGGGAAGAGGAGGCGGAGTGGCGCGCGCGCGATCCGCTGATCCGACTGCATGCACATATTCTTAGCCAAAATCTATCGAGCGAGAGCGAGCTCGATAGCTGGAGAGAAGATCAAAAGGCGCAGGTGGCTGCGGCGATTGAAGTAGCGCTGTCCAGCCCGGACCCCGATCCGAACGAAGCATTGTCCTTCGTTTACGCCAGTTAACATAGGGGCGGCATTTCTCATGACCATGAAGAATTACTGTTGGGCCTTGATCGACGCGATTAACGAAGAGATGGCGCGCGACCCGGATGTATTCCTTGCCGGCGAGGATGTTGCTGCGGCTGGCGGCGCGTTCGGCGGATCCCGTGGGCTATTGGCGGCGCACGGCCCGCTGCGTGTCCGGGACACGCCGATCAGCGAAGAAGTGATTGTGGGCCTGGGTGTGGGCGCGGCAATGACCGGCAAGCGGCCAATCGTCGAAATCATGTTTATGGATTTCTTCGGCCTGTGCATGGACCAGATTGTTAATCAGGCGGCGAAGATGCACTATCTCTATCAGGGTGCATTCAAGATGCCGATGGTGATCCGCACCATGACGGCAGTGGAGATGGGCATTGGCCCCCATCATTCACAGAGTTTGGAGGCATGGGTAGGCCATGTGCCGGGGTTGAAAGTTGTGATGCCCAGCACGCCGCGCGATGCGAAGGGCTTGATGAAATCTGCCATTCGCGATGATAATCCCGTTGTCTTCATCGAAAATCTCGCCTTGCATAAAATCAAGGAAGATATTGAAGACGAAGAGTTTCTGATCCCGCTCGGCAAGGCGGATATCAAGCGGGCAGGGCGAGACGTGACGGTCGTTGCGACCGGATTGATGGTCCATAAGGCGCTGGCAGCGGCTGAAATATTGTCGCAAGAGGGTATTGAGATCGAGGTCATTGACCCTCGTACGATTAGCCCCCTCGATGTGGACACCATTGTGGCATCGGTGCGCAAGACCAATCGCGCATTGGTCGTCACCTCTGCGCACAAGCCCTTCGGCCTGGCCTCTGAAGTCGCGGCGCAGATCATGGATCACGCATTCTACGATCTGGATGTGCCGGTTGCGCGATTGACGCCGCCCTTCACGCCGCAGCCGTTCGGCAAGGGCTTTGAGGCGTTTCTGCACCCTGACAAGGCCAGCATCGTTGCCGCAGTGCGGGAGCTGATGGCATGAGCCACGCCATCATCATACCCAAGCTGGGCCTGACGATGGAGGAGGCCACGCTGGTGCGCTGGCACATTCCAGCGGGTCAGCAGGTCGCCAAGGGGGCAACGCTTTATTCTATCGAGACGGACAAGATCAGTTTTGACGTAGAGGCCGAGGCGGATGGCTATGTCGACCAGATCGTCCCCGAAGGGGATGTTGTACCGGTTGGCGCGCTGGTTGGCTATCTGCTGGAGCGCCCGGACGAGGCGAGCCCCTGCGTGTCATCGGTTGCCGAAGCGGCAAAGGTCGTCGTCGACAATGTACCCGTCCCTGCTGCGTCAGCGGCTCCCCCCCCAATGCAGGCTACCCTTGGCGGCAACATGGGAGAGGGGGCGCGCCGCTATATTTCTCCTTTGGCGCGTCGCATAGCGGCATCAAATGGGATTGATACGGGCGCGTTAACCGGCTCCGGCCCGAACGGTGTGATTTTAAAGCGCGATGTTGAACGGGCTATGGCAGCGCGTAATGCAGCGGGTGGCCCTATCGGCGGCGACGCGCCATCTTCTTCCGTTTCTCGCCGACCGATGACCGCAATGCGCCGTGCGATCAGCCAGCGCATGCAGCAAAGCCTGAACACTACGGCGCAGATGACCGGTTTTGGCAAAGTCGACATGACGGAGATGGTGCAATGGCGCAGCGAACTGCTGGAGGTGATGCCCACCGATGCGCCGCGTATCACCTATACGGACATCGTGACCAAGGCCTGCGCTGGTGTTCTGCGCGAAATGCCGGAACTCAACAGCTATATTGACGGCGATCAGATTGTCACCTGGAACGATATTAATGTCGGGATCGCGGTGGCCATTGATGGGGGGCTTTTGGTGCCTGTCATCCGCAATGCGGATCGGCTGTCGCTCCTTGAAATCGCCGCGCAGCGGGTCGCCCTGATCGACCGCGCCCGCACAGGCCAGATTACCCCGGCAGATCTGGAAGGCGGCACCTTCACGATCAGCAATTTCGGCAGCTATGGCGGTGACTTCGAAACACCCATTCTCAATACGCCCCAGTCGGCATTGTTGGGCATTGGCGGTATTACCGACGAACCTGCGGTACGGGATAAAGCAATCGTTATCCGGGCGATGATGATGCTGAGTCTTACCTATGATCATCGCCTGATCGACGGGGCGGTGGCGGGTCGTTTCCGCGCCCGCCTGCGTGCGTTGCTTGAGCATCCATCCGTTATGCTTGCACTGTTGGGGTGACGTTATGAATCCTGATTTCTGCTATGATACTGCGCGGCTGGGCGAAGTGCTTTGTGAAGGCATCGCTGAGGTGACGCGTGAGGAGATCTCGGATTTCCGGACGCTGATGGGCTATACCGATCCGCCAAAGGACCCGACAGTCGCCCCTACCAGCATCGGACTTATTTTCGGTCTGCGTCTGGGCTGGGAACATGCGATCTTCCCGCCCGGTGTCATCCGCACCGGAGATGAAGATGAATTCGGGGTGCCTGTCCGTGCGGGCGATACGCTGCGTACTCAATTCAGCATTGCGAACAAGTTCAAGGCCAAGGGCCGCCGTTTCATGAATTACGAGATGAGGACGCTGAACCAGCGACAGGAGCTGGTCTGTTCCATCCGATTTGTGGGGATGATCCCATGAGCGAAGCCTTGATGTCGAATGCCGGTGCCGCCGCCTCTTGTGAGGATGATCTGCCTGTCCGGCAGATCGCGATTACGCAGGCGCTGATCGATCGATATGCGGACATATCGCAGGATTTTAACCCAATACATGTCGATGTGGCGATGGCCGTCGGGACGCCGTTCGGCGGCACTATCGCCCATGGCTGCATCCCATTGGAGCCGGTGTTTCAGGCGATTCAGGCATGGCTCGGCACGGACTGCCTGCCAAGCGGATCGAAGATGCGCCTGCGGTATCGCGCGCCATCGCGGCCAGGTGACGTGATCACGTCTTCGGTCAAGTTGACTGCCGCCGCGCAGGGACAGCCCGATACGGTCAAGATACTCAGCTTTGCTTGTCACAATCAGGATGCGCGGCTGGTGATGGATGGAGAATGTGAGGTCCCGGTCTGAAGCCACCGCCGGATACGCGCACACGAAGGAGAGATACGGCCAATGACATATAAAAAAATTAGGCTGGATGTAGAGGGTAAGATTGCCAGGCTGGTACTGAACCGGCCTGAAAAGCTGAATGCGCTCGATCCACTGATGCTGGAAGAGCTGCTGGATGCGCTGCACAAGGTCGCCATCAATGACGATCTGAATGCGCTTTTTCTGCAAAGCACGGGACGGCTCTTTTCCGCAGGGGTCGATCTGGATACGCCATTCTTTATGGAGAATGTCGACGACCCGTCCGTATTCTCCGGCACTCGCCTTCTGAACTGGCAACATCGCGTCATATTGGCGCTTTACGAATTGCCGATCGTCACGATTTCGGCGCTCAATGGCACTGCCGTGGGCGGCGGTGGGCTGGGGCTCGCCATGGCCTGCGATTTGCGCATTTCGATCAGAAACGCGCAGTTCTGGATGGTGCCGATGATGCTCGACGTCATTCAGGATTTTGGCCTGAGCTGGCTCGTCCAGCGGCAGACCAGCCCGTCGCGCGCGCTGCAGATGGCCCTGTTGGGCAGCAAGGTCACTGCCGAACAGGCGCTGGACTGGGGGCTGGTCAACGAGGTGGTCGATGATGTCCCGGCGTTGGACGCGCGCATGGATGCCTTGGCTGCGCAACTCGATCCAATGGGGACCGATGCGTTGCGTATGCTCAAGCTGATATTGCGCAATGGCGAGCAGAGCCAGTTGCGCGACCAGCTCGGTGTCGAGGCGGTGGCCAACGGCCTCACCTTCCAGTCCCGCGAATTTAAGGACCGGAAAAGCGCTTATCTCTCTAAATTGCGGGGAAAGTAAACATCATGACGGGTACAATGCGCGCGCTTCGCCTGCGTGAAGTTGATGGGAAGATTGGGCTTCATCTGGATGATGATGTGCCAATGCCAACGCCTCGGCCAGATGAGGTGCTGCTGAAGGTGCGGGCTTGCGGTCTCAATCAGGTTGATCTGTTGACCCGCGATGGCCAGACGCCTGCCGCCATCCCGCTCCCCCATATTTCGGGGACGGAAGTCGCTGGCGACATTGTTGCGGTAGGCGCAGCGGTGACCGATTGGCAGATCGGGGATGCGGTGGTCGTCGATCCTATTCTGCATTGCGGCACCTGCAGTTTTTGCGAGCAGGGCGACACCAATATGTGTCTGAAGGGCCGGGTCTTCGGCGTCCAGACCTTTGGCGGTTATGCGGAATATGCCGCTGCACCAGCCAAGCAGCTCATCCGGAAGCCTGCTAATCTGAGCTATGCAGAGGCAGCGTCAATGGCGGTTACCGGTCCGACCGCTTACCATATGCTGCACCGCCGCGCGGGCATTCGGGCGGGGGAAGATGTCCTCATTATCGCCGCTGGTTCAGGCATTGGGGTGATTGGCTGCCAGCTTGCGGCACTGACTGGGGCGAGGGTCATCGCGACTGCGGGCAGTCAAGAGAAACTGGAGCAGGCGAAAGCGCTCGGTGCCGATTTCGTCGTCAATCACAGCAATGCAGACTGGGCCGACGAGGTGCGCCGCCTTACCGGTGGTCGCGGGGTCCATCTGGTATTTGAGCATGTGGGCGAGGCGACCTGGAATGGTAGCCTTCACGCTCTGGCACGCAAGGGCCGGCTGGTCACCTGCGGTGGCCATTCTGGCTTCATGGTCGGGATGAATCTGTGGCATCTGTTCGTCAAGGAACACAGCATTCTTGGCTCTTTCGCGGCGACGCGACAGGATTTCCTCGCTGTCATGAAGCTGGCGACAGAAGGCGCGATAAAGCCGTTGATCCAGCAGGTCTTTCCGCTCGACGGGATTATGGAAGCGCAGGCTCTACTCGAACGGCGGGCGGTTTTTGGCAAGCTGATGATCGATCCCACTTTGGTGTCGGGGGGTGGCGATGTTCGGTGATCTGTTACGTCGAGGCCCGGCATTGAGTCAGGAAGCCATCGTGTTGCTGATGGCGGTCCTGACCTTCAGTGTTTTCTCCGTATTGATCCCCGGTTTCCTTGCGCCTGCAAATATCGGCGCGTTGATGCAGAATGTGTCCGTGTTGGGCATCATCGCGACGGGTATGGCCATCACGATTATTGGGCGCGGCATCGATCTGTCTCTGGTCGCGACCGGCGCAATTGGCGTTGGTTGGCTCATCGTCCAGTTGAACGCCGGCGTGCCGCCACCTCTGGCATTCCTGACCGCGCTTGGCTTTTGCCTGTGCGTTGGCGTGTTCAACGGCCTTGTGATCGCCTATCTGGAAGTACCGCCGATTTTCACAACGCTTGCCATGGGCTCGATCGTCTATGGATTTGGGAAATATTTCCTGATCCCGGCGGATGTGAATTATTTCAGCGAGCAATGGAAGTGGTTGACCGACCTGGCAGTCGAGCGCCCGCTGGGCATCCCGGCGCCAGTCATTACCTTTGCAATCGTCGCACTGATGGCCCATCTGTTCCTGAAATATGTGACTGCCGGGCGCTTCATTTATGCCGCAGGGGACAATCCGACGACGGCAAGGATAACCGGTATTTCGATCCGCTGGCTGACGCTGTTCACCTATATGTTGTCGGCCATTTTTGCCCTGATTGGCGGTTTGCTGATGGCATTGGTTGTTGCGGGTATGAACACCCGGATCGCCTCCTCCAACATGGTCTATGACGTGATTTTGGTGGCAGTCCTCGGCGGTGTGGCGCTCAGCGGTGGCCGTGGCGGCGTCAAGAGCGTTGTGGTGGGGACGATCCTGATTGGGATCCTGCTCAACGGCATGACCATGCTCGATCTCGATTTCACGACCCAAAACATCATCAAGGCGGTGACGCTGCTGATGGCCCTCATCATCGATAGCTTTGTGAACCCGAAGGACGAACAGACGGGACGTCAAGGCGATATCTGAGAATTTGCCGGGGAGAGGCAGGAATTATGCGCACGAAAAAAGCAATGATTGGGATTGTGACGAGCGGGTTGCTGGCGATGCTGACTGCAGGGTGCGACAACAAGCCGGTCGCAACTGGACGCGCGCGGACGGGTAATCCCTATCCTGAATATTATCAGGCGCTGCACGGCAAGCGCGTCGGCTTCGTCCCCATCGCCATGGGCTTTGACCTGACCGAGGCATGGCTGGCCGGTATGCAGCGTCAGGCGCAGGATCTTGGATATGAGATCGTGGTGCGCGATCCGAACTGGAGCATCGAGACCGGGATTCAGGCGATTAACTCACTGATCGCCGAAAAGCCGGACATTATCGTCGTTCAGAATAATGATGGCCGATCATATCGTCGTGCCATTCAGCGTGCGATGACGATGGGGATCCCCGTTATTCAGGTGCAACAACGCGTTGATGCGCCGAGCAATTATTTCATCGGGCCGGATTTTTATGAGATTGGTTCGCTGTCCGCTACTGCGATGGTCAGCCAATGCAGCCGGCCCGGCGCCCCGTCTAAGAAAGTGGCGTTGCTACAGGGATCGCTGACCGGGCCAGCAAGCGTGAACGAGTTGCAGGGTATCAAGTCGGCTTTAAAGTCCCATCCCGAAATTCAGGTCGTCTCCAGTCAGTCGACGGAATGGGACGCGACCAAATCCTATCAGATCACCTCGACTGTGCTTAAGCAGCATCCGGACCTGTGTGGTATCATCGGATTTTGGGACGTGTCGGACGTTGGGACGTCGGGCGCCATTCGCGAAGCCGGGCTGCAAGGTAAGGTCGCGCTCATCACCTCTGGTGGCGGTAATCGCGAAGCTGCTTGCGACCGTATCCGTGCAGGCGAGTTTACGCGTTATTACAGCTATAATGTGCCGGGTGCGGCGCGCGATCTCAATACTGCGATCAAGACGCTCCTGCAGGCCGGTCCGTCACAGCCGATGAAATCGGTTACGCTGCTGAACCCCCTTATCGTCATTACCAAGGAGAGCATGGGTCCATCGTCTTGCTGGTCCCTTGGTGAGATCCGGCAGGTAGGGGGCTGAACCATGACCACATCTGCCGGTACAACCAGATCAAATCAGGATATTCGAAGCGGATGGGCTGATAGCTATGCCCACTGGCGTTATCGGTTGGTACCCGACCATATTGTGGGGGAAATCCTGTCGAAGAACTGGATCGACAACGCCATTCCAGTCCTGACGCTTGTCATTTCGCTCATTGCGTTCAGCAGCCTCATTCCCAATATGCTGTCCCTGTCGAGCGTCAGTGATATTTCACACACCAGCGGCGAATATTTACTGGTTGGGCTTGGCATGACGATCGTCGTGCTGGCTGGGGGGATCGACCTCAGCATCGGCTCGATCTTTGCGCTGAGCAACCTTTTGGTTCTGGCGTGCGGCGGTTTCCTCGGTCTGCCGTTGTGGCTGTCAATCCTGATCGCCATTGCCAGCGGCGGCATCATCGGTGCGGTCAATGGTCTCCTGATCGGTTTTCTGCGCCTGCGGGCCTTTTTGACAACCTTGGTCACGATGATCGTCGTGCGGGGCATCGTCGATACGCTTCAGCTTCGCTATTCTACGGAGTTGAGCAGTTTCGAGATTGGCTCGGCCACTTGGGATTTCGTCGCTTTTTACACGTTCAAGGGTATGTCGATCAGCTTCATCGTGGCGCTGTTTTTGACGGTCCTTGCCCATTTGTTCCTCACTCGGTTGCGGCTTGGCTGGCATATTCTGGCTGTTGGCGGGTCACGCCGGGCCGCGTTCAACGCTGGCATCGACGTGCGCCGCACGGTGTTCATCACCTATGTGTTGTCGGGCATGTTGGCGGCACTTGCAGGTGTCTTTTACGCGGCGCGGCTTTCGAGCCTTGGCAGCGACACGGGCGTCGGGCTGGAAATCGCGATCATCACCGCTGTGGTACTGGGTGGCACAGCGCTGGGCGGAGGCCGGGGGTCGGTGTTCAAGACGCTTTTGGGTGTCATCATCGTTGTCGTGATCACGAACAGCCTTGTGCGTTTGGGTCTGCGTAGCGGTGCTTCGCCGTTGGTGCTGGGTCTCATGCTGCTCACGGCAGTGGCGATCGATGTGCGCTGGTTGAAGAACCGGCACAAGGCGGCGCAGAAATCCTATGTCGCGCCGGTCTTCTTTGCCTTGCCCGCCATGCAGAGCTGTGCGCCGGGTACCGCGTCTCCTTATGCCATCAACACTGCATTGGGGGCGGCAGAGCCTATCGGCCTGGGCGATGTCGACGCACCGGAGGATGTTGTCCTTGACCGTGATGACAATCTTTATTGCGGTAGCCGCGATGGTGACGTGCTTCGCTTTTTCCCGCCGGATTATAAGCGGTATGAGGTCTTCGCACATATTGGTGGGTCGGTGCTGGGGCTGGCAATCGATCGCGCTGGCAATCTCCTCGCCTGTGTGGGCGGCATGGGCCTGTATCAGATCAGCCCCGACCGCGAGATCACCAAATTATCGGATGAGACGAACCGCAGCCTCTTGTCGGTGATCGACGACAGCCGCCTGCGGCTGGCAGATGACCTCGATATTGCGCCGGATGGTAAGGTCTATTTCAGCGAAGCAACAATACGATATGACATGCACGACTGGATCGTTGATGCCCTAGAAGGGCGTGGCAACGGTCGCATCATTCGCTACGATCCCAGCGACGGTAGTTCCCGTACCATCATCCGCAACCTGCAATTTCCCAACGGTATCTGCATGGCGATGGATGGCGAGTCCTTCTTGTTTGCCGAGACTTGGGGGTGCCGGATTAGTCGCCACTGGTTCGCCGGACCACGCAAGGGCAAGACCGAGTGCGTAATCCCCGACCTGCCTGGCTATCCCGACAACATCAACCTCGCCTCAGACGGGAATTTCTGGTGCGGCATGATCGGCATGCGGACGCCGGCGTTCGACCTTGCCCAAAGGATGCCCGGATTCCGTCGGCGGATGGTGATGCGCATCGCGCGCGACGAATGGCTCTATCCCAATATGAACACCGGAGGTGTCATCAAGTTCAACCTGCAAGGCGAGGTGCTGGGATCGCTGTGGGATCAGGAAGGGGAACGCCATCCTCAGGTGACTTCGATGCGGGAGCACAAAGGGTATCTCTACCTTGGCGGCATTTTCAATAATCGTATCGGCAGAATTCACCTGCCCGACGCCGATCCAGAATGGACTGGGCCTACTACTTATTGGGGAGAAAAGTCATGATCTCCTTCCTTCGGCAAGCACGTGACCGCTTTCTTGGGCGTGGAGAAGCTGCGGTGACAGTACCGCCCATGGACGGCACTCTGCGCCCTGATTCCAGCCTTGAGCGTGCGGCCATCGTCACACGCGCGGACCAGCCGGACAATCTGGTGAACTATGGCGGAGAATTGTTGTTTTCTGATGGAGGCGGACTGTTCCGTATGGAAGCGGCGGGGTTGAATTGCCGCCAGTTGCACCAATTCGAAGAACCAATCACTGCGATGGCGGTGAATGCTGCAGGCCTGCTTGCCATTGGCCTTGCGGGCGGTGCCATCTTGATGGGGTGCCCGGAACAGTGCGAGACGATGCAGCGTATCGTTCATACTGATCTTGATTGCCCGGTAGCGATGGCATTTGAACCGCAAGGTGACCTGATTGTGTGTCAGGGATCGTCGTTGAATGGGCCGGATGACTGGCAGCGAGACCTGATGGAGCGGCGGACCAGTGGCGCGCTTTGGCGGGTCCGTGGGGCTGATCATAAGGTTGAACGGATTGCGTCGGATTTGGCCTATCCTTTCGGCGTTTTGCCTATGGCGAAAGGGTTGGTGGTCAGCGAAGCCTGGCGACATCGCCTGTTGCTGATCGACCCTGCTGGCAAGCGTACGATATTACTGGATGATCTGCCCGGCTATCCGGCACGGCTGGTACCTGCGGGAACGGGATATTTGCTCTGCATTTTTGCGCCACGCAGCCAGTTGATTGAATTCGTTCTTCGGGAAAAGCGGTTTCGCGACCGCATGCTACATGAGGTGGAGCCGCAGCATTGGATTGCGCCGACGTTGACATCAGCCCGCAGCTATCTCGATCCCATGCAGGGTGGCGGGATGATCACGCATGGTCAGCTCAAGCCTTGGGCGCCAACGCGTTCTTATGGTCTAGTGATCCGCCTCGATGCGGCAATGCAGCCGGTCGCCAGCTATCATAGTCGTGCGGATGGTCGCTTTCACGGTGTGACCGCTTGTGTGGAAATCCAGGACGATCTGTTCATCGCCAGCAAGGGCGGTGGCGCTGTGCTGAAGCTCGCTGTCGAACGGTTACATAAAGGAGGGGATGTCGCATGATGACCCGCCAGACATCACCGCTGATTACATTGAAGGGCGTCAGTAAATCCTATCGCGGGAATCCGGCGCTCAAGGATGTGGATTTTGATATTGTAGAGGGTGAGGTGCATGCCCTGCTTGGCGAAAATGGCGCAGGCAAGTCCACCTTGATGAAGATTGTCGCGGGTGTGACCGAGGCCAGTAGCGGCGATATGGAATTGGATGGCGTACGCTGTTCCTTCGCAAGCCCTGCAGAGGCGCTCGCGAATGGCATTGTCATGGTGTTTCAGGAAACCAGCCTGGTGCCTTCTATGACGGTGTCGCAGAATTTATATTTAGGTAATGAAAAATTTTTCAATAGGTTGCGTGGAATTAACATCTCGGCGCAGCAGTTTCTGCAGTCGCTCAATTTCAATGTCGATCCTGCATTACCTGTGTCTGCGCTGGGTGCCGCACAAAAGCAAATGGTCGAGATTGCCCGCGCTGTTTTGCAAAATGCGCGGCTTATCATTTTCGACGAACCAACGGCTACATTGACGCCGGAGGAGAAGAAATTCTTCTTCGCACTGGTTGAACGGCTTAAAAAGCGCGGCGTTGCCATCGTCTTCATCTCGCATGCGCTGGAAGAGGCGCTTGCGATAGCCGACCGCATCACCGTACTGCGCGACGGGGAATTGGTCGTGACGGATCATGCATCGACATTCGACCGTGCGCGGATCGTGCGCTCAATGGTGGGGCGCACCCTGTCGGAGCAGCTTTACCAACATAATGGCGGGGTTCGCACGCCGGGGCCGCGCGTACTCAGCGTGCAGAACATGTCGATGGGGTCGATAGTTCGCAATACATCTTTCAACGTATATGCGGGGCAGATTACCGGCATTTTCGGCCTGATTGGATCGGGCCGTACCGAAGCGGCCAAGGTCGTGGCGGGGGTGATGAAACGCAACCTGTTCTTCGGGGGGGAGGTCCGGCTGGACGGAGAGCCCGTCAGTTATCGCCTGCCACGTCAGGCGATGCTCGACGGCATTGTGTATGTGACAGAAGACCGCAAGGTCGAGGGTTTTTTCGAAACCATGTCGATATCCGAAAATATCTACATGGGGGATTTGGCGCGTACCAGCGCCAAGTTCGTGAACCGTGCGGCGATGCGCGAACTTGCGAAAAATTGGCGCGAGCAACTCAATATTCGGTCAATCAATGATGACGCTAAGGTCATCGAGTTGTCGGGTGGCAATCAGCAGAAGGTCGTGATCGCCAAGTCGCTGGTGCAGAAGCCGAAGCTGATCATCTTCGACGAACCGACACGCGGTGTGGATGTCGGGGCGATCGCGGAGATCCATGAATTGATCCGTTCGCTTGCCGATACGGGCATGGCTGTCGTTCTCATCTCTTCATACCTGCCTGAAATTCTGTCCCTCTCCGACCGCATCCTTGTGACGCGCCAAGGGCGGGTGGTCGAGGAGTTCTCGCCGCACGAAGCAACGGAAGAAGTGCTCATGTATGCGGCGGTTCATTAATAAAAGGAGTAAGGAAATGGGTATTTTAAAAGATAAAGTAGCGATCATTACCGGTGGATCGTCAGGTATTGGCCGGGCGATGGCAGAGCGTTTCCATGCCGAAGGTGCGCGCGTGCTTTTGGTCGATATCAATGGCAAGCAGGATGCTGTTGCGGCTGAAATCGGCCCGAATGCATCGGGGTTTCAGGCGGACGTTACCAAGGCTGCGGATGTGAAGGCGATGGTGGATGCCGCTGTCGAACGCTTTGGTCGGCTGGATATTCTTCTTAATAACGCGGGGACAGACGGTGTTTCCGTTTCGATTACTGAATATCCCGAGGAAGAGTATGAGCGTGTTCTTGCAGTCAATGTAAGGTCTGTATTTCTTGGAATGAAATACGCGATCCCGGTGATGCGTAAAAATGGTGGTGGCGCGATCGTCAATACTGCGTCGACCGCCGGGGTGGTAGGTTTCGCTAATATGCCGGCCTATTGCGCATCGAAAGGCGCAGTTGTGCAGTTGACCCGGTCTGCGGCGATGGAATGCGCCCATGAAGGGATTAGGATTAATGCGGTATGCCCTGGGCCAATCCGCACCGATATGACCGCCAATATTCCGGCGGACATCATGAAAGCCGTCGTCGGTCGGACGCCCATGGCGCGATACGGCGAGCCAGATGAAATCGCCAAGGTTGCGTTGTTTCTCGCAAGTGATCTTGGATCGTTCGTGACTGGTGCAGTCATGTTGGCAGATGGTGGACTAACTGCACAGTAAAACAGAATAATTATTCGTGGCTTGTGCGTTTAATCTATAGTGGGAGGACAAGATGAATAGTATTAATATTAATTCATTCCGAAATTTTCTGATGGTCAGTGTCGCGGGAGCGGTTTTTGTAACCAGCCCTGCTATTGCGCAGACGGCGAAAAGTGAAGGCGGACTAGAAGAGATAGTTGTGACGGCGCGCAAGCGCGTTGAGAATTTGCAGGATCTTGGTGGTTCGATCAGTGCGTTGTCGGGCGGAGATCTTCTGAAGCGATTTGATTCTGACGTTCGTGATTTTGCGAGCGCTTCACCGAACGTTATTATTGACGATGTGCAGCAAGGTCCTGGTGGGGTTGCGGCCATTTATATTCGCGGGATCGGCGTGGCGGATGTCGAGAAGTCGGTTGATCCGGCTGTGGGCGTCGTGTTCGATGACATTTATCTTGGCCAGAGTGCAGGCAGCCTGATGAAGGCGATCGACCTTGACCGGGTGGAAGTGCTGCGTGGGCCTCAGGGTACGCTGTTCGGTCGTAACGCGACCGGCGGTGTGATCAGCCTGTCTCGCTCGCGGCCGACACAGGAGCTGACGGGCAAGGCGCGCCTGACCTATGAGCGCTTCCATACGATCAAAGCGGAAGGTGTTGTTTCCTTCGGCGTCACCGAGAATGTCGCGGTGAAGTTCACGGGCGCTTATGAATCAACCGATGGCTATATGTACAACCGTACACAGCACCGTCGCGGTCAGAAGTCGGACTTTGGCGCGTTGGGTACGCAGGTGTTGTTCACGCCGACGGATGCGCTGGAGTTGAGTGTCAGCTACGATTATCAGAAAACGCGTCAGGACGCGCCGGTATCGCTGGCCGTCTTGCGGCCTACGGATTATTTCTGCACGGGTTTCGGCCAGTGTTCGCCAGCGCCGGGGGTGCCGACATCCGGCGACCGTTACACCAGCCTTGGGAATGGTCCGATTAACAAGGATGCGTTCTTCGAGATGAACATGGCGATTGGTAAAGCCAAATATGATCTCGGCAACGACTATGAAGTTCAGTATATTCTTGGCTATCTCAAGACCAAGGAGGGTGCGACCCAGGATTGGGACGGCACACCTTTGACGCTCTACCAAACCGATCGTCCGGCGCGTTGGCGTCAGACGACCAATGAAGTGCGGTTGAGCAAGGGTGGCACGGGACCGCTTACCTTTGTGCTCGGCGGCTATCTTTGGGACTCGCGTTATACGATTAACCTCAAAAACTATATCGGCCTGGCAGCTACACCGCTGCTGACGAGTTCGCAGGAAGTCACGCAGTCGACGAAATCCTATGCGGGATATTTTGAAGGCGATTATCGTATCACCGATAAGCTCAAGCTGACGGTCGGCGCGCGTTACACGCATGACCGCAAGACAAGCATCGTCAATGACGGCGCGATCAATATCTATGGCACGACCGAGGAGGTCGATCCCATCTTGACGATCCAGCCAAGCCTGGCTGGGGGTAGCATTCTGATGGCGGCACCCGTCAAGGCAAGCTGGTCGAAATTTACGCCCAAGGTCAGCTTGAGCTATAATTGGACGTCCGATGTGATGACCTATGCGTTGTGGTCGCGTGGTTATCGTGGGGGCGGCTTCAACGGTCGTCCGGCCACGCTGAGCGCGGCGACCATTCCCTATAATCCCGAGACGCTCGACAATTATGAACTCGGTTTCAAGAGCGAGTTTCTTGATCGCCGTCTGCGTCTCAATGGCGCCGTGTACATGATGAAGTACAAGGATATGCAGCAGGATCTCGACGTGCCAGCGCCGGGTTCTTCGACGGGGCGTGAAAACCGGACGATCAATGCTGCCAAGGCGGATCTGAAGGGCTTCGAACTCGACCTGACTGCCAAGCCTTTCGATGCACTGACACTGAACGGCAATGTCGGTTATCTGGATGCGAAGTATAAGAGCTTCTTCGGTGACATCTACAGCACCGGCACGGCGATCGATGCGAGCTTCCTGAAAATCCGTCGCGCGCCCAAGTGGACGTGGAATATCGGTGCGACATATGAACAGGATGTCGGGCCGGGTACGTTCTGGATCAGTGGCTCCGTCCATTATATGGGGGCACATGAAGTGACCTTCCTGAACAACCCCAATATCAAAAATGGCGGTCAATATCTGGCCGATGCCTCGATCAGCTATCGTGTGAACAAGACCACCGTCAGCGTCTTTGGCAAGAACCTCGCCAATGAAGATGGGTGGTCGGTCGGGTATGACGTCCAGGGCGTCTGGAGCTACGCCGCACCGCGTCCGCCACGGACTTGGGGCGTCGCTGTCACGCAGACCTTCTGAGAGAGGTCGTGACTAAATAATGTGTCGTGCGGCTTTGGTCGCACGACACATTTCCCCCGATAATCATTTGATCGAGAATTACATGGCGAACAATTATGATCTCGTAATTCTTGGCTCTGGCCCGGGCGGTTATGTGGCGGCGATCCGTGCGGCGCAATTGGGGCTGAAAACCGCGATTGTGGAGCGCGAGAGCCTCGGCGGCATCTGCCTCAACTGGGGCTGCATCCCGACCAAGGCGCTGCTGCGCTCGTCGGAGATTTACCACTACATGCAGCAGGCCGAGAAATATGGCCTCTCGGTGGAAAAGCCGGGGTTCGATCTGGCCAAGGTCGTCGCCCGCTCGCGCGGTGTCGCCAAGCAGCTCAATCAGGGCGTGACCGGCCTGATGAAGAAGAACAAGATCACTGTCTATTTCGGCGATGGCAAATTGACCGGCAAGGACACGCTGGCCGTCACCAAGGACGGGCAGGTGACCAATGTCACGGCCAAGCACATCATCATCGCCACGGGTGCGCGCGCGCGCGATCTGCCGTTCGCCAAGGCGGATGGGGAACGCATCTGGACCTATCGCCATGCGATGACCCCGCCGGAAATGCCGACCAAGCTGTTGGTGATCGGCTCGGGTGCCATCGGGATCGAGTTTGCGAGCTTCTATAACGACATGGGCGCGGCTGTGACCGTGGTCGAAATGCTCGACCGGATTATGCCGGTGGAAGATGCGGATGTGAGCGAGTTCATGCTCAAGGCATTGACCAAGCAGGGTATGGATATTCGGCCTTCAACGGGCGTGCAGGCGATCAAGACCGATGCCAAGGGCGTCACCGCCGAGATCAAGGGCGCGGACGGCAAGATTACCTCGGAAGAGTTCAGTCATGTCATCGTCGCGGTGGGGATTGTCCCGAATACCGAGGCGATCGGGCTGGAGGCGCTCAATATCACGACGGATCGTGGCCATCTCGTCACCGACGCATTCTGCCGCACCAATGTGCCGGGCGTCTATGCGATTGGCGATGTGACCGGCGCGCCGTGGCTGGCGCATAAGGCGAGCCATGAAGGCGTGATCGCGGCGGAGCATATCGCGCAAGCGCTGGGCAAGGACGCGCATCCGCATGCGATGGACAAGGCGAACATCCCGGGCTGCACCTATTGCCACCCACAGGTCGCCTCTGTTGGCATGACCGAGGCCAAGGCCAAGGAAGCGGGCCACAAGGTCAAGGTCGGCAAATTCCCGTTCATCGGCAATGGCAAGGCGATTGCGCTGGGCGAAGCCGAAGGGTTTGTAAAAACCGTGTTTGATGAGGCTACCGGCGAATTGCTCGGCGCGCATATGGTGGGCGCGGAAGTGACGGAGCTGATTCAGGGCTATGTCGTCGGGCGCACGCTAGAGACGACCGAGGTTGAGCTGATGCAGACGGTGTTCGCGCATCCGACGATCAGCGAAGCGATGCACGAAAGCGTGCTCGCGGCTTATGGCCGGGCGATACATATTTAAGGTGTGTCTTGGTGTTGGCAGTGATCCAACTGCCCTTTGGCGTAAATTGACAGTGGGTGACATTTGAGGGAGTCAAATCATGACTGAGTTCCCGCCGATACCTGTAAATGATACAGTATTAGTTATTACGCATATGCAGAATGACTTCGCCCATAGGGATGGTCGAGGTGCCGAAATTGCATTTCGATATCTGGATGAATCGGGGACCCTCAAACGGATAAAATCTGTTTTGCAGGCCTGTCGGCATGCCGGAATACCAGTGATATTTCATAATGAGACATTCAGGCCAGGACACCCGGAACTCAGGGAGCGTCGACAAGGCTATTGTCGTGGCACTGCGCGCGTTTTGGGCGTGGTTGAGGGCAACATGGCTGTTCGGGGTGAATGGGGAAGCGAGGTCATCGATGAACTGAAGCCCGATCTGACCCGCGAAGAATATGTCGTACACAATGCAAAAGTGGACCCTTTTACTTGCAGTGAGTTTGAAGTAATTCTCCGTAATATAGGAAGGAATATATTAATTATAGTCGGTCTTGCTTGTGATTTTGGCATACAAATGACGGCAAGAAGCGGGAATGAAAGAGAATATGGAATATGCGTGTTGTCGGACTGCGTAGATAGATTTTTAGGTGATTATAGCGAGCGGACATTGACAGATTTACTGCCAATATATGGCCGGGTTTCAACATCTGATATTATAATTGAAGAGATTTCTGCGGGATAACGAAAAATATACATAAATTGAGGAGAATGCCATGATTGATAATGATATTGCTGTCGGCGCAGGGCGTATTGATAGGCCCGCTAATGTGCCTGATGATCGGGTAATCGATTTCAATCTCTATCAGCTTTCCGGAAATGGGCAGAATTTTGATGAGCCTTGGGCGAGACTATATGAGGCTGGTCGAGATCATCTGGGTCTATTGTGGACGCCCCACAATGAAGGCCATTGGATCGCAGCCAATGGGAAGCTCGTGGCCGATGTCCTGTCGAACGCTGAATATTTCTCCAATCGTGTTACATTCGTCCCCAAATCGACGGGAGAGGCGCATCATATGCTGCCTACCAACGTCGACGTACCAGAGCATCGGAATTATCGACGTCTGTTGAACAATGGCCTTTCGCCGCGTGCCGTTCGTAATTTGCATGGAACGATTAGAGAGATATGCGGCGAGTTGATTGAGACGTTTATCGCTGACGGTCGATGCGATTTCATGACGCAATATGCCGCACATTTACCGATCCGGGCGTTTATGGGTTTGGTGCAACTCCCGATTGCCGATGCCCCTATGCTTAAAGCGTGCTCTGATGCGATCGTCCGCGCCAGCGACGGCACCAGCTATGCCGCCACTCGAAAGCAGCTCGAAGATTATCTGAGGCCGTTCATCGAGGCGCGTCTCGGCAAGGATGGCGATGATATGCTATCCGATATTATCAACGGAAAGATTGATGGCAGAGCGCTTACTTGGGATGAAATGTTCAAGTTCTGTATTCAAATTCTTATTGGAGGGCTTGACACGGTCATCAACCAACTGGGTTTCATGTTCCTGTTTCTCGCGCGCAATCCAGAGCATCGCCGCCAGCTTGTCGAGAATCCCTCGTTGATCCCTGGTGCTGTGGAGGAAATAGTCCGACGCTACTCGATTGCGAATACATCGCGCGAAGTCAGAACGGATTGCGAATATGCCGGTGTGCAGCTCAAACGGGGGGATATGGTGCTTGCTGCGACACCTGTTGTTGGATTTGACGAAGCATTTACAGATCATGCTAGGTCGGTCGATTTCTCACGTCGGTCCGATTTCCAAGTTGGTTTTGGTAAGGGCAACCACATCTGCCCCGGCGCAAATCTGGCGCGTGCCGAACTCTCCATTACGCTGGAGGAGTGGCTCAAGAGAATACCGGATTTCTCACTCGCTAATGATGATGACCTCGTTTTCGGTGGAGGGGTCGTGATCACTGTCGCCAGTCTCCCGCTTGTCTGGAATACATAGAGTGGTTTCAAAACGGATAATGGGGACGTAATAGACGGGAACCGACGTCATGATACAGTGAACACCTGCGGAGGGACAGGCAGCCTTATCGAACTATCACCTGCCCTCCGAATAGATATCAAACCTTTGGGCCGTCTGGATGCAGTCGGCTGAGAGCGGCGTTCATGCAGCAGTTCCCAGATCGCGCCGCTGCGTTATCAGGACCTTTCCGGAGCACCGAGGGCGTGCAGCGGCGCTTCGTGCGGACTGAAATCGTTACTCCGGCAGCCGTACAAATCCTGCATTGCTGGCAGTTCGGGCATTTTCTTCGGTAAGCCAGATGATGCGGTCGGACCCAATAGTAAGACTGTTTCCATTCATGCAAATGAACTGGTTGATACCAGCTGGCGCACGCATCCTGACCGTGCAGTGATGATGAAAGGCTTCCTGCTTCTCCGCCTCCTGGCGTATGTAATGCCACAGCCCTCCGGGATTTCCCTCATCCCGAAACCATGCGAGCGCTTGCGAGGTCTGACCGGCCCCCACTGAGTGGTCCGAGTTGATTGTTAGTGCATTTGCGCCTTGAAGTGCTTGGGTTTGGTGGTCCAGATCCAGCGTTAGCTTCCGGCTTGGCCTGCCCCGATCGGGGCAGGCCAAGTTGCTTGCCCGGCAAGATATTCGTCCGGGGTCAGATTGCCAAGAGCCATGTGAGGACGGCTCTCATTATAGTCCCGCCTCCAGACCTCAATCAGGCGCTTGGCCTCCGGGATCGATTCAAACCAATGCAGGTTCAGGCATTCATCCCGGAATGAGCCATTGAACGTCTCGATATAGGCATTATCCGTGGGTTTTCCCGGACGGCTGAAGTCGATCCTGACACCATGATGGTATGCCCAAAGATCAACCAGCCGTCGTCGGAGCAGCCGGACGCATGATTTCGGTCGTCAGAAGACACCCCACTTGTATTGCTAAATGCGCATAATTCAGGTGCTGTTGCGGTGGCAGTTCTCGGGGCAAGCTCCAGTGCCAGATGCGAATGGCCCGCAGCGCTTGCAAGATCAGAAGCGGTCCTGTCGTCCGATGCGGTCAGAGAATTATCAGCACCCTCGTTCATAAGCAGGGAGCAAATATCGCCACGACCGGCAGTGGCAGCTAGCATGAGTGGCGTGAGGCCTCGGCTGTCGCGACCATTGACCGGCGCTCCGCGTCTAATGTGGAGCAGCACAGAGGATGTTGCGCCCTTGATGAGCGCCAAGCGGAACAGGGGCTGCACAAATTCAGCGGTCCGCGTGCGCGGCGCATTTCCTACTGTCTGCGCTGCCATTGACCTACTCAAATTATCTTCGACCTCTGGAATCAGCCCCACACTCACGCCTCAGCATTGCAGGTAAATTCTTTACACCAAATGATGGTTTGTAAGTAATTTATATTTTTCATCGTCAGTAAACTTGGAATCAGCATTGGCTCTGTCTGAAACTTTGAACGAGAAGCGTTGCCGGCACAAGATGATTGATCTGGGAAACAAGCTAAACACGAAATGAGTTCATTTTTAAGGATGACGATCTAGCGGGACATTTGGTTTGATCACTGTAGTCGGTCCCGGGTCAATTCTTAGCAGCAGTCAACAGCCGAGGGTGAGTGTCCCGCAGCGATTGCGCCAGCGTCATAACTGGCCTCAGATCTTGTATCTGCCCCTGCGGTGCGGTCGCGTGACTTTAGCTCTGGACGGTCCCGGCCGACCAGTCCGTGGCCAGACCTTCGACTGGGCCAAGCTCACCCGTCAGTACCAATGGCCTTATGAAACAAGGATGGTCTGGCATCGAGATATTCTCACAGGAGAAAATCCGGCAGCGGTGGCAGCGGCGGGCGCTTGCCACGCACAGACGCTTTGGGTCTGCCCGAGCTCGTGTATTCCTTGGCAAGCTGTCTCCACCGCCAGAACAGATATTCCAGCACCTGGGTCAGTGTATCGACCTGATCGTCGTAGCGGCTGTTAGGGAAGGCCCGCAATTCCATGAGGAAGGTATCGAGGCCGTCTAGTGCTGCCGGTATCCATACCCGACCTTCCTCGATCTGCCCTGTTTGTGCGATGAGCCGTTCGGCCTTGTCCAGTTGCCTGATGCCATTGGGTGGCCAGGCGACAGGCTGGAAGGGCCCCTCGCGGGTTAATTGTTGCCAGAGGGGCAGGCCATTGCTCGATCTCTCGATGATCACGTGATCTGCATTCCAGACGTGATGCTGCGAGATTACCGCGCGCTTGAGGCCGGGATAATCAACCCGGGCCCGCCAGATATGGAGCAGGAAGAGCCTATCCGCCAACATGCCCCAGGTGGTGCATACCGACCAGTCTGCGGTTGGCAGTTCACTGGCTGCGGGATCCCAGCTTTGGATGACCCGGTCGAACCGCTCACGGGGAATCGGTTGCTCGAACCGGCGGAACTGATCCATCTTGAGCAGATTGCCTGCCGGGGCAACCGGGTTCTGCATGTACTGGGCTTCATATGCCTGCGGCCCGAGATTGAGCCGTTCCTCGTCGAGCACGTCCTTCGGAAACCGGACCGGATCCAGCAGATCGCCGCGTTTGCGGTGATGGTGGATGCCTTCGCCAATTGCGATGTCCTCTTCCTTTCCGGCAAAAGCAGGCAGGCTGAGACAGTCATAGCCCTTGGTCAGCAGATAGGCCGGGAGATCGTCTTCGCTGATCCGTTGCTGGATGGAAAGGATCGAACTGGTTCGCTTGTCATTGCGGCGCGTCGACAGGGTGGAGGAGAACCAGCGCTTGACGGTTGCCTGCATGACATCGCTGGTCTCATCTTCTGCCTTCATGCAGTCGTCGAGCAGGATGAAATCGGCGCCACGGCCTGTGACCGGTCCGCCGACCGTCGCGCATATGCAATAGCCGCCATCCGTGGTGTTGAGGTCGCCGTCCCGGTTGCCGCGATCAGCAAGCTGTGTGCGCGGAAATAATTGACGGTACCAGTCGCTGTCCATGATCTGGCGACGCTTGATGGCATGATCCCGCGCAAGGGTGCCGCCATAGGTCGCCACCATGATCCTGGCGGACGGGTTCCGCCCAAGCAACCAGCAGGGAAATACGACCGCCACCGTGAAGGACTTGAGCGTTCGCGGCTGGATCCAGATCATGGATCGCCTGAGTTCGCCTTTCGCCACCCGCTCGAGCCAGTGGCACATCGCCTGGATATACCAGCTTGGTTCAAGGGGCGGCGCGCCCGGGTGATGCATCGCAAACGCAAACATCAACATTGGCAGCAGCCGCTGGCGAGCGAGCGCGGCGGCGACCTCAGACCTAGCGACCATCGCCACTCTCCTTCTGTGCGGATTGCGACCGTTTGAGCAGTTCTTCCTCGAACCACTGGAGGATCAGGTGATCTGTCTCGTCGTTGGTGCTGCTGGCGTTGGGTGCCGTGTCGGGGCCTTCCTCGGGAATAGCCCAACGCGCGAGCTGGAGCATGTTCACTCGGGCGCGCCATTCGCCCTTGAAGGCCAGCTCCATCTCCTTCAGCAGCAAGGCATGGTACAGCGAGATCTTCTGCGGGCCCTTGGCCGTGCGGATGGTGGTCATTTCGCTGAGTATCTTGCGGACTAGCGGTTTCATGCCTTTGGCGCCCTTGGGACGCCCGTTGGGGTTCCGGGTCTCGCCCGGTTTCATGCTGCCACGGTTTGGCTGCCGTTTCTTTTTCCCGCCGTTGTCGGTATCGACGACAAGGCGGGGGGAGGGAGCGGATACCCCATCGTCAGCGGGCATGTTGCGGATACGGGTCCTCACGCGGACTGGCGGCATGGAAAGGAAGTCAGTCATCATTGTTGCCCTTCGTTAAGGTCGAAGCTTGTGCAGGAAGTCCCGCCGGGGTCGCGGACAGGGAAGCCCGCACGCGCTGGCGCACGGGTGGTTTGATGATATTTGTCGTCTCTGCTTGATCGAGGCACTCGGCTTCGATCGTGGTGAAGGTGCGTCCGCTTTGCTCATGGATGGCCTGCTGGCCGGTGAACTTCTCCCAGCGACGGATCACGGTATCCACATAGAGCGGGTCGAGTTCCATCCCGCGCGCGATGCGGCCTGTCCGCTCGGCTGCCAGCACGGTGGTGCCGGATCCGAGGAAGCTGTCCAGAACGATGTCACCGATATCGGTCACGTCCCGGATCGCCTCGGCGATCAGCTGTACGGGCTTGCTGGTCGGATGGCTGGTCAGGGCCTCCATCCGTTCCGGGCCAAAACTGTTCTGCCCTGCCATATGCCAGACATTGGTGCGGTAGCGGCCATGGCGTCCGAGATTGACGCGATCCCGGATCGGGGCGCCGGGCTTCCGGAATACGACCACCAATTCGTGGGCGCTGCGCCAGGGGGAGCCCATGCCGCCATTGGTCTTTGACCAGACGCAGATATTGATCAATTCCAGCCCTTCGGCAATGCCAGCGGCAATGACCTTCTCCACGCCGCGCCAGTCGATGAAGATCTCGATCACCGCGCCCGGGACGGCATGGGCGACATTGCAGTGGATCTGGGTGGCGAGAAATTCCCGGAACTGGGGATCCGACATCTCGCCGCTGGCCATCACGAACTCGCGATGCTTGATGGTGCCGGACCCGGAAATATAGCTTATTTTACAATTCCATGGCGGATCCTGGACGATCAGGCGTACTTTTTCTCCTTTGAGCAGGACGGTATACGCGACCGGATTCAGTGCAGAACTGCACAGCACCCTGTGGCGACCAAGCAGCCACAAATCGCCGATACGCGAGACCGCGCGCGTGCCTTCTGCGGGGATGTCATCGGCAGCATCAGGTGCGTCATCCAGATTTCCGGGTGCACTGGCATGGGCATCGAACATGATGTCGATCACCGGCATGTTCCAGCCCAGCACCTCGATGTTGAAATCGAGATCGATGCTGGTCAGATGCTGGAGCTCGATGGTCACGATCTGCTCGTCCCAGCCGGCAAGCTCTGCCAGGCGATTGTCAGCCAGCCGATAGGCGCGCAATTCATCCGGGCTCAGGCCTTCGATACGCAGGCAGGGGGCATGGGTCAGGCCGAGTCGTTTGGCAGCTTTCAATCGCCCTTCGCCCGCAACGATCACATTGTGCCTGTCGATGAGTACGGGATTGATCCAGCCGAATGCCTGCATCGAGCGAGCAATGGTATCGATCTGCTTGTCGTTATGGGTGCGAGCCTGGCGGTCATACGACTTGAGTTGGTCGATCGGCAGTTGCATCAACTGGCTGATTGTCTTGCCGGGGCCAAGGGCAGCTTTCACTGCCGCGAGTTCGCGGCGCTTCTGGTCTTCTGGTGATAGTTTCATCATCAACTCCAATGTCGGGCGATGACAAAAACAGCGGGGGAGAGGTGGAGGCGAGGCAGCACAACTCACCCGCCGCTTCGTCAGCGGCGTGGTGTTGGCTCGATGGTATCGGTGCTGCCTAAAGAATGCCCCGCTTGAGCCAGTTAGTCTTATGGCACAGCTTTGGATTTAACTCAAGATGCTGATTCAGATGTATAATCCTTCGTCAAACGGTATGGGTCGGACCTTACCCGGCAGCCTGACCATGGTCAGGTGGAAGCTGTTCTGGCCTGAAATTGTCAGTTTCAATTTCATGGAAATATGAAGATTTCAGCCATTTCTCAGAGGGATAAATGCAATCTGTGTCGCAGTCGACGTACCAGATATCGCGTAGAGCCTGTTATTTGGCCCTAAAACAGCTACCGGTCCGAGGAGACCGGTTCGGTCTGGACTGCGCCGCGCACCAAACATTCCGCGTTTTGAGAGACGCCGGGATATTCCACATATACCCTGAAAATAGTCCGCATTATGGGTCGCTTGCGCGGGCCTGCATCTGCCCACCGCTTTGTGGAGACCATTTGGGCCGAGGTTCGTGCGCAGATATGGCGCGATATCTCCAAAGGCCAAGATGGTACGCCCGAGATTTCTGGGTAGCTCTGGAACAAGAAACGGGGCCGAAGCCCCGTACTGTTTCCGTTGGGTTAGTTGGTTCAGCCGAACCCGAACATCTTGTGCTGACTCTCCCAATCAAGCGGGATCCTGCTCGTCTCGACCAGTTGCTTGCGGGTGAGGGTTGGGGGATGCTCTCCATCCATGATGGCCTTGATGATGGACGGTGCCAGATAGCTGGTGCGGATTAGATCAGCGAGATGCTCGCGACTGCAACCGATGTGTGTGGCGACTTCATCGAATGAACCACCGGCTTCCAACTCCTGCCTTGCCGTGAATGCCTGCGCGATCAGTTTGAGCAATATCGGGTTACGCGGTCGATTGGCTTCATCAATGACCGGCGGGATGTGAATGCGGACTTGTTTGTCAGATCGGACAAAGCCGATCTTGCTGGCGATCGTGATGGGCGCGGTTTCCCCCAGCGCCGAATCAATGGTCGAGACATTGAGTTGGATGTCGAGACTGGCTTGGCTGATCTGAATGCGCTGAATCACAGATAGGAGCGCCTCGCGCACATTTGCCGGAACTTGATCCTCCAGCAATTGCCGGATTTGACCGGCGTTCCTGTTCATGCGGGTAATAACATCGCCCGATAGATCGCCACTGGCCATGCGCTGATGCATGGCATCGTGGATGGCTTGCTTGACCTTGGCACACACCAATGTCTCGATGTCATTGGCGCTGATCCGCCAACATGGTTCACCTGAGGCTTCTGCCCCGTCATTCTGCGAGACATAATAACGATACTGCCGGCCCTTTTTGACGGCATGGCTTGGTGACAGCCGACGCCCATGTCCATCGACCATCAGTCCCGCAAGAAGACTTGGTTCAACGGCATTGCTCCCCAGTCGTCGATCCACCCTCGCTGTCTTCAGTTGCAACTGCACCTGATCGAAGAGGTCTGCGTCGATAATGCCCGCATGCTGGCCGGGATAGCATTGGCCTTTGTGGACCACCTCCCCGAGATATAGCCGGTTCTGCAACATGGCATATAAGGCGCCACGGCTGATGGAGTTCTGGCCATAGGCGCGACCGTGGCGATTGATCCTTGCTTTGCTCCTGATGCCGGCTGCATCAAGCTCCACCATTAGCGCCTTGCCAGAACCCAAGGCCGCATAGCGCTCAAAGATATGGCGGACAGTGTCAGCTTCAGTCGGATTGATGGTCAGCTTGCGATCATCCAGATCATAGCCAAGTGGCACCTGACCACCCATCCACATGCCCTTGGCCTTGGACGCGGCAATCTTGTCGCGGATACGTTCGCCGGTCACCTCGCGTTCGATCTGCGCGAAGGACAGCAGCACATTCAGGGTCAGGCGCCCCATGCTGGTGGTCGTATTGAAGGACTGGGTGACAGACACGAAGCTGGCGTCCGCGTCATCAAGCACATCCACAATCCGGGCAAAGTCCGACAGGCTGCGCGTGAGCCGGTCGACCTTGTAGACCACGATCACATCAATCCGCTTGGCAGCCACTTCGGCAAGGACGGCCTTCAGGGCAGGGCGATCCATGTTGCCGCCGGAATACCCACCGTCATCATAAAGGTCAGGGACCAGTGTCCAACCCTCATGACGCTGGCTCAGTATATAGGCAGCACAGGCTTCACGCTGGGCATCAAGGCTGTTGAAGTCCTGCTCCAATCCTTCTTCCGTGGATTTGCGGGTATAGATGGCACAGCGGATGGACTTGGGTGTTGAACACCCCTTGGCATTACGCATGAGCGACCTCCACCATCTTGCGTTTGATCAGCCCGAAGAAGCGAGGGCCGGACCATTTGGCGCCTGTGATCCCGGCAGCGATCTGGCTCAGGGAAGTGTAGTTCTGATCACGGTAGAGATAGCCAGTCTCCAGCACCACCACATGGTGGCTTTCACCGCCCCAGCCACGCACCAGCCGGGTGCCGGGCTTGATCCGGCTGGGCTGCGCTGCCTCCACCGCACCCGTTCGGGCATAATGTCGGCACAGTCGACCAAGCTCCCGTACAGTACCAGAAGGCATGCCGCCCTTGGCGCGCTCCTGCAGCCGGTGCGCGATGCCGCGTCGGAGCAGGTCGTTAGTCATGGCTGGTGCCGGCACCTTATGGAGACGCAGCCATTCGGCGCGGAGCAGCATCGTCGACAATGTCGTGAGTGCTGCCAGTTGTTCGTCCAGCGTGCTCATAACCGGGCCGCCGTGATCTGATAGGCAGTCACCCCATCGCGCATATATTTGCTGATGGGATGACCCTTTTTGCGCAGGCCGCTCAGGGCCGCACGCGTCGTGTGTTGCAGCCAGCCGGTGACCTCCGCCAGCTCGGTCAAGGTCGCGCCGCAGTCGCGGTGCAGCAGATCAATTACTCCATCGATCTTGGTGGGGGCTTTGAGTGTCGTCATGGGTGGCCTCCTTGGCAAGGAAGCGGCACCTCACCGCTTCCAACACCCAATGCCCTGTAAGGATAGACCTTCAGGGCGCGCGGCCCCACTCCATGGCCCGCGATTCACGTTCACACCAATGCTCGAACTGACAGCGAAGTCGAGTGGAAACTTGAGGGGTTTGGTATTGGATCGGCACATTTGTCAGGTCATCTGGCAAGCCGCTGAACAGTTGCAGGGGTCAGCAAGGCTCCCAGAAGTGCAAGCGCCGCCGCCACGTAAAAGAAAGCATTGCTCGCAGTTCCATTATGGCGGATCAGGAAAGCCGCCATCATCGCACCAGCAGTTTGTCCCGCGAGCCGCGATACGGCGAGCATACCTGCAGCCGCTCCACTGCGCTCACGTGGCGCTGCCCCGATCATTTTCCGATTGTTGGGCGCCTGAAACAAACCAAAGCCGGCGCCGCACAAAAAGCCGCACATGATCAGTGTGGCACGCAAGGGCAGAAAAGCAGGCAGCACGGCAAAGGCAATGAACCCGGCCGCAGAAAGGCACAGGCCAGCACCGCCAATCAAGGCGTGGCTGGCATGATCGGATAATCGACCTGCCAATGGTGCAAGCAAGGCAAGGCCAAGCGGGATGGGTGTCATGATCAAACCCGTTTCCCATGGAGACAATCTGAAGTTCAGATGAAGGTAGAATGGCAAGGAAACCATTACGATCATCTGTGCGGCGAAAGTACACAAGGACGCGGCATATGCATTTCGCAGGACCGGCATGCGGGTCAGGTCGATGGGGATGAGCGGCTGATCCTGCTGGTTGGCACGTCCTATGGCGATGGCGCCTGCAGTCAGGAAGAGCACAACGCCAGCGAGGCTCCATGGCCCAACGCCATGTTGCGCTGTGACGGACATGCCCAGGAACAGTCCAC
This sequence comes from Alteraquisediminimonas sediminicola, assembly GCF_019740335.1. GTDB lineage: Bacteria > Pseudomonadota > Alphaproteobacteria > Sphingomonadales > Sphingomonadaceae > Alteraquisediminimonas > Alteraquisediminimonas sediminicola. The sequence continues at coordinate 198,450 of NZ_JAHXZS010000003.1, read as the reverse complement.
TGAGAGACAATGCGCTCAACGCGGCGGAGCGTAGGTCAAATAGTCGCCACCGACCGCGCGCATCCGGGAGGCAGCGATAGCCGGCTGCTAACGCCAACAGCCCGAACAGCAAGTTGATGCCAAATAGCCAGCGCCACGATACCAACGATAGTACTGTTCCTGCTACCATCGGTGCCACAGTCGCCGAAATGGCAATCACCACCGCATTGTAACCCATGGCGCGCCCCAGATGCCCGGCAGGAAAGGTGAAGCGAACCAAGGCGCCGTTTACGCTCATGATCGCGGCTGCACCGAGGCCCTGGACAAACCGCGCCACCACAAGTGCCGGCAGATGATCGGAAAGGGCGCATTTGGCGGACGCCATGATGAAGATGAACAACCCCAGCAAATATACTGGTCGATAGCCGGCAATCTCACCGATGGCGGCAAATATGAACAATGTCATTACGATCGCCAACTGATAGCTGTTCACGATCCATATCGAGGCAATCGGACTTGTGCCGAGATCGCGAGCGATGACAGGCAACGCCACGTTCGCAATGGAGCTGTCCAGGACCGTCATGGCCATTGCCAGCCAGATCGCAATTGCGGCCCAGTGGCGTCGAGGTGCCGGAAGCCCATTGACCGAATTGGTGGGGGGGGTAGTCACCGTGTTGCAGCGGAGGGGATGTCGCTACTGCACGGGTCGAGGCGTGGCAAGGTGGGGGCCAACGCATAATGCTCCGTCGCACGGATCAAGCGGTCCAGGGTAGCGGGCTCGAGATACGAGTGGCCCGCGCCTTCTACCAATGCGAAATCGGCATCGGGCCAGGCCTGATGCAGATCATAGGCGGTGCGGGCTGGACAGACCATGTCGTAGCGGCCCTGTACAATCGTACCTCGAATGCCCTTCAAGCGTCCTGCGTTGTCGATCAACTGCCCTTCTTCCAGCCAGCCCTGGTGGATGAAATAGTGATTTTCAATCCGTGCAAAGGCGAGCGCGAAGTGCTGATCAACAAACCCGGTTCCGGTTAGTGATTCAGGCATCAGGTTCAATGTACGACCTTCCCATAGTGTCCATGCGGCGGCTGCTTGCAATCGGGCAGCTTCATCGTTGCCGGTGAGCAACTTGCGATAGGCCATGAGTGGATCATGGCGCTCTGTGGACGGGATTGGGGCAAGAAAATCAGCCCAATGGTCCGGGAAAATTTCTGATGCCCCGTACTGGTAATACCAATCCAGTTCGGCCTGGCGCAAGGTGAAGACACCGCGCAGCACCAGTTCGCTCACATGTTCCGGATAGGTTTCTGCATAGGCCAGCGCCAATGACGATCCCCAGGAACCGCCGAATACCAACCATTGTTCCGTACCCATGAGTTGATGCAGTTTTCCGATGTCGGCGACCAGGTGCCAGGTCGTGTTGTGCTCGAGTTCGGCATATGGTGTCGATCTGCCACAACCACGCTGGTCGAAGAGCAGCACATCGTACAGCTTCGGGTCGAATAGCTGGCGATGCTTGGCGGATATCCCGCCTCCCGGTCCGCCGTGCAGGAATATGGCAGGCTTGGCACCGCGTGTCCCACTGCGTTCATAATAGAGGACATGGCCATCTCCGACATCAAGGGTGCCGGTCTCATAAGGCTCGATGGGCGGATATAATGTCCGTAACGCCGTCATGGTCTCAGGCCCCTTTCAGGCGGCGCGGCACAAAATCAAGGCCGGCATCGGCCGTTTGCCGGATGGCCGCTGCCATGACGAAGTGGGAGGGTGCCTTGGCACAGGCGGGGTCAGTGGCAGTTGCATCTCCGGTCAATGCCAGTGCCTGACAGCGGCAGCCGCCCCAGTCGATTTCGCGCCGCTCGCAACTGTGGCAAGGGTCCGGCATCCAGTCAGTGCCGCGGAACCGGGCAAAGGCAGGCGAGCCCGTCCAAATGGACGACAGGCTGTGCTCCCGGACCGACGGGAAAGTCAGGTCGGGAATGGTTTCGGCCGCATGGCATGGCAATGCCTTGCCGCTTGGCGAAATGTTGATGAAGCGGTTACCCCAGCCGCCCATACACGCCTTGGGGCGGGCCGCATAATAGTCTGGCACCACATAGTCGATCGTTATCCGGCCCAACAGGCGGTCCCGTGCATCAGTGACTATTTGATTGGCAAATTCCAACTGTTCCGCAGTCGGGAGTAGGGCAGTGCGGTTGAGCAATGCCCAGCCATAATATTGAGTATGTGCGATCTCGATGCGATCGGCACGAAGCTGCTCACCCAGGGTCAACATGTCCTCAAGGCGCTCAATATTCTGGCGATGAATGACGAAGTTGGCGGTGAGCGGCATACCCGCATCGTGTATGCGGCGAGCGGCCTCAAGTTTCTTGGCATGACCACCACGGTAGCCGCCGAAACGATCTGCACTTTCTGGTACTGCATCCTGGAAGCTTAGTTGGATATGTTCAATCCCGGCCGCCAGCAGGCGTTCCATCGCATCATCATCGAGTAACACGCCGGATGTGATAAGGTTGGTGTAAAGCCCGATATTGGTCGCGTGGGAAACCAGCTCGACCAGGTCGCGCCGGGCCATCGGTTCACCGCCGGTCAAGTGTAATTGCAGGACGCCAATTTCAGCCGCCTCGTCCAGTACACGTCGCCATTCGTCGGTCGTCAACTCGTCTGGGGGCGGATCCAGCGAGAGTGGATTGGAGCAATAGGCACATTGGAGCGGGCACCGGTGTGTCAACTCCGCGATCAGCCCCATGGGAGGTGTCAGTTGGGTCACAATTCCATTGCTCCCTTCATTACCAGACCTTCCAGCACTGCGATTACGTCCGGCTCTACTACATCGAGGGGCGCATTGAACTGGCCAGCCAGTTCAAGCGAAATGACACGGATTGACCGCTGACCATCCACGAGTTTCAGGATTTCAGTCCCAATCTCATCCGGCATGAACAATCTTTCCGGTGCCAACACCACCCATGTGCTGCGGGTCTTGTCGAACCGGAGTTTCGTTCCCCGGCGAAAGCGGGGAATGCGATCCGATTTAGACATCAGGTGTCTTGCCCGGGGACGAAGGCACCTGGCGGGATCATGCCAGGGGCGACATAGGCAAGATACAGCCCGTTGAGTTGGGACCAGAGCACGTTGCATTTGAAACAAAGTGCGCCCAGCACTGCCTGCTGTTTTTCGACTGTGTCGGCATGTCGCTTGACGTAGGTTAATGCGAACTCGCTATCCTGAGGCGCCTGCGTCAATCTTGGCGTAAAGTAGGCGAGCGTATCCGATGTGACCCAGTCATAATTGGCCAGCATGCCGGATACGCGCTCTGAAATGATGGACGGTGAAAACAGTTCGGTCAGAGATGAGGCGACGGCCTCCAGTATTGTGCGATCGCGCACGAAATGGACATAGGCATCTACGGCGAAGCGGGTCTCGGGCAAGATCGCTTCGGCGCGTTTGACCATGGCCCGATCCAGGCCGACCCCTTCCGCCAGTTTCAGCCAGCGCTCGATGCCGCCCGGGGCACCATCTCTCCCGTCGTGATCCTCGATCCGGCGGCGCCATTCCCGTCGTAATTCCGAGGTTTCGAAGCGCGCCATGATCAGGGAATCCTTCACGGGGATCGCAGCCTGATAATAGTAGCGGTTGAGCGCCCATGCTTGAACCTGGCCGCGATTTAGCTGGCCATCATGCAACAGGCGATGGAACGCATGGCGGTTGTGATAGCGCTTGGTACCGATATCGCGCAGCGCGACCTCCAGCTCGTCGGGTGAAAGCAGTCGTTTGTTCATATTTCGACTCTCAGGCCGTCATGAGTGACGGTCCAGCCCGCGTCTTCCGCTTCGGCTCGTTCCGCTGAGTTGGCAAGGAGGACTGGATTGGAATTATTCATATGGATCAGGAATTTGCGGCCGATCGAAATGTCGCGAAACGTCTCGATCGTGCCGCCGGGATCGCTCAGGCTCATATGACCCATGCGACGACCGGTTTTTGTGCCAATGCCGGCGGTGACCATTTCGTCGTCGCGCCATAGCGTGCCATCAAAGAACAGCACGTCTGCATGTGCCAGACGCGACGCGAGCGCATCAGGCACAGCCGCGCATCCCGGGATGTAAAAGAGGCGGTGTGAACCATCCGAAATCACTGCTGCTACAGTTGTTTCGTCAGCGGTTAGCGCTGGCATTTCGTCATCTGCTTCAAGGTAAAGCGGGATCTTGCCCGGGACCGCAAACAGTTCAAGCGTGAGGCCTCCTGCCAGCGCAATGGTCTGATCAAGGGCAATCGCCTTTCGCACCACGACATCACGGGCGAGCACTTCGAAGATCGGATTGGCGTCGAGGATGTCGAGAATTCGTTGCGTGGCAAACACGGTGAACGGCTGTCGCTCGCGAAGCGTCAATAGGCCAGCAATGACATCGACATCACCCCCGGTGAGGATCACGCTCGAAATAGGGGTCGACCGCAAGCCGGACTTGGGGTGCAATTCCTCGGTCTGATTGATCTGCTGACGCAGATCGGGGGATGCATTCAGCAGGTGCCAATGTTGTCCGTCGCCGCTGACAGCGAGGCTTGCTTGGGTTCTGGGGGGAGCTGCGAGATCGCTGGCCCTCGCCCGTTGGCAGCCAATTGCGTTGGAGTTCCACTGAGGAAAACCGCCACCGGCCGCCGCCCCCAGAACCACGATTTTCATGCGTGTTTCAGGCCTTGAGTTCGGCGCAAGCGTAGCAGTTGATTTCAGCGCCAAGGGCGATTTCGACAATTTTAGGGGTCTTCCAGGTCATGCTCTACTCCTATAGTTTATTGTCCCGCAAAGCGGGTTTATTGCATAGGGCATGCGGCCATCAACACGCAACAACGAATGCCTGACTGGCCTGAAGTGCTTGGGCTTGGTGGTCCAGAACCAGCGTTAGTTTCCGGCTTGGCCTGCCCCGATCGGGGCAGGCCAAGTTGCTTGCCCGGCAAGATATTCGTCCGGGGTCAGATTGCCAAGAGCCATGTGAGGACGGCTCTCATTATAGTCCCGCCTCCAGACCTCAATCAGGCGCTTGGCCTCCGGGATCGATTCAAACCAATGCAGGTTCAGGCATTCATCCCGGAATGAGCCATTGAACGTCTCGATATAGGCATTATCCGTGGGTTTTCCCGGACGGCTGAAGTCGATCCTGACACCATGATGGTATGCCCAAAGATCAACCAGACGGCCCGTAAATTCGCTGCCATTATCGGCAAACAGATATTTCGGTGCTCCACGCTGCCGGACCAGTCGATTGAGTACCTCGACGACATGCTCGCCGCGCAGGCGCTGCCCAACCTCGATCGCCAGCGCCTCTCGGCTGAACACGTCAACCACGGTCAGTGATCGAAACTTCTGGCCATTGCTGAGCTGATCATGGACGAAGTCCAGGCTCCATGCCTCGTTAGGACGTTGGGGCTGACAACGTCCTTCCCGGTGTACGACCATCTTGCGACGGCGGGGCTGCTTGGTCCGCAAGACCAAGCCTTCCTCGCGATAAAGCCGATAAACAACATTGCGACCGACCTGCCAGCCTTCGCGCTTCAGCATGATGTGGACCCGTCGATAGCCATAACGGATCCGCGTCGCGATGATCTCGTGCATCCGCTGGCGGATCTCGGCACGCGGATCCCGCGTGCTGGGTTTGCGCTGGGTCGATCGATGTTGGCCTGTCACCTGGCAGGCACGGCGCCCGCTGTAGCCGTGTGACGACACGACATAGGCTACAACCTCTTTCATGAGCGCCGGCCCGGGAACTTTTTTGACAGAACATCCTGCAGCACTGCCTTGTCGAGGCTAAGCTCCGCGACCAGCTTCTTCAGGCGCGCATTTTCCTCGACGACCTGCTTGAGCTCGCGGACCTGCTCTGACTCCAGTCCAGCATATTGCCGCTTCCACCGGTAAAAGGTCTGTTCGGAAATCCCGATCTGGCGGATCAGATCCGACACCGGAAGGCCCAGATCAGCCTGCTTTAAAACCGCCACTATCTGCTCAGTTGAAAACCGCTTCTGTTTCATCGACGTCTCTCCTCAACAAGAAAATCCGCCGGAATAGCTAACTTTGCAACTGGACCACTTTCATTATGTCACCTCACCCGCGGAAATACGCGGGTCACGCAGCCCTACACAAAAAGGCACAAGAATCTGCAATCAAACGATAATAGGTGGTGGCGGACACTGGCTGGAGCGAACAGGCCTCCGTCGGAAACTCCTGGCCCTCCCGAAAGTTTAGCGAGTTTCAAAAGCTTCCAAGGCATTTCCAGCCGTTATCAGCCTCGCAAGCCATAGATTTCTGCGGCTCAACAGAGAATAAGATTAAATGCCGTGCAGGGAAATTGATACTGTAGGAACATCCGAATAGGAGTCTTCCTGTGCATTCAGAGATCTGTTCTCCCTTTTCCTCGTTTGCGCCCTATGGGGGCGAAGCAAGTGCATTACGACGTCAGGTCACGGCTGCCTACAGAAAGCCAGAGCATCTCTGTATCAGCGAGTTGATCGGGCAAGCGGAAATTTCCGGAGAGACTGCGGATGCAATCAGGCGGACAGCCATGTCACTTGTATCATCGCTGCGCGCGAAGGGCCAGCGAGGCGGTGTCGAGGCATTGATCAAGGAATATTCCCTTTCCAGTCAGGAGGGTGTTGCCTTGATGTGCCTCGCGGAATCCTTGTTGCGGGTCCCCGACAATGCGACACGGGATGCCCTTATTCGCGACAAGATTGCGCCTGGCGACTGGCAGGCCCATTTGGGCCAAGGCCGCTCGTTGTTCGTAAATGCAGCGACATGGGGATTGGTTGTCACGGGAAAACTGGTTGGAGCCAATAGCGAGGAAGGACTTGGCAATGCGCTGTCTCGACTTATCGCGCGAGCAGGCGAACCCGTGATCCGGTGCGGTGTGGATATGGCGCTGGAACTGATGGGCGAACAATTCGTCACCGGCGAAACCATCGATGAAGCTTTGAGAAGGGCGAAGAAACTCGAAGTCCAGGGATATGGCTACAGTTATGACATGCTCGGCGAAGCCGCAGTCACAGCAGCAGACGCGGATCGCTATCTGAATTCTTACGAGCAAGCCATCCATGCCATCGGAAAAGCTTCGACCGGGCGGGGGATCTACGGCGGACCTGGCATTTCAATCAAGCTCTCGGCTCTGCATCCACGTTTCAGTCGTGCGCAGCTCGGGCGCGTTATGGCTGAACTGTTGCCGAAAGTGCGCGGCTTGGCCGTTTTGGCGAAGGGTTATGGGATCGGCTTCAATATCGATGCAGAAGAAGCAGACCGCCTCGAACTGTCGCTCGATCTTCTTGAATGTCTCGCTTATGATTCCGGGCTGGCAGGATGGAACGGTCTCGGTTTCGTTGTTCAGGCATATGGGAAGCGCTGCCCATATGTGATCGATTGGCTGATCGACCTTGCAAAGAACTCCGGCCGGCGGATGATGGTCCGCCTTGTCAAAGGCGCTTACTGGGATAGCGAAATCAAGCGGGCGCAGGTGGATGGGCTGATCGACTTTCCTGTCTATACCCGCAAAATTCATACCGATGTGTCTTACATTGCATGCGCCAGAAAGTTGCTGGCCTCTCGTGAAGCGATTTTCCCGCAATTTGCCACGCATAACGCACAAACAGTGGCGACGATCTATCATCTTGCCGGGCCGGATTTTATGTTGGGCGATTATGAGTTCCAGTGCCTGCACGGTATGGGCGAGCCGCTTTACGAGGAAGTCGTCGGCCCGGGCAAACTGGATCGCCCCTGTCGTATCTACGCGCCGGTTGGTGCGCATGAGACATTGCTTGCCTATTTGGCCCGGCGTCTTCTGGAAAACGGTGCCAACTCTTCGTTTGTGCATCGCATCTGGGATGAGAACATATCAGTCGCCGAGCTTGCATGCGATCCGGTTGACCTCGCTCGGGATATTCAGCCACTCGGCGCGCCGCACGCGGCAATTGCCCTGCCTGCCGACATTTATGGCGCAAGGACCAATTCGGCTGGGCTCGATCTTGGTGATGAAAGATTGCTGGCTGAATTGACCCAAAAGCTGCGAAAAAGTGCTCAAAAAACATATTTTGCAGCGCCTATGGTGCCAAGGCTGCAATGTCTGCGTACTTCCATGCCTGTGATCAATCCTTCCTGTAGATTCGATCAGGTTGGTCGGGTTGAGCCGGCTCTGGATCGTGAGGTTGGTGATGCTGTGCAGATTGCTATTGGTGCATTTGCTTCATGGGCCGCGACACCAGTGGAAGAGCGTGCGGTAGCTTTGGACCGTGCCGCCGACGAGATGCAGGTAGCGCTGCCCGAATTGGTTGGCCTGATTATCCGGGAAGCAGGTAAAAGCACTGCAAATGCCATCGCGGAAGTGCGCGAAGCAATCGACTTTCTAAGGTATTATGCGCGACAGGCCCGGCAAGCACGTGTCGATGAGCTTACACCTCTAGGTCTGGTGGTCTGTATCAGCCCGTGGAATTTTCCTCTGGCGATCTTCATTGGCCAGATTGCCGCTGCGCTGGTTGTGGGGAATATTGTGCTCGCCAAGCCAGCCGAGGAAACTCCGCTCATTGCCGCTGAAGGCGCGCGCATTCTGCATGCTGCGGGCATCCCCGTCGATGCCCTGCTGTATCTGCCGGGCGACGGTGCCCTCGGTGCGGCATTGGTGGCGCGACCAGAAACGGCTGCCGTTATATTTACCGGGTCTACGGAAGTCGCCAAACTCATTCAGAACGAGCTTGCCAAACGCTGTTCTACGAAAGGAGCACCTATCCCGTTGATCGCTGAAACAGGCGGTCAGAATGCAATGATTGTGGATAGCTCTGCCCTTGCCGAACAAGTGACTGCGGATGTCATCGCGTCGGCGTTCGACAGCGCAGGGCAGCGCTGCTCCGCGCTGCGTGTCTTGTGCCTTCAGGAAGATATCGCAGATCGTCAGTTGGCGATGCTCAAAGGTGCGCTTGCCGAACTGACGATTGGTCGGACGGATCGCCTTGCCACCGATATTGGACCGGTCATTTCTCTACAGGCCAAGGCGGAGATCGTCGCTCACATCAAACGAATGAGAAGCGAAGGATATAATGTGGAGCAGTTGCCGCTGCCTGCTGAATGCGAGGATGGCACATTCATCGCGCCAACAATCATCGAGATAGACCGTATCGACTGCATTGGACGCGAGGTCTTCGGTCCCGTACTGCACGTACTGCGCTATTCGCGCAGCGACATGCACGCATTGATCAATCAGATTAACCAGACAGGTTATGGCCTTACCTTTGGATTGCATACTCGTCTCGATGAGACGATCGCTGATGTCACCTCACGCATTGCCGCAGGGAACCTGTACGTCAATCGCAACATGATCAGCGCTGTCGTTGGCGTTCAGCCTTTTGGGGGGCGCGGCTTGTCGGGTACTGGCCCAAAGGCTGGGGGGCCGCTCTATCTAGGTCGCCTTGTTCATCGAGCGCCAAAGCAGGAATTCGTCATGCCAACGCATCCCCATTCGAGTCTGGATGTGTTACAGGCATGGCTCAAGAGGCAGGGAGTGGATGTTAACCCGCTAAACGGCACTCCAATGGCGGGGTGCATGGCAGAATTGCCGGGCCCTGTAGGAGAACGCAACCTCTACGCTTTGCATCCATGCGGCTCTGTCCTGCTCATACCGCACAGCCGTGCAGGGCTGATCAGTCAAATCGCGGCGGCACTGGCCACAGGCAATGCGCCAACAATTCTCGCATCGCCTGAATTGGCGCAGATGTCCTCGGATCTTCCAAGCGAAGTCCAGGGGGAACTGATCTGGATTGACGATCTCCCCGCCTGCAATGCGTTTGCGGCCGTCCTGATCGAGCGTCGTCAAGAATGCGAAACCGTACCAATCCTGCGGCGCATTGCAGCGATGCAGGGACCGATACCTCTGGTACAACTGGCAGATGAGGAAGGGCTGTACCGTGCTGATTGGCTGGTTAAGGAAGTCTCCATTTCAATCAACACCACTGCATCAGGCGGCAATCCCAGCCTGATGGCATTGGTATGAGCCATTGACCAAGGTTCATTAAAGCCGACCGATCATTCACAGGGAGGCCTGCGCGTTGCAATTCTCGATGGCGCCGAAAGCGAAATGGTCATGGATAAAGTCCAGACTCCAGCGGGCATTGGGCCGAGCCTCCACGAGGATCGGAGTCAAAACGCTAGCTAGGGGGCAGATGTCCAGCCACTGCCATCGGCCCCGCCTTAGCCCAATGAAAGATGATCAGGGGATTGACGCCATTTCATCGTATGATGCATTCTACTTAATGCGCATGCGATTGAAAATTTGCAGTTTTGCAGCTTCAATTGCGGCCAGATCTCGGAACATGAGGCCCCGATCATCAGCTTGGTGCGTGGCATGCAAGACCTCAGGCCCGAGATGGTCCAAGGTGCGATTGCGCTCGTTATTGATGATGATCAAATCCCGGCTCTCATCGAAAACTGATCAGCTCTGGCCAACGCCATGACGCAGGCTGGGATATTACCCACGCGTTACCGGTGTGGACCGGGAAGCGGCGTCGGTCACGGCTAAGCGCAACAGCTTCGGCAGGGATATTCTTCATGAATGCTGAAACGCATTATTGCAAACCATTCGCAATTTCATTAGCAGCAGCGCCATTGAACGAATCGCTCACAGGGGGCTTGCTTGAAAAATCTGTTGCTCATTTCCACCGCATTGATGGCGGCGTCCGGACACGCCTGGGCCACCGAAGTTGAAAACGAAGGCGTTGGCGTTATCATCGTGACGGGCAGGTCCGATGGCTATCTGGCGACTAATTCGGTGACGGCCACCAAGATCGACACGCCCCTCATCGATATACCGCAGTCCATTACCGTCATTACCCGCGAACGGCTCGACGATCAGGCCCAGCGCAGCATGGCCGATGTCCTGCGCTACGTCCCCGGAGCGACCGTTGGCCAAGGTGAAGGCAATCGCGACCAGATCACGCTGCGTGGACAGAACACGACTGCCGACTTCTTCCTCGACGGCGTGCGTGATGACGTGCAATATTACCGCAGCCTCTACAATATCGAACGGGTTGAAGTGCTCAAAGGCCCCTTTGCCCTGATCTTCGGACGCGGCGGTAGTGGCGGCATCATCAACCGCGTGCAGAAGTCGCCCACCACTGACAATCTGGCAATCGGCGGCGTCGCAAGCGTCAACAGCTTCGGCGCGTGGGATATTTCATCGGATATCAACGCACCGCTCACCGGCAATACGGCGCTCCGCCTCAATGCCAATTATGAAAAACTCAACAACCACCGGGATTATTTTGACGGTGAACGCTATGCGATCAACCCCTATGTCGCTGTGGATCTTGGTGGCGGCTGGAAGGCTGGCCTGTCCTATGAATATGTCAATGACGATCGCGTGACAGATCGCGGTATCCCGTCGATTGCCACGGCCCCCGGCCAGCCCAACCGCCCGATCACAGGGTATCGCGACACATTCTTCGGCACGCCCGATGTGAACCGCGCAGGGCTGGAGGCCCATATCGTGAAGGCGCGGCTTGACGGAAAGCTGGCTGAAAATCTCGATTGGTCGACCACCATGCTCTATGGCGACTATGACAAATATTATACCAACGTCTACGCCAATGGCGCAGCCACCAGCCAGACCGGCACCGTCGCACTTTCCAGCTATACCGACCCCACCGAGCGCCAGAACTTCATTGCGCAGAGCAACCTCGTCTGGGATGCAAACGTCGGTTCAATCGGCAACAAGATACTGCTGGGCCTGGAATATGGCGATCAGGATTCAACGAACCAGCGCCGCAACGGCACGCTATCAAGCAGCACGCTGAACCTCGCCAATATCGTCTATCCGACGGTGACCTTTGGCGCGCTCGCCCGCGATACGGTCTCGAACGTACGGTTCTTTTCCGCTTATGCGCAGGATCAGATCAGCTTTGGCGATTATATCGATGTTGTCGTCGGCCTGCGCTATGACCGGTTCGAAATCAAGGGGACCGACCGTATCGGCACGCCTCGTCCTTTTGCCCGCACGGATGAAAAACTGTCGCCGCGTCTCGGTCTGATCCTCAAGCCGCAGGAGAACATCTCGATTTACGGCAGCTACAGCCAGTCATTCCTGCCGCGATCAGGGGATCAGTTCCTGACGATGACGGCCACACAGCAGAATCTCGCCCCGGAAAAATTTACCAATTATGAAGTGGGCGCCAAATGGGACATCCATAAAGATCTCAACGTGACGCTCGCCCTGTTCCAGCTTGACCGAAGCAATGCCACTACGCCCAATCCCGACAATGTCACCGCCACGATCAATGTCGGCGGCACCCGCACCAAAGGCGCTGAACTGGCGTTGACGGGGCGGATTACCCCAAGCTGGCAGATGACCGGCAGTTACACTTATCAGGTTGCCAAGCTGCGTGGGAATGACCTTGTGCGGCTGGCTCAGGTGCCCAAACACCAGTTCGCGTTATGGAATCGCTACGAGCTCAACCGAAGCGTCGGCGCAGGGCTGGGCGTGGTTCATCAATCAGGCCAGTTCGCGGCAATCCGCACATTGGCAACAACCACGCGCCTACCGAGCTTCACGCGGGTCGACGCCGCCCTGTTTATCAAGGCCAGCGACAAGGTAGAATTTCAAGTCAATGTCGAGAACATCCTCGATAAGGAATATTTCGCCGACGCGCATAACAACAATAACATCACGCCGGGCGCGCCGGTTAACGCACGCTTTACCGCTCGGGTGAAGTTCTGAAGCCGGGCAGGCGGGGGAGACAAGCTCCTCCGCCTGCGTCGATCGGATCATCTGTTATTGATAACTGAGTTACCGCTTTGTGGCGTCTGCGGCGCCGCCGTCAGTTGGCGACACTTCCTGCGCTTCGCCAAGTTGCTTGATCTGAGCTTCGCCCATGGCCGACATCAGCAATTCACCGTTAGCGCTGAAGTTGTCGGCGGGAAGCAATGCTTTCTGACCATCGACCTTGACCAGCAACTGCTCCACACGGCCACTTTTATCGGCGATGACCTGGCTGACCTTGCCGATACGATCTCCGTCGGGGGAGAAGATCGCGGTACCACGGGCGATGTCTAAGCTACCCGCGGCCGAGGCCATGGCACTGCCGGCCAGAGCCAACCCGGCGGTGCTGCCACTGGTCGCGGCGAGCGCTGCGTGGCTGGCACCCTCTGCCTGACCTAAGGCGCCGCGCGCCTGCTCGCGAGTATCCCCAACGGCGTTATGAGCGCCGTCACGGAGTCCGCCCACGGTCGAGCCGATCTGGTCGGTCCCGATCAACTGGGCATCAATACTGCCTGACTTGCTGGCACCCGCACTGCCAGAACTGGTGGCATCAATATTGCGAGTCGGGGTGGCTATGGTCTGGGTCAGCGAACCTTCGCCATTGGCATTCGCCACACCATTGGCTGAAGCACGCCCACTACGGCGATCGATGGACTTGTTGCCTTCGGCATCTACGCCGCCGCGCGCAGCACTGCGGGTGGTCGTGGTGACCGACTCCATATCGCTGTCGATGCCGCCAAGGCCACCAAGGCCGCCTTGCATGGCGCCGCCGAACGAACCGCCCAGCGTCCCGCCGAGGCCGCCGCCTCCCAGAATCTGGGCCTGTGCCGAAGTGGCGGCAAGTAGAAGTGCCGCGGTCATGATGAAGGTCTTGCGCATGGTCGTGCTCCTTTCATTATCAGGGGGAGAGCGCCTCAATGCGCGTCTCTCGATCAGGACAACGACCCGTCACCTCGATTCCATCCATGCATGGTGAAAAAATCTCAGCGTGTGCGGCAGGAAGCGCACAGCAACCCGCGACCAAAGTGCGCATCGGCTCCCCGCGGCCCAAGATCCTGCGCTTCGGCATCGAGACTTCGCCGCACGTCGCCGCCGAGATCCAGTGCAGCAGCGGCACGCGCGGCGGCAAGCGGCGCAGCATAAGACGTGCCGCGCACTTCGACCCTGCGCCCGGCGGCATTCGTCGCCACCATGTCAGCCCCCGGTGCGGCGTAATCGAGATGCGTGGCCCGTCCGGCCTCGATCAACACGCGATTACGCCCGTCGACAGCGGTTATCGCGAGCACGCCGGGATAGGATGCAGGATAGGCGGGCGGGGCTGCAGGCCCATCGTTGCCGACCGCCGCAACATAAACAATGCCGCGCCGTTGCCCGGCGACAATCGCGCGGGCGAGAAGCGGATTGTCCGGACCGACAAGGCTGATCGTCACCACCCGAGCATCGGCATTGGCGAGCCAGTCGATCGCCCGCGCGATGGCTAGGGCATTCCCGCCCGCCGGATCGTCGCCATAGACATCGGCGGCCAGCAGACGCCTTACGCCGCTTGCCGCAAGCAACGAGGCAACCGCACTCCCATGGTCCCCCGCGCGCGCGCCGCCGCGCGCAAAGCCTCGGACCATAATCCCGCCAATGTGATTGGCTGGCGCCCCATCGATCATCCCCACCCGCGTGGCGATGGCGCGCATCATACTTTGCGCAGGTGCAGTCTGATCCTTGCCCCGGACGTTACCTGCCGGGAAGTGCAGCGTATCGGCAACAACCTCCGCCCCGGGCGCGACCGTGTCGATCAGTGCCTGCGCTTGCGCCAGCGACAACCCCGCGGGCACGCCGAGGCGAGTAACGGAGATGTCGAGCGAGTCGAGCCGTTCCTGCGAGAGGATGACAAAGCCTGCGTGACGCAGCGCATCGCGCATGGCCGCCTCGCCGCCCAGCAGCAGCAGCTCGCCCTTTCGTGCCGGTGCGCCACTGCGATCGAACTCGATCACGTCGCTGTGACGGCGCACGAACCGGGCCAGCCGATCGGTCCGTTGCTGTGCCAGCGTCTCGGCTTGGGCCGCAAGCCGCTGCGCGCGCGCGACCACCGGGTCGGCGACTTTCTCGACAGCACCAATTGGATCACGCAGCACATTGCCGACCGGCGGCAAGGCGAGTTGTGCGGGGGCAGGATCAGCGACAAGCCCGACCAGCATGATGGAGGCGATCAGAAATGGGCGCATTATATTGTGGCTCGCTTCATAATCGAAATTTATAGGGATGAAACGGGTCTGCTCGGTCGTTTGATCCACGAAAGGCAAAGAAACTGTCAGAAGGCTTCGATTCCGCGCTGCTTGCGCTCCTGCCCCGGTTACGGCGTTTTGCCGCCGGACTGGCGCGCAACCGGGCCGAGGCCGACGACCTTTGCCAGATAACCGTCGAGCGCGCCCTGCGCAACCGCGACCAGTGGCAGGCGGGAACGCGGCTCGATAGCTGGACGTATCGGATCATGCGCAACATCTGGATCGACGAGACCCGTACCGTCGCCCGCCACGGCAAGACCTTTGTCGACGAAGCGGAGGGACTGAATGTGGGTGAAAGCGGCGGACAAGAGACTGCCTTGTTGCGTCAGGACATCGACCGCGCGCTGGCGCGTCTGCCGCAGGAGCAGCGCGAAGCAGTGATCCTCGTGCTGGTCGAGGGCTATGCCTATAAGGAGGCCGCCGAGATCATCGGCTGCCCGGTCGGCACGCTGACCTCACGGCTGGTACGCGGGCGCGACGCCCTGATGGCGATGATGGGAGAGATGACATGAGCGTAACCCGAGAGGAGCTGGCGGCCTACGCCGATGGCGAGCTCGCCCCCGCCGATACGAGGCGGATCGAAGCCGCAATCGCCGCCGATCCCGCGCTTGGCGAGAAAGTTGCCGCGCACCGTGCATTCAAGGCAAGGCTTTCCGCACATTTTGCGCCAATCCTCGACGAGCCTGTTCCCGACAGCATTACGGCGCTCTTCCCGAAGCCCGAGAGCAGCGGTGCGAAAGTGATCGATTTCGTAGCAGCGGCCATAAGGCAACGGCAGTCGCGCAAGCCCGTATTGCGGTCGCCATGGCTGCGCTTTGGCGGACCGGCGCTGGCTGCCTCGCTGGCACTCGGGCTGGTGCTGATACAACAGTCGGGTAGCCCGGATGGCTATGCCAAGGGCGAGCTGGTAGCCGCGCTGGACAGCCAGCTTGCCGCAGACCAATCTGTGGATGCGAAGGTGCGGGTGCTCATAAGCTTTGCCAATACCGAGGGCGAACTGTGCCGAGGCTTCGCTACGGCTGCGCAATCCGGCATCGCTTGTCGCAATGCCAAAGGCTGGAAACTGGAACGCAAGCTTCCCGGAATGACAGGGCAAGGAACGGACTATCGCCAGGCCGGCAGCGCCGATGCCGAGCTCATGGCCGCGATTCAGGACATCGCCACTGGCGCACCGCTCGACGCAGCGGGTGAGCGTGCCGCAATGGCGAAGGGCTGGCAGCGCTAGGCAGTTCTCTGCAACCGGACACCCAGTCGCCGCTTATTCTCTGTTCAGTCGACAGCCGATTCCAGGCTCGTAACGGTTCAGGATCGGGTGGCTCGGGCCATCCTCCAGCTTCAAGCGCAGGGCGCGGGCAGCGACCCTAAGATATTCCTTGTCCGCCTCATGGGCCGGGCTCCAGATGGACCGCAGCAAATGGTCATGTGCCAGCAGGGCGAACAGTGCATATTCATTCGGCGTCAGATGGCCACCTCAGGCTGTAACAGCGCCACCGTGCTGCACAAACCACGGCTGCGTCAGACAATGTCACAGGCGAGCTGGTCGCCTATACCGAGGCCCAGAACATGAGCCATTTACGCGGCGCGCCATTCCATCCCCAGACCTAGGGCAAGATTGAACACTGGCACCAAACTCTCAAAAACCGCTCCTGCTGGAGAACTATTACCTGCCAGGCGATCTTGAGGCCCAAATGGAGGCATTCATCAAGCACTACAACCATTAGCGTTATCATGAGAGCTTGAGCAATGTGACGCCGGCCGACGCCTACTTCGGGCGCGACAAGCAGATCTTTGCTGAACGCGCTGCCATCAAAGAACAGACCATCGAATATCGGCGCTTGCAACACCGCAAACTCGCCGCCTAAAATCAAACTCCAGACGAGGCCCGCGCTCCGCTAAAACGCCAACCATTCTGCACCAAATGTTTCGACGACGGACAGATGAGCGATGTGGCCGCGGAGGCTAACATCTGATGCATGGGCACTTAGTCGTTAATTC
Source organism: Alteraquisediminimonas sediminicola (assembly GCF_019740335.1). GTDB lineage: Bacteria > Pseudomonadota > Alphaproteobacteria > Sphingomonadales > Sphingomonadaceae > Alteraquisediminimonas > Alteraquisediminimonas sediminicola. The sequence continues at coordinate 181,427 of NZ_JAHXZS010000003.1, read as the reverse complement.
GCGCGACGGTCGTGGTGGGAATGGCGCAAAATAAGGCCGTGGGGACAGGCAGTCCAGCACTTGGTTTCGGTCAAGGGATTCGAAATAGGAGCAATTTATATGAATAAATATATCGTTCTGTTGCCACAGCGCAACACCAAGGCTCTCTCAGTGATGGCCCGAAATGAACTAAGTCATTCTGACTCCATTTCTTTACAGCCAAGTGTAACAATTTGAGATCAAACAAATAACGGAGGTGCACTAATTTCGCCTGGGTCTGAATGGTACTCGTTGCAAAAGTTCATAAATTGTTAAAATATGATTTCGTCAAACATAATGTATATTAAACTCCATTTCTCTAGGAGGGATAAGGCTTGAAACGTGTCCTATCTGCTTCTCATCTCACTGATAGTGACGTCGACATCGGTCGACGTGAAATGAACAAGAATCGGGTGTGGCAGCAGATACTTTTGGCAGGTGAGAAACTATTCCTTGAACAAGGCTTCAATGATGCAACGGTAAAAGGAATCGTCGAAGAAGCAGACGTTTCGACAGGGACGTTTTTCAATTATGTTCGCACCAAGGATGATTTGCTTAGCTGTCTAACAGAAGTTCGAATGTGTGAGATATTGGGACCTAATGGTTTGGCATCAATTTTCGATCCGGAAGTGATTCAGCTGCTACCAGATGCTGGCAAACGCTTAGGAAAATTAGAGCGTATCAAAGGGCTGCTGCTGATTGATTTGCGCTACGGCAAACACTTTTCATACGATGTATCATGCAATGGGGAGTGGACTGGTTGGGCTGAATGCGATGCGTATGTCGAGCTGATACGGAACTGGAGGTTGCGAGGGCTAATCCGGAACGACGCTGATGTATTGCTTCAGGTTATGCTACTCCAGGGCATGGCTAATGCTGCCATAGCCAAATGGTTGCTACACGATAGCAACACTCGTGGCTCCCAGCTTAAGGGTATGCAGGAAGGCATCATTTCCGTTTTCCGAGAGGGTGCAGGAATAGCTTAATGGCCCCTGCAGCGCGGTTATGCGCATGCCGCCGCACCACAATTTATTTAATCTTGCCATTAAGGTTAAAAAATGCCTAATTGCAGCTCCAGCCTCGAGCAACGAGGCGGTATATGAGAGGATCGCAGGCATGCTATATATGTTGGGGATGAAATTCCTTAATCGGCGCAAGCATCATCGGGTCGTATTAGAGCGTCTCTCTGCCGAGACCCAATATTCTGGTCGAATGTTTAACTGGAATATCACGCGCCCCTGATGGGGTGCGTAAATCCACGTTACACGCAAGCTTTGCAGCACCGTCGTATGGTGGTGTGTCGGGCAGTGTGTTGGTTGCCGCTGAGAATTGACTCATGTTGAACTGACCCTTGGCTTTGGCGAGCGAGGGGGCATGGAGTGTTAGACATGGCGTTTTTGAGCGTAATTCGTCGTTGGCATTGCCGCGATCATCTATTGATCCGTGAGATTGTCTGAAGGACAGAGCTTTCACGTAATACGATCCGCAAATATCTGCGGTCAGATACGATAGAGCCGCAGTTCAAGGTGCCGGAACGGCCGAGCAAGCAGGATCCGTACGCCGATCGTCTGTCGGCCTAGCTTCACCGCGAGATGGGGGTGTTCGCGCAAATAGAAGCGTACGCTCAAGCAGATGCACTCGGATCTGGTGTGCTTGGGTTGTGACGGTATCTATGGCCGCGGGACATTTGTGCCATTGTCCTTTGCCCCAAGAGAGGCGTTTCAGTTCGATTGGAGCGAGGATTGGGCGATTTTGATGGTGTACGCATCAAGTTGCAGGTGGCGCACTTCAAGCTCAGCTACAGTCACGCCTTCATCGTCCGGGCCTATCTTCTTCAGACCCACGAGAAGTTGTTCGATGCCCATAATCATTCGTTCTGTGTGCTGGGCGGCGTTCCTGGGCGAGGCATATACGATAACATACGCACTGCAGTGGACAAGGTCAGCTACGGCAAGGAGCGGACCATTAATACCCGCTTCCTGGCAATGGTCAGCCATTTCCTCTTTGAGGCCGAGTTCTGTAATCCGGCTGCGGCATGGGAAAAGGGACAGGTCGAGAAGAACGTCCAGGGTGCGCGCCACTTCCGTGGCAGCCCACACCGCAAGCCGAGAGCCTCAACGCTCTCAACCTAGGCTGGAACAGCGCTGCAAGGCTCTATGGCAGGATAGAAGTTCGCCAGGCTCTTGCCGATGCCTAGGCCGATAAAGTGGATAGCCTGATGCCGGTGGGCAGACAGTTCGATGGCTGCGTCGAATGTAGCAAGCTGGTCTCACCAACCTGCCTAGTTCATCTCGAACGCAACCGTTATAGTGTTCCAGCGTCCTTTGCCAATTGCCCCGTCAGCCTGCGCGTCTATCCCGATCGCTTCTTGGTCGTGGCTGCAGACTAGTCCGTATGCGAGCATCAGCGGATCATCAATCGATCCCATGATGGCCCCGGATATATTGTTTATGACTGGCGACATTATCTGGCAGTGGTGCAACGTAAGCTAGGTGCGTTGCGAAATGGCGCGCCATTACTGGAACAGCCCGAGGCGTTCGGGCGGTTGCCATGGCGCTTGATGCGGGTGTTCCGACCACAACCCATATCCTCAACCTGCTGCGCAGGCGGCTTAACGGAAAGCCGATCACAAACCCGCCGGTGATGGCACCACATCTTCCAGTACATCAACGCGTTCTACAACACTCGTCGATGCCATTCATATCTGGGCGGCATTAGCCCGCTCGCATTCGAAGCCAAGGTGACATAATGAGATAGGTGACCGGCACAAAACCGTTACAAGTCTAACAAGTATTATTTCCAATGCCGAATACATCACGAAGTTCGATCGGAGGTGAGGCGGCAAGGGCCAGAGCGAGTAAGATCATTTTGGCCTTTTTCGATTAACTGCACGCCGAGTTATGCCCCTGATTTGTGCTTCAATGTCAGCCTCGCTCATACCACTGTCCCGCAATGCCCGCTTACTTAATTCGAGCATCCGGCTCAATTTACTTCTAATATCGTCGTCAGGTGAATTCTTATCCATCGCGATTCTCCGGTGCGGGTTTGTGCTTGGCGACCTTCTTCAAGAGCTTATTCCAGGGGGCTTCATCCTCGTCCGCGCCTATCTCGCGAGCAGCTTCCTCAAACTTGTCCGATTGATTTTTATCTTCTGGCATCAGAGCACTTTTCTGAGTCGGTTCGAAGTTGTGAACCGGTAGATAAATGGACGCTTTTCACTCTGACAAATTTTAATAAGTTTATCATAGCTGTGAGCGAGATTCTTGAGCTTGAAGAAGTCAATCTTGTGTTGCTGTATCGCCTTAAGGGCGGGGCTTTCAGACTGCCACTTTGCATCGTGACTGCAAACCACCCACTCGTTGCGCCAACGACTTCAGGGCCACCTTACCATATGCGTTGAACCATGTGAATCGCCCATGAAGATAGAAACTCAGATTGCATATTTGGCCCGAAATCAGGCGGGGGAAACTAGTTGACTGATAGGTAAGGCGCTCGCCGGTGATACCTGGCATCGCCGCAACGGACCGATCTCGGTCCTGCTCCTGCTGCATCAAGGCCGCATTACCGGAAAATTCGCATTCAAACGGGAGGAAGAGGTCGGGGGGGGGGGGGGGCAGTATGCTTGCGGTGAGATTGACATGTATTAGTATAAATAATTTCACGGCGATCGAGATAAATAAACACTTGAGTGGGAGTTGGTGGAGAAATATCTGTGGTTTCAGGTCTCAGATTGCCCCAAGTCCAGTGGACACATTGGTTCCGCCGTTGACAGTCCCACACATATAAGTTGACGGATTTTGCACGACCATTCGTGCAAGATCACTTAGTGAAACAGCTCTCGAATATAGGTGACCCTGAAGAATGTCACACCCACTTTCTAGCGCGATCTTCTCATGGAACAGTGTCGCAATTCCTTCAGCCACAACCTGAAGGTTAAGCGCATGGCCAAGCGAAACAACAGCATGAATAATGTCAGCACCTCGTCCTTGGGTAGCCGCCTCAATAAATGAACGGTCTATCTTCAACTTATCTACACTCAATTCACGCAAATAGGACAGTGACGAATATCCTGTACCAAAATCGTCCAGCGCCATTGTAAATCCTGCCGCCCTAAGTTCTTCCATTATTTCATTATATTGCATCGCATTGAGCATCGTATGGTGTTCCGTTATTTCCAGTTCGATTCTCTTACAGGGTAGCCCATATTCAGCGACCAATTCCGCGAGCTGGGTTGCGAGTCGCGGGTTTGCAAATTGCAGCGGTGACAAATTCGCCGCGATTGTGATGTCGGGTATTAACTGCGCGGCCAGACAAGCTTGTCGTATGACCAATTCACCTACTGCATCAATCAGCCCAGCCTCCTCCGCGATTGGAATGATTTCGTCCGGGTTCACTGACCCCAGCTTGTCATCAGTCCACCGGAGAAGGCCTTCGGCTCCGATAATCTTCCTATCAACCGACAATTGAGGTTGAAAATCCAACCTCAGACCGTCACCGGTTTCAAGCGCTTTACGGAGACGCATTTCCACCAATGCCTTGCGCCTGACTGCATTATCGATTCTGGAGCAAAAAATATGGTAGCAGTTTCTGCCTATGGATTTGGCATGGTACATCGTAATATCTGCCCGGCGTATCAGGGCAGCACGGCTCGAGCTGGCTGATATGAACACAACCCCAACGCTCGCACTCACGCGAGCCTCTTTTCCTTTAATAACAATCGGTTGTGAAATCGTGTTTACAAGGTTGCTACACAATTCCTCGACCGCCTGACGTCCGTCTAGATTTGTTGCCAGGATTGCAAATTCATCACCACCAAGTCGTGCCACAGTATCGCCGATGCTGGAACGATCCAAAAGATGTTTGGCCACTTCTTTGATCAACAGGTCACCGAATGCGTGCCCCAGCGTATCATTAACAGCCTTAAAGCGATCAAGATCAATGAACAAAAGCGCCGACTGTTCGTCATTCGTTTTGCAGCGCCGGATGGCATCATCTATTCTTTCCATCAACAAAGACCGGTTTGCGAGACCCGTCAGTTGATCGCGGCGCGCTTCGTCACGTGCGGCGGCTTCACTAACCTCAAGCTCATGTAATAGATGGAAAATCGCGCGGTACAATAACGACATCACTAAAATAGTTGCAACTGTAGAAGACAGTACGATTGGCCAGATAGCTGAGAATGCCTTGACGCCGGTCAGATCTGCCCTCTGCGCTAATCCGACTATGGTGGAGGCGGTCAAGACAATCGTCAGCACGGTTGCTGACACGATTGGGGGTGTCAACTTTCTGGAATATTCCATCGCGCATTGCCTTCTCGAGAGTGGACCCAAAGGCAGGCAATAGACTGACATTATTAACAAAACGTATGCTACGATTTATTCCATTCGGGTAGATTCATATACCCTTGCGATTGCCACAATGGGTAATATGCAGAATGCGACCCGTTGTGGAAACCGTCTGACTTGGTTTCCGATAAATAAACATATTATATCAATTCGTTAATGTTTTTATTTCGGATTTTGGACAGAATTAGTAACGCATGCCAACCTGACTTGAAGCTGACATGCGTTACCATCCGCGACCCGGAAACAAACAAATACTACATTATGACTTTATATTAAATCCATAATGGTGACATTTGAAGTCGATGCTGATGTGGATAAACTTCTCGCCAAAATGATTTGATATGGTGCAAATGACGGCCCGGGTATGCGAGTGGCCTTATCGAATGGTATATATTCGGAGTAGAAAGCGCGGATTTTCTTAGGTCTGCCGAAGCACACCCGCGTCGCTGCAAGGTCCTTAATCGGCATTGCAGCTGTGCGGCAGGCCGCCGCTTCGATCATTGCAGATTCGAGAATGCGTTCATGTTACAGTTGGCGATGTCGTATTGAAAACGGCCCACTTCGTTTTGGTGCCCCAGCCTACAGCTGCGGCACTCGTTCAAAAAGGTTGCTTGGTGACGCGTACAACACTCAACCGTTTCCTGATCGAACTACGGTGTGCTGCTCGCTGACTGCGCTGACCCGAGCCGTCTGGCCCTGATCCGTAATGGGCCCGGGATCGGCTATCGACTTAAAAGAGGGTAAGCCGCGATTGCGATGTTCGGTTGGCAGATATGCCTCGGACACAGATTTATGTCTAACGATGAGATCATCTTTGATGGGGCCTGCAGCTATCGCTGGATATAGGTGCCTCTGCCACTGGTTCGGGGCACAGGCAGAACCGGCGCTGGTTATTCCTCGCGCCTACATACGAATTTGAGAATGCCGGCGATTTTCTCTGGATGCAAGGAGCAAAAAGGGGGGGGGGCGCACGGCGCGCTCCAACTTTTGGTCCGGGGCGAAACGATCCTATCAATTCAGTCGGTAATCATTTATCCTCACTCGCTTTAAGATGCGTGGTGATCGCCCATTCTGCAAGCTCCTCAAACCTGAACGTACGAAAGAAGGTGAGGCCTGAACGTCCTTCCCGCGACCACTGAACATTGGCCCTACGGGAATCCAGACCGTCAATGATGATATGCACAATCTCGCCCGGAATGAGCGGCTGCCCCGAAATCTTGGCACCGTTCTGGGAAATATCCAGTAATTCGACGCGACAGGTCTCATCCACCCTCTGTAGGTTCGCCTGACAGCTAACCTCAAGCCGGGGAGCGCGCTGAATAAAACCGTCAAGATTTCTCTGGGACATGAGCCAGAGAGTATGATCGACATCTATGGGTTCATCAAATTCCACACCAACCTGGACGCTGTTTGACCATGCAACTCTGCCTGCCAGGCAATAGTCAAAATGAGTTTTGATCGTGACCGGTGTCTCGGTTGGCAGCTGGATGTGTACATGGCCCATCATCCCCGTCGTGGAGATATTGCGAACCAGGCAAATACCCTGAAAGTCTCCGGCAGTGATCAGCGCCGGACGGAAGATGGCGACGTGGCGTTTTGCAACTCGCCGCTCAATCTGCGGCCATGAAGGCAGTTGTCGTCGAAGCCGCCTTACGGGGTTGGAACTGACAAACGCACACATCTTTGCATCCTTTCCATCTGTGGGATCAGGGGGCAGCGTTGCGACAGGGGTCCGTTGCTGATGAGCGCACCAGACGACAGACCTTATTATCTATGATTGGTGTTATTATTATCATTTTTCAAATAAGATGACGATTTTGTTCCGTAATTATGGTTTAATATTGTAAATATTAACAGATATTAGGCATATATATATTTATAATGCTCACGAATTTTATCTATATATTAAAATAGTTAATAAGATATTTATCTGAATGCTAATGTAATATTTCAATAATATATTGATATTTATTAATATTTATATTGGCGTTGCCGGTTCAGCCCAGTCGATCGACGATAAAGGACGAGTCGGAGTGGACGGATCAGGCGATCGAATCGCGATCTGTTTGGCAAGCAATGACCTGTCACGAGATTTTCATCCAGCCCTGATGAGAGCTACAGTGGCTGTGGTTAAGGCGGCTCTTGAATGTGAGGAGGGCGCCTGAATGCAGTCGGACGCCCTCAACCATGCCGATCCTGAAGGATCAGAAATTCATGCCGAGGCCGTACAGCACCTGATGGTGATTGAAATCGGCTTCATAGTTCGAATAGCGATACTCGACCTTCGGGTACCCCCGGTCCACACATGAAATTGACAGACAACCGACCGTGCGCTGGTCGTTTTCCAAATTTGAGTCTTGGCAACAGCCCATTTCCTTGCGGGATGATTCCCGAATAATGGGCGCTAATATGATAATGCAGCAGATTCGTAATATGGCATTCGCATTTGTGCCGGCACAAATGCGAATGCCTTCAATGTGCATGGGTCAGCCGTTGAACGCCTCGACATCGCCGGGCTTTCGCAGCATCTTGTTGACCTCATCGAGATGTTGCTCCTCAAGCATGATCATTTCCCGCGCATATTCCTCGAGCAACACCGACTTGTCTGAAGCCTCTTTAAGAAGCTCGTAATAAAGACCAAGTGTCAACTTTTCATGTTCAAGGCTTTCCCGCAAAATATCGCCGATGTCGTGCTTGGCTGTTTCCAGAAGCTGGCCGATCTGAAGCGAAGGGTGACCGCCTAGCAATGTGACCAATTCACCGGCTTTACGAGCATGTGTAAGCCCTTCCAGTGCATTGCCTTCCAACCAGGACACAATAGGGATACGATTGTAGCCGTAAACCATGAGGGAATAGTGTGTGTAGCGAACGACGCCAGCCAGTTCTGCTTCCATGATACGGTTGAGAATAGCGATCGCAGCTTTCTTGTCATGTTCAGTCATCGTAACCTCCTGAATGCGCCAAGTGTAACTTCAATGAAATGGGGGGCTTGGCGTGAAGCACATTACCGCATCCTCACCTTCAACACTATAAATTGAGGACACCAAGTTTTGCAGAAGGACGCCTCGGAGTGCCAGCTGTCGGGTCGATGGTGGGAGGCGTGGGCAGTCGCTACTTTGTTCCGGTGATTCCTCTGCATCATGCAGGCGCGGCATGACGCTTACGCTATGCGAGGCGCTGAATATTACAGATCAGATCGGTTACCGATTTTGATGCGAGACAGAGCCGAGCCGAATGCAATCGGATCACATAAAACTGCAGTCTGAAACAAGCCTCTTGACCCTGACATAATACACGATTCTGGATTGTAACAGTTCTGCGTCGGTTCCCTAGGCTTCTCAAGCCCGTGCAAGGAGGCCGACGGGATGATCAGGCATGCCCATGCCAGCTATACAGGCAGCCTCAGCAATCGTTCACCGAGCTCAGGAAGTCCAGTCGAGAATGTCGGTCCATTGGAAAGCTGCATATGGACTTCTGCACCTGATCGCGCATGTGTCGTCCCATGCACGAAACACCATTCGAGAACGAGCTGCTGGATCTGGCTGACCGGTTATGTACCGTCGTGGGCATGATCATGGAAGACCACCATTGTTTGGCGGTCTTTTCATCGGCAACACAGACTGCCGCGAAGCTCCAGGATATTGAAGAACTCGCCACGGCAGTCCAAAACATGGCTACCCTGATTGCGGCCGCTAAGGTGCTCACGCGATTGGGCGGATAAATCAGAACTACGTGATCGGCGACATCTTTGGCACTCCGGAGCGTCTACTTCAAGCGCCGGATGAGGAAAGCAGATATCGGCAGCAAGCGTCATTCCAGCCCTGCAGCTAGCCCAATTAATGCTTACTCTCTGTTCAGCCGATAGCCAATTCCAGGCTCATTACGGATCAGGGTCGGGCGGCTCGGGTCAGATTCAAGTTTCAAACGCAGGGCCCGGGCCGTGACGCGGAGATATTCATTGTCCGTCTCATGGGCCGGCCCCCAAATGGACCGCAGCAAATGGGCATGGGTCAGCACCTTGCCCGCATCATGTGCCAGCAGGGCAAACAACGCATATTCTTTCGGTGTCAGATGCACCTCAATACCCTTGCGACGGACAATCCGGGCATCTGCATCGAACTCCACTTCACCGAAGGTCATGACTGGTGGCTGTGCAGGCGCAGGCTGACGGCGACGCAACGCCGCGCGCAGGCGGGCAAGCAGTTCATCAGTGTCGAAAGGCTTGGTCACATAATCATCCGCACCCAGATCAAGTGCCGCAATCTTTTCGTCCGTCGCATCACGCGCCGACACAACGAGAATCGCCATGTCACCCTTGCTCGCAAAATTGGCGACCAGTTCCAGACCATCTCTGTCAGGCAACCCCAGATCAATCAGCACAGCATCTGGCTTGCGCGATGCAACCAGAGCCACCGCTTCGCGCGCGTTCGCAGCGTCGATCACGTCATAGCCCGCCCGCGTCAGCGCGGCACCGATCAGGCGACGGATTTGCGCTTCGTCATCTATTACGAGGATGGTCTGGTTGGACATCATGGCATCGCCTTGTCGCGGAGAGCCAGTGACGCAGGAAAGCGAATTGTAAAAATTGCCCCCGTTTTCTCCGGTTCCGAAATATTGGACGCGGTGACGGAAAGTCCCAGCGCCCGCGCAAAACCATCGACAACGGCAAGGCCAAGTCCGCTACCCGGCATCCGGTCTGCGTTCGTCCCCCGCTGAAAAAGCGAGAACAGGTCTCGCCCCATCTGAGCCGGAAAGCCAGCCCCCCGATCGGCAACCGTCAGAAGCACATCCCCATCTTCATAGCGAGCCGTGAGCGCAATCGCGGCGCCATCCGGGCTGTATTTACAGGCATTTTCAATCAGGTTGATCAGCATATGGTGCAACAGCACCGCATCCGACCGGACCAGCGGCAAATCGGGTGCAATAAAGACATGGGCCGGATGGTCTGCGATCGCGTTGGGCAAGGCCTCCAGCGCGGCATCAATGACATCAGTAAGATCGATGACTTCACTGGCATGGGGCAGCGCATTCGCCTTCAGCCGGGCGAGGTCGAGCAGGTTCGTCACCATCCGTTCCAGTCGTGTCGCTTCGGCACGTGTGGCGGCAAGCACGCCTGCAGTATCCGGTTCGAGTGCATCCAGTCCGGCGCGAATGCCGGTCAAGGGCGTGCGAAGATCATGGCTGATCGAGGCAAGCAGCGCCTCGCGCATGGCGTCCTGCTGCGCACGAGCCTCAATTTCCGCCTGCGCTTGCGCGACTCTGGCCCGGTTCAACGCGTCGCCGCCACGCGCCACCGCCTGAATTATCAAGGATAGGTCGTCATTAGCGACCGGCGCCTGCATGCCACCGCGCCAGAACTGGGCAAGCCAGCGTTTGTCACGCCCGACGTCCATCGGCAGGAACAAGGCATCGGCCCCGGCCATCACCGCTGCCCCCCGACCCGCCGCCTCGCCATGGCTCAAGGCCCATTGCGCCGCGGAATGATCCATCGGGCTAAGGCGGAGTGAACAGTTTTCCAGTGTGTCGCCCGCAATCAGTTGCACATGTGCACCCGACCAGTCTGCCAGACAACGCATGAGCAACGCAGCTAGCTCCTCTTCATCCCGCAATTTTGACATATCGACCGATAGTTGCGCGAGTTTCGAACTGTCGGCGGCAAGTCGCTCAGCCCGCTCGGCCTGCGCTTTCAAACGAGCGGAGAACTGGCTGACGGCCAGCGCCGTCAGCGCGAACATCACCAGCGTCAGCACATTGTCGAGACTGGCGACGTGCAACGTCCAGGTGGGCGGCACAAAGAAGAAATTGAAAGCCAAAGTTGCTGCCGCTGCCGTCGCCAGCCCGACCCGGACCCCGTCCCGCCCGGCCATCACCACGACGGGCAACAAAAAGATGAAGGCGAGATTGGCAAGACCGATCCATGGCGCGATCAGTAACCCCAGAGCAACACACGCGCCGATCAGGACCATCGCCGATGCGGCAATGGCCCATAATGGGCGGTGTGCGGAACTGTGATCGGCAATCATGTCCCTTCATCGCACGCTGTTGCCCGCGCGTCGATTCCGTCCATCGCGTCAAATTTCCATGCGGGTGCCCAGTTCAACCACGCGATTGGGCGGAATCTGGAAGAAGTCGGTGGGATCGGACGCATTGCGCTGGAGAAAGATAAAGATGATGTCCTGCCAGAACGGAAGGCCGACTTCATGGCTGGGCGTGAGCATATGCCGCCCGATGAAGAAGGACGTGCCCGCGGTGCCGGGTGACAGCTCTCCTGTGCCGAACAGATCGCTCGGCACGTCAGGCGTTTCCATATAGCCATAACGTAGCGTCGCCCAGACGAAATTCTCGTCAATCGGCTCGACCGAGAGCCGCGCACCATCGTCGATATGCGGGGCGGTGACATTGCGGACGGTGACAATGATATTCTGCTGGTGCAGCACTTTATTGTGCTTGAGATTGTGTAGCAGCGCCACGGGGGCAACCTTGGGATCGGAGGTCAGAAACACGGCTGTCCCCTCCACCCGGCGCGGGGGGCGGGCCTCCAGCACCTTCGCCATATCCGCCATCGATACCGTGTCGCGCTGCGTCTGATCGGCCATATAGGCGCGACCTTTCAGCCAGATTCGGATCACCAAGCCAATCGCCGCCGCAATCACCAACGGCACCCAGCCGCCTTCGATCACGCGGAGGCAATTCGCGCCGAGGAAGAACAGGTCGAGCAGCAAAAAGGGGGCGATGAAGAGAATCGCCGTCACCAGCCTCCACTGCCAGAGCTTCCACAACACGATGAAAGCTAGGCAAGTGGTAATGACCATGGTCCCCGTCACCGCGATGCCGTAGGCCGCCGCCATTGATGAGGATGTCCTGAACTGGACAATCAGCAGAAACACCCCCGCCAGCAACAACCAGTTGATGACCGGCACATAGATTTGCCCTGAATGATGTTCGCTGGTCTGCTTGATCTGCATGCGCGGGAAAAGTCCCAGCGAAATGCCCTGCTGCGTCAGCGAATAGGCCCCGGTGATCACTGCCTGACTGGCGATGATCGTGGCCAGCGTTGCGAGCATCACAAGCCCCAGACGCACGGATTCCGGGGTCATCAGAAAGAACCAGTCTGCACTGCCCAGCGTGCGTCCAGCCGCTTCCGCCGCCGTAAGCTGCCCCATCGCAAACGCCCCTTGACCGAGATAATTGAGGGTGAGCGCGGGGAATACGAGCAGAAACCAGCCGATCCGGATGGGCAGCCGGCCGAAATGTCCCATATCCGCCGTCAGCGCCTCCGCCCCCGTGACCGTCAGAAACACAGCGCCCAGCACGAACAGGCCGGTCACGCCATGATCGAGCAAAAAACCGACAGCATAAGCCGGGTTGATCACGGCAAGCACCTCAGGCGCATTTGCCAGATTCATGGCGCCCACGCCCCCGATTGCCAGAAACCAGATGACGCAAATGGGACCGAACAGTCTAGACACGCTGGCCGTGCCAAAAGACTGGATCGCAAACAGGCCGGCCAGAATACCGATGGAAATGGCCATGATCAGATGCTCGGTCATCGCGGTTTCAAGGCCGGGAATGGTCTTGATCCCCTCGACCGCAGAAAGCACCGACAAGGCAGGGGTAATGATCGCATCGCCATAAAACAGCGCGGCCCCGGCAGCGCCCAGCACGGTGATGATCGACCATCCGCCTGTCGCCCGCTTGGCCAACGCCATCAGCGACAGCACGCCGCCCTCGCCATTATTATCCGCGCGCATCAGGAACAGGACATATTTGATCGTGACTACAAGAATGAGCGCCCAGAGCGCGAGGCTCAGTACGCCAAGAATTTCGGCCCGGCTGATCCCCTCGCCGACGGACTGCGCCAATGCCTCGCGAAAGGCATAAAGCGGGCTGGTGCCAATATCACCAAAGACAACGCCAATCGCACCGATCGTGAGCGCACTCAATTGGCTTTTGCCAAGGGCGGGGGTGGTGGACATGGGCATACTCCGACGAGTGCGAAAACATGCCTGCTCTCACCACGGATCGGCGTAAAATTGCCATGTGAATTTCACACCGTACCCATAAGGATTTCATAAATTTGTCCGGCAATGGGATGATAACGATGTTGCCTAGGTGACCGGCGTAAAATCACGCAGGCACTTGAACGGCCCCGGGGTTACCGGAGGCGCGGTCGCGTTCCTACGCGACCCCGCCCTCAACCTTCCGCTTTTTATCGGACAAGGGTAGACCCAAATCCAAACCCAATTGGCTAGAAGCCCGACTTCTCGATTTTCGTGACCGTCCCGACCTTTCCATCCCAGTCGATTTCGAAGTTCACTTTGTCACCGACCTTGATACCAGTGAGCAGTTCCGGCTTGATGGAAAAACTCATCTTCATGGCAGGCCACCGCAGTTCGGATATGTCGCCATGATCAAGCGTTACCATATTCTTGGTCGCATCGATATCGGTCACGGTACCGACGCCCTTGCCGTGCTGCATTTCTGACGGCATCGGCATGTCGGACATGCTCCCGGAATTAGCAGCGGAGCTGTCCACAGGTTCCGGCGTGTTGGCTGCCTTCTCACAGGCCGCCAGTGAGGCCATCAGCGCGACGCTAGACACAATAATCAGAGACTTTTTCACTGCACTTCTCCTTCAGGTTGAACGTGGGGTCGGGATTTCCGGCGCATCAGCAGATAAGCGGCGGGAATGATGAGCATCGACAGGAGCGGTGCAGTCAGCATGCCACCGACCATCGGCGCGGCGATCCGGCTCATGACTTCTGAACCCGTGCCGCCACCTATCAGGATCGGGAACAGGCCGGTAAGGATCACCATTACTGTCATCGCCTTGGGTCGCACGCGCAGCAGCGCGCCGTCGCGTATCGCTGCGGCAACATCGCCATCGTCACGTGCGTCCAGCGCCTGCTTCAGATAGATCAGCATCACGACGCCGAACTCGGCAGCGACGCCGGCAAGCGCGATGAACCCGACCGCACTCGCCACTGACTGATTGTAGCCCAGCAAGTAGAGCAGCCACAGTCCGCCGGTCAGCGCGAAAGGCAGCGTGCCCATGATCAGCAGCGCCTCGTCCCAGCGCCGAAATGTCAGGTAAAGCAACACGAAGATGATCGCGAGGGTCACCGGGATGACGAGCTTCATTCGCTCTTTGGCACGGACGAAAAATTCGTATTGACCGGTATAGGAGACGCTGACGCCCGGTGGGAGTTTAACCTTGCCGCCGATAGTCTGCTGGATGTCGCTGACCAGCGTCTGCATGTCACGGTTGCGTCCATCGACATAAATCCAGGTGACAGGCCTGCCGTTCTCGCTCCGGAGCATAGGCGGGCCATCACTTACCCGGATCGAGGCTACGGTGCCGAGTGTGATCTGCTGACCGGAGGGCGTCAGCACTGGAAGGGCTGCAAGCTTGTCCGGGCTATCGCGGATTTCGCGGGGATAGCGCAGACTGATCGGGTAGCGAGCGAGGCCCTCGACGGTCTGGCCGATAATCTCGCCGCCTATGGCGCCGGAGACCACCGCCTGCACGTCGGCGACGTTCAGACCGTAACGTCCGGCTGTTGTGCGGTTGATATCGACATCGATATAGCGTCCGCCGGTGAGCCGTTCGGCGAGCGCGGAGGCAACGCCAGGAACGGTCTTCACCACCTGCTCTATCTGCTTGGCGGTGCGGTCGATCTCGGCAAGGTTTGAGCCCGCCACCTTGATCCCGACCGGGCTCTTGATCCCGGTCGCGAGCATATCGATGCGGTTGCGGATCGGCGGAATCCAGAAATTGGCGAGGCCCGGCACCTTCACCCGGGCGTCGAGTTCCTCGATCAGCTTTGCCCCGGTCATGCCAGGTCGCCACTGATCCTGCGGTTTGAACCGGATGGTCGTCTCGAACATCTCGAGCGGGGCCGGATCGGTCGCGCTGTCGGCGCGGCCAGCCTTGCCGAACACGCTTTCGACCTCGGGCACGGTCTTGATCAGCCGATCAGTCTGCTGGAGCAAACGCCCAGCCTCGGCAGCCGAGAGGCCTGGCAGCGCCGAGGGCATGTAGAGAAGATCGCCCTCGTCCATCAGCGGCAGGAACTCGCCGCCAATCCGGGACATCGGCCAGACGGTCGTGGCGAAGATCAGGGCGGCGATCAGCAGCGTCTGCTTGGGCCGCTTCAAGGCCCAGTCGATCGCAGGACGGTAGATGCGCGCCAGCCAGCGGTTGATCGGATTGGCTTCCTCGTTCTGAATGCAGCCCCGGATCAGAAGCCCCATCAGCACCGGGATCAGCGTGATCGAAAGGAGTGCGGCCGCAGCCATCGCATAGGTTTTGGTATAGGCAAGCGGCGCGAACAATCGTCCTTCCTGACCCTGGAGCGTAAAGATCGGCAGGAAGGAGAAGGTGATGATCAGGAGACTCAGGAAGAGGGCTGGGCCGACTTCCGCAGCGGCCTCGGTGATGAGCCGCCAGTGTGTCGCCGTATCGGGTTCTGCGTCAGGATTGTCATCATGCCAGCGTTCGAGATGCTTGTGGGCATTCTCGATCATCACCACCGCCGCATCGACCATCGCGCCGATGGCGATGGCTATACCGCCCAATGAGAGGATATTAGCGTTGAGCCCTTGCAGGCGCATGATGATGAAGGCGATTAATATGCCCAGCGGGAGCGTCAGGATCGCCACCAGCGCCGAACGTGCGTGCCAGAGGAACAGCGCACAGACGAGCGCGACGATGATGAATTCCTCGATGAGCTTGCCGGTAAGGTTATCGACCGCGCGGTCGATCAGTCCCGAACGGTCGTAGACCGGAACGATCTCGACGCCGGGCGGCAGGCTCCTCCTGAGTTCTGCGAGCTTGGCCTTGACGTCGTCGATCACCGCGCGCGCGTTCTGGCTCTGACGCATGACGATGACACCACCGGCGACCTCGCCCTCGCCGTTCAATTCAGCGATCCCGCGTCGCATTTCGGGACCGACCTGGACCGTGGCGACATCGCCCAGCGTCACCGGGATGCCGCCCGCCGCAGTGCGGAGCGGTACGGCGCGGAAGTCGTCGAGCGTCCTGAGGTAACCACTGGCGCGCACGGTGTATTCCGCACCGGCCATCTCGACACTCGCTCCGCCCGTTTCCTGATTGGCGCGCTTCAAGGCTTCCGCAACCTGATCGGCAGTGATGCCGTAAGCGGCGAGCTTCTGCGGATCGACCACGACCTGATACTCCTTGACCATGCCGCCGATGCTGGCGACCTCGGCGACACCCGGGACGGTCTTCAGTTCGAAGCGCAGAAACCAATCCTGGATCGAGCGCAATTGGGCAAGATCGTGCCCGCCAGTCTTGTCGACCAGTGCATATTCGTAAATCCAGCCTACCCCGGTCGCATCTGGTCCAAGCGAGGCCTGTGCGCCGTCAGGCAGGCGATTCTGCACTTGGCTCAGATATTCGAGAACGCGGCTCCTCGCCCAATAGAGGTTGGTGCCGTCATCGAACAGCACATAGACGAAACTGTCGCCGACAAATGAATAGCCGCGGACCACCCGTGCGCCGGGGACCGAGAGCATGGTCGAGGCGATGGGATAGGTGACCTGGTTCTCGACGATCTGCAGCGCCTGACCCGGCCAGGTCGTGCGGATGATGACCTGCACGTCGGACAAGTCCGGAAGCGCATCGACCGGCGTGGTCCGCACTGCCACCAAGCCAATCACCGTCAGCAGTAACGCGACCGCAAGCACCAGATTGCGCGCCCTGATTGAGGTGCGGATGATGCTCGCGATCATTGTCCACTTTCCAGCGGGCGTGCCGCGATGCCGGTCAGGCTCGCTTCGGAATCGAGCAGGAACTGGCCTGAAGTGACGATTTTTTCTCCGGGTGCCAGTCCCGCAAGGATCTCCGTTTTGCCGCTGCCTTCGCGACCCGTTCGGACCTCCGCCGGGCGATAACGGCCATCAGCCAACGCGAGCATGACCAGAGTCCGCGCACCTGTGCGGATCACTGCCTCGCTCGGCACCAGCAGCGCCTGACCGCCGCCATCGTCCAGCATGATACTGCCGAACATGCCCGGCCGCAGCCGACCGTCGCGATTGGCAAGCTCGATGCGGACGGTCAGCGTGTGGCTGTCGGCCTGTGCGGTGGGCAGGATCGCGATCACGCGTCCACCAAAGCTCTCGCCCGGAAAGGCAGGCAGCGAAGCGCTCGCGTTCTGACCGACCTTTACTATGCCCGCCTGCGCCTCGGGCACGGCGGCATTGAGCCAGACCGTGCCAATGCCGGTCACTTGCGCCAGCGTTTGGCCCTGCGCCAATGTGACGCCTGCCCGGGCATCGAGCGTCTGGATTACACCGCCAATCGGTGCGGTGATTGTCACCGTCCCGTTGGTGCGCCCGCTGCGCTCGACCTGCGCGATCAGACCGTCCGACATGCCCAGCAGTCGCAATCGTTGCCGTGCGGCGGCGGTTAGGTCGGGCCTGCCGAGCCGTTTTACCGCGAGGAGCTCTCCCTGCGCGCCACCCCATTCGGGTATCTGGATGTCGGCAATAGGTGCACCGGCGCCGATCACATCACCCGGCGCGCGGCCATAGACGCGGGTGACGAACCCACCAGCGCGCGCCTGGATGATCGCCACATTGCGCTGGTTGAAGTCGATAGTTCCAGAGACGGCAAGCGATGAAGGTAGGCTGCCGATCTCCACCGTTGCAACTCGCAAACCGAGATTCTGCCGGGCAGCGGGATCTATGCTGAAGCCTGGTACAGCCCCTCCCGCAGGTGCTTCAGCCGCGTACCTGGGAACTGTCTCCATCCCCATCGACGAGCGCGAATTCGGGTTGTCGTAGTGTTCCTGCGGCACCATCGGATCGTACCAGTACAGGATTTTACGACCCGATTGCGTCGAGCCAGCTTCGCTTGCAGGCCTGCCTCGCATGCCCATCCAATAGCCCCCGCTGCCCGCAACCAATGCGATCGCCAGTACGGCGGCACCCCACCGCATCGCTCCTTTCGCGTCCAGGCTCATGGCCGCATCTCCCCATAGGTGAAATTGATCCGGATCGCGTCGCGCGCGACTTCTGCCTCGCGCGCCAGCGCATCAACCTCGGCTTCGGCCAGCGCCAAGCTTGAGAGCAGCGCACTGCCGAGGTCGAGTTTGCCCGCAGCGTAGCTCGCCATATCGAGCTCAACCCGGCGTTTGGCGAGAGGGACCAGGGTATTCCGCGCATTCATCAGCCGCTGGTGATGCATGGCATGGTCAGCAAGATCGCCATCGAGCGCGGCCACGAGTTCGCGTTCCCCGGCCACACGCAGCAGCCGTGCCCGCTCCGCTTCGCTTGCTCGCGCCGCGATTCTGGGAGTCTGGCGGCGTTTGGTGAACAGCGGCAGATCGATGCTGATACCGACAGACGCCATGTCGCCATAGGCGGGATCGCGGCGGCCATAAGAAGTGCTGACACGCCAATCGGGGCGCTTGTCGGCGCGGGCGAGTTCGGTCTCTGCATTCGCCGCACCTATGCCGGCATCCAGCGCTTGCAGGCTCGGAAGTGAAGCAAGCCCTGCCATGAGCCGGGCGCGGTCGATCTCCAGAATGGGCGGGTCGTCCAAGACGTCGGCTAGGGGATCGCCGGTGAACCGCGCCAGCTTCGCCTGCGCCTTGGCGACATCGGCTGTGAGTTCGCTGCGCCTGTCGTTGGCCGCAGCACGCAGCTGGTCGGGTTCGAGCGCTGCGCTGGGCCGCGCCGAACCTGAAGCCAGCCTGGCCGAGACCGTCGCCTCGAGATCACCGAGACTTTGATCAAGGACTTGCAATTGTGCGAGCTGCCGCTTGGCATAATAGAGATCAACCCAGGCAAGTGCGGTCTCAAGGCGGACATTTTGCGCCTCGACTTCAAGGCCAGCTTCGGCGATGCCGATGTCCGCCTGGGCACGTTCCCGCTGGGCGCGTCGCTTGGCGGGATTGGGAAATGCCTGCTCCACACCGATGCGGGTCATCGTCATGCTTTCGCGGGTGAAGCTGAAGGCTGGCGGACCTGAAACAGGGAAATTGTCGATGCCGATTGACAATGTCGGGTCGGGTAGCCGGCCCGCTGCGACCGCAACAGAACGTGCGGCATCGATACCAGATGCGCTCGCCTGGAGCGACGGCGCTCCGCGTGCGGCGCGCTGGAGCGCGACACCGAACGATAGCGGTTCGGCCAGTACTACGCCCGGGATCGTCGCGAGCAGCGGTGCCAGAATGATCATTCGCATGGGGATCTCCTGATCGGCAGGACCTGGACGGTAACGCAAATAAGTCTCTGGCAAACGTGTCGCCGGCAAAGCATTGGAACACCTCGCCGGCGACACGCGCCTGGCCAGCTTGCTTATCGTTATCGGCCAGGAAACCGCCTTAGCTGGCCGAAGGTGCTGCGCTCTTGGCGTGCATGTCCATCTTGCACCTGGCAGCGTCAGACTTCATCATGGAGCAGTCGCAATTGGCCATGCGGGTATCACCATCCTTGACCCGGACGCGGGTGCGCGCGGGAACGGTCGACTTGGGTCCGAAGGAAGGCTGGGTCCGCCATTCCCAACGGCCACCGGCATTGTCGTGAGCAGAGGCCATGGATACGCCTGAGAGTGCCGCTGCAATGGCAGCGAGCGTGAAAATCGTCTTCATGTCGAAAGTCCTTGGTTGAACTGTGTGGTGGCACACGGCGAATCCGAGGATTCACCATGTGCCGTTAGGATTCAGCCAAGGCGTGCGGGAGGTTCAGGTTCCGGACTTGTGTCACGCCCGACAAGCGGGACAACGGATGTCTGCGGAGGAGTAGCCGCGCGGAATTGTGGCCCGGCTTCAAAGGGGAGCGGCGGAATCAGCGCGAGGGGCACTGCGCAGCCCATCTTGGCGATACAATCCGGCGTCATTCCCTGGCACGGCGCTTCGGGCTGCCTTGTTTGTTTCGCGAGCCCCATCATCTCCGCACAATCCGCGCTCATCTGCGCGACCGTCGCAGTCTGCTCGGTCCTCTCGACCGGCATGACGTGCGCAAAGGCCGCTTCCTGGCCCAAGAGGCCAAGCATTGCTCCAAGGAGCATCAGCAGAGAGAGCAAGCGCTTCATGTGACTTCTTTCGGCTCGCGATTGACTAATGTCAATTCCCGCGCCGGCCATGGCCGGGTTTCAGCAACGGCCAGCAAAAATTGGGCAATCAGGTCTTGCATCCCTGCTACACCCTTCGACTAGTTCAGCAGGGTGCGCCGCATGGAGGTGTCATGTCTGGATGGCGCCCTGCGTCAAGAATGATATTTGGATTAGCGACAGTATCGAATGTGGTCATTTCTCCGGCCTTTTGGTGTGGGGAATATCGACTGGCCCTGATAGTTATCCGTTAATCTACTGACCCCTATCAATCTATCGCGCTTTGCAGCGCAGACAGGACCTCGGCCATATCAAGCATTGTCCGAAGCATTGCGCGTAAATCTTGCGGCAATGAGGCTCCACCTTCGCCTTCCAGAAGATCACCGAGCATGACCAAATGCGACGGTCCCTAAGGAGCAATACAACCATATTCGGCTAGGTAAAACTACGGATGGAATTAATCTGCTGCGTACGCTGGCGCACGAACAGGTCACGGATTCGGAACACCAGGGCCAAAGCCTGCTATTCCTCGCTCTACACTGCCACAAAGCGCATGTTAAGACGCTGCACCCGCTTCCGCGGCAGCAGTATCGTTCTTCTGTGGCTTCATGAACGCCTTCACTTTTGGGCAAAGGCGCGTTCGATCACATAGTGCATGCGTTGCGTTGCCCGCTACTCAGCGCCTGCAATATCGACTTTGCTCCGCTGTCCCGCACGCCTCTTTCCTTCAATCGGAAATGGCGCCTGTAGGAGTTGACTTGCTCTAATCATTAGAACGCCCTGGATTTGATGTTGCATTGCACTAGTTTGCTGCATATTTAGCACCCATCGCGTTGGTGTCCTTTACGGACTTAATCGGGAACGCAGTGCGGATGGACATTTTCTATCCAATGCTGCGGCTGTCCCTGCAACTGTAAGCAGTGAGCGCGGTACACGTTGTGGTTCTTGTCAAAGGACCGCAGCCACTGGGAGGTCTTGCTGACCTTCCGGGAAGGCTAGTGTGCCATCGTGTTGACCTGTGAGCCAGGAAACCGGCCTCTGCGTGTCGCTTGTGCATTGGTCCAGGGGGTGATCGGTGCGCGGATTTCCGTTTCAGGCGACAAACGGTGGCAGGGGCACTTTGTGCGTTTGTCTGGCCGGTTTGTCGTGTGCGACATCCTGCCAGACAGGTTTTGCGAATCCTCCAGACTGCCGTTCAACCTTTGAACGGAGCGCACAATGAAATACGCATTCTCAAAATATCTCATTTCGACCGCTGTCAGCGTTTATGTTTTTGCACCTTTGACTGCTTGGGCAAATGAATCTGATGGCGGTGAGAATCGTGATATCGTCGTCTTGGCCAACGCGGCCGACACCCTTACAGCACAGACATCGGCAGGCAGCCGTCTGGGGCTGACACCACTCGAAACGCCTGCAAGTGTAGAGATATTGTCCGGTGATGTAATCCGCGAGCGTGGCGACCTTTCGATCGTCGATGCGGTGACGCGCGCAACCGGAATCAGTTCGGTCGCCAATCCGGGCAATGGTGGTACCGGGCTGTCCGCGCGCGGGTTTAGTGGCCCTGGTTCGATCATGCAGCTCTATGATGGTGTCCGCCTTTATCCGGGTGCTGGTACGGTCACTTTCCCGACCGATCCCTGGACGGTCGATCGGATCGAGGTGCTGCGCGGCCCGGCCTCGGTGCTTTATGGTCAAGGTGCGATCGGCGGTGCCGTCAACGTCATATCGAAAAAGCCCAACACCGGACGCACAGAGTTGCAGGCTGAAGCTGGATATGGTTCGCAAAATAGCTGGCGCATCGGCGCCGGTGTAGGTGGCCCGGTCAATGACTTCATCGCCTATCGCTTTGACATCAGCCGTACGCAGTCGGACGGTTGGGTCGATCGCGGGGATTCGAAAGGCCTGGCGATTTCCGGATCGCTCCAATTTCGGCCGAGTGATACCCTTACCCTCACTCTGTCCGATGATTATAGCGACCAGTACCCGATGCTCTATTTCGGAACCCCGCTGATCAATGGTCAGCTCGATGATAACAACCGGCATCGCAACTACAATGTCACAGACGCGCTGATGCATTTCAACGATAACCGCACGACTGCTAGGATCGAGTGGACGCCGAGCGCCAATATCAGCGTCCGCAACACGACCTACCGCCTGACCACCGACCGTAAATGGCGCAATCTGGAAAGCTATTTCTGGAACGGCACCACGGGCTTGATCGACCGCTTCGATTTCTTCGGAATTGATCATGATCAGACCCAGATCGGCAATCAGGGCGATGTCACGTTTCGTAGCCAATGGGGTGGCGTGAAGAACACGCTTTTGGTCGGTTTCGATGTCAATGCTATCAAGTTCCGGCATTCCAACGACTTCGATTCAGACGCGGCACCGCCGGGCTTCTCCGAGCCAGTCAACCCGTTCAGCTTCGACCCAGGCCTCTATTACAACACATTCGGCGTGCGACCGCAGCATCGCAGCCGTACGCGCCAATATTCCTTCTTCGCCGAGGATCGCCTGACCCTCACTGAACAATTCTCTGTGACAGCAGGAATCAATTTTGATCACGCGAACGTCAAGCGCTACGTCAACAGCTACAATGCGGTAGGCGTGGCGACCGAAACACTGCGGCTCGACAAGACCTTGCACAACACCACCTGGCGGGTAGGTGCAGTCTATCAACCAATCCCGACCTTCTCGATCTACGGCCAATATGCAACCGCCGTTGATCCCCTAGGGTCGCTGATCACCTTCTCTATCGGCCAAGCGGCGTTCAAGAGCACCACGGGCGATCAGCTTGAAGTCGGGGCGAAATACAGCTTCCTTGACGGACGGGGTTCGGCGACGGTCGCGGCGTACAGAATCGTCAAGAAGAACTTGCTCGCGACCGTTCCCGGGAGCCTTCCACCGGTGCAGGATCAGGTCGGCCAGCGGTCAGCCAAGGGGCTGGAGGCCTCGTTAACGCTCGATCTGGCAGGAGGCTTCGGGATCGACGCCAACGGCACCATCCTTGCCGCCCGGTTCGACGAGTTTCAGAACGGCGCTATCTCGTTCAAGGGCAAGACCCCACCCAATGTGCCCGAGACGACGGCTAATCTCTGGTTACGCTACGCAGTGACCGATCGGCTCCAGACGCGTGCAGGTCTGCGCTATGTTGGCATGACCTATTCGGACAATGCCAACAACTTCAGGGTGCCAGCATACGCCGTCGTGGACGCAGGCGTGTCCTATGCAGTGACCGACAATATCGCGTTGAACGCCCGCATCTACAATCTCTTCGATAAGGACTACGCCACTACCACTTACAACGATGAGCAATGGCTGCTCGGACGCCCTCGTTCGGCGGACGTGTCGGCCAGTGTCCGCTTCTAAGGCTGCGCATACCGCCCGGCGGTGGCTCTATCTGGTCCACCGCTGGATCGGCATCATAACCTGCCTGCTGTTTGCGATGTGGTTCGCTTCAGGTCTGGTGATGGCTTATGTGCCATTTCCAGACCTGACGGAAACCGAGCGGTTGGTCGGACAGGAACCGATCGACTGGGCGCGCGTGGGCGTGGTTCCGGCAGGAACGGTCGATGCCCTGCCGCTCACCATCCCCAGGCTGACAATGATGGCGGGGAGGCCCGTGTGGCGGATGGGTGGGCACGGCCCGGACCTGTGCGCTGGAACTGCCAAGACGGTAGCACCTGTATCCGGCGATGAGGCAGCGTCTCTGGCGAAGCGGTTTGCACGCAGCACGGCAGCGGGGCAGTGGCGGCAGATCGAACGTGATCAATGGACGGTGGCGGGGCGGTATGATCAATATCGTCCGCTATGGCAGGTCGATCTTGATGATGCCGACGGCACACGACTCTATGTAGCAACTGCAACGGGTGAGGTGGTGCTGGATACAACCCGCCGTGAACGAGGATGGAACTGGGTCGGTGCCATCCCGCACTGGTTATATCTCACTATTCTACGCAAGGATCGGCCGCTCTGGCGACAAGTGATCCTGTGGACGAGTGGGATTGCTATCGTCGGCGCCGTCACAGGTATGTGGATTGGTATCTTGCGTGTCCGTCTGCTTCGTCGTTATGCGCGGGGCCGACTCACACCCTATTGCGGCTGGGCTAAATGGCATCACTTAGCAGGGCTGCTGGGCGGTATCACGCTTATCACCTGGATTGTCAGCGGATGGCTTTCGGTTGATCCTAACCGCTGGTTTGCCAGCCCTGGATTACCCGATGCAGCCTATAGTGCCTTTGCTGGCGGTGTGGCGCCCAGAAGAGCCTTTGATCTGGCTCGGCTAGCCGAGGTTCCATCGGCGCGCGGGATAACAGAATTGCGGTTGCGCCGCGCCGATGGCCGCACGATACTGGATCTACGTGGCCCACACGGGCGTCGGGTGCTGCTCGACGCCGCGCAACTCGCCCCCGTTCATTTGGATGAGTCGCGTTTGATCCGTGCCGCGGGACGGATGTTGCCTGCCTATAGCATCGTTGGGGCCGATCGCATCAGTGCCGAGGATGAATATTATTATTCGCATGACAATAGCCTGAGGCTGCCCGTACTGCGCCTCGCCTTCGATGATCCTTCTCGCACACAGGTCTATATCGATCCCGCGACAGGTGAAATTGCCTTGGAAACGGACCGTATCCGGCGCGCTTATCGCTGGTGGTTCGATGCATTGCACTGTCTCGATTTCAAAGGGCTGGGATCAGTGCGCCCGGCTTGGGACATTGTGCTCTGGCTGCTGGCCGGACTGGGACTGATCCTGTCGGCAAGTGGCGTGATGATCGGCTGGAGACGATTGTTTCGCAACTGATGATGGGCAGGAAAATCATTTACCCGCGCATTTGCACATCAACAATCACCAAGCACTAAAGCCAGATGGATGGAAGTGTCTTGTCTGGACGGCGCTGTACGATCAAGGATGATATTTGGCATGATGACGGTATCGGGTAGGGCCATGCCCCAGGCCTTTTTGGTGTGGGGATTATCTCTGGCCCTGATGGCTATCCGCTGATCTGCTGATATCCCTATCAGACCATCTGCTATGTTGCGCAGACAACTCCAAAGGCTTGTCAGATTATGTCCGGTTGTATTGCCAGTTTGGTTTGACAGTGCGGTCGAGATCGTTCTAGCCGAGGGTGAAACGTCCTGCGATGACCACCCAGATCCCCATGAAAGCCCATGCGGCAAGGTCGCCCAATTGCTGCATGGCACCCAGCACATCGCCCGTCTGCCCACCGATTTTCCGCATGGAAAGCCGCCCGAACAGCAGGTTTACTGCGGCCAGCAGCAGGCCTAGCACGAGCGCGCATACTGGTCCGATCATCCAGCCAACGGCAATGAGGGCGATGATAATGGCAAGCGCGGGGCGCAGCGCACCGTTGGTGGCAGCGGCTCGGCCAAGCCCGTCCGGGCGCGCCGTCGGCATCAGCAGGAGCGCGGGCGCAAGGCCGGCGCGGCTTGCAACGGCAATTGCGATCATCGCCCATATCGCGGTGCGCGTATTGGCTTGAGCGATTTCCACCTGCGCCGTCCAGCGCAAACCCATGCTCAGAATCAGGGCCAGCGTACCATAGCTGCCAATACGACTGTCCCGCATGATATCGAGCTTGTGCGCCTTGTCGCGTCCGCCGCCGAAGCCATCGGCAACATCGGCCAGTCCATCTTCATGCAGCCCGCCCGTCGCCAGCACGCCCATCGCCAACGCGAGTCCGACCGCAATGGGTATGGCCAGACCGATCGCATTGGCAATCGCGAATGTGATCGCGCCGATCAGGCCCACGACCAGACCAACAAGCGGAAATGCCCATGTCCCATCTGCAAGCGCAGGGGCCTGCCCAGTCAATCGTCCCGCGGGTAATCGGGTCAACAACATTAATGCAATCTGTGCCTCGCTCCACCGCGCACGCAGCCAGATAATAAGGACGTGGCGCGGATCGTTCACGCAGTCGCGACCCCGGCTTCGTTAAAGGTCGCCATGCCGTTATGGCATTCCAGCGCCGCCCTGACGATGCCGAGAGCAAGCGCCGCCCCGGAGCCTTCGCCCAGCCGCATATTGAATTCCAAGACCGCGCGCTTGCCCAATGCCTCAATCAACCGGCGATGGCCGGGTTCGGCGCTGGCATGGCCGATCAGGCAATGGTCGAGAAATTGCGGATCGATGCCATGCAGCGTCGCCGCCGCCGCCGTGCAGATAAAGCCATCGAGAATGACCGGTATTCGGGCCATCCGCGCAGCCAGCACCGCCCCGCAGATCGCGGCCAGTTCCCGCCCGCCGAGCGCGGCCATGACCGCAGCCCCGCGACAATCATGATGCAGCGCCACGGCTTTTGCGACGACCTGCGCCTTATGGGCAATGCCCGCCGCATCGGAGCCGGTGCCTGGGCCAACCCATAGATTGGCGGGCCCGCCGAACAAGGCCAAGGCAAGCGCCGCTGCGACGGTCGAATTGCCGATGCCCATTTCACCCAGAATAAGGATGTCGGCGGTGACATCCACCGCCGCCGCACCGCGATTGATGGCCGCAAGGCATTCGGCATCGGACATGGCGGGGCCTTGGGTGAAATCAGCGGTAGGCCGGTCGAGATCCAGCGCCACGACCGCAAGTTCTGCACCGCTGGCGCGGCATAATTGGTTGATCGCCGCACCGCCCGTTTCGAAATTCGCGACCATCTGGGCCGTCACTTCCATGGGATAGGGGCTGACGCCTTGGGCGCACACACCATGATTACCCGCGAATATCAACGCCTGCGCGCGTTGGATAACCGGGCGGGGCGTCGCCCGCCACCCGGCCATGAAGATCGCCACCTCTTCCAGCCGACCCAGCGAACCGGGTGGTTTGGTCAGGCTGGCCTGACGCGCCTTTGCGGCGTCGGTCGCGGTGATATCGGCGCAGGGCAAACGGTCAATCAGCGCACTGATGGCATCGAGATCGCGAAGGGGAAAGGTGGTTTCAGTCATTCATTTCACTTTCAGGGGCAAGCCCGCAACGGCTAGGATAACTTCATCTGCTGCCGCCGCGACCCATTGGTTCAACAGGCCCGCCGCATCGCGGAATGATCGGGCCAGCGCATTTTCGGGGACGATGCCTGCGCCCACCTCGCTGGTCACGATCACGACCGGATCGACCTGTCGGCCTAACGCATCGGCCAGATCGCACCCGGCGGCGTGCCAGTCATGTGCGTTCAGCATCAGGTTAGTCAGCCACAAGGTCAGGCAATCGACCAGCCGGGGCAGGCCCTGTCCATCCGTTGCGGCAAGTGCGGCGACCAGATCGATCGGCGCATGGCGATCCATCCATGCCGCACCCCGCCGCGCTCGATGATCGGCGATGCGCTGCGCCATTTCCGCGTCATGCGCCTCGGCCGTCGCGATATATGTCGCCCGTCCGCAAAAGCCGAGCGCGCGCCCTTCGGCGATGGCGCTTTTGCCCGAACGGGCACCGCCCGTCACCAGAATAATGCGGCTCATTGACGGCTTGATTCGATGTGGCTCTTGCTCATTCGGGGTAAAGAAACCAAAAGCGCCCTCGCTGCAAGAGAAGAAAGACGCCATTGGTGCAGGTGATGACGACCGAATTACTGATGATCCGGCACGCGCATGCGCTCCATGACGGGCGGCTGGCGGGGCGTCGCGATGTGTCGGCGGACTGTGCCGACAAGGCGGGCTTTGCCGCCATCTGTGCCCGGTTGGGCCGGGTCGATCATTGTATCGCCAGCCCTGCAATCCGCTGCAGACAGACGGCGGCGGCGCTGTGGCCGGAAATGGCGCCACCGGAAATGGATGAACGATTGTGGGAACAGGATTTCGGCCAATGGGAAGGGCTGTACCATGATGAAATTCCCGACCTTGGCCCGCTTTCCGCTGCGCAATTGGTCGAAATGCGTCCGCCGCAAGGGGAGAGCTTTGCCGATCTGTGCGCCCGTGCGCGGCCTGCGCTGGAAAGCCTGATCGCGCGCAAGGGGCGCATCGCGGTCATTGCCCATGCGGGCACGGTGCGGGCTGCCCTTGCATTGGCGTTGGGCGCGGCGGACAAGGTGATGGGGTTCGAAATCGCGCCCTTGTCGTTGACAAAGCTGACGCATGTCGCGGACAGCGGTTGGTCCATCGGCGGGGTGAACTGGACCGCCTCATCCGCGGGGGGCGCGTGATGACGGCGCATCTGGCGGCGATGCTTCTTGCAATGGCGCTGGATGCGCTGCTGGGCTGGCCGCGCCGCCTTCACGCCTTGATCGGTCATCCGGTCGGCTGGCTTGGCGCGCTCATCGCGCTGGGCGACCGCAGCCTGAACCGG
Source organism: Alteraquisediminimonas sediminicola (assembly GCF_019740335.1). Lineage (GTDB taxonomy): Bacteria > Pseudomonadota > Alphaproteobacteria > Sphingomonadales > Sphingomonadaceae > Alteraquisediminimonas > Alteraquisediminimonas sediminicola. The sequence goes on along the minus strand of NZ_JAHXZS010000003.1, from coordinate 152,704 downwards.
GAAGGCGCCTCATTTGCGGTCAGGCGCATTGCGGGCCTGCTGCTGGCGCTTGCTATTATTGCGTTGGCGGCGGGCGTTGGCCTTGCGCTGTCACAGGCTTTGACAGGGGGCTGGTTCAAGGTAGTAATGACCGGGATATTGGTTTGGCCGTTGCTGGCGGTACGGTCGATGCATGCACATGTGGCCAATGTGGCCAAACCGCTTGGCCGGGGCGATATGGCAGAGGCGCGTTATGCCGTTGCGATGATCGTCGGACGCGATCCCAGTCAACTCGATGCGGCGGGCATTGCCCGCGCTGCCGCCGAAAGCCTCGCCGAAAACACGTCGGACGGCATCATCGCGCCATTGTTCTGGGGGATCATATTCGGCCTACCCGGCATTGCCGCGTACAAGGCGATCAACACGATGGATTCGATGATCGGCTATCGCACCGCCCGCTATGGCGCTTTTGGCTGGGCGGCAGCGCGGATTGACGATCTGGCGAATATCGTCCCGGCGCGGTTGACGGGGCTGTTGTTCGCGCTGGTATCCACCCGTCCTGCCCGCGCCCTGTCGGTGATGTGGCGCGATGCGGGGCAGCATCGTTCGCCCAATGCGGGCTGGCCGGAATCGGCCTTTGCCGGGGCGCTGGACATTCGCCTGTCGGGGCCGCGAATCTATGCGGACAAGGTATCGGATGAACCATGGCTCAATGGCGAGGCAAGGGATCCCGGCGCGGTGGACATTGATCTTGGCCTGATCCTCTATCGTCGTGCGATGATGCTGGCGGCGAGCGTCATGGCGCTGCTGGCGATTTCGGGAGCGGTATCGTGATGCGCGATCATGGCGGCAATATTGATTTCGCCCGCGCCACTTATGGTGGCGATGACTGGATCGACCTGTCGACCGGTATCAATCGGTACCCCTATCCCATCCCCTTGTTGCCGCCAGAGGCATGGACCGCATTGCCGACCCGCGCCGCGATGGCCGGGCTGATTCAGGCGGCGGGCGCGGCCTATGACTGCACAGCGCCGATGCTGGCGCTGGCCGGCGCGCAGGCGGCGATCCAGTCGATCCCGCGCCTGACCAAGCCGGGACGCGCCCGGATTCTGGCGCCGACCTATAATGAACATGCGGCGGCGCTGCGTGCGGCGGGCTGGCAAGTCGAAGAGGTGCGCGAACCGGCGGCGCTGGCGGGTGCGGATCTGGCCGTTGTCGTCAATCCGAACAACCCGGATGGCCGGGTGATCGCGCCGTCCGATCTGCTGGCGCTCATCGGGCAGGTCGGCATGTTGCTGGTGGACGAAAGTTTCGCCGACCCCCGGCCCGACCTCTCCCTTGCTCCTTTTGCAGCAAGGGACGGGCTGTTGGTGCTGCGGTCATTCGGCAAATTTTATGGTCTGGCGGGGGTGCGCCTCGGCTTTGTCCTCGGCGCGCAAGACGCCATTGCAGCCTTGTCCGACATGGCGGGTCCATGGCCGGTATCGGGCGCTGCCATCGAAATCGGAACAAGGGCGCTGGCCGATCACGACTGGGCGGCGGCGACCATATTGCGGCTGCGCGAGGAAGCAACGCGGATCGATACGCTGGCGGCAAATGCGGGCTGGCGGCTTGTGGGCGGGACGGAATTATTCCGCCTCTATCATGCGCCCGATGCGCATCAGGCGCAGGCACAATTGGCCCGGCATCGCATCTGGTCGCGCATCTTCCCTTATTCCGACCATTGGGTCCGCCTTGGCCTGCCGGGGACGCCATCGGAATGGGAGCGGCTCATTATGGCCTTGGGAGGCTGACCACCATGAAGTTCAACCAACAAGAGGCCGAAATTTTAGAGTGCATCCTGCGTTGGCGGCGCGATGTGCGCTATTTCCGCACGGATGCGATTGATGAAAGCGTGATCGACGAACTGCAAGCCGCGATGGACCTCGCCCCTTCGGTCGGCAATGCGCATCCGTGGCGCGTCTTCCGCGTCGATTCGCCCGAAATGCGCGCGGCGGTGCGGGCGAATTTCAATCGCTGCAATGCCGCGGCGGCGGCAGATTATAGCGGGCAGCGACAGGCCGATTATCTGCGTTTGAAACTGGCGGGGCTGGATGCTGCGCCGTTGCAACTGACGGTGTTCACGGTCACCGATACGCAAAAAGGCCATGGCCTTGGCCGCCGTTCGATGGCCGAAACGCTGCACGATTCGACAGCAATGGCGATTCATGGGTTGTGGCTGGCGGCACGGGTGCGCAATCTGGGCCTTGGCATGGTGTCGATCCTCGATCCCGATGCGATGGAGCGGCTGTTCGATGTGCCGGAGGGGTGGCAGTTTTCCGCCTATCTGTGCCTCGGCTATCCTGAATTTGAGGATGATACACCCTTGCTGCATCGTGTGGGATGGCAGGAAAACCATGCCTATCCATGGGAGCGACTTTAGGCCCCATCGACATGCAGGATGTTCTAGCCCTTATTTACCGGGCCAACGCCAGCAACCCGTCCACATCGCAATGGGCCTCCAGATGATCGGCCAGCGCATCCAGCACCGATTCAATGCCATCGGCATAGTTCAGACCGGACGGGGCCGCGCCTAATTGGCGCAGAAAGGCGTGGCGAAAGCTGTCGCCCGCAAACATGCCGTGCAGATAGCTGCCCATCACCCGGCCATTGGTGGACATCGCCCCTTCGGTGACGCCATCGACCATCGCAAAGGGGCGGGCGCAGGCAGGGCCGGTCGTTTCGCCCAGATGGATTTCATATCCCTGCATCAACGCGCCGCTCGACGCATGGATTGCCTCGACCTGGCGCAGATGCTTGTCGGGCTGCATCTCAGTTGCGATGTCCAACAGGCCAAGGCCGGGGGTGTCGCCTGCCGGTCCCTCGATCCCTTGCGGGTCGCGCACGACATGGCCGAGCATCTGATAGCCGCCGCAAATCCCCAGCACATGGCCACCGCGCCGCACATGGGCGAGAATGTCGATGTCCCAACCCTGCGCGCGCAGATAGCCAAGGTCGCCGCGCGTAGATTTGGTGCCGGGCAGGATCACCAGATCGGCATCGCCTGGAATCGCCTGCCCCGCCGCAATCATCGTCAGGCTGACATTCGGTTCCTGGCCCAAGGGATCAAGGTCGTCGAAATTGGCGATGCGCGACAATATGGGCACCGCCACGCGGAAACATCCGCCGCCTGCTGTCCGGCGCAGGTCCAGTGCATCCTCGGCCGGCAATTTCGCGGCAGCGGGGAAAAACGGCACCACCCCAAAGCCGCGCCAGCCGGTGCGCGCCGCGATCAGGGCATAGCCATCGTCGAGTAGGCGCGGGTCGCCGCGAAAACGGTTGATGAGGAAGCCGGCGATCAGATGGGCGTCATCGGGGTCGAGCACAGCCTGCGTGCCGATCACCTGCGCAATCACGCCGCCGCGATCGATATCGGCGGCCAGCACCACCGGCACATTCGCCGCGCGCGCAAAGCCCATGTTCGCAATATCGCCCGCCCGCAGATTGACCTCGGCAGGGCTGCCCGCGCCTTCCACGATCACCAGATCGCAATCCTGCTTCAGTCGGGCAAAGCTCTCCAGTACCGGCGCGAGCAGTTGAGGCTTCAACGCTGCATACTCGCGCGCTTTCACCGTGGCGATGCGCCTGCCCTGCACAATAACCTGCGACCCCAGTTCGGATTCCGGTTTCAACAGGACCGGGTTCATGTCGCTATGCAATGGCCGTCCGCAGGCCAGCGCCTGCAACGCCTGCGCCCGTCCGATTTCGCCGCCATCATCGGTCACGGCGGCATTGTTGGACATGTTTTGCGGCTTGAACGGCGCGACCTTCAGGCCCCGCCGCCGCGCTGCGCGACATAGCCCCGCGACCAGCAATGATTTGCCGACATTGGAGCCCGTACCCTGAATCATCAATGCGCGCATGGAACTGACAAATGCCTCTTAAAATTCAACCCCGGCCTGGGCCTTGACGCCCGAACGGAACGGATGCTTCACCAAGGTCATCTCGGTCACCAGATCGGCAAATTCGATCAGTTCCGGCTTGGCATTGCGGCCGGTCAACACGACATGGGTCATGGGCGGTTTTTCCGCCGCCAGAAATTGCAGCACTACTTCTATATCGAGATAATCATAACGCAGCGCGATATTGATTTCATCGAGCAGCACCATGCGTATCGCCGGGTCGCGGATCAGTTCCTTGGCCTTTTCCCAACCGGCGCGGGCGGCGGCAATGTCGCGGGCCTTGTCCTGTGTTTCCCAGGTAAAGCCTTCACCCATGGCGTAAAATTGGCAAAGATCGGAGAAATGGCCCTCTATCAGGCGGCGCTCCCCGGTATCCCATGCGCCTTTGATGAACTGCACCACCGCACAGGGCATGCCATGGGCGATGCACCGCAAGATCATGCCGAAACCGGATGACGACTTGCCCTTGCCTGCCCCGGTGTGGACGATGACCAGCCCTTTGTCGCCTTGCTTGGTCGCCATGATCTTATCGCGCGCGACCTTCTTCTTCGCCATTTTGGCGGCGTGACGCGTGTTGTCGTCCGGGCTGGTATCGGCACTCATGATGGGCTTGCGTTCCTTGACATGACGGGCGCTTTGCTTCAATCGAAACGGCGCTGGTTCCTCTCTATAGACAGTTCTGTCGAGAGGCGAAGAGGGAATGCGACACGGGATAAACCCCAAGCGCAGCCGCCCCCGCGACCGTGACCGGAAAGATCGTTCAACGTCACTGACATACCGTCGGGAAGGCCGAATGATCGTTGGGGAAACCCTGAATCCACAAGCCGGGAGACCTGCCAGCACTACGTCAAACGGGCAGCCGGGGTGTGCTGTGACCGGTCGGAGCCTGCCGCGCGTGGATGTGCGAAGGGTGTCTTGCCGCGCACCCCCAGCCCCCAAAGAAGGTGCAGGCAGTGACCGTGAAATTGTTCGTATGTACGACCTGCCGCGCAGGTGAAACGCTGCAAGACGGCGAATTGCCCCCCGGCGCGCGTCTCCATGCCGCCCTTGTCGCGGGCGATGTGCCCGAGGGTGTTTCGGTCACCCCGGTTGAATGCCTGTCCGCCTGTGGCAATGGCAGCGCCATCGCGTTATCTGCATCTGGCCGCTGGACCTATGTATATGGGCGGCTCGACACCGATCATGTGCCCGATATTCTGGCCGGTGCCGCCGCTTATGCCGCAAGCGCCGACGGCATTGTGCCATGGCGGGAGCGTCCGCAAATTTTCCGCAAGCAAAGCATTGCCCGTATCCCGCCGCTGGAGCGTTAAGATGACCGACCTGTCCAAAATTCCCGTCACCATCGTCACCGGCTTTCTCGGTGCAGGCAAAACGACGCTGATCCGTCATTTGATGGCGAATCCACAAGGGCGACGGCTGGCGGTGCTGGTCAATGAATTCGGCACATTGGGGGTGGATGGCGATATTCTGAAATCCTGCGCCGATGAAAATTGCCCGGTGGAAAATATCGTCGAACTTGCCAATGGGTGCATCTGCTGCACCGTGGCGGATGATTTCATTCCGACGATTGAAAAGCTGATGGCCCTGCCGCAGCGGCCCGATCATATCCTGATCGAAACATCGGGGCTGGCCCTGCCCAAGCCGTTGTTGAAGGCATTCGATTGGCCGAGCATCCGGTCGCGCATCACGGTCGATGGCGTCATCGCCCTTGCCGATGCCGAGGCGGTGGCGGACGGGCGTTTCGCCGTCGATCCCGCCGCCGTGGAGGCGCAACGGCTGGCAGACGACAGCCTTGACCATGATACGCCGCTCGCTGAAGTGTTCGAGGACCAATTGGCTTGTGCTGATCTGGTGTTGTTGTCCAAGGCCGATCTGGTAGATGCGGCACTGCTGGATGCCGCGCGCGCTATCGTGACGGCGGTGTCATCCCGCGCCCTGCCGATCCTGTCGATGAGCGAAGGCGTAATCGACCCGCGCATCGTGCTCGGCCTGAATGCGGCGGCGGAGGACGATATCGATGCCCGTCCGTCGCATCATGACGGCGATGGCGATCATGAGCATGAGGATTTCGATACCGTCATTATCGATCTGCCGGAGGTCCGCAATCCCGAAGCCTTGGCCGAGGCGGTCCGCATTTTGGCCCGCGAACAGCATATTTTACGCGTAAAGGGCTATGTCGCGGTGACGGGCAAGCCGATGCGGATGTTGTTGCAGGCTGTGGGCGAGCGCGTCCGCACCCAATATGACCGCCCTTGGGGCGCTGCACCGCGCCAGACCCGGCTGGTGGTGATTGCGGAACATGACCATGTGGATGAGGCCGCGATCCGCGCTGTGCTTCAGCTGGCGGTGCAAGGGTAAGACGACCATGCATGTGGTCTTCCGCGAAAGCCACGGTCTGGAAGAGACGGAGACCCCTACCGATCTCGGCCAAAGCCCGGCTGAATTGGTGGCGCTGTCCTTTTCCGACAGCGACCTTGGCGCATTCGCGGCCGCTTGGCATGTGAAGAAAGAGGGCCTGCCGAGCTTGCGGCTCGCCAATCTGGCGGCGCTGCGCCACCCCTTGTCGGTCGACACCTATATTGATGCGACCCTGTGCCATGCCAAGGGCATATTGATACGGCTGATCGGCGGCGTCAGCTATTGGCAATATGGGCTGATGCAGGTGCAAATGATGGCCCGCGAACGGGGAATCGCACTCGCTATACTGCCTGCCGATGGCCGAGAAGACCCCCGGCTGGACGAGTTGTCTACGGTGCCGATCTCGACGCTGCGGCGATTGGCGACCTTGTGCGACACGGGCGGCGCGGTGGCGGCGCAGGCGGCGTTGGCGCAATTGGCGATTGCGGCGGGCCTTCCTGCAGCCCCGATCGCGGGTCTGAAAACCATCGCCGAATGCGGCTGGTACACTCCCGGCGCAGGCGTTGTCGTCACCCCGCCTTTGGGCGATGCGCCCATGGTGATCGTGACCTTTTACCGAGCCTATCTGACGGCGGCGGATACCGGGCCGGTCGATGGGTTGATCCATGCCTTGGAAGAGCGGGGCTTTCGCGCCATCGGCCTGTTCGTCCCATCGTTGAAAGCGCCCTCCGCTGCCGCATGGGTGCGGGCGGTGATGGCCGCGCACACCCCCTGTGCCGTGGTCAATGTCACCGCATTTTCCGCGCGCGGCGATGATGGCGTGTCGCCTTTGGATGCAACCGGATGCCCGGTGTTTCAGGTCGCGCTGTCGACGGCGCAGCAAACCGACTGGGCGACGTCAGAGCGCGGCCTGTCGCCGGCCGACCTTGCCATGCATGTCGTCCTGCCCGAAATGGACGGGCGGTTGTTTGCCGGGGTCGTCAGCTTCAAATCGGCGGGAGAGCGCGATCCGGACCTGCAATTCTCTCGCTTTATGCATCAGGCTGATGTTGAACGCATTGCGGCGGTGGCCGATCGGGTGGCGGCATGGCACCGGTTGGGGGTGACGCGCCCGCGTCAGCGGCGACTGGCGCTAATCCTGTCCACCTATCCGGGGCGCGCAGACCAGATGGCCCATGCCGTCGGGCTGGATGCCTTGGCGTCGGCAGAGGCGATCATCGCGCGTTTGGCGGCGGTTGGCTACAGTGCGGCAGCGAGTGATCGACCCTTGGCCGATGCATTGCTGGCGGATCGGTTGAATTGGCCGCTCGATCAATATCGCGCCGCCCTTGCCCGCCTGCCGATCGCATTACAATCCGCATTGACCACGGCATGGGGGCCACCGGAATCGGACCCGCAGGTGCGGGACGGCGCGTTCTATTTCCCCGCCGTACGCCGGGGTGAGATGCTGGTCGCATTGCAGCCTGAACGCGGCGACATGACCGGGCGCGAGGCCGATTATCACGACCTTTCCCGCACGCCGCGCCATGCTTATGTCGCCTTTTATCTCTGGCTGAAGGCGCAGGGCTTGCATGCGCTGGTGCATATCGGCGCGCATGGCACGCTCGAATGGTTGCCGGGCAAGGCGGTCGCATTGTCGGGCCAATGCTGGCCTGAGGCGCTGTTGCAGGGCCTGCCGGTCATCTACCCCTTTATCGTCAACGATCCCGGCGAAGCGGCGCAGGCCAAGCGCCGGATTGGCGCGGTGACCTTGGGTCATTTGCCGCCGCCGCAACTGGCCGCCCAAGTGCCGGACCGCTTGCACCGGCTTGAACGGCTGTTGGACGAATATTCCACCGCGGAAGGGATCGATCCGGCGCGGCGCGATCGGCTGATCGACGCCATTCGCGCCGAGGCGCAAGCCGCCGGGGTCGAGGAGGATCTGGGCATAAAGCCAAACGCCAGTATTGCCGAGGCCATCGTGCGGATCGACCGCTTCGTTTGCGACATCAAGGAAAGTCAGTTCGGCGATGGGCTGCATGTCTATGGCGAGGGCGAGGGCGAATTTGACGGGTTGTTGACCGCACTGGCCGGACACCGGGTGGATGCGGGGCCGTCCGGTTCCCCCTATCGCGGGCGCACGGATGTATTGCCGACGGGGCGCAATCTTTATGCCGTCGATCCGCGCATTGTGCCGAGCCGGGTGGCCCATGGGCAGGGGGTGCGGCTGGCGGAGGAATTGCTGCGCCGTCATTTGCAGGATCATGGCGATTGGCCGCGCGGCCTTGTCATCGATTTATGGGGATCGGCGACGATGCGCACGGCGGGCGAGGAATTCGCCATGGCCCTGCATCTGGCGGGCGTCGCGCCAAAATGGGATGTCGGGTCGGAACGCGTATCCGGGTTCGAGATTATCACGCCCGCCCTGTTGGGGCGGCCGCGCATCGATGTGACATTGCGGGTGTCCGGCCTGTTTCGCGATGTCTTTCCCGGCCTTGCCCAATTGTTCGAGGCGGCGGCGGAAGCCTTGGCCTTGCGCGACGAACCGGCAGAAGAAAACCCCTATGTCGCCCGCACCCCACGCGTTTTCGGGCCAAAGCCGGGATTATATGGCCTTGCCATGGGGCAGGCGCTGGAGGATTACAGCGATGCGGGCCGCGAAACTGCGGGCGAGGCGTGGCTGAACAATTCAGCATGGGCCATTGGCGCGAATGCCGAAATCAAACAGGATCGCGCGGCGTTGGAAGACCGGCTGCGGCAGATCGACTGCTTTGCCCATGTGCAGGACCTTGCGGAAACCGATGTACTGCTTGCGCCCGATTATGCCGCGCATGAAGCAGGCATTGTCGCCGCGCTGGCCCGGCTTGGCGTGGATGCCCCCGCGCTTTACCATATCGACGCGACGCGTGCGGATGCACCACAGGCGCGTTCCTTGCGTGAAGAACTGGCGCGGGTCGTGCGCGCGCGCGCAGCCAATCCGGATTGGGCCAGCGGCATGATGCGGCACGGTTTTCGCGGCGGAGCGGAAATTGCGGCCACTTTGGATAATCTGGCGGCTTTTGCCCATCTTGGCCGCGATGTGCCCGCGCATCTGTTCGATCTGTATTTCGATGCGACGCTGGGTCGGGCGGACCTTGTCGAATTTATGGAACGGGAAAATCCGGCGGCGCTGGCGGCGCTGCGCGATCGGTTCCGAGCCTTGCGTGATGCGGGCCTATGGGCCACGCTCCGCAATTCCATCGCCGCCCTGTTGGGAGAAGCGCCATAGCCGCGCCCATCATTCAGGGCTGGTGCCCCGGCGCATTGCGCCCGATGCAGTCCGGCGATGGTCTGGTGGTGCGCGTGCGCCCGCATGGCGGACGGTTGACACAGGCACAGGCGGCGGGGATCGCCACGCTGGCGGCGCAATATGGCAATGGCCTGATCGACCTGTCCGCACGCGCCAATGTCCAGTTACGCGGGGTGCGGGCCGACACCCACGCACCGTTGATTGCGGGCTTGGCCGATCTGGGCCTGATCGACCCCTCGCTCGAAGCCGAAACGCGGCGCAATGTCATCGTCACGCCCTATTGGCAGCATGACGACGGCACCGCAGCGGTGACGGCCCAATTGATCGAAGCCCTGCGGGAAGATGATGACCTTGCCTTACCGGGCAAATTCGGTTTCGCCATTGATACTGGACTGCACCCGGTGCTTCGCAACATTTCGGCGGACATCAGATGCGAGCGCGATGGCGCGGGGCGCCTGCTTTGCCGCGCCGATGGCGCGACGCATGGCGCGTTGATCGCGCCGGAGGATGTCGCATCGACCGCCCTCGCGCTGACCCGCTGGTTCCTTGACAGCGGCGGGGTGAAGAATGGGCGCGGTCGCATGGCGGCGCATCTTGCCGCTGGGGCGCAATTGCCCGCCATATTTGCCGCATATCCGGCGCAGATACTCCCATCCGCGCCGATCCCGCGCCCCGGCAGGGTGGCTGGCGGCTTCATGGTCGGCCTTGCCTTTGGCCAGATGGAGGCCCCGACAATGGCGGCGCTGGCCGATCTGGCCACGCTGCGCATCACGCCATGGCGGATGGTCCTGTTGGAAGGGGTAGAGCATGCTCCCGATCTTCCCGGCCTAATCGTTGAAGCGGATGATCCCTTGCTGCGCGTCATTGCCTGCCCCGGCGCGCCCGCCTGTTTGCAAGCCTTGCAACCGACGCGCCCCATCGCCACGGCACTGGCCCCGTATCTGCCCGCTGATGCCTTGTTGCATGTCTCCGGCTGTGCCAAGGGCTGCGCCCATCCACAGGCTGCACCTTTGACGCTGGTCGCCGGGGCGGACGGGTTCGACCTGATTCGCGCTGGCCCTGCCGATGGCGGTCCGGCCCTTTGTCACTTGACCTATGATCAATTACGGTCCCACCCAGACCTGCTGACGGAATATTGTTGATGCCTCATATTTACGAAACCGACGGTGCGGCTATTTACCGCCAGTCCTTTGCGACGATCCGGGCCGAGGCAGATCTTGGCCGCTTCACCCCGGAAGAGGAAATCGTCGTTGTGCGGATGATCCATGCGGCGGGGATGGTCGGGCTGGAGGATCATGTCGCCTTCACCCCCAGCATGGCGATTGCGGCCCGTGCTGCGCTGGAGGCGGGTGCGCCGATCCTGTGCGATGTCCGCATGGTGAGCGAGGGCATCACGCGCGCGCGCCTGCCTGCGGGCAATGATATCATTTGCACATTGAACGAACCGGGCGTGCCGGATCTGGCGCGCCAGATGGGCAATACGCGATCTGCGGCGTCGCTTGAATATTGGCGGCCCCATCTGGCCGGGGCGGTGGTCGCCATCGGCAATGCGCCGACGGCCCTGTTCCATCTGCTGAATATGCTGGAAGACCCGGCCTGTCCGCGCCCGGCCGCGATCATCGGCTGCCCGGTCGGCTTTGTCGGGGCAATGGAATCGAAAGCGGCATTGATGGCAGCGGCGCCCGTGCCTGCGATGGTCGTCAGCGGGCGGTTGGGCGGGTCGGCGATCACGGTTGCGGCCGTCAATGCCCTTGCCAGCAGGAAGGAATAGATTGTGGGCAAGATCATTTGCACCGGCCTTGGCCCCGGCGATCCCGACCTGATGAGCGTGCGCGCCGACAGGCTGATCCGCAATGCGGCGCATATCGCCTATTTCCGCAAGGCCGGGCGGGCGGGACAGGCGCGACGCATCGTCGCGGACATGATTGCACCGGATGCGACCGAATATGCGATGGAATATCCGGTCACGACCGAATTGCCGTTCGATAGTCCCGCCTATCGCGATGCGCTGGCGCATTTCTATGATGACTGGGCCGATCGCCTTGCCCTGTTGGCCCGCGATGTCGATATCGTCGTATTGTGCGAGGGCGACCCCTTTTTCTATGGCTCCTTCATGCATCTGCACAGCCGTTTGCAGGGCCGCGCCGAGGTGGAGGTGATCCCCGGCATCACCGGCATGACCGGCTGTTGGAACGCGACCGACATACCCATCACCTGGGGCGATGATGTGTTGTCCGTGCTGATGGGCACCTTGCCCGAGGCGGATCTTGTCCGGCACATGCAGTCGGCGGATGCGCTGGTGGTGATGAAGACCGGGCGCAACTTGCCAAAGGTCCGCCGCGCCCTTGCCGCCGTCAACCGACTTGCGGATGCGTGGCTGGTTGAACGCGGCACCATGCCGGGGCAGCGGGTGATGCGGCTCGAGGATACGGGGGACGAAGACTGCCCCTATTTCGCGATCGTGTTGGTCCATGGGCAAGGGCGGCGGCCAGAGATTCAGGCGGAAAGACGCGCGGCAATCAATATGGTGGGGACATGAGTGGCGGTGTGAATGGCGGCTGGCTGGCGGTCGCGGGGCTTGGCCCTGGCGATGCGGCGCTGGTGACACCCGCAGTGTCGTCGGCGCTGGCGGCGGCGACCGATGTGGTCGGCTATATCCCTTATGTCGCCCGCATCGCCCCGCGCGAGGGATTGACGCTCCACCCCTCCGACAATCGGGTTGAACTGGATCGCGCGCGCCATGCGCTGGAAATGGCGGCGGCGGGCAAGCATGTGGTGGTGGTATCATCTGGCGATCCCGGCGTATTCGCGATGGCCGCCGCGATTTTCGAGGCGTTGGAACAGACCCCGCAATTCCAGCAGCTTGATATCCGCATTCTGCCCGGAATTACCGCGATGCTCGCCGCCGCCGCCCGCGCGGGCGCGCCTTTGGGGCATGATTTTTGCGCCATCAACCTATCGGATAATCTGAAGCCTTGGGATCTGGTGGAACGCCGATTGCGCCTTGCTGCACAGGCTGATTTCGCCATGGCCTTTTACAATCCGCGTTCCAGCAGCCGCCCGCACCAGTTCGCCCGCGTGCTGGAGATATTACGCGAGGAATGCGGGCCGGATCGGTTGATCCTGTTCGCCCGCGCTATTTCGACGCCGCAAGAAGAGATCAACAGCACGACCTTGGGCGAGGCTACACCCGATATGGCCGATATGCGGACCGTGGTGCTGGTTGGCAATGCCGCCACGCGCCGGGTCGGGCGTTATATCTATACGCCGCGCAGCGCCAAATGATCGAGCCACTTCATCGCATCTGCCACTGTACGGGCAATGTGTCGTTCCGGCAGGGCGGGGCGGTCGATCAGTATGACCGGCAGATTAAGCGCCCTCGCCGCATCCAGCTTGGCCCGCGCGCCCATGCCGCCTGCATTTTTCGCCACGATATGCGTGATGCGATGGGCCTTAATCAGGGCGAGATCATCCTCAAAGGTAAACGGTCCGCGCGCGATGACCGCTACGGCATCGGGCATTGGCAGGCCGTGCGTCGGCGGATCAATCAGGCGCAACAGATAATGATGCTGTGGCCGTTCGGCAAAGGCGGGCAGCAATTGCTTGCCGATCGCCAGAAACACGCGGGCGGGCGCATCTGGCAGGGCGGCGGCGGCGGACGCCACATCCGCAACCGATTGCCAGTTATCACCGGGTTCGGCCCGCCATGGCGCGCGTTCCAAGGCGATGAGCGGGACATGGGCAAGGGCGCAGGCATCAACCGCATTGCGGCTCATCTGCGCGGCAAAGGGATGGGTGGCATCGATCACATGGCTGATCTTTTCTCTGACCAGATAATCGGTCAGGCCCGCAACGCCGCCAAAGCCGCCCACCCGCAATTGCAGGGGCTGGGTAATGGGCGTGGCGGTGCGGCCGGCATAGGAAAACACAGCATCAATGCCCGCTTCGGCAAGGGCGCGGGCCATTTGGCTGGCTTCGGTCGTGCCGCCCAGCAAAAGGACGCGGATCATGGCTGAACCCTGGTTGACAGTGATCGGGATTGGCGAAGATGGCATGGCGGGCCTGTCAGATGCAAGCCGCGCCGCGCTGGACCGCGCGGAAATCGTCTTTGGCGGGCCGCGCCATCTAACGCTGGCCGATGCGGGCAAACGCGGGCGGGCGTGGCCGGTGCCGTTTTCAGTTGAGCCGGTATTGGCCGAACGCGGACGACGGGTGGCGGTGCTGGCATCGGGCGACCCTTTCTGGTTCGGCGCGGGCGCGAGTCTTGCCCTCCATCTGGAACCGGGGGAATGGGTCGCCTATCCGTCGCCGTCGACCTTTTCGCTGGCGGCGGCGCAATTGGGATGGCGGCTGGAAGAGGTGGTGTGTCTCGGGTTGCATGCCGCGCCGTTTGAACGGCTGGTGCCAGTGTTGGGCGCAGGACGACGGGCAATCTGCCTGTTGCGCGATGGCGCGGCTGCGGGCGCATTGGCCGCATGGCTGACGACACAGGGCTATGGCGCGTCCGTATTGCAGGTCATGGAGGCGCTGGGCGGGCCAAATGAACGGGTTCGCACCGTGACGGCGGCGGGATTTGATCTAGGCGATGTCGCGGCCCCGGTGGCGGTGGCGGCGGTCATGGCGGGGCCATCCGGCCTGTCGCGGGCTTCCGGCCTAGCGGATTCGCATTTTGCGCATGATGGACAAATCACGAAACGCCCGGTGCGCGCGCTGACCCTTTCCGCCCTTGCGCCGCGTGCGGGCGAATTGCTGTGGGATATTGGCGCAGGTTCCGGCTCGGTTTCGGTCGAATGGTGTCTGGCAGGCGGGCGGGCCATGGCAATTGAGGCCCGCGCCGATCGTGCTGTGAACATCCGCGCCAATGTACGGAAATTCGGCCTCGACCATGTCCTGCAGGTGGTGGAGGGTAAGGCACCCGATGCCCTGTCCGGCCTGTCATTGCCGGATGCCGTCTTTATTGGCGGCGGCGGCAATCAGGCGTTGCTGGAAAAATTATGGGCATTGTTGCCTGCTGGCACGCGACTGGTCGTCAATGGGGTGACGCTGGAAACCGAAATGCTGCTGGCCCAATGGCACGCCCTTCATGGCGGCGAATTGCTGCGGATCGAATTGGCGACTGCCGCCCCGCTGGGCGGCATGCGGGGCTGGTCGCCTGCTCGGCCGGTCGTGCAATTGAGCGCCGTGCGATGAGGGTTGCAGGCGTCGGTTTCCGCAGTACCGCAAGTCTGGCGTCGCTGCATGAGGCGTTGATGGCGGCGGGCGGGCCGGATGGGGTGAGGTTGATTGCCACCGTTATGGAAAAGGCGGATGCGCCTGTATTGCTGGCGCTTGCCGATATGCTCCGCATCCCCATACAGGGAGTGGCCGGTGATGTGCTGGCCGATATCGCCACGCCGACCCATTCCCCTCATGTCGCGGCGCGGTTCAAAACAGGCAGTGTCGCAGAGGCGGCGGCGCTGTCGGCGGCGGGCAAAGGTGCGCGGCTGTTGTCGCCACGGGCGGTATCGCGCGACGGCATGGCGATGGCCGCAATTGCTGAGATTGCAGAAAGGAATGAGGCATGACGATACATTTCATCGGTGCAGGTCCGGGGGCGCCGGATCTCATCACGCTGCGCGGGCGTGATCTGATCGCGACCAGCACGGTCTGTCTTTATGCCGGTTCGCTGGTGCCTCTGGCATTGCTGGATTATTGCCCGCCCGGCGCGCGTATCGTGAACACCGCGTCCTTGTCTCTCGATGAAATCACCGCCGAGTTCGAGGCTGCCCATCGCGCAGGTCATGATGTCGCGCGGCTTCATTCCGGCGACCTGTCGGTCTGGTCGGCCATGGGGGAACAATTGCGCCGCTTGCGCGAACTGGGGATTCCTTATGATGTGACGCCCGGCGTGCCTTCCTTCGCAGCAGCAGCAGCGGCGCTGGGGGCCGAGCTGACCTTGCCGGGGGTGGCCCAGTCCGTCATCCTGACGCGCACCTCCGGCCGCGCCACCGCTATGCCGCAGGGGGAGGCGCTGGCTGCTTTTGCTGCCACGGGGGCGACGTTGGCGGTGCATCTGTCAGTGCATGTGCTGCATCGCGTGGTAGCTGAACTGACGCCTTATTATGGTGGGGATTGCCCGGTCGCGATCGTGTGGCGGGCGAGTTGGCCAGATGAACGGATCGTGCGCGCGACACTGGATACGCTGGAAACGGCGGTGGGCGCGGAAATGGAGCGTACGGCGCTGATCCTGGTAGGGCGAGCAATCGGGGCGACGCATTTTGACGAAAGTCGCCTTTATGCCGGCGATTATGATCGTCGATTCCGCCCGGTGGGGACGGAACCTCGTTTCCCGGACGCGGCATGACCTGTCCTGGCCTGATTATTTCGGCGCCTGCATCGGGCACGGGCAAGACGATGGTGACGTTGGGCCTGTTGTCGGCCTTTCGCGCGCAGGGCCTTGTGGTGCAGCCGTTCAAGAACGGCCCGGACTATATCGACCCGGCCTTTCACACCGCGGCATCCGGGCGGAAATCGGTCAATCTCGACACTTGGGCGATGAGCGCGGACAGGATTGAAGGCCTGTCTGGTGCGGCCCATGACGCCGATCTGATCGTGGCTGAAGGGTCGATGGGCCTGTTCGACGGGGTGGCAAATACGGGCGAGGCGGGCAATGGCGCAAGCGCCGAATTGTCCGCATTGACGGGCTGGCCGGTGGTGCTCGTGCTGGATATTTCCGGTCAGGCCCAGTCGGCAGCGGCGGTTGCCCTTGGCTTTGCCACTATGTCACCGGATGTGCGTTTGGCCGGGGTAATTCTGAACAAAGTCGCTAGCCCGCGGCATGAGGCATTGGCGCGCGCGGGAATGGATAGGGTGGGCATCCGCGTGTTGGGCGCATTACCGCGTCGCGATGCGATTGCTTTGCCGGAACGGCATCTGGGGCTGGTGCAGGCAGAAGAACAGCCGAGATTGCAACAGATTCTGGACGATGTGGGCGCGTTCATTGCGGCGCATGTCGATCTGGATTGTTTGCGCGCCTTGGCGGGTAGTCGCATCGCCACGGACCAGCCCGCCCTGCCGGTGACGCCGCCGGGCAATCGGGTGGCGTTGGCCCGCGATGCTGCTTTTTCCTTCATATATCCGCATTTGATCACTGGCTGGCGTATGGCGGGGGCAGAAATACTGCCTTTTTCGCCGTTGGCCGATGAAGTGCCGGATGACAGCGCCGATGTCTGCTGGCTGCCCGGTGGTTATCCCGAGCTCCATGCCGGCACCTTGGCTACCGCCGGGCGGTTTCGCAAAGGGTTGCGCCGCTTTGCCGAAACAAGACCGGTGCATGGCGAATGCGGGGGCTATATGGCGATGGGCGCAGGGCTGGTCGATGCACAGGGCGTACAACATGCAATGGCGGGGTTGCTGCGTCTGGAAACCAGCTTTGCCAAGCGTCGGATGCACCTTGGCTATCGCCTCGCCCGTTTGAAATCCTCCATTCCGGGCCATGCAACCGGGGCGCGGCTGCGCGGGCATGAATTTCATTACGCGACGATCCTCGATCAGCCGGATCCGCCGCTGGCCGATGTGGTGGACGCCAATGGGCAGGCTGTAGATGAAACCGGGTCGCGGCAGGGGCTTGCAACAGGCACGTTTTTCCACCTGATCGTGCCTGCATCATGACCGGCCCCCATATAATGACCGGTTTCGTCTCCTTCGTCTCCTCCGGTCCCGGCGATCCGGAATTGTTGACGGTGAAGGCAGTGAACCGCATGCTGGCGGCTGACGCCATCCTGTTCGACGATTTGTCCGCCGGGCCGATCCTTGCCCATGCTCGCGCTGATGCCGATCTGGTCAGCGTGGGCAAACGGGCGGGCCGCCCTTCGCCAAGTCAAGAACATATCAGCCGTTTGCTGGTCGATTATGCGCTGACCGGCAAGCGCGTCGTGCGGCTAAAATCCGGTGATGCGGGGATTTTCGGACGGCTGGAGGAAGAAGTTCTCGCTCTGGAAGCCGCCGGCATCCGCTATGAAATTATCCCCGGCGTGCCTTCCGCCTGCGCAGCGGCGGCGGCGGCGGGCATCCCGCTGACCCGCCGCATCACGGCACGGCGGGTGCAGTTCGTGACCGGCCATGATGCGACGGGCGACCTGCCCACAGGGATGAACATGGCGGCGCTGGCCGATCCGGATGCCACCACCGTGGTGTTCATGGCAAAGCGCACTTTTCCGAAACTTGTCCGCCTGTTGCATGAACACGGCCTGCCCGGCGCCACGCCTGCCCTACTGGTCGAATCCGTCAGCCGTCCGGAACAGAAAATCATCCGCGCGACGATTGCAGCACTGGCCAAGATGCTGGAGGACAATATCGGCGATGCCCCGGCGTTGATCCTCTATGGCGCGTTGGCCGATCCGCCTGCTTGACTTGCCTTGCCAAGGCTGGCAACCACCGGATCGGTAGTTCCGAAGGCTAGAGATGCCAACGGATTAAAAGGGAATATGGTGAGGTGTAGCCATCAGGCGCCTAATCCATAACTGCCCCCGCAACTGTGAGCGGCGAGCCGCCCCAAATGATGCCACTGGTCCTTGCAGAAGGGCTGGGAAGGCTTGGGGAAGCAAAGACCCGTGAGTCAGGAGACCTGCTGCCCGGCGCTGACGCGTTGTTCCCTGATCGCCGCGATGTGTGGCGATTATTTATAGGCTGTCGGGGATGGCGGCATGGAGATTTTTGTGATTTATCATACTGTTTACATGATCGACAACATAGCTGGATCCTGCGCTTGTCACCTGTCCCCTTTATGCAAGGGGCAAATATTGTGATCGACCTTGCCCTGATTGGGATCGGCACCGGCAACCCGGAACATCTGACATTGCAGGCGATCCGGGAGATCAATACCGCCGACCTGATTCTCATTCCGCGCAAAGGCAGTGCCAAGGCCGATCTTGCCGACCTGCGCCGTACTATCTGCGCAGAGGTGCTGACCAACAAGGCCACGCGCATCGCGGAGTTCGATGTGCCGTGCCGCGATGTCGAGAATCCGGATTATCTGGTCGGTGTCAATGACTGGCACGATGCCATTGTTGCAGCCTGGCAGGACGCGATTGCCGCGCATCTGCCGGATGACGGGCCGCAGGATCGCGCGAAAAGCCTCAAGGTGGCATTGCTCGTCTGGGGTGATCCGGCCTTGTATGACAGCACACTAAGGATTGCCGCGCGGCTGGACCCGGCCCCGAACATCCGCAGCATCCCTGGCATCATGTCGATGAATATGTTGGCGGCGGCCCATGCGATCGCACTCAACGACATCGGCGCACCCTTTATCGTCACCACGGGTCGTCAATTGCGGGATCATGGCTGGCCTTCAGGCGTGGATACACTGGTCGTCATGCTGGATGGCGAATGTTCATTCCAGTATCTCGATTTCGAAGGCGTCACCATTTACTGGGGCGCTTATGTCGGCATGGCCGAACAGATCTTGCGTAAAGGGCCGCTGGCGGAACTGGGCCCGCAGATTGTCGCCGAGCGCGCCAAGTCCCGCGACGACCATGGCTGGATCATGGACATCTATCTGTTGCGCCGCGCAGCAGGAGGGCGATGATGGACGTTTTCACGCTTGATCCCGCATGGGGGTTGTTGTTCGTGCTGGGGCTTCGGCATGGTATTGACCCCGATCATGTCGCCGTCGTCGATAACCTGACTTTTTTGGCGGTGGATAAACGCCCCCGGCTAGCGCCGTGGTGCGGCACCCTGTTCGCCATCGGCCACAGCCTGTCGGTGACCGTTGTCGCAGTGATTATGGCCTTGCTCGCCGATATCTTTGCCCTGCCGTCATGGGCGCCGGATGTCATCGACTGGCTGGTGATCGGGCTACTGACATTCGTGGGGCTCGCCAATCTTCATGCCTTGTTCCAACCATCGGAATATCGCCCTATTGGCTGGCGTCACCATCTGATGCCGCAGGCGTTACGCACGACCTGTCATCCTTTGGCGATCCTTGGCATCGGCTTTGTCTTCGGCCTTGTATTCGATACAGCAACGCAGGCCGCCGCATGGGGGGCGGCCGCTGCATCGGGTGGTGGCATTGCCAGCGCGCTAGCCATCACGACGATATTCGCCGCGGGCATGGCTCTGACGGATACGATCGACAGCCAGATCGTCGCGAGATTGCTGGGCACTCAGGACAGGCCCGAAATTGTTCAGCGCTACCGCCGCGGCATTGGCTGGCTGATAGCCACCTTGTCCCTTGGTATGGCGGGTTATGCTCTGGCAGAGGTGATGGGCTTCCGCATCGCTCTGGCCGACAGGATGTTTGCTCTGCTTGGCGCGGTCATGATGTTTGCGGTGATCGGCTTGCTGGCGGTGCTGCGCCTCTCGATGCGGGGGCGAAAATCGTCACCTGCAGGGTGCGTGCTCCGACAGTAACCAGCGCATGAGAGAATAGGCGAATGGTCGTGCCTCGGCGCTTGCAACCCGGCAAGCTCGCCGCCTAATCTTAATCTGGAGGCGAGGCTACCTCCCTAACCTATTTCGCAATCCGGACCAAATTTTCTTGCTGAGAAAAATAATAATATATGTAAACATATATCTGAAAAACCGGAGGTGTTTATGATAAAGAAAGAACAGGATAGGTTTGACGGACTTCTTGAAATACAAAATAGAATTTTATCAAATAAGGGAGATGTACAAGATATATTTAAAATAATTGTTTCTGAGTATTCAGTCATGCCTCAGGCCGATGGAATTGCAGTTGAACTGCTCGATGGCGATCAGCTTTTTTATGCGGCAGCAAGCGGAGCGTCCGCTGCAATGCTCGGATTACGCATCGATCTGCAAAACAGCCTGTCGGGGAGTTCCGTGCTATCCGGGGAACTGCTTTTGTGCCGGGACTCAGAGAGCGATCCCCGCGTCAATCGCGCCACATGCCAACAGTTCGGCTTACGATCCATGATTGTGGTCCCGATCCCCCACGCAGGGCGAACAGTAGGCGTGCTGAAATATCATTCTGCGACACCGAAAGCTTTCAGGGATAGGGATATGTTCATTGCCCAGTTGCTCGTTGGCCCTATTGCCATCGGTATGAGCAACGTGGGGGAGGTGGATGCAATTCAGGCACGGAATGAGTTGCGCGAGATTGTGCGACTGAAGGAGGAGCTCATATGCACAGTCAGCCATGAACTGCGTACGCCACTAACATCTATCTTCGGATCGTTGAGATTGTTGGAGAGTGAAGTCGCGGGAAAGCTGCCGGACAAAGCTATGGCGCTAGTTGGAATAAGCTTACGCAGCGCAAAACGCCTGACATTGCTCGTTAACGACCTTCTCGATATGGGAGCGCTAGATTCCGGAAATATGCACTTTGAACTCGAAATGGTTGATCTATGTTATGTGGTGCAGGAAGCAGTATTGCAGAACCGCGATTATGCAAGACAAACTGGCGTAACCTTGGATTATACACCACCTGATGCCTCCATCTTATTGATGACAGACCAAAATAGAATTATACAGGTTCTAAATAATCTGATATCCAATGCAGCTAAGTTCTCTCCTGAAGGATCAGTTGTATTTGTATGTCTAGACTTGATGGGGGACCATGTTCGTATGCGAGTAGCAGATCAAGGTCCAGGCATTCCTAATAATTTTCGTCACCGACTTTTCAATAGATTTTCACAGTCCCACGAAACCAATATTCAGTCGAGTATTGCTGGTACCGGGCTAGGTCTATCAATTACCAAGGCGATTGTAGAGCGGTTGGGTGGGACCATCCAACTCGACACAACCTATAATCAAGGCGCTGCCTTTGATGTGATGCTTCCACTGCTGTGGTCCTCAACGACTAGCGGCACTTCTGCGTCGGAGAGTGGGTCGACTAAGTTATGATTGTAATATGATTATTTTAAGGTCTCTGCCCAATAGTTATAAATGCGTGTGCCCCGGCGAGACCTCTTGCAGTACTGACGTAAAATATATATTTAAACATACCTTCATATCTGGAGTATTTCTTCCACCATTTATATCCTATACTATGACTGTTTAAAGTAATAATCAATATGTTATTCTGAATATTGGCCTTCTATAGGTTTGTTTGACATCGATATCAGCTGCCATATTCTCCAGTTCGAAGCCGATAGGGCTGAGGTAGGCGAAGCATCCTCCGCTGACACCAATCGTTTACCGCTTGACTGCTACACTATACTGCCGACGACATGACCCTGAGAGAATACGCGATTGGTCACGCAATACCGAGGAGTTTCACCACGACCGCAATCAAACCGCGACTGGCAGAAGAATTTCTACAGTGAGGCCGACGGGCGTCGGGACGATTTGTATCCGTCCATCGTGTGCGGAGACGATCACAGAAACCATGTTGAGGCCGAGACCGTGACCGGGCGTTGAACGGCTGCGATCCAGTCGTGTCAGGCGCTGAAAGACACGCTCCTGATCGATGGAAGGAATCCCTGGCCCGTTGTCGGCAATGGTGAGCGCAACCATATTTTGACGCTTTTCAACCGAAAGCATGATCGTCGTCCCAGCTTTGGTGTGGACAAGCACATTGTCTAACAGATTGTCGATGCAGCGCTGCAGCAATTTTCTGTCCCCAAGAACCGTCGCGGTTGCGATCGACAGGTTGAATGTCATTCCTGCCTGTTCGATCGCCGGACGATATGCCTCCACAATTTCTTCGACCGCTTCCTTCAAATCGACCGATAGAAAACGGCTGCGGGCCGATTGGCCTTCAATCTCCGAGATCGCGAGAATTGCCGAGAACAGCTCAAGCAGATCGTCGGTTTCATCAATTGCGGAAACCAGAAGTGGCTGCTGAGGCGTGCCGGCTGAGATCTGCTCTACCGCTTCCAGGCGCGTACGCAGGCGACTAAGGGGCGTTCTTAAATCATGCGCGATGTCGCTCGATATCTGTTTCAGATTGTCAAGCAATGCCTGTATACGATCCAGCATCCGGTTAAGGATCAACGACAGCCGGTCGAACTCGTCACCGGATGGATGAACAGGTATTCGACGCGTGAAATCACCGGCCATGATCGCCGTTGCCGACACTTCAATTGCCGATAGCCTGCGCCGAACCAGACGGCCAAGTCCTATGACCGCTGTCGTGCCGACTGCAAGGATAAGTCCAAAGCCCACGACGAAGAGCTCGAGCAATGACAAGTCCATCTCGTCTACAATCGAACGATCTGCCGCGACGACCAACTGACCGCCATCGGGAAGCGTCATGTTTATAGCCTGAGCGATGCCAATCTTGCCGTCAGGTTTGTGGAAATGAACGAACTCGCTCCAGCCGGGCGGTGGCATGGCGGCAATGAGCGATCCGGCCCGCCGCGTTCCCAAGGCATCGGTCACGATGTAGCCCATTCCGCGGCCGCTTTCATCCGTTCCTTCCTGATCGCTGAGGTCATCCGGTGCGGAACGCCGATCGCGCGTATTGACAAGCTTTACCAGTGCTGCAAAGCCATGATCGCGGCGATGATCCAACAACGCGTCCGCCTCGATCTTGATCCGCTGGTTGATCTGGCGTTCGATTTCTTCATGTACGAGAGTATAGGTGGCGAGCCCCAGAAGGCCCGTAATAACACCTGACGAAACCGCCATCGCAAGCGTAAGTCCGCGAATTGTCCGTGGCATGACGCTAGTCGGCATGGCGGATCATATAGCCTGCGCCGCGTACGGTGCGGATCACATCAGCGTCGTACCCTTCATTGAGCTTGGTTCTGAGCCTGCTCATATGCGTCTCGACGATATTGGTCTTAGGATCGAATCCAAAATTCCAAACACGATCAAGCAGCATCGTGCGTGTGACGACGCGGTCGGCGTTGCGTAGCAGCTGCTCCAGCAGACTGAACTCGCGCGGCTGCAGGTTGATAATTCTTTCACCCCGCCGCACTTCCCGGCGTAGTAGATCCATTGCGATGTCACCTGCGCATAATGTCGTGGCGACCTCACTGGGCGATGACCGGCGCCCAAGGGCGTTCACGCGCGCGGCCAGTTCGACAAAGGCGAAAGGCTTGATCAGATAATCGTCAGCGCCGCTTTCAAGGCCGATGACCCTATCCTCGATCGCTGACATCGCGGTAAGAAGCAGTGCGGGGGTCCTGCAGCCAATGGCGCGAGCCGTGCGCAATACCGACAGGCCCTCGAGCCCAGGAACCATGCGATCCAGAACGAGTATGTCGAACTCCCTCTGAGTGATATCATTCAGCGCCGCCTGTCCGTCGGCAAATGCGTGGACCTGATGCCCAAGCTCTTCCAGGCCACGCGCAACATAAGTGCGCGTGTCCCCGTCATCCTCGAGAAAAAGGACCTTCATTGTCCGCGAGCGACCTTATTCAAAGCTCGGGTGTGAGTGGCAGATAACAGTGATGTTGGCATCTCTATACAAATTCCCAATGTTCACAATCTCAGGTGGACTGATCCCTACAACAAGTTAATGGACTTGCAAATGAGAATCGTTCTCATTCGCAAAGGGGAAACTATGAATAAGGTCTGCATGATCATTGCGCTGGCGACGACGATCGCACTTCATGCCGCTCCGGCTGCGGCGGATGAAAATCTGTTCGGTTATACCTATGGCGCGGAAACGCTGCCCAAGGGCGAATCGGAAGCCTATCTCTGGATCACGGACCGGCGGGATAAGGGGCAGGGGCATTATGACGCCCAGGATTACCAGATCGAATTCGAGCATGGACTAACGGACCATCTGCAGGGCTCGATCTATCTGCCATTCCGCAGTCACAATATTCGCGGTGCTGCACCTGTCGAGAATGGCGCCCCAGAATATCCTGACGTGGATCGTAATTTCGGCTTTGATGGGCTGAAGGCGTCGCTCAAATGGAATATCCTCAGCCCGTTCAAGGACCCGATTGGGCTTGCCGTCTATGTCGAGCCGGTATGGTCGCGTATTCACAAGGTGACCGGCGAACGCCAGACCGAACTGGCACTCGAGACCAAGCTGATCCTTCAGAAAAATTTCCTCGAGGACCGACTGGTCTGGGCCTTCAACTGGACGCTCGAGCAGGAGTTCCGCAAGGTGAAAGGTCCTCAGGATTGGGGCTCCGAGCTTGAATGGGAGTTCACTAGCGGGCTCAGCTATCGCTTCGCCCCCAACTGGTTCGCGGGCGTCGAGGGGCGATACCACAGCGAATACCCCGATTTCCCTGCTGACTTCACGCGCGAGCACCATGCCTGGTTCGCGGGGCCGACGCTCCATTATGGCGGCAAGAAATGGTGGGCGACGTTGACCTATTTGCCGCAGCTTTCCGGCGCACCGCTCGATCTGGCGCGCTCGGACACGCTCCACCTCGGTGAGCATGAGAAGCGTGAGGTCCGGCTGAAGGTCGGCTACAATTTCTAAACCACAAATAAGGAAGGATCGAAATCAATGCGATGGAATTATCTGATTGCAGGCGCGACAGCGGCGATCGTCGGATCGACGTCGGGTCATGCCACCACGTACATGACACCGGCACAGGCCAGGGTGGCGATGTTCCCTTCTGCAGCCAGCTTCATTGACCGCAATGTCGTGCTGACGCCGCAACAGCGCTCCGTAGTCCAGAAGATCGCGGGCATTCCTGTGCGTGCTCCCAAGATTATGGCATGGGAGGCTGTAGATGCCGCTGGAAAGCGGCTTGGCTGGGTGATCGTCGATCGGGTGCTGGGGAAGCATGAGTTCGTTACCTTTGCGTTGGCGCTTGACGCAGGCGGCGCAATCAAAGGCATCGAGGTGCTCGATTATCGAGAGACTTATGGCGACCAGATCCGCAATCTAAAATGGCGCGCCCAGTTCACCGGAAAGCGTCATGGAGCCACGCTTCAGCTCGACAAGGACATCAAGAACATCTCCGGAGCAACACTTTCGTGCCGTCATGTCACCGATGGTGTTAAGCGATTGCTTGCCACCTATGATGCCGTCCTTTCAGATCATGGGTGAACTCGAACGTCGGTGTCGGCCGCTGCTTGGCACCTTCGTTGAGATCACTGCCCCGCATGAAAAGGCGATCGCAGCGGGCTTTGCCACGATCGTCAAAGTACAGAGTTTGCTGAGTGCGCATGATCCGGTAAGCGAGCTATCGGCTGTCAATCGACTTGGGCATAGGCGGTCTGTTACCGTCGATCCCTGGACGGCCGAGGTGCTTCAGCGTGCGCTGTTCTGGGCGGAAGCAAGCTGCGGCGCATTCGACCCTACTCTGGGTGGGCTGATGGCGGCGCGCGGATTACTTGCAAGGAATGACAGCCTGCTTCCGCTGGATCCCCAGGCAAACTGGCGCGATGTGCATGTGACGAACCGCGAAGTCTGGCTGGATCGGCCGCTACGGCTCGACCTGGGTGGCATCGCCAAGGGCTTTGCCGTCGATTGCGCGATCGACGCGATGCGCGCGGTGGGTGTCCAATGTGGACTAGTCAATGCCGGAGGCGACATCAAGGGCTTTGGACCGGAGGCTTGGCCAGTAACCATCGCCATGCCGGGGTCGCGCGAACCGCTGGCCATGGTCGAGCTTCAGAATGCTGCGCTCGCCACAAGTGCGGGACACGATGCTTCCGGCGGGCTCGATATGCGCCATCTGGCGGGCGCATCGCCTGCGATCGCATCGGTCACAGTAGAGGCTGCGTCTGCGATGGATACCGATGCGCTGACCAAGATTCTGGTCTCCGCCACCCTGAAGTCGGTCGTTTGCCTCGGTCTCGCGGGCGCATCAGCACTGACAATATTTGTTGATGGGCGCGTCATCCCATTCGAATTGAAGGAACCTACCGCATGAATCGACGTCCACCGCAGTTCTCCACCCGCCTGCCTGCCTGGCAGATGCGGCTCCTCTATACGAGTTTCTCCTTGCTGGCGTTGGCAGGCATCAGCTGGCTGATTCTCGAACACTTCATCCGGGTCGAGGGTGACTTTGGTAGCGAACGAAGTCCATGGCAACCATGGGCGCTGACGGTCCATGGCCTGGCGTGCTTCGCATTCCTCATCTCAATCGGTGCGATGCTGCCCGTCCATGTTCGCCTTGGGCTGCTCGGCAAGCGCCGCCGCAAGAGTGGCATCGCTACTGGCGTTATCGTCCTGTTCATGGCTCTGACCGGCTACGGCCTCTATTACATTGCCGATGATGAGCTGCGCGGGTGGACCAGTACCGCACATTGGGTCAACGGCCTTATCACCATCGCACTGATCGGAAACCATGTTTGGCTGGTATCACGTCGGGGCAAGCCAAGCCATGTCGTGCGTCTTGCCCGCAGGAGCCGCGCCACTCCAGCCAACGATCCGACGCTAGAGCCGGAACTCGAGGCCGCGGAATAACGGTCATCCTTGATCTAGGCCGTGGACTCATAATGTCGCAGACGTAGGCCGCGCCCACCCTCAGAGCACCCACTGAATTGAAATCGCTCACTCAAGCCATACCGTCTTGGCTGCGGTTGTGCATCTTTGGAGGCGAGCGATTCAAAAAAATTTGAGCGCGACCCGACGGGTCGAGATCCGCGAGGTGAACTTAACCCGAAGGATATGTTATCCATGCGAGCGGCTGTGCCGACAAGCGAGGAGATGGAGTATGAGCAAGCAATGTGCGAGCGATCTCACAGAAACGCCTGAAGTTACGTTACCGGCGACTGCGGGATGTGTAGCTGACCAGCAACCGGAGCTTTGGCGAGCCTATCAAGAGCTGGGTGCAGCCGTGGCTGCCGCAGGCCCCCTTGAGAGTCGGACCCGCCGTCTCATCCATCTGGCACTAGCGATGGGTGCTGATTCTGAAGGGGCAACGCACTCCCATGCCCGTCGGGCGCTCGCTGAGGGCCTGACTGCTGCAGAACTCGACCACGTTGCCTTTCTCGCAGTAACAACACTAGGTTGGCCACAAGCCATGCGCGGGCTCAGTTGGATCCGCGATGTCTCGTGCAAGAAGCAAGGTTAGCTTCTATCGCCTATTCGCGGACTGTCTCCCAAATTCCGGCCCGTCAATGGACGACTGGAATAAAACGCACGTTTTGCCCTAGAGAGCGGCCGCTTTGCTGGTGGTCGCCCTGTATCCGACGAGAGCGATGGCCGCTCCCGACCCACTTTCGGTCATTCGAAGGTCGGAGGATGAGTTTTTCCGATGACGGCCATTATCGCGAGGCGCTCGATGTGGCCGACGAGAGCTGCGACTTGCACGCGCTGGTGATCGGCAAGGGATCAATCCTTCAACATATCGACGCATGGGGCGATGGCGACGTAGGCGAGGTACCACACAGATCTGTCGATGAAATCGGCTTGCGCAAGCCGGTGTTACAATATCACTGCGTCGGAGTGGGCGCGGGTGTACAGTCGGAAGCCAACCGTCTCAAGCGCGATGAATTACTACCCAAGATGCTGGCCTTTGGGCCGTGGAGTGCCAACGCCTTGCTAAACCTCGCCACGCTGCGGAAGGAGTTGAGCCAAGCGACCCGCGCCAAGATCGAGGCGCTCAAGATTGTGGTCAACAAGACGCTAATGGCTAAACATGGCTGACACGGTGGTCATGGCCTTCTAGCTGGTCTAGACGGCGAGTTCATGGGCTAGCCTGTTTTGACTGGCAAAAGCCGTTGACGGCTTGCCCACACTGGCGCAATCTCTTATTTACGGACTTCACGGAAAAGTGTAGCCGCCCTACCGCTTAGTCTAGGTCAGAATGAGAAACAATACTGGTTCGGCCAGCGCCGGGTGGAGCACACACATGCTCCACCCGGTTGAGCCGGAACCGATGATATGCACGGACATGAACCGTAAGCATATGTCGTCTCCTTTTCCATGCGGGGGTAAGCCCGCGCTCCTGAGGCCCATTGCCTCGCCGCTAAAAGGCTCGGGGCAGGAGTGAAAAAGTCGGTAGGACGACTACGATCCCTTTATCCTCTGACTCGCTATTTCAGGTCAAGGCCCTAACACCGTTTTGTCCATTAATTGATCTCTATTTGTTCCAGCCATGTTCATAGTGCCTCGCGTCTGTCAGGCAATGATGGGAGCATGCGCAATATCGTCACATTCAGGGACCGCCTCGCATCATCCTCTGATGGATTGGCTAATGTCTTAACCGGTCGCGGCATATCGCGCCCAGTGGCTGGTGAGTTGGCGATCCGGAACGGCTCCTTTGTAGGAGCGGACTGGCTCAAGCTGCCCTTCGTTCATCAGCAGCGAAATTGACCATCGAATGTCGGTCGTCGCGGACGGTGCTGACAAGCAGCTTCCAGCCGCGAAAACGGGATAGCGGACATTCGAATGCGTCGTTGTTGGTTTCCAGGGCCGACCGTTTGTCGCCATTCACCAGCCAATTTTTCGATCACAACTGCGGATCCGCTGCTTTCTGACCACCCCTGCCGAAGATGGCAGATTCTGCTGACATCCTTGCAGACTTGGAGTTGCGGCGTGGGTCGCCAGCATCAGATGACGGGACAGGTATCCTCCCGCGTTAGAACAGGCCTGCCTCGTTTTCCCACCGAACGAACGCAAATTGCTCAATCTCATATTCACTGCGCAAATGATCGCCCCACGAGAACCAACGCCCTATGGGATCTTCGCCCTCAGTGCGGAACGTCGGCGCCGCGGTTCCTTGATCGCCGTAGACGCCAGCGATCAGTTCGCCTAGCATCTGGTCTGGTCCATCTGGAGAGAGTTTCTCTCCGCCGTCGAGGAATTCGGCCGAGGCTTTGCCGAGAAATGTTGTCAGGTCCATCGAACCGTCGGGCAGCACTTCAGGCAAGTGAAAGCAGAGGTCAGTCTCGCTCTCGGTGAAGCTGTATTTATGTGATGCGGTGGTAACCGCAACGTGCGGCGGTACGGTGATATGTTCTGCAAAGACCGGAATTCGATCGAACCGAATTCGCCGCCCTCCATCCTCGAGCATAACCTCCTCTAGTTCCTAGGGATAGCGGTGCCAGAACCGCCCCCACCGCGCGAGACCGGACCAATGCAGATTGAGTCGGTAGGCCGAGCGATCCAAAAACAGCGGGCAAACATATCGCGATACGAAGTCTCGAAGATGGATTTGGTCGTATCGACGACCTGAATGCGCTGGATCAGGGATAATAAGACCTCGCGCATTTTGGCCGGAGCTTGGTTCTCCAGCAATTGCCGGATCTGATTGGCGTTCCTGTTCAGGCGGGTAATGACATCGCTGGATAGATCACCAACGGCCATGCGCTGATGCACGGTATCGTGGATGGCTTGCTTGACCTTCGCACACACCAATGTCTCGATGTCATTGGCGCTGATCCGCCAGCATGGTTCGCTGGCGGCTTCCGCCCCATCATTCTGCGAGACATAATAGCGATACCGCCGACCCTGCTTGACAGCATGACTTGGCGATAATCGACGCCCATGTCCATCGACCATCAGTCCCGCAAGCAGACTTGGTTCAACAGCATTGCTTCCCAGTCGACGGTCGACTCTTGCTGTCTTGAGTTGCTGCTGCACCTGATCGAAGAGATCGGGATCGATAATACCCGCATGCTGGCCGGGATAGCATTGCCCTTTGTGGACGACCTCCCCGACATAGAGCCGGTTCTGCAACATGGCATATAAGGCACCCCGGCTGATGGAGTTCTGACCATAGGCCCGACCATGACGATTGATCCGTGCTTTGCTTTTGATGCCGGCTGCATCAAGCTCCACCATTAGCGCCTTGCCAGAACCCAAGGCCGCATAGCGCTCAAAGATATGGCGGACAGTGTCAGCTTCAGTCGGATTGATGATCAGCTTGCGGTCATCCAGATCATAGCCAAGTGGCACCTGACCACCCATCCACATGCCCTTGGCCTTGGACGCGGCAATCTTGTCGCGGATACGTTCGCCGGTCACCTCGCGTTCGAACTGCGCGAAGGACAGCAGCACATTCAGGGTCAGGCGCCCCATGCTGGTGGTCGTATTGAAGGACTGGGTGACAGACACGAAGCTGGCGTCCGCGTCATCAAGCACATCCACAATCCGGGCAAAGTCCGACAGGCTGCGCGTGAGCCGGTCGACCTTGTAGACCACGATCACATCAATCCGCTTGGCAGCCACTTCGGCAAGGACGGCCTTCAGGGCAGGGCGATCCATGTTGCCGCCGGAATACCCACCGTCATCATAAAGGTCAGGGACCAGTGTCCAACCCTCATGACGCTGGCTCAGTATATAGGCAGCACAGGCTTCACGCTGGGCATCAAGGCTGTTGAAGTCCTGCTCTAGTCCTTCTTCCGTGGATTTGCGCGTATAGATGGCGCAACGGATGGACTTGGGTGTTGAACACCCCTTGGCGTTACGCATGAGCGACCTCCGCCTTCTTCCGTTTGATCAGCCCAAAGAAGCGAGGGCCGGACCATTTGGCGCCTGTGATCTCAACGGCGATCTGGCTCAGTGAAGAATAATTCTGCTCCCTGTAAAGATATCCAGTTTCCAGCACCACCACATGGTGGCTTTCACCGCCCCAGTCTCGGACCAGCCGGGTACCGGGCTTGATCCGACTTGGTTGCGCTGCTTCCACCGCACCCGTTCGGGTATAATGGCGGCACAATCGGCCAAGCTCCCGCACAGTGCCAGAAGGCAGACCGCCCTTGGCGCGCTCCTGTAGTCGATGCGCGATGCCGCGTCGCAACAGGTCGGTGGTCATGGCGGGTGCCGGCACTTTATGGAGCCGTAGCCATTCGGCGCGGAGCAGTACTGCGGACATGGTCGTGAGTGCCGCTAACTGTTCGTCCAGCGCGCTCATATCCCGACCGCCGTGATCTGATAGGCGGTCACCCCATCGCGCAGATATTTGCTGATGGGATGCCCCTTCTTGCGCAGACCACTCAGGGCTGCGCGTGTCGTGTGTGGCAGCCAGCCGGTGGCGTCTACCAGTTCGATCAAGGTCGCACCGCAGTCGCGGTGCAGCAGATCAATCACACCATCGATCTTGGTGGGGGCTTTGAGTGTAGTCATGGGTGGTCTCCTTGGCAAGAAACGGCACCTCACCGCTTCCAACACCCAATGCCCTGTAAGGATAGACCTTCAGGGCGTGCGACCCAACTTCATGGCCCGCGATTCACGGCCACACCAATGCTCGAACTGATGGGGAAGTCGAGGGGAATGTATATGAAGCTCGCCCCTATCTTTTGTCTGGCGACCTTGGCCCTGTTTGCCCCTGACAACAGCCCTGTAGACATTCAAAATACTGCAATTTGTAGGTAATTATATGTCAGGCTGCATATATAGGGAGGGCCGATAAAATGACGCAAAATATAGATTTATGGGTTTAATGGATATCTGATACTCGCCGATGAAAGTGCATCACGTATTAAAAATAATGGTCAGATGTGTGGGTGTTGTCGGCATCAAGTCGGCCTGAACCAACATTATGTAGGGGAAGAGGGTAATATGGCGGTTTTGAACGTGCCGACGCCAGATTATATGTCCGATGACGAATTCACGATATTTGGTGACAGCGTCGGGCGCTTTCTGGATGAGCATGCGTCGCCAGATCGCCTGACTGAGTGGCGCAAGCAAGGCATTATCCCGCGCAGTTTTTGGGAAAAGGCGGCAACAGCAGGTATCCTCGGACTTTCGACGTCAGCGGAATATGGCGGCATCGGCGGCGATTTTCGGCACGAAGTTGTGCTGATGCGCGAGATCGGTCTGCGCGGTTTCGAGGGCTGGGATGTAACGCTGCATAACGCCATTATCGCCCCTTATATCGAGACCTATGGCTCGGAGGCGCAGAAACAAAAGTGGTTGCCGCGCATCGCCAGCGCCGAGGCGATCTCCGCCATTGCCATGACCGAACCGGGGGCGGGGTCTGACCTTCAAGGGGTCAAGACGACGGCGCGTCGTGACGGAGATCATTATGTCATCAACGGCTCCAAGACATTTATCTCCAATGGTCAGAATGCGGATCTTATCCTGATGGTCGTCAAGACCGATCCGTCTGCGGGTGCGCGCGGCGTATCCCTCATTCTGGTGGATGCAAATGATGCGGAGGGCTTTGAGCGCGGTCGCAATCTCGACAAAATCGGCCGCAGCATGGCGGATACGTCAGAATTGTTTTTCAATGACGTTCGGGTGCCGATTGAAAATCTGCTGGGTGCTGAAGAGGGGCTTGGCTTTATCCAACTCATGCAAAAACTGCCGCAAGAACGCCTCATACTTGCGGTGCAAGGCGTGGCGGCGATCGAATATGCACTAGGCATCACAATTGATTATGTGAAAGAACGTCAGGCGTTCGGCAAAGCTATTTTCGATTTCCAAAATACCCAGTTCAAGCTGGCGGAATTGAAGACGGAGGCAACGATCGCCCGCGTCTTTGTGGATCATTGCGTTGGTCAGCATTTGAAAGGCGAACTGGATAGCGCGACTGCCTCGATGGCGAAATATTGGGTGTCGGATTTGCACTGCAAGCTCGTGGATGAATGTCTGCAGCTACATGGCGGATATGGCTATATGAATGAATATCCCATTGCGCTGGCGTATAAGGATGCCCGTATCAATCGTATCTATGGCGGTACGAATGAGATCATGAAATTGCTGATCTCCCGAACGATCTAAACGCCCAATGGATATCAATTCACTTTTCGATGTGCGTGGGCGTACGGCACTGGTGACCGGTGGCTCTGTCGGCATTGGCGCCATGATTGCCGAGGGGTTGGTTCGTGCTGGCGCACGGGTCTGGATATGTGCGCGCAAACAGGCTGCGCTCGATGTCATGTGTGATCGGCTTTCTGTCTTGGGTGAATGCCATGCGATGGTGGCGGATTTGGCGACCGAGGCGGGCGTGGCTGCGGTCGCCGCAGGGATCGTGGAGCATGTCTCAGCGCTTGATATATTGGTGAATAATGCGGGGGCCAGCTGGGCTGCACCCATCGATTCATTTCCGCGATCCGGTTTTGAAAAGGTGCTGAATCTCAATCTGACCGCACCTTTTGCACTGGTGCAGGCCTTGCTGCCGCTGTTGCGTGCTGCGGCTGATCGTGATGATCCGGCGCGGATTATTAATATCGCATCGATTGATGGGATGCGACCGCCGGCGCTCGATAGCTTTCCATATTCGGCCAGCAAGGCGGGCATGCTGATGCTGACGCGGCATTTGGCCAAGTCGCTGGCACCGGAATCCATCACCGTGAATGCGATTGCGCCGGGCGTGTTTGAATCAAGGATGACCGCATTCTGGTTTGACGAGTGCCATCCCGAACATCAGCCGCGACCATCGATACCGCTTGGCGATAGGCCGGGGCGACCAGAGGATATTGTCGGTGCGATTCTCTATCTGGCATCGCGCGCGGGCAGTCATGTGACTGGGGTCACCTTACCAGTTTCTGGGGGAAGCGCGCTTATCGACTGATCTTGGTATTGATGATGTCGCAATGCAATTTTTGCAGTAAATATCTGAATTTATAACATAAAATATAAATGAATTATTTAGAGGATGCGGTGTGATGGCGAAGGTGTCGAACGAAGAAATCTGCAACGGTATCGGCGTTCTGGAGATCGACTCTCCACCGGTGAATGCCCTAGGCGCGCAGGTGCGCTGTGCGCTGGATGAGGGCCTGCGGCGAATGATGGCATCTGCGGATGTAAAGGCGATTCTCATCATCTGCGCGGGTAGGACCTTCTTTGCCGGGGCGGATATTTCCGAGTTTGGCAAAGCCATTGTGGGGCCGGATCTCGGCGAAATATTTACGCTGATCGAGATGTCGGACAAGCCTGTAGTGGCGGCCATCCATGGATCGGCGCTGGGCGGCGGTCTCGAATTGGCGCTGGCCTGCCATTATAGGATCGCCGTCCCCTCTGCAAAACTTGGCCTGCCCGAGGTGAAGCTGGGACTGTTGCCCGGTGCGGGCGGGACGCAGCGTCTGCCGCGCATTGTGGGGGTGGAGACGGCGCTGGATCTTATCGTGTCCGGCAGAGCCATTAGTGCGCATGAGGCGCGCACACTTGGCGTTGTAGATATGCTTGCAACCGAAGGTGGGCTGCGTGACGATGCTATCGCTTATGCCCGATCCGTTTTGGACCAACCACTGGTGCGGGTGCGCGATCGACAGGACAGGCTGGAATCTGCGCACGGCAAGCCGGAGATATTCGCTGATTTTCGTAAGAAGAATGCGCGCAGCTTTCGTGGATTCAAGGCGCCTGAAAATATCGTGAAGGCGATTGAAGCGGTGGTAAATCTGCCCTTTGATGAGGGGCTGAAGCGCGAATGGGCGTTATTCAAAGAGCTTGAGGCATCAATCGAAAGTCTGGCGCAACGTTATTATTTCTTCGCAGAACGCGAGACGACCAAAATTCCGGATGTTCCCAAAGATATCCCGACAATACCGATCGCGACGGTCGGCGTCATCGGTGCCGGTACGATGGGCGGCGGCATTGCGATGAACTTCCTCAATATCGGCCTGCCTGTCGTGTTGGTCGAGATGAGCGAAGCGGCATTGGATCGCGGCCTTGGGGTGATCCGTCGCAATTATGAAAATGCGACCCGTAAGGGCCGGATGACGGCGGCCGATGTTGAACAACGCATGGGCCTGATCCGGCCTGCACTTGATTTTGCGGCGCTCGCGGATGTGGATCTCGTGATCGAGGCGGTGTTCGAGGAGATGGAGGTCAAGAAGGATATCTTCCGCAAGCTGGATCGCGCGACCAAGCCGGGCGCGATACTCGCATCCAATACGTCCTTTCTCGATCTTGATGAGATTGCGGCGGCGACATCGCGTCCCGAATGGGTGGTCGGGTTGCATTTCTTCTCGCCTGCGAATGTCATGCAGTTGCTGGAAGTCGTGCGCGGTCGACATACGTCGAAGTCTGTCATCGCGACGGCCATGAAACTCGCCAAGACGATTGGCAAGGTGCCGGTGCTGAGCAAGGTCTGCAATGGGTTCATCGCCAATCGCATCATGGCGCAACGGCAAATACAGGCGGATGCGTTGGTGCTCGAAGGCCCAAGTCCGCAGGAGATCGATCAGGCCGTCTTCGATTATGGTTTTGCCATGGGGCCGTTCCAGATGATCGATCTTGTCGGGCTTGATGTCATCGGCAGGGGCGCGACAACACGCAGTGTTGCCGGCGATCTGGTGGCCATGGGACGACTGGGGCAGAAACAGGCGGGCGGATATTATGATTATGACGAGCACCGCCACGCAACGCCCTCGCCGGTCGCGGCAGAGGTGATCGCCAGCTTCGCCGTCGATAAGGGGGTGGTGCCATCCGGCAAGCAAGCTGCTGCCGACATATTGGCGCGCCTGTTGTTTCCGGTGGTGAACGAAGGCGCAAAGCTGCTGGAGGAAGGCATCGCGCTGCGGGCGTCCGATATCGATGTGGCCGCGATCCTTGGCTATAATTGGCCGGTCTATACCGGTGGGCCGATGTTTTGGGCGGATACTATAGGCCTTCAAACAATCGTGGACTCATTGCGAGCTTTGGAAACACGCTATGGCGCCGCTTTTACCCCCTCTAAATTACTCGTCGAGCTGGCGAAAAGCGGCGGCAGCTTCACGCGCGGGTGACGTTCGGACGTTGAGAGGATCAAGTACATGACATATGAAAAGATCATACTGAACAATGAAGACGGCCTTGTTCGTCTGACATTGAATCGTCCGACCGTTTTGAATGCGCTGGATGAACAACTCGTCAGCGAACTCTATGATGCACTCGACAAGCTTGGGCATGATGATCGCGCGCGGGTGTTGTTGATCACGGGGGCTGGCCGTGCGTTTTCGAGTGGTGGGGATCTGGCAGGCGGGGATCTCAGGCCCGGCGAAGTAGATGCGGGGCGTTTTCTCGAGACGCATTTTAACCCGGTGCTTGAACGATTATTCAGCCTGCCGATCCCGATTGTGGCGGCGGTGAATGGAGCCGCGGCGGGTGCCGGCTGTTCGCTTGCGCTTGCTGCCGATATTACGATCGCCGCCTATTCCGCGTATTTTCTGCAGGCGTTTATCAACATCGGCCTTGTTCCTGATGTGGGGTCTACCTGGCTGCTGCCCAAGCAGATTGGACGCGCACGGGCGAATGGGATGATGATGTTGGGCGAACGCATTCCGGCTGAAACCGCGATGGAATGGGGCATGATCTGGAAGGCGGTGCCTGATGATCGACTAGTCGAGGAAGCGGACGAGATCGCCCGTCGTTTCGCGGCAGGCCCGACCCGCGCCTATGCGATGACGCGCAAGGCCATTCGCAACGCGATGGAGGGGACGTTGACATCCACCTTGCACGAAGAGCGCGTCAATCAGGAGCGTGCTGGACGAACCGCCGATTTTGCCGAGGGGGTTGCGGCATTCATCGAAAAACGCCGGGCAAAATTCACCGGGCAGTGAAGCCCATATCCCCGGCGATGCGGAGCATGTTTGGAAGCGGCGTTAATTTCTGTTGAGGTGGGTTGAAATGAATATGCGCAGTTCAGATTCTGTCGATCGGCCCGATAATTTGGGGGACGTCATTCGCGCACATGCGCGGCTGCGCCCGGATTCAATCGCGTTCCAGTTTGAGGGCGTGGAAATCTCTTATGCAGCATTCGACCGGCAGGCGAACCAGATCGCGCATGCATTGATCAATGAGGGCATCACTGCCGGTGATCGCATCGCCTATCTTGGCAAGAATTGTACCGCCTATTTTGCATTGCTGATCGGGGCGGCGCGGATCGGTGCGGTGCTGGTCCCGGTGAACTGGCGGCTTGCTCCGCCCGAGATTGAACAAATCTTGCAGGATTCAGGCGCGCCCCTATTGTTTGTCGGCGCGGAATTCGAGGCAGCTGCCAAGGCGTCGACCCACACGAACAGCGGCATCAGGAAAATCATCGCCATCGAAGGGGAGTTGGCCGATTTCGAACCGATGGAGCGCTTTGCAGGGGGGCAATCAGATGCCCCGCCCGCTTATGTCGCCAAGGGCGATGATCCGGTAGTCCAGCTCTATACGTCCGGGACAACGGGCTTGCCCAAGGGGGTGGTGCTGACGCATCGCGCGCTTTTGCAACAGCGCTACGACCTTCAAGAAGCCGGAGTGTCATGGGCGCTTTGGGATGAACATGACATCAGCCTGCTCGCGATGCCCGTTTTTCATATCAGCGGCACGGGCTGGGGCAATTACGGCATGTTTGCAGGCGCCAAGTCCGTCATTGTGCGCGAATTCGAACCCAGCAAGCTGCTCGACCTGATTGAAAAAGAGAAGGTGAGCCGCCTCTTTCTTGTCCCGGCCGCGTTGAAGATTCTGCTGGATGATCCCCGGTCAGGGCAGATCGATTATAGCTGTGTCCGGGGGATCAATTACGGGTCCAGTCCGATACCGGAAGCATTGCTCAAACGGGCAATCGATTTGATCGGACCGATTTTTGTCCAGCATTATGGATTGACGGAAACGACCGGCACCGTTGTCGCGCTCGACATCGAGGACCATGACCCGCCGGGGAACCCGAGGCTGCGTTCCTGTGGCCGGGCCGTGGCGCAGACCGAGGTGCGGATTGTCGATCCCCATGGCAATTGCGTGGCGCCGCGCATCGCCGGGGAAATCCAGATCCGGTCATCGAGCAATATGCTCCATTACTGGAAACAGCCCGAGGCAACGGCCAAGACGCTGACGCCGGATAATTGGCTGCGCACCGGGGATGCGGCATGGATGGATGAGGATGGCTATATTTTCATCCTTGATCGCATCAAGGACATGATCATTTCCGGCGGTGAAAATATTTATCCGGTTGAAGTGGAAAATGCGATCTTCGGGCATCCCGTGGTGGAGGAGGTGGCGGTCATCGGCGTCCCGGACGATCGCTGGGGCGAGGCCGTCAGGGCGGTGATTGTGCTGAAACCCGGCGAACAAGCCGATACCCAGTCGATCGAGCAATGGGCGCGTGCGCGTATCGCCGGATATAAAGTGCCGAAATCCTATGTTTTCGTCGATAGCCTGCCGCGCAATGCTTCAGGCAAAATCCTCCGTCGCGAAGTGAGGGCGGCGGCATGGGCGGATCAGGTGCGACAGGTCAATTGACAGGCGCGTCGGATTGTCCGCGCGCCGGCGACATGCCGGATCAAGCCAGAGATCGACATATTGATAATGGCCAGCCCCAATGCGGGCGGCCTGATTGCCAAAAGGAGTGAGGGAATGAGCGAAGCATATATCGTAGAGGCCGTTCGGACGGCAGGCGGGCGGCGCAATGGCTATCTTGCGGGCTGGCATCCAGCGGATATGGCGGCGGAAATGCTGAACGCCCTGATCTTGCGCACCGGTCTTGATCCAAAGGCGGTGGAAGATGTCATCATGGGATGCGTGACACAAGGCGGGGAACAGTCGACAGCCTTGGGGCGCACAGCGGTGCTGGCCTCGATGTTGCCGCAGACCGTGCCAGCCGTGACGATCGATCGCCAGTGCGGTTCTTCGCAGCAGGCGGTGCAATTCGCCGCGCAGGCGGTGATGTCCGGCACGCAGGACATTGTGATTGCCGCAGGCGTGGAAAGCATGACGCGCGTGCCAATGGGTTCGAATGTCATGCTGTATGCGGATCAGGGTATCGGGGTTGGACCATGGAGCCAGCGGGTCAAGGATCGCTTTGGCGTCGCATCGTTTAGCCAGTTCGAAGGTGCGCAGCAAATTGCCGATAAACACGGGTTCGATCGCGAGGCGCTGGATAGCTTTGCGCTGACAAGCCATCAACGGGCCGCGCATGCCACGCAATCTGGCGCTTTTCACGCTGAAATCGTGCCGCTTGCCGTGGAAACGCCGGACGGCACGATCATGCATGATTGTGATCAGGGCATTCGCTATGACGCGAGCATGGCATCGATTGGCGCGCTGAAGCCTCTGGCAGAGGGTGGTACGATTACGGCGGGCAATGCGAGCCAGATGTGTGACGGTGCGTCTGCAGTGCTGGTTGTCAACGAACGCGCGCTGAAGGCGCATGGCCTGACCCCGATCGCGCGCATTCATGGGCTGACGGTGACCGCAGGCGATCCCGTCATCATGCTGGAAGAGCCAATTGAGGCAACGCGTCGCGCCCTTGCCCGTGCGGGGATGTCGATCGATGACATTGACCTGTATGAAGTCAATGAAGCCTTTGCGTCGGTGCCGTTGGCCTGGCTCAAGGAACTCAGGGCCGACCCTGAAAAGCTGAACGTCAATGGTGGCGCCATTGCCTTGGGGCATCCGCTTGGATCAAGCGGGACCAAGCTGATGACGACATTGGTCCATGCGCTGCGCGCGCGGGGCAAGAGATATGGGTTGCAAACGATGTGCGAGGGTGGCGGCATCGCGAACGTGACAATTATCGAACGACTGTAATGGACAGTGCGCGCACATCACCAAGGTGAACGGCGGCGATGTGCGCGCCTTCTTTTTGATGCCAATCCGATGGCCAGTCCATTGGGCAAGGCGGTGCTGTGCATGGCGCCGAGAGCACCCGTTTCTGATTGCGCCGCCATTCATATCGGCGGTCGATAAATTTGGTCCGAATATTGATTGGACCCACGCTCCAGCCAGCGGCAGCATGGCAGAATAAACGATCTGTTCAAATATGATCGATAATTATATGGAGATGGGTGTCATGCCAACGCATGAAGAATTGCTGGTGCCATTGGGAAAAATAGGCGAAGCCTTTTCTCCGGGAAGCGACAAATCAAAAAACATATCTATTTGGGAGGAAGCTCTCACAGAAGATGTTGTATGGGAAGCGCCGTTTGCCGAGCCGCCTATTTATATCAAGGGTCGCCGTGCGGTTGGTATGTTCTTTGACTGGTTGTTGGAAAATGTACCAAATTTTGAAATGGCACTTGAGAATGTCTATTTTACGGAAGGAGAAGCTTCCTATGTCATTCAGGTGTCCGGTGGCGGGCCAGTTCTAGGCGGCGGCGTCTATAATCAGCAATATTTCTCGCTCATTCGCATACATGACGGAAAAATATCCTATTTTCGCGAACACTTCAAAGTGGCGGAAACCTACCGGGCGTTTGGCCGGGATCGGTTCCATGATTCAATTGCGGAAATGCAGCGCGTTGCGGACGGCGACGCCTGATCGGCGCGTACAGCAACGCGCTCTTTCTGCCCCAATTCATTCCATTCTTGAGGTCTTCCATGAGCAATATTTTAGGCGTGTCCGCCGCAAACAATAAAGAGATTTACGCTGATGCCATCGTCATCGGCGCAGGTTTTGCAGGTCTTTACGCAGTCTACCGCTTGCGTGAAGCCGGCCTGTCTGTGCTGGGTCTGGAAAAAGCCATTGGCGTGGGCGGCGTGTGGTATTGGAACCGTTATCCCGGCGCACGTTGCGACATCCCGAGCCTTGAATATTCCTATTCATTCTCCGATGAATTGCAGCAGGAATGGAACTGGAAAGAGCGATTTGCCGCCCAGCCTGAAATTCTGGAATATTTGAATCATGTGGCGGATCGTTTCGATCTCCGTCCGCATTATCGCTTTTCGACGACAGTGACTTCAGCGGCCTATGATTCTGCCACTGGTTTGTGGACCTTGCAGATTGAGGGCGGTGGGCAGTGCCGCTGCAAATATTTGATCCCTGCTGTCGGCAGCCTCTCTTTGCCTAAGGCCATGAATTTCCCGAGCATCGAAGAATTTGCAGGGCCGGTCTATCATACAAGCCATTGGCCCCATCAGAAGGTCGATTTTGCGGGCAAGCGCGTGGCCGTCGTCGGCACGGGCTCGTCCGGGGTGCAAACCATCACCACCATCGCGAAGGATGTTGAAAAACTCTATGTTCTTCAGCGCACGCCATGTTTCAGCGTGCCGGCGCGGAATTGTCCCGCCGATCCAGTTATCGATGCCCGGATCAAAAGCAATTATGCGGCGCTCCGCAACAAGGCGCGCAGCACTGCATCCGGCTTTGCCATTGATGAGGCGACCAAGCCGGCGCATGCGTTCAGTGAGGTGGAGCGTCGCGCCCAGATGGAACGGTGCTGGGCAGAGGGCGGCCTCGAATTCGGCGGCAAGATATTCTCGGATCTGGTCGTATCGGAAGAGGCGAATGAGATTGTCGCGGCCTTCATGCGCGACAAGATTGCCGAGGTCGTGAAAGACCCCAAGACGGTGGAGTTATTGACCCCGCGTTCCTATCCGGTCGGATCGAAGCGCATGTGCGTCGATACGGGTTATTATGAAGTGTTCAATCAGGACAATGTCGAACTGGTGGATATTTCCGAGAGCTCGGTTGAATTCACGCATAACAGCGTCATCGCGGATGGCCGCACGTTGGAAGTTGATGCCGTTGTCATGGCGACAGGCTTTGATGCGATGACCGGCCCTCTTTTGAAAATGAATATCTCGGCGGATGGCAAAAGCCTTGCGGACGCATGGGAATATGGCGCGAAGACGATGCTGGGCGTGATGGTGGCCGGATTCCCGAATATGTTCCTGATCACCGGACCGGGGAGTCCATCGGTGCTCAGTAATGTGGTGTTGTCGATTGAACAGCACGTCAACTGGATCATGGACCTCGTCTCCTTCATGGAACAGCAAGGCATTGCCTCTGTCGCGACCACGGTCGAGGAGCAGGAAAAATGGATGGGCCATGTCGCGGATCTGGCGGAGGGCACATTGTTCACGCGTGCCGATTCTTGGTACATCGGGGCGAATGTGCCGGGTAAGCCGCGTGTCTTCATGCCGTATCTGGGGGGGGTGAAGACCTTTGCCGAGACATGCGCGGCGATCCGTGATGCGGGCTATCCCAATTTCAATTTCCAATACGCCAACGCGCTGTCGGACAGATCTGTCGACGCATAATAGAGGATAGCCGATCATGATATTGACGATCTTTTATCCTGTTGAACAGATGACCAGATTCGACGAGGATTATTATGTGCGGACGCATATCCCCATGGCCAAGTCGATCTGGGATGGTCTGCTCGACTATGTCGAGATGATCAGCTTTTCCCCGGCAGAAGGGCAGATGTCGCCCTATCGGATGATCACCGTGATGCGCTTCACCTCTGCGGATGCCTTTGCGCAGGCGATGGCGGATCCGCGTATGGCGGAATTGCAGCAGGATGTGGCGGTGTTCACGGACTCTCAACTGGTTGCGCATGTGGGGGCGCGTGCGGCTGCATCTGACTAAGCACAGATTGGCGCGTTTCGACACTTTTGTGGTCGGATAGCCGACCGTTTCAATATGATATCGGGGTCTTTTCATGGAATATGATCGTAACTACGTCATGACGATTGGCGGTAAGCGGGTCGAAGCTCGACCGGCGATTGATGTGATAAATCCTGCCAATGAGACGGTGATTGCATCGGTGCCTGATTGCAGCCGTGAACAGCTTGATCTGGCGGTGGCGGCAGCGCGTGCCGCATTTCCGGCATGGCGCGCGCAACCGATCGATGCGCGCAAGGCGCTGGTGCGTCAAATTGGCGCGGTGCTTGCCGCACATGCCGGTGATCTGGCGCGCTTGCTCACATCCGAGCAGGGCAAGCCTATTCAGGATGCCGAAATGGAAATCGCGGCGGCGGTCTATTGGTGCGACGGCACGGCCAGCCTCGATTTGCCGGTGCATGTCAATGAAGACACGCCGGAACGGCGTTCGGTGACGCAGCATGTGTCATTGGGTGTGGTGGGCGGCATCGTGCCGTGGAATTTTCCTATCCTGCTCGCGATTTTCAAGATCGCCCCGGCATTGATTGCGGGCAATACGATGGTCATCAAGCCATCGCCCTTCACGCCGCTGAGCCTGATGAAGCTGGGCGAATTGCTGCTGGATGTGTTGCCGGCTGGCGTGCTGAACATCGTGGTGGGTGGCGATGAGGTCGGGCCTTGGATGACCGAGCATCCCGAAATCGACAAGATCACCTTTACCGGGTCGACCGCGACAGGACGTCGCGTGATGGCCAGCGCCTCGGCCAATTTAAAGCGCATGACGCTGGAACTCGGCGGCAATGACGCGGCCATCGTGTTGCCGGATATCAACATTGAGGAGATGGCGGAGCGCCTGTTCTGGGCGGCATTCGCCAATAATGGACAAATCTGCATCGCGACGAAGCGGATGTTTGTCCACAAGGACATTTATGATGCCGTGCGCGATGCGCTCGTCGCTTATGCCCGGACCGTCAAGGTCGGTGATGGGGCAGAGCAAGGCACGCAAATCGGGCCGATTCAGAACCATATCCAGTTCACGCGGGTAAAGGCGCTGATTGCGGACGCGCATGCCAAGGGGCTGGTTTTTGCCGTTGGTGGTGAGGTGCCCGAAGGCAAGGGCTATTTTGTGCCAATCAGCATCGTCGACAATCCGCCGCAGGACAGTCGCGTCGTATGCGAAGAAGCCTTTGGTCCCGTGTTGCCACTGATCAAATTCGACGATCTCGATCAGGTCATTCGCGATGCCAATGCGAGCGAATATGGTCTTGCCGGCTCGGTGTGGACGAGTGACCTGGCCAAAGGGGAAGAGGTCGCGGCCCGGATGGATACGGGCACGGTGTGGGTGAATGAGGTGCAATATCTGTCCCCATTCGCGTCTTTCGCGGGACATAAGCAATCCGGTTTCGGGACTGAAAACGGCCTTGAGGGCCTGCTCGAATATACCAGCCCACGCACGATTGTCGTGAAGAAAAACCCTGCGCTTTAAGGCTGTAACAGCACAAATGCGCGCACAGCGCAGCCGGAGGAATACAGAATGACAGTGGGTAGGGAT
Organism: Alteraquisediminimonas sediminicola; assembly: GCF_019740335.1. Taxonomy (GTDB): domain Bacteria; phylum Pseudomonadota; class Alphaproteobacteria; order Sphingomonadales; family Sphingomonadaceae; genus Alteraquisediminimonas; species Alteraquisediminimonas sediminicola. The sequence goes on along the minus strand of NZ_JAHXZS010000003.1, from coordinate 108,619 downwards.
GCAGGGCTGGCACGCTTGTTCAATGCGCGTTCGATTGCGCTTGTCGGTGCGACCGAACGTTCGGTCTGGTCGAATACGGCCTGGTCGAACTGCACGACAGTTGGGTTCGACGGGGTAATCCATCTTGTGAATGCCAGAGGCGGGACGGTGTATGGGCAGACTGCCGCCACATCCTGCGCCGCGATTGGCGCACCTGTGGATGCGGCGCTATTGATGGTGCCGGGCGATGCATTGGAAGGCGCATTTGACGATTTGCACGCCGCAGGCATTGCCAATGCAATCGTGCTGTCGTCTGGTTTTGCCGAACTTGGCGCGGCGGGTGGTGAACGCCAGAAGAATTTGCTGGCGAGCGCGCGGGCGCGGGGCATTCGTTTGATGGGGCCGAACACGCTCGGATTTGTCAATATCGGCGGCAGCGTATCGATCTGGACAAGCCAATTGCCGCCAGTGTCGAAAGGCTCGATTGCCGTTGTGTCGCAAAGTGGCGCCACCGGTTCCTATATCAGCGCCTATGCCGCGCAACAGGGATTGGGGCTGAGCTTTCTGGCCGCGACGGGTAATGAGGCGGATATCCGCATTGATGATGTCATCAGCTATCTTGCCGATGATGAGGCCACCAGTTGTATGCTGGTTTTTCTGGAATCCGTGCGCAATGCGGATGCGCTGGCCAAGGCCGCCGACCGCGCGCTTGCGGCGGGAAAGCCCTTGATCGCGATCAAGATCGGGACGAGCGAGCATACGGCTAAGGCGGCTTTGGCGCATACCGGCGCATTGGTGGGCGATGATCGGGTGTTTGACGCTGCCTGTCGCAAGCATGGCATTATTCGCGCCCATTCGATTGAGGAAGCGGTCGCAACCGCTGGCCTGATGTCGCAGACCTTGCCGCGTCCGGGCAAGCTGACCCTGATTTCGATTTCCGGCGGTATTTGCGAAATCAGCGCCGACCGTTGCGATGCGGTGGGGGCACCACTGCTCGATTTCGATCAGGACCTGCAAGCATCGCTGGCGGATATTCTACCAGATTTCGGCACGCCGCATAATCCGCTCGACGTGACGGGCGCAGCGATGTTGAAGCCGGAATTGTTCAGCCAATGCGTGGAAGCGCTGGCCAATTCAGAAGATGTCGGGATTTCCGTCTGCTTGTTTGATGCACCGGACGATCATCAATCCGGGCTTTTGAACAGCATCATTGAACAGGTTGCGGATGGCGCGGCCAAGGGCGATGCGCCCACTGTCTTGATGAGTGTCGCGCCGCGTCCGGTGTCAGCAGTCACCAGAGGCATTACCGATGCCCATAAATTGCCATATATTGGTGCGGGTCTCGATCAGGGTTTATTGGCGGTATCGAACGCGATGCATTGGGTTGAACGGCGTGGCCAATGGCGTGAAGCGCCGCCTGCCGTACGTCCTGATGAGAAACGGGCAAGACCCGTGACCGAACGTGAAGCCTTGGCCTATCTCGATCAGCAGCATGTACAGGTCGTCCCGATCCGGTTGGCGCACAGTGCAGACGAGGCCGTCGCTTTTGCGCGCGCCAATAATGGCCCGATCGCGATGAAAGTGTCGTCGCCGGACATTGCCCATAAGACCGAGGTCGGCGGGGTGGCCTTGGGGCTGGAGGGCGATGAGGCGGTTGCGGCTGCCTATCGACAGATGATGGAAAGCGTGACCCGGCTGCGTCCCGATGCCGAGGTCGAAGGCGTCTTGATTGCGCCGATGCGGACCGATGGGGTGGAGTTGTTCGTTGGCGTCATGCGGGACGATCAATGGGGACCCACCATTGCCGTGGGCTTGGGCGGTATCTGGGTGGAGTTGTTGAAGGATACCAGCATCCGCTTGTTGCCGATTGACAAGGAAGAAGCGCGTTGCATGCTTTCAGAGCTGCGGGGCAGCGGTATCCTTGATGGTTTCAGGGGCGGGCAGGCGGTAGATCGCGATGCGCTGGCCGAAGCGATTGTGGGGATTGGCAATGCAGCATTGGCGCTTGGGCCGGATCTGCTCTCGCTGGAGGTGAATCCGTTACTGGCGCGTCCGGAGGCGGTGGAGGCGCTGGATGCGTTGGTCGGCTGGGCCGGGTGCGATCAGGCCGAGGGAGTGGCGGCATGAGCATTGTCCATGATGCCATTCTCTTCGAGCTTGTGCAGCCGCATACCGCATTGGTGACGATCAATCGTCCCGATGCGCGCAATGCCGTCAATGGCGATGTGGCAACCGGTATCGATGCCGCCCTGAAACGGATCGAGGCGGACCCGGATATCTGGGTGGCGATCATCACCGGCGCTGGCGGCAATGCCTTTTGCGCTGGCGCCGATTTGAAGGCGCTTGCCTCGGGCGAGGGGGCGCGGTTGGCAACGCGTGATGGCGGCTTTGCCGGATTCACCAGTGCGCCGCGCACGAAGCTGTGGATTGCGGCGGTGGAGGGCTTTGCCTTGGCAGGCGGGTGCGAAATTGCGCTGGCCTGCGATCTGATCGTCGCATCGCGCGAGGCCAGCTTCGGCTTGCCTGAGGTCCGGCGCGGGTTGATCGCGGCGGCGGGCGGTGTCTATCGCCTCCCGCGCTGCCTGCCGTCTAAGCTCGCGCTGGAATTGATCGCGACCGGTGGGACAATCTCTGCGGCGCAGGCCCATCATCATGGGATGATTAATCGACTGGCGGATAAGGGCGGCGCATTGGCAGAGGCGCTATCGCTTGCCGCCGCCATCAATGACAACGCCCCCTTGGCTGTGCGCGAAAGCCTTGCCATCGCCCGACAGGCGGTCGCGCAAGATGAAGCGGCAATGCAGCAATTGAGCGATGTCGCGATTGCGAGGGTGACGCAGAGTGATGACTTTCAAGAAGGCGTGCAGGCGTTCGTTGAGAAAAGGGCGCCGCGCTGGACCGGACGATAATACCAGTTCGGTTATGAGCTATATGAATTGAGCAAGAACGGTGGGCCGCCTTTATGCAATATCCTCCTGAACAAATACCCGTCATCTTCGCGATAGGAGAACAGACTTTCCGGCCTAAATCGCTCGCGGAGAGTATGGACCCGGTATCGTTGATGTCGCTTGCGATCGATGCAGCGGAAGATGACTGCGGCGTTGCTTTTGCGGCCCAGACGGATTCAGTCGATGTCGTGAGCCAATATAGCTGGCATTATCGCGATGCCGGTCAGGCGCTGGTGGATAAGCGCGGCATTGCGCCCAAGCGCGTCTATTATGCGCCCGCAGGGGGGGAATCGCCGATCCGTTTGATCCATGAGGCCGCCATCAGGATCATGCGCGGTGAGAGCAAGGTGGCGATTGTTGTCGGTGGCGAAAGCCAGCACAGCGTGACAGCGGCGGAACGTAGCGGTTTTGCTTTGCCATGGCCGCCACGGGAAGAAGAACGCCGGCCCCGCTTATCTGCCGAGGACATCTTCCTGCCGATTTCGCTCAAATACGGCCTTGTGCAGCCGGTGATCCTCTATCCGTTCTATGAGAATGCAGCCTGTGTGGCTTGGCATCAATCGCCGCGAGAGGCGCTGGCCGAGTCAGGTGAGTTGTGGAGCGGCTATTCCGAGGTGGCGGTGCGTAATCCCTATTCATGGGGGCATGAGGCGCTCTCGCCCGACACGATCACGACACCGACGGCGGACAATCGGATTATCGCATGGCCCTATACCAAGCGCATGGTTGCCAATCCTTCCGTCAATCAGTCTGCGGCGGTGGGGATCACCAGCCTTGCATGGGCGAGGGAGCACGGCATTCCTGAAGATCGGCTGGTGTATGTCGTGGATGGGGTCGCGGCGATCGAACCGCGCGATATTCTGCAACGCGATCAATTTTGTTCAAGCCATGCCCAGGATGTCGTGCTGGAAGAAATCGCGCGGGTCGCCGGGCCTGAAGGTTTTGCCTATCAGGAATTATACAGCTGTTTCCCGATCGTCCCGAAATTGGCGCGGCGGCGGCTTGGCCTTGCCCCTGATGCGGCAATGACGGTGACCGGCGGCCTGCCCTATTTCGGTGCGCCGTTGAACAATTATATGACCCATGCGGCCTGCGCTATGGTGCGGATGTTGCGTGCCAGCGGAGAACGCGGCCTGCTTTATGGGCAGGGCGAGTTCCTGACCAAGCATCATGCGCTGTTGCTGTCGGCGCGACCGGTCCATGTTCTGCCGCGCGCAGACTATAATTTGACGCATGTGGCCGATGCACGTCGCGGCCCATGCCCGCCTTTGGTTGAAAATGTCACGGGCGAGGCGCGGATCGAAACCTTTACGGTTGTCCATGGCCGCGATGGCGCGCCTGCCTTTGGCATTGTCATTCTGGCCATATCGGACGGTCGGCGCACATTGGCCCATGTGCCGTCAGCGGATGTGGAGACGATTGCGCGGCTTGAATCCCTTGATGCGTCTCCCATTGGCCTTACGGGCCAGATCAAGCTGGTCGATGGTTTGCAGATCTTCCGCCTCTGATTTGGCGGGATCTGCACGGCGCTACATATATCGGGACTGAATAAATCCACCCCTGAAATCGATTGGACCAACTCTGTCAGATCAGTGAAGCTGAACCTCATAAGCGGCGAACAACGTCCGCAGGGTTAGGAGTGGAGAGAGATGGCCTGTTGTGCCTTCGCGGTATTTTTGGTCGCCCAGATATTTTTTCTGGCCCACAAGGTCCGCGTCTTCTTTTTCGGTGCGACACCGGAAGAAGCGGCTGTAGCCTCGTCTGCGGTCGCTTGGTATCCCGGGCAAGTGTCGAAGAACGCGGTGCCGACCCCGCGCTGGTATCGTCGTAAATGGGCGATGGCCGCAGGCGGCGGGTTCGTCCTTGCCGGTCCATTGGCGGCCTATGCGGCGATGAGCGGTGCCCCCGCTGCCAAGGCCTCTGGACTGCCATTTCCTATCACCATTTGCGGCGCTCAACTGAGCGGGGGTTGAGGCTGTCCTCTCATTTGCCCCCCCCCTTTTTCTTTTAAAAATCCGATCTCGGAGAAATGCTGATGTCAACCGTTAACACCGAGCCGACGACGGTCCCCGGGTTTGAGTGTCCGCCCTGCCTTGGGCCTGTGACTAGCGCGCGTAAACGCCGCACGTTGATTGGCTATTTGTGTTTCTGTGTGCTGGGATGCGTGCCTTATCTCATCGGCGCATCGGCGGCTTGGCAAGCGGCCGGGTTCGGTTTGCTGTTCCCGGGCGCTGGGTTCATTTCTGCCGGGGGGTGGGCGTTGCTGCTCTTTCCCCTTACCTTGCTGTTGTTCGGGGTGTGCCTGATTGCATGGTTCGGTTCCGGCATGATTATCGCGCCGACCTTCCTCTGGCTGGGCACGGCGATACTTGCCGGGGCGCTGACAGGCGATGCGATCACGGCCTATGGCCCTGCCAGTGCCGTCGCATTGGTATTGATCAGCGCCTATTTGATCCGGCGGCGTAATGCGAAGCGGTCGTCGGCGGATCTCGCCTTATTTGCGGTGCGTCAGCAATATTTGCCTTCGATGATCGAAAAAGTGCGGGCCGATGCCGCTCCGCGTCTGCCGCAAAGCGAGCGTGAGCTGAGCTTAGCCGATCTGGGCGGTGTCCGTTACATGCTGGATCGTGCCTTGCAGCCGGTGGAAGAGTTCAATGGGTTCGACAAGATCGACCAGTTCCAGACATCAGCCTTGCGCTATCAGATTAATCTGCTCGGCTATGGCCTTGCTTTGTCCCAGTGTAATCTGACGCCGAATTTCCACGGCTATGTATCGCAGGCGCAGCGTAATCTTGTGGATAAATATCTGCAGAAGAAGGTCTGGGATTACTGGATCTACGAAACGGCATGGGGACATTTCAACTTCACGAATTTTGACCCGGCAGGCCGTGATAATGTCATGCTGACCGGTTGGCTGGGCTTGCAGGCGAACCTCTATATGTCGAACACTGGCGACAGGCGTTATGCGTCGGAGGGCGGTCTGCCGTTCAGGCTGAATCGATCGACGACCTATCAGCACAGCGTCCATACGCTGGCCAAGTCGGTGCACGATAATTTCCAATCCTCCCCCTTTGGTCTTTATGCGTGCGAACCGAATTGGATTTATCCGATCTGCAACTTCTATGGCATGACCTCGCTCGTCATTCATGATCGTCTGCATGGCACAGATTATGTCCAGCCGACCTTGCCGTCATGGCTGCGTAAGCTCGATGCGGAGTTTACCGATCAAAAGGGTTCGGTGATCGGCTTGCGGTCAGATTTGACCGGTATGGAAGTGCCTTTCCCCACCGGGGAAATCGCCTTTGCCACGATGACCAACAGCTTTGCCGCTGATCGTGCCGAACGCATGTGGGCCATCGCCCGGGCAGAGGTCGGATCGCTGCTGACAGACGGTTTGAAAAAAGAGTCCCGCCTGCCGTTACCGGGGGCTGGCATCGATACCGGCAATTATCGTCGCGGCCATGTGGGCAGCTATGCCGGCATCATTCAGACCGCACATGAATTTGGCGATGAAGAGTTTGCCCGGGTCGTGCAGGATACGCTCGACGAATATGGGGCGCTTGAAGAGCAGGGCGGCGTGTACCGTTTTGCCAAAGGGTCGAATCAGGCCAATGCATCGGCCGCCTATGCCCGTTTCTGGCGGCGTGGCGATTATCATAATGCGATCACCAACGGACCACCGGCCACGGCCTTTACCGGCCCGTTGTTGACAGGTGCATCCTATCCGGAGGTACTTGTCGCTGCGGCCACGAGCAGGGGCGATGATCTGCGGCTGGTCCTGTATCCTGGCACATCCCAATTGCGGCAGGAACTGAAGGTCGAGCGGTTGAAGCCGGGGCGTCGCTATCAGGTCAAGGGTGGTGGTGAACAGCAGATCACTGCCGAGGCCGATGGCACTGCCACTTTCACCGTCAATCTTTCAGGTCGCACCGAAGTGCTGATCCAGCCCGAAGCCTGAGCCCTGAAAACAAGCCATATTGGACAGGAGATCACATGGAAATCACCGCAGCAGTGGTTGAAGGCGCAGGCGCCGATTTCTCCCTTGAGCGTCTCGAACTGGATGAGCCGCGTCCCGAAGAGGTCCTTGTACGGATCGAGGCGGCAGGCGTTTGCCACACGGACGTGCTGTGCCGGGACCATGGCGTCGGCAGTGTTTTTCCGGCGGTGCTAGGGCATGAGGGTGCTGGCATTGTTGTGCGGGTGGGCAGCGCGGTAAAGGCCGTCCAGCCGGGTGATCGCGTTGTCCTGACCTTTCGCTCCTGTGGCGTGTGTGGGCAATGCACGTCCGGTAATCCGGCCTATTGCGATACGATGCCCTATCTGAACTACGCTGGCAGGCGGCTGGATGGCACCAGTGCGATCAGCCGCGATCATGCGCCGGTCGGCAGCAATTTTTTTGGGCAATCGTCTTTCGCAACCTATGCGCTCACCTATGAAACCAATCTGGTGAAGGTGCCGGACGATATCCCATTGTCGGTGGCGGCGCCGCTTGGGTGCGGCATCCAGACCGGCGCGGGCGCGGTGATGCGTTCGCTGGATTGCAATGCAGGTTCTTCGATTGTCATCATCGGCGGCGGCACGGTCGGGTTAAGCGCGACATTGGCGGCAAAGGTGCGTGACTGCGCCTGCATTATCGTGGTCGAGCCAATGGAATCGCGTCGGGCCTTGGCGCTGGAAATGGGGGCAACCCATGTCATTGATCCGATTGGCGCAGACGTTGCTGCAGCGGTGCGCGCCATATTGCCCATCGGGGTGGATTTTGTCGTCGATACGACCGGTCGCGCGGACATACTTGCCACCGCGATCACTTATCTGCGGAGCCGTGGCGCCTTGGGGCTGGTCGGCGTGCCTGCACAACCAGATGCGCAACTCTCGCTGACGATTGGCAGCTTTCTCACGTCCGGTCATCGCGTCATCGGCATCATTGAAGGGGATAGCAAGCCCGATGTGTTTATTCCCGAACTCCTACAGCTCTATCGCGAAGGGCGTTTTCCCTTTGATAAGCTGATTACGACCTATCCATTCGAGAAGATCAACGACGCCATCAAAGCGCAGCATCAAGGGCACTGCATCAAGCCGGTGCTGGTGATGGAACCGTAAAACCTTTTGGGGACAGCATTTATAGGTGGGGATTATATATATGGGCCAAAGAAATATTTATAAATTCAAAATTTGGAATTATACATATAGATGAAATAAAATTCACAATAAAAATAAAATAAAGCACTTACATAAAAGTGCATTTCTACTAATTAATATAGTGGGAGGATATATAAGATGAATAATAAAATGAAAAAATATATGTACTCTGGGATATTCTCCATTGTTGCCGCTGCTGTTGCAGTGCCTGCCATGGCTGAAGTGTCGGAAAATGCATCTAATGATAATGCCGGCGATATTATCGTCACGGCGCAGCGTCGTTCTGAATCGATTATGAAGGTCCCGGTGGCGATTACTGCGCTGACCAATGAGGCGCTGACCCAGCAGGGAATTACCCAGACCAGTAATCTGAGCGGCGCAGCGCCCTCATTGCAGGTGAATAGCCCATTTGGCGATACGCAGCCGAACTTCACGATCCGCGGCATCGGCGTTGGCAATGAATATACAGCCAACCAAGCCTCGCCAGTGGGGATCTATACCGACGATGCTTATATCGCAGCCCGCGCCGGGCATGGCATGCAAATCTTCGATCTTGAACGCGTGGAAATTCTGCGTGGTCCGCAGGGGACGCTTTATGGTCGCAACACGACCGGCGGTGCGATCAACTTTATTTCGGTCAAGCCCTCGCTCTCAGGTACAAAGGGCTATGGCCAGCTTGGCTATGGCAATTTCAATTCCTTCAGTGCGCAGGCGGCGTTCGAAACCACGTTGAGCGAAGGCATTTCGGGTCTTCGTGTCGCCGTGAATTACGCGAAGGCCGATGGCTATGTGAAGAATCTGTATCCGAGCGAAGAAGATGCGAACTCGATCGATACGCTTGCCGGTCGCGCCATTCTTCGTCTGGCCCCCAATGACAAGCTGGACATCACGTTGAAGGTGACGGCCAGCCACGCCAATCCGACGCAGGCTGCGGTGATTGGCCTCGGTATGGGACCCAATGACAAGAATCTCGTGCAAGGCTATTCTCGTGCAGAGCGGGGCTTGGGGTTCTGGCAAGTCGAACATCCCCGCATCGGTTATAACCCGACCGATGCTTATGGGTCGCAATTGACCGTCGCCTATGAGCTGGACGATGCGCTGACGCTGACCTCCATGACCTCTTATGACCATGTGAAACAAGGTCTGTATCAGGAAGGCTCGGGCACGCGCCCGGGGAATTTCAATCAGCTGATCGATACTGGTTATGTGAACACGTTCAACATGTTCAACCAGGAATTGCGCCTGTCATATTCGCGCGGGGACACCAATATTCAAGGTGGTCTCTATTATGGCTATGACAAGGATCATAACCATAGCAATGCATGGCTTTTCGACGGCTATTTGATGCTTGATTATCAGTATAATCAGGTGCGTAAATCCACGGCGGCATTTGCGCAGATCGATCAGAAGCTGGGCGACCATCTGGGGGTAACCGCAGGTCTGCGCTATACGATGGATCGGTCGCGCTACAAGGACTTCTATGCACAATGGGCGTCAGGGGCCGGTTATACGGGTGAACGTGATCTCACCATGTTTGACGATCCATCGACCTCTTATTTCCTGCATGGTTCATATGCGAATGGGGCCATTGTCACCGAGGCGCCGCTCAAGCAGAAAACGAACCGCCTTACCGGTCGTGCGGCGATTAACTACACGTTCGACAGCGGTGCAATGGTCTATGCCAGCTATAGCCGCGGCTATCGTGCGGGCGCTTTCTGCGGTGGATGCGTGACCACGCCTACTGTTGAAACGGCCAAGCCTGAAAAGGTCGATGCATATGAATTGGGGGCCAAGGGTCGTTTTCTGGACGGTGCACTGGATCTCTCGGCAGCTGCGTTCTGGATGGACTATCAAAACCAGCAGCTGTCCGAAATTGTTGGGGTAGATACGCATCTTCGCAATGCGCCCAAATCGCGTATTCGCGGTGTAGAAGTTGAATCTTTGGCACGGCTGACAGACAAGTTTCGGGCCAAGCTACAGGTCAGTGTGCTGGAGGCCGAATATCGCAAATTGGATTTGACGGCAGGCTTTTACGGGCTGCAGAATCTCAAGGGCAATGCCCAGCCGTTCGCACCAAAGCTGACGGTCAATGCTGGGTTTGATTGGGATGTTGCCAATCTCGGCGTCGGCGTCATCAATTTCGCGCCAACAGTCATTTATACCAGCAAGATCTACTTTACGCCGTATAATGATGTGGGTGGTAACGAGCGTCTGCACGAAGGTAAGAATGCCAAGGTCAATGCCCAGCTTTCATGGACGGGCGGCCCATACACGGCGCGTCTGTGGGTGAACAATCTGCTGAAGCGTAAATCCTATGTCTATGGCCTCGATCTTCGTCAGTCGTTCGGCTTCGATTATCTGGTGCCGGGCGCGCCGCGGACATTCGGTGCTTCGGTACGATACGCCTTTTAAATTTCACATCCTTTGAACGTCACGACGGACGCATGACATATTTCACTGTCATGCGTCCGTTTGTCGTTCCTGATCATGTCCATGAACGAGAAACGGAGTCCATATGGTCGATAGAAGACTAGACCCTGAACTGGCGGCAATGTTTAGCATGCTGCAGCTCGATTCATGCCCTTTGTTCGACCTCAATAATCTGGCGGCTGCGCGCGCGGTGATGCAAAATATTGCCGACGCTGGAAAGTTAAATGCGCCAGCACCCATTGGCGTCGTGATCGACGAGGTTATCGTGCCGGCAACTGAGGATGGCCCTGATGTGTTGCTGCGCATCACAAGGCCGGAGTCCTGCCCGTCGGCAACGCCAGCGCTGCTCTGGTTTCATGGTGGCGGCATGGTGATGGGCCATGCCGCGCAGGACGATCCGCTGGCTGCCCGGCTGGCGAGGACGCTCAATTGCCGCTTTATCAGTGTAGAATATCGGCTCGCGCCGGAGCATCCGTTCCCGGCTGCCCTGCATGATGGCTTTGCTGCTTATGCGTGGCTGGTCGCGCATGGCGATGAGATTGGCGTCCGACAGGATCAGATCGCTTTGGGCGGTTTCAGTGCTGGGGGCGGCTTGGCCGCAGCTGTTGGGCTGATGGCGCGGGATCGAGGTCTACCAATGCCGCTTTTCCAGGCGCTAATGGCACCGATGCTGGATGATCGCCAGCAGACGCTTTCAAGCCAGGAAGATCAATATATGGGCGTCTGGAATCGCCATGCGAATGCCTTGGCGTGGAAGGCGTATCTGTCAACATTGGAGGGCAATATCCCCGTTTATGCTGCCCCTGCGCGCAGCCAGAAGCTCGCCGGACTGCCCCCTGCCTTCATCGCGGTCGGTGAGTTGGATTTGTTTCGAGATGAGGCGTTGGCATATGTGCAGCGACTTGTCGCAGCGGGTGTGCCGACAGAATTTCATTTATATCCCGGCGCCTGCCATGGTTTTGAAGGGCTGAACCCGGAAGCATCCATCAGTAAGTCGCTTGATGCCAGTTGGATCGCCTATATGACGCGGCAGTTCGGATTAGCTCGCGTATGAATGGCCGTGTTCCACCTGAATGGCCGCCGCGAAATTGGCGCGTGCAAATTCCGGATTGCGTGCGGCAAAACGTTCGGCGGCCTTCCATAAGCGCTGAGTAGCGCTATTGGGGGTGCCGCGTGCGCGAAACAGCGCCAGTTCGGTCCATAAAGAGATGCCCTCGATCTTCTTGTACAAGATGTTGCCGACATCCAATTGCTGTCCGAACCAGCCCAAGGAGATAACCGGCACACGGCGTTCGCGGACGTAAAGTTCGAGTGCGAGTGCATGTGCTTCCAATGGGACATGCACATGGGCCCCTCCGCTTTCCAACACGGATTGAATTTGCTTGGTGAAGAATTCGCCATGCTTAGCGTCAAGCATCCCGATTTCATGTCCTTGCAATGCATGCAGAGGGATGCCGTCATATTGCGCCAGCGGGTGCTCCTTTGGCACCGCCATCAGTACCGGCCTTGTGGCGAGTGTAATCCTCGGCAGATCGTCGGGCACGATGATTTCAGAGCGATCGACCTGTGACTGCTCCCGATTGAACTCGGCGCGCTCGACGGGAAAGCTGATGAGCAAGGCCAGGTCGATGGTGTGACTGTCGATCATGGAGAGTATTTGCTGCTTGAAGGCATATTTCAGATCGAGTTCCGTACCGGGGCATTCGACCTCGAATTGGCGCAGGAGATTTTCCTTTTCAGGAATGCCCGTCGTGTAAAATGGCGTGCCGATATGGGCGGTGCTTCTGCTGCTTCTCAGCGCGGTTTGAAAATCGCGTTGGGCGTCAACCAAGCGGATGGCGGCGGGGAGGATTTCCTGTCCCATTTCCGACATTTCCACCTTGCGCGTTGTACGCACAAATAAGGGGGAGCCGATCACATCTTCCAACCGCTTGATCTGTGCGGACAAGGTGGGCTGGGTCATGTTCAGCGATGAAGCGGCAATGCTGAAGTTGAGCTTTTCTGCCAAGGCAACAAAGCATTGCACCGTCCTGATTTCGATATGCATGTCGCATCCCCTCTTGTTGCCGATCTTCGTTGGCTGACAGTCGCGTCGTGTATCTTATTTCTTCATATCACATGCTGTTTGTGTGAATCTCCTCCGCAACTTTTAGGCGAGAGGGTATTAAAATACAACAGGTGTTAATTTATTAGGCGTTGCCGCAAGTGTCGCCATGTCATTTGCTCCCGCTATCTCGGGTCACGATGGCCTGTTGTATAATATAGGCGCGCACTTTTTCGAGTTGAGCAGGCGTGTAGTTCTCCTTGAACGAGACCATGCCGTTGGCGCTGAGTATGCCATCGATCACGACCGCATTCCAGGCATCAGCCTGACCGAGCGTTGCAGAATAGCGCAGGTCGGGGACAACGCCGCCGCTCATCCCTTCATAGCCATGGCATCCATAGCAACTCCGGTGATAAATCTGACGCCCTTCTTCGATGGTGTTGGCATTGGCGAATTGCGACGGTGGATTAAGTTGCCTGATGGGTGCATCGGCCATGGCGGGCAATTTGGCGGTGCCGCCCAATGCAAAGGTCAGCACGCGACTTTTATTCAGTCTTGGTCCCTTATTGGACCAGTTGATCGGCCCGTTCGCCAAGCCTTCAATCGTACCCCAACCAACGACCAATGTAATATATTGTTTGCCATTCTTGGCCCATGTGATTGGTGCTGCGACCGTGCCCGTCTGGGTGTCGAAGGTCCAGAGCTTGCGCCCATTGCGTGCATCATAGGCGGCAAATATGCCGGTCGCATCGCCCTCAAACAGCAGATTGCCTGCGGTTGAAAGCATGCCCCCGGTGGCCGGGGTGTTCTGGGGGACGCGCCAAATTTCCTTTTGGGCGATCGGGTCCCAAGCGGTGATATAGCCTTTCAGTGACGATCGGATGCTCGCCAGCGATGCTGGCGATACATTCATTTTGCCCGCAGACGGATTGACCCCGAGATTATAGCCCTTTGGCAGCGCCTTGAATTGTTGTTGAAGCGAATAGAGAAAGGGCAGCTCATGTGTCGGTATGTACACCAGACCCGTTTTCGGGCTGTAAGACATTGGCGGCCAGCTATGTGCGCCCAAAGGGCCGGGGATGCCGACCCATGGCTTGCCGGTCTGGGAATAATGGGCTTCGGGTACGATGTTGGGACGTCCCGTCTTCATGTCGATGCCGGTCGCCCAATTGACCTTGCTATAGGGCTTGGCCGAAATCAGCTGGCCATTGGTTCGGTCCAGCACGTAGAAAAACCCATTTTTTGGCGCCTGCATCAATGTCTTGCGGGTTTTTCCCTCGATTTTCAGGTCGGCCAAGATCATGTGCTGGGTTGATGTGTAATCCCATTCGTCGCCCGGGGTCATTTGATAATGCCAGACATATTCGCCCGTTTCAGGCCGCAAGGCGACAATCGAGGCTAGGAACAGATTGTCATTATTGCCGCCCGGCGGGGCTTCTGGACTGCGGTATTTTTGCGGCCAGTAACTGCCATTGCCAACGCCGATATAGAGCAGATCGAGTTCGGGATCATATGCCATGGAATCCCAGACCGTGCCGCCGCCGCCGCCATTGGTGAGATCCCAACTGCGGGTTGACCAGGTTTTACTGGCCAGTTTCTGGATAATGGCATCGGAGGCGGCTCCATCGGGTTGTCCCGGCTTGCCCGGCACGGTGTAAAAGCGCCATGCCATTTTGCCGCTTTCGGCATCATAAGCGGAAACATAGCCGCGCACGCCCATCTCAGCCCCGCCATTGCCGATCAGGACCTTGCCTTTGACGACGCGTGGCGCGCCCGTGATCGTATAGCTTTTCGTCTGATCGACCGTGACCGTGGACCAGATTTGCTTGCCTGTGGCTGCATCGATGGCGATCAAGCGCCCATCAATGGTGCCAACGAACAGCTTGCCATTCCAATAGGCAGCCCCGCGATTGACGACATCACAACAGGCTTTGACCGCAGCGTCACCCGGCACTTCTGGATCGAATTGCCAGCGCAGTTTCCCTGTGATGCCGTCAAATGCCTGCACCTTGGACCAAGCGCTGGTGGTGTATATGTTGCCATCAATGACGAGCGGCGTACTTTCCTGGCCACGATTTGTGTCCAGATCAAAGGACCATGCCAGCCCGAGTTGACCAACGTTGGCGTCATTGATCTGATCTAATGGGCTGAATCGTGTTTCTTGATAATTGCGACCTGTGGAGAGCCAATTCTGCGGTTCACTGTCGGCCGCGATAATCCGGGCGCCGGTGTCTTCTCTTGTCCCAGAACAGCCCGCAAGGAATATCCCTAGCGCCACGCTGCAGGTCCAAATGTGACCTAAACCCATATCCCTCTCCATTTATCCCGATATCGTTATTTTAGGGGTGTGCGCTCCGTTCCGGAGTCATGCTCTAATTTAATACGCGTTGTAGATTATGGTCGACATGTGCCGGATGCAAGCAAAACAGATGCACGTTCATAAGCAGGGGGTGATATTGCCAGGGCGCTGCAAGGCCGCACTGACATTTTTTGTCCTGGTGAAGGGCTTTATATCAATGCGCCCGTCTTGATGTTGTGGGATTCCATTTTGATGGCATCTATGCGCGCTCTTGCAGCGGAAAACAGAGATTTACGCCATTTTTCATCTTGCTGGATGGCGATATAGGTCTTTCTGATTTCCGCGCGCGCCTCCCCTTTGGTCGCCCCCGAGAGCATCAATAAAATGCCACAAAGTGTTTTGATCAGAAACGCTTCGGCATCGATGGCACCTGTGCACCATTCGTGAATCTTGGCATATTGCAGGTTTGACAGGTCGATCAGCAGATCATTGATGTTGACGGATTTTTCCAACTGTCTGCGTGCTTGTATTTTGGCGAGCCAGGGCGTCCATGAACGTGTTGCCAGATCATGTAATACCGTGCCGATGTCTTCATGCAGGGTGGGCGAGAAATACAGGCCTGCCACCGCCGTCATGAATTGTGGAAAATCGACATCGCGCAAAGTGCTGGTGATTTGGCGCTCCAATGCCCCGTCAAAACTGGTGGCGTCGGTATCGAAGCGGAGATGTGTGACGAATTTTTCGAAAAAGGTGTAAATGGCCAGCGCGATCACAGTCTCCTTGCTGCCAAAGGCATTGTAGATGGTGCGCGTGGATACATCCGCTTTCTTGCCGAGGTCGCGCATGTTGAAATGTTCAAGGCCGTCGCTGCCGATCATCTTGCGGGCCACGCGCAATATGCGCCGCCGTCGGTCGAACATGGCCTCGCTACTGTTGACCATGTTGCTTAGGGCTAGAAATTCCAAGGTGCTCATATTTTTGACCTGAATAAAATAGATATATCCGTCGGGCTTATGGGTTCATTCTCATGGGGGGCTGTCGACACACCATTTTCAGTCCTTTTTACATGTGCTCGATAGGGTGTCGACGTCTGCGTAACGCGGGGTCCGTTTTTCCATAAAGGCAGCAATTCCCTCGGCAAAGTCCTCGCTTTGCGCGCACAGAATCTGGTTGCGGTCTTCCATGGCGACAACGGCTTCAAGACCATTGGCGTCGATAGCGTAATTCAGGGCCTCTTTTGTCAGCCGCAGGCCAAGCGGCGTGGCGTGGAGCATGTCTGCCACCATTTTTTCCGCGCAGGCCAGCATTGTGTCTGCGGTCTCGATACTGGAGATAAGGCCAAGGCCAAGGGCTTTGTCGGCGGTGAAAAAACGTCCCGTCAGCATATATTCCGAGGCGACGGATGCGCCCACCATGCGCGGCAGGAAATAGCTGACGCCGATATCGCAGGCGCTCAATCCAACCCGGATGAAGGCGGCATTCATGCGCAGGTCCGGGGTGGCGATGCGCACATCGCTCGCGAGCGCGATCGCAAATCCGCCGCCGCTCGCCGCGCCATTGATCATGGCGACGATGGGTTGGGGGCAGCGGCGCATGGAGATGACGATTTCACTGATTTTGCGTTGTGCTTTCAGCGCTTCACCTGTGCCGGGGATGCCGCCGGATCGTTCGGACATATCTAGACCGGCGCAGAAATGCTTGCCATTGCCGCCAAGAAGAACAACCCGAATGTCGTGCTGCCAGTATAGCTTGCCAAACAGATCGAGCAATTCATCGACCAAATCATCATTGAGGGCGTTATAAATCTCTGGCCGATTCAAGGTGACGCGAAGCAAGGCCCCTTCCCGGATCACGATCAGGTGACGATATGCAAATGCGTCAGTCATCCAAAATATCCCTGTGCGATTATAGGTGTATGATTGTGGAGCGTGGCAGATCGAGGAGGTTGCAATGCATGGCTCATCGGCATCGGCGTCAGGCGCTGTTACTCCCATGATGCTGGATAGAGGTGCGTCGCGCGGCAATTTCCGTTGGCTGCACCGCTTGATTGTGCGTGTTGGCGCGTTGCCGCTCAATTTCCAGCCCTTCGGCGAGCGTCACAGCATAGCCATCGTCAATCAGCCGCTTATAGCTTTTGAGAGAGGCTGCAGGCATGGCGAGCATCGTGTCGGCAATGGCCAATGCGCTGGATAGCAGGTCCTCTGCGGCCACGACTTCACTGACAATGCCCCATGCCTCTGCTTGCATGGCGCTGATATATTTGCCGGTCATCGCCAGATGCTTGGCGCGATAGATGCCGATGGTGCGGCTGAGGCGCTGGGACAATTCCCAGCCCGGCATGGCCCCGACCCGGATATGCGTGTCCGCGAATTTTGCAGCTTCTGATGCAATAAGAATGTCGCAGGCGAGGGCGAGTTCAAAGCCGCCGGTGATCGCGGCCCCATTAATAGCCCCGATGACGATGCCCGAGAATTGGTGGATGGCGCTGATCGGATTATCGGTTGCGTCACTGGCGAGTGCGGAAGTGTCGCTGCTCATTTCCTTGAGGTCGAGACCGGCGCAAAACGCCTTGCCTGCACCCGTCAGGATAATGACCGAGGTGCTGCCGTCCAGATCCAGCGCGCGGATAGCCCCGGTAAGTTGGCGGCGCAGGTTCAGTGAAAGCGCATTCATCGCATTGGGGCGGTTCAGCGTTAATATAGCGAGACCCTCGCGCGGCCGCTGAATGTCCAATAGGTCATATTGCGCCAACGTCATCCTCCTCCTCCTCGACATTTTTTCTTACTGCAAAGGAGCTATTGAAGCGTCCGTAAAAATGCAATCTGTGCTTAATTATTTGTCGGCATCTATATATAGGGATGGCCGATAGAATGACGTAAAATATAGATTTATGGGTTCAATCACGCCCTGATAATGGATGATAAAAGTACATCATGTCATCAAATATATGTCAGATGTATGGGGCCGGCGTTAAAGTGGCTGGCGCCCCATTATCGTCAGGAACGAGGGTGTCTGAACATGCCAATGCCGATATATTTACCGATTGCGTACCGTCTTGATGGTCTGTTCTGGATGGTCGCAAAGTGATCGGCATCGGTCCAGAACGTACGGCAGAGATTGCCGACCGTGTCGAAGCGTTCGTCCGCCATATTGTGGTCCCTTATGAAAAGGACCCGCGTCGCGATCATCATGATTGTCCGACGGAGGCATTGGTCGAGGAGATGCGGGAGAAAGCGCGCGCAGCCGGGGTGCTGACCCCGCATATTCTGTCCGACGGGAGCCATTTGTCGCAACGCGAGACGGCATTGGTGTTGATCCGTTCCGGTCTATCCCCGCTGGGGCCGCTCGCCTGCAATACGGCGGCGCCGGATGAGGGGAATATGTATCTCCTCGGTAAAGTCGGGAATGACGCCCTCAAGACGCGGTTCCTGAACCAGTTGATCGAGGGTCGGGCGCGGTCTGCATTTCTCATGACCGAACCTGCCGAGGATGGCGGGGCGGGCTCCGATCCGATGATGATGCAGACGACGTGCCGGCTGGATGGCAACCACTGGGTGGTAAATGGCCGCAAGGCGTTCATCACCGGGGCGGAAGGCGCCAAGGTCGGTATCGTCATGGCCAAATCGGATGAGGGGGCGTGCATGTTCCTCGTCGATTTGCCCGACCCGGCGATCACGATAGAGCGCGTGCCCATTACGATCGATAGCTCGATGCCGGGCGGTCACGCGGTGCTGCGTATCGACAATCTGCGTATTCCTGCTGATCAGATGCTTGGCCATTCGGGCGAGGGCTTCAAATATGCACAGGTCCGCCTGTCACCGGCGCGCCTGTCGCACTGCATGCGCTGGCTGGGCGCGTGTATCCGGTCGCATGAAATCGCGACCGATTATGCCAATCGCCGCATGGCGTTCGGCAAGGCGCTGATCGATCATGAGGGCGTTGGCTTCATGCTGGCCGAAAACATGATCGACCTGAAGCAGGCCGAATTGATGATCGACTGGTGTGCGGGCGTGCTTGATGGCGGGTCGCTTGGCACGGTTGAAAGCTCGATGACCAAGGTGGCCGTGTCCGAGGCGCTGATGCGGGTCGCCGATCGGTGTGTCCAGATCATGGGCGGTACAGGTGTCACGCAGGATACAATCGTGGAGCAGGTATTCCGCGAGGTGCGCGCCTTCCGCATTTATGATGGCCCGACCGAAGTCCATAAATGGTCGCTGGCAAAGAAGATCAAGCGGGATTGGAAGGCAAGTTACGCATGAGCATTGCGAATGCTGCAGTGTATGCAGGTGCCACATCAATGCGGCCAAGCTATGAACTGGATAGTGGCCTGTTACGGAGAGGATATTTCCCTGTTAGCATGAGATAAATTCCCTGATAACCTGAGCAGGGAGTTTATCTCACAACCTATTGTTTATAATGTTAATAACTCGGTAAAAATGGCTCTTTTATCCACTTTTTAGTGAATATTCCCTGTTAACTCCCTAAGAGCAGGGAAAACAGCTCGTGAGACTGGTTCGCTACAGACTGCGCCGCGCACCAAACATTCCGCGTTTTCAGAGACGCCGGGATATTCCACAGATACCCTGAAAATAGCCCGCGTTATCGGTCGCTTGCGTGGGCATGGTTCTGTGCTCTGCATTGCGGAGACCAATCGGGCCGTTATTCAAGCATCATCTGCACGACAGAATAAGCGCCCTATCGCGACATATCGAGAGAGCATATCGAGCCTAACGGGATGATGTATTGGGGCAGCGCCGCGTAATCCATGCCGGATGCGATCATTCTTCGGGCGGCGATAGGCCCGCCATGGGTGACGACGACGACTTGGCGGACGGCGGGCAGGGCAGATGTAGCCTTGACGATTCTGGACACCAGCTCTGCACTCGTCTCGCCGCCGCCCGGACGAAAATGGCAGGGGTCGTCAATCATCCCATCCATGGCATTGCCGGTCATGCGGTAGATCGCATGCCAGCTCTTGCCCTCCCATGCGCCAAAGTCGCGTTCACGCCATAAGGGCGCGGATATGGAAGCGATGCCCAGTCGTTGGGCAAGGGGCTCGGCAATGGCCCGGGTGCGGGCCATGTCGGAGTGAATGACCATATCGGGGCTGAGGGCCGCCAGACGGTCCACCAACGGGCCGACCATGTTTCGCCCCACCATCGACAGTCCCGGATCGCTTTGTCCATAGCATCGCTTTTGCCATGATTTTATCACGGGCGGATGGCGGACGAGATGGATGATCATGTCCACGCCCCCGCCACGGCCAGCAGGATCGCCAATTGCCCGGCATAGACCGCAAAGCCGAGACAGTCGCCCGTGACCCCACCCAGATGGAGCAACAAGGCGCGCCTGAACCACCACATGAACAGCGCCATGGCCGCGCATGCGCCGAACATGGCGGCTGGCTGGGTCAGTGCAAGCGGTGCGAGGAACGGCAGTGCCCATAAGGTCGCGACTAGACACGGGCCGATGCGCATCCGTGCACCGATATCCTTGGCGATGCCGCCGCGCCGATCGAGAGGTGGAATGACGGCCATGCCGATGACCGCCATCAGTCGCCCGAAGCATGCCGAGGCCAACAGAGCCGGTAGCAGCAATGCCGCCGGAATCGCGATCAGCAACGTCGCGCGCAAGCCGACCGCAAGCAGGAGCGCCAGCGCCCCATAGCTGCCGATCCGGCTGTCCTTCATGATGTCGTGGATGCGTTCAGGCGTCATGCCGCCGCCAAAGCCATCGCAGAAATCTGCCACGGCATCTTCATGAAATGCCCCCGTCAGGCGTGCTTCGACCATCAAGGCCAGTATGACCGCAACGGCACGTGGCCACAGGCTGTCGGCCAGCATTAATGTAGTGGCCGTCACGCCACCCACCAGACCGCCCACCAATGGGAAAAAGACCACCGCCCGGGTGAGGCCGAGCTGGACATCGTCATGATCCAGTCGCCCGAGCCCCGGTGCCGGGATGCGGGTCAGAAACTGGAGGGCGAGCAGTGGCGGCATCCACCAGCGCAGTCGTGCCATGCTCATTTTCCCATGACTTCGGCAAGGGTCGCCACCTCGCCCAGCAGGGCGGCTGCCGCATCGAGCAGGGGCAGGGCAACAAGCGCGCCGCTACCTTCGCCCAGCCGCATCTGCCATTCCAATATCGGCACAAGACCCAAGGCATCAAGCGCCGCCCGATGCCCCGGTTCGGCAGAAAGATGCGCGGCAATCATCCGCTGCGCCGATCCGGGCATCAGCCGTTCGGCTATCAATGCCGCCGCCGTGGTGACATAGCCATCCAGCAAAATAGTCGCGCCTGCCTGTGCCGCGGCGGCGTAAAAGCCAGCCATTGCGGCAATTTCAAACCCGCAGAGCGCGGCTATCGCCGCCTTGGGATCATTTTCCAGACCCGGCTTTTCCCGGGCGACAACCGCTGCCACAATGGCCTGCTTGTGCGCCCGCATCGCATCATCCGCGCCAGCGCCACTGCCGGTCGACACCGCCGCATCGGTATTGCAGAGCAGCATATTCAGACAGGCGGCGGGCGTGGTGTTGCCGATGCCCATTTCCCCTGCGAGCAACAGGCGGTAATTCTGGGCGACAAGCTGGCGTGCCTCTTCCGCCCCGATGGCCCATGCGGCATCGAACTGCGCCACTGTCATAGCCGGACCAAGCGCCAGATTTTGCGTCCCCGCCGCCAGCCGCCGATCCGTGACGAATTCCGGGAGGGGGCGGGCCAGCGGGGTGATGCTGCCGATATCGACCAACCGGAGGTCGCATCCGGCAGCACGGGCCAAGGCGTTGCTGCTGGCTCGACCTTGGGCGATGGTCTGCATCATCGCCGTCGTCACCGCTGAGGGCCATGCGGAGACGCCGCTCTCCACGACCCCATGATCGCCGGCAAACAAGATGATGCCGCGAGGGCGTGTCACAGGTGCAAGGCTTTGCTGCGCTTCGGCAAGGCGCACCGCCAATTGTTCCAACTGGCCCAGGCTGCCCTGCGGCTTGGCAAGGCTATCGAGATGCGTGTGAATGTCGGTTGAGGTGAGGGTCATCGTTGCAACCTTGTGTGTTGATGATCGAGACGTTTTTCCCATCCCTCGCGTTCGAGTTCGGGCACATCGGCGGCCTCGGCTGGATAGCCAAGACATAGATAGCCGACCAATTGCCACGTGGCAGGAATGTCGAGCAGTTCGATCAATTTGGCCGGGTCCAATATGGACACCCAGCCCAGCCCAATCTGTTGTGCCCTTGCCGCCAGCCACAGATGATGGATCACTATGACGGTGGAGTAGATCAGCGTTTCCGGCATGGTCCGGCGACCGAGATGATGTCCGGTGGCTGTGCCAATATCGCAAAAGACCGCGAGATGTTCGGGCGCCTTTTTCAGACCGTGAAGTTTGAGCGCGTCATAAGCCGTGCGTTGCCCTCCTTCGTAAAGGGAGGCGGCGCGCGCATTTTCCTGTTCGACATGCGCGATGATCGCATTTCGTCGCGCCGGGGTGCATACCCGGACAAAGCGCCATGGCTGGCTGTACCCGACCGATGGCGCGTGCATGGCCTGATCGAGCAGTTGGTCAAGCAGGCCAGCGGCGAGCGGTCGGGTGTCGAAGTGGCGGACATCCCGCCGCCAGCGGAAGAGCAGGTCGAGCTGCGCCATAAAATCGGGGGAGAATTGCGGGCCGATCATGCGGCCTCCTGCGCGATGGCGAGCAGTCGATCGATCGCGACGGTTTTTTCCAGTTCGGTGGCCAGTTCATCGAGCGCGCGATCCACCGTCAGATGTTGATCCAGACCGTTGGAGGCCGTGTCGATCCAGCCGCGTCTTTGTTCGGCAAGGTTGAACAGCCCATGGATGTAACAACCCGCGATCCGGCCATCGGCGCTGGCGGCACCTTCGTCGCGCCCATCCGCCATGCGCAGCAGGGGGCGTTCGGCGCCGGTGGTAATGCCGGCATGGATTTCATAGCCCGCAAAGGCGGCGCCATCGCACAGGCGCGTGCCCCGTGCTTCCCGCAAGATCTTGTCGGCATGCATGACACTATGCACCGGCAACAGGCCAAGCCCGTCGACTGTGTGGGCCTGGCCTTCGATCCCATGGGGGTCGGCAATCGTGCGGCCCATCATCTGGTAGCCGCCGCAAATGCCCAACACCCGTCCGCCGCGCCGGACATGCGCGGCGATGTCGATATCCCAGCCTTGGGCGCGGAGGAACGCGAGATCGGCGATGGTGGCCTTGGTGCCGGGAAGGATGACAAGGTCCGCATCCGCCGGCAAGATCTGGCCGGGGGGAATCATGTTCAGGCGGACGCCGGGTTCTTGAGCCAGCGGGTCGAAATCGTCGAAATTGGCAATGCGCGACAACATCGGCACCGCGATGTGCATCCGGCCATTGCCGCCGGCATTGGGGGTTTGCAGCGTCA
The DNA here is from genome assembly GCF_019740335.1 of Alteraquisediminimonas sediminicola. Lineage (GTDB taxonomy): Bacteria > Pseudomonadota > Alphaproteobacteria > Sphingomonadales > Sphingomonadaceae > Alteraquisediminimonas > Alteraquisediminimonas sediminicola. Next base: position 85,376 of record NZ_JAHXZS010000003.1, on the reverse strand, counting down.
CCGCGTCTTCGGCGGGCAGGCGGGCGACAGCCGATATCCAAGGAATGATACCCAGCCCCTCCCATCCGGTGCGTGCGGCGATGGCTTCATAGCCATCGGTGAACAAGGAGACGTCGCCCCGGAACTTGTTGATGAGAAATCCCCGGATCATAAGGGCATCGGCGGGGTCGATGACGGATTTTGTGCCGACAATCGATGCGATGACGCCGCCCCGGTCGATATCGCCGACCAGCACGACCGGCACATTGGCTGCACGGGCAAAACCCATATTGGCGATGTCGCCCGCGCGCAGGTTGATCTCGGCGGGGCTGCCTGCGCCCTCGACGATCACAATATCGGCGGCGGCGCGCAGCCTGTGATAGGAATCTGCCACCGCCGCCAGCAGTTCGCCCTTGCGCTCGCGATAATATTCCGCGCCCAACGTGCCTTGCACCCGGCCATGGACGACGACCTGCGCCGACTTGTCCGATTGCGGCTTGAGCAACACCGGATTCATGTCCACCGATAGCGGTGCGCGGCACGCGAGCGCCTGAAGCGCCTGCGCCCGCCCGATCTCGCCGCCATCCGGGGTAACGGCGGCGTTGTTGGACATGTTCTGCGGTTTGAACGGCAAGACGCGCAACCCGCGATTGGCGAGCAGGCGACAGATGCCCGCGACAAGCACCGACTTGCCAACGTCCGATCCGGTGCCCTGCAACATTATAGCGGCCATGCGATTACCCCCGTTATGAGCCACAGCAGCCCGCAGGCCCGCCGAAAAATGATCATGGCCCGCTGTAGATCTGCGGGTGTTGGCCGCAGACCATCGCCGAGCGTCTGCCGCGCGATCCAATCGCTAGCATAGCTTGCACCGCCGCCCAGTTGTAAGGCCAACGCCCCGGCCATCGCACTTTCGGGCCAACCCGCATTGGGTGAAAGATGGCGATGCGCATCCCGCCACATGATCCGCCAACTGTCACGCCCGCCAGCGATGCAGATCAATAGGCCCGACAGGCGCGCCGGAACCCAGTTCAGCAGATCGTCGAGGCGCGCTGCCGCCCAGCCGAATTCGCCGTGACGGGCATCCTTGTGGCCGATCATGCTGTCGGCGGTGCTGATGCACTTGAAGATGAACAAGCCCGGCAACCCCAGCAGCAAAAACCAGAAGGCAGGCGCGACGATCCCGTCGCACAGGCTTTCCGCCAGTGTTTCGGTGGCACCTGCGGCGATGCTTTGTGCGTCGAGATCGTCCGTATCGCGCCCGACGATATGGGATAAGGCCGCCCGCGCCATCGGCAGGTCGCCTGTCGTTAATGGCCGGATCACCGCTGCCACATGGTCGTAAAGGCTGCGCTGCGCCAGCCCGATGGTGGCAAACAGGATGATCGTCACTGCGCCGATTGGACCTTGGGCCATGGCGTCGATCGCCCAGCCCATCCCGCCGCCCAGCGCGATCAGGATCAGCACGACGCCGACCCCTTTGGCGCGCCGCCAGCCCGCAATGTTCCATTGCCGGTCAAGGCGCGCGAGCAACGCCCCTACCCAGATCACCGGATGCCCGATCCATTGTAATGCCAGCCGGGGGTAACCGAATGCGGCTTCCAGCATCAGCACCGCCAGCAATTGTGCCGCCCGGTCGCCGATGATGATGTCCCCGTTCATGCCGCGCGGGCCATCGGGGTGATGATCGGCATGCCGCACGCGGCGGTGCCGACATGAACCCGGATCGAAAAGATGCGGGCCAGCAGTTCGGGGGTCAGCACTTCGGAGACGCTGCCCGATGCGGCGACCTCGCCCTTGTCGAGGATGATGATCTGGTCGGCGATCCGTGCCGCCTGCGTCAGGTCATGCAGCACGAGGACGATCCCCATGCCGCCATCTGCCACGGCACGCAGGCAGGACATGACATCAAGCTGGTGGACCGGGTCGAAATTCGCCAGCGGCTCATCCGCCAACAACCAATCCGGTTGCCCTGCCAAGGCGCGGGCGAGCAGGACCCGCGCCTGCTCGCCGCCGGATAATTGTTGTGCGCGGCGACCTGCAAGGGCGGTGCAATCGGTGTGCGCCATCGCCGCGTCAATGGCCGCTTCATCGGCGGCGCTGCGCCCCCAACGGCCATGATGCGGCAAACGGCCAAGCGCAATGAGGGCGCGGACATCGATATCCCAATGGATATCCGCCTTTTGTGCGAGAAGGCCGATGTGTCGGGCGCGAAGTGCAGCAGGCAGGTCGAATATCGATGCGCCTGCAAGGGTGATCCTGCCATGCTGCTGTCGCTGCAATCCGGTAAGGCATGAGAGCAGGCTGGATTTGCCGGCCCCGTTCGGCCCAAGGATCACTGTAATCTTGCCGGGCGTGAAGCGGGCGGATATGTCGCGCAACACATCGCGTCCGCGCAATTTCAGGCTGAGATTGTCGATGCGGAGTTCCATCAGGCGATCTCCCGACGCATGTTGAAGAGCAGGGCGAGGAAAAAGGGCGTCCCCAATACCGCCATGGCAATGCCGAGCCGCACTTCCGATACGCTTGGCAGGATACGGACCAGACTATCTGCCAGCACGACCAACACCGCGCCCGCCAGTGCCGAGGGGATCAACAAGGCGGACGGCTGGCTGCCGACCAATGGCCGGACCAGATGCGGCACCACCAGCCCGACAAAGCCGATGATCCCCGCAATCGCGACGGATGAACCGACGGTCAGGCCGACACCTGCCAGCATCAGATATTGCAGATGTCGCATGTTGATGCCGAGCGAACGGGCCGTGGCTTCGCCGAGGGTAAGGGCATCGAGACTGCGTCCCGCCCAGAGCAAGGCCGCCATGCCGATGCCCGTCAACGGCAAAGCGAGGCGCGCATCCTCCCAACTGCGATCGACCAGCGCGCCCATCAGCCATGTCACAATTTCCGAAGAAGCAAAGGGGGTGGGGGCAAGGCTGATGAGCAGGCTCGTCAATGCGCCGGTCAGGCTGGACAGGATCACGCCCGATAAAGTGAACAAGGTCAGGCTGCCGGATCGTCCGGCCAGAATCGACAGCATCGCCATGCCGCACCCCGCTCCCAGCAGTGCGAACATGGGCAGCAGCAAGGCCGAGACGGCATAGCCGAAATAAAGCGATATCACCGCGCCGAGTGCCGCACTGGATGAAATGCCGAACAGACCGGGGTCGGCGAGCGGGTTGCGCAGATAGCCCTGCATCGCTGCACCTGCCATGCCAAGGCTTGCGCCGACCAGCACACCGACCACCGCGCGCGGCAGGCGCAATTGCATGATGACAAGCGAGGGCAGATCCCCGCCCAGCCATTGGTGAAACGGTATCCAGTGCCGCCCGGCCATCAGCGATAATAATATCGCCGATGCCAGCACCAGCAACAGCATGATGCGCAATTGCGATGCCGTCATGAATCTCCTCCCTTTAAGCCGGATCTTACCGCAGCAAGGCGCGCCATGGCGCGGATGATGACCGGCCCGCCGCAATGCAACAGGCTGGACGGATAATCGGCGATGCGTATGCGCGTGCCCGCCATTTTCAGGGCGGGGTGCGACAGCATCCGATTGGCATCGCCATCGCCCGCACCCATATTGGCCATGCCCGCCAACAACAGCTGCGGCGGCTGCATCAACAGGCCTTCAAGCGGCAGGCGATCCCATTGCTTCAATCCTAGATCGCCGCTGAGATTGCGAAACCCGGCGCGCGTCATCAGTTCATCGGCCAATGTATTCTTGCCCGGCACCAGCCCGCTGCTCTGCCAGATCAGGGCGGGGACAAGGGGACCGTCATGGCGGGCTGCATGCGCGACGGCAGCGTCGATCCGGCGGTTTAATTGTCTGCCCTGCGCTGTGCGTCCGATGCGGACGGCAATGGCGTCGATCTGGCTTTTGCTTTCGGCGATGCTTTCCGGCACCGTGAGCTGCATCAGCGGGATGCCGAGGCGCTTGAGCGCGGCCAAGGTCTGGATTGAGACATGCGGGCCGGAGATCACGAGATCGGGCCGCGCATGGATCACATCTTCGGCATTGCCGGACACCGCAACATAATGACGGGCCTCCGCCATCGAGATCGAGGACGCGCGCGGATCATGCGAATAATGGCTGATCCCCGCGATCTGGCGAGGGTCTGCAATTTCCATCAATATGGCATCGACGCACGGGTTGATCGACACGATCCGTTGGGGCGCGGCATCGGTGGTCGGCAAGCGGTGCGCGGGCATGCCGTCGCTACAGCCGGCAAGCGCGACCATGCCAGACAGGATGCCCGCGCGGATCAATATTCGACGCCCTTTTGCGCTTTGAACCCGGCCTTGAACGGGTGCTTCACTTCCTGAAACTCGGTGACGAGGTCGGCGATGTCGATCAATTCAGGTTTGGCATTGCGGCCGGTGATGCAGATATGCTTGTCCATTGGCCGGTCTTTGAGAAAATCGGCGATCTCTGCGGCGGGCAATGTGTCGTCGCGCAGCACGATGTTGAGTTCATCCAGAATGATGAAGTCATATGCCGGATCGAGGATCAGGGCTTTGGATCTTTCCCATGCGGCACGTGCCGCCGCAATGTCGCGGGCGCGATCCTGCGTGTCCCATGTGAAGCCATTGCCCATCACATCAAAGGTCAGCAGATCGGGATTGGCCGCGAAAAAGGCCTTTTCCCCGGTGTCCCAGCTGCCCTTCACATATTGCACGATCCCGACCTTCATGCCCCAGCCGACGGACCGGACCGCCATGCCGAACGCGCTTGACGACTTGCCCTTGCCATTGCCGGTGTGGATAATCAGCAGGCCGCGCTCGATGGTCTTGCGGGATTGTATTTTCTCCCGTGCCACCTTCAATTTTTTCATCCGTTCATTGTGACGGATGAAATCGTCTTGTTGATCGGTCATGCGTGGTGTCTCCATGAATTGAGGGCGGTTTCCAGCCTGTGCCAATCCGGCGTGCTGCCGGGCAGGCCGAAGCGCAGCCATGACGGTTCGGCAGAAAAGGGGCGGACGAGAATGCCGTGGCGGCACAGATGTGCGAACAATGACGCTGCCGCCTCATGACGACATAAATGGAAATTGGCGGTCTTCCCGACTGTCTCCAGCCCATATGTTGTGAGCATCCGTCCAAGCCGGTTGCTCGCCCGCAACAGGCGGCGCTTTTGCCGCTCCTGCCACAATGTGTCGCGATAGGCGCTGGTCCCGATGGCGATGGCGGCTCCCGATATCGGCCAATCGCCCAGCATGGTCTTTAACGATCGGATAAGGGGCCGGTCGGCGATCACAAAACCAAGCCGGACGCCCGCCAACCCGAAGAATTTGCCAAATGACCGTAGCACCACCGCGCCGTTACGATGGGGGATCAGGCTTTCTGTCGGCATGGCGTCGGCAAAGGCTTCGTCGACGATCCGCATGTTGTGGATGCGTTGCAGCGCTTGCGCCGGGATGATTGCGCCATCCGGATTGTTGGGGTTGGCGCAGACCAGAAGATCCGCGTTGCGGGCGGCGGCAAATGACACATGTCGCGCCTGCGGCCATGTGGCTGCATAAGCGCCATAGCTGGGGCTGACGATCGAGACCCGATCCGTTTCCAATAGCCGCGCCAACAGCCGGATCGCGATGTCGCTGCCCGGAACGGCGGCGATCTGTTCGGGATTGTGCAGCCCGAAAAAGGCGCTGGCCGCCTCTTCCAGCGCCTTCAGCCCCTCAATCGAGGGCAGCCGATGCCATGCCTCCCGGTCGATCCGCCCGACCCGATATGGCCATGGGCTGATGCCGGTCGACAAGTCCAGCCAAGGCAGCGGCGCGTCCGGATAGGTCCGCGCCGCCGCCTCGATCTGGCCACCATGCCAGTGCAGGGCCTCAGTCGCCTGAGACACCTGAGATGCCTGAACAGGTTGCATCGGCGTCATCGGCCGTCGTCAGTATGTCAGTCGCAGGCCCGCAAAGGCGGCACGGCCCGGCGAACCATAACGATAGCTGGTTTCATATTGGTCATCGAACAGGTTTTCGACCCGGCCATAGATCTCGATCCGTTCGGTCAGCGGGAAGGATGCCCGCAGATCGACCAATATATAATCACCCAATCTTCTGGTGTTGCTCGTGTTGTCGAAGCTTTTCCCGACATGGGTCAGCGACGCGCCGGCCTTCAGCCCGAACGCCCAGATATAGTCGATGGATGTGTGGAGGCTGTGCCGGGGACGGCGTGGCAAATCGCGGCCAGTATCCCGATTTTCCGCCTTGATATAACTATAGCCGGTGCGCACGCTCAAGGCATCGACTGGATGCAGGTCCAAGGTGAATTCGGCGCCTTCGGCATGGCCGCGCGTGACATTGTCATAGGTGCCGCTTGCATGACCGGCACAGATGCCGGTCAACACCGGGCAACTGATGAAGATGATCTGATTGTCGGTTTCACGCGCGAACCATGTGACGCCTGCGGCAATGCGGCCATCCAGCAATTGCTGCGTGATGCCCATGTCCCAGCCATGGGATTGTTCGGGCTTGAGCCCTGTATTGCCGTAGTTGCTGAACAGCTGGTACAATGAAGGCGTCTTGAACCCTTCGCCATAGCTGGCGCGAAGTGCCGTCTTGCCGCCATTGGGCGAATAGACCCCATTTGCGGCGAATGTCGTCTTGCCGCCAAATGTGTCGTGATCGTCATGGCGCGCCCCGCCGTTCAGGGTCAGCCCGGCCAACGGGGTAAGGCTCAACTGGCCGTAAACACTGTCGATACGGGCATGGGCGCGGGCATAGGGACCACCATAGCTGGAGGTTTTGAAGCTGGCCTTTTCGGTTTCAGCGCCAAAAATGCTTTTCCAGCCGTCTGCAAGATCGAACACGCCTTGATATTCGAAGCGGCTGTTCAGACCCTTGGCATCGAAGGTCCGGGCAGGTGTCGGGGTGGAAAAGTCGAGATTTTCGCGACGCGTGTCCGTCAACGCATAGGCAAATCGGTTGTGCAACCGACCATCGAACAGCGCGATGTTCAACCCCGAATATCCCACCAACTCCTTGGTCCGGGCTGTTTCATCGGTGTCGGCAAAGCTGTAGGTCGGCGGCGGAAAGCCGTCGATGCCGGTCTTGCCGTCTGAATACCAACCCCGCAGATCGAGGGAGATGGCATCCGATAGCGTCACCTTGATCTTGCCATTGCCATTATAGTGGCGAAAGCCCTCCCGCTCCTTGCCGCCACGGGCTTCGTTGAAGGCCGAGATGCCATCAGTGCGATAATAGCCGCCGCCAAAGCTGGCCGCCACCGGACCCGATCGGCCCGAAATATTGCCAGTCAGTCTGGCGCTATCTCGCCAGCCATATTCCGCACTGACATCGCCAGCGATCCTGTCGCCCGGCTCGGTGGTGATCAGGTTGACGACGCCGCCAATGGCCTGGCTGCCCCAAAGCACGGATTGCGCGCCGCGCACGATCTCGATGCGATGGAGGTTATCCGTCAGCAAATTGCCGAAATTGAATCCGCCACCCGGTGTCGACGGGTCATTGATCTTCACACCGTCGATCAACACGACGGTCTGGTCGCTCTCTGCGCCTCGAATATTGACGGAGGTCGATGTGCCGATACCGCCGTTGCGCGTGAAGGTCACGCCGGGGACGGTGCGCAACAGATCGACGACGGCGACACTTTGGAGTTGCTTGATCATGTCGGCATCGATGATCGAGATCGATGCGCCGACCTGCGACAGTGGCTGCATACTGCGTGAAGCGGTGACGACGATCTGGTCGCCCCCGGTTTCTTCGGCCCTGACAGGCAGGGCAAGTCCAGCGGTGGAAACAGATAGAAAGATAAGTACAGACTTGTGCATGGGATAACCCCCTTTTGAGACATCAAAAGGGTCGCCACGCCGACCAATGCTTGAAAACATTGCTCCGCGCGCAACGACCCGACCAAGTCGTCACGCGAGGAAAGTCCCTCGTTCACCCGGTGCACCCCGCCCGCGCGAAAGAACGACAGCGACAGGCAGGTCTCCTGGCTCTCGGGTCATTGTCGGGCGCTTCACCTTCCCAGATCGAAATCCAGTGGTGTAACGAAGCGCAGACTCGCCGATCACAGTTGCGGGGGCAGCCCCGGATTACGGAAATTCCGCTTCCGAGTTCCCTTTTCATCCCATCTCTGGGAACCTATTGCTGCGGCGCATATGACGCGATGCGACCATATTGGCAATATCGGGGGTGAAAAATGGGGCGAAACATCTTGATTCTGGGTGGTGCTCGTTCGGGCAAGAGCAGTTTTGCCGAGCGGTTGGCTGGCACGATGTCGGGTAAATTCAGCTACATTGCGACGGCGCAAGCGTTCGACGAGGAAATGATCGACCGGATCGCGCGCCATCAGGCGGGGCGTGCCGATTATTGGTCGACACTGGAATGTCCGATTGATCTCCCGAGCATTTTGGACAGTCTCGCCGCGTCCGACAACATCATCCTTGTTGATTGTCTCACCTTGTGGCTGAGCAATCTGATGCTGGGCGATCATGATATTGCTGCGGCCCGAAGTGCGCTTGTCGCGACCATGCAGCGGTCGTCGGCGACGATCCTGCTGGTTTCGAATGAAGTCGGTCAAGGCATCGTGCCTGACAATCCGCTCGCTCGCCGGTTCAGGGATGAAGCCGGGTGGCTGAATCAAGCTGTGGCGCAAGCTGCCGATGACGTCTGGTTCGTGACCGCAGGACTGTCGCAACGTCTTAAATAATTAAGGGCGAAGTCCGCGTTCGAAGAATTTCTCCTGTCGCCCGGTACGACTTTTTTGAACATGCCTTTTATTTTGAACGCTGGCCGAGGTTCGGATACAGTTTATCAAAGGAGAGAGGGCATGGCACGAATTCCATTGATGGAACTGGTGGATATGACGCCTGAAATGGCTGAGATCGTGACGCAGGTCGGTGAGATGACAGGCGAACCGACAGGGATGCGCGCGGTGGTGCATCGGCCGGACATCATCTCGAAATTTGCGCCATTTTATTGGTCGCTGCAAACCGAAGGGCTACTTGATCGCAAGCTCATCGAGCTCGTTCGCCTCGCCATTGCCCAGATCAACCAGTGCGCCAACTGCCTTGGGTCCCGCTATCAGGATTCGATCGACCAAGGCTTGACCGAGGAAATGGTCGCCGCATTGCCGTCGGCAGAAACTTCACCTTTGTTTACCGAACGGGAAAAGGCGGCGATCTCTTTCGGTCAGAAGATGGCGTTCGATCATTTCAGCGTGGGGGATGCGGAGTTCGAGCGCCTTTACCGGAGTTTCTCGGTGAAAGAAGTCGTTGAACTAGGTCTCGACGTTGCAATGTTCGTCGGACTAGGTCGGCTCTTCGCCGTTATAGACGCCAAAAATGTCCACTGCAGCATTCCGATACGCGAAGCCGCAGACGTGGCCAGCTAAGGCAGGGTTGATCCGAACGACCACAGACCAGCCAGGGTAAAGGCATGGGTCGCATTGGCAAGGTTGCATCCGAAGAAGAGGACATAAGCATTCGAACCGCTAAGCGTGAAGTTCGCCGTGATGCTGGCATCAAGGGTGTGTATCGTCGTGCATCGATCTCTACCTGATGTCATAAATCAACAGCTATTTTTGCCAGAATCACGTATGGATAATAATAATATGATCGGGTGAGGTGCTGCTATGTCTGGCCGTCTTCCGCTTCAGTTGCACATTCCGATGCCATTGTCCCGACCCGGACAATCTCCCCGGTTTGATCATATCAATTTATCCGCGGCAGGTGAGGTGCGTCGCCCCGATCCTTGTACGCCGGAGCGCGAAGTGCGGGACCTGCCCCAATTGCTGGTGCGGGTATTGGATGACGCAGGGCGTGCAGTCGGCCCGTGGAATCCGGTCCTGCCCGATGGAATCTTGATGCAGGCGCTGCGCGCGATGATGCAGACCCGGATATTCGAAGACCGGATGTTCCGCGCGCATCGACAGGGCAAGACCAGCTTCTTCATGAAATCGACCGGCGAGGAAGCGATCGGCGTGGCGCAGGCGCTCGCCCTTGCGCCGGACGACATGTGCTTTCCGACCTATCGCGTGCAGGGGTGGCTGATCGCCCGTGGCTATCCGCTGGTAGACATGATGAACCAAGTCTATTCGAATGCGCATGATCCGCTCAAGGGACGGCAATTGCCGGTCATGTATTCGGCGCGGGATTATGGTTTTTATTCGCTCTCCGGCAATCTCGGCAACCGCTTTGGGCATGCCGTTGGCTGGGCAATGGCCTCTGCCTATAAGGGCGATCATCGCATCGCGCTTGGCATTGTCGGCGAAGGCACGACGGCAGAGGGCGGTTTTCACGAAGCGATGACCTTCGCCAGCGTCTATCGCGCGCCGGTGATCCTCGCTGTTACCAACAACCAATGGGCGATCTCCAGCTATGCCGGGATTGCAGGGGCGGAGGAAACGACCTTCGCTGCAAAGGCGACGGGCTATGGCATGCCCGGCTTGCGCGTCGATGGAAATGATGTCCTCGCGGTCTGGGCCGCGACCTGCTGGGCGGCGGAACGCGCCCGGCAGAATTGCGGACCGTCGCTGATCGAATTTCTCACCTATCGCGCGGCTGGCCATTCGACGAGCGATGACCCGACCCGCTATCGCCCCGCCGATGAGGCCGCCCATTGGCCGCTGGGCGATCCGATCGCGCGGCTGAAGCAACATCTGATCATACAGGGCCTATGGTCGGAGGCGCGCCATGTGCAATTGGAGGCGGAACTGCAAGATGAGGTGCGCGCCGTACAGAAAGAGGCCGAGGCCATTGGTACGCTCGGCCAATCCAAGCCGCCGCTCGATGAAATGTTCGAAGATGTGTTCAAAGAGGCGGATTGGCGGCTGATCGAACAGCGCCGGGAACTGGGGCTTTGAGATGGTGACGATGACCATGGTACAGGCCCTGAACAGCGCACTGGATGTGATGCTGGCGCGTGATCCGGACATATTGATATTCGGCGAGGATGTCGGCTATTTTGGCGGCGTGTTTCGCGTGACCGATGGGTTGCAGCAAAAATATGGCGCGCCGCGCTGCTTCGATGCGCCGATTGCGGAAGGCGGGATCATCGCGACGGCAATCGGCATGGGTGCTTATGGCCTGCGTCCGGTCGTCGAGATTCAGTTTGCCGATTACATCCTCCCCGCCTTCGATCAACTTGCGTCCGAGGCAGCACGTTTGCGCTATCGCTCCAATGGCGAATTCTGGGCGCCGATCACGGTGCGCGCCCCTTATGGCGGCGGTATTTTCGGCGGGCAGACCCATAGCCAAAGCCCGGAAGCCCTGTTTGCGCATGTCTGTGGCCTCAAGACGGTCATTCCGTCCAATCCATTCGACGCGAAGGGCTTATTGATCGCCGCGATCGAGTGCGACGATCCGGTGATCTTCCTTGAACCCAAGCGGTTGTATCATGGCCCGTTCGATGGCCATCCCGAACAGGCAACGCGCAGCTGGGCCGGGCATCCGGCGGCCGAGGTGCCGGAGGGCTATTATAATGTGCCGCTTGGTGCGGCGGCGATTGTCAGGTCAGGCCATGATGCCACTGTCCTAGCCTATGGCACGATGGTGCATGTCGCGCTTGCCGGCATCGCGGAAAGTGGGATCGATGCCGAATTGATCGATCTGCGGTCGCTCGTCCCGCTTGATATCGACACGATCATGGCTTCGGTGCAGAAAACCGGGCGTTGTGTCATCCTGCACGAGGCATCGCGTTTTGGCGGCTTTGGCGCGGAATTGTCGGCGCTGGTGCAGGAGCGCTGCTTTTACCATCTTGAAAGCCCGATCCTCCGCGTGACGGGTTGGGATACGCCCTATCCTCATGCCTTTGAGTGGGACTATTTCCCCGGCCCGGCGCGATTGGCGGCAGCGCTGCGACGCGTGATGGAGGACTGAGCATGGCGCGTCACCTGTTTCACTTGCCGGATATTGGCGAGGGCATTGCCGAAGCGGAGATCGTGGCATGGCATGTCCATCCGGGTGAGCATGTGCAGGAGGATCAACCCCTTGCTGATATCATGACCGACAAGGCCACGATCGAGATACCCTCACCTGTCGACGGCATTGTCATCGCCTTGCATGGCGAGGTCGGCACAAAACTTGCCGTGGGCGCGATATTGGTCGAACTGGAAACACAAGCGCCAGACGTTCCCATCGCCACGTCCACTACGCCAGCACCACCGACGCCAGCCCCGTTGCCAGCGCAGGCACCATCGCCAGCCCTTAGCGGCAGCCAGCCGCTCGCCGCGCCCGCGACCCGTCGCCGCGCCAAAGAACAAGACGTTGCGCTGAATGTTGTTCCCGCCACCGGCGCGCATGGGCAGGTCACACAGAATGATCTGGACCGCCATCTCGCCGGACTGCACCAGCCCGCATCGCCGCAACGCACGTTGGTGCATGAGCAACATATCATCGGGTTGCGCCGCATCATCGCCGAGCGCGTGCAGGACAGCAAAAGGCGCATCCCCCATTTCGGCTATGTCGAGGAATTCGACATGACGGCGCTGGTGGCGTTACGCGAACGGCTCAATGCCGGGCGTCATGCCGATGACCCGAAATTGACATTGCTCCCGTTTTTCATGCGGGCGCTTGCGCTGCTTCAGCCTGAATTTCCCCAGTTCAATGCCCGTTATGACGATGAGGCGGGTATCTTGCGTCTGCATGAAGGCGTGCACATCGGTATCGGTACGCACACGCCGGGCGGGCTGATCGTGCCGGTCGTCCGCCATGTCGAGGCGCTCGACATCTGGGCCTGTGCGCGCGAACTGTCGCGTGTTGCCGCGGCTGCGCGTGATGGCAGCGCGCGGCGTGAAGAGTTGAGCGGCTCCACCATCACGCTGACCAGTCTCGGCGCCCTTGGCGGGGTTTCGACAACGCCTGTGATCAACGCGCCAGAGGTCGCGATCATCGGCCCGAACCGCATGGAATCGCGTCCGGTCGTGCGTGACGGTCAGATCGTGATACGCGAGATCATGAATGTGTCCTCTGCTTTCGACCATCGGATCGTCGATGGTCATGATGCCGCGATCTTCATCCAGCGGATGAAGCAATTGATCGAATCGCCCGAACCACTGGCGATGGCGCAGCCATGACCATCGACGTCGACTTCGATTTCGCGCTGGGCGGACAGGCGGACATGGTGCGCAGCACTGCACGGCGTTTCGCGCAGGAACGGATTGCGCCGCTTGCCGTCCGGATCGATGCGGAAGACTGGTTTCCGCGCGACGAACTCTGGCCCGGCATGGGCGCGTTGGGGTTGCATGGCATCACGGTCGAGGAAGAATATGGCGGGCTGGGTCTTGGCTATCTCGAACATGTCGTTGCCACCGAAGAGATCGCACGCGCCAGCGCGTCGATCGGTCTGTCCTATGGCGCACATTCCAATCTCTGCATCAACCAGATCCGCAATTGGGGTAATGCCGCGCAAAAGGCGAAATATTTGCCCCCGCTGATTGCCGGTGCGCATGTCGGTGCGCTGGCGATGTCGGAGGCGGGGGCTGGTTCCGATGTGCTGGCGATGAGATTGCAGGCCGTTGCGGTGGATGGCGGCTTTCGCCTCAACGGCACCAAATTCTGGATCACCAATGCGCCTGTTGCCGATACGCTGCTTGTCTATGCGCGGACGGGCGCACATCCGCGCGGCATCACCGCTTTTCTGGTGGAAAGTAACATGCCCGGCTTTCATATCGGGCAGCGCATAGACAAGCTGGGGATGCGCGGATCGCCGACTGCCGAATTGGTGTTCGACGATTGCTTCCTGCCCGACAGTCAGGTGATGGGGGCGGTTGACGACGGGGTAAGGGTGCTCATGTCGGGGCTGGATTACGAACGGACCGTGCTGGCGGGCGTCCAGACCGGGATCATGGCGGCCTGTCTTGATGTCGTCCTGCCTTATGTGCGCGCGCGCAAGCAATTCGGTCAGCCCATTGGCAGTTTCCAGTTGATGCAGGCAAAGGTGGCGGACATGTATGTCGCGCTCAATTCGGCCCGCGCCTATGTCTATGCGGTCGCGCGCGGGTGCGATGCGGGGCGCACCACCCGCTTTGATGCGGCGGGCGCGATCCTGCTCGCCAGCGAGAATGCGGTGCGGGTGGCGCTGGAATCGATACAGGCGCTTGGCGGGGCGGGTTATACGCGGGACTGGCCGGTCGAACGCTATCTGCGCGATGCTAAATTGCTCGATATTGGCGCCGGTACCAATGAAATCCGCCGCATGCTGATCGGGCGGGAGTTGATCGGCCAAGAGGTGACCGGGACATGAGCGCACCTGTCATTCCTTCACTGGTGGATCGCGATGACCCGGATTTTCAGGCGCGGGCGGCGAAGAATCAGGCGTTGTCGAACATGCTGCGCGCGCGCGTTGCGCTGGTCGCTCAAGGCGGTGGCCGCGATGCGCGCGAACGCCATATCGCGCGGGCAAAGCTGCTGCCGCGCGACCGGGTGGAGCGCCTGCTCGATCCCGGTTCGCCGTTCCTCGAAATCGGCCAGCTTGCCGCCTATGACCTATATGACAATGCGGTGCCCGGTGCGGGGTTGATCGTCGGCATTGGCCGGGTGTCCGGGCGGCAATGCATGATTGTTGCCAATGATGCGACAGTGAAGGGCGGCACGTATTTTCCATTGACCGTCACAAAGCATCTGCGCGCACAGGAAATTGCCGAAACCAACCATCTGCCGTGCATCTATCTTGTCGATAGCGGCGGCGCGAACCTGCCGCATCAGGCCGAGGTCTTCCCCGGTCGCGATCATTTCGGGCGGATATTCTTCAATCAGGCGCGCATGTCGGCCAAGGGAATACCGCAAATCGCCTGTGTGATGGGAAGTTGCACGGCGGGCGGCGCCTATGTGCCCGCTATGTCGGACGAGACGGTGATCGTGCATCGACAAGGCACGATTTTCCTGGGCGGCCCGCCTTTGGTGAAGGCGGCGACCGGCGAAGAGATCAGCGCCGAGGATTTGGGCGGCGGGGATCTGCATGCGCGCAGGTCAGGCGTCGTCGATCATCTCGCCAGCAATGACGACCATGCGTTGACGATCGTGCGCGATATCGTCTCCCACCTCCCGCCTCAGCATACCCCGGATGTGACGATTATCGCGCCCCGCCCGCCCGTCTATCCGGCCACGGACCTCTATGGCATTCTGCCAGAGGATGTGCGCACGCCTTATGATGTCCATGAGGTGATCGCGCGGATCGTGGATGGTTCGGAACTGCATCAGTTCAAGGCTCTTTACGGCACCACTTTGGTCTGCGGCTTTGCCCATATCTGGGGCATGCCGGTTGCTGTTCTGGCGAATAATGGCGTGCTGTTTTCGGAAAGCGCGTTGAAAGGTGTGCATTTCATCCAGCTTGCCTGTCAGCGCCGCATCCCGCTCGTCTTCTTGCAGAACATCGCGGGCTTCATGGTTGGCGGCAAATATGAAGCGGAAGGGATCGCCAAACATGGCGCAAAGCTGGTGATGGCCGTCGCCAATGCCAGCGTGCCGAAGCTGACCGTGCTGATCGGCGGCAGTTTCGGTGCAGGCAATTACGGCATGTGCGGGCGCGCGTTCGATCCGCGCTTCCTGTTCACTTGGCCCAACAGCCGCATCGGCGTGATGGGTGGGGAGCAGGCGGCCAGCGTGCTGGCAACTGTGCATCATGATGCTGACCGCTGGACCCCGGCACAGGCCGAGGCGTTCAAGGCCCCGATCCGGCAGAAATATGAGGAAGAAGGCAATCCCTATTTCGCGACCGCCCGGCTTTGGGATGATGGCATCATCGATCCGGTACAGACCCGTGACGTACTGGGCCTCGCGCTTGCCGCCGCCTTGAATGCGCCCATCCCTGCACAAACGCCGTTCGGCGTGTTCAGGATGTGATGGCCATGATGCGCTCGCTCCTCATCGCCAATCGTGGCGAAATCGCCTGCCGCATCATCCGCACTGCGCGTGCGATGGGCATGCGCACCATTGCGATCTATTCCGATGCGGATGCCGGTGCGCTGCATGTGCGTGTGGCGAATGAGGCCGTGCATATCGGACCATCACCGGCATCCGAGAGCTATCTTGCCGCAGACCGGATCATCGCGGCGGCCCAACAGGCCGGTGCCGAAGCGATCCATCCCGGCTATGGCTTTCTCGCGGAAAATGCCGCGTTCGCAGAACGGGTGGCGGGCGCGGGGTTGATCTGGGTCGGGCCTCACCCGGACAGCATCCTGCACATGGGGGCGAAGGATAAAGCCAAGCAGCTGATGCAGCAGGCGGGCGTGCCTGTCGTGCCGGGCTATCTGGGGGAAGACCAATCCCCGGCCCGGTTGCAGGCCGAAGCATCGGCAATTGGTTACCCGGTGCTGATCAAGGCGGTGGCGGGCGGCGGGGGCAAAGGGATGCGGCAGGTCGAGACCTCGGCCGCATTTGCCGATGCGCTGATCGCATGCCGCCATGAGGCAATGTCGTCTTTTGGCGATGATCGGGTGATCATCGAAAAGCATATCGCCTGCGCCCGGCATATCGAGGTGCAGGTCTTTGGCGATCATCATGGCAATGTCGTCCACCTGTTCGAACGCGACTGCTCGCTCCAGCGCCGTCACCAGAAGGTGATCGAGGAAGCGCCCGCCCCCGGCATGGACGAGGCCACCCGCGCATGGCTGTGCGCGACTGCCGTGCAGGCGGCAAAGGCGATCGGCTATGTTGGTGCCGGCACGATCGAGTTCATCGCCGATACCAGCGCGGGGCTGCGGGCTGACCGCATCTGGTTCATGGAAATGAATACCCGGCTTCAGGTCGAACATCCGGTGACGGAGGCGATCACCGGTGTCGATCTTGTGGCATGGCAATTGCGTGTCGCGGCGGGAGAGGAGCTGCCGCTGCGGCAAGATCAGCTGTCGATCAATGGCTGGGCCATTGAAGGGCGCATCTATGCCGAAGATCCGCGCAACGATTTCCTGCCATCGACTGGAAAGATGGAAATATTCCATCCCGGCTATGGCTTTATGCGGTTCGATGCCGGCTATGAGGCGGGCGACACCATCCCGCCTTATTATGACCCGCTGATCGGCAAGGTCATTGCCCATCAGCGGGACCGTGAAGCCGCCATCGAAAATTTTGCCAGCCAGTTGGAAGATGCGTTGATCGTGCCAGTCAAAACCAATATTGGCCTGCTTGTCCGCATCCTGCGCCATGAGGCATTCATCCATGGCATGATCGACACCGGCTTCATCGCCCGGCATCTCGACGACCTTGTGCCCGGTGCCTTTCCGCACCCCGATGCGCTTTCCCGTGGTGTCGAGCGACTGCTTCCCCCCGATATGGACGAGGACAATGGCACCAGGGGGTTGATGGGTTTTCGCCTGAATGCGCCGCCACAGGAAGAGGTGGTGCTATGGGTCGATGGCGTTGCCAAGTCTGTCCGGCTCGACCGGGCAGGGCTGGTTGATTATCACGCCCTGACGACAGACATTTCAACGACGGACCTCTGGCTGATCGATCAGGGCCAGCCCTATCGCGTCAGTACCCGCGCCAATAGTGAAACGGCGATGATCGTCGAAAATGGCAACATCGTCGCGCCGATGCCCGGCAGGATTATAACCATCCATGTTGCCGTTAACGAACCGGTTATTCAGGGACAAAAACTGATCACGCTGGAAGCCATGAAAATGGCGCATAGTCTTGTCGCGCCGTTCGATGGGATTGTCACCGCGTGCAATGTCGTCACGGGCATGCAGGTGGATGCAGGCGCAAGCCTGATCTCAATTTCGGTGCTGCCATAGGATGAGCCGGGATCATTTCACGACCGATCCATATCGGTGCTATTGCTTGTTCAGATTGGCATAGGTTAGGATGCCATAAAATAAGGAGGGGGCGGAGTGCATTTCAATCCTGTCCGCATATACAGGCGTGCGCGCTTGAATATTGGTCTGAAGCTGGGTTTGGGCATCGGCGCGATGTGGCTCGCCATGATGGGGGTCGGCACGTCGGCACATGCCGCCGAGGTCGTCACCCATTGGGAGATGCCTGACATTGCCTCGCCCGAAGCCGATCGACCGTATCAGCCCAATATATTCGGGACGATTGCCCTGCCGCTCAGTTCGCTGCCGACGGGGACGCGCTGGTCAAAGCTCATGATTGCCTCGATTGCCCAACCGGCATTGGCGAGCCTTACCGAGAGCGCCAGAGAACTGCCGCCGCAAGAGCAGCTTGCCTTTGTGCAAGGGGCTGTGAATCGCGCGGTCCGCACCCAGGCTGTCACCAATGACTGTTCGGACGACGGCTATTGGGCACCGGCGAGTGAGACGCTTTCTCGGGGTATGGGCGATTGTTTCGATATTGCCATCGCCAAGATGGAGGCGTTGCGCTTTCTCGGCATTCCAAACAAGGATATGTTTTTGACGACCGGTCGTTTTCACACCGCTGCCGAAACCGGCAAGGGGCGTCAGTCTGCGGCCTTGCTCGTGCGGATCGGTGATCATTTCTCGCTACTGACCGAACAGTCCGAGCCGGTGATCGAAGATAATAATGCGCCGGAGGGCATCGCCACATTCACGCCGATCCTGACCTATGGCGTCGGGATGACTTGGCTGCATGGGCGGTTGGTGAGGCTTGCCGCGCTCGGTCTTTGAATGACCCGCCTGCATAAGTCGCGCAAATGGCCGCCGGTCACCCAAGTCTCGCTTTAGGGGGGCAGAGGAAAACTTGGATTGCGCGTCAATACTCTACTTGTTAAGTAGTGATTGTCTTGAAGAGAGATATGGTCTGTCTCTCGCCATTATGGCTTTTGCCATTGGGGTGGCTTGACCCGCGGCTTTTGATCGGGATGCAGCTTGCTCCGCGTTACTAACGGCTAAAGCGCACGGTTCCAGGGCGACGACGTCAGGGATCGTGTTCCCCCCATTTTGAAGGGGACGAACGATGCACAGGACTCTGTAGAAGTTCAGCAACATTACAGGCGGAACGGTCCACCGACCGCCTTTTCAATATCCAGCTGGATGGCGCGCGCGACGTTTGTACGCCGCCGTCATGGCGTTCGGGCAGTCCTTGTCCGGCGATGGCCCTGTTTTGCCTCCAGCACACAATACATCATTCAAGGGATCGGGCGCTTTTGCTGTGTCCGGACGGATGCGTGCGTCCCGATGATCCCGCTAAAGGGGAATTTCATGTCAGTTCGTATTTCAGGCGTTTCACGCCAGTTTTTCGCCGCGAGCATCAGCCTTTTGGCGCTTGCGGCTACTACGCCCGTTCATGCGGAATTCGCCGCAGCTGCGGTTGAGGCCGATGCCGCAGGCAGCTTCGATGACATTGTGGTCACCGCAAGGCGGCGTGAAGAGCGCGCGCAGGAGGTGCCGATCGCGCTCACAGCCGTATCGGGTGACACGATCGAACGCACGGGTGCCGTCAATCTCATCCAGATCGCCGATCTGACGCCGACCTTGGTGATCCGCAACAACAACGCGCGTAACACCTTCGCGAATATCCGAGGCCTTGGCTCGAATTCAGACCAGAATGACGGTCTCGAAATCGGTGTCGGCTTTTATGTGGACGATGTCTATTATGGCCGCATCGGCGCGTCGCAATTCGACCTGATCGATCTGGAGCGCGTCGAGGTGTTGCGCGGTCCCCAAGGGACATTGTTCGGCAAGAACACGACGGCGGGCGCGATCAGCATCACGACGCGCGCACCGCAGTTCGATACAGAGTTTCGAGGCGAGGCCAGCCTTGGCGAGGATGGCTATCATCAGGTCCGGGGTTCGCTGACCGGGCCGCTCGCGGGGGACAAGGTCGCCTACCGCGTGACCGTGTCGGATACCCATAAGGACGGTCTGCTGACCAATCTCGCCAATGGCCGCAAGATCAACGATTACGACAATGTGTCTATTCGCGGCCAGTTGCTGATCAAGCCCACGGACACGGTATCGATCCGGTTGATCGGCGATTATTCGAAGCAGACCTCTTATTCGCGGGCCAGCAGCATCGTCGGCGTGTTCACCAAATATGACGATGGCAGCACGCTGACCAACAACTTTCTCGATCGTGCTACCCGCGCGGGCTATACGCCGCCTTATGATCTGAACGATCCTTTTGCGCGTCAGGTCGATGTGAATGCGGATGTGCAGGCGAACATGGAAGGCTATGGCGTCTCCGGCAAGGTTGATTGGGACCTTGGCACTGCGGCGCTGACCTCTGTCACTGCCTATCGGTGGTGGGACTGGTATCCGCTCAACGATCAGGACAATACGTCGCTGACGGTCAATGTTCGCGGCGGCACGACGAACCTGCAACGCCAGTTCAGTCAGGAGTTGCGACTTGCCTCGCAGGGCGAGCGCAAGCTGGATTATGTCGTCGGCGCCTATTATTTCTGGCAAGTCATTCATGCGCTTGGACAATATGGTCTTGGCAAGGACTATGCCGTCTGGAACAAGCCGACCGCCAACCGCATCTTGGCGAATTACGCCTATACGGGTTTCCAATCGGACTCGATCATCAAGCCGGGGACCAAAAGCTATGCCGCCTTTGGCCAGCTGACCTGGCATGCGACCGATGCGTTGAGCGTGACCGGCGGCCTGCGCTACACGCATGAAAAGAAGACGGGCCTGTTCGATCAGCGCACGGTGGCGGGCAATGATCTGTCGTTGCTCAGCCTGGCGGACAGGGCCGCAGCCCAGAAGTTGCGTGACGAGCTATATCCGGAAGTCCGTTATACCACCGGCCTTTCGAACGATGCGCTGACCGGCCAGATCAACCTGTCCTACAAGGTTGCGCCGGATGTGCTCACCTATGCCAGCTATTCGCGCGGCAGCAAGTCGGGTGGTCTGAGCCTCGGCACCTTGCCGACGGGCGTTTCGCCGGTGGTGAAGTCGGAAACGATCGATGCATGGGAAGTCGGTTTCAAGAGCCAGTTTCTCAACCGTGCGATCACCCTCAATGCCGCGGCGTATTGGACCGAGGTGAAAAACTATCAGGCGGCGATTTCGGAACAGATCGGCAGCACGACCTCGTTCATCCGCTATATCTCCAACATACCGGGGGTGCGTTCGCGGGGCATCGAGGCTGATCTTGCTATTGCGCCGAGCCGCTATGTGCGGCTGACGGCCTCCGCCGCTTATACCGATGCGGTCTACAAGGATTACAAGAACGCGCAGGCTGCGCCCGAAAAGCGCAATGTCAGCCAAATTCAGGACCTGACGGGGGTGCAACTCGCCAATGCGCCGAAGTTCATCTGGAATACCGGCATTGATGTCGCCCAACCGGTCAATCTGATTGGCGATGACGAAGTCTATGGTCGCGTCGATTACACCCATCGTTCTGCAAATGACACGAGCGGCAGCAACTCGAAATATACGCGGATTGCGAGCTATGGCCTCGCCAATGCCCGGCTTGGGGTGCGGCTGAACGATCAGGGTCTGGATTTCTCGATCTGGGCGACCAACCTGTTCGACAAAAAATATTACACGGCGCTGAGCGCCGCCAATACCGGCCTCATCACCGGCAATCTCGGCGATCCTCAGACATTCGGCGCAACCCTGCGCGCGAAGTTCTGAACCCCTTTCTCCCGCTCAATTACAGGTGAATCATGAACGATAATTTCAAATATTCGACGCGCCATTCCGCTTGGGCCGTAGCGCTCGCCCTTTCAACGGCATTGGTGGCACCGCAACTGGCGATTGGCGCCGCTGCAGAACAAGCACCGGCATCGTCAGCACCCGCACCGCTGCTCGAAAAACTGGATGGCTTCACGCACGGTCCGCAATTGGGCAATGTCAGTGCCACCAGCATTCGCATTTGGGCGCGCACCCGCCAGCCGGGCTCATTCAGCGTCCTCTATTCCACCCTGCCGGATTTGTCTGGCGGCACCGTTTCCGCCCCTATCAAGACCAATTGGGATCATGACGGGACCGGGTGGATCGAATTGAAAGGGCTGAAACCGAATACCAAATATTATTATGCGTTGGTGCTGGGCAACAAAATTGCCGACACGCGCGTGAATGGCAAGGTCAACAGCTTCCTGACCCTGCCGGACAGCGCGGCGTTCGTTGATCCCGAGTTGAATCCAAAGGGCGTGTTCAACTTCGCCTTTGAAGTGGGGACCGGCAATAATCAGGCCCGTCAGGGTGCGATCCCGCCGACCTATGCGACCATGCTCGATCAGTTGAAGGATCGGATTCATTTCCAGATCCAGAATGGCGACTGGATCTATGAAGTTGGTCGTGAGACGAACGAACAGGATTGGGCCAAGGTCAATAAGGTAGCCAAGCCCCCCAAAGTGACCAGCCTTGCCAAGGGCATCACCGGGGTTTGGGAAAACTATAAAATCTATCTGGACAATTCGCCTGCACTGGCCAATTTTTATCGCGAAGTGCCGCAGTTCGTGACGGCGGACGACCATGAAATCCTGAATGACGTGACGGGTTCGGGCGAGATCGGCTTTCGCGTCGATGCACGCGGCAAGCCATGGCAGCAGAAACTGCAAAGCGACGATCATGAGGCGAATGTCGAACGTGCGGTCTTCCGTGATCCGGCGCTGGCCGGTTGGCACGACTATATCGGCTGGAGCAACCCCGACATCGGCAAGTCGCAAGCGCAAGTCTTTGGCGAGGCGGTGACCAAGGCGGGCAGCAACGTCCTGACGGACCCTGTGGCAGATTTCTCCCGCCTCGATCTCAACAAGACATCGAATCTGCATGTGCTGTGGGGCTATGGGAATAGCGGCGTCTACAAGATCGTGAAGGTGCTGGGCAAAAACCAGATTCAGGTCGAACCGGCGCTGAACGTGTCGGAGAAGGTGCGCTACAGTGTCGGCACGAATTATTACACCAAGTTCAGCGTCGCCAATACCGACATTTTCCTGCTCGATACGCGCACCAACCGGACGCTGCATGACAAGAACAATCTGACAGACCCCAAGACCAGCATGCTGGGGGCGGCCCAGAAACAATGGCTGTTCGATGAGTTGAAGAAGAGCAAGGCGGACTTCATTTTCGTCACCTCGACCGTCAATCTCGCCGTGCCGCACGACAATGGCGCATGGTATGGTCAAGGTTCTGGTGGCGCGGGCAAGGATGATGGCTGGACGGCCCATCTCCATGAACGTGCGGAACTGCTCCGGGTCGCGGAATCGCTCGGCAAACCGGTATTCTTTCTGACCGGCGATCTGCACAAGTCGTTCGTCGCGCGTGTGGCGCCGGGCGTCTATGACATCGCGACCGGCCCGCATACCAGCAGCAACCACCGTCTTGGCGATGCAGGTGGTTCGCCGCCAAGCGGCTATTATCAGTCGGGCGACCGGCTGGTGAACATTCTGTGGTCCAGCAACCAATATCGCAATGACAGCGGCGGGGACGGCGGACGCCCCAAGGGCAAAGGCTGGCCGATCTACACGGTCGTTCGGGTCAACAATGCCTATAATATTCCGGACAAGGACGGGAAGGAGAGGTGGATCGCCTATCCGGAGCCGCAGGTCGTTATCGAGTTCCGCGATGGCTATACGGGCGAACTTAGCTTCGCCCACTCGGTCTCCACCTCGGAAGCCAAAAAAGCCCCGACGCCTGTGTCGCCGGACCATGTGAAGCTCATTGGCGGCATTACGGCCAGCAGCCACGCACAGTGAGGACAACAGGCCTTCCCGTGCAAGCGTACATGGGAAGGCCTGCATTGCATGCCAGCATAAAGAGTATCAGATGAACTACCAATCTCGCATCGACCTCACCTTGGCATCGCATCGCCAGCCGTCACTGCACCGCGCAACCATCGGCGTCCATGCGCAAGCAAGCGCCGTGTTTGCCCTGTCTTTGGCCTATGCGACGGTGCGTTATCATCTGTTCAAAGGCGTCGCTTGGGCGGACTGGCCGACATATACGGTCAACAAGGCCTTCGCCGTTTCGGCACTTGCGCTGATCGTCGCTGGGTTGGCGCCAGTGTTGCGGCATCATCGCCGCATGTCCGGCCCGCATTTGCGGCTGGCCGGGGGGGCGATCATCATGCACGCCATGCTGTCATTGCTGCTGCTCGACCCGGCTTATTATCCCAAGTTTTTCGACGGTGATAAGCTGACCTTGTCGGCGGGCCTCGCCCTTCTGTTCGGTGCCATTGCCGCGCTTCTATTCGTCGTCAGCGGTCAACAATCGGCGCAATGGTCTTTTCCTAAAAAGCTGGGCTGGACTGGCGCGCTTGCCTTTATCGGCGGTTGCCATGCGGCATTGCCCGGCTGGGCGACCTGGCTGCAGCCGCAGCAATGGCCAGCCCTGATGCCGCCCATTACCTTGATTGCCTTTCTCCTTGGTACGGCTGCGGGCGCACTCGCTATGACTGGCGTTCAGCGCAAGGGCTGAACCATCACCAGCTCAGCCCTTATTTCTCGGCAAATGCCCTTTCGATTACATAATCGCCGGTTTCCCCGACGCCCGCCGAAATGACAAAGCCCCGTTCATTGAGCAGCGCCGACGTTTCGGCCAGCATCGACGGGCTACCGCAGATCATGATCCGATCAGTCGCCGGGTCCAGATCCGGCAAGCCGATATCCTGCGCCAGCTTGCCGGTGCGGATCAGGTCGGTCAGGCGTCCTTGATTGCGGAATGCCTCACGCGTGACTGTGGGGTAATAGATCAGCTTGCTTGTTACTTCCTCACCCAGAAACGGATGCGCGGGCAGGTCGTTCTCAATGAAATCGGCATAAGCCAGTTCCTTTGTCGTGCGCACGCCATGCACCAATACGACCTTTTCGAAGCGTTCATAGGTCTCCGGGTCTTGTATGATGCTCATAAAGGGCGCGAGCCCCGTCCCGGTCGACAGGAGATACAGATTGCGGCCCTGCCGCAGGTCGCGGATCACCAGCGTGCCTACCGGCTTGCTGTTGACCAGGATTTCAGCGCCCGGCTCGATATGCTGCAAGCGGGAGGTCAGCGGGCCATCCGGAATTTTGACGCTCAGAAATTCGAGCCGGTCCTCATAATGCGGGCTGGCAATGCTGAACGCACGCATGAGCGGCTTGCCGCCAAGGCTGATGCCGAGCATCACGAAATGCCCCGCTTCGAAGCGGAAGCTGGCGTCGCGCGTCGTCGTGAAACTGAATATTTCGTCGCTCCAGTGGTTCACGCTCAAAACGCGCTCTGTACGAATGCTTGCCATGATCTCTTCGCCTGTAACTGTTGATGCAGTTCCATTAGCGCAGCACCTGATATAAGAAAAATGGGTATTGTTGATACTATCTATCTACTTTATAGATATGTGATGAAATTCAGCCTGCGCCAGCTTGAGGTATTCGCCAATATTGCCCGGACCCTGAGCGTCTCGGCGGCGGCCGAGACGCTCGGCATGTCGCAGTCGGCAGCGAGCACAGCGCTTGGAGAACTGGAACGACGCGCGGGCCAGCGGCTGTTTGACCGGACCGGCAAAAGCCTCAAACTGAATGAAACCGGCATGACGATCTTGCCGATGGCGCTGGAATTATTGTCGCGCGCATGGGAGTTGGACGGACGGCTGGCGGGGAACGATCGGCCCGGTCCCCTGCGGCTTGGGGCCACGGTGACGATCGGCAATTATGTCGCGCCACGGCTTATCGAGCGCTATCGGGCGAGCTATCCCGACGCGACCATCACATTATCTGTCGGTAATAGCGAGGAAATATCCCATCGCATCGCCGAATTCGACCTCGATTATGGCATGGTCGAGGGCCAATATGGCGATAGTCGGCTGCACTTTGATGAGTGGATGCAAGATGAACTCGTCGTCTTTTGCGGGCCACGGCATCATTTGGCGGGCGATGTCGAAACGGGCATCGAGGCGCTGCTGGCGGAACAATGGGCTGTCCGGGAAAAGGGGTCAGGCACAAGACAGGCGCTGGATCGGGCCATGGCCCCTTATTGGGGCCATTGGCGGATCGGTATCGAACTCCAGCAAATGGAGGCGATCAAAGGCGTGGTGGAGGCGGGCATGCTGATCGGATGCCTGCCCCGTCTGGCATTGATCGATGCGTTCAACCAAGGGCGGCTGGTGGAATTAAGCGTGCCGGAACTCGCGTTGATGCGGAAATTCTACCTTGTCACCCATCGGGAGAAATATCGGACGGTGGGCATGAATGCCTTTGCCCAAATATGCTTGGGGCTTGAGGCGCGATCCTGATCTTGGTCGCAGCCTGTCGCCGTTCAGCTAAGCTGGATGACCCGCTTGCCTTTGTTCTCGCCACGATATAGCCCGGCCAACGCGTCTGGGCAGGCGTCCAGCCCGGTCAGCACATCTTCGACATAACGCAATTCGCCCGCTCTTACCCAGTCGGCAAGCTGGCCGACCGACGCTTCGTAGCGGTCCATATGGTCGAAAATGACAAATCCCTGCATCCGCGCGCGTTTGAGCAATAGGTGGCGTTCGACGCGCGGGCCGGACGGCCAAGGGTCCCAAGACGGGATTGACGCCGTGCCGCACACAACAACCCGGGCATTGAGCGCCAGTTGAGGATAGACGGCATCGCTGATCCGTCCGGCGGTATTGTCGAAATAGACGTTGATGCCATGGGGGCAGGCATCGGCAATGGCCTGACCAAGCTGGTCATTATGATAATCGAGGGCGGCGGCATAGCCGAACATCTCGGTACATTGGGCGACCTTGTCCGGCCCGCCGGTAATGCCAATGGTGGTGCAGCCAAGGATATTGGCGATCTGGCCAACCGCCGACCCGACCGCGCCAGCGGCGGTCGATACCAGCACCGTATCGCCCGGCTTGGGTTCTCCGACGCCGGTGAGTGCGAGATGAGCGGTCACGCCATTAATGCCAAGCACGCCGAGCGCGAGCGAATGGGGCAGGTCGGTTTCCTTGACACGGCGAACGATTGCCGTCGCATCGACAACGGCCTCTTCCTGCCAGTTGAACCAGCCGGTGACGATGTCGCCGGGCTGATAATCGGAATGACGGCTTTCGATGATCTCGCCGACCGCCAATGCCCGCATCGGCGTGCCGATCTCGACCGGGCTGGAATAATTGCCCTTGTCGGCGATCCAGCCGCGCATCGCAGGTTCGACCGAAAGGAAGCTGTTGCGGACGCGCAGTTGGCCATCCATCAAGATCGCGTGCGGCGTCTCGATAATATCGAAATGCTCGGCCTGTGCCACGCCATTGGGGCGCGCCACGAGAATGACCTGCCGATTCATGTGAATTCTCCCGTGCTGCGCGCCCGTGCGGATGTTTGTCGTCAATAGCTCTTCGGAAGCTCCAGCACCTTTTCGGCGATGAAGCTCATGATCAGCTGTTCGGTAATCGGGGCAAGGCGGGTCAGCGCCGCTTCCCGATAGAGCCGTTCGACATGATATTCCTTGGCATAGCCGAACCCGCCATGGGTCGCCACGGCCTGCCACGCGGCATCATGGCAGGCGCGCGCAGCAAGGAACTTGGCCGTATTGGCTTCGGCACCGCAAGCCAGACCGCTGTCATAGAGACGGGCGGCTTTTTCGACCATCAGCCATGCAGATTCGAGATACATCCACTTTTCCGCAAGCGGATGCTGAATGCCTTGATTCATGCCGATGGGCCGATCGAACACGATGCGTTCCTTGGCATATTGGGTCGCACGGCGAAGGGCGTCGCGGCCAATGCCGATCGCCTCTGCGCCGATCAGGATGCGTTCCGGGTTGAGGCTGTGCAGGATATAGCCAAAGCCCTTGCCTTCTTCGCCGATGCGGTCCTCATCCGGAATGAACAGGCCATCGATGAAAATGGCGTTGGAGTCCACGGCCTTGCGGCCCATTTTCGGGATCAGATGGACATCGATCTTTGAACGGTCGAGATCGGTATAGAAGATGGTGATGCCGTCGGTCGGCTTGGCGCAATCTTCATATTTGGTCGTGCGGGTCAGCAGCATGATCTTGTTCGCGACCTGTGCGGTCGAGGTCCAGACCTTCTGACCATGGACGACATAGCCGCCCGGCACCTTCTCGGCGAAGGTCTTGATGCGGGTCGTGTTGAGGCCGGCATCGGGTTCGGTGAAGCCGAAGCAGCATTGGTCTTCGCCCGCCACCAGCCTTGGCACCCAGCGCGCCTTTTGTTCAGCCGTGCCCTTGACCACGATCGGGTGCGGACCGAACAGGTTGATATGAATGGTCGAGGCAGCGGCAAAGCCGCCACCATTGGCGGCGACCTCGCTCATCATCGTCATCGCCTCGGTCACGCCGAGGCCGGAACCGCCATATTCTTCCGGCATGGTGATGCCGAGCCAGCCGCCTTCGGCCATGGCGCGGTGAAATTCGCGGGGGAAGCGGCCATCATCATCGCGTTCCAGCCAGTAATCGTCGCCGAAACGGGAACACACGGCGCGGACGCCTTCGCGGATGGTGGCCAGATCTTCTTCGGTTGGCAGGGGACGTGAGGCAGACATATCAGCTCCTGTTCATGCGGCATTGGCCAGCGTCTTTTGCGCGGCCTTGAGGTGTGGAATATCGTACATCTTGCCGTTGATGCCGAGCGTGCCGGCATCTGGCTGGGCGGCAAAGGCATCCACGATCATCTGTGCTTCGGCGATTTCCTCGGGCGAGGGCGCAAAGCAGCGGTTGATCGTCGCCACCTGATCCGGGTGGATGGCGATGCGGCCGGTAAAGCCATCGCGCCGCGCCCGACGGCAATCTAGTTCCAGCCCTTCCGGGTCGCGGAAATTGGCATATAGCGTGTCGATCGGCGCGACATCGGCGGCGGCGGCGGCATAGAGGCACAACGACCGGGCAAGGCGATAAGGCTCGGTCCAGCTGCCATCCTCTTCCTTGTTCGCGGTCGCGCCAATGGCGGCGGCGAGGTCTTCCGCGCCCCAGGTCAATCCCACCAGCCGGGGATGGGCCGGGGTGTAGCTGCCAAGGTTGAACATCGCGATGGGTGTTTCGGTCGCGACCACGGCAATCTTGACCGTGCCAAGCGCCATGCCCGCCTGTTGTTCCAGCCGGTCGAGCTCCTCGGCAATGCGATTGATGTCCTGTGCGCCATTGGCCTTGGGGATCAACAGTCCGTCCAGACCGGGCTTCACCACCGCAGCCATGTCCGTAAAGGTCATGCCGGTATCAAGCGGGTTCACCCGGACGAAGAACGACCACGACCGCGGCGTGCGGTCTTCGAGCAGCCTCGATACGATGGCCCGGGCTTCAATCTTGCGAGAAGGCGCGACGGCATCTTCCAGATCAAGGATCAGTACATCCGCACCCGCCGCGCTGCCCTTGGCGAACTTCTTCTCGCTGTCGCCGGGGATGAAAAGCAGGGATCGCAGTCTCATGCTGCGGGTTCCTTCATCATCAAGGCGCTGCGCAATGTGCGGCAGACAATCTCGTCACGCTGATTGAGGCCGAGATGTTCGAACAGGATAATGCCCTGGTTGGGGCGCGACTTGCTTTCGCGCTTTTCCAATACAGTGGTGCGCGAGCGGATGGTGTCTCCCGCAAAAACCGGCTTGGGGAAAGTGGTGTCGGTCATGCCGAGATTGGCAATGGTCGTGCCGAGCGTCGTGTCTTGCACAGATAGCCCGATCACCAGCCCGAGCGTGAAGATCGAGTTCATCAGCGGACGCCCAAATTCGGTGCGCGAGCAATAATCATGATCGATATGGATCGCCGCCGGATTATAGGTGAGGGAGGAGAACATCATATTGTCCATATCCGTCACCGTGCGGCGGATTTCATGATCGAAGCTTTGTCCCACTTCGAATTGATCAAAATACAAGCCGGCCATGTTCTTCCTTTCCTAGTTCAGTCGGCCAAGAATCGAGACCGCCGCCACACTGTTGAACGGGGCGCCACCCAGATTGTGCGTGAGGCCGAAATCGACTTGCGACAGCTGGCGTTCGCCGGCACGTCCGAGCAACTGGTTATATACCTCATACGCCATGCGTAGTCCCGATGCGCCGACCGGATGGCCGAAGCATTTGAGCCCGCCATCGGTCTGGCACGGCATGGTGCCGTCCCGATCATAGCGACCGTCGAGAATGTCGAAAACGGCGCGTCCATCGGCTGACAGGCCGAGATCCTCCATCGTGACCAGTTCGGTGACCGAGAAACAGTCATGGACTTCGGTCATCGACAGCGCCTCCGGCGTAATTCCGGCTTCGGCATAAGCGCGCTTGGCCGCTTCACGCGTATTGCGGACGAATGAACCATCCCATTCATGATAGCTCGATTCCCAGCCATGGCTGGCGGACAGCTGAATCGCCTTGATCGTCACCGGGTCGGCGATGCCGAGACTTTTTGCGATTTCCGGCGTGGTCACGATGGCGCAGGCCGCACCATCGGACACGCCGCAGCAATCGAACAGGCCAAGCGGATCGGCAATCATCGGCGCTTTCAATATGGCCTCCATGTCGATGGCCTTGCGGAGATGTGCCTTGGGACTGAGCACCCCATTCTGGTGACTCTTCCAGCTGACATGCGCCATTGCCTGTTTGAGATCCGATGCTGCGATGCCGTGGCGGGCGCTATAGGCGCCGGCAAGTTGGGCAAAGGTGCCGGGGGCGGAGCCATAAGGCATCCACAGATCATTCGCGACCCCCTTGGTCCGCAGCGGTAGGCCACCATAGCCGGTGTCCTTGAGCTTCTCGACACCGAGTGCCACGGCGAAATCGACTGCACCCGCCGCCACCGCATAGGTGGCGGCACGCAGCGCTTCTGTGCCGGTCGCGCACATATTCTCGACGCGCGAAACCGGAATTGTCTTCAGGCGCAATGCATGGGCGAGCGGCAGCGCGCTGTTGCCGACGTTGATGTCGTCGAGCGCATTGCCCATCCATGCCGCGCCGATCTCGCCACGTGCGATGCCCGCATCGCGGAGTGCTTCTTCAAAAGCGTCGACGATCAGGTCTTCGGGACCACGGTCCCAATGTTCGCCGAACGACGTGCAGCCCATGCCGATGATCGCGACGCGATCCTTGATACCGTTTGCCATGGCTTTAACCCTCCATCGCCGGGCGGCTTGCGGGGGCCGCCTTCCAGAAATAGGTGCAAAAGCCGCGCCGCCGGTCAAATGATTTGATGCGCAACCGCATCGTCAGCGCATCGCCGACCGTAAAGGGACTTTCATCCGCATCCGTCAGTTCCATCATGACCCGCGCCCCATTGTCGAACTGCACCAGCCCGAACCAGAATGGCGGATCGGGCGTGAAATTGAGGCGGTCGGCTGTGACCGACATCAGCCGTGCGGGGACATCGGCCAAGCGCACATCGGTCATCGGCTCTGGCCCATTGGCATCCGGGCGCACCGGCACGCGCGATTTCGGGAACTGCACATTGCCGGTGCCATCCCGACCGCCGATGAAGCCAATCATGTCGCGGCCATAGCGATTGAGCACCGTGGCCTGCGCCTTTTGTTCGAATTCGGCACGTACGCCCCAATCGAGGTCGATCGTGCCAGTGAGCGAGAGAAACCGGATATAGTCGGCAAAGAGCTGACCTTCGCGCAGTGCCGTGCGTGCCGCCGCAGCACCGGCCACCGGGCCTGATACTTCAAGGACCAGCGCATCGCAGCCGCTGCCGAATGCAGCGAGCAGTATCTTGTCGCCGGGCTTGGCGGCATCAAGCGCCAGCGCCAGCGCGAACAGGGCATGGGCAGCGCCCAAATCACCGGCTGCAGCCAGCAAATCCCCGGCATGATTGTGCGCCGTGATTCCGGTCGCCTTGGCGATATCGCGCCACATATTGGCGAGCGGCTCAACCACGGCGACATGGGCGATATCGCCCGGTTCAACGCCCGCATTGGCAAGCGCGGCCTTGATCGTGGGGGCGATGATGTCGCGGGTGCCGATCTCGCGCACGAAGCGTTCTTCATAGGCATAAGGCGTGGGGTGCGCGCGCGAGCTGTAGATGTCGATGAAATCCCGGCTCAGGCTGGCATGGCCGATCAGGCGCGCGCCGCCATCCGGGGCGACCAGCGCCGCCGCGCCGCCATCGCCGAATGAAAGGTGGAAGGGGCTGCCGGCCTTGGCGGGGCGCTTCTCGCCTGAAGTGATCAGGCTGGTCTCCCGACCAAGCAGCGCATCCAGCAAAGCAGAACTGGCGCAACGGCGGGAACCGGCCACATCGACAGTGCGGCATGCGCTGTCCATGGCCAGCGCCTCTACGATCAGCGGTGCATGTCCCCGTTCGGTGAAGGGGGCCGATGTCGAGGCAAAGACGAGTCGCTGCGGCAAATGGCCGATACAGGTCAAGCGCGCGGCCTCTGCCGCCATCGTCAGGGCATCTTCGTCCCATCCGGCGACGGCGCGATGACCAGCAGCGCGCCCGCCAAGGCCAGAGAATCGCAGCGCCTTGGCGGCGACCGCGCGGTCGAGACGAAGCAGCGGCAGATAACCGCTGATGGCTGCGATCCCCAGACTTCCTTCGTTCATTGCCATAATTGCCCTGTGCATCCTGCCTATTGTTCATGCTGATATTGACAGCAAAATAGAAGGTTGTAAACTGGTTCACGAAAATCATGTGATTGCCAGTATGAACAGGGCAGCCTTAACATTGCGGCAGCTATTCCCAACCACAAGGGAAATGCCGAAATGATGGGGATACGCATGTCGACGCATTGATATAGGTGAGGATGGGCCATGGTAGGCAATAAGGTTATTATCAGCTGCGCAATCACCGGGTCGATTCATACCCCATCGATGTCGCCCTATCTGCCGGTCACGCCTGCCGAGATCGCGGCATCGGCGATTGGGGCCGCCGAGGCGGGCGCGGCCATCGTACATCTGCATGCGCGCAATCCGGTGGATGGTCGTCCCGATCAGTCGCCCGAGGCGTTTGAGCCGTTTTTGAAGGTAATCAAGCAGTCCTCCAATGTCGTGGTGAACCTCACCACCGGCGGATCGCCTTATATGTCGGTCGAAGAGCGCGTGCGCCCTGCGGCGCAATGGCAGCCGGAAGTCGCCAGTCTCAACATGGGGTCGATGAACTTTGGCCTGTTCCCGATGCTCAAGCGCTACACGGACTTCAAATATGACTGGGAACAGCCGATGCTTGAAGGCTCCCACGATCTGGTATTTCGCAATAGCTTCAAGGATATTCGTTACGCGCTGGAAACGCTCAATGCGACGGGCGCGCGATATGAGTTTGAATGCTATGATACCAGCCATTTGCACAACCTCCATTATTTCTGGAAAGAAGGATTGGTGCAGGGGCCTTTATTCATTCAGACCTGTTTCGGGCTACTTGGCGGCATCGGATCGCACCCGGATGAGGTGATGCACATGAAGCGGACGGCGGATCGGCTGTTCGGCGACCAATATCGCTGGTCGGTGCTGGCGGCGGGTCAGGCGCAAATGCGGGTGGCGGCGATGGCGGCGGCGATGGGCGGCCATGTCCGTGTCGGGCTGGAGGATTCCTTGTGGCTGGGGCGCGGCGAATTGGCGTTGACCAACGCGGCGCAGGTCGAACGGGTTCGCCAGATCATCGAGGGATTGGGGCTTGAAATCGCCTCGCCGGATGAAGCGCGCGAGATACTTGAACTCAAGGGCGGTGATCAGGTCGCCTTCTGACGCGCATTTGATGCGCCTGCTCGGGTATAATCATGAAAGGAATATCGATGGCCACGCCGCTGCCGACACTGGAACAGTTTCGCCTTGAAATGCAGCCCAACGGGTTGGCCCATCTGGTGTTCGATTGTCCGGGCCGGACGATGAACGTGTTTTCCAATGCAGCAATCCATGAACTGGGCGAGGTTGCGGCATGGCTGGCAGCCGCAGATGTGAAGGGGCTGCTCCTGCGATCGGGCAAGGACAATGCGTTTTGCGCCGGGGCCGATCTGACCGAATTGGGCGTCGCCTATGACATGATCATGCAGGCCGCCCCACAGGCGCGTTTCAATGTCGCGTTCGATCATTTCTTCCCACTCAGCAAAGCCATCCGGGCGCTGGAAACAGCGGGCAAGCCAGTGGCGGCGGCCATCGCCGGTCTCGCATTGGGCGGGGGCTGCGAATTGGCGCTGGGCGCGCATTATCGGGTGTTGGTTGACGATCCCAAGATTGCCATGGGCCTGCCGGAATCGCTCGTCGGCCTTTTGCCCGGCGCGGGTGGCACGCAGCGTCTGCCACGGTTGATCGGGCTGGAGGCGGCGTTGCCGATCCTGCTGGAGGGGGGGCGCCTATCGGGACAGGCCGCGCTTGAGGTCGGTCTTGTCCATGCGCTGGCACAGCCGGGTGAAGACATTGCAATGGCGGAGGCGTGGCTGCTGGCGACCGATCAGGCGTGCCAGCCTTGGGATGCCCCCGACTGGCGCGCGATGACGCCGGGTGAAATCGACCCGCTGATTGCGCCGCGCAGGGCAAGTGCGGATGTCCATTATCCTGCGCCCATCGCCATCCTCGACTGTCTGCAATTTGGCCTGCCGCAATGCTTCGAAGGGGCAATACGTAGCGAAATGGCCATATTCGCCGGTTTGATCCAGCGCCCAGAACCGCGCAACATGATCCAGACGCTGTTCCTTGGGAAAAATGACTATGACCGGCTGAAGCGCAAGGACGCGCTGCCAGCATTTGTGGCAGAAATCGTGGCGGCCGTCGCCGCAATATCCGGCGACCGTAATGATGCGCAGGTGTTAACGGCGATCAGCAAGGCCGTCGAACCTTGGCGCAGCCAGCTTGGTTTCGAACAGCGTCGTCTCGTCGATTATGCCACGGTGCGCGATACGGGCTATCCCGCCTATCTCGGCGGTCCATTCACCTTTGGTGAGCGCGGTTTCGCCTGAGCGGTGACAGCCGGGGCTGGCCTCATCCGTTGAGGATGAAGTCCGCCCCGCGTTCGCCGATCATCATGGCCGGGAAATTGGTGTTGCCGCTCGGAATATCGGGCATGATCGACGCATCGACCACGCGCAATCCGTCAATCCCCCGCACCCGGAGGCGCGCATCGACCACCGCCATCTCATCCTGCCCCATTTTGCAGGTGCCGACCGGATGGTATAAAGTGGCTGCGTTGTTGCGGATATATTGGTCCAGCTCATCATCCGATTGCTTGGCCTCGCCCGGCGCATATTCACTACCCCGGAAACTATCGAACGGTTGTTGGGCGATGATCTCGCGCACCAGCCGGATGCCTTGGCGCATGACGCGCACATCTTCGGGATCAGAGAGATAGTCGGGATCGATGATGGGTGCGGCGAGCGGATCTGCGGAGGCGATGCGGATCGTGCCAACGCTGTGTGGACGGCTGGCGTTGAGCGAGACCTGAAAGCCTTCTTCCCTGATCACGTCACGGCCATGGTCATTATACATCAGATGGACGCAATAGATTTGCAGGTCGGGATAATCGATATCTGCGCGTGACTTGAGATGCGCCCAAGCCTCCAATCCGCTCGACACGGTGGGGCCAGATCGAAACAGCAGATATTGGCCCAGCGCCTTCGCCATCGCCAGTGGTTTGAGCGTGGATAATACCGATAAGGGGCGATTGATGCGCTGTTTGACGGAGATGGCGAGATGGTCGCGCAGGTTGCGGCCAACACCGGGTAGTTCATGGACCATGTTGATGCCATGCGGACGAATATCATCCGGATCACCGATGCCGGAAAGTTGAAGCAGTTGCGGCGAATTGACGACGCCCCCGGCCAAGATCACCTCGCGCGCGGCGGAAATCGTTTCGACCCGGCCTTTGCGGATGAATTCAACGCCGGTGGCGCGGCCCGATTGGACGATGATCCTGCTGGCCATCGCGCCGGTAATGACCCGCAGATTCGGTCGTCCCAGCGCCGGGCGGAGATAGCAACGCGACGCGCTTTGGCGGATACCATCGGCGAAATTGCCCTGCATCTGAGCGATGCCGATCGGGTCGGGACCGTTGACATCCTCGTTGAAGCCATGACCCGCCGCCAAACCGGCCTTGATCCATGATTGCGAAATCGGGTTCATGTCTTCGATGGGGACGCGCGTCACGCGCACGGGACCACCCTGACCGCGATAGGCGGGGTCGCCGCCGGGATAATCCTCGATCTTGCGGAACCAGGGCAGGCAATCTTCATAGGACCAGCCCGGATTGCCGAGCTGTGCCCAATGGTCATAATCCCCCCGGTTGCCGCGCGAAACGACCAGTCCGTTGATCGAACTGGAGCCGCCCAACACTTTGCCGCGCGGAAAATAGGAGGTGCGACCGTTCAGGCCCGGCTGTGGCACGGTCTCGTAATTCCAATTGCCCTTGCCGGCCTGCATCAGCGGGAAGAATCCGGCGGGGATGCGGTAGAGGAGGCTGCGGTCCGGCGCGCCTGCCTCCAGCAGCACCACCTCGCACCCCGGATCGGCGCTCAGTCGATTGGCGAGGACGCAGCCGGACGAACCGGCGCCGATGATGATATAATCAGCCAATGCCTATTTCCCCTTATAACCGGCCCTGCGCCTCACGAGACGCCGGGGCAGGGCCGGGCAGCACCGGGTTATTCCCAGTCAATCAGCATGAAGTCGCGTTTTTCAGATCCGCATTCCGGGCAGACCCAATCGTCCGGCACGTCTTCCCAACGGGTGCCGGGCAGGACGCCATTTTCAGGATCGCCCAACGCCTCATCATAAATGGTATTGCAGTTCATGCACTTATAGCGTTTGAAATCTGCGCTCATGACGATCAATCCCGTGTCATCGTGACCATCATGTGATGATAGCCACGGGTAAAGCAGGAGGGGATGCGATCCGGTTCGCCGACCAGTTTCACGTCCATGTTGCGCTTGACCATCTCTTCGATGAGCGTCTGGAGCTGGAGTTCGGCCAAACGGGCGCCGAGACAGCGATGAATGCCATAGCCAAAGGAGAGATGTCGGCGGGAATTCGCGCGGTTGACGTCCCATTTGTCGCCATCGGGGAAGACGTCTTCGTCGCGATTGGCGGAATTGTACCAGATGACGATTTTCTCGCCCTTGCGGATCGTCTGTCCGTGCAGTTCGACATCCTCCAGCGCCGTACGGCGCATGTGGCAGATCGGGGTCTGGAGACGAATCGTTTCGGTCGCCGCCGTGGATGCCAGCGCGGGATCGGCTTTCAACTTGGCCCATTCTTCCGGATATGTGTTGATCTGTTCGATCAGTCCCGACATCGAATTGCGGGTGGTGTCATTGCCGCCGACAACGAGAAGCGCGATATTGCCCATGAAGCGCTGTTCATCGAGATTGGCCATGTGTTGCGAATGGGCCATCATCGACAGCAGGTCGCCCTTGGGCGGGAGTGCCTTGCGCTCGTCGAATAATTTTTTGAAATAGGACGCCATTTCGAAACAATATTTTTCGCGTTCGGCATTCAATACCGGGTCGGGGCCGATGTCGATCTTGGCCGCCCAGTCCGACCAGAAGGGCAATTTGTGGCGCTCCTCCCAAGGGAAGTCGAATAATGTGGCCAGCATCTGCGTGGTGAGTTCGACGGCAATCTTTTCGACCCAGTCAAACGGTTCGTTCACCGGCAGGCTATCCAGCAATTGTGCCGTGCGTTCGCGCAATGGCCCTGCAAGTTTGCCAATCTCGGTCGGGGTCACGGCCGGAGCGATGGTCTTGCGCTGTTCGGCATGTTCGGGATCATCCATCGCGATAAACATCGCAAGTTGCACGCCCGTGTTCTGCATATCGAAAATGGTGATGCCGCCATGTTCGAATGAGGATGAGAAGATTTCCGGGCGCGATTCGATATCGACAATATCGGCATAGCGCGACGCCGACCAATAAGGGCCAAAGAAGCTGTCGCGACAGTAGTGGATCGGCGCTTCCTTGCGCAGCCGGGCGAATAACGGTCGCCAACTGTCCGCCGCGTACAGTTCGCCGCGTGATACATCAAGGGTTGTGATATCCGCGTTGTGATCGACCAACTGCGTCGCCATGGCACTCTCCTGTGATTGGCCACCGATTCCGGCAGCTCGTATCGGATGCATATAGCGCTTGCGACATAATACGTAAATAGTATACGTAAAAAATTGCCGGTGTCGGTAAAGTGAATTGATTAACCAGATTGCGCGTGCGACTGAATTTCATCACTACGGCAGTCAGAGCGACGATAATTGTATATTCAAAGGAGATAGGGACGTGCTGAACAGGGCCAATCGTGGCGTATATGGCGCCGAGCATGAACAGTTCCGCGATTCCGTGCGCCGGTTCCTTGAACAGGAGTTTACCCCCAATCTCGAACAATTTGAAGAAGATGGGAAGGTCAGTCGCGCATTCTGGCGCAAGGCCGGCGAGGCGGGCCTGTTGTGCCTGACCCAGCCCGAGGCCTATGGCGGCATGGGCC
Source organism: Alteraquisediminimonas sediminicola (assembly GCF_019740335.1). Taxonomy (GTDB): domain Bacteria; phylum Pseudomonadota; class Alphaproteobacteria; order Sphingomonadales; family Sphingomonadaceae; genus Alteraquisediminimonas; species Alteraquisediminimonas sediminicola. The sequence goes on along the minus strand of NZ_JAHXZS010000003.1, from coordinate 47,295 downwards.
TCGATTTTTCCTTTAATGCGGTGGTGAACGAAGAGTTCACCTATGCCATGATGTCGGACTGTCTGACGTTGCAGACCGATATTACCATGCCCTATATTTACAATTACGGCAGCGAGGAGATGAAGCAGAACTATCTCCCGAGGCTGGTGACGGGAGAAATGGTCGCGGCAATCGCGATGACCGAACCGGGGGCAGGTTCTGACCTGCAAGGCGTCCGCACGACGGCTGTGCGGGATGGCGACCATTATATTATCAACGGGTCAAAGACCTATATCACCAATGGTCAAAATGCCGATTTGATCATTGTCGTCTGCAAAACCGATCCGAGCGCTGGCGCGAAGGGCACGTCGTTGATCGTGGTTGAAGCGGATATGCCGGGCTTCGAACGAGGTCGCAATCTCGACAAGATTGGCCAATGGTCGGCAGATACATCGGAACTGTTTTTCAACGATGTGCGCGTGCCGGTTGAAAATCGGATCGGCGACGAAAATCGCGGCTTTATTTATCTGGTGAGCGAATTGGCGCAGGAGCGGCTGTCGATCTCGATCACGGCGCAGACGGCGGCGCAACGGGCGTTTGATGAGGCTGTGAAGTTCGTCAAGGATCGCAAGGCATTTGGTAAAATGGTGTTCGATTTTCAGAATACGCGTTTTACGCTGGCGGATATGGCGGCGCGCCTACAGGTTGGCTGGGCGCATCTTGATTGGGCGATTGAACGTCATGTCCGTCATGAATTGACGGCGGAAGAGGCGGCCGCATCCAAGCTGTGGCATACGGAAACGCAATGGATGATCTGCGATGCCGCGCTGCAACTACATGGCGGCGCGGGATATATGAACGAATATCCGATCGCGCGGATCTGGCGGGATGCGCGCGTGCGCCGCATTTATGGCGGCACCTCGGAAATCATGAAGGAACTGGTGGGCCGCAGTCTTTGACGAGGGATCATGCGTGAGGGCGATGGGTAATAATCCGCCCTCAGCGCACCAGAAAGAATGCGTTTGTAATGCGCGCGATTGACAGACGTCGCCACAGGTCATAAACTTGTTTACAAACCTAGGAGGGTAGGATGTCGTTCACCAAATTGTCGCTCGTGTTTGATGATGGTCTGGCGCGGCTTGAATTTGCCAATCCCGAATGTGGCAATCCCATTGATGGCGTGCTGTGCGCGGAAATCGCCGAAGCTGCCATTCAGATTTCCGAGAACCCGACGGTCCGGTGCGTGTTGGTGACTGCGCAGGGCAAGGCATTCAGCTTTGGTGGCGATGTGTCGAGCTTTATCGCAGATCTGGATAGCCTGCCGCTCAACATTAAACGCTGGACCACCACATTGCACAGCGGCATCGCGCGGTTACAGCGGATGAATGCGCCAATAGTCGCTGCGGTGCAGGGCGTATGCGTCGGGGGCATGTCGGGCTTTGTGGCGGGCTGCGATATCGTCGTCGCGGCTGATAATGCCCGGTTCGTCGCCGCCTATGCCGGCATTGGCTTTAGCTGCGATGCCGGATCATCCATCATGTACACCCGCCGCATGGGCGCGGGCCGCGCGCGCAAGTTTCTCATGCTCAATGAGACGCTACTGGCGCCAGATGCCTTGGCGGCGGGCCTTGTCGATGAAATCGTCGCTAACGACGACCTTGCCGCGCGGGCGGAAACAATTGCCCGGCAAATTGCGGCTGGGCCGACAGCCGCCTTTGGTGAAATCCGTCGTTTATTGAATTCGGTGCATGATCAGCCGCTGGAAACCCAGTTGGAACTGGAGGCGCAGGCGCTTGCCCGCATTGCACGCTCCGCCGATGCGCGCGAAGGCATTACGGCCTTTGCGGGCAAGCGGGCGGCCGTTTTCAAGGGGTGCTGAACAATGTGGGCCTATCCCGAAGTTCGCACACTTGGTGACTTTGTCGACTACTGGGCGCGTCATGATCCGACCCGCGCGATGTTGAAAACGCCCGATCGCATCGTCAGCTTTGGAGAAGCGGACGCCATTATCAATCGCGTCGCAAATTACCTTTATCCGCGTGGTGCCGACGAGGGGCGACTGATCGGCTATATCGGCAAGAACAGTACCGATTTCTATTTCGCCTTTTTCGGTTGCGCCCGCACCCGATCCGGGCTGGTTGTTTTCAACTGGCGGTTGGCGGCGGCGGAATTGGCGGAGCAGATTCGCGACAGTGATTCCCGATTGGTGATTGTCGATCGCGAGATGGAGTCACTCTGGCGGGCGGCGAGCCAATTGCTGTCGCAGCCGCCGGAAGTGATCTGGATCGACGTCGAGGACACGCTGGAGCAAAAGGTCGCGGGCGAGGCCGGGCAGCATGTCGGCATCGTCGTTGAAGAGGATGATATAGCGTTTCAGCTATACACCTCTGGCACCACCGGCAAACCCAAGGGCGTGATGTTGACCCATCGCGGCATCAATATGATGCGTCTGTGCGAGCATCTGGAGCCGGCCTATCAATGGCACAATGGCGATAGCTTCATCAATTCATTGCCGAATTTTCATCTGCTGCATATCGGGATCACCTTGCAGTGCCTGTATAATGGAGTGTCGATTACCATCGTGCGCCAGTTCGAACCCGGTTTGGTGCTGGCGCAAATTACCCAGATGCGTCCGACGCTGCTGACGCTGACGCCGACCATGTTGCAGATGTTGCTGGATCATCCGACGGCGCCTGAGGCGGATTTTTCGTCGCTGCGCCTGACTCTTTATGCCGGCTCGCCGATCTCTCTTGGGCTGATCAAACGCGCCATTTCGGTGATGCCCTGTCAGTTCATGCAGTTCTATGGCTCCACCGAAGCGGGTGGGGCATCGTCGATCTTGCGTCCCAATGAACATAATCTCGAAGATGAGACCAAGTTGCAAAGCTGTGGGCGACCATTGCCGTTGGTCGAATTCAGAATTGTGGATGCCAATGGCAATGACCTGCCGGACGGCCAGCCAGGCGAATTGTTGATCCGTCAGCCTGCGATAACCAAAGGCTATTGGCGGCAACCGGATGCGACCGCTGGCGTGATGGTGCATGGCTGGTATCGCAGCGGTGATATTGCCCGACGCGATGAGGAAGGGCTTTATTATATTGTCGATCGCGTCAAGGACATGATCGTTTCAGGCGGCGAGAATATCTATTCCGCCGAAATTGAAAATGTCCTGTCGACCCATCCGGCAGTGGCTGGCGTCGCGGTGATCGGCGTGCCGGATGCGCGTTGGGGGGAGGCCGTCAAGGCCGTGGTGATCATCCGCGAAGGCCAAGACGTTACCGAGGAGGCCTTGCTGGCATTTTGTCGTGAGCGGTTGGCAGCCTATAAAGTACCGAAAAGCATCGACTATATCGATGCCTTCCCGCTGGTGCCATCTGGCAAGGTGTCCAAAAAGGACCTGCGCGCCCGTTATTGGGATGGGCATCAACGCAGCATCGCGTGATGCCCTCAGGTCTGAATGTGACCGCCTCTATTTTGCTGCTGACCCGATATGACCGCTTATGATGGCGGCATGCCCATCGCCTGTCGGGCGGCGGCATAATCGGCGGCCAGCCAGTCAATATAATCCTTGGCGGGGCCGGGTTGCTTGATCGCGCCGATCCCATGGCCTGCGCTCCAGATATCGCGCCACGCCTTGCTGTTCGATCCACCCCCAGCGATGTTGACTGCTGCGCCTTCAGGGCGTTGCAATTTGGCCGGGTCGAGACCGTTTTCAATGATCGACGGTCGCAGAAAATTGGCATTCACCCCGGTAAAGCAGTTGGTGACCATGACATCGGCCGCAGCGCAATCGGCGATCATTTGCTTGAAACCCGGTTGGGTATTGGCTTCATCGCTGGCGAGGAAGGGTGAGCCGATATATGCGAGGTCGGCCCCCAGCACCTCTGCCGCCAAGATCGAACGGCCCGTGGCGATAGCGCCTGAAAGCAACAACAGCCCGTCCCACCATTCGCGGATTTCCTGCGTCAGCGCGAATGGCGACAGGTCGCCGGTATGCCCGCCTGCGCCCGCGCCGACGGCGATGATGCCATCCACGCCCATTTCCGCGCATTTTTCGGCATGGCGGTTTTTGATCACGTCCTGAAATACCAATGTGCCATTGGCTTGGAGTGTTTTCACCAAATCCGGATTGGCGGCGAGCGCCAGCACCACGATCGGCACCTTGTGGCGCAGAATAACGTCAAGATCGGCCTCCAGACGGTCGTTGGTGCGGTGGGCGACAAGGTTGATGCTATACGGCATGTCGCCCACATTTTCACGAATGCGCGCAATGTCTTCATCCAGCGCGGCAGTGCTGCGTGGGTTGAGCGCGGGCATCGATCCGATGATGCCGGACTGGCATTGGGCAATTACGAGATCGGCGGTCGATGCAATGAACATCGGACCGGCCATGACCGGCAACCGCAGTTGTGACCGCAAGCGGGTAGCAAGTTCGTGCCTGTTCGTCATGTCAGCTTCTCCAGCGAATAACGCCTTGGTCGATCACCTTGCGGTCGCCGACATAGGCTTGAAAATTGGCGGCGTCCGGGTCTTGCGACCAGATATGGAAATCGAGCGTGTCGCCCGGCAAGACGATGCCCGAAAAGCGGCAGCCCAGTTCGCTGATCGCGGTGACATCGCGTTTGGCGGCGTGGCTGACTACCCATCCGGCGATGCCATAGCTGGCCAGACCATGCAGGATGGGCTTGGCAAAGCCTGCTTTGGTGGCGATTGCCGGGTCGAGATGCAGCGGGTTCCAATCACCCGACAGGCGATAGATCAGTGCTGCTCGTGGCGATGTGGCGAAGGAGGACAGCATTTCGGGCGGCCTGTCCGGGATGACTGACGGCTGCATCGGTGCGGCAGGGCCACCAAAACCACCATTGCCGCGCAGCAGTAACGTCTGGTGCAGACGGCACCAAGTCGCGCCGCTGTTGCTGTCGCGAATTTGGCGTTCGAGCACGAGCACCGCGCCCTTGCCCTCGCCGCGATCGGAAAGGGAGACGACTCGCGCCTCGGCCATGATGTCGCCAACGGGGGGAAGCGGCTGTTCGAACCATGCACGCTGTTCCGCATGGACGAGACGCACCACATCTATGCCGAATTCGGGTCGGGTCATCCACATCCCCGGCGATCCCAAAGTGACCGCGAAGCTTGGCAGGACTGAAAGCGCGCGCTCGTCGAGAAAAGCGAGTTGTTGCGGGTCGCACGGATCGACGCCAAGACCGATGCCTAATGCATAGAGAATGGCATCGCGCGCATCATAATGTTGCCGCTGTTCCCCGAAGTCATGGGACAGGATTGCGTCCGGGTTTATCATCATGATTTAAACCGGATCCCAGGTGAAGACATCTGCCGAGCGATGCAATGGCATGAAATCATTCGCGAACTGCGGGAATACGCGTTCGGTGATGGCTTCCGGGCTCCAGCCTTCGGCAGTGTGCGCCGTGCGGATCGGGCGCGGCTGCGAAAACAGGAAAATTTCATTGTTGCGGACGGCGAAGACCTGACCACTGACATCCTTGGCGGCATCGCTGAACAGCGCGACCACGAAAGGCGCGATCTTATCGGCATCGAGCTTTTTCAGCCCATCCACCCGTTTTTGCTGTTCGGGGGTGTCGGTGGGGATCGAATCGATCATCCGTGTCCATGCAAATGGCGCAATCGCGTTGGAGCGGACATTGAACCGCTGCATGTCGAGCGCAATCGACTTGGACAAGGCGGTGACGCCCAATTTGGCTGCGGCGTAATTGGCCTGTCCAAAATTACCGATCAGGCCCGAGGTCGAGGTCATATGGACATAGGCGCCCGAACCTTGCTCCTTGAACAATGGCGCTGCGGCGCGGCTGACATAGAAGCTGCCATAAAGGTTGACCTTGACCACCGCATCGAAATCATCAGGCGACATTTTGTGGAAATAGACGTCGCGCAGCGCGCCCGCATTATTGACGACCCCGTCGAGTCGGCCAAAGGCATCAACGGCGGACTGGACCATGGCGCATGCGCCATCCCAATCGGCCACGCTGTCATGATTGGCAATCGCGCGGCCACCCAAGGCGCGAATCTCGTCCGCTACTTGTTCTGCCACCGAGCCATCAGTGCCGGACCCAGACAATGCCGCGCCAAGGTCGTTCACGACCACCGCCGCCCCGGCGCGGGCGCAATCGAGCGCGATACCGCGACCTACGCCACGACCAGCGCCCGTCACCAAAATGACCTTGCCTTCCAACAGACCCATCACCGGACTCCCTTCTTTTCATGGCGGGCATCTTGGCCCTGCCACTGCATGATTGGGCATATTTCTACCCTGCGGTCTTGATGCCGACACATCAACCACGATCAGTTCTTGACACCAAATCGGAAGTTTGTAAACATGTTCACTACAGGCGGAGAGGAATTCAGACATAACGCCGCTTTTTGGGAACCAAAGAGATATGAGCATGGATATTTTTCGTTCCGACGTCTTGTCTGGAAAATCGATTCTCGTCACGGGCGGCGGGTCCGGCTTGGGCAAGGAAATCAGCAAGGCGCTTGCTGCCAGAGGCGCAGTTGTCCACATTTGCGGACGTCGCGCGGCAGTATTGGAAGAGGCAGCGGCCGACATTGGCGGGCAGGTGCATTGGCATATCTGCGACATTCGCGATGCCGATCAGGTTGATGAAATGATGGATGCGATCTGGAAGGTCGGGCCATTGACGAGTCTTGTCAACAATGCCGCGGCCAATTTCATCGCGCCGACCAAGGATCTCAGCCCGCGTGGCTTTCGTGCGGTGACCTCCACGGTCATGGACGGCAGTTTTCACGTCACGCTGGCCGCAGGCAAGCGCTGGATCGCGGAAGGCATTCGCGGATCGGTCGTCAGCAATCTTGTGACCTGGGTGTGGACCGGTTCCGCCTTCGTGGTGCCGTCGGCGATGGCCAAGACCGCGCTGCATGCCATGACGATGTCGCTCGCGGTGGAATGGGGGCCTTATGGCATCCGTCTGAATGCGACGGCGCCGGGACCATTTCCGACCGAAAGCGCATGGGAAAAGCTTAATCCGCTGCCGGATACGAAATCGAGCGCGACGAGCGACGACACAGTGCCGATGCGTCGTTTTGGTCAAATGCCGGAATTGCAGAATCTGATCGTGTTTTTGTTGTCGGACGGGTGCGATTATCTGACCGGCCAGACGATCGCGATTGACGGCGCGCAGCATCTGGCTGGCCCCGGCACATTTGCCGACCTGTCGAATATGAGCGACGGCCAGTGGCAGGCCGCGCGCGATGCCATCACGCAATCTTCGCAGCGCGATAAATCGCAGCGCGCCAAATAAGGGGGTAATGCCATGATTGAACGGTCGCTTTTCCGTGAGGAACATAACATGTGGCGCGAAACCGTGCGCCGTTTTGTGGAAAAGGAAATCGTCCCCTATCATGCCCAATGGGAACATGATGGGATCGTCCCGCGCGAACTTTGGTTGAAGGCGGGTGAGGCCGGGTTGCTGTGCTGCACCGTGCCGGAAGAATTTGGCGGCTTGGGCCTCGACTATCTGTTTGACGTGGTGGTGTTCGAGGAACTGTGGCGGGTGGGCGCGAGCGCGCCCGGCTTCCTGATCCACACAGATCTTGTCGCGACCTATATTCTTACCTTTGGCACGGATGAGCAAAAAGCCACATGGTTGCCCAAGATGGTGCGCGGCGAAGCGATTGGCTCGCTTGGCATGACGGAACCGCATGCCGGCAGCGATCTTAAGGCGATCAAGACCAAGGCTGTCCGCGATGGCGATGATTATGTCATCGATGGGCAGAAAGTGTTCATTTCCAACGGACAAAGCTGCGATATTCTCGTGCTTGCGACCAAGACGGACAGTGCGGCGGGCGCCAAAGGCGTGACCCTGTTCCTCGTCGAGGGCGACCGGCCCGGTTTCCGGCGTGGCCGCAATCTCGAAAAATTGGGCATGAAGGGGCAGGATACCTCGGAATTGTTCTTCGACAATGTCCGCGTCCCGGCATCGAATATGCTGGGCAGCGAAGGCGGCGGCTTTGCGATCATGATGACCAAGCTGGCGCAGGAGCGTCTGGCGCAGGCTATTCGCTCGGCGACCGTGGTTGAAGCCATGATTGAATGGACGGTCGATTATACTGCCGATCGCAAGGCATTTGGCCAGACCATCGCAGATTTTCAGAATACCCAGTTCGTGCTGGCCGACCTGAAGGCGCGTTCCGTCATGGCGCGCGTGTTCACCGACAAGTGCATCGACCTGTTCATGCAGGGCAAGCTCGACCCGGTCGATGCCGCGATGGCGAAAATGGTGACTTCCGAACTGCATTGCGAAGCGGCGGACAAGTGTCTCCAGCTGTTCGGCGGCTGGGGATATATGTGGGAATATCCGATTTGCCGGGCTTATGCCGATGCGCGCATCGTGAAAATCGCGGGTGGTTCTATCGAGGTGATGAAGACAATCATTGCACGGGAATTGTTCAAGGGTAAGTTGCAGCCCCGCAAATCTCAACAATGACGGCACTGGTCAACGTCGGTGCTGAAGACAAGGAATCCGTATTGCCCAAGGATCTAAATAGCAGCCTGCGTTTTGGCTTTCTCATCCACGATGTGTCGCGGTTGCGGCGTGTGGTTGTGGATCGTGCGCTCAAGCCCTTGGGTATTACGCGTTCGCAATGGTGGGTGTTGGCTTTTTTGTCGCGTCGCGATGGCATGACCCAGACAGCGCTGGCCGATGATCTCGACCTGACCAAAGTGGCGATCGGCGGTTTGCTCGATCGCATGGAAACGGCAGGTTTTGTCGAACGGCGTGCGGACTCGAATGATGCGCGGGCACGTCGCGTCTATCTGACCCGCCCCGGCGTGCGCATGGTCTCGACCATACGCGACAGCGTGCAACGCGTGGAAATGGATATCCTTGATCGGATTTCCGAAGATGACCTCAATCAGGCGGCGGTAACGCTGACTAAGGTCAAGGAAACATTGCTGGAGATGGCCGGTCTCGAACCCGAGGATAGCCATAGTCTGGAAAGTAATTTGCTCGAATAGCATCAGGAGGATTTAACATGCGAGGTTTGCAGGGAAAAGTGGCCGTTGTGACTGGCGGCGGGCAGGGTATTGGTCGGGCGCTTGTGCTGCGGCTTGCTGCTGAAGGGTGTCGCGTCGCCATTTTTGACATGAACCCTGCTGCGGGCGCGGAAACCGAAGCGCTTGCCGGGGACGCCATCGTCAAGACCTATCAGGTGGACGTCACCGATTATGATGGCGTTAAAGCCGCCGTCGACGCGGTCGAAGCGGATCTTGGCCCGATCTGGGCGTTGGTCAACAATGCGGGCTGGGATCTGCCCAAGCCATTCTTGATGACCGACAAGCCGTTGTGGGACAAGATCATTGCCATCAACCTTTATGGCCCGCTCAACACCCATCATTGCGTGGCGCCGTTGATGGTCGCGCGTGGCGGTGGCCGCATCATCAACATCGCATCCGATGCGGCGCGTGTCGGGACCAGCACCGAAGCCGTATATTCGGCATGCAAGGGCGGGATCATCAGCTTCACCAAATCGGTGGCGCGTGAGTTGGCGTCGAAAAATGTGTTGCTCAACATCGTCTGCCCGGGGCCGACCAACACGCCGATGATGGCCAGCGTGCTGGGCGAAGGCGAAGGCGCGGTGAAGTGGAAAGACGCGATGGTGCGCGGCATCCCCTTGAAGCGCATGGGCGAGCCGGAAGATTATGCGGGCATCGTGGCATTCCTCGCCTCTGATGATGCTGCCTTCATGACCGGCCAGACGATTTCCGTCGCTGGCGGCATGAACATGATCTGATGCCATGGGCGCGACCATGAACATCGATATACCACCCGGTTTTCAACCGGTGGACCTTGGCAAGGGGTTTACCAATGAACTGGGTCAGATGTTCGTGGACAGCCGCCAGCAGCGGTTGGGCATGATCGTGCAGGCACGGCATGGCAATCCGGTGGATGTGATGCACGGGGGTGCCATGTCGACCTTTCTCGATTGTCAGTTGGTTGCCGTTTGCCCAGAGGCGCTGGGCGGGCTGAATCATCGGCCGACGATCAGCCTGACCGTCGATTTTCTGGCGCCGGTGCCGATTGGTGTCTGGCTGGAGGCGGCGGTTTTGTGCGTGCGCGAGACGCGATCATTGTTGTTCACCCAAGCCATCGCCACCGTCGATGGCGAGGCTGTGGCCCGCGCCTCAGCGATTTACAAGAATATCAAAAAGGAGCTGCAATCATGATTGATCCGACCAAATTCGAGGATGTGCTGTACGAAGTCCGTGGCCGCGCTGCCTGGGTCATTATCAACCGTCCCAAGCTTTATAACGCATTTCGCGCCCAGACGATGGAAGAGCTGATCGCTTCATTCAAGCTGGCTGCGGATGACAAGGGCGTGTCGTCCATCGTCCTCACCGGGGCGGGCGACAAGGCATTTTGTACCGGTGGCGATCAGTCGGCGCATGAAGGCCAATATGATGGTCGCGGCATTGTCGGCCTGCCGATTGACGAGTTTCAATCTATCATCCGCGATGTGCCGAAGCCCGTCATCGCCCGCGTCAACGGCTTTGCCATTGGCGGCGGCAACGTCTTTGCCACATTGTGCGATCTCACGATTGCCGCCGATACCGCCAAATTCGGGCAGGTTGGCCCGAAGGTCGGTTCGGTTGACGCGGGCTGGGGCACGGCGCTGCTCGCCCGTCATATCGGCGATAAGAAGGCCCGCGAAATGTGGTTCCTGAACGATATGTACACCGCCCAGCAGGCGATGGAGATGGGGCTGGTCAACAAGGTTGTTCCGGCGGCGGAGCTTGATGACGCGGTCAATGCGTGGACAGAAACCCTCGGCCAGCGTTCGCCCACCGCACTCGCGCTTGCCAAGCGGTCCTTCAATGCGGACAGCGAGAATATTCGCGGTATCAGCCTGATGGCGCTGAATGCCGTGAAGCTGTTCTACGACACCGAAGAATCGAAGGAAGGCGTGCGTGCCTTCACCGAAAAGCGCGCGCCCGACTTCCACAAATATGTGAAGTAATCAGGTCAAGGTCGCCAGCATGGCCCCCGTTCGCATCGCAGCATCAGAACTGGCCCGGCATCTGCCCCGCAAGGGGCGGGTGCTGGTGCTGGGCTGTGCCGGGGAATCCCGGCTGCTTGCCGATGCGGTGATGGTGGCGGGGGACACACTTGGCGACCTGATTTTTACCGGCATTTTTATCCCGGGCATCAATCGTCATGATTATCTTGCCCATCCGGGCTGTCGGGTAGAGACGTTCTTTTACACCCCGGAAATCAAGGCGGCGCCGAGGGAGCAGGTCACGTTCCTGCCGCTTTGCTATAATGATATCCGCGCGCGGTTGCAGCAGGTAGAGATTGATGCCGCGCTGATGATGGTGTCGCCGCCGGATGCGGATGGATTTTGTAGTTTTGGCAATAGCGTCGATTTTCTCGCCGAACTTTGGCCGACAATCCCGCTACTGATCGCGCATGTGAACCCGGCCATGCCATGCACCACTGGCCATGATCGGGTGCCGTTCGACCGGATCAGCGCTTATGTCGAAGCGGATGTGCCGCTTGTGACCATGGATGATGCGGCGGTCGATCCGGTGGCGGAGGCGATCGCCAGCCATATTGCGCCCTATATTGGCGATGGTGCGACGTTGCAGACGGGGGTGGGCAAGGTGCCGGGCGCGGTGATGCGCGCGTTGACCGGGCGGCGTGAATTGAAAATTCATTCGGGGCTGGTTGTTGATTCCGTGCTCGATCTGCTTGATGCCGGTGCGCTGGCGGCGGGAGCATCCATTGTGGCAGGCTGTGCCATCGGGTCAGACCGTCTGTACCGCCGACTGGGCGATCCGGCGTTTCGTTTTTGCCCGGTGGCGATGACCCATGATGCGAAGACGATTGCTGCTTATTCGGATTTTGTTGCCATCAATTCGGCGATTGAGGTTGATATATTGGGTCAATCCTATGCCGAATTGGGGCCTAAGGGCTTGATGTCGGGACCGGGCGGGGCAAGCGATTATGCCCGGGGCGCGCGGATGTCGCCCGGCGGCATCCGCATTGTCGCATTGGCGGCATCGGCTGCGCGCGGGACGATTAGTCGGATTGTTGCACCCAATGCTGGCGCTGGGCCGGTGTCGTTGAGCCGCTGGGACACGGATATTGTGGTGACGGAGCATGGCGCAGCCGATTTGCGCGGCCTGACCTATCAAGCGCGTGCCGAGGCATTGATCGCGATCGCGCCCAATGAGCATCGAGAGTCGCTTGCCGCCGCATGGCAGGCATTCGCCAACCGCCTGTAACCTGATAAAAGCGGTAAGCTGTCAGGCCGGTTTGCGACCGGCCACGCGCTTTTTCCTTGGCGTTGGTTGCGCGATCGCTTCTTTGTGTTCCTGAAAACGTTGCAGCAGGACCTTCATGCGGATCAAACCCCAGAAATCGAGCATCAGCCGCAATGCTTCCTGCAACATGTCGGCGGCCTGTTCCTCGGAAATACGGCCTTCGGTTGCCGCCAGGAATCGTCGCGCTTCTTCTTCGGCAATGGCTTGGGCAGGCTGAACATAGAAGGACAGGATATCTGGTGAAAATCCCAGCTTTTCGGTAAATCCGACCTCGCGCATCTCGCTCCAGATCGTGACCAACCGACTGTCGGTGACGCTGAGCGCGGGGCCTGCGCGGGTCTGGACGATGGCGACCACGCCATTCGCGGCCATCGCCAGTGCGTCGGCCTCGGCAGAAGGCCATTGATTTGCCAGCGTTGCAAGCAGGATCGGATTGCCCGATTGCCCCATGCGGGCGGCGACCAGCTCTTCGAGATTATGGAAGGCCGAGGCGTCGACCCGGCGCTCGTTCGACTGGCCGCTCAACACGTCCTTGATCTGCCGTAGCGTCAGTCCACTGTTGCGCTGCAGGTCGCGCACGGCCTGTACTGCGCGTACATGACTTTCGTCATAATCGGCCACATTCGGTTTGGGGCGCACCGGCTGGGGAATCAATCCGTGCCGCATATAGACGCGGATGGTTTCCCGGTTCACTTCCGTGCGCGCTTCGAGATCTCTCATTTTCATGGTGGTTTGTAGCTACGCCGACATGCACTCGCTCTGCAATAGATAAAGATGTGACCCTTTACATTTTGCGTATATGTGTTACGCAAAGATGATAAAGGATTTAGGAGAGAATCATGGATTATCTGCGCTATTATTTCCCGGCGCTGGTCCAGGCCGCCGCTTATGCAGGTTTTATCGTCGGCGGAGACTGGGTGTTCGTCGGGATCGCAAGCCTGCCTTTGCTTGGCATTATTGATCAACTTTTGCCGAATGACATGAAGCCCCGCCACCTGCGTAGCGGCTTGATTGCCGATCTGCCGGTGTGGATTTCCACATTGATGGCGGTGGGTCTTTATCTCGTGGCGGCACGCTGGGTCGCGGTGACCGATCATATCACGCCGATGCAATATGCGGGCGCGATCTTGTCGCTGGCGTGGATGAGCGTGGTGCCATTGGTGCCATCTGCCCATGAACTCTATCACCAGCGCGGCAAATTGCGTCGCTTCGTCGGGCAATATTCGCAGGTCTGTTATCTCGATTGCACCCGTGAAATTGCGCATGTGACCGGCCATCATCTGGATGTCGCGACGGTCAATGACAGTGATACCGCACCACGTGGCACGTCGCTCTATGCGTTTACCCCGCGCGCTGTGGTCCAGAGTACGCGGGATGCCTGGCGGATGGAGAGTGATTCTCTTGAAAAGCAGGGCTATGGTCGTTGGTCGATCCGTCATCGCCTGTGGAAGGCCATTCTTGCGCAAATCGTCATGCAGTCGGTCGTCTATGCGATTGGCGGTTGGCAGGCTGTGGCGGTGGTGCTGGCCGGGATGGTGGGCGCGCGCTTCTGGGTGGAATCGTTCAATTATTTCCAGCATTATGGCCTGATCCGGATCGAGGGCGGGGCGATCAGCCGGCGTCATGTCTGGAACCATTTGAAGCCGCTGTCGCGGGTGATGGGTTTCGAGATCACCAATCACGCAGATCATCACACAGACAGCTTTGCCAAGTTCCACGAACTGGTGCCGGATCGTCAGTGGATTCCGATGCCGAGCGTGTTCATCTGTTTCTTTTCGGCATTGGTGCCGCCGCTGTGGCACAATCTGATCATCAAGCCTGCGCTCAAGCGTTGGGACAATGAATTGGCAACACCGGAGGAGCGGGCGCTCGCCCGCGAGCAGAACCGCAAGGCGGGCTGGCCAGACTGGTTTGATGAAAAGACCGGCAAGGCCCAAATGGCGACGGCCTGATGGGGCGCATCGCTCGATAATATGACACCGACCTTGCTGCGTAGCCCGCTGCAAGGTCGGTTTTTTTCATAATAACAGGTGGAGGGGAAGAGGTATGGGTATCAGTATCCGGCATGGATTTTTCATCATCATTGGGATCGCGGCATTGTTCCTGACATGGCCCTATGCGTTCGAATGGATGCGGGCGGGCGGCAATATTCTGAACGCCGTCGATTTCTTTGGCGATGCCATCAATGCAGGCGGCACAGCCGCTTTTCTGAGCCTTGATATGGCCGTGGCGTGGTTGGTGTTCATGGTCTGGGTCGTGGGCGATGCCCGGCGTATCGGCCTTGGCGCGAAGGCGGGCTGGGGCTTTGTCGTATTGTCATGGATCGGGGTGTCGATGGCTTTCCCGTTCTATCTGGTCGTGCGCGAACGCCATCTCGACCGCCAACGGCAGGCGGGGTAAATTCAAAAGCCGGATCGGGTAAAAAAAGGGCAGGGCGGCAATATGCCGACCTGCCCTTTCGGGTTTGCGATCAGCCCCAAGCTCAGCCCATAACGTAGATCGACTTGGTCCGTTGGTAGCTGGCCAGCGCCTCTGGCCCGAACTCGGTGCCCATGCCGCTGGCCTTGATGCCGCCGAACGGCGACCCGAGCGATGGCATATAGCCGTTGATGCCGATGGTGCCGGTCTGCACTTGTTGCGCGACCTGTTGGGCGCGGGCGCTGTCGGCGCTCCAGACAGAGCCGCCAAGGCCGAATGCGGAATCATTGGCGATGCGGATCGCATCGGCATCGTCCTTGTACGAGATCACGGACAGGACCGGACCAAAGATTTCTTCCCGCGCGATGGTGTCATGATTATCGACATCGGCAAAGACTGTCGGTTCAACGAACCAGCCATGGTTGAAACCGCGCGGACGGCCACCACCGGCGACGAGCCGGGCCTCTTGCTTGCCAATGGCGATATAGCTTTCGACCCGCGCACGATGGGCTTCGGATGCCATCGGCCCCACATGGGTGGCCGGATCAAGCGCATCACCAATGGTCAGCCCTGATACCATCGCCGCCAGCGCATCGACCACTTCGCCATAGCGCGAGGCCGGGGCGAGGATACGGGTGCCGTTGAAACAGGCCTGACCATTGTTGAGCATGCACGCGGTCGGCACGCCTTGCAGAAAGGTGTTGAGATCGGCGTCTTCCAGCACGATAGCCGCCGACTTGCCGCCAAGTTCAAGCGTAACCGGGCGCAGCAATTGGCCGCATGTCGCGGCAATGCTGCGCCCTGCGTTGGTGGAGCCGGTAAAGGCGACTTTGTCCACGCCGGGATGCGAGACGAGATAGGCCCCGGCATCGCGATCCGCCGGAACCCAGTTGAGCACGCCCGCGGGCACACCTGCTTCAAGTGCAGCCTCGGCGAGGATGTAGCTATCGAGCACCGTGCCGGGCGAGGGTTTGATAACAAGGGTGCAGCCCGCCAGCATGGCCGGTGCGATCTTGCTGATCGCGAGCGTGACCGGGAAGTTCCATGGCACAATCGCCGCGACGACGCCGATAGGATTATGGTGGACCAGCGTCTCCTTGCCCATTTGCGAAGGACGATGATCGGCCTGTCCCATCGTTGCGGCCAGTTCTGCAAAATAGCCGAGCACCCCCATCGGAAACTGCGCTTCCAACAAGCTGCTCAGGCTGATCGGCATGCCATTCTGCATCGACACGGCCTGTGCCAGCGCCTCGGCGCGCTGGGCAATGGCGGCGATGAAGCGCTGCATCACGGCGGCGCGTTCTGCAGGCGCGGCGTTCGACCAGCCGCCATCGTCAAAGGCACGGCGCGCAGCTGCGACGGCAGCGTCGACATCGGCTTCGACAGCTTCTGGCACGGTCGCGATGACCTCGCCCGTCGATGCGCCGATGATCTCGAAACGGCGCGACGACGATGGTGCCACCCACTGGTTGCCAATGAAAAATGCGTTACGATCCAGATCCATCATGTCTCTCCTTTAAATTATGCGGCCACTTGTTTGCTGGCCGTGCTTGAGTCGGTGAACTTGTCATAGAAAATCTGTTCCATCGGCATGCCATGCGCCACCAGCATGGCGATGGCGGCGTCGATCATTGGTGGCGGGCCGCATAGATAGGCGCTGGCGCCGGGGCCGAGGCGCTCGATCGCCGCGGGAATATGATCCGTGACCAGCCCTTGTCGCCTTGTCTCCGTCTGCTCTTCGGACAGGACCGGCCAATAATCGAAACCAGCCGTCCAGGCGGAACGAATCTCGCTGATCTCGGCATCGCCATATAGATCGCGCTCACCCCGCGCGCCAAACAGCAGGACGCAGTCGCGGCGCACCCGCTTGCGCGCGGCATCCTGCAACAGGCTGACGATCGGGGCCAGCCCGCTGCCACCCGCAATGCAAAGGATCGGCCCCTTGCCCGGACGCAGCCAAAACTGGCCGTGCGGGCCGTCGAGTTCATAGCTGAACTCTTGAGCGCGGCCATCGAACAACGCATCGGTAAAGGCCCCGCCCGGCACATGGCGGATAAAGCAGGTCACATTGTGCTGCCCGCCGACATCCGGCGCGGAGGCGAATGAATAAGAGCGATGCGTATCGCCGCCATTCCAGCGCACATTGATATATTGGCCGGCCTGATAAGTGAGGGCTTCGACCGTCTTCCATGTCACTGCCATGATGTCATGGGTGAGTGGCTTGGTATCGATCAGCTGTGCTGGCGTGACGATCTGACGGGTGGTGCTGGCGGCGATGTCGACTTCGAGTTCGAGATCCGATTTGGGCAGGGCCTGACAGGCAAGGATATAGCCGGCGGCCAATTCTTCCTTGCTGAGCGTGTAGCCGAATGGCGTGATCGCCTCGACCTTGCCGGTGATCAGTCGGGTGCGACATGCACCGCACGTGCCGACGGTGCAATCATGCGGATAGGCGAGGCCAAGTTTCAGGGCGCTTTCCAGCACCGTTTCCCCATTTGGGACCGTGAATGCTTCGCCGCCCGGGCGGACATGAACCTTATTGGGTTCTGCCTTGCCGAAAAGGGATTTCAACCAACTCATCGTGCCTCTCTCTCTATCCTTATCCGGCTCCATCATTGTCCGGCGCCATCCTTGTCAGGCGATTGCCCGCCGGATGATTCGCCTCATGGAGCGGTTTATCTGCCAGTGATGCTTTCTGGCGCCGACGCCCTTTCAGGACGCTTCTTAGCGCTTTCCGATCTAGATCGTAAATATGTTGACATAATTTCTCTCTAACGTATTTTGCGTATCGTCGTCACGCGAAAAGAGCGCCAATCCATAAGGCGTCTTTCACGAGGCAGAATAGGGAGGATGTCATGAGGAATATTTCAGTCGTGAGTCTTGCTGCGCTTGCGGTAAGTGTATGTTTTCCAGCCCATGCCCAAGAGCGGGCCGAAAATTCCGGTATCGAAGATATCATCGTGACCGCCACCAAGCGGTCCGAAAATCTGCAGAATGTGCCTGTGGCGGTGTCGGCGATTTCGGCTGCGACACTCGCGAATCAGGGGGTGTTCGAAACATCGGACCTCAATCACTCCATGCCCAATTTGCAGGTGTCGTCGCCTTATGGTGAGCAGCAGCCGAACTTCTCGGTGCGCGGCGTCGGCGTCGGCACGGAATTCAACGCCAATGCGGCCTCGCCGGTCGGTGTTTATGTGGATGAAGTCTATCAGGCATTCCGTGCCTCGCATGGCCAGCAGCTTTATGATCTCGAACAGATCGAAGTGGTGCGCGGTCCGCAGGGAACGCTTTATGGCCGCAACACCACGGGTGGTGCGATCAACTTCATCACGCGCAAGCCGGAGTTGAAGGGCAGCAACGGTTCCGTGACCGTTGGCTATGGTAATTTCAACCGTTTCAACTTGACGGCTGCGCTCGAACTCACGCCGGTTGAAGACAAGATCGGCATTCGCATCGCCGGTACTTTTGTGGATTCCGATTCCTATGTGCATAACCGGCTGGGGGCTGGGCTTAACACCTCGGCTGCGGGCGGCGCTTCCGGGTTGAACCTGAATTCCGGTCGCGATCCGGGCGGCACCAAATCCTATGGCGTGCGTGGCACATTGCGGCTTAAGCCGTCCGAGACCGTTGATATCTCGATCAAGGGATATGCGGCCAAAGGGCGCGGCGGCACGGAAACGCCCATTCCCACGGGCCAGTCCAAGACGAATGATGTCATTGACTATACCAGCTCGAACTTTTTGCTGGGGGGTCTGTTCGCGCAGCTCGCACCGGCTGGATTGGTCCCGGCGAGTTACAGCCAGTCGGGGCGCGGCCTTGGCATCAACGAGATTGAAGCTGATACCGTTGGCGTTGCGATATCGCGCGCCGAAGGTGCTGTGCTGACGGCCAAGATCGAGTTGAATGACACGCTGAAGCTGATTTCGATTACGGGCTATGATTCCGGCCTGTATTCGCAGTCGTCAACGGATTGCGACGCGACGCCGATGCGTTTGTGTTCGATTGGCTATCGTTCGAAATTCCACGCGTTCAATCAGGATGTTCGCCTCGATCTGGATGCGGACAGGTTCAAGATGATCGTCGGTGCTTATTATGGCAAGGACACGGTCGTTGCCAATAACAGCCCTGATTTCTTCAACTTCACAAGCGATGTCCGTGCGGCGCTTGGCTTGCCTGCTACTTATTTCAATCCGGGCGGCGGCTTTAACGGCAATGGTCTGTCGGCGACGTCCTTGCCAACCGGCATTCGTGCTACGCAGCATTTCAAGCAAGATCGCAAATCCTACGCCATTTATGGCGAGGGGAGCTATGAGCTGACGGAAACGCTGAAGGTCACGGCTGGCATGCGTTATACCAGTGACAAAAACCACTTCAGCGACGGTATCACCACTTATTATGATGATACGGGCGCGGCGCGGATGCTGACGGTTTCCGACTTTACGCAAGGCGGTGCGTATGCGCCATATTTCCTCCAGCCGGTCTATGATGAGACAGGGGCTGAGGTCATTCCGTCATTCGCGGCGCTCGGCATACCCAAGCCGGGTGGTCTGGACCGCAAGGGTTCGTCCAATCGTCTTTCTGGTCGCTTCATCGTGGACTGGAAGCCGGTCGAACATGTGATGGTCTATGCCAGCTATAGCCGCGGTTATCGCGCAGGCACGTTTAACGGCCTGGCTTATGGCAGCGCCAATCAGGTGTATTTCGTGCCGCCAGAAAAGGTGAACGCCTTTGAAGTCGGCTTCAAATCGCGTCTTGCCGACAATCGCGTCCAGATCAACGGCTCCTTCTTTTATTATGACTATAAGGGCCAGCAAGGTCAGGTCGTCGATGCCACCGCCACCGCGAACCTGATTTCACTGAGCGGCAAGATGAAGGGTCTTGAACTGGAAGGTCAGTTCGCAGCGACCAATCGTTTGCGTCTGAACGCTTCATTCGCCCTGCTCGACACCAAATATAATAAAGGTGCTTGCCCATCCAACCCGGCGGATATCCCGAATTTCCCGGCCCAGCTTGGTAGCTGTGTCGTGTCATCGGGCGGTCCGGTGAGCGTGGCCGGTAATCCGTTCCCATTCGCTGCCAAGACGTCGGCGAACCTCGGCTTTGACTGGGATGCCCTCGATGTGGGCGATGGCCTTGTGACGTTGCATGGCGACGCTGCGTATACGGGCCGTTTCTATTATGACTCGTTCAAGGATTATAGCCGCGGTCCGCTTACAGCGGTGGCATCGGGTGTCTTTGGCAAAGGCGAAGGGAATTATTGGGTTCTCAACAGCCGCCTCACTTATGGCACCGATCGTTATTCGATCTCGGCCTGGGCAAAAAATCTGACGAACAAGACCTATTATCCATTCGGTATCTCGATCGAAAACCTTTTCGGCAACGGCTATCGCGTGCGCTCGCAACCGCGGATGTACGGTGTCGAAGCAACGTTCAAGTTCTGATCGGCGTGCTGCATAGCTAAATAAATATAGCCGCAGCAATCTTTTGGTTGTTGCGGCTATTTTCATGGAGGAGAGGGTAAATGGAGCAGAAGGTCGATACGCGATTTTGGCGCCTGTGTGCGTGGAATGGTCCGCTGTTCATGGGCGTGTTCATCATCTTTTGGGGCATTATGGGGCATAATCTGCCGCCATATTCCGCTGATTTGCCAGCGAGCGACATTGCCGCTTATTTCCGTGAAAATGCCAATCAGGTTCGCACCGGCATGGTTCTGGCGATGACCTTTACCATCAGCTATTGCGTTTGGGGTCTCGCGATTGCGAAGGTGATGGAACAGGTTGTGGGCAAGGACAACATCCTTGTCGATCTCGAAAAATGGGGTGCGGGCCTGACGGTCGTGCCGGTGTTGGTGAGCTGCTCCTTTTGGCTGACCGGGGCGTTCCGACCGGAAGCATTGCCGGATTCCGTGCTGCAGATGTTGTATGACATGGCGTGGTTGTTGATCGATCTCGCTTATTCCATCACATCGGTGCAGATGTTTGCGCTCGGCGCGGCATTTTTGATGGATCGTCGGCAGCAGCCTTTGGTGCCGAAATGGTTGGCTTGGTATGGCATTTGGGTGGGCTTTATGTTCATCGCGGAATGCCTGATGCCTTTTTTCAAATCCGGCCCCTTTTCCAGAAGCGGCACGCTTAACTACTGGATTGAATTTTCGATCTGGTTCGTCTGGTGCCCGACGCTGACCTATTACCTCTTGCGGTCCATCACCCGGATCGAACAGGAGCAGGCCCATGCATGAGCCGGTGCACCCGCCCTTTTCGGCGGGTGGCGAGGCCAGCGCATGCCAGCCGGAATCGCCACATCTACCGGGCGATTCCGGGGTCTGGACTTTCATTGTCGCGGATATGGGCGCATTTGCGCTGTTCTTTCTGCTGTTTTCGCTTGGCCGCATGGCTGCGCCGGAACTGTATGAAAGCTCGCGCATCCATCTCAATGCCGGACTTGGGCTTGCCAATACGCTGATTTTATTGACCAGCAGCCTATTCATGGCGCGTGCGGTCGATGCCGCGCGGGCAGGGCGGCGATCGTCGGTGGTCAATAATCTGTTGCTGACGATCTGCATCGGTTCCGGTTTTGCGGCCACCAAGATTTTTGAATATATCGACAAGGCGCAAGCGGGATTTTCACCGCTCACCAATGAATTTTTCACTTATTATTTCGCCTTTACCGGTATTCATTTTCTGCATTTTGCAATCGGGATCGGCGCGTTGAGCTGGATGGTCGGCAAGGCGCAGCGCGATGCGCTCGACCAACGCTTCGTGATCTGGATCGAGTCTGTGGGCTGTTATTGGCACATGGTCGACTTGCTCTGGATCATGTTGTTTCCACTCCTATATTTATTGAGGTGGGCCGGATGAACCGCATCCTGCATTTAAGCCCGGTTAAAGTCTGGGCGCTGCTTGTCGCGGTAACGTTGATAAGCTGGGTGTTGACCGAGGATAGCGATGCCGTGCGGTTCGGCGCGACCGCCGTCATTTTGATTGCCGCTTTCAAGATCAACATGGTGATCGGACATTTCATGGAATTGCAGTGGACGCCGCGACCGTTTCGGATCGTGCTGTCGCTGTGGCTGATATTGGTCACCACGATCATTATTGGCTGTTATTGGTATGTTTAGGAGGATGGATAATGTTTGATAATGCGGTGCTGAGCGAGAAGGCGATGATATTGGACCCGATCCATGACGGTCGGCACATATTGCCAGCGGTGGCACTGGGACGTGAGTCTATCCCCTATATCGTCGTGCTGCCAGAACATCAGATCGCGTTTTTCACCTATACTTGGGTGACGGCGGACAGCATGGCCGGGGCTGCTTTGGCCGTTTTCGGTCCGGGCGTGGGTGCTGCGCCCATCCAGCAGAAACTGGCCGACAGGGCGGTGCCTGCAGACATGGGTTTCGATAATTGGCAAATCGAAGGCTTCAGCATGAAGCAGGACCTGAAATTCGATTGCGCCCATGTGCGCTGGGAAACGCCGGAGGCGATGGTCGAATTCGACTTTGAGGCCTTTCACCCGCCTTATTCTTATGGCGCCGATCCGCGCGGCTGTCCGTCTTATTGCGCGACGGATCGGATCGAACAGGCCGGACGCGTCAAGGGCGTGCTCAGGCTGGGGGATCGGGTCATCGCCTTTGATGCAACCGGGCATCGCGATCATAGCTGGGGCACGCGCGACTGGATTCCGTTCCAGCAATATGAATGGTTCGTCGGACAAGTCGGCACCGATACATCGGTGCATTTCTGGCGCTTCAATGCGCTGGGCAAGGAACATGTGCGGGGCTATGTGTTCAAGCATGGCCTGATGTCGCGTGTCGAAAGCGTGTCCGTGGATGTCACCTATGACGACCAATTTTGGCAGACCGGCTATGTCGCCGATATCGTTGACGCCGATGGGCGCAATACCCGTGTCGAGACAGAGGTATTCGGCTGCTATACATTAGTGCCGCACCCCGATCTCAGCCTCAATGAGAGCGGCGGGCGTGCGACAATTGATGGCAGGCGCGGTGTCGGGTGGATGGAATGTGCCTGGCCGACAAGCTATCTCGCACATATTCGCGCCAACGGTCCTTATTGAGGTTTTGGTCATGCTGAATGACATGGAACATATCCATCGTGAAATACTCGATCGTCGCCGTAACAATCGAGGTTTGCCGCCCTATCGGGCGAAGCTGATCCCGGAAGTGACCGAGATTCTCGCCCAATATTTCGCGCATATCCGGCCCGGTGCGGTCGTGTCCGGCGTGCGCAGAGTGGGCGGCGGTGCATCAAAGGAGCAGTTCTTTTTCACCTTGAGTCAAGATGGCAAGGATGAACCGTTCCTGCTGCGCATGGACCCGCGCTCGGCGATTACCGAAACGGATCGGGAGCGGGAATTTGTCCTGTTGAAGGCGATGCAAGGCATTGTGCCGGTGCCGGAGCCTGTCTGGGTGGATGCCAAGGGAGCGTTTTTTCCACAGGCGGCCGCGATCATGCGCGTTGTTGGCGGGGTTACCAAGCCCAGCCTGTCCGGGGTCAAGGTTTCAGGTTTGGGGACATGGCTTGGCCCCGATTTGCGCCTGAAATTACGTGACCAGTTTCTGGATTATCTGGTCGCGATCCATGCTTATGATTGGAAGTCGGCAAATTTGCCGGGCTATGACGTGCCGGATGCCGACCCTAAACAGGCTGCCCGCTGGTCGTTCAACTATTGGGCTGAGATGTGGCGTGTCGATGAAGGTGCGACGCGCCCGGTCATTGCGCTGGCCGAACAATGGCTGGCGGATAATTTGCCGGACACGGCGGAACTGGTGATGACCCATGGTGATTATCGGACCGGCAATTATCTGTTCGACGAGGAGAGCGGTCAGATTACGGCCTTGCTGGATTGGGAGCTTGCTCGGATCGGTGATTTCCATGAGGATCTGGGCTGGGTGCTGATGAAGGTGTTCGGCACGATTGATGCCGATGGCACCTTCCGCGCGAGCGATTTGTTCGAGCGCGAAGAGTTTATTCGTGAATATGAGCGCCGCTCTGGCCGGACGGTCAATCGCAAGACCCTTCATTATTATGATGTGATGAGCAGTTGGAAAACCACCGTCATCGTGGCCGCCAATGGGCTTGCCGCCGCGCGATCGCAGCATAATCACCAAGATGTGTTGCTGACTTTTCTTGCGGCTACGGCCCCGATGTTCGCAGACGACCTTGTCCGTCTGCTTAGCCAGGGAGATAATCAGTGATCCCCACCGTTGATGAGCGCATTGCCAGTATTGTTCGGGCCTTGTCCGAAGTTATTCTGCCCCATTTGCCGCCGGAAGCATCCTTGGCACAAGAGCAGGTCCAGCTTGCCATCGGCCATCTCCAGATTTTGCGCGGACAGATCGATCACATCCCGGCGTATGAGCGTGAAGAGTTGACGGATGCGGTGGCGATAGCGACGGCGTTGCTGCCATCGATTACTGGCGGGAGCGCAGTGGTACTGGCGCTGGATGCGCTGCGGGCGTCGGTCGGCGGCGCCGATGGCCACGATGTTCGCGGCGAGACCCGGGCCATCCATCAAGGGATTGAGAGGCTGGTAAAGGCCGTCGCCATTGATGGGGTATCGGGGGCCAATGCCGTGCTGACAGCGACCATCTTGGCATATGAGCGTGAACGGGTGATCAAGGATCGCAAATGGTTTCTGCCCTTTGGCTTCGACACGATGTGAACAGAGGAGCAGGCGGACGATCACGTCAAGCCGGTTTCGCATTGCCGCTTGCTGGACGCGCGCTGGCGGCGGGCATATATCAAGGCCATGTCCTTTTCACCATTAACTATGACATGTTTTCGCAACGCTATTCGCACCCGTTATTGAGTATCGAAGGAGAGAAAGAATGAAGGCCAAAGCAGCCATTGTCCGTCATGTCGGTGGCCCTTTTTCATTAGAAGACATCGACGTTGCTGCGCCAATGGGGTCCGAAGTGATGGTCCGCATGTCGGGTGTCGGCATGTGCCATACCGATCTTGTGGCCCGGGATGGTTTTCCGGTGCCGCTGCCGATCGTGCTGGGGCATGAAGGGTCGGGCGTGGTGGAAGCGATCGGCCCTGATGTGAAGTCGCTTGCAGTTGGCGATCATGTCGTGCTCAGCTTTGACAGTTGCGATCATTGTCCGACCTGTGCCGAACATTTGCCGGCCTATTGTCATAATTTCATGGCCCATAATTTTGCGGGCGTGCGCCTGACCGGTGGCGCGCCATCGTCATTGTCGCAAGGCGATGAGATCGTGCATGGCAATTTCTTTGGCCAATCCTCCTTTGCCAGCCATGCGATTGCGCATGAGCGCAATGCCGTGAAGGTCGCCAAGGACCTGCCGCTGGCGCTTCTTGGCCCGCTTGGATGCGGCGTGCAGACCGGCGCAGGGGCGGCGGTGCTGTCGCTTGGTTTGAAAGCGGGGCAATCCCTTGCCATTTTCGGGGGCGGGGCCGTGGGCCTGTCGGCGCTATTGGGCGCGCGTGCGGTCGATGCGGGTACAGTCATCGTGGTCGAACCCAATGCCGAGCGCGGCAAGCTGGCACTTGAACTGGGGGCCACCTATGTCATCAATCCGCGTGAATGCGATGACGTGCTTGCCCGGATCAAGGAGTTGTCGGGCGGGGCGGTCAATCATGCGCTGGATACGACGGGTATTCCTGCGGTGATTGCCATTGCGGTTGAAACCATGGGGCCAAATGGCATGTTGGGACTGGTCGCCGTGCCGCCACCCGAGGCTATGCTGCCCGCCAATATGATGAGCATGCTCTTGCGTGGCGCGGGCGTGAAATACATCACCGAAGGCGATGCCGACCCCCAGACCTTCATCCCGCGCATGATCGAATGGTATAAGGCCGGTAAATTCCCGTTCGACCGCTTAATCAAGACGTTCCGGTTCGACCAGATCAACGAGGCTGCCCATGCGTCCGAGACAGGTGACGCGATTAAGCCGGTTTTGCTGTTCGAGGATTGAGGTCAGTCCCCGTTTCGGTTCGTGTGATTTCGCGTGCAATGTTCTAGTGCACGCGAAATCATGCGTACCAGCATCTGATAAGGTCGATGCACAATAGGACGCCAGCCTAGACGAATACCCCATGGCGGTGTAACCTTCCGGTTATTACAGGGTGGATCGCTGGCTGAGGGCGATTCAGTGGCTTTGTTCACTCCCCTTTGGCTGCGCGCACCAAGACGCCAGCGACCCGTGGCCGGGCTGGCTTAGAGACTGGACTCGGTTGGGGGATGCGCGTGCCTTTCAGGTATAAAGATGCCGGTTCTCAACGTCCGATTCTGAAGATTGTCTTGCTGTACGCCTTGTTGGGCGGTGCGTGGATTCTCATCTCCGACAAAGTGGTCGAATTCCTCGTGTCCGACCCGGTGACGCGCGTTCAAATCGGCATTTTCAAGGGCTGGGCCTATGTCGCGCTGACATCTGTTTTCCTCTATATCCTGATTGTCAGGTTCTGGCGACAGACGCTGGAAGTCTCGCAGCGCCAGCTGAAAACGCTGGGACTGTTGGAAGCGATCGCCGAAAAGACGAGCGAGGCGATCTACGCCAAGGACCGCGAAGGGCGCTATATCTTCTTCAACAAAGCCGGGAGCGTCTTTGTCGGGCAGGATGTCGCAAAAGTACTGGGCAAGGATGACAGTGCCTTTTTCCCACCAGAACAGGCCAGGGAATTGCAAGCCCATGATGCCAGATTGATGGCGGAAGGGCGCACTGAAACACGTCAGGAATTAGTCGATACGGCATTTGGTCCGCGACTTTTCCTGGCCACCAAGGGGCCGCTCTTCGATCATGAGGGGCAAATTTTCGGCACATTCGGCATGTCGCGGGACATCACCGAGCAGCGCATGGCGGAAGAGGACATGAATCGCCTCAACCGGGCGCTTCGCCTGTTGGGCGAAGGCAATATGGCGTTGTTGCGGGTCAGTAACGAACAGCAATTGCTGCAGGAGATGTGCGCGCTTGTCACTGCTGCTGGCGGTTATCGCATGGCGTGGATCGGCTATCCCGAGCAAGGCGGGGATAAACGGGTCGTCCCGATGGCGGAGGCGGGTACGGCAGCGGTATATCTGGCGAATGTGCGAATTTCATGGGACGAAACGCTGGATATCGGTCGCGGGCCGACCGGTGTCGCGATCCGCACCGGGCGACCGCAGATCAATCATGATGTGATGAACAATCCGGACATGGTGCCATGGCGTCAGATGGCAATGGATCATGGCTATCGATCCAGCGTGGCCCTGCCGTTGATCTGTGAACATGTCACATTTGGCGTCTTGACGATCTATGCCGCCGAACCCGACGCATTTACCGACAGCGAAATGGGCGTGTTGGAAGAACTGGCGGCCAATCTGGCCTTTGGCATCCATGCCCTGCGCGAGCGGCAGGAACGTCGCGCAGCAGAAGTCGCCAGCAAGGCCAAGAGTTCTTTTCTGGCCAATATGTCCCATGAAATCAGGACCCCGCTAACCGCGATCACCGGCATGGCGCATTTGCTTGAACGGTCCCGATTAGCGCCGCGCCAGCGCGAGATGGTGAGCAGCATCAATGTCGCGGTGGGGCATTTGTTGGATGTCATCAACGACATTCTCGATCTGTCGAAAATCGAAGCGGGCAAGCTGTCGCTTCAGGATGTTGCCGTCGATATCGATCGGATCATCGCGGATGCCGTCAAGATCATCAAGGGCAGGCCAAGACCAAAGGGGGTGGAACTGTGTGTCGTGAACGGCACTATTTTCCCGCCATTGCGCGGCGATCCGTTGCGGTTGCAACAGGCATTGCTCAATTATCTCAGCAATGCGGTGAAATTCACCGACAAGGGCAGCATTACCGTTCGCATATCATGTGTGGAAGATAATGAGGATGATGTGCTGTTGCGTATCGAGGTAGAGGATACCGGCATCGGCATCGCCGCCGATACGCTGCCGCGATTGTTCATGGCCTTCGAACAGGCGGATAATTCAAGCGCACGCAGCTTTGCCGGGACTGGCCTAGGCTTGGCGATCACCCGCGCGCTTGCCCGGTTGATGGGCGGAGATGCCGGGGCGGAGTCGAGGCTCGGGCGCGGCAGCCTGTTCTGGTTCACCGCCCGATTGCACAAAGAGGCGGACGCGCAACGGATGTCGCATGCGGCAAATATCACGCCTGCCGAGATCGCGCTCGCCACCCGTTATGCCGGACGTCGCATATTGGTGGTCGATGATGACGACATCATCCGGGAAGTGGCCTTTATCTTCCTCAATGACATTGCTGCCCAGCAGGTCGATCTTGCCGCCAATGGTCGGGAAGCCATCGAGAAGGCGGCGGCCAATGATTATGACCTGATTCTGATGGACCTCCAGATGCCGGTCATGGATGGGATTGAGGCCTGTCGGCAGATCAGGGCGCTGTCAAAAACTGACGCCGTGCCGATCATCGCGGTGACGGCGGATGCCTTTCCCGAAGATCGGGAGCGCTGTCTGGATGCCGGGATGGATGATGTTATCTCCAAACCCTATACGCCCGATGTGTTCTTCGCGACGATCCTCAAATGGTTGTCGGGCGAGGCGGTACGCGGCCCGCGCGATAAAGGGTGATGACCCAAATTACATCGCCGACAGGCCGCCATCGATCGCCAGTTCCGCGCCGGTAACGAACGCGGCCTCATCTGAACACAGATACACGGCGGCCCATGCGACATCATCCGGTTGCCCGACGCGGCCGATGGGAATTTGCCGCCCCAATTTGGCGACAGTGTCTTCGCGCGTTCTTGTGCCGGTGAAACCGTCGAGCAAGGGCGTATCGATGAAGGTCGGATGCAATGAATTGCAGGTGATGCGATATTGCTGTTTCGCGCAATGGAGCGCGATCGACTTGGTCAGATGGCGCACCCCGGCCTTGGCGGAATTATAGGCCGCCATATTGCCTGCGGCGACGATGCCGGAAATCGACGAGATGTTGAGAATGGAACCCGCTTGATCGGCAGTGGATGCCGCCATCAACGGCAGGGCGATCTTGCTGCCCAGAAACACGCTGTCGAGATCGACCCGGTGGGTGCGATGCCAGTCTTCGATGCTGAGGTCCTCGACAGAACCCGGCAGGCAGATGCCCGCATTATTCACGAGAATGTGCAGGCCACCGAGCTGGTCGGATGCGTGCTGGATCACCGACTGCCAGCTTGCGGCATCGGTGACGTCATGTGCGATGGCGCTGGCAGCATCGCCGATGCGGGCGGCTTGGGCGCGGGCGTTGTCGATATTGATGTCGGAGATCAGGACGCGCGCGCCTTGCGATACGAAGCGCGCGGCGATAGCGGCGCCAAGACCTGATGCCGCGCCCGTTACCAGCGCGATTTTCCCCTGAAGTCTGTTTCCCTGCAACTTTATTCTCCCAAGCCCAAATATGCTTCTAATCTATTGTCGGACGCATCGCCACTGCTGACCTAATGGCCAAGTGGACCCGGCCATGTTCGGTCTTTATCGTCTTGTACTGAATGCGGCGGCATCAGCGGCAGCACATGATAAGAGGATTGAGGTATGGCGGGTGGTTTGAAAAATAAGACGGCATTGGTGACCGGCGCTTCGCGCGGGATCGGCCGGGCAATCGCGCTACAATTAGCGAGCGAGGGCGCGCTGATTGCGGTGCATTACGGCCATAGCAAGGCGGCAGCCGAGGATGTGCTGGCCGCGATCAAGGCCGCTGGCGGCGATGGCTTTCTTGTGCAGGGCGATGTGGGCGAGATGGCGGGCATTGAAAAGCTCTTCCATGAACTTGATGCGGCGTTGGCCGAGCGCGGGATCAAGGGCTTCGACATTCTCGTCAACAATGCGGGCGTGGGCGTATTCGGTGATGTCACCACCACCGTTGAGGCCGATTTCGACAAGGCATTTGCGATCAACGTCAAGGGCGTGTTGTTCGTGACCCAATATGCGGTGCCACGTTTACGCGACGGCGGG
Source organism: Alteraquisediminimonas sediminicola (assembly GCF_019740335.1). Lineage (GTDB taxonomy): Bacteria > Pseudomonadota > Alphaproteobacteria > Sphingomonadales > Sphingomonadaceae > Alteraquisediminimonas > Alteraquisediminimonas sediminicola. The sequence goes on along the minus strand of NZ_JAHXZS010000003.1, from coordinate 17,660 downwards.
CGGATCATCAATATTTCATCGATGGTCAGCCATAATGCCTATCCTGACTTCATCGCTTATGCGGCGTCAAAGGCGGCGGTGGATTCGATCACCTTGTCGCTGGCGGCGGGCTTGGGCAGCCGCAAGATCACCGTCAACGCAGTAGCGCCCGGCGCAACGGCCACCGACTTCATCGGTGATCTGGAAGAACCGTTCATGAACGCGATCAAGGATGGGACCGCATTGGGCGAGATCGGCAGGCCCGAGGACATCGCCAATGTCGTCTCGTTTCTGGCGTCTGATGCCGGTGGCTGGGTCACGGGCGAACGTATCCGCGCCAGCGGGGGTATGCATCTCTGATGTTATACCACCAACAGGCAAGCAGGCCCTGTCCCGATTTTATGGAATCGGGACAGGCGCTATTCAATAGATTCTGACCCTAGGTCTCGACCTTGGTCATCACGCTTTCAGGCCGCCTTGGCGATCAGTTCGCCATCATCGACCACCATGTTGCGAATTTTGGCAACATTATGGGCGGTGATATAATAGCCGGAGCGATAGCTGACATGGACGACATCATTGAGGCCCAGCAGATTGAGGGCATGGCGCAAATGCGACATATACACCGGAATGCTGCGGGTTGAGCAGTTGATGGTATCGGCCAGATCCTGCTGACTCTGCAGCATGTCGGGATGCTTGAGCAAACGCTGCAGGATGCGCGCGGCAGACATGTGCTTGATGTTGAATTTCTCGCGCAGGGCAAGCGCGTCGAATTCATCACTCTGGCCATTCAGCAGCGTGAGATGTTGTCCGATTTGTTCAACCGCATCGACGACTTTCAGGCATTCCTGAAAGTTGATCATGCCATCGGCGATATTAAGCGCCTTTCGCATGCGGCCTGCCAGTTCATTGGCGTACATGTTCAGATGGTGAACATTGACGATATGGTCATTATTCAAGGGTGCGACTCCTGATCTGCGCCCGCTGTTTCGGCAGCGCGCGTGAGGAGTTTATATATTTTTAAAGTAAACCGCCGTCCATATCACTGGCGACCTATGCCAAATGGACTAGGTCACGACCCTTGGCGCGTAGAGGGTTCAGGCCGCAATATCTTCGCGCTGGTCCAGGATTGCCCCAAGGCCGAGCTGCTTGCCAATCAGGCCAAGAATGTCGATCGGCTCGCCGGAAATAATCAGGAAATGATCACCTTTGATCCATTCGACCTGACCCGAGATAGTGATAGGCCCATGGGTGATGGTCACAAGATCGCCGGGATGCGGCGGCGTATCGCTACGGGCCGTCAGTCCATGCGCAGCGACGCTGGTGATCTTGATGGCGCGGGTGTGTTGTCCAGCCGACAGCATGGCATCGAATTCAACATTCACACATGACAGGGCGACCGTGACATTGGACATGGAGCTATATCTCACTTGAGGCTGCGACCGGCCCGCATTGTTGCGGTGCTGAAGGCGGTAAAGCTTCGGTTTCATGTCAGGGCCATCAGGCTCATGTGAAGCCAAGGACTTCGTCTTGCCTAATATCCCCGATGTGGAATGATTACAGCCAGACATACAGGTTTCTGCGCTCTGCGACGACAGGAAGCCCGATCAAATCGGCATGATGGGCGCAACATCTATATTCATTATGAATTAATGAAAAAGGATCGTCTGGCCACGCCCCGCCCTTTGCCATTCAGTTGGTTTTTTAGGCATTTGTGCGGGTGATGAACATTGCGCGATACCGCACGTTATTAAGATATTTTCGGGCTGCACATTGGCTTCAAGCTCAGGCGGCCTTCAATCCCCCAATTTCGATACCGTGCAAAAAGAGGGATATGGCCTGTTCCAGCCCGGATTTCAGCGGCGCAAGGTTGCTATCGTCGCTCAATAGCCATGCCGCCACGGCGGCGCCCGTGATGAGGTCGAAATGCTGGCTCAATTTATGAGCGGGGATGTCGGCACGTATTTTGCCGTCCTGCTGGAGATTGGCGATTTGCCGGGTGCGGCGTTCGCGGCGCATCGCAGCCTGACTGGTGGGATGGTGCAAGTCGAGCGGTGAAAACGCGCCCGCATGCAGCAGGCCAAGCTGCAATAATGGCCGTACCGCGACAAATGCCTTCAGTTGTGCGTCGAGATTGCAAGCCACAAGGTCTTGCGCGCATTGCAGCGTGATGGGCTGATGATCTTCCGGAATGGCTTGTGCGAGCTGCTCCGCGATGATTTCGCGCAGCAGCTGTTCCTTTGTTTCCATATAATTGAAGAATGTTCCCAACGACACATCCGCGCGATCGGCGATTTGCTGGATCGTGGCCGCCTTGAATCCGACCTCTTCGATAATGCTGCGCCCGGCATCCAGCAGCGACTGACGTACGGCCTGTCTCTTCTTTTCGCGTCGCCCCATTTGCAAGGGCGCGTCATCAACATCATGATTGGATAAGCTCGACATAAGATTGGTTGCAGTCCATATTTTGGCATTATTTCATTGTGATATGGGACCTAAGTATACAGTGGGTATATAAGGTTAAACCCGCATAACAAGCGGTCAGAGGTGCCGCCTGCACGCCGTTGAGGCGATGAATGGGATGCTCCAAAGGGTTAGATTATGTCAATTTTGGAACGGATATAATTTCAGCCCGAGCCGAGCAAGTGATTCCTTTGAAATATCATCACATTTATGACGATTTCGATGGATGAGGATGGGCATCAAAAGCCGTGCAAGACTTCCCGGCTGTGTTCGACCACTGGCGCAGCGACAAAGAACGGGCTGGCGAGCGCGCGCCACGCCTGAAAACCTTCGGAATTGCGAAAGGTCACCATATGGTGTTCCAGACTATCCCATTGTATACGCAGCATGTATTTTGCCGGGTCTTCAATCATGCGTTCAAGCCGCATGCCACGGCAACCCTCCGCCGTTTGAAAGATGTCGCGTGCCTGTGCAACTGCATGTTCGAAGGCGTGCGCTTGGGTGGGGTCGATGGTGATGAGCGCTATTTCTATAATCATGGGATATTCTGTCCGATTGCTTCACGCGGCGCAAGCAAGGGGGCGTGAACTGCGTGGCGCGATTATGGGCTTGCGTCAGTGGAAATTCTTGGGGCATGGCTAAGGCACCAATTCAAGGCGGTCTCGCGCCGTATTTTTGCATTGGTTGCCGGAGAGGAGTTGCATGGAGCGTCCGCAAGCGCGCGCCCTTTTGATCGACGATCATGAGCTTGTGCGCAATGCGATTCACAGGTTGCTGACTGATGTCTTTGGCATCGGCACTGTGATCGAGGCGGATAGCCTTGCCGCCGGGTTGGCGCGGATTGTCGAGGCGCCGTCGATTGATCTGTTGATCGTCGATTTGAACCTGCCGGATACGGACGGTCCGGAATCGCTGGCGGCGTTGGTGGATGCGTTGCCCGATGCGCGCATTGCCGTGATTTCGTCCTCGGTGCAGCGTGAGGATGTGCTGGGCTGCCTTGCGGTGGGCGTCGATGGCTATCTGCCCAAGGAATTATCGACGGCTGAACTGGTGCAGGCGCTGGGTATCATTCTTGATGGCGGTTCTTATGTGCCGCGCAATCTGACCCGTCAGGGTGCTACGCCCGCTGCGAAAATCACGCATAAGCATGTGGGTCTCGATGGTTTGACGCCGCGTCAGGCCGATGTGCTGGACCAATTGCTATTGGGCAAAACCACCAAGGAAATCGCCTGCGCTCTTGATCTGGCCGAAGGCACGGTGAAGATCCATCTTGCCGCCATTTACCGGGTGATGGGCGTCCATAGCCGTGCCGAGGTCATCGCGACATTGATGGCGGCCACGAATTAGAGTGCAGGCGGATTCCAGATGACGTGCATCCGCTTGTGGTGCATGTTGGAGATCTCACGATCTAGGAGGGACGCGCATGTCGGCTCCGACACGTATCGAAAGCACCCGGGTCGAAAGCGATAGCCTGGGTAATATAGAGATTGCCGCTGATCGACTATGGGGCGCACAGACGCAGCGATCACTGCATTATTTTTCCATCGGCACGGAATTGATGCCGCGTGAAATGGTGCAGGCTTATGCGTGGCTGAAAAAAGCCTGTGCCGAGGCCAATCACCGCGCCGCTCGGATGGATGGGCGGCAGGCCGCGCTGATTGCCCATGTCTGTGATGAGATACTCGCCGGGCAGCATCAGGACATGTTCCCGCTACATGTGTGGATGACCGGCAGCGGCACCCAGTTCAACATGAATGTGAACGAGGTGATCGCCAATCGCTGCTGTCAATTGGCGGGGACGCCGCTTGGGAGCAAGACCCCGGTCGATCCCAATGACGATGTGAACATGTCGCAATCGACCAATGACAATTTCCCCACCGCGATGCATGTTGCGTCGGGCGTCGGGGTGACAAGGCGGCTGATCCCGGCGGTCAAGGCGCTGCACGATGCGATGGCGGCCAAGGCAGTGCTTTGGGCGGACATAATCCGCATTGGTCGCACCCATTTGCAGGATGCGACGCCCTTGACCCTGGGCCAGCAATGGTCGGGCTATGCCGCGATGCTGGACGGCAATCTGGCCGAGATCGATCAGGCACTGATTGATGTCTGGCCGTTGACATTGGGCGGTACGGCGGTGGGCACCGGGCTGAATGCGCCCGCCGATTTTGCACAAGCAGCGATTGCGGAGATTGCCCGATTGACGGACCTGCCCTTTCACATGGTCGCCAATCGTTTTGCGGCGCAGGGCGGGCATAATGGGCTGGTGCGATTGTCGGGTGCGCTGCGGACGCTGGCGGTGACGCTGACCAAGATCGCCAATGATATTCGGCTGGTCGCGAGCGGGCCGCGTGCGGGTCTGGGTGAATTGATCCTGCCGGAGAATGAGCCGGGGTCGTCGATGATGCCGGGCAAGGTCAACCCGACTCAATGCGAGGCGCTGACGATGGTGGCGGCGCAGGTGATGGCGAATGATGTGGCGGTCGGATTGGGCGGCGCGGGCGGCCATTTGGAAATGAATGCGTATAAGCCGCTCATCATTTACAATCTGTGCCAGTCGATCACACTGTTGACGGATGGCTGCACCAATTTCCGGCGTTTCCTGATCGAGGGGACCGAACCGCATCGCCGCAATATCGCGCAGCATTTGGACCGATCCTTGATGCTGGTGACGGCGCTGGCCCCGGTGATCGGCTATGCCAAGGCGGCGGAAATTGCCCATCATGCGGCGGTTCATGATCTGACCTTGCGTGAGGCGGCCTTGGCGTTGGGTTATGTCACGGCAGCGGATTTCGACCGGATCGTTGATCCCCGACGGATGATTGGCCCGGATGGGTGAGAGATGCCGTTTTTGATGCGTTTCGCTATTCCGGCCCGCGCCCGCATGCTTTAATGCAACAGCGATCTGGCGCGGGGCCAAATGACCGCGCCAAGAGGAAGGATGCTGATGCTCAAGATTCGCAAGGTAGCGGTCGACACTTTTCCAGAAAATACGGCGTTCATGCTGCGCGCGGCCAATGGCTATGATGCCGAACAATTTCAGGCGCTGCGCAAGATCGAAGTGATCCACGCCCAACGCCAGATCCTCGCAACCCTTGCGATTTCGGATGATACGTCGATTGTCGGCCATGGCGAGCTGGGCCTTGGCGAACAGGCGTTTCGCCGCCTTGGCCTGCCGGAAGGGACCGAAGTCTCGATTGCACAGGCGACTCCGCCACGCAGTCTTGAATTCGTGCGTCGCAAGATCGGTGGCGATGAGCTGACCGAGGAAGAAATTGGCGCGATCATCAATGATATTGCGGCCTATCATTATTCGCCGATGGAAATCGCGGCCTTTCTCGTCGCCTGTGCGGGGTTCATGACGACGCATGAAACTTTGGGCCTGACCCGCGCGATGGCACAGGCGGGGAGCAAGATGAATTGGCAATCGCAACTGGTGGTCGACAAGCATTGCATTGGCGGCATCCCCGGCAATCGCACGTCGATGATCGTGGTGCCGATTGTCGCGGCCTATGGCCTGACGATCCCCAAGACATCGTCGCGGGCGATCACCTCGCCCTCCGGCACGGCGGATACGATGGAAGTGCTGGCGAATGTCGGCCTGACGTCCGAACGGCTGCAACAGGTGGTGGCGGCGGAAAAGGCGGTGCTGGCATGGGGCGGCAGTGTCAATTTGTCGCCAGCGGACGATGTGCTGATCTCGGTCGAGCGACCGTTGCGGATCGACACATTTGAACAGATGGTCGCCTCGATCCTGTCCAAGAAAATGGCGGCCGGTTCTACCCATTTGGTGATCGACATCCCCGTCGGCCCGACGGCCAAGGTGCGGACCCAAAGCGAAGCCCTGCGCCTGCGTAAGCTGTTTGAATATGTGGCGGGCAAGGTCGGGCTGACGGTCGATATTGTGATGACCAACGGCACCCAGCCGATTGGTCGGGGCATCGGCCCGGTGCTGGAGGCGCGGGACGTGATGGCGGTGTTGCGGAACGATCCGGATGCGCCCGCCGATTTGCGCGAACGCGCGTTGTTTCTGGCAGGGCGCGTGCTTGATTTCGATCCGGCCCTGCGCGGGGGATCGGCCTATCAAAAGGCACGGGATATTCTCACCTCCGGCGCGGCGCTGGCGAAGATGGAAAGCCTGATCGACGCACAGGGGCGGCAAGAAGCGCCGGTGCCATTGGGCGCGCACAGTCATGATATTTTGTCGCCCTGCGACGGCACGATCAGTGCGATTGATTGTCACCAGATCGCCCGGATTGCGCGACTGGCGGGCGCGCCGATGGACAAGGGTGCGGGCATCGACCTGTTTCACAAGATCGGCGCCACGGTCAAATCGGGCGAGCCTTTGTATCGCATCTATGCCAAGTCCGAGGCGGGGCTGAACTTCGCGCGCGAACTGGCGCTCGAATCCTCTGGCTATGATGTGCAACGATGACAGCCGCGCTATATTATTTCGACGATGAGGCAGATGCGGCCAATCGGCTTGGAGCAGCCTTGGGCATGGCCTGTCACGCGATCGACCGTCGTCAATTCCCAGATGGGGAAAGCCTGATCCGCATTACCGAACCTGCCACCACCGCGTTCGTCTATCGCTCGTTATTCCAGCCGAATGACAAATTGGTGGAGTTGCTGCTGGTTGCATCGGCGCTGCGCGATAGGGGGGTAGCGCGGGTGATTTTGGTCGCGCCCTATCTTGCCTATATGCGGCAGGATGTGGCTTTTCTCCCTGGACAGGCGGTGAGCCAGCGGGTGATCACCCAGTTGATCGCCGATCATTTCGACGGATTGGTGACGGTCGATCCGCATCTCCACCGCACACCGAGTCTGGAGGCCATCGCGCCGCAATTGCAGGTGGCATATGTCTCTGCGGCGGGAACATTGGCCGAGATGCTGCGGCCCGACATCGCGCCCGGCACGATTATGGTCGGCCCGGATGGAGAATCGCGGCCTTGGGTCGAAAGCGTGGCCAAGCCGTTGGGCTGTAATGTGCTGGTGGGGGAGAAAGTCCGCTTTGGCGACCGCGAGGTGGAGTTGACCGTGCCGGGGATCGAACAAGTGGCGGGACGGCCCGTGATCCTTGTCGATGACATGATTTCAACCGGTGGCACCTTGTTGAAATGCACGGCCTTGTTGCAGGCGGCGGGCGCGACATGGGTTGAGGCGGTGACGGCGCATTGTCTGGCATCGGATGATGACCTTGCCCAGCTGGCTTTGGGCGGGATTCAACGGGTGCGCGCGACGGATACGGTTGCGGGGGTGACGGTGGCGGCGGCGATAGCCCCGGCCTTGGCAACGGCGATCCGGGAGAAATGGGGCAGCTTATTGGCGTAAAGCCGTTGCTGCCCCGCATCTTTCCTTATTGAATCAGCGTTCCCGCAAGGCCTCGGACCGCGCCTTCAGCATCGGTTTGAGAAGATAGGTCAGCACGCTTTTGCTGCCGGTGATGATTTCGACATCGCAGATCATGCCCGGCGTGATCGGCAGGCGCTTGCCGCCCGCCAGCAGATAGGACCGATCTGTCTCGACGATGACCGAGAAATACGCCTCTTTGGCCGCTTCGTCATAGATACTGTCGGCGGACACCTGCACCACCTTGCCTGCAAGACCGCCATAAATGGAGAAGTCATAGGCGGTGACCTTCACATTCGCCCGGTCGTTGACCTTGATGAACGCGATGTCCTTGGGCGTGACGCGGGCTTCGATCAGCAGCTTTTCGCCAATCGGCACGACCTGCATGATCTTTTGCCCTGCCTGCACATAGCCGCCGATGGTGGTGACCTGCACGTCATTGACGATGCCTTCGACCGGAGACCGGATTTCCGTGCGTTCGACCCGGCCTGCGGCACCGCGCAGTGATTCCTGATTGACCGCCATCTTGGCCGCCAATTGGCTGCGTTCGTTCAATGCCTCTTGCCGGAACTGGAGCGAGGCTTCCGAGGATTGCGCTTGTGCTTCGGCGATACCGGCGGCGGCGCGCGACACGGCCTGTTGCGCGGCGGCGAGGCGACCTTGCAGATCGGCGGCTTCGCGCTGGGCAGACAATAATTCAGTCTGCGGCACGATCGATTTCGCGGCCAATGGCGCGAGCATGTTCACCTGACTTTGCGCGAGTTGAAGGCTGGAACGCAGGCCTTGGACCGTGGCCTGTGCCTCGGAATAATCGCGGCGGCGCTGTTCGACCGCCGAGGACATGGCGCTCATCTTGCTCCGCAATGCGGATTCGCGCACCGACTGGAGCGCGGCTTCTTGCTGGCATTCGACCGGCACGCTGCCATCCGGATTGGGCGGGCAATTGTCGCCGCCGATGCCGCCTTCACGCGACAGGCGGGCGGCGCGGGCACCGAGCGAACGGTTTTCGGCTTCGATCTGGCCAAGCTGCGAGGTGGATTCCGTATCATCCAGCCGCACCAGCAACTGGCCCTTCAGCACGCGCTGACCGGAGCGGACAAGAATATCGCGGATCGAGGCGGGTTCGCTCGATTGCACGACCTGCACCTTGCTCGACGGGATAACGCGGCCCTGACCGCGCGTGATTTCATCGACCTGCGCAAGGCTTGCCCAGAGGAGGAACAGCAACAACCCGGTCCCCGATGCGACGACGACCTGACGGGTGCCGTCCAGCGCCTGATACCAGTGCCAATGCGCCTTCAGATCGGTCCAGCGGCGCAGATCGTCGCGATTGATGGTCTTCACATCTGCCCAGCGGATCATAGACCATTGCCCTCATTGGTGGTGGCGGCATTCGCCGTTGCGGCCACGACCCGAACGGCCTGTTGGCGAGAGGCGAGGGCAGTGGTTGTCCTGCTCGCGTCAGTAGGTGAGGGGATGTTCAATTTCCAGCCCTTGCTGATATCAAGCCGTCCGCCGACATCATTGGCGGCGTGGCGGATGGGAACGAGATTGGCGGGCAGGGTCGCCTTGGCCAAGGCCTCGGTTTGATCGTCGGCGGTTGCCAGCACCGGCAGCGCATCACGCGGCAGCAATGCCGGGATCGCTTCCATTCCCGCATAGCGACCATTGAACGCGGCGGGCGTGCCCCAGCCACCGGGCCAGCGATAGAAAATATGCGTCGCGATCTGGGCGAGCTTGGTCAAATGCGGCGCCCAATAAGGCGAGACATAATTGGCGTGATAATGGGTGGCGAGGCCGACCGAGACTTCTACCCGGCCTTGCAGGGCGTCGCGGGCGATACGTTCGGCGGCGCGCCATGCCGCGGGTTGCGGCGCATGGGCAAGCGAGCCATCGCAGGTGAAGCTGAACTGGCACACGGGCTGGTTCGCGCCTTCATAGACCACGCCGCACACCGATTTCGGAAAGGCGGGGTGGCGCATGCGGTTGAGCACGACCTGCGCGACGGCGCGTCTGCCCGCTTCGGGTTCGAATCCGGCTTCGTAATAAATCGCCTGCGTCATGCATTTGAGCGCGGTCTTGGCGCTGGGCGTGGCGATGCTGGCCAATTGAAACGCGCGGGCGGCGCGGATCGGCTGGGCGGCGAAGGGGAGGGCCTCGTTCACCTTGATCGCGTCTTCACCCTTGATGATCGGCTGTGGCAGGCCGCTTTGGGTCAGCGAGATCAATTCTTCTTTTTCGACCTCGGAAATCGCGACCGGGGCTTCATCTGAGGGGGTGCTGGCTGGCGCATGGAACAATGCCGACAGGCGCGACCAGCCCGCTTCCGGCATCAACAATGCGCTGCCGCCGATGGCGCAGACCATCAACGCGGCGGCATAATGCAGGCGATGACGGCGCGGGGCGGACATTTCGGGCCGGTCGGCGGTGGGTAAGGTAGCGAGAGGTGCGCTTGTCATTGTCATGCTCCCGACGCAGTGGCGGCGAGGTTGCCAAGGATCTTGTCACGCGGGCCATCTGCGATGATCCGGCCCTGATCGACGACGATCAGGCGATCGACAATCGACAACAGGGCGTTGCGATGGGTGCAGACGATCAATGTCTGATCGGGCTTGATCGCCTTGGTCAGGCGTTCGATGAACATCTTCTCGGTCAGCGTATCCATTGCCCCGGTCGGTTCATCGAGGAAAAGCAATTGGCACGGATCGATCAATGCGCGCGCCATGACCATGAAGCTGCGCTGCCCGCCCGACAGGCGCGAACCGCGTTCGCCGATATGCATGTCAAATCCCGCCGCATCGCGACCGATAAACGCATCGGCCCCGGATTCCGCGATCACTTCGATCAGCCGTTCATCCGTCGGGGTGACGGTGCCGAGCATCAGATTTTCACGGATCGTGCCGCTGAACAGCTCGGCATCCTGCCCGACGAACCGGAGCGCGCGGCGCATATTGTGCGGGTTGTGCTGGCGGCTATCGAGGCCATCGAGCAGATATGTCCCCTCGGTCGGCTGATACAGGCCGCACAAGACGCGGCCCAAGGTCGATTTGCCCGAGGCGACGCGGCCGATGATGCCGATGCGTTCGCCCGGCGTGATCTTGAGATTGATGCCGGTGAGTGAATCCCGTGCGGCTTCCGGATAGCGGAAGGCGAGTTCTTCCAACTGGATGTCGCCGCGCTTGACCTCCGGCACGACCGAACGGCTGCCGAAGCTGCGTTCGTCTTGCTGGTCCATCAGCACTTGCAGGCTATCGAGCGTCACGAACGCCTGACGCCCCCGGGTGATAAGGAACGCGAGTTGCCCGACCGGGGCCAGAGAGCGACCGGCAATCATGACGATGGCGATGATCCCGCCCATCGAAATTTCCCCGGCGGAGAACATGTAAAAGCCGCCGATGACCAAGGCGACGCTCGTCGCCTGCTGGCAATAAGACGCAAGGTTGACGGCGGTGGCGGTCAATTTACGCAGTCGTTCCTGCGTCAGCGCGCTGGTATCTGCATAGCGCCGCCAGCGGCCCATCATCCGGCCTTCGGCATGGCAGGCCTTCAGCGTTTCCAGCCCGCCAATCGCTTCGATCAGCACTGTCTGCTGCAAGCTTGAATCCGATTGTGCATCAAGTGCTGCCTGACCCATGGCGCGTTGCAGCGTGAAGCCCGCCGCCCCCATGATGATGATCGCCATGATTGGCACCAATGCCAGCCAGCCGGCCAACACGATCACCAGACCGACGAACAGGAACAGGAACAGAATATCGACCGCCAACACAATCGTGGTGGAGGCGAAAAAGTCGCGGACCTGTTCAAATTCCGACACGCGGCGCGCGAGTGCGCCGGTGCTGCCTTGGCGTGCGGCCAGCGGCAGGTTGATCACCTTTTCGAACAGTCGCTGCGACAATCGGCTATCGAGCTTGCGCCCCAGTTCATCGACCAGCCTTGTGCGCGCGAGGCGCAGATTGAGGTCGATTGAAATCGCCAGCAACACCCCGAACGCCAATACCCACAGGCTGGTGGCGGCGCGGTTTGGAATCACCCGGTCATAGACGTTCATCGTGAACAGCGGCAATGCGAAGGCCAGCAGGTTGATGATCAACGCGGCCAGCATCACGAACAGGAAGGAGCGGCGAATCTTCCAGACTTCGCTCCAGAACCAATGGGTGCGCGCGGTCTTGTTCCACGGGCGTTCGCCCTCGCGTTCGCGCGTTGGATCGACATCGACGACGATCGCTTCGCCAATATGATGGGCTTCGATGCTCGCCATCGGCACCCAGACGCGATCTGGTGCGCCCGGCATGGTGATTTCGCAATCACCCTCGTTGATGGCGTGGAGAATAAGGGCGCGCTTGCCGCTCAGCGCAAGAATGCATGGCAGTTCGCGCGATGGCCAACGGCGGAGCCGGTGATGCACCGGCTCCGCGCGTAGACCAATATTTTCAAGTGCCGTTTCCGCTTGGTGGAACGGCATCTGCCCTGCTTCGTCAAGCGCCATGCCGGCCTTGACTGCTGCGGGGGACGAGGGCCGGTCATGGGCCGCCGCGAGGATGCGGACGCATTCGAGAACGTCGTCCGCAACCTGAGGCTGCCTTAGCCAATCGTCAAAAGTCACTATCTGTAATCCTTGCAGTTCTCACCCGGCTTGCGGGATCGGCCACAAGCTCGAAAGTGTCTTAATCGGCGTAGCGACGACGCATGGTTTCAGCAGGTGGCGTCGGGCCGACATGAAAGCGGGTACGCGCTTCGGCCTTGGCCGAAGCAGGGGCGTTAAGCTCTACTGCCTGCAACAGAGCATTCTCTGCTGCGAGGATCTTATATTCCGCAAACTGATTTGCGAAACGTGCTGTCTCGGCGCGAACCTGCACATTGTAGCGCGTGTTCTGGGCGTCGAGAACGTCCAGCAACGACCGGCGGCCGACGTTGAACTGCTCGCGATAAGACAGGAGCAGGTCATCGGAGACCTTGCTCTGCTGGTCAAGCTCGTTAACCAGCTTTTCTTGGTTAATCCATGCGTTCCACGAACGACGGACATCTTCTTCGGCTTCGCGCGACACCTGATGGAGGCGGAAACGGGCTTCGCTGGCGCGACGAACCATTTCCTGCACCTTGGCGCGATTGATGCCGCCATCGAATACCAGCCAGCGGGCCACGACGCGGGCCTGCAGATCGGTGGTCTTGCCACGGACGCCATCGACTTCATCGCCATGACGCGCCTGACCTTCGAGCGAGAGCGTCGGGCCAAGGTCGGCCTTTGCCTTGCCGATCATCGCATAGGCCGCATCCAGATCGGCCTGTGCTTCACGGACCTTCGGATTTTTGGTGCGGGTCTGTTCGATCGCATCGGTCAGGTCGGCGGGCAGCTTGGCCCGCAGCGATTCCGGCAGGATCGCGGCTTCGTCAATGTCGAGGCCAGTCAGCGTGCGGATCGAAATCGCCGTGTTGGTCATCTCTTCACGTGCTTCCGTCAGACGGGCGCGTGCGGACTGGAGACGTTCTTCCGCCTGCTGCTGATCGGCAATGCTGATGGAACCCTGCTTCACGCCTTCCGACAGGTCGCCGGCAAGCTTTTCATGGAAGGTCACATTATCGGCGGAAGCGGCGACGATGCGCTGCTGCAACAGATAATCGAGATATTGCCGGGCCACCTGCAAGGCGATGAATTCCGAGCGTTCCTCGATGCGATTGGCGGCACCATCGGTACGGGCGGCCTGACGCTTCAATTCATTGGCACGATTGCCGGAGTCGAAGATGATCTGTTCGCCACGGATGCTGGCTTCCAGCGGGTTCAGCGTGTCATCGTCAATGCCAAGGGCGCGGCGGCTCGGGTTTTCAAGGCGACGGACGCCCGCCGAACCTTCGACCGAAATGCGTGGCAGGAACAGACCCTGCGCCTGTTCGCGTTCGAATTCGATCGCTTCCTTGTTCTGGATCGCCTGATTGATTTCCGGATGGGAATCGATGGCGATGGCCATGGCGTCACGCAGGGTCACCGTTTCCGCCGATGCAAAGCCCGCGACGCCGGTGATGCCGACGAGCGCTGCGCTCGTGAGCAAAAGTTTCTTGAAATTCGTCATTGTCGCTCTCCCCATCAATTACCAGGCTGGACGGCGATGATTTCCACGCGCCGGTTGGCCGGTTCGCGAACGCCGTCCGCCGTTTCGATCTTCAGTCCGGCCTCACCGGTGCCCGAAATCGTCATTTCGCCAGCGGACAAGCCAAGCGATTGCAGAATGGCAGCGACATTGTTGGCGCGACGCATCGACAGACCGTCATTATAGGCGTTCGGCCCCGACGTATCGGTATGACCGGTGACCGTGAACGACGTCCAGCCGCAGTTCGGACGGGCCTGTACGAATGGCGCAAGCAATGCGCTGGCATCCGCCGGGGGCACATCTTCGTCCCAGTTGAAGAACAATTCCATGATCGGCGATGCTTCGCATTGTGCCACGACCGGTGCGGCTACGACGGGCGCTACCGGTGCCGGGGCGGCCAGACGCGCGGCGAAGTCGTCGCACTTGCTGATGCTTGGCTCGTCTTTTTCACCTGCTTTGGTGAAGCCGATGGCAATGCCGCATTGCGCCTTTGCTTCGTTCGCCCAGATGTAACGGGGCGAGTTCGCGCGCAATGTTTCCGACGCCTGCGCGGCTTGCACCGCATCATTATAGCGACGGTCCAGCTCGGCACGCAGTTCACGCATGCCCAGCTGCATCAGCGGGGAAGGAGCAGCCGCATGTGCGGGGGCGATGCCACCCATCAACATGGTTAATGCAAGGCCCTTCAGGGCAAGTTTATAGGCTGTCATTATTTCCCTCCGTTAAATATATTCTGAACTCGCCTCGATCAGCCCATGACCGAGGTGTGTGCGTCCGGATGGGTCATCGCGAGATGGTCCATCGTATCTGCAAAGTTCAGGTGCGCACCGGCGAACATGTCGGCAATGGCTCCAGCTTCGCTGCCAAGGCTGCTCAGCAGCGCACCAGCATCCGCCTGTCCGGTCGAACCGGTCAGCAGATCCAGTACATGATCGATGTTCGGGCCTTCGCCCGAGCCACCGCTCAACGCATCGGCAAGGACATCGCCGATCTGGGCCGGGGCAGCTGCCTGCTGGATCAGCACCGCTTCGACCGCCACAGTGCTCGGCGCATCGATCGACACGCTTTGGGCAAAGTGGAAGATCGACGGGCTGATGTCGGTGTCGCTGAGCAATTCAGCGATGACCGGCGCAGCATCGGTGTCGGCAGCAACGTCCAGACCCGACAGGGCCGGATGGTCTTCGCCAGATGAGACCGGTGCATGGGCTTCGGCATGTTCTGCCGAAACGTCGAGACCGGTCAACAACTTGCCGTCGATATCCGCGCTTGCCTGTTCCGTGGTCACATCATCCGTCGAGGCGGTGGTTGTTTCCACGGTCACCGGATGCTGTTCGACCGTCTGTTCTTCGGTCGCGACCGGCTGGGCATTGCTATCGTCGCTTTCGACCATGGCAATCAGGCTCGCGGCGAGCAGCGCATTCGAGATGCTGCCGTTGATCGAGGTCTTTTCCAGCTCAACATTGTCGTTGGTCGCGGTCGTCGTCACCGTGGTGAAGCCAACGTCATCAACGGCATAAGTGTTGCCATTTTCCGTGGTGTAGCTGCTGGTGCCGAAGATGATGACATCGCCATCTGCCGCCGTCGCGACCTGGCCATCCGAGACCAAAGCGAGCGAGGCAATGCCCTCCTCGGTCAGGCTCTGGAATTCGCCTGCATCGACAACGCCATCCTGATTGGCATCCTGCCACACGCCGAACCCGGCAAATGCCGCGTCATTGGCATCAAGCACGCCATCCTGATTGCTGTCATAGACCTGCGCCAGACCTTCAAGATCGGTTTGACCTTCATGGGTGGCGAAGCTGATCTTGAAAGATCCATCTTCGTTGCGCAGGGCAAGCAGGCCATCATTGCCAGCAACCCAAGCCGTGCTTTCCGCCACGCCGTCACCGGCATAGTCATAATGCACGCCGGCTTCGAGGCCGACATAGCTGACCTGACCATCATGATCCATGTCGAGCGCGACCGGGGTGACAATAGCCAGATTGGTCGTGGTCGTGCTGTCGCCATCGGCATCGGTCACGGTTACTGCCAAGGACAGTTCAAGATCCGATGTTTCGGTGTCGATCTGAACGAAACCGATATCGACAACCTTGATCACGTCATTGTCGACAGTGCCATTGGCAACCGAGAAGGCCTCTGCATTGTCGGTCGAGGTGCTGGCAACGCCGGTGTCACGGTCAAGATTAATGGCGAGGTTGTCGACATTGGTCACCGTTTCCGTGGATACGAGCAACTGGGCGCCATAGATACGATAGTCTTCACCACCGAAATTATAATCATTGGATTCGATGATGATGACGCCATCGCTGCCATCCGCAAAGGTGATGCCATAGGGGTTGGTTTCGGACGACAGCCAGATGTCCTCATAATCCACCACGATGGAGCGGGTGGTTTCAGCACCATCGCCATCAACCAGTTTCAGCACGACGACCATGTCTTCGCCAACGCCGAGCTGATCGACCTTGATGTAGATGCCATCGGCATATGCACGGTTAGCCTCGGTGACTGGGTTAGCAATATCTACGGCCTGAATAGTGTCGTAAGCGAAGTCCATGTTGAGCACTTCACCGGCCTGCAATGTATCGCCGGCAACGCCGTTCGATGCACCGGTAACGCTGACCCAAGACTGGGTGCCGGTGAAGGTATCACCATCGACATAGCTTGTATCGTTGCCGGTTGTCTTGAACGTCACCGAAGCCCCTGGGGCTTCGACGCCAGCCGAGAAGCGAACATAGAAATGGTCGTCCAACTTCGACAGCACGACTTCAGGCTGTGCATCAGACGAACCGTCAAAATTGAAAGATTCCTTGGAGATCGTGCCACTGGTCGTGACGATATTGTAGCTCTGGATAGGTTCATCCAGCGCCACCGTGTAGGTGCCCGCAACCTTATCAAAGGTGATCGTGCCGGTTGCTTGCTGCGTCAGGGTGTCATCCGCCGGGTTCGGCTGATAGGTGAACAAGAAATCGAACACCGCTTCATCCGCATCTTCGGACGACCAACTCACATCTGTGTCGGTGACGGAAAGCCCGCCGACGCTGCCCGAGATCAGCACGGCCAGATCGGTGTGCGTAGCATCGTAAGTGGTACGTTGATCGGCACCGACATCATAAACGAAATCGCCGGTCCACTGTGTGGTTTCAAACCCGGGGACTGCCGCGGCATCGCCATATAGACCTAAAGTCGGACCATCATCATAGAAGTCGAGCTGATCGGCGATGCTGACGGTCAGATCTGCGGTGTCGTCATCGCCATCGGTGACCGTTGCGGTGACCGTGATGAGATCGGCATCAAGCATCGAGGCGATGTCATTGTCATCGGTCTCGTCAGCATGGATGATGGCGCGCTGCTGATCGAGTTCCAGATCGCCATTGGCGGCCACCGAGAGGACGAACACGATGTCGTTCGAGGTTTCGGTATAGCCTTCGACATCGCCATCGCCATTGACGCGCAGGAGCACGGCTTCACCGGTGGCGGTGTCGACCAGCCCGCTGTCTGCGCCATCGGCAGAGACATCGAGCGTGTAGACCACGCTCTTTTCGCCATCGGCACCGGCAGAGATATCGAACAAGCCCGCGATATTGTGGCTGGTGTCGTCGGCGGTCAGATCACTTTCATCGACCGACAGGGTCGGCACGGCATCGCTGCTGCGTTCGATGCTGGGACCATCATCATAGAAGTCGAGCTGATCGGCGATGCTGACGGTCAGATCTGCGGTGTCGTCATCGCCATCGGTGACCGTTGCGGTGACCGTGATGAGATCGGCATCAAGCATCGAGGCGATGTCAT
>NZ_JAHXZS010000002.1 GCF_019740335.1 Alteraquisediminimonas sediminicola | reverse complement strand
GCCGGGGATGGCTACGCTATTACGAGGCACCGCCCGAGCAGTTCGACACGGTGCTGGTCAGCTGGGACACCGCGTCGACCCTGTCGGAGAACGCGGACTGGTCGGTCGGGACAGTCTGGGGCATGGCCGGCGGTGAGATCCATCTGCTCGACGTCATTCGCGAGCGACTGGAGGCACCTGACCTGCGGCACCGGATCGAGGCGGTGCACCGCGACGTGAAAGCAGACATCACGCTGATCGAGGATGCCGACCTTGGTCGCGGCATCGCACAGGACCTGAGGCGCAGCTCCGGCTATTGCAGGCCGCGGCTGGTCCGGCCGACCATCGACAAGCTTGCCCGTATGCAGGCCCGCTCGGTGATGTTCGAGACCGGCAAGGTGCTTTTTCCGCGAGAAGCCCCCTGGCTGGCGGTCTATCTCGACGAGCTGCTGGGATTTCCCAACCGACGGCATGACGATCAGGTCGACAGCACCTCTCAGGCGCTCGACTGGTTCCAGCAGAAGTTCTCGGGCGATATCTCGCCGCGCGCTCGCAAACGTCCCGAGGGCAAGCGCAGGCCAGCCGGAGCGCCGAGACGGATCTGAAGGCAGTTTCTTGCGAGTATCAGTTTGACATTGTAATCACTGCTGTTGACCATGCTAACAAACCAGTTGCTGTGGCTTGATGGATATGATCGGGAGGAGCGTGAATGATAACACATCCTAACGTATGCATATATTTTATCAGGAAAATACATATTATTAATATATAATAATAAATAATTATTATATATTTTTCTTAATTGTTTAATTAAATTTATTTATTAAATTTTTAGAATTTATGATGAGTAAATTCATTATTCATAAATTTTAATGTAATTATTACTTAGATAATTGTCGTTTTATTGCCTCTATAGATCCAAGAGCTCTTACGAGTACTACCTCTACGGCATGCACGTCGAATCCCAATGCGGCCTCTTCCCGATCCGTCATCTCCATTATAACCCGCCATGCCGCATCAGATTGTCGCGCAAGTTGTAGCAGGTGCACGCCACTAAGGCCGCCGCCACCGTTGATCCATATTCGGGCTGCCCGGTCGCAAACGCCAGTCCATCCCATAACGGTTTTCGTCGCGCGCCGACTGGCCCCAAGTTCATTACGCAATGCGGATCCAACCCGTTCAGCCACACCCTTGCTGGATTGACCGGCCCCCATATTCCTTGCGCCAGCGATAATAGATCTGTTCGCTGACTGACAGCCGACGGCATACCTCTCCGACCGACGCACCCTGCGCCAGTGCGATTTCTGCCTCACGCAGCTTGCCAATAATCTCTTCCGGCTTGTGTTTCTTGAATGGCATTCCTTGTCTCCTTCATGGTCCAAAATAACAGATATTTTGAACTACTCAGAAGGGGGGTAGATCACTACAAACAGCGCAACTTCGTCAAACGCTTCTTCAACAAACTCAAATATTATTGTCGCATCGGAACCCGTGACCACAAGCTCGGCTCAGCCTATCTCGTCATGGTTAAACTCTCTTGCATCAGACTACGCCTTCGACGATTTGCGTCCTTGACTCAAAAAGTTCGAGCGCCAATGTGCAAGCGCCTGCCACTGGGCTAATGCGGCCGAACGACAGGCGTTTGTATATTGGGCTACCGACGAGGTTGCTCTCTTGATTGGAGTATCTGGGACCTGGTTTATTTCTGGGGGGGGGTGGGCCTGCGTTCTTGCCCGGATAAAATCCCGTTTTTATCAATGTCCCTCTTGGCAAAATCCTGCAGTGCAGGGGCTTGCAATTCCTGTGGGCTAAGTTTGCTGTCCTTGTTGCTGTCAAGGCGAGTAAAGGCCTTCGAGACATCTATAAGGGGCGGCTTTGGAGCAATGTTGCCAGCTTCCCATTCTGCGCGACTCAGAGTTCCGTCCTTATTACTATCCAAGCGATTAAATACTTCGCTCCGACGTTTCTCGGCTGCGATTTTTTGACGTTCCAGATTGGCGGTTCGGCCAGCTGCCAGTTCAGCTGGCGAAATAGAGCCATCATGATTGCCATCCATCACGGCGAAGTTCG
This sequence comes from Alteraquisediminimonas sediminicola, assembly GCF_019740335.1. Classification (GTDB taxonomy): domain Bacteria; phylum Pseudomonadota; class Alphaproteobacteria; order Sphingomonadales; family Sphingomonadaceae; genus Alteraquisediminimonas; species Alteraquisediminimonas sediminicola. The sequence continues at coordinate 410,402 of NZ_JAHXZS010000002.1, read as the reverse complement.
CGTCGAGTTGTTTTTTGAGGTCGGCAAGCTGCAAAGGTGCTGGCTGTTTCGCAGTGCGGGCAGTCGCTTTTAGTGGTGATGCGGGTGGATTATCGACTGCTTGCGCAGTTGAGATCGTCAAGATGAAAATAGCTGAAGTGATTGAAGATATATATAATGCACTTTTCATTGAACTCTCCGAATATTTTAGGTGGTTATTTAATTATATATAGTTAGTAAGGTGCATTAAATAATTAAACGCCTATCAAAATTTTAATGAAATGTTAATATTTACATATATTGATGCTGGCATGAGGTGTGGAATGGGGTCCGTTTATTGAAGGTGAATAGGTGGTCTGTCTCATTGTCTCTGTCGCCAGTGTTGGCGGACGATGTGATGTGGTGACGCCGGATGGCGGTGTTGGCGACCGCGCCGTTGCCGATAGGTGACCGGTCATGAAATTGTGATTTTATATTTATCAATATGAAATATGATTCATTCTAATGAATTCTCGATTCGCTCAAAGGCAGGGTTGGTCATCCCCTAAGTGATATTACTTAACGATACCGCCATTGGGTCAATCCTTAAAATGTATGTCGATCTGTTTAACAGTTGCCAATCTTCAACATCAATAAAAAAAACTAGATTTTCGTCATAAATTATAGACATCGGCAAATTCCTAGGTTAGCTATTTTTAATAAATATAAGGCGGGGCCGAACTCCAAGATCTTGGGAGTTATCCTAAATCTTGCAGGGGGGGGCGAGCTGGTTGCGGTCGCAGAACGACGTGTAGCTTAGGCGGTATCTGATCCAGCATGGTTAATACCTGTCGCGTCCCGCGACAGAGCAAGGGGATTTTATGATGATTCGCAATTCACGGCATATGCTGACGGTGAGTGTTTCTGCACTCGCGCTTGGCATGGCTCTGCCATCATATGGTGCAGGGCCAGGTATAGGGCAGTCGACCACGCAAGCTGACGTCAATACGACATTGACGATCAGCAATATTGGTGATGTATTCGAATTCGGTCAGGATAACACAGGGGGCGCTATTGAGGCGTCGACTGTGAATAGTGTGCCGACCGGCGAGGTCAGCCAATATGGTAGCGGCACTGGTGTCGGCGTCGGTCTCGGCGATGCGGACATTAGCCTGATCAACAATGGCTCGGTCGATGTGCTCGCGAATGCGGGCGCGGTGAACTTGGCGGGCGCGGCAACAGCTGATGCCTATGTGTCGACGGGCTATTATCAAGAAGGCAGTGGCCTCGCTAGCGCCACGATCGATATCCTGAACAACGGTACGATGGCGGTTGATGCGATCGCATCTGCGACGGCCAGTGCGAATGCCGATGCCAGCGCGACCGTGAATTATGGCCTCTATCAATCGGCGAATGCCGGGACATTGGCGACGGCAACCATCACCAACGCGGCCAGCAGTCTCATCGACATTACGGCGCAGGCGATGGCGAGTGGCAGTGCTGCGAGTGCAGACGCCAACGTCTCCCAAGGCGTCTATCAATATGCCAATGGCTCCGATGCGACGGCGGATATCGTCAATGATGGCGCCATCAATATCAGCGCCATTGCGCAGGCTGATGCGTTAACGGGTAATGCTGATGCCAACGCATCGGCAGAGGGCATTTATCAAGAAGCCATTGGCGATACTGCTGCGGTCAATTTGACCAATAACAGCACGATCACGATCTCGTCGCTCGCGACCGCCAATGCCGATATCTTTGCCTCGGCTTATGCTTCGGTTGACAGCGCGCTCAGCCAGGTCGCCTATGGTTTGGATGTTGGCAGCCTGACGATCGACAACGCATCGACCGGTACCATCACAGTGGCTGCCGATGCGAATGCAATTGGCTCCAGCGCATATGCGAATGCGTATAACGATTCGGGCATTTATCAATCTGCAACGGCAGACGGTGTGGCTGGTCTGGCCAGTGCGACGGTGACCAATGCGGGCGCGATCAACATTACGGCGAATGCGGATGCTGTCGCTACCGGCAATGCTGCCAATGCTGACGCAACTGTCAGCGGTGTAACGCAGAATGCCTATGGCTATAACGGCTCCTCTGCTTTGGTGGCGCTGACCAACACCGGCACGCTCGGCATTACAGCTACTGCCACGGCAGATGGCTTGGTTTATGCCAATGCTGATGCATCGGTTGATACCGGCATTTCGCAATCTGCGAATGCCTATGGCACTGGCGATGCGTCTATCTCGCTCGCCAACACATCGAGTCTGACGATTGCAGCGGCGGCGGATGCTCTTGCCAGTACCAGCCAGGCCTATGCCTATGCCTCTGTTGATAATGGCATTGATCAAGATGCCTATGCCAATGACGGTAATGCCAGCGTTGCGCTGGCAAATAGCGGCACGATCAATATCGGTGCCGATGCAGTGGCAGCAGGCACTTATGCCTTTGCAAGCGCAGACGTGGAGTCGGCGATTGATCAATATGCTCAGGCTTATAATGGCGGTGCTGCGAGCGCCGACTTCGCTAATAGCAGCACGATCAATGTCACGGCGACAGCCATGGCCAATGCCGATGGTTATGCTTCGGTCTCTGCCTCCGCCTCTACGGGCCTTTCGCAGGGTGCAGATGCTTATGGCGGCGGTAATGCTTTAACGACGGTCGTGAATAGCGGCACGTTTACGCTTGCCGCTGATGCCGTGGCTAATGGCTCGGGTGCCAGTGCTGAGGCAGACGTCGATTATGGCATTTACCAATATGCCGATGCCTATCTTTCGGGGCTGAATCCCAGCGGCAATGCCTCGGTGGATTTGACCAACGCATCGACCGGCGTGATTAACGTCACGGCTAATGCTGACGCCAATGCCACGAGCACGAACGCAGATGCATCTGCATCTGCGTATGAAGGCCTTTATCAAAATGCCTATGCGCGCAACGGTGATGCGTCGACCTTAATCACCAATAACGGTAGCTTCAACTTCACGGCGGATGCCAATGCGGTAGCACAGAATACGGCTGGCACGGCGAGCAATGCGAATGCAACTGCTTATGCATATTATGGCGTCTCGCAGGAGGCTGTTGCTCAGGGTGGCGGAAATGCCGGAGTCTCGCTCGTCAATAATGGCACGTTTAACGTAAAGACAACGGCAACGGCAACGGCGGATGATTACGCTTATGCCTATGCGTCCTTCTATGATGCTGTGTCGCAGAGCGCTTATGCTTATGGCGGCGGCGATGCGACGGTGTCGCTGACCAATAGCGGTACGATGAACCTCAAGACGGCGGCAACAGCCAATGGTTATGGTGCCGGTGCCTATGGCTATATCGACAATAGCGCCATTTATCAGGATGCAGGTGCCTATGTCTCGGGTACTGACCTTAGTGGCAATGCTTCGGTCGCGCTGACCAACACATCGACTGGTGTGATCGATATCGGCGCCAATGCCATTGCCAATGCAACCGGTAGCGCTGCGACTGCTTATGCCTCTGTTTCGACAGGTGTGTATCAAAATGCCTATGCGAATGATGGCGATGCATCGGCGACGCTGACCAATAACGGTACGCTCAACATCAAGGCGAACGCCACTGCGGTCAGTGCTGCAACCGATGCTTATGCAGATGCATCGGTCGAAACCGGCATTTCTCAAAATGCCACTTCGACCAATGGCAATGCTGCGGTGCTGCTGACGAACACCGGCACGATCAACATTCTGGCAACCGGCAATGCCACTTCGGGGCTGACCGGGACCAATGATAGCGCAACGGCTTATGCGAGTGTCGGGACCGGCATTTATCAATATGCCAATGGCTCGACAGTGGACTTGAACAACTCTGGCACGATCAACGTCGGGGCAGCGGCAGCGGGGGTCGGCGATGAATATGCCTATGCCAGCGGTGATGCATCGGGCGTCGATCAGAATGCTTATGGTGTGGATGCGGCGGCGGCGCTGACCAACAGCGCCACCGGCGTCATCAATGTCAGCGGTAGCGGCAATGCGGCGGCTGATCAGGCGACGGCTTATGGTTATGCCTATGGGGTTGATCAATATGCTAGCGCAGGGTCTGCGGCAGATGTCTCGTTCACGAACGCCGGCAACCTTAATGTCGATGCCAACGCAATTGCTGCGGCGGTGTCGGATGGTTATGCCTCGGCCAGTGCTTCGGGCGTGTATCAGCAGGCCTATGGCACTGCGGCCCTCGCGACCTTCAACAATAGCGGCACGCTCACCGTCGATGCGGTCGCGGATGCTGCGGGTAGCACCTCGGCAACGGCTTATGCCTTTGCCAAGGGCTACACGGTCTATGGTGATCCGTTAACGCTGGCCGTCACCAATGGCGGCACGCTGGCCGTAAATGCGCAGGCAGATGCGGATTTCTACGCATCGGCAACCGCCATCGGCATGGGTCTCTATTCCAACGGTGTCTCCGAATTGCTGGCCGGCGCGGTCACGAATTCGGGCTCATTGTTGGTGGTGGCTGATGCTGCGGGTGGCACGTCTGACCTTGCCAACGCGACCGGTATCAACATGGTTTCGGGCGTCAACACGACGACCTTGACCAATAGCGGCACCATCAGCGTATCGGCATCGACCACCAATGGCCTGGCAACTGCCAAGGGTGTCGTGGTGACGGATACGGGCGTCGTGGCACCTCTGGTGACGGATGTCTTCACGCTCAATAACACGGGTGGCACGATCATCGCCCGTCAGAGCACGGACGGCGGCGCAACATGGCAGCGCGGTACGGCGATTGATACCAGCCTTGCACCGAACCCTGCGGTCATCAACCTGTCTGCACTCGGTGGCGTCAATGGCTCGATCTATGGCAATGTCGAGATCTCGGCGGCTGACACGATCAACGTGTTGGGTGGCGAGACCAAGCTGGACGGTATCGTCAATCCGCTTGGCGGGAAGATTGGCACGCTGAACATCGTAAGCGGTGGTACGTTGTATCTGGCTAATCAGCCAAATGCGAATACGTCCTATGATGGCCCTGCAAGTGTCAATGTCGATACCTTCACGGTCGCATCGGGCGGCAAGCTGGCGCTGCAATTGCCGTCGAATTCGACTGCGGCAACAGCAGAGCTTTCCTATCCGCAGGTGTTTGCCAACACGGCAAATCTCGGCGGTACGTTGGAAGTGCGCCCAACAAGCCAGAATGGCCTGTATGCGAACTCATACACCTATAATAACGTGATCGACGCCGACACACGGGTTGGCACGTTTGCCAATGTCGTCACCGGCACAGGCACGCCGTTGCTGACCGTCAACGCCGTGTATGATGCCGACAACAATGTCGATCTCAACCTCTCCCGCGTTGCTTTCGGTGATGTTGCAGGCCTTACTGTCAATGAAACGGCAGTCGGCGATGGCATTGAAAATGTCTACAATCCCAGCCTGACCGGGCCGTTCTCGACGTTGCTGGGCAATCTGTTCCAGCAGAGCGCAGCCAATTATCCGGGTGCGCTGGATCAATTGTCGGGTGCGCAATATGCCGGTTATGTTCAGGGCTTGAGGAACTTCAACGTCCAGACCAACACCTTGGTATCCGATCAGATTGATTGCGCCATCAGCATCGACGGGGTTGAAAAATGCCGTAATCCAGATGCTGGTCTGCGGCTTTGGGGTCTTGGCGGCTACAACCATGCCAAGGTTGATAGCGACATCAACGCCGCAGGGTATAAATCGAACAACTGGTTCGCGTTGCTGGGCCTTGATTACACCATGGGCAACTTCACGGTTGGCGGCTTTGGTGGCTATCGCAAGGCCAAGACGAATTTCGACCGTTACAATGGTCGGATCAAGTCTGACGGCTGGCAGGCCGGTTTGCTTGCCGCCTATGATATCGGGGACTTTTATGTCCGCGGTATCGGCAGCTATTCGGTCATGAATGGCAACAGCCGTCGCACTATTGCGATCGGTACGACCAGCGGCATCCTCAGCGGTAAGCCTGATGCCAACATCTGGTCATTCTATGGTGAAGGCGGTGCGCGCTTCGATATGGGTGGCTCCTGGCTCACGCCGTTCGTCGGGGTTGACTATACGAACGTGAAACTCAAGAGCTTCACAGAAACTGGCGTTCCGGGAGCAAACCTGAACTTCGGTAGCCAGAGCCAGAACAAGACGGCGATACTGGCTGGTGTGAAATGGGCGGGTAATTTTGGCGGGATCATCCCCGAAGCCAAGGTCGCCTATCGTCATGACTTCGGCAGCCGCGTGTATGGGGTCGATGCTTCCTTTGCCGATGCACCGGCGGGCAGCGACTTCCGCGTGTATTCGCCGGAAACGAAGCGTGACTCGATTGTTGCCGGGCTGAGCCTCGCAACAGCAATGTCTGAAAAGGTGACCGGACGTCTCGGTTATCAGGGACGGTTCAACAGCGATGTAACTGATCACGCCTTCTACGGTAGCGTGACCTTTGCACTTGGTGGTTCGACCCCTGCCGCACCGCCGCCACCGCCGCCCGTTTCAGTAGCACCGCCAGCGCCTCCAGCGCCTCCGGCACCGGCTGTAGTGGAATGCCAGACTGGCCCGTATATCGTCTTCTTCGACTTCGATAAGAGCGATATCACCGCCGAAGCAGCGTCGATCCTCGACAATGCTGCCGCCAATTATGCCAATTGTGGCAATGCGGTCATCACCTTGGCGGGCCATACCGACAAGTCCGGGCCTGATGCATATAATCAGGCTTTGTCGGAACGGCGCGCACAGGCAGTGCGTATGTATCTCGTCGGCCATGGCATTCAGGACGGCGTTATCACCAGCCAAGGCTATGGTGAATCAAGGCCGCTGGTGGATACAGCAGATGGTGTGCGTGAACCGCAGAACCGTCGTGTTGAAATCAAATATGGCCCTGGTTCTGGTCAGTAAGAGTAATGAATATCGCATATAAATAATAAATTGGGGTCAGTAGAAATGCTGACCCCTTTTTTAATATTTAAAATGAATCCTGAATTACGAAGTCGTTCATAACTTCGTTAATCCTCTAATCCCATGGGTATGATTCCGATGAGCAATGCAAATTCTGACGTCATCAATGACGAAGTAATCGAAAAGGTGCAGCGGGGGAGTATGCGGATGAGTGCCGCGAAGGCAATTAACCTTGCTGGCGAACTCTATTCTCGGGGACGCTTCAAACAGGCTGAGAATGTCTGCCGTCAGATTATCGAGCATACGCCCAGCCAATCAGATGCGCATAATATCCTTGGCGTATCGCTCAACGCGCAGGGTAAGCCGAAAGACGCCATCGCCAGTCTGAAGCGCGCGATCAAGCTTGCGCCACGGATTGCGAGCTATCATTCCAACCTTGGCGAGGTGCAACGCCAGCGTGGCCATCTTGCGGATGGCATCGTCACCTTGATGGATGCGGTCCGGCTGGATCCCAAGAACGCGCAGGCGCATAATAATCTCGGGATTATCCGTTACGAACGCAAGGAATATGAAGACGCGATCAAATGCTATCGTCAGGCGCTGGCCACCAATCCCGACTTTCCGGAAGCCTATAATAATCTTGGCAATGCGCTACGGATGATCGGCGATGTCGATGGCGCGATGCAGGCCTATCAACATGCGCTGGCGTACCGGGAAATATATCCAGAGGCCTATAATAATTTGGGTACGCTGCTGCGCGAAAGCGGCAAAACAGAGCAAGCCGAGCATGCGCTGCAAAAGGCGATCGCGCAGAACCCGCGATATATCGATGCCTATAATAATCTGGCTGCGACCTATCATGGGCAGAACAAGGATGTCGAAGCGCTGCGCATCATGTCGGATGTGCTGGCTTTTGCCCCGCGCAACGCGAAGAGCCTGATCCTCACGGCGCGCATCCAGTTGCGCCGGTCCAATTTTATCGCGTCGGAACAGGCGTGTCGCATGGTGCTGGCCGATGATCCGAAAAATGTTGAGGCAATGACCGTTTTGGGTCACGTCCTTCACGATACGGATCGCTATGACGAGGCGATCAATGTGCTGGAAGACGCGCTCAAGATCGACAAGGATTTCGCAGAGGCCCGTAATTTTTATGGCGTTGCGCTCAAATCCGTAGGGCGTCTCGCCGAAGCGCGTCAGGAAATTCTGGCGGCCTTGGCGCTGAACGATTCCATGTATGGCGCTTATGCCAATCTCAATGATCTAGTTGATTTTTCGCAGGAAAAAGAGCTATTCAATCGCATCGAAGCGATTATGGATGCGGCGCCCGACAAAAATGCAGATCAGATGCTGCCACTGCATTATGCCTATGCCAAGGCATTGGACGACACGGGGCAGCATAGCCGCGCGCTGGAACATTATTTGACCGGTGGTCGGCTGAAGCGCGCCCAGCTTCGTTATGTTGAAGAAGAGACATTCAGCTTTTTCGATACGATCAAAAAGGCGTTCCCGTCGGAGATTTTTGCCAACCGTCCCTTTGCGGGCAATCCGACTGATCGTCTGGTATTCATCGTCGGGATGCCGCGTTCGGGTTCGACGCTGGTGGAGCAGATCATCTCAAGTCGGCCTGATGTGTTTGGCGCGGGCGAGGTCAAGTACCTGAGCCGTTCGCTTCATGCCCTGCGCGACCGCTTCCCCTCATTGTCGCGATATCCTGATATAATGGGGGAACTCAGCACGGGGCAATATGATATTCTTGCCAACCGGTATCTGGCAGATGTGACGGCATCTGCGGGCGATGCGTTAAAGGTGACCGACAAATTGTTGACGAACTATTTCTTCGTCGGCCTGATTCATCTGCTCTTTCCCAATGCCAAGATCATCAACACGCGACGCGACCCGATTGACACATGCTTGTCCGCATTCACGAAGCTGTTCAAGGATGACATGCCCCACAGCTATGATCTGGGCGAGATTGGTCGCTATTATCGGCAATATGATAGCCTGATGGATCATTGGGACAGCGTCCTGCCAGCGGGGGTGATGACTACCGTGTTATATGAAGACATGGTGCGGGATACCGAAGCCGCATCACGTCGCCTGATCGACTTTATTGGCTTGCCTTGGAATGAGACATGCCTCGATTTCCATACGTCCACCCGTCCGGTAAAGACGGCGAGTGTCGCCCAAGTGCGTCAGCCGATTTATCAAAGCGCCGTAGACCGTTGGAAGAAATACGGGCCGGGCTTACAGCCACTGCTGGATGCGCTTGGCATAGAGGAGGTAGTCTCATGAAACCTCAGCCTAAGTGAGTTTAAGTAGTTCTGACCCGTCGCAGTCGACTGTTACGGCTGACGAGTTAGGATTGTGATCTCAAGAGGAGAGCCATGATGAGCTGGACTATTAGGGGTATAAATTTTAAATGAAAATGTGAATATCATGAGAGGTGTGCTATATTTAGATACTATTGTCGTGGAGTGTTGAGGGCAGGGCCTGTTTCCTACACCAATAGGCAAGAAAATATGGTTACTGAGGTGGTGCATCTGAAAAGTATGTGCTGGAAAATTAAATTATTTTTCTATATATAAATAAGATTATATTTAAAACTCCAGTATATACTTGTTATAATTTTTATTTTTAAGAAAAATGTGGTTCGCGCGAGAGTGTGAAAACGATTTTATGATCATGAGAATTACATCCAATACATAAGGTGATTCGATGGAAAATGACAATATTCTCCAGCATGTTGTGGATGTCTTGGCAGCCTATGTTTCAAGCAACACTGTGTCGAGCGAAGAACTGCCCGCATTGATCACTGTAGTTTACAACGCGCTGAAAAATCTTGACACACCGGAAACGCTGGTGGATGAGAAGCGGGAGCCAGCGGTCTCGATCCGCGCGTCGATCAAGCCGGAATCCATCACCTGTCTTGAATGCGGTAAGCGGTTTAAGATGCTGAAGCGACACCTCATCTGTGATCATGGTATTACCACAGCAGATTACAAGGAGCGCTGGAATTTGCCGAGCGGCTATCCGATGGTGGCGCCGCAATCAGCACAAACGCGCAAGGAACTGGCGGTGAAAATTGGTCTCGGCCACAATCGTGCGGAGGCTGAGAATCCTAGCCGTCGTAAAAAGTTGACGATAGCAGGATGAGTAGATGGGCCGTCTGCCGGACTTCCGCAAGCTGACGGCTGATTTCCGTGGGGAACGTATTCTGTCTGGACGGAGCCCCTACGATCAAGGGTATAAAATGGATTGGCGAAGTTATCGGGTGCGTTAATGGCTCCGGCCTTTTGGTGTGGGGATTATCCATTGGCCCTAACGGTTATCGGCTTATATGCTGGCACCTCACAATCTATCACGTTATTCATGCATGTGTTTACCGAATTGCGCCGCATTACGCTTCTGGGCCAGATTGATGTTGCTCAGGCCATGAGCACATGAACCGACTATGCAAAGACTTTAGTTGCATCGACCCGTGATGAGCAATTGGTGGCAAAGTGATTGCACAGGCCGCGCGCCCTGACAGCAGAGCAGATAACACTCATGCAACGTGAACGGAAAATCTTGACCGTGAGTTTTGGGCGGTTGAGCAAAGCTAAAGCGAAGATCGCCTCGATCTGGCGGCCTAATCGGCTGTAAGGGGAAGGCTGTAATATTAACTATGTGCTGATCCGTATTTTGTCCCGGCATCCTTTACCCGATACCTCGGGTTCAATAGTCTGTCACATTTCGTAAATACCGGGGGAAGACAGCCCTACCATGGCAAAGGTTGATGCTATCCTTGAAAAGTAGGTTATCAACTTAATAGAAATGCGGAACAATCCATTCGACTTCGTTCGCAAACGGAGCATTGGTGTTGTCATTGAAACGTTACTGCGGGTGGAGGTCGCTCGCATGCCCTGACCGAGGAATCGGCGGGGCTTCGGGTGGTGGGAGCAGATTAGGCTGCCCCATGATTGAGGACCACCCGGATGGTTATGAAGCTCAGCGAAATGCAGATCATTTTACTCGTGTCTGCCAGTCAGAGAGACAATGGTAGTTTGTTACCTGTACGAACCGATGCCGACAAACATCATGCCCGGATAGATAGGTCGATTGCGGGATTGATGAGGCGCGGTCTTGCTATCGAGGTAGCGGTTAGGGAGGATTGCCAGGTCTGGCGTGAAGGGAAGGGGATGAAGTCGGGGGTCGCGATTACCCCTCTGGGCCGCGATATTATCGACAAAATGTCAGAACCGGGGTTTTTGAGGACAATTCCCGTGCCAGCCGTGATGCCGCCGCGTGAGGGTAGTAAGCAGTCCTTGCTGCTTGAACTTCTTAGGCACCCTGATGGTACCAATCTGGCAAAAATGGGTGAAGCTACCGGCTGGCTTCCTCACACAACTCGCGCCGCCCTGACTGGTTTGCGCAAGCGTGGTTTTCCTATTTCAACTCACAAGGTTGACGGTGCCACACATTATTCGATCAGCCCGACTGCGGGAGACTAAGTATGTCTTTGCTTGATCAGCAGTTAGCGGCATTGGCGAATATGACTCCTACACAGCTTCGCGACAAATGGTTTCAAACTTTCAATTTTATGGCGCCCGATGTCGGCAAGAAAATGCTCGCGCTCGGTATAGCCTACAGGTTGCAGGAGCAGTTACTGGGAGGGCTATCATCACCTCATAGTCGTGAACTGACTCGGTTGGAAATGCGTTTTGCGAAGACCGGTACCGTTAATGTCGATCGTGCTGCCACACTCAAGGTCGGGACGCTGTTGGTGCGCGAATGGCAGGGGAAAACCCATCAGATCCTGATTCAGGATGAGGGGTATCTATATCAAGATCAGGTTTTTGGTTCTCTCAGTCAGGTTGCTCGCCATATTACTGGGACTCATTGGTCTGGACCACGTTTCTTCGGACTCACGGGGAAGGGGCGTGTATATGGCTAAGCAGCCAATGATCACGACACAGGCTCGAATTAAGCCTGTTCGCTGTGCTATTTACACGCGCAAATCAACCGAAGAGGGGCTCGATCAGGCGTTCAACAGCCTTGATGCGCAACGCGAAGCGTGTGCGGCCTACGTCATGAGTCAATGTCACGAGGGCTAGACGTTGCTTCCAGATTATTACGATGATGGTGGTTATTCTGGCGGCAATATGGATCGTCCCGGCCTGAAAAAGTTGCTGGCCGATGTGAGCGCCGGCAAGGTCGACGTTATTGTTGTGTATAAGGTCGATCGCCTGACTCGCGCGCTGTCGGATTTTGCCAAAATTGTCGATATCTTGGATGCGGAGGGAGCGAGCTTTGTCAGTATTACCCAGACTTTTAACACGACCACCAGCATGGGCAGGCTGACGCTTAACGTCCTTCTTTCTTTTGCTCAATTTGAACGCGAGGTGATCAGTGAGCGCGTGCGCGACAAGATCGCAGCATCGAAGCGCAAGGGGATGTGGATGGGCGGCCGCGTTCCGCTTGGATATAGCGCCAAGGATCGAAAACTCATCGTGCATGAATCGGAAGCTGAAATCGTACGTTACATTATGCAGAGATATGTCGGGCTGGGATCTGTAAAGGCACTAAAGCTGGCACTGGATCGTGAAAATATGCGTACCAAGGTGCAAACTTGGTCCAACGGCAAAAGCTCCGGTGGGAACCGTTACGGTGTTGGGCAGTTATACCATATTCTCTCCAATCGCATTTATCGCGGAGAGATTGTGCACAAGGGCGAAGTCTATCCTGGCGAGCATCAGGCAATTGTACGGGAGGACCTTTGGGCGGCAGTTCAGGCCAAGCTTTCTTGCAACAAGGTCGAGCGGCGTAATCAAGTGTGCGCCGAGCAGCCAAGTATATTGGCGGGAATGATCAGCGACATTTATGGTCGCCCGATGACGCCAAGCCATGCGAGCAAGGGGCCAATCCGCTATCGTTATTATATTTCGATGACGGAAGTGGGGCGCGCTGCAGGTTCATCTCGAGCAGTCCGCTTGTCAGCGGGGGAACTTGAGCCTGTAGTCATTGCTGGGTTCAAGGCGCTGTTAGATGATCGTGCGGCGTTAGTCCTGAATTTGCAGGTGTCAGACGGGGTGTCGTCGATCGTGCATGCAATTGATCAGTTGCGCGCGGAGATCGATGTGATGCCACCTTCGGCGTTGCGAGGGGTGTTGTTCGACTTAGGTCTCAAAATCGAAGCCGGGCGCGATGAAGTGGCGGCCGATGTCGATACGGTCATGTTTGCGCGTAAAATTGGGGTGGTAATCGCGGCAAATACACAGATCCCAAGTCGAATTCCGCTCCCAATTGCCAATGTGATTAAACGGCGTGGTCATGAATTGCGGATGGTTGTGTCAGGTGATTCTGATGGCCCATCAAAACGCGATGGCAGACTTGTTGCGTTTATCCTAAAAGCGCAGCAGGCGAAACGAAAATTGATGGAACTGAACGCTGATGAGATTCAGTGTGCAGACGAGTATAGCCTCAAACATCTCGCTCGGATGGCACGAATCGCCTATCTTGCACCTGACATCATCGCAGCCATACTCGACGGGACACAGCCGCAAACGCTCAATGCGCGTGGATTATTGCGGGCTGCCGAGGTGCCTCTTAGCTGGAACGATCAGCGTCGCATGCTGGGTTTCGGCTGATTTTGCGCAGCGTTAACATTTCATTGGATTTGTAACGTAAAATAATTTTTATGATGCCAAAGGTGGGGATGAATTCCGCATGGGCGATTAGGGTCAGGACCTATTGATTGAGTGACAGTGATGTGATTCAGCCTCCGCGAGGAGATTGATCATGAGCGACCTGTATTGGCTTACGGACGAGCAACTGGCGCGGCTTGCCCCGTATTTCCCCAAAAGCCATGGCAAGCCCCGGGTTGATGATCGGCGGGTTTTGAGCGGGATTATTTTCGTCAATCGTAATGGGCTGCGCTGGCGGGATGCGCCGCGCGAATATGGGCCGCACAAGACGTTGTATAACCGTTGGAAACGCTGGAGCGAGAAGGGCGTGTTCGGGCGGATGATGGCGGGCCTGGCCGCTCAGAGTACCGATCCCAAGACCGTCATGATCGACGCGACCTATCTCAAGGCGCACCGCACGGCCTCGAGCCTGCGGGTAAAAAAGGGGATATTGGGCGCCTGATCGGGCGCACGAAGGGCGGCATGAACACCAAACTTCACGCCGTGACGGACGCCGATGGCCGCCCCTTGAGCTTCTTCATCACCGCAGGCCAGATCAGCGATTACACCGGCGCGGCGGCCTTGCTGGATGATCTGCCAAAGGCGCAGTGGATGCTGGCCGACCGAGGCTATGACGCCGATTGGTTCAGAGATGCGCTTGAGCAGAAGGGCATAAAACCCTGTATTCCGGGCCGGAGATCCCGATCCTTGCCGATCAAATACGACAAGCGCCGATACAAACGGCGCAACCGCATAGAGATCATGTTCGGCCGATTGAAAGACTGGCGCCGCGCAGCGACCCGTTACGACCGCTGCCCAACCGTCTTCTTCTCCGCTCTCGCCCTCGCTGCAACCGTCCTCTTCTGGCTGTGATTAACGAGTCCTGACCCTAGGTAGGTCCAGACCAATGTACCTACCCAACGCGCCCCAACCACTTCCCAAACTGGGCGAAAATTAGATTTCGGTCGCAACCTAGTCAAAGCACTTTGGTAGGATAGCACATGGAAAAGCGACCTCCTTCATACCCATGCAGCGTCTCTGAAACGCGGACCATTTTCCTGACCCACTACTCACAAATCATCTGAAGTAGTGCAGGGCTTCATTCGACAACCATAACAATGAAAATGGCACCTCTCTTCAGTGAAAACCCTCTTAATCAATATGATGTCTAAATGTTCACATGGAGAATTAAGTTTGAAATATTTCATGTTTTAAGCTATTATTGCGGGCTTAACGTTCATTGCATGCATCCCTGTTATAATCGAACCTCATTCCCGGTCGATTTCAACACGTGCATGTCAAGCCTGAAAAAAGGAGAGACGTCATGCAAACATCTAGAATCGTCGAAGTGGCAGTCGTGATGAGCATTGCTCTCAGCGGATGTTCAACCAATGACCGTACGTTGCGAAATACAGCTGTCGGCGCTGGTGTTGGCGCTGCGGGCGGCGCAGTGGTTGGCGCTGTCGTCCCGGGTGTGAGCACCGTTGAAGGTGCTGCCATTGGGGCGTTGGCCGGGGCTGTGATCGGGGCTGTGTCGTCAGATGGACGCCGTTACTATTGGGATGATCGCGGCGATTGTTTTTACGTCAAAGACGACCGACGGATGTATGTTGATCGCAAGTATTGCCGCAACTGATCCCAACCACGTTCGTCATTCGCAAAAGCCCTCGGCCGCATGTCTCGGCTTTTCCTAGCCGAAGAAGCACAAATGTGAATGGTGTCGTTTGCATCCATTCTCAATCCATCAAAGCCCTGACCGGCATGAACAGGGCAGAGCGTTAACGAGTTGTACCTGCCTCCACGACAGTTCAGCAAAGCATCATGGTCCAGAAGCGACAACTTTAGCAGCCGACTTTTTCGTTTCCCGAGGCGGGATCGTGTGGATCGTGGAGGCATATTCAGCCGTCAGCACGAATAGCCAAAACTCGGTCCCCAGCCAGTTACCAGTCTTTGCCCCCTTGATGAGATCAAGGACCAAAAATCCAAGCGACAACATCCTGAATAAGACAGAGCTATAGGTCGGCATATCTGCACGCATCGAAGCCGTCACCATCAAGATGATGCTCATTCCGCCGAACATGATTGAGGAAAGAAGATTATCTGCGCGGTAAAACCCGTCCAACGCGGCAATGAACCATAATAGGCGAGATACTGCAAACTGGCTTTGACCGGTCACCTGACAGAGTTTGATGATAGGTGGCAGGAAAAATGTCTTGCCAATCCATAGGTCGATTTGTGTGAGGTTCATCTGCTCACATTAGTCGCGACGAACCTTGGATACTAGTATCGCCACTCCCCGGATCGGGGATAAGTATGTCGGTGTAGTCGGGTCACCTATCAACTATCGCGCTGACGCGGTGGAAAAATGGCTGATGCGGGGTCGGGCCGCGCTGGATATCATGGAACAAACCCGCCCCCAGTGTCGGCAGCATAGCCTCAATACCCATCACACTCTCCATATTCCGAACATCGATATGAAGATGGAGTTTACCGTCAAAATGTAAGCTGATCGCCGCATCGACAGGGCAAACCTCCCTCAGGGTACTGGTTATTTTGCTGAGTTCGTCAGTGACAAAGGATGAGCGCGTCTGGACCGGGAATGGCTCGACGCTGCTGGGCTGAATATTTTTGTGATTCATTGCATCCCCTCCCCCTTAAGTTTCAGGATAACTGAGCATAGTTTCCCCTAATTACCAGCATTTACGATGCTTATGCGGATTTGAGCACTTATTCAGACCTATCCCATCAAGCCGATCGACGGGGAGCAGTTCCCTGTCACACCGGCTTGACGTGATCCGCCGTCAGCTATTGTCTTCGACAGGCGCGCTCGGGCCATTTTTCTTGAAGGATTCAATCGCATTTAAGGCAGACGCCTTGCTCGCATAGCCCTCAGTCGCGAACATTGTTTCCGTGTTATATTTGAAACGAACGCGGAACTCTCCTGCCTTGTCCTTATATATCTCGAATTTATGCGCCATGTTCGATCCTCCTTTGCTTTGACAGACAATGTCAGCCTATCGCATCCATCAATTTTTCCCGAACAACCCTTTGGCCATGCCCAGCACGTCATTCAGCGGATTGCCATCACCATCCCGGTCAAGCTTTCCGAGCAACCCAGCCGCTTGCGGGTTGTTCTGCAGAAGCTCACTAAACTTGGCGAGAACGCCTTCGCCGCCGAGGCGATCGACGATTTGGGTCAACGTGCCGCTATCGATACCACTCGCTGCCGCAGCGGCGGTTACAGTGTCGCCGGACTGAGGATGCGCCGTAGACAAAGCGGTAACCGCCTTCTCCGCAAGCGCGGGATCAATACCGACTTTGGCCGCAAGACTTGCGATATCGACGTTGTTGCCGACTTGCCCCAAGATTCCATCCAACATACTCATTTCAATCTCCTGCTGATTACTTCGGCCTAAGCATTCCGACGAAGCTAGTCTCAAATTTCTCTCAATAGCGATCAGCGCACGCTGCCGCGCCGGAAGAAATTAACGATTCCGAGCAGGATGACCGCACCGACAAAGGCAATGATCAGTCCCGTCAGCGAAAATGCTTGCACACTGCCTCGGATACCGAACAAAGGCCCTGATAATGCGTTGCCGATCAGCGATCCGACGCAGCCGACCACGATATTCCATAAGATGCCCATCGAAGCGTCTCGATTCATGACCAAGCTTGCCAACCAGCCCGCGATACCGCCCACAAGCAATGCAATAATCCAGCCCATCATCGTTCTCCTTTTGAGATCAAAATCCTAACTCATTGAAGCGCCCTATGCTCGCTCCCACGTTTCATCTGCCTGCAACATATGGCGCCAGATCAACGCACCGACTGCCGCGCCGACCAATGGGGCAAGCCAGAACAACCAGAGCTGGCTCAGCGCACCTGTTTCAGCGAAAATAGCGACCCCGGTCGAGCGCGCAGGGTTCACTGACGTGTTGGTCACAGGTATCGAGATCAAGTGAATCAGCGTCAGTGCCAGTCCGATCGCGATGGGCGCAAATCCAGCTGGTACGGCCTTCGATGTCGATCCAAGTATCACGATCAGAAAGCCCGCTGTCAGAATGACTTCGATGATCAGCGCTGCCTGCATCGAATAGCCGCCGGGCGATAGCGTCCCGAAACCATTCGATGCGAACCCACTAGTCTGGAAGTCAGCCTTGCCCGATGCAATGGCATAGAGCACTGCGCCCGCAACGACGGCGCCCGCGACCTGCACGATCCAGTATGGCAGCAATTCCTCCCAGCTGAACCGATTGGCCAAGGCCAGACCCAACGAGACCGCCGGATTGAAATGTCCACCCGATATGCCGCCAACGGCATAGGCCATCGTCAAAACGGTCAGGCCGAATGCGAGCGCTACGCCCGTAAAGCCGATGCCCAACGCCGGAAAGGCGGCCGCCAGAACCGCCGATCCACATCCACCAAATACAAGCCAGAATGTACCAAAGAACTCTGCTGCCAGCTTTCTTGCCATTTGCCTCTCCATCACTTTTTAGAGTGCAGTGCACCCCACATTCACGACAAACTAAATCGTGTAAAAATAGATTGGAAGATGATTCCAATGCCGGCGCACGGTCAGTAAAACATACTTCATTTATGTAAAAAACAAAGTTTTTTATAGTATAGTATCGGCATGTTCTATTTACGAATATAGATAAAAAAAGCCCAGCCTAAATCTTGACTGGGCAGTTTGAACTCTCAACTATGGCCAAGAGCTTCGGGGAGAGGATAGGTAAAAATCTACATAGTGCATCCTCATCTCCGTAATCTGTAGGTGAATACCCTTAACTGCTTGGCGAGTTCCCGAGCAGCATGGATATCGATGCATGCACAGATCAAAACAGTGACTCGATCATGCTTGCTGGCCTTGGGACCACATGCCCAATCCAGTTAATCCAGTTCGTCGAACAGGGCAGCCATCTCAGCAGCGGTCTTGTCAGTAGTTACGAGTTTCAGGTGGTCATCATATCCTTTTAGGTAGCCCGGACCGCACGACGCTGGCGCACGGCCCGGAGAGTGAAATTTGAGATTTAAAATGTAAGATGTGTGGAGGACCTATCAGGCCCGCTTTAACGTGACGAATGGCTTGCGGGTTTCCAGGTTAGGCACAAGCCAAGGGCAGTTATCCCAGCGCGGCAGCTGCTCGATGATATCGATCGCCGCTTGAGCGTATGGCGGCTGTCCTTGGCGCTTTGGTTGAGCGGAGCGCAGCAAAAGAAGCCGCGGTTGATGAGCGGCTGCGTACACTGATTACGGAACTGAACCAGATAAGAGAAAAACTTAGTCGTCTCTATCAGGCGATCGAAGACGTAATTGTCGAAACGGATGAGGAGGTGAAAGAGTGTATTAATAACCTCAAGGCGAGGCGCGACGTTATCGACGCTTCACTTGGCCGCATTGCGGAGCAGGCATCTGTCAGCGCCGTCATTACACCCGATCGAATCTTTGTGTTTACTCTGGTGCGGCAAAAGCTTGATGACGGTGAGATCCTGGCGCGGAAGGCGTATCTTCGCGCCATCATCGCTCGCATTGAAGTAGATGACGATGAGGTAAGAGTTTTAGGCGACAAAACGGTGCTTGCCGAGACTGTTACTGGGCGCAGGGGTACCACAGGCAATGTTCGCGGTTTTGTTCGCAAATGGTGCACCCGAGAGGATTCGAACCTCTGGCCTCTGCCTTCGGAGGGCAGCGCTCTATCCAGCTGAGCTACGGGTGCGTGGCACGTTGCGGTGCTTGGGAAGGCGCTTAGCAAAGGCTGCGAAGGGATGCCAGCGGCTTTTTGTTTTTCTAGTGTGCAAATGATCTTGCCCGGTATGGCCATAGCCTCAATCGCGGCCTTACATATGGGCAGGGGCGGAATATGCGGGGCCGCCACGAGATTGTTGCGATCAAAGGCGGTGATGATCTCTTTGCCGAACTTCTTCGAGATTACATCCGATAACAGAAATGCAGCGTGTATTAACCCGTCGGGCGATCATTCTTTAGCAGTTGAACATGATGCGTGGCGAAGTTCTGTATGAGGTCCATCTTCACATAGCCATTGACGGCATAGGCGCCCGCTTTGATAGGGTTGGCATGCAACAGGTTTCAATTACTCTTTTCGCCCACGATCAGCACGAAGTTAAAATGCAGGTCGCACGGGTCCAGCAAGATCACGCGGCCGCCCGTACCATGCGGCGTGAAAATCAGGATGCTCTCGCGCCCCAGAAAATACTGCAGGACGGTCGTGGTGCTTTAGGGGGCGACGATGGGAGGCAAGGCTGCGCAAATAGGATAGATTCGCTAGCAATGCCCCGACAACAGCCCCCATTCCATGAAGGAAGTGCAGTAGCGGGGCCTTTCAGATTGCGGATCATAGGCTAAAATCGGGATAGGTGGACAGGACCTGCTGTACCTATGACCTGTGAGCCTTGCCCGGCGAGTTGCGGACTGCGCTAGGGTGTGGTCTCATTGCGTGGTGCACCAGAGGTGTGTGCAAATGAGTTTGATGGCAGCAAGTGACCGGCCCCCACTGAGTAGTCCGAGTTGATTGTTAGTGCATTTGCGCCTCCATCGCCAGTGTTGGCCGAAGGTGGAGCGTAGCGTAACCGGAGGGCGGCACTGGCGATGGAGCGGCTTCTGGTGCCGGTGGCCGGTAGCCCAGAGAGCTATGCGGGCGCACAGTGTTGTAATGTCGCCGCCAAGCTTCGATCAATATTTTAGCTTCGGCGAGGCTGTAGAAGATTTCGCCATTCAGCAGTTCGTCGCGAAGCGATCCGTTGAAGCTTTCATTGTATCCGTTCTCCCACGGCGATCCCGGCGTGATGTAGAGTGTGGTCACGCCGATCTCCGACCGACGCACCCTGCGCCAGTGCAATTTCTGCCTCACGCAGCTTGCCAATAATCTCTTCCGGCTTGTGCTTCTTGAACGGCATTCCTTGTCTCCTTCATGGTCCAAAATAACAGATATTTTGGACCACTCAGAAGGGGGAAGATCAGCTGGCGGATGTCCCTCAGCATGGACAAGAGTTGGTGAGACCGCCCCGGGAACGTCCCAGGCTGGTGGATGCGCACGCAGGGGGAATCGATCATCATCAGTTCGCCGTTGAAACCCTCAGAAACCGTCGCCAGCAGCAGGTCTCATGCCCCGACTGCACCAGCGGGCAAGTCGGTTGTCGTAGGTGGTCGGTGGTCCATAACGCTCAGGAATCACCGCCCATGATGAGCCAGATCGAAAGCGCCAGAGAATACCTTCAGCACCCGCTGATCATCCACCTGGGGCACGCCGCGTGGCTTGTTGGGTAGCAAGGGTTTAATGATGTGCCATTCTCTGCCTGTTAGTTCATACCGTTGCCGTGACATCCGCTCCTCTATTCATAAGTTGAGTGAATCACGCTGAGGCTTCGAATTCAATCTGCTTTTATAAGTTCACGCCCTAGTACTTTCTTTTTCGAAAGGCCGTAACGCGTGTTCTGCGCCATGGCATGAAAGATGGTGGTGTCATGTATAGATGCTGGCAAATCGATGATTTTTGATGTCCATGCCAAGGGGGGGGGTATTAAGAATTCTGTACTGATAGTTAACATGTAGGTCATATTACTACTTTTATAATGAGTTGATATTGTCGATAGAGTCAGTATATGCGTGGTCCATATAGTATCGGCCGATAGTTGGAATTGAAACTAGTTGTGATAAACTCTGGAAAAAACGTGTCGGCGCGTCGCGGCATCATCCTTGCGGGTGGGTCGGGCACTCGTTTGCACCCCTTGACGGTCCCGGTCAGCAAGCAATTGATGCCGGTCTATGACAAGCCGATGATCTATTATCCATTGTCGGTGTTGATGCTGGCGGGGATCAGAGAGGTGCTGGTGATCTCTAACCCGCATGATCAGTCCGCCTTTCGCAAATTGTTGGGCGATGGGTCGCAATGGGGCATGAGTATCGAATATGCGGTTCAGCCCAAGCCGGAAGGGTTGGCTCAAGCCTATCATATCGGGGCGGATTTTGTTGGCAATCGTCCATCTGCCCTGATCCTCGGCGACAATATATTTTACGGCCACGGCTTGCCGGAAATGTTGCAGACTGCGGATGCACGGCCTAGTGGGGCGACGGTGTTCGGCTATTATGTCAAGGATCCTAAGGTCTATGGCGTGGTATCCTTCGATGAGAACGGGCGCGCGGAAACGATTGAGGAAAAGCCCGAAGCACCTATGTCCAATTATGCCGTGACGGGCCTGTATTTCTATGATGGTCGGGCGGTCGAATATGCCCGTCAGGTGCAGCCTTCGGCCCGTGGCGAACTGGAAATTACCGATCTCAATCGCATGTATCTTGGACAGGGCATGCTGAATGTCGAACTGATGGGGCGCGGCTTTGCCTGGCTTGATACTGGGACGCATGGTTCACTATTGGATGCGGGCCTCTATGTCCGAATCACTGAAGAGCGTCAGGGCTTGAAAATCTGCTGTCCGGAGGAAATCGCCTGGCGCAAGGGCTTTATCGACGATGCCCAGTTTGAGGAGATTGCAGTGCCTTTGTGCAAAAGCGGCTATGGCGAATATCTGCTCGACATGCTGCGTAGGGGGGGGCGGTGATTGTTGAGTCGACCCGCATTCCCGATGTGAAACTGATAACGCCGCGTGTGTTTAGCGATGATCGCGGTTTTTTCATGGAGACATGGAATGCCGCCGCTTTTGCAGAGGCGGGTCTGGATGCGTATTTCGTGCAGGATAACCACAGCCGTTCGGTGCGCGGCGTATTGCGCGGTATGCATTATCAATTGCACCAGCCGCAGAGTAAATTGGTGCGAGTGACGGCGGGCCGGGCCTATGATGTGGCGGTCGATCTGCGCCGATCCTCCCCTTATTTCGGGCAATGGGTTGGGGCGGAATTATCGTCTGTTAACAAGAAGATGATGTGGGTGCCGCAGGGATTTGCCCATGGTTTTGTCACGCTTGAAGACGATACTGATTTTCTTTATAAATGCACTGCGTTCTACGACCCGAAGGATGAGTATTGCGTGCGGTGGAACGATCCAGTCTTGGGCATTGACTGGCCGCTGGGCGATATGACCCCAATTTTATCCGCAAAAGACGTATTGGGCCGTTCGCTGCAAGATGCGGTGACATTTTCATGAGAATAATGCTGACGGGCGCGGGCGGGCAGCTTGGTCATGCATTATGTCGGGCGCAACCATCGGGTGAAGACATCATTGCGCTCGATCGGGCAGGGCTTGATGTCGGCGATGCGGCGGCAGTGACGGCCATGATGGAGACGCTGCGGCCCGATCTCATTGTCAATGCGGCTGCCTATACTGCCGTCGATCGTGCTGAGCAGGAGTTGGAACTGGCCGAAAGGATCAACCATCAGGGGGTACGGTATCTGGCCAATGCAGCGCGCGCAATTGGCGCGCGATTGGTGCAGGTGTCGACAGATTTCGTGTTCGATGGAGCGAGTACCCGACCTTATCGAATAGATGACCTGCCTCGGCCCCTGAGCGTTTATGGCCGCACCAAATGGGCGGGTGAGCATGCGGCGCTGAGCGCGCCAGGCAGCCTGATCGTGCGTACTTCATGGCTCTATGGTGTGCAGGGCACCAATTTCGTCAAAACTATGCTACGCCTGATGGCAGAACGCGATGAAGTGCGGGTGGTGGCGGACCAGATCGGCACCCCGACCCATGCGGACTCGCTGGCGCGCGCTATCTGGGCATTGGCCATGCGGGGAGCAAGTGGCATTGCCCATGTGAGCGATGCAGGCGTTGCGTCTTGGTATGATTTTGCCGTCGCCATTCAGGAAGAGGCTTATGCAATCGGCTTACTGGATCGCATGATCCCGGTTCTCCCGATCGCGACCAGTAATTATCCCACCCCTGCAACTCGCCCGGCCCTGAGCGTTTTGGATAGGGATGCAACCTGGGTGCAACTGGGCAAGCCTGCTGCGCATTGGCGAGTTGAACTCCGTCTTATGCTGGCTCAATTGAAAGACATGACCTGTGGCTAATCTTCTCGTGACCGGCGCGGCCGGTTTTATCGGCGCCAATTTTGTCCGTTACTGGCGAGAGCAGAATCCCAAGGACGGGATCGTTGCGCTGGATGCGCTGACCTATGCGGGCAATGCCGCCAATCTGGATGGTATAAATCAGGTCGATTTCATCCATGGAGATATTCGCGATCAGGCGCTGGTCGCCCGGCTGATGGCGGATCATCGCATTGACACCTTGGTTCATTTCGCGGCGGAAAGCCATGTAGACCGATCCATCAAGGGGCCAGATGTCTTTATCGAGACCAATGTGCTCGGCACCCACGCTCTGTTGAAAGTGGCGCGGCGGCATTGGCTGGATAGTGGTTCCGGCCAGCCGCACCGTTTCCACCATGTATCGACTGATGAGGTCTATGGAACCTTGGGCAGGGACGATCCGGCCTTTACCGAAACCACGCCTTATGCGCCCAATTCGCCTTATGCCGCGTCCAAGGCTGCATCGGATCATCTAGTGCGCGCCTACCACTATACCTATGGGCTGGAGGTCACGACATCCAATTGCTCGAATAATTATGGGCCCTATCAGTTTCCCGAAAAGCTGATCCCGCTGTTTATCGCCAATGCCCTGCATGGTCGCGCCTTGCCGATTTACGGCGATGGGCAGCAAGTACGGGACTGGCTCTATGTCGAAGATCATTGCCGTGGCATTGAGCAGGTTCTGCGAAAGGGGCGGGTCGGTGAATGCTATAATATCGGCGGCGGGGAAGAACTGGCCAATCTCGTCGTGATAGACACTTTATGCGCTGCGATTGACAAGGCATTTGCGCATGACCCCATGCTGGCAGCTCGTTTCCCCGACTCCCCAGCGGCCGAGGGGAAGGCGACAGCATCGCTCAAGATCAATGTGGCGGACCGTCCTGGCCATGATCGGCGTTATGCTATTGATGAAAAGAAGATCCGGGATGAACTGGGTTATGCACCCGCCCATGGCTTTGCAGACTGGTTTGCCCAGACATTGCAATGGTACCTCGCCAATGAGAGTTGGTGGCGATCCATCATGGATGGCAGCTATCGCAGCTGGATAGCTGACAATTATGGCCACAGGGCCGGGGTGGCGGTCTGAAGCACATCTGCATTCTGTGTCCGGGATGCAGCCCTTCGTCAGTATCCATTAGAGCGGTTCTTTTGTGGCTTTTCCCGCGCGTCGTGACCGAGTAATGGGTGCAGGAATGCCGATGGAGCAAATTGATCAATGTGGAATACCCTCACTCGGACCATCGCCCTCATGACGCGTGAGGAAAAGCGACGCGGCGGGCTGTTGTTGATTCTCGTGGTCTTGATGGCGATGTTTGAAACTTTCGGCATTGCAGCACTTCTGCCCTTTTTCCAATTGCTCAGTGACCCCGATGCGCTTGAAACGAACAAGTTGGCGAAAAATGTCTATGAATGGAGTGGGCTTGACGGGCGGCACAATTTTTTGACGGCGGTCGGCTTTTTCGCCTTTGGCATCATCATCAGCGCTGCGACAATCCGCATCGTCACCACCTATGCTATGAACCTCTATGCGCAGGTGGGAGGGCATCATCTCGCGGAACGGTTGCTCTCCATGTATCTGCGCCAGCCCTATGAGTTTTTTCTAGAACATCACAGCAGCGACCTGACGAAGAAGATCATGCTGGATTCCCAGTCCTTGGTCTCCCAGATACTTCAACCCGGAATGTATGTGATTGCCTATACGCTTGTGCTGATGATCATGACGAGCATGATGCTCGCGCTTGATCCGGTGTTAGCGCTTGCGGTTGGCGGGGTAATTGGCAGCCTTTACGTGCTGATATACCAGACGATCAAGCGGTTGCTGTCACGACTGGGTCGTGATTTGGAAGTCGCGACCAAGGAACGATTTTCCGCCATTGACGTGGCCTTTGGCGGGATCAAGGACATAAAGCTATTGGGCCGCGAAAATGTCTATCTGGACCAGTTTCGTCCGGCCTCCCTGCGCTGCGCGCAACATCAGGCGACCAATGCGACCCTTGGTGAATCCCCGCGTTATCTGATTGAGGCTGTGGCGATTGGTGGGGCGCTGGCGCTGGCGCTGGTCCTGCTGGCTACTAGCAGCGGGTCCGGCATCGTCCTGCCGGGCTTGAGCGTTTATGCCTTGGCTGGATACAAGCTGATTCCGGCGGCGCAGCGGATATATAGCGGATTGAGTAACCTGCGCTTTGGTGAAGGCACACTGGATTCTATCACGGCTGATTTCAATGCCGAGATTGCCTTTACCCCTTTGCAGGAAGTCACGACTACCGCCATTTTGCCAAAGCTGGAAATCGTGCTCGATAATGTGGTCTTTGCCTATCCCAAGGCCAAAAAGAACGCCTTGAATGGAGTGGAATTGATTATCCCCGTGGGCGCCTCCATCGGCCTTGTCGGCGGTACGGGGGCAGGTAAGACGACTCTGGTGGACATCATTCTTGGCCTGTTGCGGCCGACGGATGGGCAGTTGATTGTCGATGGACAGGCGATTGACGATCACAACCTTCGGGCTTGGCAACAGGCGCTGGGCTATGTGCCGCAGTCAATCTTTCTGGCTGATGCATCTGTAGCGGAGAATATCGCTCTTGGCGTGGCGAAGCGCGACATCGACATGGTCAAGATCGAGGAATGTGCCCGCATGGCCCAGATCCACGATTTCGTCATGAACGAAATGCCTGACCAATATTACACCACCGTCGGCGAGCGCGGCGTGCGCCTTTCCGGCGGTCAGCGCCAGCGCATCGGCATCGCGCGCGCTCTGTATCATAACCCTTCCGTGCTGGTGCTGGACGAAGCTACGAGCGCGCTCGATTCCATCACCGAACAGGCGGTAATGGAATCCGTGCAGGCGCTGAGCCACCAGAAAACGATCATTATGATCGCGCATCGTTTGAGCACTGTGCGCGCCTGTGACACGATCTTCATGCTCGACCATGGGCGGTTGAGCGATCATGGGACGTATGACGAACTGCTGGCATCGAGCAAGAAATTCAAGGCGATGGTTTGAATGCTATTTTCAAACCCATTCAATGTTTGGATTCCTCTATAAGGAATGATATCAAAATTTCGAGATGTGAAATTCTAGAGATGTTAATTTATGATAATGCGCAAAATATATAAACTGTATGTGAAGCTTGTTTCGTTGTCTGGTAAAACAAAAGAGGAGAGGCGTCGAATTAAAAGGAGATTAATGTGGAAATACGATGAAAAAATATATAATTTCTCTGAAGAGCATATTTGCTCTTTAATGCAGAATATATCATTTCCAAATGAAGTTCGTGTCTCGAAAAAAATAATCGTAATGGTTGTGCCGGAGCATAACGCAATGAGTGGAGGGATATTTTCCTTCTTTTCTATTGTGGAGCAAATGCGTCGGCTTAAACGACATCATGGGTGTGAAATCATTATGATGACGCGTCCCACTGGGACTGGCGTAACCTATTATCGGAATACGAACTTTAGAAATTCTGAAAATGTATATCGTTTTTCTCAAATAACACTTTGTAAGGATGCAGAAGAAGTCTATCTTCATATTCCTGAATATGCGACGAAATATTTTTATAATGATTTGACCGGTGAGGAGTGTGAATATTTATTGAATCCAAAAAGAAAGATTTATATAAATATTATGAATCAAAATATTAAACTCATGCCTGATCGCAACAGTTTTGCGCCATTGAGGATAATATCCCACGATATCACTCAGTCGGTTGCGCATCACGCCTATTTCAGTCAGGAAATGACGGATCGTTATTGTCTGCCTACTCTATTGCTTCCGGCTTATACTGATTTGAGTGCTTATGCTCCTTCTCATTTTACTGAAAAAGAGAAGATAATTATCTATTCACCAGATAAGGCCCCGCACAAGCGGCAGATTCTTAGCAAGATTTCACGCGCTTTTCCAGACTTCAAGCTTATTGAGATTCGTGATATTACTTTTGATGCGTTCATGGACCTGGCAACTCGCTGCATGTTTTCGATTACATTTGGTGAGGGGTTCGATGGATATCTGGCGCAGCCTATACATCAGGGCGGGATAGGATTTTCGATTTACAATAGGGATTTTTTCCCTTCACCAGATTACCTGCGGTATAAAAATATTTTTCCGGACAAGGATAGTTTCATAGAAAATATATGTGATAGAATATATGAATTTTCTCATAGTGAAAAACTCTATGTTGATACAAACAAAGAGTTGGTAGACAGATATGATGACTTGTATTCAAAAGATGAATACATTGAAAAAATCAAGAGGCTAACTTTGCGTCAATTTGAGCTAATGCCGTCCAGAGGTTAGCATGTGAACTATTGGGTTATGGTGTAAGGATGAGTGAGAAGCTGAAATTTTTAGTTGTCGGAGCGGGCCTGATCGGCAAGCAGCATGCTCATTTGGTTCTTGGGCGGGAAGATTGCGCCCTTGCGGGCATAGTGGGGCCCGATACAGAGGATAATCGGCATTTTGCGCAATTCTGCGGCACGGATCTGTATGAGGAATTGTCAACGGCACTTTCCGAAAAAAAACCGGATGCAGTGGTGATCAGTTCGCCAAATCAATTCCACTTTGATCAAGCCATGGCTTGTATCGAAAATGGGGTGCCGGCGCTTGTCGAAAAACCGATGACCGATAATCTTGTTAGCGCGCAGAAACTGATGGAAGCATCTGAGGCATCTCAAATACCTGTTCTGGTGGGGCACCATCGAACCTATAGCCCTTTGCTCAATGTAGCCGACACTTTTTTAAAGGATAAACGATTTGGCCGACTAGTGGCGATGCAGGGCAGGGCTCTGTTTTACAAGCCGGCGCATTATTTCAAAGAGGGGGCTTGGCGCACCAGGATCGGTGGAGGCCCGATCTTGATAAATCTCATCCACGAAATAGGCTTGATGCGATATTTTTGCGGTGATATCAAAAGCTTGGTCGCCATTTCAGGTAATCACATTCGTAATTACGAAGTTGAAGATACGGTCGCGATATCGTTTGAATTTAACAATGGTGCGCTTGGTTCATTTCTGCTTTCCGATGCTGCTGCAAGTAGCAAGAGCTGGGAAATGACAAGTGGCGAAAATCGGTCATATCCTTATTTTCCTATGGGAAATTGCTACCATTTTGCCGGCACGAATGGGTCCTTGGACTTTCCCAGCATGCGCGCGAAATATTACGCGGATGGCGTGGATCCGTCCTGGTGGTGTGATTTTGAAGAAGTTGCATTCCAGCGTAACCCCGCTGATCCGCTCGCTCTACAGCTTGAGCATTTTATAGACGTAGTGCGAAATTTTACTCGTCCCAAAGTATCTGCGCGAGATGGTTATCTCAACATGCTGGTAGTGCATGCCATACAGAGGTCAATTGCGACCAACTCCATCATGTATATGGATCGCTTAATGGCTGAAACCCCTTCTCAATGCATGGATAACGCATGAAGATATTGCTTCTGGACGCCGCATTTTCCGCATTGCCCATCTATAAATCTCTAAAAGATTCTGGCCATGATGTCTGGGTCATGGGCAATCGGCCTACTGATATTTTGGCCGTAAAAGCCAGAGATAAATGGATTCAGCAAGATTACAGCAAAGTTGACGCTGTTTCTAAGATTATAGACCATCATGGTTTTGATTATGTTGTGCCGGGGTGCACGGATATCTCGATGGCGACATGCGTTAATCTTCAATTGAGCACGGGGCTCATGGATTCGCCCCAAAGCAATGAGGCGATCTCCAACAAATTCGCTTTCAGGCGCCTCTGCAAGGAGTTGGACCTGCCTGCGCCGAAATCTTTTATTGAAGCCGATTTTCCGATGAAGGGGCGCTATATATGCAAGCCAGTGGATGGGTTTAGCGGGCGAGGGGTTACTGTATTTTCTGGAGAGGACATTTGCGCCCTTCAAGAAGCTGTGCGATTGGCGAAAAACTCCACCCCATTATCAGATGTAGTTATTGAAAGCTTTATTGCAGGAGAGCTGCATAGCTGCAGCGCTTTTGTCGAGTCCGGTCGTCTGGTCAAGGTCTTTTATGTGCGGGAGGGGAGTTCAGCCAACCCATATGCTGTGGACACCAGCTATGTGGTTCATGATTTGCCATTGACGTGTACAACTGTATTGGAGGCTGGAATAATAAAGCTCTGTAGTTTTTTGAAGTTGAAAGATGGGCTTATCCATACTCAATTCATCATATCGGATGGGTGCCCGATGATTGTGGAGATGACCAGAAGGTGCCCGGGTGATTTATATTCAATGCTTATAGAATATAGTACGGGATATCCTTATGCATCTAAATTTTCTTCATATTTTATAAATAAACATGTCGAATTTTCCGCGAATGACATGCATAATTTCGTATTGCGGCATACGGTCACGTCAGATGTTCATAATGTTTATGAGGCTATTTATTTTAAAGAAAAAGTATGTGTAAAATCATTTTATCCGTTAAATTCTATCGGTGAGATTATGTTACCAAGACAGGGAAGTAGAGCTGGAATTTTGTTTGCAGAATATGATGGCTATAATATGATGCGTGATGGTTATGATGATTTTTTAAATAGAAATGTATACATTCTATCATAAATTTGTGAAATTATATATAAAATAAGTGCACATAATAGGGGTTTTTAATGTCCAGGCCGTTATATGTAACTCAGCCAATGCTGCCGGATTTGAATGATTTTCATCGGATGCTGGGCGATATTTGGCAGAGCAAGGCGCTGACGAATTGCGGCCCGTTGCATCAGCAGCTTGAGCGCGAGTTGCAGTGTTATCTGGATGTGCCCACGGCAATGCTGTTCAACAATGGCACCATTGCATTGCTGGTGGCCTTGAAGTTGTTCGACCTGCCCATAGGCAGTGAAGTGATTACGACGCCTCTCACCTTTGCGGCCACTGCGCATGCGATTACATGGAATGGCCTGAAGCCTGTTTTCGTGGATGTTTTGCCGCACACGTTGACACTGGATCCCGCTGCGGTGGTAAAGGCTATTACGCCACGCACTTCGGCCATTCTGGGCGTGCATGTCTATGGCAATGTGTGTGAGATTGAGGCGCTGGAGTGCATTTCCAAACAATATAATCTACGATTGTTCTTTGACGCGGCCCATGCATTCGGCGTCACCGTCAATGGGCGCTCTATTGCTTCTTATGGCGATGCTTCTGCATTTTCTTTTCATGCCACCAAGCTGTTCAATACACTTGAGGGGGGATTGCTGGCCACGAATAGGCCGGAAGATGCCGAGATCATTTATCATCTGCGGAATTTTGGTATCAAGAACGAAGAGGAAGTGGTTTCAGTTGGCATTAACGGGAAGCTAAATGAGATGCAGGCGGCGATCGGCTTGCTGAACCTTCCTTTGGTGGAGGAGGAAAAGCGTTCTCGCGCCGGGTTGAAGCAAAAATACAGAGAGTTGTTGAATGACCTCCCCGGCATACAACTGCCTCCCGAACAGCAGGGCGTCACAAGCTCGGAGCAATATTTCCCTATCGTGGTGGATCCAGCTACTTTTGGATGCACACGCGACGATCTTTATGACGAGCTAAAGGCGCGCCAGATTTTTGCGCGGAAATATTTCCACCCAATTTGCACGGATTTTGATCCCTATAAGGGGTTTCCCATATATTCTGTCCGGGATACGCCTTTCGTTGATATTATTAAAAATCGAGTTTTGTGCTTACCATATCACAGCGGTGTGGATGATACGGATTTAAGTGATATAATTTCTGTATTTTATAATAAAAATATATAATCTTATATTCTCGAAATGGTGATGCCGTGGTCAATTGGATGTTCAGTAAGCTGCAAGTGAAAATGAGAAAAATGCGCTTGTCTTACCGTATACGATTACCGATAGGGGGCTTCTTAAGACGCTGCTGGGCATGATGGGGGCGCTATAGTAGGTGGCGCGGAGCTAATATTGGAACGAGTAGGGTTTAATGTCGTTGCCAAGGGGAAATAAATATCCTGTCCCGATGCAGGTAACAGGTATATGCAAGATCTTTGTATGGGCCGAATATATTTCTATAAATTGATAATAATGGTGGATGATTGTGCGCGGTTATAGATTGAAAATCTAGTTAATATTTCCCATTTTTTTGAGATAGTGGTTGCGCCTCCTGCGTTTTTTTAACAAAGTGGTGATGGTGCTGCAAATACAATAGGATATATACATATCCGAATTGCATTGACTGTGCGAGATGTTATTCTATCTAACTATTTTTTAATGCCAAAAAAATTAAGCTAGGCAAGAGTTTTCGTGAAAAGCGGATAGTATTTTCTATGGGGAATGGGTAATATATATAATATTTTAAATAAGCTAAAGGAAGTTGCATGTTGCATCCGCACAGGGCCTATGAAGATGATACATTGAGCGTTCTGGCCAATGAATCAAGAGGCTCGTTCATTTTCAATTATGAAAAGACAATCAAATACTTGATGAAAAATCCATCAGGGTTGACGGATCCCCGTGTCAGGCTAAACATGCGCCCCGAACCATATCGGCCCTCTGCCGAAATAGAAAGCGATTCAACGCTTCTCTGTAAGCACGCACTGGCTATGGTGTCGTCAAATATTCAAAAGTGGGAATGGTTATATGACAATCTCGGTGATGCGGCGTCGCAGCGTTTGTTGCTGTTGGTGCTTGCTTATCGAGCATTGGGCTGGAAATATGTTCGCCTTCCTCTTGATAATGACAATTTTTGGAATGCAGTTTCTTCGCTTGGCCAATTAGGCGAACCAAATCGTATCCCTGAAGATTTTTCCAACAAAGATCTACAATATGCGAACTTGCGTCCTATTGGGCGGGATGTTGCAGTCTACAGTGATGCATTTGGTCTATTTAACGAATTTCTTTATCCGCAATATAGCTATCGAGGTCTCACAGAAATTCATACGGTTAAAAATGGTGATTATGTTATAGATTGCGGGGCTTGCTATGGCGGGACCAGTCTGAATTTTGCAGATTTGGCTGGCCCTACGGGGCGGGTTTATTCATTCGAGTTTATGCCGGAAAATTTGCTTGTTTACAGGCATAATGTAAATGAAAATATTAATCTGCAAAATAGAATTTCTTTAATCGAAAAGGCTGTATGGTCGCAATCAGATAAAATCATGTCGATTACCGGTTCCGGTCCGGCGGCACAGGTGCATCTTTCTGATATCGAGGGTGCAGCTAATATAAAATCCATAAAAATTGATGACTTTGTCAAAGAAGCAGGACTTCCGACAGTTAATTTTATCAAGATGGATATTGAGGGTTCTGAAATTGAGGCACTAAAAGGAGCAATGAACACAATTGAACGATTCAGACCTGTAATGGCGATATGCGTATATCATAATATTTCGGATTTCTATGAAGTTCCAAGGTTACTCAAGGGAATTCATGAAGATTATAAAATATATTTTGGCCATTCCACTATGCACGGGGATGAGTCCGTTATTTTTGCCGTCTAAACATGAGGGCATGTAAATTTCATATTGGTGACGAACTCTGTGCGTGTGACAGATTAGAGATGGATGGTGACGTGTCTGGTTCAATCTCCAGACACGTTTGTCCAGAACACTGTTATTCTACCCAGTATAATAGAAGCACCGGTTACATCAGGGCAATATAAGGGAGTTACTTAATAAAATTCAGAACCTTGAATTTTGCCTTTTTCAGACAGTCGCTGACATATTCCAGCCAATAGAGCATTTTGGAATAATGTTTTCGCCGCTGCATGTGCCTGCGCAGTGATACATAGGCTGCGTGTTCTTCCTGCAATAGTTGCGTGCTGAGAAATACTTGTTTCTGCGCACGCGCTTCGCGGGAGGAATAGCCTCTCGATAGCTGGTGGTGGACGAGGACGGACTCGTCGAGCACGGCAATCTTGTTTCGGGCATAGGCGGCGCAGATGAAGAGCCAGTCGATGCCCAAACCATAGAAGTTCAAACTGTAATCAGCTTCACGCATTCGTTGGGCGATGGCGGGAATCATGGAAAAGACAATGCCGTCCGTCTGGGCAACGATGCTCCAATCACTGTTGTTGATGCGCTCCATCCGGGTTTTTTCAAGCCGCCATGGAGTGCCCCGCATTTTCGGTGACCATATCGCCATATTGTCTAAACTGGCATGTGCATTCCGGCATTTGCGCAGGAGATCGCCCCAATCTTCACAGGCGCAATCGGCATGGATTACGAGCATGATCTCCTGCGGTGCACAATGATCGAGACAGGCGCGGAATTTATCTGACCAGAAAAGGCGGTCGTCGCGGTAGATGCGTTGGCAATCCAGCCCATCGAATGCTCCTGAATCCGGCCCGGAATAGACGATTGAGATCTTGTTCAGTCGGTTTGATAGGCATTGGGCAATATGGGCAGCGCGATCATGCTGGCCTCGCCAGGATATGATGAAAACATGGATGTCGCTCATTTCAATCCTTGTTCTCGGTCACTCATAAATGCTGGATTCTATCTGATCCATTGGCATCTAGCCATGCGAAAGGCCGGTTACAAGTCCTGAAAACTGTCGCCGAGCTGTCTGTAATGCATGTTTGATTGCTGTATCGGCCTGCGCTTTCTCTCGATATTGGGGGGGGGCAGCTCTTAGACGCGTATGATGGTATCCGATCAGCGAAGGGAGCCGCACAGCGATTGGTGGCTCGGCGGTTTGCCCAATTCAGCTTTGCGTCACAGGCGCTGCTTCCGCTATGAACTCCGAAGGTCCGGCGGACTTTATCAGTAGCACTACTAGGACAGATTAGGAAATCTAAAGGGTGATGACATTATGAATTATGCGCATAAACTGCCGACATTGTCGCTTTGCGTTTATCTTATGCTCTCCACGACGTCGGGGTTGGCGCAGGCAGTAGTTCCGGTACCACATTACGCTGCGGAGGACCTGCTACTACAACGGCTGGAGGCGTTAGAGGTGCGGGTTCGGCAGTTGGAAGCGCGCAATGTTGCTCTGGAAGCCGCTCAAACCGTAAAGCCCGCTGCTGCGGCCTCCGTGGCAGCGACCTTAGAATCCCCTCCGATCTCGGTAGCAATGAAGGCCGCTGTGCCCGTCGTATCCCTACCTGTACCTTCAGTGGCGCAAGTCCCTCTCGCAGCCGATTTCACGATCGGGCCCAAGGGCATGATTCAGGTTGATTATGCGGGCTATAATGCGCGCGCGGGCGGCTATGATTATAGCAATGGCACCGATATTCGTCGTGCGCGCTTTGGATTTGATGGCTCGGCTTATGACGCTTTCAAATGGCGCTTGTCCGCCGAATATGTCAAAAATAATGTGACGTTGCTGGATGCCTATCTCCAATATGCGTTGACGCCCAATTGGTCGGTTACCATCGGTCATGTGAAGACACCCTATGGCTTAGAGGGCGTGACCTCGGATGCCAATCAGACATTCCTGGAACATGGGATGGCAGGTAATGCTTTTACCGCCGTCGGTGCGGATCGACGGGTGGGCGCGATGGTCAGCTATCAATCGCCAAGGCTGAATGCGGCCCTAGGCCTGTTCGGATCGGGTGAGGCGATCAAGCGGTCTGAGGCAACCCCGGATGAGGGCTATGGCGTGAATGGCCGGGTGGCCTATGCCCCGATCCTGACCAAGGGTCGGCTATTGCAAATCGGCGTTTCAGGTTTCCATGCGACCAATTTGGCGGGGGGAACGGTTTCGATCGGGGATCGGCCCAATGTGCGGGTTGATGATGGAAAGTTGATCGAGGTGAAGTCGATCACGGGTATCGCATCGGCGGATTCCATCATGGCAGAGTTGATCGGCGCGCAGGGGCCTTGGGCGGTGCAGGGCGAATATGGGCGGTTAAAGCTGAACCGCGATGCGGGGCTGGCCGATCTCGATTTCGATGGTTTTTATGTTTTCGGTAGCTGGATTGCGACGGGGGAAACGCGCCGGGTGAAAAATGGCGTGGTAGAGCATATCAAGCCTAATGCCGATTTTAATCCCGATGCGGGCCATTGGGGCGCGGTTGAACTGGCGCTGCGTTATGATCAGCTCGATCTAACGGATCGCGGCCTTTCGCCGCTGAAGCGCAAGGCGGTGAGTTGGACCGGCGCGATCAACTGGTATCTGAACGCGCGGGCGACGCTGCTGTTCAATTATATCCGGTTCCGGGGAAGAAATTCATTGTTGGTCGTGACGCCATTGGTCAATGGCACAACAGCGCGGGGTGAGGCATTTGCCACAAGACTACAGTTCGACTTTTAGCGCACGGGCATCATCATCGGTTCCCCGGCGAAATGTTGAACGCATATGATCTCGAGGGCCTGATCGGCCAGTAGGGGATGCGCCTGACCAGCGGCAGCGCGTTGCGCGCGCGGGTGACACAGGATGACCTGCCTGACGCCGTCGCTATTCTTCCTGCGCCGCCGCCCGTTAGCTTTCACCCTCAGGCCCCGCGCGATGACGATCCGTTGATGCCGATCAACTGCTGGAGATGATGGAATTGGAGCGTATTCAGATGGCGCTCGATATGGTGGATGGCGTGATTTCCGAAGCTGCGCGCTTGCTGATGCTCAAGCGCACAACGCTGATTGAGAAAATGCGGAAATATGGGGTGGATCATCAGGCCTGATTGATCAGGCCGCCGCCTGCAATGTCCCTATATTGCGGGCCGCAGCGGCCACGATCTGCAACGACCGTCTGCGCGCGGCCTGATCATAGATGCTGCCGCACAGCACGACTTCATCCACGCCGGTGCGGGTGATGAAAGCGGCAAGGTCGCGTTCGATATCTGCCTGTGTACCGATGCTGATGCAGCGCAGCATCGAATGCAGCACCCCGCGCCCCATGGGGTCAAGGCTATCGACATAGCCCGGCACCGGGGGCGGCAGCTTGCCCGGCGTGCCAAAGCGGATCGAGACGAAATTCTGTTGCATCGACGAGGCGATCAATTGCGCCTCCTCCAATGTATCGGCGGCGAATGTATTGAACGCAGCCGCCGCATAAGGGCGATCCAGCGTCGGTGAAGGACGGAACTGGGCGCGATAGATGTCGAGCGCCTCTT
Source organism: Alteraquisediminimonas sediminicola (assembly GCF_019740335.1). GTDB lineage: Bacteria > Pseudomonadota > Alphaproteobacteria > Sphingomonadales > Sphingomonadaceae > Alteraquisediminimonas > Alteraquisediminimonas sediminicola. The sequence continues at coordinate 373,934 of NZ_JAHXZS010000002.1, read as the reverse complement.
CCAGCAAATCAGGCGCGAAATGCGAGGCAAAGGCATAAGGCAGGCCAAGGGCCGCCGCCAGTTGCGCGCCGAACAGGCTGGACCCAAGAATCCATAGATCGATCTTCGCACCCGCGCCCGGCGTCGCGGTGATGCCCAATTGGGGATTGCCCTCGAAATAGGCCTGCAACTCCATCACATCGCGCGGGAATTGGTTGGCGTCGCTGTTGAGGTTACGGCGCATCGCCTGTGCCACGCGCCCGTCCGAACCGGGGGCGCGCCCCAAGCCCAAATCGATCCGTCCCGGAAACAGCGCGTCCAGCGTCCCGAATTGTTCCGCGATCTGCAACGGACTGTGGTTCGGCAGCATGATCCCGCCCGATCCGATGCGGATGCGCGAGGTCGCATGGCCGAGATGGGACAGCACGACCGATGTCGCCGCGCCGCCGATCCCCGGCATGCCATGATGTTCGGCCACCCAATATCGGTTGAAGCCCAATTCTTCTGCCAGCGCCGCCTGTGCCGCGGCATTGGCCAGCGCATCGGCGATGTCATGGCCTTCGCGGATGGGGATCAGATCGAGAATGGAAAATTTTGTGTTCTTCATGCGGCCATCTTCGCCAAACGCGCTGTGGGCGCAAGCGGAAAGAAAATGGGGCTTAAGCTTCAGGCCCAGATCTTCAGGCGCGAACCGGCAGGCCCGCCGCGCGCAAGGCGGCGCGGGCTTCGGCGACGCTATGCTGGCCGAAATGGAAGATCGAAGCGGCCAGCACGGCGCTCGCATGGCCCTTGGTGACGCCAGCGACCAGATGATCGAGCGTACCGACCCCGCCCGAGGCGATCACCGGCACGGCAACCTGATCGGCGATTGTGCGGGTGAGTTCGAGATCATAGCCATCGCGCGTGCCATCGCGGTCCATTGAGGTGACGAGCAATTCGCCTGCGCCAAGTTCGGCCAGCCGCACAGCATGGGCGACGGCATCGATCCCGGTCGGACGCCGCCCGCCATGGGTGAAGATTTCCCATTTGCCTGCTGCTACCTGTTTGGCATCGACCGAACCGACGATGCACTGGCTGCCGAAGATATTGGCCATGTCCGCCACGATTTCCGGCTTGGCGACGGCGGCGGAATTGACCCCGACCTTATCGGCACCGGCGAGCAGCAATGCGCGGACATCTTCCGGCGTGCGGACACCGCCACCGACGGTGAGCGGCATGAAGCAGACGGCGGCGGTGCGCGATACGATGTCGAGCAAGGTTCCGCGCGCTTCATGGCTGGCGGTAATATCGAGGAAGCAAAGCTCATCCGCCCCGGCGGCATCATAAGCGCGGGCGATTTCGACCGGGTCCCCGGCATCGCGCAGATCGACAAAATTGACGCCCTTGACCACACGGCCATTGGCGACATCGAGACAGGGAATAATGCGGGTGCGGACGGTCATGAGGGGGCTTTAGAGTGATTTCGCGTGAAATGGAACATTGCGCGGCGCGGAAAATGCGTTGCGGGATGGATTAGGGGGCTGGGCTTGCGAGCGGCCCGCCATCTTCGGCCAGCGCCTGTTCGACTGCGCTTAATTGCTGGCCGCGTGCCGCCAGTTCCGCGCCGCATTCACCCGCCAATGTCTCGAGCTTTTCCGCGTCCAATCTGGGGAGTTCCGCTTTGACCGCCTGTGGTAGATCGATGGTCGGATTGCTGCCGAACAATTGGCCCGCGAAGAACAAAGAGGCCATATAGGCATTGCGGCTGAGGTCCGGGTCTTCGCTGCCGGTCAGGGTGACAGTGGCGATCAGACATTGGACATGATGCTGACGAGTGAGAGCGGCATCTCGCGCATGTGCCGCGCCCATGGGCAGCATCCCAGCCACTGCCGTCATCATCAGGCCGATGGCCATGTTACGCATCATTCATGCCCCTTTGCCGATGATATTGCGGTCTATGCGGTGGCTGGGCAATGAGATCGACCAATTTGGCGAGAATAAACCGGGCATTCAGGCGAACAGGCCCCGATATTGGTCGCGCAACGCGTTTTTCTGGACCTTGCCCATCGTATTGCGCGGCAGTTCGGGGACGAATTGCACTGATTTGGGCTGTTTGAACCGGGCAAGCCGGTCTTGCAGGCCGGTGATGATGTCCGCCTCGGTGAGTTCTACCCCGGCCAAGGGGACGATCACCGCAACCACGGCCTCGCCAAAATCGGGATGGGGGACACCGATGACTGCGCTTTCATTGACGCCGGGCAGGTCGTCGATTTCGGATTCGATCTCTTTCGGATAGATGTTGAACCCGCCGGAAATGATCAAGTCCTTGCCGCGCCCGATGATCCGGACATATTTCTTGTCGTCGATCATGCCGAGGTCGCCGGTGATGAAGAAACCGTCATCCCGCATGTCTTCGGCGGTTTTTTCCGGGTTGCGCCAATAGCCGGAAAACAGGTTCGGCCCGCGTACTTCGATCATGCCGATCTCGCCTTGCGGCAACGGGGAGCCGCTGGCCGGATCGGTGATGCGCAGATCTACCCCCGGTAGCGGGAAGCCGACTGTGCCGGGCTCGCGCGTGCCCTCATAAGGGTTGGACGTGTTCATCTGGGTTTCGGTCATGCCGTAACGTTCGAGGATGCAATGGCCGGTCTTGTCCGCGAACGCGCGATGCGTTTCGGCCAATAAGGGCGCAGAGCCGGAGATGAACATGCGCATGCCCTTGACCGCATCGGGCGTGAGGCCGGGAAGGGTGAGGAGCCGGGTGTAAAAGGTCGGCACACCCATCAGGCTGGTGGCGCGGGGGAAGAGGTGCAGCACCTCGGCGGCATCGAATTTCGGCAGGAAGATCATGCTGCCACCCGCCGAAATCAGCGTGTTGGTGGCGATGAACAGGCCGTGGACATGGAAGATCGGTAGCGCATGGATCAGCACATCATCCTTGGTAAAGCGCCATGCATCGACCAGAATCGCGGCGTTGGACGACAAGGCGCGGCGCGGGATGACCGCGCCCTTGGGCTTGCCGGTGGTGCCGGACGTATAGAGCATCGCCGCCGGGGCTTCCGGATCGTGACGGGGCGGGGCTTTGGATGTGGTGGTGACATGGGCCAGCAGGTCGGTCCAACTGCCCTTGCCCGATCCATCCAGCGTTTCGATCCGCAGGCTATCGGGTAAATTATCGAGCCGGTCACGCCAGAGCGGATCGACGATCAGCAGTGATGGTTCGGCATTATCGATGAACCATGCGACTTCCGATGCGGTATAGCCGCTGTTGAGCGGCATATAGACCGCGCCATGCCACAGGCAGCCGAGATAGAGCAGCATGGCGGGGACGGACTTTTCCACCTGCGCGGTGACGCGATCGCCGGGTTGGATACCGAGTTCGGCCAAGAGCGCGGCAATCCGGGCGGATTCACTGCGTAACTGCCCATAATCGAGCAGGATGTCGCCCGCCGCATTGCGCAGAAACGGGCGGGCCGGATCGGCATCGGCCAGTGTACAGATCGTATCGATGATATCAGTATAGGTCGTCATGCCGCTTTTCTTAGGAAATCGCGGGATGAAAAACCATCTGTTCTTCGCCAGAAATCAGCGCGGAATTCCGAAGCTGAGGAAGCTCGGCACCGGTCCTGCCCAATCGCCGGGGGCGAGGGTTTCGTCCACCGGCTGAATGCCTTGCGGTGCAGGATAACGCTGCGTACCACCAATGCCGGACGATGTGTCGGCTTCGGACTGACGACCGCGCGGGCCGCGCTCACGGCCAGATTGCTCACGACCGCCACGCTCACGGGCGGGCTTTTCACGGCTGCGTTCCGGGCGTGGAGCCTGTTCACGCGGGGCTTGTTCGACAGCCTCTGCGACCTCTGCGACGGGCGCAGCTTCTAGCGGTGTCTGTTCGCGCTCCACCTGTTGACGGGGCGCGCGTTCGCGCGGGGCGCGTTCGCGTGCTGGTCTGGCCCGGTCGCCGCGCGCTTTGCGGGCGCGGGGTTCGGCTTCGCTGGTTTCGCGATCATTCTTGTCACGGGGGGAGGCTGCGGTATCAATATCGGTGATCCGTGGGATCGGGCCGCCAGTCAGCTTTTCAATCGCTTCGATGGCTTCCTGATCGCTATCGGTCGCGATGGTGATCGCAATGCCGGTCGCGCCGCCACGGCCTGTGCGGCCAATGCGGTGGACATAATCATCGGCATGCCAAGGCACGTCGAAATTGAACACATGGCTGACACCCTTGATGTCGAGGCCTCGGGCCGCCACGTCGGAGGCGCACAGAATGGCGATCTCGCCCGCCTTGAACTTGTCGAGTTCCTTGATCCGCGATGGCTGGTCCATATCGCCATGGATCTGCCCGGCGGCCATGCCATGACGGTTCAGGCTTTCTGCCAACTCGCGTACGGTCGTCTTCCGATTGCAGAAGACGATGGCGTTTTTGATATTTTCCGACGCGATCAGGGCGCGCAGCACTTCGCGCTTTTTACGCGGGTTGGTGATCGCCAGCTTTTGCTCGATCATGATGTTGGTCGTGGCGGGGCGCGCGACCTCAATCGATTTCGGGCTGCTCAGGAATTTGTCGGCCAGCTTTTTGATCGGCGGCGGCATGGTGGCGGAGAACAACAAGGTCTGACGCGAGGTTGGCAGGCGCGAACAGATTTCCTCGATATCGGGGATGAAGCCCATGTCGAGCATGCGATCCGCCTCGTCGATGACAAGCAGGCTGCAACCGGTCAGCAGGATCTTGCCGCGTTCGAACAGGTCCTTCAATCGGCCCGGCGTCGCGATCAGGACATCGACGCCCTTTTCCAGCGCGGCCAATTGGTCGCCCATGCTGACGCCGCCGATGAGCAGCGCCATGTTGAGCTTGTGATATTTGCCGTATTTCTCGAAATTTTCGGCGACCTGCACCGCGAGTTCGCGGGTCGGTTCCAAAATCAGCGAGCGCGGCATGCGGGCGCGGCTGCGACCTTCGGCCAGAATATCGATCATTGGCAGGACGAAGCTGGCCGTCTTGCCAGTGCCGGTCTGGGCGATGCCGACGATATCCTTGCCCATCAGGACAGAAGGAATTGCCTGCTTCTGGATCGGAGTCGGGATATTATAGCCGGAGTCCTCAACGGCCCGCAGCAGGGAATCAGATAGGCCGAGATCGGCAAAACTCATCTATAACATCCGGAAATAGCGCGATCGGCCCCATTGGCTGATACGCTCGCGGCCATGGCGTGCATCCGGCATAATGTCAAGAAATACCCGGAAAGGCACGCCAAAGGGCCGAAGGTTTTAGAAGGGCACATCGTCGTCAAGGTCGCTGTCGAACGCGCGGCTGGGGGCCGAAGCTCCACCGCGTGACGCGCCGCCACCCATTGAACCGCCGCCAAAGCCGGTGTCGCCACCGCTATAGCCGCCGTCATTGCCCCAATCGCTGCTGCCGCCACCGCTGCTGCGGCCTGCGCCGCCTTCCGGCTTGTCGAGCAGGGTGAGCGTGCCGTCAAAGCCTTGCAGCACGATTTCGGTCGAATATTTGTCCTGACCGGACTGGTCCTGCCATTTGCGGGTCTGGAGCTTGCCCTCGATATAGACCTTCGAGCCCTTGCGGAGATAGCGTTCGGCAATGTTGGCAAGGTTCTCGTTAAAGATCGCGACCGAATGCCATTCGGTCTTTTCCTTGCGCTCGCCCGTGGCGCGGTCTTTCCAGCTATCGGTGGTTGCGATGCGCAGGTTCACGACCTTGCCGCCGTTCTGGAAGCTGCGGCTTTCGGGGTCGCGGCCCAGATTACCAATCAGGATGACCTTGTTGACGCTGCCTGCCACCGATTCGCTCCCCTTAGATGTGAAAATGCCGTCTTACAGGCCAAATGCCGTTGCCGACCAATAAGTGATACCAGCAGCGACATAAGCGAGCGCGAACAGATATGCCAGCAAGAATCCGGGCCATTTCCACCCGTTTGTTTCGCGCCGGACCACGGCGATGGTCGAGATGCACTGTGGCGCGAACACGAACCATGCGAGAAACGCGAGCGCGGTCGGTAGCGGCCATTTGCCGCGCAGCCGTTCGACCAGCGAATGTTCGTCGCCGCCATCGGATTCAATCGCATAGACGGTGGCCAGCGCCGATACCGCCACTTCGCGCGCGGCCATCGCGGGGATCAGCGCCAAGGCGATGTCGCGATCAAAGCCGATCGGTTTGAGCACTACCGCCAGCCCGTTCGCGACATTGGCGGCGATGCTGTAATCCACAGCCGGAATGGCCGGATCTGCATCGGCGGGGGGCTTGGGATAACTCAGTAACAGCCACAAGATGACAGTCGAGGTCAGGATGATCGTCCCGGCGCGTTTCAGGAAGACTTCTGCACGCTGCCACAGACCGAGCAGGAAATCGCGCAGCACCGGCATTTGATATTTCGGCATTTCCATCAGAAAGCCTTGGTCCGGCCCCTTGGTCACTGTCCGGCGCAGGACCAAAGCCACGATAAAGGCCGCAAGAATGCCGACGATGTAGAGGGTGAACAGCACTAGGCCTTGAAGACCGATGCCGGGGCCAACCGAGCTTGCGGGGATGAACGCCGCGATGATCACTGCATAGACCGGCAGGCGGGCCGAACAGGTCATCAACGGCGCGATCAGGATGGTCGTCAGCCGGTCGCGCGGTTCGGCCATGGTGCGGGTCGCCATGATGCCCGGCACGGCGCAGGCGAAGGAGGACAAGAGCGGGATGAAGGCACGGCCCGAAAGCCCCGCCCGGCCCATCAGCCGATCCATCAAAAAGGCGGCGCGCACCATATAGCCGCTGGCTTCCAGCAACAGGATGAAGCTGAACAAGATCAGGATTTGCGGCAGGAAGACGACGACCGAGCCGACGCCCGCGATCACCCCTTCAAGGATGAGATCGCGCAGGAAGCCAGCGGGCAACAGGTTCTGGATGGCATCGTGCAATGCGGAGATCAGCGATTCGATCATCTCGACCGGGCCTGTCGCCCAGGCGAAGACTGCCTGAAACATCAGGAACAATATGCCCGCGAGCATGATCGGGCCGACCACCGGATGCAGCGCGACATTATCGATCCTGCGGGTGATGCTGCGGCGCTTGTCCGTTTCGGTGGTGACGGCATCTGCGATGGCGCGGGCCTGTTTTTGCAGCGCGCGAATGTCGAGCGGGGGGAGCTTGCGGGCTTCATCTGCCGCATTTTCGACATGTGCCGCCGGGGCGACCTCGGCTAGCAAATCGCGCAGGCGATCAAGGCCGTGCCTGCGCACCGCAATGGTCGGGGCGACCCTGATGCCAAGCTGTTCGGACAGGGCGGCGATGTCGATTTCTAGCCCATCGCGTCGAGCAAGATCGACCATGTTGAGGGCGAGCACCATCGGCAGGCCCAAAGACTTCAGCTCAAGGATGAAGCGCAGGTGATTATCGAGATTGCCCGCATCGACCACCGCAAGGATGATGTCGGGCTTTTGTTCGCCCAATTGGCGACCCAGCAGCACATCGCGGGTGACGGCTTCATCCGGGCTGTGCGGGGTCAGGCTATAGGTGCCGGGCAAATCGATCAGTTCCGCCGGGCGGCCATCGCCCATCATGATCTTGCCCGCATGGCGTTCGACCGTCACGCCGGGATAATTGCCGACCTTCTGCCGCGCGCCGGTAAAGGCATTGAACATCGCGGTTTTGCCCGCATTGGGATTGCCGACCAAGGCGATGACGGGGGCGGATTCTGGGGCCGATGCGGGTGTCGGGGTCATGCTGTCACCTCTTCCGCTACGACCTTGATGAAATGGGCGAGTTCGCGCCGGATGGCCACGGTCATGCGGCCCACCTGACACGCCAAAGGATCGCCTCCATAGGGGCCTTGATGCAGCAATTCGACGGTAACGCCTTCGTCAAAGCCCATTTCGCGCAAGCGTCGCGCCTGTTCAATGCTGAGCAATTGCCAATCGACCGCAACGATGCGGGCGGGTTGGCTCATCTGGAATTGATCAAGTGCGATGGGGGGCGTGATTTGGGTCATTGGTGCGAGTCATTATCAATAAGAGTGTTGGAATGCCAGAAGAGATTGAAACAGAAGATCGTGTCAGATTGAATCGGGGTAGATTGATCTGCCACCCTGTTTGCCCCTATGGCTGATCCTTATGGCCGACCCCCGCATCATCGATGTTCAACTGGATGACCAGACGATTATCTGGCGCAATGCCGATGTCGAGCAAGAGCGGCGTATCGCTATTTTCGATTTGCTGGAAGGCAATTTCTTCAAGCCGTTGCGCGATTATCCGCAAGATTATGCCGGACCGTTCCGGTTGATGCTGCGGGTGATCGAGGGCAGGCTCGCGCTGGATATTTCGGCGGAAAATGGGGAGTTGCTGGAGACGCTGGTTTTGTCGCTGACCCGGTTTCGGCGGCCGATCCGCGATTATTTCGCCATTTGCGACAGCTATTTTCAGGCGATCCGCCAAGCCACCGCCCAGCAGATCGAAACCATCGATATGGCGCGGCGGGGAATTCACAATGAGGCAGCGCAATTGTTGATTGATCGGCTGGAAGAGAAGATCGAAGTCGATTTCGACACGGCGCGGCGGCTGTTTACCCTGATTTGCGTGCTGCATATTCGCGGTTGATTGAGGGGCTTGGGGCCGGAAGATTTGGGGGGAGTTGTGTATGCGTAGGATTGATGCACGGGCCTTATTGGCGGCAATGGCGGGGCTGTTATTTATCCTTGCCGTGTGGTTTTACGCGATGGGCTGGACGCCGTCGCGCGATAAATATCCGGTGCAGGGCGTGGCGATCACCAGCGATGCGGGCGATGTCCAATGGCCGACGGCACAATCGGCGGGCGTGGATTTCGCCTATTTGCGGGCGACCTATGGCGTGACCGGACGGGACGCGGGCTTTGCGACCTATTGGGCGAATAGCCGCACGGCAAAGGTGCGGCGCGGGGCGTGGCATGCCTATTCATTGTGTCAATCGGCGGATGCGCAGGCGAATAATTTCGTCGCCGCTGTGCCGCGTGAAAAGGTGGCGCTGGCCCCGGCTATCCGTCTCGATTTCATGGATGATTGCCCTGCAAGGCCCGGCAAGGCGGCGGTGCTGGATGAAATCCGGTTGTTGGTGAAGGCGGTTGAACAGCAATCGGGCAAGCCGGCGATTTTGTGGATCAGCGCCAATTTTGACGATGTCTATGGCGTGTCGGCAGAGATCAAGCGCGAGCTGTGGCTCGATAATGGCTTTTTCCAGCCCAATTATGGGGCGCGGGGTTGGGCAATCTGGCGGGCGAGCGATCGCCGCCGGGTCGATGGCATGCAGGGCAGCGTTGCGTGGAATGTGGTGCATCCCCATTAAGATTGGGGGTTTGCCATCGCGAGCGGCTAGGTTAGGACGCTTCGACGAAATTGAAGGGGGAAGACGCAGCAATGGCGATCCAGTCGGACCGTTGGATCAGGGAGCAGGCGCTCAACAACGGCATGATCGAACCGTTTGTCGAGGCGCAGCGGCGCGGGGATTCCATCTCCTATGGCCTGTCCTCTTATGGCTATGATGCGCGGGTAGCGGATGAATTCAAGATCTTCACTAATGTCGATTCGGCAACGGTGGACCCGAAGAATTTCGATTCGAACAGCTTTGTCGACCGCAAGACCGATGTCTGCATCATCCCGCCCAACAGCTTTGCGCTCGCCCGCACGGTCGAATATTTCCGTATCCCGCGCGATGTGCTGGTGATCTGCCTTGGCAAATCGACCTATGCACGTTGCGGGATCATCGTGAATGTGACGCCGTTGGAACCGGGTTGGGAAGGGCATGTCACGCTGGAATTTTCCAACACGACGCCGCTACCCGCCAAAATCTACGCCAATGAGGGCGCGTGCCAGTTCCTGTTCTTGCAGGGCAATGAGCCGTGCGAGGTCAGCTATGCCGACCGCGCGGGCAAATATATGGGCCAGCAAGGGGTGACGTTGCCGCGGTTGTAAAGTGTTTGTTGAGCCGCAGTCGCCGGCGACAGCATCCGCTGCCTTAGGCTTTCGCGCCGTTGGTGGCCATCTCTAAGGACTGCGCGTTACAACTGCCATCAACGGCAGGGCTTCACCCCTTGGCGGCGATTTCCAAGGCGGTGGCCAGATCAAGCCGTCCATCATAGAGCGCGCGGCCGGTGATGACGCCTTCGATGCCGTCCTTGGCGTGGATCGCGAGCATGTGAATGTCGCTCACCCCTGCGACGCCGCCAGAGGCGATGACCGGAATGTCGGTCGAACGCGCCAGATCGACCGTGGCTTCGACGTTGCAGCCCTTAAGCAGGCCATCGCGGCCCACATCGGTGAACAGCAACGCGGCGACGCCTGCATCCTCAAAACGATGGGCCATGTCGATGATCGACACGGTCGATACATCTGCCCAGCCCTTGGTTGCGACCATGCCATCGCGCGCATCGACGGCGACGACGATGCCGCCGGGGAAGTCGCGGGCGGCCTCGCGCACCAGATCGGGGTTTTCCAACGCCGCCGTGCCGATCACTACACGCGATACGCCAAGGTCGAACCAGCGTTCAATCGCGGCGCGATCACGGATGCCGCCGCCCAATTGAACATGGCCGGGGAAGGTTTTGACGATGCTTTCCACCGCCTCGGCATTGACCGCGCGGCCCGCAAATGCGCCATCGAGATCGACGCAATGGAGGTGCTGTGCGCCAGCCTGTGCAAACAGCATCGCCTGTGCGGCGGGGTCGTTGCCATAGATGGTGGCGCGGTCCATATCGCCCTCGGCAAGGCGCACGACTTGGCCGCCCTTCAAATCAATGGCGGGGAAGATGATGAGGCTCATGGTTGCCACTCCAGAAAACGCTTGAGAAAGGCGAGGCCATAGGCCTGGCTCTTTTCGGGATGGAATTGCGCGCCGATCATATTGTCGCGCCCGATAGCCGCGATAATCGATCCGCCGTGATCGGTCGTGGCCAGCACATGTTGGTCCGGCACACCCGTCACGGCAAAGCTGTGGAGGAAATAGGCCTCGCCCGCCACGATCAGCGGGTGCGGGGTGGTCGGGACGACATCGTTCCAGCCCATATGCGGGACTTTTACCGAGGGATCGGTCGGCTCGATCAGCTTGACCACGCCGTCGATCCAGCCCAGCCCCTTGTGGCTGCCGAGCTCTTCGCCATGATCGGCCATCAACTGCATGCCGACGCAAATGCCGAGGAACGGGCGGGCGTTTTTCAACACCGCCTGTTCGAGCGCCTCGACCATGCCGTCGATGCCGGACAGCGCGTTCATGCACGCGCCGAACGCGCCAACGCCGGGCAGGAGAATGCGGTCGGCGCTGACTACCGTTTCGGGATCCGAGGTGACGAGCACCTGGGTCGCACCCGCCGCGAACAGCGCGTTTTCGACCGATTTCAGATTGCCCGCCCCATAATCGACGAGCGCCACCTTATCATGCACGGTCAGAGCATTCCCTTGGTCGAGGGGATGCTATCGGCTTTGCGCGGATCGATTTCGACCGCGACGCGCAGTGCACGGGCGAGCGCCTTGTAACAGCTTTCGACCACATGGTGATTGTTGCTGCCATAGAGATTTTCGACATGCAGCGTGATGCCGGCGGCACCGGCAAAGCTGTGGAACCAATGTTCGATCAGTTCGGTATCCCATGCGCCCAATTGCGGCATGGTCAGATCGACCTTCCACACCAGATAAGGCCGCCCGGAAATGTCGAGCGCGACGCGGGTCAGCGTTTCGTCCATCGGGGCATAGCTATGGCCATAACGGGTGATGCCCTTGCGATCACCCAAGGCTTTGCTCAATGCCTCGCCAATGGCGATGCCGGTGTCTTCGGTCGTGTGATGTTGATCGATGTGGAGATCACCATCGCACGCGACCTTGAGGTCGATCAGCGAATGGCGGGACAATTGTTCCAGCATGTGATCGAGAAAGCCGATGCCGGTCGAGACTTCATACACGCCGGTGCCGTCGAGGTTGAGTTCGACCCGGATGCTGGTCTCGGAGGTTTCGCGAGTGATAGTGGCGGTGCGCATGGCGTTTCCTATAGCGTGATTGGCGATTTGCGCAATGTTGTGCGCGGGATTTTGACCCGGTGCTTCAGGAAATGCGACGACCGGACCAGATCACCCGGCCAACGATATGGATATCGGCGGCGGCGCAATCGGGCCAGACCGGATAGGCGGAATTGTCGCTGCGGATCGTGAAGCGGCCATTTGCGGGGTTGAGGGCGAGGCGTTTGACCACCAGCACATCATCGCTGCGCAGGGCATAGACGCCATCGCGCGCCCGATCTGCCGCATCGCCGCGATCAACCAGCATGTCGTCGCCGTCGATCAAGGTCGGCACCATGGAAGCGCCCTCGACCCGGATCATCGACAATTGCCCCGCGCGCGACCCAGTGAGCTGGCGCAGCCATGTCGGGCGAAAGGCCATATGACCTTGCGCGGCCTCCCCTGTGTGTACCGCGCCGGGGCCGGCGGACGCACGAACGTCATAGCGGGGGACGAGGATCAGGTCGTTGGCGGGCTTTGAGGAGGCTGGAGTATAGGAATTTTCCTTTGAAGGGGCGGGGGGCTGTGCATCGCCCTGCGCCAGCCAGCTTTCCGGCACGCCGAAATATTCCGCGAGGAGTCGGCGGTCGACCTTGTCCAGCTTACGCGGCGCGGCGCGTTTGATAAATTGTTGGATAAAGTCGCTTGAATCATCGATGCATGCTGCCGTTGTTGGATATAGGCCGATTCTAAATCAGCGGGCCGCATTCTTCCGGCAATTTCCAGTCAATCGGTGCCATGCCGTGCGCTTCCAGAAAGGCGTTGGTTTTTGAGAAGGGGCGGCTGCCGAAAAAGCCATTGTGCGCCGATAAGGGCGATGGATGGGCGGATTTGAGGACGAGGTGAGGGCCGCCTTTGTCGATGCTATGCACAAATGCCGCTTTTTTCTGGGCGTAATTGCCCCAGAGGATGAACACGACCGGGTGATCAAGGTCGTTGACCGCGCGGATGATCGCGTCAGTGAATTGTTCCCAGCCCTTGCCCTGATGGGATGCGGCCATGCCCATTTCGACAGTGAGCACCGCGTTCAGCAATAACACGCCCTGCTGCGCCCAATGTTCGAGCAGGCCATGGGAGGCGGGTCGGATGCCGAGGTCGGTTGCCAATTCCTTGTAGATATTCTTCAGCGATGGTGGGAGGCGGGTGCCCATCGGCACGCTGAAGCTCAGGCCATGGGCCTGGCCCTCGCCATGATAGGGGTCTTGGCCCAAGATCACGACCCGGACCCTGTCGAGCGGGGTGAGATTGAGCGCGCGGAACCAGTCGGATTCCGGCGGGAAGATGCGCTTGCCCTGTGTCTGTACCGACTTGAGGAAGTCGCTCAACGCCTGCATCTGCGGGGTTGCAAAGGCCGGGGCCAATGCAGTGCGCCAATCGGGGTTGAGCGTATCAGGCGGGGTCACGGACAGTGCGGGCCGTTAGAGTTTCAGGCCGAATGGCACGATGCGGTTGTCCGGATCATGGCCGATGTCGGCGCGGCCCAGATAGGGGATGCCTGCGCGGGCGCACCAATATTTGACCATGTCCTCCGCCTCTTCACCAAAGGGAATGTCGTTTTCCGGAATGTCGCTGACCCGGCCCAGCATGATGCCGCTTGCGCGCCGCACATTCGGGCTGGAGGTGATGTGGAACAAGGCGCGGTCGATGGCGTAGAGATGTTCGGAGACTTCCTCGATCATCAGCACATGGCCGGTGAAATCGGGTTCGAGCGGGGTGCCGAGCATTTCGCTCAATATCGCGAGGTTGAACGCGAGATAGGCCGTGCCGGACTGCATTGCCGGATCGGTCGCGCTCGGATCGCCGGAGTTGAGCCAGTTGAGCGCGCAGCGGAGCGCCTTGTCGCCGCCGATGCGGGTGATGTCGGCGACCATCGGGCCATGGGCGACATGGCGAAAACCACGGGCATAAAGGCCGCCCAGCAGGAAACCGGCGTCGCTATAGCCGAGCCATGTTTTCTTGCGCGCGGCGAGGCCGAAGCGGTCGATGGCTTGTTCGGCGATGCGGCACGCCCCATAGCCGCCGCGTGCGATCCAGATCGCGTCGATGGCCGGATCGTTCGCCATTTCGACCAAGGCTTCCAAGCGCACCTCATCCGGCCCGGCAAAATGGCCGTAATCTTCCAGACATTGCGGATGGAACAATAATTCCGGGGCGGATGCGCCGAATGTCTGGCGGGCGAGGCTGGTCGCCTTTACGGCCCATTCCTCTTCCAGCCGACGGCCAGGGGCGATGATGCCGATGCGCCGGGTGGCGGTGGGTGCGTCTGATTTTGTGGTCATGATGGGCTGCGACTTGCTGTTCACGGGAAAAACGTCAATAGCCAGCCTATGGATCAGGACAAAGGCTATTTTTTCTGCGGAATCGGCGGCAGCGGGATGCTGCCCCTTGCGTGCATCATGCAGGGCCGTGGATTTTCCGTGGCGGGATCGGATCGGGCGCTGGACCAAGGGCTGGTCAGCGGCAAATTCGCGTTCCTGCGTGATCGTGGCATCGCGCTGTTTCCACAGGATGGCAGCGGGTTGACGCGTGCCGATCAGATATTGGTGACCTCTGCCGCCGTTGAAGACAGCGTGCCGGATGTGGTGGCGGCGAAAGCCCTTGGCGCGCCGATGATGCGCCGGGCGAATTTGCTAGCGGAACTGTTCAACGGATCGAAGATCAGCATCGGCGTGGCCGGGACGAGCGGGAAATCGACCGTTACTGGGATGATCGGCTGGATGCTGCATGCCTTGGGCCAAGACCCGACGGTGATGAATGGCGCGGTGATGAAGAATTTCGTCACGCCCGATATTCCTTTTGCCAGCGCGCTTGTCGGCAAGGGCGATCATTTCGTGGCGGAGGTCGATGAGAGCGATGGCTCGATTGCGCTCTATCGCCCGACGGTGGCGGTGCTGAACAATGTCGCGCTTGATCACAAGAGCATGGAGGAATTGCGCGCGCTGTTCGCCGGTTTCCTTGGCCGCGCGCACAAGGCGGTGGTGAACGCCGATCATGATGAGGTCGCCCAATTGGCTGCCGAACTGTCGCAGGATCATGTGGTGAGTTTCGGCATCGAGAATGCGACGGCCAGCCTCAATGCGACCGATGTGGTGGAGCGGCCCGATGGGGTGTCGTTCCGTGTCAATGGCATCGCGACCAATTTGAAGGTGCCGGGTCGGCATAATGTCGCCAATGCGTTGGCGGCGTTGGGGGCGATTGTGGCGTTGGGCCTGCCGCTTGATCGGGCGGCGGCGGCTTTGGGTGATTTTGCCGGGTTGAAGCGGCGGCTGGAATTGGTTGGGACGGCGCAGGATGTGACCGTCATCGACGATTTTGGCCATAATCCCGATAAGGTGACGGCGACGCTCAACACGCTGCACGCGTTTCCGGGGCGGTTGTTGATCCTGTTCCAGCCGCATGGCTATGGCCCATTAAAGCAGATGGGCGAGGAACTGGCCGCGACCTTTGCGCGATTGCTGACGGATGAGGATCGGTTGGTTATTCCCGACCCCGTCTATTTCGGCGGCACGGTGGACAAGAGCCGGGGCAGCGATTGGCTGGCGCAGATGATTGCGGGGTTGGGTAAATCGGCGCTGCATATCGCGGACCGCGAGGCGGCGGGCGCGGCGTTGGTGGCGGAGGCAAGGCCGGGCGACCGGATCATCGTGATGGGCGCGCGCGATGACCGCTTGTCGGAGCTGGCGGTGCAACTGCTGCGGGAGATTGATGCGCGGGGGTGAGCGTGAAAAGATGGACGTACGGCCCACCAACTGGCATGGCGACCGCATGATCCTTGCTGACCGAGTCCTGTTCCTTGATGGCGAGGCCATCATTCTCGATAAACCTGCCGGTTTACCGGTAGATCGCCCGCGCGACGGCACATTGTCGCTCGAAAACTTTCTCGAGTCGTTGACCTTCGGGTTCAAGCGCTGGCCTGCGGCGGTGCATCGGCTCGACCGCGATACCTCGGGTTGCCTGTTATTGGCGCGCAATCCCAAGGCGCTGGGGAAATTCGGGCAGGCGTTCGAACAACGGCGCGTGGGCAAGCGTTACCTTGCGGTGGTCGATGGCCAGCCGGAGGGCGATGAAGGCACGATCGATCTGCCGTTGTTCAAGGTCAGTTCCGAAGCCAATGGCTGGCGGATGATCGTCGATGCGCGTGGCAAATCGGCGGTGACGCATTGGAAGGTGCTGGACCGCAAGGGCGACCGCGCCTTGGTGCAGTTCGAGCCGGAAACGGGCCGTACCCATCAGATTCGCGCCCATGCGGCTTATGGCCTGCATTGCCCGGTGGCGGGCGATCCGGTCTATGCATCGCACAAGCCCGCTACGGGTGAGCCGATGCTGTTGCACTCCGCATGGCTGCGGATCGAACGGGACGGCAAGCCGCCGGTCGAAGCGACTGCGCCCTTGCCCGATAGCTTTGCCAAGGCCGGTTTTTCCATCTGATGACCCAGCGGGGTTCGCCCTTGCCGGAAGATGCGCTGGAAGAAAAATTTCTGGCCGCGACCGGACCCGGCGGGCAAAATGTGAACAAGGTGGCGACGGCGGTACAACTGCGGCTGGATGTGTACGCGCTGCGGCTGCCGCCTGCCGTTTATCACCGCCTGAAAATCGCCGCCGGGAGCCGGTGGACATTGGAGGGCGAGATCGTGCTGGTCGCCCGCAATTCCCGCACACGCGAGGCCAATCGCCAAGACGCGCGGGCGAGGATGCAGGCGCTGGTCGATGCGGCGTGGATCGCGCCGGTGAGAAGGATTGCCACCAAAGTGGGCCGGGGTGCGAAGGAGCGGCGGCTGGAAGGCAAGGCCAAGCGCAGCAATGTGAAGCAGGGGCGCGGGCCGATCCGTCTCGACTGATCATGAGCCTGCCATTCTAAGCATCAGTAATATTGATCATTTGTTGTGATTAAGCTTAGGTTAGGCTAAATGTGTATAGTTTTGCGATTTCTTTTTTGGTTAAGATTTGGGATGGCTGGGCCGGGACGAGTTTGACGCTTAATCATTTGATCGATGTGTTGATCGCGTTCCGGGTGTTAAGTGTGAGTATGTGTCTGTGCGTATGGCGTTGGCGAAACTTTGTGCATGTGCTTGTGGTGGCGCCCTGATCGGTGGCGGCGCAGCGCAGGTGGTGCAGCCACCGAAACCGGCTGGATATGCCGTGGTCAAGTCGCATCATGCCACGCCGCGCAAGCGTGTTTTGATCAAGAATCCTCAAATTCTTCAAGCAGCCTATCGGACATCGGCGGCGGATGATCGCAAGGGTGTCGATCCGCATTGCGGTGATCGCTTGACGGGCGGCAAGGGGTAGCGATGGTCGCACGTGCTGCCTTGGCTAAATTATGCGCCTGCGCCTGTGGCGGTGCCTTGATCGGCGGCGGTGCCGCGCAGGTGGCGCATCCCCCGAAAGCAGGGACGCATGCGGTGGCAAAGCCGAAGCTTGCCAAGCCGCATCATGCACAGCGCAGGCTTACATCCGCTACCAAACCGCCAACGCCGCGCGTGCGTAAATTAAAGCGCGGTTTGAGTTTTGCCCAAACGCATTGCGGGGTCGGCAATATTGCCTTGAACGGGCAAGAGATACCGGCGTTCGAGAGTTCATATTACTCACCCCAGACTTTGATCGGGGCGGGTGGTGGCGGTGGCAAGTTCGCGAATGTGATTGGCGGCAGGACTGGCCATATTGCCGCGAGCAGCGGTGGTTCCATAACGGGTGGCACGACCAGCGGCGGGGTGTTTACCACTGCCGGTCAGATTATTCCCGCCACGTCCACCTCCACTAGCGGGTCAAGTTCATCAAGCGGAAGTAGTTCGACGAGTACGAGCACGACTTCGACGGGTGGCACGACGAGTTCGAGCACGTCCTCGACAGGAGGCACGTCGAGCACGAGTACGTCTTCGACGGGTGGTTTGACGAGTACGAGCTCTTCCTCGTCTGGCGGTTCTTCATCAAGTGGAGGCGAGGAGATTGATGTGCCTGCGCCGCCGGTGACATTGCTGTTCGGCATTGCGGCGATGGCGCTGCTGGCGCGGATTCGGTTGGGCAGGCGTGAACGCGCAAGGGGGTGATTTGTGCCTCGCTCCCGCACGGCTTCACAATATTGCCTGCCAGAACATGGCCGCCGGATGGATGTGCGCCAGATAGATGGGCATGGGGAACTTTTTCATTCGCGACAAATATGCGATAGCGTTGCCATGAACCGGATGCCGCCTTTTATAGTCGCATGGGCCTTGGCGTCGCTGTTGATTCTGGCGGGCTGTGTGGGATCGGGGGAAAAACGGGATGCCCATTCCCCTCGATCCGGCGCAGATGAGGTGACAGCGGGGCGCTTGCCGTCCAATTCGCCGCAGACACGCCAATGCCTGACGCAGTTGCGACGGCTTGGCGCGGCGTTCGAGCCATTGCCCGACCGTCGGTTTGGCGGGGGGTGCACGGCGCTTTCCAGCGTCAAATTGCTGGATATTGGCGCTTCATTTGCCAATTTGACGGCGATTACCTGCCCGATGGCGACCAATTTGATCGCGTGGAATCGGTCGATTGCCCAGCCTGCGGCGCGGCGGTTTCTGGGCGCGGACATTGCGCGGATCGACACGATGGGCAGCTATTCCTGCCGACCGGTGAACGGGCAGGCGGGCAATCAACTGTCGGAACATGGCCGGGCCAATGCGATTGATATTGGCGGATTTACGCTGGCTGATGGCCGTCGCATTTCGGTGTTGAACGACTGGAATGGCCGGGATAATCGCGTGCGTCAGTTTCTGCGCGAAGTGCATCGGGGCGCGTGTCGGAATTTTCAGATCGTCTTAGGGCCAGATGCCAATCACTGGCATGCGGATCATCTGCATTTCGATATGGGAAAAGGGCCTTATTGCCGGTAAGGCGCGTGATCACGACAGGGTAATAAGTGAGTATGGGCGGTGGCCAATTGGCACGGTTCATGTGCCTGTCACGTATATTGGATATGAAGGGCAGTATGACAGAACCGATTTCGACCCCGCCAGAGCGGCTTTTTCCCGATGCCCGTACCGATGTACAATCTGCCCGACTGGAAACCATCACCCCGCAGACCGCCAGCCCGGCCTATCAATTGGCGTTTCAGGACAAGGATTTCCTGCTGCGCGAAGATTTGCGGCCGGTGCGGTTTCAGCTTGAATTGTTGAAGCCGGAATTGCTGTTGGATGAAGCGGGGATCAAATCGACCCTCGTTTTTTATGGGTCGGCCCGGATTCCTGCGCCGGATGAGGCGGATGCGCTGATCGCAGTTGCCCCCAATCCCACTGCGCGCGCGATTGCCGAGCGGTTGAAGGCCAATGCACGATATTATGATGAGGCGCGGAAATTGGCCTTTATTGCCAGTTCGCAGCCGCCGCTCGATCAAAATGAGCGCCATTATGTGGTCTGTTCCGGTGGCGGGCCGTCGATCATGGAGGCGGCCAATCGCGGCGCGGCGGAGGCAGGGCAGCAAAGCATCGGCCTCAATATCGTGCTCGCGCATGAACAGGTGCCAAACAGCTATGTCACGCCGGAACTGAGCTTTCGTTTCCATTATTTCGCGCTGCGCAAGATGCATTTCCTGATGCGCGCGCGGGCGGTGGCGGTATTCCCCGGCGGCTTCGGCACGCTGGATGAACTGATGGAATTGTTGACCCTGGTGCAGACCGGCAAGATGGAGGCGCTGCCAATCGTTTTGTTCGGCAAGGCGTTCTGGGATCGGATTGTCGGTTTTGATGCCTTGGTGGAAGAAGGGGTGATTAGCCCCGACGACCTGAACTTGTTCCGCATGGTCGAAACGGCGGACGAAGCCTGGGCCTATATCGCGGATTTTTATGAATCGGACGGCGCGGACTGCAATTGAGCGATTTGCGCCCTGACCCTGAATTAAGGTGGTTAAGCACATGACGACACGCACCCTGTTCGTGACCCGATTTTATGAAGACCAGATCGCCGATGCGCGGTTACTGGAGGAATTGGCGCATAGCTGCCGCATGCTGGCCGAGGATGATCGGGCGGGGCGCGCATGGGCGAAGGAAAATGCCTATCAGGGCTATACATCTTATGCGTCGTTGAATGATCTGCCGATGCGCGATCCGGTGTTTGCGGACCTTAAGCGGAAAATCGATGCCCATGTCCGCCAATTTGCCAGCGACACGCATATGGAATTGCATGGGCGCAAGCTGAAGCTCGATAGCCTCTGGGTCAATATTCTGAAGCCGGGCGGCAGCCATAGCAGCCATATCCACCCCCATAGCGTGGTGTCCGGCACGGTCTATGTCGAGGTGCCGCCGGGGGCCGGGCGGTTGAAGCTGGAAGATCCGCGGTTGCAATTGATGATGGCCGCGCCGCCGCGCCAAGTCGATGCGCCGGAGGAAGAGCGCAGCTTTTTCTATGCCGAACCGAAGCCGGGGACGATTTTCCTGTGGGAGAGCTGGTTGCGTCATGAAGTGGTCGCGAGCAAGGCCAAGACCGACCGGATCAGCATCAGCTTCAATTATAGCTGAGGCGAGGACTTGGGGTGGCGCGCAGGATCAGCGCCGCCATCCCCGATATTGTAAGGCACCGCAGCGCGGGCAGCGCAGCGAACGGGCGAGAATTTTCTCCCCGCATTGACGGCAGTTGCGGCTCGCATGTTGATCGAGATAGGGGCGGTCGAATTCGTCATAGGCGGTCGGGATCAACAAGGCGATCACCAATGCCAGCGGGCCGGTGAATGCGCCGAGCAAAAAACCGTCAAAGCCGCTGCGGCCCTTGCTACACCAGATGATGACCGCGATGACGCCAGTGGTAATCCATATGATGTGGAATAAATGCATAATCAGAAGTTCACCATGTTTTCTGGCGAGAAAGCTATACGGGTTTTCCGAATAACTGAATAAAAAGCAATGTTTATTAATTGTGTGGGCCGGATAAGAGGGGGCATGAAATTACATATTGCGATATGGCCGCTGGCGACACTATGACCTGTTCGACTTATTTATCATGAGGAGTTCCATTTTGTCCGGTGAAAGCAACAAGACACTTGATCGGCAATTGGGAGCCTTTGCTAATGTCGATAATACCGATCACGCGGATTTCATCGAACGTCTCGATGAAATGCACGGGCTGGATTCATTCAAGGCATATAAATTAGAGACGTTTCGGCTGATGCGGGTCGCTCCCGGCATGGCCGTGGCCGATGTCGGCTGCGGTACGGGGGAAGATGCGCGGGGCTTAAGCAGCTTTGTTGGCGAGACGGGACATGTGACCGGATTTGACCTGAGCGAAGCGATGATCGCCAGTGCCAAGTCACGCCATGCCGAGGTGACGGGCCTTGGGTTTCAACAGGCGTCTGCGGATGCGCTGGGAATCGCGGACAATAGCCTTGATGCGATCCGCGCCGATCGCGTGTTGATCCATGTTCCCGATCCGTCAGCCACCATTGATGAAATGATTCGCGTCACGCGACCGGGTGGCCGGATCGTGATCAGCGAACCGGATATGCCGGGTTTCTGGGTCGCGAGCGACGATCATGCGACCACCGGCGTGTTGGTGGGCGCGATTTCGAAATCCTGTCGCCATCCGTATTTGCCGCGCGATCTATGGGCCTTGTTCCGTGACAAGGGGTTGAAGGACCTTGAAATAACGGTGCGCACGATCACATCGAATGAAATCGGGGCCATTGCCAAAGTGCTTGATTTGCAGGCGGTGATGACGCTGGCGACCCAGGCGGGCTTGGTCGCACCGGCCACTGCCGAGGCATGGATGCAGGATGTAATGGAGCGGGCGCAGACCGGCAGATTTGTCGCCGCGCTGAGCATTGTCATGATGTCGGGAACGAAATCTTAACCAATTTTCACTTAGGTTAATGGGATGCAAACGCATTCTAAACCTAAGTTGGCCAAATCGAAGTCGGCCAGACCTAAGTCTGATGGTTACGCCATCGGGTGGAAAACCCTGTCTGCATATGAGCTTGCGCTGCGTGCGTTGACCCGCGATCCGGCGCCGGATCTGGATTTCACTTCATTTGCGCGCATTTCTGCAATCAACAGCCGGCAATTGCCAACCGTACGGCAATTGCCGGTCGCGAATGGCAGTCTTGGCTATCGTTGTTATGATGCGGCGACCGATGTGTCCTTGATTCTGGTCCATGGCTCTGGTGGGTTTGGCGATCAGTTTCATGCACTGGCGCATGCGATTGCCGAAGCCGGACTGGCGCGGGTCTATACGCTCAATATGCGCGGCCATGGCCAGTCTTCCGGTGAACGCGGCCATGCGGTCGACTATCCACGGCAGTTGCTGGATGATGTGGCGGAGTTCGCACATTATGTCCGTCACCAATATCCGACCGGGCGAATTATCCTTGGCGGCCATTCGGCAGGGGGCGGGCTGGTGCTCGGCTTTTCGCGCAGTGCGGCGGCATCGCTGATTGACGCTTATGTGTTTTTCGCACCGTTTCTGGGACTGGGTTCACCAACGGTGCGCCCGCATTTCGGCGGATGGGTACAGGTGCATAAGCCGAAGCTGCGTGAAACGGCGATGGCCAATTTGCTCGGGGTTCAGAAATTCAACAATCGCACGGTGCTCGATTTCAATATCGAGGCCTGTTTGCACGACCCACGTTATGTGCGGAGTTGGTCGTATAATACGATGCTCGCCTTTGGGCCGGGGCGATGGCTCCCCAAGGCGGCGCCGATTTCGTCTGGATGCCCGGTGCTGTTGGTGGCGGGCGGGCGTGATGAGTGTTTCACACCATCGGCCTATCCCGATGCGCTGAAGATCGTGGCGCCGCATGGCGATGTCGCCCTGTTCGACGGTGCCGGCCATTGGGATATTCTCGCCGATCAACGGGTGATTGAACGCATGTTGGACTGGTTGCGTAACGAAGTAAAAACAAAGATTGTTTCACTACAGGGGTTCGCAAACCATGAAGCCGCATAATTACAACCGGTGGGTTTCCCATCACGGGGGCGTGTTCGCCGCCCTTATTTCGGGTGGCCTAGTGGCTGCCGTCACCGTTGCCCAGCCCGTCATGGCGCAAGGCTTTGCCCCGGAAAAGGGCGACCTTGTGTTGCGCGCAGGTCCAAGCCTTGCCAAGTTCAACTCATCCGGCGACTTCAAGATCATGGGTAGCCCGATGGTGGGCGCTGATCTGAAAACGGATACCAATTACACCGGCTCGTTCGAGGTTGATTATTTCCTGTCGCGCCAGTTTTCGGTGTCGGTGACTGCCGGTATTCCGCCCGTCAATCACATTGATGGCGCAGGCACGCTGGCGCCGGTCGGGCGCTTGGCGAATGTCCGCTATGGGCTGGGCGCGATGCTCGGCAAGGTGCATTTCAACGGCGAAGGCCGGGTGCAGCCGTTCATCGGCGCGGGCGTGGGCTATTTCACCGCGTTCAAGGTCAAGAATGTCGCAGTGGCCGATCTGAAGGTAGACGACAGCTTTGGTCCGGCATTGCAGGCCGGGGCAGATGTCATGATCACGCCCAAGATCGGGGTGCATTTCAGCGTCGCCAAGGCATTTATGAACACCAAGTCGCGGGGCAGCTTCATGACCTTGCCCGTCACGGCGAAGATCACGCTTGATCCGTTGATCGTCCAAAGCGGCCTTGTTTTCCGTTTTTGACGATCATGATGGCCGTTGGTGTTTGATGTCGAATGATCTGGCCGGGCCTATCGCTTGTCGGCATCGCCCCTTATAGGCGGGGCTGACATCATGGAGACTTTATGGCTGATCTATATCTGAAGGCGCTCGAATCCGAGCGCAGGCGCTTGTGGGCGGAATGCCGTTTGAAGGGCCTTCCCAGCGATACACCCGAACGCCAGCGGATTGCGGAACTGGATCGGCTGTTGAAAGAGCATAAGGCCAAAAAGGGCGCTTGATCGCTACATCGCCCCGACACCGCGTCTGATGGAAGGCGCGATGTCGGGGCGATGTGTGCCCTGCCGATGCGCGATCCGCCCGTTATTCCGCAGGCATTTCTGCTGCGCGGAGATCCTTATTGGCCTGCCGTTTGGCGGCGCGTGCCTGCGCCTTGGCATCGGCATCGGGCTTTAATTGGTGAATGGCCGCGCCGAGACTGAGTTTGTCGCCGCTGGTCATCGCGCCCTTCAATGCATCAAAGCCGCCGGGGACGTCGAGATTTTTGGCGACATGCAAAGCCGATACGCATTGCCCCAGATTTTGAAAGCCGCCACATGCGGCGGTCAGTCCGCCAACGGGCAAAGCGACACCGCTGCGCACCAAGGAACTGGTCAGCGCATGATCGAGCTTGCTATTACTGAGCAACGACGTGGACGAATGGGCGGATAAAGACGGGCGGGAGGCTGTGTTCATGCCATTGGCGCCCATGCCATGCGACATGGAGGGCATATCGCCCATATGGCCATAGCCGCCGCCCATACCACCACCCATACCACCACCCATGCCGCCGCTACGGCCTTGACCAAGGCTGGGGGTGGCGGTGAGCAACGCAACCGCGAACATGCCGATAAGATGAGATTTGTGCATCATCGCCTCCGACTGGCTGTGATAATCATTGGTTCATGCACAAGTAGCGCTTAACCAATACTGAATTATCATGAAGGCGCGCGTCCATATGCCCGAGCAAACGGGTGTTCGTGGAAATACGAGGGCTGCGGGCTTTGGCTGGCCCGGCGTTGTGCGGTGGCGATGTTGGAATAAAGGGAAAGCGTGGTGGGCGCGGCAAGGATTGAACTTGCGACCCCTGCGGTGTGAACACAGTGCTCTACCACTGAGCTACGCGCCCACGCTTTCACAGGCGAATCCTGATTGCGATTGTGGTTGATCGCGGATGTCGTCTGATTCTTTTGGTGGAGTGCTTTTCAGCATCACCAAAATCACGGGCGGCGTTTGCGTCCGCCGCCCGGATTTGTCAACCCGACTTCGCAAGAAGTCGAATGTTATTTAGTTGACCGCGTCCTTCAGGCCCTTGCCGGGCTTGAACTTCGGCTGCGTCGAAGCGCTGATGTTCATTGGTTCGCCCGTGCGCGGATTGCGACCGGTCGAAGCCTTGCGCTTGGTCACAGCGAACGTGCCGAAACCAACGAGACGAACTTCGTCACCCTTTTTCAGGGCACCAGTGATGGCGTCGAAGACACCTTCCACAGCCTTGCCAGCGTCGGTCTTGGTCAAGCCAGTCGCTTCTGCAACCGCGCCGATAAGTT
Organism: Alteraquisediminimonas sediminicola; assembly: GCF_019740335.1. GTDB lineage: Bacteria > Pseudomonadota > Alphaproteobacteria > Sphingomonadales > Sphingomonadaceae > Alteraquisediminimonas > Alteraquisediminimonas sediminicola. Next base: position 348,819 of record NZ_JAHXZS010000002.1, on the reverse strand, counting down.
CCTGCTTGTTCATGCCTCCAGAACCCCCTTGTCGTATCATAAAATCCCGGCAGTAGTGCCGTGGCGCATTAAGAGCAGATTGATTCCCCCTGTCAAACCAAAAAGCGTTCAAAAAGCCGTAAAACCACTGGAAATTCGCCATATTTCGGCTGGAAGGGGGTTGCTGACCAGCTTAACCATGATGCGCCCCTGCGAAATCGACCGTTTGAACGCTTGATCGGCTTGGCCAGAGGGGGGACAATGGCATTTATGGCTGATCTGTTTGTTCCCGATTCCCGACGCTCTTTTGATGGTGAAGCTGTGGCGGCAGGACCGCTGGCGGATCGGCTGCGGCCACGCACTTTGGAGGAAGTGGTCGGCCAAGACCATCTGACCGGGCCTGATGGCACGATCGGGCGCATGGTCGCGGCGGGCAGGCTGTCGTCGCTGATCCTGTGGGGACCGCCCGGCACCGGCAAGACGACGATTGCGCGTTTGCTCGCGGATGCGGTCGGGATGCGGTTTGAAGCCGTATCGGCGGTATTTTCCGGCGTGGCGGATTTGAAAAAGGTATTTGCGGCGGCGGCGGAGTATCGTCATCTTGGCCGCACGACCTTGTTGTTCGTGGACGAGATCCATCGCTTCAACCGCGCCCAGCAGGATGGTTTCCTGCCCTATGTCGAAAATGGCACGATCACCCTTGTCGGCGCGACGACGGAAAATCCGAGTTTTGCCCTCAATGCCGCCTTGTTGAGCCGGGCGCAGGTGTTGATCCTCAAACGTTTGGATGAGGCAGCGCTGGAGCAATTGTTGCATCGCGCCGAGATGCTGGAGCATCGCGAACTGCCGTTGACGTCAGAGGCGCGCGCGGCACTGATCAACAGCGCGGATGGCGATGGGCGGTTCCTGCTCAATCAGGCTGAAACCTTATTTGCGGTGGATATCGAGGCAGCGCTGGACCCGGAAGCACTGGCGGCGCTGCTGCATCGCCGGATGGCGGTCTATGACAAGGACCGGGACGGCCATTATAATTTGATCTCGGCATTACATAAGTCGTTGCGCGGATCGGACCCGCAGGCGGCGTTATATTGGCTGGCGCGGATGCTGACGGCGGGGGAGGAGCCGCTCTATGTCCTGCGCCGGATTACGCGCTTTGCCTCGGAGGACATTGGCTTGGCCGATCCGCAGGCATTGGTGCAGTGCTTGGCCGCGAAAGATGCTTATGAGTTTCTCGGTAGCCCGGAAGGCGAATTGGCGATTGTGCAGGCCTGCCTTTATTGCGCGACCGCGCCCAAATCCAATGCCGCTTATGTCGCGCAAAAGGCCGCATGGAAGGCAGCGCAGGATACCGGCAGCCTTGCGCCGCCCGCGAATATCCTGAACGCCCCGACCAAGCTGATGAAGGATATCGGCTATGGCAAGGACTATGCCTATGACCATGATGTGGAGGGCGGTTTTTCGGGGGCCAATTACTGGCCGGACGGGATGAAGCCCGCCCGCTTTTATAAGCCGGTCGAACGCGGCTTTGAGGCCCGGATCAGCGAGCGGCTGGCCTATTGGGACAAGAAGCGCCGGGAAGGGTGAGGGGGGGCTGGCCGAACAGGTCTCCCTGTCCGGCCAGCGATCCGATTAATTCCCCATCAAATTCGGGAAGAAGCCCTCATGTGCGGCGCGCAGATCGGTGAGGGTTGCGCCCATCACCTGTTCGCCGCCGGTAATGCCGATATGGATCGCGTTCGGGATGACCACGCCATCCGGTGCCGTCACGACATAACGGCCCTGATCTTCGCCAAAGGCGCGCGCGGTGGTCAGCAGATCGAGCTGTGCGCCGATATTGCCGGCCAGCGCCATTTCTGCGACCGCGACGAGCACGCCGCCATCGGACACGTCATGGACTGCAGTCAGCGTGCCGTCGAGGATCAGGCCGCGGACGAGATCGCCATGGGCCTTTTCCTTTTCCAGATTGACCTGCGGCGGCGGGCCTTCTTCACGGCCACGGCATTCGCGCAGCCAGATCGTCTGGCCGAGATGTTCGCCATGACCGCCGACCAGCCAGATCGCTTCGCCCTCGGCCTTGAATGCGATGGTCGCCGATTTGGACCAATCGGCCAGCAAACCGATGCCACCAATAGCCGGGGTCGGCAGAATGGCGCTGCCGCCACCCGTCGCCTTGCTTTCATTATACAAAGAGACATTGCCCGACACGATCGGGAAATCGAGTGCGAGGCAGGCTTCGGCCATGCCTTCGATGCAGCCGACGAACTGGCCCATGATTTCCGGGCGCTGCGGATTGCCGAAATTCATGCAGTCGGTCGTCGCCAGCGGCTTGGCGCCGACAGCGGTGATGTTGCGCCAGCATTCGGCAATCGCCTGCTTGCCGCCTTCAAACGGATCGGCATAGCAATAACGCGGGGTGCAATCGGTGCTGATCGCCAGCCCCTTTTGCGTGCCATGAACGCGGACAACCGCCGCATCGCCGCCCGGACGCTGCACCGTGTTCGCGCCGACCATGTGGTCATATTGTTCCCAGATCCAACGCCGCGAGGCGATGTCGGGCGAGCCCATCACGCGCAACAGATCGGCGGCGAGGTCCGCGCTTTCGGCCAAGGGCGCAAGCGCGGGCTGGGACGGGGTTTTCACCCAGGGACGATCATAACGCGGGGCATCATCGGCCAAAGGCGCAAGCGGAATGTCGCACACGGTTTCGCCGTTGAACTTGAGCACCATATGGCCGGTGTCGGTGACATGGCCGATGACGGCGAAATCGAGTTCCCATTTGTGGAAGATTGCTTCGGCCATGGCTTCGCGGCCCGGCTTTAAGACCATCAACATGCGCTCCTGCGATTCGGAGAGCATCATTTCATAAGGGGTCATGCCGGTTTCGCGGCACGGCACCATGTTCATGTCGAGTTCGATGCCCACGCCGCCCTTGGACGCCATTTCGACCGAGGACGAGGTCAGGCCTGCAGCCCCCATGTCCTGAATCGCGACGATCGCATCAGAGGCCATCAGTTCGAGGCAGGCCTCGATCAGCAGTTTTTCCGTGAAGGGATCGCCGACCTGCACGGTCGGGCGCTTGTCTTCCGATTCTTCGGTGAAGTCGGTCGAAGCCATGGTCGCGCCATGAATGCCGTCGCGGCCAGTCTTGGAACCGACATAGACGATCGGATTGCCGACGCCGGACGCGGCGCAATAGAAGATCTTGTCCGTTTCGGCGATGCCGACGGTCATGGCGTTTACAAGGATGTTGCCGTCATAGGCCGGGTGGAAATTCACTTCCCCGCCGACAGTCGGCACGCCGACGCAATTGCCATAGCCGCCGATGCCGTGCACGACGCCTGCGATCAAATGGCGCATTTTGGGATGATCGGGACGGCCAAAGCGCAAGGCGTTGAGATTCGCAATCGGACGCGCGCCCATGGTGAACACGTCGCGCAGGATGCCGCCGACGCCGGTCGCCGCGCCTTGATAGGGTTCGATATAAGACGGGTGATTGTGGCTTTCCATTTTGAAAATCGCGGCCTGACCGTCGCCAATATCGACGACGCCCGCATTTTCGCCGGGGCCGCAAATCACTTGCGGGCCGGTGGTCGGCAGTTTTTTCAGGTGGATGATGGAAGATTTATAGGAGCAATGCTCCGACCACATGACCGAAAATATACCGAGTTCGGTCAGATTCGGTTCGCGGCCAAGCGCGTTCAGGACGCGCGCATATTCTTCCGGGGACAGGCCGTGTTCGGCCACGATTTCAGGCGTGATCTGGGTCATGCGTGCCCCTTTAGCCTCCGCTTTCCGAATCGCCTAGAGGAGAATTGGCGGCGGATTGGTGCAATTTGCCGTGCCGCACTCAATAGCGCAAGGCAGCAGAAACACCGTTTTGCAGGCATCACTTGCCGTTTGATATACTATTGGTATAGGGCATCCCCGACCGACGGTCCTATCATGCGGGCGTGGCGGAACTGGTAGACGCGCTGGATTTAGGTTCCAGTATCGCAAGATGTGGGGGTTCGAGTCCCTTCGCCCGCACCAGTTTTCGCCCGTGGCGGGGAGGGCCATCCCAAGAGAATTTTTGGAACATAGAGGCTGATAATGTCGATCAAGACTGTTGAAACGCTGAATGAAGGCCTGAAGCGCGCGTATACTGTGACGATCGCCGCTACGGAAATCGAAGCCCGTGTCGAGGCTGAAATCAAGACCGTCGCGCCGCAGATCAAAATGCCCGGCTTCCGCCCCGGCAAGGTGCCTGCCAATCTCGTGCGCAAGATGCACGGTGAAGCCATCGCTGCTGAAGCCCTGCAAAAGTCGGTGCAAGACAGCGTCCAGAAGGTGCTGGCCGATAACAAGCTTCGTCCGGCGATTCAGCCGTCCGTCGAGCTGTCGGAAGGCTATGCCCATGGCCAGGATGCCGAAATCAAGGTCGCGCTTGAAGTGCTGCCTGATGTTCCAGCCCCGGCGATTGAAGGCATCACGCTCGAACGCCTGACGGTCGAAGTGCCGTCGGAAAAGATTGACGAGCAGCTTCAGAACTTCGCCAAGCAGATGAAGAAGTTCGATGATGCTCCGGCCAAGCACAAGGCGAAGACCGGCGATCAGGTCATAGTCGATTTCGTCGGCAAGGTCGATGACGTCGCCTTTGATGGCGGCACCGGCGAAGGCATGGCGGTGGAACTGGGTTCGGGCAATCTGATCCCGGGTTTTGAAGACCAGCTCGTTGGCGTGAAGATCGGCGACGAAAAAGTCCTGAACGTCACCTTCCCGGAAGATTATGGCGCGGCGGAACTCGCTGGCAAGCCAGCGACTTTTGAAGTCAAGGTCACTGCCGTCAAGGTGCCGGTCGAAGCCGCCATCGATGATGATTTCGCCAAGAATCTCGGCCTTGAAAGCCTTGAAAAGCTGCGCGAAATCTTCAAGGGCCAGTTCGAACAGGAACTGAACGGCCTGACCCGCACGCACATGAAGCGCAAGTTGCTCGATCAACTGGCCGACCGTCATGATTTCGCCGTGCCGCCGACGATGGTTGAAATGGAATTCAACCAGATCTGGCAGCAGCTTGAACATGAAGCCGGTCATGAAGCCGATCCAGAAGCCGCCAAGGCGGAGCTGGAAAGTGATCGTGACGATTATCTCAAGATTGCTGAACGCCGCGTGCGCCTTGGCCTGTTGCTGTCGGAAATCGGCCAGCAGAACAATGTCGAAGTGAGCCAGCAGGAAATGAGCCGCCTCGTGATGCAGGCTGCCCAGCAGTATAACCCGCAGGATCAGCAGCGCTTCATCCAATATATCCAGCAGGATCCGATGGCCGCTGCTCAGCTGCGCGCCCCGCTGTATGAAGACAAGGTTGTCGACTTCCTGTTCGACAAGGCCAGCATTTCCGACCGCGCCGTGACGCGTGACGAATTGGAAGCAGCGATCGAAGCCGATTCGGACGTCAAGCCGCACGTGCATGGCCCGAATTGTGGTCATGACCATGGCGACGCGCCAAAGGCGAAGAAGCCAGCCGCGAAAAAGGCTGCTGCTGCTGCTGCTGAACCTGCGGCTGAAGCTGCGGAGCCTGCCAAGAAGCCTGCGGCCAAAAAGGCCAAGGCAGCAGACGCCGAACCGGCTGCTGACGCTGAAAAGCCAGCCGCTAAAAAGCCTGCTGCCAAGAAAGCACCGGCCAAAAAGGCTGATGCATGATATCTGACGTGATTGGTGGCAGGGGGCGCAAATCGCGCTCCCTGCCACCGGTCGCGTTGATATGCGCATGGGCAGTGTTGCTCATGCTGCCGGAAATAATTGCCGGCCCGATTTATGTTGAAAGCGGTGGCTATAATCTTGTCTGGGGCGAGCAAATCGCGGCCCTGATGCGGCAAGGTGAATTTTACCCGCGCTGGCTGCCCGAATCATGGGACGGCTTTGGTAGCCCCAGCTTCTATTTCTATGCGCCGCTTTATTTTCTGACATTGGGACTGGTTAGCCTGTCCGGCGTCAAGCTGGTGGCTGCGTTGTCGATCACTTCCCTGTTTTTTCTTGGCCTGTCTGGCCTGACGATGCGGGCGTGGCTGGCGGGCTTTGCTTCGCCGCGTGTCGCCCTGATTGGCGCGCTGGCTTATATGGCCGCGCCTTATCACCTCCATGACATTTACGCCCGTGCGGCGCTGGCCGAGGCCTCCGCCTTTGCGATGGTCCCGCTGGTGGCGCTGGCGATGCGGCGAGTGGCGGCGCGGCAGTCCTATGGCGTGTCATTATTGGCGCTTGGCTATGCCTTGCTGCTCCTTGCCCATTTGCCGGTTGCCTTGTTGGCGACGGTGATATTGATCCCGGCCTATGCGGGGTTTTTGTTGATAAGTGAGGATGCAGGGCGGCGCGGTCTGGCCGGTCGGTTATTGATCGGCGGGGTGGTTGGCCTTGGCTTGAGCGCGGTATTTTTATGGCCTGCTTTGGCGCTCCAGCCATATATTTCCGTCGATAAATTGTTCGGGCCGTTTTTCCAGCCGCAGAACTGGCTGTTCCTGACCGGCAGGTTCGGGCTGTTCGGCGCGGAGTTGTTTGAGCGCACGCTTGGCGGTGCTGCGCTGGCGGCGGGCTGCGCTGTGGTGGCGGTGATGGCGTGGCGGGCGGCGGGCGATCGTAAGCCGGTCAAATTCTGGGCAGGATATATATTCATTTGCGTCATGCTGATGACCGGATTGGTGCCGTTTTTCTGGGAGTTGCCGGGCATCAGGCAGGTCCAATTTCCGTGGCGAATATTTCCGCTGGTCGAATTCGCGATGATCAGCCTGTTGGTCATGACAGGATTGCAATTTCCTCGCTTGGTCAGATTTTTTGCGGCGCAATTGCTAGCCATCGGCATGCTTTTTTATCTGTACATGTCGGGCGCGTTGGTAGGGCAGGCCTTTTCCAACGGTGCGCAGATGCGGGCCTATTATGTACACCGGAAATATGATGCGCCGGAATATCTGCCGCCGGGCTATCCCTTGGGGGTGGATGAATATGGGCGGCCCGCATCGTATATGATCGACCTGCCCAAGATGCCGCTGGCGGTTATTGGCCAAGGGCGCGTTTTGGAGGCCCGTGATTTTCCGGATGGCGCGATGGAGGTCCTTGTCACCGCAGAAGCGCCGACCGAATTGGTCGCGCGGCGATTCTTCTTTCCCCATTGGCGGCTGATGGAGTTGGAACGCACTTCCGCTGCCACTTCGCTGACCTATCATCGGGGGCCGCAGGGTCTGGTGCGTTGGCAAGTGCCCGAAGGGGTGCATCAATATCGGCTGGAGCGAGGCTGGGCACCTTTCGAACAGGCGGGCCTGGTGATTTCGGCGATTTCCTGCTTGCTCTTGTTGCTGGTCTCGCGCATCGACCGTGCAGGCAAGAACCGAATATTGCATGGGTAATTCTGCAATGATTGAAGGGCATTTCATGACCGCCAAGACAATATCATCGCCACGCGTGGCGGTGGTCCTGCCCTGCTATAATGAAGAAGCGGCAATTGGCCGGACGGTCGCTGATTTCCGCGCGGCGCTGCCAGATGCGGTGATTTATGTCTATGACAATAACAGCCGGGACCGCACGGTCGAGGTCGCGAAAGCCGCCGGGGCGATTGTGCGGAGTGAACGCGGGCAGGGCAAGGGCCATGTCGTGCGCCGGATGTTTGCCGATGTCGATGCCGATATTTATGTGATGGCCGATGGCGATGCGACCTATGACGCCGCCGCCGCGCCGCGCCTGATCTCCCGATTATTGGATGAGCAACTTGATATGGTCGTCGGCGCGCGCGAGAGCGAAGTGCAGGCAGCCTATCGTCGCGGACATCGTCTCGGCAATGCGATGCTGACCGGGATTTTGACGCAATTATTTGGCCGGTCGTTCAGCGATATTTTGTCGGGCTATCGCGTGTTTTCCCGCCGCTTCGTCAAATCCTTCCCGGTCTTGTCGCAAGGGTTTGAAATCGAAACCGAGATCAGCGTACATTCGCTGGAATTGCGGATGCCGGTGGCGGAAGAAGTGACGGCCTATGGCGCGCGCCCGGAAGGGTCGGAGTCGAAGCTGTCGACCTATCGCGATGGCTGGCGCATCCTGAAAACGATCCTCAACCTGTTCCGCTTGGAAAAGCCGATATTGTTTTTCGGGCTGATCGGGCTGGCGCTGTTGCTGTTGGCGATTGGTTTTGCGGTGCCGTTGGTGCTGACCTATCTCGACACCGGCCTTGTCCCGCGCCTGCCCACGGCGTTGCTCTCGACGGGCTTGGTGATTTTGGCGACGTTGAGTTTCATGACCGGGTTGATCCTCGATACGGTCGTGCGCGGACGGCGCGAAGTGCGTCGCCTTTTCTATCTCGCTTATCCGGCCCCCGGCACGGATTGAACGATCATGCTGCTGCATCCACTTGCGTTTGTGCAGGTGGGTGCCCATAACATAAGACGATCCGCCGCTTTTTCTCCCTTTCCGGGAATTCAGGCCAGCAAGGAAAACAAAACCGATGAATCCGATTGATGCTCTTGTCCCGATCGTCATTGAACAGTCCGCCCGGGGCGAACGCAGTTTCGACATTTTCTCCCGCCTGCTGCGTGAACGGATCATCTTCGTCAGCGGTGGCGTGGAAGACCAGATGGCGTCCGTCATCGTCGCCCAGCTTTTGTTCCTTGAATCGGAAAATCCGAAAAAGGACATCTGGATGTACATCAATTCGCCGGGTGGCGTGGTGACGGCGGGCATGGCGATCCATGATACGATGCAATATATCCGCCCGAAGGTCGGCACCGTGTGCATCGGTCAGGCTGCATCGATGGGCAGCTTCCTGCTCGCGGCGGGTGAGCCGGGGATGCGGATTGCGATGACCAATTCGCGCATCATGATTCACCAGCCTTCGGGCGGTGCACAGGGTCAGGCGACCGACATCGCGATTCAGGCGCAGGAAATTCTCCGCATCCGCGCCAGCATGAATTCGCTTTATTCGAAGTATACCGGCAAGGACATCGACACGATCGAGAAGGCGATGGAGCGCGACAATTTCATGACCGCCGAAGAAGCCAAGAGCTTTGGCCTGATCGATCAGGTATTCGACCGTCGCCCGGTGACCGGCGAGGACGAAAAGGCTTCTTAAGCCGTCGTCCCCAATACGCCGCATGCCAAGGCCATCAACAGCCCGGCGAAGCGATTAGACCGAAAACGGGCGAGGGCATTCTCGCCCGTTTTTGTGTCTGTGCGACTGGTTTCAAGCGTGATCGCCTGCCACGCCAGATGCGAGGCAACCGGCAGCAATGGCAGCAGGGCAATCACCTGTGGCCGCATCTGCCAAAAGGCGATGGCCCAGCATAGGATCGCCACCGCATAAAAGCCGCAGATTCCGGCGCGGGCATGTTCGCCCATCCGCAGTGCCGAAGACCGGATGCCGACCAGCGCATCGTCCTCGCGATCCTGCAAGGCGTAGATCGTATCATAGCCGATCACCCACGCGATCGCGCCGCCATACAGCCACAGCATCGCCGGGTGGATGGTCCCCGTTACCGCGACCCAGCCGGTCGGCAAGGCCCATGCAAAGACAAGGCCGAGCCATGCCTGTGGCCACCATGTGATGCGCTTCATGAACGGATAACCCGCGACAAGGCCAAGGCTGGCGAGGGCGACGAGTTGCGCTTCCCAGCGCAATTGCACCAGCACGACAAGGCCGATGGCGCACAGGATCATCAACCACGCCCATGCGGCTTTCAGGCTGACCCGACCGGAGGCAACCGGGCGGGCGCGGGTGCGGGCGACCATCCGATCAAGATCGCGGTCGACAATGTCATTATAGACACAGCCCGCGCCGCGCATCGCCCATGATCCGAGCGCGAACCACAACAGCAACGGCCAATGCGATCTGCCCCCGCCTGCGAGCAGGATCGCCCATGCGCCGGGCCAATAGAGCAGCCAGCTCCCAATTGGCCGATCGATCCGCGCCAATTGGATATAGGGTCGCCATGCGGCGGGCAGCAGGCCGAGCAGGCCATGATACTGCGTGTCTGGCACGATCAAGGGTTCATCTGCGGCTATTGTCATGATAAGCGCCTCTTTATGCCCGCAACGCCCGCCTGGCCACCGCAATCGACACCGCGCCTGTTCACCAGTGAAATGCTGGTCGAAGGGGGCAGTATTCGTATCGACGGCCCACAGGCGCATTATCTGGCCACGGTGATGCGGACCAAGATCGGTGATCCGGTCAAATTATGCGATAATGTCTCGGGTGAATGGCTCGGCGTGGCGGAGGCGGTTGGTAAGCGCGATCTCGTGCTGCGGGTGGAGCGATTGCTGCGGGCGCGGGAGATCGTGCCGGATTTGTGGCTGTGCTTTGCCCCGATCAAAAAGGGGCGGATCGAGTTTTTGCTCGAAAAGGCGTGCGAACTGGGCGCGGCGCGGCTGGTGCCGGTGCTGACCCGGCGCTGCGTTGTCGATAAGATCAATCATGAACGCGCGATGGCGCAATTGACCGAGGCGGCGGAACAATGCAGCCGCACGGCCCTGCCCGAACTGGCCGAATTGGTGAAGCTGCCGCCATTGTTGCGGTCATGGCCGGAAGATCGCGTGTTGTTTTTCGCGGATGAAACTGGGGGTGAAGCGTTTGCCAAGGCGGCTGAGGCACGGCGCGGCCAGCCTGCCGCGATCCTGATCGGCCCGGAAGGGGGCTTTGACCCGGACGAGCGCGAAGCGATTCGCGCCTTGCCACAGGCGGTTGGCGTTGGTTTGGGGCCGCGTATCTTGCGCGCCGAAACGGCGGCGGCGGCGGCGTTGTCCGTCTGGATGGCGGCGGCGGGGGATTGGTGAGTGCGCGCAACTATTGCTTTGCGAGCGCCGTATTAGATGGGTAAAGCACTGCCCCATGAGCACGAAAACAGAATCCGCCGGAGAGGAACCGATGATCGACAGCCGGGATGACCTGCTGTCCGTTTTTGCCAAGGGCGAAAAGCCGGCTGCACGCTGGCGCATCGGGACCGAGCATGAGAAATTCGTCTATCGCACCGCCGATCATCGCGCGCCGAGCTATGACGAAAAAGGCGGGATTCGCGATCTGTTGATGGCGATGACGCGCTTTGGCTGGGAACCGGTGATGGAGGGCGATAATGTCATTGCGCTCACCGGCGCGGATGGCGCGATCAGCCTTGAACCGGCGGGCCAATTGGAATTGTCGGGCGCACCGCTCGAAAATCTGCACCAGACCTGTGCTGAAACCGGACGGCATTTGCGGCAGGTGAAGGAAATCGGCGCGGAAATGGGGCTGGGGTTCCTCGGTCTTGGCATGTGGCCGGACAAAACCCGCGCCGAATTGCCGATCATGCCCAAGGGCCGTTATGACATCATGCTCCGCCATATGCCGCGTGTCGGCAATCTTGGCCTTGATATGATGCTGCGGACCTGCACGATCCAGACCAATCTCGATTATGCGTCCGAAGCCGATATGGTGCAGAAATTCCGGGTCAGTCTTGCGCTGCAACCGCTGGCTACGGCTTTGTTCGCCAATTCGCCCTTCACCGAGGGCAAGCCGAATGGCAAACTCTCCTATCGCAGCCATATCTGGACCGATACCGATCCGCATCGCACCGGCATGCTGCCATTCGTGTTCGAAGATGGCTTCGGCTATGAACGTTATGCCGATTATATGCTCGATGTGCCGATGTACTTTGTTTATCGCGACGGCAAATATATCGATGCCGCAGGCCAGTCTTTCCGCGATTTTCTGAAGGGCGAACTGCCTGCGTACAAGGGCCAAAAGCCGCATATCGGCGATTGGAACGACCATTTGTCCACCGCCTTTCCGGAAGTGCGGTTGAAGAGCTTCCTCGAAATGCGCGGGGCCGATGGGGGCCGGTGGAACCGCATTTGCGCGCTGCCCGCATTCTGGGTGGGGCTGCTGTATGATCAGGCCGCGCTTGATGCCGCATGGGATGTGGTCAAGGGCTGGAGCATCGCCGACCATCATCGCATTCGCGCCGAGGTGCCGACCTTGGGTCTCAAGACTCTCGCCCCGGATGGCCGGACGTTCCAGCAATTGGGGCGTGCCATTCTCGACATTGCGCGGGCGGGACTTACGGCGCGCGCGCAGGTCAATGCGTTGGGTGAAAATGAAGCGTCATTCCTCAACCCGCTCGATGAGATTATCGACAGCGGCAAGACCAAGGCGGAATTGCTGTTGGAGCGCTATCAGGGCGAGTGGCAGGGCGATGTCCGTCATGTCTATGAGGAAATGAGTTTTTAAGGGGGGGCTTTTTTGTTTTAGCCTCAGTCGCCGGCGGCAACATCCGCTGCCTTAGGCTTTCGCGCCAATAAGGTGCGGCGACCGTTCGGCCTTGCGGCGCTTTGCGCCGTTGGTGGATTTTACGCAGTGTATGCTTGTCGCTTTACTCCGCCAGCACGCGTTGAAAAGCGGCCATCCATGCAGGCGGCTGGCGTTGGGGGCGGCCATCAAGGGTGATAAATGCCGCCGTCACCTCGGCGCGGGTGAGCTGTTCGTCACCGCGCCAGATTGCCTGATGAATCTTGCAGCTCGCATTTTTCAACTGCGTCACCGATGATTTGACGATCAGATCGTCATCCAGTCGCGCCGGGCGGAGATAGCGCAGCGCAATGTCCGCGACCGTATAGACGCCTTGGCCAGTCTCGATGGCCGCGCGTTGATCGATGCCGATCACGCGCAGCATGTCGGAACGCCCGCGCTCCATGAAACGCAGATAATTGGCGTGATAGACGATGCCCGAAACGTCCGTGTCTTCATAATAGACGCGCACCGGGAAATGATGGACTGGGCCGATAAACACGCCCGATGCCGGGCTGGGCAGGGTCGGTTCACTCATCGAACAGGCTGTCTTGCACATTGATGTCGCTCGGTGGATTGAGGCCGAGATGTTTCCACCCGCGCGCGTTCAGCATCCGCCCGCGGGCGGTGCGGGCGATCAGGCCGAGCTGGATCAGATAAGGCTCGATCACTTCTTCCACCGTGTCGCGCGGTTCGGACAGGCCCGCCGCCAGCGTTTCCACGCCGACCGGCCCGCCGCGATAAATATCGGCGATCATCATCAAATAGCGCCGGTCCATCGCATCAAGGCCAAGCGCATCGACCTCCAGCCGATTGAGCGAGGCATCGGCGATTTGCGCGGTGACCACCGTTTCACCCGCGACATTGGCGAAATCGCGCACACGACGCAGCAACCGCCCGGCGATGCGCGGGGTGCCACGCGCGCGCCGCGCCACTTCGCGCGCGCCATCATCGGCGATGCCAAGGTCGAGCAACCCGGCAGCGCGGCGCACGACCTGTTCCAGTTCATCGACGGTGTAGAATTGCAGCCGCACCGGAATGCCGAAACGGTCGCGCAACGGTGTGGTGAGCAGGCCTTGGCGCGTGGTCGCGCCGACCAAAGTGAATTTCGGGAGGTCGATCCGCACCGAACGGGCGGACGGCCCTTCGCCGATCATCAGATCGAGCGCGCGGTCTTCCATCGCCGGGTAGAGCACTTCCTCCACCGCCGGATTGAGCCGGTGAATTTCATCGATGAACAGCACATCGCCATCTTCGAGATTGGTCAGCAGCGCGGCGAGATCCCCGGATTTCGCGATGACCGGCCCGGAGGTGGCACGAAAGCCCACGCCCATTTCGCGGGCGATGATCTGCGCCAGCGTCGTCTTGCCAAGGCCGGGCGGGCCAAAGAACAGCACATGATCGAGCGCATCGCCACGGCCGCGTGCGGCCTCGATAAACACGCGCAGATTTTCGCGCGCAGCCTTTTGCCCGACGAACTCATCGAGGGATTTCGGGCGCAGCGCCGCGTCCACATCTTCCGGGCGGCGATTGGCGGTGAGGAGGCGGTCGTCGGTCATCGTGAGGCCTTTTTCAGCGCGAGGCGCACCAGCGCATCAAGGCTGGCGCTATCGCCGAGTTCATCCTGTGCGGCCTGTACCGCATTGGCAGCCTCATTTGGCTTGAACCCGAGATTGGCGAGCGCCGAGACGGCATCTGCCGCATGGCTGCCCTTTGGCACGGGGGTGCTCCCCAATGCGCCGGGGCCAAGCAAAGCGAGCGACCCGACCTTGTCCTTCAATTCGCGCACGATGCGTTCCGCGAGTTTCGGGCCAACGCCATTGGCGCGGGCGACCATCGCCTTATCCTGTGCGCCGATGGCCCGGACCAGTTCATCCGGGGCGAGCGCGGTCAGGATGTTCAACGCGACCTTGCCGCCAACGCCTTGCACGCTGGTGAGCAGGCGGAACCAGTCGCGCTCCGCCGCCGAGCCAAAGCCGAACAGGGTGATCGCATCCTCGCGCACCTGCATATCGGTGAGGAGCAGCACATCATTGCCGATCTCGCCAATCGCGCTGAGCGTGCGTCCCGACAGCAGCACGAGATAGCCGACGCCTTGCACGTCGATCACCCCATGGTCCGTCCCTGTTTCGGCGAGTACGCCCTTGAGCCTTGCAATCATGTTATACGGGTTAGAGGGTGAAGGGGGGGCAGGGCAAGGGGAAGATCAGTCCTTGAATACGACCGTGCGATTGCCGTTCAGCAATACCCGGTCTTCGAGATGATGGAGCACGGCGGTGGACAGCACGCGGCGTTCGATGTCGCGGCCCTTGCGGACGAGATCGTCCGGGCTGTCGGCATGGCTGATCGCTTCGACATCCTGATGGATGATCGGGCCTTCATCCAGATCGGCGGTGACATAATGGGCGGTCGCGCCGATCATCTTTACCCCGCGTTCGAAGGCTTGATGGTAGGGCTTGGCCCCCTTGAAGCCCGGCAAGAAGCTGTGATGAATATTGATGCAGCGCCCGCGCAGGTCGCGCACGAATTCGTCGGAGAGGATCTGCATATAGCGCGCCAGCACCACCAATTCCGTGCCGCTGTCATCGATGATGCGGCGGATCATGGTCTCTTGTTCGGCCTTGTTGTCCTTGCTGATCGGCAGATGATGAAACGGGATATGATCGGCGAGCGTCAGGTTGAGCGCGCTTTGCGGATGGTTGGAGACAATGCCCGCCACATCCATCGGTAGTTCGCCGATACGGTGGCGGTACAAGAGATCGGCAAGGCAATGATCGAATTTGGACACGAGCAGCAATGTCTTGCGCGTCTTGTCCTTGGGCCGCAGATTCCAGTCGAGGCCGAGCTGCTGGCCGATCACGCCCAATTGGTGGCGTAGCGCATCGATGATCTGGCCGGGCGGCAAGGCGAACACGACCCGCATGAAGAAGCGCCCGCTCATCACATCGTTGAACTGCTGGGAATCGAGAATGTTGCCCTGATGATCGGCAAGGCAACCCGCCACGGCGGCGACAAGGCCGGGGCGATCATCGCAGGAAAGTGTCAGGATATGATGCGTCGACATGCGGGGCTTTATCCGTCGATATTAGTTTAAAAAGAAAGGGCGGCCATTGCTGACCGCCCTTTGCCTTATTCAGACTGATCTGACAATTCAGAGCTTGCCGACGAGTTCCGGTACGATCTTGAACAGATCGCCGACCAGGCCGAGATCCGCGACCTGGAAGATCGGGGCGTCTTCGTCCTTGTTGATCGCGATGATCGTCTTGGAGTCTTTCATCCCGGCGAGATGCTGGATCGCACCGGAGATGCCGATGGCGACATAGACTTCCGGGGCGACGATCTTGCCGGTCTGGCCGACCTGATAATCGTTCGGGACATAGCCCGCATCGACCGCAGCGCGCGATGCGCCGACAGCTGCGCCAAGCTTGTCCGCTAACGGGAAGATCACCTGCTGGAAGGTTTCTGCATCCTTCAGCGCGCGACCGCCGGAGACGATCACCTTGGCCGAGGTCAGTTCCGGACGTTCGAGCTTGGCGATTTCAGCACCAACGAACGACGATGTGCCTGCATCGCCCTTGCTGCCGATGGCTTCGATCGCCGCCGAACCGCCGGTGGCTTCTGCCTTGGCAAAAGCGGTGCCGCGCACGGTGATGACCTTCTTGGCATCCGCAGACTGGACAGTCGCAATCGCGTTGCCCGCATAGATCGGACGGGTGAAGGTGTCGGCGCTTTCGACCGACAGAATGTCCGAGATCTGCATGACATCGAGCAACGCGGCGACGCGCGGCGCGATGTTCTTGCCATGGGCGGTTGCCGGCGCAAGGAACGCATCATGATGGCCCATCAGGTCGACGACGAGCGTCGCGACATTTTCGGCCAGCTGATTGGCATAAGCCGCATCATCGGCCACATGGACCTTGGCAACGCCAGCGATCTTCGACGCCTGTTCGGCCACTGCGCCGCAGCCTTGACCGGCGACGAGCAGATGGACTTCACCGAGCTGCGAGGCAGCGGTGACGACGGCGAGGGTCGCATCCTTCAGCGATGCGTTGTCATGTTCGACATAAACGAGGGTCTTCATTGTGCGACTCCCATTTCTTTAAGCTTGGCGACCAATGCATCGACATCGGCAACCTTGATGCCAGCGCTACGCACCGGCGGCTCTGTGACGGTCAGCGTCTTGAGACGCGGCGCAACATCCACGCCGTAATCGGCAGGGGTCTTGGTCGCCAGCGGCTTGGACTTGGCCTTCATGATGTTCGGCAACGACGCATAGCGCGGCTCGTTCAAACGAAGGTCGGTGGTGATGATCGCCGGGGTCTTAAGGGCCACGGTTTCAAGACCGCCATCGACTTCGCGGGTCACGTTGACGGTGTCGCCAGCGACTTCGACCTTGGAAGCGAAAGTGCCCTGCGGACGGCCCGTCAGCGCGGCCAGCATCTGGCCGGTCTGGTTGCTGTCGTCATCGATTGCCTGCTTGCCGAGGATCACGAGGCCGGGCTGTTCTTCTTCGACAACCTTGGCGAGGAGCTTGGCAACGCCGAGCGGCTCCACATCTTCGGCGACGATCAGGATCGCGCGGTCCGCACCCATGGCGAGCGCGGTACGCAGGGTTTCCTGCGCCTTTTCCGGGCCGACAGAAATCGCGATGATTTCCGTGGCAACGCCCTTTTCACGCAGGCGAATGGCTTCTTCGACCGCGATTTCATCGAATGGGTTCATCGACATTTTCACGTTCGCCAGATCGACGCCCGTGCCATCGGCTTTCACCCGCGGCTTCACATTATAATCGATCACCCGCTTGACGGGGACGAGGATTTTCATGTCGCTTTCCTTTCCTGGACGGCGCGCCATTAAGAACGCTGCCCTAGTTTAAAGTAAGTCTGGTTGCCAAAACGCCGATAACGAACTGGAAGGGCCGATCAAGGCCCTTCCGTCGTATCAGGCGGCGTTGTTCACTTGTGCTACGATCTTTTGAGCGGCATCGCCCAGATCGTTGGCCGGGACAATCGGCAGGCCGGAATTGGCGAGGATGTCCTTGCCAAGCTGGACGTTGGTGCCTTCGAGGCGGACGACCAGCGGCACCGAGAGGTTCACTTCCTTCGCGGCGGCAACGATACCGGCAGCGATGATGTCGCACTTCATGATGCCGCCGAAGATGTTGACGAGAATGCCCTTCACGGCAGGATCGGACAAGATGATCTTGAACGCAGCCGTGACCTTTTCGGTGGTGGCGCCACCGCCCACATCGAGGAAGTTCGCCGGGAACGCGCCGTTCAGCTTGATGATGTCCATCGTGGCCATCGCCAGACCGGCACCGTTCACCATGCAGCCGATGTTGCCATCGAGCTTGATGTAGGCGAGGTCATATTTCGAAGCTTCGACTTCTGCCGCATCTTCTTCGGTTTCGTCGCGCAGCGCCATCACTTCCGGGTGACGGAACAGGGCGTTCGAGTCGAAGCTCATCTTGGTGTCGAGCACGAGCAGCTGGCCGTCCTTGCTTTCGACCAGCGGATTGATTTCGAGCATCGCGCAATCGAGCGAGACGAACGCTTCATACAGGCTGGCGGCAAGCTTTGCAGCCTGCTTGTTGAGGTCGCCCGACAGCTTCAGCGCGAACGCAACCGCGCGGCCATGATGCGGCATGAAGCCCTGTGCCGGGTCGATCACGATGGTCGTGATCTTTTCCGGGGTCGAGTGCGCGACTTCTTCAATGTCCATGCCGCCTTCGGTCGACACGATCATCGCAATGCGGCCGGTCTTGCGATCGACGAGCATCGAGAGGTAATATTCCTTGGCAATATCAACGCCATCGGTGACATAGAGGCGGTTGACCTGCTTGCCAGCGTCGCCGGTCTGGATGGTGACGAGCGTGTTGCCGAGCATTTCGGTTGCGTGGTCGCGGACTTCGTCCACCGACTTGGCGAGACGGACACCGCCCTTGGCATCAGCCGGCAGTTCCTTGAACTTGCCCTTGCCGCGGCCACCAGCATGGATCTGGGACTTTACGACATATAACGGCCCCGGCAGCGACTCGGTCGCCTTGACGGCTTCTTCAACGGTCAGCGCGGCAACGCCCTTTGGGATGGCGATGCCGAATTTAGCCAGCAATTCCTTGGCCTGATATTCGTGAATATTCATGTCGTTCGTGCCCCTTTCGGCTGCAATGCGATCTGGATCGCTTGGGGCTAAAGCATAGCTTGGCGAAAGAATCCAGCCCGCATTTCCGCTAAGTTCGCGTTTGCAGCATCGTAAAAGTGATAGGATCGAACATGTCTGCCCTTATGGTCGGGCGAGTCTTAGCCGTTCACCGCGCATAGCAATGCCGACGCGCTCGTCACCGACAGAATTTCCGGGTCCTTTAACGCACGGACATTGTGCAGAAATTGATCCATCGGCAGTTCGCGCCAGTCTTTGTCCTTCAAATTGCCAAGCGCGCCCAGTCGTTGCAACTGCGAGATCGACAAGCGCTCGACCATGCGCTTGGCCATGCAGCCCGCCATCGGGGGGCGTAGCCCTGCATTGATTAATCCGGTGCGGACCTTTTGTTCGGGCAGGCCGCATGCGGACAGCAACAACAAAGCGGGGACGATAAGGAGGCGTTTGTGTCGAAACATAAGGGCATGGATGCAGAAAATTGCTGACCGGCGCAAGCGGCGGGTTTAAGGCATGGGCCATGCATTCCATCCCCGGCCCTTTATTATTCCTGATGACCGTGATCGGCATGGAGGGCTTTGCCTATGCCGCCCATCGCTGGATCATGCACGGGCCGGGCTGGTTTCTGCACAAGAGCCATCACCGCCCGCGCACGGGCAGATTCGAACTGAACGATCTCTATGCGGTGATTTTCGCGCTGCCGTCGATCGGGCTGTTCTATTATGGCATCGGCCTTGGCCATGGGGCGGCATTTGCGTGGGTCGGTGGCGGGATTGCGGCCTATGGCGCGATCTATTTCGGGTTCCATGATGTGATCGTCCATCAACGGATCGGCCATCATTATGTCCCGCGTTCGGCCTATATGAAGCGGATCGTGCAGGCGCATCGGCTGCATCATGTGGTCGAAACGCGCGAGGGCAATGTCAGCTTTGGCTTTATCTATGCGCCAAGGCCGGAGGTCTTGAAGGCCGAACTGGCCAAGCGCGGGCGGGCAGGGGTGCGTGGCCCGCGCGATGGGGCCTAAGCGACTATTTCCCATCGATCAGCCGGGATGCGATTGAGCAGCAGCGGCCAGCCGAATTTGAACAGGATAAAGAGCAGACCGGCGTTCAACATCGGTTTCACCGGCAAAGTCGCGACCAGCACGAAGAGGGCTACCAGCCAGAGGCCCATTAGACCTGCGAACTTCGCCTCTTCCTCACGCGATAGGGCGGCTTGTAGCGGGCGGCTGTTGCGGGTGCGCCGGATCAGGAGGCGACCTTGATCGTCGCGGTTCTTGTATAAGGCCGACAGGCCATAAGCGCCCAATTGATGGAGCCAGCTATTATCACGCGGGGCAACGCCTGCCGATTCTGGTGGGCGGTTACTGGGCGAGGCGTTGGTCGTCGATACGGGTTCGGCCACCAGTCCATCGGGCTTGGCCATTGCACCGCCTTGCAGGTTCGCCTTGCCGCTTTCTGCCTGTGCCGCAAAGCCATTGACCGGCTGGCCATCGACCAGCACGATCAGCCGACCATGTTGTTCGAGCACCTGATAACGAGAGGGCGGCTTGTTCATCATCATGATCATATGGCTATATCAATCAGGTGAACAAGAGCTTTAGGCTTCCAACGCGTTGATCGCCTGATGCACTGCGGCCTCGATCTCTGCGCGGTCCTGTTTCGGCGGCAAGATCGGACGCAAGTCCCAATCCACCACGCCCGATTGTTTGATCAATCCGCGCGGCCATATTTTTCCGGCATTGAGCGCCACCGGCAGCACCGGCAGGCCGAGCATCTTGTACAAGGCGGCAAAGCCTGCGCGCACCGCTGGTTGTTCGCCGGGGGCGACGCGGGTGCCTTCCGGGAAAATGACGATGGAGCGGCCCGTTTTCACGGCCTCTTTCGCGTCCTGCATCAAGGCGCGTAGTGCGCTGGCAGATCCTTCGCGGTCCACCCCGATCACGCCATATTGCCGCGCGACCCAGCCCCAAAGCGGCATTTCCGACAATTCGCGCTTCATCACCACCACGGGATGATCGAAGATGATCAATGCCTCGATGGTTTCAAACATGGATTGATGCTTGCAGGCGATGAGATATTGGCCCGCAGGCACAGGCGCGGACAGGCGGCTGCGAATGCCGAGCAGAAAACGGGCGCAAAAGCGGTGCCAATGCGCCCAGACGATCACCACCCCGCGCACCGCGCGTGCGCCAAAAGGGGCCGCCGGAAAGCCCGACAGCACGATGAGCAGCGAGCCGGGATAGCAGATCAGCATGAACAGGAGCGAACGGATGAGCGCCATCGTCTTGAACAGCCCTGTCAGCGCCGCTTGGCCGAAATCGTGAACTGGCCAAAGCCGCCTGCCTTGGCATAGCCCTCCAACCGGTCCTCATCGATTTGCGCGGTGCAGATCAGCAGCATCTTCATTGGCTTGGTCAGGCGCATTTCCCAATGAATTTCATCGCCATCGATCCGTCCTGCCTCAATGTCGAGCGAACCCATTTCGGCGCTATTGATGCCGGTAAAGCGGTCGCCATCGACATCGAAATGCATTACCGATTTCTGTTCGCCCATCGGCGTTTCGGTCACGCAGTCCCAATCGCCTGCCAATATGATGCTGCTCATTCTGGTGCCTCCACATTTTCGACCGGGATTTTAAGTGTGCGCAATTGCGGGCCGACCTTGGCCGCATCGCCGACGATCACCCAAGTAAAGCGGGCAGGATCGATCACGGCGCGGACAGCCTTGTCGAGTTCGCCTGCGGTCATGCCGCGATAGCGGCTGGCGAGACCGTCGTAAAAATCGTCTGGACGCTGGAACAGGGCGTTGCGCTGCATCGCCGTCAGCACCGCGCCCGCCGTTTCAAAGCTGCCCGGCAGTTTCAGGATATTGTCCGAGATGCGGCGGCGGAATTCATCCGCAGTGATGCCCTTGGTCGTGCGGAATGCCATCACCTGCGACAGGATTTCGGCAATGGCCGGGCCGGTCTTGTCGGCCTGCACCGGGGCGGTGATGATGTACGGCACTTGCCCTTCAAACTGGGTCACGCCGCCGCGCACGCCATAGGACCAGCCCTTGGTTTCGCGCAGGTCCATGTTGAGGCGGGACAGGAAATTGTTGCTCAACACCTCGATCCCGGTCTGGAGCGGCAATAGTTCATCCGTGCCGTTCAACGGCAGTACCTGCCCGGCCAAGATCACCGATTGAGGCGAATCCGGGCGGTTGATGAGGATAATCCGCGATGTTTTCGGGGCCGCGACGGTCGCGTTGATCGGCTTGGCCGGGGCGGCAACACCTGTCCCCTGCCATGCGCCGAAACGCGCCTCCAATTTTGGTTGCAATTCGGCCAAGGGCAGATCGCTCACGACGAAGATCGACAGCTTTTCCGGTCGCAGCCATGATTGGTGAAAGGCGATCAGATCGTCGCGGGTGACGGATTTGACGCTCGCTTCGGTCCCGCTGCCGGAGAATGGAATGCCATAGGGATTGTCCTTGCCATATAAAAGCGGCGGCAAGGCGCGGCTGGCGATGGCGTTCGGTTCCTTGGCTTCCGCCGCGATGCCCGCCAATTGCTGGGCGCGCAGGCGTTCGACCTCATCCGGGGCAAAGGCCGGATGCTTGACGATGTCCTCGAACAGATCGAGCGACAGGTCGAGATTGGGCGTCAACGCAAAGAGCGAGAGGCTGGTGCGGTCCATGCTCGCGCCCGCGCTGATCGATGCGCCGAGCCGTTCCTGCTCCTCGGCAATCTGGATCGAATTGCGGCTGGTCGTGCCTTCATCCAACAAGGACAGCATCAGCGCCTGGGTGCCGAGCTTGTCGCGATTATCGGCGGCATAGCCCGCATCGAAACTGAGCGAGAGCCTTGTCGTCGGGGTCGATTGGCGCTGGACATAACGGATCGTCACGCCATTCGACAATGTGGCGCGTTCGACGGTCGGGAAATCGAGATCGGCCACGGGGGTGACCTGCGGCAATTTGCTGCGGTCGGCCTTGGCGATGGGCGCGACATTATCGGGGGCCGCGCCTTCGCCCGACCAATATTGGCGCGGGGCGATCTTGGCGTTCGAGGTTTTGGCCTCTTCATAGGCACCGCGCTGCCCCGGTTCGACCGTCAGATTATAGACCGGGCGCGACAGCCATTTCTGCATCACCGCCGTCACCTGCGCGGGCGTTGCGCTGCCATATTGGGCAAGCTCTGCGCGGTAATGATTGACGTCGTTATTATACAGCAGCCCCTCGGCCAGCACATTCGCCTTGCCGTTAAAGCCGCCGACCTGTTCCAGTCCCACGATGCTGCTCGCGAGTTCGCCAGTCGCCACGCGCTGCACCTCATCGGCAGTCGGGCCATTGGCGCGGAAATCGGCGATGATCTCGTCCAGCCGCTTGGCAACCAGCGCCGGATCGACGCCCGGCTTCACATCGGCGGTAACTTCGAACAGGCTCACTTTTTCGAAGGCTTGCAGGCTGGCGGTGACACTGACCGCGATCTGCTCCTTGCGGACCAGTGCATTATCAAGCCGCGAGCTGGACAGGCCGCCCAGCACCGAGGCGGCAATATCGAGCGGCACTGCATCCGCGCTATCGACCCCCGGCACCACCCAATTGCGATAAATGCGGGTGGTGGCGACGCGGTCCTTCAGCACCTCCGTTTTAGGCGTGGCAAGGGTCGGAATATCGACGCTGTCGGCCACCGGTTCCGGCCCGCGCGCAATATCGCCGAACCATTTTTCGACCAAGGGCTTGGCGGTTTTGGCATCGATATCGCCCGCCAGCACCAGCACGGCATTGTTCGGGCCATAATGGGCGCGGAACCAGTTTTTCACATCTTCCAGCGAGGCCGCATCAAGGTCCGCCATCGAACCAATGGTTGCGTGATGATAAGGATGGCCCGCCGGGAACAGCGCTTCCAACTGGGCATATTCGACCATGCCAAAGGGTTGATTATCGCCCTGACGCTTTTCATTCTGAACAACGCCGCGCTGATTATCGAGCTTGGCCTGCGTCACCGCGCCGAGCAAATGCCCCATGCGGTCGCTTTCGAGAAACAGCGCGCGTTCCAGCGCCGCCGTTGGGACGTTCTGGAAATAATTGGTGCGGTCGAACCATGTCGTGCCGTTGAAATCGGTCGCGCCGACCTCTTGCAAGGGTTCGAAATAATCGCCCGGCGCATTTTCCGAGCCGTTGAACATCAGATGTTCGAACAAATGGGCAAAACCGGTCTTGCCCGCCGGTTCATTGCGCGAACCGATATGATACCAGACCGACACCGCGACAATCGGGGCCTTGCGATCTTCATGCACGATGACGCGCAGGCCATTGGCGAGGGTGAACGTCTCGTTCGGAATATTGACCTGTGCGGCCAAGAGGCTGACCGGCACCGGACCGGGCTTGGCGATGACTGGCGCTGCGACAGGTGCGAGAGCTTTGGGCTGCGCCGCGCAACCTGCGACGAGCAACGGCGCAAGGCAAAGGGCAAGAACGGACGTACGCATGAAATACTCCCGATGAGATGATCTGGATCAGCCAGAGCTGGCCATCATGGCCGCGACCATAGCCGAGCCGGTTGAATTGGCAAATCATGAGATGATGAAACTGACTGGCAGATGAATAATGGACGCGATAGGGAGGGGCGATGAAAATGCCGGTCCCCACCCCGATGCGCCACGCCCTCGACCTTGCAGCCCAAGCGGCGGCAGCAGACGAAGTGCCGGTCGGCGCGGTGATCATGCGGGGTTCCGAGGTGGTGGCGGCGGTCGGCAATGCGATGCATGGTGGGCTTGATCCGACTGCGCACGCCGAAATCCTCGCGATCCGTGCGGCATGCGAGAAACTGGGCGATGGGCGGTTGATGGGCTGTGATTTATGGGTGACGCTGGAGCCCTGCGCGATGTGCGCCGCCGCGATCAGCCACGCCCGCATTGACCGCGTGTATTACGCCGCGAGCGATCCCAAGGGCGGCGCGATCGAACATGGCCCGCGCTGGTTCGACCAACCGACCTGCCATCACCGGCCCGAGGTCTATGCCGGGCTGGGTGAAATGGAAGCGGCGGCGCAATTGCGGGCGTTTTTTACGGCGCGGCGATAGTGGGTGCGAGTGCTTCCCCAAAATGCGCCATTCCCGCGCAGGCGGGAATCCATAAGCGCCATCGGATCGAAGGGCGCGCAACCGTGTTGGTCCGCCCTGTCTGGATTCCCGCCTACGCGGGAATGACGGCGGAGGGAATGTGGGGCGGGCGGCACAGGGCCGACACCGCGTCTACGACCGCTCCAGTTCCACGATATCAATCTCATAGCCCTTCCAGCCACGAATTTTAGCGCCTTCTTGCGCGGCGACCTTCTTCTTACGGGCCTCGGCAAGGGATTTGGTGTGGCCCCAGAAGACCTCGGTCTTGCCGTTCTCCAGCGTCGCGACAATGCGCCAATAATGCGTGAACTCGGTCGCGGTCGGGCCGATGGTTTTGACATAGCCATCGGGCAGGGTGGCAGTCAGCGTGTATTTCTTTTTGGCCATGAGAAGTGGAAGCCGTTACCCGGCCTCCGCCTCGGTCGCGAGTTGCGGTTCGTCTTCCGCTTCGCCATGGCCAAGGGCGAGATAATCCGCCGATTGCATTTCCATCAGGCGCGATACGGTGCGTTCAAATTCGAACGCCCCATCGCCGGTGGGGTAGAGGCTCGCCGGGGCGGCGGCGGCAGCGGCGAGGAGTTTGACGCGGTGTTCATACAGCGCATCGATCAGGGTGACGAAGCGGGCGGCTTCGTTGCGATTTTGCGGTCCCATGATCGGGATGGCGACGATGATCAGCGTGTGGAAATGCTGGGCAAGCGCCAGATAATCCGCCGCGCCGCGCGCCTCGGCGCACAGACGCTTGAAGGAAAAAACGCCCACGCCCTTGAAGCTTTTCGGGACATGGATGATGCGCCCACCCGGAATTTCAAGGTCTTCCGACGGGACATGCGCCTTGTCGTTGACGGGATAATCGGTCAGGCGGAAAAAGGCTTCGCTCAATGAGGCCGTGGCGACGGCATCTGCCGGGCTGTGCCATGTTTTGACCCCGGTCAGGCGTTCCAACCGATAATCGACTGGGCCGTTCAGGGTCATGATGTCGAATTGCGCTTCCAACAGATCGATAAATGGCAGGAAATGGGCGCGGTTCAGGCCGTTTTTATACAGATCGCGCGGGTGGCGATTGGAGGTGGTGACGACGGTCACCCCTTGTTCCAGCAGGGCCGTGAACAAGCGCGACAGGATCATCGCATCGGCGATGTTGTTGACCTGCATTTCATCAAAAGCGAGCAGGCGGAGATCGCGGGCAAGGTCGCGGGCGACGATCGGGATCGGATCGCCCTTATCCAGCGTGCGGGCCTGACGGATGCGGTCATGCACCTCCAGCATGAAGGCGTGGAAATGGACGCGGCGCTTGGCCTTGATGTTGAGGCAATCGAAGAACATGTCCATGATCATCGACTTGCCGCGACCGACCCCGCCCCACAGATAGAGGTGGCGAATGACGGGTCCGGCGCTCTTGCGCTTGAATAGGCCGAACAACCCGCCGCCCGCAGAACCTGCGCGGTCGGCGGCTTCCAACGCATCGGCCATCTGGCGCAGCCGTTCCATCGCCATGCGCTGATCGACATCCGGGCGCAGTTCGCCTGCCTCGACCATGATCTGATAGCGTTGGGCTATACCGCTCATATATCCACCTTAATTTTGCGGCACATATTTGCGGAAGGTGCCGTTGAAGGCGGCGATGAGGCGGCCTTGTTGTTCGATCAGGCCGCGAATGAATGCCATGCGGCCGGTTTCCCGCAGCAATTCAACCACCGCATCCACCGGCTCTCCGATGACTGCGCCGTCGATGAATTGGACGCCCGCATCAATGGTGAGGGCTTTCATCACCGGGCGGATGCCCAATTGATGCGCGCCTGCGAATAGCGCCATATCGACAAAGGCCATGATCGCGCCGCCATGGACATTGCCCGATGGATTTTGATGGGTGGCGCGGGGCCAGAACCGCACGCGGGCGCGGCCATCTTCATCGGTGCGCAGGCGGATGGGTTCGAATTGGGCGTTGAATGCCTGAACTGCCTCGGCTTCCCAAATGTGCCAGCCCGGCATGTCCGGGTCTGGCGCATATTTGAATGTGGGATAGCCGAGGGCTTGTTCCGTCAAGATCAGATCGCCCGTTCGGCCATCATCTTCTTGGTTTCGGCAATGGCCCGCGCCGGGGACAGACCCTTGGGGCAGACATTGGCGCAGTTCATGATGGTGTGGCAGCGATACAGGCGGAACGGATCTTCCAGTTCGTCCAGACGCTCGCCGGTCATTTCGTCGCGGCTATCCGCCAACCAGCGATAGGCCTGCAACAAGATGGCCGGGCCGAGGAACTTGTCGGAGTTCCACCAATAGCTCGGGCAAGAGGTCGAGCAGCAGGCGCACAGAATGCACTCATACAGACCATCCAATTTGTTGCGATCTTCCGGCGACTGGAGACGTTCCTTGCCCGAAGGCGGCGGGGTGACGGTCTGCAACCAAGGCTGGATCGACGCATATTGCGCGTAGAAATGGGTGAAATCAGGGACGAGATCCTTGATGACATCCATATGCGGCAATGGGGTGATGCGGACATCGCCCTTGCAATCTTCAATCGCGGTCGTGCAGGCGAGGCCGTTGCGACCGTTGATGTTCATCGAGCATGAACCGCAAATCCCTTCGCGGCACGAGCGGCGGAACGTCAGCGACGGGTCCTGTTCGGACTTCATCTTGATGAGCGCATCGAGCACCATCGGGCCGCAATCGTCGAGATCGATCTCGAACGTATCGTAATGGGGATTTTCGCCCGAATCAGGATCGTAGCGATAGACCTTGAAGGCCTTGACGCTGGCGCCATCGGTCTTGTGAACCTTGCCACCTTTTTTGATCTTGCTGTTGGTGGGCAGTGAGAATTCCGCCATGTGATCAACTTCCCCGTCGTGTCGCGTGGTCCGTGTGTGCGGACCTGTTGCAATCTTCTGGCAATGCCTAAAGCATGGACCATGCCGCGTTGCAATAGCGGATTGGTGCATAAACGCCGCTTGTGCGCCGTTGGACAGAAGATATGATGCGTGCTTGTATAAAGTGATAGGGTCTTGCCGCAGATCCGCAACGTGAAGAAGAGGGTTTTCGATGCCGTCATGGAGTGTGCCGCTGGAGGCATTGTTGCTCGGCTATTTGTTGGGATCGATCCCATTCGGGGTGATTCTGACGCGGATTGCGGGCGCGGGCGACCTGCGCCAGATCGGTTCCGGCAATATCGGGGCGACTAATGTGTTGCGCACGGGCCGCAAGGGTCTGGCGGCGGCGACATTGTTGCTCGACGGGGCCAAAGGCGCGGTGGCCATTTTGATTGCGGGCGCGATCTGGCCTGAGTTGCGGGGGCCAGATCTGCTGAGTCTGGCGGCTTTGGGCGCGTTTTTCGGGCATCTTTTCCCGGTCTGGCTTGGGTTCAAGGGTGGCAAGGGTGTGGCGACATTGCTTGGCATCGCGCTGGCGCTGGCATGGCCGGTCGGATTAGTGTTTGCAGGGGTCTGGCTATCGGCGCTGTATCTTTCCAAGCGATCATCGGTGGGTGGCATGGTGGCGGCCTTATCGACGCCATTGGCCGCGCTGGGGCTTGGCTTTGGCGGATATGCGCCGTTGTTTTTAGGGCTGGCGTTGGTGTGCGTGTTTAAACATGCGGATAATATCCGGCGCTTGATCGCCGGGACGGAGCCGAAAGTGGGTAGCAAAAGCTAGGGTGCATTTAAGGGAGTAAGCGTGTTGAGTGTTGCGTTGCTTGAAGACCGGATTGCCCGTTTGCGGCTGATCCGTTCGGCCAATATCGGGCCGATCACTTATTATCATCTGTTGCAGCGATTCGGTTCGGCAGACGCGGCGTTGCGCGCGATTCCCGATCTGGCGGCGCGCGGGCGCGGTAAAGCGCCGCGCCTTGCCGCGCGGGCGGAGGTGGAGCGCGAAATGGAGCGGGTGGACCAGCTTGGCGCGCGTTACCTGTTTTTGGGGCAGGGGCTATATCCGCTGGCCTTGGGCGAGATCGAAAATGCGCCGCCGGTCTTGGTCGTGCGCGGACATGAGGCGCTGCTCGATCGCCCGATGGTCGCGATGGTCGGCGCGCGCAATGCCTCTGCGGCGGCGTGTCGTCTTGCCCGTGATTTGGCGGTGCGGCTGGGCGAGCGTGGCCATGTGACGGTATCCGGCCTTGCGCGCGGAATTGATACGGCTGTGCATGCGGGATCGATTGACAGCGGCACCATCGCGGTGATCGCGGGCGGGATCGACAGTTATTATCCGCCGGAAAATCGCGAATTGCAGGAACGGATCGCGCACACTGGGTTGTTGGTGGCCGAACAGCCGCCGGGGCGCGAGCCGCAGGCGCGGCATTTCCCCTATCGCAACCGGATTATCGCCGGACTGGCGGGCGGCACATTGGTGGTGGAGGCCGCGCCCCGCTCCGGTTCGCTGATCACCGCGCGATTGGCGGCGGAATATGGGCGCGAGGTGATGGCCGTGCCGGGATCGCCACTTGATGCGCGGGCGCAGGGCTGCAACCAACTGATGAGTGTATACACAGGTAAGACTTGGGTCGAACTTAGATCGATCTTGGATTAACTGAATGATTTTCAATTACTATATTTGGTGTAACTGTATGCACACACAGAATATGCGGCTTTTGGCCATCGAGGAACGAGAGGGGAATCCTCGCGTCCGAGACGCGTGAATACTCAGCTTTCGACACCCAAGTGTTTCGGTAATTCACCTTTTCTTAGAGTTTGCGAGCGCAGTTGGCTCTGATAGGAGAAGTTGAGGGCAAGGGTCTTCGATATTCTGAATATGCACGGGGGCATGAATGTCTGTTAGGATACCACTTAGGGTGCGCTACGATGGTGGCACAGCTGCAGACGGCGTACTCCCATTGTATGATGGGACGACTTCCATTCAAGGTGTTGCCCAAGCCGTCCAGATCGCGACGCATGCCTTGCTGACGGGAAATATCGTCGCTCGTGCGACAGCAGCTCGGAGCGCCGAGTTCTATTTGCTTCCGTCGCGATCAGGTAGTTACTTGGTTGAGTTGGCGGCCTTTATAGAAGCCAATCCGGCTGTGGCTGGGATCACCGCGCCTATCGTCTATGACTGGCTCAAAACGATCTTCATGAAAGCGACGAGCCGTGCGCAGCCTGTCCCGGAAACGCCAAAGGTGAGGAAATGGATCGAACGGGACGAGCCATTCCTCGATGAATTGGCTGAAACGCTGGAAGGAAGCCTGCAGCGGGCACATCGCCCCATCGGACCGGACGTTACGACTATCACTTTCGAGCGACCGCGATCACAAATACTGACATTGAATGACGCCACGAAGGAGTGGGTTAACACTCGTGACGTCGCGGCTGGCGCTACGCCTCTGACAGGTCACATCACTCGCTTTAATTCAATTACCCGCAATGGTCGGGCCTTCATCGATCAACTCCACCGGGTCGTTCCTTTTAAACCAGACGGCGATTTCGCGATGGGTGGATTACAGTACCTCACCTGGTCCCTGCATGGCAGCGCAAACGAGCTACCGAAGTCTCTGACAATCAATGCTCGTGAGGTTAAGTCGGCCACCGGGGAAACGAAGCGCATTTTGTTGGTCGACTGCATGCGTGGCGAGTAATTTAAGAAAATGGATCAGTCTTATTCAATTTATCATATTGAAATATAATTATTTTATTTATTTTTTGCGTAACTGTGGATAGACTTATCCGCGATGGCGCCACCTTGGTCCAGAATGTCGATGATGTGATCGAGGCGATTGGCAGCTTTGCGGCGATGCCTTTTCGCCAGGCCGCGCAGGACTATCGCTTGGCTGCGCCGGTGGATGCGAGTGAACGGGATCGTGAGGCGGTGATCGGCCTGTTAGGCGCAGTTTCTGTCGCGGTGGATGAGATTGTGCGCCAGTCCGGCCTGCCGCCGATGATCGTCCAGATCGTGCTGTTGGAACTGGAATTGGCAGGAAGGTTGGAGCGTCAGGCAGGGGGAAGATGCAGCCTGATCGAATAGCTATTGACGGGGCTTTATTGCAATTTCGTCGCAATAGCGAAAAATAATTTGCGCCTGTCACGTTGTTAGGTTGATGCACCGCAAAAATCGGCCTAATCGGGCAACGTTTTTTGATCGCGGGCGGTAATTATTGCCGTCCGAATCGGTGGATTACGGTGTGCCAGTTTTTTGGCGCGCTTGTGGTTCAGACTTCTTGAAGGAGACGGCATCATGGCTCGTAAAAAGATTGCGCTGATCGGCGCTGGCAATATCGGTGGTACGCTGGCCCATCTGGCGGCTGCCAAGGAATTGGGCGATGTCGTCCTGTTCGACGTTGTAGAAGGCGTGCCGCAGGGTAAGGCGCTTGACCTGTCGCAGTGCGGCCCGGTCGAAGGCTTCGATGCCAAGATCACCGGCACCAATGATTATGCCGATATCGCAGGCGCCGATGTCATCATCGTGACCGCTGGCGTTGCTCGCAAGCCGGGCATGAGCCGCGACGATCTGCTCGGCATCAACCTGAAGGTTATGAAGGCCGTCGGTGAAGGCATCAAGAACAACGCGCCGAACGCGTTCGTCATCTGCATCACCAACCCGCTTGATGCGATGGTGTGGGCGCTGCGCGAATTCTCGGGCCTGCCGCCGCACATGGTCGTTGGCATGGCGGGCGTGCTCGACAGCGCGCGCTTCAGCCACTTCCTCGCCGAAGAATTCAAGGTCTCGGTGCGCGACGTGAACAGCTTCGTGCTCGGCGGCCATGGCGATACCATGGTGCCGGTCGTCGAATATTCGACCGTTGCCGGTATCCCGATCCCCGATCTGATCGAACAGGGCCGTTCCACCAAGGAGCGCATCGACGCGATCGTCGCCCGCACCCGTTCGGGCGGTGGTGAAATCGTCGGCCTGTTGAAGACCGGTTCGGCTTATTATGCGCCGGCGACCAGCGGTATTGCGATGGCGGAAGCCTATCTCAATGACCAGAAGCGTTTGCTGCCTTGCGCGGCCTATGTCGACGGCCAGTATGGCGTGAACGGCCTTTATGTTGGCGTGCCGGTGATCATCGGTGCGGGCGGTGTTGAGCAGATTGTTGAAATCAAGCTTGATGCCGAAGCCAAGAGCAACCTTCAGGTGTCGATCGATGCCGTGAAGGAATTGCTGGACGCCTGCAAGGCTATCGACGGATCGCTTGCTTGATCGCTGGCAATAGCCATTTCTTGATGCATATCTGAAAAGTGGAAATCTAATGTCCATTCTTATTAACAAAAACACCAAGGTCATCACCCAGGGGATGACCGGTGCCACCGGCACCTTCCACACCGAACAGGCGCTGGCTTATGGCACCCAGATGGTGGGCGGCGTGACGCCGGGCAAGGGCGGCACGACCCATATCGGTCTGCCGAACTTCAACACCGTGGCTGAAGCCAAGCATGCGACCGGTGCGAATGCCAGCGTGATCTATGTTCCGCCCCCCTTCGCGGCGGATTCGATCCTCGAAGCGATCGATGCTGAAATCGAACTGATCGTTGCGATCACCGAAGGTATTCCGGTGATCGACATGATCAAGGTGAAGCGTGCGCTTCAGGGTTCCAAGTCGCGCCTGATCGGCCCGAACTGCCCGGGCGTGCTGACCCCGAATGAATGCAAGATCGGCATCATGCCGGGTTCGATCTTCAAAAAGGGTTCGGTCGGCGTCGTTTCGCGTTCCGGCACCCTGACCTATGAAGCCGTGTTCCAGACCTCGAACGCTGGCCTTGGCCAGACGACGGCTGTCGGCATCGGCGGCGATCCGGTCAATGGCACGAACTTCATCGATATGCTGGAATTGTTCCTTGGCGACGATGAAACCAAGTCGATCATCATGATCGGTGAAATCGGCGGCAGCGCGGAAGAAGAAGCCGCGCAGTTCCTGATCGACGAAGCCAAGAAGGGCCGCAAGAAGCCGATGGTCGGCTTCATCGCCGGTCTGACTGCTCCTCCGGGCCGTCGCATGGGTCACGCCGGTGCGATCGTTTCGGGCGGCGAAGGTGGCGCGGAAGGCAAGATCGCTGCGATGGAAGCCGCTGGCATCCGCGTCAGCCCGAGCCCGTCGCTGCTTGGCGAAACGCTGCTTGAGGTGTTGAAGGGCTAAATTTTAAGCCTTTTCGACCGATATACTGCCAGGATAGCGGGTTATTCGGACCCGCTATCCTGTAGTGCCAAGGGATAGTTATTCCTTGTTGCTCAAACTCCCCCGGGGCCGCCGTGGCCCCGTTACCTTGGCTAGGAAAGAACGGACATGGGCATCGAAGGTCAAAGCTTCGACTTGAATGAAGAAAAGACCGGTCCAACTTGGGCGCGGACGAATTGGCCGCTGCACGATACGGATGCATTGACGGCTGCGCTTGATCCCACCCAGATGACGCCCGATGTGAAGGCGGCGTTGACGCAGGTGGCGAAGGCGGAAAAGGCCGCGACTGGCACTGCAACCGGGCCGGTCAGCGAGGCCGACGTCTCCCGCGCGGCGGATGACAGCATTCGCGCGCAATTGTTGATCCGCACCTATCGCGTCCGTGGCCATCTCGCCTCGAACCTTGATCCGCTCGGCCTTGTCCAGCGTGACCTGCCTGCGGACCTTACCCCCGAATATCATGGCTTCAAAGGCACGGACCTTGATCGCCCGATCTATCTTGGCGGTGCGCTTGGCCTGCATCAGGCGAGCATTCGCGAAGTCGTCGAGATCCTGCGCGCCAATTATTGCGGCAAGGTCGGCCTTGAATATATGCATATTGCGGATGTCGAGGAACGTCGTTTCCTCCAAGACCGCATGGAAGGGCGCGACAAGGCGATCCAGTTCACCGAGATGGGCAAGCGCGCCATTCTCACCAAGGTGATCCACGCCGAACAATATGAAAAATTCCTGGGCCGCAAATATGTCGGCACCAAGCGCTTCGGCCTTGATGGCGGGGAATCGATGATTCCGGCGCTGGAAAACATCATCAAATATGGTGGCCAGTCGGGCGTACGCGAAATCGTGATCGGCATGGCGCATCGTGGCCGGTTGAACGTGCTCGCGAATGTGATGGGCAAGCCCTATCGCGCCATTTTCCATGAATTCGCCGGTGGTTCGTCCAATCCGTCCGATGTCGGCGGTTCGGGCGATGTGAAATACCATCTCGGCGCCTCGTCGGATCGAGAATTCGACGGCATTTCCGTGCATTTGTCGCTGACGCCGAACCCGTCGCATCTTGAAGCCGCCGATCCGGTCGTTTTGGGCAAGGTCCGTGCCAAGCAGACGACGCTCGACGATCTCGATCGTCAGCAGGTGCTGCCGATCCTGATCCATGGCGATGCGGCCTTTGCGGGCCAGGGCATCATCATGGAATGCTTCGCCTTTTCCGGCATCCGTGGCTATAATACGGGCGGGACGATCCATTTCGTCATCAACAATCAGGTTGGTTTCACGACCTCGCCGCAATTCTCGCGTTCCTCGCCTTATCCGTCGGATATTGCGAAGATGGTGCAGGCGCCAATCATCCATGTGAATGGCGACGATCCGGAAGCGGTGACCTTCGCGACCAAGCTCGCGACCGAATATCGCCAGACGTTCAAGCGCGATATCGTGATCGATATGTGGTGCTATCGTCGCTTTGGCCATAATGAAGGCGATGAGCCGAGCTTCACCCAGCCGTTGATGTATGACCAGATTCGCAAGCATCCATCGGTGTCGAGCCTATATTCGTCGCGACTGGCGGATGAAGGCGTGATCGACCAGATCTGGTATGATGCGACGGTCGAAAGCTTCATCAAGACGCTTGATGGCGATTTTGAAGCGGCCAAGAGCTACAAGGTCAACAAGGCTGACTGGTTCGGCGGCGAATGGGCAGGTTTTGCCGAGCCGCAAGAAGCGATCAGCGACCGTCGTGCCGCTGTGACCGGTGCGGACCGCAAGCAATTGCTCGAACTCGGCACGCATCTGACGACGGTACCGGATGATCTGACCGTCCATAAGACGCTTGATCGCATCATCGCCGCCAAAAGGGCGATGTTCGAAACCGGCAAGGGCTTTGACTGGGCAACGGCAGAATCGCTGGCATTCGCGACATTGCTGACCGAACAATATGGCGTGCGCCTGTCCGGTCAGGATTCGGGTCGCGGTACGTTCAGCCAGCGTCATGCGGTGTGGACGGATCAAAAGTCGGAACGGAAATATATTCCGCTCTCGGCGCTGGATCGTCGTTTTCAGGTGCTGGATAGCCCGTTGTCCGAATTCGGCGTGCTCGGCTTTGAATATGGCTATGCCTCGACCGCGCCCAATACGTTGGTGATGTGGGAAGCGCAGTTCGGCGATTTTGCCAATGGTGCGCAGGTCATTATCGACCAGTTCATCGCGGCGGCAGAAGCCAAATGGCTGCGCGTCAACGGTCTCGTGATGCTGTTGCCGCATGGCTATGAAGGTCAGGGGCCGGAACATAGCTCGGCGCGGTTGGAGCGCTATTTGCAGCTTTGCGCCGAAGATAATTTGCAGGTCTGCAACATCACCAGCCCGGCCAATTATTTCCATGTGCTGCGTCGACAGATGCACCGCAAGTTCCGCAAGCCGTTGATCATCATGACGCCAAAGTCGCTGCTGCGTCATCCGCAGGCGGTATCGACGCTGGATGACATGACTGGCGACACGCATTTTATGCGCTTGCTGTCTGATCCCAACGCCCCGGCGGACAAGGATGTGAAGCGATTGGTGTTGTGTTCGGGCAAGGTCTTTTACGATCTCGCCGCAGCACGCGATGCGGCGGGTGACAAGAACACCAGCATCGTGCGTGTCGAGCAGATATATCCGTTCCCGGCGGATGCGCTGGTCAAGCGGATCGCCAAGATGACCAATCTCGAAACGGTCGTCTGGGCGCAGGAAGAACCGAAGAACAACGGCGCATGGTTCTTTGTCGAACCGTTGATCGAAGACGTGCTGACCGAGGCGAAGGTCAAGCCCGGACGGGCGCGTTATGCTGGCCGCAAGGCGAGCGCCGCGACCGCCACTGGTCTCGCCAAGACCCACGCAATGCAACAGGCCGCCCTCGTCGCTGACGCGCTCGGGCACGAAGTGAAGGATAAGTAACATGGCTGTCGAGATTGTTGTCCCGGCCCTTGGTGAATCGATCAGCGAAGCAACGCTGGGTGCCTGGTTGAAGCAGCCGGGCGAAGCGGTTGCCGCCGATGAACCCATTGCGAGCCTTGAAACCGACAAGGTGTCGATCGAAGTCAACGCCCCGACCGCGGGTGTGATGGGTACGCAGGTCGTGCCGGTGGGCGCGAACGTCAAGGTCGGCGCGGTGATCGCGACGCTTGAAACCGGTGGTGCGCCGGTCAAGGCTGCTCCGGCTGCTGCTGCTCCGGCCCCTGCGGCGGCGGTATCTGCCCCGGCATCTGATGCGGGTGATAATGAGCCATTGACCCTGTCGCCTGCCGTGCGTCGGCTGGTGCTGGAACATGGTGTCGATCCCTCGACGATCAAGGGCAGTGGCAAGGATGGCCGTCTGACCAAGGATGATGTGCTGGCGGCAGCGAAGTCGCAGGCTGCCCGTCCTGTGGCGGCGCCGGTTGCCGCTGCTTCGGGTGCGGTTGCCGCTGCACCGCGTGCGGCGGGTGCGCGTCAGGAAGAGCGCGTCAAGATGACTCGCCTGCGCCAGACCATCGCGACCCGTCTGAAAGAGGCGCAGAACACGGCGGCGATGCTGACCACGTTCAACGATGTCGACATGACGGCGGTGATCGAGGCGCGCAACAAGTACAAAGACCTATTCGAGAAGAAGCATGGCGTGAAGCTCGGCTTCATGGGCTTCTTTACCAAGGCGGCATGTCTCGCGCTGCGCGATGTGCCATCGGTCAATGCGACGATTGAGGGCGATGAAATCGTCTATCGCAACTATGCCGATATTTCGGTCGCGGTCAGCGCGCCGAACGGTCTGGTCGTTCCGGTGATCCGCGATGCGCATGACATGTCGGTAGCGGAAATCGAAAAGACCATCGGTGATTTCGGCAAGCGGGCCAAGGCCGGTTCGTTGACGATGGATGACATGAAGGGCGGGACCTTCACCATTTCCAATGGTGGCGTGTTCGGTTCGCTGATGTCGACCCCGATCATCAATCCGCCGCAGTCGGCGGTGCTGGGGCTGCACCGTATTGATCAGCGTCCGGTGGTGATCGATGGCGAGATCGTCGCGCGGCCGATGATGTATCTGGCGCTCAGCTATGACCATCGCCTGATCGACGGTCGCGAAGCGGTGACCTTCCTTGTCGCGCTCAAGAACGCGATTGAAGATCCGACCCGCCTGTTGATCGATCTGTAAGGAATACGCGACATGGCTGAATATGATTATGACGTGCTCATCATCGGTGCTGGCCCCGGCGGCTATGTCGCGGCGATCCGGGCGGCGCAACTTGGCCTGAAAACGGCCTGTGTCGAAAGCCGGGACACGCTTGGCGGCACCTGCCTCAATGTCGGTTGCATGCCGTCCAAGGCGTTGCTCCATGCGTCGCATCTGTATGAAGAGGCACATAGCGGGGCTTTGGCGAAGTTCGGGGTGAACATCTCCGGCGCGTCTTTGGACCTTGGCCAGATGCAGGCGGAAAAGAATGAAGTCGTGTCGTCGCTGACCGGCGGCATCGCGTTTCTGTTCAAGAAGAACAAGGTGACATGGCTGAAGGGCCATGGCCGCTTTACGGCTGCCCACACGGTTGATGTCGATGGCCAGACGGTGACGGCGAAGAATATCGTCATCGCCACCGGTTCATCGGTAACGCCGTTGCCCGGTGTCGCGATTGACCAGAAGGTCGTTGTCGATTCCACTGGCGCGCTTGCGTTCGACAAGGTGCCGGGCCATCTCGTTGTCATCGGTGGCGGCGTGATCGGGCTGGAACTGGGTTCGGTGTGGAAGCGTCTCGGCGCCAAGGTGACGGTGGTCGAATATCTCGATCAATTGCTGCCGGGCATGGATGGCGAAGTCCGCAAGGAAGCCGCCAAGATCTTCAAGAAGCAGGGCATGGAGCTGAAGCTCGGCACTAAAGTCACGGGCGTTGCCGTCAAGGGCGGGACCGCGACCGTGTCGATTGAACCGGCGGCGGGTGGTACGGGCGAAAAGATCGAGGCGGATGCCGTGCTGGTGGCGATTGGCCGTCGGGCGAATACCGAAGGCCTTGGGCTGGATGTGATCGGCCTTGAAACCAATGCGCGTGGCCAGATCGATATCGACCATGATTTTGCGACCAAGGTTCCGGGCGTCTGGGCGATTGGCGATGTGGTGCCGGGTCCGATGCTCGCGCACAAGGCTGAGGACGAAGGTCTTGCTGTGGCCGAAAATATCGCAGGGCTGACCGGCATTGTGAACCATGATGTGATCCCCGGCGTGGTCTATACCAATCCGGAATTCGCCAGCGTCGGCCTGACCGAAGAGCAGGCGAAGGAACGTGGCGAAATCAAGATCGGCAAATTCCCGTTCATGGCCAATAGCCGCGCCAAGGCGAACCGCGACACCGAAGGTTTCGTCAAGGTGATTGCCGATGCCAAGACTGATCGCGTGCTGGGTGTCCACATCATCTCGTCCCTTGCGGGCACGATGATCGCGCAGGCCGCGCAGGCGATGGAATTCGGCGCGACGTCGGAAGATATTGCCTATACCTGCCACGCGCACCCGACCCATGCAGAGGCGCTGAAAGAAGCGGCGATGGGCGTATTGGGCAAGCCGATCCATATGTAATCGGGCCGATAAGGTCATTTGAAAAAGGCCGGGGTGGTATTTGCCACCCCGGCCTTTTTTATTTCATCACGCCGAATACCGCCATCAACACCGGGTCATTGGTGTCGCGCGGATTGGCGCGGATGGCGGATTCTTCCCGGCCCATCGCGCGGAAGATGCTGGCGGCGGTTTGATGGGCGAGATCGTCGCGCAAGCCCGAAAAATTGATGCCGGTCGCGACGCGAAGCGCCTCATTCAATGCGCCATCGTCGAACAGGCGCAGTCCTTCATCTGCGCCGGGGACGAGCACGAAGAGCAAGCCATCCCCGACTTGGCGCTCTAACAAGGCGGTCGCGGCCATCGGTCCACCCCGGACAATTGCCTCGGCATCGATGATCGGCATATCGAGAATAGCATCCGCAATCACCGGGGCGGCGCGATCTGCGGCCTTGCCTGCCGCCCGGTTCAATTGTTTGAACAGGCGATAACGCACCGGTTCCGTCAGGATCAGCGCGCGCAGGATATTGCCACCGCCGCTGCCGCCAAAAGCGGACGGCAGATGGATTTGCGCCAGTTCATCGTTGAGGAAGCCATCGGGCGCCAATAATCGCGCAAAGGCACGTTGCGAAGACAGGTTGAGCAGTCGTCGGATGACATCGGTCAGGCGATAGCGCAGGCTGTCCGCGCAATTTGCCAATCCCAAGAGCGGCAGCAAGGCCGCGCCCTGCAATAGACGGCGCCGGGAAAAATCGGAGGTGATCTGCATGGCTTTGCTCTCCATATTGTTCGGTGGTGATTGTCTGCCTTTGCCCGCATCGACACAAGGGCCTAGCTTTGCCGCATCATGTTATCGGAAAACCGGTTCCCACTTTTCCGCACGATGCTCTATGGCAGATCCCAACATGAACAATGTGCCTGTCTTGTTGCTGAATAGCGGCGTTGCGATGCTCGATTATCGGGTGCCAATGGGGGTGTCTGCGCCGCCCGGTACGATTGTGCGCGCGCCGATAGGTCCGCGTCAGGTGATGGGCGTGGTCTGGGACCATCATCTGGACGATGGCCATCAGGATTTTGACGAGAAGAAATTGCGCCCGGTCCAGCCCATCGCGGATGCGCCGATGATCCCGCAGGCGTTGCGCCGGTTAATCGACTGGACGGCGGATTATTATGTGTCCAACCCGGCGATGGTCCTGAAAATGGCGATGCCGGTGCTGGATGCGCTCTCGCCGGACATGCAAGTGCCGGAGTATCAGCTCGCGGGCGATGCGGCGGGGGATGACAGCAAGGGCCGGATGACCGAGGGCCGGTTGCAGGCGATCACCGCGATTGGCGACCATCAAGGCACGGTCCGCGAATTGACGGTGCGCGCCAATGTGTCCGAGGCCGTGATCCGGGGGATGATCAAGACCGGGCTATTGATCGCCGCCGATCCGATGCCGGATCATGCGCTACCCACGCCCGATCCCGATTTCGATGCGCCGATCTTGTCTGCCGAACAACAGACGGTGGCTTCCGCACTGGTCGCGGCGGTGGAGGGGCGGGCCTTTGCGCCATTGGTGCTGCATGGCGTGACCGGATCGGGCAAGACCGAAACTTATTTCGAGGCGGTGGCGGCGGCGTTGCGGGCCGGGCGGCAGGTGATGATCCTGTTGCCGGAAATCGCGTTGACCGAACCCTTTGTCGATCGCTTCGTTACCCGTTTCGGGGTTGAGCCGATGGTCTGGCATAGCGATATGCGCCATGCCGAACGCCGTCGGGGTTGGCGGGCGATTGCCTCTGGCGAGGCGCGGGTGGTGATGGGGGCGCGCTCGGCGCTGTATCTGCCGTTTCCGCAGCTTGGCCTGATCGTCGTCGATGAGGCGCATGAAATGAGCTTCAAGCAGCAGGATGGCGTGACCTACCATGCGCGTGATGTCGCGGTGATGCGGGCGCGGATGGAGGGCTGCACGGTGATCCTCGCCTCGGCCACGCCTGCGCTGGAAACACGAGTGCAGGTCGCCAAGGGCCATTATCGCCAATTGGATCTGCCCAGCCGTTTCGGCGGGGCGACCATGCCGGAAATTACCGCCATCGACCTGTTGGCCGATCCGCCGATGCGTGGGACTTGGCTTGCGCCCGCGCTGGTCAATGCGATGACCGAGACGCTGGCGCGGGGCGAGCAGGTGTTGCTGTTCCTCAATCGCCGGGGCTATGCGCCTTTGACCCTGTGTCGCCATTGCGGTCATCGCTGCCAATGCCCGAATTGCAGCGCATGGATGGTCGAGCATCGCCGCACGCATCGTTTATTGTGCCATCATTGCGGCCATGTCGAACCGGTGCCGACCCACTGCCCGGAATGCAATGAGGCGGATGCGCTGGTCGCTTGCGGACCGGGGGTGGAGCGCATCGCGGAAGAGGCGGGGCGCTTGTTTCCCGATGCGACGATTGTGCAGGCGACGTCCGATACCTTGTCCTCGCCCGCCAAGGCGCAGGCCTTTGTTCATCGGATGGAATCGGGGGAGATCAATGTCGTGGTGGGCACGCAGTTGATCACCAAGGGCTATCATTTTCCCGAGCTGACATTGGTCGGGGTGGTGGATGCGGATCTGGGCCTGCAAGGCGGGGATTTGCGGGCGGCGGAGCGCAGTTTCCAGCAGATCGCGCAGGTATCCGGACGGGCAGGGCGCGGGGAAAAGCCGGGCAAGGTGTTTATCCAGACCCATGATCCCAAAGCCCCGGTGATCCGGGCGTTGGTCAGTGGCGATGAGGCGCGGTTTTATCGGGAAGAAACCGAGATGCGGCGATTGGCGATGGCACCGCCTTTTGGGCGCTTTGTCGCGATTGTCATTTCATCCGAAGATGCGGATGAGGCGACCGCGCTCGCCAAGGCGATTGGCCGCGCCGCGCCGCATGTGAAGGGGATGCAGGTCTTTGGCCCTGCGCCTGCGCCCTTGGCCAAATTACGCACCCGTTATCGCCATCGTTTGTTGGTGCATGCGGAGCGCCAAGTGGCGGTGCAGCGCGTCGTGCGCGACTGGCTGGGCGGCGTATTTGTACCCAAAGGGTGCCGGGTCGGGGTGGATGTCGATCCCTATAGCTTTATGTGATGTGGAATGGGCGGGGCACTCATGTTGCAGTGCGGCTGCTTTTCCTTGCGTTTCAACGGCAGTGAGGTTAAAGAGACTCATCTCTAGACATCGTCAGATTTCCTGAGGTCGGCAAGCTCCCGCTTTCCGGCGCTGGATTTGATATTGGCGATTCGTTGGAACGGAATTGAATGACGGATATTGCCGCCCTTACGGCCTTGATCGAACCGGAAGTGAAAGCCCTTGGGCTGGCGCTTGTCCGGATCGGCATGTTTGGCGGCAAGTCGGACCCGACGCTGCAGGTCATGGCCGAACGACCGGAAACCCGTCAGCTCGTGCTCGATGATTGCGCCGAATTGTCGCGCCGTTTGTCGGATGTGCTGGATGAGGCGGACCCGATTGAATTTCCGTATCGTCTTGAAGTCAGTTCGCCCGGTATTGACCGGCCATTGACCCGCCTGTCCGATTATCAGGATTGGGCCGGGTTTGAGGCGCGGATCAAGCTTGAAGAGGCGATTAATGGCCGCAAGCAGCTTGAAGGCCATTTGCTTGGCCTTGACGGCGAAACGATCAGATTTGACGTTGCC
This sequence comes from Alteraquisediminimonas sediminicola, assembly GCF_019740335.1. Classification (GTDB taxonomy): domain Bacteria; phylum Pseudomonadota; class Alphaproteobacteria; order Sphingomonadales; family Sphingomonadaceae; genus Alteraquisediminimonas; species Alteraquisediminimonas sediminicola. The sequence continues at coordinate 307,022 of NZ_JAHXZS010000002.1, read as the reverse complement.
AAATTGGGCGAGATGGAAATTCCATTTAGCGCCATCAGCAGCGCCAAGCTTTTGCTCACCGACGCCTTGATCAAGGCGACGGCCCCCATTTCGGCTGATGGTGCCGATAAGATTGCCGTAGAAGGATAGGATAGCCCGATGTCCACTGCCATTTCCGCCAATAAGGCCGAACTGCTCGCCATCGCTGATGCGGTTGCGCGTGAAAAGCTGATCGACCGCGAAATCGTCATTGAGGCGATGGAAGACGCGATCCAGCGTGCTGCCCGCGCCCGTTACGGTGCTGAAAACGATATTCGCGCCAAGATCGATCCGCGCTCCGGCGATATGCGCTTGTGGCGTGTCGTTGAAGTGGTCGAAGAGGTCGACGATTATTTCAAGCAGGTCAATGTGGCCGATGGCCAGAAATTGCAGCCGGGCTGCGTTGTCGGCGATTATATCGTCGATCCGCTGCCGCCGATTGAATTCGGTCGTATCGCTGCGCAAGCCGCCAAGCAGGTGATCTTCCAGAAGGTCCGCGATGCCGAGCGTGAGCGTCAGTTCGAAGAATATAAGGACCGCGTGGGTGAAATCATCACCGGCGTCGTCAAGCGCGTCGAATTCGGCCATGTCGTGGTTGATTTGGGCCGTGCCGAAGGCGTGATCCGCCGTGATCAGCAGATCCCGCGCGAAGTTGTTCGCGTTGGTGATCGCATCCGTTCGGTCGTGTTGAACGTCCGTCGCGAAAATCGCGGGCCGCAGATTTTCCTCTCGCGCTCGCATCCTGACTTCATGAAGAAGTTGTTCGCGCAGGAAGTGCCGGAAATTTACGATGGCATCATCGAAATCAAGGCCGCCGCCCGCGATCCGGGCAGCCGTGCCAAGATTGGCGTGATCAGCCATGATGGTTCGATTGATCCGGTCGGCGCATGCGTCGGCATGAAGGGCAGTCGCGTGCAGGCCGTCGTGCAGGAAATGCAGGGCGAAAAGATCGACATCATTCCGTGGTCGCCGGATACCGCCACCTTTGTGGTGAATGCGTTGCAGCCCGCCACCGTCAGCCGCGTGCTGATCGACGAGGAAGAAAGCCGGATCGAAGTCGTGGTGCCGGACGATCAATTGTCGCTCGCCATCGGTCGTCGTGGTCAGAATGTCCGTCTTGCCAGCCAATTGACCGGTTCGGCGATCGACATCATGACCGAGTCGGATTCGAACGAAAAGCGCCAGAAGGAATTCGTGGATCGTTCCGCCATGTTCGAACGCGAACTGGATGTGGATGAAACGCTCGCCCAGTTGCTGGTGGCCGAAGGTTTCGGTGAACTTGAAGAAGTCGCTTATATCGAAGCCGAGGAATTGGCCGCGATTGAAGGCTTTGACGAAGAACTGGCCGCTGAATTGCAGAACCGTGCTGGTGAAGCGCTGGAACGTCGCGAAGAAGCAAGCCGCGTTGAACGTCGCGCACTCGGCGTGGAAGATGCGCTGGCGGAAATTCCGTATCTGACCCAAGCGATGCTCGTCACGCTGGGCAAGGCCGGGATCAAGACGCTGGATGATCTGGCCGATCTCGCCACGGACGAACTCGTTGCCCGCAAGTCGCGCACCGAACCGCGTCGCGGCGAACGCGGCGACCGTCCGGAACGTGGCAGCAAGGCCGATGACAAGGGCGGCGTGCTGGGTGAATATGGCCTGAGCGAAGAGCAGGGCAATGAAATCATCATGGCAGCCCGCGCCCATTGGTTCGAAAATGAGGGAGACGCTGTTGCGGACCCCTCGGCATGACACGGCGGTAACGCCTTCTGGCCCTGGGCCAGAGTCACAACCAGATACCAGACCGCCCCGCGCCAAAAAGCGGGGCGGTGCCGGTTATCGCGATATATTGGCAGCCGATGGTTCGGCGGCGGAAGGCATGGAGTCATCGGGTGATGATGCCGGGCCGGAGCGCCGCTGCGTCCTGAGTGGCGAGCGTGCGCCGCGCGATCTGTTGATCAGGTTGGCGCTTGGTCCTGATGGTGCGGTTGCACCGGATATTCGGGCCAAGGCGCCGGGTCGCGGCGCGTGGATCGGCGTTGCGAAAGACACGCTGCAAATCGCGCTCGACAAGGGCAAGCTCAAAGGCGCGTTGATTCGGGCGTTCAAGACCAGCCAGATCGTCATTCCCGATGATCTGGTGCAGCGGATCGAAGATGCGTTGCGGAAACAGGCGCTTGATCGGCTGGGGCTGGAGGCGCGTTCGGGAACGTTGCTGACCGGTGGCGACCGCATTGCCGATGCCGCCCGCAAAGGCACGGTGCGTTTGTTGATTCATGCGCTTGATGCGGGTGCGGATGGCAAACGCAAGCTGGATCAATTGTGGCGCGTGGGCCGCGATATGGAAGGTAGCGACCTCAAAGGCATGGTCGCGCCGCTGTCTCGCGAACTCTTGTCCATGGCATTGGGCCGCGAAAATGTGGTACATATCGCCATGATCGCACCTGCTGCGGCGACCCGCGTTTCGGGTGCGCTTCAACGGTGGCAAAATTTTGTCGGAAAGACTATGGGAACCGGCGAGCCAGAGGATGAATCCTCGGGCGAGTCCGGCTTTGATGTAGAGAATGAAGGATAATACAGGCTCATGAGCGACGATAACAAGCCAAAGCTGGGCACACGAGCGCCGTTGGGCCTGAAGCGGACTGTCGAAACCGGCCAGGTGAAGCAGAGCTTCTCCCATGGTCGTTCGAACACGGTGGTGGTCGAAGTCAAGCGCCGCCGCGTGGTGGGCAAACCGGGTGAAACGCCTGCTGCCGCTGCCGCACCCGAAGTGGAAATCGCACCTGCGCCTGAGCCGGTCGCTGCGCCAGCACCCGCGCCGGTGGTTGAAGCCGCGCCTGCGCCGGTGGTTGAAGCCGCACCGGTAGTAGAGGCTGCACCTGTAATCGAAGCTGCGCCAGTGGTTGAAGCTGCACCCGAGCCTGTAGCTGCACCTGCACCTGCGCCCGCGCCTGTTGTCGAAGTGACGCCGGTTGTCGAAGCTGCGCCGGTTGCACCGGTCGCTGCGCCCGCCCCTGCACCAAAGCCTGCACCTGCACCTGCGCCAGTGGCGCGGTCTGCCCCGTCGCGACCGATGGCTCCGGCACCGCGCACCCGCGCTCCGGCAGTGGGCGGCGATTTGATGAGCCGTCAGGAATTGCAGGCCAAGCTCCTGCGTGAAGCAGAAGAAGCCCGCATGACCGCGCTGGAAGAAGCGCGTCGTCGTGAAGAACGCGCCAAGCAGGAGGCCTCTGAAGAAGAGCGCCGCCGCATGGAAGAAAATCGCAAGGCCGAAGAAGCTGCGCGCATTCTGGCGGAAAGCCAGCCTGCGCCGGTCGCAGAAGCGGCCCCGGTTGGCGGCGTTGAATTGGAAGGCGAGAGCGAGAGCGAACGTCGTGCCGCCGCTGCCCGCCGTCCGGCTGGCGCGCAGCCTGCGCTCAAGCGGCCTGAACCGGCGCGGCCAAGCCGTGGCCGTGGTGGCGATGATCGTCGCCAGTCCGGCAAGCTGACCGTCACCCGTGCGTTGGACGAAGAGGGCGGCGATGCCCGTGCGCGGTCATTGGCGGCGCTGAAGCGTGCCCGTGAAAAGGATCGTCGCGCCCATCAGGGTGGTGGCCAGCAGGTCAAGCAGGTGCGCGATGTGCAGGTGCCGGAATCGATCACCGTGCAGGAACTCGCCAATCGTATGGCGGAACGTGGCGCGGCGCTGGTCAAGGCGCTGTTCAAGCTCGGCATGCCGGTGACGATCAATGCGACGATCGATCAGGATACGGCGGAACTGCTCGTGACCGAATTCGGCCACAACATTGTCCGCGTGTCGGATTCGGACGTTGAAATCGACAGCAATGCCGATGTCGATGCTGCTGAAACGCTGAAGCCGCGTCCGCCGGTTGTCGCGATCATGGGCCATGTCGATCATGGCAAGACCTCGCTGCTTGATGCGCTGCGCGGCACCGATGTGGTGTCCGGCGAATCCGGCGGGATCACCCAGCATATCGGCGCCTATCAGGTGACGATGAAGGACAAGTCGAAGATTACCTTCCTCGATACGCCGGGCCATGAAGCCTTTACCGAAATGCGCGCGCGCGGCGCGAATGTGACCGATATTGTCGTGATCGTGGTCGCCGCCGATGATGGTCCCAAGCCGCAGACGGTTGAAGCGATCAACCATGTGAAGGCGGCGGGTGTGCCGATGATCGTGGCGATCACCAAGATCGACAAGCATGAAGCCAATCCGCAGAAGGTGCGCGAGCAATTGCTGCAATATGATGTGGTGGTCGAAGCCATGTCGGGCGATGTGCAGGATGTCGAAGTCTCGGCCAAGACCAAGGAAGGTCTGGACGAGCTGATCGAGAAGATCCAGTTGCAGGCCGAAGTGTCGGAATTGCGCGCCAATCCGGAACGTCAGGCCGAAGGCCGGGTGATTGAGGCCAAGCTCGACAAGGGGCGTGGTCCGGTTGCGACCATCCTCGTGCAGCGCGGCACGCTCAAGACCGGCGATATTTTCGTGGTCGGTGCCGAAAGCGGTCGTGTCCGTGCGATGATCGACGACAAGGGTCGTCAGATCAAGGAAGCGGGTCCGTCGATGCCGGTCGAAGTGCTTGGCCTTGGCGGTGTGCCGTCGGCAGGTGACACGCTGACCGTGGTTGAAAGCGAAGCGCGCGCCCGTGAGGTTGCCGCTTATCGTTCCGATCTCGCGACCAAGAAGCGTACCGGCACTGGCCCGGCATCGCTGGAATCGATGTTCTCGGCGCTGAAGGAAAAGCAGGCGGTCGAATATCCGGTGCTCGTCAAGGGCGATGTGCAGGGTTCGGTCGAAGCGATCGTCAGTTCGCTGCTCAAGATTGGCAATGAAGACATCAAGGTCCGCATCCTGCATGCAGGCGTGGGTGGTATCACCGAAAGCGATGTGCAGCTTGCCGGTGCATCGGGTGCGCCGATCCTTGGCTTTAACGTCCGTGCCAATGCCAAGGCGCGCGAAATTGCCGAACGCAACAAGGTCGCGCTCAAATATTATGATGTGATCTATGACCTTCTGGACGATATTCGTTCGGGCATGGCGGGCGAACTCGGGCCGGAATATTTCGAAACGGTCGTGGGCCGTGCCGAAATCCGTCAGGTCTTCCCGGCAGGCAAGCATGGCAAGGCTGCGGGCTTGCTCGTTACCGAAGGCTATATCCGCAAGGCGCTGCGCGCGCGCGTCACCCGCGACGATGTCATCATCTACAACGGGTCGATCAGCAATCTGCGTCGCTTCAAGGATGATGTGGCCGAAGTGCGTGCTGGTCTCGAATGCGGGGTGACGCTGGAAGCCACGACCGACATCAAGGCGGGCGACTTCCTCGAAACCTTTGAAGTCGAAGAGCGCGCGCGGACGATCTGATGGTTGCCGCTGCACCACCAGAACGCTCTGTCCGCCTGCTCCGCGTTGGCGAGCAGGTCCGTCATGTGCTCTCCGAAGTCCTGGCGCGTGGCGAAGTCCATGATGACGTTCTCGCCAAGCATCCGGTGTCGGTGACGGAGGTCCGCATGTCGCCGGACCTTCGCCACGCGACCGTGTTTGTGAAGCCGTTGCTGGGCAAGGACGAAGAGGCGGTGCTGAAGGCGTTACGGACCAACACCGCCTATCTTCAGCGCGAAGTCGCACGCAAGGTGAAGATGAAATATGCGGCAAAGCTGAAATTCCTTGCGGATGACAGCTTTGATGAAGGGTCGCATATCGACCGGTTGCTGTCCAACCCGCATGTGGCGCAGGATCTTGACCGGGATGCGCCGAATGGCCCGGATATCGACGAGGATTGAGAACCGGGATTGCGGGCCGGGTAGGCCGGTCCTTATCGTCCGGTATAGAGTTTCAGACAATTCGCGAGATTAAGGTCTTCACCCGTCACGCGGCGGCTGTCGACATGCGTCACGACCAATTGGCCATTCGCGCGCAGCGGAAAGAGATAGGTGTCGATGACGCAGCCGTTGCGGCTGAATTGCAGCCGTTTCGCGCCACTTTCGATATTTTCCTGTGTTGGCGTTCCCAATTGACGGACGATCTCTGCCTCGGTCCTGCCGATGAGGCCACTCACCGGCTGCTGCGCCCGGATCACGGGCGTGCTGAGTGGCTTTAAAGCGGGGGCGTTGGAGCCGCCGCATGCGGTGAGCAACATGAGTGCTGCCAGAGAGGCGCCGGACTTGAAGAGATGGCGACCGAGGCCAGCGCGCGAGATGTAAGCATTTACCATGTGCCATTAGTGGCGGGCCAAGGCGGGCTGGTCAATCCTGCCCGCTCAATCCTACATTGCCAGTCGGCAGATAGGCCATTAGAGGACGGGCAGCACAAGGCGGTATTTCTGATGTTTTTCACTGATGCGCCGCTTATTGATCGATGACAGGAGTTTGCCTTGACCGCCCCCAGCCTTGATGTTGTTGCCATCGGTAACGCTATTGTCGATGTGATCGCACAGGCCGATGATCAATTCCTCCACGATCAGGGGCTGGCCAAGGGCGCGATGCAATTGCTGTTCACGCCGGAAGAGGCCGAAGGCCTATATGCCAAAATGGCGCCGGGGATCGAAGCGAGCGGCGGTTCTGCGGCCAACACCATTGCGGGTATTGCGGCGCTGGGAGGCAAGACCGGCTTTATCGGGCAGGTGGCGAATGACCAGCTCGGCAATGTGTTTCGCCATGATATTGCGGCGTTGGGCGTGGCCTTCACGACCGAACCGCGCGAAGGCAATCCGCCGACCGCGCGTTGCTTGATTCTGGTGACGCCGGATGGCCAGCGGACGATGAACACTTTTCTCGGCGCATCGCAATTTCTCCCGGCGACCGCGCTGGATCGGGATTTGATCGAATCGGCGGCGATTTTATATCTTGAGGGCTATCTTTGGGACCCGGCAGAACCGCGCGCCGCGATGCGCGAGGCGATTGCCATTGCCCGGGCCGCGGGCCGCAAAGTGGCATTTACCTTGTCCGATGGTTTCTGCGTTGATCGCCATCGCGACAGTTTTCTCGACCTCATCCGGGGCGGCGAGATCGATATTTTGTTCGCCAATGAAACCGAGATCAAATCGCTGCATGAGACCGATGATTTCGAAGCCGCAGTTGCGGCCACGGCGTTGCATGTGCCGGTGACGGTGGTCACGCGTTCGGAAAATGGCGCGATTGCGATGGTCGGCGATCAAATTTATTCGGTCAATGCCGAACCCATTGCGCAATTGGTCGATACGACCGGGGCAGGGGATTTGTTCGCCGCCGGGTTCCTTGCGGGGCAGGTGCAGGGCCGCAGCGTCGAACAGTCGCTGGCGATGGGCGCGATCTGCGCGGCAGAGGTGATTTCCCATTATGGCGCACGGCCAGAAGCCGACATCGCGGCATTGGTCGCGGCGAAGCTGGGTAGCTAAATCAGTTCGCTAAATTCACGCCATCAGCGATGGGCGCTTCTGTCCGTGTTGGGGGTTAAGCCCAGTTCGGCCAGCGGTTCCGTCGCTTCGGCGTGATTGGCCGTGTCGGCCTTATTGGCGGTGGCGCTATTGCCGCCACGCGTATCTTCACCGAACATGGAAAATATCGCTGCGCCCAGCAACACGACCAGAAATACGCTGGCCAGACCGGTAAGACCGATCCGAATGCGACCCATCATTTGGTTTCTCCGCACGTATTAAAATGGCTATTCGCCCGCATATATGGGCGACCGCGCAGATAAGCGCAAGCGAAGCGAGGGCGCATTGCTGCGGGGGCGCGCATCAGGAAGGCCGGGCTTACATCCAGGGGGCGGGTTCCAGTCCTTTTTCCTTCAACCACAACGGGTTGTAGAGGGTGGAAAGATAACGGAAGCCGCTGTCGCACAAGATGGTGACGATGGTATGGCCCGGCCCCATTTCCCGCGCCAGCGCCATCGCGCCCGCCACGTTGATGCCGGAGGACAGGCCCAGCGCCAGCCCTTCCTTGGCCAAGAGCGCATGGACCTGCGCCAGACCTTCGGCATCCGAAATGCGGAACTGGGTGTCGATTGGCGCATTTTCAAGATTGGCGGTGATCCGGCCTTGACCGATTCCTTCTGCGACCGAACTGCCCTCGGCCTTTAATTCGCCATGGGCATAATAATGATAGAGCGCCGCGCCATCGGGATCGGTGAGCGCGATGCGGATATTTTCATTAAATTCCTTGAGGCCAAGGCCCACGCCCGCCAGCGTCCCCCCGGTGCCGACCGCACAGGTGAAGCCGTGGATATCGCCTGCGGTCTGTTCCCAGATTTCCCGCGCGGTGGTCTGCACATGGGCGCGACGATTGGCGATATTATCGAACTGATTGGCCCAAAGGGCGCCCGGCGTTTCTTCGGCAATACGGCGCGAGGTGTGGACGAAATGGCCGGGATTGGAATAGGGGGCGGCAGGGACAAGCACCAATTCCGCGCCCAACGCCCGCAACGTATCCATTTTTTCCCGGCTTTGCGTTTCCGGCATGACGATGGTGGTTTTATAGCCCTTGGCATTGCCGACCAGTGCAAGGCCGATGCCGGTATTGCCTGCTGTCCCCTCGACAATCATCCCGCCCGGTTCGAGCAGGCCGCGCGCTTCGGCATCTTCGACGATGAAAAGCGCGGCCCGGTCCTTCACCGATCCGCCGGGATTCATGAATTCGCATTTGCCGAGAATCGTGCAGCCAGTGGCTTCACTCGGGCCTTTGAGTTTCACAAGGGGCGTGTTGCCGATCAGGGCAAGGGTATCGGATGCGATGGTCATGGCTCGTCAATAGCCTTGCGAAGCCATCAGGAGCAAGCAAGATCAGTGGTTCAGGCTTGACGTATCTGCGCAAATTGCCCATGCGCCAGATTATGACTGATAGCACATCCGATGTTTTGCCTGACCGTCTCTCGGTCGATCCGCGCAGCCCGTTTTTCAATGCCGAGGTGCTTCGCCGCGGTATCGGTGTTCGTTTCAAGGGCGCACAGCGCACCGATGTCGAAGAATATTCCCAGTCGGAAGGCTGGATTCGCGTGGCACTTGGCCGAAAAATGGGCCGGGATGGTCGCCCGTTGACGATCAAGCTCAATGGCGCGGTCGAAGTCTGGTACGAAAATCCGGCAGAAGACGCAGGCGCATAAGCCGCAGCGATGAATGCATAAAATGGGCGTTGCATCTGACTTTCTAGCCAGCTAAAGCACCGCCCATATATGTGGGGCCGTAGCTCAGTTGGGAGAGCGCGTCGTTCGCAATGACGAGGTCAGCGGTTCGATCCCGCTCGGCTCCACCATTTCATTTAAACAAGACATTGATAGTGCGCGCCTTTTTCTCGTAAGGTATGATCTCTCCCCACATTTATCCCCACGCTCTGATTTGGTTTATGATGATCGGTATTAACCGCTGCGGGACGGTGTTGGAAAACAAACCTGCTACTCAAGCCAGCCCATAAGATATTCGTTCTTGATCGTCTCAACTGCTATATGTTGAAGTGCACGCCTAGGATCAAAGCTAGACACGATCAGGTATTTTATCCGAAGGTAAGTCGTGGGCCGGGCCCCGCCCTAGGCCACCCCTCCCAGGGTGCCTCTAGCGCCGCCGCGTATTTGATATCCCCTAACCGCACTAATTTTTTTGATTTTCAAAATTTGCACTTATCCTATGCCGTCTATACCTAAGCTGCTGTGGATATTCCTGAACCAGCCTGTTTTCCAAAAACAGATCGCAAGACCCTTCTCCTCGCTCAGGATCTAGCATGGCGCGTTGGCGAAATCGTAAGGGAGTAGCTCCCTGACGATGCGACTTCTAATGATGCTGATGTCATGGCGAAGCAGGTCTTGTGGTGTGCAATCATGATGATTGACGGCTTGGATCCCACTGAGCCCTATGTGAAAAAGAAGTCGACTGGTCGAAAACCAACTGACTGGGACGATCTAACGGGCCATTCTATCCATCAGCTTATTTACTGGGTCAGAATAGAGAAGAGTAAACTGGATATAGCTGCGCGTAAAAATAGGGGGCTACAAAGCGGTACGCGTGCACAGTTGGGGCGTGTAAAACCAACTTGGGACCGCGCCTGCCGGAACATCCTCGACCCACTGGTAAAAACTGACTTCCCTGATGTTTCTAAACAAGAGGATTGTATGAGGCATTATGCTGAACAGCTTTGGCATATTATCAAGCTTATGGTCGGTAATAAGCCTATTATGACCTGGGATGAATATGCTGAAAAATCGGTAATCCATGAAGCACGTGAAATTTCAGAGATCCGAAACCGGAAAAATGTTTATCCAAAAAATTAAATATAGGAAATAATATCCTCAGTACTTTTTTCCCTATAATTGTGATTGTCCATAGTATGTTGTGGTAATAACTGGTCGTCCTCACCAACGTAGAGGACATCCAAAATGCCCATTCACTCTCCCATTGAACCAATTGCAGATTCGGTACCCATCGCGGCAAAACGCATGGGCGTCAGCCGGAGCTATGCATACCTAGAAATCAAGGCATGCCGCCTCGCTGCTCTTAAAGCTGGCTCACGCACTTTGATTTCACGCGCCGAGCAGCAACGATGGCTGACGGACTTGCCGCGATTGGAGGTGTCTCATGGACGTTGAGGCATGCATTAAGATCGAACATGTCGTTGACCAAAGTGTCACAGACCATCTTCCAGCTTCGCAGCACATCATATTTGCAATGCATGGATTATACAGCGGTAAGGGGAGTGCGACCCCAGATAGAGCTGCTTCAATAGTACTAGGCTGGGTCATAGCGGGCGCAGATAGGCTTAAGCTGACACAGTGCTGGGGAGACGAGCGGATAGACCGCGAAACGACCTTAAGATTATTATCGCACTGGGCTGGTGTGACGGCGTTTATACGTCCCTCGACAGCACGCTTAATCAACCGTCTTTGCATCCATATGCAAAGCTCAAATATGCCTCCTCCTAACGCGATGAAAGATCTTCGCAAAGAAGTCGATCGGCTTGACCGATGACAGTTTTCCCTCTCACAATGAATGGTGAACTGTGCGACCCGGTTCAGACTGAAGCCTATTTCACGCGCCTGTTTCAGCATGTCGATTTCGCGCAAGGCCAGCTTATCAGCCTGCTTGGCGTTGGCGAAAAGGGGACTGAGCGCGAGGGCATCAAGCCTGAGCGTCAGTTTCTCCCTCCCACATCGGGCGCGAAGATCATGGAGTGCCTGCGCCGCTGGGCTGAGTGGCATCTTGCCAGCTTCGCTGTCCCGGCGGTCCTGCACGGCAGCGCGGCAATCGCCGGGGACGTTAAGCTCGACAAGGTGGCGCTGATGACGGCGATCATCCTTGACATCGACAGCGGCGACATTGCGGGCAAGTGCGCATTTGTCACGGATCGGCTTGGCAAGCCGTCCATGACAATTGCATCCGGCGGCTCAACCTCTGAGGGATAGCAAAAGCTCCATCTTTATTGGATGCTGGATGAGCCAAGCGATGAGATTGACCGCATCGCGGCGCTGCGCAAGACGCTCGCGGCCAAGTGCGGGGGCGATCAATCCTTCGGGCGTGCAACGCAAATCATCCGCATCCCCGGCTCGGTCCATGCCAAGTATGGCATCGCGAGCGTCTGCACGATTATTGAGCAATGCGACAACGACTATTCGTTAGAGGACATGTCTGACATTATTACGGACATGTCCCCGATGAACAGCATCGAACAGGCTCCGCAGCTCATGCAGCTATTGCCGGGTGGCGTGATGAACTTCGCCCCTCCGCCGATGATGGATTTCAGCCCGCGCACCAATACCGCGGTTGCGGCCATGAACCGGGACGTTGCGGCCGGTGGCGACGAACTGACGCGCTGGGGGGAATTCTCCAAGGTCGCCGGGCTGAAGATCAGCGAGGCGCGGCGCGGGAACATATCGCCAGAGCAGGCTTATTCGGATGTCTGCGGCTGGGCGCTGGTGCATATGGTCCCGACATGGCCGCAAGCTCGCATCGATCAGGAATACCGCAGGCTGCTAGAAAAGGATGCAGCAACACATGTTATCTTTCCTATGGTTGCTCAGGAAACCGATATGAATGCCCTTCCTGTGGAATTTTTTGGGGACATTCAGCCATCACTCCTGAATTCATGGCTGGTTCGCGACTTTATACCTCAACACTCCCTCGCTTTGTTTTACGGCAACCCAGGGTCTGGAAAGAGCTTTTTAGCGCTCGATATTGCGTTGCGAGTAGCGGCAGGCATGGAGGTAGACGGCCGTGCGGTTAAACAGTACCCGACTGTCTATCTGGCAGCGGAGGGGCAGGGTGGCTTCAGGCGACGTGTTGCCGCTTTTCGGCAGCACCATAAACTTGACCCAAACACTCCATTTGCGTTGATACCCCAGGCGGTAAACTTACTTGATCCAAATACAGACCTGCCCCGTTTAGTTGCGGCGATAGAACAAGCGAGCGAACGTCTGGGTGGGCCGCCTGGCTTGATTATCGTCGACACGTTGGCAGCCACATTCGGAGGTGGTGATGAAAATACGTCGGCCATGGTGGGCTACTTAAACAATATGGCGCATCTCCGAGATGCCTTCACGTCGACAGTCGCTGTGGTTCATCATCGTCCAAAGGATCAACAGAACAATACGCCGCGAGGCCATAGCAGCCTTATGGGGGCAATGGACGTGATGTTCTGTGTGGAGGGAGGCAATGTGCACAGCGCCAATATAACGAAGCAGAAGGACGCTGAAGCTGGATCGCCACTTTGCTTTGCGCTAGAAAGTATCAACTTAGGCGCTGACGAGGAAGGTGAACCCGTCAATAGCGCGATAGTAAAATACTTGGCGCCAAAGGTGGAAGTAAATCTGAGTCCTCAGACGTTGAAGGTCTGGAAGGCATTAAGAGACGCAATTGCAGCTGGGCCCGGCGCTGGGAATGGTAGCTTAGATCCTGATCCGGCCACCTTATCCATCACAAAACTGCAATGGCGCAGTTATTGGATGTTGCTGGGCGAGACGGATGTAAAGGAAGATGCCCGGTCTAAAGCGTTTAATCGTGCATTTTAAGGCTCTTCTAGCCGCTGGTAAGGTGCGGCAATCAGGCGATCAATGCTTCGTTGTGGAAGAACAGCATGATCTTCCAGCTTCAGCGACAAATCCAGTTACGATGGATTTTTCTCCCCAATCCATTGGGGTATCCGAGCTTATGCACTGACGCTCTTTAAGCATGATGATATTTCTCATGTAGTTCCGGACATTGGACAGGGCTCTATACCCCTGTCCTGTCTGTCCGGTTTTACTGCATTTGCAGGGTGGACATGTCTGCTAATGTTCGGGACATGTCTCAATGTCTGGCGAGTTGGGCTTGCTGTGATCACTTCACCTAAGCCGATGTGTTGGCGGGGAATAGTATAGGAGGTGTGGTGATACTACCAATCACGATTCACGCCCTACCACTATCGTCAATAGCCTGCCTCATGCCAACGATCGGTACACCCGAACGAGCCAAGGCGCACGCAGCCGAATGTAGACTGAACCGTTCGCGATTTTGTCTCGCGGCATATAGGTATATCGGCTGAGATATTCTCAGAATTCCATTAGATTTAGGTAGGGCGTGATCCTGCGCTGACGCTTAACAATGGAGTGATGCGAAAAAAGAGTCCAGTCCACATACAGATTTCAATCTCCGGCTCGTCTTACAAACAGGACACTAATGTCCGGACGGGGAGAGAATATGATGAAGCGCATGACTCTGGCTTTGGTTTCAAGTTGCGCAGTGAGCGCAGTATCTTTGTGTGCATCTGCCCAAACGATAGGTTCGGAAACCGACGGAATCCAGGAAATCATCGTAACTGCACAAAAGCGCGCGGAAAATATGCAGGACACGCCTATTTCCATCGTGGCCATGAACGCTGAAACACTCGAAAAGCAGGGCATCAATTCGCTTAACGATATGTTCACGGGTTCAGTCCCGTCCTTGCGTGTGGCCCCCTTTATCGGTCGTGCCTCGGCGGTCTCAATCGGTATGCGCGGTCTTGTCCCGTTGGACGTAACGCAGGTAACCCGCGACCCGACCGTCGGCATCTACATCGACGGCGTTTACCTCGGTCGCGTTTCCGGTCTCGGCATGGATTTGGCCGATATCGAACGCATCGAAGTTTTGCGCGGACCGCAGGGAACGCTATTCGGCCGCAATACTATTGGCGGCGCGGTGAGTGTGGTGTCCAAAAAGCCAACCGGTGAGTTCGGTGTGGATTTGAAGGGCGGACTGGGCAATTTCTCCGACCGTTCGCTGTCTGCCCATATCAATCTTCCCAAGGTCGCGGGCATCAGCGTGAAGGTCGACGGCCTCTTCAACAAACGCTCGGGCCTGGTGCACAATCCCATGACGTCTGCCAAGGATTATGGCGCCATCGAGAAATACGGCATAAAAACAACCGCCCTTTGGGAGGCGACTGATAATTTTTCGATTTTATATTCTTTTGACTATTCAAAAGATAATTCGACCGGCAACTACTATTATATTTTCAAGACACAGCAGTCTGCAGCAGTTACCCCTTCGTTCATTACTGTGGGCTCTCCTCGTGTACGCACCGCCCCCGTTGGCCTGCCCAATTTCGAAAACCCTCAAAAGGCGCAGGGCCACAGCATCGTCGCCAATTTCGACGCGTCGGATCATCTTACCATCCGATCACTCACCAGCTGGCGCAGGCTGAACTCGGTCCAGTGGGAACAGGATAATGGCGGGTTAACCCGCTGGGGCGCCGGCCGTCTTTTTGGCCGGCTAAGCTATGCCAAGGTTAACCAGCATCAGTTCAGCGAAGAACTGCAGATTATTGGAAATATAAATAATTTTAAATATGTAGGTGGTCTATATTTCTTTGACGAAAAGGGCCGAGATACGGCAACAGTATACTCCTCGGGTACTTTGAATTCGACAGTATCCGGTATCAATTTGTTTTCGCAACTAGTTGCAGACGCCGGATTGGCTATCCCGGATCGCGCCTCTGCAGCAAAGGTGCGTTCGACTGCAGCCTTTGGACAGGCCACATGGTCCCCAATGGGAGATTTGGGTTTGCACCTCACTGCCGGCGCCCGTTACACCAAGGACAAGAAGTCTGGCCAGCTTGTCTACCTACGCGGGGTTGATCCTCATCTCAACTTCCAGTTTCGTTCATCACGGGTCGATCCGTCCGCTGTTATTGCCTATGACTTCACGAAGGACATCAATGCATATGTTAAATGGGGCCGAGCATATCGCGCAGGCGGCGCTAATACGCGCTCTGTAGCGCTGGCCCCTTTTGGTGAGGAAGAACTGACGTCGTGGGAAATTGGTGCTAAAAGCGATCTGTTTGATCGCAGGCTGCGCTTGAATATTGCTGCCTATAAGAGCACCTTGAGCAATCAGCAGGTGGACTTTGCCAATCCTCTGTTTATTTCAAACACTGAAACCAAGAATGCACCCGAAAAGCGCCATATAAAAGGCATTGAAGCGGATATTACTGTCGTTCCCTTCAGCGGTCTTACCGTGAATGCCAACTATGTATATACAAAGGCCCCGACTACCCCTGTAATTAATCCGTATACAGGTGGGACGGAATTTATCACATCCGCATATACACCAACCCATGCATATACCGCCAACTTCGATTATAACTTTCCGAAGTGGAGCTTTGGGCAGCTAAGGGCGCATGTCGATATCAACAGCGCGGGCGGGTACGTCTCGAACAATACACCATCCAACGATAATACGAAGAATGGGAAAACCCTGTTGACCAATGCCCGGCTATCGCTTGCCGATATCAAGATCTCTCAAGCGGAGATGGAATTGTCAGTTTGGGGCAAAAACCTGTTCAATAATACGTACCAACTGTTCGATGTGACGATCGCCGGACGAAATACCCATGGTATGTACAACGAGCAACGTACCTGGGGGGTAGAAGCCCGCATCAAATTCTAAGTCCGTCGAAGAAGAGGAACAACAATGAGAACGATGGCCGGCAAGAAAAAGACATTGCTTATGTCGATGTTGGGAATCTGGGCCTTGGGTATGGCGATACCCGAGGCTCTGGCAGCACCTTCCGATGTGCCGCAAAAGACTTTTACCTTGCCGGCCGTCAAAGGATATCTCTTGAAGGCGGAGGTGCCAAATAGCCTGCTTATCTTGAACTCGCCCCCAATAGCGGGTTCGGCCGCAGAGGCTCGCGACAAGGAGGCGAGCGAGGATGCGCTACGAATGGGTGCTGGCGCGCGTTGGTCGCAGGCTTCCGCCGACGCCAATCTAGATTTTCCGAATGCCGTTCATGCTTTTGATTGCGTGCTAGGCGTCGAAATCAGTGCAACATCAACCCCCAAGTTATATTTGCTCATGCAAAAAAGTATGCTGGATTTAGGCCTCTCCACCTACCCAACCAAAAAGGCATTTCAGCGGGCCAGACCATTTACCGTCAATAATCAGCCAATATGCACGCCGGAATATGAGACGGTGCTGAGACAAGATGGGTCATATCCGTCTGGTCATAGCGCTGTCGGCTTTGGCTGGGGGCTGATGATGGCTAACGTCGCGCCTGAAAAGTCAGCTGAATTAGTAAAACGCGGTGTTGAGTTCGGCGACAGTCGAAGGGTTTGCAATGTGCACTGGCTCAGTGATGTGGAGGATGGACGTCTGATGGGTGCCGCAGTGTTTGCCCGGCTGATATCAGTACCAGCATTCAGAAAGGACTTGGCCACCGCGACCAAGGAATATCGACATGCCGTTGCCGCTGGACGTCGGCCTAGCCGCACATGCTCTTGAGCATTTCGCAGGTGGAAGGCTGCATGACATGCATGGTCGCACAATGAGGTTGCCGAGATGATCGACGACGCGTGGCTCAGAAATTGGTTTATGGAGCACGTTCTCCCGTTGGAGCCGGCACTCAACCGCTTCATCAAGCGGCAATGGCCAGACCTCCATGACCTTCCTGATATTCGACAGGATGTCTACGAGCGCATGCTGATCAAGGCGTGTGAAGCGCAGCCAGCGAATGTGAGGGCTTATTTGTTCGCTGTTGCGCGCAACGCGATTGTCGACCGATCGCGTCTCCGCAGACCGGCAAATGCGGGAAGTGGATTTGATGGTATCAGCGAAGAGGATATGGAGTTGGATTGGCTCACGCCGGAGCGCTTCTTTGAAGCTCGCCAAGAAATGAGCAGGTTCGAGCGAGGCATGGAAAAATTACCGAGGCAGTGCCGAGCAGTCATTAAACTTCGAAAAATCGAGGGGCTTTCGGCAAAAGAAGTGGCTTTTAAATTGGGGGTTGGAATCGATTCCGTACACCATCAAACCATGTTGGGCATGAGGGCATTGGTAGACTTCTTGTTGGGTGGCGACGGGAAGATCCGTCGGCCCGGCAATACGAAGCGCAATCGAAAGGTAGGACCGTGAGTTTGAGCGCGGATGAAATCGAGACCCAGGCCATGGACTTCCTGCTGCGCCGCATGGATGATAGCTGGTCTGTCGAAGATCAGCGCCATCTCGATCATTGGCTTGCCGCTTCCATGGCTCATCGGGCGGCCTTCTGGCGGTTAGAATATGGCGACAACAAAATAACAAGGCTTGTAGGCGATCAGGCACTCAACGAACGAGAATCGCGGGTCCACCTTTGGAAAGGATTGGCCGCCAGCCTGATCCTCTTGGTGGGTATATCGGGTGGCTACTTCGTTCACGAGCATCTACCATCCACAGTGCCATCAAAATCGATCGAGTATGCGACGAGATTTGGCGGTATCAGCGAGGCTGTGCTGCCAGATGGCACCCGACTGACGCTAAATTCGGCGACAGCAGTACGTTTTGAGGAATCCAGTGCACAGCGCGTACTATGGATCAAATCCGGTGAAGCCTTTTTCAGCGTGACGCATGATGCCAAACGGCCCTTTGTGGTACATTCCGGTGATCAGGCGGTCACGGTACTTGGCACCAAATTCAGCGTCGAAAAACAGACGAACAAGACGGTCGTATCCGTATTGGAGGGACGGGTCAGGGTTAGTGGCCCCGGTGGAGCTGTGCTCACGCGAGGGCAGACTGCAGTCATGGGTAGCTCCTCCTCGCTCGTGTTTTCCGAAGACCCTAGCGTTCTTGAGCGGAGGCTTAGCTGGCGTACTGGCATCCTCACTTTCTCTGAAACGCCGATCCGTGAGGCCGTGGCTCAGTTTAACCGCTATAATGAACGCAAGGTCATTGTGGGGGATGATCAGGTTGGCGCCACGAAGATTGGGGGGGCATTCAATCTAGCCAACGAGGATCAGTTCGTTCATATTCTCGAGACTGCGTATGGCGTCAAGGTAAGGTCAAACGAGAGAGAGATCATACTCTCCGCACGATAATGAACATAGTCTTGGGTTGGTCGTGCGCACGGGAGAGGGCGCCAGAGGGGACAGATTCGTAAATGCGAATGCGGTTACCGCTTGTCATCGTGGGTGTGGCCCTATCATCGGGCGTGTCACACGCTGCTGACGCGCAACGAGTTCAGTTTGATATTCCTGAAGGGCGGCTTAGCGACGTTCTATCTGCCTATGCCAGGTTGACTGCCATACAGCTGATCTACAAGGCCGACGAGGTTGCATCGGTCGGAAGCAAGGGTGTCAAAGGGGCCATGTCTCCAGACAAGGCTCTTGCGATTATTCTACGTGGCTCAAACCTCACAGCCAAAAAATATGATTTTGGCGCAGTAGCCATCGTTCGGCGGGCCATCTCGTCAACGATAAAGCCGGAGACGCCGGCAATAAAAATATGCACCCCCTTTGATGAGGAGGCCTCATCGGCGGGCAAAGTGTCAGCCTGTCCTTCCCTGCCCGATATTGTCGTTACCGCTGAGAAACTGGAAACTCTTCTTCAGCAAACATCTGTGTCCATGGTGGCGCTGGAAAATGACGAGTTGGCGGGCCTTAATGTAAGGTCGCTGAAGGATCTCGGGTCAGGCATTGTTCCTGCCTTGAGGGTGGTACCTTTTCTTGGGCGATCATCTGCACTGACAGTTGGTATGAGAGGGCTCGTCCCCAGTGACGCCACGCAAATCACACGTGATCCTACCGTTGGGGTCTATCTGGACGGCGTTTACCTTGGTCGGGTGCAGGGGCTCGGCGCCTACACTATGGACGTGGAACGTGTAGAGATCCTGCGCGGGCCTCAAGGCACAATGTTCGGCAGAAACTCCATCGGCGGCGCAATCAATATCATCACGAGAAAACCCAGGGGTGAGTTCGCGACAGAGGGGAAATTTGGTGTGAGTAGTTTCTCCGGCAGGGAGGCCTCGCTTCGGGTCGACTTGCCGCGGCAGGGCAACATTAGTGCCAGCTTCACAGCATCATTGGATACCAATGATGGCTGGGTGAAAAATCCCCTGGCCAACCAGACCAACTGGCACCGAACTGATCGCCACGCGCTCAGGGCCTCAGCACTTTGGGAGATCGCCCAGAACCTTGAGTTATTGTACGACTGGGACAGATCGATTGATAAGAGTACGCCCGGATATTCGGTTCTGATGTCTCTCGATGCGACAGACCCTCCCATTGCGCCTATTTTCTCCGTGGAAGGTGAGCGCGTCCGGAGTGCACGTGGCGGATTTATCATGAAACCGAGTAGAGGTCTCGTCACAGGTCATACCTTGCGCGGCTCTTATCGTCCTTCTGACCGGCTGACCGTTAATGCGATCGCATCTTGGAGATCTCTGAAACAGGATCAATGGGATCAAAGTGCGGGTATATTTAATCCATATTCTCAAGGTGGCACGGGGGGGCGTCTCAGTTATTCGAATGTTGTCCAGGACCAGTTCAATGGAGAGTTGAACGCGAGCGGTCGCGCGGGGAATCTGCGCTATCTCGTCGGAATGTTTCATTTTGTGGAGTCGGGTGTTGATCGAGCCATTGTCGCCGACACGATTCAATTCAACGAAGAGGGCAATTCATATTCACAGATCCCCGGGATTGAATTGAAGGCGCTCTCGCCTAACCGCTCCAGCGAAGTGCATACTCGGTCTCGCGCATTGTTCGGAAAACTCACTTGGACTCCGCCGCTGGCCGGCAGTCGCATCATCCTTGATGCCGGCATAAGATATACCGAGGAAACCAAGCGTGGCCGACCTGTCTTGCGGGAGGGGCAGTCCGTTGAAACCAATGAAAATTCAATGCCGGTGATTTTCAAAAAACGGCGATTTGATCCCGCGATATCTGTTGCATACGACATCAATAGCGTTGGCCGTGTCTATTTAAAATGGAGCCGCGCCTTCAGATCCGGCGGCGCAAACACGAGATCCCCTACATTTCGTGTTTATGGCGCAGAGCAAAACGCTACATGGGAACTTGGATACAAGGCAGACCTTTGGGATCGCACTGTGAGACTGAACGTTGCAGCTTATAAAAGTGTCCTACGCCATCCGCAAATCGACATTCCCAACTATACGAATATATCAAAATCAGAGACAGTGAATGGATCTAATTCTGCGGAAATAAGAGGCGCAGAAGTGGATGCTATCTTTATTTTTCCATCTAGACTTAGAGTGGAAGCAAGTTTCATATATACCGACGTAGTAGGACATAGTCAGAATTTGAAATTAGATGAAAATGTGCAGTCCATTCCACTGACAATTTCCTACACTCCGAAGTACGCAGCCAGCTTGTCACTCTCGCACAATTTCTCGCTCGGATCGAACCTTGAGGCGCAGGCGCAAATTTACGGCAGTGTAAGAGGTCGAGAG
Organism: Alteraquisediminimonas sediminicola; assembly: GCF_019740335.1. Classification (GTDB taxonomy): domain Bacteria; phylum Pseudomonadota; class Alphaproteobacteria; order Sphingomonadales; family Sphingomonadaceae; genus Alteraquisediminimonas; species Alteraquisediminimonas sediminicola. The sequence goes on along the minus strand of NZ_JAHXZS010000002.1, from coordinate 286,391 downwards.
CATGATTCTGGTATCACGAGTGATAAGTCCTCCCGTGCGGAAGATACGGGGGCACGCTTGGATCTGCATGGTATTCGCTGGCGAGGGATGAATATTGAATTAGGATTTTGGGTGAAGAATATATTTAATGAAAAGCACGAAATATGGAAATATAAAAATAAATGGAAAGGGGCCTATGACTTGAGGGTATTTAATGATCCTATTAGTTCCGGCATAGTTTTTGGTTTTAAATTTTAATTTTTATAAATTACAATTCTCATTGTGTTGTATAACAATTTTAATGGTTATGGATTGCCGCCCCAATCGCTTTGTGGTATCTGGATACCTTATTGCAGGAGGTCGACAATGCCATCTCCCACCGATCCGCAGCAGCGCTTCATAGATCATTTAGTAGCCACTGGCTGCACCCCCACGCAGGCTGCGCGAACGGCGGGTTACGCTGAGCCCGCACAGGAAGCATACCGGCTTATCAGGAAGCCGCACATAGTCGCGGCAATCCGAGAGTTGCGTGGGCGATTAATCTCAGCCCACGGGGCGAATGTTGCCATCAAGACATTGGTCGACATTATGCAGGATACCGCAGCTCCAGCTTCGGCCCGTGTGTCTGCCGGGCGTGCCATGCTGGAAGCGGCGGGTCACTTCAACAAAGGTGCTGTTGAAGAGCGAGAGGTGCCTCTGCATGAGATGACGAGTGCACAGCTCAACGACTTCATTGCCAAAGCACAAGTTGTTATCGATTCAGGCGGCGCAGCTCCGATGATCAAAGTGATTGAGCGCGAGAGGCAGGTGGTGCCAGCCATTCAATGAGTGCTTCTTTGCTCGCGCTATGCCGAGTGGCGCATCGTTTTATATAGCCGATCCACAATGAGTGGCCCAAGCAGCCATGAGATCAACGCGCATTTTTAGAAAATCGGTGCGGCGATAAGCTGCGCGGACGCGGTTAGTGTCCATATGGGCCAATGCAGCCTCTGACACTGCATCTGGAAAGCTTGTGGACTCAACGGCCCAATCCTTGAAGCTGGACCGGAAGCCGTGAACGGTCACCTTCAATTCCATGTCACGCAGAATTTTGGAGAGTGTCATGTCAGAGAGGGGCTTGCCGAGATTGCCTGGGAATAACGGGTCACTTTTTATGCCCGTCCTCGCCTCATGCATTCGCTTAAGGATCGCCAGTGCGGGCTCAGATAGCGGGACAATATGCTCTTTGCCTGCTTTCATACGTTCCGCCGGGATGGTCCATTGCTTCGCTTCAAGGTTGATTTCCTCCCATGTCGCGCCGCGGGTCTCCCCAGAGCGAGCTGCTGTATAGATCGTGAACAGTAACGCCAGGCGTCCGATAGTCTCAGGCGCGGCTTTGAGGGTTGCGCAGAAGTCTGGTATGTTTTCATAATCCATCGCCGCAAAGTGATTATCTGACTTCGGCTGGCGTGGCAGGCCCTTGCTCAGACCGCTCAGATCCAGCGAAGTGCGTAAGCCCTTAGTCGTTGCCCAGTCGAGCACGCCCTTGACCCTCTGGCGCACCCTGCGTGCCGTCTCAGGCTTCTCCAGCCAGATGGGAAGCAACAGTTCGCGCACCATCGGGCCATCAATCAAATCAATCCTGAGGTCGCCAATCGCGCCGAAAGCGTATCGTTCAAGACTCGATAACCAGTCCGCGCGATGCTTTACATTACGCCAGCCGCTCACAAGTTCCGCGTGAGCTGTTTCAGCCGCAACGCGGAATGTTGGGATCAAGATTTGTGCGCGCTTTTCTGCCTGGCGCTGAGCAACAGGATCAACGCCGCTTTTGTAAAGCTTGCGAATTTCATCGGCCTTGGTGCGTGCCTCAGAGAGGCCCACGCTGTTTGCAGATCCCAAGCCGAAGTCGCGGCGTTTGCCATCGGCTTGCACTCGTAACTGCCATGATCTTGAGCCGGACGGTTTGACCAAAAGCATCAACCCGCGCCCGTCTTGATAGCGGCCTGGCTGTGTTAATGCTTTGACGCCTAATGCGGTCATTTTTCCCATGCCGGCCTAGCTCCATATACCCACATTTATACCCACTTTATGTGGGTACTTGGGCTGGACGTCAATAGACAATGACGGACAGTTTCTATTTATATATACATGTTTTATAATGAATAATGTTCATTGTTGTATGTGGGTGGATAGGAGTTATGCTGAGCTCGGCTCCACCATTTTCTTTTTATTCTATATAATTTCGTCCTGACGAGTCTAAGCGACTGGCGAATCCCACTCTTCACAGGCTGCTGGTCAGATGCCCGCCATCCACGGCCACAACCGATCCGGTCATATAGGATGACGCGCCGGAGGCGAGCATCAGCAACGGCGCATCAAGGTCTGCCATCTGGCCGAGGCGGCGTTGCGGGATGCGGCGGATCATGGCTTTGCCGGGGTCGCTCGCCCAGAATTCCTCGTTGAGCTCGGTCTCGACATAGCCCGGGGCGATGGCGTTGACCTGAATATTGTACCGCGCCCATTCCAAGGCCAAGATCTTCGTCATCTGGATCAACCCGGCCTTGGACACGGCATAGGGCAAGACCATCCCCGCCTGACGCAGGCCAAGGACCGAAGCTATATTGATGATCTGACCGCCACGGCCATGGGCTTTCATGGCGCGTGCCGCCGCTTGCGCCATCAGGAAGCAGCCCTTGAGATTGGTGTCGATCACCGCATCCCAATCATCTTCGCTCTGATCAAGGGCAGATGCCTCGCGTACCAGCCCTGCGTTGTTGACGAGGACATCGAGCGTCGCCAGCCGGGGTTCGAGCGCCTGAATACTGGTCGGGTCAGTCACGTCGAGCCGGGCGACTTCAACCGATCCCCCGCTGGCGGCAATCCGTTCGGCCAAGGTCGCAAGCGCGGCCTCGCGCCGGGCGGCGATCAGGACATGCGCCCCGGCGGCGGCCAGCACCGATGCGAAATGCGCGCCCAAGCCGCTTGATGCGCCGGTGATGAGGACGGTTTTGCCGGCAAGTTGATTGGTCATCGTCATGCTCGCTTCAGATCGTGTGAACGGATGGGGGCTGCCTGTCTGGGACTTTGTCGCGACGATATAGGATATTCCCTTCCATCGGTCGATGCGGATTTCTGTTAGCGGCGGTTGCATCCTTGCCGTTGATGGCGACAATCGCTCTTGGCCTGATTTTGAATTGAAGCGCTTCAAATTTAACCCTATAAGCCCTTGGTCACGCCAAGAGCGGCGATCTTGCGCATCAGCAGTCCCGGTTGCTGGGGCTGATCCTGCTCAGGTGAATCAACGTTATTTCAATAAAATACATCATATAGAGGGATGATCGATGGCAGAATATCAATACGCTGGCCCAAGATTTGCGGGCAATGTCGCGCTGGTCACCGGGGGTTTGAACGGCATTGGTCGCGCGGTGGTGGAACGCTTGGCGGCGGAAGGCTGTCAGGTGGTGGTCGCCGACATTATGGATCAGGCGGCGGGTGAAGCCTCATTGGCGGAGATCGGGGACAAGGCGGTCTATTTGCGTCTCAATGTCTGCGTCGAGGCCGAATGGGAAGCTGCCGCCGCGATGATCGCCACGCGATTTGGGCGGCTTGATATTCTCGTGGCCAATGCGGGCGTGGGCGGCGTGTCGCCGGTCCGCGACATAAAGTTTGAAAGCTGGCGGCATACGATGTCCGTCAATCTCGATGGGGTGTTTCTGTCGACCAAGCATTGCATGGATTTGCTGGCGGCATCGGGGGCATCGCGGCGCGGGGGATCGAGTATCATCAACATGTCGTCTAGCATGGGATTGAACGGCCTTGCCAATGCCAGCGCCTATTCCGCGAGCAAGGGCGGGGTGCGGCTGTTTTCCAAATCGACCGCCGTTGAATTCGCGCAGATGAAATTGCCGGTGCGGGTCAATTCGATCCATCCGGGGTTCGTGCGCACGCCCTTGTTGGTCGCTAATGCCAGTGCGGAAGATGTCGCCTTTTACGAACGCGAGACCCCGGTCGGGCGTTTGGCCGAAGTGGATGAAATCGCGGCGGCCATCGCCTTTCTGGCGTCCGAAGACGCTAGCTATATGACGGGGTCGGAACTGGTCGTCGATGGCGGCTATAACGCCCATTGAGTTGCAGAAACACCCCTTTGGGGGCTTGGGGAGAATGACAGTGGAAATGGATTTGAAAAATAGCGTCGCGCTGATCACGGGCGCGACCGGCAATATTGGCCGGGCGATTTGCGAGGCGTTGGGCCGTGAAGGGGTGACGGTTATCGCGACCGACATCATGTCCGCTCCCGCAACGCCGATGGGCAGCGAATACCGCCAGCTCGATGTTACCAGCGAAAACGCATGGCAGGATCTGATCGCCGCCGTGCGCGCCGATCATAGGCGGTTGGATATTCTCATCAACAATGCCGGTATTGCGCCGATGGATCGGTTGCAGGATATGTCGCTCGCCGATTGGCGGCGGTGCCAGACGATCAATGTCGATGGCATTTTCCTCGGCCTCAAACATGCGATTGATCTGATGTGCGAGACTGGCCCGAAACGGCGCGGTGGATCGTCGATCATCAATATCGCTTCCGGTGCGGCGGATAAGCCTGCCGCATTCAGCAGCGCCTATTGCACCAGCAAGGCTGCCGTTCGCATGTTGACCCGCACCGCCGCCGTGGAATTCGGGAAATTGGGCTATCCGGTGCGCGTGAATTCGGTGCATCCGGGGGTTGTCCGGTCCCAGATGTTCGATGCCATTGTCGAGCGTTATTCCGAGATCACGGGCGGCACGCCGGTCGATGAACTGCATGCGGCGATCAAGGCCGGCCACCCGCTGGGCCGCTATGTCGAGCCGGAAGAAGTCGCGGATGTCGTGGTGTTCCTCGCCTCTGGTGCCGCGCGTTATGTTCATGGCGATGCGCTGCACATTGATGGCGGCTACGCGGCGGGCTGAACCGTTCTATTCCTCCCCGACATGCGATCCATGTCGGGGAGGAACACATTACGCGATAACGAGATCGGCCATCGCCTGTTTATGCACGGCATCAAGCGGCACCGGGCGGCGCTTGATCGGATCGACATAGACATGGACGAAATGGCCCACCGCCGCCGGTGCATCGCTATTGAGCGGGAAAAGGGCCACTTCAAAGCGAATGCTGCTGTTGCCCATCCGTCCGATGCGGACGCCCGCATCGACAGTTTCCGGGAATTCAATCGGGGCGAGAAAATCGCAACCGCTCGATACGCACAGGCCGATGGAATTGGATTGGGGCGAACGCAATACGCCGCGTTCGATCAGCATGGTTGTCACCGCCGTATCGAACCAATTATAATAAATGGCGTTGTTGACATGACCATATGCGTCGCAATCCGCCCATCGGCTGGAGATCTGCATCCACCAGCGATATTGATCACGGCGTTGGTCGGCTGGGGTCATGATGTGCTGTCCTTAAAACTGTGGATATGCTCTTGCATCGAATCTGCGGCTATGCCTATAGCGTAAAAATGAAGCGCTTCAAATATCTCTTGTCATGACCGGGAAAACGGATGCCATTGTGGTCGGTGCCGGGGTTGTCGGCATCGCTGTCGCCCGCGCCCTTGCGCTGAAAGGCCATGAGGTGTTGCTGCTCGAATCGACACGTGAATTCGGGTCCGGGACCAGCAGCCGCAACAGCGAGGTGATCCACGCGGGGCTATATTATCCGCAAGGCTCGCTCAAGGCCTCGACCTGCGTTGCGGGTCGCAAGCTGCTGTATGATTTTTGCGCGGCGCGCGGTGTGCCGCATCGCAGACTGGGCAAGCTGATCTTTGCGGCGGACGCCAGCCAGATCGGGGCGCTGGACAAGATTGCCGCCGCCGCCAACGCCGCAGGGGTGGACGACATGGTCCGGCTATCCGCGCAGCAGGCCCGTGCGATGGAGCCGGAACTTCAAGCCTATGAGGCGCTGTTTTCGCCCTCGACCGGGATCATCGATTCCCATGCCTTCATGCTGGCGATGCTGGGCGAGGCCGAGGCGCATGGGGCAACGCTGGTATGCGGGGCCGAGGTGCAGCGGGTGTCGCGCAATGGGGGGCTGTGGCAGGTGCATGTTACAGGCGAGGACGAGCCGGTTGTCGCGGCGCCGATCCTCATCAATGCGGCAGGGCTGGGCGCGCAGAAGCTGGCCGGGATGGTTGAGGAGATGCCGGTTGCACATGTGCCGCCGCTCTATTTGGCGCGGGGGGTGTATTTCACTTATTCGGGCAAGACGCCATTTTCGCATTTGATTTACCCCGTGCCGGAACCGGGCGGGCTTGGCACGCATCTGACCTTGGATATGGCCGGGCAGGCGCGCTTTGGGCCGGATGTCGAATGGATCGATGAGATTGATTATCGGGTGAACCCGGATCGGCTTGATGCCTTTGCAACGGCGGCGCGGCGGATCTGGCCGGGGCTGGACCCAGCGCGGCTTGCGCCCGGCTATGCGGGGATCAGGCCGAAGATTACCGGGCCTCATGAGGCGGCGGGCGATTTCATCCTATCCGGCCCGGCCCGTCATGGGTGCGAGGGGTTGGTCCATCTGTTTGGCATTGAATCGCCCGGATTGACGGCCTCGCTCGCGCTGGCTGACCTTGTTGTGAGAGAATTATCATGATCGACCGGGGCCATTTTGACTATGTGATTATCGGGGCCGGATCGGCTGGATGCGTGCTGGCCAATCGATTGAGCGCGGACCCGCGATTGTCGGTGTTGCTGCTGGAAGCCGGGCCTGCCGACCGCAATCCGTGGATTCATGTGCCGTTGGGCTATGGGCGGCTGTTCAATCATCCGGTGCTGAATTGGGGCTATAAAACCCAGCCGGAACCACAGCTTGAACATCGCCAAATTTCTCAGCCGCGTGGCAAGGTGTTGGGCGGTAGTTCGTCGATCAATGGGCTGGTCTATATTCGGGGCCAGCGCGAGGATTTCGACGATTGGGCGAATGCGGGTGCAACGGGCTGGTCTTATGCCGAGATGCTGCCCTATTTCAAACGATCGGAAAACCAGGCGCGCGGGGCGGATGCATGGCATGGGGTCGATGGCCCGTTGTCGGTGTCAGACCAATCGGAGCCGCATATACTGTGCGATGCCTATATCGCGGCGGCGGTGGAGGCGGGCTATCCGGCCAATCCCGATTTCAATGGGGCGGCGCAGGAAGGCGCGGGCTATTTCCAGACGACCTCGCATCGCGGCAGGCGGTGCAGCGCGGCGGTGGCCTATTTACGCCCGGCCCGGCAAAGGCCCAATCTGACGATTGTCACCAATGCCCATGCGCGGCGCATCCTATTTGATGGGGCGCGAGCCATCGGCGTGGAATGGACATCGGGTGGGCAGTTATTTTGCGCTTATGGTGGACGCGAGACGATTTTAGCGACGGGGGCGATCAATACGCCGCAATTGCTGGAATTGTCCGGGATCGGCGATGGCCAGCGCTTGCAATCATTGGGTATCGAGGTGCGCCACGACAATCAGGCGGTGGGCGAGAATTTGCAGGACCATATGCAGGTCCGCTGCGTATTTGAAACCAACCAGAAAGTGACGCTGAACGACGATATGGGGTCGCTGGCCCGCAAGATCCGGATGGTTGCGCGTTATGTGTTGCAGCGTAAAGGGCCGTTGACGGTATCGGCGGGCTATGCGGGCGGATTTTTCCGCACGGCAGCCGCCAAGGATATGCGCCCGGATATGGAGGTGCATTTCATCACGTTCAGCACGAACAAAATGGGTGACAGCCTCGATCCTTTTTCGGCATTTACGGCGTCATCCTGCCAATTGCGCCCGACCAGTCGCGGCCATGTCCATGCCGTGTCGCCCGATCCGATGGTGGCCCCCGACATTCTGGCGAATTATCTTTCGACCGAGGAAGACCGCGCGACCAATATTGCCGGTCTTCGGCTTATCCGCAATATCATGGCGCAGCCTGCGATGGCCCGATATATCACGAATGAACGGATGCCGGGGCCGGATTTGACCAGCGATGACGCATTGCTGGCCTATATCCGCCAGAACGCCGCGTCGCTTTATCATCCGACCTGCACCGCAGCGATTGGTCAGGTGGTCGATCCGCAGTTGCGTGTGATCGGGGTGGATGGCTTACGGGTGGTCGACGCCTCGGTGATGCCGTCGGTGGTATCTGGTAATTGCAATGCGGCGATCATCGCCATCGCCGAACGGGCCGCTGATTTGATCTTGGGCGTACCTATGTTGGAAAAGGAAATGGCCAATGGCTGAACAATATACGCGCCTTGAGATGGTCATCAATGGCCGCTTTATCACAGCCGGGGCCAATCGTATTTCAGAGCCGGTGATGAACCCGGCAACGGGCGACGTGCTGGGTGAATTGCCGCATGCAACCGCGCAGGAACTGATCGAGGCAGCGGATGCAGCGGTGGCGGCATTTCCGGCGTGGCGGGCGACATCGCCTTATGATCGCGCGATTATTCTCCGCAAGACGGCGACGATCCTGCGGGAACGCGCGGATCATATCGCGCAGGTTCTGACGCTTGAACAGGGCAAGACATTGGTCGAGGCGCAGGCCGAACTGGCGCATGCCATCGACCTGTTCGACTGGTTCGCCGAAGAGGGACGACGCGCCTATGGCCGGATCATTCCGGCGCGCGCGCTGCATATCCAGCAGGCGGCGATATTGCGCCCGGTTGGACCGGCGGCAGTGTTTACGCCGTGGAATTTCCCGGCGCTTACCCCGGCGCGCAAGCTGGCGGCCGGTTTGGCGGCGGGTTGCACCTTGGTATTGAAGGCCTCCGAGGAAACGCCGGGGACGGCGGTGGAAATCGTGCGCGCGCTGCATGATGCGGGCCTGCCTGCGGGCTGTGCCAATCTGGTGTTTGGCGTGCCGTCGGAAGTGTCCGAGAGCCTGCTCGCTCATCCCGGCATTCGCAAGGTCTCGTTCACCGGATCGACCCCGGTCGGCAAGCATTTGATGAAGCTCGCGGCAGATAGCGTCAAGCGCACGACGATGGAATTGGGCGGTAATGCGCCGGTCATTATCTTTGCCGATGCCGATTATGATCTGGCGCTGTCGTCGCTGGTTGCGGGCAAATTCCGCAATGCCGGTCAGGTATGCATCTCGCCCTCGCGCTTCTTTGTCCATGAAAGCCTGTATGATCGGTTCGTGCAGGATTTCACCACGCGGGCCGGGGCACTGGCGCTGGGCAATGGGCTTGATCGCCACGTGCAGATGGGGCCGCTCGCGAATGATCGGCGGTTGGAGGCGATGGAGCGGATTGTCGCCGATGCCGAAGGCCGTGGCGCGAAAATCTGCACGGGTGGGGGGCGAGTTGCCGGGAAAGGCTCATTCTTCGCGCCAACGGTGATGACGGATGTGTCATCCCAAGCCACGCTGATGTGCGATGAAACCTTCGGGCCGATTGTGCCGGTAGCGCCATTTGCGGACAATGCAGAGGTATTTGCGCGCGCGAATGCGGTCGATGCGGGCTTGGCGGGTTATGTCTTTACTCAGTCGATTGCCAATGCGCAGGCGGCGTCCGAGGGGGTGGATGTTGGCATGTTGGGGATCAACACATTGGCCGTCTCGACCCCAGAAACGCCCTTTGGCGGCGTAAAGCAGAGTGGCCATGGATCGGAAGGCGGGATCGAAGGCCTGCATGCCTTTATGGAAACGCGGCTGATCGTGCAGGGCTGATGGGGCGAGCCTAAACCGGCGCTGGCCCGGTACTCGCCCGCACCACCAGTTCAACCGGTAGCGATGGATGTGCGGGCATCGGTTCGCCCTGCAAGGTCGCGAGCAAGCTGGCGGCAGCCACCCGCGCCATTTCCACCACCGGGGTGCGGACGGTCGTCAATGCGGGCGTCAGGATCGCGGAGATGTCGATATCGTCAAAGCCGGTGACGGAGAGTTGCGCCGGGACGGCCACACCGGCAAGGGCGGCGGCATGAAGCACGCCCGCCGCGATGGTATCGGTGGCGCAGACCAACGCGGTCGCGCCGTCGCTTGCCTGTTGCCAGCGGGCGAAGCCTTCCTGGCCGCCCGCGATATGCAAAGGCACGTGATGGACTGAGCTTACGGTCATATAGTGCCGTGTCGCGGCCTCGCGCAGGCTGGCGATACGGGCGGCGGCGCGTTCATTGCTGTCGGGCGCGCCACTCAGCATCGCGATGCGGCGGTGGCCAAGTTTGGCGAGATGTTCGACGATCATCGTCATCGCGTCCAGATTGGAAAAACCGATATCCGTTGCACGCGGTTGCGCTTGCACCGACCATGTGACGACCGTCGGGATGCCCGCGCGCTTCAAGATATTCTGGGCTTCGGCTTCCTGATCGGACCCGATCAGAACGATGCCATCGGCCCGCCTGCGGACCAGCCGTTCAATATACATGGTTTCCGCCGCGCGGTCATATTCATGGGCGAGTACGAACAATGTATAGCCCTTGGCAGCCAGCTCCTTTTGCAGATGATGGACAAAGGCCGCGAAAATCGGGTTGTTGATCGTGGGCAGCACCACCCCGATCGACAGGGTGCGGCGGCTCGCGAGCGCGCGACCGCTTTCATCCGGGATATATTGCAGTGCCTCTGCGGCAGCGCGCACGGCGGCAAGCGTCTTGGGCTTGACGGCATCGGGATGGGACATGGCGCGCGATGCGCTACCCAGCGAGACCCCGGCCAATTTCGCCACATCGGCAAGGCGCGGTCGCGAATGTCCATTCGGCTTCATTGACATAGGGGCGTTCTAGCAGAGTCGGAAAATGGCGATAGTGCAATATTGTTGTGATTTGCGCGCAGATGTGTTGTGGTCCATATCAAGAATAAGGATCGCATCATGATTGCCCATTCAGATATTCGTCCACCTTCGCTGTTACTGACGGGGATGGAATTTATGCGAACCTCCATGGAATCCGTGAGTCTCGCGCTTTACCTGCCGTTTCTCGCCAATATGCCGGATGGCGATGGCCATCCTGTGCTGGTGTTGCCGGGCTTTGCGACCAGCGATAGCTCCACCGTGCTGTTGCGGAACTTCCTGTCCGCCAAGGGCTATGATGTTCAGCCTTGGGGGCTGGGGCGCAATTTCGATCACCGCACCGTCGGTTATAATGGTGAACGCGTGGCGCATCAGCTGGACCGCATCCTCGATAGCACTGGGCGCAAGGCGAGCCTGATCGGCTGGAGCCTTGGCGGCGTGATCGCGCGGGAGGCCGCGCGGCGCGACCCGCAGGCGGTCCGTCAGGTCATCACGCTCGGCAGCCCCTTTGGCGGCAATCCGCATGCGACGAACGTCAAGCTTATCTATGAATTGTTGAGCGGCAATCAGGTCGGCAGCGAACATCTCGATGAACGCTATCGCACCGGCGGTCTGCCGCTCGAAGTGCCGTCAACGGCGGTATACAGCAAGACCGATGGCATCGCGGCATGGGAAAATTGCATGGCACATCCGCATGAGCTGACCGAAAATGTCGAGGTGCATTCCAGCCATTTCGGGCTGGTCGTCCATCCGGCGGTCTATCATATCATCGCCGACCGATTGGCGCAGCCGGAGGGCGAATGGGCGCCTTATGAGGCGCCTGAGGGGCCGTCGCCGGTGCCGTTTATCTGGTAAGACTGCCATTTTCTGGTGATGACAGGGCGGGGTCGAGGCTTGTCCGCCCCGACCCTCGCTTGATCTTGTTTACGCTTCCGGCGAACCGAACACCGTGCGCTGGGATGCTGCGCGTTCGAGGTTCAGGCTGAATACCACAAGGTCGCTCAGATTCCCGCTGGACGGATCGCGGACATGGTCGCGCAGCAGCGCTTCCGGCACGAAACCCTCATCCTCGAACATCGCGATCCCGGCGACCTGATCGGGGGTCATGCTGGCCGTCACCTTGGTCAGTGACATATCGGCGGCGAGCGCGAGCAATTCCTTGAGCAAGATGCGCCCAAGGCCCGAACCACGGGCATCGGGGCTGATCAGGATGCGGATATCGCCGACATGCATCGACCAGCTCAGTTCATCGCGGGCAAGCGCCGCGCAACCGATGATTTTGCCACCGGACACCGCGAAAATCGTCCGTAGCATGTCACGATCATGCTGGTTGATCCAGGCGGCGACGACCTTGGGATTGCGGATGTCGCGGCGCAGGAACAACAGGTCATGCTTCGGGATACTTTGCGCGAAGGCGAGGATCGCCTCGGCATCATCATCGGCCAGAAAACGCAGCTGTATCTCGGCATCCCCGCTCTGAATGTTATAGGGTATGCGCGTGGTCGATTGGGTCAACAGGATCTCTCCCCAAGCCAGTTGTTGATGGAGGGCCAGACCCGCTTGACGGCGCCGGGGCCGGAAACGACGCTGACATGGCCGCCCTTGGTAACGATTTCTTCCTTATCGGTCGATGCGATCAATTCCATGATCGGATGGGCGACGGGGAAGGGGACGACATGGTCGTGCTGGGCGATGACGCTGATTGTCGGGACTTTGATGTCGCGCAGATCGACCTTACGGCCACCGATGACCAGTTCATTCTTGCACAAAGCATTCGCCCACATCAGGTCCTTGACGATCTGGCGGAAAAATTCGCCCGGCAATGCCAATGTTTCCGCTGCCCATCGGTCGAACATCCGATAAGACCTGACGTAATTGTCATCGAGCATATTGGTCCACAGATGCAGCACCCCCGCCGTGCGGTTCGCCGGTCGCATCATGTCGAACGCGCTCAATATCATGTCGGGCGGAATATTGCCGATCCGGTCGACCACATCATCGACATCGAAATAATCCGGGTTCGCCCAGTTTTTGAACAGGGTCATGCCGGTAAAATCAACCGGGGTCGTGAACAACACGAGATTGCGGACATGCGTGCCGCCATCCAGCGCGGCATAGATCAGCGCCAGCGTGCCGCCCATGCAATAGCCGAGCAACGTCACCTGCGATTGGCCAGTCACGGCCTCTACTTTGGCGACGCTTTCAGTGATGAAGTCGAAGACATAATCCTCGATTTTCAGGTGCTTTTCATTGTTGCGCGGCGGATTCCAGTCGATCATGAAAATGTCGAAGCCTTGGCCGAGCAGAAACTCGACAAAGCTTTGCTGGGGCGCGAGATCGAAAATATAGCCACGGTTGCTCGGCGGCGAGACGATCAGCACAGGTGTGCGATAGACCTCGCTCTCTACCGCGCAATAATGATAGAGCGAAAATGTGCCGCGCCGGATGAGTTCTTCCCGCGCCATCGCGCCCACGCGCTGTTTGGGCGCGGTGAGGAATTCGAGTCCCTTGATGTTGCGCTGGATCGCCCGCTCGACTTCGCGGCGAACCTGTTCGGCAACATCTTCCTCTGATGGCGCTTGTTCGGTCATGAGGCCTTCTTGGCCGGTTTTCTGGTGCGGGCAGGCGCGGGGGCATCGGCCTTCGACGCCGGGGCCGCAGCGCCAGTATTGGCCAGCATCTGCGCAATGCGATCGAGGCTCTCTTCGATCCGGTCGAGCCGGTCATTGATCTCGCCGATCTTGGAAAGGCTAGGCACATGCATCGTTTTCAGCAATTTATCCATATATTCGGAAAACTGCTTTTGCGCGACGAGAGAGACTTTGGACGTCTCGTTCATCATCGCGCTGAATTCTTCGCGCTGGCTGATTTTGGTGGAGAAATCGTTGATCTGATGCTCCCATTTGGTCACGAGCTTCTGCCACTCGGCCATGGGGTTGAATGACTTTCCCGACTCCATGTGAAGATCCTTCCAATTGTGACCAGCAGCATTATTTGTGCGCTGTTGTGACTAAGTTAGAAACTATAAAGTGATTATTAAAAGCTCAGGCTTTTGCCAGTTCCGCGATCGATGCGGGGCGTTATTATTCGCCCCGCAAGCGCATCAGGTGTTCGCCTGCCCGCCATCGACATGCAGCGCACCCGCATGGGTGTAACGCGCCGCGCGCGAGGCGAGGAACACAACCGCATCCGCCACTTCCGCCGGTTCGACCATGCGGCCCATCGGGTGGCCCGTGTTGATCGCGGCTTTCAGCTCATCCTTATTGCGGCCCGTCAGCTCGACATAGCGCGCCACAATCGAATCCATCATGTCGGAGGCGACCGCGCCCGGATGGACGGCGTTGACGCGCACCGGCATGCCCAAGGTCGAAAATTCCAGCGCCGTGGCGCGGGTGAACATCGAGACGGCGGCCTTGGTCGCGCAATAGCAGGCGTTAAAGGCGGCGGGCTTGTCGGCAGCGCCAGAGGCAATGTTGATGATCGCCGATCCACCTTCGCGCTTGGTCCCGCTTTCGGCCAGCAGCGCGGAGGCGACCTGCGTGCCGAGAAATACGCCCGCGACATTGATGTCAAAGGCGCGACGGAAATCGGCCAAGGGCATCGTGTCGATCCGGTCGGTCGGCGCGATCCCGGCATTGTTCACCAGAATATCGAGCCGTCCATATTTGGCGCGCACCGCAGCGATTACCCGCTGCCAATCCTGTTCATTCGTCACATCGAGCTTATGCCATTCCAGTCCGGCCTCGGGCGCGCCCACCGCCATATCGGTGGCGATGACCTGCACGCCCTCAGCGCGGAGCGCGGAGCAAACCGCCTGTCCGATATTGCCTTTTGCGCCGGTAACCAGCGCCACCGCGCCATTCAGACCAAGATCCATTGTCTATCCTTTATGTGGGTGGCGCGGTTGCATCCGATATTCAGTTCGTTGTCGCCTTTGGCGGGGCGTGGGGATGGTCGGGCGTGAGGTCGTCCGCCATGAGTACCGGCCCGTCACGGTCGTCGCTGTCGCGTTGGCGACTGTCGAGAAGATTGAGGAGATAGGTGAGGCTCGACAGCCGCCACACATCGCCACGCCGTTCTGCGGTGAACAGATAGCGGCCCCAGAAAATGTCATCGACTCCGCCGCCGTCATTATCCGTACGTGCGACAATGACGGAACAGGCATCGGCCCGTGCCTGATCGCCATCGAGATGAATACGCGGCATACCGAGCATGTGGAGGCGGCGGCGATAGCTTTCCTCCAGCGATACAACGATCGGCATGATGGCCGCCGTATCACCCTTGCAAAAGCCGTAGTCCAGAATGGCATCAGGCCAGAAGATCTTGTCCATCGCCTGCCAATCGATCCAGTCGACCGCATCGGTATAATCGGTGAGCAGATCGCGAATGGCGGATTCGTCGAACATTCGACGAATCCGCGTCAGGTCATCTTGCGTCAATGTGTTGGTCATTTGACGATTATCCCAAGGTGGTGATGCGGTCGTTCAACCGGACCAAGGTTTTGCCCGAGGTTTCGCCCGCCATCAGGCGGATGAATGCGGCGGGCGTGCTTTCGAGGCCGGTGCTGACATTTTCGGTGGCGATCAGTTCGCCGGATTTGAACCATGCGGCCAGTTGATCTTCTGCCTCATGCAGCATGTCGACGGCTTCATAAGCGAGGAAACCGCGCATCGTGATGCGATGGACCAGCACCTGCCATATGTTGCGCAGGAGATAAGGCTCGGTCTGGTGATTGTAGTTCGCGATCATGCCGCACACCGGAATCCGCCCGAAGTCATTCATCAGCGGCAAAATCGTGTCGAGCGTCTTGCCGCCGACATTGTCGAAATAGAGATCAATGCCATCCGGGCAGGCAGCCTTGATCGCGGCTTCGAGATCGGGGGCCGTCTTGTAATTGACGGCGGCATCCATCCCGAGTTCCTTGGTGATCATTTCGGCCTTTTCGTCTGACCCGACGATCCCGACGACGCGGCAGCCGCGCAGCTTGGCGACTTGCCCTGCAACGCTACCAACGGCACCTGCGGCGGCGCTGACGACGACGACATCGCCCGCCTTCATCGCGCCTGTGTCGAGCAGGCCGACATAGGCCGTGATGCCGGACCAGCCGAGCGCACCCATATAGGCGGTCAGCGGAATGGTCGGGTCGATCTTGACGTTTTCAAATGCGACGCTGGTGGGGTTGAGGACCGAATATTCTTCCCAACCGATAAAGCCGCGACCGTAATCGCCTTCCTTGAAGGCGGGGTTGCGCGACTTGATCACGCGGCCCAGCACCATCGTCGGGATCAGGCCGCCAATTTGCACCGGTGGCATATAGCTTTTCACATCGTCCAACATGCCGCGCACGGCGGGATCAATGGCAAAGACCTGATTTTCGAGCAGGACCTGACCATCTTCCAATTCGGGGATATCAGCTTCGACCAGCGTGAAATTTTCCGGGGTCGGAATGCCGGTGGGACGCGAGGCCAAGACGATGCGACGATTTTTCATGAGATAAGTTCCTGTTTAAAAATGGGGTTTAGGTTAGTTAGATTTGCGTTGGATCGGCCAATTTGACGACGGTTTTGCCGTCATTTTGGCCGGTGAACAGGGTGATGAAGGTCGCGGGCGCGGCCTCGATGCCATCGGCGATATGTTCGCGATAGACGAGCTTGCCGCTCAATATCCATTCTTCGATCTCGCGCAACGCGCAGGGGAAAATGTCCTTGAACGTGAAGGAGAGAAAACCTTCGACCCGCAGCACTTTGCCGACAATCGAGAACAGATTGACCATCGGTTCCGCATCTATGGTCTGATTATATTCCGAGATCAGTCCGCACACCGGAATGCGTCCGCCCCAGTTCATGCAGGCAAGCGCCGCATCGAGCTGGATACCGCCGACATTTTCGAAATACACATCCACGCCTTGCGGACATAATGCCCGAATTTCGGCGGTGAGCTGTTCGCGCGTCTTGCCCTTATAATCGATCGCGCCATCAAAGCCGAATTCCTCGATCAGGCGTCGGCATTTTTCCGGACCGCCCGCAAGGCCGACGACCCGACAGCCCTTGATTTTCGCCATCTGGCCGACAGCAGAGCCGACGGCCCCGGCTGCGCCCGATACCAGCACGGATTCGCCTTTGAGCGGACGCCCGACTTCCAACAAGCCGACATACGCGGTGAGACCCGTTGCGCCGAGGATGCCGAGGCTGTTGCTCAACGACAAACGCGAGGCGGGATCGACCTTCCATGTCATCGGACCCGGCGCATAGGCCGTATATTCCTGAAGATAGGCCGTCCCCGTCACCAGATCGCCCGGCTTGTAATCCGGGTGGCGCGATTCCAGCACCTTGCCGACGGTGTTCGTCGCCATCGGCTCGCCCAAGGGCGTCGGAATCCAATAGCCATCGGTGGCACCCAGCATCTTGCGGAGGCCGGGATCGAGCGATGCATAATAATTCTGGACGAGGATTTCCCCATCCTTCGGTGTCGGCATTGGCCGGTCGACGACTTCAAAATCTTCGACCTTGACCATGCCCTCAGGCCGAGATCGCAAGATCAAGGTCCGGTTATTCGGCATCGCACATTCCCTTGTATGTCATTTTATAATTGTAATTAATGACGTATTTTTCCGCGAGGGACCGCCGCCGCCGATCCGGCGGCAGCAGTCCCGAATATGCGGTTTAGAACTGAACGCGCTTGGTATAGCCGCCGTCGACGACGAGATTGACGCCGTTGATCCAACTGGCTGCCGGGCTGGCGAGGAAGGTCACGGCGCGCGCGATTTCTTCCGGCTTGCCCATGCGATGGGTCGGGTGGAGGGCGACATGGGTGTCGTACAATTCCGGCATGCCCTGTTCGATCTGTTCCCAGGCACCGCCCTTGAAGTAGATCGGCCCCGGCGAGACGACATTCACGCGGATGCCCTGCGCGCCGACATGCTGCGACAATTGCTTGGCATAAGTGATGAGCGACGCCTTGAGCGCATTATAGGCCATCGGTGCCATGAAGGTTTCAACCGAGGCGGTGGTACCGATGAAGATCACCGATGCTTCACCGGATTTTTCGAGATAAGGCGTGGCCGCTTCGACGCCACGCACCGCGCCCAGCACATCGGCCTCAAAGCAATTGCGCCAGCTCGCTTCGCCATCCATGCTGCCGCCTGCCGAGACATTATGGACGAAAATGTCGATGCCACCGAGCTTGTCACCCATGTCGGCGATCCAGCGCTGATAGGCTTCGCCATCCATCACATCGACGGCTGCGCCCACGGCCTTGCCCGGACGGCCAGCCAATTCGCCAAGCGCCTGTTCGACTTCATCCGCCTTGCGCGCGCCGATGGCGACATCGCAACCTTCTGCCAGCAGGCTTTCCACAATGCGCCGACCAATGCCCCGCGTGGAGCCGGTGACGATTGCCTTTTTGCCGGAGAGTCCCAAATCCATTTTAGCTTCCTTCGTGGTTCAAATGTGTACGTGATCTGTTGCTTAGGCCGATGATTGAAAGGCCTACACTCTGTAATGTGCCAAGTGCGCGCGACCGTTTAAAGATCCCATTCCAGACACAGGCGATTGATGCTGCCGACAATGCCGCCGCTGCAATGGGTGTCGGCATCAGGGGCAATCCGGAAATGCGGGATGCGTTTCAGCCATTCCTCGATGGTGATCGCGATTTCCATCCGCGCCAATTCCTGACCGGGGCACATATGCGGCCCGCTGCCAAAGCCGGAATGGCGGGTGCGGGGGCGCTTGAAATCGACTTTCATCGGGTCCGTAAAATTACGATCATCGATGCCGTGGACGACCGTCGGGATGCAGACCAGTTCCCCGGCCTTCAACTGGACGCCGTGAAATTCCATGTCCTCGCGCACCGTGCGGGCAATCGTCACCAGACCAAAGCGGCGGAACAATTCATGGGTGGCGGGCAGGATATTGGCCGGATCGGCAGCGAGTTCGGCGCAGGCTTCTGGATGTTCCGCCAGATACAGCATGACGAAGCCGAGGAAATTGACGACCGTATCCACGCCCGCGATCAATATCTGGGTCGAAATCGCCAGTGCCTGATCATGGTTCATCGGGCCATTGCCCATGTCCGCCGTGATCATCCGGCTGATGAGATCGTCGCCCGGATGGGCGCGGCGTTGTTCGAGGATCGGGCCGAGATAATCGTAAAAAGCCTGTTTGGCGGCATCGAACGACATGGTCGGTTCGGGCCGGGTCATGCTTTCCGCCCAGAGGCGAATTTTGGGCGCGTCTTCTTCCGGAATGTCGACCATCTTCATAAATACGCGGATCGGGAAGATACGGGCAAATTGTTCGGTGAAATTGCAGCGACCGTCCGCGACAAAGCTGTCGACCAATTCGATGACGGTCTGTTGGATCGCATCATGCATGCCGCGAATGGCGGACGGGGCGAGGCTATCGTTCAGCAGCACCCGATAGGGGCGATGTTCCGGCGGATCGATCGTCGTCGGGATCAGCCCGTGCATTTCGCCGATGGATTTGGGGATGATGATGATGCGGCTGGAAAAGCGCTTATAATCGGATTGGACCTCGGCCAAGATGTCGCCGCGCATCGCGATCCAATGGCCTTCATTCTGCGGCGTCCAGATGATGTCGGGCACGCTTTCCTGCAGGTTGCGCCATGATTGCTGATAGTCCTGCTCCATCCCCGGCAGGGCATAGATGTTGACATCCACCACGCGGTCCGGCGCGACATGATCGGGTATAGCAGTTGCTGTCTGGTTCATGGCGGGCGTCTCTCCTGACGATTCTATTTTGCGCCCTTTTGTTGGGGCTTGTCGGTCTTAGGTATCACTGCGGGCATGATGATTAGATAGCCTGATATTATGGTTAGGGGTCGCCCGGATCGGCTGCCCCCCCCAAGCCCTAAAGCCCTATGTCGCGCTCAATCCGGGATTTCGATGCGGACAAGTTGGGCAGCATTCTTGTTCGGCAACCATATGGTGGTTTTGGCAGCGCGGACATCGACCACGACCTTGCGGGCGTCATAGCTGACCGGCATCAGATATTGTACGATCTCGCCCGTCTTCGGATCGAGCCGCAGCAACCGGTCCGACCCGGTGGCCGATACCCAGATCCGGCCCTTGGCATCGGGGCGGGCATAATAAGGCGATATCCATTTCACCCCGACCGGATATTCGCGGATGACATCATTATTGAGGTCGATCACCCCGATCTTGTCGGCATAGAATTCGCCGAACCAGAAGCGGTTCTGCGGATCGCGATAACCGCGACGCGGATAGGCGATGGGCGTGGGCGTCGGAATAAACCGCGCCTTGCCGGTGTGCGCATTGGCCCGGACAATGCCCGATGGTTCCGGCGCGGTGCAGAGGAAGTCGCCATCGGCGTCCTGATCCATCATATAGCAATAGTTCAGCGGATTTTTATGCGTCGGGTCATTAGGCGCGGGCATGTCGTCGAACAGGGTGATGCCCTTCGACAATTGCCCGGTCTTGATATCGAGCCGGAATGCTTGCTCATGCCGCTTTTCACCCTCGGGCGGTGCGCCGAGGCCTGTTGCCCAGAGGCCGGTTTCACCTGGGCGCACGGGCCCAAGGAACGGGTTTTTCCAAACGACCGGCAGGTCGAATGTCTGCCATTTGCGGGTTTTCGGATTAAAGCGGGCATGTTTGGTGCCACCGATGGCGACCCAGACATTATCCTCGCCATCGACCTGAATATCCTGCACCCCGATGATGCGGTCGGTGCCGGGTGCATGGGCGGCAGGCAAGGCGTTAGGCGATGCCCATTCGCTGAACTTGCCGGTTTTCGGATCGAGCTTGCCGATGAAGTCCCAGCCGGTATTGCCATACCAGACATTGCCCTTGGAATCGACGTCGAGGTCGTGGATCACGCTCATCTCGCGCGGGATCGGGTAGACGGTCACGACCGCTTTGGTCGCCTCGCCGGTCGGGCGGGGCAGGGTTTTCAGTGGATAGGACCAATCCGTGCGTCCATTGCTCAGATTGACGGTGGAGAGCCAGTCGGCGATGGGTTTGGCATCGCGGCCAAACCATTGCAGATTTTCGGTAGGCTGTGGCGGCCAAGCGAGCTGGATACGATCGGCGGATGAATGGTCGGTTTCATAGGTCAGCATGCGCTGCATCACCGACAGGAAGTCTGTCGCGTCATGGCTGGACCGCGCGACTCGCTCCAGCGAGTGGCAAAAGGCGCAATTGACCATGTTGCGGATCATGACGTCCTTTTGGGCGTCGGTGCCGGGGAAGCTGTTGAGCCATTCGAGCGAGGTCAATTGCGAGGCGAGCGTGTCATTGTCCGTGACGGCGGTCAGCTGGAGGGGGAGCGCTGCTGGCTTGGCGCCGACTGTTACCTGTGTCGGGGCAAGTGCATAGCCGACCGCGCGGATCGTGATGTCGTATTTACCGGGCTTGAGATCTTCGCGGGCGAAACTGAAGCGTCCCTGAGCATCCGAGGTGACGGCGATCAGCACCGGGCTGTCGCTGCGCCGCGCGATGACGAGCACGCCCTCCATCGCACCTTCCTTGTCGGAGCGCACGTCTCCGACAATCGCGGTGTCGGCGCTTGGGATACCCGACTGGGCAGCATTTATCGCGGCATGCAAAAGCCGAGGCGTGAAGGGGGCGATGAGCGCGAGCGCAGCAACAGCCATCAGGCCGTGGCGCATCTTGAATCTTGTCCGGAAATTCATCGCATCTTCCCCCGTGATGATGTGTCGGGCGCATGATTATTTTGCTGCCCATGCATTTAATAATGAAACGAAAAGATACATCTTCAAACTGGTTAAAAACAGGGGCGTGCCGCTGATCCAACTGTGGAAACGGGACGGTTGTGGCTGCTACCCGCACGACCACCTTGTGACCTGACAAGGCAGTAGTTGCGTGTTGCATCTTGCTTTGTTGCGTCAACGTCGGCAGCTATATAATATGATAGCTGTCATATTAAAATGGAAGAGTGCCATGTGCCATCATGATATGGGGTGATGTACCCTATGGCTATGTTATTGAATATAAATTGTGTCGTAATCGCAAGAATATATAACTAAACGAGGGTATTGAAGGTGCCGATTGTCGTAGATCGAAAAGAGCGGCGGGAGATGGTGACGTCCATCGCGTTTGATTTGGTTGCTGAAATTGGCATTGAGCCGCTGACATTCAAAGAGATTGCGACCGCTGCCGGATATAGCACGGCTATTATTTCGAACTATTTTCATAACAAGAGCGAGCTCTTGTTCAAAGTATATGAAGTTGCGAACCTCAGGGCGCGTGATCGCATGATGGCGGCGTTTGAGGCTGGGGAATCGCTCCAGACATGCTTTGAATCGATTATGCCGATCTCGCCGGAGAGCAAGAAAAACTGGCGCGTGTGGATGAGCTTTTGGGGGCGCGTGCATCTCGATCCTTTATATGCGGCGGAACGGTCGCGCGCGGCCAAGGATTCGCTTGGTCTGTATCGGCAGATGCTTGCTTTTCGTTATGGCGATGCGCAGGGCGTGTGCAAATTCGACCTCGATACCGCGGCCTATCGCCTGTTGGCGGTGGTGGCAGGGGCATCACTGGAGGCATGCTTCGATCCGGAGGGCTGGCCGGATGAACGGTTACGGGCGCTGCTAGCCGCGGAACTCGACGCATTGAGTTGAGATAGATCGCGTCTCGTGACTCGTGCAAATCAGGGAATTTTCATAAGCTCACCTGTTACAATGGCGGGCTGACAGCTGATCTGTCATCTTCATATGATCGCCATCATAAATAAAAGCGCGTTTGAGCCGCTTGCTTGATGAGATCATATCTTCGGGCAATCTGGGGGAGGTAACGCACCGGCGGCACATGCCCGTTGGCGCATCATTGCATCCCTGCTTGGACGTGACCGGAATGCCGCCCTTTGAAAAGGCGATATAGTCGAACACGTAATGAAATAAGGAGAGATGCAAATGATCCGTCACGTCGTCATGATCAAGTTCAAGAAAGATGCCCCGCAGGACAAGATCGACACCTTTTTGACCGAGGTGAAGAAATTGTCGCATCTCAATCCCGAGGTGCGCGATTACAGCCATGGTCTGTGCGTCCGCGAACCGCGCTATCACAGCGGCGATTTCGATTTCGCCAATTGCTGCGATATCGACACCTATGAAGCGATGGAACGTTATATGTCGCATTGGTCGCATGTGCGCATGACGCCGTTCCTGCCTGACATTCTCGAAAACATGATCTCGTTCGACTGGGAAGTCGATTATTATGGCCCGGCCTTCAACGAAGAAGCCGCCAAGATCGAAGCCGAGAAGGAAACGAAGCGCGTCCTGCCGATCCATGAAGATCCGACCAAAGCCTATGTCCCGGAAATTCGTGGCCGCACCAAGGAACAGGCCAAGGAAATGCTGGCGAAGGTCGGTCTTGAACTGGGCGAAGTCGAAGAGATTCTCGGCTCGGTCTGGGCACCGAACCGCATCATGTTCGTGACGCCGGAATTCAACACCGAAGTCGCCAAGGGCACCAAGGTGAACATCGGCATTACCGGTAACTGGCTGACTGGCCCGTCGCTGCCCCATGGTCAGGCTGCCTGGTAAGTTTTTCCCTGTTTGAAGGAATAGATGATGATTTTCGTAGCAGGGTCGATGTCTGTGCAGCCTGCGCATATCGACGAATTTGAAGCCGCAGTCGCGGCGATGGTCGATGGCGTGCGCGAAGAAGACGGTTGCATCCATTATTCGCTGCTGGTCGAAAACCGCGCGGCGGGTCTGGTCAATGTGCTGGAGATGTGGGAGAGCGAGGAAAAGCTCAAGACCCACCTCCAGACCGCAGGGACGCAGGCGTTCTTTGGACGTTTCGGCCCATTGATGACCGGCATGAATGTGCAGGTTTATGATGCGCTCAATCCACGCGGCGTGCCGCTTTAAGGTCTAAACTCAAAGCCCAGCGGCGCGCTGGGCGGTCGATTTGACATAAGGGAATGCAGTATGAACAAGTTGGATGACAACCGCCGCGTCGCCGAGCAATTGGTGGAACTGGTCAAGACGGGCACCACCGATATGGCGCCCGATGTGATGCGGGTGCCTTCGGCGCATTATCTGGACCCGACCATCTGGCGGGGGGAAATCGACACGTTGTTCATGCGTCTGCCCTTGTTGGCGGGCGTTAGCGCCGAAATTCCCAATCCAGGCGACTACAAGGCCTATGATTATGTCGGTCAGCCGCTGCTGATCACGCGCCAGAAGGATGGCAGCCTGCGCGCGATGCTCAATGTCTGTAAGCATCGCGCGATGTTGCTGGCCGAAGAAGGCAGTGGCAATTGCCGCCGCTTTTCCTGCCCTTATCATGGCTGGACCTATAATGCGGATGGCAGCCTCATCGCTGTGGCCGAACGCAGCAAATTCGGTCAGGTCGAGCCTGAAGAACTGGCGCTGACCCAATTGCCAGTGTTTGAACGCCATGGCTTTATCTTTGTCGTGCTGACGCCGGGGCAGGAAGCTGATTTCGAAAACCATGTCGGGCCGATGGCCGATGACATGGCCTATTTGAATCTGGCGGGTGCGTATTTCGTCGGTACCCGTGAAATTCAGGGACCGAATTGGAAGGTCGCTTATGATGGCTATCTCGAAGGCTATCATTTCGCTGCTGCGCACCCCGAAACGATCAACCTGCGCACTTTTTCCAATGTGATGCAGTTCGATGCCTTTGGCCCGCATTTGCGCGTCGGCTATCCACAGCGTTCGATTTTGGAGCAATTGGGCAAGGTCGCACCGGAAAAATGGGGCGAATGCGAGACGGACGGCTATGATTTCGTGCGGACATTCTTCCCGAATGTCTCGATCTTCGCCGCGCCGGAAATCATCCAGATTTCCCAGATGATCCCCGGCAATACGCCAGAAGCCAGCCGGACGATCATGTATTTCCTTGGCCGCGATCCCAATCCGTCGGCGGACGAAATCGTCAAGCTGAATGAAATGGCCGACTTCCTGAGCGGCGTGGTCGAGCGTGAAGATTATGGCGCGGGTCTGAAGGTGCAGCGCGGTCTGGCTTCATCTGCGGCATCCCATGTCATTTTCGGGCGCAATGAGCTCGGCAACCAGCATTTCCACAAATGGGTCGAATATTATATGAGCAAGGACAAGAGCTTGCCGACCCCGGTACTTTGATGGCCTGATTTACGCGCTCGCTTTGTCATGAGGGTCATCAAGCCCCAGATAAGCGAGCGCCATTTCTAGCGCGGCTGCGGCAAAGCCGGGGTCGCTAAGCTGAAGTCCTTCGCCAAGCTCGCCACAATCGGGCAGCGCCGCCCATACCACCGCGCCGCGAATGATGCTGTGCAGATAGAATACCTGTTGGCGCAATGTCGCGGGGGCCCGATCAGGCAATTTGGCGATCAGCAAATCCGCGATCATCGCCGCGACTTCATCATTTGCGTTGCTTTGATCGAGATGGGTCTGGCGATCTTCCAGCCGACGGCGCTCAATCAGGCGCAATAGCCCGGCATCGGTGCGAAACGAGCTGAAGATGATGTTGACGTGCAGCGTCACCACCTCGGCAGGACTGGCCTTGAGGGTTTGTTCAGCGCTGATAAACCCCCGAATTTCCCGCATGCGCAGGGCGCGAAAGCCTTCGATAATGGTTTGAAGGATCGCTGATTTGTCGGCAAAGCGCTGATACACCGTGCCGATCGGCACGCCCGCCTCAAGCGCGATTTCATTGACCTTGGTCGCTTCAAAGCCCTTGGCCGCGAAGAGGCGCAGCGAGGCCGCGACGATGCGTTCGAGCGCCAACCGGCTGCGCTGTTGGTGCGGGATGACATAGCTGGAGGAATTGGCCAGCCAGACCGCCGGGTCCCGTTCAAACGGGAGTACGCCGAGATATGCCTTCATCTGTGCCTTATGCTGGGCTGTATCCGTCATAATTGTCCCTTATCTGCAAGGAACCCGTTGCACCAGAGGCTTTGGGGGCAGGGACGCGCCGCGATCAGTCGCATTCGTGGCGCGTCCGCGTGCGTCAATATTTCACGTTTTTCGTGAAGCCGCCATCGACGGTGAGGTTGACCCCCGTGATCCACGAGGCCCGCGCCGAGGCGAGATAGAGGACCGCGTCCGCAATCTCGTCAGGCCGACCGAAACGGCCAGCGGGATGCCGCAGGCGATTGGACTCATAATAATCGGGCATATTTTCCTGCAAAAAGCCCCAGCTGCCATCCTCGACGAAAATCGGGCCGGGGCAGACGCAATTGCAGCGGATGCCGAATTTCATGTAATCCTGCGCCAGTTGATGGGTGTAATTGATCAGCGCGGCCTTCATCGCGCCATAGCTGAGACCAGCCTCGCCAAAGGCGTGGTTCTCGATCGCGGTGATCGTCGACATCTGGACGAACGCGCCATTGCCCGCGGCCTTGAGGAAGGGGAGCGCCGTGTCGAACATCGCCACCGCCGACATCAGATCGACATTGTAATTAATGTCCCAGCCCTTGCGGCTGCGCGGGATGCCGCCCAGAGCGCTGGCGTTGGACACAACGATGTCGATCCCGCCCATGTCCTTGGCGGCCTGTTCGACCCAGGCCGTGACCTGATCGAAATAGCCGCAATCGACGACTGAGCCGAATACCGTGCCGCGCTTGGATAGCGCCGCGACCGCCTCTTCGACCCCTTCGCCGTGCAAGGGATTGGCGAAGACCTCTTCATCGCTGGGATTGGGCTGTTCGCCGCGCGCGCGACGGCCACAGAAGCTGACAATCGCGCCTTCATCCAGAAAACGTTCGACCATGCGGCGGCCCAGCCCGCGCGTCGCCGCGCTGACTATGACTTTCTTGCCCTTCAGTTCAAGATCCATGTGTCTCTCCTCGGATTATATTTTTAGATCGATGGTAGTTGATCGTTTGCGTGGATTTCGATCAATTCGAACACATTGCCGAAAAAGTCGCGGCCATAGGTCGCGGCATAGCCGGATTTGCTGCCATCGGCGGCGGTGACGATGTGGCTTGGATCGGGCGCAGTGTGAAAGCGGATGCCCGCTGCCAACATCTTGTCATAGACCGTCATGATGTCATCCACCTGCAAGCAGAAATGGGTATAGCCAAAGCGATTGACCCCCTCATTCGGATCTTGCGGGGCGGCGCGGGGCGAGAGATATTCAAACACTTCGATAAAGACATTGCCCAAACGGGCGACGAATTGCTTGCCCGCGCAGTCCTTCAATCCCACAATCGCATCGATCATGGCATTGCCTGCCTCCCATGCGACGGCGGAGATTTCTTCCGCGCCGAGCAGATCAATGTAAAATTGCCGCGCCCGATCAATGTCAGGCACCGACACCGCGATATGGTGTACGCCCTTGATATGCGACCTCACTTCTTGCCCTCCAGATATTTGTCGAGCGTGTCCTGCACATGGCGGAGACGCGATTCCTGATAGATGGACAATGTCGCCGCGCCCTTGTGGCTGGCGTACATGCCTTCACGTTGCCAACGCATGATGTCGGTATCCTGATCGAGCACGCTGGCGAGGAACGGGTCCATGCCTTCGACGCTGGCAAAGGCTTCATCTTCGCCGATTTCAATCAGTTCCCCGACATCGAATGCACCATTATTGGCGGGCTTGGGCCTTAGCACCATCTGGTCGAAGATCGACTTGTCCGGATCATGGCCATCGGGTCGGAACAGCTGGATCAGCGCCAGCCCCGGTGCGGGGTAGAAGGCCACATTCGGGAAGACGTTGTATTTCAGCGAGTCGATCATTTCCGGCACGGAGAATTTGGAATAATCCAGACCATAATCGGCCAGCATCTGCGCCTTTACCTGTTCGGCCATGACCCAGCGCGCGGTCTTGCCCTCTGGCACCAATGTGCGTTCGCCGACAATCGACCCATCGCCGACCAGCATGGAATCGAGCAATGCCTGCTGGCTCATTTCCATCGTCGATGTCGGGCTGGGCGTTGCCATGGCGCACAGGTCGCGGCTGATATGATCGCTGAAAATATCGTGCTGCATATTGTGGTCGCCGACCACATGGGTCATTTCAGGATGAACATAGGGCGTGTGATACGCCTCCATGAACGCATCCTGCGCCAGCTTCCAATTGCCGGGCAAATGCTTGCGGACATGGGTGTGGACATACCAGCCGGTCAGATCCCAATTGCGGAAATGTTCGGGCAGGACTTCGAGATAGTCCAACAGGCTGGGCGCTTCCTTGTCGAAATTGATGAAGACAAAGCCGTTCCAGCTTTCGACCCGGACTTCCGGCAGACAGGCCTTGGCGCGGTCGAGTTGCGGGAATTCCCATTCGCATGGGATATTCTTGACCGTGCCTTCGAGATTCCATTCCCATGCATGATAAGGGCAGCGCAATGAAGGCGCCCAACCGGCATCGCCCGATGGCTTCAGCTTGGTGCCGCGATGCAGGCAGCTGTTGTAATAGCCTTTGAGGCCGTTTTCCGTGCGGACGATGACAATCGACAGCCGCGCCAGATCATAGACATAATAATCGCCGACTTCGGCCACATGTTCATCACGGCAGGCGAATTGCCATACCCGCTTCCACATATGTTCGATTTCGCGGTTGAAGAAATCAGGGCTGGTGTAACGGTCGAACGGGATGTCGCGCAGATTTTGATCGGGGTTCGATTGCGCCTTCAGCACCTCCGGCAAGGCGCCATCGCGCTGCGCGATGTCCTGCCATGTGTTGTCGGGATAATGCGCACGCACCAGCGCCTGAATGTCATTCATTTTTCCGCTCCTCCGGGAGAATCACCTTGTCTGGCGTTCAATCCATGCGGTTAAATATGAACCATCGCTCATATTTGTCAATGGGCCATATTCGCGTTGTTGCGTGCGCCTCATGCCCTTGAATTTACTTCATCCCATCTTACGTCTTTTGTGTTAGACTTCATTAAACCCGTCTGTGCGAGCGGGTACGAAGATGCGTCATACCGGGCAGCAATTGTTCATGGAGAACAAGATGCAATCTATGCGGTATTACATTGCTCTGGCCCCTTTTTGGTGCCGAAGGCTGTTGCATCCAGCAGGTTTGGTCCTGGCGGTGGCGCTGATTATTGGCGGATTGAATATCGGCCTTGCGCCCGGTGTTGATGCCCAGCCCAACAAGCCTGCCGCATCTGGCCCTGCTGGCGTGTACATCCCAGCCGTTCCCTTTCGCAACCGCAACAGATTTCCACCCTATCCGCATGATTCTTTCGAATTAGGCGAGGAAGGGACGGTATCGCTCAAGCTTATCGTATCGGCAAATGGTCGGGTCAGCGACATCAAGGTGGTGAAATCCAGCGGCAGTTCAAGGCTCGATCGCGCGGCTGCCATCTGGATCCAGTCGCGCTGGCGTTACCATCCTGCCATGCTCAATGGGACGCCGGTCGCCTCGACCGTTGCGTTCAAAGTGTCCTTTGTCCTCAAGAAGTAAATGGGCGTGGCGTATGGCGTGCTTTGAAAATTAAAATCAACCCTGAGTGCAAACAATGAACAGCCATCCCGCACTTGAAATATCGGAACCTGTCGTCGTCAACGATGTTGTCTCGGCCAACCCCCGGATTATCTGGTGGCTGAAGGCGATATCGCTGGCGATCAGCGTGTTGGCGATGACGGTCGGCGGTCTGGTGGTGATTGGTGGATTGCTGGATGTCATCTGGTTGAAAAACCTCCTCACCGGGCAGGAAACGGCATCCCCCAACGCTGCTATCGGGATTGGGCTGACTGGCGTCGCCTTGTGGCAATTGCAGGATCAGGGGTCTGATACCAATGAAGTGCAGTTGAAGTCGCAACTGTGGCTGGCAAAGCTATGCGCGATTGGCGCGGCCATGATCGGCATGATCACCATCTCCGAATATATTTTCGATCTGGATTTAGGGGTCGACCATCTGTTGTTTGACGAGCCGCAAGCCTCTGTCGGAACAACGATGATGGATCGCATGGCCCCCGGCACTGCCCTCAGTCTGGTGATCCTTGGTGGCGCGTTGCTGCAAATGAGCAGGCGGAAGGCGCATTGGTCGACGCAGGTGCTGGCGCTGGCGGTCGGCTGGATCGCGTTTCTGGCGTGTCTCGGGCATCTTTACGGGGCGGAATTGCTCTATGGCGTTGTGTGTATCGGCGGGGATTGCGAGGCGACGAGCAACCTGCCGCGTTATGCGGCGGTGGCCCTGCCGACCGCGTTGATGCTGGGGCTGCTCGCTTATGGCTTACTCGCGAGTAGGCCGCATGACGGCCTGATGAAAATCATCAGCTCTGACAGCACTGGCGGTCTGGTCGCGCGGCGGATCTTGCCAGCGGCCATCATCTTTCCGACAGGTTTCGGCTGGTTGAACGTGTCGTTGCTGGACACGGATTTCATCCAGCCAGACCTTGGCGCGGCACTGGTGGCGGGCATCGACGTGATTGCCGTGGGCGGCGTGCTGTGGTGGAGTTCTTGGTCACTGTACCGGATCGATGTGCAGCGCCGCCAGACGGAACGGGAACTGGCGCAAGTCCGCGAACGGGAAATCGAGATCGGCTATCGCATTCAGCGTACCTTGTTGTTCGATTATCCGCCGCATGATTTGCCATGGGCGCGCTTTGCGGCGCTCACGATCCCGTCCGACCGCATCGACGGCGATTTCTTCGACTTTCTCATCCATACGGATCGACAGATTGATGTCATCCTTGGTGATGTGATGGGCAAAGGCGTGCCTGCCGCTTTGTTGGGCGCGGCGACCAAGACGCACTTGCTCCGCGCGTTCAGCCATTTGATCGCGATTGGCAATGATCGCGCGGCGCTGCCGGAGCCGAAAGACATCATCACCCTCGCCAATTCCCATATCGCCAATGAGTTGATTGCGCTCGAAAGTTTCGTGACCGTTTGTTACGCACGGTTCGATCTGGATCGTGATCGTCTGATCTTTGTCGATTGCGGCCATACCCATACGATCCATTATCAACAGCAGAGCGGGACTTGTGTCCTGCTATCGGGCGAAAATATGCCGCTTGGTCTCGATGCCCATGAAATCTACACCCAATATGAAATCCAGATCATGCCCGGCGATCTGTTGGTGTTCTATTCGGATGGCGTGACCGAGGCCCGCAATCGCACGGGCGAGTTGTTCGGCGTCGAACGGCTGATCGATCTGGTGCAGACCCATGCCGATCTTGACCCTGAAGAACTGACCAAGCGCCTGCGCGCGGCGGTCGAGGGCTTTTCCGGCTCCGGCAATTTTGCGGACGATCTGACCTGCGTCTCGGTGAAGCTGAAGGAGCATCGTTTGCCCGGGCCATTGCGCCGCGCGGAACTGGCGATCTCCAGCGATCTCAAGGAATTGGCGACGGCCCGCGACTTTGTCGAGCAAATGGCGAGCAAGGGCGTGCTGAGCGAGGACAAGGTCAGCAGCCTGAAACGGGCGGTGTCGGAGGCCGCGAGCAATATCATCATTCACGCCTATGATCGCAGGCCGGATCGCCGGATTGAACTGGATGTCGAGGTGTTTGCCGACCGCGTCGTGGTGCGGCTGCATCATCTGGGCATGAGTTTCGACCCGGCACAAGTCTCGGCCCCGAAATTCGACGGATCGCAAGAAGGGGGATTTGGCATCTATATCATCGCCCAATCCGTTGATGAAGTGCGCTATTATGTCGACGACCGTGGGCGGAACTGCATCGCGCTCGTCAAATGGGCGGATCAGCCGGATGAAAGGAGGAGTCACGATGGAAGTGACATCTGAATTGGTCGGCAATGTCCATATTGTCACCCTGAATGGCGAATTGGATGCGAGCAACGTCAATTATTTCAAGGAGATGGTGCTGCCATTATTGACCTCGCCAATCAAGCTGTTGATTGATTTGTCGGGTATCCGGTTTATCGACAGTTCCGGCATGGGCGCGATGATTTCATGTCAGCGCCATGCAGCGGCGGTGGGTGGTCGATTGAAATTGTGCGGCCTGTCGCCCGTTGTCCGCGCGGCGTTTGAACTGCTGCGTCTTCAGGCTATTCTGGACATCAACAATACGCGCGAAGAGGCGCTGCAAAGTTTTGCGTAAAGGGTCCAAGGAATAGTTCGGCATATATAATCAAATCATATTGATGAGGGGAATATCGTGTCGGATGCGCCATCCATTCCACAGATCAAGGAGAAAGACCTTCGGCTGGCAATGGTATGTTATGGCGGGATTTCGCTAGCGATTTATCAACATGGGATCACCAAGGAGATCCTCAAGCTGGTTCGCGCCTCCAAAGCCTATCACAGCGATCTGGGCGATGATGAGAAAACCCATCCGGCGCGCAGTTTTCAATCGGTTGTCGGCGATAGCCCGGAATATAATACCGAAGCGGTCTATTTCGATCTGTTAAAGGCGATTGGCCGCCAAAATCTCGATCTCAGAGTCATTGTCGATGTGATCGCCGGTTCATCTGCCGGGGGGATCAACGGGGTCGTGCTGGCCCGCGCCCTTGCCCATGATCTGCCGATCGAGCCGTTGACCGATATGTGGATCACCGAGGCCGATATTGCCCGTGTGCTGGATATGAAGGCCAAGGCGCGGTTCTGGAATAAATGGTATTTGCGGCCCTTTATCGGCCCGTTGATCTGGCTCTTGTCCAAGCGGCGGTTGATGCCGTTCGTGCCGGACCGGGAAACGCGGAAAAAACTGTCTTTGTTCCTGCGGTCGCGCTGGTTTCAGCCGCCATTGGATGGACCGGGATTTTGTAATTTGCTGCTCGATGCGCTGGGCGCGATGGGGGAACCGCGCTTCAGCACGGCATCTTTGCTGCCTGCGGGGCACCGGCTTGACCTGTTGGTGACCGTGACCGATTTCTATGGCACCGAACGCTCGATCTATATTCATGACCCGCCGATTGTGCGGGAGCGTGAGCATGGGCATATTTTTCGCTTCGCCTTTGAACAATTCAAAGGCGGGGCGGTGCAAAGCGACTTTGATTCTTACAACCTCCCGTCTTTGGCCTTTGCGGCGCGGGCGACAGCCTCATTTCCGGGGGCATTTCCGCCGGTGCAAATCCACGAAATGGATGCGGCGCTGGCGGCGCGGCGGCAATCATGGCCCGCACGAGAGCAGTTTCTACGGACCAACTTCCGCCATTATCTGTCTTTCAACATGAACCCGGAAAGTGCCGTTTTCGTCGATGGCAGCATCCTCAACAACAAGCCCGTGTTCGAGGCAATGGAGGCGGCCAGCGCACATCCGGCCTTTCGTGAGGTGGACCGGCGGCTGGTCTATATCGATCCCCATCCAGGCAAGGCGCTCAGGTCACGGCTGGGCGTCATGCCCGGCTTTATCCCGACCATCACTGGGGCCTTATCCGATCTGCCGCGGTACGAGCCGATCTTTAACGAACTGTCGCGGATCGAAGTCTTCAATGCCAATATCGGCCGGTTGAAAGAGGCGTTCGATTCCGCGACCCCGCGCGTGTTGAAGATGGTCGATGGTGTGGCCGGGGAAGGGCTGAATCAAGTGGCCGATGCGCCCCAGATCCGTCAATGGCGATTGCAAATGGCGCATTGCGTCAGCGCGCAAACCGCTCTGTTATACAATAATTACATGCAATTGATGATCGGCGCAGGGCTGGATTATCTTACCCGGTTGATCTGCGCCATTTGCACTTATCCGATCGGGTCGGCCCGCGCCCATTGGGTGGCAAAGATGTTGCGCCTATGGGCGAGGCAGACCGAGATATATCGCAGTTGTTATGAGGTGCCGGCGCAACTGGCCGATGATGCCGCCCTGCCAAGCTTCTTGCGGTTTGTCAGCAGTTTTGACCTGAGCTTTCGCCATCGGCGCATCCAATCGGTGATGCGCGCGATCAATCGCCTGCACCAGAGATCTAGCGAGGTGGATGACGTAACCCGGTTGCGGGCCGCGCTTGATGCCCTGAAACGGCGATTATATCGGCAAGCAGGGGCAATGCGCGCTTATCACAAGCATGATTTTCTGCGCGGCCAGACGGTGTCGCATACACGCGATCTGTTTAGTCGCAACCAATTTGTCTCGCCGATAGATGACCTTCCCGAAGTGTCGGAATTCGTCACGTTCAACCGCAATGAAATCAGCGCGATCATCGAACAAATCGGTCTGGAATGCGATTTTGCGCGATTTACCCATGAAACCGATGAAATCATGGGGTCAATCGATGTGCAGGGGATTGATCCGCTGTTGCGCCGTGAATTGCTCGTGACCTATTTGGGGTTCGATGTCTGGGATATGGTGTCTTTCCCGATGATCAGCATGCAAGACCCGCATGAAGCGCTGCAATTGACTGAGCTGCATGAAATTATCGTCGATCGAATCAGCCCGGATGATGCAACCATTTTTGCCAGTAACGAATCGGTGTTGAAAGGCGGGGGCTTTGGCGGTTTCGCCGGATTTTTCAGCCATGCTGCGCGCGAAAATGACTATCTATTGGGACGACTCCATGCCGTGGATCGGTTGATGGACATATTGGCGAGTTCGGTCGCACAGGATTTGCCCGACGGCATCGACATGCGTCCCTTCAAAAAACGCGCCTTTGACATCATCCTGCGTGAAGAGGCGAAGCGGCTGCCGAATATGGCGGGCCTGATTGCCGATCTGCAGAAAAAGGTCGAGGATTTATAGGGTCAAGGCCTGTTGGATGGCTAGGTTGCTGCAATTTATGCATAAAAATAGGGCCGAAACATCATGTTTCGACCCCATTTTTTTGCGTTTTGATAAACTTGGATAAATGCGCCGATTAAGCGGCAGCAGCACCCAGGTTGGTCGAGACGTTGTTGAAGGTCTTCGACAGATTGTTGCCAAGGCTCTGCATCGCAGTGATGGCAGCAACAGCGATCAGTGCCGCAATCAGGCCATATTCAATAGCCGTTGCGCCCTTATTGTTCTTCAACATTTTGCGAATGAATTTCATGTGATGGCTCCCAGTTCCAAAGTGTCAGTCAAGCTGAAATCCGCACCTTGCTTAAGGGCTTGGATTAAGTTGAACCTAGATTATGAAAGTTGATAAATTATTAAATTTAAACATTCTCGCCGGGGGTGGTGATGGGGGCCTTGTCGTCGATCTTTTCACGCTGCCTTGCAGGAAATGCGGTTGTCGGCGACAGTCGCTGTCATAGGCTGAAGCTTGGAATGTGACGCGCAAGGGAAGTGCATGTGTCGATGATGAAGAAGAAACTTGCGCGCGCCTTCATGCTGGTGTTGGCGGCACAATTGCCGGTACATGCGCAGGCAGATGCGCAGGCTGACATTGGCGCTGGCACGAAAGCGAGCGCGCGGTCGGTGGCGATACATCGGCGCTTGCTTACGCTCGACACCCATCTTGATACGCCCATTCATTTTACCCGTCCCGGTTGGGACTTTGCGGATCGCCACCAACTGGCCAGCGATCCATCGCAGGTCGATCTCCCTCGGATGAAGCGTGGCGCGCTTGATGGCGGTTTTTTCGTCATCTACACCCCGCAAGGCGCGCGCACGCCGGAAGCGACCGCCAAGGCGCGCGATCATGCGTTGGTCCGCGCAGTAGAAATCCACGAGATGGCGGCGCGGTTGCATGACAAGGTCGCGCTGGCGACGCGGGCGGACGATGCCGCCAGCATTGCGGCGCAGGACATGGCCGTCATCTATCAAAGCATTGAAAACGCCTATCCGCTGTCCGGTGATCTGGGCTTGCTCGACAGTTTTTACGCATTGGGTGTGCGGATGGTCGGGCTTGTCCATTTCCGCAATAATGACTTTGGCGATAGCTCGACCGATCCCAAAGGGGCGGAGTGGCACGGGTTAAGCCCATTAGGTCGCCAATTGGTCGCGCGGGCCAATGCGCTGGGCATGATCCTTGATGCCAGCCATGCCTCGGATGATGTGCTGGATCAAATGCTTGACCTCTCGAAAGCGCCGATCATCCTGTCCCATTCCGGTTGCGAGGGCGTGTACGACCATCCGCGCAATGTCGATGATCCCCGGTTGAAGCGGCTGGCGGCCAAGGGTGGGGTTATTCAGATCAACAGCTTTGGCGCCTATCTTGCGGCAAGCGGTCCCAATCCCGAACGCGATGCCGCGCTCAATCAACTCAATCTGCAATATGGTGATCATCATGCGATGACGCCGACCCAAACCGCGCAATTTGTCGCGGCGCGTGCGGCGATCTTGCGGCGCTATCCGGGTTTTGAACGCAGCTACGCCCAGTTCGCAGCGCATCTGATCCATGCGTTACAGGTGCTTGGGACGGATCATGTCGGCATAGGGCTTGATTGGGATGGCGGTGGCGGCGTGATCGGCATGGCGGATGTGACGGCCATTCCGCGTATTACCCAGACGCTGCTTGACGCGGGCTATACTGAAGGCGACATAGCCAAGATCTGGGGCGGCAATGTGTTGCGTGTGATGAAGGCGGTAGAGGCCGTGGCCGATACCAATAGTACACCGGCCAGTTAATCCCCGGTTTTCATCAAGCCCGGTGGCGCAGTTTTAAGGATGGGGAAAGCCAATGGGCGTGGATACGATTGATCATGTGAATATCCGCACGGCTGATGTGGTGGGCACGGCGCAGTTTTTCGCCGATGTGCTGGGCATGGACATTCAACCATCCCCCGGTTGTGCTGATCGCAACAAGGCCGCATGGATATGCGATGCGGCAGGGCAAGCCGTCATCCATCTCGCCGCCGTCGAATTGCTCTACCCATGGGAAGAGAGCGCCTCGCTTGCGGCATCGGGGAGTGCGCGCATCCATCATGTCGCGCTCAAATGCAGTGGCTATGAAGAGATGGTGCAGCGCTTAACTGCACAGCAACGGGTGTTTCATGCCAATGATCTGCCCCAGATCGGGCTGCGGCAGATTTTCATCGAAGACACCAATGGGATCATGCTGGAGCTGAATTTTTTCGGCGCATAACTAAGGGATGATAGCGCTTCTACTGCGGCCTATAAGGGAGTATATTTTAGCTTCGAGGCGACTCTGCTTCTCGGGCTGATTTAGTCGCTTCCCGATAGGAGGTAGGCTATGGCCAGCTACGATAGAGAGCAGGTGGTTGCGATCCTGAATAATATCCTTGAACAGGAATTGGCGGGTGTCGTGCGCTACACCCATTATTCGCTTCTGATCTTCGGACATAATCGCATTCCCATCGTATCTTGGTTGCGCGCGCAGGCGATGGAATCATTGCGCCATGCGGAACAGGCGGGGGAGATGATTACCCATCTTGGCGCGTATCCCTCGCTTGAAATAGGCGCGTTGCTGGACAGCCATCGCACCGATGTCACGATGATCCTGCGGGAAGCACTCGAATCCGAGGGGCGGGCTTTGGCATTATACGCGGCGCTATTGGATGCGGTGGCGGGCAAATCGGTGATGCTGGAAGAATATGCCCGCACGATGATTATGGCCGAAGAGCTGCATGCGGGCGAGGTCGACAAGATGCTGCGCACGCCCGGCCAGATCAAGGATAGCGGCTTAAGGGCCAAGGGTTAGAGCCGGGGAGCAATTCGCTCCATAGGAGGGTGTGATGACGATCAAATCTCTCTCGATTGAAGACTGCGAACAGGCGCTGCTTGATCCGGCATCGGTGTTCGCCTGCCCCGGCGATGTCGTGGCGGCGCAAGGTATTACCGACAGCCGCAAAATCGATATCTTGCGGCGTTGGGAATATGATGTGCGCGAACAGGAAGTCGCGCAGGAAGAAAATATGGCCGGGGATGTGCCGGTGACCCTGTCCCATGTGCTGGATGCGCTGCATGCGCTGGGTGCGGCGGCGGGACATCATCATGAATCTCCGACCAAGCAAGGGGGGGAATGAACGCGTTTACCTGCATATTCCTTGAGGAGAGACGCAATGAAACACGCCCTTTCTTTTGTTCTGATCTCCCTTTCCATGTCGCTGGCGATGCCATTGAGCGCGCAAACACCGGTGCAGGGCAAGACCTTGTTTCTCATGCGTTGCGCATCATGCCATGTCCCGCCTGATGCGCCGGTACAGGCCACGCGCGTCGGTCCGTCATTGCGCGGGGTCGTGGGGCGGAAATCCGGCACGCTTGCGACTTTCCCCCGATACACAAGGGCGATGAAGGCCTATGGGCAGGTCTGGACCCCGGCGGCGCTGGATCGTTACCTCAATGCGCCGCAACAGGTGGTCAAAGGGACGGCGATGTCCTTTCCCGGCCTGAAAAAACCGCAGGAGCGTGCTGCTGTCATCGCCTATCTCAAGGCGAATTCGACGCGTTGATGGGGCGGGTCAGCGGATAGAAATGCGGCCTTTCATACCAAAGCCCGAATGGAGAAAATGGCTGCATTTGAGCTTGTACGTGCCGGGCGTCATCGCGATGAACGCCAATTCTATTTCTGCGCCCTTGGCCACCTCGATCTTGCCATTGCGCACGATATTCTGGCTAACTGGATTGATTGATACGGCTTCAAAAAAGGCCTTTGCCGAAAAATTATGCCCACCCGATCCACGGTTGATGAGGTGCAGCACATAGGGCTGGCCCGTGCGCAACTCGAACATGGACGGCGTGAAGGAAAAATCCTTGAGCACGACAATGAGCGTTTCCGCTTTGGATGTCGCCGCTTCCTGTGTGTTTGTTTGCGCGGCTGTGGCCGTGGTTGACGCGAGGCATGAAGCCATCAGCAAGGTGAAGATCGATCTTGGCATGGCCTTCAATCCTTATCCCCAATAAAGCTGAATAATATCATATTTGGATGGTCACGTATATGCGCGCACATGGCGGATGCAGGTGCTTATTGGTGGCTGTCTCGACAAAAAAAGCAGTCGCAAAAAGGCCGCGTCTTACGTAGACCCGATTTTCCGGGCGTGATCCCTGTTCGCTGCCCATCCAAATTATCCAATTTCAACTGGAGCCTGTCGATGATTGTCAAAGCCTATGGCGCTTATGCTGGTGATAAGCCCCTTGAACCGATGGACATTGAACGCCGCGCGCCGGGAGCCGAGGACGTTGAAATTGCCATCGCTTTTTGCGGGGTCTGCCATTCCGATCTGCATCAGGTCCGCGCCGAATGGGCGGGGACACTTTACCCCTGCGTGCCGGGTCATGAAATCGTCGGCCATGTGACGGCGGTCGGCGCGCATGTTGACGGTTTCAAGGTCGGCGACATGGTGGGTGTCGGCTGCATCGTCGATAGCTGCCGCCATTGTAACCCTTGTGATGAGGGGATGGAGCAATTTTGCGAAAAAGGCCTGACCGGCACCTATAACAGCGTGGTGGCGGATGCGCCGGGCCATACGCTTGGCGGCTATTCGGAGCGGATCGTCGTCAATGGCAAATATGTACTGAAAATCAGCCACAAGGAAGAAGATCTTGCGGCTGTTGCGCCATTGCTGTGCGCGGGCAT
Source organism: Alteraquisediminimonas sediminicola (assembly GCF_019740335.1). GTDB lineage: Bacteria > Pseudomonadota > Alphaproteobacteria > Sphingomonadales > Sphingomonadaceae > Alteraquisediminimonas > Alteraquisediminimonas sediminicola. The sequence continues at coordinate 247,452 of NZ_JAHXZS010000002.1, read as the reverse complement.
CACCACTTATTCGCCGCTGCGTCATTGGCAGGTCGGCCCCGGCAAGAAGGTCGGCGTGGTCGGCATTGGCGGGCTTGGCCATATGGGTGTCAAGCTTGCCCATGCGATGGGCGCGCATGTCGTCGCCTTCACCACCTCGGAGTCCAAGCGTCAGGCCGCGATTGATCTGGGTGCGGATGAGGTTGTCGTCTCTACCAACCGGGATGAAATGAAGGCGCATGCGGGCAGCTTCGACTTCATCCTCAACACCGTCGCCGCAAGCCATGACCTCAATCCGTTTCTGATCCTGCTCAAGCGCGACAGCACCATGTGCCTGGTCGGCGCGCCGGAGCATCAGCATCCGTCGCCCAATGTCATGTTGCTGCTTTTTGGCCGCAAGTCGATTGCCGGTTCCTTGATCGGCGGCATCGCGGAGACGCAGGAAATGCTCGATTTCTGTGCCGAAAAGAACATTGTCTCCGACATTGAGATGATCCCGATCCAGCAGATCGACGCAGCCTATGATCGGTTGGTGAAGAGCGATGTCAAATATCGCTTCGTGATCGACAACGCATCGCTGCGCGCCTGAAAATGCGGATGATCGGGTGGTAGTCGCGAATATGTTGATAGACATTGGGCGTGGCTGAATATCCGATCATCTTTGATCCCAATGCGATGCGCGCCCTGTTGGCGGGGCGCAAAACGCAGGCGCGGCTGATTGCCACATCGCCGCTGCACCAATGCCGCGCCGGGGATCGACTATGGGTCAAGGAAACCGGCACCGGGGGCCGGCAGGCGCAATCTGGGCCGGGAGAAGTCTTTGCCGCGCCGCGCGATGCCGAATTCATGGTGTTCATGGATGGCTGGCGACAATATCGCGATGGCCGGGGACATCAGGGCGTTGTCCCGACCAGCCCGTTATTGGAATGGCTTCCGGCAATTCACATGCCGCGCTGGGCTGCGCGGGTGCAATTGGTGGTGGAGGCGGTGCGGATCGAAACATTACAAGACATCACTTGCGCTGAGGCGATGGCCGAGGGTGAATTGAACGCGGCCTTGGGTCTATGCTGGCGCTGGGCGAGGCCGAACCGGGGCGTGTGGCTTAATCCACGCCATGGTTTTGCATCAGGCTGGAACCTGAAACACGGCACCAAGGGCGAGCGATGGGAGGACAATCCGCAAGTGGTTGTCCTCGATTTTCGCATGGAGAGATAATCAGTCGCTACCGGGGGCGGCCCATTCGTCGATCAGATCGAGATAGCAGACGACATCATTATCGGTGGCGATGAACAGCCCTTCCTGCACATCTTCGGTCTGTTGGGCCGCGATGGTCATCGCCTCGCCAAAGCTGCCGTAAAAAAGCGTGGTGGCCGCGCCGCCTTCGACCTGAGCATCAAGATGGTAGAGCCGGACGGAGACTTGATCGGATGTAGAACGCATTCAATAATCCTCGAAATGGATCGCGAGCCAGATGGTGGGGGCATTTTCCAACGTCCATGTCACCCGGTGCGGGATATGGGCCGGGATCAACAGATGATTGCCGGGGAGAAGATCTCGCTCGCCATCCGAGGCGGTCCACAGCCGGGCGGCCCCGGCCAGCAACAGCACCCATTCATCAACCGGCTGGATATAGGGCGCATCTACAGGCGTGATCTGGCCATGCGAGACGATCCGCTCGATCCGCACGCCGGGACGGGTGAGGAGGGTGTGAAACTGCTCCTCCGCCATCATGCGGGCGGCATCGGGCAGGTTGTTGAAGATATTATCCATGCGCATGCGCGATGATAGCTGCTTTATGGCGCAAAGGGTAGGTCCTGATCGGCGGCTTGTTGCGCGAAACGCTGCAACAGCCATGAGGCGGCGGGGCCGGGGGGCGTGTCGCTGCGGTAAATACCGGCCAGCGGATAATCGACGCCAGGGTGATCCGGCATCGCCAATTGCATCAATGTCCCCGCCATCAGATCCGCCTCGACCATCGACAGCGGCATATTGCCCCAGCCAATCCCTTCGCGCAGCAGGGCATGTTTCGCGCCAAGATCCGCCAGCCGCCATGTATGCGGGCTGACGACCGAAAAATCGCGGCCTTCGGTCAAGGGCGAACGGTCGGACAGCACCAATTGGATATGATCGCGGCCCATGCCGGGGCGCAATGTCCCGGCTTGCGCCAGCGGATGATCGGGCGCGGCCACCGGGATCAGCCGCACCGGGCAAAGGGCGATGCAATCAAGGCCGGGCAATTCGCTTGCCAGCGGCCCCGCCACGCCGATCACGGCGGATTTTTGCAGGACGAGATTGCTGACCGCGCCCAAGGCCTCGACATGGAGACGCAGGGCCACGGTCGGGAATTGGGCTGCAAATTCACGCAAGACGGTGGCGAGCTTATGCGATGGCAGCATGACATCGACCGCAAGGCTGACTTCGGCCTCCAGCCCTTCCAACAAGCCTTTCACCTTGGCGCGCAGGCCGTCAATCCCCTGACCGATGGCGCGTGCCTCGGCCAGCACGGCCCGACCGGCGACGGTCATTTGCGGCTTGCGCGTCGTGTGGCGTTCAAACAGGGCCACCCCCAATTGCGCCTCCAGATTGGCAATGCCATAGCTGATGACCGAGGTTGCCCGGTTCAATGCCCGGCCTGCACCTGCAAAGCTGCCGGTTTCCACGACCGTAAGAAAGATGTGCAATTGGTCGAAACTGGGGGTGCCGGGATTAGACATATCTAAAAACTCGAATAGTTCGATCTATTTTATGCATCTAATCAGAAAAGAATAACGGCGCTAGAAGGATTTCCAGACACCCATTCCAAGCGAGGAGATCGCGATGATTGACCACCGACCCTTTTCGACCCTTGGCAGTGCCGATCATGGCTGGCTCCATGCCAAGCATCATTTCAGCTTTGCCGATTATATGGATCGCAATCGCATGCATTGGGGCAGGTTGCGGGTGTGGAATGATGATGTGATTGCGCCGCAGACTGGCTTTCCGCCGCATCCGCATCGCGACATGGAAATCATCACCTATGTCCGCGAAGGCGCGATTACCCATGAAGATAGCCTTGGCAATCATGGCCGGACCGAAGCGGGCGATGTGCAGGTCATGTCGGCGGGCAGCGGGATCATCCATTCGGAATTTAATCGCGAAACGGTCCCGACCCGGCTGTTCCAGATCTGGATTCAGACGGATGAGCTCGGCGCGGCCCCGGCTTGGGGGGCGCGGCCTTTTCCCAAGGCGGATCGCGCGGGCAAGTTCGTCATTCTCGCATCTGGGTCTGCGGAAGATACGGAGGCCCTGCCGATCCGGGCGGCGGCGCGGGTGGCGGGGGCGACCCTGAAAGCGGGCGAGACGGTAAGCTTCCCTTTGGGGGCCAATTGTTTCGGCTATCTGGTGCCTGCGACCGGGCTGATCGAGATTGACGATATTCGTATTCATCCGGGTGATGGCGTCGCGATCAGTGATGTAGATGTGCTGGTGATCACCGCGATTGAAGACAGCGAAATCGTGCTGGTGCAGACGGCATAGAGCCACGCCCAACCTACCCCATTTATTCTTCTCAACACTCAAAAAGGATGACGCAAATGAGCAAGGTGCTGGTTCTTTATTATTCCGCTTATGGCCATATCGAACAAATGGCCGAAGCTGTCGCCGCTGGCGCACGCGAGGCGGGTGCCGAGGTCGATATTCGTCGGGTGCCGGAATTGGTGCCGGAAGAAATCGCCCGCAATGGCCATTTCAAGCTCGATCAAAAGGCCCCGATCGCCACGGTGGCTGAGCTGGAACATTATGACGCGATCATCATCGGCACCGGTACGCGCTTTGGCCGCTTGTCGTCGCAAATGGCGAATTTCCTCGATCAGGCGGGTGGCCTGTGGGCGCGGGGCGCATTGAATGGCAAGGTCGGCGCGGCCTTCACCTCGACCGGTAGCCAGCATGGCGGGCAGGAAACGACGTTGTTCTCGTTGATCACTAATATGCTGCATTTCGGCATGACGATTGTCGGGCTGGATTATGGCTATGCCGGGCAGATGGGCCATGACAAGGTGCGCGGTGGCGCGCCTTATGGGGCGACGACCATCGCGGGTGGCGATGGCAGCCGTCAGCCGGATGAAGATGATCTGGGCGGCGCGCGTTATCTGGGACGTCGCGTGGCGGAAACGGCGACCAAATTGTTCGGCTGATCCTGTCGGGCGCGGTGGCAAAAGTTTGTCGCGCCCGATCACTTTTTGAGGAGAAACAACATGAAAAACACCCATCTCGCACTGGCGGTGGCCTTGGCCTCGATCACCGTGATTTCATTGCCCTCGCTGGCGTTGCCGCCCGGCGCAAACCCCAATCCCAAGGCGGTGGAGGCAGGCCATTATGTGGTCGAACCCAGCCATACCCGCGTGACCTTTGGCGTGTCGCATCTCGGCTTCAACGATTATTTCGGCGAATTTGTGGGCGCGAGCGGCTCGCTGGTCCTCGATCCGAAAAACCCTGCCGCCAGCAAACTTGATGTCAGCGTCCCGACCGCAGGCATTTCCACCACCAATGCCAAGCTCGATGGTGAGTTGAAGAGCGCCGACTGGTTCGATGCGGCCAAATATCCCACGATCAATTTCACCTCGACCAAGGTGATTGTGACCGGGCCGGGCCGCGCCAATGTGCTGGGCAATCTCACCCTGCATGGGGTGACAAAGCCGGTGGTCCTGACCGCCAAGTTCAACGCAGGCGGCATCAATCCGCTCAGCAAAGCCTATACTACCGGCTTTCATGTGACGGGCAAGATCAAGCGGTCGGACTTTGGGGTCAGCACCTATGTGCCGCTGATCGGGGACGAGGTCAGCCTTAACATTAGCGCGGCGTTTGAAAAGCAGGCCAAATAAGTTCGTCGCGATCTGCGCCTGATGCTGTTATGGGGCGACCATGACGGCCAGCAACCTGCGCGACCTTTTGGTCAATATGCTGACGCGAGACGTTGGCGGCGATCGTCGCCGCTGGCGGATCGCGGTCGGTGATGTGCGTGTGTATAGCAGGGCCACTCATCCGCATTGCAACTGGGCGGTCGCCCCGTCTGGAAGCAATAGAGAGATCGCCGAAGTTGAACGCCTCGTCGATGATTTGCGCGCACGCCATCCGATTGTTGCGGCTGGCTGAGCGTCAATAGGCAAGGAACAGCAACGTGATACCTCTCGAACTGATCGATACGGCGGATTTGCCGGATGGTGGCCAGCTCCGTCTGATGCACCGTGGGCAGGATTATTCGATCCTGTTCGGGCGCAATGAATTGATGAGCAGCCGGTTGCGCGGGTCCGAAGAGGCGCTGGCGACCTTGGCATGGGAACCGATTGCCAATCGCAGCAAGCCCAAATTCCTGATTGGCGGGTTGGGCATGGGCTTTACCATGCGTGCCGCGATCAAGATCCTGCCGCCGGGTGCAAAGATTATCGTGTCGGAACTGGTGCCAAAGGTATTGGAATGGGCGAAGGGGCCGCTGGCACATATCTTTGGCGATAGCCTGTCCGATCCGCGCGTCGATGTGCAGATCGAAGATGTGCGCGCGATGATCGCCGAAACCAACGGCAGCTATGATGCGATTTTGCTCGATGTCGATAATGGCCCGGATGGCTTGATCCATGCGGAAAATGACCGGCTATACAGCAAATATGGCCTGCGTTCGGCCTATGCGGCATTGCGGGCGGGCGGGGTATTGGCCGTGTGGTCGGCCTATCCTGATCACGCCTTTGCCCAGCGCCTACGCGGGGCCGGGTTTGAGGTGAACGAGGTCAAGGTCCGCGCGACCGGCGGCAAAAAGGGCGCGCATCACATCGTCTGGGTCGCGATCAAGCCGGGCAATAAATAGGGCTGCGGCCCTATGACTTGCGGAAGATGGCGGACAAATTGTTGGCGGGCATTGCAATGCTCTGGATCAGTGCCAGACCGTGAGATGCGGCGCAGGCGGTGACGGCCTCCAGATCGCGTAGGCCCCATTCGGCATTGCGCATCCGCAGATTGCTGTCGAATGCTTCGTTGCTCGGCGCGGTTTCGACGCCCGCGACCCGGAACGGGCCATAGATATAGAGCAACCCGCCCGCGCCAAGGATCGCCGCCGCCCCGCGCATCAGGCCTTCGGTCGCGGCCCAGGGGCTGATGTGCAGCATATTGATGCAGATGATCGCATCGGCCTGTTGGATCGGCCAATAGCTGGCGCTGGCATCGAGATCGAGCGGGCGGCGCACATTGCCGGTCTTTTCAGCGCGGCTCCATGCTTCAATCGAGGCGCGGGCTTCCAATGACGGGTCGGATGGCTGCCAGATCAATTGCGGCATTTGTTGCGCGAAATGGACAATATGTTCGCCGGTGCCGCTCGCGATTTCGAGGACAAGACCGGTGTCCGGCAATAAGGGCCGCAGCGTATCGAGGATCGGGTCGCGATTACGCGCAATGGCGGGCGCGAATAGCCGGGCCTCAATGGGGGAATGCGACAATGTCATGCTCCTGATGCGAACTGATCGCAGACTCTAGCATGAATCTTCCCGGATTTAACGCCGCGTGGCGGAGAAAATTGCCGGGAGAAACCAGCCGAGCGACACGGACCCGCCGAGCAGGAGAATGGGAACGGAAAGGTCGGTCATGATGCGCTCACTTGTTGATCGAAATGGGGGGCGGCAGATGCGGCCTGTGTTGTGGCTACCGGTTCCGATGCAGGGAGGTTGCGTTCCAATTGCGCGAGCAGGAACTGGCCGAAATCCCATGTGCCAATGCCGGACGCCGCGTTGATATGGCCGATCTCGCCTGCATCGGCGAAACGACTGCCCCAATGTTGGGCAAGGGCGCGCGCGCCATCAAAGCTCATATAAGGGTCGTTGCGGCTGGCGGCGACGATGGAGGCAAAGGGCAAGGCTGTTTTCGGTGTTGGGCCAAAGCTCGCCAGACGGCTATCCAGCGGGGCGTGATCGACCTCTGGCGGGGCGACCAGCAATGCGCCGATCACCGGCCCATCATGGCCGGGCTGTTCCAGCGCCGCCCACCAATTGACCGCATGGCAGCCAAGGCTATGGGCGACGAGGATGACCGGACGGCCCGCCCGCTTTATCGCGAGGTTGAGCTGGTTCACCCAAGTGTTGCGATGCGGGAGATCCCACATGCCGAGATTGACCCGCGCGATATCGTCGCGCTGTTGCTCCCACAACGATTGCCAATGGTCAGGGCCGGAATTGTTGAGACCGGGAACGATGAGGATCAGCGGGCGCTTGGCGCTGCCTTTTGGGTCATGTGTCAATGTCTATCTCCAGTGGTTACTAGTGATATCGGTCGACTTGGCGCACGTCCCGATTTTTGGCCCTATTCTTTGACCCGACTCAGGGTCTTTAATACAATTGAAAATGTAGACTTTTGGCCCGTAGCTCAAGATGGATCTGCGATGCGGGGGGCAAGTTAAAGTTTATTGGTGCTGTAACGGCCTAAAAACGCGCCTTATTCAGCGAATAGGGGTTCCAGCGCAATCGGATCGGCCAGCGTGATGCCGTCCAGAATTGCGGCGGTTTCGTCGCGCACCTTGATCATCAGGCTGCGCAACCGGCATTCGGACTCGGTCACGCAATTCTTGCAGGTTTCATGTGCCAGACGGCTGGCGCAAGGCACCAAGGCCAATGCACCATGTGTAAAGCGGATGATATCGCCATAACGGATTTCAGCCGGTTTTTTCGCCAGCCAATAGCCGCCATCGCGGCCCCTTTTGGTGTCGACCCAGCCTTCGCGCGACAGTTCCGACAGGATGACGGTGAGGAATTTGGCGGGGATATTTTGCTGTTCGCTGATTTCCGTTAACTGCACCGGACCCTGATCATAGCGATCGGCCAGATGTTGCAATGCGCGTATGGTGTAACGGGTCTTTTGCGAGAGCATGTCATTCACATGGCCCGAAGGGCGCTTTGACGCAAGGGCGATTAATCCAATTGTTGCAACCACTCTGCAATCATTTTGCGCCCGGCGGCCACGGCGACCGGGCCATGCAGATCATGGGCGGCGCGCAGGCTGGCCTCATCGCCACCGGCCTCGATGACAGAACCCGGCCATTCTTCGATCCATGCATCGAACCTTGGGTCTTGCCCCATTTCCGCATGAAATTGCACGGCGAGGATATTGTTCCCCCGGCGAAAGGCCTGATGCTCATAGACATGGCTGGACGCCAATAATTCGACATTATCGGGCAAGGTGAACGTATCGCCATGCCAATGCAGGATCGGCACTTCTGTCAGATGCCGCAGCGGCGTTTCCTTGGCGTGATCATGGACCTGAATGGGATGGAAGCCGACTTCCTTGTGCGGGCCTTCATAGACATCGGCACCCAGTGCCGCCGCCATCATTTGTGCGCCAAAGCATACGCCGAGCGTGGGCCGCCCTGCATCCAGCCGATGGGCAAGCCGCCGCATCTGGCAGCCGATCCACGGATAACGATCCTGTTCGTAAACGCCCATCGGGCCGCCCATCATGATCAGCAAATCCGGCTCGCGCAGATCGAGCGTCGGGAAAAGAGGGTCGGTCACATCGATGCGGTCGACCAGATAGCCCGCATCCTCGATCGGCTGACGGTAACCGGCCACCCCTTCATAAGGCACGTGACGAATGATGAGGGCGGTCTTTTGGTTCATGGTCTCGATGTTGAAATGGCTGTCAGCCCTTTAAATGAGGGGCTGACAGCCATTTGGCAAGTTAATAGGTTTTGATCCTAGAACGTCGCCTTCACGGTGACGCCATAGGTGCGCGGGTCGCCCGGTTGACCGATGATCAGGCCGGTGCTGCCTGATTGGGTCGCCAATTGTTCGATATATTTCTGGTCGAACGCATTGCGGACCCAGCCATAGACATCCCATTGCTTGTTGGCGCGATAGCCAAGACGGACGTTGGAGAGCGCATAGCCCTTCACATCGGTATAGATCGAACGCGCCGGGTTGGACGAGAATTTCGAGCGATAGCTGCCGTCATAGCCGAGGTAAAACTCGCCATCGGTGCTGAACAATTGTGCAGGCACTCGATATTCACCGCCGAACGAGAAGGCCCATTTCGAAATGCCCGGCAGGATCGAACCGGAGATGTTGCAGCTCAATGGGCTCAACGCGCCCGGTAAGCCCGCCGCGCCCGCGACCTGCGATCCGCTGATCGCGGTGCCGCCGGTCAGTTCGGGCGGGCAGGGGGAGTCGACGAACTTCTTGTATTTCGCATCCGTAAAGGCGGCGTTGACATAGAGGTTCAGATCCTCCGTGGGGCGGGCCGAGAAATCCGCCTCGACCCCGCGCACCCGCACCTTATCGGCATTGGCGAGATAGCCGCGTACCACGCCCGGCGCATTGTCGTTGACGATAGCCTGGAAGTCCTTGACGTTCGTCCAGAAGCCCGAAAGGTTCAGCGTCGCCCTGCGATCGAACAGCTGGGTTTTCAGGCCGAGTTCGAAATGGTCGACTTTTTCCGGCTTGACCGTGGTCTTGCTCGTGACGGGCAGGCCGGTAGTCCTGTCGGTCGGAATGCCGTTCAGATTGATGCCACCCGATTTGAAGCTCTTCGCATAGGTCGCAAAGGCCAGCACATCGTCCGTCACATCATAAGACGCGGTGAAATCATAAGATAGATTCCAGTCGCTGAACTTCGGGCTGTAATTAAGGTTCGGCAGGCCCGCATCCGACAATTTGGTTGGGTTGGTGACAGCCACGCCATTTTGCGTGACGGTCGAGATATAGCTGCCGCTCTTTTTATCATAATTCACGCGTATGCCGGGCTGGAGGTGCAGGCGATCGGTGGCATGATAGGTCAGCTGGCCAAAGGCGGCGAGGCTGGTGTTTTTAAAGTCGATGTTGTTGTCCGACTGCACCCCGTTCAGATAGGCTGGATTGTTCGCATTGGCATTGGTGGGATTCAGCAGCCATTTGCTCGCCGCCGATCCCAAAGTCTGGATGCCATCGGTATGCACCGATTGTTGAAAGCCGAACAGGCCGACCACGAAATCGAGCTTGTCGCTCGTCTGCGCATAGCGGAATTCCTGCGTCCACTGGCGCTGGGTCGATGGGTTGTTCACTTTGGTGAAGATCGGCAGGCCGGTAAAATCGCGGTCATTGGACGGCAGCCAATTCCAGAAACGCCATGCGGTGACCGAGGTCAACTCACCCGCGCCGACTTCCCATTTCGCGCGCAACGACACGCCGCCCAGCGACTGTTTCGCCCGCAGATCGGCATCGACATCGGTCACCCGGTCGAAAATGTCGGTGCTGGGCACGGCATAGCCTTGTGCGGCGGCAAGGGCTGCATATTGTCGGTTCGAAGCGCGCTGTGTGCTGCCGGTCTTGTAATAGATCTGGGCGCAGCATTCCGGGTCCTGACGGTTGTAATCGCCCGCCAGCGTGAGGTTGAGCGTATCGGTCGCCTTCAGCAGCAATTGCGCCTTGAAGCCGATATTTTCCTGTTCGTTGATCCGGCTGTTGGTCGCGACATTATACACGGTGCCGCGACGGCTGGTGGCCGATGCCGCCAGACGCACCGCGAGCTTGTCGTCGATCAGCGGGCCAGAGATCGAGCCCTTGGCCTGTACAAAACCGAGATTGCCGAACGAGGCTTCCACCCGGCCTTCCGGGGTGAAGCTCGGCGCACGCGAGGTGATGTTGATCGCGCCTGCGGTGGTGTTTTTGCCATACAGCGTGCCCTGCGGCCCGCGCAGGATTTCGATCTGGCCAACATCGAGGAAATCGAACGTCGTCGATGCGCTGCGGGAATAATAGACCTCGTCGACATAAATGCCGACGCCTTGTTCGATGCCGTCATTGGTCAGGCCGAAAGGCGCGCCAAGGCCACGGATGTTCGCGGCGGAATTGCGCGGGTTGGAGGAATAGAATTGGACGGTCGGTTGAAGCTGTTGCAGCTTTCCGACGTTAAAGCTGCCGGTGGCTTCCAACGCATTGGCATTAATGACCGAAATGGCGAGCGGCACATCTTGAATCTGTTCTTCGCGGCGGCGGGCCGTGACGAGAATTTCCGAGGATGCGGCTTCGGCCTCGGCTTCGGTCGCTGCGGCTTCGACGGCATAGGCCTGCGATGGTGCAAGGCTGAGGGTGGCAAGGCTAACGGTCGCCACGCTGGCGAGCAAAAGAGGTCGTGCGATCATGTGGATTTCCCTGATGATGTTCGCGACGCCTCCGGTGGTCCGGTCAGCAGCGGTTGTTGTTGGTTGGTAGTGGGTTGATATGGTCGCCTTTTGGCGCGTGAAACTCAGTGCGGTTGGCGCACTCAATGAGGCTTGAGGCGCTTCTTCTCCGTGACGTCGATCTGCACAACGCGCCCTTCATGAACGGTCAGCGAGACATTGCCGAAACGCAGGCCTTCAAGCGCCTCGCGGACGCTATTGAGGCTTTCATTGAGGATGCGGACATCCTCGCTGCTGAGGTCTTGTTTGGCCCGCTCTTGTTCGGCTCGGTCTTGTTCGGATTTCTGTGTCATGGTCCGATGCTCCAATCTTGATGAAAACGGATATATTATCTATTATTATTATAGACAATAAACTTACTCTTCTGCCCCTTGAACAATCGCTTTATGGAAGCGTCTTTAACGTCCTGTGGTGTGGAAAATCCGCGATTTCGTCGGGCGGACAACCAGTTCTGCCCCGACATGGGGCGGGGTATCCGTGGCATCGAGATCAATCTCGATCACGCGATCAAGCGTGCCGCATTGGCCCTCGACCCGCCATTTGCCGCCCTTGCGGAACAGGTTGCTGACAATGATCGGCAGGCCGCCCGCATCCGCCCCCGCCAGTTCCACATCATGGGGGCGGAAGTGCAATTGCGCCGGGCCATCGGCATAACCATTGGCGGCAATGTCGAGTTGCCGGTCGTTGAGCCGGATCAGGCCGTTGGTCACGGTCACGTCCACCCGGTTGATCTCGCCGACAAAGTCGGAGACGAACGGGCTGGCTGGTTCCATATAGACCTGTTCCGCCGTGCCGACCTGTTCGATCACGCCATGATCCATCACGACGATCCGGTCCGCGAGTTCCAGCGCCTCTTCCTGATCATGGGTGACGAAGATCGAGGTCAGGCCCATTTGTTCATGCAGCCCGCGCAGCCAGCGGCGCAGATCCTTGCGGACCTTGGCATCCAATGCGCCAAAGGGTTCATCGAGCAATAGCAATTGCGGTTCGACCGCGAGCGCGCGGGCCAATGCCACGCGCTGACGCTGTCCGCCCGATAATTGCGCCGGATAGCGATTGCCCAAGCCGCCAAGCTGGACAAGGCCGAGCAATTCTTCGGCCCGCGCCTTGATGTCGATCTTGGATGGGCGGTCCTTGCGCTTGCGCACCGACAGGCCGAACGCGACATTTTCGGCGACGGTCATGTGCTTGAACAACGCATAATGCTGGAACACGAAGCCGACGCCGCGTTCGGCGACCTTGCGTGTCGACACGTCTTCGCCATCGAACAGGACGTGGCCGCTATCCTGGAATTCCAGACCGGCGATGATCCGCATCAGCGTCGTTTTGCCCGAACCGGAAGGGCCGAGCAGGGCAATGAATTCGCCCGGTTCGATCGTCAGGTTGATATTGTGGAGCGCCGGATAATCGCCGAAACGCTTGGAAATATTCTGGACGGTAATCAATGTCCCGCTCCCCCATGATGATAGTCGAAGCGCCATTCGAGCACGCTCTTGGCGACCAAGGTGACCAATGCAAGCACGGCCAGCAAGGACGCCACGGCAAAGGCACCGACAAAGTCATATTCATTGTACAAAATTTCGACATGCAGCGGCATGGTGTTGGTCAGTCCGCGGATATGGCCGGAAACGACCGATACCGCGCCAAATTCCCCCATCGCCCGCGCATTGCAGAGCAATACGCCATACAGCAGGCCCCAACGGATATTGGGCAAGGTCACATGCCAAAATGTCTGCCAGCCATTCGCGCCCAAGGACACCGCAGCTTCTTCATCATCCTTGCCCTGTTCCATCATCAGCGGAATCAATTCCCGCGCGACAAAGGGGAAGGTGATGAACACGGTGGCGAGGATGATCCCCGGCACGGCGAAGATGATCTTCACATCATGGGCGCTGAGCCAAGGCCCCAGCCAGCCATGCGCACCGAACAACAATACGAAAATCAGGCCCGATACCACCGGCGACACGGAAAAGGGCAGGTCGATCAGGGTGATCAACAGGCTCTTGCCGCGAAAGCTGTATTTGGTGATCGCCCATGATGCCGCAATGCCGAACACGACATTGAGCGGCACGCTGATCGCCGCGATCAACAGGGTCAGACGGATGGAGGCCAGCGCATCCGGCTCCTTCACGGCATCCCAAAAAGTGCCGACGCCTTGTTTCAACGCTTCCGAAAACACCGCCACCAATGGCAGCAGCAGGAAGAAACCGAGAAACGCCAGCGCACTGCCGATCAACAGGCCGCGCGCAAATCTGCTTTCGGTGACAATCGCACGCTGGCTCATGCGCCCGCCCTCCCGCGTGACCAAGCCTGCACCAGATTGATGCCGAGCAAGATCGCAAAGGAGGCGATCATCATCACCGTCGCAATCGCGGTGGCGCCGTCATAGGCATATTGTTCAAGCTGGGTGACGATCAGCAATGGCGCAATTTCGGTCTTGCCGGGCATATTGCCGGAAATGAAGATGACCGAGCCATATTCCCCGACCCCGCGCGCAAAAGCGAGCGCAAAGCCGGTGAGCAACGCCGGGCCAATCGCCGGAAAAATAACCCGGGTGAAGGTCTGCCGCCGGGTTGCGCCCAAGGTGGCGGCGGCTTCTTCCACATCCTTGCCAAGATCGGCGAGGACCGGTTCGACCGACCTGACGACAAAGGGCAGGCCGATGAACACCAAGGCGATGATGATCCCGATGCGGGTGAATGCGATCTTGATGCCCAAGGGATCGAGATATTGGCCGATCCAGCCATTGGGCGCGTATAGCGCCGTGAGCGCGATCCCCGCCACGGCCGTGGGCAAAGCAAAGGGGAGGTCGACCAGCGCGTTCACGATCTTCTTGCCGGGAAAGCTGTAGCGCACCAGCACCCACGCCACGAGCAGGCCGAATATGGCGTTGACCAGCCCGGCAGCCGCCGCCGTGCCGAAGCTCAGGCGATAGGCCGCCACGGCGCGTTCGGAGAAACCGACCTTGATGAAATCGGACCAGCCCATGCCCGCCGATTTGAGGAAGATCGTCGCCAATGGAATCAGGACGATCAGCGTCAGCCAGCCAAGGCTGAACCCGAAGGTCAGGCCAAAGCCGGGCAGTACCGATGGCTGACGCCATCGGTTGCGCTTTGAAAAGGGGCGGTTCATCTGCAGTGGCCTGCTCGATTTAGAGTGAAGGGGGCGGTCAGATTATTTCTTGGTGGTGACGCGGTCAAACACGCCGCCGTCATCGAAATAATAGGTCTGCGCCTTTTTCCAGCCACCAAAATCATTATCGATTGTCACGAGGTTGAGACTGGGGAATTTGTCCTTGAACTGGGCGGCAACCTGCGGATCGCGTGGGCGATAGAAATTGCGCGCGATGATCGTCTGGGCTTCCGGGGTGTAGAGGAAACGCAGATAGGCGTCCGCCACCTTTTCCGTGCCATGCTTCTTGGCATTTTCCGTCACGACCGCGACCGAAGGTTCGGCGAGGATCGAGATGCTTGGCACGACGATTTCAAACTTGCCCTTGCCCAATTCCTGTTCGGCGAGGAACGCCTCATTTTCCCAGGTGATCAGCACATCGCCAATGCCGCGTTCGGCAAAGGTCGTGGTCGAACCGCGCGCACCGCTATCCAATACCGGGACATTGGCGAACAGTTTCGTGACGAATTGTTCGGCAGCGGCCTCGGACCCGCCCGCCTTGCGGCCATACGCCCATGCGGCGAGGAAGTTCCAGCGCGCGCCGCCGCTCGTCTTCGGATTGGGGGTGATGACGCCGATGCCCGGCTTGACCAGATCGCCCCAGTCCTTGATTGCCTTAGGATTGCCCTTACGGACCAGAAATACGATGGTCGAGGTGTAAGGCGCGCTGTTTTCCGGCAATGACGCCTGCCAAGTGGCGGGCAGCAATTTGCCCTTTTCGGCAATCGCGTCGATGTCATAAGCGAGACCAAGGGTCGCGACATCCGCCTCCAGCCCATCGATAATCGCGCGGGATTGCTTGCCGGAACCGCCATGGCTCATTTTGAAGGTGACATTCTGGCCGGTGTCGGCCTTCCATTTCCGGGCGAAAGCGTCGTTGATCGCCTTGTACAATTCTCGCGTCGGGTCATAGGACACGTTGGTCAGTTCGATGCTGGTCGCATCGCCCGATGATTTGTCGGACTTTGAACATGCGCCAAGCCCCACCAACAGGCCCAAGGTCACGCTCGCCAGCAAAATTCTGCGGTTGATCATCGACGGTCTCCAAATTTCCTGCATCAGAGTTACAATCTATCTAATAAGTAGACAATAAAATTGAAGTTCATCCGTCGATACTTTTTCTATCAGATAGATAGATTTGGATTAATGACGTATTTCAAGGGGATGAATAATTTAACGGCCCTGATCGGGACTGGCCCATCATGCGAGCCAGCCACAATCAGGCATGTTTTTCAGCGGGTGCAGGTCTTTTGAAAGGCCGAACGAGCCGCCATGCGTTCATAATGCGCGATCACGCTGTCCGGATATATGTCCTTCAGGCCAAGCATGTTGATCGCCACGCCCACGGCAAACGCGACCGATATATCCGCTGCGGTGAAGCGATTAGCGGCGAGATAATCCGAATGTTGCAGCTTTTGATCTAGGATTTTGGCGCGGCGCTTCAGCTTGTCGATAATGGCGCGGGTGGTGAAATTTTCCTTTTCGCCTTCCGGTGCCTTGAAGGTGGTGCGGATCAGCGCATCGAGCGGGGCCAATAGCCCGGCCTCGCCCAGCACCATGAATTGGAGATAATCGGCATAGCCTGATTCGCCCGGCCCGATGCTCAATGACGTTGGGCTGTGAAGGGCGGCGATATATATCAGCGCCGCGATGGACTCAGAGATGGCATGGTCGCCATCCACCAGCACCGGGACCGTGTGGCTGGGGTTCAGTGCCTGCAATTCCGACGGTTGGTTGCGCATGTCGACGTTAATGATCTCAATCGGCACGCCAATTTCTTCGCACAACCAGGTGATGCGTTCGGACCTTGATTTCCGCACATGGTAAAGCCGCATTTTGTCATCCTCTTGTCGTCTGTGGTCGTTGGTCGTTGGTCGTTGGTACATGATAGACGGCATATGCCGACTTCTGCCAGCACATCGCGTTTGTTTGCGGATAGCCGCTTTTCCATTATTTCCATCTCGTCCTGGCTCTAATGACGCTATTGCGTCGCGGATGGTCGCCAACGCATAAGGGCCATCGATTTACGCAGATACGCGTCTGGCCTTCAGAATCGAATGATGCTGGCGCAAAGTTGAAATGGCGATGGAGAAGCAGGGAAATGAGTTCCGTGACCGAGGTAAAGATGGCGCATGAAGAGATCGCATCCGCGCTAAAAATCGCCATGCGGCACATGCCAAGCCCGGTGGCGTTGATTACCGCGACCGATCCGGAAAGCGGCGCACCGGTGGGTCTGGCGGCGACGGCATTTGTGCCGGTGGCGATGGACCCTGCGTCGATGCTGGTGTGCATCAATCATTCGGGCAGCGCCTATGCGGCGATCAAGGCAACGGGCGCGTTCTGTATCAATATATTGGGGCTGGAACATACAGCGACGCTTGCGCCCTTCGCGAGCAGCGACCGGCGCGAGGAACGGTTTGAAGGCGCGCATTGGCAGACGCGCAATGGCATTCCCTATCTGGAAGGCACGGCGGCGAATATCTTTTGCCGCAATGTCCGCAGCGACATTTTCGGCACGCATGAAATCTTCATCGGTGAGGTGTTCGACATCATGGTCGAAACATCGGCCACCCCGGCCTTGTGGCATGCGGGTAAGGTGGTCGGCCTGACTGGCGCTTGAATGGCTGGCGCTTGATTGGTTGGGGTCTGATTGAGTCGGCCCTATTGGAGTCGCCACAGGCTGAAATAAGCGTGGCGATTTCAAGACCTCATCAATGCATTCGATTGCATAAACCGATTGCATAAACGAGCAATGAAAAACATTGCAATCGAAATGGCCAAAGCCATCGCCCCAATTGTCGAGCTATTCGGTCTGATTCCAGCGATTAACCTGCCATTGGGTCGCGCGGCGGCAACATAATTTCCCCAAAAAGCGCATTTGGCCCTTAAAAAATAGGCTTCGGCGTTGTAAGGGGCGTGCCAACAGGGCCTTGAGGGGGATCAGGGAGACCTGCATGCCCGTCCACATGTGATAGAGAAAGAGACATGACCGTGAGCAACTCTGAAGCCGCGACATTGGCCAGAACGGTCGGCAATGTGCCAACCAATCATGAAGCACTGGTCGCCTGGGTACAGCAGATCGCGGAACATGCGCAGCCCGATGCGATCCGTTGGTGCGATGGTTCCGATGCGGAATGGACTGAACTGACCAACGCCTTGGTCGATGCCGGCACTTTGGTGCGCCTCAACGAGGAAAAGCGTCCGAATTCTTTCTACGCCCGTTCCGCGCCGAGCGACGTCGCTCGCGTAGAAAGCCGCACCTTCATCTGTTCCGAGCGCGAAGAAGATGCTGGTCCGACCAACAACTGGCGCGACCCGGAAGAAACCCGTGGCACGCTCGCTGGCCTGTTCGCGGGCTGCATGCGCGGTCGCACGATGTATGTCATTCCCTATTCCATGGGCCCGCTGGGTTCGCCGATCAGCCAGATCGGCGTGGAAATCACCGACAGCCCCTATGTCGTGCTGTCGATGCGCATCATGACCCGTATCGGTACGCCGGTGTTGAAGGAATTGGGCGAACATGGCTTCTTCGTCCGCTGCGTCCATTCGGTCGGCATGCCGCTTGCGCCGGGTCAGGCCGATGTAATCTGGCCGTGCAATGACGATAAATGGATCTGCCATTTCCCTGAAACCCGCGAAATCTGGTCTTATGGTTCGGGCTATGGCGGCAACGCCCTGCTCGGCAAGAAGTGCTTCGCGCTGCGCATTGCTTCGGTCATGGCCCGCGATGAGGGTTGGCTTGCGGAACATATGCTGATCCTCAAGCTCACCTCGCCGGAAAATAAGGTTCATTATGTCGCGGCGGCATTCCCAAGCGCCTGCGGCAAGACCAACATGGCAATGCTGGAGCCGACGATTCAGGGCTGGAAGGCCGAAACCATCGGCGATGACATTTGCTGGATGCGTTTTGGCAAGGATGGCCGCTTGTACGCCATCAACCCGGAAGCCGGCTTTTTCGGCGTGGCACCGGGCACCAGCGTCAAGACCAACAAGAATGCGGTCGAAACCCTCTATGCCAACACCATCTACACCAATACGGCGCTGACCGCCGATGGCGATGTGTGGTGGGAAGGCCTGTCGGCCACCCCGCCGGAAGGCATGACCGATTGGCAGGGCAATGCTTGGGACCAGAGCAAAGGCACCCCGGCAGCGCATCCGAACGCGCGTTTCGCCGTACCGGCAGCACAATGCCCGTCGATTGCCGATGAATGGGACAATCCGGCTGGCGTGCCGATTTCGGCAATCCTGTTTGGTGGCCGTCGCGCATCGACCGTGCCGCTTGTCACCGAAGCCTTTGATTGGCAGCATGGTGTGTATCTCGCTGCGAATATCGCGTCGGAAGGTACGGCAGCGGCAGAAAACAAGGTCGGCGTTGTCCGTCGCGATCCGTTCGCGATGCTCCCGTTCTGCGGTTACAACATGGCCGATTATTTCGACCATTGGCTGAAAATCGGCGCGGAAGCCGCTGCCGATCCGGGCCAGTTGCCGCGCATCTATCTCGTCAATTGGTTCCTGAAGGGCGCGAACGGCAAGTTCCTGTGGCCGGGCTATGGCGATAACAGCCGCGTGCTCAAGTGGATCGTCCAGCGCCTTGAAGGCGAAGCAGCTGCCGTCGACACGCCGATTGGCCGTTTGCCGGAAGCAGGCGCCATCGACACCACCGGCCTCGATATCGATGCGGGTGCGTTGCAGGAATTGCTGACGGTCGATGTCGCCCGTTGGCAGGATGAAGCCAAGCTGAGCGCTGCCGATCTCGGCAAGTTCGGTGACAGCGTGCCACCCGCCTTGTGGGATGAGCAAAAGGCGCTGGAAGCACGGCTCGCTGCGGCGAACTGATCGCCTGACGCCTCAAGCGTGTAAGAAAAGCCCCCGCGATGACCAATGGTTGTCGCGGGGTTTTTCATGTCATCATTTCGCGTTACCCTCCCTCCCTTCGCGGGAATGACGAAGGCGGGAGAGGTTTCCTTTCAGACCAAAAGATTCTAGCCTTGGGGGATGCAAAAGCCGCGCATCCTGTTGACCCGAAAATGGCCCGATGAAGTCGAGGCCACGCTGGCCGATCATTTCGACGTGACGCTGAATGTCGCGGATCGGCCCTTATCCGGAGACACATTGGCGGCGGCGATGCGTGAATATGATGCGCTTTGCCCGACGGTGACGGACCGGATCGACGCGACAGTGTTTGCGGGCGAGGGTATCCGTGTTCGCCTGATCGCCAATTATGGCGCGGGGGTCGATCATATCGACCTTGATGCGGCACGTGTAGCCGGGGTGGCAGTATCGAACACGCCGGATGTGTTGACGCAAGCAACGGCGGAAATCGCGTTGATGCTGATGTTGATGGCGGCGCGACGCGCGAGCGAGGGCGAACGCGAATTGCGGGCAGGGGCGTGGACCGGCTGGCGACCGACCCATATGGTCGGCCAATCGCTGCATCAAAAACGGCTGGGGTTGGTGGGATTTGGCCGGATCGCACGGGAAACTGCCCGGATGGCGCGGGACGCATTCGATATGGAGATCGTCTATCATAGCCGCAGCAGGGCAGGTGTCGATGTCGAGGCGGCGCTTGATGCCCGATTTGAACCCGATCTGGGCAGATTGGCTGCGGACAGCGATATATTGTCGCTCCATTGTCCCGGCGGGGAGGCGACCCATCATCTGGTCGATGCGGCGTTGCTGGCGCGGATGAAGCCGAGCGCGATCCTGATCAACACCGCGCGGGGTAGTGTTGTCGACACAAAGGCGCTGGTCGATGCCCTTGCTAACCGCCAAATCGCAGCGGCAGGCCTTGATGTGTATGAAGGCGAGCCAGCAGTGCCGCCTGCATTGTTGACCCTGCCCAATGTCGTTTTGTTGCCGCATCTGGGAAGTGCGACGGTGGAAACGCGGCGCGCGATGGGGATGCGGGCGATTGATAATCTCATCGCCTTTTTCGCGGGTGAACCGCTGCGCGATCCATTGCCATGACCATGATGACTGATCCGGCTCACAAAGCGCTGGATATCGTCTTGTCCGCGATCATCGCGGCGCTTCGGCAGCATGCGGATGGGCCGTTGGTGGTCGGCATTTGCGGGGCGCAAGGATCGGGAAAATCGACGCTCGCCCGCCAATTGGAAGGCGCGTTGGCGGCACAGGGCCTGCGCAGCGTGACCTTGTCGCTTGATGACCTGTATCTGCCGGTTGAGGCGCGTATCAGGCTGGCGGATGAGGTGCATCCGTTGTTGCGGACGCGCGGCGTGCCGGGGACGCATGAGGTCGCGCTCGGCCTATCGGTGCTGGATGATGTGCGCGACGGGAAAGCCGTTCATCTGCCGCGTTTCGACAAGGCGACGGATAGCCGTGCACCCAAGGCTGCATGGCCGTTGGTGGCGGAACCCGTGGATGTAGTGCTGTTCGAGGGCTGGTGTGTGGGGGCGGTGGCCGAGGACGAGGCGGCCCTTGCCGTGCCGGTCAATGCGCTGGAGGCGGAAGCTGACCCGGATGGCCGGTGGCGGCAAATGGTGAATGCAGCGCTCAAGGGTCCATATCAGGATTTATTTGCGCGGATTGACCTGCTGGTCCTGCTGGCTGCGCCCGGTTTCGATGTGGTCGCAGGCTGGCGGATCGAGCAGGAGCATGAATTGCGCCGCCAACACGCAGGAGTCTCCGGCGGCACCATCATGACAGATGCCCAAGTCATGACATTCATCCAATATTATGAGCGACTGACGCGCCACATCCTGCGGGAAATGCCGGGCCGTGCCGATCTTGTGCTGTATCTGGATGCCCAACGCCGGGTCTTGCGCTGCGTTCATCGCCATGACGACACCGATATGGGGTGAATTGATCGCGAATATCCCCACGCCCCCCTTGGCAATATCGCTGGCGACTGCCTATATATTTCGCATGAGCGAAGAAAAAGAGCCAACACAGGCAGATGCAGCCTCCTCAAACGAGGATAAGGCCAAAAATGAAACCCCGGAAACGGCGACCGGCAAAAACCGCGCTTTATGGACAGGCGCAGCCGTCGGGATCGGTTCCGCCGCCATCGTGGCCGCCTTGTTGTACGCGAACAAGCGCCGCAAATAAGTTGAATTACTCCAGCGCGATGATGCGCTCGGCCATTGCCCTGTGACCTGACTTCCGACACTATATGTCTTCGGTCATATAAGGGGGGAGGGCGACGGAGAGATGACGAACATCGCGTTGCCTTGGATCGCAGCGATTTATGCGCTGGCCCTGTTCACGGGTGCCGCTTGGGTCCAGCGTCGGCGCGAACAGCTTGATCGCTCCCCCTATCGTATCCACGCCTATATCCTCGCCATCGGGGTCTATTGCACAAGCTGGACCTATTTCGGCGCGGTTGGCAGCGCCGCTGTCGATGGCTGGAGCTATCTGCCGATCTATCTCGGCCCGATCCTGTTGTTCGCCTTTGCGCCGCGTTTTCTCGAACGATTGACCGCCACGGTGCAGGCCGAGGGCGCGACCTCGCTGTCAGACTTTATCGGGGCGCGTTTCGGCAGGAGCCGGGGCGTCGCGGCGCTGGTGACGTTGTTGGCGCTGTTCGGCACGATCCCCTATGTCGCGCTGCAATTGCGGTCGGTCGGGATCAGCTGGTCCTTGCTGTCGGGCGAACCGGGCATCGCGATGCCGATCCTGTGGGCAGCGGGTGCGCTGGTCCTGTTCGCGATCCGATTTGGCACCCAGCGTTACGATGTCGCGACCCGGAACGAGGCGGTGCTGTTCGCGGTGGCGGCGGAATCGGTGTTCAAGCTGTTTGCGCTTGGCTGTGTCGCGTTGTTCGCCTGCCTGCTGTTTATAAAAGCGCCGCCCGCGCTGCAGCAGATGGGATTGCAGCATCTGCGTGCCAATTTTGCGATAGATCAGCTCGATAGCGATTTCGCGGTGATCACCATGCTGGCGATGATGGCGATCATCTGCCTACCGCGTCAATTCGCTATCGCGGTGCGTGAGGCGCGGGAGCCGGGCGATATCGTCCGCGCGCGCTGGCCGTTCATCATCTATCTGTTGCTGACCATCGCGGCAGTGATCCCGATCACGCTGGCGGGCCTGTCGTTATTGCCGCCACAGGCATCACCCGATCTGTTTGTGCTGGCGCTGCCGATTGCGGCCGGTTCTGGCATGTTGTCGATGCTGGTGTTTCTCGGCGGTGTATCGGCGGCGGTGGCGATGGCGGTGACCGAGACGATTGCCCTGTCGACCATGGTGTCGAATGATTTCGCGGCGCCGTTACTGCTGCGCCATCGCAGCGCTGAAGATGCAAATTTTGGCCGGATTCTCTTGTGGACGCGACGGGCGGCCATTGTCATCGTGATGGCGGCGGCGGCGAGCTATGCGCTGTTAATGCCGAGCAATGCCCAGTTGGCCTCGGTCGGCCTCATCGCCTTTGCCGCTATGGCCCAATCGGCCCCGTGGCTGTTGCTGGCGGTCTATCGCGCCGATAATGATCCGCTGGCGGCCAAGACGGGCTTGGCAACGGGGCTGGTGCTGTGGATGTACACTTTGTTCCTGCCGGGCATTGGTGGGAGTTTGCGCCTGCCGGGTCATGGGTCGCTGCTTGATCCGTCGGCGCTGTTGGGGGTGACCGGGCTTAGCCCGATTGTGCATGGCACGATGTGGAGCCTGGGCGGCAATCTACTCGCCTTTGCATTGGTCTCGATGCGGCGGGTGCCGCGTCCCGGTTTCAAGCTGCTGCCGCTTGGCCAGCGGGGGATCGGCACGATCGGCAATCTTGGCGCACTGCTCGATATGGCGGAGCGTTTCGCCGGGGCGGAGGTGGTGCGCGAGGCCTTTGGCGCGGAGATTGATCGCGATGGGCTGGTGGACCGCGCCTCGGCGCGCAAGGCGGAGCGGTTGATCGCGGGCGTGGTCGGGGCATCATCAGCGCGGCTGATCATGGCATCGGCCCTGTCTGGCGCACGTTTGGGGATTGAGGACATTGCGCAGGTGCTGGATGCATCGGGGCAGAGCCTGCGATTTTCGCGCGGGCTGTTGGCGGCGACGCTGGAAAATATCGATCCGGGCGTATGCGTGATCGACCGCAATCAGCGGCTGATTGCGTGGAATAGCCGCTATCTCGATCTGTTCAACTATCCCCCCGGCATGGTGCGGGTTGGAGCGTCTATTGCCGAGTTGATCCGCTTCAATGCCGAGCGCGGCGATTGCGGGCCGGGCGAGGTCGAGGGCCATGTCGCGCGACGGATGGATCATATGCGCGAGGGACATCCGCATAGTTTCGAACGCCGTCGCCCCGATGGCCGGGTGTTGAAAACGGTGGGCGGACCGATGCCGGATGGCGGTTATGTCATGTGCTTTACCGATGCGACATTGGAGGCGGAAACGCGCGATGCACTGGAACGCGCCCGCGCCGATCTTGAAAACCGGGTGGCATCGCGCACAGCGGAATTGTCGGATGCGAATGAACGGCTGGCGAGCGCCATGGCCGACAAGACCCGATTTCTCGCCGCCGCCAGCCATGATCTGTTGCAGCCTTTGCATGCGGCACGGCTGTTTTCGGCAGCGCTGCAACGCGATGTCCCTGAACATGCGAAAGTGACGTTGAACCGGGTGGATCGATCGATTGAGGCGGCGAATGATTTGCTGCGCGCGTTGCTTGATATTTCCAAGCTGGATGCGGGCGGGATTGTGCCGCACCCGACCCGTTTTCCGCTGCGCCGGATGCTGGAAGAACTGATCGAGAGTTTCGAACCATTGGCGGCGGAGCGCGGCCTGTTCTTGCGGCTGGGGCCATGCGATGCGGTGGTGGAGGCGGATCGTATCCTGTTGCGGTCCATCATCCAGAATTTCATGTCGAATGCGGTGCGCTATACCGAAAAGGGCGGGATCTTGATCGGTGTGCGGCGCAGACGCGGGGACGCTGGCGAAAGCAAGGCGCGGATCGAGGTCTATGATACCGGCCCCGGCATCGCGCCCGACAAGCAGCGCGTGATTTTTCGCGAGTTCGAGCGGCTGGGCACGAATAATGAGGCGGGAATCGGCCTCGGCCTCGCGATTGTCGAACGCACGGCGCCATTGGTCCATGGCCGGATCAGCTTGCGCTCCCAACTGGGGCGGGGGAGTTGTTTCTCGGTGGAATTACCCGCCTTGGCCGCCTCTACGGTCGTGGAAGAGCCAGTGGTCGAGCGCGTGGCGGTGTCGGCGGCGATGCGCTTGTTGATTGTTGATGACGATGCGGCGATTTGCGCGGCGATGTCGTCGCTGCTCATCAGCCGGGGGCATGAGGTGATCGCTTGCCAAGACCCGCATGCCGCCTTGGAGCAGGGCGGGCGTTTCGATGTGGCGCTGGTCGATTTCAACCTGAATGCAGACATGGACGGGATCGAATTGGCCGAAAAATTGCGTGCTCAACGCCCCGACTTGCGGGTGGCGCTGATCACGGCGGATCAAAGCGTCGGTATGCGCCAACGCGCGGCGGTGATCCGTTTGCCGGTGCTGGAAAAGCCGCTCGCGCCGATGCGGCTGGATGAATATCTGGCGCAGGAAAGCGCGGATTAGGTCTGAGTCATAGCCGCATCATAGGGGCTGTTATTGTCGCGCCTTCTCTTGCCGCTTCAGTTGTGGCCTCTTGCGGTTTCGGCCCCCCTTGTCATTTGTCTCTCCACCCTCGTCATTCCCGCGCAGGCGGGAATCCAGACAAGACGGACCTATAAGGAGCACATGCCCTTCGATTCGGTGGTGCTTATGGATTCCCGCCTGCGCGGGAATGACGAGTGTGGGGGTACGGGGGGGCAACCTAAGCTTTAATGCTGCATTCCGATGCCGAGCGCACGGGCAGCAAGCGCGGCCTGTGTCCGGTTCTGGACGCCGAGCTTGCCCAAGACCGCCGTCATATGCGCCTTGACCGTGGCTTCGGTGACGTTGAGGTCGAAGGCGATCTGCTTGTTCAACCGGCCATCGAGCACGCCGAGTAGCACCCGCAATTGGGTCGGCGTCAGTGACGCGACCTTTTCCGCCATGTCATCGACCGGTTCGGCCTCGATTGTGATGGGTGCCGCAGGGCGTTCGCCCGCAAGGGCGGCACTGATCGCGGCTTCGATGGCCTCCAATGGCTGGTCTTTACCGATAAAGCCGACCGCGCCGAAACGCCGGGCCTCTTGCGCGGCGATTTCCGCATCGGCGCTGGAGACGACGAGAATCGGCACGGACGGGCGTTCGGCATGGATCAATGCGACTCCGGAAAATCCGGTCGCGCCCGGCATTTTGAGGTCCAGGAGGATCAGGATCAAATCACTGGTCGCGCCCGCCATTTTGGTCGCGACATCCAGCGTTGACGCCTCGATTACCCGGCAGTCGGGGCACACATGCGTGACTGCCATGGCCATCGCCTGTCGAAACAGGGGATGGTCATCGGCAATCAATATGGCCCCTCCCGGCCCGGTCACGTGTTTCGCTTGTTCATTTGATCCTTGTTTAGGACCAAAGATCAGGCAGATACAAGCCTTGAGTCAGCCACCAATTTATCGACCACCGAGGGGTCGGCGAGGGTGGACGTATCGCCCAGCGACGACACATCGCCTTCCGCGATCTTGCGCAGAATCCGGCGCATGATCTTGCCCGACCGGGTCTTGGGCAGGCCGGGGGCGAACTGGATCACATCGGGCGTCGCAATCGGGCCGATTTCATGGCGGACCCATTGGATCAGCTCCTTACGCAGCGCATCCGATTCGGGCACACCCGCATTGAGCGTGACATAAGCGTAGATGCCCTGACCCTTGATGTCGTGCGGCATGCCGACGACGGCGGCCTCGGCGACCTTGGGATGGGCGACAAGCGCGCTTTCGACCTCTGCCGTGCCCATGCGGTGGCCGGACACGTTGATGACATCATCGACCCGCCCGGTGATCCAATAATAGCCATCCGCATCGCGGCGGCAGCCATCGCCGGTGAAATATTTCCCCGGATAGGTGCTGAAATAGGTCTGAAAGAACCGCGCATGATCGCCGTACACGGTTCGCATCTGGCCGGGCCAGCTTTGGGTGATGCAGAGATTGCCTTCGGTCGCCCCTTCCAGCAATTGCCCCTCAGCATCGACCAGCACCGGCTCCACCCCGAAAAAGGGCTTGGTCGCAGAGCCGGGCTTGAGATCGGTTGCACCCGGCAAGGGGGCTATCATGATGCCGCCGGTTTCTGTCTGCCACCATGTATCGACCACCGGGCAGCGGCTGTCGCCGACAACGCGATGATACCATTCCCAGGCCTCCGGATTGATCGGTTCGCCGACACTGCCAAGAATACGCAGAGATTGGCGCGAGGTGGCGGTGACATAGCTATCGCCTTCACGCATCAACGAGCGCAGCGCGGTCGGTGCGGTATAGAAGATGTTGACCTTCCATTTGTCGATGACCTGCCAGAACCGGCTGAAATCCGGGTAATTGGGCACGCCTTCGAACATCAGGGTCGTCGCGCCATTCGCCAGCGGGCCGTAGAGCACATAGCTATGGCCGGTGACCCAGCCGATATCGGCGGTGCACCAATAGACATCGCCCGGCTTGTAATCGAACACCAATTGGTGCGTCATCGCCGCCCATAAGAGATAGCCGCCGGTCGTGTGCAGCACGCCCTTTGGTGTGCCGGTCGATCCGGACGTGTACAGGATGAACAGCGGGTCTTCCGCGCCCATCGCCACAGCCTCGCAATCGGCGGTGACAAGCGCGCGTTCCGATTCATACCAGCGGTCGCGGCCTTCCACCATGTTGACCGGTCCGCCGGTGCGGCAGACGACCAGCACGGTTTCCACCGAGGGGCAGCCGTGATTGAGCGCCTCATCGACATTGGTCTTGAGCACGACTTTCTTGCCGCCGCGCAGGCCCTCATCGGCAGTGATGATCAGCTTGGAATCGCAATCGCGGATGCGGCTGGCGAGGCTGTCAGGCGAAAATCCGCCGAAAACCACGGAATGGACCGCGCCGATCCGGGCGCAGGCGAGCATGGCAAAGGCGGCCTCCGGGATCATCGGCAGATAGAGCGTGATGCGGTCGCCCTTGACCACATTATTGGCCTTCAGCACATTGGCGAAGCGGCAGACTTCCTCATGCAATTCGGCATAAGTGATGATGCGCTGATCATGCGGGCTGTCGCCTTCCCAGATGATCGCGACCTGATCGCCACGTTCGACGAGATGTCGGTCGATGCAATTGGCCGCCACGTTCAACTGGCCATCCTCGAACCAGCGAATGCCGAAATCCGCCTCATCAAAGCTGCTGCGATTGGTGGTGGTGAAGGGCGTGATCCAGTCGAGACGCTGCGCCTCGCGCTGCCAGAATATATCAGGGTTCTGGGACACCTCCATCCGCATCGCATCATATTTGGCGGCGTTGACATGGGCGGTAGCGCTGATGGCTTCAGGCACCGGAAAGATATGTTCCGACATTTAGCTCTCCTCTTTGTTTTCCATATTAATACGCAGCGCCAGCGCCGACACCCTCGACCAAGGTCTAACATGCCTTCGACCAAGGTCGCGCTATGCCATGACCTCCTACAGCGCAGATAAGCGAGATTGGCGGCGCAGAGATTCCGAAGAGCGGAACCGGCGTCAATAGTCCAAGCGTCACCAGTCAGCGTCAGGAGAGGGATATGGATAGACAGAGTTTACGGACCAAATACGGTTCAAGGCACAAATATCTGGCGGGTATTGCCACAAGTGCGATGCTGATCGCCACTGCGCCTGCGTTCGCTGCGCCACAGACGGCGCGCGAGGCAGAGTTGGAGAGCCGGCTGGAAAAACTGGAAGCCGCCTATTCCAACATGAACAATGAAGTGTTGCAGTTGCGGGCAGAACAAGAAGCAACCGCCGCCAAGGCGACTGCCGCTGCCGACGCGTCAGTACAGGCTGGACAGAAGGTGGCGGCGCTGGAAGCCAAGCCGACTGCCCCGCTTGAAGGGTTCAACGTGGGCGGGACCACGATCAAGATCAATGGCTTTATCAAGGCGAATGCGAGCTTCAGCCGCTATAGCGATGGCGATGCGGCGACGGGTTCGTTGATCAAGGATTTCTACGTGCCGGGGCAGGTGCCGGTCGGCGGGGTCCGCGAAGGCAATGATTTTACCGGCATCGCCAAGCAGAGCCGCTTCTGGCTGACGACAGCGACACCGGTTGGCAAGAAAATGCTGAAGGGCCATCTCGAATTCGATTTCCAGACGGCATCCGGCACACAGGGCAGCCAGCGCACGACCAATGGCTATAATTTCGCCTTGCGTCGCGGCTTTTTCACTTATGATCGATTGCTGGTCGGGCAGGAATGGTCGAACTTCCAATATGTCGCGGCCTTGCCTGAATCGACGGATTTCGTCGGCCCGACCGAAGGCACGGTGTTCGTGCGTCAGGCGCAGGTGCGCTATGCCTTCCCGTTGAGCAAGCAGGCGACGCTGACAGTTTCACTCGAAAGTCCGGAAACCGCATCGGTGACGACCGGTTCGCCGACAATGATTGAAAATGACGATGATCGCATGCCGGATGTGACCGCGCGGTTGAACTATGCGGGGAGCTTTGGCGAATTGTCGCTGGCAGGGATCGTCCGGCAATTGTCGGTTGATAATACGGTTGGCAGCAAGGTGATCGGCGATAATGCCACCGGCTGGGGTATCAGCGCGGCGGGCAAGATTCCGTTCGGCGCGAATAAGCAGCATGATTTCCGGTTCATGGCGACCTATGGCGATGGCATTGGCCGTTATCTGGGCCTCAATTTTGCGCCGGATGCAGTGCTGGCGAGTGCGGCCACGGGCCGGTTGGAAACCGTGAAGAATTTCGCGGGTCTAGCGGCGGTGCGGCTTGGTTGGACCAAGGTTGTGCGCTCGACCTTCATGGCGGGCTATCAAAAGGCGGATTATCCGAACGGTATTTTGATCCCCGGCCTTGCCAATCTCAAGTCATGGAGCGTGGCCGGCAATTTGTTCTGGTCACCTGCCAAGGGTTTCGACGTAGGCGGCGAATATCGTCACGGCGAACGTGAAGTGGTGAATGGGTTGACGGGGCAGTTCGATCGCCTCGAATTCGTTGCGAAATACAGTTTCTAACATACACAAATAGGAGAGGTTCAATGGCTACAGTGCTGAATGACAGCCTGCCTAAGCACCACACGGCCAACCAGAATGAAAAGCTGGTTATCGCCGCGTCGTCGCTTGGCACAGTGTTCGAATGGTATGATTTCTATCTTTACGGGTTGCTGGCCACCTATATTTCGGCGCAGTTTTTCTCGGGCGTGAATGAGACGACCGGGTTTATTTTCGCCCTCGCGGCCTTTGCCGCAGGCTTTGCAGTGCGACCATTTGGTGCATTGGTATTCGGGCGCATCGGCGATCTGGTCGGGCGCAAGAACACCTTCCTCGTCACCATGGGGATCATGGGTCTGTCGACCTTCGCGGTCGGTCTGTTGCCGTCTTATGCGTCAATTGGCGTGGCGGCGCCGATCATCCTTATCGTGATGCGACTGGCCCAGGGTCTTGCCCTTGGCGGTGAATATGGCGGTGCGGCGACCTATGTCGCGGAACACGCCCCCAATGATAAGCGCGGGCTGTACACCAGCTGGATTCAGACGACGGCTACCTTGGGCCTGTTTGCGGCCCTGCTGATCGTGATCGGCACGCGACTGGTCATCGGCGAAGAAGCCTTTGCCGCATGGGGTTGGCGTTTGCCGTTCCTGATTTCGATCGTCCTTTTGGCCGTGTCGATGTGGATCCGCTTGCAGTTGAACGAAAGCCCGGTCTTCCAGAAGATGAAGGACGAAGGCAAAACCTCCAAGGCCCCGCTGACGGAAGCCTTTGGTCAATGGGGCAATCTGCGCTGGGTCATTATCGCCTTGATCGGCGCAGTCGCAGGGCAGGCTGTGGTCTGGTACACCGGCCAATTCTATGCGCTGTTCTTCCTTGAAAAGATGATGAAGGTCGATGGTGCGACGGCGAACATCCTGATCGCCATTGCGCTGGCGCTCGGCACCCCGTTCTTCGTGTTCTTCGGCTGGCTGTCGGACAAGATTGGCCGCAAGCCGATCATCCTTACCGGTTGCGCGATTGCGGCATTGTCCTATTTCCCGCTGTTCACTGCCTTGACCACTGCCGCCAATCCGGCGCTTGCCAAGGCGCAATTGTCCGCGCCAGTCTCGATTGTCGCGCATCAGGATGAATGTTCGTTCCAGTTCGATCCAGTGGGCAAGAACAAGTTCGACACCAATAGCTGCGATATCGCCAAATCCTATATGGCCAAGACCGGTATCACTTATGGCAATATCGAAGCTGTGCCGGGTAGCGTGGCGCAGGTTCGTGTCGGCGAGAAAGTGCTGAGCGCACCGGATGTGGCGACATTGACGGGCGATGCGAAAAAGGCAGCGATCACCGGTTTTCAGGATGAGTTGAAGGCGGCGTTGGGCGAGGCAGGCTATCCTGCCAAGGCCGATCCCGACCAGATCAACAAGCCGATGGTCGTGGCAATCCTGTTCGCCTTGGTCTTGCTGGTGACGGCAGTGTACGGCCCGATTGCGGCCCTGCTGGTTGAATTGTTCCCCAGCCGGATCCGTTACACCTCGATGTCCTTGCCTTATCACATTGGTAATGGCTGGTTCGGTGGGTTCCTGCCGACCACCGCCTTTGCGATGGTCGCGGCGACCGGGAATATTTATTACGGCCTGTGGTATCCGGTCGTGATCGCAGGGGCGACGGTGATCCTCGGATTGCTGTTCCTGCCGGAAACATTCCGTCGCGATATCGACCAATAAAATTTGCGGCCCATTGGGTGGTAAAAAATGGGGGCGGTGGCAGCAATGCCGCCGCTTTCATTTTGTTGTCCTTTATTGCCCGTTTTGGCCATGTTGCAGTTGTTCAACCGACAGCGGCACTCTACCTTGGTCTAATGGCGAATGACGCGCTTCTTCGCCAAGGATGAGATGAACGCTGCGGAGTCCAGCAGCGCCCTTGCCAGTCAGGAGACCATGATGTCTGATCGTTACATCGAAGCCCATCGTCGCAGCATGACGGACGGCGACGGTTTCTGGCTGGAGGCCGCAAGCAAGCTGGAATGGGACGTGCCGCCGACACAGGGCTGGGTCGATGGCTTGGGCTGGTTCGCGGATGGCATGATCAACACCTGCCATAATGCGGTGGATCGCCATGTCGCCAATGGGCGCGGCGATGATGTCGCGGTGATTTACGACAGCCCGGTCACCGATCAACAGCGCCGTTTCACCTTTGCCCAATTGCGAGATGAGGTGGCGTTGGTCGCGGGCATGATGGCGGGGCTTGGCATCGCCAAGGGCGACCGGGTCGTGATTTATATGCCGATGGTCCCGGAAACATTGTTCGCGATGCTGGCATGCGCGCGGATTGGCGCGATCCATTCGGTGGTATTCGGCGGCTTTGCCGCGCCTGAACTCGCCAAGCGCATCGACGATGCCGCGCCGCGATTACTGCTGACCACCTCTTGCGGGATCGAGGGGCAGCGCGTGATTCCCTATAAGCCTTTGGTCGATCAGGCGCTGGAACTGGCAACGCATCGCATCGATCATGTCGTGCTGTTGCAGCGGCCACAGCTTGAGGCCGAGATGCAGGCCGGACGCGATCTCGATTGGGCAGAATTGCGGGCCAAGGCCCAGCCGGTCGGTTGTGTGCCGGTCAAGGCGACGGACCCGCTCTATATCCTTTACACCTCCGGCACGACCGGCACGCCAAAGGGCGTGGTGCGCGAAAATGGCGGCCATGCCGTCGCGTTGTCATGGAGCATGCAGCATATCTATGGGATGCAGCCGGGCGAGACATTCTGGGCGGCATCGGATGTGGGCTGGGTCGTTGGCCATAGCTATATCGTTTACGGGCCGTTGATTGCGGGCTGCACGACGTTGTTGTTTGAGGGGAAACCGGTTGGCACGCCCGATGCCGGGACGTTTTGGCGGACGATTGCCCGCCACAATGTCGATGTGTTTTTCACCGCGCCGACCGCCATTCGCGCGATCCGCAAGGAAGATCCGGACGGGCAATTCATCAAAGACATCGGGATCGGCAAGCTGCGCGCATTGTTCCTTGCGGGGGAACGCGCCGACCCGGATACGATCCATTGGGCAGAAGATATGTTGAATGTGCCAGTGATCGATCATTGGTGGCAGACAGAACTCGGCTGGCCTGCGCTCGCGACTTGCCTGGGGCTGGACGATAATAGGCGGCAGGCGGGGAGTGCGGGTTTCCCGGTTCCCGGCTATGCATTTTCGGTGCTGGATGAAGAGGGGAAAGACGTCACCCCGGGCCATAGCGGCCATGTCGCGATCAAATTGCCGCTTGCGCCCGGCGCTTATGCGACCTTGTGGAACAACCCGCAGGGCTATGCGAAATCCTTTCAGACCTTTCCGGGATATTATGAAACGGGCGATGCCGGGTTCATCGATGTGAACGGCTTTGTCCATATCATGGGGCGCACCGATGACATCATCAATGTCGCGGGCCATCGCCTGTCCACCGGGCAGATGGAGCAGATCGTCGCAAGCCATCCGGCGATTGCCGAATGCGCGGTGATCGGCGTGGATGATGATCTGAAGGGCATGGTGCCAATGGCCTTTGCGGTCGCCAAGGCGGGTTATGTGGCGGATGACAAGCTGGCACAGGCATTGATCGGGATCGTGCGGGCAGAGCTTGGCCCGGTCGCGGCGTTGAAACAGGCCTATATCGTCGATGCGCTGCCCAAGACCCGGTCGGGCAAGATCCTGCGCGCCACCTTGCGCCGGATCGCCAATGGCGAACAGGTCGAAACCCCGCCGACAATCGAAAATCCGGCGGTGTTGATCGGCATTCGGGAATTGTTTGCGCCGGAACATGCGGGCTGAAGCTGGGGCTGGTGCTTTCGGCCAAGCCTGAATGCGCGCAAGCGATCGGTTGCGTTATTTATCGCGGCGCGGCGCTGTCGGTGGACCAGCCGAGTGCCGGGATGCTGATCGATCGTTTGCCCGACATATCTTCGCGGCAGACGATCAGTTCGCGTTCCTCGATATAGGTCAGTAGGCGGCGCACGCGGCCAAGCGAACTTGTGCCATAAGTCCGGGCGATGCGTTCGTCATTCGGGCAGGGCGCATTGTCCCGCGCCGCCCGCGCGATCAACAAAAACGTGCCGAGCATATCATCCGGCAGGCCGGTGGCGACGGCCAGCGCACGTTGCCAATCCTCTTCATCCACCTCGTAAATCCCGGCGCGGGCACAGGCGAGGCGGCTGTTGAAGCCATTGGCATCCAGCGGCGGACGGGTAATCCCGGCCATCCGGCAGCGCACCTGAAAATCCTGAAACAACAAAGCCGCAGGGCGGAAGACATTTTCCTGTTCTTCTTCCGCCATCATCGCGCGCAGGGCATCGGCGATGACGGTTTCGACCTGTTCCGGGCTTTTGGCCTCGACCTGCGGCACCTTGATCGCATGGGCGATGACAGGCCCGCTGATCGCGGCGACCAGATCATCGGCAGCGGGCGGTGGCGGTGGCGTCGGTGCGGCAAACAGGAAGGTCGGCGCATCGACCGGTGCGGCCTCTGGCGCGAACAGCAGGGCTTCCATCTCCTCGCCACGCGCCTTGGGAAGGGGGACTAGCTTCGGGCTGATGCTGCGGGCCGAGGTCGCGACCGCGCCGATCTGCACTTCTACTGGGCGGCGCGAGATGGCGGGGCCAAGGGCAAGAAAGCGCCCGCGCTGCAATTCGCGGATCTGTTCGGCCTGACGCCGCTCCATCCCCAAGAGATCGGCGGCGCGCGCCATGTCGATGTCGAGGAACGTGCGCCCCATCAGAAAGTTCGAGGCCTCCGCCGCGACATTCTTCGCGAGCTTGGCAAGCCGTTGTGTCGCGATCACGCCCGCCAGACCACGTTTACGGCCACGGCACATCAGGTTGGTCATCGCGGTCAAGGACGCACGGCGCACTTCTTCCGACACATCGCCACCAGCAGCAGGGGCGAAAAGCTGCGCCTCATCGACCACGACCAGCGCCGGATACCAATGTTCGCGCGGGGCATCGAACAAGGCACCAAGGAAGTTGGCGGCACAGCGCATCTGGCCTTCGGCATCCAGCCCTTCGAGATTGAGTACGACCGATGCGCGATGTTCGCGGATGCGGGTGGCGAAATTGGTGATTTCCTTTACCGCATATTCGCCGCCATCGATCACGACATGGCCATAAGGTTCGGCCAAGGTGACGAAATCGCCTTCCGGATCGATGATGATCTGTTGGACATGCGGGGCCGAGCGTTCGAGCAGACGACGCAGCAGATGGGATTTGCCGGACCCAGAATTCCCCTGCACCAGCAGGCGGGTCGCCAGCAGTTCCTCGAGATCGATCGGCAGGGCGCTGCCCTTGCTGTCGATTCCCATGTCGATCTCTATCGTCATGCAGGCCAATTGCCGGTCAATGGTCTCAGGCGCAAGGGGGGCTAGCGATTTCGAGTGAAATGGCACATTTCACGGCTCGGAAATCGCGGTAAAAAGACTTTTAGGTTATTGGTTCTAAAATCTCAGGATCAGGGCCTTTGGACGAGATTATTTCAGCGTATTGCCGCCCGAGGACGAACCGGCGCGTTGGCCGCTGCCCGTTTTGAACTTGATGGTTGGTTTGAGCACCGCAGGCTTCAGCATCGTCTCCGGATCGACCTGTTTGGCCGAGACTTGGCGCAGGGCCGAGATAGCGTTGATCTTGTCGCCGATGATGTCGGTGGAGTCGACGCGGGCAGAGACGGTGTCGCCCTTGCGGCCTGCTTGGCGTTCTTCCAGCATGGCATAGCCTGCGCGCAGCAGCGCCTCGACATTGTTGTTGCGCGCAATCGAGGTCGGTGCGCCCAGCACGACCGCGATCAGTCGCTTGCCATTGTGGCTGGCGGCAGCGGCCAGCGTAAAGCCAGACAGCGCGGTATAGCCGGTCTTGATTCCATCGACGCCCAGCGCATTGCCAAGGAGCTTGTTATGGTTCGGCATGACCCGGCCACCCCAGGTGAACTGGCGCTGGCGAAAATAGGTGTAAAAATTCGGGAATTGCGACAGCATCGCGCGGCTGAGCGTCGCAATGTCGCGCGCGGATGAGCGGTGCGCAGAATTTGGCAGGCCCGAAGCATTGGCGAAATGGGATGATTTCATGCCGAGTTCGGCTGCGCGCTTGTTCATGCGTTCGGCGAATTTCGCCTCGGTCCCGCTGATATGTTCGGCCACGGCATAGGCCACGTCATTGGCCGATTTGGTGACGAGCGCCTGAATGGCTTCATCCACCGACAGGGTTTGATTGGGGCCGACACCAAGGCGCGAAGGGGCTTGCGACCGCGCGGTGTAGGAAAAGGAGATACGATCCGACATTTTCACGCGACCGGCACGGATTTCCTCAAACAGGATGAACAAGGTCATGACCTTGGTGATCGAGGCCGGATGACGGGCAGCATCGGCCTGATGGGCGTACAGCACTTCGCCCGACTGCGGGTCGATAAGAATTGCTGCATATTTCGGAATAGAGGTAAGACTGGCGCTATCGGCGGCCTGCGCAACTGTCACCTGTGCTGACATGCAACTCATTGCGAACGCAAATAAAATGCCGGTCATCTTGCGATTCATCTAAAAACCCCGAAATTTAGCCCTTTGCTTAGAGTAACAGAGTTAATTTCTCGTGTGAATCCCCGTTCGGCGCGGAAATCAGGCGGTCCGTCTAAGCGATTCAAATGGGCAGCAATTTTTTATAAATAATATACAAAAACCATATTTCAACCGGATCGCAACGCTGAATTTTCGTCAATTTTTGGTTTAACAGGCAGTTAACCATCATATTGGCCATCCTTTGGGCCATTTCTTTGATTGTGCCGATTTTCACAACGCAGGTGCAGCAATCTATCGCATCTGCCGTCATTTTGCTGTATGCGCCCGCCTTATGCTCAATCTCAACGGAATCACCGTGCGCCTTGGCGGCCGCACTATCCTCGACCGCGCGACCGCTGCGTTGCCCCCGAAAAGCCGGATCGGCTTGATCGGCCGCAATGGCGCGGGCAAATCGACGCTGATGAAGGTCATGATCGGCAGCTTCGATCCGGACGAGGGCAGCCTTGAAATGCCGCGCAATACGCGTATCGGCTATATCGCGCAGGAAGCGCCGAGCGGTACCGCGACCCCGATCGACACCGTGTTGGCGGCGGACAAGGAACGCGATGAGCTGATGCTCGAAAGCGAGACCTGCGAAGATCCGGACCGTCTGGGCGAATTGCATGATCGGCTGATGGCGATTGATGCCTATACGGCGCCCGCGCGCGCATCGCGGATTCTCGTCGGCCTTGGCTTTGATGAAGAGATGCAGGCGCGGCCATTGGATAGCTATTCCGGCGGCTGGAAGATGCGGGTGGCGCTCGCGGCCTTGCTGTTTTCCGAACCGGATTTGCTGTTGCTCGATGAACCGTCGAACCACCTCGATTTAGAGGCGACCCTTTGGCTGGAAAACTTCCTGAAATCCTATCCGGGGATGATGGTGGTGATCAGCCATGAACGCGATTTGTTGAACAACGTCGTCGATAACATCCTCCATCTGGAGAATGGCAAGACCACATTGTACACCGGCGGCTATGATGCGTTCGAGCGCCAGCGGGCTGAACGCGCGGCGCAATTGGCGGCGGCCAAGGCATCGCAGGACGCGCAGCGCGCCAAATTGCAGGACTTTATCGCCCGTAACAGCGCCCGCGCATCGACCGCGAAACAGGCCCAGTCGCGCGTCAAAGCATTGGCCCGGATGCAGCCGATTGCGGCGATGGCCGAAGATCCGACGCTCAGCTTCGATTTTCCCAGCCCGGATGAATTGAAGCCGCCGTTGATCACGCTCGATCTGGCGAGCGTAGGCTATGCCGACAAGCCGATTTTGCAGCGCTTGAACCTGCGGGTCGATCCGGATGACCGGATCGCGTTGTTGGGTCGCAATGGTAACGGCAAGACCACGCTTGCGCGGTTGCTGGCGGCGCAACTGACCCCGATGGATGGCGAGATGCAGTCATCGGGCAAGATGAAGGTCGGCTATTTCACCCAATATCAGGTCGAGGAACTGGACGGCACGGATACGCCGTTGCAGCATATGACCCGCGAAATGAAGGGCGCAAGCCCCGGCGCAGTGCGTGCACAGCTTGGTCGTTTCGGCTTTTCCGGCGACCGGGCGACCCAGCAGGTCAGCAAGCTGTCGGGCGGCGAACGCGCGCGTCTGGCGCTCGCGTTGATCACCCGCGATGCGCCGCATCTGCTCATCCTCGATGAACCGACGAACCACTTGGACGTCGATGCCCGCGAAGCACTGGTGCAGGCGTTGAATGCCTATGAAGGCGCGGTCGTGCTTGTCAGCCATGATCGCCACATGCTGGAATTGACCGCCGACCGTCTGGTGTTGGTGGACGATGGCACGGCCCGCGAATTCGCGGGCAGCGTGGAGGACTATACCGACTTCATTTTGGGCAAGAATCAGCCCAAGGGCGGTGCCAATGGCAAGGTCGGCGGTAAGAAAGATAAGAAGGCCGCGGCCCAAGAGCGCGAGCAATTGCAGCAACTTCGTAAGGCGGTGTCGACGGCAGAGGCCGAGCTTGCCCGCGTAACGGCGGAACGCAGCGCGGTTGACCGCGCGATGTTCGACCCTTCAGGTGCCGAGCCAAAATATGCGAAGCTCGCGATGGGCGCGTTGATGAAGCTGCGGGCGGAATTGGACGATGCGGTCAATGAGGCGGAAGCCAAATGGCTGGCGGCATCCGAGGCGCTGGAACCGGTGGAAGCGGTTTAAACTACCGCTCGAACCGTAAGATCACGCTCAAAAACGCCTGCCCATAAGCGTCGAGCTTGCGGCTGCCCATGCCGGAAATGTTGGACATGGCCTGCAAGTTGATGGGCCGGATCACCGCCATTTCGCGCAAACTGCTGTCATGGAAGATAACATAGGGCGGGACGCCCGCTTCCTTGGCCATTTCGCGGCGGCAGGCGCGCAGCGCGTCGAACAGGGGATCGTCGACCGGGTTTTCGGCATTGCCGCGTTTTGCACGGCGTTCGCGCTTGGGCGGGAGTGCGAGCGCAACCACATCTTCGCCGCGCAGGATCGCGCGGGCATTCGGCCCCAATTCCAGCCCGCCATGTTCATTCGCGCTGAGTGCATCGCGCAGCAGCAACGCGCGGGATACCGGCTTTAACAGCGCCGTTTCCTCGCCATCGACAATGCCGAACACCGACAACAGATCATGGCCGCGTTGTTTGACCTTGTCGTTCATCGCGCCAGTCAGCACCGCCTCGATATGGCCGCTGCCGAAGCTCTGGCCGGTGCGATAGACGGCGGAGAGGAATTTGCGGGCCGTTTCGGTGGCATCGATGGTTGCGGGCGGGTTGAGGCAATTATCGCAATTGCCGCAGGTCGCGGGCGGGTTTTCGCCAAAATGCCGCAACAATATCGCGCGGCGACAGGTGCCGGTTTCGACCAATGCGCCCAGCGCCGAAATGCGCGCGCGTTCGCCTTGTTGGCGCTTGTCCTCCAGTTCGGCGATCCGCATCCGGGCGCGGGCGAAATCCTCTGCGCCCCAAAACAGATGCGCTTCCGCCGGTTCGCCATCGCGGCCCGCGCGGCCACTTTCCTGATAATAGCCCTCGATTGATTTTGGCAGGCCCGCATGGGCGACGAAGCGCACGTCCGGCTTGTCGATCCCCATGCCAAAGGCGATGGTTGCGACCATCACCATGTCTTCGCTCGCGATAAAGGCGGATTGATTGGCGGCGCGGACCTCTGCGGGCAGGCCCGCATGATAGGCGCGGACTTCGCGCTTGCCATTACGGCCCAAGATCTCGGCCCATTTCTCGGTCGCGGCGCGGGTCTGGGCATAGATGATGCCGGGGCCGGGATTGGCCGCCACCAGATCGGCAATCTGGCGCGACAGGCCATCGCGATGATGGACGGCATAACGGATATTGGGCCGGTCGAAGCCGGAAATGATCATGCCCTCGCGCGGGATGCCCAATTGGACGAGAATATCCTCGCGTGTATGGGCATCGGCGGTGGCGGTCAGTGCGAGGCGGGCAATATCCGGAAATTCATCCAGCAAAGGCCGCAGCATGCGATAATCGGGGCGGAAATCATGGCCCCATTCCGACACGCAATGCGCCTCGTCAATCGCGAACATGGCGATGTTTGCCTGACGCAGCAATTGGCGGAAGCCCTCAGTGCTGGCCCGTTCCGGCGCGACATAGAGCAAGTCCAGTTCGCCCCGTTTCAACCGATCCTGCGTTTCGCGCCAATCGCTATCGACCGAGGTCAGGCTGGCCGCGCGAATGCCGACCGACTGGGCGGCGCGCAACTGGTCGTGCATCAATGCGATCAGCGGCGAGATAACGACGCACACGCCATCAAATGCGACCGCAGGCAATTGGTAACAGAGGGATTTGCCCGCGCCCGTCGGCATGATCGCAAGGGTATGCAGGCCCGCCATGACGCGCCCGATCACATCGGCCTGCACCCCACGAAAGGCGGGAAAGCCGAACACCTCATGCAACAGGGCAGACGGATCGCGGGTCATCACCGGATCAATGCAGCTTGGCGATCTTCAGTCCGTCCAGCTTGGCGCGATCCTTGACCGATTCTTCACTTCGGGTCAGCGCCTTGGCGATCTGTTTCAAGGGCATGCCCTTTTTGGCAAGGGTGTGCAGCTTTTGAATTTCGGCGCTGTTCCACGGTTGGCGGTGGCGCTCGAACTTGTCACCCGCCATTATCGGCGCTCCTTGGTTGCGGTAAAGCGGATCGTTGGGTGGCGGCCCATGACGTAATTCAGGTCCCAGCTGTCCTTGGCCATGAATACCGGCGCGCCATCGCGGTCGGTGGCGATGGCGGTGCGGTGGAGGCTTTGAAATTCCTTCATCGCCGCCGCATCGTCCGAAGCGATCCAGCGCGCCGTATCCCAAGGCGACATTTCCAGCGCGGCATCGACCTTATATTCAGCCTCCAGCCGCGAAATCAGCACTTCCAACTGCAATTGCCCGACCACGCCGACGATCATCTGCGCGCCAATCGAGGGGTGGAAGACCTGGGTCACGCCCTCTTCGGCCATGTCGTCCAGCGCCTTGCGGAGTTGTTTGGTCTTGGTCGGGTCTTTCAACACGACGCGGCGCAGGATTTCCGGCGCAAAGTTCGGCAGGCCGGTGATCGTCACATTCGGCCCATCGGTTAGCGTATCGCCGACGCGCAACGTGCCATGATTGGGAATGCCGATGATGTCGCCCGGCCATGCATCGTCCACGACTTCGCGGTCTTGGGCGAAGAACAGGATCGGACTGTGGATCGCAATCGCCTTGCCGGTGCCGACCTGATTGAGCTTCATCCCGCGTTTGAACCGCCCGGAACACAGGCGCATGAACGCGATGCGGTCGCGGTGCATCGGGTTCATATTGGCTTGCACCTTGAAGATGAAGCCGGTGACATTGGGGCTGTCGGGCGATACCGGGGCCGGGTCCGCCGGTTGCGGGCGGGGCGAGGGGGCGAAGCGCGCAAGAGCGCTGATCAATTCCGCCACGCCAAATTCTTTGAGCGCCGACCCGAAATACACGGGCGTCAAATCGCCGCGTCGATAGGCCTCGACATCGAACGGTTCATAGCCCGCCTGCGCCAGTTCCGCCTCTTCGCGCAAATGGGCGGCTGCATCGGCGGATACAAGCTGATCGAGCTTGGGATCATCCAGCCCGGACAAGGGCGTAATATCACCTTCAAAGGCGCGGCTGTCGCCGGTCGGGCGCATCAGGCGGTTTTGTTCGAGGTCGTAAATGCCCTCAAACTGCCCGCCCATGCCGACGGGCCAACTCATCGGGCAGACATGGAGCTGCAACTGATCCGCGACCTCGTCCAGCAGCGAAAATGGTTCGCGTCCTTCGCGGTCGACCTTGTTGACGAAAGTGATGATCGGGACCGATCGCAGGCGGCAGACCTCGAACAATTTGCGGGTCTGGGCCTCGATCCCGCGTGCCGCGTCGATCACCATCACCGCCGAATCGACGGCGGTCAGCGTGCGATAGGTATCTTCCGAAAAGTCTTCATGCCCCGGCGTATCGAGCAGGTTGAACGTCAGCCCGTCGCGGATGAACGTCATCACCGAGGAGGTGACGGAAATCCCGCGCTGTTGCTCGATTTTCATCCAGTCGGACCGCGCCCGGCGGTTCGCGCCGCGTGCCTTGACCTCGCCCGCCGCATGGATCGCGCCGCCGAACAACAAAAGCTTTTCCGTGAGCGTGGTCTTCCCCGCATCCGGGTGGGAAATGATCGCGAAGGTCCGGCGGTCATGGCCGTTGGCGTTCTGGGTGATGATGTCGATATTCATGGCCAGCCCGATAGCGGGTTTGGGCCGGGAAAGCGAGTTTCAATCAGGGGGCGATATGCCGCGCTCGATAAATAAAGGGGCGGTCTTGGCTTGTTGTGGCATCACGGTTTAGAGGTGAGGCTCGACAGGTTGGAGATCGAACGCCATGACGCCCCCTCGTGCCGCGATGAAGGCCTATGCGATGCTGGCGATTGTCATGCTGTTATGGGCGGGCAATTCGGTCATCGGACGTGCGATCAGGAACGATATTCCGCCCTTTACCTTTGGCTTTGCCCGGTGGGCTTTGGCGTGCCTGATCGTCCTGCCGCTGGTGGCAAAGCGGTTGCGCGCCGATAGGGCGATGTTGTTGCAGCATTGGCCTATCGTGTTGGGATTGGGGGTGATCGGGGTCGGCGGGTTCAATGCGTTTCTCTATTCCGGCCTGCATTATACCACGGCCACCAACAGCCTGTTGTTGCAAGCGGCCATCCCGGCGGGTGTATTGATCATGGATCGCCTCTTTTATGGCGTAAAGCCATTGCGCCAGCAGATTTTGGGCGTTTCCTTGTCCACCTTGGGCGTGTTGGAGATTATTTTCCGGGGCGATCTGGCGGCGATTACGGGGCTGCATTTTGGGCGTGGTGATGCGCTGGTCATGTGCGGGGTAGTGGCATGGTCGATCTACACCGCCTTGTTGCGCCGCCGTCCGCCGGTTGATGCCGCCAGCCTGCTGGCCGCGACCTTTGTGATTGGGGCAATGACGATGGCACCGCTGGCCGCGACCGAATGGACGCAGGCGATGCAGATTGTCTGGCGTCCCGGCGTGATCGCGGCGGTGGCCTATGTCGCGGTGCTGCCCTCGATTGTGGCCTATTTCCTCTATAATCGGGCAGTGGCCGATATCGGGCCGGGCAAGGCGGGGCAGGCGATCAGCCTGATGCCTTTATTCGGGGCATTATTGGCGATGGCGACGCTGCGTGAGCCGCTGCATGGCTATCATCTCAT
The DNA here is from genome assembly GCF_019740335.1 of Alteraquisediminimonas sediminicola. GTDB lineage: Bacteria > Pseudomonadota > Alphaproteobacteria > Sphingomonadales > Sphingomonadaceae > Alteraquisediminimonas > Alteraquisediminimonas sediminicola. The sequence goes on along the minus strand of NZ_JAHXZS010000002.1, from coordinate 204,852 downwards.
TGGTATGGGGCTGATTCTTGGCGGGATTGCGGTGACGGCGTTGGCGGGGCGGGTGAAGCGTCACCCCTCTACGTGATTGCGCGAGGTTCAGCACGGCATTTTGTCGGGCATAAATGATTGCAGCAGGAGATGACAACATCATGACCAGTTTCGATTTTCCCCAAGGCTATGGCCAGCGCCCGGACCCGTTTCCAGATAGCCCGCCGCATGAACCGGAAACCCCGTTTCGCCATCCGGACGAACGACCCGACGCCTCGCCGATCGAACAGCCGCCGGTAGACCCGGATCGTTATCCCGACCTATCGCCCAGCGAACAGCCTTATGTGCCGGATTCCATCCCCGATACCGGGCCGGTTGAATTGCCGCCCGGTTGATTGGCGTTGTAGCGCGCGCCGGCTTATCTCCTTTCCCATCTGTGTTACCTCCAAGGCCAAGGCGCGGGATCTTGGCGTTATCAAGGGGGTTGAATTGATCGCGGCGCGCATTGCATATCGCAGGCAGGGAAAAGGGGAGCATGCCAGATGCATATAGAAATGCTGCGCTATGATGCCGATGGGTTGGCGATGGAGAGCCATTTTTATGTCGATGATCGCCACGGCGCGGGTCGCCGTCCGGCGGTGCTGGTTTTTCCGGAAGCCTTCGGCCTTGGCGTGCATGCCAAATCGCGGGCGGAAAGGTTGGCGGGCTTGGGTTATGCGGTGCTGGCCTGCGATATTCATGGCCATGGCAAGCTTTATACCGAATTGGCAGAGGTCATGCCGATCATCACCGCGTTGCGCGACAATCCGTTGAAGATCAGGGCGCGGGCGCAGGCCGCGCTCCAGACGCTCCTCAATCGGCCAGAGGTGGACCCGACCCGCATCGCCGCTATTGGCTATTGCTTTGGCGGGACGATGTCGCTGGAACTGGCGCGTGGTGGCGCGGATATTCGTGCGGCGGTCGGCTTTCATTCCGGCCTTACGACGAAACGCCCCGATGATGCCCAGCAGATCAAGGCGAAGATTCTGGCCTGTATCGGCGCGGACGACCCCGGCATTACGCCCGCCGACCGTGCTGCGTTCGAACAGGAAATGCGGGCAGGCGGCGTGGATTGGCAGCTCCACCTTTATGGCGGGGTGGTGCATAGCTTCACCAATCCGGACGCGGCCAAAATGAGGATGCCCGATTTCGCCCGTTATGATGCGGTGGCGGATGCCCGGTCATGGGAGGCGATGACTGGCCTGTTTGCCGAGGTGCTCGCTTAAGTGCGGATAAGAGGGGGCTGAAATATGTCCCCCTTCCGCCTTATTTGTCGATCGGGCCAGCGATCGTTTCAACCGCTGCGACATCTCGCGGGGGGGCAGAAAGACAAGTTGCTGGCCAAAAGGGGGTGGTCCGGGGTATAAACATTGTTCAACGCCACAGCGAAGAAAGGGTGTCGATGCGTAATACGCTTCTCCGTTCTGCACCAATTTCTGCTGCATTTGGCGTGGCGTGCATGATTGCGTTGCCTGTGTCTGCACAAGAGATTGTCGCTGATGCACCACAGCTTGCCGCCCCAAATGATGCCGCACCGATTGAGGTTGTGCCGACCTGTGCGCCAAGCGATGCGCCGCTACCCGCCATTGCGCCCCCGACAGATACAATTGAAACCTTGCCGCAAAGTGGCCTGACAATCAGCCTGCCGCCAGAAATGGCCTCGCCAGAAACGCCCGTCGCCCCTTGTGCGCCCCCACCGCCGCCGCCGCCGGTGCGTCCGCCTGCGCCCAATGTCTTTGGCTCAGTCGCATTGCCGGTCGGATCGACTGCGCTGGATGCACGGTGGCAGGAGGTGCGGGCGCAAGCGCTTGGCGAGGATGATGCGCCGTGGCGCGCGATCATTGAGCGGGCGGGGCAACAGGATTTGTCCGATCAGATCTGGATGGTGAATGATTGGGTCAACCATAATGTCGCCTTTACCGAGGATCGGTCTCAGGATGTGTGGAGCGCCGCTGGCCAGACCATCCGTTCGGGCCAAGGCGATTGCGAGGATTATGCGATTGCCAAGATGGCGCTGTTGCGGCGGCTGGGCGTATCGGAGGATGATCTGTTTCTCGTCATCGTCCGCGATCTGTTTCGCAAGGCGGATCATGCGGTGCTGGCAGTGCGGCGCGGGGAGGGGATGCTGGTCCTCGATAGCCGGACCGACAAGATCCTGCGTTCGGACAATATCCCGGAATATCGCCCGACCATCGCCTATAGCGGGTCATTTGCTTGGACCTATGGCTATCGCGTCGGACGCGCAGATGCCCCGATGCCGGGGAGCGGGCTATAGAAATTGAGCTTCATCCCCGGTCGCAGGCGCAACCGGGGGGGGCTTCAGAACAATGTGGTCAGGCTGTAAAATAGCGCGCCCACCGCTGCCGAGGCCGGAATTGTGATGAGCCATGCGATCACGATCCGCCCGGCCACGCCCCAACGCACCGCCGAGGTGCGCTTGGCTGCGCCCACGCCGACCACGCAACCGGTGATCGTGTGGGTGGTCGATACCGGGATGCCGAAGGCCGAGGCCGCAAACAACATGACCGAACCGCCCGCCGAGGCGCAAAAGCCCTGATGATGCGATAATTTGGTGATGCGCGTGCCCATGGTCTCGATGATTTTCCAGCCACCGGACAAGGTGCCGAGCGAGATCGCGACATAGCAGGACAGCACCACCCAGCCCGGGACATGGAATTCACCATTCAGCAGGTTTTGCGAATAAAGCAGAACCGTGATGATGCCCATCGTCTTTTGCGCATCGTTCGCGCCATGACCCAATGAATAGGCTGCCGCCGAGAACAGGTGCAATTTTCGAAAAATGCCCTCTGCCGAACGCGCGGTCGCCCGCATGAATAGCCATGATGTCATCATGACCAAAGTCATCGACAGGATCAGGCCGAACAAGGGCGATAGCACGATGGCCGATGCCGTTTTGGTGACCCCCGCCCATACGATGCCATCAAAGCCTGCGCGACAGACGCCTGCGCCGATCAGCCCGCCGACCAACGCATGGCTGGAGGAAGACGGAATGCCCTTCCACCATGTCACAAGGTTCCAGAACATCGCGCCGACCAGCGCGCCGAAAATGACCTGCGGGTTGACGATGTCCTTGTCGATAATGCCCTTGCCGACCGTTTCTGCGACTTTCAGGCCGAACACCCAATATGCGGCGAAGTTGAAGAAGGCGGCAAACAGCACCGCCTGCACTGGGGTCAGCAGCCGGGTCGAAACCACGGTCGCGATGGAATTGGCGGCATCGTGCAGGCCGTTGAGGAAGTCGAAGGCGAGGGCAAGCGCGATGAGGGCGATGAGCAACGGCAGCGCGACGATGGTCGTTTCCAACATGCGGGCGCTCTTATGCGTGGTCGATCACGAGACCGTCGATCTCGTTGGCGACATCCTCAAACCGATCGACCACTTTTTCGAGATGGCTATAGATTTCGCGCGATACGATGAACCGCAGCGTATTGCTTTCGCCATGCGCCTTGAACAGCGCTTTCAGGCCTGCGGCATGGATCTGATCCGCCTGGCCTTCCATCTTTACCAGCCGTTCCGTCAATTCATGGAGCCGACCCGCATTGGCGCTGATGTCGCGCAGCAACGGCAGGGCCTCGGCCAATACGCGCGCGGCTTCGACGATGATCGCCGCCATGTCGCGCATATCCTGATCGAACTCCTTGACCTCATAAAGCTCGATCGCGCCAGCGGTCTGCTGCATCTGATCAATGGCATCGTCCATCGAACTGATCAGGCTGATGATCGCGCTGCGGTCGAACGGGGTCAGGAAGGTACGGCGCACGCTTTGCAGCACTTCCCGGATGATATTATCGGCTTCATGCTCGCGCTCGATGATTTCGCGGATATGGTCGTCCATCCCGGCGCCGCCCTGCAACAGCCGCGCCAGCGCATCGCTGCCAGCGGTCAGCGTTTCCGCATGGGCTTCGAACAATGCGAAGAAATTGCTCTGTTTCGGCAAAAGTGCCTGAAACCAGTGAAACATTCCAAATCCCCTCTTAAGTCTTCGGGCATGTGCCGATATGCCCGACCCCAATATTGCAGACGCCTCACTGGCCCTGAAATTCCGAATCAGGGCGCGCAATTCAGGCTCATCAACAGCTTCGGCGGCTTGCGTCAACGAGAACCATTGCCGGTCGCGCTGATCCTGTTCGTCCCATTCATCCAGTTCAGTCGTGACGGCGAGCGGAAATACGTCGACTTCCAGCATCAGCGATGCGCCATTGCGCCGCCGTTTGCGATAACGATACATGCCGACCGGGGCAGGGCAGATCGCGCCGATGACCCCGGCTTCTTCCTCGGCCTCATGCGCGGCGGAAGCATGGGGGGACAGACCCTTGACGACATTGCCCTTGGGCAGCACCCAGCGCTTGGTTTCGCGCGAGGTGACGAGCAAGATGCTGACCGGCGCGTCGATGGCGCTGCTGGTGGAACGATAGGGCAAGGCGGCGACTTGTCTGATAATCTTGATCCTGCGTGTGATAGTGGCGCGAGGCGATACGCTGCCGCGATGATATGGTCTGGTCCTATCGTCAATCGGCCTGCCGGTCGATATGGAAATATCGTCAATCCGGCGGGGCTTGACCTTTGCGGCAGATCGGGTGCCAATGTGTGGACGCGATCAAGGAGCGACAAAATGGCGGACCATGTGCATATCGCGGCGGCGGGCGGTTGTTGCGCTGCCAAGGCTAAAGAAGGCAGTGGTACGGCGACGGTGCTAGATCCCGTGTGTGGCATGACGGTCGATCCATTGACAACGTCGCATCATGCCGAACATGCGGGCGTGACCTATCATTTTTGCAGTGCCGGTTGCCGCACGAAATTCATCGCCGATCCGCTGCGTTATCTATCGCCTATCGCTCAAGCACCCGTCGATCTGCCTCCCGGCACGATCTGGACCTGCCCGATGGACCCGGAGATCCGGCAGGACCATCCCGGTCCCTGTCCGATTTGCGGCATGGCCTTGGAACCTGAAATGGTCAGTGCGGATCAAGGGCCGAATGAAGAGCTGATCGACATGAGCCGCCGTTTCTGGATCGGGCTTGTCCTTACCCTGCCTGTGTTGGCGCTGGAGATGGGCGGGCATTTGTTTCCCTTTGTGCATCATGCCATCGGGATGCGGCAGTCGATCCTGATCCAATGCCTATTGGCGACCCCGGTGGTGCTATGGGCGGGCTGGCCCTTTTTCGAACGGGGTGCGCGCTCGATCATCACCCGGCGGTTCAATATGTTCACCTTGATCGCCTTGGGGACCGGGGTGGCGTGGATCTACAGCATGGCCGCAACCTTTGCGCCCGCTGCATTCCCCGCCGCCTTTCGCGGGCCGGATGGCAGCGTCGATGTGTATTTCGAGGCGGCGGCGGTGATCGTGGTGCTGGTCTTATTGGGGCAGGTGCTGGAATTGCGGGCGCGGCATCGCACCTCTGGCGCGATCCGGGCGCTGTTAAACCTTGCACCGAAAATAGCGATCAGGATCAATGATAAGGGTGATGAAGCTGAGGTCGCATTAGAACTTGTTGTGGTCGGTGATCGGCTGCGGATACGGCCCGGCGATCAGGTGCCGGTCGATGGCGTGGTGGAAGAGGGGCGCTCTTCGGTCAATGAAGCGATGGTGACGGGCGAGTCCATGCCGCTCACCAAAACGGTCGGTGATGCGCTGATCGGCGGGACGCTTAATCAGAATGGCGCGTTGGTGATGCGGGCCAATAAGGTCGGGCGCGATACCATGCTCGCGCATATCGTGCAGATGGTCGCGGACGCGCAACGGTCGCGCGCGCCGATTCAGCGGCTGGCGGATCAGGTGGCGGGTTGGTTCACCCCGGCGGTGATGATGATTGCGGTGCTGGCCTTTGTCGGATGGGCGATCTGGGGACCGGAGCCGCGTCTGGCCCATGGGCTGATTGCCGCCGTCACGGTGTTGATCATCGCCTGCCCCTGTGCGCTGGGGCTGGCAACGCCGATGTCGATCATGGTCGGCATTGGGCGCGGGGCGGGCTTGGGCGTGCTGATCAAACATGCCGAGGCGCTGGAGCGGATGGAAAAGGTCGATACGTTGGTGGTCGACAAGACCGGGACGCTGACCGAGGGGCGGCCTTCGGTCACGCGCATCTTGTTGGACGAGGGCGGAGACGAAAGGGACATGCTGCGGCTGGCGGCGGGGGTGGAGCGGGCTTCGGAGCATCCGCTCGCCCGCGCGATTGTCGAGGCGGCGCAGGCGCGGGGCATATCCTTGCCCGCCGTGTCCGATTTCGACTCCCCGACCGGCAAGGGCGTGGTCGGCACTGTCGAGGGCCGGGTCGTGATCTTGGGCAGCGCGCATTTTCTGGAAGAACGCGGTATTGCGACCCGTGACTGGCAAGACCGGGCGAATGGGCTGCGTCAGGATGGCGCGACCGCGATCTTGATGGCGGTCGATGGCGAGACGGCTGCGATTTTCGCCATTGCCGATCCGATCCGCGCGACAACGCCCGCCGCATTGGCTGCATTGCGGGCCGATGGCATCCGTTTGGTGATGTTGACCGGCGATCATCGCGCCACGGCGCTGGCGGTGGCGCGGGTGTTGGGGATTGATGAGGTCGAGGCGGAGGTGCTGCCCGATCAGAAAAGCGCGGTGGTCAAGCGATTGCGCAGCGAGGGGCGGATCGTCGCGATGGCAGGCGATGGCGTGAATGATGCGCCTGCGCTCGCCGCCGCCGATGTCGGCATTGCGATGGGGGCGGGAACCGATGTCGCGATGGAAAGCGCGGGCATGACCTTGCTGCATGGCGATCTGAACGGCATTGTCCGCGCCCGTCATTTAAGCCGGGCGACCATGTCCAATATCCGCCAGAACCTGTTTTTCGCTTTCATCTATAATAGTGCGGGCGTGCCGGTGGCGGCGGGATTGCTGTATCCGTTGTTCGGCCTGTTATTGTCACCGATCTGGGCCGCGGCGGCGATGTCATTGTCCTCCGTCAGTGTAGTGATGAACGCGCTGCGGCTCAATCGCGTGCGGCTATGAAGATGGGTGCGCCACAGTCCACCACAAGTCGCAACAATACGTATATCATGGGTCGCCATCGGCAGCGATGATAGCCGTGTTCAGTTGATCAAGGAGCGCTTGTGATGATCCGCCGCATTACCCCGAAATCTCCCGCCAATGCGCCAGAGGACAATGCCGAGCAAACAGACGCGGGACAGGCGCAGGATATTGCCGATCAGGCGATGAACGCGGTGGATGAGGGCTATGAACTGAGCGAACATGGCGGACGTCCGAACCCGGCGCAGGTGATGCCCGATGATGTGCCTGACCTCATCGACAAGATGAACGAGATGGTCAGCAGTGGCCGGATCGATATGGACGCATTTGCCGGAGAGCCGATGCATGACGATGATGACGATGCGCTCGGTGACACCGATGATGATGGCGATGATCTAGCGGGTTAAAGCCGTTTGGACGTATCGCGCTGGCCCTGTTCCCGGCTCCATTCTTCGCCCAATTTACGCTTTTTTGACGGGGATCGGCGCGGTTGAACAGGGTGATCGCCCTGAAGATGAGGGCGGTTGCGGCGTTGGTGCCAACGTTGCGGCCGGCGATAGCTCAGCAGGATACCGCCGCCGAAAATCAACAGACCTGCGCCACCAGAAATGATCGCGAGCTTGAGTACGGCCTGTTCATATTCGATGAAATGCCCGGTGACATAATGGAACATCGACATTTTGGCATCGCATTTTGCATGCTGCGCCTCGACAATGGCCCGTTCATTGGGGGACAGGCTCATATGATCCATGTCGCCATGGATGCGTTGGCAAAGGGCGTGCAACCGTTCGGCATCGGCATAGCCTGCGCGAATGCGGTCGTCTTGAAACATCAAGGGTATGCTAAGGCAAAGTGCCAGCCACGTAATGAACCCCAATAGGGTCAGGGTGTGGGTCTTAGTCATGTGGCGGCATCCAAAGGCAACGCAAGTCGTGGCAGGTCGTGGAAGGCGTCATGTCCCGTTGCGGATATATCGGCCTTGAAAATGATCAAGATGCGTCAATAGCAATCAACTGCTCTACAGAACATAAAATATACCACAGTTATGGATTAAATTAAATATAAGTTTGTAGCAGGTGTACGAGAATGACGGTGCGCGTCCGCCGATATGCGCCCGTTGCAAGGTTCGAATGCCGGGTGTTATTTCTGCTGGCGGAGGCGCGTTGTGGCTTGAGCGGCGGGGCGCAGGTGTCTGCTCGACCGCCGACGCAGGGAGGGGGGAATCCGCAGGGGCAATGGTTCCGGCAGTTCCATCAGAAGCGGAAGCGCATCCGGATGCATCCCGTCCGTCTTGTAGCGATCATGGCGTTTTTGCCATACCAATTGCATCAGGGGGCTGGCCATTGGTGGCGTCGCATGATCGGCAAAGCTGCGATGAATGGCATAGAGGACGTGGCGACAATCGGGGGATTGGCAGCCGCATTGCATCCACCAATCGGGGTCGGCCTCGGTCGTGGAATAGTCGAGTGTGATTTCCTCGCCGGGATGGATGATGCGGAGCGCCCGCAACTGACGATGCGCGCCAAAGGCGGCATTGGGTGCGCAATGATGGTTGATGCGATCCAGCGGGGCAATAGGATCGATCCAGACATCGGGGCCAAGGCCGATATAATTGGGCCCATCCTCCGTCACTGCGCCAAAGATTGCTTTGCCGGATAATTGGCAAAGCATGTCGCCGGGTTCGAAATGCTGGCCTGCGAACATGCCAGCGCCATGGATACGGCTTTGGCCGATATAGATCGTCTTTGCCTCATCGACCCAGTCGCTGCGACGCGGTTTGCCGCGGAACGCAAGTAAAGCGACGCTGCCGTGCAGGAATGCGCTGAGTGCAGGGTAAAGGAGTAATTCCGGATGTTGCCCCCGGTCCGCGAGGATCGTCGTGATCGTGAGCGCGGTATAAGCGAGCGTCCAGATACACCAAGGCGCGGGCTGTTCCCGCTCCGGCGTCAGATAAGTGGAGCGCAAGACCGGAAAAAACGCGGTCAGCGTCGTGACATTGCCTGCGATGACAAAACCGGCGGCATAAGGCCCGATATCGCCATAGCCAAAGGCGATGGCGGCCCAAAGCACGGTCAGCCACACATCCGCCGAAAAGGCGATGGCCTCGATCCCGTCCACTGGCTCGGTCGCGCCACGTCGCAAGCAAAGCGCGGCCACCAGACAACTGAAAATAGTACAGGTCACGGGCAATGCGAGCACATGCCAGCTTGCCCCGCTGCCCGCTTCCAACAGCACCATGAGCGCGGTGCCATAAGCGAACATGAAGGAGCTGGCCGCGTTGGGGCGAATGACGCGTTTCAGGAATAAGCGGGAGTAGACAATCCAGCCTATCGCCTGAAGCATGGCCGCTATGAGGCCGAACGCTATGATCACACGGTCTCCCTGGTGACGATTATTATCAATCGCGTCGCGAAATGCTCAACTACTGCACATGATCTGGTGCAGTTAAACATATTGAATGAATTCCCCTTATAATAAACAGATTTTTAACCTGTTTTCACTACGATTGCCATATGAAAAATTTCTGGCGGCCTTGGCGCAACCCTCAAACAGCCACTGAACGAGCTGCAAGCTTGTCGGCGGCACGCAAGCTCATCACGACGATCATCATTTTGATGTTGATCGTCGGCGCGGCATTGGTCGGGGTTGTACTGTATTCGGCGCGGACAATGGATCGCAATACAGTCATCGCGCAGACCGAATTGATCGACAATTCATTGACCGCGCGGCTGACCCGTTCGTTGAGCGAATTGCGCAGCGTTGCATGGTGGGATGAGGCCGTTGTCAAAAGCGCTGGCCCGCAGATGGATCGCGAATGGCTCGACCTTGAAGTCGGCGTGTTCATGACAGAGTCATTTCATCACGACCGCATCATGATCCTCGATGAAAAAGAACAGCCGGTATACGGCTTTTCGGGCGAGGGGCCCACCGATGCGGCGGTGATGCGCCGGGATCTTGCCGCCATTCAACCGCTTGTCCAACAGGCGCGTGGGGGGGCGAATGCCTCACCCCGGATACTCGATCAGGAATTGATCAGCGCGGCGATGGAAGATAGCGGCTTTTCGAACCGGCGCTATGGTCGCGCGGCGGCGGCATTGCGCCGCATCGGCGATCAGGGTGAATTGGTCGCGATCATGGCGATCACGCCATCGGTTGATATGAAGTTGACGCCTGCACGTCCACGGCTCCTCGTCTCGTTCGTCACGCTCGATCCCACCTATTGGGAGCAGGCATCACGTGAATTGATGCTGTCCGACCTCGGATTTGCCAAGACGAACGACAAAAGGGGCGCGCGGTTCGAGCTTAAGTCCGACGATGGCCAGACTATTGGCAGTCTTGGCTGGACACCGCGCCGTCCGGGGGTGCTCCTGATTAACAAGGTGCTCCCGATTGTGCTGCTGGGCTTGGCCTGCGCGGTTGTGTTCTTTTCCGCACTTGCGCGGCGATTGACGGGGACTACGCGCGCATTGGAGGCACGAGAACAGTCCGCCCAGTTCATCGCGAACCATGATGTGCTCACCGAATTGCCCAATCGTCGGATGTTGGAAGCTGAAATGCTGCGCCATGCCGAAAATCCGCAGCGCATGCCGCGGCAGTTGGTGGTCGCTTGCCTCGACATTGATCGCTTCAAAGACATCAACGATACGCTGGGCCATCCGGCAGGGGATCAGCTCATCTGCGCCGTTTCTGGCCGATTGCGCGGCATGCTCAGCGCGGACGATGTGATCGCGCGGCTGGGCGGCGATGAGTTTGCGATCGTGCGCCCTTGCACCCGCGAAGATGACGCAGATCAATTGTTGCAACTCATCATGGATTGCGTCCGCGCTCCCTTCAAGATCAATGGCGCGATGATCGAGACGAGCGTGTCGGTTGGTCTGGTGCTGGCCGATGTGACCCGTGATTTCGACGATATCATGCGGGAAGTCGACATCGCTCTCTATGAAGCAAAGGGCAACGGGCGCGGTTGCGGGATTCATTTCCAGCCTGAAATGGCCACGAAAATCGAAAAGCGTCGGATGATCGAGGTTGACCTGCGTCAGGCCATCGCCAATCGCGAACTGACGATGATGTATCAGCCCATCGTTGATGCGAGTTCCGGTCAGATCAGTGCGGTCGAGGCGCTTGTCCGCTGGACCAGCGCGCGTCATGGCCCGATTGGCCCGGACATTTTCATCCCGATTGCGGAAGACGCGGGGCTGATGGCCGATTTGGGGCGTTTGGTCATCGAACAGGCGATCAGCGACAGCCGTCGCTGGCCGAATATCACGACGGCCATCAATATCTCCGCCGCCCAGTTGCGCGCGACCTCCATTCTTGAGGATTTGATGGAGCCGACCCGCCGTTTCGGTGTCTCGCCGCGCCAGATCACTGTTGAAATCACGGAATCGGTCCTGATGGGCAAGGATCAGCACACGATGCGGATTCTGAACACGCTCAAGCAGGAAGGCTTCACCCTTGCGCTGGATGATTTCGGCACGGGCTATTCAAGCCTGTCTTACTTGCGCGATTTTCCCTTCGACAAGCTCAAGATCGATCAGAGCTTCGTGCGCGATGTTGCGAGTTCGGAACGTGCCTTGGCCATTCTCCAGACCATCGCCAATTTCGGGATCGTCTTGAGCAAGGACGTGATTGCCGAGGGCGTCGAAACCGATGTCGAAATGCAGATCATGCAGGCGGCCGGTTGCACCCATTTGCAGGGCTATCTTTTCTCCAAGCCGGTGTCGGCGGATCATATCGAAACCATGGCGGCGCTTGGTCGGTTGGGCGCTGCGCGGGACAACAGCAAGGTCGCTAAGCGGGTGATCGCCAAGAGAACGCGCGAGAGTCGCCGCTGAGATGTAACAGCGGCGCGCCGTAGCGACTGGCCACAAGGCTAGTCTCCTTCCAGCAAGACATCGTTATTGTGGCCGGATAATATCGGCAGCGTTATCGCTGGCGGCGGTCGCTTGAGCCTATACGCTGCGCCTGATGGGGCGTCTGGTGGGGGTTTGGGCGGGCGCTATCCGTCGTTGTTGATATGTGCAGATAAGAACACGCGCAAAAAATATAAATTATAGGAGCAGATATCATATGGCGACCCTCGGTATTAGAAGTATAAGTCTATTTCTATTCGGGATTTCGGCCAGTATGGCATTGGCTGCCGTTGCTGCGCCCACTAGTGGCGATGCCTCTGCCGACGCCTATCGCGATGCCAATGGCAATATCAGCGAGGCGACAAGGGCCAAGGGCGAAAATGTCTATAATGGCCTGTGCATCGCCTGCCACCAGACCGGGGTGAACCGCGCGCCACAACGCTTCATTCTTGAACAAACCGCACCGGAATCCATCTATCGCGCGCTCACGAAAGGCGTGATGCAGGAGCAGGCGGCGGCGTTGAGCGATGATGATAAAAAGGCGGTTGCCGAATATCTGACCAGCCGCAAACTTGGCAGCACTGCGGCGGCCAAGCCGGTCATGTGCAGCGGCACCGCCGCGCAATTCGATCGGTCGCAGCCGCCCGCCTTTACCGGCTGGGGATTGGATCGGGCGAATAGCCATATGATCCCGACATCTGTCGCCGGTATCGACCGCGCCAATGCGTCGCGTCTCAAGCTGAAATGGGCGTTTGGTTTCCCCAATGCCCTGCGCGCGCGTTCCCAGCCCGCCATTGCGGGCGGTGCGTTATTTGTCGGCAGCCATGATGGCACGGTGTATGCGCTCGATCTGGAAACCGGCTGTGCGCGCTGGACCTTCTCCGCCGCCTCTGAAGTGCGGACGGCGATCATCGTTGCGCCATGGGCCGCAGGCGATGCAAAGGCCGCGCCCTTGGCCTATTTTGGCGACCTGACCGGCGATGTCTATGCGGTGGATGCATTCACGGGCAAGCAAGTCTGGCGCGTTCCCGCCGATGAGCATTCGAGCGCCACGCTGACTGGTGCGCCGACCCTTTATGGCGATACATTGTTCGTGCCGGTATCCTCGCTGGAGGAAGCGGCGGCGATGAACCCGGCCTATCCGTGCTGCACGTTCCGAGGCTCCATTCTCGGCCTTGATCCGCGTAACGGCAAGGTCAAATGGCAAACCTATCTGGTGGACCCATCGCAGCAGCGCGGCATCACGACCGCCGGGACCGAGCGATTTGGCCCCTCCGGCGCGCCCGTATGGAATAGCCCGGCGGTCGATGTGAAGCGCAACCAGATCTATTTCACCACCGGCGGCAATTATTCGTCACCCGTGACCGCCAATGGCGATGCGATCATCGCGATGGATGTGGCGACCGGGCGGATCAACTGGTCCTATCAGGCGATGGGCGGCGATGCGTGGAATGGCTCTTGCGAAGAGAAGGACAAGGCCAATTGTCCGGAAGAAGAAGGCCCCGATTATGATTTCGGCGCGGGCGCATTGCTGGCAACCGGCAAGGATGGCCGCGATTATGTCGTGACCGGGCAAAAATCGGGCATTGCTTATGGTCTTGATGCGGCAACGGGCAAGCTCGTGTGGCAACATCAGATCGGTCGTGGCGGCGTTGTCGGCGGCATTCACTTCGGTCTGGCGGCACATGACGGCGTGGCCTTTGTGCCGGTGAGCGATGTGCCGGATGGTCGTGAACATGCGTTGCCGGCGCATCCCGGCCTGTTTGCGCTGGATGTCGCGACGGGTGCCTATGTTTGGCAGTCGCCTTCCGCGAATGTGTGCGGTGATCGCAAATTCTGTCACCCCGGTTATTCCGGTGCGATCACCATCACGCCGGAATTGGTGCTGGCGGGCAGCAATGATGGCTATCTGCGAATTTTCGATGCAGCCAATGGCCAGAACATCTGGGAAGACGATACCGGCAAGACCTATCCGACCGTCAATAATGTCGCGGCCCATGGCGGGTCGATGGGCGGCGGCATTGCGCCGATTGCCTATAATGGCCTGTTGATCATGGGTTCGGGCTATGGATTTGCGGGCAAGATGCCCGGCAATGTGTTGCTGGTGTATTCGGTCAAATAACGATAGCTCTAGATCACACCGGATACTTGTACGTATTCGGTGTGATCCCTTCGTTCGGGAGTGAAGATTATCTGCTTTTCCCCAACGGCCAGTTTCAGTGTCGGAATTGCGCTGCTGGCGATTGGGGCGATGACCGTGCGCCGCGCCCGGCATATGAACGAACTGCCCTATGCGGCGATCCCCGTGATTTTCGGGGTACAGCAATTGATCGAGGGCGGGGTGTGGCTAGGCCTGTCCGCGCAATATCCCACAGCCCATATATTGGCGGTGGCCTATTTGCTATTTTCCAACGTGCTATGGCCCGTCTTTGTGCCGCTGGCAGTTTGGATGATCGAACCATCGGCGCAGCATCGCAGGCGCATCGCCTGGACAATAATGGTGGGCCTCGCGGTGGGCCTGTTCTATCTGGTCGCGATTATCTCCCATCCGGTCGGGGCGACGATCAAGGCGTTGCACATCAAATATCATTTGCCGCACCCGCATAAGCACCTCGTTTTCACCTTTTATGCGATGGCCACCTGCCTTGCCCCCTTGCTGTCCAGTCTGTGGACATTGCGCATGCTCGGCATCACGCTCTGCATCTCCATGATCACGGCCTATGTTATTTACACCATGTGGTTTGCGTCGGTCTGGTGCTTTTTTGCGGCGCTGATCAGTGCCATGGTTTTTCTCCATTTTTACGCGCGGCGCGGGTGCTTGCGCGCGCTTTTCGCCTGACCCCCGCCCGATCTTCACCTGCATCCGGGGCGGCTGTCTTTTTCATCAGCTTGCCATGCTGATCCTGATGTCGTCCTATCCGGCATCAGGTGCCGCCAGAGCGCCTTTTATCAGGTTCTGAAAGGCCACCCCGAATGACCGAAGCCGTTGCTCGTCCTGCGCACGTTCCTGCCGATCGCGTTGTCGATTTCGACATCTATAACCCGCCCGGGGTGGAGCAGGATTATGCCACCGCGTGGCAGGCGCTGCAAAAAGACGGCGGGCCGGGGCTGGTCTGGACCCCGCGCAACGGGGGGCATTGGATCGCCGTTGGGGGCGAACATGTCCGCAATCTTTGGGGCGATGCCGCGCGGCTGTCGTCCGAGGTGCTGTCGGTCACGCCGGGGCAGGGCGATGCCTTGCGCTTCATCCCGCTGCAACTCGATCCGCCCGCGCATAATCCGTTTCGCAATGCGGTGATGAAGGGCTTTGCCTCGCGCTTTGTCGTGGCGCTGGAACCTCAGGTCAAGGCCGTCGCGACCGAGTTGATCGATGAGCTGATCGGGCGCGGTTCTTGCGATTTCGCCACCGAATTTGCCGAGGTGATGCCGGTCAACATCTTCCTGTCGCTGATCGATGTCCCCTTGTCGGACCGCCCGATGCTGCGCGAATTCGGCAAGCAATTGACCCGGCCCGATGGCACAATGACGGTCGAACAACTGGCGCAGGCGGTCGATGATTATCTCTGGCCATTTTTGCAGCAGCGGCTCGAAAATCCGGGTGAGGATCTGTTCAGCCGCATTTTGTCGGTCCCGATTGATGGTCGCCCATGGACGGTGGACGAGGCCAAGCGCCTGACCCGTAATTTGTTGTTCGGCGGGCTGGATACGGTGGCGGCGATGCTCGGCATGATCGCGCTGCACCTTGCCCGCCATCCCGAACACCAGCGCCTGTTGCGCGAACAGCCCGATCTGATCCCGGGCGCAGCGGATGAATTCATGCGGCGCTACCCGACCGTATCGGTCAGCCGCAATCTCGTCACCGATGTCGAGCTGGATGGGGTGACGATGAAGGAAGGCGAGATCGTTTTCCTGCCGAGCGTGCTCCACAATCTCGATCCGCACAGCTTCGATGCGCCGGAAGAAGTGCGCTTCGACCGGGGGCTGAACGCGGCCCGCCACACGACAATGGGCGCAGGCCCGCACCGCTGCGTCGGCGCAGGGCTGGCGCGGTCGGAAATCATCATCTTCCTGCGCGAATGGCTCGGGCGGATGCCGGAATTCCGGCTTGATCCTGATAAGCCGGTGACGATGAAGGGCGGCACCGTAGGGGGCTGCAACACGATCCCGCTGCTTTGGGATAGCTGAGCGGGATCTGCGCTGTTGGCCGTCAGCCCTATTGGTCGCTTGCCGCATCCAATAGGGCGATCTGCGTCGGGTTCAGTTGCAGGTGCATCGCGGCGAGCAGGTCTTCGACTTGTTTGACATTGGTGGCGCTCGCGACGGGGGCGAGGATTGACGGGCGGCTGTTGATCCAGGCGAGCGCGACCTGCGCGCAATTGGTGCCGGTGTCCGCCGCCACCTGATCGAGCGCGGACAAGACGCGCATCCCCAAGGGGGTGAGATAGGGACGGACTTCTTCGGCGCGGGCATGGCCTGCCAAATCGGCTTCGCTACGGTATTTGCCGGTTAAAAAGCCGCTGGCCAGCGCCCAGAATGGTGTCACCGCAATGTCGTTGGCGACGCAATAATCCTGCAACTCGCCCTCGAACGCCGGGCGCGACATCAGATTATAGAGCGGCTGCAACAGATCGTAACGGGCAATGCCGGCAGCGTCGGTGATCGCGCGCGCCTCATTCAGGCGGGCGGCGGTGTAATGGGATGCGCCCAACGCGCGGACCTTGCCGGCCTTGACCAGTTCACCAAAGACTTCGACCGTTTCCTGAAGCGGGGTGTCGGCATCGTCGAGATGGGCGAAATAGACATCGACATAATCGGTCTGGAGCCTGCGCAGCGAGCCTTCTATCCCGTTGATGATTGCATGGCGGGACAGGCCGCCGAGTTCACCCGCCGCGCGACCGACCTTGGTGGCGATCATCAGCCTGTCGCGGCTTTTGCGCGCGGCGATCCATTCGCCGATCAGCGTTTCCGATTCCCCGCCTTTGAGGCCCGGAATCCAGGAGGAATACATATCGGCGGTGTCGATCAGTCGGCCACCACCCGCGACATAGGCATCAAGCACGGCAAAGGTTGCATCACGGTCGGCTGTCCAGCCGAAGACATTGCCGCCCAGCATCATCGGCGGTGCTTTTAGCCCCGATTTTCCGAGTGCGCGTTCTGCTGTCATCGCCCGTATTCCTCTCGCATATCATGCCTAATGCCGGGATGTGCGGCCCGGTCGATGCGTGCACCCTAAATGCTGTCCGGGCAGGGGCAAGCTGGCAAGATGGCAGGTGCGGGAATGGGGCTCAATCGCCTGATACAATGTCTAATCGCCATCGCATCCAAACACTCTATAAGTCCGCTTCAGTATAAAATTCGGGGTGGATGAGATATGACGACATCTTCACAAGCAGAACCGCAGGCGGCGGGGCGCGGGCGGTCGAAATGGGGCGTGGTGGCGCTGGTGGCTGCCGGTGTGGCCGGTCTTGTGGTGGCGATCCCCTATCTCAAAGCGGATGACGATGTCGGCGCATCCTCCTCGCCCAATGACTGGACCGGCTTTGGCCGCACCTTTGGCGAGCAGCATTTCAGCCCGTTGACCGAAATTTCCAAGGATAATGTCGGTCAACTGGGGCTGGCATGGTCGCTTGATCTGCCCTTGGGCAATGCGATTTCGGCCCCGTTGGCGGTCGATGGCGTGTTGTATATCGCGACCGGCTATAGCGTGGTGCGCGCGATTGATGCCGTGTCGGGAAAAATATTGTGGACCTATGATCCGGAAGCGCCCGCCGCCGCAGGCAGGAAATTACGTCAGGGCTGGGGCATTCGCGGCCTTGCCTATGAGGCGGGGCGGATTTTCGTCGGCACCCATGATGGCCGCTTGCTGGCATTGGATGCCAAGACCGGCAAGCCGGTATGGACGGCGCAGACCCTGCCCAAGGATGATCTGAGCTTCATCAGCGGCCCGCCGCGCGTGTTCAATGGCAAGGTCATCATTGGCTTTGGCGGTGCGGATGTCGATAATATCCGCGGCTATGTCACGGCCTATGATACGGCCACCGGCAAGCAATTGTGGCGTTTTTACACCGTGCCGGGCGATCCCGCCAAGGGTTTTGAAGATGATGCGCAGAAGATGGCCGCCAAGACTTGGGCAGGCGATTGGTGGCGTTATGGCGGCGGTGGCACGGTCTGGAATGCCATGACCTATGACCCGACGACCGACACGATGATCCTCGGCGTCGGCAATGGCGCGCCGTGGAATCACAAGATTCGCAGTAAGGGGCAGGGCGATAATCTGTTCCTGTCGTCGATTGTCGGGCTGGATGCCAAGACCGGCACATATAAATGGCATTATCAGACCAATCCGGGCGAAAGCTGGGATTATAATGCGTCGATGGATATCGCGCTGGCCGATCTGAAGATCGCCGGGAAAAAGCGCCAGGTCCTGATGACCGCGCCGAAGAACGGCTTTTTCTATGTCATCGACCGCACCAACGGCAAGTTGATCTCGGCAGAGCCATTTGTGAAGGTGACATGGGCCAAGGGCATCGACATTGCCACTGGTCGCCCGATTGAAGTGCCGGAATCGCGCTATCCGAATGGCTCCACCTTTGTGATGTGGCCCGGCCCGGTTGGCGCGCATACATGGCTGCCGATGGCGTTCAGCCCGAAACAGGGTCTGGTCTATATCCCGGCGATCGAAATGGCGACCAGCTATAATGACAAGGGCATCACGCGCGAAAATTGGGTGCGCGCGCCGGGCGCGGCGGTCGATGGCGCGACTATCCCGAATTTCGAGGTCAAGGAAGCGGGGCCGCTGAATGCGACCAGTTCGTTGATCGCGTGGAATCCGGTGACGCAGAAACAGGCATGGAAAGTCCCGACGCCGGGGCCTTGGAATGGCGGCGTGATGGCGACGGGTGGCGATCTCGTGTTCCAAGGCCGGATCGATGGCAAGTTCAATGCGTATGCTGCCGATAGCGGCAAGCTGTTGTGGTCTTATGCCGCGCAGGCCCCGGTCACCGCCCCGCCGATCAGCTTTGCCGTCAAGGGGCGTCAATATGTCACGGTGCTGACGGGCATGGGCACCAGCGGCGCGGCCTTTGGGCCGTTGTTGCCGGTGAGCATCGACTATCGCACACAGGCGCGCCGGGTGCTGACCTTCGCCCTTGATGGCAAGGCCGTGCTGCCGAAATCGGAACCCTTTGTGCCCGTGGCGAGCGAAGATGCGAGCTATGTGCCCAATGCCGCGCTCGCGGCCAAGGGGGCGGTGTCCTATGCGATCCATTGTGCGGTCTGCCATGGCATCAACGCGGTGGCGGCAGGCCATGCGCCTGATTTGCGCGCATCGATGATCCCGACCGATCAGGCATCGTTTGAGTCCGTCGTGCATGAAGGCGTGCTTGTCCCGAACGGCATGCCCCGGTTCGAGGAATTCGATCAGGTGAAGCTGGATGGGATACGCCAGTATCTGCGCGGCGAGGCCGATAGACTGCGCCAATCAAAGGGCAAGGCGGCGGCCAAGCCCTGAACTAAATTGCCCCGGCCATATGCGCTGTCATCGGCGCATATGGTCGGGAATTGCCGATGCTAGTTTCAGTCGAACCGGTCGGCGTTCATCACTTTAGTCCATGCCTTGACGAAATCATGGACGAAGGTGTCGCGATGATCGTCTTGGGCATAGACTTCGGCATAAGCGCGCAGGATCGAGTTTGATCCAAAGACCAGATCAAGCCGCGTCGCCGTCCATTTGACCTCGCCCGTCGCCCGGTCACGGATTTCATAGAGATCGCCGCCGATGGGATGCCAAATATTCCCCATGTCGGTCAGGTTGACGAAGAAATCATTGGTCAACAGACCCTCGCGCTGGGTGAACACGCCATGTTTTGCGCCACCATAATTGGCCCCCAACACGCGCAGGCCGCCGACCAATAGGGTCATTTCCGGTGCGGTCAGGCCCATGAGCTGGGTGCGGTCCAGCATCAGCTCTTCCGGGCGCACCGCATAATCCTGTTTGAGCCAGTTGCGATAGCCATCGTGGAGCGGTTCCAGCACCGCGAAGGAATCGGCGTCGGTCTGGGCATCAGACGCATCGCCGCGTCCCGGTTTGAAGGGGATTTTGACCATAACGCCCGCTGCCTTGGCCGCCTGTTCGATCCCGACATTGCCCGCAAGTACGATGACATCGGCGATGCTGGCACCGCTCTCCATGGCAATGGGTTCGAGTACGGCCAGCACCTTCGCCAGACGCGCAGGTTCATTGCCTGCCCAATCTTTCTGCGGGGCAAGGCGGATGCGTGCACCATTCGCGCCGCCGCGCATATCGGACCCGCGATAGGTGCGTGCGCTGTCCCATGCGGTCGCGACCATCTCGGCAGTGCTGAGGCTGCTGGCGGCGATACGGGCTTTCACCGCATCCATATCATAATCGGTCGGGCCAGCGGGGATCGGGTCTTGCCAGATCAGATCTTCCTGCGGGACATCCGGGCCGATGTAACGCGCCTTTGGCCCCATGTCGCGGTGCGTCAGCTTGAACCATGCGCGGGCGAAGACCTCCCGGAAATAGGCCGGGTCTTGGTGGAAGCGTTCGGAAATTTTGCGATAGGCGGGGTCTTTGATCATCGCCATATCGGCATCGGTCATCATCGGATTGCGGCGGATTGACGGGTCTTCGACATCGACCGGCCTGTCTTCTTCCTTGATGTTGACCGGTTCCCATTGATGCGCGCCCGCAGGGCTGAATTTCTGTTCCCATTCATGGTTGAACAGCATGTCGAAATAGCCATTGTCGAACCGGGTCGGATAGGTGGTCCATGCCCCTTCAAGCCCGCTGGTGACGGCATCGCGTCCCTTGCCGGTGCCGGTCGGATTGTGCCAGCCCATGCCCTGTTCCGCGACATCCGCGCCTTCCGGGGCGGGGCCGATCATGCTCGCATCACCATTGCCATGGCATTTGCCGATGGTATGGCCGCCCGCCGTCAGGGCGACGGTCTCTTCGTCGTTCATCGCCATGCGTTTGAAGGTCTCGCGGACATCCTGCGCCGTCCGCAAGGGATCGGGCTTGCCATCGACCCCTTCCGGATTGACGTAGATCAGGCCCATTTGCACTGCGGCCAGCGGGTTTTCCAATGCGGCGCTGTCTTTGCCGTCATAACGGTCCTTGCCTAGCCATTCCTGTTCCGATCCCCAATAGATATCGATTTCGGGATGCCAGATGTCCTCGCGGCCAAAGGCAAAGCCGAAGGGCTTGAGACCCATGGTTTCATAGGCCATGTTGCCGGCAAGGATCATGAGATCGGCCCAGCTGATCTTGTTGCCATATTTCCGCTTGATCGGCCACAACAGCCGCCGCGCCTTATCGAGGCTGACATTATCCGGCCATGAATTCAACGGGGCGAAGCGCTGGTTGCCGGTGCCGCCGCCGCCGCGGCCATCGGCGGTGCGATACGACCCCGCCGCATGCCATGCCATGCGGACCATCAGCCCGCCATAATGGCCCCAATCGGCGGGCCACCAAGGTTGGCTGTCGGTCATCAGCGCGCGCAAATCCTGTTTGAGCGCTTCCATATCGAGCGACTTCAATGCCTCGCGATAGTTGAAGTCCTTGCCCAATGGATTGGTCTTGTTGTCATGCTGGTGGAGGATGTCGAGGTTCAGCGCATTCGGCCACCAGTCCATGACAGATTTGCCGGTGGAGGTGTTCGCGCCGTGCATCACCGGGCATTTGCCCTGTGGCGAATTGGTGTCGCTCATTGCCATTCTCCTTATCCAAACCAGATTTATGCCATTTCATGGTAGCGGTAGTCGCGGATGATAGCGTCGATGATTTTGACGATAAAATTAATTAAATGAGCAAGGCTGATCGTAATATTCGATTGCCGTTGTGGTGGCGGCGGGCCTGATCCTGACGCCGAATTTCAGCCGATCATATTAAGCGGCAATTGCAATGAGCATGGCTGTCGGCGGATGAAATGACAATGGGTTGATCACTATCCTTGCAAATAAGACAAAATCATGGTGCTGTTTGTATCAAAGCAGGAGGATCGGCCACATGGATCATGTCATTTATGACATTTTGATCATCGGCGGCGGGATCAATGGCACGGCGATTGCACGGGCGGCGGCGGTGGCGGGCCTGAAAGTGTTGCTGGTCGAACAAGACGACCTTGCCCATGCGACGTCCTCCGCCTCTACCAAGCTGATGCACGGTGGCCTGCGCTATCTGGAGCGATATGAATTCCGGCTGGTGCATGAATCCCTGACCGAACGCGGGATCATGCTGCGTACCGCGCCGCATCTCGTGCAGCCGCTTGAATTTCATATTCCCCATAATGCCCAGATGCGGCCTTGGCTGATGATGCGGAGCGGCCTGTGGCTTTATGATCTGCTGGCGTGGCGCGGCCATCTGCCGCGTTCGCGCAGCATCGCGCTTGATGATCCGGTGGTGGTGAATGCCGGTCGCCGGGGGTTCAGCTATTGGGATGCGCGAGTCGATGATGCCCGGTTGGTCGTGCTGAACGCGCTGGATGCCGCGAACGCCGGGGCATTGATCCAGACCCGTACCCGCTTTGTCAGCGCAACGCGGGGGAAAGATGTGTGGACGGTGACGCTGCAGGCACCTGGGGGCGATCAAGTCGTTACCGCGCGGCGGATCGTCAATGCCGCTGGCCCTTGGGTGGAGCTGGTGTTGCGGTCCGGCTTTGGGCAGCGCGGGCCAAGCCGGTTGCGGCTGGTGCGCGGTAGTCACATCATCACGACGCGTTGTTTTGCGGGCGATCATGCATGGCTATTCCAGCAACCAGATGGCCGCATCGTGTTCGCCATTCCGTATTTAAATGCTTTCACCCTGATCGGCACGACCGATGAACCAGTCGATGGCCCGCATGAGGCCCAGATCAGCCCGGCGGAGGAGGAATATCTGTTGGCCGCGATCAATCGCTATCGCCGCACGCCGATTGCCCCCGCGCAAATTGTCACCAGCTATGCCGGCATTCGCGCCTTGTTCGACGATGGTGCGGGGTCGGCCAGCGCGGTCAGCCGTGATTATCATCTCGACCTCGATACTGCGGGGCCGCCTTTATTGAGCGTATTCGGCGGCAAGATCACCACCGCCCGCCATCTGGCCGAGGTCGCCTTGGCAAGGCTGGGCATCAAGGATCGACAGACGCGTCATCGCCCGTTGCCGGGGGGGGATATGCAGGATTTCGCGGCCTTTTTCGAACAGGCCCGCCAGCATTGGCCGTTCATGGATGGGGATCAACTGCACCGCATGGCGCGGGCCTATGGCACATGCCTTGCCGAGGTGATCGGCGATGCGCGGCGCGTTGATGATCTCGGTCGGGATTTTGGCGCAGGGCTGTATGCGCGCGAAGTCGATTATTTGATCGACAAGGAATGGGTGACCACCGCCGAAGATATTCTCTGGCGACGCACTAAGCTCGGCCTGCATTTGCAGGCGATACAGGTGGAGGTGTTAGATGCTTATATCGACGAACGTCGCAAATAATCGGGAGGGGGCGATCTTAAATTCGGAGCAATGCAGATAATGTGTCGGAAAGGCTGTTCATCTGCGGGTAATTATGATCATCTATGATTAACGATAAGGGGAGGGAGACAATGAATAGCAAAAATATTCAGCCCAGCAGCGTCGAACCATTTCCAGTCCAGACACGCTCATCCATCGTTACCGATGAACTCGCCAAATTAACCAGCGCTTTGCGGGAGGTTTGCCCGTTCGATGCGGTGATCACCTTCCATTTTGATGGCAAGCTCCACCTTCATATCGATGTGCGGAGCTTGGAAAGCGTGATGGGGATCGAGGCCGTGTTGCCGACATTGGGGGCCGGTTCATTCCATGATATTCAGCGTGGGCCGACCCCGCATCAGCCCTTTTTCCACCGCGTCAGCGCGATTGTCGACAGGTGAAGCGTGGCGGGCTTGGTTGTGATGCCAAAGCCCGCCATTCATTCACATTTACTTGAGAGGCAATAACGCCGCCCGCTGATAATAAGTGATGTCTTCGATCTCGATAATGGGCGAGGATACACCGTCCCATTGATCATGAGTCCGCTGCCAGATCGCGAACAGGCCGAGAATATGCGCCGGATCGCCGTGGATTTCGGTGAATGCGCCATTGAGTGAACGGGTGTCGAAATAGGCTGCATTGACCTCATCGGCATAAAGTTCGGTCGCCAGTTCATAGCCCAGATCGAGCCAGCGCTGGCGTTCCGCCGCAAAGTCGGAGACGAGATAGGCGATGTGGTGGAAACCTTCTTCGCCGGGCTTGAACATATCGCGATAGATTGACGGCTTATCGTCATGCTGTTCGATGAACTGGATCATCCGGTCGCCAAGATAGCCGAATGCATAGGATACATCCGCTTCTTGCTGGGTGCCGCGATAGGTGAATTCCTCGCAATGATGGTGGCGGACCATGAAGAACGGCCCGGCCCCATAGGCCTTGGCCCATTTGCGCGCGGCGTCGTCGATGCTGGTGACGAAATAGGCTTCCTGAAACATCGCGTATTTTTGGGTCATTGGTCATCCTTCCTTATAAATTTTCTGGTGGCTTTGTTTGTCATCCCTGAGGATGTTGCCGCATCAGCCCGATCTGCCAGATCAGCGCCTCGCGCTGGGCGGTTGGGGGCCATGCAGCGGGCTTCATGATGACCATGCTGACCAGACCGTTGAGGAATATCTGGATGCGTTCGGCATGGGACGGGATATGGAGATCGGCGGGCAATTCCCCCCGGTCGATGGCGTATTGCAGGATATGTGCCAGCATCTTTTGCGTTTCCTCGATCCCGGCAAGGCGTTCGGCGGCGAGGTCGGGATCATGGGTCACCGTCCCCCAGAAACCGAACCACGCCTGCCAATCGCGCAAATTGGCGGGGCTATTGGGCAGCAACAGCTCCAGACAATCGAGCAGGCTTCCGCCATCATCCATCTTGGCCTGCACCCGTTTCGGGGATTCGCTCAATACGGAGGCGAAGGCGGCAATCAGCAGATGCTGCTTGTCGCGGAAATAATGGGAGAGGATCGTCGAGCTATAGCCCACCCGACGCGCCACCGCGCGGACTGTCACCGATTCCATTCCGGTCTCGGCAATCATTTCCTTGACGACATTCGCGATCAACGCGCGTCGTTCATCATGATCGACAATCAATGGCATGTGGTCGGTCTATCCTCCCCCAAAAAGCGACTATTTCCGGTGTGGATCAAGGCAGGGTGTGCATCCCGCCTTCCAGCATGAATGTCTGCCCGGTCATATATCCGGCACCTTCGCCCGCGATAAACACCGCGAGCGGCCCTGCATCCCGTTCCGGATCGCCAAGGCGGCGCACCGGGATTTTTTCCTTCAACGCCTCGACGAAATCGGGGCGCGCGCTTTTCCATGCGTCGAACGCGCGGGTTTCAAGCGCCGGGTTGATGATGTTGACGGTGATCCCATGCTGGCCCCATTCGCGGGCCGCCGTGCGCGACAAGGCGCGGATCGCTTCCTTGGTCGTGTTGTAGCAGGTGTTGCCCTCGAAACCGATCTGGCCGGAGGAGGAGGCGAAGTTGATGATGCGGCCATAGCCCGCCTGTTTCATATGCGGGAAGGCGGCCTTCATGAACCAAAGGGATGCGGTCGCGCCGGTGCGGAACGTATATTCCCATTCATCCTCATTGGTGTCTTCGCAGGCGACGAACACGGTCGAGGGCTGTGGCGCGGCCTCGGTGCCAAAGCCTTGGGCGTTGTTCACGACGATGTGTAGCCCGCCAAAGCGATCGACGGTCTGTTGCACCGCTGCGAAGACCTGATCGCGCTGGCCGACATCGCAGGCGATGCCGATCGCCTCGCCGCCGGCAGCGCGAATTTCCTGCGCCACCGCCTCAACGGTTGCAGGCGTGCGCGAGATCACCGCGACTTTGGCGCCCGCCTTGCCATATGCAAGGGCAATAGCCCGGCCAATGCCACGCCCTGCGCCCGTAACAAGGGCAATTTTACCTGCAAGCGATTGTTCCATGATGAGCCTCTCCTTCATTCGATTTTTTTATTGTGCAAGCGTTGTATAAAAATGATTGGATGGCTTCAAGCAATTTCGGATGCTGGCCAAGGATTGTGTGGAGGGCCAAGAAAAAGGGGCCGCTAACTTGGTCAGCGGCCCCTATATTGTTTAGCTCGTTTGCACGGCGGACAATCGCCAATTGCCATGGTCCTCGCGGGTGAAGGTCCAGATTTCGGTCGTTTCGGTCGGCTGGGTCGGATCGCCCTTCACCACCTGATTGCTATCGCGATGGCGCATCACGTCGATGCTTTCATAGCGCATGGCGATGGTCGCATAATCCGTGCGGCCTTCGCGCCATGCTTCCGATACATCGGCCTGTAGCAAGCGCGTGGCGCTGACGTCGTTACGCAGGCCATTGGTGGCGTTGGTGCTGAGTTCTTCGGCCAGATAGGACATCACTTCCGGCGTGGTGAGGGTGCGTAAGCGGCCATAATCTTCCTTGCCGAACGCATCTTGCACATCGGCCAACAGGCGTTCGAATTCGGCCTGATCATTTTGGTTGATCGGAATATCCTGCGCGGCGACCGCTGCGCCGCCGCCAAATTGGGATGTCATGGGGCGGGGCTGAGATTGGGGCTGTTCGTTGCGCGGCGTGAACATCGATACATTATTGGCATAAGCGGGTGTCGT
Source organism: Alteraquisediminimonas sediminicola (assembly GCF_019740335.1). Taxonomy (GTDB): domain Bacteria; phylum Pseudomonadota; class Alphaproteobacteria; order Sphingomonadales; family Sphingomonadaceae; genus Alteraquisediminimonas; species Alteraquisediminimonas sediminicola. The sequence continues at coordinate 178,306 of NZ_JAHXZS010000002.1, read as the reverse complement.
CTTGGGCTTGCGCCGGAACAACCGGAGCGCGAGCAAGGCAAGGCCGCCGAACATCGCCACCTGCAACAATGTCATCAAAAACCCGCTACCCAGCATCGAGCCAAAGCCATTGCCGAGTAACGCGCCGATCAACCCGCCTGCCAACAGGCCGCCGAGCAACCCGCCGCCAATCCCGCCAAATCGGCTTGGCGCTTTTGCCGATTGGCTGGTTTGGCCCGTCGCCGGTGCCGCCTGTTGCTTGGGCGACATCGAACGCTGGACTGGCGGCACATATTGGGGCGCGGTCGGGGTGGGGGTGGGGGCGGAATAGGTGCGCGCGCCGCGACTGCCAAAACCACCGCCGCGTCGTGCGTCTGCCGCAGGGGCGACCATCATCGCCACAGCAAGGCCCATCGCGAGCGTGCCGATAGGGCGAAATTTCATATCAATCATCTCTGTTGTCCTTCCCCCGCATCGGCGGGATATTGATAATTATGAATTGGATTTCGGATGGAGGGGCGGGCGACCCGATCAGGCCGCCTCCCGCTTCTGCCGGACGCGCCGGGACAGCATGTTAAGCCCCTCGACAGCCACCGAAAACGCCATCGCCGCATAGATATAGCCCTTTGGCACATGGGTGCCGAAGCCTTCCGCGATCAAGGTCATGCCGATCATGAACAAGAAGGCGAGCGCGAGCATCACGACCGTCGGGTTTTTCTCGATAAAGCGCGACAATGGTCCAGCTGCGGTCAGCATCACCGACACGGCGACGATGACGGCAAGGAACATGATCGGCACATGATCCGTCATGCCGACTGCGGTAATGATCGAGTCGATCGAAAAGACGAGATCGAGCATGATGATCTGCGCAATCGCCGCGCCGAAGGTCAGGCTCGTTTTCGGGCTGTCGAAGATATCGTCATTGGTATTGGCATCGACATTGTGATGGATTTCGGTGGTCGCCTTCCAGACGAGGAACAGGCCACCGGCAATCAAGATCAGGTCGCGCCATGAGAAGGCGTGATTGAATGCCTCAAACAAGGGCGCGGTCAGGGTGACGATGAACGCGATCAGGCTCAACAAGACAAGCCGCAGCCCAAGGGCGAGGCCAATCCCGATCTGCCGTGCGCGAGCGCGATATTGTTCGGGCAGCTTGTTGGTCAGGATCGAGATGAAAATGAGGTTGTCGATCCCCAGCACGACCTCCATCGTGATGAGCGCGGCAATCGCGGCCCAATTGGCGGGGTCGGCAAAAATGGCGAGAATATCAGTCATGGTTACCCTGATGTGCGGGCGGCAGGCCGCGCGTTTTTAAAGGAATTGCGTGTGGGGGCGAGGACATGGCGCGGGGGCCAAATGCGGGGGCACATCTGCAATCCCGCGCGCCATGTCCCTGTCCGGCTTTAGTCGAACAATTCTTCCAGAAAGGATTTCCGGCGCTTCGGGGGCCGGTGGCCATAGTCCGAATGGCCATAATCCGCAGGTCGATAGTCCGCAGGGCGCTGTTGGGGCGTGAAAGCGGGGGCAGCGGGTGCGGCAGGGGCCGCATCTTTCGCGCTGCGCTCGATGATCTTGTCGAGCTCGCCACGGTCCAGCCAGACGCCACGGCATTGCGGGCAATAATCGATTTCCACGCCCTGCCGTTCGCTCATGACCAGCGGGATTTGGCAGGTGGGACATGCCATGATGGGGTGGGGGGTGGGGGAATGGGCGTTTGTCACATACAGCTCCTCAATTGATGTAAATCGAGTATGCTGATGCTTAAAATATATCGTTGACCAGCATCGAGAATACTCGATGCGGTCCGACATCACGACCTAAAAAAAGATCGCCAGAGGGGCCCGGCCCGCCATGTTGAAATATGGCAGCGCCGGATATTCGTCAACAGGTTTTTGGGCGTCGTTTTACGAGGCGGCGGTGAGGAACGTCGCCGTTGGCTTGCCGTCCGGCCCATAGACAGGCTCGGTCAGGTCGACGCGATATTTGCGCGTGTCCGCCGCCAGAATCGTGAACGACGACAAATGCGCGATCATCAGGAGATAGGCATCGCCATCGAGATGTGCCTGCAAATCTGCGGCATTATCCCAATCTTCGAACACATGGACCCGGCCCGCATCATAAGGGTCGAGCGTCCACGCATAATGGCGGCAGCCTTGCTCCGCCAATGCCATTTCGATCAGGGGCTTTGCCCCGGCCAGCGCGTCCTGCCGGTTGGCGGGCGGGAAGTCGATTTCGCCAGCAATCACGATGCGCATTCCGAGCCTCTTTCCTCTGATTTCTAGGCCATGATTTCTAAGAGAATGACTGGGTGTCGGGAACTGGCACTTAGGTCGGTATTGCCGCACGGCCTTGCATAATTGTTCTCTTTATGTTCTTTTAAGTGTCTTATTCCCGATTCGGCAGACCCATGCGCAAGCCCGCGACCATTGAACATCTATATCTCGATTTCGATGGCTTCTTCGCCAGCGTCGAGCAGCAGCGCGACCCTCGCTTAAGGGGGCGTCCGGTGGGCGTCGTCCCCTATGAGGGCGGGCGGACCTGCATCATCGCGTGCAGCAAGGAAGCCAAAGCCTATGGCGTGAAGAACATCATGATGGTCGATGAGGCGCGCCGCATATGTCGGGACCTGATATTGGTGCCGCAAAAGCCGGACCTCTATCGTCGGGCGCATAATGCGCTACTGGCGGAGATTGCCTCTGTCATTCCCATCGATACGGTGAAGTCGATTGATGAGCTGGCGTGCACGCTGGATGAAAATCAGCGTCGCGACCCGGCAGAGCTTGCGATGCGGATCAAACGCGCCATTCGTTATAATATCGGGGCAACGATCACCTGTTCCATCGGCTTTGCCGCCAATCGGCACCTCGCCAAGATTGCGGGCGGCACGCAAAAACCGGATGGCCTGACCATCTGGCATCCCCATCTGATGCCCGGCCCTCTGCTCAAAGTGCCGCTGGAGGACATTCCCGGCGTCGGCCGGCGCATGGCCAAGCGGCTGGCGGGCCATCGCGTCGGCACGACCGGCCATTTGCTGGAACTTGCGCCCAAGCAGATGCGGGCGATCTGGCGCAATGTCACGGGCGAACGTCTGTGGTATGCGCTCCATGGATACACGATTGAATCCCCGCAATCCGAACGGGCCATGTTCGGCCATGCCCGCGTGCTGCCGCCGGAGGCCCGCAACCTCGATGATGCCTATGGGGTTGCCCGGCTGTTGTTGATCAAGGCGGCAAGGCGGATGCGGCGGGCGGATTATTATTGTCGCGGGCTGATGCTCTGGCTCAAATTTTATGATGACGATTGGTCGGACATGCGGACGTTGCCGCAGGTCAATGATGATCAGGCGGTGCTGTCCGCGCTCACTATCATGTGGGATATGATGACGGCAACGATGGGCCGCAAGGTGCGCGTGTTGCGCGTGGGCGTGACGTTGTGCGATCTGACTCCCGCCACGGCTCGGCAGCTTGACCTGCTGCACAATGATGATGCGGATCGCCAGAAATGGGAGCGGATCGGCAGCGCGATGGACGCGTTGAACACCCGGTTCGGCCGCACGGTCACGAACCTGGGGATATGGGCGCCACCGAAAGGCGGCAATGTCGGGGGCAAGATCAGTTTTACGCGCATTCCTTCTGCCGAGGATTTTCAATGAATTGGAAGGCCAATTTGCAGGTGCTGGATCTGGAGCCGGGCGATCGGCTGGAACTCACTTGCCGTACATGCGGCCATGTTCGCTATCTGACCGGCGAGACGTTGCTGGCGCGCAAAGGGGCCGCGCAGCTTTGGCTTTATCAGGTAGAGCAGCGCGCCAAATGCAATCAGCGCGGCTGTGGCGGGCCGATGCGGATGGCGATGCCGAGGGCAGGGGAAACGAGCGGATTTGTGGGCGGTATTGCTTAATATATGAGGTCTTTTCTTGCGATCATCGGTCATATCGCATCACCGCATGGCGGATCGTCGCTGGCAATGATGCGCAGCGTGTTCCAGCACCGCGCCATTTAGATGCAAAAACAAGCCCCCGCACGCATGCGGGAGCTTGTTTGCGAATAATCTTGCGACCTTTTACCAGAAGAAGTCGTAGATCACGTCAACCACTTCGCCGCTATAGATATCGACCAGCAGCACATCGTCATAATAACGTACCCAGCGATAAGGGCCGTACGCATCGGGCAGGCGGTAGGACCATGGATCGTTGATCCAGTAGCTGCGCCCGTAAAAGCCCGATCCAAGGTAGATGCCGATGCTCAACCGGCTGTAGCTATAGTTTCGGTAAGGCGAATAATAGCGCCCGGCCCGGTAATGATCGCGGTGCGTGTTGCGATAATGGCTCCAATTGTAGCGATGGTCGCGTCGCCAGTCGCGGCCCTCCCAGCGACGATGCTCGCCCCCGGTCCAGCGCGTGCCGCCATCGCGACGCCCATCCCGCCAGCCATCCCGTCTATCATCACGGGTATCGGCCCGGCGATCATCGCGTCGATCGGGTGCCACCACCGGCGAACGGCGCTGTTCGCTATATATGCTGCGGCTACCCTCCATGCCGAATGTGCCGCTTGGCGTGCCGCTGTCGCGCACTACGGGGCGGTGATCGCGTGATGCGTCGCGGCCACGATCCGGCATGGCCGGGGTCGCGCCGCCGCTGGCCTGGGCCGGACGTGACACTGTGCCGCCGCCGTCCCAGTCGCGGCCATAGCCGGGGCCGCGTTCGCGTCCGCCGCCGCGTGCCTCGCCGTCACCGCGCGTTTCGCGGCCGCTCCCGCGACTTTCGTCACCGCCGCGCGACCAACTGCCGCGTTCACGGCCATTTTCGCCATTGCCATCGGTCGGGCGCGTTTGCGCCGAGGCCACCGAGGTGATCGCCAGCGCCGTAGCAAGGGCCGCCAGTGCGCTTGTTTTCATGAACTTGATACCGGCCATAGCCGTCAACTCCGTATAAGATGTCGCATGGGGCGACTCCCTTGATACGGTGTATATGCCGTGGTGACTGACGCTTCACTGAACGGGAATGATGCCTTTCGTTCAGCTTTGCCACGCGCTGTCAGATGGCGAACCGGTATCGCCGATACCGGTTCGCCATCTATTTCTAGGGCGTTTTTGACAAATGGCTCATGCGGCGATCAAAACCGTGCGCGCAGGCCTGCTTGTACGATCCGTGGTGCGCCCGGGCGTGCCCCTGCCGGGGCAAAGGCGACATTATATTCGGCATCGAACAGGTTCTGGATGGTGCCAAAGACCGAGATCGGGCCAAAGACATCCACTTCCGCCGCTACATCGACCGTGACATGATCGTCGATCTTTTCACCTGCGGCGATCGCGCCGCGACCGGCTTTTGCCCGTGTCTCGCTGACCCAATTCAATGCAGCGGAGAGGCGCGCGCCCGTGAAGGAAATGCCGCTATTCAACGATAATTGATGGCGCGGCAAATAGGGGAGGCGATCGCCCGCCGTCACGGTTCCCCATGCTTCATAACCGCTGACGAAGCTGGTCTGGAACTTTGCATCGCTCAGGGTGTAGCTCAGCGATACCGGCACTTCGAAACCATTGTCTGCAATGCGGCCAAGCGTCCTGCCTGCGGTCAACTCAAGGCCTTTGACGCGCACGTTGCCGCCATTGAACTGGTCGCCGATGTTGCAATCCCCACCGGTCGATGCGCTGCAGGTGCCGACAAGGTTCGCATAGTCATTGTAAAAGCCAATCGCCTCCACATACCATGCGCCATCGCCCATTTTCAGCCCGGCCTCGTAATTCCATGACGTTTCGGCATCTGCAGTCGAGCCGGGGCCGGGGCTGGCGAAGCCGCGATGCGCACCGGCGATGATACGGATGTCGGGCATCACCTTCCATGTCACTGCAATGCCCGGAATCCAGACATCGACCTTGGATGTCGCGATCGTGGTTGCCCCTGCGCGGGTGGGATCACTGGTCGCCCAGCGGGTTTGCTTGAGGTCGATCGTTTCATAACGCAGCCCCGGCACGACGGTGAATGCACCGGCTTCGATGGTGTCGCGGATGAAGAACGACCAAGCCTGCGCCGCGCCGAGACGATTGTCCTGACTGCCGGGCGCACCGGCAGTCACCAGCACCATCCGGCCATTGACCATTTGATAGCGATCGTCTTGCTGGAAGCGATCTTCTTCATCTTCATGATAACGCGCCGAGAGCTCCAGGCCGTGCTTGATGCCGCCCGTCGCAAATTTTGCGCTCACCAGACTTTGAATGCCCGTGGATTGGTAGACGCGGTTGTTGTTACGCACCCGCAGCGCCCCGGATGCCAGCCCGGTAAAACCGGATGCCCCGATGATTTCGGCCATTTGGTTGGCGTTGGTCGTGGGGTTCGCCAACACGCTGCCAATGCTGACCCAGCCCGTATTGGCGGTGTTGCGGATGTCGTTGAGCTTGTACCAAGCGCGCGCCGTGTCGTTGCGATAGCCAATGGTCGTGACCGTGAACGCGGGCGACACTTCAAACCGATGGGTCAATTGATAGGTCTGATGTTCGACGTGCATGCGGTCGACCTGACTGGCATTATACCGTCGATATGGGCTGGCCTGAAAGTCGGCCAGCGTCAGCCCGAGATAGGTCTCGTTGCTGGTTTCGCTGTAATCCTGATATTTAAACTCAAAAGCATGGCGGCCATCGGTGGAGCGCAGGCCAAGTTTGAGGACCCAATCTTCGACCTCAAAGCCCGTGTTGCCGCCGATATCGATGCGTTTGAAGCCGTCGGAATGTTCGTACAGACCTTCTGCGAGCGCGCCGATTTCCCAATCGCTGCCAAGCCCAGTCCATCCGCCCGCCCAGCCATGGGCGCGCCGTCCATCAAAGGAACCGGCCAGCAATTCGGCAAAGCCCGAAGTGTCCTGCGGGATTGGCGTTGACGAGAGGTTGATCGCGCCGCCAACCGTCATCGGACCATATTTGATCGTCGCGGGTCCTTTTGACACCTCAACGCCACTCATGCGTGCGACATGCGGGAAATAATAAGCGGCGGGTGCTGCATAGGGCGCAGGTGCGATCAAAATGCCATCTTCCATGACGGCGACGCGCGCGCTGCGGTCGCTGCCAGACCCGCGAATGCCGATATTCGGGCGCAGGCCAAAGCCATCTTCTTCCTGAATATTGACGCCCGGAATCTGACGCAGCAGATGGTTGACGTCGCTATAGGCAAAGCGGGACATATCAACCGCATCAAGGACATGCACTGAACCGCCGATTTCAAGCGCGTCGAGTTTCGTGGCCGTCACCACGATGTCATCCGTCAACCGGTCCGCCGCCAAGGCCGCAGTCGCAGTCGTGGCGATCTGGGCCGCCACAGGCGAAGTGGCGGCGCTTGCGGCCATCGCGATGGCAATCATTGCTGCATTCTGCATGTAATTATTCTTCATGTACCCCACCTTGATTCACTGTTTCGGGCTGGCTGATAGCGCTATTGATAATAGTTCGCAATTATATTTTTGCGAACGCTTCGCAGTCTCTTGGGGTAAATTGACGCCGTGCGCTTTGATCCATGTCATCAAGATCAATAAAATATGTGGGGGCGCGCGCGATGACTCAATTTGCGTCCGCGCGGATCGGCAGGCGTGAAAATGCTTGAGTGTCAGCGTGGATCAGCGTGCTGGCCGGGTTTGCGTCGCAGGTCGCCTTTGCAGCGTTCCGAACAGGTTTTGACATTATCCCAATCACGCGCCCATTTTTTGCGCCATGCAAATGGCCTGCCGCAGGCGGCGCAGATTTTTTCGGGTAGATTGGATTTGGTGTATTTTTTGTCCGTCATAAGCTTGCCAGAAAGGTCTTGGCGCTGTCGGCGATACGCTGCTGTTCATCGGCGGCGAATTTGTCATAGGTGCGAATCATCTGCGCCATACGTGGGTTGTTGGCGATCTTGTCGCGATGCCGCGCGATGAAATCCCAATATAGCGCGTTGAACGGGCAGGCTGCCCGGCCAGTCCTTTGTTTGACATCATAGCGGCATGATCCGCAATAATTGGACATGCGGTTGATATAGGCACCGCTTGCGGCATAGGGTTTGGACGCGAGCAAGCCGCCATCGGCAAATTGGCTCATCCCCAAGGTATTGGGCAGTTCGACCCATTCATAGGCATCGGCATAGACGCTTAGATACCATTGATGCAGCTCGTGCGGATCAATGCCTGCCAGCATCGCAAAATTGCCGGTGACCATCAGGCGCTGGATATGATGGGCATAGGCCTGTTTCTTGGTCTGGCTGACCGCCGCCTTGATACAGGCCATGTCGGTTTCGGCTGTCCAGTAGAAATCAGGTAGTAAACGGGTGTGGCCAAAGAAATTTTCATGTTCATAGCCGGGCATTTTTAACCAATAGATGCCGCGCACATATTCGCGCCAGCCGATGATCTGGCGGATGAAGCCTTCAGCGGCATTGAGCGGTGCCTTGCCCGCGCGATAGGCGGCCTCGACCTGTTGGCAGATACGCAGCGGATCAAGCAGTCCGCAGTTCAGATATTGCGAGATGACGGCATGATAGAGAAACGGTTCACCCGCCAGCATCGCGTCTTGATAATCGCCAAAATGTGGCAGGGCTTGTTGGACGAACGCGGTAAAGGCCGCCTCGGCATCGGCGCGGGTGACGGCGAACCAGAACGGCGCAAGGTCGCCGAAATGATTATCGAACCGGGCATCGACCAGCGCCAGCACCTCTTGGGTAATGGCATCGGGTGCGCAGTTTTTGGGTCGGGGCATGAACAGATCAATGTCTGCCGCCTTTCGGTTGTCCGCATCGAAATTCCATTTGCCGCCCACTGGCTGATCACCATCCATCAACAAGCCGGTCTGGCGGCGCATGTCACGGTAGAAATATTCCATCCGCAGTTGCTTGCGGCTTGATGCCCAGTGCTTGAATGCGGCGTGCGCACACAAGAAGCGATCATCGGGAAGAATATCGACCGGGATCGAGAATTGGGACTGCCAATCCTTCATCATCTCCATCACGCGCCATTCGCCCGCTTCGGTGATGATGATGCGGTCGGGCCGATGGGTGGCCGCCGCATGCGCGACCTGTCCAGAAAAACTGCCCTGATTGTCGGGCGCAACCAATTTTACATAATCGAGGGTCCAGCCCAAGCTGCGCAGCTCTTCGGCAAAATGGCGCATGGCAGAAAAGAGGAATGCGATCTTCTTTTTGTGATGGCGCACATAGGTCGCTTCGTCGTGAAGCTCTGCCATCAGCACGCGGTCGCGCGACGGGTCGCCAGCGGCAAGGCTGGAAAGCGTGGGCGTCAACTGATCGCCCAGCACAAGGATGAGGTTGCGCACGCCCGTCATGACGCGCCGCCCACCGTCAACAACGCGGGCTTAGAAGCTAAAAAGAGGTAATGACCGGCAAACCATAATATCATTTTTCCCATGTCGACATCACTACAGCCATAGCTATCTGCTGTCAGTATGGACATTGGGGGGGATGCGACGCCTGTATCATGGCATCGGCAGGCAGGGGGCAGAGGCACTGTCGACACGTTGCCGACAATGCCTCCTTGGTTCAGCTAGGGCAGCGTTCGACCACCAGCGCGATGCCTTGGCCCCCGCCGATGCACATCGTGATCAGGCCGTAGGTGCCGCCGGTCCGCTGCAATTCGTACAGCGTCTTCACCAGCAAAATGGTCCCGGTCGCGCCGACGGGGTGACCCAGTGAAATACCCGACCCGTTCGGATTGACCTTGTCAGGATTGAAACCGAGCAATTGCGCCACGCCGCACGCCTGCGCCGCAAAGGCTTCATTGGCTTCGATGACGTCCATCTGGTCGAGCGTGAGGCCTGCGCGCTGAAGGGCAATCGGTACCGAGGTGACCGGCCCAAGCCCCATGCGATCAGGGGCAACGCCGGAATGGCCCCAGCCGAGGATTTTCCCCATCGGTTTCAGACCATGCTGATCGACGGCGCGCTGGGATGCCAATACCACAGCCGCGGCCCCATCGTTGATCCCGGACGCGTTGCCGGCAGTGACGGTGCCATCCTTCTTGAACGCAGGCTTCAGGCTTGACAGGCTTTCAACACTTGTCTCGCCCCGGACATGTTCATCGGTGTCGAAGATGCGCGTGGCGCGACGGTCTTTGACCTCGATCGGGAGGATCTGGTCTTTGAAACGACCTTCCGCCTGCGCCCGAGCAGCACGGGCGTGGCTTTCGGCGGCGGCAGCATCCTGTGTCTGGCGCGTAATCTGGAGATCGCCGGCGATATTTTCAGCCGTGATGCCCATATGAAAGCCTTCGAACGGATCGCTCAGGATGCCGACCAGGGCATCGATCATGTCGATATTGCCCATCTTCTGGCCAAAGCGCGCACTGGTGACATGGTGCGGCGCCCGGGTCATGCTTTCAGCCCCGCCGGCTACCGCGATATCGCATTCATCGAGTGCCAGCATCTGCGCAGCCGAAATCACGGACTGCACCCCCGAACCGCAAAGCCGGTTGAGCGTCAGGGCTGGCGTTTCGATCGGTATGCCAGCCTCGATGGCGGATACACGCGCGAGATAGGCATCGGCGGGCTTGGTCTGGATGACATTGCCCATGACGACATGCTGGATGTCGGATGGCGTAAGACCCGCGCGGTTGACCGCTTCGCGGATCACCAGCGCGCCGAGCTGAGACGGTGAGAAGTCTTTCAGGCTTCCACCAAAGTCGCCAATCGCGGTGCGGGTGCCGGAAACAACAAAAACCGGGTTCATCAAGAATCCTTTCAAGGGGCAGCTATGTGAATAAATAGGATGAGCCGCCGCGGGTTCAAGCGGCGATCATGCCGCCGTCTATGACATGTTCCGTCCCGGTGATAAACGAAGATTCATCCGAGGCGAGGAAGATGGCGAGGTTGGAAATCTCGGCGACCTCTGCAAAGCGCCGAAGTGGAATGTCTGACGCCGCACCGCCGCCATCTTCATCGGTTGCGGCAACCATCATCGGCGTTTTCACATAGCCGGGATGGATCGAATTCACCCGGATATTGTCGGGACCATATTCCACGGCGGCCTGTTTGGTCATGCCGCGCACGGCGAATTTGCTGCCGACATAGGCCAGATTGGGCGACCCGATATTGGCAACCATCCCGGAGATGGAGGATATGTTGAGGATTGACCCACCCTTTGCCGCGACCATCGCAGGCAATACGGCCCTCATCCCCAAAAATACGCCGGTCTGATTGACAGCGCATACTTTCAGATAATCATCCAGCGACATGTCGCCCGTTTTTTTGATGGGGCCAATGATCCCGGCATTGTTGACGAGGACGTTAATCTTGCCGAACCGCGCCTCGCCAAGTGCCACGACATTTGCCCAGTCGGATTCGCTGGCGACGTCGTGCCGGATGAACATGGCATTCGGGCCGAGCGCGGCGGCAATGGCTTGGCCGTCCACTTCGTTGAGATCGGTCAAGATGACCTTCGCCCCTTCCCGGACAAAGGCCTTGGCATGCTCTTCGCCCATGCCCTGAGAGGCGCCGGTAACGATCGCGACTTTCCCTGACAGACGGTTCATTTCAATCTTCTCCATGGTTTGTTTATGGTTCACATTGTGGTGGAATAGTGCCGGTTGCTATGTCGCGAAGCTCGCGCGGATGTCCGTGGCGATATCCGCAATCGCGCGGCTGGCGGTGGGCGTAATGGCGGACAGGCTCGCAAAGCCGTGGATCATGCCGAGATAGCGCCGTCCGGTTGCCATGACGCCGGCATGGCGCAGGGCAAGGAGAAACCTCTCGCCTTCGTCGCGCAATGGGTCGAATTCAGCGGTGATCACGGACATATTGGGCAGGCCCGTCAAATTGGCCTGCATCACAGCGGCAAGCGGATTTGCGGTGCCGTTTTCGTTCCCCAGATAGCACGCCCAGAACCAGCGCATGATGTCGCTAGTCAGAAAATATCCGGAGCCGAACTGCTCCATCGAAGGGCTGGAGCAACCGGGGTCGATAGCCGGATAGAACAATGCGACATGGCGAACGGACGGACCATGCGCGCGCGCCTGCACGGCAAGGGCGACTGCGAGATTGCCCCCGGCGCTGTCGCCGCACAGGGCGATTCTGGTGGCATCGAGACCAAGGCGAGAGGCATTGGCGGCGGCCCATGTCAGCGCACGCTCACAGTCCGTCAGCGGTCCGGGAAAGGGTGTTTCGGGCGACAGGCGATAATCGACCGCCAGCACAGCGGCATCGGTAGCAACAGCAAGTTCATGGCACATCGCATCATGGGTTTCGAGTGAGCCCACTACAAATCCGCCGCCATGGAAAAACAGGATGACCGGCAGTGCCGGGCGGTCGCTGCCACGATAGAGGCGCAGCGGAATCTCATGACCGTCACTCATGACGATATATGATTCAACCGCATGTGCCTTGGGGGTGTCCGGTCTACTTGCCGCGATCATGCCGCCATCCAGCGCGTGGCGAAAATTGGCCAGAGATGCATTGTCGGCGGGCGGTCGCAGCATCGACCGCGGATCGGACAGCATTGCCGAAAAGCAGGGGTCTATCCCTGCCTGACTCCAAAAATCCGATGACATCGATCCAAAAACTCTCACGAGAACGGAGGAATTGCTCCCCCCTGATTGTTCTCATAGCTAGCGGGACTCCGTATAAAAAGTCAACAATAGTGTTGAGAAAAAGCGCGGGGCATTATATTGAGCTTATGAATGGAGAGTGATAGGTGCCCCGCAAGTCCTTGTAACAGGTTGACTGAGAAACGATATGCCGACGAAAGATGCGAGTGAAATCAGTAAGCGGCGGCGGGCTTTAAAAGAAGAGCCCAAGGTGAAATACAAAGCGAGGCGTCAGGAGATCGCCGACGCTGCCGTGCGCGTTTTCAACCGTGTCGGCTTTGAACGGGCCAGTTTGAAGGCGGTTGCAGAGGAAATGGGGGCGGACCGCGCCTCGCTCTATTATTATATCTCGTCCAAGGAAGAGTTGTTCGATGAAGTGGTCCGGACCGTTGTGGAGCGCAACCTTGCGCTGACGAAACGTATCGAATCGAGCAACCTTAGTCCGCGCCGGAAACTGCGGGATCTCATCATGGCGTTAATGGGCTCTTATGGAGAACATTACCCCTTGTTTTATATCTATATTCGTGAAAATCTGAGCCATGTCAGCGGGGCGCGGCATGAATGGTCGCGCGATATGCGTGAATTGAATCGGCAAACGACCGAGGCTGTGATCTCGATTATTGAGCAAGGCTATGCGGATAACAGTTTCCGCAATGTTGGCTCGCCGCGGGTTGTCGCTTATGGCGTGCTTGGCATTGTGGGCTGGACCTATCGCTGGTTTCGCCCGGACCAGAGCGCTATCAGCGCAGAGGAAATTGGCAAGACTTACGCTGAATTGATCCTGTCGGGGATTGAATCTCCTTATTGATCAACATCATATATGTTGGCGATGTGAGCGAATTGCCGCTTGAGGATTTGCTGCGCATTCTCGTGACTTGGTTGTGGGGATGATGCGCGAGCATTCCCTGTTTTATAATGATATATCAGTTGGATATTCCGTATCCAAGATGCGTTCGTGCGCGGGGCTGATTAAAATTTAACGACACTGTTGACAAATCCTAAGCCTGCTTGATATTCTTTTTGCCAATGAACATGTCGGCGCCTGTCTCCTGACAGCGATCAGGCCATAATGGGCATTGACGGGAGAGCGGCAGCCAATTGAACCTGCAAGCGGTCATTTAGGCAGCGGCTTTATTGCTCGTAATATCCCCATTTTAGCCGCGTGTCGGTGGTGCTGAAAACAATAATCCTGAGAGGTCTAAAATGATTACGCTTGATGACTTCAAATTTCATCCTTGTGATCCTGCCGATAAATTATGGACAGAGACACTGTTCTTGATCTTTTCTGTGCCGGAAGCGGGGATTAGCGGTAATCTCTATACGCTTGCTCGACCTAATCTCGGCATTTGCCATAGCTCTATCGAAATCCATAAGGGGTTCAGCCTGCATCCTTGGCAGATCGAACATAATGACGCGCAGATGCACCTTTCGTGCCCTGAGCGTTTTGACAACTTCACGCTGGATAATGGCCTGTCATTCCAGGCGATCAATGCCCGGGAGTGCGCGTTCCAATATCAATCACTGGACGGCAATTGTTCGTTGGACGTGGCGTTCAAAGCAGTGTGCGATCCCTTCGACCCGCATGATGCGAATGAAAACCCCTTGATCAGCTCGGCCAAGGTGGCGGGATATGATGGCTGGAATACCGGGCATATGGAAAGCAAGGGCCGGGTGACGGGTACGCTTTCATTGCATGGTCGCGAATATCAAATCGACTGCATCGACGGCATGGATAAAAGCTGGGGGCCGCGTAAGGATTGGGGGAGCAAGGGGGCGACCTGGGTTCATGTCAATCTGGGGGATGACCTTGGCGCATTTCTGGTGTTGGGGCTGGATTTCGAGAACAAGGAAGTGGTCTATGGCCCGTTCAATTTCGGGTTCCTCGCCATCAACGGGGAGCGTCGGCCAATCGTCAAGGCATCGATGCGGGCGCAACGGTTCGACATGCTTGTCATGCGTGCGGAGGTCGAGTTCGAGGATGACCGTGGCAATTGCTATGCAGCGATAGGCACGACTGTGGCGGCGGCGCCCTGGTATAATTTCAATCCTTCCAGCGCGGCATTCCAGACGCTGATGCGCTGGGAAAGCGGATCGCGCGTGGGATATAGCCACATCGCAGATTTTACGGGCCTGAGTTTTCTGTCACGAGGCATGGCAGACAGGCATGACATCGGCGCAAGAGTGCTGAATCATGACTGAGGCTGCGATCATGGCGGATATCAGGAGCAAGCCTACAGAGGCGTTCATTGATGATATCCGCAGCCGATTTCCGACTGAAAAAGAAATTGATGCGGTGCTCACGCGCAAGATGCATCGCCGCAACGGCGCTATGTTTCAGGCCGTAAGTCTTGAGACATTGGTTGATGGGGCGCGTCGGTTGATCTCCGATAGGCTTGGCTATGCCATCAATATTAAGGATGCCCGCTGGCTGTCCGGCGGTGCCTCCAAGTTGCAGATGGTGTTCAATCTGAGCTGGCGTGGTGAAGATGGCACGGCGGAACAACAGATCGTCACCCCGATGGTGCTGCGTATGGAGCCTGCCGCCTCTGTGACTGAATCAAGTCGCCGCCGAGAATTTGAGGTCATTCGCGCCGTGGAAGGTGCGGTCCCTGTGCCTCACGCCTATTGGATGGACCCTGACGCGACCTTCCTGCCATATCCTGCAATGGTCTCCGGCTTCGCGACAGGGGTTGCCAAACCGTCGCATGATGCCGGTAAGGTAACGGGACTGGGCCAGAATTACGGCCCCAGCCTAAGGGCTAAGTTAGCGCCTCAATTCGTCGAATATCTCGCGAAAATTCACAAGTTATCGGTTGAAGATGGCCTGACGATGCCGAGCTTCGATCGTCCGGTTGTGGGGTCGAACCTGTCCGTGATCAAGCAGGTCAACGCAGCGCGTCGGATCTGGGAGGAAGACCGGGTAGAAGATGAGCCGGTGCTGGCGGTGGTGTATAAATATTTGATCCGCCATGCGCCGCCGCTGGACCATGTGTCGATTGTCCATGGCGATTATCGCAGCGGTAATTTTCTGTTCGATGAAGGCCGTGGCGAAATTACAGCCTTGCTCGATTGGGAGGGGGCTGTCCTTGGAGATCGGCATCAGGATCTGACCTATGCGGCCTTGCCGATATTTCAGCATTATGGCGAGGATGAAAAGACCGTTTTATGCTCTGGCATGATGCCGCAATCTGATTTTTTTGGCGCATATGAAAAGGCATCCGGCTTGCCGGTCGATCCGTTTCGCATTCAATATTACGCCCTCTTCAATCGTTACCTCGTCTCGATTCTGTTGCTCGCGGCATCGGCGCGGGCGGCGCGCTGTGCGGCCACCCATCAGGATGTGCTGCTCAATCACGTGTCGGGCATGGGCTATCTCGCATTGTCGGAGTTGCGGGACTATTTTAAGGGCATGTCAAAATGATCCAGACCGCCGAAACACAGTTGCAGGTCGCGCAACGGGCGCTGAGCGAAACGGTTTTGCCCGCCCTTGGCGGTGCCGAGAAACATGTGATCGAGCAACTGCAACTGACCATGGCCGCCTTGGCTTTCATGCAGCAGCGCTTACCCTATGTCCGACGTTATTACCGCCATTTATTGCGATCCTATCTCGATATGGCAGATGCGATGATCGATGTGCTGCAATCGCATGGACAAGTGGCACCGGATGAACTGGCGACACTGTGTGAAATGGGGCGGGCTGCGCTGCACAATCCTGAAGCCGAGGATGCGGATTATCAGCACATCACCGCCGCATTGCGCAGCGCCATTGCCGGGCTGTCGGTTGCGGCGCAAGGCACCGATCATGAAGCGGCGCTCGATGCTATTATCATTGAACTGAGCGGCCCCATTCTTCTCAATGACAGGATGTGGTGCATTCCGCTTGGTTTTGAATTGCGTCCGCAAGACCTGCCAATTCCCTCATGGATGGGGCGCTGATTGCTTTCATCATTACTGCCGCAAAGGGGAGAGGCCAGACATGCGATATAACAGACTGGGCCAGACAGGTCTGCTTGTCTCAGAACTTTGTCTTGGCACCATGACATTTGGCGGCAGCGAAGGGATGTGGAAACAGATCGGTTCGCTGCAACAGGAGGATGCTGATCGCCTGATCCGTGTCGCCCATGAAGCGGGTGTCAATTTCATCGACACCGCCGATGTCTATGCCGAGGGTCTCTCGGAAATAATGACCGGCCAATCGATCCGAAATCTCGGCCTGAATCGGGACGAACTGGTTATCGCGACCAAGGTCTTTGGCCCTGTAGGTCCGGGGCCGAATAGTCGGGGGAGTTCACGCTATCACATCATGAATGCCGTGAAGGCCAGTCTGCGCAGGCTCCAGCTCGATCATATTGACCTCTATCAATTGCACGGTTTTGATCCCCTGACGCCGGTGGAAGAAACCATGCGGGCCATGGATGATCTGGTGCGAGACGGCCTTGTCCGCTATGTCGGCGTATCAAATTGGGCTGCGTGGCAGATCATGAAAGCGCAGGGCATTGCGCAAAAAATGCAATATTCTCGCATTGAAAGCCTGCAAGCCTATTACAGCATCGCGGGGCGCGACCTTGAACGCGAACTGGTGCCAATGATGCAATCCGAACAGGTCGGCCTGATGGTCTGGAGCCCGCTGGCGGGGGGGCTTCTCACCGGAAAATATGATCGCGCTTCTGAAACCGGGCATAATGGTCGACGTTCTGAATTCGACTTTCCACCGGTAGACCCCGATCGCGGCGCAGCGGTTATCGCGGCGATGAGGCCGATCGCCGGGCGGCACGGTGTCTCTGTGGCGCAGATCGCGCTGGCGTGGCTTTTGCACCAACCGAGTGTTACCAGCATCATCATTGGGGCCAATCGCGAGGCGCAGTTGATCGACAACATCGCCGCCACCAATGTCCAACTCACCGCCGATGAATTGGCAACGCTCAATGCGTGCAGTCTGCTGCCGTCCGAATATCCGGGTTGGATGTTCGATTTGCAACGCGCCTATCGGGCGGATTAACTCCGTCGCGCAGACAGGGGGGAATAACAGTCAGCGCCTTGTCCGGCGTGGCATGCGGTCGGCACATTCTCCACCTGTCTGACGCCTTCCCATGTCAGGGCGTGACAATATGTGACTGTCCGCGACATTTTACATCTCTCCATCGCGGCGATCGAATACCGGCTTGAACTAGGTCTCGGCCTTTGTCCGGCATGTGATGGTGCAGATTTTGCAGCCCGATTTTCTCATATTTTCTGCGCAATAGTCTATTTCAACGATTGTGTTGTAATAAATGTCGCGCAACAAGCACCGGCCCGTCTCGCAGGCACAGTGCGCGATTCCCCCGCACAGGCCATAATTATAAAATGACAGAAGCCCGATGTTAAGGATTTTAACTGGTAAATTAACGGCAAAAAGTCCACTTGAAAGCTAGGGTTTTGGTCTCAATTATATAATTTATCATATTGATATAATTATGTTTTTAAAATTAATTGCGGCGAAGCCTCACGGGCGGCGTCGCGGCTTGTTTTGCGCGGCTACTTTTTGGGGAGGTCGCCAAAATAAAATGGGCGGACGGTTGTCGTGCGCGCGGGAGTTGCTGCCATCTGGAATTTCGCGCCGAGCAAATTTTTTTAACGGATGTGTTGACAAAAAAACACGCATGTTGCATTTCGATAATCAGTCGTGAGGCGGGCCAAGTCGATTCGGAGAAAGCGCCGGATCTGCTGAAAATCCTCTGTTGATGACATGCGGCAGGGGTTGGTTTTGTCGGCGCGAAAGGGAGCAAAAGGGCGCCCCATTCTGAATGTTTGAATTCTAAAAAGAAGACTTGAAAGGGAGAGCAAAGATGTTGAAACATCGGACCATATCATTCTCGGCAACGACCTTGATTTCCGCGCTTTATGCGACCACGGCCTTGGCGCAAGTTGCCTCTGTTGAGCCTGCTGCCACTGCAGATGTCGGCAGCGACATCATTGTGACGGCGCAGCGCCGTTCGGAGACGCTGGAGCGTACCCCGGTTGCCATCAGGGTGTTGAGCGCCGCCGCGCTGGAGAAGCAGGCGATTGTTACCGAGACCGACCTTCAAATGGCCTCGCCGGGCCTTACCATTCGGGCAGGGCAGAATTCGAACCAGTTGAACTATGCCCTGCGCGGCCAGTCGCTCGATGCATTCAGCGATACGCGTCCAGGCGTTTTGCCCTATTTCAACGAAGTGCAGCTTGATGGCGTCGGCGGTGGTTCGTCCGCCTTTTACGACCTTCAGTCCGTGCAGGTCCTGAAGGGGCCGCAGGGTACGCTTTTCGGCAGAAACTCGACGGGCGGTGCTGTCCTCTTTACGTCGGTCAAGCCGGGCAAGGAATTGGGCGGATATGTGAGCGGTCGTCTTGGCGACTATAAGCTGCGTCAGGTGGAAGGTGCGTTGAACGTGCCGCTCATTGGCGAGTCTGTTCTGGCTCGCGTCGCCGGCTTCTATGAAAAGCGCAACGGTTATCAGCGTAACCTGTATAACAACACGCGCGCTGGCGATGTCGATCGCTTCGGCTTGCGCGGCAGCTTGCATGTTGATGTGTCGGAGACGATTTCCAACGATTTGATGGTCGATTATCTCCATTCGAATGGCAGCAGCCTCAGCGGCCTGATTGACAGCCTCGAACCGACCGGCCTTGTGCCGTTGATTGCCCTCACGAACTTCGGCAATCAGGCGCAGTATAATTTCCTGATCAACGCCTTCACGGGCGGTGCAGCAGGCTGCAACGATTCGACGAATAATTGTGCGGCAGCCTATGCTGCGGCTCATCCGAACCTCGATCCGGCGGGCATTGCGTCCTATTTGGAAACGCAAAAGGCGCGCGGACCTTACAAGATCGAATCCGATGGCCCGTCCAGATATCGCGGTCGCAATATCATCCTGTCCAACATCACATCGTTTGAAGTCGGGGATGACACCAAGGTTCGCAATATTTTCGGCTATACCTATCTGAAGAACGGCATCGCTGGCGATATCGACGGTACGCCTTATGGTATCGATGATAATGGTAATGGCGGTAAGAACGACAATACCCGTCAGTATTCTGAAGAGCTTCAGCTGGTCGGCAAGGCATTTGACGGCAATCTCGACTATGTCGTCGGCGGGTTTTATTCGCATGAAACCAACAGGAACTTAACAACAAGCCTGTTGCTGCAATTCCCGCCGCTGACAGGTACAACGGTATACAGCAAGCTCACCACGCGTGATATGTATGCGGCATATGCTCAGGGGACTTATGATGTCAGCGAAGTAACTGGCATTCAGGGCCTCGGGGTCACTGTCGGTGCACGTTACACGCATGAAAAGATCAAGTTCGACGTACTCTCCGATGACACGGCCTATCTGGCTGCGCCTGCTGTGTTGGCGACTTATGATTTCCATCAGCAGAAATCATATTCCAACGTAAGCTGGACTCTGGGCGTTCAAGAGCAGGTCAATTCCAATTTGCTGATCTATCTCGCCTCGCGTCGCAGCTATAAGAATGGCGGGTACAATGGTATCCAGAATCCAGTGCCGGGTCTGGGGCCGAATGGCGGCAACGGATATGATCTGGAAACCCTTACCGACGCTGAAATCGGTCTGAAGTATCGCGGCAATGTCGGTGGCGTGCCGACCCAGTTCAATATCGCCGGATATCAGAACTGGATCAAGGATGGGCAGCGCGTCGCCTATACGTTGCTGGGCACCACGCCTGCGGCTGTCACCGTCAACGTGCCGCGTTCGAAAGTGACCGGCTTTGAATTGGATGGCTCGATCCGTCCGACTTCATGGTTCACTTTGGGCGGTTCGTTGAACTACACGGATGCGCGGTTTACGGACAGCTATGTGTCGATCGGTGGCGGTGCGCCGGTGCTGTTCGGCACCTATCCGGATACGTCGAAATGGTCGGGTTCACTGTTCGGCGAAGTGAGCGTGCCGATTCAGGATTCGATCACGGCCAGCCTGCGTTCGGACCTGTACTCGCAGTCGTCATTCTGGTTCGCATCCACCGGCAATCGCAGCCCTGGTGCGCGCATCGACGGCTATACTTTGGTCAACTTCCGCCTTGGACTTGAAGATAGCGATGCCGGCTGGTCGCTGGCTGCTCATCTGAAAAATGCGTTCAACCGCGTCTATTATGCAGGCGGCATTGCAACGGGTGAACTGTTCCAGTTCAACACTGTTGTGCCAGGTTCGCCGCGTGCGTTCCATGTTGAGGCTCGCTTCAAATTCTGAGGACGTAGCCGAGGGTTGAAAAGGGGTGATAGGGCAGGGGGTTAAACCCTGCCCGTCATTCCGGGGTGAACGTCATCACAGGGGAACCCGGCGTGATGCGTTCAACCTCCGTCTCTTTTAAAGGTGGTAAACCATGGCGTTCAAACTGATCAATGCACGGCCAAGCCCCTATGGACGCAAGATAGCGATCGCCTTGCATGAAAAGGGGATCGCCTATGATGTGCAATATGACGTGCCTTGGGGAAATGAGACATGCACCCCGCATTTCAGCCCGCTTGAACAATTGCCGATCCTGATCCGGGACGATGTCGAATTCATATACGACTCTGTCTACATCATGGATTGGCTGGAAGCCCGTTTTCCATATCCTGCCTTGCTGCCGAGCGACATCGATGCGCGCTTGCTGGTGATGAAGCGCCGGATGCTGGGCGAGCGCGTGATGGAGTTTGCGCAGTCGCTGATTTTCGAAATGCACCGGCCTGAACCCAGCCAGTCATGGGTGGATCGTCAGACGCGCAAGATTGCCGGCGGTCTT
Organism: Alteraquisediminimonas sediminicola; assembly: GCF_019740335.1. Classification (GTDB taxonomy): domain Bacteria; phylum Pseudomonadota; class Alphaproteobacteria; order Sphingomonadales; family Sphingomonadaceae; genus Alteraquisediminimonas; species Alteraquisediminimonas sediminicola. The sequence goes on along the minus strand of NZ_JAHXZS010000002.1, from coordinate 157,025 downwards.
GCCGAGATCGAAAATCTTTCAGGCACTATTGTGCCAAAGGTGAATGATGCGATCAATCAAGGCGATATTGCGATTGCGACCAGCTTGCTGGGACTTGAGTTTGCGATTTCAGCGGGACTTAGTCCCGATCTCGATGTGTTGCGGTGGCGTGGCCGATACCCTCGTATCACCCGTCTGATCGAAGCACTTGAAGTGCGTCCATCCTTTGTTGCGACAACACCGGCAACCATGGATGTGAACCTCAAGGCGACGGTCAATTAAAGTGCCGCCAACGCGGTTCATGATTTTAATTTTATAGGAAATATTGGAGGATTATATGTCAGGCAAGCTGCGTTTTGGGGTTTTCTGTGGCCCGCATCACCCGCTCAATGAAAATCCGACACTGGCTCTCCAGCGGGATCTGGAACTTGCCGAGCATCTCGACAATCTCGGCTATGATGAGATCTGGTATGGTGAACACCATTCTGCTGGCTGGGAATTGATCGCCAGCCCCGAATTGATGATCGCCGCCGCTGCCGAACGCACGAAGCGCATCAAATTGGGCTCTGCGGTGAGCTCGGTGCCTTACCATCACCCGTTGATGCTGGCCGAACGTTTCAGCCAGTTGGATCACATGACCCGTGGTCGCGTGATGTTGGGCATGGGGCCGGGTTCGCTCGCTTCAGACGCGAAGATGATGGGCATTGAAGTCTCCAAGCAGCGCGACATGATGGATCAGGCCGTCGATGTGCTGGTGCGCTTGATGAGCGGTGAAACCGTGACCGAGAAGACCGACTGGTACACGCTCGACAACGCCCGCATTCACATGACGCCTTATACCCGCCCGCATATCGAGATGATCACGGCCAGCACCGTCTCACCGACCGGCTCGCGCGCGGCTGGCCGCAACGGGATTGGCATGCTGTCCTTTGGCGCGACGTCAGGCGGTGCGTTCGATGCGCTGGCCGCGAACTGGAACATTGCCGAGGAAATCGCCGCTGCCAATGGCAAGACGGTCGATCGCGCCAATTGGCGGCTGGTCGCCCCGATGCATATCGCCCCGACGCGCGAACAGGCGCGTGAGGAAGTGAAATTCGGTATTGAGGCCTGGGCGGATTATCTGCGCGAAGTCGCGGCTTTGCCGATCGCACCGGGTAGCGGCGATATCATCGATGCGCTGTTGAGCTCGAACATGGCGGTGATTGGCACGCCTGAAGATGCCGTGGCCCAGATCCGGCGGTTGCAGCAACAGTCCGGCGGCTTTGGCACGCTGGTGCTGTTTGCCCATCACTGGGCCGATACGGCGGAAACCAAGCGTTCTTATGAAATGTTCGCCCGCTTCGTGATGCCGATGGTCGATGATGCGACGGATAACCGTGTGGTGTCCGAAGCCGAATGCCGCGCTGCACGTCCGGAATTGGCGGGCCAGATCGGCAAGGCGATTCAAGACCGTATCCAGCGCCACATTGACGAGCGCGGTGCCAAGGACATCAGCCCGGATCTGATCGCCGCATTGCCGGAGCGCAAGTAATCCGCATCCGCCAGAGAAGGGGGCGATGCCCTTTCTTCTCTGGCGAATGTCAAAGCGTATGGGTTTTACCGCGATGCCGACGCGCTGCGTTGTCAACGAGTATGTTGACTGTGTGGCGGCGGTGTCCTGACTACGGCGGACGTCGAATGTCGGTGTCCATGATGTATAGCTAAAGCGAGATAGATGCCGTGACTCATCAGACCATGAATCTGGAACGACATAGCGAATGGCTCCCTGCCGCAATTGCCTCCGCGAACGTGCCGACGCTTGCTTGCATTCTCGTGCAGTTGACGGGTGACCGGCGCTGGATCGAGCCGCCGTATATTCCGACCCGCACCCGGGGACTGGAGGACAATGACGACGGCGGTTTGTCTGCCGAAGTGCAAGACGAAATCCGCACCGCTGCTTTGTCGGCGTTACAGGCATGGTGCGATGGCAAGCCGCTGGCGCTGCCAAATCCATCGGATGAATTGCTGCTCAAGATGATGAGCATCACCTTGGGCGAAGATATCGCGCCGGAATATGTGCCGATCATTCGTCATGAACTGCAATTGCCGCCAGTGACGCAGGGTGTCGCGACGGTGGCCGCAGTGCCTGCCCCGCCTGCCGGATTCAAGGCGCTGATCATCGGCGCGGGCATTTCGGGACTATGTGCCGCGGTGCAATTTGAAGCTGCCAATATCCCCTATGTCATCGTGGAGCGTCGTGAGGCACTGGGCGGCGTGTGGTATGACAATCGCTATCCGGGTGCGGCCTGCGATGTGCCGAGTCATCTCTATTCCTTTTCGTTCGCCCCTTATCATTGGTCGCGCTATTTCGCGGATTGCCGCGAAATTCACCGCTATCTCGAAGAGGTTGCGGATAAGTTCGATATCCGTCGCCACATTCGTTTCGGCGTAGAGGTCACACAAGCCCGTTTCGATGAGGCAACCGGCGGCTGGCAGGCGGATGTGCTGACGGCGGATGGCCAGCGCGATACGCTGCACGCGAATATCGTCATCAGTGGCGTGGGCGCGTTCAACAAGCCGCGTATACCGGATGTGCCGGGCCTCGACCAGTTCCAAGGGCCGAGCGTGCATACTGCGCGCTATCCGGATGAAGGTCTCGACCTTAAGGGACGCAATGTCGTGCTGGTCGGCAATGGCGCGAGCGCGATGCAAGTCGCCCCCGCGATTGCCGATGAAGTGGGTTCGTTGACCGTCGTGCAGCGCACCCCGCAATGGGTGGCGCCATTCCCGAAGTTCAAACAGGCCATTCCGAAGCCGTTGCAGCAATTGCTGGATGCGGTGCCGATGTATCGCTTGTGGTATCGCCTGCGGCTGAGCTGGGCATTCAACGACAAGCTGTATGACGCGCTGCAACAGGACCCCAATTGGCAAGGCGGTGGTCAGTCGATCAATGCGATCAATGATGCCCATCGCAAGGCGCTGACGGCTTATATCAAGTCGGAACTAGGCACGGCGCAGCATCTGTTGCCCGAGGTGCTGCCGAAATATCCGCCGTTCGGCAAGCGCATGCTGCTGGATAATGGCTGGTTCCGCACGCTGGCCCGCGATCATGTCCACCATGTGACCGGCGCCGTGACCGAAGTGCGTCCGCATAGCGTGGTGACGAGCGATGGCGTCGAGCATCCTGCCGATGTGTTAATCTGGGCCACCGGATTTGACGTGGTGAATCTGTTGGTGCCGATGAAGGTCAAGGGCATTGGCGGGCGCGACATTCATGAAGATTGGGATGGCGACGATGCGCGCGCCTATCTCGGGACCGTGGTGCCGGGCTTTCCGAACCTGTTTTGCCTTTATGGTCCCAACACGCAGTTCGGCCATGGCGGTAGCCTGATTACCGTGCTGGAACGGCAGATGCATTATGTGATGTCGCTGCTCAAGCAGATGTTCGCGCACAATATCGCGACCGTCGATGTGCGGCAGGATATTCACGATGCCTATAATGACGAGGTCGATCGCATCCATTCGCATATGATCTGGACCTATCCGGGCGTGGACAATTACACCCGCAATTCCAAGGGCCGGATCGTCGTCAACAACCCGTTCCGCATCATCGATGTCTGGGGCATGACCGATGTTGCCAATCTGAACGACTATCATTGCACCGCGCCGGGCGGTGCTGCGATCGCGGCACCGGCGGCCGAAGATGGCGGGCATTGATATGGCCGATGCGGCCCCCGTCCGGATTGAAGAGCAAGGCGCGATCCTGATCATCACGATCAATCGTCCGCAGCAGCGCAATGCCGTGAATCGCGCGGTGTCGCTGGCGATTGCCGAGGCGCTGGACTCGCTTGACAGCCGTGAAGATTTGCGCGTGGGCATCTTGACCGGCGAGGGGAGCAGCTTTTGCTCCGGCATGGATTTGCGGGCCTTTGTCGATGGCGAGCGGCCAGAGCTTGAAGGGCGCGGCTTTGGCGGCCTTGCCGAAGCGCCGCCGAAAAAGCCGCTGATCGCGGCGGTCGAGGGCTATGCCTTGGCGGGCGGGTGCGAATTGGCGCTGGCGTGCGACATGATTGTGGCCGCCGAGGATGCGTGGTTCGGCCTGCCGGAAGTGTGCCGTGGCCTTGTCGCGGGGTCGGGCGGGTTGCTGCGTTTGCCAAAGCGCATCCCGGCGGCGATCGCGCTGGAATATGCGCTGACGGGCCAGCGGATGGACGCGAAGACGGCGCATGGTTGGGGTCTGGTCAACCGGCTGACCCCATCGGGCGGTGCGCTGGCTGAAGCGCTGAAGCTGGCGACGCAGATCACGGCTAATGCGCCGTTGGCCGTCGCCATGAGCAAGCAGATCATCAATGAAGCTGTGGACTGGCCGGAAGAGGGCATCTGGGAACGCCAGCGCCCGATGATCGAGTCCGTCCTAGGTTCGCAAGATGCGCAGGAAGGCGCGCGCGCCTTTGCAGAGAAACGAGATCCGGTCTGGCGCGGCGTTTGAACGCCCTACCGACAAGATGTTCAGGAGTGTGGAAATGACGCAGAATGTGGCCGTATTGGGCGGTGGGACAATGGGGGTAGGCATTGCCTATGTCGCCGCACAGGCGGAGGCCGGCGTCTTTGTCGTCGAACCCGATGATGCCAAGGTCGATGCGATGATGCAGACGATCAACGGCGCGGTGGCGTCCGCCATGCAGCGCGGCAAGATGGACGCCGCGCGCGCCGAGGCGCTGGTGGCCCGAATTGCGCGGGTGGCGGCGATTGAGGAGCTTCCCAAGGGTCTCGACCTGATCGTGGAATCGGTGCCTGAACGCCTTGAACTGAAGCTGGATGTGCTGGCGCGGGCCGCCGCGCGTGCGCCAAAGCTGATCGCGAGCAACACCAGCGCCCTGTCGATTGATCGACTGGCACAGGCCCTGCCTGATCCCGCCATGTTTCTGGGGATGCATTTTTTCAATCCCGTATGGTCGATCAAGCTGGTCGAACTGGTGCGCGGCGAACAGACGTCCGAGGCGGCGCTGGAACGGGCGCGGGCCTTTGTCGCCTCGCTTGGCAAGGAATCGCTGACGGTCAAGGATGTGCCCGGTTTTGCGACCAGTCGGCTCGACCTCATCGCGTCGCTTGAAGCGATGCGGATGCTGGAAAGCGGCGTGGCGAGCGCGGAGGACATCGACCGCGCGGCAGTGCTGGCCTATCGTCACCCGGTCGGCCCGTTGCGCCTTAGCGATATTGTCGGGCTGGATGTCCGGCTCGACATCGCGCGGACGTTGCAAGCGGCGCATGGCGAACGTTTTGCGCCCCCCCAAATCCTGATCGACATGGTCCGTGAAGGCAAGCTCGGCGCGAAATCGGGCCAAGGCTTTTTCAACTGGTCCGAATGAATTTATTTTTGAGAAGGGAAAACTGAAATGTCAGCTGAACCGATGTTCTTTTCACCATTGGTGGATACCGCAGATCATCATCGTGATTTGCGTGAAAGCGTGGCGAAACTTGTCGGCAAATTTGGCCGTAGCTATTTTCAGGCACATGTCGCCAATGGCACCCAGCCGGTCGAACTGTGGAAGGAACTGGGCGACGCCGGGTTCCTCGGCGTGCATATCCCGGAAGAATTCGGCGGCAGCGGTGGCGGCCTGGCAGAACTCAATATCGTGATCGAGGAATGCGCGGCGCATGGCTGCCCGATGCTGTCGCTGGTGATCGCGTCGATCTGTGCGCCGATCATCGCCGGTTTCGGTTCGGACGAGTTGAAGAACAAATGGCTGCCCGGCCTTGCCAATGGCAGCCGGAAAATGGCGTTCGCCATTACCGAACCGGATGCCGGGTCGAACACCCATAAAGTCACGACCACGGCCCGCAAGACGGAAAAGGGCTGGGTGCTGAACGGGGCCAAATATTGGACGTCGGGCATCGACGAGTCCGAGGCGGTGATGGTGGTTGCCCGCGATGGCGATATCGTGGTGGAAGAGGGGCGCTCCGCCTTGTCCCTGTTCGTGGTGCCGACCGACACGCCGGGTATCACCTTGCAGCAGATCGATGCCGCCGTGCGGACGACTGAGCGTCAGTTCTTCGTGTTTTTCGACAATGTCGAACTGGCGGACGATGCGCTGGTCGGCGAACGCGGTGCGGGCCTGCGTCAGGTCTTTGTCGGCCTTAATCCCGAACGGGTCGCTGCGGCCGCCATCAACAACGGCATTTCGCGCTTTGCCCTGTCCAAAGCCGCACAATATGCGCGCGAGCGCAGCGTGTGGAAAAGCCCGATCGGCGCGCACCAGGGTGTCGCGCACCCATTGGCTGAGGCCTATATCAATGTGCAGGCCGCCCGTTTGCTCGCGGCGCGCGCCGCCGATCTTTACGATCGTGGAGAAGATGCCGCCGAGGCCGCGAACATGGCCAAATTCTCGGCAGCGGAATCCTCGCTCAAGGCGCTGGATCAGGCGATCCAGACCCATGGCGGCAATGGCCTGTCGTTTGAATATGGCTTGGCAGATTTGTGGTTTGTGGCACGCTTGCACAAGACCGCGCCGGTCAGCCGCGAGATGATTCTCAACTATGTGGCGCAGCACAGTCTCGGTCTGCCCAAAAGCTATTGAGGGTGATGATGGCCAATGCGATCGTGCCGCCACTGATGCCGGGTTCGGAGGATGAAATGGGGCATAGCCTTGTTGATCTGCTTCGGCATCATGCGGCGCGTTCGCCTCAGGCCATTTGCCTTGCCTATGAAGATGAGGCGATCAGCTTTCAGGCATTGGACGACCGCAGCAACAAGGTCGCCAATGCCCTGATCGCGCAAGGTGTGCAGCCGGGGGATCGCGTGGCCCTGCTCGATATGAGCTCGCCGCTTTCCTATGAGCTGATCTATGGCTGCGCCAAGGCGGGCGCGATCATGATGCCGTTGAACTGGCGGCTGTCGGCGCGCGAGATCGCGGCCATTGTCGCAAATGGCAGGCCGCGCGTGCTGTTATATGCCGCGTCGCTCGTATCGCTGCTGGATGAGGTGACGACGCCGCTGGTGCGGATCAATATCGATCAGGACTATGCGACATGGCGGGATGCGGCATCTGCGCAGGACCCGTGCCTCGTTTATGCACCGGATGATGCGGTGTTGCTGCTCTATACATCCGGGACCACGGGCCAGCCCAAGGGCGTCATGATCAGCCACCGCAACCTGTCCTTTGTCGGGCGCACCGCCGCTGAGGCATGGAGTTTCTCGGCGGCCAGCGTCAACCTTGTGGCGATGCCGCTATTTCATATCGGCGGGATTGGCTATGGGATGATGGCGCTCAGCCAAGGCGGCAAAACGGTCCTCGTTCGTCAGGCGGATGCGAAAACCGTGATGGATGCGATGCGCCGCCATCATGCCACCCATGGTTTTTTCGTGCCGACCGTGATCCAGCAACTTGTCGATCGCGCTGAAGAATGCGGCGATGTGCCCGACAGCATGGAGCGCATGATCTATGGCGGCGCGGCGATGAGCCCGACATTGCTCGCGCGCGCGCTGGCGGCCTTTGGCTGCAGCTTTTCCCATGCCTATGGCATGACCGAAACATCCGGCACGGTGATTTCCCTGCCGCCCGAAGATCACGCGCTTGATGGTCCCCATGCCGAACGCCTGCGGTCATGCGGTCGCCCCTTTCCCTGGGTGGAACTGGCGATCATGGACCCGGCGCAGGGTCAGCGGGTTGCCTCCGGCGAGGTCGGGGAAATATGGGTGCGGTCGGGCATGAATATGCGCGGCTATTGGGAAAACCCACAGGCAACGGCGGCCACGATCACGCCGGACGGGTGGCTGCGCACCGGCGATGCGGCCTGTCTGGACGCGGATGGCTATGTCTATATCCGTGATCGCTACAAGGACATGATCGTCTCAGGCGGCGAGAATATCTATCCGACGGAAATCGAAAATGTCCTGCACACTCATCAGGCGGTCAAGGAGGTCGCGGTTGTCGGGGTCCCGCATCCGCGCTGGGGGGAAACGCCGCGCGCTTTTGTCGTCCTGAAGCCCGGCGAGACGGTGACGGACACGGCATTGCGAGAATTCACGCGGGCGCGGCTCGCCCATTATAAATGCCCGACGTCGTTTGTGATGCTGGCGGCATTGCCGCGCAATGCCTCGGGCAAGGTGCTCAAACATGAATTGCGCGCCTTACAAGCGGAAGGGACAACATGATGGACGCGCACCCGATCTCGATCCCCGGCATCAGCGCATCCGCGCGATTGCTGCGCGGATTTGCGGTCGATTTTCTGACCGCGCATAATCCGGCGGCCACGCAATGGGTGATGGACCCGGCCTATTGCCTGTCGATCAGCGGCGTTGTGCTCGATGGGCGCGATGACGTCTATCTCCCGGCGACGGTCGCGCAATTGGAACAATTTCCCGGCCTGTGCGTGACGGTGCATGATGTCATCATCGGCCCGGATGCGGTGGCGATGCGCTTTACCGAACATGGCGTCGCAATCCGTCAACCGGGTTGCGCGGCGGCATGGGGCGGTATCACCCTGTTCCAGATTGAAAACGGGCGGTTGCGCCGGGGCTGGGCAGAAGAGGATTATTTCGCGCGCAAGCGACAGCTCAAGACCGGCATTTGCGATGCTATTCTTGCGCCGCACCAGGCCCCTTGGGATGTTGCCGATGCCTTGCCCCAGCCTGCCACCGAAGCTGTCGCACGGGCATGGCTCAATGAGCCGGGTTCGATTGTCGATCCGGCGCAGATCGATGCGATCTGCATGGAAGGTCCCAGTTTTGCGGCACTGATCGCGCCGGATGAAGTGCGGATCAATCAACTATTCAGCGCGGGCAATCGGGTGGCTTTTCATGCCGATGGTCATGGCCGCTACATGGGCGGTTTCGACGATATCGATCCCCGCCTCATCGGCCAGAAGGTTGTGCTGCCTTTTGCCGGGATGGTGACGGTGCAGGACGGTCGCGTGGCGCATGTGCAGATTTCAGCGGACCGCCTTGGCCTCTATCGCCATCTGCTTGGCCTGAATGCGGCGGAATTGGGAGCATCATGAGCAAGATCATCATCACCTGCGCCGTGACGGGCGGCGCGCACACCCCGACAATGTCCGATGCGTTGCCGATCACGCCGCAGGAAATCGCGGATCAGGGCATTGCGGCGGCAGAGGCGGGGGCCGCGATCCTCCATCTCCATGCCCGCGATCCCGATACGGGCGCGCCCACCGGGAATCCGGACGTATATGCGCAATTCCTGCAGGTGATCCGCCAGCGCACCGATGCCGTGGTCAATATCACCACGGGCGGTTCGGCGACGATGGCGGTGCAGGACCGGCTGGCGGCGGCCACAAGATTCAAGCCGGAAATGTGCTCGCTCAACATGGGGAGCATGAACTTCTCCTTCTTCCCCGCTGCCAAGCGGATCGAGCAATGGAAACATGGCTGGGAGCAGGATTATGTCGTGAATTCGGACGATTATATCTTTCGCAACACGTTCCGCGACATTGCCTATATCATCGAGACATTGGGCGAGGCCGGCACGCGGTTCGAGCATGAATGCTATGATGTCAGCCATCTCTATAATCTGGCGCATTTCGTCGATCGCGGCGTTATCAAGTCACCCTTTTTCATCCAGATGATTTTCGGTATATTGGGCGGGATCGGGCCGGATCTTGAAAATCTGATGTTCATGAAGGCGACGGCTGATCGCTTGTTCGGCAAGGAAAATTTCCAATGGTCGGTGCTGGCTGCCGGGCGGCACCAGATGCCGTTCCTGACGCAGGCGGCGTTGATGGGCGGCCATGTCCGTGTCGGGCTGGAAGACAGCCTGTTCATCGAACGCGGAGTGCTGGCGACATCCAATGCCCAGCAGGTCGAAAAGATTGTCCGCATCATCCGGGAAATGGGTCACGAGCCTGCAACCCCCGCCGAGGCGAGGGCGATGTTGGGCCTCAAGGGCGGCGACAGGGTGGAGTTCTAGATCATGGCGCGCAAGATCATCGACATCTCGGTTTATCTGGAAAATGACGTGGTTTCCGATCCGCCGATCTATCGGCCCAAGATCGAATATATCAATCATAAGATGTCGGTGCCGGAGTTGCTCGGCTTCTTCCCCGGTCTCGAACAAAAGGACCTGCCGGACGAAGAGGCATGGGCGATCGAGAAGATCGAGCTGATCACCCATAATGGCACTCATCTGGATGCGCCTTATCATTTCGCCTCGACGATGAATGGCGGCGAAAGGGCGATGACGATTGACGAGGTGCCGCTCGATTGGTGCTTCCAACCGGGGGTGAAGCTTGATTTCCGGCATTTCGACGATGGCTATGTCGTCACGGCGGCTGATGTCGCCGCCGAGCTTGACCGGATCGGCCATGTCTTGTCGCCGCTTGAAATCGTCGTCGTCAACACGGCGGCAGGCAAGCGTTATGGCCGCGACGATTATGTCACCGCAGGTTGCGGTATGGGCTATGATGCGACGATGTATCTGCTCGAACGCGGCGTGCGCCTGACCGGCACCGATGGCTGGAGCTGGGATGCCCCGTTCGTCCATACCCGTCAGCGTTATGAAGAAACCGGTGATGCGGGGCTGATCTGGGAAGGCCATAAGGCCGGACGGGATATCGGCTATTGCCATCTTGAAAAGCTGCACAATCTTGAGGTCTTGCCCGCGACCGGGTTCATGATCTCCTGTTTCCCCGTGAAGATCCGGGGCGCTTCGGCGGGCTGGACGCGGGCCGTCGCTATTTTCGATAACTGATAGATCATCAAGGCAGGCGAGACCTGTCGCAACAAGAGGAATTTACCATGCGTGATGCCGTTATTGTTTCTACTGCCCGCACCCCGATTGGCCGCGCTTATCGCGGGGCTTTCAACGCTACCCATGCGCCGACATTGGGCGCACATGCGATCCGCGCTGCCGTGGCCCGCGCAGGTGTCGATCCGGCGGAAATCGACGATGTGATCATGGGCGCGGCGTTGCAGCAAGGCTCGCAATATACCATCGCCCGCAATGCGGCGCTGCGCGCGGGCTTGCCCGTCACCGTCGCGGCCCAGTCGATCGACCGTCAATGCGCCTCTGGCCTGATGGCGATTTCGATGGCTGCCAAGCAGGTGATTGTCGACGGGATGAACGTCTGCGTGGCGGGCGGGGTCGAATCCGTGTCGCTGGTCCAGACCAAAGAACTGCGCGTGACGCCGGACCCGGAATTGGTTGCGATGGTGCCGGCCGCCTATATGCCGATGCTGCAAACCGCCGAGACGGTGGCCAGCCGCTACAATATCAGCCGTGATCTGCAGGATGAATATGCGTTCCAGTCCCAACAGCGCACGGCGGCGGCGCAGGTAGCGGGGGCGTTTGACGCTGAAATCATCAGCGTGACTGCCAATATGGCGGTGCAGAACAAGGAAACCGGCGAGGTTTCGATGCAGGAAGTCACGCTCGCCAAGGATGAGGGCAATCGCCCGGATACGCAGCTTGAAGGGTTGAAATCGTTGAAGCCGGTGGTCGGCCCGACCGGGGTGATCACCGCCGGCAATGCCAGCCAATTATCGGACGGTGCCTCGGCATGCGTGGTGATGGAGGCATCGCTGGCGGCCGCACGCGGTTTGACGCCGCTTGGCCGTTATGTCGGCATCGCGGTTGCCGGGACGGAACCCGATGAAATGGGGATCGGGCCGGTGTTCGCCATTCCGAAGCTGCTCAAGGCGCATGGGCTGAAGATGGAAGATATCGGCCTGTGGGAACTGAATGAGGCATTTGCGGTGCAGGTCCTCTATTGCCGTGACCGGCTGGGCATTCCCAATGACCGCCTGAACGTCAATGGCGGCGCGATTTCGATCGGCCATCCTTATGGCATGTCGGGCGCGCGCATGGTTGGTCATGCGCTGATCGAGGGCAAGCGCCGGGGCGTGCGTTATGTGGTCGTGACCATGTGCGTGGGCGGCGGCATGGGCGCAGCCGGGCTGTTCGAAGTCCTTTAATCCGTGCGGGCTGGCGGCTTGCCTGTTGCAGGAGGTCGCCAGCCCAGCATCAGATCGTTATTCCCCGACCCTAAGCGGCGGTTCAGGCTTTGCTCTTTTGTCCCAAGACGAGGATCAATCCTGCGATACAGGGCGTAGCAAAACGGATCGCCTTTATAAGGCGGTGACGCAGCGGTATTTGCGGCGCGACCTCAAAGCGTGAGGTTGAGCCGGGTGCGTGCGTGCGGATGACCATGCTGAACAGAATGCCCGCCGGACCCACCGCCATCATCGTCAACGCGCTGGGTGGCAGGCCCGCTTCCCTGTGCCGTACCGCGCATCGCCGCAATCCATGGCTTGGCGCGATTGCTATCGACGAAGCCCGTAAAGCCGCCATCTTTTGCCACCAATTCCTGACAGTGCCCGGCGGCGGAACTCCATGTGGCGCAGCCTTGGCTCTCGGTGCAGATCCGGCGGCAGCATGCGGCGACATTGACGCTGTGATTGCCGTTGGCATAGGCCGATCACAGATGATTGTTGTCAGCACAGTCACTTTGCTGGCGTCGAAAACAGCGAGTGTGATCCTCGGTTCAGATTGTTGCGGCATAGCGCCCGCCATGTTAAGAAAATTTAATTTTTGGCGGGCGACGAAGGATGTCAGATGCGCCGCCGGATGACCCAAAACCAGAGCTCGGGCAAAGTGGATATGATGAATGGCACGAGTTCTGTATGTTGATGATGATCTCGATTTATGTGAAATTGCAGAGATATCATTGCAGTGGGACCCGACCTTGGAAGTCAAGGTTTGCTCCTCCGGTCGAGAAGCGCTGATCCTTGCGGTGCAATGGCGGCCAGACATCATTCTCCTCGACGTGATGATGCCCGAAATGGACGGTCCCACTATTTTTAGGCGGTTGCGTGCATTGCCCGAGACCTCAATTGTGCCGGTCGTCTTCGTATCGGCGCGCGCCCAGCCGCATGAGATTGAGGAGTTTGAGGGGCTGGGCATCATTGATTTTATTCAAAAACCTTTTGAGCCAATGGCGCTTGCCGCTTCGGTTCGGAAGTTTTTGAACAAATGAGGCCATCATGCGACTGAAGCAAGCTGGCCAGTTGGCAGCGGGCCTTGCCATCATATTGACCGTGACATCTGGCATGAGCAGTGGATTCGTTTTTTATCAGGCAGAACAACGCCGGGATGCGTTGATCGCGTTGCACCAGAGTGCCGAACAACTTGCCAGCCTTCGACGCATTACCGTCGCGAATGCGGATGTTATTCATCAGTATCTTCGCGACAATATGCGGACGCGTGCGACGATTCGACCGCGTGAGCCTATGCGGCAACGCACGTTTTCCGACCAGCCTATGCTGGAGCAGTTACAGCGCCACGGCCTAACCGAAAACGAATCAAGCATCTTGCGTCTGGCGCATCAGGACACCGAAATTTTGCTGTCGGAGACGGCCAAAGCCATCGCCTTGATGCGGCAGGGACGCAGAGCGCAAGCTGTGGAATGGGATTTCAGCAAGCGCAAGGACGATCAGGTCAGGTCCATTATCGGTAGCATCGATATTCTTGAGCGTTCGATGCGGGGGCGGCTGGAACGTCGCGTTGATGATCTCAACAGGTCGATCGACAAGTCGATGCGCATCGCCATTGCGGCGATGGGCGTGAATTTGGCGGTAGTGATGTTGATGCTCTATGGTTATTTCACGCGCCGCGTGTTGCAGCCGCTGGGACGCCTGACCAACAAGGCGCAACGTCTCGCCGCAGGCGAAACAGCCATTCAATTCCGCCTCACCGAAGAGCCGAATGAAATCGGTGACCTCGCCCGTGCCCTGCGGGGCTATCAAGAGACGGTGATCGAACTGGATGCAGTGCGTCACCGCCATCAAGACGCGGAAGCGTGGTTGCGCTGTATAGTAGATTCCGTGCCTGAGGCGCTGCTCACCATCGATGCGGCAGGCACGATTCTTGAGGCCAATCCGCATGCGCATGCCGTTTTTGGCTATGAACCCGGTGCGATGACAGGGCTTGAGGTGGATCGTCTCGTGCCGCCGGATGTCCGTTCTGTCCATGTTGGGTTGCGCGCCTCTTTCCATGCGGCGGGCATGGACCGACGCGTTGGTCGTATGAAGGGGGAGTTTCGGGCGGTCCGAAAATCGGGCGAAGAATTTCCTGTCGAACTCGGGCTAACCCATTTGCCAGCATCGGGAAACCGCAGCCAATGCGTGTTGGTGGTGGTGCATGACCTTTCAGAACGCAAGACGTATGAGAGGTCGCTGGCCGCGCAAATCAAATTCCGGCAAACATTGCTGGAAGCTGTCCCTTATCCGATTTTCTATAAAGACAAGGAAGGTCGATATATCGGCTTTAACAAGGCGTTCCTCGATTGGTTTGATGTGAAGCCAGAGGAGGTTATCGGCGTCAGTGTCGCAGATTTTATCAAATTACCGGAATCGGATCGGGCACATTACGCCGAGGTCAATCGTCGTATTTTGGACGAGGGTGGCAGCTATGACAATGAGGCGCTGATCCCGGACGCGCAGGGCGTTCTGCACCCGATGATATATCGGCTTACCGCTTTCACCGACGCGGAAGGACGGATTGCGGGGCTGGTGGGGGCGTGGATTGATATCACCACCCAAAAAGAAGCGGAACAAGCGATGGTGCGGGCGCGTGATATCGCCGAGGAATCATTGCGGACGAAGTCCAATTTCATGTCGATCATGAGCCATGAAATACGAACGCCGATGTCGATTATCATTGGTATGGCGCAACTCGCGCTGACGACAGATTTGAATGAACGGCAGCGCCATTATGTGCAGCGGGTAGACGCCGCTGCGCGCAAGTTGATGGGTGTGATCAACGATATATTGGATTTTTCCAAGATCGAGGCAGGCAAGCTGACAATCGAGCACCGACCGTTCGAACTGAGCGAGATATTGTCAGGTCTGACAGACCTCGCGCATGTGATGGCGCGCAGCGATGATGTGCGCTTCCTGATCGATGTCGATGCAGATCTACCGACCATGTTGGTCGGCGATCAGGTGCGCCTCAACCAAATATTACTTAACCTCGTCAGCAATGCGTTGAAGTTCACAGAACATGGTGAAATTACGCTCCATATTGCCGCCGTTGAGAGGACTCAGACTGAGCTGGGGCTGCGGTTCACCGTGTCTGACAGCGGTATCGGCATGAGCGAGGAAGAACAGGCGCGACTATTCCAAGACTTTGTGCAGGCAGATAGTTCAACCACGCGCCGATTTGGCGGCACTGGGTTGGGGCTGGCAATCTGCAAGAAGCTGGTGGCCCTGATGGGCGGTGACATCGACGTCAAATCGACGCCGGGGCAGGGGAGCAGCTTCTGGTTCACCATCAAATTAGGGCTAAAGGCGCCATAGGCCTAGGCCTGCATGACGAGGGGGGCTGTCCCCGTGGCTTTATCATGCCGACCCGAGTTGTGTGATCTGGTCGAGTGATCTATCTGCATGGGCCATCACGCAGGAGATTGAAGATGGACAAGCCCGCCACTCGCAAGCCGCGCAGCATGGGCGTGAAGGGCGAGGCACGGCGCGAGTCCATCATGGACGCGGCGGAGCGGGTCTTTGCGGCGCGTGGCTATTATGGCTCGACCCTGCGTGATGTGTCTGCGCTGAGCGGTGCGGCGCTCGGGCTTATTTCGCATTATTTCGAGACCAAGGACGATTTGTTCACCGCCGTCGTCAACCGTCGACTGCCGTTGCTGGCAGAGATGATCCGCGCCAATATCGATGCCGCGCTGGCCGCGCCGGACGTGACGACCAGCGGTATCGTGCGCGGTTTCGTGCAGCCCTTTTTGGTTATCGGCGCAGATCCCGCATCGCCGCTGCATCATTATGTGCGGCTGACCTCGCATTTCATGAGCAGCTATCATGATCCGCTGCTGACCCCGACATTGCGGACATTGCAGCCGATCTCCCACATGTTTTCCGATGCGCTACGCACCCGCTGGCCGGACGCGCCGGAAACGCGGTTTCTGTCCGCCGTTTATCTTGTTGAATCGGCGCTGGTGTTCATGACGCAGGATCAGGGTTTTCTGGAGGATCTGGCCGGCAGCCGCGCCCGGCCCGACAAGCTGCGCGAACTGGTCGACGACACGGTCGAGTTTTTTTGCGGCGGAATCGAGCGATTGCTCCAAGTGTGACGGGCCTATTCTAAATAATAGTAGGACATTTGTCCTATTAATGAGACTTCTTCAGTCATCGGAGCAAGGACTCCGACCCCTTATTGGGGAGAGGGTTGGCGACGGACAGGCCATGCGACCAGTGCCGCAAGCAAGCAGGCAAGGCGCAATGTCCGCCATAGAGGAGCGCTGCCATTCTTCCCGGAACTGTTGTGACTGGAGAGAATGTCCCATGAATATTCAGACCCCCCGCCCGAAATTATCGACCATGCCGCGCGATGGCTCGACCAGCCTGGTCCCCGGCGAAGCCCGCTGCCCGGGGGCTTCGGTGCAGGAGTTGATCGCCCGCGATGTGGTGCCTGCGCCGGACGTGCTGCGCCACGAACATTGCGACTTTCTCGGCGATGAAGACATTTCGGTGGATCGGTACGTCACGCAGGAATTCTTCGACCGCGAGATGGAGCATGTCTGGAAAAAGACATGGCAATGGGCGTGTCGCGAGGAGCATATCCCGGAAGCAGGCGATTATTATGTCTATGAGGTCGGGCCATTTTCGGTCATCGTCATGCGCCAGCACGACATGTCGGTGAAGGCATTTCTCAACGCCTGCCTCCATCGCGGCACCAAATTGCGCGCTTGCGAAGGCGAGGGTTCGACCCGCGACCTGCGCTGCCCCTATCATGGCTGGACGTGGAAGATCGATGGCGCTTTGTCATCGGTGCCATGCGCATGGGATTTCCCGCATGTCGAACCGGAAAAATTCGCCCTGCCGAACGTCGCGACGGCGCAATGGGGAGGTTTCATCTTCATAAACCTCGATGAAAATCCCCAGCCGTTCGATGACTATGCCAAGGTGCTGATCGACCATTTCAAGGGCTGGGACCTCAGCCAGCGTTATGTCTCGCTGCATATGGCCAAGGAGCTGAACTGCAATTGGAAAACGGCGATGGAGGCCTTTATGGAATCCTATCACGTCTATGAAACCCATCCGCAGTTGATGACGGCGACCGGCGACGCCAATGTCCAATATGATTGCTATGACGCGCATGTGTCGCGCTTTTATTCGGCGGGCGGTACGCAGAGCCCGCATCTCGACAATCCGATGACCGAACAGGAACTGATCAACACGATGCTGGTCGGCGACCGGTCGATGGTGTCGGACGAGTTGACGGTGAAAGAGGGCGAAACCGCCCGTTGCGTGATGGCGCGCTATCTCCGCAAGGTATTCGGCGCGCAATATCAGGCCGATCTGTCAGGCTATTCGGACAGCGAGATCGTCGACACGATCGAATATCATCTGTTCCCGAACATGATCCTGTTTCCCGGATTCTCGTTGCCGATGGTCTATCGCTTCCGCCCGATTGGCCTGCGTGCGGACCGCACCAAGTTCGAAATCCTGTTCCTCCGCCCGGTGCCATCGACCGGCGAACGCCCGGAACCAGCCGAGTTGTTCACAGTCAAGGAAGAGGAAAGCTACACTATCGTGCCCGGCATGGATAAGGGGCTTGGCTCGGTCTATGATCAGGACACGATGAACCTGCGGGCGCAGCAGGAAGGTTTCCTCAACCAGTATAAGGCCGGACGCAAGGCGGGCCAGACGCTCGGCAATTATCAGGAAGTGCGCCTGCGTCACTTCAACCAGACGCTGGATGCCTATCTGGCGCGTTAAATAAGCTCCTCCTTCTTCCTCCGCATGGCGGGGGAGGAGGGGCGGTTTAACTGTTTTTGTTTCCAATTGATCTCTCCTTACAGCCATTGGTGAATCACCTCTTGCCGCAGGATTTCGGCGGTGGTTGTCATCCCCGGTTGAATGACAACATCCTTGTTCAGGCAGCGGTGCATGGAGCGTACAGGACTGTCTAACGCAACATCTGCGCGGGTAATATCCCGGCCTGCGTCATGGCGTTGGCCAGAGCTGATAAGTTTTCGATGAGTGCCGGGATTTGATCGTCATCGATAACGAGCGCAATCGCACCTTGGACCATCTCGGGCCTGAGGTGTTGCATGCCACGCACCAGGCTGATGATCAGGGCTTCATGTTCCGAGATGTGGCAGCAATTGAGGTTGCAAAACCGCATTGTTTCAATCGCATGTGCATTCAGCAGCAGCATCATGCGATGAAAAGGCGTCAACGCCCTGATCATCTTCCATTGGGCGAAGGCGGGGCCGATGGCCGTGGCTGGACAACTGCCTCGACTTAGCGTTTTGACCCAGCTACGGGCCGCCCAGACAAGAAAGCGCCCGCCACGATCAAGCGACATTACCGGGCGATCGATATAGTCATACATGGCAGGCTCTCTCTCATTTGGGTGGGCCGGGTGATCCGACCGTCATCGATGGCGCAATTGCCGCGCTGATCGGGTTTCCGGTCTATTGCGCAGGGTCATTTTCCGCTTCAGTCTCGCTGTCCCGCAAAATTGTAGCGCAGCGTCAGCATGGCTGCCCTTGGCGCGCCGGGCAGGTTGAGATGGGCGCTGGTGCCATGGCCGGAGACGATATAGGCGCGGTCAAAGATGTTGGTGACGTTGAGTTGGGCAACCACCGGTCCAAAGCGATGCCAGACCATCGCATCGGCGGTGAAATAATGCGGCAATATTACGGAATTGACTGTATCCGCGAACCGGTTGCCGACATAATTCGCCCCCGCGCCAAGGCCAAAGCGATTGCCGAAGTCCTTTGTGATCCAGATGTTGGCGGCGTGGTGCGGCGTGATGGTCGCGTGCTTGCCGATCAGGGCCGTATTTGCCGATTGGACGATTTTGGCGTCCAGATAGGCATAGCCGGCGATTGCCTGCCAGCCGTTTTCCAGATTGAGCGTGCCGCTGAGTTCGACGCCGCGCGTGCGTTGGACCCCGATGGGGATGAGTATCGTCGGCGCGGCGGGATTGGCCGCCTTGATCCCCGACCGCCGCAGATTGAAGGCGGACAAAGTGGCGTTCAGTTTACCGTCGAAAAGCGTATATTTGGCGCCGACTTCCGTATTGCTCGTCTTTTCCGGGGCGATGTCGGCATTGTTCGCAGCGATGGAGAACGCCTCGCCTGACGGTTGGAACGATCGGCTCCACGAGACATAATAGGACTGGTTGCGGTCGGGTTGCCAGACGAGACCGGCGCGAGGGCTCCAGTTAGTGTCCGTGCGCGCCAGATCGGATTTGCCGGGAAGATGATCGTCGGTCTGTTGCTTGAAGCGGTCGTATCTGATGCCGACAAGCGCCTTCAGATGGTCGCCGATCGAGATCATATCCTGTGCATAGAGGCCAAGGGTGTTGAATATGCCCCGGTTGTCGCTCGCCAAGCTGCCATTGGTCGTAATGACCGGCAGCACCGGGTTGAAGAGCGCGACCGTAGCGATACCAGTTTTCGAATAGGTCAGGACATCCTTGACCTGACGCCCCAGTTCCACGCCGAGCAAAAGCTGATGCTGCATGCCGACGAGTTCGGCCTTGTGCGTCAGTTCAGTCTGATTGAACCAGCCATGCTCGTTCCTGTCCAGCGCAGACCGATTGAGGCTGACGGTCAGGGCGGCTTCATTCACGGCACCGGGCAGGGTATTTTGCCGATCGAGCCGATAATCATAATAACGGAACGCGTTGCGCAGGCTGTTATGATCGTCGAATTTGTGGCTGATCGTCGCAGTGCCTGAATAGACGCGCGATTGATTATAGTCGTCCTCATGGGCGTTGCGAGAGCCATAATAGGTGGCAGGGGGCACATCGACAGGCCGTCCTTTATAGGCGGGTATGCCGAAATCGGTCACGCGCCGATCGCGCAGATAATCACCTTGAATGAGGACATCGGTCTGTGCGCCGAGCTTGAGTGCCAGCGAAGGTGAAAGGGCTTCGCGCTCATGAAACTGCTGGCTACGAAAGCTGTCGGCGCGCTCGATGGCTCCGGTAAGCCGGAAGGCGGCGATACCATCTTCCGGCGCCAAACCCACGTCCAGTTCGGCGCGACGATCGTCCCAACTGCCATAGCTGACGGCAATCTCGCCAACATTGACGCCCGGCTTCTTGGTCACGCGATTGATGAGGCCGCCCGATGAACCGCGCCCATAGAGTACGGAGGCCGGTCCCTTGATGACCTCCACCCGTTCGATGTTGGAAAGGTCGCGAAAATAGAGCGCATCATCGCGCAGTCCGTCAACAAACTGGTCGGCGATGGCGGAAAATCCGCGAATGGACACCTGATCGCGTTGACCGTCGCCGTGCGAGAATCCGACGCCCGGTACGTTTTTCAATACAGCCTGCAGTGACAAGGCGCGTTGATCGCGCATGACGGCATCGGTGACGACGTCGATGGTCTGCGGAATGTCCTTGAGCGGCGCGTCAATCTTGATCGAAGCGACGATATCAACGGCATATTCGGCGCGCTTGCCGGTCACGATGATGGTTGCTGCGCTTTCGCTTTCGGCGGCGGTTTCGGCAGCGGCCATTGTCGAAATACTGACCGAAGTGGCCAGCGTCAGGCGCGCAATCGTTGAGATGAGCATGAACTTCCCCTGTTAGGTGTAATATTATGCTAATGAGAATCATTCTCATATATAGGGCGGCAAAGGCCGTCAAGTGAACATGATGACTGGAGCGCGAAGGACTATCGCGGACGGATTGGGTTGAGCCGCTTAAGAAACGCCAGAAATGCATAAGCGGACAGCGCGAGAAAGCTGACGCCAATGATCGTTAAAATAATTTGATAGGTCCGACCCCATGTCTTGCCCGCGTGCAATGGGTAGAAGCTATTGATAATACGGATGGCGCGGGGTTGCTGCAAAGCGTCGGTAACGGTCAGCATGTGCATATTGGCAGGATCGAAGATGATGACGGTGCGCCCTTGCGGCGTCAGTTCGCCATTTTGGCGCAAGCGCACCTGCGCAGGTTCGCCCGCGGCCTTTGGCCATGACACAGATCGAAGCTCGGCACCCGGAAATTGCATTTCCGCTATTGCCAGCGCCTTGCGCCAGTCAATCTGTCCGGGTTTCGCCACGATTTTATGGGTGATCGGCAAATTTTCCCGTGTCAGGGACAGGAGCACTTGTTTGGCCGCATCATGAAAAATCATGGCTGTGCCCGTTACGCTCAATAGCAGGATGGGAACGGCAAAGAGCAATCCCATGTCGCGGTGGACCTTTAGCAATGCCGGCTTGGAAAGGCGATCCGGTATCAGCTTCGGTTTGAACAGGCGCGCATAGGGCCACCATAAAAAGAGGCCGGCGATCACCAGCATAAAGCTGAGAATGCCAAGGATACCAATAGCGGTTTCTCCCGTTGCGCCTGCCAGCAGCCGGTGGTGAAGGTCGAAGGCGATGTCTAAGAATCTTTCATTCTTGCGCCATTCCTCGATCAGCCTGCCATTTGCCGGATCTGCATAGGCACCGCCATCTGTCAGGCGGTATTGATCCACGCCCATGCGTTCAGAAGCGAATTGGACCATGATCAGCCGATCGCCATAATGGCTGCGCGCCCTGTCGATGGTCGCGGCTAGGACGGACGACGGTCGTGCAGGAACCGATTGTGCTGCCTTGGGTGTTGCCCAGCGCAGATAGTCATCCTTCCAGAGCAATAGGCTGCCCGACGCCGCCATGACGACCATGAACAGCGCCAGAATGCCCCCAACCCATATATGGAATTGATGTGCGACCGACCGTGCTCTGGTCGCTTTGCGAATATAAGACATGGTAACCGCTCATTTCCTTGCGGGATGATTCCCGGTAAGGGGGGCGGTTATATGATAATGCAACTGATTCGCAATATGGATTGCGCAATTTCACCCGAGCTTTTGCACTAGCGATTTATGTACATGGGTCAGTTGTGGAATGACGCGGCCATGATCGGCTATGATATGCGTGAGGATATCCGGCAGGATGGTTGATTTTAAACGACCAGAGCGTTAAGGCCGCAATGTCATCTGGGGAGTAGCCAGTCGTCCGTTAGGACGAGCCCTTGCGTCAACATACTCGGTTGAGAGGCCGTGGTGCAGGGGAAGCGGGACACCGCTTGGGCGAGACCAATGGCATCGAATCTCCGTTCAGGGTTGGGCGGCGAGATCGATGTCCGTTGGATCTTTAACGCCGCCCGACCCGGAGATTGTTCATGGAAGCATTATTGACATCGACAGCGGTCGTAGCCCTCGCGGAGATCGGCGACAAAACCCAATTACTCGCCATTGTTCTGGCGACGCGGTTCCAGAAGCCTGTGCCGATTGTGGCGGGTATCTTTGCGGCAACCGTCGCTAATCACTTTCTCGCCGCATTGGTCGGCTCGGAAGTTGCGTCGATCCTCGACGGCCAATGGTTCCGTTATGCCGTCGCGTTCTCGTTCATTGCCATGGCGGCATGGACGTTGATCCCGGACAAGTTTGACGATGATGAGCACAAGCCCGCCCGATTTGGCGCCTTTATCACGACGTTAATCGCGTTCTTTCTGGTTGAAATGGGCGACAAGACGCAAATTGCGACCGTCGCGCTTGGTGCTCGATTCCATGACGTCTTGCCTGTGACAATGGGTACGACCCTTGGCATGATGATTGCCAACGTACCGGCGGTATTTGTGGGCCATGAATTGCTAAAATATGTCCCTCTCAACATTGTGCGCATGATCGCCGCGGGCTTGTTCCTGCTGATCGGTTTTTGGGTCGTTGCCCAGACTGCGGGATGGACCGCAGGGCTTATCTAATGTGTGAACGGGCGGGGGGTAAGCTTCCCGCCCAATCCCCAGTTATAGGCTTGAGCCTGTGCGTGCGGGCATTTTTCATCGCGTCATGTCATGAGACGAGGGGCGCAGGTACACCAGCCAATAGACAAGGGCGACAAGACCGCCGCCGCCGATAATATTGCCTGCCGTCACCGGGACCAGATTGGCAAGCAACATCCCGGCGTCAATCATACCGGTCTTGTGCAACATTCCGACGGGAATAAGATACATGTTCGCCACGGAATGTTCGAAGCCTAGCATGACAAAGGCTGCAATCGGGGGGACAATAACAACCACCTTGCCGGCTACGCTGCGGGCGGCAAAGCTCATCCAGACGGCGAGGCAGACAAGGATGTTGCATAATATGCCGCGCGTGAATGCCTGCAATGGGCTTATCCCTAGCTTGGCCATCACGATATTTTCGGCTGTAACCCCGACCGAACCATCCCCCAAGGTCAGTACACCCGAGACATGGACGAAGATCGCGGTGGCAATAGCCCCGATAAGATTGCCCACATAGACGATTGCCCAATTGCGCAAGATGGCACCTGTGCCGACCCGGCCACTTGCCCATGCCATGACGATGAGGCTGTTGCCCGTAAAGAGTTCGGCACCTCCTATGATCACCAAGATCAATCCAAGTGAAAACGCCACACCTCCAATAAGGCGGGTCGGGCCAAAGCCTAGTTCGCTGCCCGTAATGGCGACTGTATAGGCCATGGCGCCGAATGCGATGAATGCCCCTGCCAACACGCCTAAAGTCAAAGTTGGCAAGATGCCCAGACCAGCCTTGCGTATGCCAACGGCTTCGACGAGTTGCGCGATCTTATCTGGTGCGATGACCTGAAGTGGTTGCGGTTCAATGTCCATCATCTATCCGATCTTCGCCTGCAGTAGATGAAACGCTTAGCTGTTGGTACATGTGCTTGAGGGCATCAGCAAGGATCTGAGCCATCGCCCGGTACCCGGTGACGGACTTATGTGTGTCTTTGGTTTAAGCTGATGTTGAGCGTGTAGCGTCGTCACCAAAATTTGGGTTTCTCAACTGGCCGGCATTAAACGATCAAGAGTTCGAATATTGGAATAAAATATAATATAATCATATGGATATATGATATTTTTTCTCTGTTTGAATGTAATTCAGAGGCGGTTTTATTCCGATTTCTGGTCGGTGGCGGAGCGGGAGGGATTCGAACCCTCGATACGCTTTTGACGTATACTCACTTTCCAGGCGAGCGCCTTCGACCACTCGGCCACCGCTCCGCATTGCTCTGGTAGGCCGGTCCTCTATCCTGCACTTGGGCGCGGCGCAAGCTATTGCTGCGCAAAAAAGCGTGATGTCAGTTTATTGGCTTAGCCGCGCGCGGCGGCGGCCATTTCGGCGTTGCGGCGGGCGGAGGCGTTGAGCGTTTCTTCCATCAGGCGGAACAGGTCGTTATTCTGATCGAGCCGGTTCAGCCCCTCGCGCGTTGAACCGCCGGGGCTGGCAACGCGTTCCGCGAGCTGGCCGGGGGTTTCATCCGAACCAATCGCGAGCAGGGCCGAACCCTCGACCGTTGCCAGTGCCAAGCGGGTCGCCTGATCGGCGGGCAGGCCAAGGGCCGTGCCTGCACGCGCCATCGCATCGATGAAGCGGAACACAAAGGCCGGGCCACAGCCGGAGAGCGCCGTGACCGCGTCAAACAGGCTTTCCGCCGAAATCCATTCGACCAGGCCCAGCGGGCGCATCAGCGCCTCTGCACGTGCCTGAATGGCCGGATCGTCAGTGCCGTACAGCGCCATGACGCCCTTGCCGATGGCAGCCGGGGTGTTCGGCATGATCCGGATGATCGTGCCAGCATTGGGGAAGCGGCGGCGCAATGCGTCGATTTCAACGCCCGCGAGAATGGACAGGAGGATCGTTTGTGGGCCTACCAGTGGCGCGACATCATCGGTGATGGCGTCGAGTTGCTGGGGCTTGACCGCGAGCAGCATGATATCCGCCGTGGTGCCGGCCAGTGCGCTGGCGCTGCGGACGATATTGACGCCGGGGGCAGGGGCGGTGGCGAAGGGATCAATCGCGGTAATCGCGGCGGGCTTGGCCCCATCGGCAATCCAGCCGCGCACCATCGCGCCACCCATATTGCCGCAACCGACCAGCAGCACCTGTCCGAAATCGCTCATCTGAATTCGAAGTCCCTATAAATTGGCAATGATGCCTTGGCCCTCAAGCCTCTCCGGCGGTTTCAATCATCGAGGCGGCGATGGCCTCTTGGGGTGTTTTGCCGCCCCATAAAACGAATTGGAACACGGGATAGAATCGCTCGCATTCTTCCAGCGCGGTTTCGATCACCGTTTCGGCCTGTTCGATCGACATGCCCATTTCTTCCGCGGGTTCGAGGATCAGAGCGTGGCGATAGACGATCAGCCCGGTCGCATGCCAGAGTTCGAAATGGCCGACCCAGAGCTGTTCATTCACTAGGCTGATGGTTTCATGGACGACAGGATATTGGTCGGAATTGATACGAATGTCAGGAAAACACAGGAATTGCAGTGCCCGGTCGTCATCCCGGCAGACCGCGCGCATTTCGTAATTCGTCCAACTGCCCTGCACAGAGGCAATAATCTCGTCATCGCCTTGTCGCTGGACCTGCCAACCAAAGGCGGCGAAACATTGATCAAGGGCGTCGATTGGACGTCCCGTCTCGCGGGAAACCTCGAACTCGTCGCTCATCATGTGGGGAGCCTGCTCACAACTCGGTGATTTTTACAAGGCCCAACCCGGCTGGCGACCCGCTTTTTTGTGGAAAAAACGGTCGCCAGCGGTTTGCGTCAGGCCTTGGGCGTCTTTTTACTCGCAGCTTCAAGCGCGGTAATGCGCTCTTTCAGCGCATCGACCTCTTCACGGGCGGCCAGCGCGATGGCTTTTGTCGCTTCGAATTCGTCGCGGCTGACCATGTCCAGCCCGCCCAGCCATTCGCGCATTTTTTCGCGCATGTTGGTTTCGGCCTCGCGCCCCATGCCGGCAATCGTGCCTGCCGCGCCGTTGATCATTTTGGACAGATCTTCGAGGAACTTGTTTTCGGACTGCATGAAGCGGCCTTTCGATAAAGTGTGTTTAAGATATGGCCGACCCTTGAAGAAGGTGGCGATAACTACATGTCTATTTGGGTGCTGAATTCGCCGGGCGCAAGGATTTCAGCATCGGGATTGAGCTTGTCGAGCTGATAATTCAGGCTGCCCGCCACGCATAGCCATGCGAGATAAGGGACCAAAAGCCACGCAGCGACCGACCTGATCCGGCCAAAGGCGAAGGTGGTGGCCAGTGCCAGTACGCCGATCAGCCCCAGCCAATAGACCGAGAACGTCATTTCATGGGCAGCAAAAAAGATCGGCGACCATGCGAGGTTGGCGAGCAATTGCAACGTGAACAGGCTGAGCGCCAAGCCGCGTCCGCGCGCACCACGGGCATTCAGGATCATCGCGAGCGATATGCCCATCAGGATGTATAACACGGTCCAAGTCGCCCCGATAAACCAGCCGGGCGGGGTCATGTCGGGTTGGACCAAGGCTGCATACCAGCGGTTCTGTTCGCCAGAATTCGCCAGCCTGCCGGAGGCGATCCCGAGCAGCAGGATGCTGGGGACGGTAAACAGCGCCCAGCGGACAAACGACATGCGCAATTGCGATAGCGAGGCGATTCCACTCATGCCGACTGTGTACTCCTCAAACAGGCGGACGTTGGGGCGTGTGCCAAACATCGTGCCGAATCTATTAACCAGCCTGATCCTACCGACAGATCGACGCTTGGCAATGCGTAGCATTTTGATTGGAC
The DNA here is from genome assembly GCF_019740335.1 of Alteraquisediminimonas sediminicola. Classification (GTDB taxonomy): domain Bacteria; phylum Pseudomonadota; class Alphaproteobacteria; order Sphingomonadales; family Sphingomonadaceae; genus Alteraquisediminimonas; species Alteraquisediminimonas sediminicola. The sequence continues at coordinate 130,499 of NZ_JAHXZS010000002.1, read as the reverse complement.
GACAAAAAGCGGGTAACTGCGACGCAGGGGCGGGGGAGGCGCGGGCTGGTTTCGCGACAGTTTTAGCGGCATTTATTGCCATTCATGTGTCGAATTTATTCTAAAAATGCAAAATCATCCAATACGGACGAAAGGCGACTAGTTTAAGCCGTCATTGCGACCCGAAGGGATTTCCGAGCGAAATCCTTTTTCCTGTGGCTCGGCTGGCACGCTGGCTGGGCCACTTTTTTTAAAAATTTGTTTACGCAACCTCCCGTCCAAGGCATGTATGGCAAGTATATCTGTGTGCGTGAATGGCGGCGTTGCATAATATTTGCCCAAAAATTCGGCATCAGACTTAGCGGTTTATATGGATCGCAATCTGGCGCTTGGACGTATGGCTTGGGGTGCACAAACGTGTTTTCGTTGGATTATGTTCCACCGCCGCCTGATCTGTCGGAATTTCTGACGGCATTCTATTATTTCCGGGCGGACGACGCAGAATTGAACGAATTGGAACGTGCGGATGTCGCGCAGTTCCGATTTGTGCTGGCCGGTGAGGGCCATATGGAATTCCCCGATGGCAATCATTACCCTTTTACGCCGTGCAGCCTGCTTGGCCCACGCACGGTCGCTTCGCGCATTGTCGCCAAGGGGCCGGTGCGCGCCTTTGGCTTGGGATTGCTGGCGGCGGGATGGGGGGCGCTGACGGGCGTTGAGGCGGTGTCGCTGACCAACAAGATGATCGATGCGACGAGCTTGCTTGGTCCGACTGTGCTGGATGTTCACCGTGCGCTGGCGGCGACCGACGATCTGGATGCGATGGTCGAAATTGGTACATCCTTTGCGCGGACATTGCGCCATCGGGCGGATCAGGTGCCATTATGGTTTACGCGAGCGGTCGATCGCTGGCTGATTTCCAGCCTTCAACCCGTGTTGGCGGATCTGATCGCGGATACCGGCCTGACTCGCCGCCAGATCGAAAAGCTGACCAAGCAGCTCTATGGCGCGACGCCGGGGCTGTTGGTGCGCAAATATCGGGCGTTGCGGGCGGCCAATGCGCTGGCGCGGGGCGATGAAATGGGCGAATTGCTGGCGGCGGATGCCTATTATGACCAATCGCATTTCATTCGCGAGGTGAAGGAGTTCACCGGCATTACCCCCGGCGGCATCAAGGATGAAGAAGAGCGGTTGAGCCGATTGACCTTTGGTCGTGCGGCGCTGGCGGGTAAGGTTTCTTCGCTATCGTCCGATAGCTGATGCCAAAGCTGTTCGAAGTCATCGGGGCGCATCCGGCCTTGCGTCCGGCGATCCCCTTTTATTACCGGCTGCGGCAGGATTATAGCGTCAATGAGGAATATTTGCGGGTGGATACCGGCAATCTATGGTTTTTTATTGAAGGCGGCGATGGCTATGTCGAATGGCCGAACGGGCGGCGATATGTCACCACGCCCTTGCTGTGTACGGGGCCGTTGACGACCAGTCCGCGCATGCGCGTGTCGGGGCCCGTCGAATGTATCGGCATCCCGATCAATCCGGAAGCCTGGGGGCAGTTGTTGGGGGAGCATGCCTTCGCCTTTTCGGATCGCGCCGTCGATATGCAGATTGTCCTTGGTGGTTTGGCAGACGAGATGGCCGAGGTCGTGCGCGCGACCAGCGACATGCGGGCATTGGCGGATGGGTTGGATGCGTTGCTATTGCCCCGGCTGAAGCCGTTGCCGCCCAGCCATCGCCAATTGCTGGGCGTGATCCGGTCGTGGCTGAGCGCGGATCTGTTCCCGGATGTCGATGCGCTATATGCGCGTTGCGATTTGTCGTCGCGGCAGGTGATGCGGATCGCCAGCCAATATTTCGGTGGGCCGCCCAAATTATTGTCGCGCAAATATGGGGCGCTCAGGACAGCATCGGCGATGCTCGCCAATCAAGGCCGTCCCCCCGCCGAAGCGGTCAGCCATTATGCCGATCAATCGCATATGATCAGGGAGTTACGCGCATTCACCGGGCGCACGCCGCGCGGGTTGATGACCCGTGGCAGCCCGATCACGCGCGAGGCGCTGACATTGGCGAATTTCCAGGAAATTGTCCCTTATGCTTGATTTGCGACGCTAGGGATGCGATAACAAACCGGATCAATTTTGTCTGATTTAGGATTCGCCGGTCGCCATGCGTCTTTCTTCCCTTGCTGATTATGCCGTGGTGATGATGTCCGCGGCTGCGCGCCATTGCGGCGGGGCAGGGGTGGACCCGTTGACGGGTGAGAAGCGCAAGCGGATCAACGCGGCGCAATTGGCCGATGAAACCGGCATTCCGTTGCCGACCGTGCAAAAATTGGTGAGCAAGCTCTCGGCGGCGGGATTATTGTCGTCGGTGCGTGGCGCGGGCGGTGGGTTTCGGCTCGCCCGTCCGCCTGCGGCGGTGACGCTTGCGGATATTATCGAAGCGGTCGAAGGCCCGATCGCGATGACGCCCTGTGTTGACAGCGGCAAGCATGATTGCAGCCTTGAAGGTGCCTGCCGGGTGCAGCAGCATTGGCCGCAGGTGAATGATGCCGTGCGCGGCGCGCTTGCCAATGTGCCGTTGACGCAACTGGTGGATCGGCATTTTACGCGGCCAGAAGTGTTGTGAGGAATAACGCATGACCAACATCGCCGACACAAAAAATGCCGAGGCATTGGCGGCGGCCAACAAGGTCTCCGATTATGAATGGGGCTTTTCGTCCGACATCGAACAGGAGTTCGCGCCCAAGGGGTTGAGCGAGGACACCGTGCGCTTCATTTCGGCCAAGAAGAACGAGCCGGAATGGATGCTGGACTGGCGGTTGAAGGCCTATCGTTATTGGCTGACGATGGAAACGCCGCATTGGGCCAAGCTCAATATCCCGCCGATTGATTATCAGGACGCCTATTATTATGCGGCGCCCAAGGCGAAGAAGCAGTTGGGCAGCCTTGACGAGGTCGATCCCGAAATCCTGCGCGTCTATGAGAAGCTGGGCATTCCGCTGGAAGAGCAGAAGATGCTCGCCGGGGTTGAGGGCGCGCGCAAGGTCGCGGTCGATGCGGTGTTCGATTCCGTCAGCGTCGCCACCACCTTCCGCAAGGAATTGGAAGAAGCAGGCGTCATTTTCCGTTCTATTTCCGAAGCCATTCGCGAATATCCCGAACAGGTCAAAAAGTGGCTCGGCAAGGTCGTGCCGATGCACGACAATTATTTTGCGGCGCTCAATTGCGCGGTATTTTCGGACGGCACCTTTGTGTATATTCCGGAGGGCGTGCGCTGCCCGATGGAATTGTCGACCTATTTCCGCATCAACGCGGAAAATACCGGCCAGTTCGAACGCACGCTGATCGTTGCGGACAAGGGCAGCTATGTGTCCTATCTCGAAGGCTGCACCGCCCCGATGCGCGACGAGAACCAGTTGCATGCGGCGGTGGTCGAACTGGTCATTCTCGACGATGCCGAAATCAAATATTCGACCGTGCAGAATTGGTATCCCGGCGATGCCGAGGGCAAGGGCGGCATTTATAATTTCGTGACCAAGCGCGCTCTGTGTCAGGGCAAGAATAGCAAGGTGAGTTGGACGCAGGTTGAAACCGGCTCGGCGGTCACCTGGAAATATCCAAGCTGTGTGTTGAACGGGGAAAATTCGGTCGGTGAATTTTATTCGGTCGCCGTCACCAATAATCACCAACAGGCCGATACCGGCACCAAGATGATCCACAATGGCAAGAACAGCCGGTCGACCATCGTGTCCAAGGGGATCAGCGCGGGCAAATCCAACGGCACCTATCGCGGCCTTGTCAAAGTCGCGGCCAATGCGGATGGGGTGCGTAACTTCACCCAATGCGACAGCCTGTTGCTGGGCGATCAATGCGGCGCGCACACCGTGCCTTATATCGAGGTCAAGAACCCGACCGCCCAGATCGAACATGAAGCGACGACCAGCAAGATTTCCGACGATCAGTTGTTTTACGCGATGCAACGCGGGCTGGATCAGGAAAGCGCGGTGGCGTTGATCGTCAATGGTTTCGCTAAGGAAGTGCTGCAACAATTGCCGATGGAATTTGCTGTCGAGGCACAAAAGCTGCTTGGAATTTCTCTCGAAGGATCAGTTGGTTAAAATGCTGAATATCAACAACCTCCACACCGCGATTGGCGACAAGGAAATCCTCAAGGGCTTGTCGCTCAAGATCAATGCGGGTGAAATTCATGCGATCATGGGGCCGAATGGCGCGGGTAAATCGACCCTGACCTATACGCTCGGCGGACGGCCCGGCTATGAGGTGACGAGCGGCGCGGTGGAGTTTGACGGGCAGGATCTGCTCACGCTCGCGCCGCATGAACGCGCCGCCGCTGGCCTGTTCCTCGGTTTCCAATATCCGGTCGAAATTCCGGGCGTATCGAACGTGCAATTCCTGCGCGAGGCGTTGAACGCCCAGCGCAAATTGCGGGGCGAAGCGCCGTTATCGGGGGGCGAGTTCCTGAAGGTCGCCCGCGCTCAGGCGGATGCGATGGGCATGAATATGGACATGCTCAAGCGCCCGGTGAACGTCGGCTTTTCGGGTGGCGAGAAAAAGCGCAACGAGATGGTCCAGATGGGCATTCTCGATCCCAAGCTCGCGATCCTCGATGAAACCGATAGCGGCCTCGACATCGATGCGCTGCGCGTGGTCGGCGAGGGCATCAACCGCGTGATGCGCAAGCCGGACAAGGCCGTGTTGTTGATCACCCATTATCAGCGCCTGCTCGATTATGTGCAGCCGGATTTTGTCCATGTGCTGGCGGCAGGGCGGATCGTGAAATCGGGCGGGCCGGAACTGGCGCTGGAGCTCGAACGCGAGGGCTATGCGGAGATCGCGGCGTGACGACACTTCCCACCCGCCGGGATGAGGCATGGCGCTATGCCGATATCGACGCGGTGGCCCGTCTCTGGCCGCTGGCAGCCCCGGAGCGGATCAATGTCGCGGCGGGTGATACGGCGGCGCGTCATCTGATTGTCGATGCCGCTCAAGGCGCGACCGAAATCCGGCAGTTTGCGATCAACCTCGATAAGGGGGCGAAGTTCGATTTTCATGTGCTGGCCTTGGGCGGGGCCTATGGCCGGATCGAGCTTGATGTCATCTTGCATGAAGGGGCGGATTTCAATCTTGGCGGCGTCATTCTCGGCAATGACGACCAGATTCTCGAAATCGTGACGACCGTCAATCATGTGGAGCCGGGCGCGACCAGTCGTCAGACTATCCGCGCTGTGATGGCCGACAAGGCGACCGGCACCTATTTGGGCAAGGTCGCGGTCGCGCGTGGGGCGCAACACACCGACAGCGTGCAGTCGTTCAAGGCGATGCTGCTGGGCCGTGCCGCCACTGCCAATGCCAAGCCGGAACTCGAAATTTACGCCGATGACGTGAAATGCGCCCATGGCGCGGCGATTGGCGAATTGGATGCGATGGGCCTGTTCTATCTGGAATCGCGCGGCCTGACGCCTGCGGATGCAAAGCGACTGATGTTGCAGGCCTTTGTCGCGGGCGTGTTCGATGGCGCCGAGGCAGAAGAAGAATTGCAGGCGGCGGCACTCGCGAAATTGGGAGAATTGGTGTGACGTTTCGCGCTGATTTCCCCGGTTTGGCGGGGGGCTGGCATTATCTCGACACTGGGGCCACGGCGCAAAAGCCGCAGGCGGTGATCGATGCGATGGTCAATGCGCTGGGCCGCGATTATGCGACGGTGCATCGCGGCGTTTATGCCCGCTCGGCAAATATGACGATGGCGTTTGAAGCCGCGCGGCGGCGGGTGGCGCAGTTTATCAACGCGCCGTCCGAAAATGAGATCGTGTTCGTGCGCGGCGCGACCGAGGCGATCAATCTCGTCGCCCATAGCTTTGGGTCGCTGCTGCAAAAGGGCGATCGCATCCTGTTCAGCCAGTTGGAGCATCACAGCAATATTGTCCCGTGGCAGTTGTTGCGTGATCGGATCGGGGTGGAGATCGATGTCTGTCCGCTGACGGCGGATGGCCGGATCGACCTTGATGCCGCCGAAGCCATGCTGACGCCTGCCCATAAATTGGTCGCTTTGGCCCATGTGTCGAATGTGCTGGGGTCGGTGCTGGATGTGCCGCGCGCGGTGCGGATGGCGCATAAAGTCGGGGCGAAGATCCTGCTCGATGGCTGTCAGGCCGTGCCGCGTCTGGCGGTGGATGTGCAGGCGCTGGATTGCGATTTCTATGTGTTTTCCGGCCATAAATTATATGGCCCGACCGGCATTGGCGTATTGTGGGGCAAGGGTGACTTGCTCGATCAAATGCCGCCCTATCAGGGTGGTGGCGCGATGATCGACCGGGTGACGTTTGAAAAAACGACCTATGCCCCGCCGCCCGCGCGGTTTGAGGCAGGCACCCCGGCGATTGCCGAGGTGATTGGGCTGCATGCCGCGATCGATTATGTCGATGCGATCGGCCTTGCCAAGATTGGCGCGCATGAGCACGCATTGGTGCAGGCGACGCGCGATGCGCTGCGCAAGTTCAACAGCGTACAATTATTCGGGCCGGAGGATGCCGCCGGGATCGTGTCTTTCGCGATGCAGGGCGTGCATCCGCACGACATCGGGACCATTCTCGATGAAGAGGGCGTGGCGATCCGCGCGGGCCATCATTGCGCCCAGCCGTTGATGGAATTGTTGGGCGTGCCTGCAACCGCACGGGCCAGCTTTGGCCTGTATAATGATCAAACAGATGTGGACGCGCTGGTGCGCGGCCTTGAACGTGTGTCGAGGATTTTCGGATGAGCGAGGACAATAAGGTCAATTATCAGGAAGTCGGCGCAGTATCGCCGCCGCCTAAGGCGCGTGTGACCGATGCGGGTTTTGCCCCGCCGTCTACACCTGCGCCGGAGCGCAAGCCTGATTATCTCGAAGGTTTCCTCTCGGAAAAGCCAGCGGCCCTGACCGGCGAAGAGCCGGGCGGCGATCTGTATGAGGCCGTGATTGCGGCGCTCAAGGACATTTTCGATCCGGAAATTCCGGTCAATATTTATGACCTCGGCCTGATTTACAATGTCGAGATCAGCAACGGCCATGCGGTTGTCACCATGACGTTGACGACCCCGCATTGCCCCGTCGCGGAATCCATGCCCGCCGAAGTCGAAATGCGCGTGGGCGCGGTGCCGGGGATCGGCGCGGCGGAGGTCAATCTTGTCTGGGACCCGGCATGGGATCCCGCGAAAATGTCCGATGAGGCCAAGCTCGAACTCGGCATGTTGTAAAAAAAGGGGGCGTTGCGGCCCCCTTTTTTATATTGCGAATGACTCCGGCGGCATGGCCGCCGCAAGGCCGACCGGCCGCCCGAGCTTATTGCGAGGAAAGCCAAGGCGACGGATGTCGCCGCCCGACGATTGAGGGACAAAAAAAATTACCCCGCCGATGCTTCGTTCAAATTGCTCTTGCCCCGCTTGACCATCAGCTTGTTGAGCGCATTGACATAGGCGCGCGCGCTGGCGACCATCGTGTCATAATGCGCGCCACGGCCACGCACCGTGCGGCCATCTTCCGACAACAGCACTGACACTTCGGCCTGTGCATCGGTGCCGCCGGTCACGGCATGGACTTCATAGCGTTCCAGCACCGATTGATCATGCGGCACGATCATGCGGATGGCGTTGAACAATGCATCGACCGGGCCATTGCCCTTGCTGGTGACGGTCGTTTCCTTGCCATCGACTTCCAAGGTCAGGATCGCGCGCTGCGGACCGTTGGAGCCGCAATAGACCTCGACTTCCTTGACCTGAATGACATCATGGCCGCGCAGGACTTCATCATCGACGAGCGCGATAATGTCTTCGTCGTACACAGCCTTTTTGGCATCGGCCAACGCCTTGAACCGGACGAAGGCGTCCTGAAATTCATTGTCGCCCAGACGGAAACCCAGTTCCTCCAGCTTCTGACGGAAGGCGGCACGGCCCGAATGCTTGCCCATGACCAGATTGGAGGCGTTCAAGCCGACCGATTCCGGGGTCATGATTTCATAGGTGCTCGCATCCTTGATCATGCCATCCTGGTGGATGCCGCTTTCATGGGCGAAGGCATTGGCGCCGACAATCGCCTTGTTCGGCTGAACCTGAAAACCGGTGATGCCGGAAATCAGGCGGCTGGCACGGGTGATTTCGGTGGTCACGGCATTGGTGCGGAACGGCATCACATCGTGACGCACCTTCAATGCCATGACGATTTCTTCAATCGCCGCATTGCCCGCGCGTTCGCCGATGCCGTTGATGGTCGATTCCACCTGACGCGCCCCGGCCATGACAGCGGCGAGCGTATTGGCAACCGCCAGCCCCAGATCATTGTGGCAATGGGTCGAAAAGATCGCCTGATCGGCATTCGGCACGCGGTTCAACACATCGCGGAACATCGCGCCATAGGTTTCCGGTGTGGCATAGCCGACCGTATCCGGCAGGTTGATGGTGCGCGCCCCCGATTTGATCGCGACTTCCACCGCGCGGCACAGGAAATCCGGGTCGGAGCGGGTCGCATCTTCCGCCGACCATTCGACATCCGGGCATAAGGATGCGGCCAGCGAGACGCTATGTTCAATCGCGGCCAGCACTTCTTCCGGCGTCTTGTTCAGCTTGACGCGCATATGCAGCGGGCTGGTCGCGATGAACGTGTGGATGCGCGGGAATTTGGCGTGTTTCACCGCGGCCCAGGCGCGTTCGATATCGGCGGTGGCGGCGCGGGCGAGGCTGGCGACGGTGGCGCTTTCACATTGTTTTGCCACTTGCGACACGGCTTCGAAATCGCCTTCCGAGGCGATGGCGAAACCGGCTTCGATAATATCGACGCCCAATGATTCGAGCTGGGCCGCCACGCGCAGCTTTTCTTCCAAATTCATGGAACAGCCCGGCGACTGTTCGCCATCGCGCAGGGTGGTGTCGAAAATTTTGACGGTATCGGTCACGTTCTTGATCCTTGATGAACCGGCCATCTGCGGGCCGGTCGATATCTCGATGACAGGCTATAGGCCTGAACGGTAAAAGGATAAACCCTTAGGCGGGAAGTGCCACAGGCGGCGCGGGGCGCGGCCGAGCGAAAACACACGCCTAAGGGCGTGTAAGTCGTAGCAGAAGCAGGGCGCGAATAACGTGCATAGGCAATGTTATTGCCGAATCACGCGCGAATGTCCAGCCAAACCCCATTAGGGCCGACAGGGAATCCCACAGGCGATCAAAGTGCGGCGAGCACGCCTTCAAACAGGCGACGGCCATCATTGCCGCCATGGGCCGGTTCGATCATCCGTTCCGGATGCGGCATCATGCCCAGCACATTGCGCTTTTCGCTCAGGATTCCGGCGATGTCGCGGGCCGCGCCATTGATCGGGGTCGTGTAGCGGAACGCCACCCGGCCTTCGCCTTCAAGCCGGTCGAGCGTGTCTACATCGGCGTTGAAATTGCCATCATGATGGGCAACCGGGAAATTGACCTGCTCACCAGCCTGATAGAGCCGGGTGAAATCGGAATTGTTGTTCGCAACCGTCAGCGACACATCACGGCAGATGAAGTTCATCGTCGCATTGCGCATCAACGCGCCGGGCAGCATGCCCGCCTCGGTCAACACCTGAAAACCATTGCACACGCCCAATACGCGCACGCCACGGTCGGCAGCGGCCTTGACGGCGGCGATGATGGGGCTGCGGGCCGAAATCGCGCCGCAGCGCAGATAATCGCCATAAGAAAAGCCGCCGGGCAGGGCGATGAAATCGACACCCTCGGGCAGTTCGCTTTCGCGATGCCAGATCATGGCCGGGGCCTTGCCGGTCACTTGTTCAAGTGCGACGGCCATATCGCGGTCGCAATTGGAGCCGGGGAAGACGATGACTGCGGTTTTCATGGCGTTTTCGTCCGTCAGCCGGCGACTGGTTCGATGCGGAAATTCTCGATCACGGTATTGGCGAGCAATTGCTGGCACATCCGTTCGATATCGGCGGTGGTCACGCTGTCATCGAGGTCGAGTTCGATCAGCTTGCCTGCGCGCACGTCATTGACGCCGCTGAATCCAAGACCCTCAAGTGCGTGGTGGATGGCCTTGCCCTGTGGGTCAAGCACCCCGTTTTTCAACGTCACATAGATCCGCGTTTTCATGCATTCGTCCCGGTTGCTGCGTGGCTGTGTGTGGATGTGCTCCCTATGGCGATGCTTGTTCGATCATGCAAGGATTCACACATCATTAGCGATAAATATGGCATAAGCGAATGAGTCGGTCCGATGTTCGGGTGTCCGCCGACGAGGAGTTGAGTACATGTTTGGCATTGCGTTTATTGTTTTTGTCGCCCTTTTTGGCTATGGGGAAGAACTGTTCGGCTGGTACGATAATACCGAGGGTTATATCCGTATCGCCCTTGGCATCAGCTTCGTTCTTGGCGCGATTTGCGGGTATACGGGCCGTTCGGGAGAATAGCCCGAAACGCCCTGATCCTTTTATAAAAGCTAATCTTCGTCAGCAAATAAAAGTCCGGATCGGATGGCGGTGGCCAAGCCCCGCGTTCGATCAGGGCAGATTGCTGTCTGCGGCTTTCTTGGCCTTTTGCTCTTCACGCGCCTGCCGCATCATTTCGGCATAGCAGCCGGTCCAGCCACCGGCCCCGGTGGTGGAGCAGCTATTGGTGCCGGTGCGGCCGACATATTCGATCGATCGCGCGCGCTCTGCCCAGCTTTGCGCATCGGGAGTCCGCTTTGATTCGCGCAACGCCTGCGGGATGCGATAGCGTTCCGATTCGGGCTTGCGCGCACACACCACAATGTCGCCACCCGTGCTGGTGGGGCAGGGATCGTCGCCATAGACGATCAACATCTGGTCTTTTTGCTGTGCGGCGACAGGCATGGGTGCAAGCGTGATTGCCAGCGGTACCGCCATCAGACCAAGGGTCGTAAAAATGATCGGGCGCATGGCAGATCTCCTGAGTCTAAAATTAGAATGATGATGACATCATATCCGCTTGGACATGGCAATGGCGAAGCGGCAGCCAAGGCGGATCGCTCCCGCCAAAAGGGGATAGGCCGGGGCCTGTTCGGCACCCGCCGCAAGGGCAGTGGCGCGATGTTCGACCTCTTCGGCCTGAAATTCGGCTATCATCTTGCGTAGCTCGGGATCGGCCTCGCTCGGCGGCGCTGCGTCCAGTTCGCGCAATTGTTCGGCATAATGGGCGTCGATTTCGGTTTCGATGGCGGCGGTGCAGGCCATCGCCGCCTTCGGTCCGATCAGGGCTGTCGCCGCACCCAAGGCAAAGCCCGCCACATCCCAAAAGGGCTGGAGCAAGGTCGGGCGCACCCCGCGTTCGGCCATCAGCTTATCGAACAAGCGGCGGTGGCGTTCTTCCTGCGCGGCCATATGCGCGACGGTGCCGCTGATTGCATGGTCGGTGCCGAGCACCGCCATCTGGCCCGCATAGATGCGGGTCGCGCCATATTCGCCCGCCTGATCGACGCGGATCATTTGGCTGCGATCAGAAGTCATGCTCGGCCTTTCCGTGCCAGCAAAGCGAGGACCCAAAGCCCCGCCGGGATCGAGATCAACGCATTATATCCGGCAAGGGAAATGCCGAACAATGTCCATTGTGGCTGGTCGCATCGGATCAAGGGTGTGGCCATGATGTCGGCCAACACTTGCGAGGCCGAACCCGCGGCGCTCGTGACCGAACATGAGGTCAGCCCCTCCCACCAGCGATATTCGACCCCGGCATGAAACACGCCGATCAGACCGGAGGTGATGATCGCCAGACCTGCAAAGACGACGAGAAACGATCGCAATCCACGCCCCGGCAGGAGGAAGGCGAGGGCCGCCAGCGCTATCGCCGCATAATGCGGCCAGCGCTGCCAATGGCACATTTCGCACGGATACAGCCCGCCGATATATTGCGAGCCAAGCGCCCCCGCCATCAATGCGGCAGGCACGATGAGCGCGAGCAACCGAGCGGGCGCAAGACCCTGCATCTTAACGCGAACCGCCGCTCTTGCCGCCCGCTATTTTGCCGGAAGCGAGCTTAGCGGCGGCAGTCTTGTTGATCGCGCGCACGGCGTAATCGAGCTGGAAGTCCTTGATGCCCTTCTTTTCAAGTTCCGCCGCCGTCGCGGTGAAGCGCGGATCGTCCTTATTGTCGTCTTCCAGCACGCTGTTATCGACCTTGGCCTCGTTGATCAGGTGGCGACGCAAATCGGCCTCGCGGAAGCTCGGGCGCGATTTGTAATCCGGATCGGACAGCTGCGGCACGTTGATGTCCGGCTCGATCCCGCCTTCCTGCACCGAACGGCCCGATGGCGTGTAATAACGCGCGGTCGTCAGGCGGAGCGCGGTATCTTCCGACAATTGCAACAGGGTTTGCACCGACCCCTTGCCAAAGCTGCGGGTGCCCATGACGATGGCGCGGTGATGGTCCTGCAATGCGCCGGCCACGATTTCGGAAGCGGAGGCGGAGCCGGAATCGACCAAAACGATGATCGGCTTACCCTTCGCATAATCGCCGGGCTTGGCATAATAACGCTCGATATCCGATTTGCGGCGGCCCCGCTGCGATACGACTTCGCCACGTTCAAGGAACGCATCCGAGACTTCGATCGCCTGATCGAGCAGCCCGCCGGGGTTGGAGCGCAGATCGATGACATAGCCGATCACCTTGCCCTCAGTTGCCTTTTCAATCGCGACCATCGCGGCGCGGACGCCTTCGCCGGTGTTCTTGCTGAAACTGTTGATGTTGACGACACCAACCTGATTCTTGATTTCCCATTTGACCGGTTTGAGCGTGATGATCTCACGCGTCACTTCGACGTCGAACGGCTTGTCACGGCCCGGACGGACGATGGTGAGCTTGATCGAGGTGCCGGGTTTGCCACGCATTTTCTGCACCGCTTCATCGAGCGTGCCGCCATAGATCAGCACCCCATCCAGATGGGTGACGAAATCGCCTGCCTTGACACCTGCACGGTCGGCGGGTGAATCTTCGGTCGGGGCGACGACCTTGACGGCCCCGTCTTCCATCCCGACCGTGAGGCCAAGCCCGCCATATTCGCCATCGGTCTGCGTCCGCATATTCTGGAAATCGCGGGCGTCGAGGAACGAGCTATGCGGATCGAGCGCGGCGAGCATGCCATCAATCGCGCCCTTGATCAGCACCTTATCATCGACCTGTTCGACATATTCGGTGCGAATGCGTTCAAACACACTCATGAATTGGTCGAGCTCGCGATAGCTGTCGACATCCACCGCCGCCATCGACGCATTGGCCGCCGGGATCAGCGCCATAGCGCCAGCGAACAGGAGGAACTTGCGGGAGACTTTCATGCGCAATCGGCTTTCACAAGATACTGGTTACCAACATGATATATGTCGGCAACTTGGGTGATGTTAAGTTGAAAAGGACTCTAGCCGAGTTTCACGGGCCGACCAAGTGGAACTGTTGCGGATTTCGCGCATGGATTAGCGGCTTGCAATGGTTACATATTGCCCCATGCTGACGGCTTGAGGAGTGGAGCGCCGATAGAATGCGGATTGCGTCGTTCAACGTCCAGAATTTACGGCTGCGCCAGCGCGGTGGCGATTGGCGGCTGGATGGCGCGCGCGATAGCGATACGGCTAGCGACAGCACCATGGCGGCCCAAATGCTGGATGGCACGGATCGGCGGTTGACGGCGGAGGTGCTGCGCGATGCCGATGCGGATGTGGTGGCGTTGCAAGAGGTGTTCGATCTGGCGACGCTCGATTATTTTCATGATCATGTGCTGTTACCCGAAGGGGTTGCGCCTTATCCCTATCGCATCTGCCTGCCGGGCAATGACGGGCGCGGGCTGGATGTCGCGGTGATGAGCCGCTTGCCATTGGCCGAGGTCGTCAGCCATGCGGCCCTGACCCCGCAAGACCTTGGCTTGGCGGTGGAGCCGCATCCCGGCCTTGGCATCGCGCCCGACCACCCGGTGTTCAGGCGCGATTGCCTGATGGTGACGGTCGGTCGACTGACCTTGTTTCTTTGCCATTTCAAAGCGCCCTATCCGGATGAAGAGGGCGCATGGACCATCCGAAGGCTGGAGGCACAGGCGGTGCGGCGGTTGATTGAACGGCGCTTTGCCAATGACGCGAACGCCTATTGGATGTTGATCGGCGACCTGAATGAACCGGCCATCTCACCTGTGGGGAAAGAGCGGGCGATTGCGCCGTTGATCGGTGATTTTTCGGTCGATTTGCTGGCGCGATTGCCTGCGGATGATCGCTGGACCTATTTTGATCGTTGGAGCGGGCTTTATTCCCGGCCCGATGCGGTGCTGGCATCCCCCGCCTTGGCGCGGGATTGGCCGGAGGCCTGCCCAGTGATCCTGCGCGAGGGGTTGGGACGCGAGGTGGGTGCAGGGGCCGGGGCGCGGCTTGATCAGGTGGGCGAGCATCGCCCGCATGCGAGCGATCATGCGGCGATTTTGATCGATTTTCCTGAACTCTGACCCCAGATCTGATGGCGGCGGTGAAGAAGATAGCATCACGGCATTATTCTCGTTAAAGGGACGGCATGCTCCGTTTGACAGATTTGAAACTGCCGCTCGATCACCCGAAAGAGGCGCTTGCCGGTGCGATATGCGCCCGGCTTGGCGTGTCCGCCGATGAAGTGACGGGCTTTAATATTGTGCGCCGTGGCAATGATGCGCGCAAGAAATCCGCGATCCAGATGGTCTATGCCGTGGATGTCGCGTTGACGGATGAGGCGGCGGTGTTTGCCCGTTTGGCCGATGATCCCCATGTCCGGCCCACGCCCGATACCGCCTATCGCTTCGTCACTAAGGCGCCCGCCGATTATAACGGTCCGCGTCCGGTCGTAATCGGGGCGGGGCCGTGCGGGTTGCTCGCGGCGCTGGTGCTGGCGCAAATGGGCTTTCGCCCGATCATTATCGAACGCGGCAAGGCAGTGCGCGAACGGACCAAGGACACTTGGGGCCTGTGGCGGCGCGGCGTGCTCGATCCGGAATCCAACGTCCAGTTCGGCGAAGGCGGCGCAGGCACGTTTTCGGATGGCAAGCTCTACAGCCGGATCAAGGACCCGCGCCATTTGGGACGCAAGGTGCTGACCGAATTCGTCAAGGCCGGTGCGCCTGCTGAAATCCTGACGGAAGCCCATCCCCATATCGGCACGTTCCGGCTGGTGACGATGGTGATGAGCATCCGCGAAACGATTGAGGCGCTGGGCGGCGAATATCGTTTTCAGACGCGGGTCGATGATGTCGATATTGCGGTTGATGCGGATGGCACGCGCAAGATGCGGGGGCTGAAACTCAGCACTGGCGAATATCTGGCGGCTGAACAGGTGATCCTCGCCGTTGGCCATAGCGCGCGCGATACGTTTCAGATGCTCTATGATCGCGGCGTCTATGTGGAGGCCAAGCCCTTTGCGGTGGGTGTGCGGATCGAACATCCGCAATCATGGATCGACAAGGCGCGTTATGGTGCCTCTGCCGGTCATCCCGATCTGGGGGCGGCGGCCTATAGCCTGTCGCACAAGGCCAGCAATGGCCGCACGGTCTACAGCTTTTGCATGTGTCCGGGCGGGACTGTCGTTGCGGCCACGTCCGAAGAAGGGCGCGTTGTCACCAATGGGATGAGCCAATATTCGCGGGCCGAACGCAATGCCAATTCCGGCCTTGTCGTCGATATCGATCCGATGCGCGATTATCCGGGCGGGCCGATGGCGGGCATCGCGTTTCAGCGCCATTGGGAGTCGCTCGCTTATGTGGCCGGTGGATCGACCTATGCCGCGCCGGGGCAGCGGCTGGGCGATTTCCTTGCGGGCCGGGCATCGACCGCATTGGGGAGCGTGATCCCCTCTTATCGCCCGAATGTGCATCCGACCGATTTGAAGCAATGCCTGCCCGATTTCGTGGTGGACGCGATCCGCGAGGCCTTGCCGGTCTTTGGGCGGCAGTTGCCGGGCTATGACCATCCTGATGTCGTGCTGACGGGTGTGGAGACGCGCACATCGTCGCCGGTGCGGTTCACGCGCGGCAAGGACTGCCAGAGCCTGAACACCATCGGGCTATATCCGGCAGGCGAAGGCGCGGGCTATGCTGGCGGGATTCTCTCGGCGGCAGTCGATGGCATCCGCGTGGCGGAGACGCTGGCGTTGGAAATCATGCCGCAACAGGGCTGAGTTATACTTCAGCCACTTGCGTGTTTGCGGGCTAGGGCAATGCCAGCCAGATTATGCGACCGCCCGACATGGCGCAGCGTCAGCCGGGTGAACTGGCTGGCCAGCGTGTTGAACTGTGCCTGATGGATTTTCAGCGCAGGCGTGCGGCATTTCCACTGGCCCTTGGCCTGTTGGATGACCAACATGGAATCACCCCATAGATCGAGATCGTCCGCACCCAGCGCTATGGCGATTTCAAGGGCGTAGAGCAGTGCCAGCCACTCCGCATCATTGTTGGTGCCGGTGCCGATGTCATTGCGCTCATAGACCTGTCCACGCGCCACCACGGCGATTTCCATCGGGCCGGGATTGGGACGACAGCCGCCATCGAAAAATAGTTTCAGCCGTTGGCGATGCTCAGTCATGCGCGACTGTCCCGATTGCGCGCGGCGCTGTCAATGACACAGGCTGGCAATATGCGGATAGATGTATGAAACCACCAGCCAGATCGCTTGTCCCATTGCATCTCGCAAATGGGCAAAGCGTTGAAATGGTGACCCCTACGGGAATCGAACCCGTGTTTCAGCCGTGAAAGGGCCGCGTCCTAGACCGCTAGACGAAGGGGCCACATCGCTGTGGTGAAGGGGCCTTTACGGGGTGACTCAGGAGTGGTCAACCCCCGCAAAGGCGATTTTTGATTTAGCTGTGGATCAATCTGCAAAAGCCGCATCGTCGATATGCATTTCTGCGGCCGGACGGCTGCCCCAATCGTCCTTCTTGATCCGCCCTGCCAGCCATAAGCGGCGGTCGCGCGGCAGGGCCAACAGGATCTGGCCAAGTTCCTGATCCGCCAGACGGAAGCCCATCGCCTTGAATGACCCGCCATCATCGCCGCTGACGATCATCCGCAGATGGTTCTGCCCGACAATGTCCGCTTTCACGATCCGGACCGGCCCGGTGACGATGCGCGGCGCGGGCCAGCCCATGCCAAATGGTCCGGCGGCCTCCAATTGTTCGGCGAGGCCGGGATTGATTCCGCGCGGCGCGGTGATGGTATCGACCAAGAGCATCCGATCAAGGCTGGCGGCGGCGACATCGCCTGCTAGACGATCATTGAGGAAATGGGTGAGGCCGTCGACCTGATCGGCATTGATGGTGAGGCCCGCCGCCATCGCATGGCCGCCACCGCCGACCAACAGGCCGTGATCGCGCGCCGCCAGCACGGCAGCGCCGAGATCGACCCCGGTGATCGACCGGCCAGAGCCTTTGCCGATGCCGTCTTCATCAATGGCGATGACAATGGCGGGGCGGTTGAATTTTTCTTTCAGCCGACCGGCGACGATGCCGATCACGCCGGGGTGCCAGCCTTGGCCTGTCGCGACGATGACCGGCATATTGGCCTGTGATACGCACGCTGCCTCGGCTTGTTCCTGCACCTGCGCCTCAATCGCGCGGCGTTCTTCGTTCAGCCGGTTCAGCTCTGCCGAAATCTCGCGGGCCTCGTCTTCATCTTCGGTGATGAGCAGGCGGACGCCGAGATCCGATTTGCCGACACGCCCGCCCGCATTGATGCGCGGGCCAAGGGCAAAGCCAAGATCGCTGCATTGCGGGGCGCGTTCCAGCCGTGCCGCCGACAACAGGGCGTTCAGGCCAATGTTGCGGCGATTGGCCATGACCTTCAACCCCTGTGCCACAAAGGCGCGGTTGAGACCCTTCAGCGCCGCGACATCGGCAACCGTGCCAAGCGCGACAATATCGAGCAATGGCAGGATCGATGGCTCTGGCTGGCTGGCAAAGCGCCCACGCCCGCGTAATTCGCGCACCAGTGCCGCCGCCAGCAAAAAGGCGACCCCCACGGCGGCGAGATGACCATGCAGCGCGGCCTCGGGATGTTCATCCAGCCGGTTCGGATTGACCAGCGCCAGCGCCTCTGGCAGCGCCGCCACGCATTGATGGTGATCGACGACCATGACATCCAGCCCGGCGGCCTTGGCCATGCCCAGCGCCTCAAATGCCTGTGCGCCGCAATCGACGGTGACGACCAGTTGCGCGCCCTGCTGGCCTAGTTCGACCAGCGCCTTGCCGGACGGGCCATAGCCCTCCAGCAAGCGGTCGGGGATATAATAGCCCGCCTGATTACCCAAGGCCCGCAACAGGCGGATAAGCACCGCCGCCGATGTTGCGCCATCGACGTCATAATCGCCGAAAATGACCACGCGCTCATTGCGTTCGACCGCATCGGCCAGTCTTTTGGCGGCGGTCTCCATGTCCTGAAATAGCGATGGGTCCGGCATGAAATCGCGGATCGTCGGGTGGCGATGGCGGTCCAGATCATAGGGCGGGACACCGCGCCCCAGCAACAGGCTGTCCAATAATTGGTCGGGGGTGCCATCATTGGCAAGATAACGCCAGTGCCACGCTTGGCCTGTCATGGAGGTCGGGATTGATTGGATTTTTGGACGCATGAGACAAGCCTTATGCCGTCGCGCGGGGACTGTCCATTGCCACTGCAAGGCGTACGCGATAACGCCCCATAATCGCGCAGGAGGCACAGATGGACGCATTGGCACATTATATCGACGGGCAATGGGTGCAGAGCCAAGGCCGCAGTCAAGACATCGTCAATCCGTCAAATCGCGCGGTGATCGGCAAAGTGGCGCTTGGCACCGTGGAAGAGGGCGAGGCGGCGATCATGGCGGCACG
This sequence comes from Alteraquisediminimonas sediminicola, assembly GCF_019740335.1. Classification (GTDB taxonomy): domain Bacteria; phylum Pseudomonadota; class Alphaproteobacteria; order Sphingomonadales; family Sphingomonadaceae; genus Alteraquisediminimonas; species Alteraquisediminimonas sediminicola. The sequence continues at coordinate 111,679 of NZ_JAHXZS010000002.1, read as the reverse complement.
GCGGGCCTTCCCTGCATGGTCCGCAACCAGTGTCGACACGCGCCTTGGCTATTTGCGGGCGATTCTTGATGCGCTGGTCGTGCGGAATGAAGAAATGGCAGACCTCATCTCCTTGGAAATGGGTGCGCCGCGCTGGCTCGCGCAGGGGGCGCAGGCCCCGTCCGGTGCGCAGCAGTTTCGCGAAACGATCAAGGCAGCGGAAAACTACCAGTTCGAATATGCGATGGGCAGCACGCTGATCCGGCGCGAGGCGGTGGGTGTGTGTGCGCTCATCACGCCATGGAACTGGCCGCTCAATCAGGTCGCGGCAAAGGTCGCCCCGGCCTTGGCGGCGGGGTGTTGTATGGTGTTGAAACCGAGCGAACTGGCCCCGTATGACGCCTTGTTGTTCGCGCAGATCGTGGATGAGGCGGGGGTGCCGCCGGGGGTGTTCAACCTTGTGTTTGGCGATGGCGCGATGTTGGGTGATGCGCTGACCCGCCACGCACAAGTGGACATGGTCTCCTTCACCGGATCGACCCGCGCAGGCATGGCGATTGCGGCCAATGCCGCCCGGACGATCAAGCGGGTGGCGCTGGAACTGGGCGGCAAGTCCGCCAATATCATCCTTCCCGATGCCGATCTGGCGGCGGCCATTCCGGCCAGCATCACGACCTGCATGAACAATAGCGGGCAAAGCTGCATCGCTGCGACCCGATTGCTGGTGCCTGCCGCGCATTATGATGAGGTGAGGGCGCTCGCCAAACAGGCGGCGGAGGCGATGACGCTCGGGCCGCCCAATAGCGATGCCGAGATCGGGCCGATTGCCAATGAGGCGCAATATCGGCGCGTGCTGGATCATATCGCGCGGGCCAAGACGGATGGGGCGGAACTGATCGCGGGTGGCGGCGATTGCCCGGCGGGGCTTGCGCCGGGGTTGTTCGTGCCGGTCACGATCTTCGGGCAAGTCACGCCCGATATGGCGATAGCGCAGGACGAAATCTTCGGTCCGGTGCTGGCGATCATGCCCTATGACACGGTGGAAGACGCGATCCGCATCGCCAATGATACGCCTTATGGCCTGTCGGGGCAGGTCTGGGGCAAGGATCATGCGTCGGCGCTGACGGTGGCAAAGCGACTACGCACCGGCATGGTGCATGTGAATGGCGCGCCGCTCGATCCGGCGGCTCCTTTTGGCGGTTATAAAATGTCCGGCCTTGGCCGCGAATGGGGCGTGCAGGGGCTGGAGGAATTTCTGGAGGTCAAAGCGGTCGCTGGCGGAGCCTAAGCCCCTAGGCCGGGTCGAAACTATCCGCCCGCGCTATGCGCCATTGATCGGCATAATGTTCAAACGCGCAATCGCCGGTCAGTAATGCACCGGGGGCGAGATATTCGAACACGCGGTCGAAGGTGCGGATTTCGGTCGGGCTGATCCGTCGTGCGAGATGTTGCGGACGGATTTTGGCTGGATGGTCCAGCCCCGCCGCCGCCAGCAATTCCGCCAGCACATGCAAGGTGCGATCATGATAAGCGCGAACGCGTTCGGCCTTGTCCTTTACCACCAATGCACGTTGACGGCCCGCATCCTGCGTCGCCACCCCGGATGGGCAGCTATTATTGTGGCAAGAGAGCGATTGGATACAGCCCAAGGCAAACATATAGCCGCGCGCCGCATTGACCCAATCCGCGCCCAACGCCATCGCGCGGGCGATGTCAAACGCGCTGATGATCCGGCCCGCCGCGCCGATCTTCACCTTGTCGCGCAAGCCTGCGCCGACAAGGCTGTTATGGACGAACAGCAGCCCTTCGCGCATTGGCGTGCCGATATGGTCGCTGAATTCCGCCGGAGCCGCCCCGGTGCCGCCTTCGCCGCCATCGATGACGATGAAATCCGGCACGATCCCGCTTTGGAGCATCGCCTTGACGATCGCCATGAATTCCCAGCCATGCCCGATGCACAGCTTGAACCCAACCGGCTTGCCGCCTGATAAACGGCGCAATTCGGCGATGAAGGCCAGCATCTCCAATGGCGTGGAAAAGGCCGAATGGCTGGGTGGCGAGATGCAATCTTGGCCCATCGGTACACCACGGGTCAGCGCGATTTCCGCCGTCAATTTCCGCGCAGGCAAAATGCCGCCATGGCCGGGCTTTGCGCCTTGGCTGAGCTTGACCTCGATCATGCGGACCTGCGGGGAGCTGGCTTGCAGCGCAAATTTATCGGGGTCGAACTGACCATCCTCGGTACGGCAACCATAATAGCCGCTGGCGATCTGCCACACGAGGTCGCCGCCAAATTCGCGGTGATAGGCGCTGATGCTGCCTTCACCGGTATCATGGTAGAACTGGCCCAACGCCGCGCCTTTATTGAGCGCGCGCACTGCATTGGGTGACAGGGCGCCGAAGCTCATGGCCGAGATGTTGAACACGCTCGCGGCATAGGGCTGGCTGCATTGGTCATTGCCGATCGTGATGCGAAAGCCGTCCGGGTCGGCGGGGGCATGGGCGCGCGCCGAATGCTGGATGAATTCATAGCCGGTGTCATAGACATCGCTGAGCGTGCCGAAGGGTTGGTCCGACGAGACGCCTTTGGCGCGACGGTAGACCATTGAACGCTGGGCGCGGGAAAAGGGGACGGGGGCGTTTTCGTCCTCGATCAGATATTGACGCAATTCGGGCCGCACCGTTTCCACCAGCCAGCGGACATGGCCGATCACTGGATAATTGCGCAGCACGGCATGTTCGGTCTGCATCATATCCCAGACTCCCAACAGCACCAGCATCCCGGCAAAGAGCGCAAGCGCGATCCCCATCGGGCTGTGCACCCCTAGGCTGATGCTCGCGATTAGCGCGACAATGCAGAGTATGAAAAAGAGATGGCGGCCAAAAATCTGGCGGATCATGTCGATTTGCCTTTCCCCCGATGGCCGACAGCGGCAATCCGGCGGGACCATCATGCCCTATCGGTTGCCGCAGATGCAACCGTTCGCGATAGCAACGCTTGAGTTGCATTAAGATTATTGTTTTTCAGTATCTTGTTAGTTAAACCTCTGTCGAAATCGCAAATATGGGGCGATATAGGTCTTCGCGCAACGTGCGCTTGATATCGATGTTGATCGGGGTCTGTGCAGCGCTCCAGTACCTCTACGCCATCACCCATCGGTTCTAATAATTTATCTTAGATTAACTTCATAAATATCAGTTTTTGCAGTTTATTGCGGCGGAATCGATGGCGGATGCCGCGCCACGCAGGCGGTAGCTATCGGCAAAACCCTGTCCGGTGCTGGAGACGGCCTCCACGCTGATGCTGCGACCGGACCGCATCGACTGGATGATCGCCAGATCTTGGCTGGCGCTCGCCGCCCATGCATCCGAGCCTCGCCCGGTCAGGGCGAAGCGGCGTTGGTCGATGGTCGCGGTGATGCGGCTGCCGGGGCGCAGGTTGAACCGCAGGCGGACATGCAATTGGCCATAGGTTTTTTGCGCCGGGTAGAAACCGATCGACACAAAGGGCTTCCATTCCCGCCCGGGCATCGCGCTTGTTGGCCTAGCAATGGCAAAACATCGGGGCGGTGCCTCGTCGCGAAATGCGCCCCAATTGTGATAAATGCCCAATGTTTCCCGCGCATGCGCCGCCTGCCCACCGATCAGGGCAAGCGTCAGGATGAAAATATGGCCCCGTGTGCGCATCGTCCAAGGCTTTACTGTTGATAGGGGGAGGATTGCAATCGCTCTAGGCGAAGCAGGCCGTTTCCGGTAAGGCTTCCGCCCCATGGCGCAGGAACATCTCTATCTCGTTGACGGCTCGGGTTATATCTTCCGGGCTTATCACCGCCTCCCGCCGCTCACGAACCCGCGTGGCGAGCCGGTGAACGCGGTTTATGGTTTTACCACGATGATGTGGAAGCTGGTCGACGATCTGCACAAGGCCGATGGACCGACCCATTTGGCGGTGATTTTCGATGCATCGGGCAAGAGCTTTCGCAATGAGATTTATGATCAATACAAGGCGCATCGTCCGCCCGCGCCGGAAGATCTTGTCCCGCAATTTCCATTGATCCGCGATGCGACCCGCGCTTTTTCTCTGCCGTGCATCGAACAAATGGGCGTGGAGGCGGATGACATCATCGCGTCTTATGCGCTGGCCGCCCATCAGCGGGGGTGGAAGGTCACGATTGTATCGAGCGACAAGGATCTGATGCAGCTGATCCAGCCGGGCATCGACCTGTATGATCCGATGAAGAATGTCCATCTCGGCCCGGAAGCGGTGATCGAGAAATTCGGCGTGGGGCCGGAACAGCTTGGCGATGTGCTGGCCCTGATGGGTGATAGCGCGGATAATGTGCCGGGCGTGCCGGGGATCGGGCCGAAAACCGCGTCCAAGCTGATTGCCGAATATGGCGATCTGGATAATGTGCTGGCGTCTGCACCAGCGATGAAAAAGTCGAAGATGCAGGAAAATCTGATCGCCCATGCCGATATGGCGCGGTTGTCGCGGACGTTGGTGACGCTGAAGGGCGATTGCGACCTGCCCGATGCGATTGACGATATGGCGATCAAGGGCATCCCGCCGGAACCATTGCGAGCGTTTCTCGATCATCAAGGCTTTCGCACGCTCTTGGCCAAGGTCAAGGGCGGTTCGGGCGATGCGGGCCTTGCCGGCACGGTACAAAATCGTTTCAGCACGAATGGCGAGGCCAGTGCGCCTGCCGTTGCCGCTGCGCCGGTGGTGGCCGCGCATGGGCCGGAAAGTTTCGATCACGACGCCTATGAGACTGTCGTCGATGTGGACGCGCTCGACCGTTGGATTGCCGAGGCGACGGCCTTGGGCGTGGTCGCGGTTGATACCGAGACCGATGCGCTCGATTCCATCGCGGCGCGGCTGGTCGGGGTCAGCCTTGCGACCGGTCCTAACCGTGCCTGCTATATCCCGCTTGGCCATGGCGGCGGCGATTTGCTGTCGGAAGTGCCGGTGCAAATCCCGATGCAAACGGCCATCGCGCGGTTGAAGCCGTTGCTGGAAGACCCGGCGGTGCTGAAAATCGGGCAAAATCTGAAATATGACCTGAATGTGCTGGCGCGGCACAATATCCATGTCGCGCCCTTTGATGATACGATGGTGTTGAGTTTCGATCTTGATGCCGGGCTGCATGGCCATGGCATGGATGAATTGTCGGTCGAACATTTTCAATATCAGCCTATCGCGTTCAAACAGGTCTGCGGCACGGGCAAGAGCCAGATCGGGTTCGACAAGGTCGATCTGCGTGCGGCCACGCGTTATGCCGCCGAGGATGCGGATGTGACGTTGCGGCTGTGGCAGCGGTTGAAGCCACGGCTGGCGCGGGAGCATGTGACCCGCGTGTATGAAATGGTCGACCGGCCCTTGGTGGCGGCGGTCGCGGGGATCGAACGCCATGGCGTGAAAGTCGACCGCGAGGCCTTGTCCCGGCTGTCCACCGAATTCGCCCGCGAAATCGCGGTGCTGGAGGGCGAGATTTTCGCGCTCGTCGGCGAACCCTTCACCATCGGCAGTCCCAAGCATTTGGGCGAGGTGCTGTTCGACAAAATGGGTCTGAAGGGCGGACGCAAGGGGAAAACCGGCGTCTATTCGACAGATGTGACCGAGCTGGAACGGCTGGCGGGCCAAGGGGTTGAGGTCGCGCGCAAGGTGCTCGATTGGCGGCAATTGTCGAAGCTGAAATCCACCTATACCGATGCGCTGCTGGCCCAGATCAATCCGGACAGCGGGCGGGTGCATACGAGCTACAGCCTTGTCGGCGCACAGACCGGGCGGCTCTCATCGACCGAACCGAATTTGCAGAATATCCCGGTGCGCACCGCCATCGGGCGGCAAATCCGCACGGCATTCATTGCCGAGCCGGGCAATGTCATTCTGGCCGCCGACTATAGCCAGATCGAGTTGCGGCTGGCTGCGCATATGGCGGATGTGCCGGAATTGAAGGCGGCCTTTGCGGCAGGTGAGGACATTCACGCGGCGACGGCGCGGGAATTGTTCGGCGAGGTCAATCGCGACACGCGCGGGCGGGCGAAGACGATCAATTTCTCGATCCTGTATGGCATTTCGCGCTGGGGCCTTGCCGGGCGGCTGGAAACATCGCCGGAAGAGGCACAGGCGATGATCGACGCCTATCACGCGCGTTTCCCTGGCATTTCGCGTTATATGGCGGAAACCATCGCACAGGCGAAAGAGAGCGGCTTCACCACGACCTTATTTGGCCGAAAATGCCATTTTCCCCGGTTGAGCAGCGCCAATGGCGCGGAACGCCAAGGGTCGGAACGCGCCGCGGTCAATGCCCCGATCCAAGGGACCAGCGCAGATATCATCAAGCGGGCGATGGTCCGCATGGGCCCGGCGCTTGAGGCGGCGGGGCTTCATCATGTCCGGATGTTGATGCAGGTGCATGACGAACTGGTGTTTGAATTGCCCGAAGGCGATGTCGAGGCCGCGAGCGCGATCATTCGCGATGTCATGGCCAATGCCGCCGAACCTTTGGTGCAATTGAGCGTGCCGTTGGAAGTGCAGATCGGCCATGGCCCGAATTGGGATGCAGCACATTGAGCGAGAACGGCGGCGATAAGGATATTCAGGCGCTTGCCAAGGGCGGGCGGACGAATGTCGTCGGCTTCGGCCTGCGCCTCGCCGCGCGGATTCCGTTCCTGTTCATCGCGGGCCGCTGGTATGGCGAGGAGGCACTCGGGCGCTTTGCTTATGCCGTGCTGGTCGTCGAACTGGCAGCGCAATTGGCGACATTGGGACTGAAACGCGGATTGGCGGAACAGCTTTCCGCGGCCAAGCGTCACCCGGTCTGGGTGGTGTGGGATGCGTTGTTGCTGGGAACGCTGGCCTCGGCGCTGGCGGCGATTTTGCTCGCGATTTTTCCACAGATCATGTTTCCCAATTCGCAGATCAACGGGCTGGAAGGGCTGTTGCCGCTGACGATCTTTGCCTTGGCGGGGTCGGATATTGCGCTGGCGGCGCTGGCCTATCGCCATGATGTCGCCTCGACCGTGCGGGCGCGGGCGGTGATCGAGCCTTGGGCGATCAGCATCGGGGCCTTTGCCTTCTCCTTTTATTCGCTGCGGGACGGGTTGATCATGTCCTATGTGCTGTCGATGCTGGCGGCATTATTGGCATCGCTTTGGCCATTTATCCGCGCTTATGGCCTGCCACAGGGCTGGCGGCCACATCCGGGCGTGTTGTTTGCGACCGTCCGGCGCAATGTCCCGCTCGCGGCGGCGGATGCGGTGGAATGGGCATCGCGACGGATCGATATTGCGATCCTCGGCCTGTTCTTTTCGCCCGCCATCGTCGGCATCTATTATGTCGCGCAACAGGTCGCGAGTCTGCCGCAAAAGCTGAAAACCAGCTTTGATCCGATCCTTGGCCCGGTCATCACCCGCAATCTGAAAGAAGGCAATCGCGTGGCGGTGGCCAAGCAGGTGTCGCAGGTCGGCTTCTGGATCATCGCCGCCCAGACCGGTATCGGCCTTGCGCTCGGCCTGCCGGGCGAGGCGGTGATGGGCCTTGTCGGTGCGAGCTTTGTGAGCGGCACCGGGGCGCTGGCGTTCCTGTTGGCGGCAGAGGCGGTTGCGGCGACGGCGGCGGTATCGGAAAGCGCATTGGTCTATGTCGCGCGGCATCTTAATCTGATGATCTCGCTGTCGATGATCGCGGTGCAGGCGGCGTTGAGCGTGATATTTATCCTGATCATGCGTGATGCCGGCATGTCTATCGCGGCGCAGGCGGCGGGGCCGGCCATCGCCTTGTGCGTTGCTCTTGGCCTTGCGTCGATTGCCAAGGCGCGATTGCTGTCCCATTTGCTGGGCGCGCCGGTATCGGGCTGGCGCTGGGCGTTGGTCTGGGCGAGCGGTGCTGCAACTTTGGTCGGCGGTGCATTCACCTTGTTGCCCAAGTCGTTTGAATGGGTGGAACTGGCCATCGGCATTCCGGCGGTGCTGGGCGTATATGGCCTGATTATCTGGCGGCGCGGCTTTGGCGCGGATGACCGGGCCTTATTTGCCAAAAAGGGCTGAAGTCCGTTTATCCGTCAATCAGGCGAAGCGGTCGGGTAGATAGGGGCGGTGATCGACGCCTGCCGCAAAATCGAGTGGGGCTTCATCCAGCAATATCGCGGCGGCAATGGCGGCGGCGGCAGGTGCGGTCTGAATGCCGAACCCCCCTTGGCCTGCGAACCAGAAAAAGCCTTTGGCCTTGGGATCAGGCCCATAAACGGGCAGGCGATCCGGCGCAAAGCTGCGCAAGCCCGCCCAACGGCGTTCGACCTTGATCACCCGCCAGTCAGTCGAGCGTTCCAGCCTGTCAATCGCGAGCGCCACATCCAGCTCATCCGGCGCGACATCGGATGGTGGCATCGGGGTTTCGTCATGCGGCGACAGCCAGAGCCGTCCGTCCGCTTCCGGCTTGAAATAAAAGCGGCCGGCAAGGTCAATCACCAGCGGCATCTGTTCCGCTGCCGGTGTATCGAGTTGGACCTGCACGATCGTGCGCCGCAACGGCGAGATCGCAATGGGCAGCGCGCCCGCTAGCGCGGCGATCTCGCCCGCCCATGCGCCCGCCGCGTTGACGATGCGTTCGGCATGGAAAATGCCTTGCGCGGTGTTAATTTCCCAGCCACCCGCATCGGGGCGGAGCGCGGTGACGCGCTGGCGGGTGAAGATTGTCGCGCCATCGCGCCTTGCCTTGGCCAGACAGGCCTGATGCAAGGCCGCCACATCAATGTCGGTGCAGCTTGGTTCCAGCACCGCATGCGCCCAGTCGGGCTTTAGGTGCGGGACCATTTGTTGGCACGCAGCAGCATCGGGCTGTTCGAAGGCGATGCCACTATGCGCAAAGGCATCAAGAAACGCCGCGCGGTCGGCCAGCGCGGATTCATGGGCAATGTGCAATGCGCCGCGTGGCCGCAGGAAAGTTTGCCCGCCATAATCGGCGGGGGGGTGGTGGAGCCATGGGCCGGAGGCGGTCGTCAGCGGTTGGACGCCGGGGCCGCCATAGCTTTCGTTCCAAAAGGCGGCGGATCGCCCGGTCGCGTGATAGCCGGGCTGGTCTTCTTGTTCCAGCACGACAACAGACATGCACCCGGCCAATGCCGCCGCAAGGCTGGCCCCCGCCATACCGCCACCGATGATCGCCAATTGAAACTTCATGCGGGGCGCGGTGCCACATCGTCCAGAAAGGCGTCAATCGCGTTCATCGCCTGATCGCGATATTGATCCGTTTCTCGCAGCAATTCATGAAAGGCACCGTCGATCATCAGCGTGCGGACATCGGCAAGGCGCGCTGCTGCTGCCTGTGTTGCCCGATTGGCGACGAGCCGATCACGACCCGCCATCATCATCAATAGCGGCGTATCGATGCGTTCCAACATGCCGGGCCGATGGAGCAGGGCCAAGGAACGGAATGCCGCGCGCAGCCAGCCCCAGCTTGGCGGGCCGAGTTCCAATGACGGCTGGCGGGCGATCCAGTCCTGTTCGTCTGCATAACGATCCGCATCATGGGTGAGGAGCTGCGCGCGGTTCAGCCACGGCAATAACGGGCGTTCGGCGCGTCGCCATGCGGCATGGCGCGCAAGGCCGAGATGGCACAATATATCGGCGATCTGCAATGCCCAGCTTTCCGGCAAGGGGCCGGTGGGCAGGCCGAGCATCGGCGCGGACATCGCAACGGCATCGACGCGAATGCGTTGTTCGGCCAGTGCGCGCAATGTGACATGGCCGCCCATGCTATGCGTCACCAGCACATGGGGCGGGGGCGTATGGCGCTGCCAATGATCGATGATGCGGGCGAGATCATCGACGAAAACGGCGTAATCATCGATATGACCGATATGGGGATTGGCGAGCAATCGCCCCGAATCGCCCTGACCGCGCCAATCAAAACCGGATATATTCCAGCCAGATTGGTGCCATTGATTGATCGCGCAGAGATATTTTTCGAAAAACTCGCCAAGGCCGGTGATGAACATCAGGCTGCCACGGGGTGGTGCTGAACCGCCTGCTAGATCATTAATCGATTGATAATCAAAGACGCGCACCGGCCAGCCGTCCACCATCGGGACCGTGCCAATCTCCATGCCGGGCGGATGGGTGCGAAGGGCGATGCGTGTTTCTGTCATGTCTCTGGTTAGCCATTATTAACTCTCAGCGTCTAGTGGCTGATTTATGGCGATTAATATTCCTCTGATTCTTTCGGTGTTGCCGATCCTGATTCTCTTGTGCGCAGCATATGGTGATTTGCGGTCGCGGACCATCGAACATTGGATTGTGATCGCAATGGCGGTCACTGCACCGTTGTTCTGGTGGTCTTTGCATTTGCCGATTTTGCCGGATTATGCGTGGGGAGCGCACCCTTGGTTGCAGTTTGCGTCGCTGTTCGACCCGGCCTCTGTCGTGATGATTGTCGCGCTTGCATTTGCGACATTGTTCTTTTTTATGCTGTTCTTTGTGGCTGGCTGGATGGGTGGCGGCGATGTCAAGCTATTGGCAGCGCTCGCTTTGTGGCTGATGCCTTGGGAATTGCCAAAGATGCTGGTGATCGAGGCGATTGCCGGGGTCGTCGTGACGATTGCCGCCGCCATACATCATCATGGCAACCATAAACCGGGCAAAACCGAGGTGCCGCGCGGCATCGCCATCGCGTTCGCGGGCATTTGGATAATCGTTGAACGTTATTTTAACCAATTTGGATGAAACTGCATTTGGGTCGGTATGATCCGGCAGGAGGCTGAAGACGTCATGGATGTGAAGAAGATAGCATTGTTGGTCGGCGCGCTGGTCGTGGCTGCGATCACAGCGCTCATGGCCAAGAGCATGTTTTCGGAACGCGGCGCTGCGGCGCCTCAGGCGGAAGCGGCCATCGCGCAAACCGGTCCCAAGATCCTCGTAGCGACGCGGCCATTGCCGGTCGGGACGATCATCACGGCGGATGCGTTTCGTTTTCAGCCATGGCCCAAGGAATTGATCCAGTCGGCCTATTTTCTGGAAGGCACCGCCGATCTGGCGTCGCTGACTGGCACGGTCGTCCGTCACGCGGTGACAGCGGGTGAGCCGGTGACGCAGGGCGCGTTGGTCAAGCCGGGGGATCGCGGTTTTATGGCAGCGGCACTTGGTGCCGGGATGCGCGCGATCACGGTGGCAGTATCGATGCAATCGGGCGTGGCCGGCTTTATTTTCCCGGGCGACCGGGTTGATCTGGTGCTGACCCAAGAGGTTACAGGCGGTGGCGATGGCCCGCCGTTGAAGGCGGCGGAAACGATTATCAGCAATTTGCGCGTGCTGGCGACCGACCAGCGCACCAACAGCGTTAACGCCGATGGCAAGACCGAGGTCAAGCCATTCGCCAGCGTCACGCTGGAAGTGACGCAGCGCATCGCAGAAAAGATCGCGGTGGCGCAGGCGATTGGCGAGCTGACTTTGTCCTTGCGTTCTATCGCCGATAATGCGGCGGAACTTGAACAGGCGATTGCCTCGGGCGCGGTGAACATGCCGGAAGGCGCGGACGGAAAGACCGAGCGCGCGATGCTGGCATCCCTGATGTCGCGTCCGCGCGATACGAATACCAGCGTCATGACGGGTGGCGAAGTGTCACGATATCAGCGGCGTACCGTTCCGGGCAAGGCTGCGGCAGCCGATCCGACAAGGATGCAGCAACCAAGCATGGCATCGACAGGTGGCGGACCGGCAACCGCAGGCGGTGGGTCTGGTTCGGTGGGGTCGATCGTTCGTATCGCGCGGGGCAACACCGTCAGTCCAACGCCGGTTGGGGGAAATTGAAATGAAGCGTAAAATGACATTTCTGGATCGCGGGATGAGCGCGATTTTCGCGGCGACGATCGCCACCGGCATGGCCTTGGCGGTCAATGTGGTCCCGGCCAATGCCGCGGGTACGGCCAGCAGCCCCCGTGAACTGATCACGCTTTCCATTGGCCGTGGCCAGATGGTGCGTCTCTCGGGGACGATGTCGGACTTGTTTGTCGCCGATCCTGCGGTGGCCGATGTGCAGGCGCCTTCCACCCATGAATTGTTCGTATTCGGCAAGGGCGCGGGTGAAACGACCGTCTATGCCACCGACGCGAGCGGTAATGTGCTGTATTCGGCACATGTCCGGGTGGGCGAGAATTTCGACTCTGTCACCTCGATGTTGCGGACAGCCATGCCGGAATCGAAGATTCAGGCGGCCACCATGAACAAGACGGTCTTGCTGACCGGCACAGTCGCGACGCCGGAAGATGTGGGCGAGGCGCAGCGTCTGGCGCAGGCCTATGTCGGCGACGGCATCAAGATTATTTCACGCCTGAAGACTGCGACGCCATTGCAGGTAAATTTGCAGGTGCGCATCGCCGAAGTCAGCCGTGATTTCAGCAAGAAAATCGGGGTGAACCTGACATCGCTCGATAACACCGGGGGCTTTTTGTTCGGCATCGGTCAGGGCCGGGGTATCGGCACGATCGAATCGAGCGCCGCCGGGACGGCCTATAAATTTTCGAACCTGCTTACGGCTGGGTCAACGACATTGGCGGGCGCGGGCAAGGTGCTCGGGATGAATTTGATGGGCGCACTCGACCTTGGTGAAAAGGACGGGACGGTGACGACCCTCGCCAATCCTAATCTGACGGCATTATCGGGTGAAACCGCCAGCTTCCTTGCGGGTGGTGAATTCCCGATCCTGGTCGCACAGGGGCAGGGCACCGTCGCGATTGAATATAAAGCTTATGGCGTCAGCCTTGCCTTTACCCCGGTCGTGTTGACCGATGGTCGCATTTCGATGCGCGTCCGTCCGGAAGTATCGCAATTGAGCGATGCCGGTTCGGTCGATTTGAACGGTTTCAAAGTGCCGGGCATCCTGACCCGCCGCACAGAAACCACGGTGGAACTTGGTTCGGGCCAAAGCTTCATGATCGGCGGCCTGTTGTCGAACAGCCAGAATAACTCGGTAGAAAAGGCCCCGGGCCTCGGCGATCTGCCGGTACTTGGCGCATTGTTCCGGTCCAAGAGCTTCCGTCGCAACGAATCAGAGTTGATGATCGTGGTCACGCCCTATCTCGTCCAGCCGGTATCGGCCAATGCGATTGCCCTGCCGACGGATGGATATAAGTCGCCAACCGATATCCAGAACTTCATCGAAGGCAAAACATTTGATGGCAAGTCGGGCGAAAAACGCCCCGTGCCAAAGGCTGCACCACCCGCAGTATCGGGACCGGCAATCGGCACCAGCGGTGACGCGCGCGATGTGCAATCGCCAGCCGCTATAGGTGGGGCCATTGTCGAGGAACAGGTTGCCGCGAACAACGCCACCGCGAAGCCGCGCAAGGGCAAGTCCGGCGTGCCAGCCGCCACCCCCGGCTTCAGCTTTTGATGCGCAACAGGAACAGGAGAAACATGATGTCGCTTCGTCCGTCACTCGCGCTCATGGCGCTTGGTATGACCCTTGCCGCTTGTGGTCCCGTCAATCGCGGCCTTGAATCCGTGAACCAGCCGATTGTCCAGCGCACCGATTATGTCTTTGACGTCCGCAGTGGCGGCGAAGGTCTGGTGTCGGGCGAAGCACAGCGGCTGGAGGATTGGTTTTCGACGCTGGAACTGCGCTATGGCGATCGCGTGTCGGTGGATGCCGGCACGTCGCGAGGTCCGCAGGCAGGCCGCGATGCCGTGGCATCGGTGGTCGCGCGCTTTGGCCTGCTGCTGGCCGATACGGCGCCGCAACTGGCGGCGGGTGAACCTGCCCCCGGCGCCGTCCGCGTGATCGTAAGCCGGACCACCGCGAGCGTCCCGAACTGCCCGAACTGGTCGCGCTCATCGCAACCGGAATTCCAAGGCTCGGGCATGTCCAATTATGGCTGTGCCATCAATGCCAATCTGGCAGCGATGGTCGCCAATCCCCAAGATCTGGTGCGCGGTCAGGCGGGGGCATCGGCGGGCGATGCCGCCGTGGCCTTCAAGGCGATCGACGTTTATCGCAAGACACCCCCGACCGGCGAGAAGGGTCTGAAGCTCGAGAAAATTTCAGAGGGGAAATAAGATGAACGCACCTTGGAATCCAGCGCGCGGCTCTATGCATCGCGAGCCATTTATCGGCTTTGTCTGTGATGATGCGACCGCCGAATTCGTCAAGCCGGTCGCCGCCGAATTCGGCTGGTCGATTGAAAAGATCAACAAGGGCGGGCTGCGGAATGCGGTCCAGACCTTGTCGGTTTCCGCCAGCCCGCACGTCCTGTTTGTCGATATGTCGGAATCGGTCAATCCGTTGCAGGATATCAATGCGCTGGCCGAAGTGTGCGAACCCGGCACGGTGGTGATTGCCGCCGGGCATGTGAATGATGTGCGGCTCTATCGCGATTTGCTGACGAGCGGCATTCAGGATTATCTGCTCAAGCCATTTACGCCGGATCAACTGCGCGATGCCTTTGCCCATGCCCAGATGGTGCTGGCTGGTCCGCGCAATGCGGATGGCGCACCGGCCCGGCCACATTCGTTGACGGCGGTGATCGGCATTCGCGGCGGGGTAGGCGCATCCAGCGTGGCGACATCGCTGGCCTGGAGCTTTGCCGAGAAGAAACAGCGCCTGACGGCGTTGCTTGATCTTGATCTGCATTTTGGCACGGCGGCGCTGTCAATGGATCTGGAGCCGGGTCGCGGTTTGGTCGATGCGATTGAAAATCCGGGCCGGATCGACGGGCTGTTTCTCGAACGCGCAATGGTGAAAGCGAGCGACATGTTGTCGATCCTGTCCGCCGAAGCATCGATGAACCGTCCGATGTTGACCGATGGCAGCGCGTTCTTTCAATTGCAGGAAGAAATCCGTGCCGCCTTTGAATGCACGGTTGTCGATATCCCGCGCAACATCCTGATCCAGCACCCGCATCTGTTGCATGTGGTCAATGCCGTGGTGGTGGTGACCGAACTGACGCTGGCCGCGACGCGCGATATGATGCGCTTGTTGGGCTGGTTCAAATCCAATGCGCCCGCCGTGCGCATCATTGTCGTCGCCAACAAGGTGCCGGTGGTCGGGGGCAGCGAGATTTCCCGCAAGGATTTTGAAAGCTCGATCGAACATAAGATCGATTATGTCATCGGCTTTGACCAGAAAGTCGCGGTGCAAGCCACGAAACTTTGCCGGACGCTGGCGGATGTGGGCAAGGGCAATCGCCACTTCAACCCATTGGGCGAACTGGTGGAAGAATTGCTCGCCTTGTCGGATGGCACGGATGATGGCGCCGGTTATGGCGCGGGCAAATCTGGCGATGGTGCAAAATCGGCAAAGGCGGCGGGCGGTCCCACGCTGATGAACAAGCTGAATGAACTGAAGGCCATGTTGCCGAGCAAGGGCAAAGCCAAGGTCGGGTGATGGGCAGTCAAATTTTCTCTGTGCACGAGATTGATCCGCGCGCCGGATCGTGCCGTGTCGCCGAGACAAGACGGGAAGATGGGCAATGACGATGATACAGACCATCATGTTGGGCGCTGGCGTCCTGACTGTTATGTTGCTGTTGATGGGCCTGTCATCCGGGCCGTCTGCCAACAAAATGGCTGCCAAGCGGTTGGAAGGATTGAAGGAACGCTATAGTTCCAATTCCAGCGTGACGGTGCAGGCGCAGTTGCGCAAGATTGTCGCCAATCGCCAGACCCGGCTGGACAATGTCATGTCGCAGTTCATCCCCCGGCCTGCCTTGTTGCGGGAACGCATCTTGCGGACCGGCAAGAACTGGACCCTGCCGCAATATATGATGGCATCAGGCGGTTTATCGCTGATGGTCACCATCATTTTGCTGGTCAAGGGCATGCCCATTATTTTTGCCATTGTCGCCGGTTTTCCGGTGGGTCTAGGCATGCCGCACATGGTGGTGAACTCCCTCATCAAGCGGCGTGTCCACGCCTTCACCGTCAAATTCCCCGATGCGATCGATTTGCTGGTGCGTGGTTTGCGTTCAGGTCTGCCGATTTCTGAAACTCTCAGTCTGGTCGGGCAGGAAGTGCCGGGGCCAGTGGGGGTCGAATTCCGAAACGTGTCCGATAAAATGCGGATTGGCCGGACAATGGACGTGGCGTTGCAGGAAACCGCCGATCGTCTTGGTACGCCGGAATTCCAGTTCTTTTGCATCTCGATTGCCATTCAGCGTGAAACCGGGGGCAACCTTGCGGAAACCTTGTCGAACCTTGCCGATGTGTTGCGCAAGCGTTCGCAGATGAAGCTCAAGATCAAGGCGATGTCATCCGAATCCAAGGCATCCGCCTATATTATCGGTTCATTGCCGTTCATCGTGTTCGGGCTGATCTGGTTCATCAACGACAGCTATATGCAGGGCTTCTTCGTCGAACAGCGTTTGATGATCGCGGGTGGGGCCGGGATGGTCTGGATGTCGATCGGGGCGATCATCATGGCCAAGATGATCAGCTTTGAAATCTGATCGCGGCCAGAGGGAATAGAGACCATGAACAATAACCTAGGTCCGACCATCATGGGTGTGGATGTCGCACTGGTGGGGACGACTTTGGCTGGTGTGGCGACATTGGCCATCATGGTCGCGATCTATGCCGCGACCACTGTCCGTGATCCAATGGCCAAGCGGGTCAAGATGCTGAACGATCGGCGCGATGAACTGCGTGCCGGCATCACCAAAGTAGCCACTGCCACTGGTCGCAGGGCCAAGCTGGTGCGCAAGAATCAACATACCGACTGGATCAAGGCCGTACTTGAACGGTTCCAGATGTTGCAGGGTGAACAGTTGCGCGCGGCACAGATCAAATTGATGCAGGCGGGCATTCGTTCCAAAGACCTTGCCGTGGCGGTCATTTTTGGGCGTCTTGTCTTGCCGATCGTGATCGGTGGCGGGATGGCCATCGGCGTTTATGTGTTGGATTGGTTTCCCTTATGGTCGCCGCTCAAACAGTTCATGCTTGTCGCCGGATCGCTGATCGTTGCTTACAAAGCACCTGATATTTATGTGCAAAACAAGGTGCAAAAGCGCAGCGATGCCATTCGCAAGGGGTTGCCGGATGGGCTGGATCTGCTCGTCATCTGCGCCGAGGCAGGTCTGACCGTCGATGCCGCTTTTGGCCGTGTCGCGCGGGAGTTGGGCAAGGCCTATCCTGAATTGGCAGATGAATTCGCGCTGACATCGATTGAACTGAGCTTTTTGACCGAGCGTCGTCAGGCGTTTGAAAATCTCTCGATGCGGGTGAATTTCGATTCCATCCGCGGCGTGGTGTCGACCATGATCCAGACCGAGAAATACGGTACGCCGCTCGCCAGTTCGTTGCGCGTCCTGTCTGCGGAATTTCGGAATGAACGGATGATGCGGGCGGAAGAAAAGGCCGCGCGGTTGCCGGCGATCATGACGGTGCCGCTGATTCTTTTCATTCTGCCGGTGTTGTTTATCGTTATCCTTGGGCCTGCGGCCTGTTCGATCTCCGACGCATTTGGGATGTAAGCTATGTGCCGGGGCAATGGCGACAGCCTCGCCCCGGCACGCATTTTATCAGCGGTATTTGAGCCGCGCGATGAAAAAGCCGTCCAGCCCGCCTTGTTCGGCGATCATGCCGGGCAGCAACCGGACCCAACCGCGATCATTTGCCGGGATGCCTGCGGGTAGTTCGTCTGCGGTGATCGGGTCGATCATGACATCGGGATGGCGTTCGAGAAACGTCTCGATCTGTTGTTCGCCTTCCGCCGGTTCAAGCGAACATGTCGCATAGACAAGCTTGCCCGAAGGTTTCAGCCAACCGAGCGCACGGTCGAGCAATTCTGACTGGAGTTCGGCGAGCGTCGCAATATCCTTGGGCCGCACCCGGTGCAGCACATCCGGGTGGCGACGGAAAATGCCGGTGGCGCTGCACGGCGCATCCAGCAGGATCGCATCGAATTGCGCATCGGTCTGCCATTTGCGGACATCGTCCACCACGATTTCCGCATCGAGCGACGTGCGTTCGAGATTCTCCAACAGCCGCCGCATCCGTTTTTCGGACAGGTCGAGCGCGGTGACTTTCCAGCCTGAAGCCGCCAATTGCATCGTCTTGCCGCCGGGCGCGGCGCACAGGTCGAGCGCGTCGCCGCCACGGCTGTTGCCCAACAGGCGGGCAGGCAGCGAAGCCGCGAGATCCTGCACCCACCATTCGCCCGAGGCAAAACCTTCAAGCGCCGGGATCGCTGCATTGTCGTGCAGGCGGACATGGCCGGGGGCAAGGCTATTGCCGCCCAGACTGTCGCAAAAGCCTTGGGTCGCGGCGGCATCGCGCAAAGTGATATCGGTCGGCGGCGGGCTGGCCAGCGCCTGTTTGGCCGCCGACAGCACATTCATGCCCCATGCGCTGCCCCAGCGCATCGCGACGGGTTCAGGCAGGCTGCCGCGATCATCGGGCAGGGTTGCGCCCTTGCGCAACAAGGTGCCGAGCACACCATGGACCAGCCGTTTCGGCCCGCCCTCGACCAAGGGCAGGCAGGTCGCGATCACCGCATGGGCCGGGGTTTTCAGCACCAGCGCCTGCACCAAGGCGATCCGCAGCACCATTCGCGCCTTGGCATCCATTGCCAGCGGCTGGGCCGTGGCGGAATCGATCAATTGATCAAGGTCGCCAAGGCGGCGCAGCACATGGCCCGCAATCGCATGGGCGAAGGCGCGATCTTCCGAACGCTCCAGACCTTTGGTGGCCGTCGACAGGGCCGCTTCCAACGGCGTGCCGGTACGCAGCACCGCATCCAACAGGCGCAACGCTGCGCGGCGGCTGTTCAGGCCCGCAATTTGGGCATTGGCGCTTTCGGAAGGGTCGATTTCGGAAATGGTTCAGCTCCGCGCGTTCGGGTCGAGTGCGCTTCGACGCGCCGAGCGTGGCACAACCGAAGGTGCGCTCCCATAGCTTGTCGGGCCTCCCATGTCCCGCGCAATCTGTTCCAGCGCGGCAATCCGGCTTTCGGTCGCGGGATGGGTGGAAAAGAGCGAACTGATGCTGGTCGGCACAATATAGAGTTGCGCTGCTGCCGGGTTATGTTGTGTGACCGGATCGGGAATGCGGGTGGCCGCGCCCGAAATCTTGGCCAAGGCCGATGCGAGCGCGCGCGGATTGCCGCTGATTTCCGCGCCAGCACGGTCGGCCCCATATTCGCGGGTGCGGCTGATCGCCATTTGCACGATCATCGCCGCAAAGGGCGCGACGATCACGGCCAGCAACGCGGCCATGCCCGCCGAACGATTGTCGTTGGAACGGAAAAACATCCCGAAATTTGCTAGCATCGAAATCGCCCCGGCAATGGTGGCGACCATTGTCATGATCAACGTGTCGCGGTTGCGGACATGGCCCAGTTCATGCGCCATCACGCCCGCGATTTCATCCGGGCTGAGCATCTGAAGCAGGCCGCTGGTGGCGGCAACGGCGGCATTTTCGGGGTTGCGGCCCGTGGCAAAGGCAT
Source organism: Alteraquisediminimonas sediminicola (assembly GCF_019740335.1). Classification (GTDB taxonomy): domain Bacteria; phylum Pseudomonadota; class Alphaproteobacteria; order Sphingomonadales; family Sphingomonadaceae; genus Alteraquisediminimonas; species Alteraquisediminimonas sediminicola. The sequence goes on along the minus strand of NZ_JAHXZS010000002.1, from coordinate 92,265 downwards.
TGGGGTTCGGGTTATCGATGATATAGACCTTGGGCATCGGCATTTGCGCGCGCAGGGCCAGTTGCTGCACCAGCGCATAAAAATCGGGCGCTGAGCGGGCATCGACCTCGCGCGCGTGATGCATGCGCAAGACGATCTTGTCCGCGTTCCAATAAGTGAACAGATTCATGGCCGCAGCGACGATGAGCGCGATCATCGCACCGCCCGATCCGCCGAGCATGAAACCCATGCCCATGAACAATGCCGTCAGCGCGGCCAGCAACATCATCGTCTTGACGGTATTCATCTTGAGTCTGGAACCTCCTTGGCGCTAGAATGGGGTTTAGCCTGCCTTTGTGCAATGCCTGCCTTTGAGCGATAATTGAGTCTGGTGAAAAATGTCCGTTGAACATCCCAAGACGACCCCCGGCCAACGCCCGGCCCATGTGAAGGCCCCGTCCTATCTGACACCGAGCCCGCCCTTGCCTGCGCCCCAGCCCGTGGTAGCGGCGGAAGAACATGGCGGTCGCAACGGGTTGGACCCGGTGCGTTATGGCGATTGGGAACTCAAAGGCATTGCGGTGGATTTTTGACGGTGGCTGAACCCCATAAAGATATCATTACCAGCGATGTGCTGATCCTTGGCGGCGGCCTTGTCGGGCTGACGCTGGCGCTCGCGCTTGATGTGCATGGGGTCAGCAGCATTGTCGTCGATCCGGCAAACCCGGCGGATATTCTCGCCCCCGGCCATGATGGCCGCGCCTCTGCGGTGGCGAGCGGGCCTTATGCGATGCTCGAAGCCATTGGCGTGGGCGCGCGTCTGGCGGGCAAGGGCTGTCCGATCCGCACGATCGAAGTGCGTGATGGCCTGCAAAAAAAGCCGCTGATTTTCGCGTCCGACCCGCATGAACCGCCGCTTGGCTATATGTTCGAAAACCGCGCCTTGCGGGTGGCGCTGCATGAGCAAGCGGCGCAGGCGGACAACATCCGGCTGATGATGCAGGATCGGGCGGTCGAGGTGGATCGCGGGCCTTTGGGCGTCGTGGCGACGCTCCAGTCCGGCGCGACGGTCAAGGCGGGGCTGTTGATCGGGGCGGAAGGGCGGCAATCGCCGACCCGCGATGCCGCCGGGATCAATGCCGCGCGCTGGCAATATGACCATTCGGCGGTGATCTGCATGGTCGAACATGAATTGTCGCATGAGAATGTGGCGCATGAAATCTTCTATGCCGATGGACCATTCGCGATTCTGCCGATGCTGCCGGGCAATCGCTCCTGCGTTGTCTGGACGGTGTCGCGCGAGGATGCGCCTGCGCTTGCCACCCTGCCGGAAAAAGCGTTTTTGGCGGAAATGCACCGCAAGACGGGCGGGCTGCTTGGTCAGATGAAATTGTTGTCGCCGCGCTCATTCTATCCGCTCAGCTTCCACCATACTGCCAAGATCACGGGCGAGCGGTTGGCGCTGGTCGGCGATGCGGCGCATGGCATTCATCCGATTGCGGGTCAGGGCCTGAACCTCGGCCTGCGCGATGCGGCGACGCTGGCGGAAGTGCTGGTGGATGGCATCCGGCTCGGGCTGGATGCGGGCGATGCGCAGTTATTGGCGCGTTATGAACGCTGGCGCGCGCTTGATAGCCTGATGGTGGCAGGCGCGACCGATGGCTTTGTCCATTTGTTTGGCGTGGGCGGCAAGATTGCCCGTGGCGTGCGGCGTTTTGGACTCAATCTGGTTGAACATTTGCCGCCGCTGAAACAAAGCTTCATGAACGAGGCGCGGGGCGCGAGCGGGGATCTGCCGAAATTGCTGCACGGCATGACGCTCTGACGATTGGGAACGCATGCGATATGGCGAGGCCGATATAATGTTACGGCGGATTATAGCGCGGAATAAGGCCGATTTTAAGCCAAATTGGTGATAATAATGATTATTTTTTAGACGCGCGCGGGGTTTAACGCGTCTTTCAGACTCTGAATGCTAGAACATATATCGTCGAGTAATCGGGGTTGCGTATATGTTTGATCAGCGTTCAGGACTTAAATCGAATAGCATTGAGCACCTATCCGGCACGGCGGGGCGTGATCTGGTCAGTGGTGCCATCGTCTTTGGGGCGATCATCATGTTTGCCGGATCGGCGGTAGATATGTTCGTCAATATTATCAAAAATGCGGTGGATGGCTCCGGCCAGCTTGATGCGGTGCTGGCATCGACGGTGTTGTTGAACATCGCCTTGGTCCTGTTTAGCTGGCGGCGTTATCGCGATGGTCTGTCCACCGCGAAGGCCAAGGAAAAAGCCGACCGGTTGGCGGATTCCCTGAAAGAGACCGATGCGCTGACGGGCTTGCTCAACCGCGCCAATATTGTCGATCGTGGTCAGGCGATGACCGAACATGAAATGAGTGTCGATCAATATATCGTCATGTTGATGGTCGATCTCGATTGCTTCAAAAATGTAAATGACGTGCATGGCAATAATGTCGGCGATCAGGTGTTGAAGGTGGTGGCAACGCGCCTGATGGCTGATGCGCCAGAGGATGCGGTGGTCGGTCGCATCGGCGGCGATGAATTTGCAATGATCCTGCGTTTTGATGGCAAGTCACTCGAACGCGTGGATGGGGTTGTCGAGAGTGTCTTGAAGGCCACGCGCCGGTCGTTCGACATCAATGGCGCGATTGTCTCGATCAGCAGTTCCATCGGCCTTGCCCGCAGCGATATCGACGGTTCATCGGCGGACGTCCTGCTGCGCCGCGCCAATATCGCGATGCATGCGGCCAAGCGTCGCGGCAAGAATCGTTCGGTCTGGTTCGATGCCGGGATGGAGAGCGAATTGCGCATTCGCAATGATATCGAACAGGGGATCAGGGACGGCATTCCCAAGGGGCAGTTTGTGCCCTATTTTGAAAAGCAGATCGATCTTGCGACCGGCACGCTGCGTGGCTTTGAAGTATTGGCGCGCTGGGAACATCCGATCAACGGCATTATTTTGCCGGATGTGTTCATTCCGATTGCCGAAGAAACGGGCATGATCGGCGATCTGTCGATGTCGATCATGGAACAGGCATTTGAAATGTCGCGCGACTGGGATCCGGCGTTGACATTGTCGGTGAATATTTCGCCGGACCAGTTGAAGGACCCTTGGCTGGCCCAGAAAATCCTCAAGCTACTGGTCAAAACCGGCTTTCCTGCCAATCGCCTTGAAATCGAGATTACCGAAACATCGTTGTTCGATAATCTTGGCCTTGCCCAGTCGATTGTCGCCAGCCTGAAAAATCAGGGGGTGCGGCTTGCGCTCGATGATTTTGGCACTGGCTATAGCTCGCTTGCCCATTTGCGCGCCTTGCCGTTCGATCGGATCAAGATCGACAAGAGTTTTGTAATGTCGATGAGCGAAAACAGCGACAGCGCGGCGATTGTCGATGCGATTACCCGGCTAGGAGAAAGCCTGAGTCTCAACATCACGGCGGAGGGGATTGAAGATCTCGATACGCTGGAACGGTTGAAAGAGATGGGCTGCGTCAAGGGCCAAGGCTGGCATTATGGCAAGCCCCTGTCCGCGATGCAGGTTGAAGTCCTGTTGAACGCCACCAAGGACGACCATGTCGCAAATGTGCCGGATGAAGCCGCCTCGGTCGATCTGACCGGCGCGCGTGGGGGAGAGGGGGCGTATCGAAATTATGGCTCCAACGCCTTTGGCTGAATACTGGACTCATGCCTGATGTCGGCATAGAGGCCGAAGGATGGGCATAAAATTTCATAAGATGCACGGGCTGGGTAATGACTTTGTCGTCATTGATGCCCGCAGCGCGCCAGTTGTCATTGATGCGGCCCGCGCCGCCGCGATTGCCGACCGTCATACGGGCGTGGGCTGCGACCAGTTGATCCTGATCGAATCTTCCGACGTTGCCGATGCGCGGATGCGGATTTTCAATGCGGATGGCAGCGAAGTCGGGGCCTGTGGCAATGCATCGCGCTGCGTCGCGTTGTTGTTGGGCGGCCATCCCCGGATCGAAACCGCAGGCGGCATGATCGAAGCACGGGTCAGCGGTGCGGCACCGAGCGTCGATATGGGGGCGCCGCATTTTGCATGGAATGAAATCCCGCTCGCTTTTGCGATGGACAGCGCCAACATGCCGGTGGCGTGGGATGACGGGCTGGAAACGCCGATGGCCGTCAATGTCGGCAATCCGCATGTGATCTTTTTCGTGCCCGATTGCGATGCGGTCGATCTCGCGCAGATCGGCCCGGTGATCGAACATGATCCGATGTTCCCCGAACGGGTCAATGTGAATGTCGCCCAGTTGGTTGGGCCTGATCATCTGAAATTACGGGTGTGGGAACGCGGCGCGGGCCTGACGCAGGCATGCGGCACCGGGGCATGCGCCACGGCGGTCGCCGCGATCCGGCGCGGGCTGGTGGGCCATCAGGTCAAGGTCAGCCTGCCGGGCGGCGATCTGCAGATTGATTGGCAACCGGGCGGCACGATCCTGATGACGGGGCCTGCGACCCATGTCTTTACGGGCGAGCTGGCCGATACTTTCGGCTGAGGCGATATGGCCGGGCCTGACATTATTTCGATGGGTTGCCGTCTCAACATCGCCGAAAGCGAGGCGATGGCGGCTGATCTTGCCGGGCGCGATGATCTGATCATTATCAATAGCTGTGCGGTCACGTCTGAAGCCGTGCGCCAGACCCGCCAGACCATCCGCCGATTAAAGCGCGACCAGCCGGACCGCGAGATCATCGTGACCGGCTGCGCCGCCCAGATCGATCCCGCGCAATTCGCAGCCATGCCAGAGGTCACCCGCGTCATCGGCAATGCGGAAAAGCGCGAGGCGGGGTTGCTTGCGAATGGCGGCGGCAATGCGGTGGCCGATATTTTCGGGGCCGTTGCGCCGTTGCAGCCTGCGGTCAGCGGCAAGGGCAACAGCCGCTGTTTCATCGAGGTGCAAAATGGCTGCGACCATCGCTGCACCTTTTGCATTATTCCGTTTGGGCGCGGCAATAGCCGTTCGATTGCCGCTGGGCCGGTGATCGACGCGGTGCAGGCGGCGGTCGCGCGCGGGCAATTTGAGGTGGTGCTGACTGGCGTCGATCTCACTAGCTATGGTCATGATCTCCCCGGTAGTCCCAGCCTTGGCCTGTTGGTCGAGCGTATCCTTGCGGCGGTGCCGGGGGTGCGGCGGTTGCGCCTGTCCTCGCTCGATTCGATTGAGATTGATGACCGGCTATTCGCCTTGTTGACGCAAGAAGCGCGGATGATGCCGCATGTCCATTTGTCGTTGCAGGCGGGGGATGACATGATCCTCAAACGCATGAAGCGCCGCCATTCGCGTGCAGAGGCGGTGGCGATTGTCGAACGGCTGAAATCCGCCCGACCCGACATCGCGATTGGCGCGGATATTATCGCGGGCTTTCCGACCGAGACCGAAGAGATGTTCGCCAACAGCCTTGCCCTGATCGATGATTGCGACATTGTGTTTGGCCATATTTTCCCCTTTTCGCCGCGTCCCGGCACGCCTGCGGCGCGGATGCCGCAATTGGGTTCTGCGATTGCCAAGGCGCGGGCGGCGCAATTGCGCGCGCGGGCGGATGCGCGCCGCGCCTTATGGCTGCAATCGCAGATCGGGACCGTGCAGTCGGTGCTGGTCGAAGCGAGCGGCAATATGGGCCATGCCGCCAATTATGCGACGGTTGCATGGGACAATGATCCTGCGAAAATCGCACGACAGGGTGAGATTGTGCAGGTCGTCATTGCCGATGCGGGCCATGATCGGCTAACGGGTCGATTGATATGAGCAACACCCCTTGGCACCAGCGCCTTTTTGGCGGATTTCGCAAAACGTCGGAACGGCTTTCCGAGAATCTTTCTGGCATCATCGCCAAGGAAGCCTTGCACGTCGATACGTTGGAACAGGTCGAAGAGGCGCTGATCGCTTCCGACCTTGGTCCGGCGGTCGCCGCCCGCATTCGCACCCGTCTGGCCGATGGGCGGTTTGAAAAGGGGCTTGATTCCAATGCGCTGCGGCAATTGCTGGCGGATGAGCTGGAGGCGATCCTCGCCCCCGTGGCCAAGCCGCTGGAAATCACCGCATGGCCGCGCCCACAGGTGATCTTGGTGATCGGCGTCAATGGTTCGGGCAAGACCACGACCATTGCCAAGCTGGCGCATGAATTCAAGGAACAGGATTATAGCGTGATGCTGGCGGCCGGGGATACGTTCCGCGCTGCCGCCATCGGCCAATTGGCGACATGGGCCGAACGCGCAGGCGTGCCGATTGTCTCCGGCAAGGAAGGCGGCGACGCGGCGGGCGTGGTGTTCGAGGCCGTCAAACAGGCCACCGCGACCGGGGTGGACGTATTGATCGTCGATACTGCCGGGCGGTTACAGAACAAGGCCGGGCTGATGGAGGAATTGTCGAAAATCCGCCGCGTGTTGGGCCGAATCAATCCGGAAAGCCCGCATGATGTCGTGCTGGTGCTGGATGCGATGACGGGGCAGAATGCGTTGTCGCAGATCGAGATTTTCGGCGAAGTGGCGGGCGTGACCGGATTGGTGATGACCAAGCTGGACGGCACCGCGCGCGGGGGCGTGATGGTGGCGGCTGCCGAACGTTTCGGCCTGCCGATCCATGCGATTGGTATTGGCGAAACCATGGATGATCTGAAACCCTTTAACGCCCGTGAAGTCGCCCGCGCTATTGCCGGGTTGCCCGTGGAAGAGGACGCGTAAATGGACGGCATCGAAGCCCCGGTCACCAAGCCGCATCAGCCGGGCAATAGTATCAGGCTGATGATCGAACTTGGCCCATTGGTGGTGTTTCTCGGCGCCTATGTGCTGTTGAAGGGGCCATCGGCGATCTTCATTTCAACCTTTGTCTTCATGCTCGCGATGGTAGCGGCGATGGTCGTTTCCAAGCTGAAGCTGGGCCATATTTCGGCGATGCTCTGGGTGTCGGGGGCGATGGTGCTGGTGATGGGGTCGCTCACCATCTGGCTGCACAATGACACGTTCATCAAGATGAAGCCGACGATCTATTATACAATGGTGTCGGGTCTGTTGTTGTTTGGCCTGATCACCGGGCGACCGATGCTGAAACTGGTGCTGGACGGCGCATTTCCTGGCATGAACGAACTGGGCTGGCGCAAGCTGACCCGCAATTTCATGATCTTCTTCATCCTGATGGCGGTGTTGAACGAACTGGTCTGGCGTCATTCGACGACCCAATTCTGGCTGGGGTTCAAGCTTTGGGGTGCGTTGCCGCTGACATTCCTGTTTGCCTTGTCCAATTATCCGATGGCATTGAAGCATGGCATGAAGGACCCTTCGGCTGAAGGTGCTGCCTCGGGAAATAGCGACGGCCAATAAAGTATAAGGGGTGGGAGCGGGCTGATGTTGCGTGCGATCAAGTTTATTGGCCGGCTATCGTTTCTGTTTGTGGGCATTTCGCTCATCTGGGTGTTTATCTATCGCTTTGTCCCGCCGCCCGTCACTGTGACGATGCTCGGTGATCTGGTTGCCGGGCGCGGCATCAATAAGGATTGGATGAGCTTTGACGACATCGATCCGGTGATGGCGCGCGCCGTGATCGCGGCTGAGGATGCAAAATTCTGCCAGCATCATGGTTTCGATTTCGCGGCGATCCAAAAGGCGATGCGCCGCAATGCCAAGGGCGGGCGCATTCGCGGCGGTTCGACGATCAGCCAGCAAACCGCCAAAAACGCGTTTCTATGGCAGGGTGGCGGCTATTTCCGCAAAGGGCTGGAAGCGTGGTTCACGCTGTTGATCGAAAATGTCTGGGGCAAGCGCCGGATCATGGAGGTCTATCTCAACCTCGCGGAAACCGGCCTTGGCACCTATGGCGTCAACGCCGGGGCGCAGCGCTATTTCGGCCATGATGCATCCAATCTGACCCGTGAAGAGGCCGCGCGGATTGCGGCGGTGCTGCCTTTGCCCAAAAAGCGCGAGGCGGTGCGCCCCACCGGCTATACCAAGCGCTATAGCCGCAAGATCGCCGCCCGGTCGGGGGTGGTGCGGCGGTCCGGGCTGGATAGCTGCCTCAACTAAGTCAGGGACGTGGCGGCGCCCAAGGCATGACGAGCGCACCATCCGGCGCGGCGGTGAATGTCGTCTGCGTCGGATAGGCGAACACATAGCCCTCGCGATTGCACAGATCGAGCAATTCAAGGCAAAAGCCCGCGCGAATGGCGAACAATTGTTCCGGCGAGATTTCCCGCAGGTCGAACGCGATTTCATAATCGATGCTGGAGGGCGCAAAGCCGATCATCCCCCGGCGCACCATCTGGCTATGCGGAATCTGGTCGACCAACGCATCGATCAATTGATCGAGTTTACGCAGCGCAGCGGGCGTGGTTTGATAGACAAGGCTGATGGTCAATTGCACCCGGCGGCGTTCGGCCTCGGCGAGATTGTGCAATTGTTTGGACAGCAGGTTGGTATTGGAAATGATCACCCGGTCGCCATTTGCGGCCCGAATGCGGGTGGATTTCAGCCCGATGGCCTCGACCTGCCCGGTCAGCGTATCGAACTGGATCATGTCGCCCGCCTTGAACGGCTTATCGAAAATGATCGTGAGCGCAGCGAACAGGTCGCTGAAAATGCCCTGTGCGGCAAGGCCGATGGCGATGCCGCCAATGCCAAGCCCCGCCACAAGGCCGGTGACGTTGATGCCGAGATTATCGAGGATCACAATCGCCGCGATGGCGAACAAGGCGACATTGACGAGCAGGCGGATCAACCCCATCGCCGTGCCGAGCCGTTCCACCCCTTCACCATCGCCCGCGCGATATTCGACCATCGCGAGGATCAGTTCGCGCAGCCAGATCGCGCCTTGAATGACTAGGGCGACGGTCAGCACACTATTGGTGATATGGACCACGGCGGCGGGGGCCATGCCGTAACGCGCGGTCATCCACAGACCGAGGGTGATTGCGACGGTCAATTTCGTACGCGACAGCACCCGATAGGTCAGGCGTTGCGGCGGTGAACAATGATCGACTTCGCGCAGCCGCCGGACAAGCACCATGCCGATGGTCCAGACGCCGCCGATCAGGATGGTCGCTACCGCCGCAGAGATGGCGAGGCTGGCCGTATGTTCTTGCAGCCATTGCGCCGCTACCGCCCAAAGGCCGTTCAGTTCATCAAGGAAAGTCGGTTCTTTTAACATGGTTCACCGACTGCCATGTCCGCGCCTAAGGTGCAATGCGGTTAGCGTTCGAGATGCGCCGCGATCAGAAATTCGACATTGCCTTCCGGCCCGGTGATGGGGGAGGGAGTGATGCCCTCGACCGACCAGCCAGAGGCCGTAAACCAAGCGGCGACCTCATCGCAGACGCGCTGATGCACCTCCGGGTCGCGCACGACGCCGCCCTTGCCGACCTCTTCGCGCCCGGCCTCGAACTGGGGCTTGATCAGCGCGATGCAGCGTGCCTTGGGTGCGGCGAAGGTGAACGGGCGTTCCAGCACCTTGGACAGGCCGATGAAGCTCGCATCGCAGACGAACAGGTCAATCGGTTCGGGGATATGCGCGGGCGTCAGGATGCGGGCGCTGGTCTGTTCATGGACGATGACGCGCGGGTCGTTGCGCAGCTTCCATGCAAGTTGGTTGGTGCCGCTATCGACCGCATAGACCTTGGTTGCCCCATGGTGGAGCAGGACATCGGTAAAGCCGCCAGTCGAAGACCCGACATCCATCGCGACCACGCCAGCGACATCCCAGCCGAAATGATCGAGCGCGCCCTGCAATTTGACCCCGCCGCGCGACACCCAGGGATGATCGCGTCCGCGCACGTCCAATGGCGCATCATGGGGCAGGGATTGGCCCGCCTTGTTGATCCGGGTTTCGCCTGAGAACACGAGCCCGGCGAGGATCAGCGCCTGTGCACGGGTCCGGCTTTCGGCAAGGCTGCGTTCGGCAAGTAGTTGGTCGGCGCGCATCGTTTTTGACATGGGGCCTGTCATAACGGCCCAAAGCCATGCTGAGAAGCGCGCGCATAAAATAGGGCACGCATAAAAAGAGGGCTGGCACTTTGCAGTGCCAGCCCCAGGCGGTTCGCAGGAGGAACCTAGTGAGAGCCGATTGGGCTCAATTCATATTCGATCAATAGTTGTAGGCGCGTTCGCCATGGCTCGCGAGGTCGAGACCTTCACGTTCCTGTTCTTCCGTCGGACGCAGACCCATGATCTTGTCGATGACGAAGAAGAGGATGGCCGAACCGATACCCGACCACAGCAAGGTGAACACAACAGCCTTGATCTGCACGATGACCTGCGCGGTCATGTCATAGGCACCAACCACCGCCGGGAAGACGGTATAGTCGAAGAAGCCCTGACCACCGAGTGCCGGATCAGCGACAACGCCCGTGGCGATGGCGCCGACGATACCGCCGATGCAGTGGACGCCGAAGACATCGAGCGTGTCGTCATAGTTCAGCTTGTTCTTCACGGTCGACACGAAGAAGAAGCAGATCGGCGAGACAAGCAGACCGAGGATGATCGACGTACCCGGTGCCGCGAAGCCCGCAGCCGGGGTAATCGCGACCAGCCCTGCCACAGCGCCGGTAACGGCACCCAGCAGCGACGGGCGACCATGCTTGATCTGTTCGACGATGGCCCAGCTCACAGCTGCCGCAGCGGTGGCGACAAAGGTGTTGATGAAGGCAACGGCCGCAACGGCATTGGCTTCAAGGTTGGAACCGGCGTTGAAACCGAACCAGCCCACCCACAGCAAGGACGCGCCGATCATGGTCATGGTCAACGAGTGCGGCGGGGTGGCTTCCTTGCCATGGCCGATGCGCTTGCCGATCATGATGCAGCCGACAAGACCTGCGATACCGGCGTTGATGTGGACCACCGTGCCGCCTGCGAAGTCGAGCGCACCCTTGCCCCACAGATAGCCGAAGTCGGTCGGCGCATCCGGCAGGAAGTCTGGGCCAGCCCAATACCATACCATATGGGCAATCGGGAAATAGACCACGGTCAACCATGCCACGCAGAACACCATCAGCGCGGAGAATTTTACGCGTTCCGCAAAAGCCCCGATGATCAGCGCAGGCGTGATGCAGGCGAAGGTCATCTGGAAGATCACGAACACATATTCCGGCAGATAGACATTGTTGGAGAATGTCGCCGCATAAGTGGAGGTGCTGACGCCAGCGAGGAAGGCCTTGCTGAGGTTGCCGATGAACGGCGTGCTGCTGGTGAAGGCGAGCGAATAGCCATAGCAGACCCAGACAAGCGCCGCGATCGAGACGATCATGAACACCTGCATGAGGATGCTGAGCATGTTCTTGGTGCGCACAAGGCCGCCATAGAACAGGGCCAATGCCGGGATCGACATCAACAGCACGAGGACGGAAGAGATCAGCATCCAGCTGACGTCGCCCTTATCGACCATGCCGGCCATTTGTTCAGCCGTCGGTGCCTTGATCGGGCCATCTGCCGCCGGTGCAGCCGCAGCGACGGTCGCGGCAGCTTCCTGTGCCCAAGCGGGCAACGCGGTAAACAGGGAAGCCGAAAGCCCCCCTATGCCCGCGAGTGTCTTGGTGAACGTTTTCATCATTCCCCCTTTGCTTAAAGTGCGACGTCGCCGGTTTCGCCCGTGCGAATGCGCACGGCCTGACCGACATCAATGGTGAAGATTTTACCATCGCCGATGGCGCCGCTGTTGGCGGCCTGCTGCACGGCTTCGACCACGCGATCGGCAAGGTCGTCAGTGGTGACAACCTCAACTTTGATCTTGGGGACCATGTTGGTTGAATATTCGGCACCGCGATAAATCTCGGTCTGGCCCTTTTGACGACCAAAACCCTTTACCTCGGTGACCGTCATGCCCTGCACGCCCAAAGCGGAGAGGGACTCACGTACCTCGTCGAGCTTGAACGGCTTAATTATTGCAACGATCAGTTTCATTGTGCCTCCCTCGCGGTGATTGCTTCAGGGGCTATGCATGACCCGTGCCAATTTGGAGTAAGGGGCGGGTTTCCGATCAACTTTGCTGTAATGGGCGGGTCCCTATGCCGCTTAAGGTCCGGATGCATGGCCCGGATTCCGGGCAGGCTCTGCGCTATGCCTGTTTTTTAAGCAGGCAGATCATGCGGTGGCATGCCGGCAAGTGCGCGAATTTTGGGCAGGGACTGAATCACTGTCTCGCGCCCGATACGGATCAATTCATCCGCGCGGGTGAAATTGCTGCCATCGATATGGGCAACGGGCGGCGCGAGTTCGAGATCTGGCGGATCGCGATCTAGCGAATAACGTGCGAGTTGCGTTAAGGTAAGGCCGGTTGCCGCACGGACGATTCCCATAGTGGACAATCGGCCACGGCGATCACGTTGCAGTCCGACCGCATGGGCGCGGCCATGATAATCGCCCTGCAAATTGATTGCGATGACCGGCAGATCAGGCGCGAGTTGCCGCGCGACCCGTACCGGCACCGGCATGGTCGCGCCGCCATCGATCAAGATGTGATGATCGAGATGCACCGGGGCGAAAATGCCGGGCAGGGCCATGGTCGCGCGCGCGGCGTCCACCAACAGGCCGTGGTCGATAATATGGGGCAGGCCGGTGGTGAGGTCGGATGCGACCACGGCGGCGGGCAGGGAGAGTTGCTCGATCCGCTTTGAGCCGAAATGTTGTCGCAGTTCGCGCTGGATGGTCCGGCCGCCCAGCACCGCGCCTTTTTTGAAATGCGGATCGAGATAGCGCAGCACCGACACACGGGTGGCCGAGCGGGCCAATGCCTCGAACACATCCAGTCGATCTGCTGCCAGGCATAAGGCCGCCAGCCCACCGATGGACGTTCCGGCGACGGCGGCGACTTCGATGCCTGCCTCCTGCAATGCGCGCAACACACCGATATGCGCCCAGCCCAAGGCTGCGCCACCGCCCAACGCCAATGCAACGCGTGTCATGGCCTCGGACCTGTGATCAGTGGCGACGAATCGGTTTCAGCAGATACCGCCCTTCGCGATAGCCATCGAACAGCGAGCCGATGCCGGGATGGTGGATCGGTTCATCGCTATCGTCTTGTACGAGATTTTGCTGGCTGACATAGGCGACATAGCTGCCATCGTCATTTTCCGCGAGCAGATGATAAAAGGGCTGATCCCGCCGGGGGCGCGTATCTTCGGGGATGGCGGCATACCATTCTTCGCTATTGGCGAAGACGGGGTCGATATCGAACACCACGCCGCGAAAGTCGAACAAGCGATGGCGCACGACGTCTCCGATTGCGAAACGCGCATGGGCAATGGGCGGCATGCCTTCGGGCGTGCCAGTTTCGGATAATCCAGTGAAGAGATGTGAAAAGCCTGTCATGATGTAACTAATGTAGGCTGAAATGCGCTTTTCACAAGGGTTGCTCTTGGCAAGTGCGTTTGGATCGGATATGCGCCCGCCACGACCAACGTTCGGAGCAAGTAGTTCCACACGTTCTATCTCGCGGAGAGGTGGCTGAGAGGTCGAAAGCACCGCACTCGAAATGCGGCGTGCCGGCAACGGTACCGTGGGTTCGAATCCCACCCTCTCCGCCAGTATACTGTCCGCGTCGATGCGCGGGCGTTCGAAATTAGCTGAAATATATGGGTTTTATGGCGCGCATTGTTCGTGTGCGTTCGAGCGCGTTCGCCCTAATCCGTGTCTGATGTGAGGGGTGGCGGAGCGGATGCGCAATCCTGAGTTCTCGGCCCTGTGGTGAGGTATCGAGAATCCGACATCCAGCATTGCCTTCCGGCGGATAGTTCGGACATGGAAATCAAGTGCAGCGAGGCTGATGAATGTGCCTGAACTGGTTGTCGGGCTTGTTCATTCGGCCTGCATCGATGCCAGTTTCGCCGCCTGCCAGCTTGGTTTTGCCAAGTCTTTTACCGCGACACTCTATAAATTTGCGCCTTTATATGTTGGATGATATGGTCTGACAAAATTACCCGGCAATAGTGCGGAAAATGCGCGGGCCGGGTGAGGTTATAAGCCTTGGGAAGGGGTGCGTGATATGCTGTTGCGGCGTGAAATCGCGGAGCGTACGGATCATATGGTCGCTCATTGCGGTCTGGGCAGTGCGTCGATCTTTTTGACTGAGCGATCCGCAGGTGCGGCGAATCTCATTCATCTCCATCATGTTGGCATCACGGAAGAGGTGAAGCACGCCTATAGTGCTGCTGGCGTTTTTCAGGATGATCCATTTGTCTCGGCGATGCAGTCGGGCACTTGCGACTTCACGGACAATTGGTTCCGTTGGGATGATAATCGTCTGGCCCCTTATAAAGGAGCGGCCCCGCGTTATCGCGGTTTTATCGAGCAATATTCGGTTGATGTCGTTGCGGCCTATGTCAAACACCTGACCCCGAATCTGTTTTTGCTGATCGGGACGCACACCGGACGCGCCCATAAGAAAAAGGCGCACCATTCCGATGCCGATCTGCGGCGCGAAGTGGATGCTGTCGCCAATCTGGTGATGATGCAATTGTTCGAGGAAACACTGCGTTATCCGGAAGCCGTGTCGGCCTTATGTAAAACTATCGCCAATCATGAGGTGTCGGGTGGCGCGATGATGCGGCCAGTGGCGAATGATGTGAATTTCATGCTGTCGCCGCGTGAGGGCCAGATCGCGAAACTTGTCTGCGCGGGTAAGCAGAACAAGGAGATCGCCTTTGAAACATGCCTGTCCGAATATACGGTCGAGAACCATTTGCGCCGCATCTATGGCAAAGTAGGGGTGCATAATCGGGCGGCGTTGGTGTCGGCGATGTTGCGGGCCGCGCCGGGCATGTTCGATGCGGCGTCCTCCTAAGTCTGTCGTCAACGGGTCTCGCTGCGCATTCCTTGGTTGCTGTTTGGTGGCGGCGGTTTGCTCTTTGGCAATTGAAAATCCGTGGGAGCAGCGCTTTTCATATTGATTATTGGTCGGATAGACGGCATAAAATCCGACGAAATCATCGGACGATATTTGCCAGTGGGCAACATTTGATCGTGCGGCGTGTGGCCGCATGTCGACATGGCGAAACTTTATGATTGTCAGACGATTTCGACGGACTATATTGGACGGACAATCTTGATTCGAGGATGCGAACGGGAATTGCCGGATGGTTGCGGCCAGAGAGGTTGGGCGGGGATTCATGGTTGATTATGTAAGGCTGCTTGAGGCGAACAACGCCATTCAGACAATCGGTGACGACACCTATTGGCTGTGCGTGACGCGGACCGTGCAGGAATCCAAATTGTTCCCGGTGCCGTCCTATATGCTGCTGTCCTATCTCTGCTGCTTCTATCGCTATCCGGAATTGCTGCGGAAAGTCGAAGCCAAGATGAAGGCCGAGGAAATCGGCGATCGTTCGCGCGCCATCGGCGGCAAATTCGGCAATTTGCCGGGTTGGGGCCTGCCGACCTTCTTCCTGTTGGGGCGTGAAATGCTCATCAACATGGGCGTGCTGCGTCCCGAGGATGCGGCGGAAGACGTGGCCTATGTCATGGATTTCTGGCGTCGTTTCAAATTGGCGCAGCAGCGCGAGGATGGCCATCTCAACGCCCGTGAATTCGGCCAGCGCGTGCAATTGCTGCCGGAACGCCGCATCCAGCGCTTCCACGCCGATCTTCATCACTGCGCCAATGGCGACCGCCTGCACAGCGCGGCGCAGACGTTTTTGGCCACCATCTCGCAATATGGCTTCCTCGTTTCCTGTGAGAGCCGGTGTACGCTGAACAATTCCGGCCCGTACAAGATCGGCCCGGATCGCGAGATGATCGTGCGCGAATTTTCCGATCTGGCGCAGGGCGATTATCCGTGGCTCGATGGCATTGCCGATGACGTGCCTTATCCCAACCTGACCGTGACGATGGAGGCGACCGATTGCCATTTCTATCTGATGGACGATTGGGGCAGCTTTGAATCGCGTCCGGAATTCACCTCGGAAAAGATGACCGGCATTGGCCTGTATACGTCCGACGTGTTGAGCGAGGGCTATACCCCGGTCGGCATGGGGTCGGCGGAAGAGCTGGCGGAGACATTTGAAAAGCTGACCGATGTATTCCGCGAGGCCACCGTCAAATTGTGGAAGCGCGTGGCCGGTTGGTCGCGCGATCAGATGATGGATGCGGGCGCGCTCGTCTATTTCTCGCTGATCAAGGATTTCGCGCATATCGCGGGCGTCTATGATGTCGATGATTGGATGAAGATCGATGAACGGGCGGATCGTTTCCGGCCATTGCTGAATGACGAATTCGGTCGTGATTTTCTGGGCGAAATGGTCGGTCTGGTCGATCTGCCGAGCCAGCAATTGCATGAATATGCGATGATGCAGCACAGCAATAACCCGGCGCGTTATATTTCGCACATTCCTTATTCCGTGCTGACGGACGGTCCGGGGCCAAGCATCCCGCCGATGCAGGGCGGCATCACCCATTTCGGTGAAAAGCAGGATTGCTATGTCACCAGCGCAGGACGCTTGACCCTGAAGGAATTCAATCAGCGGGCATCCGAATTCCGCCCGGCCCAGATGGCGGACGAATATCGGTTCCTGTGCGACACCAGCGTCCGGCTCGATCCGGCATCGGCGCGGGTGCAATCACTTTACAAACTAGAGCAGGAGCAGTCACCGGCACTGCGCGGCAAGGGCGCAGGCCTTTCCCGCAGCGAAGTCGAAGCACTGCGGGAGAAGCGGTCATGACCAACAGTCGCCAGATTTCAGATGTCGAACAGCTGATCGAAGAGTTCCAGCAATCGGGCATGCGTGAATTGCATGTGCGGGCGGATGGGTTCGAACTCTATCTGTCGACCAATGGGGATGATGCCGGGCTGGATGTGGCACAGGGCGCTGTGGCACCTGTCGCTGCGGCACCGGCACCGGTTGCCGCATCTGCCGCACCGGCAGCCGCGCCGGTCAGTGTTGCGCCCAGCGCGGCAGATGTCGCCATTCCGGATGGCGCGGAAATCATTCGTGCGCCTTATCTCGGCACCTTCTATCGCTCGCCCAAGCCCGGCTCACCCGTCTATGTCGATGTCGGGTCGGAGGTAACGCCGGAAACCGAAATGTGCTTGGTCGAGGTGATGAAATTGTTCACCGCCGTGCGGGCAGGCGTGAATGGCCGGGTGCATCAGATCCTCGCAACCGATGGCCAGATGGTGCAGGCGGATCAGCCGCTCTTCGTCGTGGTTGCGGCCTGATCATGGCGATCACCCGATTATTTGTCGCCAATCGTGGCGAAATTGCGCTGCGGATCGTGAAGGCGGCCAAGGGCCTCGGGATCGAGACCGTGGTCGGCGTGTCCGAAGCGGATGTCGGCAGCGCGGCGGCGCGTCTGGCGGATCGTGCCGTGGTGCTGGGGCCGGGACCTGCGGCCAAGAGCTATCTCGACCCTCGGTTGGTGGTGCATGCCGCCAAGGCCAGCGGGTGCGATGCGCTGCATCCGGGCTATGGCTTTTTGTCGGAACGCGCGATTCTGCCGCGCCTGTGCGCCGAACATGGCATTGCCTTTGTCGGGCCGGAACCGGACATGATCGATGCGCTCGGCGATAAGCTGCGGGCGCGGGCGATGGCCAAGGCGGCGGGCGTACCGTTGGTGCCGGGCAGCGATGAAATCAAATCGGCGGCGGAAGCGCGGCGCGAAGGCGACCGGATCGGCTATCCGGTCCTGCTCAAGGCGTCGGCAGGCGGCGGCGGGCGCGGCATGGTCATTGCCCATGATGGCGATGAAGTCGAAGCCGGCTTCGCCAAGGCCAGCGCCGAAGCATTGGCGGCGTTCAACGACGGCACGTTGTTCATGGAGCGCTTTGTCCCGCAGGCGCGCCATGTCGAAGTTCAGTTGATGGGCGATGGCACCGGTAATGTCGTGCATTTCGGGGAACGCGACTGTTCGGTCCAGCGGCGCTATCAGAAATTGGTGGAAGAAGCGCCCTGTCTGGCGATGCCGGACAAGGTCCGCAAGGAACTGCACGCGGCGGCGGTGGCGCTCGCCTCCAGCGTCAAATATCGCAATGCCGGGACGGCCGAGTTCCTGTATGACGTGGCGCGCGAAGAAGTCTATTTCATCGAGGTGAACGCCCGTATTCAGGTCGAGCATCCGGTGACCGAAATGGTGACGGGCTTCGATCTGGTGCAAGAGCAATTGCGCATCGCGGGCGGCAGCAAATTGTCGGTCAAACAATCCGATATCGTGCTGTCCGGCCATGCGATTGAATGCCGGATCAACGCCGAAGACGTCAAGCGCGGGTTCGTCCCGGTCCCCGGCAAGATCACCCGTTGGGAAGCGCCGCAGGGCGAGGGCATCCGTCTCGACACCCATATTTCGGAAGGCGCGGAAATCCCGCCTTTTTACGACAGCATGATCGGCAAGCTGATCGTGCATGGCAAGGATCGGGCCGAGGCGGTGGCGCGGCTGACGGCGGCGCTCGATAATTTCATTGTCGAAGGTGTGCCGACGACCATCCCGCTGCATCGCGCCATCGTCCGCCACCCGGATTTTATCGCCAACACTTTCCATACGCGCTGGCTGGAGCAGGTCTTGCTCGCCGATGGCGCAGTCATTTCGGAGTAAGATCATGGCCCATATTACATTTCTCGACGAAACGATGCGCGATGGCCAGCAGAGCCTGTGGGGCATGCGGATGCAGGCGGGCATGGCCCTGCCGGTCGCGCCGATCATCGACAAGACCGGCTATAATATCATCAGCCTTGCCGGGTCGTCGCTGTTTGAAGTGCTGATCCGCCATTGTCAGGAAGACCCTTGGGCGGGGCTGGACCTGTTGGTCGGCGCGATGCCCAAGACCCCGTTGCGCGGCGGTATCCGTTCGAACGGGTCGGTCACCTTCGGCTTTACCCCGGATGTGCTGATGGACCTGTGGATGAGCCGCTTGTGCGAACATGGGGTGCGCAGCTGGTGGATCTATGACGTGCTGTTCAACATCGACAAGATGCACCGGCTGGCCAAGCTGGCGAAGACCTATAATTGTCAGGTCGCGGGTACGATGTTGTTCACCCTCTCGCCGGTCCATGATGACGCTTATTATGCCGATAAGGCGAACAAGCTTTCGGCCCTGCCGGAAGTTGATAGCCTGTTGCTGTACGATACCGGTGGCGTGTTGGACCGTGATCGCATTTCGACCTTGGTCCCGGCGATTGTCGCCAATGCCCGTGGCAAGCCGATTGAAATGCACTCCAACAATATGCTCGGCCAATCGGCCAAGGCCTATATGGATGCGGTGGAATTCGGCGTGACGGTGCTGCATACCGCCGTGCGTCCGATGGCCAATGGGCCGTCGATCCCGTCGATTGAAATCATGACCAAGAATATCGAGATCATGGGCCATACCCATAATATCGATACGAGCCTGCTGGCCCCGGTCGCAAACCATTTCGAACGCGTCGGCAAGGCTGCGGGCTTTTTGGTGAACCAGCATTTCGAATATGATGTGACGGCGCTGCGCCATCAGATCCCGGGTGGCATGATGGGGACATTGCGCGCCCAATTGGTCCAGCAGAACATGCTCGACAAATTGCCGCAAGTGTTGGCCGAAGTCGCTGCCGTGCGGCGCGAATTGGGCTATCCTGGCATGGCGACCCCGTTTGCCCAGCTGGTGGGGACGCTGGCGGTGCTGAACATCGTGACGGGCAAGCGTTATTCGGTCGTGCCGGATGAAGTCATTCAATATGCGGTCGGCTATTATGGCGATCCGGTCGCGCCGATTGATCCGAACGTACTTGATCAGATTCTCTCGATGCCACGTGCCAAGGAAATCATGGCCAACCCGCCGGAACAGCCGGATCTGGCCGAATTGCGCCGTCGTCATGGCACCGGTGAAAATGACGATGAATTGATCTTGCGTGCGCTCGTGCCAGCATCGGACATTGATCGCATGCGGGCGGCGGGTCCGATCCGCAGGGATTACCCGACCTTGTCCTCGCCGGAATTCGAACAGGTCCAGCGCCTGATGCGGGTGGCGACGGCACCGTTGGTGCAGATCAAGTCCAGCGAACTCGACCTCACATTGCGGCGTTGACCTGATATGCGGATGATCGACTATTTCGACCGGGGCGCGCGCATCGCGCACGATCGTCCGTGCATGATCGCCGGGGATGTCAGCCGCACCTATGCGGAAATGTCCCGGCGGACGCATGACATTGGCCGGATGCTGATCGCCGATGGCTTTCCGGCAGGCGCGCATGCGGCGGTGTTGAGCGGCAATGCGATGGTCGCGTTTGAGGCGGTGTTGGGCATCTTGCGCGCGGATGGCGTGTGGGCGATGGCCAATAATCGCGCGAGCGTGTCGGAAAATGCCTATTTGTTCGACCTGCTCGATGTCGATACCTTGTTCGTGCATTCGGATGCGGCGGACCGGATCGCGACATTCCGCGCCGAATGCCCGCGCATCCGCCGCTATATCGCGCTCGATCGGCCATTTGCGGAGGCCGATTTCTATCTTGAAGATCGCATTGCGCCGGGGCCGGACGTGCCGCAGCGCCGGGCGGGCAAGGCCGATGAACTCGGTTTCTTGGGCAATACCGGCGGTACGACCGGTCGTTCCAAGGGGGTGATGCTGACCAATGGCAATTGGCAGGCCTTGGTGTCGAGCCTCGTCGCCTCCATGCCGATGAAAACCCCGCCGGTGAACCTTGTCGCCGCGCCGATGACCCATGCGGCTGGCCCGCTCGCCTTGGCGAGCATGGCACTGGGCGGCACGGTGGTCGTGCTGCCGAAATTCGAACCCGCCGATGTGATCGCCGCGATTGAGCAGCATCGCGTGACCTATATGTTCCTGCCGCCGACCGCGATTTATATGTTGTTGGCGCATCCGGGCGTGCGGGAGGCGGATTTCTCATCGCTCGAATATATTTCCTATGCCGGTGCGCCGATGTCGCTTGAACGGCTTCAGGAAGCGATTGAGGTTTTCGGCCCGGTGATGAATGCGAGCTTCGGCCAGACCGAAGCGCCGATGTGCGTCACGGCGATGCCGCCGCATGAACATTTGAACGCCAAGGGTGAATTGGCCCATCCGGGCAGTTGCGGTCGGCCTAATCTATTGTCGATTGTCGAGATCATGGACGATGACGGCAATATCCTGCCCCCCGGCGAACGCGGCGAAATCGTCGTGCGCGGGCCATTGGTCATGGCCGGATATTACAAGAACCCGGAAGCCACCGCAGAAGTCTCGACCTTTGGCTGGCACCATACCGGCGATGTCGGCATTCGCGACGAGGATGGCTGGTTCTATGTCGTCGACCGCAAGAAGGACATGATCATTTCCGGCGGCTTCAACGTCTATCCGGCGGAGGTCGAACAGGCCTTGCTGGCCCATGAAGATGTGCAGGATTGTGCGGTGATCGGCGTACCTGATGAAAAATGGGGCGAGGCGGTCATCGCCTTTGTCGAGCTACGGACAGGTGTTGCGGGCGATATGCAGGCGATCTTGGACCATGCGCGCGATTTGCTCGGGCCGGTCAAAACGCCGAAGCGGATCGAGCGGATTGAAACGCTCCCCCGCACCAATGCGGGCAAGGTCTCGCGGGCGGAATTACGCAAGCCCTTTTGGGCGCATGTCGGAAAGGCAATATAATGCGGCAGGCTTATGTGATCGGTGTCGGCATGACGCCATTCGGTCGCCATCTCGACAAGAGCCATACGGACCTCACCCAAATGGCGGTGTCGCAAGCCTTTGCCGATTCCGGGGCGCAGGCGAGCGACCTTGGCATGGCGATCTATGCCAATGTGGTGCAGGGCTTTTTCGCGGGCGAAATGTCGGTGCCGGGCGAATATGCGCTGCGGCCCATGGGTATTCAGGGCGTGCGCGTGATGCATATCGAGGCCGCCTGCGCCAGTTCGACCATCGGCTTGCATGTCGCGGTCGATTATGTCCGGGCGGGGCTGGCCGATGTGGTGTTGGTCGTCGGTGTGGAGAAGCTGTACAGCGAAGACCGCGCCAAGCGGTTCGCGGTGTTTCAGCAGCCATTGGATGCGTTGGAAGCCCAGCGTTATATCGACTGTACCCAAGGCATGCTGGCCCCGGCACCTGCGGGCATGGATGGTCCCGGTCCGAACATCATGATGGATGCCTATGCGGCACAGGCGCGACTTTATATGGCGACCTATGGCACGACCCAGCGCCAGATCGCGGCCATTGCGGCCAAGAATCACCATCATTCGCAGTTCAATCCGCTGTCGCAATATCGCAATGCGATGTCGATTGACGAGATCATGGCCGCGCCTGCGGTATCATGGCCGTTGACCGTGCCGATGTGCGCCCCGATCAGCGATGGCGCATCGGCGGCGATTGTCTGTGCCGAGGATGTGCTGTCCCGCTTCAAAGAGGCAAGGCCCGTCAAGGTGCTGGCGGTGGAATCGCAAAGCGGTCAGGATCGCGCGCCCAATGATTATGCCCGGCATGTCACCCGGCTGACGGCGGCACGCGCGTTTGAAAAGGCGGGTCTTGGTCCACAGGACATGCATGTCGCCGAAGTTCATGATGCCAGCTCGTCCGGGGAAATGACCCAGATCGAGGCCTTGGGCCTGTGCGCGCCCGGCCAGTCGGGCTATGATGCCGAAAAGGGCGTGATCGCACTTGGCGGGCGTATTCCGGTCAATGTGTCCGGCGGGCTGGTGTCCAAGGGGCATCCGCTGGCGGCCACCGGTATTGGCCAGATACATGAACTGGTGCAGCAATTGCGCGGCACGGCGGGGCAACGTCAGGTTGAAGGCGCGCGCTTTGCGATTGCCGAAAATTCCGGCGGTTTTTATGGCGTCGAAGACGGGCTGTCCGCCGTCACCATCTTGGGGCGGGTGTAATCTTTGCTTGAACGCCCGGCCCTGATGCGGTCGGGCGGTTCAGTCACTCAACGGCTTGTGGCGGCAACCGATCGACCATCTGGCGGGTCGCCTCGAAATGCGCGCGCACGGCGGCTTCGGCCTTGACGGGATCGCCGCTCAACACCGCTTGCGCGATCAGGCCATAGCCCTCGGCATGTTTGCGCTGTTCTTCATGCGACTGATAGGGGCGGATTTGCGCCCGAAACAGATCGGCCCGGCTTAATGGCGTGACGCGCGGCAGTTCATCATTGCCGGAGATTTCAAACAAGGTGTCGTAAAAGGTCTGGCGGACCAGCATCGGATTGCCGTTGTCGACGCCATTCAAGGACTTGCCGGATGCCTCGACCGCCGCATCGAGCAATCGCCGTTTTTCCAGCGGGGCTTTGGTCGCGCGACGGGCGGCGAGGCTGACCAATTGTTCCAGCACCTCCAGCAGATCGTCGATGGCCCTGCGGTCCAGCCGACAGATATGCGTGCCGCGATAGCGCCCCATCGACACGATGCCGTCGCCATTCAGATGGCGCAGCGCCTCGCGCAATGAACTGCGGCTGATTTGCAGCCGTTGCGTCAGGTCGATTTCGACGAGATGCTGACCCGGCACGAACTGGCTGGTGCGGATGCCTTGGCGAATGATTTCGGCCACGCGTTCGGTCGTCCCCATCGCCCGACCATCGGGGTCGGGCGTGGCAACGGCTGTCCGTTTGGGCGTTTTGGGCTTGACCCCGCCGCTCATCCCTTGACGGTCTCCACACCGTCGAAATGACGGGTGAATTTGTCCATCAGATGATGGGCGGTCATATCAAGCTGCATCGGCGTGATCGATACGGCATTTTCACGCACCGCACCCAGATCGTTATGATCCGCTTCGCCGCCATCCGGAAACGCGATCTTGATCCAGTAATAAGGCACATGGCGCTCATCGACGCGGCGCATCGGCTTGAACGAGCCGGGCGGACGCATGCCCTGCGTTGTAACGCGCACCCCGGTCACGGCATCGGGCGGGCAATTGGGGAAGTTGACGTTGACGAACGTTCCTTTCTCCCATTCCATATCGAGCAAATGCTTGATCACGCCGGGGGCGTATTTCGCTGCCGTGCCCCAATGGATTTCGCTTTGATAGGTGATGATCTGGCTCAACGCGACGGAAGGGATTCCAAGCATCGCGCCCTCAATCGCCGCCGAGGCGGTGCCGGAATAGGTGATGTCCTCCGCCAGATTCGGGCCGCGATTGATGCCGGACAACAGGATGTCCGGCCTGCGGTCGCCCATCAGTTCATATACGCCGAGCAGGGCGCAATCGGTGGGCGTGCCTTTGACGGCGAAATGGCGTTCGTCGCGCTGTTTGATGCGAATCGGGTAGGACAAAGACAGTGAATGGCCCGCGCCCGAACGTTCTTCATCCGGCGCAACCACCCAGACATCGTCGGTAAATTGGCGGACGATCTCCTCCAGCAAGATAATGCCGGGGGCATCAATGCCATCATCGTTCACGATCAGGACGCGCGGTGATGTGGAGGGGGCCAAAATTTTTCTCCTAGGGATTTTATATCAATAAATCTTGTCTAGTGATTCAACACTGGTTCGTCAATATCGTCTGACGATTTCATCTGGCAGATGCTTGACACTGGATGCGGACTGCGGCACTAGATCAAGTCGAAATCACCGATTGGGAGAGTGAGAATGGGTGCCAATTTGCCCATGGATAGGATGCAGCCGACAAAGCCGCCGATGTCGCCCTTGGTCGAGGCCGTATTGAGCATGACCCAGGAAATGGCGCGGGCGAAATTTGCCGAATCGTCGAAGCCCTGGAATGAATTTTGTTTCGATGAAGCGGACAAGGCGATCACCTCGGCTGATTTCGTCGCGATGGAAGAGCGCATCTTGGCGACCGGTTATCGGTTCGATTGGTCGTCCGGCATTTCGGTCGATTGCCGACCTGAAATCTATAAGCCGCGCGGCGAGGGCGGATCGGTGGATGAGAGCTTTTCCCATCCGGACGCGCCGCAGGGCGAACCGGATGAAAACGGGCTGGCGCTTGCGGGCGTGGGCGACAATGTCGTGCGCGCCGATCAGAATATGCGCGGCACCGCGCGGTTCATCCGCACCAATGAACGGGTGCTTGATTATCTCACCAATGGCGTGCCAGCAGGGACCATCGCGATCATCGACGATTCGGGCGGGACATTGACCGCGCCGATCATCGAACAATTCGCGGGCGTGATCTGCGCCGGTGGCACGGTGCGTTCGCACCTTGGCATTCTGACGCGCGAATACAACATCCCCTGCCTGATGAACGCGAAGATCGCGGGCATCAGCGAGGGTGATGAAGTGGTGATCGAAAACAGCGCTATGGCGAAGACGACCGAGGATTATCAGCAGGGCATCGACCGTGTGGCCCGGGTCTGGCGTCTGGTAAAGCAGGAGGCTTGAGATAATGGATAACCGTGATCTGGTGTATCATGGCTTGGCCATCAAGCGCCATGCCGAAGCCCCGGCCATTGCCGAACTGATCGGCCTGCCCAAGGATCATGTCGCAAGCCTGCTCCAGACGGCGGCGGCCACGGGCCGGGCGGTCGAGGCCAAGGGCGCGTATATCCTGAGCCCATTGGCGCGGATTGGTCTGGAAGCGCGTTATGCGCTGCATTTCGGGCATCTGCGCGAGGATAAGGCGTTCAATGCGGCCTATGAATCGTTTGAGCGCATCAATCGCACCCTGAAGCAGGTCATCACCGAATGGCAGACGATTGAAGTTGGTGGCCGCAAGGTCGCCAATGACCATAGCGACAAGGCGCATGATGAGGCGATCATCGATCGTCTGGGCGCGGTGCATGAGCAGGTGGAGACGGTGCTGAATGCGCTCGGGGCCAAGCTGCCGCGCATGAAGATCTATGCCAAGAAATTGCTGCACGCGCTCGAAGCGGCGGAAGATGGCGACCATGAATGGGTCAGCGATATTCGTCGCGAGAGCTATCACACTGTCTGGTTCGAATTGCATGAAGACCTGCTCCGGATCATGGGGCAGGTACGAGAGGAATAGTCCTGATGACTGATTTACGTTGGACCGTCCGTCTGGATGGTTCTTGCCTGCCGGAACGGTCGCTGATCGGTGGCAAGGCATGGTCGGTGGCGCGGATGCGCGCGCTTGATTTGCCGGTGCCGCCTGCCTTTGTGATCACCACAAAGGCTTGTCTCGCCTTTCTTGAACATGGCGATTTCCCGGAAGGGTTGGCGGAAGAAATCGACGCCAATCTGGCGTGGCTCAATCAGGAAACCGGGCGACAGTTCGGCAGCACCGAGCGGCCATTCCTGTTGTCGGTCCGTTCGGGCGCGGCCATTTCGATGCCGGGCATGATGGATACGGTGCTGAACCTCGGCATCGACGATGTCACCGAAAAGGCGCTGGCCGATGAAACGGGCATGGCGGATTTCGCCCATGATACCCATCGCCGCTTTATCGAGCTTTATGCATCGATCGTGCTGAAAACGCCGGTCGAATTGGAAGGCCATGCGACGGCTGCGGAATGGCGGCAGCAGCTTGCGGATGCGGGCGGTGAATTGCCGGCGACCGCGCGCGATTGCCTGACCGGCGCGGTGCGGGCGGTGTTTGAAAGCTGGAACACCCGTCGTGCGCGGCGTTATCGCGAGCATCACAATATCGCCCATGATCTCGGCACGGCGGTGACGGTGCAGGCGATGGTCTTTGGCAATCTCGATGATCGCAGCGGCACCGGGGTGCTGTTCAGCCGCAATCCGTTGACCGGCGAAAATCTGCCTTATGGCGAATATCTGCCGCGCGCGCAGGGCGAAGATGTGGTGTCGGGCAAGTTCACGCCGCTGTCGCTGGCGGCGATGCACGAACTTGACCCGGAGGCGCATGACCAATTGTTGCTGGCGTCGGATCGGCTGGAGCGTGAAAATCGCGACATTCAGGATATCGAATTCACGGTGCAGAGCGGCAAGCTCTATCTGTTGCAGGCCCGTTCGGCCAAGCGCGCGCCGGATGCCGCCGTGCGTTCGGCGGTGGAAATGGTCGCAGAGGGCATGATCGACATCGATACCGCCTTGTCGCGGATCAGCCCGGAGCAGATCAAGACACTGCTCTTGCCAAGGCTGGTGCCGGGCGCAAGCGATGGCGCGGCGGTTGTGGCGCGTGGCGAAGGCGCTTGCCCGGGCGTTGCGACCGGGGTGCTGGTCACCGATCCGGACGAGGCCGAACGCCGTGCAGAGGCGGGTGAGCATGTCATCTTGTTGCGCGCGACCACTAGTCCCGATGATATTCACGGCATGATCGCGGCCTTAGCTGTCGTCACCGAACAGGGCGGGTCCACCTCCCATGCGGCGGTGGTCAGCCGAGCGTTGGGCCGTCCCTGTGTGGTCGGCACCGGTGCGCAGGCGGGCCTGAAAGCGGGCGATGTCGTCACCGTCGATGGCGAGGCGGGCCTTGTTTATGCGGGCGCGCTGGCGGTTGAAATCCCGGATGAACGGGCCGATGCAACCTTGTCGCGGCTGGTCGAATGGGCGAGCGAGCGGTCAAAGGTGCGGGTGGTCCATCCCGATGAAATCGCAGCGGGCGAGACCTATCTCGATGTCGACGATCATCTGGCCGGTGGCGAACTGGATGCCTTGCCGGCATTGCTGGCCGGGGTATCGGCGGCGGGCGGGTTAATGCTCGCCAATCCGGATGCGGCTCGAGTTGCTGCCGCGCAAGGGGTCAAGACCATTGTTACCCAGCCGGTGCTGCCTGCACTGCTGGCCGTGATGGGAGCAGAAGCATGAGCCATGTTGTTCAGGATGCCCGCGCCTTGTTGCGTATGTTCCGTCAATCCGACGCGCGCGACATGCATGTGCGCGTCGGCGATTTCGCGATGTTCATGGCGAAACAGAATGGCGGCGCGAACCCGTTGAAACAGCGAGCGGTGGCGCAACCGTCAGTTGCGGCCGTGGCTGCGCCTGTGGCGGCTGCTGTGCCGCGCACGAATATGCTGACCGCACCGCATATCGCGTCCTTGGTGTCGGCCCTGCCGGTCGGCACGGCGGTTGAGGCCGGTCAGGTGCTGGCCCGGTTGGAATTGTTGGGCGAGTTCATCGACCTTGCCGCCGAAGGGCCGGGCTTTGTCGAAGCGGTGTTCGCCAATGAGCTGGAGCTATTGGAATATGCCGCGCCGATCCTCAAGCTGGTGCTGCATTAATCGTCCGCACCTCGACACTGCCAGAAATGAAAACGGCCACCGATTTGGTGGCCGTTTCCTTTTATGCATGGTCGTTGCGGTGAGGGATCAACCGGCGGCCATGGCCCGTTTCGTGAGCAATTTGAGATAGGCAGGCAATACCGCGCCGAACGCCTGAAAACGCGCGTCCTGCGTTTTGCCGCTGGAGAAGAGATAGGCGCCCAAGGCGATGATCGCGGCGACCTTGGCCTGACCCAGCACTGTATAGCGCGCCATATCGACGGCGGTGCGGCCCGTGCCCTTTTCCCATTCCGCGATCATCCGTTCCGGCGACCACCAGTTGGGCAGTTCGAACCCGGCATCGGCCAATGAGGCCTCGCCTTGATCGTGGAACATCAGGATATAGCCGAGATCGAGCAGAGGTTCTGAAATCTGGGCCATTTCCCAGTCCAGCAATGCCGTCAAACGCCCTTCATGCCACATGCAATTCCCATGTTTGGGATCGCCATGCACCGGGGTCGGTGCGCCGGAAGTGCGCGGCGGCGATTTGACGAGGCTTTCCAGCACCTCGATCAGCGATGCATCGGATTCCGCCGATTTTGCGACGTCCAGCCAATGCTGCGCCTCTTGCTGCACCGTGCGGCTGCCGGGCGGCATATAGGCGACCGGCATATTGTGCAGGCCGATGACGGCATCGAACCATTGGCGGCAGATGCTTTCCGGGGCATTGGCCAGATCGGCGTTAACCCAGTCGGGCAGGGCATATTCAAATGCTTCGCCCGGCACGCATTCCATCAGGAAGAACGGATCGCCGATGACCTTTGGATCTTCGCATAATTCCAGCATGCCCGGCAGCGGCACTCTCGGCGCATGCGCTTTCACCGCAGACAGGATCGCATGTTGGCGAGCCATGTCATATGGCGGCAGCAGGCCCTCTTCCGAGGGCGGCATGCGCAGGATTTCATTCAGGCCCTGAACGAGATAGGTCTCGTTCGAATGGCCGGCGGAAAGCGTCTTGACGCCGGTGATCCGGTCCCCGCGCGGCAGATACGCGCGGAGACCTTCGGCCAATTGATGAACATCACGAGCCATTTTTTATCCCTTTAGATCAGCGAATTTGCCGCCGTCAGCCCCAGTTCCGGATGTGTGCCATGGATGATCGTTTCCATGATGCCATGACCTTTTGCATCGCCTTCCGTGACTGTGATCGGGCAGTCGCGCAATTGGCGAATGCGACGCAGCGTCGGGATATCGAGCGTGTCGGCGAATTTTTCGCCTTCGACTTCGAGTTCGCCCTTCCACGATCCATGCTTCTTGCCGTCAAAGCCGAGATACAGCCCTGGGCCGAGGTGAACGGCGCTCGGGCCACCGACTTCGACCTGCACAGTGCGGGTGCCGCCCTGCATCATGTCGAAATGGACCTCGCCGCCAAGCAGGCGACGGGTGCGGTCATCATAACGCAATTCCGGACGGACGCGCGCGACCTTTTCCTGCGTGCCATCGGGGTGGTTGCAATAGCCCGACGAATAGAAAATCCGGCCCTGTTTCGACATATAATAGAAATGATAGGCGTATTTATCGCCATTCGGCTTGGTCAGCATGAACGGTGACCAGACCAATACGAATTCACCTTCGCCGAACTTGGCATCGCCAAAGTCCGAGGTCGGGCGGATGTCGGGATTATGTGCGCCCACGTCGAGGCGCGTGCCCCAGCTATGGTCGCGATATTCGGTCCATTCTTCCGGCTTGACCTCGATGCGCTCGCCTTCGATTTCGACCCAGCCCGACGGTACGCCGATCTGGTGATAGCGGATCACGTCCGAACCGATGCGGAAGCCGTCGCGTTCGCGCTGCTTGTGGCGGTCTTCGAAGAACGGCACCATTTCAGAGGTGAAAGTGATGTCGTAAGAGATCGGCTGCGCATCGTTCTTGGCGAGGGTGTAACGTACCTTATGCAGCGGTTCGATGACTTCATAGGTGATCGGACCGACCGAGGTGATCGTCGGATCGTCGCGCAGTTCGCGGCTGGCGCGGACGGTCCATTGTTCGCTGCCGCGCGCCACGGCGGCCCAGCCGTCCATCACGCCGCGATTGTGGTAGCGGCCAAGGCCGAAGTCGATCGCCAGCGTGCCGTCCTTGCGGACGATTGCGGACCAGATCTTTTCTGTCCAGCTATGATCTGACGTAGCGGTCGATGCAAAAGTATCCACGATCTGGTGGTTCAGCATCTCGTCGATGTCGAGCAATTGGCCGATGTCATCCATCTGATGTCGCACGATGTTGCGCATGTCAGTTCTCCTTGAAATTATGATGCGGGTTCGTTGGCCGTGCGGCTGATTTGCAGCACGGGCGTAATATCGGTGTAGGCCTTGGTATCGGCGAACAACGCCTCGCCACAGGCCGCGATGGCGGCATCGAAAGCCGCGCGCGTCGGAAAGATCAATTCGCTGATCGCCCAAAAGGGCGGGGGCGCGCCATCAAGGCCGGCAACGCCCAAGGTGAGGCTGAGGCCGGACAGGCCGTGCGGGGTCAGCAGCTTTTCCGCGAAAGGGGCGTGCCGATTGAGATAATAATCGCCATCAAAGCGACTATTCTCGACGTTCGGATATACAGCCGAGATGCGGATCACAAACCTCTCCTATAGTCTTGATTCGCTCAAGTTGAGGTGATGCTAAATGCGTCGGACGATTTCGTCCAGCTATATTGACAGCGGATGTGAGTTTGCAGCACAAATCATGGCAGAAAACATAAAGGATGGATGTAATGACGGGACGGCTTGAAGGTAAAATTGCCATTGTAACCGGGGCGGCCAGCGGGATCGGCCGCGCGATTGTCGAGCGCTTCTGTGTTGAAGGCGCAAAAGTGTTGGCAGTCGATCTGGCCGAGGCGGCGTTGCGGGCGGCGCATGTCGAGGGTGACGGCTTGCGGTTCGTCGCGGTCGATCTCAGCGATGTTGACGCGCCTGCCAAGGTATTGGCGGCGGCACAGGCGCATTTCGGGCGGCTGGATATCCTCATCAACAATGCGGGCATCTGCGAATATCAAACGATTGAAGAGACGACGGACGCCCTTTGGGATCGCACCATCGCTGTCGATCTGACGGCGGTTTTCCGGATGAGCCGGGCGGCGGTGCCCATGCTGCGGCAAAGCGGTCAGGGACGGATCGTCAATACGGCCTCGATCATGGCGGAGCGCCCTTATGGCGGCCTGATCGCCTATATCTCGGCCAAGCATGGCGTGGCGGGCGTAACCAAGTCGCTGGCGGTCGAACTTGGCGCTTATGGCATTACCGCCAATTACGTCATGCCGGGCGCGACCGTGACCGGGATCACCAAGCCGTTGATCGATCAGGATGCGGCGTTGCGGGCGGCCTATGACGATATGGGCGTGTTGGGCCGCATGGCGCAGCCGGAGGAAGTGGCATCTGCATTCCTCTTTCTGGCCTCGGATGAGGCGAGCTTCATCACCGGCCATGGCCTTGCAGTGGATGGCGGGGCGCTGTTGCGGATGTAGTTTTGGGCAAGGGGGCAGGGTATCGCGTCCACCCCCTTCGCACCATATTTAAGACGTCGCGGCGGGGAATGCGCTTTCCGGCAATTCCTGCATGGTTTTTCTGGTGCCGTCGAAATGCTTCTTGACCGCTTTTTCTGCGGCATCCGGATTGTTGGCGATGATCGCGTCCGCAATCATGCGATAGCCGGAGAAGTGGCGTCGACGCTGGGTTTCGGACTGGGCGGTTTCGACCTGTGCGCGAAACAGGTCGGTGCGCGACAAGGGCATGACCCGCGCCAGTTCCTGATTGCCGCCAATCGTGATCATGGTGTTGTAGAAATGCCGACGATGATCAAGATATTGCGCGCGATTGCCGGTCTTGCCCGCATTTTCGATCAGGTCGGCAGCTTCGTGCATATTGTCACGGTCTTTGGCACTCGTGCAGTGGATGGCTGCGAGCCTTGCCGCGAGCCGTGCCAGCGGTTCGAGTGTGTCCAAAAGGTCAAAGATCGATTTGCGGTCAAGGCTCGCAATATATGCCCCTCGATAGCGGTTGAGCGTCACGATGCCCGCAGCGGCCATATGTTTCAGCGCTTCGCGCAAAGAGCCGCGACTGATGCCCAATCTTTGGGTGAGGTCGGGTTCCAACAAATGCTGGCCGGGCACAAATACGCCTGATCTGATGCCCTGTGAAATAGCTTCTGTAACCTTATCGGTCGCGCTGGTGACGGGCGTTGCGATGCTCTTTGCGTTGGAGCTCTCTGAATTCGTCATCTTTGAGAGATTTTCTTTCGGCTGATGAAGGTGATCTGAGACGTTGAACTGTATCAGCCTTCCATATCCGAATGCGCGGGGATCGTCCAGCAAAGTACGAATTTGCCCGATGAGCGGGTTGGACGGGTTCATCTCACGAAATCGTCGAACGATATTGACAGATCGTCTGGCCTGTGACAGTTTCCAGTCAAGCTGCCGCTTTGTGTGTGGTGGCGCCATTGCATCAAGCCTCCAAAGGAGGTGCGCAACAAAGGGAGAAGGATGATGGGGTCTGTCAGCAATTTTTCGCGGTTCATGGGCAGTTCGCTGCTCGTAATCGCTTGCTCCGCCTCGGCGTACGCACAGGATGCGGCACCGGCGGCCAGCGCCAACGATGCGGATTACGGTGAAATCGTCGTCACCGCCAACAAACGCGCCCAGTCCATTAATGACGTTGGTCTGTCGATCACGGCAGAAACGGGCGATACGCTGTTGCAGCGCGGTATTTCCTCACCGACCGACCTTGGCAAGATCGTGCCGGGTCTTACGGTGCAACCGTCCCCATTCAACACGCCGGTCTATACGCTGCGCGGTGTTGGCTTCTATGAAACCACCTTGTCTGCCGCCCCGACCGTGGCAGTCTATACCGACGAAGTGGCGCTGCCTTTCAGTGCGACCACCCGTGGCGCGGCCTTTGATATTGAGCGCGTTGAAGTGCTGAAAGGTCCGCAGGGCACACTGTTCGGCCAGAACACCACCGGCGGCGCGATCAACTATATCGTTGCCAAGCCGACCGATAAATTTTCGGCGGGCGCCGATGCCAGCTTCGGTCGTTTCGCGACCACTGATGTGCAGGGCTTTGTCAGCGGGCCACTGGCCGACACCGTGAAGGGCCGCATTGCCGTCCGTACGATCCAGTCGGGCACTTGGCAGAAGAGCTACACCCGTTCGGATGATCTGGGTAAGCAGAACATGCTGCAAGGTCGTATCCTGTTGGATTGGCAGGCCTCGGACAAGCTGAAGTTCGAACTCAACGCCAATGGCTGGCGCGACAAGGGTGATACTCAGGCGGCGCAGTTGATCGAAGACACTTGCGGCGCATCGACCGCCGGCACCTGCGGTAGCCCGGATGCGACGAACTTCCGCAACTATCCGCGCAGCCCGCGCAATGCGCGTGCCGCCGATTGGGGCTATGGCATCTTCGGTCGCCGCCCGCAGCGCGATGATCGTTTCTATCAGCTCAGCCTGCGTGGCGATCTGGAGTTGAACGACAATCTCACGCTGACCTCGATCACGGCCTATTCCGATTACAAGACGGACTCGGTGCAGGATTTCGATGGTTCGACGTATTTTTCGGTCGATACCAACACTACCGGCTACATCAAGGATATCTCGCAGGAAGTCCGCATCAGCGGGACTTATGATCGCGTGAACTTCATCCTTGGTGGTAATTACAACAAGTCGAAGACCTTCGACCGCTTGTTCTACAACTTCAGCGAAGGCCCATCATCGAACCCATTGTACATGATTCCGGGTGCTGCACGCGGTTTGCTGACGTTCAACTATTCCGATCAGGATGTGAAGAACGTGGCCGTCTTCGGTAACGTGGAATTCAAAGTGACCCCGGAACTGACATTGCTCGCCGGTGCGCGTTATACCGACAGCAAGCGCAGCTTCGAAGGTTGCACGAACGATTTCGGCGGAGGCACGGCGACTTGGTGGAACCAGATTTTCGCGACGCGTGATAATCTGGGTAACATCACGAGCTACAATACCAATGTGCAGCCGGGCGGTTGCCTGACCTTTACCAAAACCTTCCCGGTCATCTTCGATCCGGCTGTTTTTGATAATTTGAACGAAGACAATGTCTCTTGGAATATCGGTCTCAACTACAAGACGCCGGGCGATACCTTGCTCTATACCCGCGTCAGTCGGGGCTATAAGTCGGGCAGCTTCCCGACGGCATCGGTGGCCAGCTACACCGGCTATGTGCCGGTGAAGCAGGAATCCGTGACCGCTTATGAACTGGGTGCAAAGGGACCGCTGCTTGGCCGTGCCCTCGAATATGCGGTCGCCGGTTTCTATTATGACTATCAGGACAAGCAGCTGCGCGGTCGTAAGCCTGACGCTGTGTTCGGGACTTTGGACGGTCTGGTCCAGATTCCGAAGAGCCGCATCTGGGGTGTCGAAGCATCGATCACCGCCCGTCCGATCGAAGGCCTGCGCCTGAACGTCGGTGGTACCTATATCGATACGAAGATCACGGAGTTCGAAGGCTATGACGCCTTCGGGGTGCTGGCCAATTTCGCGGGTCAGAAATTCCCTTATGCGCCCAAGGTCACGATTGTGGCTGACGCCGAATATAAAACAGCACTGAGCGGCAATGCGGATGGGTATTTCGGCATTTCCGCAACCCACAACTCCAAGAGCACCACCGCACTGGCCAACACCACCACGCAATATGTCACGGCGGATCCGCGCTTCATCATGAAGGCGTACACATTGGTGGACCTGCGTGCCGGTGTTGAATTCCCGGGCAGCAATGTCCGCGCCGGCGTCTATGTCCGCAATGTTGGCAATGTCTATTACTGGACCAACACACAGGACAATCTGGCGTCGATCTCCCGCTTTGCGGGGATGCCGCGGACCTATGGTCTGCAGGTTAGCTGGCGCTATTGATCGTATATTAAGCGTATCTGCAACCTCGTGGCGTTTCGACGTCACGAGGTTGCGCGTTAAACATAATCGTCATACGATGATGGTCAAATTAATGGCCCACAGAAGGCCTGATTCTTGTCTCTGTCCTACATTGTCCGGCGCTTCGGCACCTATCGCTGATCTTGCCCGATACGCGCAGAGCCAAGGTCGCCAGATTTGCAGGAGAGTGGAATGGACGGCGCGCATAGGCCCATAGAAGAGAATGCCGACAATCCTTCGGGTGCCGGGGAGCCGCGCCGACTGATTGACCGCATTCCGGCAATTCCCGAACGTAAATCCCTGCATGGTCCGCTGACCGCGCGACGGTTGCGGCGCTTTTATGCGTTTCTGGCGCTTGAGTTTCTTCTTGGCATTTCGCCGATCCTGCTGGGCATGAGCACACAGTGGAAGGCGTTCGGCCTTGGGATGATTTTCCCGGGCGCGGGCTTCCTCTATGCCGGTGGTATTGCGGGGCCGTTGTTCGCGGCGCTCTCGGTCGCGGCATTCACCGTCATCATGTTTATCTGGTGGGCGCGTGGCGTGATCGTCGGGCCGCCGGGCGTATTGCTCGGCACGGCCTTGCTGTCGGCGGCATGGATCGAGGGCAAACAAGGCGTAAGCTGGATGGAAACCGCGCTGCCTGTCGCGGTGGCCGCGCTGCATCTCTATCTGGCTTATGGTCGCAGACAAGAATTCGCCGCCGCCAAGGCTCGCGGTGCCGCGTTGAATGAGGTGATCACCAAGGCCGAGCCTTTGTTGCGCGATTATCCGGTCGTGGCCGCCGAGGAAATGCCCGCAGGCCAGATTGGCGAATATCGCCGGATGCTCGATCTTGCGCTGCAACCGGTCGATAGCTGGAACGGCTTTTCGATGGACGACACATGGCAGGATGGGGCGTTGCGCTACCAGATCTGCACGATGTCGTGGAATCTTGCGCTGGGCCAGTACACGCAATTGCCTGCGTTCCATGGCTATCTCAACACAGCGCAGGAAAATCTGATCCACAAGCACATTGACCGCAACACATGGAATTATTGGTATTGGGAAAGCCTGTGGGGCAATTTCCAACTTGAGAAGAACCCGGTTACCACCGACAATATCATGCTGTCCGGTTTCCTTGGGGTGTCGCTCGGCATGTTCGAAACCGCGAGCGGGACATCGCCGTTCAAGGCACCGGGCGCATTGACCTTCCGCTGGGATGAAAACACCGCCTTCCCGTATAGCCATGAAACGCTGATGGAAGAGGTGGTCAAAAATTATAAGCGCTATGATTATGGCTGGTTCCCGTGCGAACCGCGCTGGATTTATTCGATGTGCAATCTGGTCGGGCGCACGGCGCTCGCCTTCCATGATGCGCGTCACAACACGCATTTCATCGACGCGGTCGGTGATCGGTTTGAACGGACGATGGAAGAGGAAATGATGCTGGCCGATGGCCGGATCAAGGTCTGCACCTCATCGCCCTTCGGTTTTCAGGTGCCGAGCCTGTCCGGCTTGTTTGGCGAGACCTGGGGCATTCGTTTCCTGACGCCGCACGCCCCGGAACAGGCCGAACGCCTGTGGCAGATTCTCAAAAATGACTATATTTCGGTCAAGCCCGATGGCCAGTTGGATTTCAAGCTGTTGCCGCTCGGTTGGGATACGCGTAAGCCTGCGGACTTCTCCAAATGGCCGGAACTGAACCCGTTGATCATGACGCTTTGGGCCGCGCTTGAAATGGGTGACGAGCCGATCATCAATGCGACCACCCGCACGATCGATCAGCGTTATGGCGAGGGTCTGGCCGCGTCGATGACATGGAGCCGTCGCAACACGGTGCGCGACATGGTCAACAAGGGCCTGCCCGAGGCATGGGCCAAGGGACCGATCATCGAAAAGGCCGTATATCCGGAGGCGATCATCACCCGGGCCGTCACCGATGGTCAGGCATTGGAGGCCGTCATCCATCCGGGTGCGCAAGGCGGCAAGACCAGCATCGGCCTTAGCCGCCTGAAACCGGGCGGGAATTACCGACTATTGCAGACCGGTGAACAATTCACGGCCTCAACAGATGGGCGTCACCAATTGGATATCATCCTGCCGGGCAGGACCGAAATCCACATCGTGCCGGTGGTTTGATCCGATGGCCTGCTGCATCCTCGCCGCCTTTTTGATCGCCCAATGCATGGCGACATTAAGGCGCTGGGGTGTGTTCTGGCATTTGCTGCCGGTGCCGGAGGGGGAAAGCCCGGATACGGCGCTGACCCGCCTTAATGCATGGTTGCGGCGGCCACGGGTGCGGGCGGGTATCGCCTGTGCCGTCATGGTTGAACTGACGGTGCTGGGTGCTTGGGTCTATGTGGAACATGGCCGCCATATTGCCGAATTTGCCGATGTCCAATGGGCGCATCTCCATGGCGAGAGGGTGGTCTATGCCAAGGTCTGCGACCAGACCGGCCAGACGAGCATCCGCATGGTGCTGGAAGAAATGCGCCGCAACGGGGTGGCGACGCGCCAGACGCAAATCTGAGCGCGGATCGAAATTAGGAATGATGATGGAATTTCAGGATCAGGTCGTCTTGGTGACCGGCGGTTCCAAGGGTATTGGCAAGGCCGTGGCGATGCTGGCCGCCAAGCGGGGCGCGGCGGTGATTATTGTCGGGCGCAGCCTTGGGGCGCTTAACGATACGGCTGATGAAATCCGGGCGGCCACCGGGGCAAGGCTGGTGACGGTCGCGGGCGATGTGGCCGATGCCGATACAGCGATCCGGGCCGTGGCGCAGGCGCGGGACCATTTCGGGCGGCTGGATGTGGTCGCCAATATCGCGGGCGCATTTCCGACGGCCTTGCTGGAAGATACGACCGAGGCCGATTTTGCCGAAACGATCGATATCAATTTGAAAGGCACGTTTCTGATGTGCCGTGAAGCCCTGCCGTACCTGCGCCAACAGGGCTGGGGGGCGATTGTGAACATGTCGTCGACCGCCGCGCGTTTCCCGACGCCGGGCCTGTCGGTCTATGGCGCGAGCAAGGCCGGGGTCGAGGCCTTCACCCGCGCCATTGCCAATGAGGCCGCGCCCCACATCCGCGTGAATGCGGTATCGGCCGGTCCCACCATGACCGAAACCGTGGCCGCCTTGATGGCGGTGGATCAGACCGGGGCGGTAGACGCGGTGACCAAATCGCTGCCGCTCGCGCGTCTGGCCGATCCGGATGAAATTGCCGAGGCCGTGCTGTTCCTCGCGTCATCACGCGCGAGTTTCATCACCGGCCAGATATTGCAGGCCAATGGCGGGGGCATCATGGCCTGATCGGCCAAGTGCATGCCTGACGTTTCGGCGCAAGAAACATCAAAAATCGCATCAATGCCGGATAAAGCCATGGGCGGGGATTGCCGCTACACAAGCGGATATGGCGATGCCCCGCCCGCATTTTGATCGAATGACCGGCACGCGTTTGGGCTGGAACCAGTGCCAGAGCAAGTGTCTTAGGCGCGAAAATTTTTGACAGCAGCCTGTCTTCGCGCTTATGCATTGTCCGACGATATCGACTGACCAGAATGTCATTTGAACATCAGGTCAATTTCAGTTTGGCAAGGAGGAAGCGTGCTTCTCAGCGACACTCAAACCGCAATCCGGGATTCTGTCCGGGCGTTTGCGCAATCCCGTATTTTGCCGGAAAGCCGGGCTTTTGAGGCGGCGGGCGGCTATCCGCCGACGCTGTTCGAAGAATTGGCCCGTCTTGGCCTGATGGGCATGACCGCCCCCGAATCCTTTGGCGGGGCCGAGACGGATTATGTGTCCTATGCACTGTCCCTGATCGAAATAGCGGCCGCCGATGGCGCGCTTTCGACGATCATCAGTATTCAAAACAGCCTGATCGTTTCCGGCCTGTTGAAGGATGGGACAGCGGCGCAGCAGCAGCGTTTCCTGCCGGACCTGATCGCGGGCCGGATGGTTGGTGCTTTTGCGCTGACCGAAACGGATGCGGGGTCCGATGCCTCGGCCATTCGCACCCGGGCGGAAAAGGTCGAGGGCGGTTATCGCCTGAACGGGGCCAAGCAGTTCATCACCTCGGGCAAGATCGCCGGGGTGACCATCGTCTTTGCGGTGACGGACCCGGCGGCGGGCAAACGCGGCATTTCCGCCTTTATCGTGCCGACCGATCGCCCCGGTTATATCGTGGACAAGGTCGAACATAAATTGGGGCAGGCGGCTTCCGACACCTGCGCGATTCGCTTTGAAGACCTGTTTATCGAGGACGATCTGCGGCTGGGGGCCGAAGGCGCGGGCTATGGCATTGCGCTGTCCAATCTGGAGGCGGGGCGGATCGGCATCGCGGCGCAATGCGTCGGCATGGCGCAGGCCGCGCTCGACATTGCTGTCGCTTATGCCAAGGACCGCAAAAGTTTCGGCAAGCCGATTATCGAGCATCAGGCGGTGGGATTCCGTCTCGCCGATCTCGCCACCCGATTGGAGGCGGCGCGTCAGTTCGTCCTGTCGGCGGCGGCGTTGAAGGATGCGGGCGAGCCGTGCCTGACACAGGCGTCGATGGCGAAATTGTTCGCATCGGAAGCAAGCGAGGCCGTGGTTTCGGGCGCGATCCAGACCCTTGGGGGCTATGGCTATCTCGAAGAGTTCGGCATCGCCAAAATCTATCGCGATGTCCGCGTCTGCCAGATTTACGAAGGCACGTCGGATATCCAGCGCATGGTCATTGCGCGCGCATTGTAAAGGAAGACGGTTATGACAGCAGATCCCATCGTGATCATCGGTTTTGCCCGCACGCCGATTGGCGGTTTCATGGGCGCATTGTCGTCGCTCACCTCGCCGCAACTGGGCGCGATTGCGGTCAAGGCGGCGGTCGAGCGGTCGGGCGTCGCACCGGATCAGATCGACCGCATCTATATGGGCTGCGTGCTGGCGGCGGGCCTTGGTCAGGCACCGGCGCGCCAAGCCGCATTGGGCGCTGGCCTGCCGACTTCGGTGGAGGCGACGACCCTCAACAAGATGTGCGGTTCGGGGATGCAGGCCGCGATCATGGCGGCAGAGGCGCTGGCCGCCGGTTCGGTCGATGTCATCATCGCGGGCGGCATGGAAAGCATGAGCAATGCGCCCTATGCCCTACCCAAGCATCGCAAGGGCGCGCGGATCGGCCATGATGTCGTGATCGACACGATGATGATGGACGGGCTGGAAGATGCCTATACGCCGGGCAAGGCGATGGGCGCCTTTGCCGAAGATAGCGTCGGCGATTATAAATTCACCCGTGAGATGCAGGACGCTTATGCGATCCGTTCGCTGGAACGCGCCAATGCCGCCATTGCCAGCGGGGCCTTTGCCGGTGAAATCGTGCCGGTCAATTTGTCGCAGGGCGGCAAGGAGCAATTGGTCGAACAAGACGAACAACCGGGCAAGGCGCGACCGGATCGTATCCCGCATCTGAAACCGGTCTTTGCCAAGCAAGGCACGATCACGGCGGCCAATGCGTCGTCGATCTCGGATGGCGCGGCGGCATTGGTGATGACGCGGCAGAGCGTAGCCGACCGTCTTGGCCTGAAACCCATTGCCAAAATCGCCGCCCATGCGGCCCATGCCCATGAACCGGGCCTGTTCACCACGGCCCCGGTCCCGGCGATGCAGAAGGTCATGGCAAAGCTCGGTTGGACGGTCGACGATGTCGATCTGTTCGAGGTGAACGAAGCCTTTGCGGCGGTGGCGATGATTGCCGCGACCGATCTCGCGATCCCGGATGACAAGATCAACATTCATGGCGGCGCGACGGCGCTTGGCCATCCCATCGGCGCAAGCGGCGCGCGCATTCTCACTACCTTGATTTCGGCGCTGCAACAGCGCGGCGAAAAGCGCGGCATTGCCAGCCTGTGCATCGGTGGCGGCGAAGCGACGGCGCTGGCGGTCGAACTCATTTAAGAGAGGATATTTCATGCAGTTGAACAATGTCGCCGCGAATGTCGCGGGTGGGGCATCCGGCCTTGATGGTGCGATCCGCAGGGGTGCGAAATGATCGGGGTCGGCCCGGAACGCACGGCAATCATCGCCGATCAGGTCGAAGCGTTCGTCCGCAATGTGGTGGTGCCTTATGAAAAAGACCCGCGCCGCGATCATCACAATTGCCCGACCGATGAATTGGTCAATGAACTGCGCGAAAAGGCGCGGGCCGCTGGCGTATTGACGCCGCACATTCTGGCGGACGGCACGCATCTGTCGCAGCGCGAGACGGCGGTGGTGTTGATCCGTTCCGGCCTGTCGCCATTGGGGCCGCTCTCGTGCAATACGGCAGCGCCGGATGAGGGGAATATGTATCTGCTCGGCAAGGTCGGCAGCCCCGCATTGAAGGAACGGTTCCTTGATCCGCTTGTCAACGGGCAGGCGCGTTCCGCCTTCTTCATGACCGAACCGGCGGAAGATGGCGGCGCAGGCTCCGACCCATCCATGATGAAAACCACGGCAGTGCTGGATGGCAATCATTGGGTGGTGAATGGCCGCAAGGCGTTCATTACCGGGGCCGAAGGGGCAAAGGTCGGCATCGTCATGGCCAAATCGGCCGATGGCGCGTGCATGTTCCTTGTCGACCTGCCCGATCCGGCGATCCAGATTGAACGCGTGCCGAACACCATCGATAATTCGATGCCGGGCGGTCATGCGGTGGTGAACATCGAAAATCTGCGGATTCCGGCGGATCAGATGCTGGGCAATAGCGGCGAGGGCTTCACCTATGCGCAGGTCCGCCTGTCGCCCGCCCGCCTGTCGCATTGCATGCGCTGGCTTGGGGCCTGCATCCGCGCGCATGAAATCGCGACGGATTATGCCAATCGCCGGATGGCATTCGGCAAGGTCCTGATCGACCATGAAGGCGTTGGCTTTATGCTGGCGGAAAATATGATCGATCTGAAACAGGCCGAATTGATGATCGACTGGTGCGCGGGCGTGCTTGATGGTGGGTCGCTTGGTACGGTCGAAAGCTCGATGACGAAGGTGGCGGTGTCCGAAGCGTTGATGCGTGTCGCCGACCGCTGCGTGCAGGTGATGGGCGGCACCGGCGTGACCGATGACACGATCGTCGAACAGGTGTTCCGCGAAATCCGCGCGTTCCGCATTTATGATGGCCCGACCGAGGTGCATAAATGGTCATTGGCCAAGAAGATCAAGCGGGATTGGAAAGGCCAGCACGGATGAGCGCTGTCAATGACGATGCCAACGCCGGTACGACGGTGGTGCGTGAGGCGCATCGCTTTGATGAAGCGGCGCTTGCGCGTTGGCTGGAGGCCAATGTCGAGGGCTATCAAGGCCCGTTGACGGTCGAGCAGTTCAAGGGCGGGCAATCCAACCCGACCTATAAATTGGTGACGCCGGGGCGGTCTTATGTGCTGCGGCGCAAACCGCCGGGAAATCTGGTGAGCGGTGCCCATGCGGTCGAGCGCGAGGCGCGGATTTTGTCGGCGCTTGGCCCGACGGGTTTTCCGGTGGCGCGGGTCTATGGCCTGTGCACCGATGAAAATGTCATCGGGACCTGGTTCTTCGTCATGGAAATGGTCGAGGGCCGGATTTTCTGGGATGCGACTTTTCCGAATGTCAGCCGCGAAGAACGCCCGGCCTATTTCGAGGCGATGAACAAGACCCTTGCTTCATTGCATCAGGTGGACCCGGAGGCGGTCGGCCTTGGCGATTATGGCAAGGCGGGCAATTATTTCGCCCGCCAGATCAGCCGGTGGTCTCGGCAATATCTCGAAGATGAAGACGCCGGACGCGATCAGGATATGGACCGGCTGATTGAATGGCTGCCCGCCAATATCCCGGAGGGCGATGAAGTCAGCATCGTCCATGGCGATTTCCGCTGCGACAATATGATCTTCCATCCGAGTGAACCGCGCGTGCTGGCGGTGCTGGATTGGGAATTGTCGACGCTGGGCCATCCGCTCGCGGATTTCGCTTATCATGCGATGATGTACCGGATGCCGCCGAATATCGTCGCGGGGCTGGCGGGTGCCGATCTGGAGGCGCTCAATATTCCGTCGGAACAGGATTATGTCTCGGCGTATTGCCGTCATACCGGGCGCACATCAATGCCGGGCTATGACTTTTATATCGCCTTTAATTACTTCCGACTGGCCGCGATTTTTCATGGGATCAAAGGCCGGGTGCTGCGCGGCACCGCATCATCCGCCCATGCGAAGGAACGGGCGAAGAGTTTCCCCATATTGGCGCGACTGGCGCGGGAAGCGATGGAGGCTTGTGGATGACATGCGGCCATGCGTGCCTGTAGGTTTTGGCGGGTTTGGCGTAATGCCCTTTTTAAAATGGGGCGGATGGCATGGCTATAGACGGATTTCTGTCCATAGCCACGCCATCTCACCGGGGTTACGCCTTGTGATGGATTGAGATTGGCGCAGACCATAGCCCGCGCCCTTTTGAACAGAGACGAGGACCTGAGATGCTCATTAAATATGACGATTACCCGCTTCATCAAACGGCGGAGCCGCTGTCTTACCTCGCCACCAGCGATCGCAATGCCTATGCCCGTTATTGGTATAATGGCTATGATTTCGATGGCGAATTCTATTTCGGCATTGCCTTTGCCATGTATCCCAATCGCGAAGTGATGGATGGCGCGGTCTCGATCGTGCGCAAGGACGGGACGCAGGACAGCTTCCGCGCCTCGCGCCGTCTGCGCGGCGATCGGACCGAAATGTATGCCGGGCCGATGCGCCATGAGATCGTCGAGCCGATGAGCACAGTGCGGGTCGTGGTGGAAGAAAATGATACCGGCTTTACCTGCGATCTGACCTTCCACGCTAATACGGTCGCCCATGAAGAGCCTGCGGATCATATGAAACAGGGCGTGCGCACTGTGGCGCAGATGAAGCGTTTCAGCCAGTTCGGTAAATGGTCGGGCCATATCACCGTCAATGGACGCCGCCAGGAAATCAACGCCGACACGACCTATGGCACCAAGGATCGTTCCTGGGGCTGGCGTTGGACGGGCGAGCCGGAGGCCGGTATTTCGCGCGATCAGCCGGAACAGTTTTTCTGGCTATGGGCGCCGCTGCATTGGCAGGATCGCTGCACCCATTGGGGCCAGCATGAATATGGCGATGGCAAGCGCTGGAAAGAATTCGCCCAGATTTTCCCGACCCATCCGATCAAGTCGAATTTCGACACGCTCGCGGAGCATGAGGTGGAAGAGGTCATTTGTGGGGAGCATCGCCTCACCTTCGTGCCCGGTACGCGCATGTTGGGACGTTCGGAAATCGATACGATCTACAAGGATGGCCGCAAGGAAACCTTCGTGCTGGAGCCGATGTTGCGCTATCACATGATCGGTACCGGCTATAACCATCCGACATGGGGGCATGGCTTCTTCAAGGGGGAGGAAGCACATACGCTGGAAAGCTGGAACATCAACGATCTCGATGTGAACGCGCCGCAATATCTCCATGTCCAGCATGTCGTCCGCGCGACCTGTGGCGACAAGGTGGGCGTGGGGGCGTTTGAACAATATATCACCGGCCCACACCAGCGTTATGGTTTGACTGGCTTTCTCGACCCTGT
Source organism: Alteraquisediminimonas sediminicola (assembly GCF_019740335.1). Classification (GTDB taxonomy): domain Bacteria; phylum Pseudomonadota; class Alphaproteobacteria; order Sphingomonadales; family Sphingomonadaceae; genus Alteraquisediminimonas; species Alteraquisediminimonas sediminicola. Next base: position 47,820 of record NZ_JAHXZS010000002.1, on the reverse strand, counting down.
GAAGGGTTGAGGTCGATGAGGGGGCGTCTCGATCAAGAGATGCCCCTTGATTGCGTGTGCGCCCAACAATCTGTGCTGCGCCGGTGGGGCGCAAGAAATGTCAAAAACGGTATCAATTCCATGTAAAGCCATAGGGCTATATTACGGCTAAGTCTTATGGATAAAGGTGCGTCAACAAGCGCCTATCAAGCTGAAATCCTGTTTGGAGAGGATGACGACATGGGCGCAGGAAATGCCAACACCCCCGATCTGCGTGATAGCGACCTGTACGTCGATCATGCGCCATATGAAGTCTTTGCCGCGCTTCGCAAATCCGATCCCGTCTATTGGAATCCGGAAGATGACGGACCGGGCTTTTGGTCGCTGACCAAATATGACGATATCGTCGAAGTGTCGCGCCAGCCCTTGTTGTTCTCGTCGGCCCATGAGAATGGCGGCCATCGGATTTTTAACGAAAATGAAATCGGTCTGACCGGATCGGGGCAATCGGCCATCGGCATTCCGTTCATCTCGATCGATCCGCCGGTCCATACCCAATATCGCAAAGTCGTGATGCCGGCGGTTGCGCCGGGACGGCTGGCCGGGATTGAAGAGCGGGTGCAGCAGCGCTGCGCCATGTTGCTGGACAAAGTGCCTTTAGGGGAAACGGTGGATATCGTGCCGTTGTTGTCTGCGCCCTTGCCGCTGTTGACCCTGTGCGAATTGTTCGACCTGCCGTCCGATATGTGGGAATCCTTATACGAATGGACCAATGCATTCGTGGGCGAGGATGACCCGGATTTCCGCCAGTCGCCTGAAAAGGTCGCGGCCATTTTCGGCGCGTTTTTTGCCTTTGCGCAAGAGTTGTTCAACGATCGCCGGGCCAATCCCGGCAATGATCTCGCCACCTTGTTCGCGAATGCGGAGATCAACGGCAAGCTGGTCGACTATAAGGAATTTCTCGGCAATATGGTGCTGGCATTGGTCGGCGCGAATGAGACGACGCGTAATTCGATCAGCCATACGATTGCCGCCTTTGCCGCCAACCCGGATCAATGGGATCTTCTGCGGGCCAAGCCGGAGTTGCTTAATACGGCGGTGCGGGAAATGGTGCGTTATGCCAGCCCGGTCATGCATATGCGGCGCACCGCAACGGCGGACACGGAAATCCGGGGCCAAAAGATTGCCAAGGGGCAGAAAGTCGTGATGTGGTACATCTCCGGCAATCGCGACGAAGATATTTTTCCGGATGCGGATCGCTTCGATATCAGCCGCGGCAATATCCAGCATTTGGGCTTTGGCAGTGGTCAGCATGTGTGCGTGGGCTCGCGGCTTGCCGAGATGCAGTTGCGCGTGGTGTTCGGGCGGCTGCTGCCCTATGTTCAGCGCTTCGAAATCACGGGGACGCCGCGCCGGTTCAGGTCGAATTTTATCAATGGCTTGAAAAATCTGGACGTGAAAATGGTCCCGGCATGACATTCGAAAGAGGCATGCCATGTCCGATGCAATGACCAATGAAGACATTATTGCCGATGCTTTGGGCCGTGCCCCGGATATTCAGATCGGGAGCAAGGATGGCGGCTGGCATTTGTCGCGTTGGCGGCAGTTCGTAGGTTCCTATAGCTTGCCTGCGCTGCCGGACCCGGTCTTCACCGTGCATATCGCGGGCAAGCCGCAGGTGAAAATCTGGGACAAGGATGGGTGGAGCGATGCGAGCTCGATGCCCGGCTGTTCGACCATTGTCCCGGCTGGCCAGCAGACCGGCTGGCTGGTGGATGGCGAGCTGGATGTGGTGACGCTCAGCCTCTCGTCGGATATGCTGCGCGCGGCATCGGCGGATGAGCAGTTTCGCCGGATGAAATTTGCCTTTGCCGATCCATTGGGCGTGGCCTTGAGCCGTCAGGTGATCGCCGAACTCTACGCCCCACCTGCGGATGATCGCACCGAATATATCGGGGCGCTGGTCAATGCGTTGAAAGCGCATATCCTGCGCGGGACTGCATCGGCGCCGGTCGACGATGTGCCGACCTCCACATTTTCCGCCTATCGGCTGCACCAGATCATGGGAGAAATCGACCGGCGCCCCAATGCCCATCACAGTCTGGAAAATATGGCGGAAACGGCAGGGGTCAGCCCATCGCATTTTTGCAGGGTCTTTCGTCAGGCGATTGGTATCCCGCCGCACAAATATATCATGCGTAAACGGCTGGACCGCGCCAAGGAAATGCTGTCGCATACGGGGCTGTCCCTTGCGGCGATTGCGGAGTCCGTCGGCTTTGCGAGCCAGAGCCATTTCACCCGCGCATTCCGGCAATATGCCGCCACTACCCCCAGTGATTTTCGTAAAAAAATGAGGGATATAGGATGAGCAACGACAAGGCTGCCCCTTATACGGGCGGATGTTTATGCGGCGCGGTGCGGTATCGCTTTGAGGGCGACCCGTTGTTGACGGCGGTCTGCCATTGCACCCATTGCCAGAAACATAGCGGCGGTGCGTTTTCCGTGGTCGCGGTCGTGCCGGACAGCGCCTATGCCCAGACCGGGGAGACCCGCATTTTCACGGATATCGGGGATAGCGGCAAGGCCGTGGATCGCCATTTTTGCGGCCAATGCGGTTCGCCGATCATCTCTGTCGCCGAAGCCTTTGCGGGCGTGACCATCATCAAGGTCGGGACGCTGGATCAGGCATCGCGCCTGACGCCGACACAGGAGGCCTATTGCGGGACCGCCATGGCGTGGATGCCTGCTTTAGCGGGCACCGAACGATTTGAAGCATCTAACATATAAGCAGAAAAAAATGAGGAGTGCGGGGATGAGCAATATCTATGCGCTGGACGGCAAGATCGCGCTGGTGACGGGGGCCGGTTCCGGGATCGGTAAACAAGTGGCGCGTCAATTGCACGCCCTTGGCGCGCAGGTCATCGCGACCGATATCAATATTGCTGCGGCGCAGGCGACGGCGTCGGAGTTGGGCGCGAATGTGTTGTCGCTTGCCCATGATGTGGCGGAGACGGGTGACTGGGCGTCGGTTTATGCCGAGATCGCGGCGCGGTTCGGCCATCTCGATATTCTCGTCAACAATGCCGGGATCATGATGTCCAAGCCGTTTATGGACGCGCCGATCGATATCTTGCGCAAGCAGCAACGGATCAATGTCGACAGCATCTATATCGGGATGCAGGGTGCTGTTCCGCTGATGGAAGCATCGATTGCGAAGGGGGCGGGGACATGCTCCATCGTCAATATTTCCTCGATCTATGGCAAGGTCGCCGGGGCGCAGTTCGCGGCCTATAGCGCGACCAAGGGCGCGGTCCGGGCATTGAGCAAGGCCGTCGCCAATGAATTGGTGAAGCGCAAGATCCGGGTCAATGTCGTGATGCCGGGGCCGGTTGCGACCAATTTAGGCGCGGATTGGGAACCGCCCCGCCATGCCGATGGCCGGTTGATGACCCCGGAAGAGGGGCTGGCCGCATGGTCGTCGTTGATGCCGATCGGGCGATTGGGCGAACCGGGGGATATTGCGCCGCTGGTGGCCTATCTCGCGGGGGATGCCGCATCTTTTGTGACCGGCGCGGAATTCATCGCCGATGGCGGCTATACCGCTATTTAAATCGGGCAAGGCAAGGGGACAGGATCATGGATATCACCGCCGCCATTGCGCGGGGCGCGCATCAGGACTTCGCGATTGAAACAGTGCAGATCGATGCGCCGGGACCAAATGAGGTGCGGGTCAGGATTGCCGGGGTCGGCCTGTGCCATACCGACCTTGTCGCCCGCGATCAGTTCATTCCGATCCCCTTGCCTGCCGTGCTCGGCCATGAAGGCGCGGGCGTGGTCGAGGCGGTGGGCGCGGATGTCACCAAAGTAAAGCCGGGCGATGCCGTCATCATCGGGTTCAGCAGTTGCGGCGCATGTCCGCGCTGCGCGGACCATCTGCCGTCTTATTGCCGCGAATTTCCGGTCCTGAACTATGCGGGCTGTCGCGCGGATGGGACCAGCGCGCTGCATCAGGATAATGCGCGCATTTCGTCCCATTTCTTTGGCCAGTCATCATTCGCGACCTATGCGATTGCCGCCGAGCGCAATGTTGTGAAGGTCGATCCCACCGGCCTGCGGCTGGAGATATTGGGGCCGCTGGCGTGCGGCCTGCAAACGGGCGCAGGCGGCGTGATGCGGTCTATGGCCTGTTCTGCGGGTAGTTCCCTCGCCATTTTCGGTGGTGGTCCGGTGGGGCTGGCCGCCGTGATGGGGGCGGTGGTGCAGGGCTGTGGCACGATCATCTTGGTGGAGCCGGTGGCGGCGCGGCGCGAAATGGCGCTGGAATTGGGCGCGACCCATGTGATCGATCCGGCGACAGGCGATGTGGGGCAGGCGATCCGGGCGATCCTGCCCGATGGTGTCGACTTTGCATTGGAAACGAGTGGGCGCGAACAGGTGGTCGAAACGGCGCTGGCATCGCTTGCCAGCCATGGCTTACTGGGGCTGGTCGGCGTACCGCCGCGCCCGGATAGCGCGGTGTCGATCAACCTAGCGGCGTTGATTACCTATGGCCATCGGATCATCGGCATTATCGAGGGCGATACCGATATGGACGGGTTCATCCTTGAACTGATCGATCTCTATCGCGCCGGTCGTTTCCCGTTCGATCGCCTGATCGCGACCTATCCGCTCGATCAGATCAACGAGGCAGTTGCCGCACAGGCGCGCGGCGATTGCATCAAAGCGGTGTTGCTACCGTGATCAGCGTGGCGCGAGGCCCATCATCAGGCTGTCAACGATCTGCGCGGCCATGGCGTCGGGCGGTGTTGGACCGCTCTTGCTGTACCAGCGCGCGGGCCATGCCATCGCGCCGGCAAGGGTGAAGGCGGTGATCTTGGGATCAACTGCCGTGATGGAGCCATCGTCGATGCCCTCGATGATCAGTGCGCGTAGCGCAGTATCAACCCGGCGTTTCATGGCGCGCAGGTTTTTCACCCCTTCCGAAGACAAGGTATCATCACCAGAAAGGATGACGCAGCGTCCAAAATCATCAATGTTGATAAAGAAATAATTGGTCAGGAAGATGCGAAGCCGGTCCATGCCCGTGCCGATTTCAGTGCGGGCCTTATCGGCGGCGGTAAATAATTGATCAAGGCCGATGGTCAGGCATTCAAACAGCACCTGCTCTTTATTGCCGAGATAGTGATAGATCGTCGGTTTCGAGATGCCGAGGCTGGCGGCGACATCGTCCAGTGAGGTGGCGTGAAACCCTTGGGCATTGAACATTTCTGCCGCCGCATGGAGCAGCGCCATACGTTTTTCTTCGCGCTCTTCTTGCTTTTGCAACGCGGTTTTGAACGGAGAACGAGCTTTTTCCACGGATGACCTTTGCTTGAATGGACCTGACGCTTTTATTGGCATTAAACTAGGAAGATTGCAATCTACTAATGAGTAATATACAAACTTATGGGTATAATTATTGCCGAAATGGGGAATGAACATGTCGCTCGATCACATCCCGCGGGTTGCCTATAACAAGGATCATGAGGCCTTCCGCCAGACCGTTCGTCTGTTCATGGCGCGCGAAATTGCGCCCCATCAGGCGAAATGGGCTGAACAGGGCGTGGTGCCGCATGATGTCTGGGTTAAGGCAGGCGCATTCGGCTTGCTCTGCCCGACCGTGCCAGAGGCCTATGGCGGTCTAGGGCTGGATTTCCGCTATAATGCGATTGTGAGCGAAGAGTCGGTTTATACGGGCGGGGTTGCGACCGGCTTTGCGTTGCAGTCGGATATCGTCGCCAATTATCTGGTGCAATATGGCAGTGAGGCGCAAAAGCAGCGCTGGTTGCCGAAAATGGTGTCCGGCGAATTGGTGACGGCGATTGCCATGACCGAACCCGGCACGGGGTCCGATTTGCAAGGGATGCGAACGACCGCGCTGAAAGACGGCGATCATTATGTCATCAACGGGTCCAAGACCTATATCACCAATGGCCAGACGGCGGATTTGATCCTTCTATGCTGCCGGACGGATGTGGAGATTGAACCGCGCTGGAAAGGCATGTCGATACTGCTGGTGGAAGCGGACCGCGAAGGTTTCCAGCGCGGGCGCAATCTCGACAAGATCGGGCAGGACGAGGCGGATACGTCCGAACTCTTTTTCCATGATGTCCGCGTGCCATTATCCAATTGTCTGGGGCAAGAGGGGCAGGGTTTTGTCTATTTGATGAGCGAACTACCGCAGGAGCGGCTGTCCATCGCGATTCAAGCGCAGGCATCTGCCCAAAAGGCATTTGACGATACGGTCGAATTTACCCGCACCCGCAACGCCTTTGGCAAGCCGATCCTCGATTTCCAGAACACGCGTTTCACGCTGGCCGATTTGAAGGCCAAATTGCAGATCGGCTGGGCGCATCTCGATTGGGCGCTCAACCGCCATTGTGCCGGTGAATTGACCCCGGAAGAGGGTGCGGCTGCGAAGCTTTGGCATAGCGAGACGCAATGGGAGATCATGGACAAATGCCTGCAACTCCATGGCGGGGCGGGCTATATGAATGAATATCCGATTGCCCGGGCGTGGCGGGCGTCGCGCGTGACCCGGATTTTTGGCGGGACGAGCGAAATCATGAAGGAACTGATTGGGCGCAAGCTGTGATGGAACATGCCCTGAATATGTTGTGGGGACGGTTGACTTTAAACTGTGCGAATGTGATTGTACTCACCAGTAGATATTTGTCGTTTCGGTTTTGTTAGAGGTGATTCTTCACGCCACAGGCGATGCGACAGAAAAATTTTCCAGTTTTTATAATGGGTTTTAAGGAAAGGTTAGCCATATGAATATCAATGGAGTTGCAGCCATCGTAACCGGTGGGGCGTCTGGCCTTGGTGGCGCGACGGCGGCGCGTCTCGCCAAGGCTGGGGCGAAGGTCACGATTTTCGATTTGAATGCGGATCTGGCCAAGGCCCATGCGGCGACCATCGGCGGCCATGCGATTGCGCTCGACGTGACGGATGAAGCGGCGGTGGAAGCCGCGATTGCCGAGGCGGAAGGTCTGCATGGCAAGGCCCGCATCCTCGTCAATTGCGCCGGGATCGGCCCGCCTGCCAAGGTCATCAATCGTGACGGCAGCGCGATCCCGCTCAAGGATTTTACCAAGATCATCAACATCAACCTGATCGGTAGCTTTAACGTGCTGTCGAAATTTGCCGCCCGCATCCATGATGCCGATCTGGTTGGCGAAGAACGCGGCGTGATCGTCAATACCGCGAGCGTTGCGGCCTTTGACGGGCAGATCGGTCAGGCGGCATATGCCGCATCCAAGGGTGGCGTGGTCGGCATGACCCTGCCGATTGCGCGTGAATTTGCGCGTTATGGCATTCGCGTGATGACGATTGCCCCGGGCCTTTTCTTGACGCCATTGCTCGCAAGCCTGCCGCAAGACGCGCAGGACTCGCTTGGCAAGCAGGTGCCGTTCCCCAGCCGTTTGGGCCAGCCAGATGAATATGCCCAGATGGTCGAAAGCATCGTCAATAATCCGATGCTGAACGGTGAAACCATTCGCCTCGACGGCGCGATCCGCATGGCGCCGAAATAATCGGTGAGGCCGTCTAAGCGTCCTGTGTGTTCGAATTGAAGGAATGATCTATCATGGCTGAAGCTTATATCGTTGAGGCGGTGCGTACCGCGGGTGGCAAGCGTGCAGGTAAATTGGCCGATTGGCATCCTGCCGATCTTGGCGCGTCGGTGCTGAATGCCGTGGTGGATCGTTCCGGCATCGATCCGGCCCGGATCGATGATGTGATCCTTGGTTGCGTCACACAGGCGGGCGAACAGTCCTTTGCCTTTGCGCGCAATGCCGTCTTGGCTTCCAATCTGCCGGAAAGCGTGCCTGCGGTTACCATCGACCGGCAATGCGGCAGCTCGCAACAGGCGGTGCAGTTCGCGGCGCAGGCGGTGATGTCCGGCACGCAGGATATCGTGATCGCCGCCGGGGCCGAAAGCATGACCCGCGTGCCGATGTTCAGCAATGCTTCGCTGCATGCACAGGCCGGGATCGGCGTTGGTCCGTTGAGCGACCATATCAAGCAGCGTTATGGCGTGCAGGCGTTCAGCCAGTTCGATGGCGCGGAGGCGATTGCGCGCAAATATGGCTTTGACCGCGATACGCTCGATCGCTTTGCGCTGCTGAGCCATCAGCGCGCGGCGGCGGCGACATTGGCCGGGGCGTTCAAGCGGGAAATCGTGCCGCTGGCTGTTTTCGAGGGCATGCATGACAGCGACGAGGGCATCCGTCACGGCGCCACGCTGGAAGGCATTTCGTCGGTCAAGCTGTTGCAGGAAGGCGGCGTTATTTCGGCGGCCAATGCCAGCCAGATTTGCGACGGCGCGTCGGCCACGTTGATCGTGAGCGAACGCGCGTTGAAAGAACATGGCCTGACCCCGATTGCGCGGATCGTCAATATGACGGTGACGGCGGGTGATCCGGTCATCATGCTCGAAGAACCGATCCCCGCCACCCGCCGCGCGCTGGAACGGGCCGGGATGCGGCTTTCCGATATTGATCTGTATGAGGTCAATGAAGCCTTTGCCTCGGTGCCGCTTGCATGGTTGCAGGCGCTGGATGCCGATCCGGACAAGCTCAACGTCAATGGCGGTGCGATTGCGCTGGGCCATCCGCTGGGCGCATCGGGCACGCGTTTGATGTCGACCTTGATCCATGCGCTGCGCGCGCGGGGTAAGCGTTATGGCCTGCAGACCATGTGCGAAGGCGGCGGCATTGCCAATGTAACTATTTTGGAGGCGTTGTAATGGCGATCAAGACACGTATCACTGAATTGCTCGGGATCGAGCATCCGATTGTCCAGGGTGGGATGATGTGGGTCGGGCGCGCCGAACTGGCCAGCGCTGTATCCAATGCGGGCGGGCTTGGCATCTTGACCGCGCTGACCCAGCCGACGCCGGATGACCTGCGCCGCGAGATCGACCGTTGCCGGGCGATGACAGACAAGCCGTTCGGCGTGAATTTGACGATCCTTCCGTCCGTCTCGCCGCCGCCTTATGCCGAATATCGCAAGGCGATCATCGAGAGCGGCGTCAAGATCGTGGAGACTGCCGGACATAAGCCGCAAGAACATGTCGATGACTTCAAATCCCATGGCATTATTGTGCTGCACAAATGCACCGCCGTTCGCCATGCCCTGTCGGCGGAGCGCATGGGCGTGGATGTGATCTCGATCGATGGGTTCGAATGCGCGGGCCATCCGGGCGAGGACGATATCCCCGGCCTGATCCTGATCCCGGCGGCGGCCGATAAGGTCAAAATCCCGATGCTGGCGAGTGGCGGTATCGGCGATGGCCGGGGTCTGGCGGCGGCGCTGGCATTGGGGGCCGAGGGCGTCAACATGGGCACGCGTTTCTGCGCCACGGTCGAAGCGCCGATCCATCAGAATGTGAAGCAGTTCATCGTCGATAATGACGAACGCGCGACCAACCTCATTTTCCGTAAATTCCACAATACGGGCCGGGTCGCAAAAAGCAGCGTATCGGATCAGGTGGTCGAAATTTCCAATCGCGATGGCGCTGTGTTTGAAGACATCCGCCCATTGGTCGGCGGGGCCAAGGGGCGCGAGGCCCTGGAAACCGGCAATCTCGATGCGGGGCTGGTCTGGGCCGGGCAGATTCAGGGCCTGATCCATGATATTCCGACGTGCAAGGTGCTGGTCGAACGGATGGTGCGGGATGCCGAGGCGATTATTCGCGGACGGCTGGCGGGATTCGTGCATTAAGTAAGGGGGAGCAGCATGTCGTACGAATATATCAATTATGAGGTCGAAGGCGCGCTCGCGATCATCACGATCAATCGGCCAGAGGCGCATAACGCCCTGAATGCGCGCGCGCATGTCGAATTGGAAAATGCGTTCGATCGCTTCGCAGCCGATCCCGATCAATGGGTCGCGATCATCACGGCGACCGGGGAAAAGGCGTTTTGTGCCGGGCATGACCTGAAACAACAGGCGGCAGGCGGCGGCATGGTCGTGCCGGAGACCGGTTTTGCCGGGCTGACGGGGCGGTTCGATATGAACAAGCCGGTGATCGCGGCGGTCAATGGCGTGGCGATGGGCGGCGGTTTTGAAATCGTGCTGGCCAGCGATATTGTGGTGGCGTCGGAAAATGCGCTGTTCGCTTTGCCGGAACCTCGGGTCGGGCTGGCGGCGCTGGCGGGTGGTATTCAGCGCTTGCCGCGCGAAATCGGCTTGAAGCGGGCGATGGGCATGATGTTGACGGGCCGTCGCGTCACGGCGCAGGAGGGCTATCAACTGGGCTTCGTCAATGAAGTGGCCACGGGCAATGTGCTGGATGCGGCCAAGCGCTGGGCCGTCGATATTCTCGCGTGCAGCCCCTTATCCGTGCAGGCGACCAAAGAGGCGGTGTTGAAGGGCCTGACGGTGCCGGTGGAACAGGCATTGGTAGATGAATGGGCATATCCGGCGATGCAGGCGATGCTGGCGTCCGCCGATGCGGTCGAAGGGCCGGCGGCCTTTGCCGAAAAGCGCGCGCCGAAATGGCAGGGTAAATAAACATGAGTGATGCGGGCGGCACTGGCGACACAATTTCGGCAGGGCCGCTCGCGGGTTTGCGCGTGCTGGAATTCGCGAGCATTGGGCCGGGGCCGCATTGCGCGATGCTGTTGGCGGACCTTGGCGCGGAGGTCGTGCGGATCGACCGCGCGGGCGGCAATGGCTGGGACAATCCTATCATGGATCGGGGCCGTTCGACGATCACGCTTGATATTCGCAGCGAACAAGGGCGCGACACCTGCATCGAAGCGGCGACACATGCCGATGTGCTGATCGAGGGCTATCGCCCCGGCGTGATGGAGCGGCTGGGCCTTGGTCCCGAATTGCTATGCGCGCGTAATCCGCGTCTGGTCTATGGCCGGATGACGGGCTGGGGCCAGACGGGTCCGTTGGCGAAAGCCGCGGGCCATGACATCAATTATATCGCCATTACCGGGGCCTTGGCCGCGATGGGCGCGCCCGGCGCACCGGCAACGCCGCCGCTCAATCTTGTCGGTGATTTCGGTGGCGGGTCGATGTTCCTCGCCTTGGGGATCATGACGGCATTGTGGGAGCGGGAACGCTCCGGCAAGGGGCAGGTGGTCGATGCGGCGATTGTCGATGGCGTGTCTTCATTGATGACGATGTTTGCCGGGATGCTGCCCTCCGGCGGGATTTCGGTCGAACGCGACCGCAATTTATTGGGCGGCGCGGCGCCTTTTTACCGTTGTTATATCTGTGCCGATGGCCGGGAAATTGCGATCGGGCCGATTGAACCGCATTTCTATCGCGAACTGATCGACCGGATCGGCGCGCCCGACAGCTTATTGGCGCAGCAGAATGATGCCGCCCAATGGGAGGATGGCGCGCAATGCCTTGCCGCCTTGTTCCGGACCCGCCCGGCGCAAGAATGGTGCGATCTGCTGGAAGGGACCGATGCCTGTTTTGCGCCGGTTGTGACCTTGCAGGAGGCGGCCCATCATCCGCATCTGGCGGCGCGGCAGACCTATGTCGAACATGATGGCCTGTTGCAGGCAGCACCCGCACCGCGCCTGTCGCGCACGCCGGGGGCGATCCGTTCGACCCTGCCCAATGGCGCGGATATACTGGCCAAATGGATGGCGAAATAAGGCTGAAAATGGCCCGTTGACGGATTCACGTCACTACTCGCCAGACATGGGGGGGGGTACCCGTTGCGATCAGTTAATTTGATGGCGGGTGGATGTGATGAAGGCTGTAGCTCTCGAATCCGGGCGACTTTCGGTGGTCGATATGGCCGCGCCGACACGGGCGGCGGGGCAGATTTTGGCGCGGCCTTTGGTCTGCGGGATATGCGGTAGCGACCTGCACGCCCGCGATAATGTCGATCATTTGTGCGACCTGCTTCATCGTGCGGGTTTCCGTGGTTTCATGAACCCCTCCCAGCCTGCGGTCATGGGCCATGAATTTGTCTGCGAAGTGCTGGAGGCGGATGCGGGTAGCCCGTTTGCGCGCGGCCAGCGCGTGGTGTCTTTGCCCTTTGTGTCCGGGCCTGAAGGGCTGGAATTGATCGGCTATTCCAATCGCTTTAACGGCGCATTTGCCGAAGAGATGCTGTTGCAGTCGGACCTGACTTTTGCCGTGCCGGACCATGTCTCTACCGAAGTAGGGGCATTGTGCGAACCGCTGGCGGTCGCGGTGCATGCGGTGGCGCAGAGCCAGCCGGATCAGAGTTGCGCGTTTTCGGTCATTGGCTGCGGCCCGGTAGGCCTGTTCATCATTGCCCGGTTGCGGGCGCTTGGCCTTGGGCCGATCTTGGCGATTGAGCCCAATGCGGCGCGGCGGAAAATGGCGGAGCAAATGGGCGCGGATGCAGTCATGGCCCCGGCGGACCCCGATGCCGCGCGCTGGTGGGAGGGGCAGGGGCTGTATCTCGGCCTGTCCGATTCCATCGAACGGGCGATGGACCCTAAAAATCGCACCCGTTCGATCATTTTCGACTGTGTCGGCAAGCCGGGCATGTTGATGGCGATTGCCGGTGGCGCGCCGGTATCAAGTACCATCGTGACCGTCGGCAATTGCATGGAAACCGATCCGATTGAACCGGCGTTCCTGCTGCAAAAGGGCCTGACGATCAAATATGTCTTTGCCTATGACGCGCAGGAATTTGTCGATGCGCTGGAGATGATCAAGCAGGACCCGGACCGGCTGGCATCGATGGTGACCGGCGTCACCAATTTCGCCGGGGTGGCGGGCGCGTTTGATGCGCTCATTTCGGGCGGTGAAAATATCAAGATTCTGATCAAGCCGGACTGAGCCGACGATGATCGAAAGCCATTTAAATGATAATGACAACTAAGGGCATGATTGCATGATGCAACCCATTACCGACGACAATCTGGGGGCTTATCTTCGGCAGAAATTTCCGGAGAAAAACGACCTCAAGGTGGAAGGCCTGTATCGCCTGCCGCTTGGCGCATCGCGCGAGACGTTTCGCTTTGATCTTGTCTATCAAGATGGCGCAGGTCAGTCGCAGACTGAAAAGATGATCCTGCGGCGCGATCCGCCCGCCAGTAATGTCGATTCCGACCGCCAGCATGAATTCCTGTCCTATCAGGCGATTTACGGCCATGGGGTGCCGGTGCCGAAAATGCTGTTGCTGGAAAATGACGCCGCGCATTTCGGTGGCGCGATCTCGATTGCCGAGGATATGCGCGGGTTCCACAATAGCGAATATCAGTTTCAGGAGGCCGCATGGCTGCCCAAGCTGCCGCATGTCGCCAAGCAATTCTATAATTGCATGGGCGATCTCGCGGCAGTCGATGTGGCGAAGCTAGATCTCAGCTTCATGCCCGCCACCACGCGGGAGACGACGGCGCTGCAGGAGCTGGATAATTGGGTTGAAAAGCTGGAAAAGAACACGGTCGAGCCGGAGCCGATTTGCGCCGCCGCGATCCGTCACCTGCGCCGCTGGCAGCCGGTGGCGACGAAGCTGGCGATGGTCCATGGCGATCTGCGCGCCGGGAACTTCCTCTATAATGACGATGGCGATCTGATCGCGGTGCTGGACTGGGAAATGGCCCATGTCGGCGATCCGTTGGAAGATCTGGCATGGAGCCTCAATCGCGCATTCTGTTTCGGCAAGGATGATCGTCGCGGTGGTCTTGTCTCCCGCGCACAGGCGATTGCCCATTGGGAAGAAACAAGCGGGATCAAGGTCGACGAAAAAGCGCTGCATTGGTGGGAACTGTTCGCCTGCATCAAGGGACAGGCGATCTGGGATACGTGCGGGGCGATCTGGCACAGAAACCAGAACCGCGATGTGATCTATGCTTATGCGAGTTGGTGGCTGCGCAACACGCAGGACCGTGCCATCCTCGAACTGATGGGGAAATTATGATTCCGAACATTGTCGAAGTCGCCAAAGATGTGGCCGAGCGGATGTCCCGCGATGTGGTGCCGAGGCTTACGGGTTTTGAGGCGAATAATGTCGCGATGAGCGCCGCCATGATCGGCATGATGGCCGAGCATTGGGACAAGGCCGCATCCGATCTGGTCGCGGAAAATACGAGCCTGTTGCAGATTCTGGCGCTGGGCGCGGCATCGGGTTTCGGTCCTTATGACGGGCCGTTCGATAACCCGCTGGCCGATCTGCGCGTCCATGCGCTCAGCGCCCTGAACGCGCGGTTGCGTCAGGCGCTGATTACGCTGCACGCAGCCGTCGAAGATGCGGATAGCCCGGTGGCGCGGCAGATCGAGGCGCATATCTGGGCCGAATTGCGCGCATCGACCGAACGGCGCAAGATCAGCGCGGGCAATTTTTAACGCCCGCTGCGTGCATGACGATTGAGGAGAGAGTGATGACTAAGCGTTTTAAGGGCAAGACCTGCATCGTCACGGGTGGTTCCGCCGGGATCGGTCTGGCGACGGTGCGCCGTTTCCTTGATGAAGGGGCGGAGGTGCTATTCTGCGGCACCAATATCGAAGCCGGGGAAAAGGCGCTGCAATTACTGGACAGCCCCAAGGCGCATTTCATGCGGGCGGATGTCGGTGAAGAGCAGGACATCAAGGCGCTGTTCGAACATGCGATTGCCATCATGGGTCATATCGACATTCTCGTGAACAATGCGGCCAAGGCAGCGGTCGATCTGATCCCGGATCACAGCACGGCGGATTGGCGGCGCAGCATGGCGGTGAATATCGATTCCGTGTTTTTCACCTGTCGCGAAGTGATCCCGCATATGGCCAAGCGCGGCGGCGGATCGATCATCAATGTCGCGTCGATTTCAGGTCTCGCCGGGGATGGCGCTTATCCGTCCTATTGCGCGCAAAAGGGTGCGGTCATCAACCTGACCAAGGCGATGGCGGTCTATCACGCCCGCCAGAATGTGCGGATCAATGCTGTATGTCCGGGGCTGATTGAAACGCCTGCGACCTCGGCGTTCGAAGCGGTGCCGGGTCTGTTGGAAAAATGGCATCAGGGCATCCCGGCCCAACGCGCCGGACAGCCGGAAGAAATGGCCGGGGTGATTGCTTTTCTTGCATCGGATGACGCAAGCTTTATGCATGGAAGCATCGTGGTCGCGGATGGCGGGGTAACGGCGGCAACAGGCCAGCCCACGCAGGTCCCGATTACGATTTAAACGCTGCTTGCCCTTGAGGAGGGGATATGCTGGGCCAACGATTTGCCGTTCATGATGCAGAACAGATCAAGAAGCACCCTGACGGCGTATCGTCGGGGGTGGTCGATGCGATCATGGCGGCGATCCAGTCCGGGATCATGGTGCCGGGCCAGCATTTGCTGGAGGCCGAGCTATCCATTCGCTTCGGTGTCAGTCGCCATTCGCTGCGCCCGGCGTTGCATCGGCTGGCGGCGGATGGGGTGGTGCGGCTGGACCGTTATCGCGGCGCCTATCTGAATGTGTATGACCGGCAGACGGCGCTTGATCTACTGGATGCGGTGGGGCCGCTGATCTGCCTTGCGGTCGAGCGGTCGGTGCAAAATGTGGCAGCCATCACCCCCGAACAACGGGCGTTCCTGGCGGGGGCCGATGCGGGTGATGTCGTGCCGGATGCGCGGTCGGCGAGCTTCTTGCTGTGGCGGCATCGCTTCTATTGGACGATCTTTGAATTGAGCAATAATCGTCAGCTTGCGGGTATTATTCCGTTCGCGCGGATAGATTTGCTGCGCGCCCAAATGTCGATTGGTGCCGAACCGAATGCCGGGACAGAGGACATGATCGATTATCAGGACATCGCTCGCGCGGTCCTCCATGCCGATGTGGATTCGGCGGTGGCGGCGGCGAAACGCCATATCGCCAATCGTCGCCGCACGGTTGAGGCCGCGCCGAACATCTGTTTCAGGCCATTATCTGGCTTAGGAGTCTGATCAGCGGATCGACCGGAAGCAATCGCGCATTTCTCCCACGAACAGGCTTGGTTGTTCCAAAGCCGCAAAATGGCCCCCGCGCGGCAGTTCACGCCAATGGATGATGTTCGACATGCAGCGCTCGGCCCAACTGCGCGGTGCGCGATATAGTTCGCCGGGGAAGATGCTGCACCCTACCGGCAGATCAAGCTGGCGCGCGCCAAAGCCATCGGCAAAACTTTCCCAATAGATACGCGCGGAAGAGGCGGCGCTGTTGGTCAGCCAATAGAGCGTGACGATGTCCAGCATATCATCCAGCGCGATGACCGTTTCCGGATCGCCGCCGCAATCCGCCCAATTGGCGAATTTCTCATATATCCATGCCAATTGGCCAATCGGCGAATCTGCCAGCGCATAGCCGATGGTCTGGGGGCGGGTGGCCTGTTGGGTGGAATAGCCGGATTCATGCGCCTGATAGGCCATCATCGCATCCAGCATGGCCTGTTCTTCTGACGATAACGGGCCGGAGAGATCGTCGGGCAATACCAGCGGCATGTTGATATGGATTGCCGCCAGCGCCGGTGCGCGGCGCATGCCCAATGTGGTGGTGATCGTCGCGCCCCAATCGCCGCCTTGGGCGACATAATGATCATAGCCCAGCCGTGCCATCAGGACTTCCCAAGCGGCGGCAATGCGCTTGACGCCCCAACCGGGGGCGGCCGGCTTGCCCGAATAGCCAAAGCCCGGCAGCGAGGGGATGACGAGGTGGAAGGCATCGTCGGCGGTGCCGCCATGATTTTCCGGGTCGATCAAGGGGGCGATGACGTGACGAAATTCCAATATCGCCCCCGGCCAGCCATGGGTCAGCAGCAAGGGCAACGCATGTTCGTGATGCGAGCGGATGTGGAGAAAATGAATGTCCAGCCCGTCGATTTCGGTGATGAACTGGCCTGCATTTTCCAGCCATCGGGCGCATGCCTGCCAATCATGGCGGTGCTGCCAATGGTCGGCAATCCGCTGCATCTTGTCCAGTTGCGGCCCTTGTGCGCTGTCGGTGACTGTTTCCCGGTCCGGCCAGCGTGCGCCCTCCAAGCGGCGACGCAGATCGAGGATCGCTTGGTCGGTGGCGGGGGCGATAAAGGGCCGGATGTCACTCATAGCGGATGGCTCATTTCCAATAACGATCCCGCACCAGCCGCTTGAACAGCTTGCCGGTGGGCGTGCGCGGTAGTTCGGGATCAAAGTCGATCTGCTTGGGATGCTTGATCCGGCCCAGTCGGGGGCGAAGCCATTCCATCAGTTCTTCTGCAAGTGCAGGGCCAGCCTCATGCGGGTCGCTCGGTTGGACCACGGCGATGACCCGTTCGCCCATTTCGGGATCGGGCGCGCCGACAACGGCCACGTCCGCCACCTTGGGGTGGAGGATCATCACGTCCTCGATTTCCTGCGGGTAGATATTGACCCCGCCAGAGATGATCATGAAGCTCTGCCGGTCGGTGAGGTAGAGATAGCCCTCTTCATCCAGCCAGCCGATATCGCCGAGCGTGCTCCAGCCATGCTGATTATAGGCGGCGGCGGTTTTCTCCGGGTCATTGTGATAGGCAAAGGGTGCCGGGTCCGCGAAATAGATCAGGCCGGTCGAACGCGGCGGCAGGGCGTTGCCCTCTTCATCGCAGATGCGCGGGCTGCCCCACATCGGGCGACCGACAGAACCGGGACGGACCAGCCATTCATCCGGGCCGATCGTCGTCAGGCCATTGGCCTCGGTCCCGCCGTAAAATTCATGAATGATCGGACCCCACCATGCCATCATCTCCTGCTTGACCTTGACCGGGCACGGGGCGGCGGCGTGGAACACGGTCTTGAGCGACGACATATCGTAGCGCGCGCGAACCTCAGGATCGAGCTTCAGCATCCGGATGAAGTGCGTCGGCACCCATTGGGCATGGGTGACGCGATATTTCTCGATCAGCGACAGCGCATATTCGGGATCATATTTGTCCATCACGATCACCGTGCCGCCCAGCTTCTGGATCGACATGCACCAGCGTAAGGGGGCTGCATGATATAAGGGCGCGGCGGACAGGAAGATGCTATTTTCATCCATGCCATATTTTTGGCGGCCCAATTCCGTCAGCGGGTTGGTCTGCGCCAATGGCCCTTCCGGCAGAGGCGGGCGGATGCCCTTGGGCCTGCCGGTCGTGCCGGAAGAATAGAGCATGTCATTGCCCGGCGTTTCATCTGCAATCGGGCTTTCGGGCATCTGGCGGCGTTCCGCGATATAATCACGCGCGGATGACGTATCGGGATGCAGATGGAAACAGGTGATGCCGCGCTTTGCGATGTCGTCGATCCATGCAGCAGGCAGCGGTTCAGAGGTGATCAGCGCCTTTGAATGGCTGTCTTCGAGGATGAAGAGGATTTCATCCGGGGTCAGCCGTGTCGAGATACAGGTGTAATATAGCCCTGCGCGTTGCGCGGCCCAGACGATTTCGAAAAACCGGCCATTATTGCCCAATAGCAACGCCACTCCATCGCCGCGTTGCAGGCCAATCGACCGAAACAGATGCGCACCTTGATTGGAGCGCGCCTCAAGCTGGGCATAGCTGACCTGTTCCCCCGTATCGGCCATGATATAGGCCGGTTTGTCGGGAGTTGTCAGCGCGTGGACGGATGGATGCATGATGGTCTCGACTTAAGCGTGATAGCGGATGGGCAGGGCCTTGAGGCCGGATACGAAATTCGCCTCGACCCATGCCGGATTGCCCGCGAGTTCGATGTCCTCGATACGGGCGAGTAATTCCTTGAACAGGATGCGCATTTCGAGCTTCGCGAGATGCTGGCCAAGGCACAAATGCGGGCCATAGCCAAAGGCGACATGCTTATTGGGGAAACGGTCGACGCGGAAAGCGAACGGGTCCTCGAACACCGCCTCGTCGCGATTGGCGGAAGGATAGCACATCATCAGGCTGTCGCCTGCCTTGATCTGCTTGCCGCCGATCTCGCAATCCGCAACGGCGGTGCGGAAGAAATGCTTGACCGGCGAACTCCAGCGGATGAATTCGTCCACCGCCATCGGCATCAATGCCGGGTCTGCCCGCAGCTTCGCCAATTGGTCGGGATTGCGCAACAGGCCGAGCAAGCCGCCGGAAATGGCGGAGCTGGTCGTATCATGTCCGGCGGCGGCGACGATCAGATAATAGGC
The DNA here is from genome assembly GCF_019740335.1 of Alteraquisediminimonas sediminicola. Classification (GTDB taxonomy): domain Bacteria; phylum Pseudomonadota; class Alphaproteobacteria; order Sphingomonadales; family Sphingomonadaceae; genus Alteraquisediminimonas; species Alteraquisediminimonas sediminicola. The sequence goes on along the minus strand of NZ_JAHXZS010000002.1, from coordinate 28,753 downwards.
ATTGCGTTCATCATCGCCAATCGGTTCGCCATTGATCGTGGCGGTCGAGAGAATGGTGGCGACATCATTGCGCGGGTTGATGCGGCGGTCGGCGGTGACCGCGCTGAAATAGTCGTTGAACGCCTGAAACGCCTCGACCATGGACGCCATGCCATCGCCGCCACCGGTGTCCTTATCGGTGCTGCCGAAGACTTTTTGCGACAGGCGCAGCATCAACGGTTCGTCTTCCGGTGGGACGCCGAGGACGAGCATGATCGTGCGTAGCGGATACCATGCGGCGATATCGTTGACGAAATCGCACTGCCCGCCCATCGCCACCATGCGGTCGACCGTTTCGCGGGCGAGTTCGGTGATCTTGTCTTCCAGCTGGGCGATCATTTTCGGGCCGAACCAGGCCGAGGTCAGGGCGCGATAGGCGCGATGGTCGGGATTATCCATCGCCACCAGATTGCGCGCGAAATTCTTGCTGCCGGTTTGTGCCTCCAGCATATTTTCATCGTCGATGGTGACGAGAAACTGGCGCGGGCCATTGAGGAAATTGGCGGCATCCAATTCGACGCGCATGATATCGGCATGGCGCGTGATCGCCCAAAAGGGACGAAAATTGGCGGGCTGGCAATAATGCACGGGATCATGCGCGCGCAGTGATGCAAAAGCCTGATGATAGAGATGTTCATCCCCATAGGTACGGGGATCGGTGATGATCTCATCGATATCGTCTGCCAGTTTTGTCGGCACTTTATGCTCTCCTCTTTCCCGCCTTGGGGTTAGGGGCGAGGCTGGTGGCAAGTCCAATCGGGATATCGCAAAAATTGATAGTGAAGTGCGATGGATAGGTTATGATCCTCCGCAAGAGCCGGCAAAGTCGGCCAAATAGGAGTGAGATATGTTTCATCTGGATCTGAAACTGTTGCGTGGATTCAATGCCGTGGCATGCGAATCTTCGGTGACGCGGGCAGCGGAGCGGTTGAATCTGACGCAGCCCACCGTGTCCGGCCAGATCAAGGAATTGGAGCAGGCGCTTGGGTTCGTGCTGTTCCACCGGACATCGCGGCGGGTGACGTTAAGCGAACAGGGCGAGCGATTGCTGCCTTTGGTGCAGTCGCTGCTCGCGCGCGCAGAAGATGTGCGGCACGAGGCCGAGGCGATGCAACATGCCTCCAAGACGCGGTTCCGCTTGGGCGCGTCGATGTACAGTATGGATTTCCCGGATCGGATCGAATTGCTCGATGCCTTTATCGCGGCGATGCCGAATATCCATTATGCGATTGATAATCGGCTTCAGTCCGCCCATGTCCCCGATTTGTTGAATGACCGGCTGGATGCGGCCTTGTTGCTGGGGCTGGCCGTGCCGTCATCATTGGCAGAGGTCAGGGATCGCTATCTCGCGCCCGGCCATATCGTCAATGAAATCCAATATCCCGATACGCTGCAACGCATTGTGTTTCGCCGCCGTCAAATCGGGCTTTTGGTCCCGGAAGATTCCGATCTGGCCTTGATGGATGTGGTGTCGCGCGATGCCTTGCGCGGGCGGCGGATTGCGATGTTGGGGATTGAACATGGCGAGCAGATCGTGAACCCGATGGCCAATTTCCTGCTGGAAAGCGGGGCGATGCCGATCAGCCTTGCAGAGAGCAACGCGCTGGCGATCGAGCGTTACGCCCAACGGCACAATGTCTGCGCGATTGGCATCGGCTGGTTCCCGACGCCATCGGGACTGGTTCTAAAGCCGGTAGAGGGTTTTGATTTCCATCTCGATTATTCATTGGCGCTGGGTTCGAGCGCCAATCACGCCGCGCAGCGGTTTTTCGCCTTTGCTAAGGAGTGGCAGGCTGCGCGGGTACAGCTTGGCGCAGCTATGCTGGGCTTGAGCGATAATGCGGTAGCGCCCGCTGCTGATGAGGCAATGCCGGTCCTGTCGAAATGACCGGGAGCGGTCAGCCTGCGCCCATATCAAAGGTCGCGATGACATGGGCGGTGTCGCTATATTCCCGGACCTCCCGGATGCGGTCGCCGTCAAAATGGATGAGGAAGATATAGCGGTTGTTATATTGCTTGCCGTTCTTCAGCCCTGAAGCGCTGGTGGCCTCGATCATGAGGCTATCGCCCTGCGTCATGATCAGGCCGGGTATGATGGCGATGCCCTCCAATGTCTGTGCATGAAGCTGGCCCAATAATGCGTCGAACGCGGCAATCGGGAAGCTCAGGCCACCGTTCCACCACCATATCGCATCCTCGGTAAAGGGCGCATCGGCGATGGAGCCAGTCTGAATTTTTGCCAATAATGTCAGTGCGTTTTCTTGTTGTTGGGCGGTCATGCCTTGGCTCTCTCCTGATGGTCTGCACATTATTGTGGTGGTGATGGCGTCTGGGACCAATTGATTTGTTCCGCGCATTGATCGGTACCGCTGATAGGTCGCGGCAAAAGGCCGATTGGACAGATTTTGAATGCGGATGCCAAATGGCGATCAACATAAGCCGGAACTACCGGCCAGAGTATGATGAGAGGAGAATATGGAATGCCGACTGTGTCGACGGTCGCACCTGCGCAGATTGATGCGCGATGGTTGACGGATGTGATCCGGCAATCGGGCATGGCGGTCGAAGTGGCGGCTTTCACGATGAGCCCTGTCGGGGCGGGGCAGATTGGTGATACCTTCCGTTTCGCGCTCGATTATGCGCCCGGTAGCGCGGCAGGCCCGGCGACGATCATCGGCAAATTCGCGACAAATGACCCGACTAGTCGCCTGATCGCCGCGACATGGTCGCTGTATGAGCGCGAGGTGCGTTTCTATCGTGACCTAGCATTTAAGGCGCGGATCGCAGTGCCGCTTTGCTATGGGACATTGTTGGCAGAGGATGGCAGCTTTGCGCTGCTGCTCGAAGATCTGGCCCCGGCCAAGCCCGGCGACCAGATCGCGGGCATGTCGCCCAGTGATGCCGAGCGCGCGATGATTGAGGCGGCGCGATTGCATGCGGCATTTTGGGATCAGGGCAGTAATCCCGATCTCGCATGGCTGGAATCCGGGCCGCTGGCCCAGCCCTTTTACGCGGCGGATGTGTTCCGTTCGGCATGGGCGGGATTCCGTGAACGTTATGACGGGCTGTTGTCTGAGACGCAGCAGCATGTCTGCGCAGAATTGGCGCGCTTGTACGATGCGTATATCCGTCCGCTCGATCGTCCGCGTTGTGTGACGCATAATGATTATCGCCCCGATAATATGCTGTTCGGGCCGGGGGATCGGTTGAAAGTGGTGGATTGGCAATCGGCGGCGCTCGGCCATAATGCCGTGGATATTGCCTATTTGATCGGCGGCGCATTTGCGCCCGAAGATCGCCGCGCCCATGAAAAGTCGTTGCTGGGAGCCTATCATCAAGAACTGCTGCATCAAGGCGTGCAGGGTTATGATATGGGTGACCTGATCGAAGATTATCGCCATTTTGCCTTTGCCGGGATCAATGTCGCGGTGGGGGCGGCGATGCTGGTCAAGCGTACTGAACGCGGTGACCGTATGTTTTTGACCATGTTGGATCGCCATGTCGCCCATGTCCGCGACTGGGATTCACTTGCATTATTGGAGAGCCGAAATTGACTGACAATATGGGAACGCTGCTGAATTTGCCGATGATGATTGATGGGAAAAGCGTGACATCCGCCCAGACCATCGCCGTGATCAACCCCGCGACAGAACAGGTGATCGGCCATGTGCCGGATTGCACGCGCGCGCAATTGGATGAGGCGGTCGCGGCGGCACGAAAAGCCTTTCCGGCATGGCGGGCCACGCCCTATGCCGAACGTCAGCAGGTGCTGCATGAGATCAGCCGGGTGCTGGCCGAAAATGCCGAGGAACTGGCGGACATATTGATGACGGAACAGGGCAAGCCGCGCGCCGATGCCTTGGGTGAAATTCACGCCGCTTCATGGTGGATCGTGCAGGTTGCCCAGCAGGAACTGCCCGTCGAGGTGACGGATGAGATGCCGGGCCAGCGCAGCATCACCCGGCATGTGCCATTGGGCGTGGTGGGCGCGATTACGCCGTGGAATTTCCCGGTGGTGTTGGGGATTTGGAAAATCGGGCCAGCCTTGCTGACCGGCAACACTATGGTGTTGAAGCCGTCGCCGTTTACGCCTTTGTCGACCTTGCGACTGGGTGAATTGCTGCAGCCGATCTTGCCGTCCGGCGTGCTGAATCTGGTGACGGGCGGGGATGCGTTGGGGCCGTGGATGACCGAGCATCCGGGCATCGACAAGATCAGCTTCACCGGATCAACGGCGACCGGCAGGCGGGTGATGGCCAGTGCGGCGGGCAATCTGAAGCGTTTGACGCTTGAACTGGGTGGCAATGACGCGGCGATTGTACTGGACGATGCCGATGTCGAGGCGATTGCCGAGCCTTTGTTCTGGGCGGCGTTCAAGAATAGCGGTCAGATCTGCGTCGCCACCAAGCGGATGTATGTCCATGACAGCATTTACGACGATGTTGCCAAGGCTCTGACCCGGATCGCGGCGGAGGTGCAGATGGGCAATGGCGCGGACCCGGCTTCACGGCTTGGCCCCATACAGAACCGGGTGCAATTTGAACGGGTCAAATCCTTGGTCGAGGATGCGAAGGCGCAAGGCTTACGCTTTCTGACCGGGGGCGAGGTGCAGGGGCCGGGCTTCTTTGTGCCGGTGACGATCATCGACAATCCGCCGGAATCATCGCGCGTGGTGCAGGAAGAGGCTTTCGGGCCGGTGCTGCCGTTGCTGCGCTATACCGATATCGACGAGGTGATTGCGCGGGCCAATGATGTGGACATGGGGCTGGGCGGTTCGATCTGGTCCACCAATCACGACCGCGCGATGGAAATCGCGGCACGGCTGGAAACCGGCACAGTCTGGATCAATGCGGCGCAGGCACTGACCCCTTACGCTGCTTTTGCGGGACATAAGCAATCGGGGCTGGGGATTGAACAGGGGTTGAGCGGCATTCTCGAATTTACCGTGCCGCAAACCATTCATCATGCGCGCTGATACGGGCCACGGGATGGCGATGTTAATCGATCACATGGGAGGCGCGGGCGCATGACGGGATCATCGGGCATGCTGGCGGGCAAGGTCGTGATCGTGACGGGCGCAGGCTCGGGCATCGGGCGTGCGGCGGCATTGTTGTTCGCGCGGGAAGGCGCGCGTGTCGGGATCATGGAGCGCGATGCGACGAGCGGTACTGAAGTGACCGAGCTGATCGCACAACAGGGCGGTGAGGCGTTGTTTTGCCAGGCCGATGTCGCGCAAGAAGAACAGGTCAGCGCGGCTGTGGATGCCGTGGTGGCCCGGTTCGGGCGGCTGGACGGGGCGTTCAATAATGCCGGGGTCGAGATGTCGAACCAATTGGTGCCGGATCTATCCACGCCGGATTGGCAGCGGGTGATCGACATCAATCTGACCGGCGTGTTTTTATGCATGCGTCATCAGACCCGGGCCATGGCCCAAGACGGCGGGGCCATTGTCAATATGTCGTCGGGCGATGGCATTATCGGCCAACCCCATGCGGCGGATTATGTCGCCTCGAAACATGGCGTGATCGGCTTGACCCGGGCGGCGTCCTGTGAGGCGCGTTATACGAAGGTGCGGGTTAATGCGTTGCTGCCGGGGTTGATCCTGACCCCGATGGTGGAAGAGCGACTGTTCGCGAACCCGGCGTTCGAGGCGCAGGTGGCGCCGATGGCGGAGCGCCATTCGATTGGCCGGTTCGGCAAGCCCGAGGATGTGGCGGAAGCCGCCTTGTGGCTGTTGTGCGACCGCTCGGCGTTCATCAATGGCGCGTTGTTGACCGTGGATGGCGGCTATACCGCGCGATAAGGAGAAGGTGATGTTGCGGTTTGAGGGCAAGGTGGCCATCGTCACCGGGGGCGCATCTGGCATTGGCGAGGCGACGGTGCGCCGTCTCCACCAAGAGGGCGCGAATGTGGTCGTGGCCGATATTCGCCCCGATGCGATTGATCGGCTGTTGGACGAGATCGGCCCGGATCGCGTGATGGGGCATCAGGTCGATATGCTCTATTCGGCGCAGATTGAGGCGATGGTCGCTGCTACGGTCGCGCGTTTCGGGCGTCTCGATATTCTGGTGAACAATGCGGGGATTGGGTCGCTTGGTCGGGTGACCGAGATTGATCTGCCGCATTGGCGCGAGGTGATGGCGATCGATGTCGAGGCCGTGATGTGGGCCAGCCGGTGCGCCATCCCGCATCTGGAGGCTGTGGGCGGGAATATCGTCAATGTCGCCTCCACCTCCGGCATTGCCGGGGATCGCGGGTTTCTTGCCTATAATGCGGCCAAGGCGGCGGTGATCAACATGTCGCGTTCGATGGCGCTGGACCATGCGCCAAAGCTGCGGGTGAATATCGTTAGCCCCGGCCTGACTGCCACGCCCTTAGCCGAAGGGCTGACCGGCCATCAGGAGTTGATGGCGGCGTGGATGGACGGCGGCTTGCCCATGGCACGCCCGGCCCAGCCTGCGGAGGTGGCGTCCGCGATTGCCTTTCTCGCGTCGTCCGATGCGTCTTATATCAACGGGCATAATCTCGTTGTCGATGGCGGTACGACCGCATGGACTGGCCAGCCTGATTTTACGCGTATATTGGGCGGTGTCAGCCATTTGGAAGGTCGGGCGAGCGCCGTCGTGCGCGCAGCGGATGGAGAATAGATCATGATCCCCAGCAATATGCGTATCTATCGGCTGGCAGCCAAGCCGACGCTGGATAATCTTGAGATCACCCAAGTGCCGGTGCCACAACCGGGGCCGGGAGAGGCACTGATCCGGGTGCGGGCATCCTCGCTCAACTTTCATGATTTTCTCGTCGCGGCGGGGCATATTCCGGTAGCGGCAGGCCGGGTGCCGATGTCGGATGGGGCGGGGGAAGTGGTGGCGCTTGGCCCGGATGCGACAGGTGTCGCCATTGGCGACAGGGTGATGGGCGCGTTTTTCCCGCACTGGCTGGATGGCCCGCCGACTTGGGCCAATAATGCGGATGTCGCGGGCGAGACCTATGATGGTTTTGCGGCGGATTATGTCGCGGTCCCGGCGGCAAGTTTGGTGCCGATGCCCAAGGGGTGGAGCTTTGAAGAAGCGGCCACCTTGCCCTGCGCCGGGTTGACGGCATGGCGAGCCTTGAAGGCCGAGGGTGAAGTGGGGCCGGGCAGTATCGTGCTGGTCCCGGGGTCAGGCGGGCTCGCCATTTTCGCGGTCCAATTTGCCAGCGCCTTGGGCGTGCGGGTAATCTCGACCTCCTCTTCCGATGAAAAGCTCGCGCAACTGGCGGCCTTGGGGGCAGAATATGGAATCAACTATCGGGCCTGTCCCGATTGGGGGATGCGGGCGCGCGAATTGACCCAAGGCGCAGGGGCGGATGTCGTGATGGAGATCGGCGGCGAGGCGACGTTCGATCAATCGGTCGCCGCATGTCGGATCGGCGGGCGCGTGCTGGTGATCGGTAGCACCGGTCGTGGCGCACCTGTGCTGCCGTTGCGCGATGTGATCATGCACCATCTGCGAGTGCAGGGCATGGCGGTGGGGAGCGTGGCCCTGTTGCGGGAGTTGAGCGCGTTTCTGGCAGGGCAAACCATCCGGCCCATATTGAACCGGACATTTGGTTTTGAAGAGCTGGCCGATGCGTTTCGCTATCAATTGAGCGGCGCGCATCTCGGCAAGATCGCCATTCGCTATGACTGATCAGGCCATTTCCATCGTGCGCGATTTTATTGCGGCATGGAATCGCAAGGACCGGGATGCGATCATAAAGTTGATGCATCCGGACATCATCTGCCACGGCATCCCGCTTGACCCCGCAAAGGGGGTCGTGGCGGCGATGGCATTATTGGATGGATTTCTGGTGGCAGAGGAGATTGACTGGTCGCTCGAACATATTGCCGCGCAAGGGACGGTCGTCCTGACCGAGCGAGTTGATCGCTTCCGCTTCAAAGATGCGGACTGGACGGCTGTCCGCGCGATGGGGGTTTTCGAGATCGGGACGGATGGCCTGATCCACTTATGGCGGGATTATTTCGACAAGGAAGAATTGCTGCGCGCCCTAAGCTGAGTAAAGAAGGGCTGGGTATTCATTGCATTCCCCGATCATTCTACCGTTAAAACCAATTGGATCGTTCGTCCTTGCTCTTCTAGGATTGTCTGACAATCTGGGAATATATCTCGGTATTGTTCAATGACGTATAAATATAAGATATTATAATATAGTGTTTTTTCCGCCTAAGACATGAACGAAAAGGTTCGGGCGGTTGAAAAGGGGAGTGATGAGGAAAATCCCATTTTTGATCCGATTTGATGCGACGCGCGCCGCGTTGGTTGCATTGACGGATTCACGTCACTCCCGTCCAGTCGCGGGTCAGGCTAGCTAGTATCCACGGCTTAATATGAAACCGCACGCTATTTGAAGGCGCTGCATAGGCCTGAGTTTAGGCAATAATAAGGGGGGTATGATGAAAAAGTCCCGTTTTCTAACTGTTACCATCTTGGGTGCGTCACTGCTGACGCCGATGTATGCATTGGCCGCGGATGCGGACAATCAGGGTCTTGAAGACATTGTCGTGACCGCACAGCGCCGCTCGGAATCGCTGATGAGCGTGCCGGTGTCGGTGTCCGCCGTCGGTACCGAAGACCTTGCGCGTCAGGGCATCACCCAGAGTGTCGGCCTGTCCGGCGCGGTGCCTTCGTTGCAGGTGACCAGCGCATTTGGCGATGCGCAGCCGAACTTCACGATGCGCGGCATCGGTGTGGGTAACGAATATGGTGCCAACCAGGTGTCGCCGGTCGGCGTGTACACCGACGATAACTATCTCGTCGCCCGTACGATGCACGGCATGCAGATCTATGATCTGGAACGTATTGAAGCCGTTCGTGGCCCGCAGGGCACGCTTTATGGCCGCAACACCACTGGTGGCGCGATCAACTTCATTTCGGTGAAGCCGAAGCTGGAAGCCGGCACCAAGGGTTATGTAGAACTCGGCTATGGCCGTTTCAACGAGCTGCGCGGCCAAGGCGCGATTGAAGGCACGCTGATCGACGATGTGCTGGGTTTCCGTGCTTCCGTCAATTATGTCAAAGCCGATGGCTGGGTGAAGAACATCTATCCGGGCGAGCCGGATGCGAACTCGCGCGATTCACTGGCAGGTCGTTTGATCATCCGCGCCAAGCCAAGCGACAGACTTGACATGACGTTGAAGCTGACCGCTGGCAAGAACAACTCAACCCAGGCTGCGGCCTATCACCTGAACGATGGTAGCGGCGTGTCCCAATATCATCGTGAAGCCGATGGTCTGAGCTTCTTTGAAACCAATCAGCCGTCGCTCGGTTACAATAATGTGAAGAATCGTGGTGCACAGTTCAACATCAATTATGAACTGACCGATGAGCTGTCGATCCAGACCCTGACGGCTTATGACTGGGCAAAGCAGCATCTGAGCCAGGAAGGTTCGGGGACGCCGGTTGTTGGTTTCTTGCAGACCAATTATGGTGACGTGTACAAGCAGTTTAACCAGGAAGTGAAGCTGAACTATTCGGGCGAACGCACGAATGTACAGGCTGGCGTCTATTATGGCATGGACAAGATCAATAACGTCGATCGTTATCGCCTTGTGCAGGCACTGTATATTTACCAGCATTATCAGCAGACCCGTAAGTCGGCAGCGGCCTTTATTCAGGTCGATCAGGATATTACTGATAAGTTGAGCGCGACGGTTGGCCTTCGTTATACGAAGGACAAGAGCAAGCATTACGATGCCTATTCGTTTATCACGATTTTGGATCCAGCCACGGGTCCTGATTTCAGTGTGTATGATTTCGATCCGACGGCAGATGGCACCGGTTTCACCCATGGCTCGATTTCGCCGACTGGGGTGATTACGCCTGAACCTGCTCGCAAGCGTAAGAGCAGCCGTCTGACCGGCAAGTTCGGCCTGAACTACACGCTGGACAGCGGCGCGATCGTGTTCGCCAATTACAGCCGTGGTTATCGTGCCGGTTCGTTCAGTAGCCAGTTCTTCGGCTCCACGATCGATTTCGTGTCGCCGGAAAAGGTCGATGCGTATGAACTCGGCGCCAAGGGCAAGCTGCTCGACGGTCGCGTGAATGTGTCGGGTGCGGTGTTCCTGACCAAGTACAAGAACCAGCAGTTGAACGAAGTGATCGGCACCACCGGTTACATCCGTTCGGTGCCGGGTTCGGAAATCAAGGGTGCTGAACTTGAAATCAACACTCGTCTGATCCCGGAACTGAAGACCAACTTCGCGATCACCTATCTTGATGCGACCTATGACAAATTGACGCTTTCGGGCGTTAATCTCGATGGCAACAACCTGCCGAACGCACCAAAGCTGACGATCAATGCCGGTGCGGACTGGACCTTTGGCAAGCTTGGCAGCGGTGATTTGGTGTTCTCGCCGAACGTTGTCTACACCAGCAAGCAGTATTTCTCGCCGTTCAACAATGAAGATGGCAACTTCCATCTCGTCGGCAAGGAAAATGCCAAGGTCAATGCCACCATCGGTTGGGAGGGCGAACAGCTTTCGCTGCGTGCATGGGTCAGCAACCTGACCAACGTCAAGATGTTCATGTATGGTCTGAACCTGCGCGGTTCGTTCGGTTATGATTACATGCTGCATTCACCGCCGCGTACCTATGGCATGACGGCACGTTACAAGTTCTAAGATTTGTTTGCCGCAGAATTGCCTGTGGCACGACATTCTGGACGTTAAGGAACGGCGCGATGACCTCGGTCATGGCGCCGTTTTCTTGTTACGCGCTATTTGGCGATGTCAGCCTGCGCGTTTTACGATCATGTCCATAAAGAAAAGGCCGGGTGCGAACACCCGGCCTTTAGTCTTGTCGGCGACATGTACCCGTTTTAACGGCTGGCAAGCTTTGCATCTGCCTGTGCGCGGCCATCGGTGACGGCCTTGTTGAAGCAATTGTTATAATCCGCTGGCCTGTTCACGCCGGGGGTGGTCCAAAAACCGCAGGTGACGCGGGCTGCGATGTCGATCCGCTTATAGGCGGTGGCGCGGGCAGCCGGATTGGCGGCATTCAAATCGGCAATCGAGACGCTGCGGCTTTGGGTGACGGCATCGCTGATGTCGGATGAGGCCATGGCGGGCAGGGCCGGGAGGCCAAGGGCCGCGGCCACCAACCAAGCGGCGTGCGCGTGTGAAAATTTCATCTGGTAATATCCTTCCTACGATTGCAGACTTATTAGGTAATCTGCTTGTTGTTGTGCAGCGCAGAACCAAGTCGCCTGTTGGCTTTTACGAAGCGTGCATTGCAGTTTTATTATAGGTTTTTCGATATTTACCTGCAATCGGGTGGCCTGATCATGCCGATGATCGGGGGGTAACGAGGACAGCGAACACAAGAATAAACATCGGTTATCAGCATGATCGGGCGTTTCATCCCCCGCTGCCCCGGTTGCCAATAAAGGCCGGCATGGCGCGTACGGGGCGGCGGCTAGGCAGATATGGGAAACCAGCCCGATGCGGGCAGGCCATGTTCAATGCGATTTGCACGAATCGGTTTCAGTGCATGCGCCGCAGCAGAAAACCGACTGGGTGCACCCCGGTCAGTATTACCTATATCGCCCCAAAGCGCACGGTAGCACCGCGCTTCAGTGCGCTTCCGGTGCTATCGCGCGATACAGGGCGATGCGATAGCCGATCTGTGTCAGTCGCGTCCTGATGGCGGCCTTGCGGGCGGTGGTCAGGCTGCGTTGAGCATCCAGACGCGTGAAATAGGAATCGATGCCCGCGCGATAGCGACGGTCGCTTAAGGTGAAGCTCTGTTCGCTGGCCGTGACCAGCCGGTTTTGCGCGGCCAGTTGCGCGTCGATTGTTTCCAGCCCGGCAAGGGCATCGGCCACTTCGCGAAAGGCGGTCTGGATCGTCTTTTCATAGGAGGCGATCAGGCCTTCGCGTCGCGCCTTGCTGGCCTCGAAATTCTCGCGCCCGCCGCCGCCGAAGATGGGAAAGCTCGCGCTTGGCTTCACATCCCAACTGAACGCGCCATTGGTGAACAAGGCGGATAAGGCCGTACTGGCCGATCCGAGAGCCGAGGTCAGGCTGATCGTTGGGAAAAAGCGCGCGCGGGCCGCAGCCACATCGGCATAGCCTGCTTTAAGCGCCGCCTCGGCCTGCACGACATCGGGGCGGCGCAGCAACATTTGCGATGATAGATCGGGCTGGGGTTGAATGATCGCGGGATCAAGCGCGGCAAGGCCGGTCGGCAATTGGTCGGATGCCACCGGCACGCCGACCAATAGATCAAGCGCGTTGCGATCCTGCGCGACCTGCGTCATTGCGGCGAGCCGGTCGGCCTCGGTGGAGGCGAGCAGCCCTGCCGCCTGATTGACGTCAAGCCCGCTGACCAAGCCTGCTGCCTTGCGGCTCTGGACGAGTTGCAGGCTGCGTTCGGCGGTGGCTAGGCTGATCTCGCTTTCGCGCAACAGATCCTGATCGGCGGCCAATTGGATATAGGCGAGCGATAGCTCTGCCACCAAGGCGATGCGGGCGGCCTTGGCACCGGCTTCGCTCGCGAGATAGCGCTGGCGGGCGGCTTCGTTCAGGCTCGCCATGCGGCCAAACAGGTCGATTTCAAAGCTGGTGATGCCAATGGATGTGACCCAGTTTTCGCTGCTGTCGCCGCCTTGCAATGGTTCCTCGATTTTGACCGAGCCTCCGGCGGCAATATTGGGCAGGCGATCACGCTGCGCCCCGCGATATTGCGCCCGTGCCTGACCGATATTGGCGACCGTTATACGCAAATCGCGATTGTTGATGAGGGCTGTCGTCAATAGCGCCTGCAGTTTTTCATCGCGGACCAAGGCCTGCCACGACAAGGCGGCATCGACATTGCCTGTGCTGGCGACGGGCGAGGGGATGGGCGCGACCTGTTGCGGCCATTGGGCGGGCACGGGCATGGCGGGCTGCTTGTATGCGCCCATCATGCAGGCCGATAGCGCCGTCATGGTGCCGAGCGTACAGGCGATGCGAAACGGGCGGTTCATGCTTGCTGCTCCTGTGCCGCGATGGGCGGGGCCGGGGGCGAGGTATTACCCTGCCATTTGGCGTTGACGCGTTCGGCGATGGTCACGACCATGTCGAAGAACATCGGGATATAATAAATCGCCAGCACCGTGGCGGTCAGCATCCCGCCCGCGACCGCCGTGCCGATGGCGATGCGGCTTTGCGCCCCCGCGCCCGTGGCAAAGGCCAGCGGCAGCACGCCCGCGATAAAGGCGATGGACGTCATCAGGATCGGGCGGAAACGGATGCGGGCGGCGTTGATCGCGGCGGTGCGAATGGAATCGCCGCGTTGCCATGCGGCCTCTGCGAATTCGACGATCAGAATCGCATTTTTCGCCGCCAATCCCATCGTGGTGAGCAGGCCGACCTGAAAATAAATGTCGTTGTTCAGCCCGCGTGCCATGACGGCCAGCACCGCGCCGACGATGCCCAATGGAATGACGAGCAATACCGCCAAGGGGATCGACCAGCTTTCATACAATGCGGCAAGGCAGAGAAACACCACCAGTGCCGAAATGGCATAGAGCTTTGGCGCGCGGCCATGCGAGAGCTGTTCTTCATAGGACAAGCCGCTCCATGCGAAGCTGGTGGCCGGGGCTGTTTTTGCCTGTAGTTCGGCCATGCGGTCCATCGCCTCGCCAGAGCTTGCGCCCTCGCCTGCTTCCCCCTGAATCTGATAGGAGGAGACGCCGTTGAAGCGGCTCAAGGTCGCTGGCCCCTTGATCCAGCGCGTGGTGGCAAAGGCGGAGAAGGGGACCATTGCCGTGCCGTCCTGTGTGCGGACCTGCCAGCTATCGAGATCTTCCGGCAGGGATCGGAACTGGGCATCCGCCTGCACATAGACGCGCTTGACCCGGCCACGGTCGATGAAATCATTGACATAGCTCGCCCCCCATGAGGCGCTGAGCGTATCATATACATCGTTGATGCCGATGCCGAGGGCGGCGATCTTGGCTTCGTCGATATCGACCCGCAATTGCGCGGTATCTTCCAGCGTGCCTGCGCGCACTGATTTGAGCTGCGGGTCTTTGGTCGCCGCCTCGATCAGGGCATCGCGCTGGGCGAGGAAATCGGCGCGGCTCAGGCCATTGGTGTTCAACAATTCGAACGAGAAGCCATTGGACCGGCCAAAGCCCCGGATGGCGGGTGGATTGGTCACGATCACTCGCGCATCGCGGATTTTCGCCATGGCCTTGGAGGCGCGCTTCACTATCGCATCCGAACTTTGATCCTTGCCCGGGCGATCATCCCAAGGGGTGAGGTTCGCATAGGCCTGACCCGCATTCTGGGCATTACCGGACAGGCTGTTGCCGGTCGTGTCGAAATAATGTTCGACCAAGGCTTTTTCCTTGGTCATGAAATAGGTTTCGACCTCGCGCGATACTTCTGCGGTGCGGTTCATCGTTGCGCCCGGCGGCAGGGTGTAATTGACCAATACCTGACCTTGATCATCGGCGGGCAGAAACCCGGTCGGCAGGCGCACGAACGTCGCCCAGATGATCAGCACCACCGCGCCATAGCCCAGCAGAAAGGCATTGCGGCGGTTGATGACCTGGCTGACCCGGCCAAGATAGCGTTCAGTCAAACGGGCGAACCATTGGTTGAAACGGTCTGCCCAGCGATGCGTCGCGCCGTGGTTCGGTTTCAGCAACATGCTGCACAAGGCGGGCGAAAGGATCAGCGCGACGACCACCGACAGCAACATCGAGGTGATGATCGTGATCGAGAATTGCTGATAGATGATGCCCGTCGTGCCGCCGAAAAAGGCCATGGGCAGCAAGACCGCGCTCAACACCGTAGCCACGCCGACCAATGCGCCGCCAATTTCCTGCATGGATTTGATCGTGGCATCGCGCGGCGAGAGTTTTTCCTCGTCCATCAGCCGTTCGACATTCTCCACGACCACAATCGCATCATCGACCAACAGGCCGATTGAGAGGATCATGCCGAACAGGGTCATGATATTGATCGAAAAGCCGAGAACGGACAGCACGCCAAAGGTGCCGAGCATGACCACCGGCACGGCGAGCGCCGGAATGATCGTCGCCCGCCAGCTTTGCAGGAACAGATACATCACCAACACGACCAGCAGGATCGCCTCTGCCATCGTCTTGACGACTTCCTTGATCGATACCTTGATCAACGGGGTCACATCGCGCGGATAGGAGATTTCATAGCCCGCAGGCATATGGCGGGCGAGAGCTTCCGCCTTGGCCTTGACCGCGACGGCAGTTTTCAACGCATCGGCACCGGGCGCAAGCTGAAGCGCAATGCCGGATGATGGATAGCCATTCAGGCGGGAGGCGACACCATAATTTTCATTGCCCAATTCGACGCGGGCGACATCGGACAAGCGGACCAACGCGCCATCGCGATTGGATTTGACGATGATATTCTGGAATTGCTCGACATTTTCCAGCCGGCCTCGCAGCGTCACGGTGGCGTTGAGCTGTTGATGGGCGGGGGACGGGCCTTCGCCCAATTGGCCTGCCGACACCACGGCATTGTTGCGTTCAATTGCCTGACGGATGTCGGATGGCATCAACCGCGCAGCCGCCAGCCGATTGGGATCAAGCCAGATCCGCATCGCATAAGACGAGCCGAAGATATTGGTCGCGCCGACGCCTTCGATCCGACTGAGCGGATCTTGAAAATTGCTGACGAGATAATCGGAAATATCGGCCTGTGTCGATTTACCGGTCTTATCGGCGATGGAGACGATCACGAGGAAATCGGTCTGCGATTTATTGACCGTCACGCCTTGGCGCTGAACCTGTGTGGGCAGGCGGCTCATCGCGCGCTGGATCTTGTTTTGGACCTGCACCTGCGCGGTGTCCGGGTCTGTGCCTTTGACAAAGGTCGCGGTGATCTGGGACTGGCCATCCGAGGTGGAGGACGAGGAGAAATACAACAGCCCGTCAATGCCATTGAGCTGTTGTTCAAGCACCTGGGTGATGCTCGTTTCCACCGTTTCCGCAGATGCGCCCGGATAGGTCGCGCGGATGTTGACGGTGGTCGGCACAATGTCCGGATAACGGCCAACCGCCATCGACATCAGCCCGGCAAGCCCCGCCAGCATGATGCCGATGGACAGGACGAGCGCAAAAATCGGGCGCTTGATGAAATACAAGCTGATCATCGCTTAGGTCCTATTTCTGGAGATCAGTCGGGACTGGTTTGACCAAACTGCCGGGCTTGGCCTTGTCGGTGCCTTCGACGATCAGGCGATCACCGGGCTTCAATCCATCGGTGATCAGCCATGATGCGCCAATCGCGCGGGTAGCCGCAACGACGCGCTGCTCGACCTTATTATCCTTGCCGACAATCAATGCGGTTGCCTCGCCCTTGGCATTGCGGGCAATCCCTTGTTGCGGCGCGAGGACGGCATGGGCGAGCTTGGCCTCTGGCGCGAGGATCTTGACGAACATGCCGGGCAAAAGAACGCCATCCGGATTCGGGAAACGGGCGCGGATCGTGACCATGCCTGTCGCCTCATCCACCATCGGTTCGGTAAAGCTGATGTCGCCGGTCTGTTCATAGACGCTGCCGTCTTCCAGTTTCAGGCGGATGCTGCCGGTCGCGGGCAGGCTGCTGCCATTGGCGAGCGCGCGGCGCAGGGCGAGCAATTTGACGCTGGATTGGGTGACATCGACATAGACCGGGTCCAGTTGCTGAATCACGGCCAGCGCATCGCCCTGATTGGCGGTGACAAGCGCGCCGGGGGTGACGCTCGAACGCCCGATCCTGCCGCTGATCGGGGCGATGATCCGGGTGTAGCGCAAGGTCACATCCGCCGATTGCAGCGCGGCGCGGGCTTGGGCGACATTGGCGCGGGCTTGGCGTGCGCTGGCGCGAACATCGTCGATGTCCTGACGGCTGACGGCCTCGCTATCCGCGAGCGTGGCATAACGATCGGCACGGGCGGTGGCGGCGGCCAAGGCGGCCTCTGCGCCCGCCAGCCGGGCCGATGCCTCGCCGCGCGCGGCCCCATAAAGGGCAGGGTCGATTTGATACAGGGTCTGGCCAGCGCTGACGAGGCTACCCTCGGTGAATGTCCGGGCCTTGACGATGCCCGATACCTGTGGCCGGACCTCGGACATGACCGTGGCACGCACGCGGCCCGGCAGTTCGCTGGTCGTCTCGGTGGCGCCAGTGGCGATCACGATGAACCCGACTTCGGGTGTCGGCTTGGCGTCTTTTGCGGGGTCTTTGCCGCAACCCGTCAGGGCGAGCGCGCCGAGCATAATGCCAGCGAGCAACAAAGGGCGCGGAGATAATGCGTGCGTCATTTGAGGAGGTTCCGACCAATTCGTTGATGTGCTGTTTGTGGCATTTTTATTGTCACGGCGTGTTTAGCCCGAAAATGGGGTGGGGAACCATGGGCTTGCACAGGCAATATGCCAAATTATGACAGAACCCGAGGGGCAGGTGCATGAAAAGGGCTTGTTCCAACCGACCAAGCCTTCACCTTGAAGTGCCGGCTATAGGGGCGAAAAACCAGTGGATTTATAGTTATTTTCACGGCGGCCCTTTCGGTTATTATTATATTTGATGCAAGGATATGGGGCTGGATCGCCAATGAAAATCGCTAGTTATGCATCCGAGGTTGCGCAATTTGCATGCTCGACCGGTCCCGCCTTCGCGATGACGACATTTACAAATTCTGTTCGAACTGGCGCAATATCCAATCGTGAAAACGCTTCAGCGCCCGGTTTTCAAAGGCGCTGTGCTTGCAGGCGAAGAAGAAGTTGAATTCTGTCGGAATGCGCTCGCCAAAGGGGCGGACCAACCGGCCAGAATTGATGTGCGTGGCCGAATGCAGGTCAATGGCAAAGGCCAGCCCCATGCCATTGGCGGCGGCCTCCATCATCAAATGCCCATTGTCGAAATAGATAATCGAGGCTGGGCGGATATTCGGGATGCCAAGCGCCGCGCACCATTTGGTGAGCAGGCGATCCGTGCCGCGCAGCAGGAGCAATTTGTGATGGCGGATGTCGCTTGGATCTTGCAGCGGCGGCGTCCCGCCAACCATCGATGGCGCGCCGACAATATAGGTGAATTCTCGCCGCAATCGCCGATTATATAACAATTCCGAGACCTGATCGGTGAACAGGATTGCGCCGTCGACATCGTCCCGGACGCCTGCGGGCGGTTGGGGCGAGGAATCGAGCGTGATCGCGATGTCGGGATAGCGGGTGTTGAAATCCGCCAATCTGGGCAACAGCCATTGGCTGCAAAAAAAGCTGGGTACACCGAGCTTTAGGGTGTTTGATCGGTCTGGCGCGGTGGTAAAGGCATTGCCGATGGATTCCAGCGCGGGCGTCAGGCGTTTGAGCAATTCTGCGCCGTCATCGGTTAAATGCACTTCATTGCCGGTGCGGTCGAACAGATCCTGGCCGAGATAGCTTTCCAGCGCCTTGATCCGGCGGCTGACGGCGGATGGCGAGAGGTTGAGCTCGTCGGAAACTTCGCGCAGCGTCGGGCGCTGGGCGGCCATGACAAAGGCCTCGATCGCTCCCATTGAGGGCAGGCGTCTCATGATAGCCCTCCCTTGCAAGGCGGTTGGCGCAAGCAAGATGGCCGGACACATGCCGCTGATCTGTGTTTCATATTGGTCGTCCAATCTTGATAATATGGCGACCTTCAGGACTTCCCTTCCCCAAAACTTCACGCGCACGCAGATCGATACCGACTTCAAGTTACGCCAGATGCACCGCTGGTCAATCAGCTTTTGCAACGTGACATTCGTTTTTTGCAACGCAGCAAGTCGCTGCCTTGCGTGCTGCCGAACAACGGGCCGAACAAGGGAAAGACTATTCAAGTCTCCGCATTGTCCATGCTGAAATAAGGGATTTGGCGGCAGATTGTGCTGACTGTGCGGGAAAATTCAGCGTTGCGTTTAAATCATGCTGCATTGCCGCAATTGCGATTGCGCGTTGTGGGCATCCCCGTGATTGTCATGTTCAATATGGCGAAAAACGCAACGGATCTTGTTTATTGGTTTTTATAAATCAAGATAAATGCGAGATTTCAAAATAATATCGGAATATTGTCATAAAAATAAGGGGGCGTATAAATAATGTTGAAGAAATTGTCCGGAATTATTGCTGCATCTCTTCTCGCATCGCCTCTCCTCGCATCATCTGCGCTTGCTGCTGGCATTGAACGCCACCTGATCAATCCCGAAGCCATTATCCTGACCGGCGTCACGGTGCCGGAAGGCGCAACCACCCTCTATCTCAGCGGCGCATTGCCTGCGGTGGCCGATGTGACCAAGCCGACCAGTTCCATCGAAGCCTATGGCGATACCAAGACCCAGACATTGAGCACGCTTGCGCGCATCAAGGGCAATCTTGAAACGCTTGGCTGGTCGATGTCGGATGTGGTCAAGCTCACGGTTTTTCTCGCGGGCGATCCCAAATTGGGCGGCAAGATGGACTTCAAGGGCATGAACGAAGCGTATAGCCAATTCTTCGGTTCTGCGGAAAATCCGAACAAGGTGGCGCGTTCGACCGTGCAGGTTGCGGCGTTGGTCGGTGCGGGCTTTCTGATCGAAATCGAAGCAATTGCCGTCAAGGCCAAGGTTTCCGGCAAGATGCCCGGCAAATCGGCGGATGCGCCGCTGCTCGACCACTGAGTTTCGCCCCCGCCAAGCGCGGGGCCGATGTCGCCTATTTCACCGCCTTTGGCGCGCCCGATCATCCCAGCAGATATGGGAGCATATAACATGTCCATCAAAGACTTCACCCCCAGTCGTCGCCAACTCCTGTCGGCCATTGGCACGACCGCCGGTTCCGCCGCCGCGATGCAGGCGATGGCGGTGCTTGGCCATGCCGCCGAGAGCCGCTTTACGGGGCCACCGCAACTGACCGGCACGCGCAAGGGGGCGTCGGTGCTGGTGCTTGGCGCGGGGCTGGCCGGGCTGGTCGCGGCGTATGAATTGAATAAGGCGGGGTATAAGGTCCGGCTGATCGAATATCAGGGGCGTCCGGGTGGGCGCAACTGGTCGCTGCGTGGCGGGGATACCCATGTCGAAGTCGGCGGTGCGGTGCAGAAGGTGGAATTCGCGCCGGGCAATTATCTCAACCCCGGCCCGTGGCGCATTCCGCACCATCACAAGACGCTGCTGCATTATTGCCGCTTGTTCAATGTCGCGCTGCAACCGTTTATCCAGATGAATCACAATGCCTATGTCCATCAGACCGATGCCTTTGGCGGCAAGCCGATGCGGTACAAGGAAGTGGCGACCGATTTTAAGGGCCATGTCTCGGAATTGATGGCGAAGGCGATCAATCAGGGTTCGCTTGATGACAAGGTCAGCAAGGAGGACAAGGAACGGCTGCTGGAGGCGATGCGGAGCTGGGGCGTGCTCGATAAGGACATGGCCTATACCAGCAGCCTCAAAGTATCGGCGCAGCGTGGCTATGATCTGCCGCCGGGCGGTGGGGTAGGCGGCGCGCCGACCCCATCTGCGGTCGCGAGCCTTTCGGATATGCTGGATTCCAAGGTCTGGAACCAGATGGGCTTTTATTTCAACTATGTGATGCAGACGACGATGTTCCAGCCGGTTGGCGGCATGGACATGGTCGGCAAGGCCTTTGCCCGCGAAGTCGATCACCTCATCACTTATAATGCCAAGGTCACCAAAATCGCCCAGAATGCCAAGGGCGTC
This sequence comes from Alteraquisediminimonas sediminicola, assembly GCF_019740335.1. Lineage (GTDB taxonomy): Bacteria > Pseudomonadota > Alphaproteobacteria > Sphingomonadales > Sphingomonadaceae > Alteraquisediminimonas > Alteraquisediminimonas sediminicola. The sequence continues at coordinate 8,015 of NZ_JAHXZS010000002.1, read as the reverse complement.
ACCGTGACTTGTGAAGATATGGCCACGGGGGCAGTCAGCGAAGCCAAGGCCGATTATTGCGTCTGCGCGATCCCGGCATCGGTGCTGAGCCAGATCGAGATGCAGGCCGGGGACAAGATGCTCGCGTCGTTAAAGGCCGTGAATTACAGCGCGTCCGTCAAGACCGGCCTCGAATTCAAGCGCCGTTTCTGGGAAGAGGATGAGGCGATCTATGGGGGGCATAGCTTCACCAATCAGCCGATTTCGCTTATTTCCTATCCCAATTACAATTTCTTCAAAGATGGCCCTGCCGTGTTGCTGGGATCGAATGCGGGCGGCCTTGGCGGGTCGCTGCTCGGCGGGATGGAACCTGCGGCGCGGATCGAGGCGATTTTGGCGCAGGGCGAAATCATCCACCCGCAATATCGCCAGGAATTTATGAGTGGCGTATCCGTGGCATGGGGCCGCGTGCCTTGGAACATGGGCGGTTTTTCGCGGTGGAGCGACGAAGCCCGCAAGGACCATTATGCGAACATGATCGCAATGGATGGCCGCATCGTCCTCGCCGGGGAACACGCATCCTATATCGGCGGCTGGATGGAAGGGGCGCTCACCTCGGCAATTGACGCCATCACCCGCCTGCACAAGCGCACACAGGAGGCCTGAGCCATGAACATTCGGTATATTTCACATCGCCTCCTCGTCGTGATGGCCATGATGGGCGCATCGGTCCCGGCGCTTGCGGTCGGGCCGGGCTTTAAACTGCCGCCTGCGGAAACGGGCGAGCAGGTCTATGTGCAGGCCTGCCAGACATGCCATCAGCCGGGCGGCAAAGGCGGGGCGGGGGCCGCATCGGCCTATCCGGCACTCGCCAATAATCCCAAATTGGGGGTCGCGGCCTATCCGATCCTGACGATCTTGCGGGGTCGCGCGGCGATGCCATGGTTTGGCGGGACGCTCAGTTCGGCGCAAATCGCCAAGCTGGTGACGTATCTGCGGACCAATTTCGGCAATAATTACGCCACGCCGGTCACCGAAGACGATGTGAAGAAACTGAGCGTCAATCTGCCGGTTTCAGGCGAATAATTCGGCCACCATCATGATCCGCCGCACGGATCATGATGGCACCAACCCGATCAATCGGGCCACCCAAATAACGGGGCAAGACCAATCATGGATGATATCAACGCACCGACCCGCCGCAAATTGTTTGAAACCATCGGCAAGGCCGGTGGCATGGTGGCGCTTTATCAGGCGATGACCTCGCTTGGCCATGCGGCAGAGACGCAATTCAACGGCCCGCCGAAACTGAGCGGCGCGCGCAAGGGTTCAACCGTTGTCGTGCTGGGCGCGGGGCTTGCCGGGATGCTGGCGGCATATGAATTGACCAAGGCGGGCTATAAAGTCCGCATCCTCGAATTTCAGGGCCGTCCGGGTGGTCGCAATTACACGCTGCGCGGCGGCGATAGCCATACTGAAATCGACGGCACGACCCAGAAGGTCGAATTTTCGCAGGGTAATTATCTCAATCCCGGTCCGTGGCGGATTCCGCATCACCACCGCACCTTGCTGCATTATTGCAAGCAATTGGGCGTGCAGTTGGAACCGTTCATCCAGCTCAATCACAATGCCTATGTCCATAATACGGATGCATTTGCGGGCAAGCCGGTGCGCTACAAGGCAGTCGCGACCGACTTTAAGGGCCATATTTCGGAATTGCTGGCCAAGTCGCTTCAGCAGAATGCGCTTGATGAAAAGGTCACGACCGAAGACAAAGAGCGCCTGATCGAGGCAATGCGCGGCTGGGGCGTGCTCGACAAGGACCTGTCCTATAAGAGCAGCCTGAAGGTTTCTGGCCAGCGCGGCTATGATCAGCCGCCGGGGGCGGGGCTGGGCGGTGTGCCGACGCCGTCCAATATCACGACATTGCATGATGTGCTGGATTCAAAGGTCTGGAACACCATGTCCTTTTATTTCAGCTATGTAATGCAGACGACGATGTTCCAGCCGGTCGGCGGGATCGATATGATCGGCAAGGGCTTCGCGCGCGAAGTCGGCCATCTCATCACCTATAATGCCAAGGTCAGCAAGATCGGGCAGAATGCCAAGGGCGTGACGATCACCTATGAAGATGCCCTCACCGGGGCTGTCAGCCAGGCCAAGGCCGATTATTGTGTCTGCACGATCCCCTTGTCGGTGTTGAGTCAGCTTGAGGTGCAGGTATCGGATGAAAAGGCGGCGGCGATCAAGGCCGTGCCTTATAGTGGCCAGGTCAAGATCGGCCTCGAATTCAAGCGCCGCTTCTGGGAAGAAGATGAGTCCATTTATGGTGGCCACAGCTTCACCAACCAGCCGATTTCATTGGTGTCTTACCCGAATTTCAATTTCTTCCAGAAAGGCCCTGCGGTGTTGCTTGGCGCATTTGCCAGCGGGGCGAATGCCTATCCATTGGCGGGCATGACGCCCGAACAACGGATCGAGGCGGCGCTGGCGCAGGGGGAGGCGATCCACCCTCAATATCGCAAGGAATATATGAACGGCACGTCGGTCGCATGGAGCCGCGTGCCGTGGAGCCTTGGCTGTTGCGCGCAATGGAATGATGAATCGCGCAAGGAACATTATCAAAACATGGTGTCGATGGATGGCCGGATCGTCCTCGCGGGCGAACATGCGTCTTATTATGGGTGCTGGATGGAAGGCGCGATGCTGTCGTCGATCGATGCCATCACCCGCCTGCACAAGCGCGCGCTGGAGGCCTGATGATAGCCGGGCGGCAAACAGGTTTCGGCTTGGCGTTGGTCGCGCTGGGGGTGCTGGGTATTTCGGGGCCCAGCATCGCCGATGCGCCGGGCGCTGGCGGGACCATGGTCGAAAAGCCGGTGACCGGGGAACAAATATATCGGCAGATCTGCCAAGCCTGCCATCTGGCGGATGGCAAGGGCGGGGCAGGGGCCGGTAAATTCCCGGCGCTCGCCAATAATCCGCGCATGGCGGTGGCTGCCTATCCGATTTCAGTCGTGACGCGCGGCAAGGGGGCGATGCCCTGGTTTTCCAATATGTTGAACCCGGTGCAGGTGGCCGCAGTGGTTGGTTATGTTCGCATCAATTTCGGCAATAATTATCCTGCGCCCGTCACCGAGGCTGACGTCAAGCAATTCGGCGCGCCACCGCCAAAGCCGGAAGAATAACGCGGGAGGGTCCTGCATTGGGGGCGTTGCGTTCAAGTCATGCTGCATTGCAGCAATAGCGATGGCGCAGCGCCTTAAGGGGCATAGACTGAACTTCATTCAAGGGCATCAACCACCAAAAAGAAGAATCGAAGTGACCAGCAACAGATATGTCTTCCTCGCCGCTTATATGGTCTCATTCGTATGTCAGGCCGCGCCCGCAAGCGCGAACCAGAAGCTCTATATCGATAATTGTTCGGCCTGCCATCAGATCAATGGCAGCGGGATTGCCGGGGCTTTTCCAGCACTTGCCAAGACGCCATTTGTGCAGTCGGACCCCGCAAAAGTGGCCTCGGTGCTGCTTTATGGCCGTAACAACATGATGCCCGCCCAAAAGGACGCCCTGTCCGACGCGCAGATCGCGAGCATCCTCACCTATGTTCGCAAGAGCTGGGGCAACAAGGCATCTGGCATCACTGCATCCCAAGTGGCCGCCGTGCGCAAGCGCGGGCGGCCTTTTTGATGGGTGGGGGGATTATCAATAGCGTTGCGTAAAACGCAATCTGATCCGCAAATAATGCGTCAGAATTTGTGAATTAAATATTGCGATGCGATGCAAAGTTCGTGAGTATATGAATCATAAATCGAACTACTAAATAAAAAGTTTGATTAATATGTGTGGGTATAAAAATAAAAAATAAGAAATTAGGTGGGGGATTGGTCGACAATCCATAAAGGGGGTTCTTTGTGAACTATAAATCCAAACTTCGCCTTTCTCTCGTTATCGCTTCTTCCTGGACTGTGGGTGCGCATGCACAACAAGCCGTGCCGCTGGCTATTACTGCCGAGGCTGCCGTCGAAGCTGCCGCAGATGCCGAAGATGCGGGTAGCAGTGAAATCATCGTGACCGGCACCCGCACCAGCGGCATGGTTGCCGCCGAAAGTGCCACCCCGATCCAATTGCTCAGCTCGTCCGCGATTGAAAAGGTCGGCCAGCCGAACCTCAATCAGGTGTTGACCCAGCTGGTGCCGTCTTTCTCTGCCCAGACGCAGGGCACGGATATGTCCAACTTCTCGCTCAGCGCCCGTCTGCGCGGCCTGAACCCCAACCATACATTGGTGATGGTCAACGGCAAGCGCCGTCATGGTTCGGCCATTTTGCAGGTGATCGCCGGTCCGTTCCAAGGTTCCGCCGCGCCGAGCATCGATCTCATTCCGCCAGATGCCGTTTCGCGCATTGAAGTGCTGCAAGAAGGTGCTGCCGCGCAATATGGTTCAGATGCCATCGCAGGTGTGCTCAATATCATGTTGAAAAGCAATGATAGCGGTGGCACGGCCAAGATTACCGCAGGTCAATATTTCGACAGCGAAGGCGAAACCTATAGCGTCAGTTCCAATGTCGGGATGAAAATCGGCGATGCAGGCTTTCTCAGCCTGACCGGCTTTCACCGTCGCAGCGGCTATACCACGGTCGGCGATGGCCAGACGAGCGTTCGCGACATCAATGGTGTGTTGAACCCCAATATTAATGCCAATTTCACGTCGATTTACGATGCGCTCGATCTGAAGGGGATCAACGGCGGGCAGGCCAAATCGCAATTGTCGGTGGGCTTTTTCAACGCAGGCTATGATTTTGGCGATGTCCAATTCTATGCCTTTGGCGATGTGTCGCGGCGCAATGGCTATGCTTATCAGGGCTTCCGCACCCCGAACCGGATTTGCACCAGCTCGTCCAACCCTGCGACATGTTTTGCTGATACCGGCACGACCGGCATGGTCCCGCAGCAGAATGTGATCCAGCAGGAATATTCCTTGACCAGCGGCCTTAAGGGCGCAGCATTTGGCTGGGATTGGGATCTGAGTGCGACCTATGGTTCGGACAAGAATGAGATCTACACGATCGATTCCGCCAACCGCTCACTCTATATCGACAAGGGCTTTACCCCGACATCCTTCTATGATGGCTCGTTCGAGCTTTCGCAGTTCACCACCACGCTCGATGTGCGTCATGGCTATGACGTTGGTCTGGCGGAGGACCTGACGGTTGCGCTGGGTGCTGAATATCGCAAGGACAAATACGCCATTGGCGCAGGCGACCTTGCGTCGCGCTATAAGGAAGGCGGCCAGTCGTTCCCGGGTTATTCCCTGACGGATGCGGGCAATTATAGTCGTGATTCCAAATCGGTATATCTGAACCTTGCGACCAAGCCTGTGGATGCATGGACACTGGATCTGGCGGGTCGTTATGAAGATTATAGCGATTTCGGCGATACGGCGATTGGCAAGGTCACCTCGCGTTATGATTTCAACGATGCCATCGCCATTCGCGGGACGTTCAGCACCGGCTTCCGTGCCCCGACACTGGCTGAATCCTTCTATTCGGCAACGAATGTGGGGCCGACCAGCGCCAATGTGCAGTTGCCGCCAAACTCCGCCGCAGCGGCGTTGCTCGGTTTCAAGCCGCTGAAGCCTGAAAAGTCGATGAACTTGTCGGCAGGCGTGGTGTTGCGTCCGGTATCGCGCCTCGTGACCACGATTGATGCCTATTACATCAAGATCAAGGACCGGATCGCCGGTACTGCGCCTATTCGCGGCTTGGTCGGCAATGTGCAGCAGCCGCAATATGCGGCGGTGATGGCGGCGATTGCGGCGCGCGGCACGGTGCTTGATGCAGTGCCGGATGTCAGCCTTCAGACCTTCACCAATGGTGTCGATACGCGGACTTGGGGCGTGGATTTCGCGGCTCGCTATCCGGTCGATCTCGCATTCGGCAATCTCGATCTGTCGCTGTCCGGGAATTATAACGAAACCAAGGTGACGAAGAACAAGCTGGGTGCATCGTTGTTCACTGCACAGGCCGAGAGCTATCTCGAAACCGCGCAGCCGAAGTACAAGGTAATGGCGAGCGTGGCCCTGACCACCGGTCGCTTCAGCGCCAATCTCCGCCAGTCCTATCAGGGCAAGTCGGTGGTGCTCGTCTTCCCGTCCGTCAGCGGCTATGGCCCCTATGAAGGCACGGTCAAGGCCACGCCATTGACCGATCTGGAATTCGGTTATGAAATCACCGATTGGGCGACTGTGTCGGTCGGCGCGAACAATCTGTTCGATAAGAAGCCGGAAATTCCGGGTCTTGTCCCCGTCGCAGTGGCAGGTGGTACATCGCCTTATGTCAACGGCACCTCCACCATCAATTCGCCTTATGGTCACGGCACCTATGGCACCAATGGCGGCTATTATTACGCGCGCTTAGCGTTCAAGTTCTAATCATCGAGGAGGAGGGCCGACCGTGGTGAAAACTGCGGTCGGCTTTCTTTATGCGATGCGACGGACGCCCATCTACGACGCCTTTATTTCCCGGATCACAGGAGTAATTTCATGAAACGCATCCACGGTCTTGCACTTGCCCTGGCGTTGACAGCCGTTTCGGCCAATGCCGCTTATGCTGCGGGGATCGAGCGGACCAAGGGTTCGCCCACTTCGCCAATTGCCAGCACGGCCACCGTGCCAGCGGGCAGCAATTTGTATTTCCTGTCAGGCAGCACCGCATCGGCGATCAATCCGGCGGATACGGAGAGCCCGAATGCCTTTGGCGATACCGGCGCGCAGACCTTGAGCATCCTGAACAAGATGAAGGCGCAATTGGCGACGCTTGGCCTTGGCATGGGTGATATCGTCAAGCTGAACGTCTTTCTTGTCGGCGTACCCGCCTTGGACGGCAAAATGGACCGCGATGCGATGAATGCGGTGTTCAAGACCTTCTTCGGGACAGCGGAACAACCGAATTTGCCGACCCGTTCCACCGTGCAGGTGGCAGCGCTCGGTCGGCCTCAGATCCTTGTCGAGATCGAAGGCATCGCCGCCAAGGCACCTTGAACGATCCTGAACAACAAATGTGATCATGTGATCCGGCGGTCGTTGCCGGTCATTTGATCTGTGTAGCAACGGAGTGCTGAACCCGAATGGCTTATGCTGATAAACAACCCATGAGCCGGAGCAAGATGTTAGCCATCGGCGGTGTCGCCTTGCTCCATCTCGTGCTGTTATGGGGCCTGAAAAACGGTCTGGATTATAATGCGGCGGTCGAGGTTTTCGAAGATTTGAAGACCTTTGACATCAAGGAAGAACCCAAGGTCGAAGAAGAAGCGCCGCCGCCGCCCGAACAAAAGGACATGCCGCCGCCACCGACGGTGGATGTGCCGCCCCCGCCTGTCTCGGTCGCGCCGCCCCCGGTGTTGCCAGCGGCCCCGCCTGCGCCGATCATGGCCCCGCCACCGCCACCACCCGTGGCCATTGAGCCACCCAAGGCGATGCAGGCGCAAGCGGCCCGCGCCCGTGGCAATCCGGCAAGCTGGGTGACGACCGAAGATTATCCGCCAAGCGCCTTGCGGGAAGAACGCGAGGGCGTGACGGGGATCGCCTGGGACGTGACGACGGATGGCAAGGTCGCCAATTGCCGGGTGACTCAATCGAGCGGTAGCGCCGATCTCGATGATGCAGCCTGCAAATTTGTCACGCGTCGCGGTCGGTACAACCCGGCGCTCGACCAGAATGGCAACCCGATCCAGTCTTCGGACAAGCGGCGCGTGCGCTGGCAGATCCCGAAGGATTGATCGCCTTCAACGCCTATTCCATGTGGGCCAATGGCCCAATCTTCAGAACGGTTTATTCAAGAGGTTATTGTAATGCAGAATGTTGTTGAAACTGCCAATGCAGCAGCGGAAGTCGTTACCAACGCCGCATCAGCCGCTGCGCCTGCCGCAGAGGCACTGGCCAACACCGCCGCAGTTGAAGGCGCGGAAGCAGCCGCCACCAAGTTCGGCCTGATCGAAGCGCTGAACGACGGCGGCGCGCTGTCGTGGACTTTGTTCC
>NZ_JAHXZS010000013.1 GCF_019740335.1 Alteraquisediminimonas sediminicola | reverse complement strand
GCCGCTGCGCCTGCCGCAGAGGCACTGGCCAACACCGCCGCAGTTGAAGGCGCGGAAGCAGCCGCCACCAAGTTCGGCCTGATCGAAGCGCTGAACGACGGCGGCGCGCTGTCGTGGACTTTGTTCCTGCTGATGGTCATCATGTCCGCCGTGTCGTGGTACATCCTGTTCACCAAGCTGCGCGAACAGTCGAAGATCCTGAAGGATGGCACCGAAGGCGCCAATCGTTTCTGGGCGGCTGGCAATCTCAAGGATGGCGCTGCCAAGTTCGACAAGAACTCGGCCTATCGCCAGCTGGTCGATGATGGCCATCGCGCCGAAGACGAACATGGCAAGCTGACCGATCCGGTCGATCAGCATGAATGGGTCGGCAACTCGCTGGCACGTAGCCAGGGCCTGATCAATGCCAAGCTGTCGAACGGCCTTGCCTTCCTCGCCACCGTCGGTTCGACCGCGCCGTTCATCGGTCTGCTCGGTACGGTTATCGGCATTCTCAAGGCGCTGATCAAGATCGGTGCATCGGGCGATCCGTCGATCGACAAGGTCGCTGGTCCGGTCGGTGAAGCCCTGATCATGACCGCCATCGGTCTGATCGTGGCTGTGCCTGCGGTGATGTCGTTCAATTGGCTGATGCGTCGCAACAAGCTGATCGCTGAACAGCTCGCGACCTTCGCCAATGACCTGCATGGCTTTATGGCATCGAACGGCGCTGTCCGTCCGCTGATCAAGGCTGCCCCGGCTGCCAAGGCTGCTCCGGCCGCTGCGCCGAAGAAGGCCTGAGATACTTGAAGTGCTGCCGGATGGTTTCGACCATCCGGCGTTACTCAAGGGATAGCTGCCCGGTGCCTCGTGCAAGAGGGTATGCTGGTTCAGCGCTTTTGAATGATAGGATGAAGAGATGGGAGTGAGTGTCGGCGCAGAGGGCGGTAGTGACGCCCCGATGTCAGATATCAACACCACGCCACTCGTGGACGTGATGCTGGTGATGCTGATCATCTTCCTGATCACCGTGCCGGTGGCCGTTAAGAAGATCCCGATGGAAGTGCCGCGCGTGGCGCATCAGCCGACGGTGACCAAGGCACAGAATGTGATGCTGTCGATCCGTGGCGGCGCTTCGGGTGGTTGCGAAGTATATTGGGGCAACCAACTGATCGACGATGCGGCACAGTTGCAGAATCTGGCTGTGGCCAAGTTCAAGAACGAGTCGGACAAGTTGCGCCCGGCGGATCGGCAGAACCCGGACAAGTTCCCGGAAGTGCATATCCGCGCGGATGTGAACACGCCGTATAAGTGCATTGGCGGTACCGTGGCGGTGATGGGCCGTTCGGGCTTCTTCCGGGTCGGGTTCATTTCCGAGCCTAAAGGCCGGACGACGAGCTGATCCACCCCGCAGA
>NZ_JAHXZS010000012.1 GCF_019740335.1 Alteraquisediminimonas sediminicola | reverse complement strand
AGAAGCTCAACAAGCTGTTCCACGAATGTGGCGGCTGGGGCACGATGCAGGTCGAAGCCCATGATTATTATGATGATCCCACGCCTTGGTTCAATTCGCTCGAACTCATCGCGAAGGAAGTCGCGCCACGTATCACGCTGCCGGGTGTGTCAACGACAGCGGCTGCCGCCTAAGCGGTTAGAGCTACAACCATCTGTGGTGCGGGGCGGTGATCTTGATTGCCGCCCCGAACTATTTGGGCGTTCAGGATAAGGCGGTTTGCTTGCGCGTGATGTCCACGGTTGCCTTGGGCATGAAGAGCCCAGCCTCGATTTGCATCAGCGTATCGTTGAGCGCCTCGTTGAAACTCTCTTCACCCTCAAGCGTGCGTTCCTCGCCATGTTCGTCGACATAGGTTGCTAGGATGCTGAGAAATACCAATGAGCCGCTGACGATGCGGCGCTGGGCGACAGCCTCGGGCAAATGGTCGAAACGTTCCTTGATCAGCGTCAGCAATCGATCGAGGTTGGGCGGTGAGGGGATGCCGAAATCGCCATAAGCGGCCCAGCGTTCGCGCAGGAGATATTGGCACAAAAAGCTCCCATAAGACCGGTTCCCATCGGCCTTTTGCAGCTCCAATTGCGGCAGGAATAGTACTTCCAGCAAGGCGCGCGCTTCGTGCAACCGGCCTGTGCGTTCAATCTCGGCCAGCATGGCGCCCCGGCGCTCTTCCATCTGGAACATGCGGTGCGCGAAAACGGCACGGACAAGGCCATCGCGCGAACCAAAATGATATTGGACGGCATAATGATTGCGCTGCTCCGCCGCGGCCGCGATTTCGCGGAGCGACGCACTTTCGATGCTGGTCGAGGCGAACAGTTTTTCTGCGGCCAAAATGATCTTGAGCTGGGTCGCCGAGAATGTACCATCTACCGGTGCCAGCTTTTCTGGTTTTGCCTTCAAGATTTTTCCTCAGCTCAAATGAATCGCCGCGCTTGTGTTGAAACAGGCCTGATGGGTCAACCCCGGTGGGTCAACAGATGTGTTGCCTTATTACAACCGCTTGGGCGTAAAACCAAGACATTGTCCGGAATTTTGGGGTAATATTTCGGCCAACTATATGAAAATACAGGAGTATTTAGGCATTTTTCTCCATTGCAAAATTTCCCCAGTCAACACTTGCGTGGAAATGAAAATGTGATACCTCTAAGGCAGTCGTCTTAAGGGAGTGGCAGCGTCAAGGACAATTGATTCGGGTTGTCGTAATTTCCATTGGATGATCGTGAATATCCTTACGAAAACACTTCGTAATGGCGGAATGATAAATAAAAAATAGATCGCATCATTTTTATTACATCATAATAAATATGAGTAATTAAAGATTGTATATATTGATATAAATATACAATTATTTTGGAGAGTGTTATGTCGATGGAAACGGGACTTATATTCCACCCTTATATGCGTCCGGGTCGCACGGCGCGGCAGACCTTTGACTGGGGCGTGCAGAATTCGGTGCATTGCGACAAGGTGGGTTTCACCTCGATGCTGATTTCGGAGCATGCGTCGCAGATTTGGGAGAATATTCCCAATCCCGAAC
>NZ_JAHXZS010000001.1 GCF_019740335.1 Alteraquisediminimonas sediminicola | reverse complement strand
GGAGCAGCCCGGTAGCTCGTCAGGCTCATAACCTGAAGGTCGTAGGTTCAAATCCTACTCCCGCAACCAAATCACACACAACACACTCACACAAACGCCACCCTCGGGTGGCTTTTTGGCGTTTAGGCCACCCGCTACGTGAAGGGGGAATGCTAGAGTGCGGTGTAGATCAAGCACCAAATAACATGCCTGAAATTACTGTTGCAGCCAGTCTGATTTAGCAGATCAGATGGGAAAATGGTTGTTGGGTGATCAAGATTGGTGCCCATAACGCTTCACCGGCAACTTTGTTCCATATGCTGAATTTCATATCTGAAAAAATTTACAGCTTATGCAGATATTGAGTTTTTAAGCGGCCTAATGGAACAATAATGTATTACTATTGTTTCCCCATGCAGTGAGCATAAATTAATATACCCAGTTCATTAATTAGACTGGGTGGTGTGAACTTATGTTCTCCGGCGTTTGTTTTGTACATTTTGATAATCAAAGAAAATGTCATCTTCATGTGATTATCTTGCATGAAATATATAAAACACGAAGTGGGGAATTTAACCGTGATAAATCAAACTCGTTTGCGTCTGCTGGCGGCAGGCGTATCTATGATCGCATTGGGGGCCGTGGCGCCTTTGGTCGCGCAGACAGTGCCGGGCGTATCGCAAATCACCAATTTGCCCACTGTCAATGCCACCTATACCATTGACCTTCTCACTGCCCTGAATTCGGGAGTTACCGATGTCGCTGCGGCGCCGGTTGCGTCTGCGCTTGTCATTGACTCGACGTCCGGTGCTGTATCGCAAATCGGCATAGCCACGCTCGATACTGCCAATATCACCCTGATCAACAATGATGTGACGAATATTTCCGCCATTGCTGATGCGCTGAACCTTGCGGGTGCTGCGGATGCCACGGCGGACGTCAATTTTGGTGTCGAACAGGTGGTGACCGCACCTGATGTCGCCACGGCCAATCTTATCAACAACAACAGCCTGAACATCGTTGCGGATGCGGCTTCAGACGCTTCGACCACTGCAACTTCGACGGCAGATGTCCTCGGCCTCACGCAGACCGCCACCGGCACTGCGATCGGGTCCGATGCGGTAGTGTCACTGGTGAACAATGCGGCGGGCGTGATTGCTGTATCGGCTGATGCGTTGGCGATAGGCGATGACAGCATTGCCGATGCCTCTGCACTTGGCGCGGTGCAATCATCTGTTGGCGATACGGCGCTTTCCAGCCTTACTAATGATGGCGACTTTACCCTCGATGCCAATGCCACGGCGGATGGCATTACCAGTGCAGAGGCATCGTCAGGTGTGACGGGTATTTTGCAGTTCGCCAACGGGCTTGATGCGACAGTAGCGCTGCTGAACAGTGATATCGGCGTGTTTGGCATGTCCTCCACTGCGTCGTCGACGGGTGATACCAGCCAAGCTGATGCCTCTGCACTTGGCGTGGTGCAATCAACTGGTGGCAATACGGCGCTTTCCAGCCTTACTAATGATGGCGACTTTACTGTCGATGCTAACGCCACAGCGGACGGCATTACCAGTGCAGATGCATCGTCAGGTGTGACGGGTATTTTGCAGTTCTCCAACGGACTTGATGCGACAATAGCGCTGCTGAACAGTGAGACCGGCGTGTTTGGCGTGTCCTCCACTGCGTCGTCGACAGGTGATACCAGCCTCGCTGATGCCTCTGCACTCGGCGCGGACCAATCATCCGCGGGTGATATAGCGCTTTCGTCCCTCATGAATGACGGGGTCTATACCGTCGATGCCACTGCCACAGCGACTGGCATCATCAGTGCAGATGCATTGTCAGAAGCAACCGGCATTTCGCAGTTCGCAAGCGGACCCGATGCGACAGTGTCGCTGGTAAACAATGCAAGCGGCGTGTTTGGCGTATCTGCCGATGCGCTGGCAACGGGTGATGGCAGCATCGCCAATGCGTCAGCCCTCGGCGCGACACAATCATCGGCTGGCTTGTCCACCTTCACCAATAATGGTGTGTTTACGGTCGATGTCATTGCCAATGCGAATGGCGTGGCGAACGGCGCCGCCACTGCAGATGCCACCGGTCTTGAAGTGACGGGTGGCCCTGTTGATCTGGCTGTGACCAACACCGAGACTTTTGACGTTACGTCGAATGCCGCGGCGACCGGGACAGTGAGCAATAGTGCTGATGCATCTGCAACTGGCATGCGCTTTACCGCGTCGGACAATGTCTTGAGCGGTAGTGTCATCAATGACGGCTTGATCAATGTCGACGCAACTGCCGTGACTGGTCTCGTCACCTCGGCGGATGCTGTCGGGATCGAGATGGTATCCGACGTCAACAATCTGACCCTGACCAATGCCGGCACGATTAGCGCCACGGCCATTACCAATGGCGGCTTAGCGACGGCAACGGGCCTAGTTGTCCGTAATGACGGTGTTGTAGTGTTGCCGCCGGTTTTGACCGACAGCTTCACCCTGAACAACATTGGCGGCAGCTTTATCGCGCGTCAGAGTGTTGATGGTGGGTTGAACTTCACACGCGGCATGGCGATCGACACCAGTGACGCGCCTCATCCGGCGGTGATCAATTTGCAGGGTGCAGGTTCGATCTATGGCAATGTCGATATATCGGCAGATGATGTGATCACTGTCTCGGCGGGCGAAACCCGGCTGGATGGTATCGTCAATCCGCTTGGGGAGCTTGAGGGTGCGTTGACAATCGCCAATGGCGGCACACTCTATCTGGTCGATCAGCCTTACGCCAATCCGTCTTATGACGGGGCAGCCGGTGTCAATGTCGATACCTTCAACGTCGTGCCGGGTGGCACGCTTGCCCTTCAATTGGCAACTAGCCCGGTCCCTGCAACGGCGCAGCTTGAATATCCGATGGTCGTCGCCAATACGGCAAATCTTGCTGGCACACTCATGGTACGTCCCACCAGCGTGAATGGCCTGTATGGCAACAGCTATAGCTATGACAATGTGATCAACGCCGATACGCGGGTCGGTACATTCAGCAATGTCGTAACCAGCACGGGCACGCTATTGCTGCGCGCCAATGCTGTTTATGATGCCGATAACAATGTCGATCTGAACCTGACCCGTGTCGCCTTTGGCGGTGTGGCCGGCCTGACCCGCAATGAAACAGCGGTCGGTAATGGGATCGAAGGCACCTATAATAGCGGCTTGACCGGCCCTTATGGCACGTTGCTCGGCAATCTGTTCACACAGAATGCCGCCAATTATCCGGGGGCGCTCGATCAACTGTCCGGCGCGCAATATGCTGGCTATGTGCAGGGTCTGCGGAATTACAGCATGCAGACCAACATTTTGGTATCCGATCAGATCGATTGCGCCATCAGCGTGCGCGGCATGGATCAATGTCGTGACCCTGAATCCCGTGTCCGGCTTTGGGGCTTGGGCGGTTATAATGATGTGAAGGTCGATACCGACATCAATGCACCGGGCTATAAGTCGAAGAACTGGTTCGCCCTTTTGGGGGTCGATTACACCACTGGCAACTTCACCTTTGGTGGCTTTGGTGGCTATCGCAAAACCAAGATGGCGTTCGATCGTTACAATGGTCATATCAAGGCTGATGGTTGGCAGCTTGGTCTGCTCGCCGCTTATGACATCGGTAGCGCGTATTTGCGCGGTGTCGGCAGCTATTCGGACCTTGGCGGCCACAGCCGTCGCGATCTGTCCATTGGCACCACAAGCGGCATGATCAGTGGCAAGCCTGATGCCCGTCTGTGGTCCTTCTATGGTGAAGGTGGCGCGCGTATCGGTCTTGGTGGTTCATGGCTGACGCCTTTTGTCGGGGTGGATTACACGACGGTCAAGCTCAAGAGCTTCACTGAAACAGGCGTGCCGGGTGCAAATCTCGCATTTCGGAGCCAAAGCGACAACCAGACGGCATTGCTGGCTGGTGTGAAATGGGCCGCCAATTTCGGCGGGCTGATCCCGGAAGCCAAGGTCGCCTATCGTCATGACTTCGGCAGCCGCGTTTATGGTGTCGATGCATCCTTTGCCGATGCGCCTGTTGGCACCAACTTCCGGATCTACTCACCGGAAACCAAGCGTGGTTCCATCGTTGCAGGCCTGAGCCTTGCTGCCGCCGTATCCGATCAATTGACCGGACGCATCGGATATCAGGGTCGGTTTAACAGCGACGTCAAGGATCATGCCTTCTACGGTAGCCTGACCCTTGCCTTGGGTGCTTCAGCGCCTGCAGCCCCACCGCCGCCGCCACCTGCGCCGCCGATGTCGATTGCACCGCCGCCGCCCCCGCCGCCAGCCGTGGTTGAATGCCAGTCCGGTCCGTATATTGTGTTCTTCGACTTCGATCGGAGCGATATCACGCCGGAAGCCGCATCCATCCTTGACAATGCGTTGGTCAATTATGGTAATTGCGGCAAGGCAACGGTCGTATTGGCCGGTCACGCGGACAAGTCAGGCTCGAATGAATATAATCAGGCATTGTCCGAGCGACGTAACAGCGCAGTGCGCGGTTACATCACCTCGCGCGGCGTGCCGGATGGCGTGATTTCGACCCAAGCCTATGGTGAAACCCGACCGCTGGTCGATACCGCTGATGGCGTCAAGGAACCGCAGAACCGACGCGTGGAAATCCAGTACGGACCGGGTTCGGGTAATTAAGCCACCCACCCATCCAGTTGGGCCAGTAGAAAGAAGGGAGCCGGCAGCAATGCCGGCTTCTTTTTGTCTGGCGCAGATCGGCTGGCCGGGCGTTGATGTTCGAATGGATGAGTCGAAGGGGCGAGATGCCTGATCAATGTGGCCACGGGGCCTGTCCGCAACTTGATGGCCCAGATATGAAACGACCTTGAGATGCGCCTGTCGGGCAGCTCAAGGTCAAAGGATATTCGAGACGGATATCCGTTGGTGCAGGGTGCTATTCTGGTCGATTAGTTTCCACCACTGCAGGCATCGCGCGCTGTTCGCGATGATAGAGCAATGCCTGGCCGATGGTCGCGGTCACCATTTCCGGTTCAAACGGCTTGGTGATCAAATAGGTTGGTTCAGGCCGTTCGCCGGTCAATAACCGTTCGGGAAAGGCGGTGATGAATATCACGGGGACGTCAATCACGGCGAGAATATCCACCACCGCATCGATGCCGCTCGACTCATCCGCAAGCCGAATATCCGCCAGCACCAGTTCGGGCGCATGGCTTGCCGCGAGTTCGGTGGCTTCATCACGAGTGCGGGCAATGCCTGTCACGTGATGGCCAAGGTCTTCGACGATGGATTTGATGTGCAGTGCGATGATCGATTCATCCTCGATGATCATCACTTGTGCTTGCATTGCGGTGCTGATCACCTCTCGGGCGGACGCGATTTCGTCCTTCACTTGCTGGATCGGGCAATGCAGGATTTTGGCGGTATCTTGCAGGCTGAACCCTTCCACAGCAGTGAGCAGCAAAGCCTGGCGCGTATGTACCGGCAGGCTGGCGACAATGCCATCATCACGACTGACCGACGACATGCCACGCCATAATTTATGAAATATACGATAGAGCTCGCGTCGCGCGGGTTTGTCATTTTCAAATTCTTGCGGTGCCGCCAGCAGCGCCTCCAGCGTTTCTCGCACCGCTGTATCACCTAAAGATTGCGATCCGGTCAAAGCACGCGCATATCTGCGCAGATAGGGGAGTTCAGGTCCCAATGCAGCTTTCAAAGACATATTCATTCCTTGCAGGCACGCTGCGCGCCCGAGAGCATCGTGCGGAAAAGTGAGAACCAGTTTTCCGCATCAAACAATGCGGCAACAAGCAAATAAAGCGCGCGACATGTACCAACGTTAACGCAGTACACTCTAGGCCTTATACTCAATACCGATGAAACGGTTTTTTGTTCCCGTTGATGGAACATTTTTCGATTTCACCGATTTTCCTGTCAGGACATCCCGATACAGCAGGATTCAATGGTACCTACGGACAAGAAAAAAGGAAAAGAAATGCATTATGTCGATGCCGACTTCGATCCGGTTTCGGCAGCGCTGACGCAATTGCATCAAGCGGTCGTGAACGAACCGGTACCTGAGGATTTTCTTCGGATACTGGACGATATCGACGCCAAAATAGCGGCCAAGAAGGGCCACTGATGAGTGATGAACCGCCCCTTGCAGATATTGCGCGCGCTATCGACGCCGATGAGGCTTTCAGGAACGACCTCGTCGCCCTGATTCCTTCACTGCGCGCCTTTGCGCGGGGGCTGTGCGGACAAAGGGATCTGGCGGACGATCTGGCGCAAGAGGCGATGATCCGCGCATGGGCAGCACGTAGCAGCTATGCCCAAGGGTCCAATTTTCGCGCATGGATGTTCATGATACTGCGCAATCAATTCTATACCACGATCCGCAAAAATGCCCGGATGACTTCGCTTGATCCGGAGGTGGCGGCCCGTATTCTGGTCACGGCCCCTGCGCAACAGGACGGCATCCATATGGAGGATGTGATCAAGGCCCTGCAAAAATTACCTGTGGAACAGCGCGAGGTGCTGCTGCTGGTTGGCGCGAATGGCGCCTCTTATGAAGAGGCGGCCGAAATCATGGGTTGCGCCATCGGGACCGTGAAAAGCCGGATGGCGCGTGGCCGCAAGGCGCTGGCCGAACTGATTAACGGCCCGGCGGGGGACGCACTTTTTATCAAGGCGGCGTGACGATGGATCGCTGGTGCATCGCGCTCCGGTCAAAGATCGCACAGATCCGGGCGGGCAAATATGCACCCGATCCCCAGATGTTCGCCGATGCGCCGCCGGAAGTGGCGCTGCTGGGCGAAGATCTTGCGGAACTCGCGCATGTGATCAAAGTGCGTGAGGAAGCACATCATGCGCTGACGCTGGAGGTGCATCATCGCGTCAAGAACAACATGCAGATCGTCACCAGCCTGCTCAACCTGCAGGCGCGGCAAATCAAGGAACCGGTTGCGCGTCAGGCACTTGAACAGGCGCAGGCGCGGATGAATGCGCTGGCGCTGGTCCACCGCCTGTTGTTCGAGCATCGGGACGATAATAATCAGGGCAGGATTGATATTGCCATGTTGCTGACGGCGCTTTGCGCCCAGCTACGCATTGCCCAACGTCACAAGACTTATGTGCAATTGAGGTGCGACGTTCGGCACCAATTGCTGCCCAATGCCAGTCTGGTGCCACTGGCGCTGTTTGTGGTGGAGGTCGTGACCAATGCCTATCGCCATGCTTGTCCGGAAGGGCGTGATTATACGATTGCGCTTACTGCCGATAACGGCCTGTTGCGGATTACGGACGATGGCACCGGCTTTGATGTGTCGAGCGAATTCGATTCCATGGGGCGTCAATTGATTGTCGCATTGGCGCAGCAGCTGGATGGCGTGCTGGATATCACGAGCCGAAAAGACATTGGGCAAAAAGACGCTAGCCAAGCGGATTCTGGCACCATTGTCACGCTGCACTATCCGGTCGCGCCCTAAAACGCGCTCGCCATCCCCGGCCAATTGCCGGGAATGGCGAGGGTAGGGAGCAGCCCGACAAAGGAGGCGGAAGGCGGGCTGCTCAGCCATCAGTTGGGCTTATGAACGATGGTCGATCCGCAGTCGGTCCATCAGGCGATCGAGGCGGACCTGCAACATGGCTTCATTCTGGGAAGACAGTTCGCCGCGACGATTGTGGCGCATCGACCGTTCGCGATTGCGGATGGAGCGTAGCTCGCCACGGGCGCGATTGAGTTCGCCACGGCTGAACGTCCGTTGTGCGTTGGGTGAACGGATATAGTCTTCAAGCCAGGCCACCTGCGCGAGGATTTCACGCGGGATCGTGCTGTAACCATTGCTCCTGTCCCGGCGCATGTCGCCCGACGTCGAGATCCAGCGGCCACGGCTGTCGTAATAGCCGCTCGTGGTGCCGGCATGCCAACGGCCATCGGTGTCGTAATAGCCGGGATGGGCATCGGCGATCCAATTGCCATTATTGTCGCGATGACCGCTCGGCGTGCCGGAAATCCAGCGCCCGCGTTCGTCATAATGGCCGGTGGTGACACCGCCGACCCAGCGCCCGCGTTCATCGTAATAGCCGCTGGCCGTGCCTGCGATCCATTGATCGTTGCGGTCGTAATAGCCATTGGCTGATGCGGGCACCCATTGGCCCTGCGCGGTATAATAGCCGTCTTCACCGCTCACGCCGCTATTGGGAATCCAGCGATTGCCTTCGCCATAATAGCCATTGGGCGCGCCATCGACCCAGCGGCCATCGCGATCATAATAGCCGCGTGCCTGTGATGACGAGACGCCGGTCGCGTGCCAGCGGTTGTTTTCGTCATAATAGCCATAAGCATGGCTGCAATCGCTGTCCGGCTTGGTAACCTGATTACCGATGACCCCGCCGCCGACAGCGCCGATAACCGTGCCGAGCGTCTTATCGCCCTGACCTGCGATGACATTGCCCAACACGCCACCAATGCCTGCACCGGCAACGGTGCCGACGACCCGGTTGGACCGCTGACGTTCGCAGCTGTCTTGTGCGATGGCGAGGGATGGGACGAGCGTCGCGACGGCAATGCTGGCCGCGAGAATGGATCTGCGCATGATATATGCTCCTGTCGCGGGCGGAAGCCCGCTACTTGGAGGAGATAACGTGGCTAGGCCGGGTTTGTTCCATCGCGGCTGATGGTGCCGGGGGTGTGGGTGGAAGCATGCGCTGGATCGCGCGCGACAACTCGGTCACATTGACGGGCTTGTTGAACTGGACGCAATTCTGTCGCTTCACCTCGCGCATCGTCGCGGCGGAAATATCGCCGGTAAGGATGATGATCGGGAGCTTGGCGCCCAATTGCGTGCGCAGCCGGGCCGCCAATTTGACGCCATTCAGATTGCCGGGCAGGTCATGATCGGTGAGTACAAGATCGGGCATCTCCCCACCCGCTGCCAATAATTTGAGCGCTACATCGCCATTGATGGCTAATAATACCCTATGGCCCTCCGTGCGCATCAGCATGTCGAGCAGGTCGCGCACCTCTGGCTCATCTTCGACGATCATGATCGTGCCACGGCGATGCGGCGGCGCGATCAACGGGTGCGCGTGCGGCGCTGGCTGGGTGACAATCTCGGTTTCCGGCAAATCAATCTCGACCGCGAAAGTCGATCCTTTGCCCGGCCTTGAACGCACATGTACCGGATGGCCAAGCAATTCGCCGAGCCGCTGCACGATCGAAAGGCCCAGCCCCAGACCACGGCTGCGTTCGCGGGCATTGTTTTCGATCTGGTGATATTCATCGAAAATTGCATGCATCTGGCTTTCTTCGATGCCGATCCCGGTATCGAGGACTTCGATGCTGACAGCGCCCGGTCGGCGGCGGCAACCCAGCAGTACCTTGCCGTGATTAGTGTATTTCAGGGCATTGGTGATCAGATTGCGCAGCATTTGTTCGAGCAGGCGATGGTCCGTGGCGATGATGATGCTGCACGGTACGACCCGCAGGGAAATCTTTTTGGCCTGTGCATGATAGCTGAATTCGTCGCGCAGGCAGTTGAGCAGGTCATCGACCGGAAAGATGCTGATTTCCGGCTGAATCATGCCGGATTCGATTTGGTTGATATCGAGCAACGCATTGAGCATGCCCGACATCGCCCCCAATGTTTCGCCCATGCGGGTCACCAGTCTGTGCGGCTTTTCTGCGCTGACTTCCTTGGCGAGCAGCCCTTGGAGCAAGGTTAACGTCTGCAACGGCTGGCGCAGATCATGGCTGGCCACGGCAAGGAAGCGCGATTTGGCGATGGTGGCGACTTCCGCGCCTTGCTGCGCCACCGCGAGCAATTTCGCCGCGCGCTTGCGGTCGGTGATGTCGGTGAAGGTGATGACAACGCCATCCACTTTGTCATTGTCGGTGCGGTACGGCATGATCCGCCGCCCGAAAAACACCCCGGCTGCCGTTTCGATTTCTCGGTCGATCGGTGTTTCCGTGTCCAGCACCGTGCGGGCATCGTCCAGCAATGCGGTATCCGCCGCCAGTGAATGCAGATCGGATAACGGGCGGCCAATATCGCCGGGGATGATGTTGAACAAGGATTTGGTCGCGGGGGTGAAGAAGCTGATATTAAGCGCCTTATCGAGAAACAAGGTCGCGACATCGGTACTGTACAGGATGTTTTGCAGGTCATTGGCGGTCGCGCGCTGGCGTTCCAGCGTTTCCTGCAACTGGGTGTTGAGCGCGGTCAGCTCTTCATTCAGCGACTGCAATTCTTCCTTTGAGGTGAGCAGTTCCTCATTGGTCGATTGGAACTCCTCATTGACCGATAGCGCCTCCTCATTGATCGCGCGCTGTTCTTCGCTCGACATTTCGAGGTTGTGAATGGCGCTTTGCAATTCCGCGCGCGTTGCTTCCAGTTCGCGCTCAAGGTCGGCAATCCGGGCGCTTTCCTGCGGGGAGGCGGCCGCACCTTTTTTGCGGGCTGGGGTTGGGGCATCGATGAAGCAGACCAGCAGCAATTCTTCGCCCTCATTCATCACCGAATGGATCACGATGTTGAATGGCATTGCGCCCAACCTGCCGCCGGTTGCGGTGAGGGGGGAGTTGTGGGGACCAGCCTCCTGAATGGCCGCACGCAGCCTGATCCGTAGCGGTGAGGGCGCCATGCTCAACAGATCATGGCTGGGATGGCCGGGGGCAATGCGCAAATAGCGATCGATCGGCCCGAGGCTGTACAGGCATTCCAGCTTGCGGTTGATCAGCGCGCCCGCCGGGACATGATGTTCTAGCATCAGCCGTTCGCTGAGTTGCGCTAGGCTTTTTTGCCGCATGACCGCTTGGGCTTGGCTGATCCGGGGCGGTGTGCGTAACGCCTCGCCGCCGCCAATGGGAAATTCAATATCGCCGGAACGTGGCCGCCCGATGTGGCGATAGATCCGTTCAGCCTTGGCAATGGGTTTGAAATGGCTTTCTGCCGCGCCGATATTTTCGGCATTGCCGAGCAATAATATCCCCCCGTCGCGCAACGCAAAGTTGAACAGCGAGATGACCTTGTTTTGCGCTTCTGCCCCCAGATAAATCAGCAAATTGCGACAGGAAATCAGGTCCAGCCGTGAAAAGGGCGGGTCGCCAAGGACATCCTGCACGGTAAAAATCACATGTTTGCGAAGTTCCGGCGAAACCCGATAACCATGTTCTTCCCGGATGAAGAAATGTGCCAGCCGCTCTGGCGAGACCTCTGAGAAAATGCTGTGCGGATACAGTCCCTCGCGCGCGGTCGCGACGGCATCGGCATCAATGTCGGAGGCGAAGACCTGTACCCGGACGGGAAGGCCTGCGCCGACCATCGTTTCGTGCAGCAACATGGCGAGGGAATAAGCCTCTTCGCCAGTGCTGCATCCGGCGACCCAGACGCGTAGCGGCAGGTCCGGCAATTGTTGGGCGATCAGTTCGGGGATCACGGTTTTGCCGAGGGTGGCGAAGACCTCTGGATCACGAAAAAAACTGGTGACATTGATCAACAAGTCATTGGCCAGCAAATCGCGCTCTGCGGCGTTATGGCGCAACTTTTCGAGATAATTGACCATATTGCTGGGCTTGATCGACGATAAGGCGATCCGCCGTTCAATCCGCCGTCTGATCGTCCCCATTTTGTAGAGGCGGAAATCATGGCCGGTGGTGGTGCGGAGCAATTCGACAATCTCGGGCAGCCCTTCGGCAGGCGCTGCTGTGATCGGGCGCTGCTTGCCATGATTGATCAAGGCGGCGGGCATATTGGAGATCGGCAGGACAAGATCGACCGCGCCCGCCGCGATGGCGCTACGCGGCATGCCGTCATGCTCGGCCTCATCCGGGTCTTGCGCGATGACCAGACCTTGTTTGTCCTTGATCGCTTTCAGCCCGATGCTGCCATCTGCGCCTGTGCCGGACAGGATGATCCCGAAGGCGCTCGCGCCATATTGTTGCGCGAGCGATTTGAGCAGAAAGTCAAAGGGCAGCCGCGCGCCATGGCGGGCCAGCGGTTGCGTCAGATGCAGCGCCCCATTATCGGCGGCCAAATAGGTGCCGGGCGGAATGACGTAGAGATGGTCAGGTTCAATCGGCATCCCGTCGCTCACTTCCAGAACGCGCATTTTTGTATGCTTGGAGAGAAGTTCGACCATCAGGCTGGCATGGGTGGGGTCGAGATGCTGGACAAGGACAAAGGCCATGCCGCTATCGGCAGGCAGTACATCCAGCAGCCGGGTGCAGGCCTCCAGTCCACCCGCAGACGCACCAATGCCGACGACGGGAAAATGCGTTGGCGGAGGCGGAGGCGTTGGCATCAATGTCTTGTCCTTGCTGCAGTAATCCGATCGAGGGACGTAGCCAAAACTCATCGCAGGCGATGATCTGAGGACAATTGCATTAACAAATATTTATTATGAAAAGTCAAATTTCCGCTGGAACTTTTCCTATCTATTTTGATTTACAGAATAATATACCGTATTTATTTTTCTATATATTCAAAATATGGCGAGAAAAGAGTGAATATGTATTTACAACATTATTTTTCGTGCGTCGAATTAATGGAATATAAAATCGTTATTTGCCGTAATGTTACGCGATGTGCGCACTGATAAGGTACCAAATGGCCGGAGGCTGAAGCATGATTCCCTTGCGCATTCTGATCGCCGAGGACGAAGCGGTGATCGCCATGTTGATCGGTGAAGTATTGGCGGGCCTTGGGCATCATGTCTGCGCGACCGTATCGTCTGCGGATGAATTGGTGGCGGCGGCGCTGATGTATCAGCCTGAACTGATTATTGCCGATGCAGGTCTCCACGACAGCAGCGGCCTGATGGCGGTCGCGACCATTTTAAAGGTCGATGCGGTCCCCCATATTTTCATGAGCGGCAATGCTGCTGCGGTCCGGGCCTCGTGTCCCGATGCGATAGTGCTCGAAAAGCCGTTCGACGAGGCGGATCTGGAGCAGGCGATTGCCGCAGCGGTTGCCATGCTGAAATCACAATAAGCACATCTGTTACCAACATGCACAACAGGCCGCGCGCGGCATATCGCGCGCGCGGCCTGTCATTGGCAGCGATGGGCTTTTATTTACCGGCAGCGAACGCCATCACGACCGATCGAACGGCCAATCAGCGCGCCTGCGCCGCCGCCTAGAATCGTACCCAAGGTCTTGGACCCGTTGGGCGCAATCGCCTGTCCCAATAACCCGCCACCAATCGCGCCGATGATAAGGCCCGTGGTGCCGTCGCTGCGGCGGCAATAATATCGCGAATCCGATCCGCGGTAGATGCGGTCGCTATTCGACAGGCGGCGCGGTTGATAATAACGCCCATCGCGATAATAACGATCCGCCAGATATGCGCCGTAACGCGGGTCCACCCTGTTATAATCATAGCGCCGATATTGCTGCCATCCCAGATGGAGGCCATTATCCCGGTGCGCTTTTTTCGGTTTCTCATCTCCGCGTTGGCCGCGATTATCGGACCTGCGTTCTTCGACCTTTTGTTGGCCGTGACGTGACTGGCCCTGATGGTTCGGTTCGGCCATGGCGGATATGGCAGGAACGGCCATTGTTGCCAGCAAGGCGGTGATCAGTAATTTGCGCATGTTTGTCACCTGTGTCAGCAGGAACATTCGACCAGGCCATTTGGGCCGGATGTGCGTGCGGGGATAGTCCTCTGTAAATACGGACGAAAAAAGCGCGGGCGGTGTTGGCAATGCCCGCCCACGCCTTGTCCTTGTGGATTATTTCGCCTTGGCGGCCTTGGCCACGGCATCGGCGCGGTTTTCAAGCGCATCTGCCGATGAATCGATCTTGTCGCGCATTTCGTCAGCCTTTTTCTCGATATGTTCGGCGGTGTTGTCGCCAATCGCATCAATCTTTTGATTAAGTGCGTCTGCATTGTCTTCCATCTTGTCGGCAACGGCTTCGCCTTGATCGCGCACGGCATCGGCGGTCGCATCAAGGGTGGTGGCGACATTATCGGCGGCGGTCGGTTCGGACTTGTTGCAACCGGCGGCCATCATGCCGAGCAGGCTGATCGTAGCAATCAATGCCATGCGTTTTTGGTTCATCGTCATAAATCAAAGCCCTGTTTTGTGATGTGCCATTGAAAATCCTGCCTGGTGGCATTTTCGATTTTTCGTTTAGCGCTGGGGAGAGCCGACATCATCGTCGATTGTTCCGCGCGATTGTCAGCTGGCAGCGGCAAGATTGCTGTTGACGAAATCCCAGTCGATCAAATGGTCGAGAAAGACCTGCACATATTCCGCGCGGCGGTTGTGATAGTCGAGATAATAAGCATGTTCCCACAGGTCGCAGGCCAGCAAGGCCGTGCGGCCATGGGTGCGCGGCAGATCGGCATCTTGCGTCGTCATGATTTCCAATTTGCCCCCGGCCAAGGTCAGCCATAGCCAGCCCGAGCCGAAATGCTTGGCGGCGGTGCTGGCCCATGCCTCGTTGAATGCTGTGATTGTGCCGATATCGCGCTTGATCCGGTTCTTGATCTCGCCAATTGGCGGACCGCCACCATCGGGCTTCATCGATTTCCAGAAGAAATCATGGTTCCAGCATTGTGCGGCGTTGTTGAACACTGCCGTGCGGGCAGGGCGGGCGTGGCTGCGGCGGATCACCTCGTCAAGCGTGCTGCCGCCGGTGTCGGCGGTTTCCAGCAGTTCGTTCAATTTGTCGACATAGCCACGATGATGCTTGTCATAATGGAGCGCGAGCGTTTGCGCCGACATATGCGGCTCAAGCGCATCCCCCGCATAAGGCAGGTCTGCGAGTGTAAACAAGGCGAAGCTCCTGATGCGGGGGATGTGGTGGTGTGATTAGATCTTGTCGCCGAGTGCGCCCTTGACCGCGCCGGATAGCTTTTGCGCCTTGCCCTTGGCCTGTTGCTTGGCACCATCCACGATCATGTCGGTGCTTTCGGTCTTTTGTCCGGCAACGACCTTTGCCTTGCCGATGGCTTCGTTGACGATGCCTTTAGCCTTGTCGATGAATTCACCCATGATGACTTCTCCTATCGGCCGCATCTGCATGGCACGGCACCAGTTGGAAACACATCGCACTTGATTTGGTTCCAACCTGATGTCGCGCGGCGAATTAAAGGCGACCCGTCAACAGCAGGATGACGACGACAATCAAAATGATCCCGATGATGCCGACCCCGCCATGGCCATAGCCATAGCCATAGCCGCCAAAGCGGCCGCTGAATCCGCCCGCCAGAAAGATCACGAGGAGAATGAGAAGAATAAGTCCAATCGACATGGTGTTGCCCTTCGCTGCACTAAGCCCAAAACACATTGAAAAATGCGAATTAACGGCCGATATGAATGTCGCTCATCGCGATGACGAGGCCAAATGCCTGTAAAAGCCAGAAGATAACGGCAATAACGACAACGATGTTGAGAATATTTTTGATTTTCCCATCCATCGGGATGTAATTATTGACGGCCCAAAGCAGAATGCCGACGACGACCAACATGACTACTACATTGATAAGTGGCATGTGCGTTCTCCAAGGTGCGCGAGCGTGGTGAATGGCTCACTTGTGGAGCGTTAACCTTCGATCGTTGGAAAAGTTCCATCTTGCGGCCAAGCGGTGTTAAATGGATTGGATGCGGCTCATCTGCGCGATCAAATTGAGCGCGACAGGTTATGCCCTGCTATCATAAACATAATGAGCTGCACTGCTGTTTGCGGCGCAGCTCATTATCTTAATGTTATTAATGCATTGAAATTATGAAATAATATTACCGGATCATTGAAGTCATCAGAGGGGGGGCGGCTTCGACTATTCGGCTGCCTTGTCGATTGCTTTGCCTGCTGAGGTTACATCCTCGCCGACGCCTTCGACGGTGTTGCAAGCCGTTGCCGTGATGCCGACAATCCCAAGCATTAAAACGAGCGCCAATACCGAATATGTCCGCATGAAAACCTCCTGTGTTGATAATGAGGCTAATAATGCGTGAAACCTATGTTTGTTCCATTGGCTTGCTGTACGGTCGGTCCGGATTTTCATCCCGGCTGGCGATCCTGTTCTTCAATCTCCTCTTCAAGCCTGAACTCCAGCGCAATTGCGGCATCGGCCTTGCTGAGCTTGCCGCCCTCTTTAGTGCCTTGCGTCTCGATCGCATCGGCTTCCAACGCCCATGCTGCGGCGGCGATCAGTGCGATCTGTCGCACGTTATCAAGTGGTGCATCAGCGGCCAATTGCCGATGATAGGCCTCCTGCTGCCTGCACAAGGCTAAGGTGTTCAACATGGCGTGTCTCCTAAACCGGCTGTTCGACAAATTCTGCGGCGAGTACCCAGAATGTCCGCCGCATCGGCAGGTGACTATATTCTGCGGTGGAGGCTCTGCTGTGCGCGTTCATATCGTTGGCACGGCAAGCGGCAATAGTCTGCTCTCATCCCAGCTTGGTCAAGCTATACATGTGTGTCACGGGATCGGGAGGGTTCAAACCTTAGGTGCAGAAACCATGAGTATGTCAGTTTAGCAAATGATATTGAGCAGCAAATCAAGGTGGTTTCGAGCTCCCGCAACCAAATCACACAACACACTCACTCACACAGCCGCCCTCGGGCGGCTTTTCGCGTTTGGGGCTGCGTCAGTGCGTTCCCTAATCATTGGTCGCAAGCGTGGCTAGCGAGGACTGATCGCTCGGGTGGCATCTAGGGGGCTTGACAAAACATGAGTATATGTTCATGTTCATGTTATAGGGTGAAACGCCCAAAAGCTATTCTCGTGGAGGGGAGGCCGGATGAACGACATTCAGGCGCAGGTGCGCGCGCATTATCCCGACAATACTTGGCAGGATATTGCGCAGCGCGATGGGGAATTGCCGCCAGTGCTGGCGACGCAGTCTAACCCGCAACAGTCGACTGCCGACATTCCGTTTGACCGCTATACCAGCCGCGCGTTCTTTGAGCGCGAGATCGAGCATATGTGGAAGCGTGTCTGGCAATATGCCTGCCGCGATGAGCATCTGCCGGAAGTCGGAGATTATTATGTTTATGATCTCGCCCGCCTGTCGATCGTGATCGTCCGCACCGAAGAGGGGCTGAAGGGCTATTATAACAGCTGCCTCCATCGTGGCACCAAGCTGAAGCCATCGGGTGACAATGGCTGGTCGCCTTCGCTACGCTGTCCATATCATGCGTGGGAATGGAATCTCGACGGTTCGATCAAGAATATCCCGTGCGACTGGGAATTTGCCCATCTTGATCGCAAAAAAGCATGCCTGCCAGAAGTTCGGGTCGATAGCTGGAATGGCTTCGTCTTCATCAACTTTGCGAAAGAAGGCCCGTCGCTGCTTGAATATCTGGAAGTGCTGCCCGAGCATTTCAAGAATTGGGACCTGACCGGCTGGTACGTCCATGGTCATGTACGCAAACATCTGTCGTGCAACTGGAAGGTGGTGCAGGAGGCCTTTATGGAGGCGTATCACACGCCTTTCGTTCATCCCGAGATGACGCATGTGGTGGGCGATCACAACATGCAGCACGACATCTTTTCCGACCATATCAGCCGCGATCTGTGCGCCATGGCGGTGCCAAGCCCGACGTCCAACATGAAGATGACCGAGCAGGAAATGCTTGATTCGATGCTGGTCGGCGATGCCAAGATGGTCGGCGAACGGACCATTGTCCCGGAGGGCAAAAGCGCGCGCTGGGTGATGGCCGAGCAACTCAAGACGAAGATGCAGCAGGAATATGGCCTCGACTATAGCGACTTTTCGGTGCCCGAGATGATCGACTCGTTGAAGTATAACGTCTTCCCGAATGTGATCTTCTATCCCGCGCCGGGTCTTGCGCTCATTCAATTGTTCCGTCCCGACGGCCATGATCAGGATCGTGCGATCTTTGACATCTTTACGCTTCGGCCCAAGCCGACCGACGGCTCGGATTTCGATGTCGCCCAGCCAATCGATATTGTCGAGGGTGAAGGCTTTGCCAGCAAGGGTGGGATGGACCCGTTCCTTGGTGGCGTGCTTGATCAGGATACCGAGATCATGCGTTGGCAGCGCGAGGGCATGTATGCGAGCGGCAAGGGGGCGGAAACGCTATCTACCTATCAGGAATCGCGCATACGCCACGTCCATGACACACTCGATAAATATCTCGATGGCCGCAAATAATCTGGAACAGCGGGCGGCTTGAAGCCGCTCGCCCGTCCCAAAAATCATAAGATCACAAGATCAACGCATCAAAATAGCAATCGGAGGAGGGGGCAGTGGACCTTGAACTAAAGGGCAAGAAAGTCATCATCAACGCGGCGACGCGCGGGCTGGGTCGGCGCATTGCGGACGCGGTCCTTTATCTTGCCTCGGCCCGTGCCTCGTGGATCACGGCGGACAACCTCACCGTCGATGGCGGCTTTACGAAAAACGTGAAATATTGACGGATAAGCCGCGGTAATTCAGATTAACAAAAAGGAAGCCCATGGCCCGCACGTTCGATACTGCACTCACTCGTCTGCTCGGCATTCGTTACCCCATCGTGCAGGGTGGCATGCAATGGGTCGGTCGCGCTGAACTGGCCTCTGCCGTATCCAATGCGGGCGGGCTGGGCGTGCTGACAGCCCTGACCCAGCCTGATCCGGACGCGCTGACGGCGGAAATCGCGCGTTGTCGCCAGATGACCGACCAGCCGTTCGGGGTCAATCTGACGATGCTGCCGACCCGCACCCCGCCGCCTTATGAAGCCTATCTGGATGCGGCCATCGCCAGCAACGTCCGGGTGCTGGAAACGGCGGGTATGGTCCCGGCGGAGTTCTTTGCCAAGGCCAAGAATGCGGGCATGGTCATCCTCCATAAATGCACTGCCGTCCGCCATGCCTTGTCCGCTGAACGCAAGGGCGCAGACGTCATCAGCATCGACGGTTTCGAAGCCGCAGGCCATCCGGGCGAGGACGATGTGCCGGGGCTGGTGCTGATCCCGGCGGCGGTGCGCCAGCTCAAGATCCCGGTGATCGGTTCCGGCGGCTTTGGCAGTGGCGCAGGGCTGGCGGCGGCGCTGGCTTTGGGCGCAGCCGGGATCAACATGGGTACCCGATTTTGCGCGACGCAAGAGGCACCGATCCACCCCGATATCAAACAGGCGCTAGTCAATGCGACCGAGGTCGATACGAAGCTCATCTTCCGCACCCTGCGCAACACCGCCCGCGTGTTGAAGAACGAGGTATCGCAAGAGGTCGTCGCGATCGAACAGCGGCCAGATTCGACCTTTGCCGACATTGCGCATCTCGTTGCGGGCGCGCGCGGGCGGGCCGCATTGGAAACGGGCGATGTGAACGCAGGTCTGATCTGGGCCAGCCAGATCGTCAGCCTGATTGACGATATCCCGACCTGTGCCGAACTGCTTGAACGCATCGCGGACGACTGCGCGCATCGCCTCGAAGCCGCCATGGCGGCAATAGGCGTCGTCGGGGCGACTGCCCCGGCGCTGGCGGCACGGGCTTGACCATGGGCATGGCGCTAGCTGAGCCTGGGTTGGACGCATGGCATGTCAGCCTGCCCATGTTGAACCCCGACAATGTTGATGCGGTGCGGGTCCGTGACATCACAGATGTTCGACGCGCGGCTGAGGCGCTCCATCGCATCACCACGGACTTGAGCAATATGCGTGCCGCCCCGACACATGACATTGCGGATCGCTGCACGCCCATCGACGATCAGGGGAACGTGCTTGCGCTTGACGTTTTCGGGTGGCCCGACAGTATGCAAGCCTGGTGGAAGAGTTCAAACATCGCGCTCCATTCGCCAATTGTGAGCGCATGCCGGTACGAAAACGACGTGTTTTGGGTGAATGAAAAGGGCTTCCACACCCGGAGTCCCAATCACTATCTCGCGGCAATCGACCTCAGTCACTTTGAAATTCGAGCACGCACCTGCGCTGCAATTGTCGTGCCTGTGCATTTGCCCTTCGGCCAGATTGGCGCGGTAAGTTTTAATCCGATTGATGAATGCGAAACCGATCTTAGTCAGAAATATGAAGAATTTGGCGATGCCTTCTTCGTATTGGGTCGCACATTTGTGGCGAGCTATGTGAATGCAATCGGTAATCGGCTACGTCTTCCGGCGGGCGCATCTCTTACAAAGCGCGAGATTGAATGCTTGCGATGGGTAGCTATCGGAAAGACGGATGCGGAGATCGGACTAATTATCTCACGCAGTCGAGCCACTGTACGATTTCACGTACATAATGCCTCACTTAAACTAGATGCCGTGAACCGAAGTCAAACAGTATTTAAGGCTGGCCAACTCGGTTATTTATCGGTAACCCCTTTTAGTAATTTGTATAGTAGTTGCGTTAGATAAAACGACATAAATTTAAATTGTCGATATAAATTTTAAAATGGGAGAGATTATGATTAGCAGAACTCTGTGTGTCAGCGCGATTGCGCTACTTGCCGCCGAGACAGCATTTGCTCAAGGGGTTGCTCAGGACGCCAATGCGACTGGCGGACTTGAAGAAATCGTCGTCACTGCCCAAAAGCGGGCCGAAAATCTGCAAAGCGTGCCGATCTCCGTCACTGCCGTGACAGGTTCCTCGCTTGAAAAGCAGAAGATCACCAATATTCAGGGCCTCGCGAACTCGATCCCGAACGTCCAGATCAACAGCTTTGCCAACTCACCTGATTCCGCGGTGTTCACTATCCGTGGCGTCGGCGTGAACGATGCAGATCCCTATGTCGGCACGACCGTGTCCGTAGTTGTCGATGGCGTGGTTGTTGGCGTGAACACCGCAGCGCTGGCCTCGCTCTTCGATATCGAACGGGTGGAAATCCTCCGTGGTCCGCAGGGCACCCTGTTCGGTGCCAACACCACCGGCGGCGTTGTGAACGTGATCACCAAGCAGCCCACCGGCGAACTGGGTGGCGAAGTGCAGCTTACCTATGGCAACTTCAACCGGATTGAACTCAATGCTGCGATGAACGTGCCGATCACCGAAAATCTCGCGGGTAAGGTCAGCGTGCTGCACACCAGTCGCGATGGGTATTTCAAAAACTATCTGAATGGCGGCAAGTTGGGCGATGTCGATATGTCGACTGTGCGCGCCTATCTGAAATATGACAGTCACAGCAGCTATAATGCCACGTTGATCGGTGAATATGGCCGGACCCGCAATGGCTCGCAAACCAATCTCAACATCTCGACGCCAGATCTGTTGCTGTATGTGCCGGGTGAGACGTCCTACACCAAGCGTTTCATGCGTGGTCAGAGCAGCGACCAGCCGGATCAGAATGATCGCGATAGCTATAGCGCGACGCTGACGCAGAATCTCGCAACCGGTTTTGGTGATTGGGTGTCGATCACCAATTACAAAAAATATGATCACGACCTGTATAGCGATGACGATGCAACGACCCGCGTGTTCTTGCAGACCCGTCGCCGCATCAAGCATGAGCAATATTCGCAGGAATTGCGCGACACGGTGAAACTGGGCGACCGGGCGCAGCTCATCTTCGGTGGCTTTGCCTTCCACCAGAAATATTTCCTCGATCAGGAAACCAAGCTTGATGGCTTCTTGTTGGGTCTGGGGCAGCCACAGACTCAGGATCAGAAGATGACCTCGCTGTCAGCCTTCACCCAGCTTTATTATGACATCACCGATCAGTTGCGCTTTCAGGCGGGCGTCCGTTACTCGCATGAAAAGACATCTGCCACGTCCACGACCGCGAACACCACGCCGTGCGGCGATTTCACATGCGTTGGCGTGAACTATTCCAGCTATG
Organism: Alteraquisediminimonas sediminicola; assembly: GCF_019740335.1. GTDB lineage: Bacteria > Pseudomonadota > Alphaproteobacteria > Sphingomonadales > Sphingomonadaceae > Alteraquisediminimonas > Alteraquisediminimonas sediminicola. The sequence continues at coordinate 1,197,503 of NZ_JAHXZS010000001.1, read as the reverse complement.
ATGACCCGATTGCAGCTGGCACCTTCGTGTCGGCTTCGGGCAAGAAGTCCTGGAACAAGCTTGGCTGGAAGATCGGTCTTGACTATAAGCTGGCCAATACGAGCCTGCTCTATGGCTATTATGCCCGGGGGTTCAAGTCGGGTGGCTTCACTGGCCGCATTGTGGTGCCGGAGGATATCGGACCGTATAATCCGGAAACCCTCGACACCTTCGAACTCGGCTTGAAGACAGACCTGCTGGACCGGCATCTGCGTATCAATTTGTCCGGCTTCTACAATTTGTACAAAGACATGCAGGTCGTACAAAACAAGACCTATCCAAGCGGCGCCAACAGCGCGTCGATTGCGAATGCCGGTAAGGCAAAGACCAAGGGCTTCGAACTGGAAGTGACTGCTTTGCCCGTCGAAGGGCTGACGCTCAGCGGCTCGATTGCCTATCTGGATGCCAAGTACAAGAAGTACAACACGACGGTTCTCGACGGTGATGGCAATGACGTGACCGCCAGCTTCGCCGGCAACACGTTGATGAATGCGCCGAAATGGAATGCGGCCGCCAGCATCAATTATGTTGTCCCGGTCGCAGGCGGCAAGGCGGCGTTCTTCCTGCAGGATACGTACACCAGCTCGAAGTTCACCAACTACACCAACCTGCCGCAGGAAAAGATCGGCAAGATCAATCTTGTGAATGGCAACATCTCTTGGTCGCCAGAAGACGAACGCTGGTCGGTCGGTGTGTATGGCCGCAACCTCTTCGATAAGAAGTATTTCGGCCAGATCGGTTGGTTCGCACCTTCGTTCGGTATCGCCTCGATGGGCGCGCCGCAGGAATATGGCGTCGACTTCAAGATGAAGTGGTAAACCCGACCGTCTGAACGAAGGTTCGGATGAAATCTTTGGCCCTCCCGACCATCAGGTCGGGAGGGCCTTTTATATGGATAGTGAATGGTAAGCACACCTATTGGAAGTCAATGCGGTGGTGCTCATTTTACTGGGGGTATCCGGTGTTTGCCGCGACCGCCCCTTTTCGACCAACCCCGATAGCGCCTGATCCAACCTCCCAGATTAGGCAGTTATGTTGCACAGCGCCTCTCTTATGATCAGGGTATAATAATGCCCTTGGTTTGCTGATTTTCTGCAAATACATGCGGTGTGCAGCCGGAGAGTGGAATGCAGTATTTTTCGGTGGCCGAGGCCAGAGACATGCCCGGATTGCGACTGGTGCTAAGCGCCGGTGTGCCCGGCCCTTGGGGCGAGGCGGCGAAGGCTATGCTCCATGCGCGTCATGTCCCTTTTGCGGCGGTCGCGCAGGAACCGATGGGGGCGAATGAGGCGCTGTGCGAATGGACAGGATGTCGCAATGCGCCGACCGCCGTCTATGATGACGAGCCGCCACTGACGACCTGGTTTGACATATTGATGCTGGCGGAGCGGCTGGGTTCCGGGGCGTCGCTGCTCCCAACCGCCTCTGCTGATCGCGCCTTGTGTCTGGGGCTGATCATGGAAATTTGCGGTCAGGATGGTTTCGGCTGGAATCGTCGCCTGAACATGCTGGCCGGGGTATGGGGCGAGCGCGCCACTTCCGAGGCAGCACCACATGAGCAGGAATATATACGGCAATATGGCTTGTCGCCACAGGCTGTGGCGCGTGCGCCAGAACGGGCGGCGGATGTGCTTAAGGCGTTGACGGCGCAACTCCATGCCCAAAAAGCCGCAGGGTCGGACTATTTTGTCGGCGACCGATTGAGTGCCGTTGACCTGTATTGGGCGTGTTTCTCGCAATTGGTCGGGCCGCTATCGAAGGACGTCAATCCTATCCCCGATTATGTCTGGACATTTTATTCGGCCATGCCTGATGTCGTCGCAGCTGCACTCGATCCCATATTATTCGCGCATCGGGACCGTATTTACGCGCGCCACATCGGCTTGCCATTGGATTATTGAGATGATTGACCTTCATTATTTCCCGACGCCCAACACCTGGAAGGTCAGCATCATGCTGGAGGAGTGCGCGCTCCCCTATCAGGTGCAGATCGTCGATATTACGCAGAATGATCAGTTTGCGCCCTCTTTCCTGACGATCAGTCCGAACAACCGCGTGCCTGCGATCATCGACCATGATGCGCCCGAGGGGTCTCGGTCCGTGTTCGAATCCGGTGCTATTCTCCTCTATCTCGCCGAAAAGACAAGGTTGTTTCTGGCAGCCGAAGGCCCGGCGCGGACACAGGCGATGGAATGGCTGTTCTGGCAAGTCGGGGGCCTTGGGCCGATGGCGGGGCAGGGCCATCATTTCCGTCGTTATGCGCCAGATGGCAATGAATACGCAGTTGAGCGCTACACCAAAGAATGCGCGCGGCTTTATCGCGTGCTTGATCGTCAATTGGCCGGGCGGGAGTGGATTGCCGGAGACTATAGCATCGCCGATATGGCGTGCTGGGGATGGGTGTGGTTCCATCGCCTTCACGGCCAGAATCTTGATGATTTTGCCAATGTTAAACGTTGGTTTTTGGCCATGTCTGCACGGCCAGCGGTACAACGTGCCAAGCAAGTCGGCCTGGCTGCCGTGTCGCCGGCGACAAAAGAGATGTTGCAAGGCGACTTTTACATGCAGGCCGATGATTTCGCCAAGGACGAGACGCGCGTACAATAAGGACATCACATTTGGACGATTGAACGGGTGCTGACCCTAGGCTGGCTGGACCTGATTCAGGGCGCGCAATTCATCAAGGAGATGGAGCGGCGGGTTTTCCTCGATCGGCATGCAGGTTGCCATTTCGATCTGACGCAGCGTGTCCGACAGTCGGAATTCGAATGTTTCGCCTCTTGCCGGGTTGCCGCCGCTGCCGCCATAAACGGACAGGAAATGGAGAAACACAAGGCTTGAACTGACCAGTCGGCGCTGGGCGGTCGCATCGGATAAATGCGACAGACATTTGCGCAGCAATGCCAGCAGGCGGACGAGCACGGGCGGCAATGGCGTGCCGAAATCGCCGAACCATGTCGATTTCTCGCGCAATAGATATTGGCAGAGGAAGTTCGCATAGCTGTGATTGCCTTCACGGTCGACGAGCGCAGCCTGCGGCAGATAGATGATTTCGAGAATGGAGCGCGGGTCTTCAAGACGACCTTCTTGTTCGGCGCGATCGAGCATGCGTCCGCGCATTTCTTCCAACTGTCCCATGCGATAGGCGAAGACCGCCCGGATCAGTCCTTCGCGAGATTCGAAATGATATTGTGCGGCAAAGGGATTGCGCTGCTCTGCCGCGACCGCGATTTCGCGCATGGAGGCACCGTCTATCCCGTTTTCGGCAAACAGCTTTTCCGCCGCAAGGAGGATGCGGACCTGCACGTCGGAAAATGGCTGGGCAAAGGGCGCGGTAATTGTTGGCTCGTCCATATCGGTGATCATAGCCAGATATTCGCCTCAAAGCCAAGCCAGCGCCGCGGTTAATCCGCAGGCGCTGGACTGACATGATGGATCAGTCGCCGACCGAATCCGGCTGCAAGGCAATGGTCAGACCATCGAGACTGTCATCGCACAGGATCTGGCACGACAGGCGGGACTTGGCGGTGTCGAAGCTGTCGAGCGATTCCAGCAATTCATGCTCTTCCTCTTCCATCGGCGTTAACTTCCCGAAAAAGGCGCTATCGACATGGATGTGACAGGTGGCGCAGGCGCGACCGCCGCCGCATTGCGCGATGATCGGCAGACCCGCATCGCGCATCGCCTCCATCACGGTCCAGCCATTGCGGGCGTCAATATTCACTTCCCCATCACCGGGGACCGAAACGATAATCTTCATTTGTATATGCTCCTAGCTGTCACAGGTCAGGCGCGTGGCGTCCAGACCAAGGGCAGGCGTTCGACGGTGCAGACGATGCCGGATTTGTGGCTGATCTTTTCGCCTGCCGGGATATCGAATTCGGGAATGCGCTTCAGCCATTCCTCCAGCGTCACAATCGCTTCCAATCGGGCGAAATGCTGGCCTGCGCAGATATGCGGGCCGTCGCCAAAGGTGACATGCGAGATGCCTTTGCGATTGAAGTCGACATGCATCGGGCAGCCGTTCATGCGGTCATCGGTACCGGTGATGAGGGTCGGCACGCAGACCATGTCGCCTGCCTTCATCTCGACGCCATCGCATTCGGTGTCTTCCTTGACCATGCGCGCCTCGGCCACCACCGGGAAGCGGCGGAACAATTCCTCAATACCCTTGCGGATCAGGGCTGGGTTCTCGACGAGCTGGCGGCGATGGCCGGGATTGCGGGCGAGAAATTCCATGAAAAAGCTCAATACGTTCACAACCGTATCCAGCCCCGCGACCAGCAGCAGCGACACCAGCCCCCGCATTTCATCGCGGGTCATCGGACGGCCATCGATATCATTGTTGATCACAATGCTGATGAGGTCGGTGCCGGGCGTTTTCAAACGCTGTTCGATGATCGGATCAACATAGCGGAAGACATTGGCCATGACCTCCTCCATCGACATCGAGCCATCCGGACGGGTCATCTGGTCAATCCATTCCTTGACCTCTGCGGCATCCTCATGCGGCAGATCGAGCAGGTTGAGGAAGACTTGGACCGGGAATTGCTTGGCATAATCATCGGTGAAATTGCATTTGCCCTGCGGGGCCAGCGCGTCGATGATCCTGACCGCCACCGAACGGACCATCGGTTCCATCGCCTTGGTCGCGGTGATGCCGATTGCCTTGTTCAGCACCTCGCGAAAGGGAGTGTGCTGCGGCGGGTCGAGGCGGGTCGGGACAAGGCCGTAATTCTCGCCCTCGGATTTCGGCAGCCAGATGATGTGGCTCGAAAAATGCGCGGGGTCGCGATACATGGCGCGGACGCGCTTGCCGCGCACCGCGATCCAATGGCCTTCATTATGCGGTGTCCAGACGACTTCATAGGGCGTCGACTGCTGCAATTTGATCCATGCTTCATGCACGCCCATGTCGTCGATGCCGGGCGGATTGAAGATGTCAAAATCCACCACGCGATCCGCCGGGACATGGGACGGCACCGGGGCCAATGGTTTGGCGTCTGCCACTGCGCACTCAGTCATTGCACTCTCCTCAGAGACTTTAAAACATTTGTTGTAACAACACTTGTTTTAAACCCATTGGGAGGCGAAGGTCAAGAGCAGCTAAAATACTGAAATATATAGGGTGTTTATTTTATCCATGTGGTGATGCGGATGAGTCGCTGGCCAATGACAGGCGTGACACTGCTCTGCGGGCGGGGAACGCGAAGGCGGCAAGCCATTTAGGGCCGCAGGGGGCGTTGCTGGGGGCGCTGTCAGCAACGCCGATCACCCGATAGGGCGGGTGATGAATTTGGTCTGAAAATAAGGGGGCGATAGACACTCGGTCGCCACCCCCTTGGGCAAATTTAATCTAAAGGCGGCATCGCCACATATTTATCGAGCGTCTGGTGCATGTGCCGAATGCGGACCTCTTGATAATTGGCGAGGGTCATGCCGCGCTTTTTGACCGTGGTGAAGCCTTCTTGTTGGGCGCGCAGATTGCCGGTGTCCTGATCGAACACGATGCCGATGGCTTCATCCATGCCCGGCACGGTCGTGTAGGATTCGTCGGCGGTCAGGCGCACGCGTTCGGCGGGCAGGGGCCGCTCGCCGCTGGCGGGGATTGGCGGCAGCACGAGCAAGTCGAACAGCGACTGGTTCGGGTCTAGCCCCAAGGGGCGGAAGCGGTAGATGATCGGGAACGACAGAGCGAGGAAGAAGAAACCATTCGGGAAGACGAAATATTGCAGCGTATCGATCATTTCCGATGTGCTGCGACTTTCCATGTCCAGCCCGCTTTGTTCGCGCACCAGATCCTTGAAATATTGCGCCATGACATGACGCGCCCGGCCATTATCAGGCACGGTCAGCCGGTCGCCAAGGGTGGCGCGATCGCCCAGCAGCATGGAATCGAGAATTTTCTGTTCGCTGCTCTCGCCCTTGAAATTGGGGCTGGAGACGCCGGTCAATGCGAACAGGCGGTTCACATGATCGTTGTAAATGTCATATTGCGTGTTGATGTCGCCATTGGCGATCAGCAATTGCGGATGAGTCGCGACCAGATGATAGGATTCCATAAAGGCCTCCATCGCGGTCTTCCAATTGCAGGGGAGTTCCTTTTCGACATGCATCGCGATGTAGCGATTTTCCATCGCCGCCGCCTTGGCATGGGCGGGCAGGGGGCCGAGATATTCCTCCAATGACGGGGCGTTCGGGTCCATATTGATGAACACGAACCCGCCCCATGTGCCGACGCGCACCTGCGGTAGCGCGAATTTCTCCTGATCGACATGGGGAAAATCCCACGCGCAGGGCAGGTGCTTCAACTTGCCGTCGAGTTGCCAGCTCCACCCATGAAACGGACAGGCCAGTTCATGCGTAAAGCCCTCTGAATTGGCGGGTTTCAGCTTGGTCCCGCGATGGAGGCAGGCATTATAGAACGCCTTGATCTCGCCTTCTTCGGTGCGGGTGATGAGGATCGATTTGCCGACTACCTCATAGACATAATAATCGCCCGGTTCCGCGATATGTTCTTCGCGACACGCCCATTGCCAGGTGCGCGGCCACATGCTTTCAGCTTCTTTCTGGAAGAATTCCGGGCTGGTGAAGCGGGCAAAGTCGATGTCCTCATCGCCGAGAAAACGATAGGATTCGGTTTTATAGGCTTCCGGCTGACGGTCGGTATCGCCATCGGCGCGCAGAACGTCCTGCACGCTATCTGCGGGGCAGCGGGCAACGCCGGGTGCAATATGGGTCATGCAAAGGGTTCCTGATTAAGACTTGGCGGAGGCCGAAGGGAAGAAGCTGCGCGTGGTATCGAAGGATCGGGTCGCCGCCGCTTGCACATCGAGACGGCGATTTTCATCGGACAAGATCTCTACGCCATAAGCGCCATCATAGCCGGTGGCGGCCACGCAGCGCAGGAATTCGGCAACCGGCAGATCGCCCTCCCCACACAGGCGGCGGCGGTCGACGGTGTCTTCATCAATCGTGCCGATTTGCACTGCATCCGCATCGTCGAGTTCGATATGGCGGATATATCGGGCGTCCATCGCGGCGATGTCTGACAGGTTTACCCCACCGCGCGACATGTGCCAGATGTCGAGCAACAGCCCGCCATTGGCGCGCCCTGCGCCGTCGACAATGGCGATGCCGGTGGCAAGATCGGCGATGGAGCTGCTGGGAAAAAGCTCAATGGCGACGCCGGTGCCGACGGCGGCTGCATCATCGCATAATTGGGCAAAGGATTCCGCCATATGTTCGATAGGCCAGCGACCGCCCATCACATCGCCCGCCGCCTTGAAATGCGCCGCGCCGAGACTGTCTGCTGCCTTGAGCAACAAGGCGCGGACCTGATCGGAAATCGTGCGGCGTTCACCCGTCGCAAACCAGTCGAGCAGTACTTCGAGTTCGAGAAACTCCAGCGCATTACCGGACAGGATGCGCCGCATTTCCGCCACGCCTAGCGTATCGAGCAGATGGGCCAGATCCTGATGGCCAATGCCGATGCCGCGATAGCCCGCTTTTGCCGCCGCCTCGGCCCGCTGGGCGAAGGGGATCGGGCTGATCGTACACGCGCCAAAGGGGCTGATGTCGCCCGCCAGTGTGAAATAGGCCGCGACCAGCAACGGATCGGACGGCAACGCGATGGCGGGTACGGTCACTTGCTGTTCTCCGAAGATAAAGGGGCGAGAATGGCGGCACTGCCACCTGCCATCATATGATCAATCATCGCATGATATTGGGCGATGCGGCTTTCTTGCCGGGCCAGCACGGCGCCGCGATAGCCGCGCGAGCGAAAGCCCTCTTGCTGGGCGGCCAGCACCCATGCATCGTCGCTCAGGATCGGGCCGAGATTGGCCTCGCCATATTCGACAAGATCGCGCGGGACATTATCGGTGATGTTGTCATCCGCGCCATTGGTCAGCATCTTGGCCCAGAAGCTGCCGGTCGCTGCGGTGTAAAACCATGTGTCGAGGATGCAGCGATTGGGATCGTCGCCGTCCGGGGTGGCGCGCAGCAAAAGCACGCCATCCGCATTGAACGTCAGGGCGGAATTGGGGAACAAGGTGAAATGATAGGGGTCGGTCAGCTGATCATCACTTAAGCGCGCATAATGATCCATGCCCTTGCTGGCCGCCAAGGCGCGTTTCTGCTGTTGCAGGGCAATGCGCGTATCGCGTTCCCGCCCGACAAAATCGGCGGGGTCCAGCCCCCATTCGATCAATTCTTGCGCGATTTGCGGCCCAATCGGCGTGCCTTTGGGCAGGCGTTCGGCTTGAATTGAGCCGTGGTTGATCGATACCGCATGGCCATTGCCGAATTCGGTCGTCTGGGTCTTGCTGTAATGATCTTCCATATAATGCAGCCCGATCGGATGCGCGGCGGCGATATGATAGGACTCATGGAAATTATCCATCGCCGTTTTCCAGTTGCACGGCATACGCACGCTGGTGCCGGAAATCCGCTTGAGCTGATCGGACGGATAGGTTTGCAACATGTCCCACACCGGCCCCAGATAGGCTTTGAGGTCGATGGCATCCGGGTCCATGTTGATCCAGACGAACCCGCCCAACACTTCGCAACGAATATCCGCCAGCCGCAGCGTGCCGCAGGGGTTGACCGGGAAATCTTCGGCATCCTGCGCATGGGTGCATGCACCATCCAGCGCATATTTCCAGCCATGATAGCCGCAGGTAAATGCCGAAAGCGATCCTTCCCCCGTGGTGACGAGCTGGTTTCCGCGATGCTGGCAGATATTGTAGAAGCATTTGATCGAACCATCATCCTGCCGGACGGAGAGGATGGACTCGCGACCCACTTTGGAGACGACGAAATCCCCCGCGTCCGGCAGTTCGCCCTCATGGACCAGCAACAGCCAGTTGCGCGACCAGACGCTTTCCCATTCGCGCTCGGCAAAATCGCGGGAGGTATAGCGTTTGGCGTCCAAAGACCGGTGCTGTTCGATGCCCATATTGGCGTGTCCTTTTGGGTAGAGGGGATGGCCGGATTATCGCGCGGTGTAGCCGCCATCGACCACCAGTTCGCTGCCGGTGATATAGGAGGAGTCGGTCGAACACAGGAACGCGATGGCGGCGGCGATTTCCTCGGAATCGCCCATCCGGCCCATCGGCGTTGTCTTGTTCAGTTCGGTGATGAGCGTGTCGGCGTTCGGCAGGCCGTTTTCGCTGGCGATCTCTTTCAGGCCGCTCAGGGTCAGCGGTGTCGCGACAAAGCCGGGGTGGACCGAATTGACGCGGATCGGCATTTCGCGACTGGCAAATTCCACCGCCGCGGATTTGGTGAACAGTCGCGCCGCGCCCTTGCTCGCACAATAAGCGGACACATTGGCAAAGCCGACCAGCCCCAGCATCGACGACACGATCACGATGCTGGACCCGCCTTTGCGCGCCTTGCCAGAGGCGGACATCAGGCTGGTGAAAGCCTTGGTGCCAAGGAAAATGCCATCGACGTTGATCGACTGCACCTTGCGCCATTCGCTGAATGCGATCGTATCGATATAGCCATTGCCGGATGTGCCGGCATTATGGACGAGGATGTCGAGTTGCTTTTCATGTGCCTCAACATTGGCGCGGGCAGCGTTCCAGTCATCCTCATTGGCAACGTTGAGACGGATATAGCGCGCGCGTTCGCCAAAATTCGCAAGAATGGCCGCAACCTTGGGGTCGGCCGGATCAGCCAAATCGGTCAGGATCACCTGCGCCCCATCGGTGTGGAGGCGTTCTGCGGCTGCCAAGCCAATGCCGCTAAGTGCGCCGGTGACAAGTGCCACATTATTGTTGAAACCTTGCATCCTGATCTCCTGTGATGATTGCGTTGCTGCCTTGTGGGCGCGGTAAATAGAGGGAAGGCCCGGCTGTGTTCAGCTCGTGCGGCCTGCACCATATAGGGATGGAATTTTCAGTCGAGCTGGCGGTTGGCTTTCATGTCTCTCTCCAGCTTTTTTCATGCGATATTTTGTGGCAGTTTAGATAATACAATGTTCTATAATAAACCTGCTACAAAGATCAGCTTGGTCGCTGTGGACGGCGTATTCATGCTTATCTTGCGGTAAAACGCTCCATTTTTGCGTTTGGTGTTGGGGTCGGTTGTGAAAATATATACGCACGCGCCTGTGACGTGCGTGGAATGAGATGGAGCCAGCTTGCCTCGTAAAGTCGACCATGATGAACGCCGGTTGCAAATTGCCACGGTTGTCGAAAACCTTGTCTTGGCGCACGGGATCGAGGCGCTGACCATTCGCGATGTGGCCGCGCAGGTTGGTTTCAGCACCACCGTTGTGTGCCATTATTTCCGCAACAAGCTTGAAATGATGGTGTTTACCCATCGCGCCGCGCGACAACGCGGCGAACAATCGTTGATGGAGTCGCTGCGCTTAGGCCGGGATGTGATGTCCGCCGCCGAGGAGTTGCTGCCGATTACCGAGGCGCGTTGGCGCGACTGGCATAGTATTTTCGCTTTTTGGGGGCTGGCCCCTGCCGAACCGGCGGTGCGCAGCGAATGGGCTTTGGGCGTGGCGGAGGCCAAACAGCTGTTCGTCCAACTGATTGTGGCGGGCCAACAATCGGGGACGGTGCGTGCCGATCTCGATGCGCAAGCGATGGCGACGCAATTCATGGTGTGCATCAACGGGATCGCATCCTTGGTAACGCAAGACCGGGGCGCATGGCCTGCTGCGCGACAAAAGGCGTTGCTGGCCGATATGTTGCGGGGGAACCTGACCCCGAACCCTGTACCCATGATGTGAGGGGCGCAAAGGCGCGATCCATATAAAAAGCCCCGCGATCATGCCGATCACGGGGCTTTTTATTTTTGGGTAATCGATCAACCCTGATCAACGGGGTCGGCCTCGCAGCCGACCCCGGCTAGATCAGAACTTCACGCCCATGGACACGCCATAGGTGCGCGGTTCGCGGGCCGTACCGAACGACCACAGGCCGGCCACGGTGAAGCCGTGGGTCGGACCCTTGTCGTTCAGGAGGTTGCGACCATAGACGGTCAGCTTGGCTTCGGTCCCAGCGAGATCGAACTTGGTGCTGAGTGCCGCATCGACCAGATCCTGCGGGTTGTTACGCACGCGCGGATCGTTGCCGAGCACCTTATAGGTGACAGCGCCGTTCGTTGCAGTGCTGATCGCCGTTACGCCAGCAGACGAGATCTGCTGATCATAAGCGCCGATGTGACGATAGCCGAGGTTGGCGAGCACTTCACCGAAGCTGGTCGGTACGGTGTAATCGACCGAGATCGATGCGTTGAACTTCGGCGCATAGATCATTTCGTTGCCGGAATAATCGTAATTGTCGAGAACGCCTGCGATCGGACCAGCTGCCTGAGTAACGAAGCCCTTGAACTTGTTCTTCAGATAGCCTGCCGAACCGTTGATCCGCAGACCTTCTGCCGCACGCAAGGTGAAGTCGGCTTCAATACCCTTCAGCGTTGCCGAACCGACGTTGGACGTGACCGTCTGGTTGCCGGTCGGGCCACCCGGAATGGTGTTGTTCTGCTGGAGCTTGTCATATTTCGCATAGAAGCCCGCGAAATTCAGCTGGAGCTTGCGATCGAACAGATCGAGCTTGGTGCCGATTTCGTAGCTGTCCACGGTTTCCGGCTTGTAAGCACGGGCCGCAGCAACTGGTTCTGCCGCACGTGGCGAGAAACCGCCCGAACGATAACCGCGCGACCATGAGGCATAGAGCATGGTTTCATCGGTAGGACGATAATCGATGCCGACCTTCGGGGTGAACTTCTTGAAGGTGCCGCTGCCCTGACCGATCAGGCCATCCGTTGCGAAGGCATTGGAGAGCGCCTTTTTGTCGCGGGTGTAACGACCACCGAAGGACAAACGGAGCTTATCGGCAAATGCCCAGTTGAAATCGCCGAACAGGGCGATCGACTTGCTGTCGCCGCTCACAAATTGCGCATTGGTGTCGTAATCAATCGGATCGACAGTTGGCGCAAAGCCGAACACGCGCGAATATTGGGTGAGGTTGTAGCTGGACTTGAAATAATAGGCGCCGACAACATAGTCGAAGGTGTTGCCGATCTTGCCTGCGCCACGGAGTTCCTGGCTCCACTGCTTATAATCCTGCAGACGACGAACATAATACAGATCGGTCGTCGAGGCGTCGAAATCCTGCGTCTGATTTTCTTTCGACTTGCGATAGCCGGTGACCGAGGTCAGCTTGATGCCGCCGAGGTCGAGGTTCATTTCCAGCGTGCCAGCAGGCGCGCTGTAATTGCCTTGTGCGGGCTGGCCGAACACGGTGTACAGATCGCTGCTCTGGTTGCGATTGCACTGATCGGTCGGGATCAGGCTGCAGAACACTTCGCCGGTCTTGGTGATGTTGGACACATCGGTGTCGTATTTCTGGACCTGCTTTTCAACGGTCAGCAACGCGTCGAAATTGCTGTCGGTCGGCTTGACGAGCAAGGACACGCCGAAGTTTTCATTGTTGTTGCCACCACGGCGTTCGCCGGTGATGCCATGGCGATAAACGCCATCCGTCTGATTGTGGAAGTAGAAGACCTTGGCTGCAACCTGATCGCCAACGATCGGTGCGTTCACCACGGCGCGGGTCGCGAAGGTGTTGAACTTGCCATAGGAGGCTTCGAACTTGCCGCCGAATTCGCCGGTCGGACGGCTGCGCTTGATGTTGATCACGCCGCCGATGGTGTTGCGACCGAACAACGTGCCCTGCGGGCCACGCAGCACTTCGATCTGTTCGATGTCGAACATGTCGAGGAACTGGCCGGTGTTGGTGCCGATGAACACGCCGTCGATGACAACGCCGACGGTCGGTTCTTGCGACTTTTCGATGTCGGCATAGGTCAGGCCACGGATCGAGAGGTTGGCAGCAGCGCCGCCCGAGTTCTGGTTGGTGATCAACAGGTTCGGCGCAGCGCCGGTCAGGTCGCCGACGTTGAGCGAGGCCTTGTTTTCCAGCATCGCCGCGTTGACGGCGGTGATGGCGACTGGCGTGTCCTGCAGCGATTCATTGCGGCGACGTGCGCTCACGATGATTTCTTCAAAGCCCGCATTGTCGGCCTTTGCACCTGCTTCTTGTGCCTGAACTGGGGCCGCAACGGCCATCGCCAGCGTGCTGGCGAATGCTGTCAGCATGACGTGCTGACGCAACATTGAATTCTTCATAATTGTCCCCTTAGTTATAAAATACGCGATACAAATAGACTGGGTTATTCTCTGCCGCTTTTAAGACCACCTAGTTCCCAGATGCCGGGGCCTGTTCATCAGCATGTCTTTCCTGCTGTTGTGAACAAAGTGCAGAGTAAATGGTGAATAACGAAAGCCCTTTGGCGCAGATGCGGCAGGGCGATTAAGAAAATGAAATTATTTCTATTTTAAAGATGAGGCGCAGAGACGGCAGGGCAAAATTAATTGCTGTCCAACGTCGGCCGGTCAATCTTCATATTCAATCCCCTGTATAATTGTCGCGATTTTCGCGATCGTGGCGGGAACATCGCGTTCGGGCATAGGAATGTCAATCCTAGCATTATACACAGGCGTGAATGCCCCGTCCGTCAACTGTGCCCGCTTATAAAAATCATTTTTTAATAGATATTTATGAGGAAGATGGCGTCAAATAGATGTCGTGTCCGGACGAGCTGGATTTACGCGTCGCCCAGATGAAAAAGCGAAATAGCATCAGCGTGCATGCGCAGCTGGGGCGCGCAAAACCATATTTGTCACTGCCGACATCATATGCGTTCGGGGTCGCTTCCATTGCCTTTGGGGAGGCCGCGTTCATGGCAAAATATGTGTTCATCGCCTTATGTATAACATCGGATTGTGACGATTGAATTGAATTGCCGTGAAGGAAACATGACAATCTTCCTGATGTTCTGCGATCGGCCTCGGCATCGGCAAAGGTCGTTTGTTTCCCTTGATGGTTGACCAACGCGTAGCAACTCGAAAGAAATGATCAGATGAGACATGTCTATTTGATCGCAGGGTTTGTCGCTTTGGCCTTGGGGGCAATCGGGGCGGTGTTGCCGCTGTTGCCGACGGTTCCATTTCTTATCCTCGCGGCCTTTTGCTTTGCGCGGAGCAATCCGGAATTTGAGGCCTATCTGCTCGACCATCCGCAATTTGGCGAGGCAATCCGGACTTGGCGGACGCGCGGGGCCATTAGTCGCAAGGGTAAAAAGGCGGCGACCATCGCCTTTGGCATCAGCCTTGGCTTGGCATTTCTCCTGATGGACATGCCATGGCCTTTGGTGTCTGTTGTAGCCATTGGCCTGACGGGGACATGGATATGGACCCGGCCAGATGCGTGAATGTTGCCGGCCAATATGCCAAGAGTTGGAAATGATGCTGTGAAGACGATTGCCACGCTGACGATGAATCCGACGATAGACGGGGCCTGCAAGGCGGAGCGCGTTTTTCATACCCATAAGATCAGGACATCCGGCGACCGTTATGATCCGGGTGGCGGCGGCATCAATGTGGCGCGGGTGCTGGCGCGGCTCGATTGCCCGGTCAGGGCTTTTTATCTGGCGGGTGGTGCGACCGGGGCGGTGCTCGATCATCTGTTGGATGCGCAAGGGCTGGATCGGGTGCGGATGGATGTCGCGGGCAATACACGCATCAGCATGGCCGTGCTGGAACATGCGACCGGGCGCGAATATCGGTTCGTACCGGAAGGGCCGATGCTGAGCGAGGCTGAATGGGCAGGCGCGCTTGATCGACTTGCCCATATCGAATGCGACTATCTGGTCGCGAGCGGTTCATTGCCGCGCGGGGTGCCGGTTGATTTCTATGCCCGGATCGGGGCGATGGCAGCCCGCAAAGGCATTCGCTTCGTGCTCGATTCTTCGGGGGAGTCTCTAAAGGCGGGGCTTGATGCGGGCGGCGTGTTCCTTGCCAAGCCCAGTGCGGGCGAATTCGAACAACTGACGGGCCGAAGCTTCGACACGCCCGCTGCCATTGGCGAGGCTGCCCGCGATCTGGTGCAGGCGGGGAAGGCGGCGCATCTGGCTGTCACCATGGGGCATTTGGGTGCGGTGCTGGCGACTGCAGATGGCTTTTGGCATTTGCCTGCGATCAAATTGGAGGTGAAAAGCGCGGTCGGGGCGGGGGATAGTTTCCTTGCGGCGATGACCTGCGCCTTTGCCCATGGCCGTGATGCGCGGACGGCGTTTCGTTATGGCATGGCGGCGGGGACGGCGGCGGTGATGTCGCCGGGGACCGATCTGTGCCATAAGGAAGATATCGATCGGTTATTCCACGATATGGAGGGGATGTAATGTTGCCGACACCTGAAATCACCTTCCACGGGGCCGCAGGCACGGTCACCGGCTCCTGCATGGAATTACGCGTCGGCGATCAGCGGATTTTGATCGATTGCGGCCTGTTTCAAGGCTCGCGCACGCTGGAAACCCTGAACCGCGAACCATTTGATTTCAAGGTGTCCGAGATCGCCGCCGTGATCCTGACCCATGCCCATATCGATCATAGCGGGCTGTTGCCCAAATTGGTGGCCGAGGGATTTCGGGGCCGGATCTGGTGTACGGCATCGACCCGCGATCTCTTGTATCACATGCTGCCTGATGCCGGGCGCATTCAGGAGTTTGAGGCCGCGCGCCGCAATCGCCGCGCCGACCGTGCCGATGAACCGCCGTTCGAACCGATTTACACTGAGGCCGATGCGATCTCGGCTTATGAACAGTCGCATCCGGTGGATATGGAGCATTGGTTCGAGGCCGCCCCCGGCATTCGCGCCCGGTTGTGGAATGCGGGGCATATCCTTGGCTCCACCTCGGTCGAGGTCGATGCCAATGGGGTGCATCTGCTATTTTCCGGCGATATCGGGCCGGAACACAAGGCATTTCATCCCGATCCCGATGCGCCGACCGGCTTTGACCATGTTGTGTGCGAAAGCACCTATGGCGATCGTATCCGCGATGACATCACCATCGACGAACGTCGCCAATTATTGTTCGCTGAAATTCAGGCAGCGCTGACGCGCGGCGGCAATCTTGTCATCCCGGTGTTTGCGCTGGAACGGACGCAGGAATTGTTGCTCGATATTGCGCGGTTGATCGAAACGAAAAGCCTGCCCAATCCCCGCGTGTTTATCGATTCACCCTTGGCCAGCCGGGCGACCGATGTCTTTGCGTCCCATGCCGATGAGTTGGAAGATGTCGAGGGCGGGGATTTATTCCGCATCCCGGCCTTTCATTTCGTTGCCAGCGTCAATGAATCCATGGCGCTTAACAATGTGACGGGCGCGATCATCATGGCGGCGTCCGGCATGTGCGAGGCCGGGCGCATCCGCCATCATTTGCTGCACAATCTGGGCAATCGCCATTCGACCATCTTGTTCGTCGGTTTTCAGGCGGCGGGGACATTGGGCCGGACCTTGCTCGACGGGGCGGAACGCGTGCGGATTTCCGGACGGGACGTTGCGGTGCGGGCGCAAATACGACGGATCGACAGCTATTCCGCCCATGCCGATCAAGACGATCTGCGCGCATGGGTCAAGGCGCGCGAACCGATTGCAGGCAGCCTGTTCCTCACCCATGGCGAGGCGGGCAGCATTGAGACGCTGCGGCGGTTGATGCAAGCGGATGGGGTGGCGCAGTCGGTGGTCCCCCCGCAGATCGGCGAACGTTTTGCATTGCCCAAGGGTGAGGCGGCCAAACGCCTCTCCACCGGTCGTGTCGATCTGCATCCGGAGGTCGCGCGCGATTGGCAGAATGATTATGCCGAATTTTCGACCGGCCTGAAGCAGGAATTGCGCGCTATCCAGAAAGCCGCAGATCGGCGCGAGGCGCTGCATCGCATGCGCGAAGTGCTGCATTCCTATCAGGACCATCGCCGCCGCCATAAGCATTGATTATCAGGGCAGCGTCAATCCAGCGCGTTGAATTGCAGGCGGAGGCGATATTCGACCAGCTTGAGATGGGGGACGCGGCGGGCGGCGGCGCGGGTCCGTTCGCCAAAGCTGCCCGCGATAATGATCGTGCGGCACGGCATGTCGGATGACTGGGCGATGTCCGTCGTATAGCCGAGCGCCTGTTCCAGCGCATCGGCGGGACAAGGACCGGCCTTTAATTCGATCACCAATTGCGCGCCCTGTGCATCGCGCGCGAGAATATCGATCCGGCCGGTCGGGACAACCCGTTCCTGTCCGCCGTCAATCGCGACCAGCCCTGGCTCCAGCAGATCGAGATCGCGGCGGACGGCGGCTTGCAACTGATGTTCCTGCCGGATCAGGCCCCGGTCGGCCTGTTCTTTGGGGTTGGGTGGGGCGGCAATCGGTCGTGCGGCCTCGGGATTCGCATCGTCGATCAGAAATTTGAGATAGCAATTGAGCGCAGCCCGAAATTGCGTGGCCAATGGTGTATTGGCGAACAGGCCGGCACGTAATTTGCGTGCCCACATCATGATCTGAACGAAGCCCAATTCGCCGATTTTTTCGTCCAGTCCCAGCCATTGGCGATCCAATTGCCGCAGCAGCGCCGCATATTGAAAGGCTTGTTCACTGGTGCCGACATGGTTCAAAAAATGGTCGCGAAAATCCTCCGCACGCCAACTCATCGATATCCTTATCCTGCCTTTGATCCAAAAGGCGAAAACGCGGTGCCCTCATCATAGACATCGACCAATTCTGCCCGTTTCAGGTGATTGACGACGGCATAGGTCACGGGCGTCAGCAACGCCTCCCATGCGGTTTTAAAGATGAATTGCGAAATGACGACCTGCCATAATTTATCGAGCGGCCAACCCGCCAGACCGTAAAAGGCAAGGGGGTAGAAGATCAGGCTGTCCAGCCCCTGGCCGATGACGGTCGAGCCAATCGTGCGCATCCATAAAAAGCGCCCCTTGGTGAGGAGCTTCATCTTGGCCAGCACAAAGCTGTTGGCGAATTCGCCGACCCAGAAGGCGCTCATCGACGCCAGCACGATCCGCCAGCTATTGCCGAACACGGCTTCATAAGCGGGCTGATCGGGCCAGTCATGGGCGGGCGGCAGGGACACGACGACCCATGACATGAACGCCATGAAGATCAGTGCCGCAAACCCGGCCCAGATCACGCGCCGCGCCCGGGCATAGCCATAAACCTCGGTCAGCACATCGCCGATGATATAGCTTAAAGGAAAGAACATCACACCCGCGCCAAAGGCCCAATTACCGATGATCGGCAGATCGACCTCGGATCGTTTTGCGGCGCCGATGATGTTGGCGAGCAACAGAATTGCCACAAACGCCGCCATGACAAAGTCATAATAACGCATTTGTTTTTGGGCGATCTGATTGCCGGTGACATGTTGGGGCAGGTCAGCGGGCACGGATGGATCTGGGTGCATCATGGCGCGGAACCTATCGTGATTTCGCATCTTAGCAAACAGCCATTGCCAGCGCCGATGATTTTGTGCAGTGACGGCCCCAAGGTGGCGACACCGTTCCGGGCGGCGCAGCCGTGTCGGATGGAAATGGGCAGACCCCGTAGCTCAACTGGATAGAGCACCTGCCTTCTAAGCAGGATGTTGCGTGTTCGAGTCACGCCGGGGTCACCAATTAAAGGGGCGCCACCAACTGCGAAGGGGTGGAGGGTTTAGCCCAGCACCCCGGCAGCAGCACCCGCCGCCTTGAACCGACCGATAATGTCATCGACCTGTTCGCTGCTATGTTCCGCGCACAGCGAGCAACGCAGCAACGTCATGCCCGCAGGCGTCGCAGGCGGACGGGCGAGGTTGACGTACACGCCACGATCAAGCAGCGCCTCCCACATCGCCGCGCCGCGTTCCAGATCGGGCATGATGACCGAAATGATCGCCGATTGCGGCGTTTCGGTGCCGAGCTGGAAGCCGAGGTCCTTCAGGCCCTTATGCAGCTTGCGGCTGTTTTCCCACAGATGTGCACGCTTGTCGCCCGCGTGCATCAGCTTGCGGATCGAGGTGGCGGCGGTCGCGACCACCGAGGGCGGCAGCGATGCGGTGAACACATAAGGGCGGCACACCAGACGTAGCACTTCGAACTTCGGATGGTTGGAAACGCAGAAGCCCCCGACCGTACCGACAGATTTGCTGAATGTCCCGATCACGAAATCGACCTGATCGAGCACGCCCTGATCTTCGGCCACGCCGCGACCCTTGGGCCCGATAAAGCCCATGGAATGCGCCTCATCGACCAGCACCATCGCGCCATGCGCCTTGGCGATGGTGATCATTTCCTTCAACGGGGCAATATCGCCCAGCATCGAATAGACGCCTTCCAAGACGACGAGCTTGCCCGCTTCCGGTGGCAGGCGCTTCAGACGCTTTTCCAGCGCATCGATGTCGTTATGGCGGAATGGCACGATCTGGGCATTGCCCAAGGCGCAGCCATCATAGATCGACGCATGGCTATCGATGTCGAGGATGATGTAATCCTCTTTGCTTGCCATGGTTGAAATAATGCCGAGATTGGCTTGATAGCCGGTTGAGAACACCATGGCATGATCCATGCCATAGAATTCCTTCAACGCCTCTTCACAGTCGCGATGCGGGCTATAGGTGCCGTTCAATACGCGGCTGCCGGTGGTCCCTGCGCCAAATTCGTCCAGCGCCTTTTTGCCAGCAGCCAGCACGTCCGGATCGAAGGTCATGCCCATATAATTATAGGTGCCGAGCAGGATGGTTTCCTTGCCGTTGCACAAGGCGACGGTCGGGGAAATCACCTTTTCCATGACCAAGGAGAACGGGTCCTTGATGCCGGTCGAGAGCAAATCTTCGCGCTGCTGGATCAGGGGGTCGAACTTGGAAAACAGGTCGGTCATACGCGGATCAATTGTCCTGAACAGAGATCACAGTATCGACCAGCTGGCCGACATTTTCGATTTCAGCCTGCATGTTCATCGTGATGATGATGTCGAATTCGTCCTCGATCGAGGCGACGAAGTCCATCACGGTCAGGCTGTCCCATTCGAGATCGGTGGCAAAGGTTGTGGCATCGGACAGCGAAACCCCTTTCTTGTTGAAAGGTTCGATCAGTTCGGCAACCCGATTGAATGTGTCAGCGCGTTTTTCCATCAGGCGTCCTTAAACGGCTTTGGTGATGTTGGCAAAATTTTGTTTAGGCCTCAAGCGCCGGCGCGGGCGTCCGCCCGCTTAGGCTTTCGCGCCAATAAGGCGCGGCGGCCGTTCGGCCTTGCGGCACTGCGTGCCGTTGGTGGGGGATGACGAGGTCTGCACCCGACAATTGCCACCAACGGCGCTTTAGCGCCGCAAGCGCGAACGCGCGCCCGAGCTTATTGTGAGGAAAGCCAAGGCGACGGATGTCGCCGCCCGGCGCTTGCGGGAACAACAAACAACGCTAAACAGGCTGAATTATTTAGCCTGTTTAGCCCGTTCGATGCTTTCCAGCACGATGCGCTTGGCTTCGGTCGCATCGCCCCAGCCCTTGATCTTCACCCATTTGCCGGGTTCGAGATCCTTGTAATGCTGGAAGAAATGCTCGATCTGCTGCGTCACGATCGGCGGCAAATCGCCATGTTCGTTGATTTCGTCATAATAAGGGAAGGTCTTGTTGACCGGCACGGTGATGAGCTTTTCATCCATCCCGCCATCATCTTCCATGATCATCACGCCCACCGGACGCACGCGGATGACCGCGCCCGGAATGATCGGCGAACGCGCGATCACCAATGCATCGAGCGGGTCGCCATCTTCGCACAACGTATGCGGGATGAAGCCATAATTGGCCGGATAGCGCATCGGTGTGTGGAGAATGCGATCGACGAACAATGCGCCCGATGCCTTGTCCATTTCATATTTCACGGGTTCGCCGCCCGTGGGCACTTCGATGATGACGTTGAGTTCTTCGGGCGGATTCGGGCCGACCGGGATCATATCAATTCTCACGGGAAAAACCTTTTACTTGTGAATCTGTGGCCGACGACATTGCGTAGCAATATTACCGACGCCCCGGCTCATAGCGATCACAGGCCGTTTGGGGAATGTCAAAATTGCTGCGCTGCAAAATTTGCAACGCTGATGGTCGAGCCAGCCCCCCCCGGCGAGGGGCCGGCTCGACGATCTACAGGTGGAGATCAGGCCGCGACCTGTTCTCGCTCCTTCATTTCCTGATTGAGCATGTCCGCCAACAGGAAGGCGAGTTCGATGCTCTGCCCGGCATTGAGGCGCGGATCGCACTGCGTTTCATAGCGCGCGCTCAGCCCCTCTTCGGTGATGTCGATTGCGCCGCCGGTGCATTCGGTGACGTTCAGCCCGGTCATTTCGGCGTGAATGCCGCCGCCATGCGTCCCTTCCGCCCGATGGACGGCGAAGAAGCTGCGCACTTCCGACAGGATGCGGTCGAACGGACGGGTTTTCAGGCCATTGGCCGCCGAGATGACATTGCCGTGCATCGGATCGCAAGACCAGACGACCGGACGACCTTCGCGCTTGATGGCGCGGACAAGGGTCGGCAGATGCTGTTCGATCTTGTCCGAACCATAGCGCGTGATCAGCGTGATCCGGCCCGGTTCGCGATTCGGGTCGAGTATGTCGAGCATCCGCAACAGAGCATCCGGATCAAGGCTCGGGCCGCATTTCAGGCCAATTGGGTTGCCGATGCCGCGCAGGAATTCGACATGGGCCGACCCTTCAAAGCGGGTGCGGTCGCCGATCCACAGCATATGGGCGCTGGTGTCATACCAATCGCCGGTCAGCGAATCCTGCCGGGTCAGCGCCTGCTCATAAGGGAGCAGCAGCGCTTCATGGCTGGTGAAGAATTGCGTGCCCTTCAACTGCGGCACGGTGTTCTCGTTGATCCCGCATGCCGCCATGAAGTCGAGCGCATCGCCGATGCGATCCGCGACCGATTGGAATTTCTCGGCCCATGGGCTGCGGCCCATGAAATCGAGCGTCCAGCGATGGACCTGATGCAGGTTCGCATAGCCGCCCTGCGCAAAGGCGCGCAGCAGGTTCAGCGTCGCCGCCGACTGGCTATAGGCGCGGATCATCCGTTCCGGGTCCGGCGTGCGCGAGGCCGAGGTGAAGGCGATGTCGTTGATGATGTCGCCGCGATAGGACGGGAGCGACACATCGCCCTTGGTTTCCATATCGGCGGAACGCGGCTTGGCGAACTGGCCGGCCATGCGCCCGACCTTCACCACCGGCAATTTCGACGCATAGGTCAGCACCACCGCCATCTGCAACAGCACGCGGAAGGTGTCGCGGATCGTGTTGGGATGGAAATCGGCGAAGCTTTCGGCGCAATCGCCGCCTTGCAACAGGAACGCCTTGCCCGCCGAGACTTGTGCCAGCTCGGTCTTCAAATCACGGGCTTCACCAGCAAAAACGAGCGGCGGATAGTTCGACAGAGTCGCTTCCGCCGCCGACAGCGCGGCCTGATCGGGGTAGGTCGGGAGCTGGCGCGCTTCAAACGCCTTCCAGCTTTCTGTGGTCCAGTTTTTAGTCATAATGGCGCGGCTTTACGTGAAGCCGCCGCCAAGGGCAAGAAATAGCGGTAACGGCGATGATGATGGTTTTCGATCACAGTGAACGAGGCGGTGTTTTGTTTTAGTCCCGCGTTTTTGTTTTGTCCCTCAGGCGCCGGGCGCGGGCATCCGCCCGCTTGGCTTCCTCGCAATAAGCTCGGGCGCGCGTTCGCGCTTGCGGCGGCGATGCCGCCGTTGGTTTTCCTCACCCCAGATGGAGCGCCCAGTCCCAGCCGAGCGGATCGCCGTCCATGACCTCCACACCCTTGGCGGCGAGCGCATCGCGCAGCCGGTCGGATTCCGCATAATCCTTATCGGCCCGCGCCTGTTTGCGCTGGTCAAGGATCGCGTTGATCTCGTCTTCGGTGATTTGTGCATCCGCCGGGCGAACACGGAGGCCTGCGCGGTTGATCGTCATCAGGTTGAGACCGAGCACCAGATCCATCGAGGCGATGGCCCTTAGCCGATCATCGACGCTGATCTTCTTCATGCTCAGCACTTCCTCCACCAGCGGCAGGGCACGGGGCAGCATCAGATCATCGGCAATCGCCGCATCGAAGCGGGTGAGGGCATCAATGGCGGCGGCAGGCAGGCCAGCTTCCAGCGCCGTGCGATCGTAAGTCTGCCAGATCGTCCCTTCGGCCCGATCGCGCAGGGCGGATACGCCCATCACCAGTCGTTTCAACCGGGTCAGCGCGGCGGCGACATTGTCGCCCGAAAATTCGAGTTCCGAACGATAATGCGCCGAAATACAGAACAGGCGATAGGCGAGCGGGTGAATGCCCCGGTCGATCACCGATTGCAGGGTGGAGAAACCGCCCTTGGATTTCGACATCTTGCCATCGCGATCGACGAGGAAATTATTGTGCATCCAATAATTCGCGCCGGTCTTGGTCGATCCGGTGAAGGCCTGATTCTGCGCGATTTCATTGCAATGATGGATTTCGCGATGGTCGATGCCGCCGGTATGAATGTCGAACTGTTCGCCCAGATATTTCATGCTCATTACCGAGCATTCGAGATGCCAGCCCGGCGCGCCCTTGCCCCAGGGGCTGTCCCATTCCATCTGGCGCTGTTCATCCTTGGGCGATGCCCGCCAGATCGCGAAATCTTGCGGGTGGCGCTTGCCATCGACGGGGTCGATCCGGCTTTCGACCGGGGTCGCATCATGAGTCGCCGCACCCGCGAGCTTGCCATATTCCGGCAGGGTCGAGACATCGAAATACAGGCCGGAATCGAGCGTGTAGCAATGTTCGGGCGCGATTTTTTCGGCGTAATGGATCATGTCATCGACATGTTCGGTCGCGACCGACCAGCGCGATGGGTCTTTGATATTCAGCCGGTGAATG
This sequence comes from Alteraquisediminimonas sediminicola, assembly GCF_019740335.1. Classification (GTDB taxonomy): domain Bacteria; phylum Pseudomonadota; class Alphaproteobacteria; order Sphingomonadales; family Sphingomonadaceae; genus Alteraquisediminimonas; species Alteraquisediminimonas sediminicola. Next base: position 1,173,664 of record NZ_JAHXZS010000001.1, on the reverse strand, counting down.
TCCTGCTTGAACGCATCGGTGTAAAAAGCGGCAATGTCCCAGATCGATTTGCCGGTCTTTTTCGCCGCCGCTTCCATCTTGTCGTCGCCGCTATCGGCATCAGAGGTGAGATGGCCGACATCGGTGATGTTGATCACATGGGTGACGTTATAGCCCTTATATTCCATCACCCGGCGCAGCGTATCGGTAAAGACATAGGCGCGCAGATTGCCGAGATGGGCAAAGGAATAGACCGTCGGCCCGCAGCTATACATCCGCACCATCGCCGGATCGATCGGCGTGAAAGGCGCGGCTTCGCGGGTGAAGCTGTTGAAGAGAACGAGCGGTGCGCCCATGGGGGAAGAAGGCTGTGCAGACATAGATGTGGCCTTAGAGTGATTTCGAGTGAAATGGAACATTTCACGACTCGGAAATCACGGCAAACAAAAGAGATTAGAGACTATCCAGATTCAAACTGAATGAAGCAGGATGGTCTCTAATCCAAGGGAAGTCGCTTCGCCAAGCCATTATGGCGCTGGAGGATAGCGTTAAAAACGCGCGATGCTGTTGAGAGCGCGCCATGTCCGGGGATAGCCGCGATCCTCCGGGATGCGGAGTACCTGTTCGCCATCGATTTCACCGACAAGCGGTTGGATCAATTCCACCGGATAAGTCTCCACATGCGCGACCAATTCGTCAAAATTGCCCGCCTGACCGATTTTTTCGAGGTTGCACAGGGTCGGAAAGACGATCCGCGCGATGCCCTCTTCCGCATCCTGCAACGCTTGTTCGGCGGAGGTCCAGACGAGATGCACGGTTTCCGAGCCATCGACCGTCGCGTTCATCGGCAGATGATTGGCCTTGGCGGCATAGAAATGCGTGTCGAACGCGCGCGGTGCGACCGAGGGTGGCGGGCACCAGCGGGCAAACAGCAATAATGCATCAAGATCCGGGGTCAGTCCATGTTCCACAAGCAATTCGGAAAAGGCTCGGCCATTGGCCAGATCGGCCCGCATCGCGTTCACAATGTCATGATCGGGCAGGGGATCAAGCGCGACCGCGAGGCCGACTTCTTCGATTGTTTCGCGAATGGCGGCAATCCGGTGCGGCGTATCATAGGGCATATCATCGCCAAGGCTTGCGGCGATGATCTTGTCATCCTCATCAACCCGGCCACCGGGAAACACGCGCGCGCCCGCCGCAAAGGCCATGGTCGCGGCCCGTTCGATCATCATGATGGCGGGTGGTGCAGCGTCCTGATCACGCATCAAGATCAGTGTCGCGGCAGGGATAGCATTGGCAAAGGGTAGATTCATGCATCAACTATACCACAAAGGTCTAATCAACACCCCTCTAAATCAATCTGCCATCCCTGCTCTTTAGGACTGTATTTTTGGTTGATCCGAAGATCAGGCCATGCCGAGTGCGGCCTTATAGGTTTCGAGAATGGCTTCGGCCTCGTCGCGGGCGTTCTTTTCCATCTTCCGCAGGCGGACAATGGCGCGCATCGCTTTGGCATCAAAACCATTGGACTTGGCTTCGTTATAGACGTCCTTGATGTCGTCCGAAATGCCGCGCTTTTCTTCTTCGAGACGTTCGATCCGTTCGATAAACAGGCGTAGCTGATCGGCGGCGATGATGTCGCTCATCTGTGACTCCATGGCATTGAATGATGGTGCTCGATGATCGAGCGGAAGGTGGCGTTTATGCCAGCGAGGGCGGATGCTCAATGCTTTTTCGCGGCCATTCTGCCGGTTATTGATTTTTCATGTCCAAACTGGCGGGTGCACTCGTCAAGCCGCCGTCTTGCTGTTATGAATTTCAACGCAGGCATTGCGCCGGATTTTCGGCACTCTCCTCCCCCCGCCTGTCATATCCGCAAAGGAGTTTTTGTGAAGCAGCCGACCCAAACCCGCAGGCGTAAGGTCCGGGTTCTTGCGACGCTTGGCCCAAGCAGCAACAGCCGTGAGATGATTTCCCGGTTGATGGATGCCGGGGCCGACGCATTCCGCATCAACATGAGCCACGGCAAGCAGGAAGACCATGCCAAGGTCATTGCCCTGATTCGCGATATTGAGCGCGAGACCGGGCGATTGGCGACGATTCTCGTCGATTTGCAGGGGCCGAAGCTCCGCGTCGGCACGCTGGCCGATGGGCCGATCATGCTGGTCAAGGGCGCGGCCTTTGTCCTCGATCGCGATCCGACGCCGGGTGATGTGACGCGCATGACCCTGCCGCATCCCGAAATTTTCGCGGCCCTGCGCCCCGATGCGCGGCTGTTGCTGGATGATGGCAAGCTGGTGTTGCGCGTGACGGCGGTGACGCAAGACCGGATCGATACGGTCGTCGAAGTCGGCGGGCAATTGTCCAACAACAAGGGGCTGAACGTCCCCGATGTCGTCGTGCCGGTCCCGGCGTTGACGGCCAAGGATCGCAGCGATCTGACCTTTGCCCTTGGACTGGGGATTGATTGGGTCGCGCTCAGCTTTGTGCAGCGGCCAGAGGATGTGGCCGAGGCGCGGCAATTGATTGGCGACAAGGCAGCGCTCTTGGCCAAGATCGAAAAGCCGCAGGCAATGGAGCGGCTGGAAGAAATTATCGAGATCGTCGATGGCGTGATGGTTGCGCGCGGCGATCTGGGCGTGGAACTGCCGCCGGAATCCGTGCCGCAGGCGCAAAAGCGGATCGTCGAAACCTCGCGCCGCATGGGTCGGCCCGTGGTGGTCGCGACCCAGATGCTCGAATCGATGATCAAGGCGCCGACCCCGACACGGGCCGAAGTGTCCGACGTTGCGACCGCGATTTACGATGGCGCGGATGCGGTGATGTTGTCGGCGGAATCGGCAGCGGGCGATTGGCCGGTCGAAGCCGTGGCAATGATGGACCGCATCGCGACGGCGGTCGAATCCGATCCGGGCTATGTTTCGCGGCTGCATTTTACCGAAACCCGTCCCGATCCGACCACCGCCGATGCGATGTCGGAGGCGGCGGCGCATATCGCCAGCGTCATTTCGGCCTCGGCGATTGTCTGCTTCACCGCGTCGGGCTCCACCGCGCGGCGCGTGTCGCGTGAACGGCCTTCGGTACCGGTGCTGATCATCACGCCCAAGGTGACGACGGCGCGGCAGCTTGGGCTGTTATGGGGCGCGCATGCGGTCAACACCCGCGATGTCGATAGCTTTGAGGAAATGGTCGAAAAGGCCAAGCGTACGGCGCTGCGCCATGGCGTGGCCGGTGCGGGCGATCATATCGTCATCATGGCAGGCGTGCCGTTCGGGACGCCGGGGTCCACCAATGTGGTCCATGCCGTGCAACTGACGGGGAATGAGTTGGAAGGCTGATTCTGATGCCCGCTGCTGTCGGTTCCGGCGGCGGCGGGCAATAGACGGCGGGAGATATGCGCAATGCTATACCCGATCAGCGCCACACGCGAAAACCCCGCGCCAGACGGGCTGGCACGGGGTTTTCAAGCAATCATGCTTCGAAAGTTGGCGACCATCAGGCCGCCAAGCAATTAGCCCTGACGAGCCTTGAAGCGACGATTGGTCTTGTTGATGACATAGGTGCGGCCACGACGACGGATAACACGGTTATCGCGATGACGCCCCTTGAGCGATTTGAGCGAGTTACGGATCTTCATGGGGCTAACGCTGCCTTGTCTGAAAACGGTTGTTGAATAAGAGCGGTCCACCTATTCGGCAGAGGGGAGTTAGTCAAGCGGTGTCAGCGGTGAAAACCATGTTGAAGACGCTTTTCGGTGCGGAAAATACCCCCGAAAAGCCCAAAGTCCCTGATGCGTCGCGAATCTATGCGATTGGCGATGTCCATGGTCGTCTTGATCTGCTGCATGATCTGCTCCGGCGAATCACTGTCGATCATGAACAACGCGGCGGGTCCGAAAGCTGCGAGATCATTCTTTTGGGTGATTTGATCGATCGCGGCCCCGATTCGGCAGGGGTGGTTGAACTTGCCTGCAATTGGAACCTTCCGGCGATCACGCTGACCACGATGAAGGGGAACCACGAGGCGACCCTGCTTTCGGTGCTGGATGGCGAGACGACATGGCTGCTGTCTTGGCTCAGTTTCGGCGGGCAGCAATGCCTTGAAAGCTATGGCGTATCGTCGTCAGTGTTGATGTCGGGCGAATTGGGCGAGATTGTCGCCGCCGCGCGCCGCGCCGTGCCGCCCGCCCATCAGGCATTTCTGGCGGGCCTGCCGCTGATGCTCCATCGTGGCGATTATTGCTTTGTCCATGCCGGGGTGAAGCCGGGGGTGGCGCTTGAAGCGCAGGTCGAATCGGACCTGATCTGGATTCGCGATGAATTTCTGGATTCGTCCGTCGATCATGGCGCGATGATTGTCCATGGCCACACGATCCGGCCAGAGGTGCAATGGCGCCCCAATCGCATCGGTCTTGATACCGGGGCCTATCGGACCGGGATATTATCGGCGGTCGGCTTGCAGGGCAGCGATTATTGGCTGCTGTCGACCGGCTGATAAGTCAGCCACAGGTCGAGATCCGCGCCCGATGATGTCGGTGGGGTGGTGGCGGCGATCCGCTCGGCATCGGCGCGTGCGCGTTCGAGAATCGCTTTCGGCACATCGGGATGATGGAAAACGCGGTCGGCCTGCCCCAATAGCCGCGCCTGCCATAGCCGCAGCATGTCCGGGTCTGCATTGTCGATCTGGAGGCTGACTAGGCCTGTCCTCGGCGTTGTCTCCGGCATGTCGAGCCATGCGGCCACGGCATCGTCCTGATGGGCGTGAAACGGGTCGAGCGGGCCTCCGGGGTCGAGCGCGGCATCAATCGCGCGCCGTCGCGTCGCCGCGTCCGGCCAGCGCCTGCGGATCGCACCACGCGCGGCATAAAGCCCGTCCGCCAGTTTCCCCAGATTGGCGGGCAGCATCGCCTCCAGCCGTTGGCGCAGCGCCTTGGCAAGACCAGCGGACGCGCCGCCGGTGCCGATGGCGATCAATACGGGGTGGCGGTCGATGATCGCGGGCAGGGTGAAGTCGCAATGATCTGGCCGGTCGGTGGCATTGACCAATACGCCGCGCGCCTTGAGGGCGGCAATCACCGCCAGCGCCTCGTCCTCCTCCTCAATCGCGACAATCGCCAGCGCCGCCTGATCATCCGGCCCGACAATGTTCGCGCCCGCGCGGGTCAACAGGCGGCGCTTGGCATCCGCGCCTGCGCCATGGCCCGCCAATATCACCCGGCGGCCCAATAGGCGCATCAGCACCGGCAGGCTGTGCAGGCTGGCTTCGGCCTGATCGGTTTTGGGCGAATTCATGCGGGCGTGGCTTTCCTTGTTGGCATCCCAGGCTATAACGCATTGCTATGACGCGTTTCACTGTCAACGGCCAGCCCGTCCATTATCGGCTTGATGCGGAAACACCCTTATTATGGGCGTTGCGCGATGCATCGAACCTGACCGGCACCAAATATGGGTGCGGGGCAGGCCAGTGTGGGGCATGCACCGTGCATGTGGATGGTCAGGCGGTGCGCTCCTGTCAGGTCAATATCGGGACGGTTGAAGGTGCGTTGGTGACGACGATCGAAGGCCTGTCCGCAGATCGCAGCCACCCGGTGCAACAGGCATGGGTCGCGGAAAACCTGCCGCAATGCGGTTATTGCCAATCGGGGATGATCATGGCGGCGGCGGCGCTGTTGCAAGCCAATCCCCAACCGGCGGATGCCGATATCGATGCGGCGATGACCAATATCTGTCGTTGCGGCACCTATCCCCGGTTGCGTCGGGCGATCCATCGCGCTGCCCGCGTCATGGCGGGGCGGGAGATTATCGCCGCCGCGCCGCCACCGGGGATCGATCCTGTGGATGCGGCGGCGGCGGTCGCTGCATTGACGCCGGTGTCGGGGAAATAAAGCGGCGGGGTTAATTCTTCACATCTGGCGCTGCCACCCCATATGGACATGATGATGACTGAAAAGAACCAGAAGCCGCAGCCCAGCCTGTTCATTCCTCATGGCGGGGGGCCATGCTTTTTCATGGACGATCCTGCCGGGCGCTGGACCGGCATGGGCGATTTTCTGCGCCAATTGCTGGCGAGTTTGCCCGCGCGGCCCAAGGCGATTTTGCTGGTCTCCGCCCATTGGGAAACGGATGGCTTTGCATTCACCGGCCATGCTGCGCCGGGGTTGATCTTCGATTATTACGGATTCCCGCCGCACACTTATGAGCTGCGCTACCCGGCGCCGGGTGCGCCTGATCTGGCGGCGCGGGCGGCAGGATTGTTGCAGGCGGCGGGTTTCAAGGCGACGGTCGATCCCGATCACGGTCTGGACCATGGCGCGTTCATCCCGTTGATGGTGGCCGCGCCCGATGCGGATATTCCGGTCGTCGAAATGTCGCTCGATCGCAGCCTTGATCCGGCGATGCATCAAGCTGCGGGTCGGGCGCTATCAGCCCTGCGCGATGAAGGCGTGCTTATCCTCGGATCGGGGATGAGCTTTCACAACATGCGGGCCTATGGCAATCCGGCGGCCACGGCCCAAGCCGCGTTGTTCGACCAATGGCTGACTTCGGTCGCAACCGCGCCCTGCAATGATCGCGAGGCGGCGCTTAATCAATGGTCGCAAGCCCCCGGCGGACAATTCGCCCACCCGCGCGAGGAACATCTCCTGCCGTTGATGGTCGCCGCCGGGGCGAGCGATGCAGCAGGCACGCGCATCTATCATGAGCGCGTGCTGGAAGTCGCGATCTCGGCCTATCGCTTCGATTAATCAGTTAATATTCAGGGCGAACCGTGCCGCCGCCTCATTTTCAGGCGTATCGGCCAGCACCCAGCCATTGGTCAGCAAGCGCGCGGTATATTGGCGGTTGTAGATGAAGGCGGCGATGATCTGCCACAGGCCAAAGGTCACAATGCTGAACAGCAGATGCAGCGCCGCAATCCCGATTTCGCCGCGAAATAACGGCACGAACCAGCCAAAGCACAGATAGGTCGGGCTGAACCCGTAAAAACCGTTTTTCGTCAGGCCCGATTGCGCATGCCGCACGACGACCCGTTTCTGGCGATAGAAAATCAGCAGGAGCAACGGCGAGAACATGATCAGCAGGATCAGAAAATGCCAGATTGAAAAGCCGCCCATATGATTTGCTTCCCCTATGTTTATTCTAGGGTCTAGACTAAGCATGATTTTGTCAATGCTTGATGATGCGGCAGGGGCTTTTGAGCGCTCCGCCCCTATTCAGTCTGCGCATCGGCCCAGACGGCATGGCTGTCAAAGTAATAGGGCATGATCTGGTCGATTTTGTCGCCCCGAAAACGGAACCGTTCGGCGATTTCGAGGTCGAAGTGTTTGCCCGTGCGGCGTGAGGTGACGCCCAGCCGGACAATGCCAAAGGCATAGCCGTCCCCGACCGTGATCCCATCGACCTGCAATGTCGGCGCATCCCAAAAGGCCATGACATTGGCAAACACCTCGGCAAGGCAGTTTTGCCCAGTATAAATGCCGCCATAGGGCAGGCTTGGCGCGCCTTTAAGCTGGAAGTCATCAGTCAACAGACTGCGAACCTTGTCGGTGTCGCCAATGGCGGTGGCATCGTAGAGGGTTTGGACAACGTCCCTCATGTGGGCATCCGATATAGTGCGTTCAGTCATGTTACCAAATCCTTCTATAAATGTTGATGGACCAGATGCGGGCGCAAAAAAAGGGGCCAGCGAAACGCTGACCCCTTTTTTGTTCGGCAGTGCCGAAGCGTGAATTAACGCTTCGAGAACTGGAAGCTACGACGGGCCTTAGCCTTACCGTATTTCTTACGTTCAACCGTACGGCTATCGCGGGTCAGGAACCCAGCAGCCTTGACCGGTGCGCGCAGCACTGGTTCGTACTTGGTGAGCGCCTGGCTGATGCCATGCTTGACGGCACCGGCCTGACCGGAAAGACCGCCGCCCTTGACGGTGCAGATCACATCATACTGGCCTTCGCGGTCGGTGACGGCGAACGGCTGGTTGATGACGAGACGCAGGGTCGGACGCGCGAAATAGGTCACCGAATCGCGACCGTTGACGATCACGCGGCCGGTGCCCGGCTTGATCCAGACGCGGGCAACGGCGTCCTTACGACGGCCAGTGGCGTAGGAACGGCCCTGCGCGTCGACTTCGCGTTCGCGCAGCGGCATGGTCGGGGCAGCAGGTGCAACAGCAACAGGTGCTTCACCAGCAACATCGGCGACAACAGCAGCCGGTGCAACAGGAGCAGCGCCGGTCAGCGCAGCCAGATCGGCGAGGGACTGACGGGTATCGGACATTATGCACCCACCTTGTTCTTGCGGTTCATCGCCGCGATATCGAGAATTGCGGGGTTCTGTGCTTCATGCGGATGCTCGGCACCCGAATAAAGGCGCAGGTTGCGCATCTGCTCACGACCGAGCGGGCCGCGCGGCACCATGCGTTCAACAGCCTTTTCAAGGACGCGTTCCGGGAAACGACCTTCCAGCACCTTGCCAGCCGTTACGCCCTTGATCCCACCAGCATAGCCGGTGTGGCGATAATAGACCTTCTTCTGCAGCTTGTTGCCGGTGAAGCGCACCTTATCCGCATTGATGACGATGACATTGTCACCGCAATCGACGTGCGGGGTGAACGTCGGCTTGTGCTTGCCGCGCAGGATGTTGGCAATGATCGAGGCAACGCGGCCAACGACCAGTCCTTCTGCATCAATAAGATGCCATTTCTTTTCGACCTCAGCCGGCTTGACCGACTTGGTGGTCTTCATCAGCGCCTTCATGGCTCTTGACCCTCATGGTTGACCGCAATCCCGCAAAATTCATGGGGATGCGACTAAAAAATCAAGCCGCCCGGACAAATCCGAACGGCGGCGATGGGCTCCAATGACGTTTAGGGGTGTTAAAGTCAAGCAAAACCGTGCGTTTTAGAAGAGGTATTATAATACCTCTGTTTGTTTTAGTCCCTCAAACGCCGGGCGCGGGCATCCGCCCGCTTGGCTTCCTCGCAATAAGCTCGGGCGCGCGTTCGCGCTTGCGGCGCTGCGCGCCGTTGGTGGCAACTTCCAAGGGCTGACCTCGCAATCCCCCACCAACGGCTGTGTGAGCAGCCGCAAGGCCGAACGGTCGCCGCGCCTTATTGGCGCGTAGCCAAGCGGGCGGATGCCCGCGCCCGGCGCTTGAGGGGCTAACAAAAGAGACTAATCATAAATTGACATTCCGCCACCTTCCCTTATGAGCAGCCCCGGGCCACGCGGTCCCAACGCCGCGCAGCTCTCTGTAAGGAGAAGCATTACATGACTGTGAATACACCTGCCTCTAAGCCGGCTCGTCCGTTTTTCTCTTCTGGCCCTTGTGCGAAACCGCCGGGCTGGGACGCCTCCAAACTCGCTACCGAATCGCTGGGCCGGTCTCACCGTGCCAAGATCGGTAAAGCGCGTCTTCAACTTGCGATCGACCTTACCCGCGAAGTGCTCGGCGTGCCGGACACCCACCGCATCGGCATTGTGCCGGGGTCGGATACCGGTGCTGTCGAAATGGCGCTGTGGACGATGTTGAGCGCCCGCGGTGTGACGATGATGGCGTGGGAAAGCTTTGGCGAAGGCTGGGTGACGGACGTCAACAAGCAATTGAAGCTCAACGCCACGGTGTTGAACGCGCCTTATGGTGAAATCCCCGATCTTTCCGCCGTCAACTTTAAGGATGACGTCGTCTTCACTTGGAACGGCACGACCTCTGGCGCGCGCGTGCCCAATGGCGACTGGATTGCCGATGACCGTGAAGGCCTGACGATCTGCGACGCGACCTCGGCGGTGTTCGCCTATGACATGCCTTGGGACAAGCTCGATGTCGTGACCTTCTCCTGGCAGAAGGTGCTGGGCGGCGAGGGCGCGCATGGCGTGCTGGTCCTCGGCCCGCGCGCGGTCGAACGGCTCGAAACCTTCACGCCGGCATGGCCTTTGCCCAAGGTGTTCCGCCTTGTGTCCAAGGGCAAGCTGACCGAAGGCGTGTTCAAGGGCGAAACGATCAACACCCCGTCCATGCTGGCAGTCGAAGACGTGATCTTCGCGCTCGAATGGGCGAAGTCGGTCGGCGGGCTGGAAGGCCTGAAGGCGCGTTCCAATGCGAATGCGGCGGCGCTTGGTAAGATTGTCGAAGAACGCAGCTGGCTTGGCCATCTCGCGGCTGATCCGGCGATACGCTCCACCACCTCGGTCTGTTTGACGGTCGAGGGCGCGGATGAAGCACTGATCAAGAAATTCGCCGGTCTGTTGGAAGCCGAAGATGCGGCCTATGACATTGCCGGTTATCGCGATGCCCCGCCGGGCCTGCGGATCTGGTGCGGCGCGACCGTGAACACGGCGGATGTCGAGGCGCTCGGCCCGTGGTTCGATTGGGCCTGGGCGACATTGCACGCCAAATAATTGCCTGCGCCCTCCCTCCATGTGTGTGAGGCGGGGGCGCAGATTATCTGTCTTCAGATCAGTTTTCCCCATTCAAACGGGAACTCTCCCCAGAGGAGTTAAGCAACATGACCAAGCCTAAAGTCCTTATTTCCGACAAGATGGACCCGAATGCCGCCAAGATTTTCGCGGAGCGCGGTTGCGATGTCGATGTCATCACCGGCAAGACCCCGGAAGAACTGATCGCGATTATCGGTCAATATGATGGTCTCGCGATTCGTTCTTCGACCCGGGTGACGAAGGAAATTCTCGACGCTGCGACGAATTTGAAGGTCATTGGTCGCGCCGGTATCGGTGTCGACAATGTCGATATTCCTGCCGCATCGGCGCAGGGCGTGGTGGTGATGAACACCCCGTTCGGCAATTCGATCACGACCGCCGAACATGCGATTGCGCTGATGTTCGCGCTGGCGCGTCAGATCCCGGAAGCCGATTTGTCGACACAGGCGGGCAAATGGGAAAAGAACCGCTTCATGGGTGTCGAAGTGACCGGCAAGACCCTGGGTCTGATCGGCGCGGGCAACATCGGTTCGATCGTCGCCAGCCGCGCGCTCGGCCTCAAGATGAAGGTCGTCGCATTCGATCCGTTCCTGACTCCGGAACGCGCGATTGAAATGGGCGTGGAAAAGGCGGATCTCGATACGTTGCTCGGCAAGGCGGATTTCATCACGCTGCATACGCCGCTGACGGATCAGACGCGCAATATCCTGAGCCGCGACAATATCGCCAAGTGCAAAAAGGGCGTGCGCATCATCAATTGCGCGCGCGGTGGTCTGGTGGATGAAGCAGCGTTGAAGGACGCGCTTGATTCGGGCCATGTCGGTGGCGCGGCACTCGACGTGTTCGTCGAAGAGCCTGCCAAGGCATCGCCGTTGTTTGGCACGCCGAACTTCATCTGCACGCCGCATCTGGGCGCATCGACCAATGAAGCACAGGTCAATGTCGCGTTGCAGGTGGCCGAACAGATGGCCGATTATCTCGTCAATGGCGGCGTGACCAACGCGCTCAACATGCCGTCTCTGTCGGCGGAAGAAGCGCCGAAGCTGCGTCCTTATATGGCGCTGGCGGAAAAGCTTGGGTCATTGGTCGGCCAGCTTGCGCATGACAGCCTGACCAAGATCGACGTCGAAGTCGAAGGTGCGGCGGCCCAGCTCAACATCAAGCCGATCACGGCCGCCGTGCTGGCGGGCCTGATGCGTCGTTATTCCGACACGGTGAACATGGTCAACGCGCCCTATATGGCGAAGGAACGCGGCCTTGATGTCCGTGAAGTCCGCCATGACCGCGAAGGCGATTATCATACGTTGGTCCGCGTCTCGGTCCATACCGCCGATGGCGAAAAGTCGGTGGCCGGGACATTGTTCGGCAATGGCCAGCCGCGCCTTGTCGAAATGTTCGGGATCAAGGTCGAAGCCGATCTTGATGGCGACATGCTCTATATCGTCAACGAAGATGCGCCGGGCTTTATTGGCCGGGTGGGGTCGTTGCTCGGTGAGGCAGGGCTGAACATCGGCACCTTCCATCTGGGTCGTCGTTCGGCGGGTGGCGAAGCCATTCTGCTGCTGTCGATGGATGCCGCCATTCCTGAAACCGTTCTTGGCGCAGCCAGCAAGCTGCCCGGCGTGAAGACGGTCAAGGCCCTTAAATTCTGATGCGTGTCGGCGACTTCATGCCAGAGGTTCCCCTTTGGCATGAAGCTGCTAAAAGGCCCCCGCTATGACCAATGCCCTGTTGCCAACCGGCTTTCGTGACCGCCTGCCGCCCGAGGCCGATGCCTCGGCGCGTCTCGTGCGTATCATCCTCGATGCTGTGGCCGGCTATGGCTATGAACGGGTGCAACCGCCCTTGGCCGAATTCGAGGCGACGTTGACGGCGGGTCTGCACGTCAGTGGCCGGGATTTGCTGCGTTTTGTCGATCCGGCATCGGGTGAAACCATGGCGGTCCGTTCGGATATGACCGGCCAGATCGGGCGGATTGCAACCAATCGCATGGGCCATCATCCGCGCCCGGTGCGCCTGTCTTATGGCGGGCCGGTGGTGAAGTTGAAGGCTGGGCAATTGCGTCCCGAACGCGAAATGATGCAGGTCGGGGCCGAATTGATCGGGGCCGATTCGGTCGCGGCGGTAGCTGAAATCATCAATGCGGCCATCGATGGCCTGCGGCAGGCGGGGGTCACGGGCCTGACGCTTGATCTCAACATGCCGGATGTGATCGATCTGTTGGCCATTGGCCCACTGCCGGTCGATGATGTTGCGCTGTTGAAAGCGCGGCTGGATGCAAAGGATGTGGCTGCCGTGCCGAATGCCTATGCCCCGTTGATCGAGGCGGCAGGCCCGGTCGCTGCGGCGATTGGCAAATTACGGGCGTTTGATGTGCAGGGCTTGCTGGCGGATCGGCTGGCGCGGATTGAGGCGATTGTCGCCTTGCTGCCGTCCGACATCACGATCACGCTTGATCCGACTGAACGCCATGGCTTTGAATATCAAAGCTGGCTTGGCTTCTCGCTTTATTCGCCGCTCGCAACCGGTGAAATCGGGCGCGGCGGGACCTATTTCAACGGCGCGGAACCAGCGGTCGGTTTTTCCGCTTTTATTGATCCGCTGATTGATGCAGGCCTTGCGCGTGGTGATCGTCGCCGCTTGTTCCTGCCGGTTGGCACGACGGCGGCTGTCGCGGCCCAATATCGGGCCGATGGCTGGGTGACGGTCGCGGCGCTGACCGAAGAAGATACGGCGCAAGCCCAGATCTGCACGCATATTTTGACCGACGGCAAGGCCGTCCCGATCAAGAAAGACTGACATTCGTGGCGAACGTAACGGTTATCGGTGCCCAATGGGGCGATGAAGGCAAGGGCAAGATTGTCGACTGGCTGGCCAGCCGCGCAGATGTGGTGGTGCGCTTTCAGGGCGGGCATAATGCCGGGCATACGTTGGTGGTCGATGGCACGACCTATAAATTGTCGCTGCTGCCAAGCGGCATCGTGCGCGGCACTTTGTCGGTGATCGGCAATGGCATCGTGCTTGATCCTTGGCATTTCCGCGATGAAGTGGCGAAGCTGGCGGGGCAGGGCGTGAACATCAGCCCGGATAATCTCCATGTCGCCGAAACCGCGCCGTTGATTCTGCCGTTCCACCGCGATCTTGATGGGTTGCGCGAAGATGCATCGGGCGCGGGCAAGATCGGCACGACCCGTCGCGGCATCGGCCCGGCTTATGAAGACAAGGTGGGCCGTCGCTCGATCCGCGTGTGCGACCTTGCCCATCTTGATGATCTGGAGCCGCAGCTTGATCGCATTTGCGCGCATCATGATGCGCTGCGCGCCGGTTTCGGTCATCCGCCGATCGATCGCGCCGCGATTGTCGCGGAATTGCGCGCAATCGCCGAATTCCTGCTGCCTTATGCCAAGCCGGTATGGGTGGGCCTGAATGAGGCGCGCAAGCAGGGCAAGCGTATCCTGTTTGAAGGCGCGCAGGGCGTGCTGCTCGATATCGATCACGGCACCTATCCGTTTGTGACCTCGTCCAACACCATCGCTGGCACTGCATCGGGTGGTTCGGGCCTTGGCCCATCGGCGGTCGGGTTCGTGCTGGGGATCGTCAAGGCCTATACGACCCGCGTGGGTTCCGGCCCGTTCCCGACGGAATTGGAAGATGAGACCGGGCAACGTCTGGGTGAGCGCGGCCATGAATTCGGCACCGTCACCGGGCGCAAGCGTCGGTGCGGCTGGTTTGATGCCGTGCTGGTGCGCCAGTCGGCAGCGGTCAGCGGCATCACGGGCATTGCGCTGACCAAGCTCGATGTACTCGATGGCTTTGACACGTTGAAGATCTGCACGGGCTATAAGCTCGACGGCAAGATCTATGACTATCTCCCGCCGCATGCGTCCGATCAGGCGCGGGTCGAGCCTATTTACGAGGAAATGCCGGGCTGGTCGGAATCGACCGCTGGCGCCAGAAGCTGGGCCGATCTACCCGCACAGGCGATCAAATATATCCGTCGGGTGGAAGAGCTGATCCAATGCCCGGTCGCTTTGGTCTCGACCTCGCCGGAACGTGAAGATACGATCCTCGTACGCGACCCATTTGAGGATTAATCCATTTGACCAGCCGTGAAGCCACTGCCTTTTTACCCCTGACAGGTAATGCCGAGTGGCGGCGCGACTGGCGGGATTGGTTGTGGCTGTTGGCCGTGGGGGCGGTCCAATGGCCGTGGCTGTTGAAAAGCCTTTGGGGTGGCCGTTTGCGGGATAAAGAGGCGCTGTTGCGGCGGCTTGATCTGCCGATGGATGCCTTGCCCAATTTGGGGAGCTGGAAGGCCGATGTCGGCTTCCTCCATTATCTTGTCGATCATATCGAGGCACATCGCCCGCAAATGGTGATGGAACTGGGCTGTGGCGCATCCTCGCTGGTGCTGGGGCGTGCGTTGCAACTTCATGGCGGCGGGCAGTTGGTCAGTTTTGATCAGCATCTCGAATTTGTCGAATCCACCAGACGCTGGTTGCTGAGCCACGACATTCATTCCGAATTGCATCATGCCCCGCTGATCCCGGCGGTGGCCCCATGGCCGGGCATCTGGTATGATTTGTCCGATGTGCCGCAAAATATCGACCTGCTGGTGATCGATGGCCCGCCTTGGACGTTGCACCCGTTGGTGCGCGGATCGGCATCCTGCCTGTTCGATCAGGTCGCACCGGGCGGCACGATCATGCTGGATGATGCGGCGCGGCCCGGCGAACGGATTGTGGCCGGGCGTTGGGCTAAGGCGTGGCCTCATTTCCGCTGGAGCCGTCGCGCGGGGATCAAGGGTACGTTGATCGGGCAATGTCAAAATAGCCAGAGTAATGCATCGGCTTGATCGCCAGAGCTGGACGCTGGCGGTGCTGTTGGCCGCCTTGGCAGGCTATATTGATGCGCTTGGTTTTCTCGAACTCGGCGGTTTTTTCGTTTCCTTCATGAGCGGTAATTCGACGCGGCTCGCGGTCGGGGTCGCGACCCATGCGGCGGATGCGCTGCGGGCAGGGACACTGATCGCGACCTTTGTCGGCGGCGTTACGATGGGGACGATGGCGCGGCGACGCGCAACCCCGACATATGGCAAGCTCGTGTCCTTGGCGTTGTTGACTTTGATCTTGTGCCTTGCGGCGATTGCGCAGGCCTTGGGGCTGAGATTGTCGGCGCTCTATGGCATGGCGTTTGCGATGGGGGTGGAGAACACCGCCTTTGAACGCGATGGCGAGGTGTCGATCGGCCTTACTTATATGACCGGCGCATTGGTGAAGCTCGGGCAAAGGCTGGGGGCGGCGCTGATGGGCGGGCCGCGTTGGGAGTGGGTGCCGTATCTGTTATTGTGGTCCGGCCTGTCCGGTGGCGCGATCATCGGGGCGTTGGTGCATCCACTCTGGGGCATGAACAGCCTGTGGGTCGCGGCGGCATTGGCCGGGGGGCTGACATTTTGGCGCTGGCGGCAGAGGGTGGCGTTTTAGGGGCGGGGCTGTCCCTATATTATATGCCTCCCGCTTCGTCATTCCCGCATAGGCGGGAATGACGAAGGAATGATGCCCCAAAAGAAAACGGGCGACCCTCGATGTGAGAGCCGCCCGTTGTTCTTGAAATCAGGCAGATGCCTGACCGATAAACTCTTACTTGAGTTCGACGGTCGCACCAGCAGCTTCGAGCTGCGCCTTAACCTTCTGGGCTTCGTCCTTCGACACGCCTTCCTTGATCGCCTTCGGTGCAGCTTCAACAGCAGCCTTGGCTTCGGTCAGGCCCAGGCCGGTGATGGCGCGGACTTCCTTGATGACGGCAATCTTGTTGCCGCCGTCGCCGGTCAGGATCACGTCGAATTCGCTCTGCTCTTCAGCAGCCGGGGCAGCGGCAGCAGCCGGGCCAGCAACTGCAACAGCAGCAGCAGCCGAAACGCCCCACTTTTCTTCGAGCAGCTTCGAAAGCTCAGCAGCTTCGAGAACGGTCAGAGCGGAAAGGTCATCAACGATTTTGTTCAGATCAGCCATTTTAAGTCTCCATGCGGGCGATAAAGCCCAATAAGTTCAGTTCAGTTCAACAGGTCGCAAAGCTTATGCGGCGTCCTTGGCGGCATATGCCCCCATGACGCGGGCCAGCTGGCCAGCAGGCGCCTGAACGATCTGGACGACCTTGGTTGCCGGGGCCTGTACCAGGCCGACAATCTTGGCGCGCAGTTCGTCGAGCGACGGCAGTGCAGCGAGTGCCTTGACACCATCGACATCGAGGACAATTGCCCCCATGGCGCCGCCGACGATTTCGAGCTTGTCGTTCGTCTTGGCGAAATCGACGGCAACCTTAGCGGCAGCCACCGCGTCCACGGAAGATGCCAGACCCGTCGGGCCAACGAGCAAGTCGTTGAGCGACGTGTAGGCAGTGCCTTCTGATGCGATCCTGGCAAGCTTGTTCTTTGCTACCCGATAGCTGGCACCGGCTTCACGCATCTTGTTACGCAGATCCATCGACTGTGCGACGGTCAGGCCGAGATTGCGGGTGACAACCACCACGCCGACCTCGGAAAAGGTGCGGTTCAGTTCGGCGACCAGTTCGGCTTTTTGAGCACGATCCATGCCATTCTCCACGTTTCAACTGATGGACCATCCATCAGCCGTTTTTGCCACCCGCACACGCACAGGAAATCCTGCCCGCATAAGGGTAAGCGTTATAGTCCGAGGGGAATGCGCGCCTGAACTGGTGCATCGCAATGGAGCACTTACAGGCGAAAAATGCGGTCCCCGTCTTGGCTGGAAATTAAGAAGGGCAAATCCCCTTCACCGGCTGTCTCGGACGGATATGCCGATTCCTTGCGGAACTGGCACGAGGCGGGCGTTAGCGGGATTCGATGCGGAAGGCAAGAGCCAGCAGCGCTGCCATAAAAAACCCCCGCGCCGAACAGGTCGGGGCGGGGGCTCTTTATCTGTTCATCGTCACGCCAAATCAGCTTTGGCGCGGCAATGCAGGCTAAGGCTTAGGCGGCGACTTCGCCGACATTGACCTTGAGGCCCGGACCCATGGTCGAGCTCAGGGCGATCTTCTGGAGATACTTGCCCTTGGCGCCAGCAGGCTTGGACTTGACGATGGCATCGACGAATGCGTCGAAGTTCGCGCGCAGGTCTTCAGCCGGGAAGCTGGCCTTGCCGATGCCCGAATGGACGATACCGGCCTTTTCGACGCGGAATTCGACCTGGCCGCCTTTGGCAGCCTTCACGGCGTCAGCGACGTTCGGGGTTACGGTGCCGAGCTTCGGGTTCGGCATCAGGCCCTTCGGCCCGAGGATCTTACCCAAGCGGCCGACGAGGCCCATCATGTCCGGGGTCGCGATGCAGCGATCGAAATCGATTTTGCCGTTCTGGCAAATTTCGAGCAGATCTTCTGCGCCAACGACGTCAGCGCCAGCAGCCAGTGCTTCTTCAGCCTTGGCGCCACGGGCGAACACGCCGACGCGGACGGTCTTGCCGGTGCCCTTTGGCAGCGTGACAACGCCACGGACCATCTGGTCGGCGTGACGCGGATCGACACCAAGGTTCAACGCGATTTCGATGGTTTCATCGAACTTCGAGGTAGCCTTTTCCTTCAGCAGGGCAATCGCTTCGTCGATGCCATGCAGCTTTTCACGATCGATGACCGTGGCGAGGGCCTTTGCCTTCTTGCTCTGAAATGCCATGGATTAACCCTCCACTACTTCGACGCCCATGGCGCGGGCAGAACCTTCGATGATCTTGGTGGCGGCTTCAATGTCATTGGCATTGAGGTCGGCCATCTTGACCTGTGCGATTTCGGCGAGCTTCGACCGGGTGATCGTGCCAGCAGAGATCTTGCCGGGTTCTTTCGAACCGGACTTCAGGTTCATCGCCTTCTTGATGAGGAAGGTCGCAGGCGGGGTCTTCGTGATGAAGGAGAAGCTGCGATCCGCATAGACGGTGATGATCGTCGGGATCGGCATGGCCTTTTCAAGGTCGCTGGTCGCGGCGTTGAAAGCCTTGCAGAATTCCATGATGTTCACACCGCGCTGACCGAGCGCAGGCCCGATCGGCGGGGACGGGTTGGCGGCGCCGGCTGGCACCTGCAGCTTGATATAGCCGGTAATCTTTTTTGCCATGTCTCACTCTCGTTTCAAGTTTAGCGGTGATAGCGGCGGGCCAAATGCCCCGCCTCCCGCGGCTGTGATTCCATAACGCGGGAATCGGCGCGTTGCGGGCGCATAGCCCGACAAGGCGAATGGCGCAAGTTTTACCCGTGATGGCCGCGCATCATGCGCCGCTGCATTACGGGTAAAACTTGCGCCAGAAAGCTTATTTGGAAAGCTCGACCTGTTCGAAGTCGAGTTCGACCGGGGTGGCGCGACCAAAGATCGACACCGATACCTTGACCTTGCTCTTGTCGAAATCGAGTTCCTCGACCGTGCCGTTGAAGCTCGCGAATGGACCTTCCAGCACCTTGACCGAATCGCCGATTTCATAATCGACGCTGACTTTGGTCTTCGGCGCGGCGGTGGCGGCTTCTTCACGGGTGTTGAGAATGCGCGCGGCTTCTGCTTCGCTGATCGGCTGGGGCTTGCCCATCGCGCCGAGGAAGCCTGTCACCTTCGGGGTGTTCTTGACCAGATGGTAGACATCATCGTTCAGGTGCAGCTTCGCCAGCACATAGCCCGGGAAGAATTTGCGATCCGAGGTGATCTTTTTGCCGCGGCGAACCTCGGTGATCTTTTCGGTGGGAACTTCGACAGCCTCCACCAATTGTTCGAGGCCCATGCGCGTGGCTTCCGCCAAGATCGCCTCACGGACTTTGTTTTCAAAGCCCGAATAGGCGTGGATGATGTACCAACGTGACATAGAATCCAGAACCTCGATTAACCGCTGATCAGCGACAACAGGAACTTCACGATCTGGCTAAAGGCCAAATCGACGACGAAAAAGAAGATACCAAGCACAAGCGCCATGATCAGCACCATGACCGTCGTCATGCCGGTTTCCTTGCGGGTTGGCCAGACGACCTTCGTCGCTTCTGTCCGAACCTGCCGAATGAACTCTCCGGGTGATGTTTTCGCCACTCTCGCTATCCGTTCCAAAAATTTAAACACAAATAGCGAGGCGCGTTACGGCATTGCCAAGCGAAACGCCTGCACCGTCCCACACCCCGTTTCTTCTCTAAGCTTCAAAAACCATGCGCTGTTTGACCAGTCATGGTGGCAGGAGTGGAGGGACTCGAACCCACGGCCCTCGGTTTTGGAGACCGATGCTCTACCAACTGAGCTACACTCCTAGAAGCCAGAGGCCGGGTTCATAGCCGCGCCCCTTGCGTTAGGCAAGTCCGGAAAAGACGGACCTTATTTTCAGGCCGCCGACCATAGAATTTCCGACCATGGCTCACGTAGCAACTGACGCATCGCCTGTGCGGTGAGCGGGCGGCTGAAAAGATAGCCCTGCGCCTGATCGCAGCCAAGTTCGCGGATGCAGGCCAGTTCTTCGTCGCTTTCCGCGCCTTCTGCGGTGATGTTCATGCCAAGGCTTTCCGCCATTGCGACGACGGCGCGGATCACCGCCTGGCTTTCACGGGTCTGGCGACCGGCATCGCGCACATAGCGCCGGTCGATCTTGATCGTGCTGAATTTGGTGCGGCCAAGGAATCCGAGCGAGCTGTAGCTGGTCCCGAAATCGTCAAGCGCCACCCGAATGCCGATGTTGATCAGCTTGTCGAGCGTGGCCAGCACATCGCATCGTTCCTTGATGAAGACCGATTCGGTGATTTCGAGTTCGAGCCTGCTCGGATCAAGGCCGCTGTGCGACAAGGCCGAGATGATCGTTTCAAACAAATGTGGGTCGAGAAATTGTTCGACCGACAAATTGACCGCGACATGCACCTGTTGCGGCCAGTTGACCGCTTCCATACAGGCCGTCCGCATCACCCATTCGCCGATGCGCGAGATGAGGCGCGCGTCTTCGGCCACGGGGATAAAGACATCGGGCGGCACAAGCCCCAGCGTCGGGTGTCGCCAGCGGAGCAGCGCTTCGCAGGCGATGATGCGTTTGTCCTTCGATGCGACGATGGGCTGGTATTCGAGACTCAGTTCGCCTCGTTCCAGCGCGTCGCGCAGCGCGATTTCGATGTTGCGGCGTTCTTCCGCCCGGGCGTAGAGCGCGGGTTCATAGCGGCGATGAATGCCGCGCCCGTCCTCCTTGGCCTTGTACAGCGCCAGATCGGCGTTGCGGACGAGCTTGTCCGCGATATGGCCGTCCTTGGGGCAGATGGCCGAACCGACGCTCGCCCCGATGAATAATGTGTGTTCGTCCACCTGATAGGGGTGGGATAAGGTCGCGATGATCCGGTCGGCCAGTTCGTTGACACTGGCAATGTCGGGCACATCGCGCAGCAACACCGCAAATTCATCGCCGCCAAGTCGTCCCGGCAGATCATGGGGGCCAAGCACCTCATTCAACCGCGCGGCGACCTGTTCCAACAATTTGTCGCCGACCGGATGGCCAAGTGAATCATTGACCAGCTTGAACCGGTCGAGGTCGATCAGCATGAAGGCGGCGATCTGGCGATCACGCTGGCAGGCGAGCACGGTTTCCTGCAATGATTCATGAATATGGGCGCGGTTCGGTAGGCCGGTCAGCGCATCGTAACGCGCCATGTGGCTGATCTTGTGCGCGGATAATTGTTCTTTGGTGACATCGGACAACACGCCGCGAAAGCCGATAAACGTCTGTTCGTCATTATAGCGCGGCGAAGCTGAAAGCTGGCACCAGCGTTCTCCATTCTCGACCCGGATCGACACCAGCAGGTTGCGAAAGCTGACCTGTTCTCGCAGCGATTCGCCGACGGTCATCGCGCCGTTGTTGGAAATACCCGCTCTGCGCAGCACGGCAAACAGGGTTTGGCCTTCAATCTCTTCGGGCGTGCGACCAAAAAAAGCGGCGAATCGGGGTGAGACATTTTCCAGCTGGCGCTGGGCATTCACCTCCCACAACAAATCGCCGCCATTGCTTTCAAACTCCTTGAGCAACAGGCGCACGACTTCATTTTGTTCGGCAAGCCGGCGCTCGCCATAGCAGCGGCGGAGCATGCGGCGGCCCGAAAAATAGGCGGAGATGGCCATGCCGGTTGAAAAGATCGCCATGATCAAGGCGAGGTCGATCGACCCGATTTCCCAACCGAGCAGCGCACCGCCCACGCCAAGCGCAGCGATCTGGGCGATGGCGGCCAGCGGTAATGGGGACAGCGACATGGCCGAGACGCTGATCAACGCCGTCAGCAGGGTATATGACAAATATCGTCCCGCCAGATCATGCGGCGAAGCCAGCATCAACAGCGCCGACGACCATGTTACGCCACTCGCCAGACAAATAAGGGTGACACGCCATTGGGTCTGCGCGAAGCTGAGGCGTGTAAGACCTTGTTCGATGGCAGACTTCATCCGGTTGAGCAGCGTCAAGCAGGTCAACAGGGCAACGCCGAAGCCGATCAGTTCGATCGGTGCCGCGGCTTTCCAGCAAATTTTCATCGCGATCACCGCCGCCAGCATCTGCCCCAGCAACAAGACGCCAGCGCGGTCCGCGAAACCGCTGAGCAGCGCCGCGCAGGCGCGCGTCAGCTCCGGATTGCGTGCTTTCCCACCCAGCACAACGGCAAGGTTGAAAGTCCTGTCACTGGTACGCTGCAATTGATGATCTCCTCATACCCGGGAGAGGACTAGCAGCAATAAGTTATCCAAGCGTAAGCAAGACCCTATTAAATGGCGGCAGCGCCGAATATTTTCCTCAGGCTGAGCATTTGGGGCGGCCATATTATTTCTGCCCCTTTTTATCGGTATCCGCAGGTGGTTGACAGGGTGCATGACAGGCTTGCACCCTCGCGTGCGTACGTGAGGAGAAAATTGCGCCCATGAAACTTGTTGTGGTGGAATCGCCGGCCAAGGCGAAAACGATCGAAAAATACCTCGGCCCGGGGCACCGGGTGCTGGCCTCTTTCGGTCATATTCGCGACCTGCCGCCCAAGGATGGGTCCGTCGATCCCGAAAACGGCTTTGACATGCTGTGGGAAAATTATGGCGACAAGGCCAAGCAGATCAAGGCCATCGCCGATGAGGCGAAGACCGCAGACACGTTAGTCCTCGCGACTGACCCTGATCGCGAGGGAGAGGCGATCAGTTGGCACGTGCAAGAGGTGCTGGCCAAGCGCAAGGCGCTGCCCAAGCATGTCGAACGCGTGACGTTCAACGCGATCACCAAGGATGCGGTGTTGACCGCCATGGCCAATCCGCGCGCGCTGGATGAGGATTTGATCGACGCCTATCGCGCGCGACGTGCGCTGGATTATCTTGTCGGCTTTACGCTGTCGCCAGTCTTGTGGCGCAAATTACCGGGCGCGAAATCCGCCGGGCGCGTGCAATCGGTGGCGCTGCGACTGGTGGTGGATCGCGAGCGCGAGATCGAAGCGTTCAAGCCGCAGGAATATTGGTCGGTTCATGCCGATATGGAGCATGACGGCGTTGAATTCATCGCGCGGCTGGTGCGCCATCGCGGCGAAAAAATCGAGCGATTGACGATCAGCGACAAGGGTGTCGCCGATAGCGCCAAGGCCGCGGTTGAGGCGGGTCGTTTTTCGGTATCGTCGGTCGATACCAAGCCGCTGACCCGCAATCCGCCTGCGCCGTTTACGACCTCGACCTTGCAGCAGGAAGCCGCGCGCAAGCTCGGCTTTTCGGCCAGCCACACCATGCGGCTTGCCCAAAGTCTGTATGAAGATGGGTCGATCACCTATATGCGTACCGATGGCGTGCAGATGGACGGTTCGGCCATCAGCGCCGCGCGCAAGGCCATCGCGGATCGTTATGATGCAGGCTATGTCCCGGACAAGCCGCGTCAATATGTCGCCAAGGCCAAAAATGCGCAGGAAGCGCACGAAGCGATCCGTCCGACCGATTTCACTCGCGACCGCACCGGCACGGGCGATCATGCGAAGCTCTATGACCTGATCTACAAGCGCGCGCTGGCGAGCCAGATGGCCTCGGCGCGGCTGGAACGTACGACGGTCGAACTGTCTGATGGCACCGGCCAGACCGGGCTGCGCGCGACCGGGCAGGTCGTGATGTTCCCCGGCTATCTCGCCATTTATGAAGAGGGCCGGGACGATGCCCCAGGCAAATCCGGCGAGGGGGAAGGCGAGGACGATAGCCGCCGCCTGCCGATGATGCGGGCGGGTGATGCTCCGGCGAAAAAGGCGGTGCATGCGGAACAGCATTTCACCCAGCCGCCGCCGCGTTATTCGGAAGCCTCGCTCGTCAAGAAGATGGAAGAATTGGGCATTGGCCGCCCATCGACCTATGCTGCGACGTTGCAGACCCTGAAAGATCGCGACTATGTCGCGGTCGACAAGAACCGCTTCACCCCGAACGAAAGCGGGCGTTTGGTGACGGCGTTCCTCGAACGCTTTTTCGAGCGTTATGTCTCTTATGATTTCACCGCAGGGCTGGAAGATAGTCTGGACGATGTATCGGGCGGGCGCGCCAATTGGCAGGCCGTGCTGGAGGCCTTCTGGCGCGATTTCAAGCCGAAGACGGTCGAAGTGATGGAGCAAAAGCCGTCGGATGTGACGGCGGCGCTGGATGTGTTCCTTGGCGATTATCTCTTCCCGGACAAGGGCGATGGCGCCGATCCACGCGCCTGCCCTGCGTGCGAGGGGGGGCGTTTGGCGCTGCGCGGCGGGCGCTTTGGCGCATTTGTCGCCTGTTCCAATTATCCGGAATGCAAGTTCACCCGTAAATTCGCCCAGCCGGGCGGACAGGATGCGGGCGGCGATACCGGCCCGGTCGTGTTGGGTCAGCACCCGGAAACGGGCGAGGACGTCACCCGCAAGTCCGGACGGTTCGGCCCTTATATCGAAATGGGCGCGGGCAAGGAGGCCAAGCGCGCCTCCATTCCCAAGGACATGACGGTCGATCAGGTCGATCTCGATTGGGGCGTGAAGCTGTTATCCTTGCCGCGCACGATTGGCGAGCATCCGGAAAGCGGCAAGCCGATCACGGCCAGCATCGGGCGCTTTGGTCCGTATCTCGCGCATGATGGCAAATATGCGCGGCTGAGCGGCACCAATGAAGTGTTCGAAACGGGCATGAACGCGGCGGTCGTCAAGCTGGCGGAAGCGGCCAATGCGACCGGCGGGCGTGGCCGTGGCGCAGCGCGCGAGCCGCTCAAGGTTTTTGGCGCGCATCCGGAAACGGCGGCGGAAATCAAGCTGATGGACGGGCGTTATGGCGCCTATGTCACCGATGGCACGACCAATGCGACTTTGCCCAAGGCGTTGGCGCCGGAGACGCTGACGCTTGAACAGGCGGTGGAGTTGCTGAAGGAAAAGGCGGCCAAATCGCCGGTCAAGGCCAAGCGCAAGGCGCCGGTGAAAAAGGCGGCGGCGAAGAAACCAGCAGCCAAAACGCCAGCAGCCAAAAAGACCGCCGCGAAAAAAGCGCCGGTGAAAAAGCCTGCTGTCAAAAAAGCCGCAGCGCCCAAACAGGATTGAAGTGCAGGCCATTGTATTGAGGCCGTCGATGATTGACAATAATAAGCATCGTTATTATCGATGCTGATATGATTGTCGACGGCCTTCAATTCGCCTTTCCTGATATTGCGCGCCAATTGCGCCGCGTGTTTGATGAACGCGCCAAAGGGCTTAATGTCACGCGGCCACAATGGCGGGCGTTGCTTCAGCTTGCCCGCCATGAAGGGTGCAATCAGGGGGCATTGGCGGACCTGCTGGAAGTCGAGCCGATCACTCTGTGTCGGATGGTTGACCGGCTGGCAGAAAGCGGCTTGGTGGAGCGTCGATCGGACCCGCAGGACCGGCGGGCATGGCGTTTGTATCTGCTGCCCAAGGCGCGGCCCTTGCTGATGGAATTGCAGCGGATCGGGGCGGCGCTTTTCGAAGATGCGATGCAGGGCATCGACGCCGAAGAACAGCAAAAACTGTTGGATAAGCTCGATAAAATCAGGGAAAATCTCGCGCGTTGCGATGCGGATCGGGTGGATAATGACTGAAACGGATCAGATGAACACGGTCAATGATCCGGGGACGCAACGCGGCTGGCTGCGGTTGTTGGTGACGATCTCGGTGCCGGTGCTGCTGATATTGGGCGCGGTGATATATTACCTTGCGAACGACCAATATGTCAGCACCGATAACGCTTATATCCAGCAGGATCGGATTGCGATTGCGCCGGAAATTACGGGCCGGGTGCTGGAGGTTGCGGTCAAGGAAAACCAGCATGTGAAGGCGGGCGATCTGTTGTTCCGCATCGATCCGACGCCGTTCCGCATCGCGATTGCACAGGCCGATGCGGCGATTGCGGCGGCGCAGGTCAATGTCGTCGAACTGAAGGCCGATTATGGCGCGACCGGCGTCGATATTGCAAGCGCGGCGCAGGCGGTCGATTTCTATCAGAAGGAATATCAGCGTCAGGCGGCGTTGATGGGGCGGGGCTTTACGACCCGCGCCCGACTGCAGGCGGCGGAGCATGCGCTTGACGATGCGCGCGGTCGGCTGGGCAATGCCCGTGCCGAGGCGATGAAGGCGCAGGCCTCGCTCGCGACCGGCACGGCGGTGCCGGGCATCAATCCGGATATCGCCGCCGCGCAGGCGCAGCGCAGCAAGGCGGTGCTGGATCTGGCGCGTACCGAATTGCGCGCGCCGACCTCTGGCACCATCAGCCAATCGGACAAGCTCCACCCCGGCCAGATGGCGTTTATGGGGGTGTCGGCGCTGAGCATCGTCGCGTCCGACCATAGTTGGGTACAGGCCAATTTCAAGGAAACCGACCTTAATCTGATGCGGGTCGGCCAGCCGGTGATGGTCTGGTTCGATGCCTATCCCGATCTTAAGCTCAAGGGCCATGTCGCCAGCATCGGCGCAGGCACCGGTTCCGAATTTTCGGTCCTGCCCGCGCAGAATGCGACCGGCAATTGGGTGAAGGTGACGCAGCGCGTGCCGGTGCGGATCTTCATCGATGAGGCATCGCCGCGTCAGTTGATCGCTGGCCAATCGGCCCATGTCCGGGTCGATACCAGCACGCATGGCGGCTGATCTCCCCCACGCGCCCGACAAGGCGGCTCTGCCGGTCGAACGTCGCGGTTTGTTGACCATCGGGGTGATGATCGCGACGATTTTGCAGGTGCTGGATGCGACGATTGCGAATGTCGCCATCCCGCATATGCAAGCGAGCCTTGGCGCGACCATCGACGAAATTTCATGGGTGCTGACGAGCTATATCATCGCCTCGGCCATTGTGATGCCGATTATCGGCTGGGTGTCGGATCGGGTTGGATCGCGGCAATTGTTCCTTGGCTGCACCCTCGGTTTTATTCTGGCGTCGATGCTGTGCGGCATTGCCAGCAATATCGAGGAAATGGTGTTTTTCCGGGTGTTGCAGGGTATTTTCGGCGCGGCATTGGCCCCGTTGAGCCAGACGGTGATGATGGACATCAATCCGCCCGAACGACAGGTCAAGGCGCTGTCGATCTGGTCGTCAGGGGTGATGATCGGGCCGGTGATGGGACCGATGCTGGGTGGATGGCTGACCGAAAATTACGATTGGCGCTGGGTGTTTTTCGTCAATGTCCCATTGGGGATTATTTGCCTCGTTATCCTATGGGCGCTGTTGCCGTCGCGGCCCCGCCGGTCGCGTCCGTTCGACCTCAAGGGTTTTTTCCTGCTGGCGATGACATTGGGGACGGCGCAGCTTTTTCTTGACCGTGGTTCGTCCGAGGATTGGCTCAATAGCTGGGAAATCCGCATTGAAATCTTGATGTTTATCTCATTTGGCTGGCTCTATCTCTGGCATCAATTGAGGACCCCTCATCCCGTGATTGAACGGGCGACGCTGGCTGATCGCAATTTTGCGCTGGGCCTGTTCATGACGCTGATGGTCGGTGCGGTGATGATGTCGGTGATGGCGTTGTTGCCGTCGATGTTGCAGGCGATCTATGGCCATAATGTCTTTACCACCGGGCTGCTGCTGGCGCCGCGCGGCATTGGTATGATGGTGGCGATGTATTTTTCCGGCTATTTTATTCAGCGCACCGATGCGCGAATGGTCGTGGCATTTGGCTATGTGCTGATTGCCTATTCGATGTGGTCAATGACCGGCTGGGCCATCGAAATGGGGTGGATGCCGATGGTCGTTACCGGCATTATTCAGGGGATCGGCATGGGATTTGTGTTTGTCCCGCTGAACGCCATGTCATTTTCCACCCTGTCACCGGCCTTGCGGACCGAGGGGGCCGGGGTATCGGGCCTTGCCCGCAATATCGGGGGGAGCATCGGCATTTCCATCGTCACGGCGCTGTTGGCGCGGAATATTCAGGTCGCGCATCAGGATATTATTAGCCATATCACGGCAGCCAATGTGCCGGGCTTCGCCCCCAATATAGCGCAGGCGCTAGGCGCGCAGGGCGTGGCGATTTTGCACATGGTCGATGCGGAGGTGAATCGGCAGGCGTTGATGATTGCCTATCTCGATGATTTTCTGATGATTACCTATTGGGCGCTGGTGCCGATCCCGTTCCTGTTGCTATTTCGCAAAATGGCCCGGCCTCAGCACGGAAGCCGCCCGCCCGCCATCGAGCATTAGGGCTTTGCGGTAGGTGTCTTAATTGTCCGCATCTTTTCTGTGCCTGCATTCCCCTTTTCGTCATTCCCGCGAAGGCGGGAATCCATATAGCGCCACCGGATCGAATTGCGCGCATCCCTGTCGGTTCGTCCTGTCTGGATTCCCGCCTTCGCGGGAATGACGAGAGGGGGGGGCGGGAATGACGAAATGGGGTGGGAATGACGAGGGATGAAGCGATGGGCTAGGGTGACCCTACATTTCCCCGCGTTTGCGGCGCAGCGCATACCAATTGGCGACATTGGCATTATGGCCCGCCAGCGTATCTGCAAAGACATGGCCGCCGGTGCCGTCCGCCACGAAATACAGCGCCTTGGTGTCTTCAGGGTCAAGCACGGCGGCGATGCTGTCGCGCCCCGGATTGGCAATCGGCCCTTGCGGCAGGCCAGCACGCGCATAAGTGTTATAGCCATTATCGGCGCGCAGTTCGGACCGCAGGATGCGACGGCCCAATGGCTTGCCCTTGGTGATCGGGTAGATCACGGTCGGGTCGGCCTGCAGGCGCATGCCCGTTTTCAGACGGTTGCTATAAACGCCCGCGACCATCCGGCGTTCGGACGGCTTGCCCGTTTCCTTTTCGACGATCGAGGCGAGGATGATCGCCTCACGCGGGGATTTGACCGCGATGCCGCTGGCGCGGTCGTCCCATAAGGTCGCGAGGGTGCGACGCATCGCGTCCTGCATCCGTTGCAGCACGGCCTTACGGGCCTCGCCCTTGTCGTAGGAATAGCTGTCGGGCAGGATTGAGCCTTCGACCGGCACCGGAATGGTTCCGGTCAATTCGGCATTTGCCATCAACCGTTCATGGACCATGATCGAGGGCATGCCCTCTGGAATAGTGATGAGCCGGATGACGGATTTGCCCGCCTGAATGATGCGGAGCACCTCGCGCGGGCTTGCGCCCTTAGGGATGCGATATTCGCCCGCCATCACCGGGCGGTGGCGGCCGAGTAATTGCGCGAGGCGGATGAAGCGCGGGGCGGAAGTGATCACGCCCGCGTCTTTTAAAGTGCGCGCGGCAGAGGTGAGCGTCGCCCCTTCGGCGATGCGCACGTTTACAGGCGCATCGAGCGGGCCGGTGCCGACCCAGCCCTTCAAGGTGAGGGTGATCGCCAGCAGGGCAAGCCCCGCCAGCAACAGGCCAAACAGACCGAATTTACGCATCACCATTCACTCTCGAAGGAGGTATTGGCCCGAAAGGCCGGGTCATTGGGTATTAGATCGCCCGCATCACAAGGCTGGCATTGGTGCCGCCAAAGCCAAAGCTGTTGTTCAGCACGGCTTTGACCTTGCGTTCCTTGGCCTTGTACGGGACGAGATCGACGCCGATGCAGCTGTCGCTCGGATTGTCGAGGTTCAGTGTCGGCGGCACAATCTGATCGCGCAGCGCGAGGATGCAGAAAATGCTCTCCACCGCGCCCGCGCCGCCGAGCAAATGGCCGATGGCCGATTTGGTCGAGGACATCGACATGGTGTCGAGATTGTTGCCGAACAGACGACGGACCGCGCCCAGTTCCAGCTCATCGCCCATCGGGGTCGAGGTGCCGTGCGCGTTGATATAGTCGATGTCTTCCAGCGCGAGGCCGGATTTCTTCATCGCCATCTGCATCGAACGGAATGCGCCCGAACCTTCCGGGTGCGGGGCGGTGACGTGATAGGCATCGCCCGACAGGCCATAGCCGATCACTTCGGCATAGATTTTCGCGCCACGCGCCTTGGCATGCTCATATTCTTCGAGCACGACGACGCCAGCGCCTTCACCCATGACGAAACCATCGCGATCCTTGTCATAAGGACGGCTGGCGCGTTCCGGGCTGTCGTTGAAATTGGTCGACAAGGCGCGGGCCTGTGCGAAGCCCGCGATGCCGAGCGGGCAGATCGTTGCTTCGGCACCACCGGCGAGCATGATGTCCGCATCATCCATCGCGATCATCCGGGCCGCATCGCCGATGCTGTGCGCGCCGGTTGAACAGGCGGTGACGACCGCGTGATTGGGGCCCATCAGGCCATATTTGATCGAGACCTGGCCAGATACCAGATTGATCAGGCGACCATGGACGAAGTGCGGGGAAACGCGCTTCGGGCCTTTTTCATGCAGGACGATGGATTCGCTCGCGATGCCCGGCAGGCCGCCGATGCCGGAGCCGATGGACACGCCCGCGCGAAAGCGGGTTTCTTCCGACATATCGAGCAGGCCAGCGTCTTCGATCGCCTGACCAGCGGCATCGATGCCGTAAATGATGAAGGGATCGACCTGACGCTGGACCTTATGGTCGACGCGCAGGTTCGGATCGAAGCCATATTCATGATCCGCAGGCTTGACTTCGCAAGCGATGCGACAGGCATAATCGGTGGCATCGAAGCGGGTGATCGTACCTGCGCCCGATTTGCCAGCGAGAATGTTCTTCCATGTGGTTTCGACGCTGCTTCCAAGCGGCGTGACAAGACCAAGACCTGTGACGACTACGCGGCGCATCCGTTTCCCCTTCTTAATTTCATACAACAATAGCCCCCCGACCCGTGACGGGCGCGGAGGGCCATTGGATATCATCTACCTGTGCCTTACGAAAAGGCGCGGGCATTAGCCCTTGTTGGCGTCGATGAAAGAGATGGCATCCTTGACGGTTGCGATCTTTTCAGCCGCGTCGTCAGGAATTTCAACGCCGAATTCTTCTTCGAATGCCATGACCAGTTCGACGATGTCGAGGCTGTCCGCACCGAGATCGTCGATGAAGCTGGCTTCTTCCGTCACCTTTTCGGCTTCGACGCCCAGATGTTCGACGACAATCTTCTTAACGCGATCCGCAGTCTCGCTCATGCGGCAGCTCCTTTTTAATATGCTGGTACGAAAAATCGGTAAAACGCCACTAATGCCCACCATGGCCGCTGGCAAGGGCATTTGCGCCCTTATTGGGCGAAAATGCTGTTGCACCAAACCAAATGGCCCTGATGGAACGGGTAAATCAGATCATCGCCATCCCGCCGTTGACGTGCAACGTCTGTCCGGTGACATAACCTGCCTCATTCGAAGCGAGGTAGACGACCGCCGCGGCGATGTCTGGGCCATCACCCAAACGACCGGCGGGAATCTTGGTCAACAGCGCCTCTTTCTGCGCGTCTGGCAGGCTGTCCGTCATCGGCGAGGTGATGAACCCAGGCGCAACGCAGTTGACGGTGATGTTGCGGCTGGCCAATTCCTGCGCCAGCGCCTTGGACATGCCGACAAGGCCCGCCTTGGATGCGGCGTAATTGGCCTGGCCCGGATTGCCGGTCGTGCCGACGACCGAGGTGATCGAGATGATCCGGCCCGTGCGTGCCTTCATCATCGGCTTGGTCGCGGCGCGGATCAGGCGGAAGGCGGCTTCGAGGTTGACGCGAATCACCTGATCCCATTCGTCATCCTTCATCCGCATGACGAGATTATCGCGGGTGACGCCTGCGTTGTTGACGAGGATGTCGATCTTGCCGCCCAAGGCTTCGACCGCCTGCGGCACCAGCGCATCGACGGCGGCGGGGTCGCTCAGATTGCAGGGCAGGATCACCGGGTCGTTCGGGAGGGTGGCGGCTACGGCCTTCAGTGCATCCTCGCGGGTGCCGGAAAGGGCGACGCGCGCGCCACGTGCCGCAAGGGCGGCGGCCACCGCAGAACCGATGCCACCGGATGCGCCGGTTACGAGCGCGGTCTTGCCTGTCAGATCAAACATATTCAAAGCCCCTTCAGCACGGATTCAATATCGTCCATCGTGATGACGGCATTGGTATTGGCATCAGGCGCGATGCGCTTGATCATCGGTCCCAAGACCTTGCCGCCGCATTCGACATAATCGGTGACGCCCGCTGCGAACATCGCCGCAACCGATTCTCGCCAGCGTACCCGGCCAGTGACCTGTTCGACCAGCAGTGTGCGGATCGCATCCGGGTCTGCAACCGGGCTTGCGGTGACATTGGCATAGACCGGGACCACCGGCGCACGCAGCGCGGCAGTGGCCAGCGCTTCGGCCATCGCATCGGCGGCGGGCTGCATCAGTGAACAATGGAACGGGGCGGAGACGGGCAGAAGTACGCCGCGCTTGATGCCGAAATCCTTGACCAACGCCACGGCGCGTTCAATCGCGCCCTTATGGCCGGAGATCACGACCTGCGTTGGATCATTGTCATTGGCGACGGCGCAGACTTCGCCCTCAGCCGCCGCATCGGCCAGCGCCTGTGCCTTTTCGGTATCCGCGCCCAGCAACGCCGCCATCGCGCCAATGCCGACCGGCACCGCCGCCTGCATCGAGCGGCCGCGCAGCTTCAGTAGCTTGGCCGTGGTGGCGAGATCGAGCGCGCCAGCGGCGCACAAGGCGGTATATTCGCCAAGGCTGTGGCCCGCGACGAAATCCGCCTTTTCCGACAGGCGAATGCCGCCTTCCTTTTCCATCACCCGCAAGGTCGCAATGGCATTTGCCATGATCGCAGGCTGGGCATTTTCGGTGAGGGTGAGATCGCTCTCCGGACCTTCGCTCATCAACAGGAACAATTTCTGGCCAAGAGCGTCATCGACCTCTTGAAACACTTCGCGGGCGATGCCGCTGGCTTCGGCCAAGGCCTTGCCCATGCCGACGGCCTGACTGCCCTGACCCGGAAATACGAAAGCGCGCATTAAGAACCCCTTTTTGCATCGCGTGGATATCAATTGCCTTCGCGTTAGAAACACAAGGCGCATATTACAAGCATTGTTGAATGCGCCTTGTCGGTCCCAATGGGCGATGGTGCTTGCAATTTCCCGGCCTTTCCGCCAAGGGCAGCGCTTGCTCGCAAGATTGAGGGCAAAGAAGACGACAGCCGGAGGGGCGACCGCATGGGGCGGCGTCAGCGATCGGCCAAGACAAGGAACATAGGCATGCCATTGTATGAGCATGTATTTCTTGCGCGTCAGGACCTGGCTCAGGCACAGGTAGATGCGTTGGCGGCAACCGCCGTACAGATCATCGAATCCGGTAACGGCAAGGTCGTGAAGACCGAAAGCTGGGGCCTGCGTTCGTTGGCGTACAAGATCGCCAAGAACCGTAAAGCACATTATGTGATGATCGAATTTGATGCGCCCGGCGATGTTGTCGCCGAATTGGAGCGTCAGACCCAGATCAACGAAGACGTGCTGCGTTACATGACCACCCGCGTTGACAGCCATGAAGCTGGTCCGTCGGTCATGATGCGCAAGAGCGAGCGCTCGGAGCGCCGTGGTGATCGCGGTGAACGCGGTGAACGCGGTGGCCGTGACGATCGCGGTGGTCGTGAAGATCGTCCGCGTCGTGATCGCGACGACAGCAACGCCAACGCGGCCTGAGGGAGATAGAAACCATGGCACGCCCATTTTTCCGCCGCCGCAAGAGCTGCCCCTTCGCCGCTAAGGATGCTCCGCGCATCGATTATAAGGATGTTCGTTTGTTGCAGGGCTTCGTGTCCGAACGCGGCAAGATCGTCCCGTCCCGTATCACGGCCGTCTCGGCCAAGAAGCAGCGTGAACTGGCTCAGGCCATCAAGCGCGCCCGTCATGTCGGGCTGCTTCCCTTCATCGTGAAATAAGGAGGGCATCGACATGGAAGTCATTTTGCTCGAACGCGTCGAAAAGCTCGGCCGCATCGGTGATGTTGTCACCGTCAAGGACGGCTTTGCCCGTAACTTCTTGCTCCCGCGCAAGAAGGCCCTTCGCTCGAACGCGACCAATCGCAAGCTGTTCGAAGCCAACCGCGCCCAGATCGAAGCTGAAAACGCCAGCCGCAAGGCTGATGCTGAAGCTGCTGCAACCGGCGTTGACGGCAAGTCGGTGACCCTGATCCGTCAGGCATCGAACACCGGCCAGCTTTATGGTTCAGTGTCGGCTCGTGACATCATCGAAGCTTTGGCTGACGATGGTGCCAAGATCCTCAAGAACCAGGTCCAGCTCGGTAACCCGATCAAGGCTATCGGCATCTACAACGTCAAGATCTCCCTGCACGCCGAAGTGGCCGTGACGGTAAAGGTCAACGTTGCCCGTTCGCCGGAAGAAGCCGAACTGCAGTCGCAGGGCGTTGACGTGATGGCGTCGATGTTCGAACGTGACGAAGCTGGTTTCACGGAAGACTATGATCCGAACGCCGAACCGGGCGATATCGCCCGTGAGGAAGAATCGGAAGCAACGACTGAAGTCGAAGCTTAAGGTCATCCCAAGCTATGCAGCGGCCCGTCCGGCATTATTGCCGGGCGGGCCGTTGTCGTTTGGGGATGTGGCATTTTGCGCCAGATCGCATCGTGCGTTAACTTTGTTTTGTCGCTATAGGGCCTAATGCGTGTGCAACGTCATGAGCGTTCAGTAACGAGGAAGTCGGCATTGTGGCTGATCCGCTAGAGATCCGGTCGTATGAGCCCGCCACCGGGGCATTGCTCTGGTCGGCACCGATAGGTGATGTCGATACCGAAATTGCCATTGCCCGCGCCGGTTTTGGCGACTGGGCTGGGCGCGCGATTGCCAATCGGACAGAGATGCTGCGACGTTTTGGCAATGTGATCCGGATGCGCCATGCGGCGCTGACCGATCTTCTCTCCCGTGAGACCGGCAAGCCCTTATGGGCGGCCCATCAAGAGGTCGATGCCGCGCTTGCCAAGGTCGAGCTGTCGATTGCCGCTTATGGCGCACGCACCGGCGCGCAAAGATTTGACGGGGATCTTGGCGTGCGCACGTCGGTGCGTCACAAGCCGCACGGCATATTGGGCGTGCTGGGCGCGCATAGCGCGCCGCTGCTACAACCGTTGCAACATATTCTCCCGGCGCTGATTGCCGGGAATAATATCGTCTTCAAGCCCTCGGAAAAGACGCCCGCTATTGGCGCGGCGCTGATCGACTGCCTCTATGCGGCAGAACTGCCAGTCGCATCGGCGCGGTTGTTGATCGGTGATGCGGATATGGGTCGGGCCTTGGCCCGCCACCCCGGGATCGACGGCCTGTTGTTCACGGGGCGTTGGGATACCGGGCGCGAACTCCACCGGCTTTATGGTGAAATGCCGAATAAAGTGCTGGCGCTGGAGAAGGGCGGGAATAACCCGATCATTGCATGGGATGTAGCGGACATGCCGCAGGCCGCGACGATGATTGTCCAATCGGCCTTTTCGTCCGCCGGGCAGCATTGCACCGCCGCGCGGCGCTTGATCGTCGAAGAGGGCAAGGCCCAGACATTGATCGACGAGATCTCAAAATTGGTGGAACGGCTGATCATTGGTGACCCGCATAGCAAGCCTGCGCCGTTCATGGGTCCGCTGATCGACATAAAGGCGGCGGATCATCTGCTGGAGGCCTATCTCGACCTGATGATGCGCGGTGGCCGACCGATCAGGCATATGGCGCGCCCAATCGCGGACAGGCCGTTTCTGACTCCCGGGCTGATCGATGTGACCGATGTCGATAACAGGCCGGATGCCGAATATTATGGACCGTTGTTGCAAGTGATCCGGGTGCCGGATTTCGAGGCGGCGTTGAAGGAGGCCAATGCCACGCAATTCGGCCTGTGTGCGTCGTTGATCGGGGGATCGCCTGCATTGTATGAACGCTTTTGGGCGGAAATGCGGACCGGAGTCGCCAATTGGAATAGGCCCACTTTTGATGTGGTGATGAGCGCGCCCTTGGGCGGTGTCGGCCTGTCCGGCAATCACCGCCCGGGCGGGGCTTATGCCGCCGATTATTGCGCCTATCCGGTGGTTTCGACCGAGGTCGAAAATGTCCGCGCACTCATCAATATCGGGCTTCGTTAAATCACGTGGCCCATTCGCTGGACGGAATACCCATCGCATAAAGGATTGCCGTCAGGTCGCCGTGATTGACGCAGGCCATGGCGGCCGCAGCGGTCTTGGGCTTGGCGTGATAGGCGATGCCAAGGCCCGCTTGCTGGATCATCGGAATGTCGTTCGCGCCATCGCCAATCGCCAAGGTCAGGGCATCGGATAGGCCGAGCGACTGGCGCTCATTGGACAGCACTTGTTGCTTGGTCGCCGCGCCGACAATCGGCTTGGCCACGGTCCCGGCGAGCAGGCCATCCACGATGTTGAGGGTGTTCGATACCGCGCGATCAAAGCCGATTTCCGCCGCGACGCGATCGGCAAAGACGGTGAAACCGCCCGATACCAATACCGCGCGGCCACCCTTGGCGCGCAAGGTGCGGACCAGCGCCAATGCGCCCGGCATGATGCGGACGCGTTCGCGATAGCAAGTGTCGATCACGGATTCCGGCAGGCCCTTTAACAAGGCGACACGGGCTTCCAGCGCCCCTTCGAATTCCAGTTCGCCGCGCATCGCGCGTTCGGTCACTTCGGCGATCTGCGCCTTGATCCCGGCATAATCGGCCAGTTCGTCGATGCATTCGATGGTGATCATCGTCGAATCCATATCGGCGACGAGCAGGCGCTTCACCCGGTCGGCGGCGGGCTGGACAATGATGTCGGTGCCGGTGATCAAGCCCTCGATGGCGCTACGGGCGGTCGCGGCATCCCCGGAGAAGGAAATATCGGCGGCGCGGCCTTCATCGATCCATGCGGGGCTGCTGACAGCCTGTCCGCTTTGTTGCAGGGCATCCGCCAAGGTGGACAGATCGGCGGAAGTCAGCCTATCGGAGGCAATGGCAGTTGCAACGAACACGAATGATCCCTCTGCATCGGATGGGGACATGCCCTTTAAGGCGAAGCCCCCGTTGGTGGTGATTGCCGGGCCGACCGCAAGCGGTAAATCGGCATTGGCGATGCGGTTAGCCGAAAAGTCCGGCGGCGTCATCATCAATGCGGATAGCGCGCAGGTCTATCGCGAATTGCGCGTGCTGTCCGCGCGACCGAGCGCTGAGGAAGAGGCAGAAGTGCCACACCGGCTGTTCGGTTGTCGCACGGGCGCGATGAGCTGTTCCGCCGCCGATTGGGCCGATGATGCCAAGCAGGCCATTGCGGATTGCCATCGGGCGGGCCAGCTCCCGATCTTGGTGGGCGGGACCGGCATGTATATCCGCACCTTGTTGGATGGGATCGCCCCGGTGCCGGACATTGATCCATTGGTGCGCGATCTGGTGCGGGCGATGCCGGTGGAAGATTCCTTTGCGGCCTTATCGGTCGAGGACCCGATCATGGCGGCGCGGCTGCGGCCCAGCGATACGACGCGGATTGCGCGGGCGTTGGAGGTGATGCGTTCATCCGGGCGGTCATTGGCCGCTTTTCAGGCCGAGACGCAGGGTGGGATCGCCGATTCGGTACGGGTGACGGGGATGATCCTGCTGCCGCCGCGCGATTGGCTGCATCAGCGCATCAATTTGCGGTTTGAGCAGATGCTCGATCAGGGCGCATTGGAAGAGGTGCGGGCGTTGTTGGCGCTCCATTTACCCCCGCTCGCGCCAGTGATGAAGGCGATTGGCGTGCCGGAGCTGGCGCGTTTCCTGTCGGGCGAGATCGACCGGGCGACGGCTATCGATCTGGGGCAGGCGGCGACCCGCCAATATGCCAAGCGGCAATATGCGTGGTTCCGGCATCAGCCGCCTGCGCAATGGTTGCGCTGTCTTGCGCAATTAGATGAGGATGAAGCAGCCTCAAACGTAATTTTAATACAAAAACACGCGTTGACACAGTAATAAAATACGTTTATTCGCCCCCAATCCGGTGTTGCTGCAATGCGGCATCGACTCTTGTGCTTTTGACAATCTGTTTACTCCCCTTGTTCTTGCAGTACGGAAATTCATCATGACGACCGAAATGTCCGGCGCCGATATTCTGATCCAGGCCCTGAATGATCAGGGTGTGGAAGTTGTGTTCGGCTATCCCGGCGGGGCGGTGCTCCCCATTTATGACGCGCTGTTCAATCAGCAGCGGATCAAGCACATCCTCGTGCGGCAAGAAGGCGGCGCGGCCCATGCTGCCGAGGGCTATGCCCGTTCGACCGGCAAGCCGGGCGTCGTACTCGTCACCTCCGGCCCCGGCGCGACCAACGCGATCACCGGCATTGCCGATGCGATGATGGATTCGATTCCGATGGTCGTCATCACCGGTCAGGTCGGCACGCCGCTGATCGGTTCGGATGCGTTTCAGGAATGCGACACCGTCGGCATTACCCGCCATGTGACCAAGCATAATTATCTGGTGAAGGACCCGGCCAAGCTCGGCGACATCATTCACGAGGCATTTCACATCGCGACGTCGGGCCGTCCGGGTCCGGTCGTGATCGATTTGCCGAAGGATGTGCAGGTCGCGACCGCGCCCTATCGTCGCACCAACACATCGGCCCTGCCGCATCGTGGCTATAAGCCCGCGATCAAGGGCGATCTGACGGCGATTGAGCAAGCGATTGAATTGCTGTCCAAGGCCGAGCGGCCGATGATCTATACCGGTGGCGGCATCATCAACTCCGGCCCTGCCGCGAGCATGGTCCTGCGTGAATTGGTGAAGTTGACCGGTGCGCCGGTGACATCGACCTTGATGGGCCTTGGCGCCTTGCCTGCCTCTTCCCCGCAATGGCTGGGGATGCTGGGGATGCACGGCACATATGAAGCCAATATGGCGATGAACCAATGTGATGTGATGCTGTGCCTTGGCGCGCGCTTCGATGACCGCGTGACCGGTCGGCTGGATGCATTCAGCCCGCATTCGAAGAAGATTCATGTCGATATCGACCGTGGCTCGATCAACAAGATCGTGCGCGTCGATGTGCCGATTATCGGCGATGTGGGCCGGGTGTTGGAAGACATGGTCAAATTGTGGAAGGCGCGCGAATATCAGCCGCGCGACCTGAAGCCATGGTGGAATACCATCAAGACATGGCGCGACCGCAATTGCCTCGCCTATCCGGCATCGGTTGAATCGGGCGAAATCGTGCCGCAGCATGCGATCCGCAAATTGTGGGAAGCGACCCATCGCCAGCAGCCGATCATCACGACCGAGGTCGGCCAGCATCAGATGTGGGCTGCCCAGCATTTCGACTTCGAATCGCCGAACAAATGGCTGACGTCCGGCGGGCTTGGCACCATGGGCTATGGCCTGCCTGCCGCTATCGGCGCGCAGCTTGGCAATCCCAAGGCGCTGGTGATCGACATTGCGGGCGAAGCATCGATCCAGATGAACATTCAGGAAATGGGCACGGCGACGCAATATCGCCTGCCGGTCAAGGTGTTCATCCTCAATAACGAATATATGGGCATGGTCCGCCAGTGGCAGGACCTGACCTATGGCGGCCGTTATTCCAGCAGCTATTCCGACAGCCTGCCCGATTTCGTGCGGCTGGCCGAGGCCTATGGCTGGAAGGGCATTCGCATCGAAAGGCCGGATCAGCTTGAACAGGGCATCGCCGATATGCTGGCCCATGATGGGCCGGTGATGGTCGATTGCATGGTGGCGAAAATGGCCAATTGCTTCCCGATGATCCCATCGGGCGCATCCCATACCGACATGATTCTCGATCCCGCCCAAGTTTCGGGCGTGATGGATGACGAAGCAAAGGCGCTTGTCTGATGCATATCCAGCAGCAGGAAACCGAACGGCATACATTGTCCGTGACAGTCGATAACGAAGCGGGCGTATTGGCCCGCATCGCCGGGATGTTCACCGCGCGTGGCTATAATATCGACAGCCTGACGGTCGCAGATGTGACCGAAGATGATTCGATCAGCCGGATCACGATTGTGACGACCGGCACCCCGGCGGTGATCGAACAGGTCGTCGCGCAACTGGATCGGCTGATCAACGTGCATCGTGTGATCGACCTCACCGAACGCGGTAATTTCGTTGAGCGCGAACTGGCCTTGGTCAAGGTTGTCGGCACCGGAGAACACCGGATCGAGGCGCTGCGTCTCGCCGATGTCTACCGCGCCCGCGTGGTCGATGCGACGACCGGCAGCTTTGTCTTTGAAGTGACGGGCAGCAGCGAGAAGATCGACAAGTTCATCGAACTGATGGGCGAAATCGGGTTGGTGGAGGTCGCCCGCACAGGTGTCGCCGCCATCGCACGCGGCAAAGAGGCCGTATAATATTTGCCAATTCAAGGAAGGGCCGCTATCGGCCTCCACCATTAGTTTTTCATGATGCCGACGATGTTTGCGGATCGGATTCGCGGGTGTTGGGTCGGTGGGCGAGATGAAGGAGCACATACATGCGCGTTTATTATGATGCCGATGCGGATATCGGCCTGATCAAGACCAAGAAGATCGCCATTGTCGGCTATGGCAGCCAGGGCCATGCCCATGCGCTCAACCTGCGCGATTCCGGCGTTGCCGAAGTCGCTGTGGCGCTGCGTGCCGGTTCGGCCACCGCGAAAAAGGCTGAAGAAGCCGGTTTCAAGGTGCTGTCCAACAAGGAAGCCGCCGCATGGGCCGATGTCATCATGATCCTCGCGCCGGACGAACATCAGGCCGCGATTTATAATGACGATCTCGCCGCCAACATGAAGTCGGGTGCGGCGCTTGCTTTCGCCCATGGTCTGAACGTGCATTTCGGCCTGATTGAACCGCGCGCCGATATCGACGTGTTCATGATCGCGCCAAAGGGCCCGGGCCACACCGTGCGTTCCGAATATCAGCGTGGCGGCGGCGTGCCCTGCCTGATCGCAATCCATCAGGATGCATCGGGCAACGCCCATGACATCGCGCTGTCTTATGCGTCGGCTGTTGGTGGCGGTCGTTCGGGCGTGATCGAAACCAACTTCAAGGAAGAGTGCGAAACCGATTTGTTCGGTGAACAGGCTGTTCTTTGCGGCGGTCTGACCCAGTTGATCATGGCGGGCTTCGAAACCCTGACCGAAGCTGGCTATGCGCCGGAAATGGCCTATTTCGAATGCTTGCATGAAGTGAAGCTGATCGTTGACCTGATGTACGAAGGCGGCATCGCCAACATGCGTTATTCGATCTCGAACACCGCCGAATATGGTGACATCATGACCGGCCCGCGTATCATCACTGCCGAAACCAAGGCGGAAATGAAGCGCGTTCTGGAAGACATTCAGAAGGGCAAGTTCGTCAAGAACTTCGTGCTCGATAACCGCGCTGGCCAGCCGGAACTGAAGGCGCACCGCAAGTTGCAGGCCGAACACCCGATCGAAAAGGTCGGTTCGGAACTGCGCGCGATGATGCCGTGGATCGCCAAGAACAAGCTGGTGGACAAGGCCAAGAACTAAGGTTTTTTGGTTTTGTGCATAAAAAGGGCGGCCATCGCGAGATGGTCGCCTTTTTTGTTTTAGAAGTCTTTGTTTGGCCCCTCAAACGCCGGGCGCGGGCATCCGCCCGCTTGGCTTCCTCGCAATAAGCTCGGGCGCGCGTTCGCGCTTGCGGCACTGCGTGCCGTTGGTGGCAATGTCCAAGCGCTAACCTCGCTATCCCCCACCCCCGGCGGCATCGCCGCCGCAAGGCCGAACGGCCGTCGCGCCTTATTGGCGCGAAAGCCAAGCGGGCGGATGCCCGCGCCGGCGACTGAGGCTAAACAAACTAACGCGCGGCGACCTTCACGCGGCATTGGCGGCTTTTCTCGATGGTATTGATACCCGCATCGTCGGCAATCGCGAGCAGATGCTGGCTGTTGCCCTTGGCGGCGGCGGCCTTGATGGCGATGTCGCGCAGCGCGTCGCAATCCTTGATGCCCTTGCTGCCCGCGCCATAGCTGTTGGCGAGCGAAGTGGTGAAGCGGTCATAGCCGACATCCCCGCCGAAATGGTCGCGCAATTGGGCGTTGATCTGCTTCAATGTGCCACGGTTGTTGTTCACGAAGCGATTATAGCTGGGCAATACGTCCGGGCCGACCATCCGGCACCGCAGCGATCCGACCATCAGCATTGTCTGCATGTCGCGGATTTTGGCAGCGTCCACCGATTTTCCTTGCCAGCATCCGGCATAAGCCGGGGTCGCAAGGGTCATGCCCAACATCGTCATCGCCGCCAATACGGCCCCCGTTTTACCGGACATGGTCTCTCCCTTAATGTGTTCTATTATATCGCGACGACCGGACGCGCAAAATGACTGATCGGGCCGTGATCTGCAATCGTGAACTTTAATGGTAAATTATTAATGGTAGCTGTCTGGTGAACGAGAGGTTCGCTTATTTTATTGCGTCATGCTGCGATAGATTCGCAATAAACTTGTCTTTGCCACTCGATTCCGGGTTCAAACCAGCGCGGGCAATGGGTATCATCCGCCGCGATGGCGTTGGCCGACTGCGTTTGAGGAGACGGAGTCGCACCCGAGTGCGCCAGTGCTACAGACCCCATTTCAATCATAAGGAAATTACCGACATGACCATTGCTCAGGGCCAGACCCTTCCCGCGACCC
Source organism: Alteraquisediminimonas sediminicola (assembly GCF_019740335.1). Lineage (GTDB taxonomy): Bacteria > Pseudomonadota > Alphaproteobacteria > Sphingomonadales > Sphingomonadaceae > Alteraquisediminimonas > Alteraquisediminimonas sediminicola. Next base: position 1,131,288 of record NZ_JAHXZS010000001.1, on the reverse strand, counting down.
ATTTCGTCACCATGACCGATCAGGGGCCAGCGCCCCTGGATCATGATGCGTTCTTCAAGGGCCGTCGCGTTGCGCTGTTTTCGGTCCCCGGCGCGTTCACCCCGACCTGTTCGGCCAAGCATCTGCCGGGCTTTATCGACAAGGCGGCGGAACTGAAGGCCAAGGGCGTGGATGAAATCGCCTGCACCGCCGTCAATGATCCGTTCGTGATGGGCGCATGGGGCAAGGCCGCAGGCGCGGATGGCAAGGTCACGATGCTGGCCGATGGCAATGGCGATTTCGCCAAGGCGGTCGATCTCGTCATGGACGGCACCAAATTCGGCATGGGCCTGCGCGGCCAGCGCTTTGCGATGGTCGTCAATGATGGCGTCGTTGAAAAGCTGTTCGTCGAAGGTCCGGGCGAATTCAAGGTCAGCTCGGCGGAACATATGTTGTCGGAAATCTGATTTTTCGGTCGGGGAGGGCGTGTGCCTTCCCCGACAATCAGACCAGCCCCGCTAGCCGGTCGATTGCGCCTTGCAGAATATAGGCGGCGGCGATTTTATCGACCAGTTCGGCGCGTCGTGCGCGGCTGGCGTCGGCCTCCAGCAGGGTGCGCGTCACCGCTTGGGTCGACCAGCGTTCATCCCATAACAAGATCGGCAGATCCAAAGGCGCAAGGTTGCGGACAAAGGCGCGGACCGATTGGGTGCGCGGGCTATCCGTCCCATCGAGATTGAGCGGCAGGCCCGCCACGATCCCGGTCACGCTGCGTTGCGCGCAGAGTGTGCGTAGGCTTTCGAGATCGGCGGTGAATTTCGTGCGGCGCACCAGTGCAAGGCTGCTGGCGATGGTCCATTGCTGATCGCAGATCGCAAGGCCAATCGTCTTGGTGCCGATATCCAGCCCCAATAACGGCCCGCCATGCGGTAGCAGGCCGGAAAAGACCACGGCGTCATCGGTAATCAATGGCGTGCTCCGACTTTGACAGGGCGGGATGTGGCGAGAAACGCCTGTGTGCGTTTCAAACTGTCGGCGCGGACATTGGCCCAGAACAGGTTGATGTCGAAAATATGGTAATTATTGCCGGGCAGCACGAACGCATCAAAGCCCTTGGGCGGTTGGCCGATGCTCAACAGACCCTGATCGGTGCAGCGCGCCGAAATGAGTTTCGGGGTGAGCGCCGCCGGTTCCAGCGCCGCTGTAGTGGTGAGCGCGCCGAGATTGGCGTCGGCTGTCGCCACGGGTGCTGCGCCGCCGGTGAGCGGATTGGTGCAGAGCATTGCTGTCCCGGTGCGGGCCATGCCGTCCAGCCCCTTATCCCGGTTATAGACGCTCAGAATATCGCTTGGGTCGGCGGGGTCGGCGAAACTTTGCCAGCTCATGATGCAATGGCTTTGGTCGGGCCGGACACAGGCAGGCAGGCCGAGCGCGGGCAGATCATGGGCAATCGAGATCGGCCAGCCGATGACATAGGCGGCGATCACGCGCTTGTTGATGGGCTTGTTCGCGACCTCCTGCTGCAACAGGCGCAGCAGATGCGCCGCGCCTTGGCTATGACCTACCAGAATGATCGGCTGGTCGGCGGGGATCAGGGCGAGGAAGCTCTGAAAGGCGGCGGCAACATCTTGATAGGCGAGATCTACGGCGTGGGCGCTGTTCTTGCCCGGTTTGAGGAAGGAGCCGAAGGTCGCCTGTCGATATTTGGGCGCCCAGATTTGGGCGGCGGCGGTGAAGGCGCTCGCTTGATTGCGGATGCGGACCCGCGCCTGTTCATTCGCGCCTGCATCATCCAGCGGCGCATTCCAATGGCTGCGGTCGAGATAGCTGGTCGGGTGGATATAGAATAACGCGGCCTTGCGGTCCGCGACGGGGCTTTGGCCGCTGGGCAGCCATTCCGCTGGGCTTTTCGGCCCCATGTCCGGGCGCGCATGCCACAGATTGGGCGCGGCATAGGCCTTTGGGGTGAGGGGGGCTTGCTCGGCGAATTTCACCGACGGCACGAGCGCCGCCTGCATCAGTTCTTTTTGAAAGAGTGACCATGTGATCCCGGCCAGCAGCAGCAGGCCGATCAACGCCGCAATGACATAGAGAAAAATACGCGCAGGCATGATTGTCTCCTTCAGACCGCCATCATCTAGGCGATTGTCGATCTTCTGGCCATGGCCGCAATGCGATAATTGCTTGTAACACACATTGAATGTCTGTCAGGACTGCCCATATATCGGGAAACGGGCCGTGTGCGGCCTTGATCGGAGCTTACATGATTCAGTCTTTCCCCGTCCTGCCCCTGCGCGACATTGTCGTATTTCCGGGAATGATCGTGCCGCTATTTGTGGGCCGCGAAAAATCCGTGGCGGCGCTGGAGGCCGCGATGGCGGGCGATAAAACCATTTTTCTGGTGGCCCAGTTGGACCCGGCGGATGATGAGCCGGATCGCGACGGCCTCTATGATCTTGGCGTGACCGCAACGGTGCTGCAATTGTTGAAGCTGCCGGACGGCACGGTGCGCGTCTTGGTCGAAGGGCTGGAGCGCGGCAAATTGCAGTCGATGACCGCCAGCGGCCAGTTTTTGACGGCGGCGGTCGAAATGGTGCCGATGGCGGAAGCCACCGGGCCGGAAGTATCGGCGCAGATGCGTTCGGTGATCGACCAGTTTGAAACCTATGCCAAGCTGAACAAGAAGTTGCCGCCGGAAACGGCGGTGCAACTGGGCCAGATCGATGACGCATCGCGGCTTGCCGATACGGTGGCGGGTAATCTGGTGCTGAAGGTTTCGGACAAGCAGAGCCTGTTGGTCGAGCTTAATCCGGCCAAAAGGTTGGAGATGGTCTTTGCCTTTATGGAAGGCGAACTTGGCGTCTTGCAGGTCGAAAAGAAGATCCGCAGCCGGGTGAAGCGCCAGATGGAAAAGACCCAGCGCGAATATTATCTCAACGAGCAGTTGAAGGCGATCCAGCGCGAACTCGGCAATGAGGGTGAGGGCGAAGGCGATGAGGTTTCCGAACTCGCCCAAAAAATCGCCAAGACCAAATTGTCGAAGGAAGCCCGCGAAAAGGCCAATGTCGAGCTGAAAAAGCTCAAGGGCATGGCCCCGATGTCGGCGGAAGCGACGGTCGTGCGGAATTATCTCGATGCGCTGCTTGGTTTGCCATGGGGCAAGAAGTCGAAGATCAAAAAGGATCTGGCGGCGGCGCAGGCTGTGCTCGATGCGGATCATTACGGGCTTGAAAAGGTCAAGGACCGGATCGTCGAATATCTGGCGGTGCAGGCGCGGACCAACAAGCTGAAAGGCCCGATCCTCTGTCTCGTCGGCCCGCCGGGCGTGGGGAAGACCTCGCTTGGCCGTTCGATTGCCAATGCGACGGGGCGTGAATTCATTCGCCAGTCTTTGGGCGGTGTGCGCGATGAGGCCGAAATTCGCGGCCATCGCCGGACCTATATCGGATCAATGCCGGGCAAAATCGCATCGAACCTGCGTAAGGCCGGGACCAGCAATCCGCTGATCCTGCTCGATGAAATCGACAAGCTTGGTCAGGATTTCCGTGGCGATCCTGCGTCGGCATTGTTGGAAGTGTTGGACCCGGAACAGAATTCGAAGTTTCAGGACCATTATCTGGAAATCGACCTTGATCTGTCGGACGTGATGTTCGTCACCACCGCGAACAGCCTTAATCTGCCGCAGCCTTTGCTCGACCGTATGGAAATCATCCGGTTGGAAGGCTATACGGAAGATGAGAAGCTGGAAATCTGCAAGCGGCATTTGCTGACCAAGCAGGTGGAAGCGCATGGCCTGAAACCGAGCGAATTCGTCGTCGAGGAAGAGGCGCTGCGTAAGCTCATTCAGCTCTACACCCGTGAGGCGGGCGTGCGTAAGCTGGAGCGCGAAATCGCCAAGCTGGCACGCAAGGCGCTGCGTCAGATTCTGGAAAAGAAGGCGACGTCGGTGACGATTACGCCGGATAATCTCGCGGAATATGCGGGCGTGCCGCGCTATAAATATGGCGTCGGCGAAACCGAGGATCAGGTGGGCGTGGTGACGGGCCTTGCATGGACCGAAGTTGGTGGCGAATTGCTCAGCATCGAAACCGTGACGGTGCCGGGCAAGGGCATGATCAAGACGACCGGGAAATTGGGCGAAGTGATGCAGGAATCGGTGCAGGCCGCCTTCTCCTTCGTCAAGGCGGGGGCTGCGCTTTATGGCATCAAGCCCGGCACGCTGGCGCGGCGCGACATCCATATCCATCTGCCGGAAGGCGCGGTGCCAAAGGATGGCCCATCGGCGGGGATTGGCATGGTCACGGCGATTGTCTCGGCCCTGACCGGCATTCCTGTCCGCAAAGAAGTGGCGATGACCGGCGAAGTGACGCTGCGCGGTCGGGTGCTGCCGATTGGCGGGTTGAAGGAAAAGCTGTTGGCGGCACTGCGTGGCGGCATCACCACGGTGCTGATCCCGCAGGAAAATGAAAAGGATCTGGCCGAAATCCCGAAAAATGTGCTGGAAGGGTTGAAGATCTACCCGGTCAGCCATGTGGATCAGGTGCTCGAACATGCGCTGGTAACGATGCCGGTGGCAGTGACTTGGACGGATGAGGACCAATTGGCCGCGATTCCGGACTATCAGGCACCGGTAAAGGCCGCCGATCCGGCGACGGATGGGACGGTTCGGCATTAATTTGTTTTGCCTCAGGCGCCGGCGGCAGCATCCGCTGCCTTAGGCTTTCGCGCCAATAAGGCGCGGCGGTCGTTCGGCCTTGCGGCGGCGATGTCGCCGTTGGTGGCAGTCGTCACGGACGGTGATACTACGCACCTCATCATCCTGAACTTGTCTCAGGATGATGAGGTGGGAACCAACTGTGGCGATGTTGCGGGGGAGGGGCGAGATGACAACATACACCACACTTCCCGTTGGCGTTAATTTCCTGTAGAGGCCGCGGTCTATGGACAGCCTGCATTCCCAAGCCCCGATGGCCCGCCCCGGCCATATCGATCCCGTTCCCGTGCCGCGGGTGGTGACGCCGCGCGCCGATGGCAAGATCGACCTGTTGGGCCGGTCGAAGGACGAGCTGAAGCAGATCCTGCTCGATGCCGGGCTGGACATCAAACAGGCGAAGCTGCGGGCCAAGCAATTATGGCATCAGATCTATAATCGCGGCGCGACTCAGTTCGATGCGATGACCGATATTGCCAAGTCGATGCATGGCTGGCTCGACGATCATTTCGTGGTCGAACGGCCAGAAGTGATCGAAGCGCAGGTGTCGGTCGATGGCACGCGCAAATGGTTGCTGCGCGCGCCGGATGGCGAAGATTATGAAATGGTCTTCATCCCCGATGCGGATCGCGGCACCTTGTGCGTGTCGAGCCAGGTCGGTTGCACGCTGAACTGCCGTTTTTGCCATACCGGCACGATGCGATTGGTGCGTAACCTCACCACCAGCGAAATCGTCGGCCAGATCATGCTCGCGCGTGATGCGCTGGGCGAATGGCCGAGCCAGCCCGAGGGGCGTTTGCTCACCAACATCGTGATGATGGGCATGGGCGAGCCATTGTACAATTTCGACAATGTCCGCGATGCGCTCAAGATCGTGATGGATGGCGATGGTATTGCCTTGTCCAAGCGGCGGATCACCCTGTCCACATCGGGCGTGGTGCCGATGATGGAACGCGCAGGGCGCGAAATCGGGGTCAATCTTGCGGTGTCGCTCCATGCCGTCACCAAGGAAATTCGCGACGAGATCGTCCCGATCAACCGCAAATATGGCATTGAGGAATTGTTGCAGGCCTGTGCCGATTACCCGGGCGTCAACAATGCCCGGCGCATCACCTTTGAATATGTGATGTTGAAGGACAAGAACGACCGCGATGAAGACGCGCATGAGCTGGTCCGGCTGATCCGCAAGTACAAGCTGCCCGCCAAGGTCAATTTGATCCCGTTCAATCCTTGGGAAGGGTCATGCTATGAAACGTCCCTGCCCGAACAGGTGCGGCGTTTTTCCAACATCGTGTTCAACGCGGGTATTTCCGCGCCGGTCCGCACCCCGCGCGGGCGCGATATCGATGCCGCTTGTGGCCAGTTGAAAACGAGTTCGGAGAAAAAGAGCCGGGCGGAGCTGGATCGCTTGGCAGAGGAAAAGCTCGCGGCGCTGGGTTAAGCCTCAGTCGCCGGGCGCGGGCATCCGCCCGCTTAGGCTTTCCTCGCCATAAGCTCGTTCGGCCTTGCGGCACTGCGTGCCGTTGGTGGCACTAGCCAAGGGAGAGCCGTCACAATTATTCCACGACCTTCATGAGCCTGCGTTCAAGCGGGGCGAGGACGGGGCCGAGTTCGTGGCCGCGTTTGATGATCAGGCCGGATTCGTTGAACAAGGCCCACATGCCCTGTTTCTGGCGAAGGGCCGGGCGCTTTTCGATCCTGATTTCCGGGCGTTCTGCCGCGCGGCGAAAGGCGGCGAAGGCGGCGATGTCGCGGTCCATGTGCATCGCATAATCGCGCCACAGACCGGCGGCGACCATGCGGCCATACAGATCCATGATGCGTTGCAATTCGATCCGTTCAAACCCGACTTGCAGGATTTGACCGGGACGATGCGAGCCGGTGGGTGGGAAGGGGGTGACGTCACCCATAAGTGACGATCACGCCCGGATCAGCCATTTTTCCGTGCGGCGACATCGGCTTTGGCGGCCGCGTCGCGCTCTTCGATCAGCGCGGATAATCGGGAGCGCAGCACCTCGATTTCGCATTTCAGCAGGTCCAATTGCTGTGTCGCCGGATCGAAACGGTCGGCGCATTGCGTGCCATAAGGCACGAAGTCCTTTTGATATTCCTGTGCATCGACGAGCATCGGCTTGGCCGGGATGCCGACGACGACGGCCCCTTCCGCCACATCCTTAGTAACGACGGCATTGGCACCGACCCGCGCGCGTGCGCCGATATTGATCGGGCCCAGCACTGCCGCGCCTAGCGAGATGATCGCGCCTTCGCAAATGGTCGGGTGGCGTTTGCCGCCGACACCGCTGGTGGGATTGGTGCCGCCCAAGGTCGCGCCTTGGTAGATCGTGACATTGTCGTGGATTTCAGCGGTTTCGCCGATGACGACAAAGCCATGGTCGATGAAGAAATTGCGGCCAATCGTCGCGCCCGGATGAATGTCGATCGCGGTCAGGAAGCGCGCGATATGATTGACGAGCCGGGCAAGAAAGAAAAGATTCGCTTCAAACAGCCAATGGGCGATGCGATGGAAGCCGAGCGCGATGACGCCGGGGTAAAGCAATACCTCCCAGCGCGATCGGGGCGCAGGGTCGCGCGCGCGGATCGAATCGAGATACTCGATCAGCCTGCCAAACATTGCCTACCCTTTCCCCGTTGAAATGAAGCTCTATGTAGTGGCGCTTCGGCATAATTTCTAGTGCTGGGGTCAGTTGGACGTGGATACGCGCTCAAATGAAGGTGATGAGTCTTGTCTTTTGATGGGGGATCGTCCACCGCGACGCTAGAGATTAGACGCTTGAGGAGTGAGTGGCATGCTGTTCGGTTTGGAGCTGCAAGATGTGCTGCCGTTTATCGCGGTGGGCTTTGCGGCGCAATTGGTCGATGGCGCGCTTGGCATGGCCTTTGGCGTGATTTCCAGCACTTTGCTGGTTTCGCTGGGCGTGCCGCCTGCCACGGCATCGGCCACGGTGCATCTCGCGGAATGTTTCACCACCGGCGTTTCGGGGGCGAGCCATATTCTTCATAAGAATGTGAACTGGAAATTATTGGCGCGACTGGCCGTGCCGGGGATGCTGGGTGGCGCAGCCGGGGCGTATTTGCTGTCCAACATCGATGCCTCAATCGCCAAGCCTTATGTGCTCGCCTATCTGACCGGCATCGGGATTTATCTATTGGTGCGCGGCATTCGCCATACCGAGATGGAGCGCCGGGTGCGCGTGATTGAGCCTTTGGGCCTGTTGGGTGGTTTTCTCGATGCATCTGGCGGCGGTGGCTGGGGACCGATTGTGACCAGCAATTTGCTGTTACAGGGCAGCGATCCGCGCACGACGGTCGGTTCGGTCAATACCGCCGAATTCTTCATCACTACCACGATTTCGGCGACCTTTATCTTTTCGCTGGGCGCAGAGGCGTTTTCGGCGGCGATTGTCGGCTTGATTATCGGCGGCGTGATCGCGGCGCCATTGGGCGCATGGCTGACCAAGCATATTCCCGCCCGGCCCTTGTTGATCATGGTCGGCGTGGTGTTGACGCTGACCAGCCTTGTCGGTTGCGCCAAGGCTCTCAAGTTCTTCTGACGCTGGCATCATCGATAAATTACGCTATATTGCCCTTTCATGATTGAGAGGGTCGATCAATGACTGTGTTCCTGCCGACGCTGAAGCAGTTGCAATATCTGGTCGCACTCAAGGACCATGGCCATTTCGGCAAGGCCGCCGATGCGTGTTTCGTGACCCAGTCGACCTTGTCGGCGGGCTTGCGTGAATTGGAAACATTGATCGGCATCGTGTTGGTCGAACGCACCCGCCGGGTGGTTCGGTTCACCCCCTTGGGCGACCGGGTTGCGGATAAGGCGCGGCGCGTTTTGCGTGAGGCGGAGGAATTGGGGGATCTGGTCAAGGCATCGGGCGAGCCCTTGTCCGGCGAATTGCGGATGAGCGTCATCCCGACGATTGCGCCGTTCCTGCTGCCGCGCATCCTGCCGAAATTGCGGGCCGATTGGCCTGCGCTCAAGCTCTATCTGCGTGAGGAGCCGAGTGCGGCGGCGTGCGAATCGCTGCATAGCGGCCATGTCGATTGCGTGTTGCTGGCGCTGCCCTATGCCTGTGGCGAGGTCGAAACCGCCATTTTGTTCGAGGATTTCCTGTTTCTTGCCTTTCCCGGCGATGAAGACGCGCCGGACCGGGCCACGCCCGATCTGATTGCGCCGGATAGGTTGTTGTTATTGGAAGACGGGCATTGCCTGAAGGACCATGCGCTGGCCGCCTGCAATCGCCCCGAATTACGGGCGGAGGCGACGATGTTGGGGACATCGCTGCACACATTGGTGCAGATGGTGGATAATGGCCTTGGGGTGACATTATTGCCGGAAATGGCGATTGATGCGGGGATATTGCAGAATACGAAAATTCAGGCGCGTCGGTTGATCGCCGGACATCCGAGCCGGACCATCGCATTGATCTGGCGTAAGGCCAGCCCGCGGACAAAGGAGTTCCTCTTGCTGGCCGAGGCACTTAAGGACATGGAGCGGGCGGCGGCTTGACCGGTTGCATATCGGCCTATGCCGCGCCAAAGAGTGGTTTCGTTTTGAACACAAGGGACAATTGCATGACTGACACCGGGATCGATTTTGCCAGCTTGCTGTGTTCGCGGTTGTGCCACGATCTGTTGAGCCCGGTGGGCGCGATCAACAACGGACTGGAATTGCTGGCGGATGAGCATGATCCCGATATGCGCGCGCGCTGCATGGAATTGCTCAATGAAAGCGCGCGGGCATCGGCGAACAAGCTGAAATTCTTTCGCCTTGCCTTTGGTGCGGCCGGTGGCTTTGCCGATCTGGTCGATGTGCGCGAGGCCAAGGCGGCAATTGAGGGACTGATCGGCGCGGACAGTCGCACGACATTGGGCTGGATGGTGTCGCAGCCGACATTGAGCAAGCCCGCGATCAAGACGTTGCTCAATCTGTCGCTGATCGCGTCCGATGCGCTGGTGCGCGGCGGGCAGCTGGATATTGCGGCGGAAGGCAGCGAAATCGTGATCCGCGCCTCCGGTCCGCGCATGATCCTTGATCCGGAATTGCGCACGGCGCTGGCGGGCGATACGGCGGCGGATGCGCTGACCCCCCGCGCAGCGGTGGCGTGGCTGGTGCATAATCTGATCCGCGATGCGGGTGCGACCTTCCAATTGTCGGAGCCGGAACCGACGGTTCTCGTGTTTGGCGTGTCGGGTTTGCAATAAAGCGCATTTGCTATCCGGGCTGGGGCGCGAAGAGTCGGTTCGCGCTTGCAGAATCGGTACGATCTGTTATTCGCCGCCGTTCCGAACGGATGGGCTGGCTCAAATGGGCTGCCATGTTCATCTCTGATCGGTTTACTGTAAGGAGACCAAAATGCCCAAGCTCAAGACCAAGAGCGGTGTGAAGAAGCGCTTCAAGATCACCGCAAATGGCAAGATCAAGCATGGCGTCGCTGGCAAGCGTCACCGTCTTATCAGCCATAATTCGAAATATATCCGCCAGAATCGCGGCACGTCTGTGCTGTCGGATGCCGATAGCCCCACAGTGAAGCTGTGGGCGCCGTACGGCCTGCGTTGAGATCGGGAGGATATAATTTATGGCACGCGTGAAACGGGGTGTTACCACCCACGCCAAGCATAAGCGGATTCTCGATCAGGCGAAGGGCTATTATGGCCGTCGCAAGAACACGATCCGTATCGCTCGTCAGGCCGTCGAAAAGGCCGGACAATACGCATATCGCGACCGTAAGGTTAAGAAGCGGTCCTTCCGTGGTTTGTGGATCCAGCGCATCAACGCTGCCGTCCGCATGGAAGGCCTGACCTATGGCGTGTTCATGCACGGCCTGAAGCTCGCCAACATCGAACTGGACCGGAAAGTCCTGGCCGATCTGGCAGTGAATGAAGCCGCTGCATTCAGCGCAATCGTTGCACAAGCCAAGGCGGCTTTGCCCCAGGCTGCGTAACGCGCACTGACTAGGTTACAAAAGGGGCGTCGAGGCAAATTGCTTCGGCGCCCCTTTTTGTTTGTTGGCGTGTCTGCTTATTTTCGTCAAACCTGCATAGTTAAACGTCATTTCTGGCCTCCTTTCATTCTTCCGTAGTCTCTTTTCCTCGTCATTCCCGCGAAGGCGGGAATCCAGATGCGCGGCGTTTGGAGGTTGGTTCGCAACTTGTCGGATGAGTGCTTCTGGATTCCCGCCTTCGCGGGAATGACGAGGAGGGGGCGGGAATGACGAGAAGAGGTTGACGGTGACGAGGGGCGGCGGGGATATAGAGATAGAGAGCTGGCGGTGACGAGGGGCGGAAATTGTGAGAAAAGAGTGGGAGTACCAGAAGAAGGGCGGACTTAGTGGAGTGTAAGCGTTGCGCGATGTGTTTCAACCGACCGTGTATTTGCTCGCCAATGGTCGCCACGGTACGCTGTATATCGGCGTGACCTCCACCTGATCCAGCGCCTGCATCAGCATCGGACATCCGTAACCCCCGGTTTTGCCAGTCGTTATGATATCAACCTCCTGGTCTGGTTCGAACAGCATGGGACAATGGAGTCCGCGATTCAGCGGGAGAAGCGCCTGAAAAAATGGTGCCGCGACTGGAAATTGCGCCTGATTGAGGCCGCTAACCCCGAATGGGTTGATCTCGCCATTGGATTAGGGTTTGAGCCTGTCGCAAAGAAGCCTTAAGGGGAACCCAAATTTCTCAACCCCTGTCATTCCCGCGCAGGCGTGAATGACGCGGTAGTTATATTGACGGAAAATCACTGGAATTATCCGAGATGAGCGAAATGACCGATCTTAAGGCCCAATTGCTGGCTGAAATTGCTGCGGCGACCTCGCTGGAAGCGCTGGACGCTGTGCGCGTGGCGGCGCTCGGCAAGCAGGGCAGCGTATCCGCATTGTTGAAGTCGCTGGGCGGCATGTCGCCGGACGAGCGGCAGGTGCAAGGTCCGTTGATCAATGGCCTGCGCGAGGCCGTGACCAATGCGATTGCCGACCGCAAGGCGGCGCTGGAAGGCGCGGCGTTGAATGCGCGGCTTGCGTCCGAGAAATTGGACATGACATTGCCTGCGCCCGCATTTCCCGCAGGATCGGTCCATCCGGTCAGTCAGGTGATGGACGAACTGGCGGAAATTTTCGCGGACCTTGGCTTTGCCGTCGCGACCGGGCCGGAAGTCGAAGATGACTGGCATAATTTCACCGCGCTCAATATCCCGGAAAGCCATCCGGCGCGCGCGATGCATGACACTTTCTATTTCCCCGATGAAGTTGATGGGAAAAAGATGCTGCTGCGGACCCATACATCGCCGGTGCAGATCCGCACGATGATGTCGCAAAAGCCGCCGTTCCGCATCATTGCGCCGGGGCGCGTCTATCGTTCGGATTCGGATGCGACCCACACGCCGATGTTCCATCAGATCGAAGGTCTGGTGATCGATCGCGGCATCCATATGGGCCATCTCAAATGGACGCTGGAAACGTTTCTCAAGGCCTTTTTCGAGCGCGATGATGTCGTGCTGCGGATGCGGCCCAGCTATTTCCCGTTCACCGAACCTTCGGCAGAGGTCGATGTCGGCTTCACCCGCGATAAATCGGGCCGCCGTGTGATCGGCGGATCGGAAGGCTGGATGGAGGTGCTCGGTTCCGGCATGGTTCATCCGAAGGTGATCGAAGCCTGTGGGCTGGACCCGAATGAATGGCAGGGCTTTGCCTTTGGCACCGGGGTCGACCGGTTGGCGATGCTGAAATACGGGATGGATGATTTGCGCGCATTTTTTGACGGCGATCTGCGCTGGCTGAAACATTATGGCTTTGCGGCGCTGGATGTGCCCACCTTGTCTGGGGGAGTGGGCGCATGAAGTTCACCCTGAGCTGGTTGAAAGAGCATCTCGATACGGATGCCGACATCAACGCCATTTCGGTCGCGCTGACGCAGATCGGGCTGGAAGTCGAGGGCATTGAGAATCCGGCGGAAAAGCTCGCGGGTTTCAAGGTTGCGAAGGTGTTGACCGCCGCGCCGCATCCGCAGGCCGATAAATTGCAGGTCTTGACCGTCGATGCGGGCGATGGCGCGTTGCAGGTTGTGTGCGGCGCACCCAATGCGCGCGCAGGCCTCATCGGCGTGTTCGGGATTGAGGGCGCGGTTGTCCCGGCCAATGGCATGGTGCTGCGTAAGGCCGCGATCCGTGGCGTTGAATCCAATGGCATGATGTGTTCGACCCGCGAACTAGAATTGGGCGAGGACCATGACGGCATTATCGAATTGCCGGAAAACGCGCCGATTGGTACGGATTTCGCCGATTATGCCGCGTTGAACGATCCGGTGATTGATGTGGCGATTACCCCCAATCGTCAGGATTGCATGGGTGTGCGCGGCATTGCCCGCGATCTTGCCGCCGCTGGTTTCGGCGGGTTGAAGCCACTCAATATCCCGCAGGTTGCCGCCATTTTCCCTTGCCCGATTGAGGTGCGGACCGATGATCTGCCGGGTTGTCCGGCTTTTTATGGCCGCGTCATCCGGGGCGTCACCAACGGCGCATCGCCCGATTGGATGCAGCGACGGTTGCAGGCCGTGGGTCAGCGCGCGATTTCCGCATTGGTCGACATCACCAATTATGTGATGCTCGATCATGGTCGCCCGAGCCATGCCTATGATCTGTCCACGTTGGCGGGGCCGGTGGTGGCGCGCAAGGCCAAGGACGGGGAGCGCGTGACCGCGCTCAATGGCAAGGAATATGCGCTGGACAGCAGCATGACCGTCATCGCCGATGCCAATGGCGTACATGACATTGCCGGGATCATGGGTGGCGAACATTCGGGGTGCAGCGACACGACGACCGATGTGTTGTTGGAGGTCGCCTATTTCGACCCGGATCATATCGCGCGTACCGGCCAGAGACTGGCGCTCGCATCCGATGCGCGCAGCCGGTTTGAACGTGGGGTGGACCCGGCGTTTCTCGATGAGGCGACGCAATTGCTGACCGGGCTGATCCTGTCGATTTGTGGTGGCGAGGCCTCCGAGATCGTCCGTTCCGGCCAGCCGCCTGAATTGGGCCGCACGATCCGCTATGACCCGCAATTGAGCGAGCGTCTGGGCGGTGTTGCGGTGCCGGACGCGCAGCAGCGCGCGATTTTGACGGGCCTTGGCTTCAAGATCGATGCGGGCTGGACGGTATCTGTGCCGAGCTGGCGGCGCGATGTCGATGGCGCGGCGGATCTGGTGGAAGAAGTGATCCGCGTGATCGGTCTCGACAATGTGCCGAGCACGCCATTGCCGCGCACTGAGGGCGTGGCCCGTCCGACGGCGACGCCGATGCAGATGGTGGAACGTCGCGCCCGGCGTGCGGCGGCGGCGCGTGGCCTGCAAGAGGCGATCACCTGGTCGTTTTTGCCGGAAGCGCAGGCGGCGGCTTTTGGCGGTGGGGTGTGGACATTGTCCAACCCGATTTCCGAAGATCTGAAGGTTATGCGGCCTTCGTTGTTGCCCGGCCTGTTGGCAGCGGCGCAGCGCAATGCCGACCGTGGCGCGGACAGCATTCGCCTGTTTGAAATCGGGCGGCGTTATCTGGCCGAGGGCGAGCGCCTGACATTGGGCGTGGTGCTGGCGGGCGAACGCAGCCCGCGTAACTGGCAACAGGGCAAGGCGCAGGGCTTTGACGCGTTCGATGCCAAGGCCGAGGCGCTGGCTTTGCTGGCGGCAGCCGGTGCGCCGGTCGATAATTTGCAGGTGATGGGTGAGGCGGGGGATCATTTTCACCCCGGCCAATCCGCGACATTGCGGCTGGGGCCAAAGACGGTGGTCGCGAGCTTTGGCGCGCTGCATCCGGCGACGGCCAAGACATTCGGGCTTGAAGGGCCGGTGGTCGCGATCGAGATTTATCTCGATGCCCTGCCGGTGAAAAAGTCCAAGGATGGCTTTATGCGTCCGGCCTATACCCCGCCTGCATTGCAGACGGTGCGGCGCGACTTTGCGTTCCTGATGCAGGCGGAAGAGCCGGTTGATGGGCTGTTGCGTGCGGTACGCGGCGCGGACAAGGTCAATATCGTCGCGGTGCGGCTGTTCGATCTGTTCACCGGCCAAGGCGTGGCGGAAGGGCAGAAATCAGTCGCCATCGAAGTGGCGTTGCAGCCGGTCGACAAGAGCTATGACGAGGCGGCGTTGAAGGCCATTTCGGAAAAGATTGTCGCCGCTGCCGTCAAGCAAGGGGCGACGTTGCGCGGGTAATCTCAATTGCGAGCGTGAGGAAAATGAGGCCAAGCTGGCGTTAATTGCCTGTCATGGCCGCATTGCCTTTGTGAATGGACCGCTTATGCTGGGCATCAGGCGGTCCGTCCAAATAGTCTTAATCGGGAAGAAATATGCAGCCGGTCATTTTTGGACTTGAGGGCGAGGTGCTGACGGAACGGGAGCGCGCCTTGTTTCGCGCCTCGAACCCGGCGGGTTATATTCTGTTCAAGCGCAATATTTCGGGCGAGGCGCAGTTGCGGGCGTTGACCGATAGCTTGCGCGAATTATCCGGGCGTAATGATGTGCCGATCCTGATCGATCAGGAAGGTGGCCGCGTTGCCCGGATGCAGCCGCCGATCTGGCCTGCATTTCCCAAGGCGGAATTGTTTGACCGGCTTTATGATGTCGCGCCGATTTCGGCGATTGAGGCGGCGCGGGCCAATGCGCGGGCGATTGCGTTGATGCTGCATCAGGCGGGCATCAATGTGAACTGCCTGCCGTTGCTCGATGTGCGCCAGCCCGATGCCCATGATATTATCGGGGACCGGGCCTTGGGCGCAGAGCCGCAGCGTATCGCCGCCATGGGGCAGGCGGTGTTGGACGGCATGGCATCGGCGGGCGTGGTCGGCATTATCAAACATATTCCCGGCCATGGCCGTTCATTCGCCGATAGCCATCTCGATCTGCCGGTGGTCGATGCCACTGCCGAAGAGCTGGAAATCGATCTTGCGCCGTTCATCGCGCTGCATGATGCGCCGATGGCGATGACCGCGCATATTGTTTACCCGGCATGGGATGCGGCGCGCTGCGCCAGCCTGTCGCCATTGGTGATTGCCGATATTATTCGCCAGCGGATCGGCTTTGACGGATTGCTGATGTCCGATGATCTGGGGATGAAGGCGTTGACCGGCAGCTTTGGCGAACGGGCCGAGGGCGTGGTGCGCGCGGGCTGCGATGTGGCGCTGCATTGTTCGGGCGATTTTGCCGAGATGGAGGCGATTGCCTTGGCCTTGGGCGAGATCAGCGATCTGGCGCATCTCCGGCTGGAACGGGCGATGGCGAGCGTGGTTGGGGCCGACCCCTTGGCGGGCGAGGATTTCGCCACCGTCACGGCCAAGCGCGATGCGCTATTGGCGCTGGTGGCCTGATGACGACGGCGTCCCTGTTTTTCGAGCAGGCGCCGGACACGAGCGACGTTGAGCGACTGGTGATCGAGGTTGGCGGCTGGGAAGGGCCGCTTGATCTGTTGCTGACATTGGCGCGCAATCAAAAGGTCGATTTGCGCGAAATTTCGATTTTGGCTTTGGTCGATCAATATCTGAACTTCATCCGGGATGCGAAGCAACTGCGGCTCGAACTCGCGGCGGATTATCTCGTGATGGCGGCGTGGCTGGCCTATTTGAAATCCGGCCTGTTGTTGCCGCGCCCGGCGGATATTGATCCGGACCCGGAAGAATTGGCGATGCGCCTGCAATTGCGGTTGCAGCGGCTGGATGCGATGCGCGAGGCGGGCGCGCGGTTGATGGGGCGTGATCGGCTGGAGCGCGATGTCTTTCTGCGCGGGGTGCCAGAGGGGGTGCGGACCCTGCGTAAAACGGCGTGGGATGCGTCTTTATATGATCTGATTGCGGCCTATGGCCATTTGCGGGCGCGGGCCGAACCGCCGGTGCATTTCGTGCGGGTCCGCAATGTCATGCCATTGGATGAGGCGATTGAGCGGGTCGGGCGATTGGTCGGGGCGCAGATCAACTGGGCCGAAATCGGGGTGTTCCTGCCTGCGGATAAAGATCCGGCCTATCGCCGGTCGGCGCTGGCGTCGTCCTTTGTCGCGGCGCTGGAACTCGCGCGATTGGGGCGGGTCGAACTGGCGCAGGACGGGGCGTTTACGCCGTTGATGATTCGTAAGGGCCAGAATTATGGCTGAGGAAATGACATTCGAGGACGGCGGTGAAGCATTGGATGGCTTGCCGATCGGCCTGCCGGAAGAGGCGCGGTTGCGGGCGTTGGAGGCGTTGCTGTTCGCCGCGCAAGAACCGATGTCGCAGGCGGATATTGCCCGTCATTTGGGAGAATTGCCGGGGCTGATGGCCTCATTACGCAGCCTTGCGGCGCATTATGCCGGGCGCGGGATCAATCTGGTCGAACGCGGCGGCAAATGGCATTTCCAGACGGCGGGCGATCTGGCGCATTTACTACGGCGCGAGCGCGAGGAACCGCGCAAATTGTCGCGGGCCGCGATCGAGACGCTCGCGATCATCGCTTATCATGAACCGGTGAGCCGGGGCGAGATTGAGGCTATTCGCGGGGTGCAGATTTCAAAAGGCACGCTGGATGTGCTGTTGGAGGCGGGCTGGGTGCGTCCGGCAGGAAGGCGCGAAAGCCCCGGCAGGCCGTTATTATATGCGACCACCGCTGGGTTTCTGGCGCATTTCGGCCTTGTGTCACGGCGCGACCTGCCGGGGATTGAGGATTTGAAGGCGGCGGGCTTGCTTGATCCGGTGGATGAGACAGTGATGCAACTCGCGCTGGAAAGCCGCGCCGAGGAAGAGTAGAGAGAGACAAAGGAGTTTTCCGAATGGGTAGTTTCAGCATCTGGCATTGGTTGGTCGTCGGCATTCTGGTGATGCTGTTGTTCGGCAAGGGCCGGTTTTCCGATATGATGGGCGATGTCGCCAAGGGCATTAAAGCGTTCAAAAAAGGCATGTCCGAAGAGGAAGAAACGACCAAGCAGGTCGATGCTCCGCCCGTCGTGCCGCCGGTGATCGAAAATAGCAAAACGCGCGAAGAGCAATCGCGTTGATTTTTTCGGCATAGGCCCGGTCCATGTTTGATGTGGCTTCGTCGGAACTGTTGATGGTGGCAGTGGTCGCGCTGGTCGTGATTGGCCCCAAGGATTTGCCGCGCGTGATGCGTGTGGTTGGTCATTGGCTGGGCAAGGCGCGCGGCGTGGCCCGGCATTTTCGCGCGGGCATGGATGAAATGATCCGCCAATCGGAAATGGACGATCTGAACCGCAAATGGGCCGAACAGAATGAACGGATCATGCGCGAACATCCGATGACGGATGCCGAGCGTGATGCATTGGCGGATGCCGATCCGGTGATGACACCCCGGCCTGATTTGATTGCGCCGCCGCCCGTTGTCGCTCCGGTCGCAGACGATGCCGATGTCGCCGATGTTGCGCCCGTGACGCCCGCTGATCCTTCAGCCCGCCAAGAAGGTTGAACCTGCCTTGATCGACGATCTTGATGAATCCAAGGCGCCATTGCTTGAACATCTGGTGGAGCTGCGCAACCGGTTGTTGTGGAGTTTCGGCGCGTTGGCCGTGGCCTTTGGCGTGTGCATGTATTTTTCCAAGCCGATCTTCACGATCCTCGTGCGTCCCTTGCTGATGGCCGGGCAGGGCAAGCTGATTTACACCGACATTTTCGAGGCGTTTTTCGTTGAATTGAAGGTCGCGTTTTTCGCGGCGTTGATGCTCGCGTTTCCGGTATTTGCGATTCAGGCGTGGAAGTTCATTGCGCCCGGTCTTTATGCCAAGGAAAAGCGCGCGTTTCTCCCGTTTTTGCTGTTGACGCCGATCCTGTTCGGGCTTGGGGCGTCGCTCGCGTATTTCTTTGCCATGCCGGTCGCGCTGCATTTCCTGCTTGGCTATCAGGGCAATTTCGGCGGCGTGACATCCGAGGCCTTGCCCGCGATTGGCAATTATCTCGATTTCGTGACCAAGTTCATTTTCGGCTTTGGCGTGGCGTTTTTGCTGCCGGTGTTGCTGGTGCTGCTGGAAATGACCGGCATCGTGACGCGCCAGCAACTGTCATCCGGGCGGCGCTATGCGATTGTCGGGGCGTTTGCGGTCGCGGCAGTGCTGACCCCGCCCGATGTTGTGTCGCAGCTGTTGCTCGCGGTGCCGCTGATCATCTTGTACGAGCTGGCGTTGATCGGGATCTGGTTTAACGAAAAGCGTAGGTGATTTTTTTGGGGGGGCGTCCCCCCTTATTTCATCAATACCAGTTCTTCGGCCATGCTGGGGTGCAGCGCCATGGTGTCGTCGAACGCCTGCTTATTGAGGCCCGCTTTGACCGCAATCGCGGCGGCTTGCAGGATTTCTGACGAGTCCGGGCCGATCAGATGCAGGCCGACAACCTGTTCATCCGGCCCGGCGGTGATCATTTTATACAGGCCGCGTTCCTGCCTGCCGGAGACGACATTCTTCATCGGGCGGAAGTCGGATTTATAGATTTTGATCCCATCGCCATATTGGGCGCGGGCGTCTTCTTCGGTGAGGCCAACACCCGCAAGCGGCGGGCTGCTGAACACGGCGGTCGGGATCGCGTCATAATCGACGGTGCGCGGATTGTTACCGAAGACCGTATCGGCAAAGGCATGACCCTCGCGGATTGCGACCGGGGTGAGTTGCACCCGGTTGGTGACATCGCCGACCGCATAGATGCTGGCCACATTGCTGCGGTTATGGGCGTCGACGATAATCGCGCCTGACTTGTCCACCGCCACGCCCGCATGTTCGAGGCCGAGTCCTTGGGTTTTCGGGCTGCGGCCAATGGCGAACAGGACCATGTCGGTTTCGATCTGGCCTTGATCCCCGCCATCGACGATGAGGCTGTTATCCTCCTGTTTGGCGATGCCCTGCAACGGGAAGTCGAAGCGCACATCTACGCCCTTGGCGGTTGTCATCGCGACGAGCCGGTCGACGATTTCCGTATCATAGCCGCGCAGCATCCGGTCGCCACGGGTGACAAGTGTCACCTCCACGCCAAACGCATGGAGGATGCCCGCGAATTCATTGGCGATATAGCCCGCGCCCGCGATCACCGCGCGCTTGGGCAGGGCGTCCAAGTGAAAGACCTCGTTCGAGGTGATGCCATATTCGGCCCCCGGTACGTTCGGGATCGTCGGCCAGCCGCCAACGGCCACGAGAATGACCTTCGCCGTCACGGTCTTGCCGGAGGTGAGCGTCACCTCATGCGGGCCGGAGATGGTTGCGCGTTCGGGGAAGAGGGTGACATGATTGTTGTTGAGCGTCTGGGTATACAGACCCTCCAGCCGGGTTACATCATCCAGCACGACATCGCGCAATCGCGGCCAGTTGAAGCTCGCACCCTGAATGTCCCAGCCGAAACGGGCCGCATCATGCACATCTTCGGCGAAATGCGCGCCATAGACCAGCATCTTTTTCGGGACGCAGCCGCGAATGACGCAGGTGCCGCCGACGCGATGTTCTTCGGCCACCGCGACCTTGGCGCCATGCGAGGCGGCAATGCGGGAGGCGCGGACGCCGCCCGAACCGGCGCCGATGATGAACAGGTCAAAGTCGAAGGACATGGGGTTTAGCCTTGGTCGGTTATGCGGCGGACCGCTTGTAATGCAGGCGGAAATTATCCGCGAATGCCGTGAGGGTGCCGGATGCAATCGCATCGCGCAAGCCCTGCATCAGCGACTGGTAGAACCAGATATTATGCTGGGTCATCAGCATCGCGCCGAGAATTTCGCCCGAACGGATCAAGTGATGGAGATAGGCGCGCGAAAAGCGGGTGCAGGCCGGACAGCCGCAACGTTCATCCAGCGGGGACATGTCTTCGGCATGTTTCGCGTTGCGGATGTTGACCGGGCCATTCCATGTAAACGCCTGCCCATTGCGGCCAGACCTTGTCGGCAGCACGCAATCGAACATATCGACGCCGCGTTCGACCGCGCCGACAATGTCATCCGGCTTGCCCACGCCCATCAGATAGCGCGGCTTTTCATCCGGCAATTGACCCGGTGCGTAATCGAGCACGCCGAACATCGCCTCTTGCCCCTCGCCCACCGCAAGGCCGCCAATCGCATAGCCGTCAAAACCGATGTCGATCAGCGCCTCTGCCGAATGCTGGCGGAGCTGCTGATCGAGCGAACCTTGCTGGATGCCGAACAGGGCGGATCGCGCCGCATGTTCGGTGCCGCTGTCGAACCCGTCGCGCGACCTTTTGGCCCAGCGCATCGAGCGTTCCATTGATCGCGCGGCCTCATCCGGAGTCGCGCCGTTTTTGGTGCATTCGTCAAAGGCCATGACAATATCGGAGCCGAGCAGGCGCTGAATTTCCATCGAGCGTTCGGGCGAGATCATGTGCCTCGAGCCATCGAGATGGCTTTGGAAGGCGACGCCCTCTTCGCTCATCTTGGTGAGGGCCGACAGGCTCATCACCTGATAGCCGCCGCTGTCCGTCAGGATCGGGCGATCCCAGTCCATGAAACGATGCAATCCGCCCAGCCGCGCCATGCGTTCCGCGCCGGGGCGGAGCATCAGATGATAGGTATTGCCCAGAATGATATCCGCGCCTGCCGCGCGCACCTCTTCCGGGCGCATCGCCTTGACGGTCGCGGCGGTGCCGACCGGCATGAAGGCGGGGGTGCGGATCTCGCCGCGCCGCATCTGGATGACGCCCGTGCGGGCCTTGCCATCGCGGGCGTGGATGTCGAACTGGAAACGGGGTGGTGTGGCGCTATTCATGGCGCTTGGTCCTGCGACAAGCGGATAAGGCATGGCAAGTGAAAAGCGACGCGCTTGATTTGTGATGCTGGTCATGCAAGGCGCGCATACATGGAAATCGGTTGGGACATTATCGCGCTGTTGAGCCTGGTCGGGCTGTGCGCAGGCTTTATCGACAGCATCGCAGGGGGCGGTGGCCTGATCGCGCTGCCCGCGATTTTGGCGACCGGCATGTCGCCTTTGGCCGCGCTTGGCACCAATAAGGCGCAGTGTATTTTCGGCACGATTACCGCGACCTATCGCTTTGCCAAGGCCGGGTTGGTCGAATGGCGCTATATCACGCCCGCGATTATCGGCGCGGCGGTCGGTGCCTGTATCGGGGTATGGGCGGTGCAGAGCGTCAGCCCGGGCGGCCTGAAATTCGTGATTCCGTTGTTGCTGTTGTTGGCGGCAGGGTATTTTCTGTTTTCGCCACGGATGCATGATGAGGATGCGCATCGCCGTTTGTCCACGCGTGGATTTACGGTGGCGGCGGCGGGCCTTGGTTTTTACGATGGCTTCTTTGGGCCGGGCGCGGGCAGTTTTTACACCGCCGGTTTGGTCGCCTTATATGGCATGGGCCTGACCCGCGCGACCGCGCATACCAAAGTGCTGAACATGACCAGCAATGTGATCGCGACAGTGGCCTTTTCGATTGCGGGCTATCCTGTCTGGAAAGTCGGCATCGCGATGGGGCTGGGACAGATCGCGGGCGCGTGGATCGGCACGCATTATGCCGTCCGCCATGGGGCGAAGGTGATCCGCCCGTTGATCATTATCGTGTCCTTGGGCCTGACCTTGCGCTTGTTGCTCGATCCGGAAAATCTGCTGCGTCAATTCGTGGTGGAGCGGTTTCTATAGGTCTTGAACCTCGGTTGCGGCATCGCGGCGCGCACAGCCTAAATTGATCCTTCCATTTAATTAATTAATAATTACAACGGGCGAGGCGGTGATAAAGCCGCGTCACGGGTCGTTGCAGAAACGGGTCGCCATCTGTTGGCGAGGCCCCTTTGATGCGCGCACCCATCTGATAAGAATAACCATAAAGGCTGCACTATGTCCCTGAGCACGACCGAACGCGATGAACTTGGCATTGTCCTTGATATCAGCGGGAACAAGGTCATCTGCCGGTTGGATGTGGCGACATTGGTGGCATTGCGCGCGGCGGCGGGCGAGGCGGAACGCGCGGCGACATCGGTTGGCGGCCATGTCAAAATCGCGCTGGCGGATGTGTGGCTGCTTGGTACGCTGACCGAAATCAATATGGATCGGGTCGATCACCATTCGGTGATCGCGGAGGTCGACTTTATCGGTGAAGGCGACCGGGGCGATGATGGCAGGCTGGTCAATTTCCGCCGTGGCGTGACCCTATACCCGCATCCGGGCGACCGGGTGTTTCTGGCCGCTCAGGATGATCTCAGCCTTGCCTTTGCCCCGCGCGACCGCGCCCATATCGAGGTGGGGACGGTCTATCCGACCGCCGATGTCCGTGCGTCGATTGAATATGACAAATTGCTCAGCCGCCATTTCGCGGTGGTCGGCTCCACCGGTACGGGCAAATCGACCACGGTCGCGCTGATCCTGCATCGGATCATATCGGCAGCCCCCCAAGGGCATATTGTGATGCTCGACCCGCATGGCGAATATGCTGCGGCCTTTGGTTCGGTCGGCAAGGTGTGGAATGTCGACAATCTTCAGATCCCTTATTGGGTGATGAACCTGCGGGAACATTGCGAAGCCTTTATCGCCGCATCGGATGACCGGATGGCGATTGATGTGAACATCATGGCGAAATGCCTGTTGAAGGCGCGCACCAAGAATTACATGCTGGAAGATGCGAGCAAGATCACGGCGGATAGCCCGATCCCCTATTTGCTGAGCGACCTGATCGAGGCATTGCAGGATGAAATGAGCCGTCTCGACAAGCAGGCGGAGACCTATCGCTATATGCGGCTGCGGCTCAATATCGAGCAATTCTTCTCTGACCGCCGTTTCTCATTCATCTTCAATGCCCAGCTTCGCAATAATTCGATGACGCAGCTGATTTCGGACTTGTTGCGCTTTCCCACCGATGATCGGCCGATTTCGATTATCGATCTGGCAGGCGTGCCATCGGAGATTGTCAAAGTGGTGGTATCGACCGTGTCGCGCCTGATCTTTGATTATGCCGTATGGGCACCGCGCGAACGGCGGTTGCCGGTGCTGTTGGTGTGCGAAGAGGCACAGCGCTACCTCCCGTCGCGTCATCCGGGCGCGACCCTGTCTGCCGAGCGGCAGCTTGAACGCATCGCCCGCGAGGGACGCAAATATGGCGTGTCCTTGGGGCTGATCACCCAACGGCCATCGGAATTATCGGATGTGGCCTTGTCGCAATGCGGGACCATCATCGCGATGCGGCTCAACAATGTGCGCGATCAGGATTATATCCGCGACAGCCTGCCGGAAGGGGCGCGCAGCTTTATCGACACCATCCCGGCGTTGCAGAACCGCGAATGCATCATGTGCGGCGAGGGCGTGCCGGTGCCGGTGCGAGTCCGGCTGGATACGCTGGAGGCGGATTTGAAGCCTGCATCCGAAGACCCGATCTTCTCCGACCTATGGAATCAGCGGCAGGATGATAATGATCTGGTCGTTGAAACGGTCAGCCGTTGGCGGGGTGAAGGCCAAGACTGACATAGCTCAGGAATTGGCGCTGCTCTCGCTGTCGATATTGGTCGGCAGGGATTCGATCAGTTCGAATATCTGCGCATTATGCGGGCCGACCGCATAGGCCCAAAGATGCCGCGCCGGGTCGTTGCCGGTATAGGTGTCCAGCAGTTGCTGCACCTTGTGGCGGCTGGCGCCCGTATCATGCGCGACCTGTTGGATCAGGTCCATCTTGCCGCTGATGCCGGATCGGATGCAGGTTTCAATCGCGGCGAGGATAGGTATGTCCGTGGCCGGTAGATCGACATGGCTTTCCTGTTGGGGCGTTGTATGGGCGGGTTGCGCTTGCAGGTCGGCATAAGAGATGTCGCCGCTTAAGGGATGGCTGATCGCGGCTTCCTCCACCTTGAGATCAACCAATATACCGACAAGCCCGGCAGGCCGGCCATTGCTATCGTTGAAACCGTTCAGCCGATAGATCGTCTCGTGCAATTCGCCTGCCGCATCGGGGATACGCATTTTTGAAACGAAACTGCCGCCATTTTTCAAAATATGGGCGTTGGCCTCATGATAGATGGCGCGATCTTCCAGCGGCAACAGCTCGAAATCCAACACCGTCTTGCCGAGCAGATTTTCTGCCTTGATCCCGAAATAATCAAGATAGGCCTGATTGAACCCCTGATAACGGCCATCCAGCCCTTTCAGGAAAATCGGATAGGGAATGGTGTTGAGCAGCACCTGTTGGAACGATAATTGATCGGCCAATGATTGTTCATATTGCTTGCGCTGGCTGATGTCGCGCACGGCGACCAGCACGCTGGCGGGGCGATCTTCGACCGCGGGGATGATGCGGAGTGCCTGTTCGATCGGGAATTCGACACCGGCCTTGCTGAAACCGCGAAAGTCGCCGGTCATTTGTCCCAGCCCGACATTTTGCCCGCGCTGCATGAACTGGTTGCGCAGATCGGCATGGCGGAGGCGGACATCGGGCGGGGTCAGCAAGTCGATATTCTTGCCGATCAATTCGCCCCGATCATAGCCGAATAATTGATGAGCCTTGGTATTGGCCCGCAGGATCACGCCATCGCTGCTGACCACGAATAATGCGTCGGGAAAGAAATCGACGATGCGGCGATACCAGCTTTCCGAGCGCTGATGGATCAGGCGCTGGTTATCAAGCTGATACATCGACACGCCGAACCCCTGCAAGGCGCGGGCGAGTTCGCCCAGCTCGGACGGCTCGTTGCGATAGTCGAATTCTACGCTACGGTCGCCCTTGGCGAGGCGCGTCGCCTGTTCAATCAGGGTCAGCAGCGGGACAATCAGTTTCTGACGGTAAAAACCGACCAACGTCACCAGTACCACCAACAGATTCAAGCCCACCACCAGACTGGCATTGGCAATGGTCAAATCGCGCTTGTTGCCCAATGACGCACTTTTGGTGTTGAGCCGTTGCTGGATCAGGCGATGGACGTTGCTGATCTGGCTGATCGCGGCAAAGCTCAGATCATCATGGGCCCGGCCCTGCAACAGCATGGTTGCGCGCGCGCGGTCACCGGATTTGAACGCGGTAATAGCCTGCGCCTCTATTGCCACCGCCTGATCGGCGGTGCGACGCGCGCGATCCAGCGCGGTGCGTTCGGTTTCGGTCAATTCATGTTGCGCGAACTGTTTGATGCCGCTCGTCCAAGCGGGGGCGATTTTCTGGCGCGCAGAATTGAACGCGGCTTCAAATTGCGCATCGCCTGTCGCGACAAAAGCGCGGGCGGCAGTGCCGGTATCGACTGTGAGGCTGGTCAGATTGCCCGCCACAGTCGCGCTATCGAACATCGCGGCGGCAATGTCCCGGCGTTGGTGAGAAATATGGATCACGAACAACACGCTGAACGCCGAAACGAGCGTCAGGAGAATATTGATGAGTGCAATGATGCCGCTTGCTTGCCTGAGCCTCATAACTCTCCCCGCCATAGAATTGATGAGAGAAGGACGCATGTGAACGCACACAGTTACAAGACTTATTCCGGCGATGGTGCAGCCGAGGCCATAATAGACCGCAGCAAGACACCATGACAGCTACGACAAGTTTAAACTTATTAAACCACAATCCGTTGCCATACCAATGAAATTCGACATGAAAAGGGTGGAGACGAGTTGCCGAACCGGGTTCAGCCTCTCGCCTCCACAACCACAAAACACCAAAGATCGGGTTACAGCGTTGCCCGCGCGATCAGGTTGGAAATTTCGACCATGTTGGTCTTGCCGGTGAATTCGAACTTCACCTTGCCGAGCGCCGAAAAATAGATTTCCAGCTCCGCATCGAGATCGAACGTCCCCGCCGTTTCCACCGAAAAGGCGACGATATTTTTATAGGGCAGTGAGGTGAAGTCCTTCTTGCTGCCGGTGATGCCCTGCACATTGACGGCGATGATCCGGCGGTCGGTAAACACCACCCCATCGCGAAAAGACTTATACGCGCCCAATACCCGCTCGCCATCGATCAATAGCGCACCGACGATGCGCTGATATTCGTCATTTTGCTTCAGTTTGAAGACGGTCTTGTTGTTGAAATCAATCACTTTACGCTCCCATTTATATGGGGCGGTTATGCGAAACGGGGACTAGGCTGGCAACAACAAACTCGCATCGCCATAGCTGTAGAAACGATAGCCGTCCGCAATCGCATGGGCATAGGCCGCCTGCATCCGTTCCCGGCCCATCAGCGCGCTCACCAGCATGAATAATGTCGATTTGGGGAGGTGGAAGTTGGTCATTAATCCGTCAATCGCGCGGAAACGATAGCCGGGGGTGATGAAGATCGCCGTGTCGCCCGCGAATGGCTGGATGATGCCGTCTTCGCCCGTCGCGCTTTCCAATAAGCGCAGCGACGTCGTGCCGACCGCGATGATGCGGTGGCCCGCGCGGTGGACTTCGTTCAGGCGCTCGGCAGTGTCGGGTTCGATCCGGCCCCATTCGGCGTGCATCTGGTGGTCGGTCGTGTTATCGACCTTGACCGGCAGGAACGTGCCCGCGCCGACATGGAGCGTCAGGGTTTCATGCCGCACCCCGCGTGCCGCCAGTTGCGCCATCAGCCGATCAGTGAAATGCAGCGCGGCGGTGGGGGCGGCGACGGCGCCTGCCTCGCGCGCGAACATCGTCTGGTAATCCTCCAGATCGCGCGCATCGGTCGGGCGCTTGCCCGCGATATAGGGCGGCAAGGGCATCGTGCCCGCGCGTTCCAGCAGGATTTCGACCGGTTCTTCCCCGTCGAAGCTGAGGAGGAAGCTGCCGTCTTCTGCCCGGTCGCTGGCCAAGGCGGTGACGCCCTGTCCGAAATCGATCCGGTCGCCGTCATGCAGCCTTTTGGCGTTACGGATAAAGGCGCGCCAGCCGCGCAGGCCTTCGCGCTTGTGCAAGGTTGCGCCGATTTTCGCTTCGCCGCGCGTGCCTTGCAATTGCGCGGGAATGACGCGGGTGTCGTTGAACACGAGGCAATCGCCAGGGCGTAGCCAATCGGGCAGGTCCGATACCGATTGGTCGGATGTGGCGTCGCCGTTCAGCACCAGCATCCGCGCGGAGTCGCGCGGGCTGGCGGGCCGGAGCGCGATCCGCTCCGGCGGCAGCTCGAAATCAAACAGGTCGACGCGCATTATTGGGGCGGTGCGGCTTCTGCTGGGGTAGGAGCTGGCGCGGCTTCCGGTGCAGGGGAGGCTTCCGGCGCAGCGGCCACGGGCGTGGCGACTATTACCGGTGCAGGCGCGGCAAGCGGTGCGTCCGGCATCCATGCGCGGACGATCTTGGACGGATTGGCAGGCGGTTCGCCCTTGGCAATCGCATCGACGAACTGCATCCCGCTGATCACCCGGCCAAGCGCGGAGTATTTGCCATCGAGGCGGAAGTTCGGGGCGAGCATGATGAAGAACTGGCTATTAGCGCTGTCCGGGCTTTCGGCGCGGGCCATCGACATGGTGCCACGGAAATGGGGGAGGTCGTTAAACTCCGCCTTCAGATCGGGGAGGTCGGAACCGCCAATACCAGTGCCGGTCGGATCACCGGTCTGGGCCATGAAGCCTTCGATCACGCGGTGGAAAATCTGGCCATTGTAAAAGCCGCGATTGGCGAGGATGCGGATACGATCCACATGCGCCGGGGCCTTATCAGGACGCAGCAGAATATCCACGGTGCCACCGGTCGACAATTCGAGATGCAGGACATTCGCCTGATCAATTGCCGGGGCGGTGGGCGCGGGGGCGCTTTGGGCCATAGCCGTGGCACTGCCGAGCGACAGGGCGAAAATTGTTAAGAGCGAGCTAATCCACTTCACGGGCGGTGCTTTCTATCTGTCGTTATTTGGGTGACTTGGGCGTAGCGCCCGTCATCTTAGCTGAGTGTGAACAAGCGCGGCTTAACAGACACCCCGCAGACGGCCGGTGGTGTTGATCCGTTCCACCACCTGTGCGCGCACGGTCGGGGTCACGAACTTGCCGATATTGCCGCCATAGATCGCGATTTCCTTGACGAGCTTGGAGGCGATTGGCTGGAGCGAGACATCCGCCATCAGGAACACCGTTTCGATGCGGTCGTTCAATTGCTGGTTCATGCCCGCCATTTGATATTCATATTCGAAATCGGCGACCGCTCGCAGGCCGCGCACGATCATCGTCGCGTTTTCGCGTTCGGCAAAGTCCATCAGCAGTGAATCAAACGCCACGACGCTGACCTTGCCCGGCACATCGGCGGTTTCGCGGGTCACCATTTCCATGCGTTCTTCAAGCGAGAACATCGGCGATTTCGACGCATTGGTCGTGACCCCGATCACCAGATGATCGACCAGCTTGGCCCCGCGCCGAATGATATCGAGATGGCCCAGGGTCAGCGGATCAAATGTGCCTGGATAGACGCCGATACGATGCTTTTTTTCCGGCATTCAACGGTCCCTCTCAACAGCGAACCGTGCGATGGCGCGCAACAGGTCCGCCTCCTCCCCAAATCCGTGCAGATGCGCATGCGCCTGTTCTACCAGCGCCGATGCCTGTGCGCGGGCGCGATCAATGCCGAGCAGGGACACGAATGTCCCCTTGCCCTGCGCCGCATCCTTGCCAACGGCCTTGCCCGCGATGGCGGCATCGCCCTCGGCATCGATCAGATCGTCGGCAATCTGGAATGCGAGGCCAACATCACGCGCATAGCCATGCAGGCCAGTGCGGCCTTCCGGCGGCACATGGCCGAGAATGGCCCCTGCTTCGACGCTGAATGAGATCAACGCGCCGGTTTTCAACTGTTGCAGCCTTGTGACCATCGCCAGATCGAACGGCGTGGTCTCGGCCACCAGATCCATCATCTGTCCGCCTGCCATGCCCTGCGGGCCGCTTGCATGCGCCAAGGCATGGCTGAGGCTGGAGCGCACGAACGGGTCGGGCAGCACATGGTTGTTCGCCAACAGCTCGAACGCCAGCGCATGGAGGCTGTCGCCCGCCAATACGGCGGTCGCCTCGTCAAAAGCCTTGTGCACGGTCGGCTTGCCGCGCCTGATGTCGTCATCGTCCATGCAGGGCAGATCGTCATGGATCAGCGAATAGACATGGATGCATTCGACCGCGAGGCCCGCTTGCAGCGCCTGCACCAGATCGACGTTGAACAATTGCGCGGTTGCTCGGACGAGCAACGGGCGGAGCCTTTTGCCACCGCCCATCGCGGCATGGCGCATGGCGTGATACAGCCGGGCGCGGGGATCATCCGGCACGGCCAGCAAGCGATCAAAGGCCGTGTCAACGTCCTGTGCGGTGGCGGCGACGATCGCGGCGAATTGATCAGGCGCCATCGAACGGCACAGTGCCAGCGGGCGCACCCACATTGTTGAGCGTGATCTGTTCGATCCGGGCCTGTGCCTCACGCAACCGCGCCTCGCAATGCAAGCGCAATTGATCGCCGCGCGCATAAAGCGCCAGTGATTCTTCCAGTGGCACATCGCCGCGTTCAAGCTTGCCCACGACCGTTTCGAGTTCGCGCAGCGCGTCCTCGAAGCTTTTGCCCGTCATATCTGTGTCCTGTGCCATGGTCTGCCTATCTGCCGGTGGGGTTGCTCCCGGTCAAGCCTGCTTATCGACCGCCGCTGCCGGGCCGGTCGAGGACATTGTCGAGCCATGCGCGATCCAGCGTCTGTTGGCCGCCTTCATCGAAATTGGGCGGGGTCTTGTTGCCGGGGTCGATATTGGGATCAATCGGCAGTTCGCCCGCATCCGGGCCGGCGGCATTGTCGATGGGGCTGTCGAGATAGACCTCCTCATCCGGTTCCAACTGCCATTCGGGCAAGGTGACGTTGGTATCGAATTGTTCGACCGGGCGTTTGGCCACGGCGACCTGCATGAATTGCGAGAAGGCGCGGGCAGGCGCCCGGCCCCCTTGCAGGCCGGAAACGGGCTTGGCGTTATCGCGGCCCATCCAAACGCCGGTGGTGATGCCGCTGGAAAAGCCGAGGAACCAGCCGTCCTTGTTAGAACTGGTGGTGCCGGTCTTGCCTGCGACTGGACGACCGATCTGGGCGGCGCGGCCCGTGCCGGTGTTGACGGCGGTCTGGAGCAGGTCGGTCATTTGCGCGGCGACCCAAGGGGCGACAAGCACGCGACTGTCGTCTATTTTCTGCGTGTAGAGCAGTTCGCCCTTGCCGGTCGTGACCTTGATGATGCCATAAGGCGTCACGGCCACGCCCTTGCGATTGATCGCGGCAAAGGCCTGCGTCATTTCGATCAGGCGGACATCGGCGGTGCCGAGCACCATCGATGGCTGGGTATTGATCGGAGTCGTGATGCCAAATCGCCGGGCCATATCGGCAACCGCGTTGAAGCCGACTTGCGAACCGAGCTTGGCTGCCACAGTATTGACCGAAAAGGCAAAGCCGGTGCGCACATCGATATTGCCGCTATATTTGCCATTACTGTTGCGCGGGCTCCAGCCCAGAATGTCGATCGGTTCATCGACGATGGGATCGTCCGGCTTTACCCCGGCTTCCAGCGCGGCGAGATAGACGAACAATTTCCACGCCGAACCCGGCTGGCGATTGGATTGGGTCGCGCGATTATAGATCGAGGTGACGTAATCGGTGCCGCCGACCATTGCACGGACCGCGCCATCGCGATCGAGCGCGACCAGCGCGCCCTGTGCACCTGTCGGCACATTGGCGCGGATCGCGGCATCGGCGGCGCGCTGCATATTGAGATCAAGGGTGGTCCAGACCTCCAGCGGCTCATTCTTTTCGGTCACGTACATATCGAGCTGCGGCAGCGCCCAATCGGTGAAATAGCGCACGCTGTTCTTATCAGTCGGGGCGACGAGCTTGACGCCCGCAAGGTCCGCCGATGCGACTTCGCCGGGGCTGATCACGCCTGCTTCGCGCATGGTTTCCAGCACCACTGCGGCGCGGCCACGGGCGGCATCGGCATCGGCGGTCGGGGAATAACGCGACGGGGCCTTCACCAGACCGGCGATGATCGCCGATTCCGCGAGCGAAAGCCGGTCCGCGCCATGGCCGAAAAAGGTGCGCGATGCAGCGTCCACGCCATAAGCGCCGCCGCCGAAATAGACACGGTTGAGATAGAGTTCGAGAATATCGTTCTTGGAGAATTTCGCCTCCAGCGCGAGCGCGAGAATGATCTCGCGAAACTTGCGTCCAAAGGTGCGGGTGTTGGACAGGAAGATATTGCGCGCGAGCTGCTGGGTAATGGTCGATGCGCCCTGACGGCGGATGCCGCTTGCGGTATTCACATAAAAGGCGCGCGCGATGCCGATGGGGTCGATGCCGGGGTGCATGTCGAATCGGCGATCCTCAACCGCGATGATCGCCTGCTTCATCACATTGGGGATGCGGTTGGACGCCAGCCAATCGCCATAGCTCGGCCCCAAAGAAACGATCACCGTGCCATCGGCGGCGCGGACCCGGATGGTCTGGCCATTGGGGCTGGCTTTCATTTCCTCGAAGCTGGGCAAAGAGGAATAGGTAATGGCAACCGCCGCGCCCAGCGCGACAAGACCCAGCAGGCCCGCGGTGAACCCCCATTTGAACAGGCTGGAAATGAGCCGTCTGATGCCGCCGGGCGACGAACCGGAACTTGATTTTGCCATAGCGCACTCGTCTATGCGGTTGGCGCGCTGGCCGCAAGCGGGCTGCGATGTGCCGTTAACGAAATTTAAGGGCAGGAGGGTTGCAGGCTACCTATCCTAGGTCACTGCCTCCTGATGGCGGCGCTGGAAATTAGCCCTGTTCTTCTTTTCTTGTCGTCATTCCCGCGAAGGCGGGAATCCAGACAGGATGGACCAACGCAGGATGCACGCCCTTCGATCCGGTGGTGCTTATGGATTCCCGCCTTCGCGGGAATGACGAGGGAAGGGGAATGACGAGGGGTGCGGTGACGAAAGAGGAGGTGTGGGTGACGATATTTAGGCCTAATATCAGCGCGCTTTAACCCGCATGCGCCCGCAACTGATCCATGATCGGACGGATCGGCGACAGGTCATAACCGGCATTGGCCGCCAGCGTGGCGAGCGCATCGCCATCTTCGCCTGCTGCGGACTGTGCCAAGGCCCAGACGAGCGTCGAGCGCGTGCCGGACCGGCAATAAGCGAGGATCTTCGCATCGGGGCGAGAGACGGCGGCGAGCATCGCATCGACCTGCGGCTTGGAGAAACCGGCATGGGTGATGGGAATCGCGACATAATCAAGGCCCAATGCCTTGGCCGCGGCTTCGATCTCTGCGCCGGTGGGTTGGTCGAAATCCTCGCCGTCCGGGCGATTGTTGATGATCAGGGTAAAGCCCTGTTGCGCGGCATCATTGACCTCTTCGAGGCTGATCTGCGGGGCGACTGACAAATTCGGAGTGAGGGTGCGGAACATGGATCAGTCTCCTTATACGCGCAGGTCGGGCGGCGTTGCCTCGGCCTTCAATAGCGCAATCGCCTCTGCCAAGGGCATGAAGCGCTGGCGCTCCTCGCCCAAAGTGCGGATGGCGACGGTGCCTTCTTCGGCCTCGCGCTTGCCGACGACCAACAGATGCGGGACCTTCGCCAGCGAATGTTCGCGCACCTTATAGTTGATCTTTTCGTTGCGGAGATCGCTTTCGACGCGAATGCCCGCCGCTTTCAACTGGGCGGTGACATCATGGGCATAATCATCGGCGTCGGACACGATGGTCGCGACCACGGCCTGCACCGGCGCGAGCCAGACCGGCAGTTTGCCCGCGAAATGTTCGATCAAAATGCCGATGAAACGTTCATAGGACCCGAAAATCGCGCGGTGGAGCATCACCGGGCGATGCTTTTCGCCATCTTCGGCGACATAGCTCGCGTCCAGCCGCTCCGGCAGCACGCGGTCCGACTGGATCGTGCCGACCTGCCACGTGCGGCCAATCGCATCGGTCAGATGCCATTCGAGCTTGGGCGCATAAAACGCCCCTTCGCCCGGCAATTCTTCCCAGCCATAGGCATCGGTGGCAAGGCCCGCCGCCGCGACGGCATCGCGCAATTCGGTTTCGGCCTGATCCCACATCTCTTCGGTGCCGAAGCGTTTTTCAGGGCGCAGCGCGAGCTTGATCGAATAGCCTTCAAAGCCAAGCTGTTGATAGATGCGGTCGGCCAGTGCGCAGAATTTCCGCACTTCATCGACGATCTGATCTTCGCGGCAGAAGATATGGGCGTCGTCCTGCGTGAACTGGCGGACGCGCATCAGGCCGTGCAACGCGCCATGCGGTTCATTGCGGTGGCAGCAGCCATTTTCGTAAATACGCAACGGCAGGTCGCGATAGCTTTTGATCCCCTGACGGAAGATCAGGACGTGCGCCGGGCAGTTCATCGGTTTCAAGGCCATCCAATCGGCCTCGCCCGAAATCACCGGACCTTCGTCCTCGGTATTCGGCACCTCATCCGGGATGACGAACATATTTTCGCGATATTTGCCCCAATGGCCGGATTGTTCCCATTGGCGGGAGTCCATCACCTGCGGCGTTTTGACCTCTTTATAACCGGCACCATCAATGGCGCGGCGCATATAGGCTTCCAGCTCGCGCCAGATCATATAGCCCTTGGGATGCCAGAACACGCTGCCATGCGCTTCTTGTTGGAGATGGAACAGGTCCATTTCCTGCCCCAATTTGCGATGGTCGCGCTTGGCGGCTTCTTCGAGCCGGGTCAGATGCAGGTCGAGCTGCTTTTTATTCAGCCAGCCGGTGCCATAGACGCGCGACAACATCGCGTTTTTCTGGTCGCCGCGCCAATAAGCGCCCGATACGCGGGTGAGCTTGAACGCCTGAGGGTCGAGCCGCCCGGTGGAGGCCAGATGCGGCCCACGGCACATGTCCATCCAATCATCGCCCGACCAATAGACGCTGATTTCATCGCCCGCAGGCAATTCTGCCGCCCATTCGGCCTTGAAATTCTCGCCTTGCGCGCGCCAGCGGGCGATCAGCGCATCGCGGTCCCAGATTTCGCGACGCAATGGCTTGTTGGCGGCGATGATTTTACGCATCTCGGCCTCAATCGCGGGCAGGTCTTCATCCGTGAACGGGCGATCCTTGGGCGCGAAATCATAATAAAAGCCATCATCGGTCGAGGGGCCGAAGGTGATCTGCGTGCCGGGAAACAGTGTCTGCACCGCCTCGGCCAGAATATGCGCGAAATCATGACGCGCGAGTTCCAGCGCGTCCGCCTCATCTTTCGAGGTGACGAGCGCGAGCGTCGCATCCCCGGTCAAAGGCCGGGTGATGTCCCGCAATTCGCCATCGACTCGCGCCGCAATCGCGGCTTTCGCGAGGCCGGGGCCAATGGCGGCGGCGATATCATAAGGGGTGGTCCCCTGTGCCACTTCGCGCACAGAGCCATCGGGAAGGGTGATTTTCAGCATCTCGGACATGGCTGCAACCCATAGGCAGGGCCAAGGCCAAGTCAAGCCGCGCATTGCCCAAAGCGGCCTGCTTTGCTAGCGGCAGCGCAACTCTCATTCCTTGCAGAAAGCCCCTGCCATGATTCTCCGCTATTCACGTCCCGACATGGTCAAGATCTGGGATGCGGAAACCCGCTTCAAGATCTGGTTCGAAATCGAAGCCCATGCGACCGATGCGCTGGCGGAATTGGGCGTTGTGCCAAAGTCCGCCGCCAAGGCGTTGTGGGATTGGTGGGCGACCAACCCGACGATCGATGTCGCCGCCATCGACGCGATTGAAGCCGTGACCAAGCATGATGTGATCGCATTCCTGACCTGGGTTGCGGAAAATGTCGGCGATGAAGCACGGTTCATGCATCAGGGCATGACCTCTTCCGACGTGCTGGATACTTGCCTTGCGGTGCAATTATCGCGGGCGACCGATTTGTTGCTGGCCGATCTCGATCAATTGCTGGCGGCGATCAAGCGTCGCGCGTTTGAACATAAGATGACACCGTCGATTGGCCGCAGCCATGGCATTCATGCCGAGCCGGTGACGTTCGGTTTGAAGATGGCAGAAGCCTATGCCGAATTTTCGCGCTGCAAGGATCGCTTGATCGCGGCGCGCAAGGACATCGCCACCTGCGCGATTTCGGGCGCGGTCGGCACTTTCGCCAATATCGACCCGCAGGTCGAAGAACATGTCGCGGCCAAGCTTGGCCTTGAAATCGAGCCGGTGTCGACACAGGTCATCCCGCGTGATCGCCATGCGATGTATTTCGCGACCTTGGGCGTGATCGCCTCGTCGATTGAGCGTCTCGCGGTCGAAGTGCGCCATTTGCAGCGCACCGAAGTGCTGGAAGCTGAGGAATATTTCTCGCCGGGCCAGAAGGGCTCTTCGGCCATGCCGCACAAGCGCAATCCGGTGCTGACCGAAAATCTGACCGGCCTTGCCCGGATGGTGCGTTCTTATGCCCTGCCGGCGATGGAAAATGTCGCCTTGTGGCATGAGCGCGACATCTCGCATTCGTCGGTTGAACGCTATATCGCGCCGGATGCGACGATCACCCTTGATTTCGCGCTTGGTCGCCTGACCGGCGTAATCGACAAGCTGCTCGTCTATCCGGAGCGGATGGAAAAGAATCTCAACAAAATGGGCGGTCTCGTCCATTCGCAGCGCGTGCTGCTGGCGCTGACCCAAGCGGGCGTGAGCCGGGAAGACAGCTATCGTCTCGTTCAGCGCAATGCGATGAAAGTGTGGGAATCGGATGGGCAATTGTCGTTGATGGAATTGCTGAAAGCCGATGAGGAAGTGACGGCGGCGCTCAGCCCGCAGCAGATCGAAGAAAAGTTCGACCTTGGCTATCATCTGAAGCATATCGACACGATCTTTGCCCGCGTGTTCGGCCAGTAATTATTGAGGAGCAAGGCGGTCATGGCGCAATATCTGGAAGATCTTGTTGTTGGCGAGGTCTGCCATTTTGGCCATTATGAGGTGACGCGCGAAGACGTGATCGACTTCGCGCGCAAATTCGATCCGCAGCCCTTTCACCTTGACGATGAGGCGGCGGCCAAGACCCATTTTGGTCGCATCGCCGCCAGTGGCTGGCACAGCGGCGCGATGTCGATGGCGATGTTGGTCGAACATTTCAACGCGGTCGGCCATCAGGGCCTTGGCTCCCCCGGCATTGATGAACTGCGCTGGTTGAAGCCGGTCTATCCCGGCGATACGCTACGACTGACATGGGAAGTGCTGGAAGTAACGCCGTCGCGTAGCAAGCCCGACCGGGGCAGCATCCGCACCCGCACCGAAATGTTCAACCAGCATGATGAATGCGTGATGCGGATTTTGGCGCGCTCGATGGTGGCGCGGCGGGTTTGATTTAGGGGTTTTTAATTAGTCCCTCAGGCGCCGGGCGGCAGCATCCGCTGCCTTGGCTTTCCTCGCAATAAGCTCGGGCGCGCGTTCGCGCTTGCGGCACTGCGTGCCGTTGGGAGCAATTTCCAAGGGCAGACCTCGCTATCCCCCACCCCCGGCGGCACCGCCGCCGCAAGGCCGAATGGCCGCCGCCGCTTATTGCGGCGTAGCCACAAGCGCCGGATGTCGCCGCCCGGCGCCTGAGGCCAAAACAAAAACGCGGGCATAAACAAAAAAAGGGCGGCCCCAGCGGGACCGCCCTTTTCTTTAATACTGTACCGAAAATTAGCGCGAATAGAATTCGACGACCAGATTCGGTTCCATCTTCACCGGATAAGGTACTTCGTCCAGCGTCGGGACGCGGGTGAAGGTGACCTTGGTCACGCCATCCGGGGTGACATAATCAGGGATTTCACGTTCGGACAGGCTCTGTGCTTCGAGCACCAGCGCCATTTCCTGCGCCTTCTTGCCGAGCGAGATGACCTGACCGGCCTTTACCTGACGCGATGCGATGTTGCACTTCACGCCATCGACATAGACATGGCCGTGGCTGACGAGCTGACGCGCAGCGAAGATGGTCGGGGCGAACTTGGCGCGATAGACGATCGCGTCCAGACGGCGTTCCAGCAGGCCGATGAGGTTCTGCGACGTATCGCCCTTCATCTTATCGGCTTCCTGATAGGCGCGCTTGAACTGCTTTTCAGTCACATCGCCATAATAGCCCTTCAGCTTCTGCTTGGCGCGGAGCTGAATACCATAATCGGTGGCCTTGCCCTTGCGGCGCTGACCGTGCTGGCCCGGACCATATTCGCGCTTGTTCACCGGGGACTTCGGACGGCCCCAGATGTTTTCGCCCATACGGCGATCGAGCTTGTACTTGGCGCTTGTACGCTTCGTCATGATACTTCCTTCAATTGCGTTTCTTCTCGGTCCCGGTACCGCTCTGCCTCATGCGTGCATGGGGCAGGGCCACTGCTTCACCGGGGTGCAGGGCCAATTGCGAAACGCGCGGCTAGGGGATGGGGGGCGAAGAGTCAAGTCCGGTCGCGCATTGGGCACAGGAGATGCCTTGCGCTTTTTGCGAATAACTCCCATTTAGGCGTCATGCTGATAGAAATCGAACTCACCCCCAATCCATCGACCCTCAAATTCTTGCCGGGTCAGACCGTTCTTGCCGATGGCAGCCGCGATTTCGCGTCGCCGGAAGAGGCCGAGGTGTCGCCGCTGGCTTCTGCGTTGTTCAGCCTTGGCGATGTGTCGGGGGTGTTTTTCGGTCGCGACTTTATTTCCGTGACGCTGGGCGTGGGCGGCGATTGGGCGGCCAATAAGAATGATGTGCTGAACATTCTGCTCGATCATTTCGCGAGCGGTGCGCCATTGTTCCGTGGCGGCACTGCGGCGGGCATTGCGATTGTTGATGAAGATCTGGACGATCCGGCGGATGCCGAGATCATTGCCCAGATCAAGGATCTGATCGAAACACGGGTGCGCCCGGCGGTCGCGCAGGATGGTGGCGATATTGTCTATCGCTCTTATGCGCAGGGCGTGGTCAGTCTGGCGATGCAGGGCGCATGTTCCGGCTGTCCGTCGTCTTCGGCAACGTTGAAGCAGGGCATCGAGCAATTGCTGAAGCATTATGTGCCGGAAGTGACCGAAGTTCGCGCTGTATAAACGCGCCGATTTCTTGCCGACCCCCAATATTTCAAGGAAATACGAATGGCTGCACCGTTGAGCGATCAGGCAATGGATCAATTGTTCCGCACGGCGCGGACGGTGAATGCCTATCTTGATCAGCCGGTCGCGACACAAACGCTGCATGCGGTCTGGGATTTGCTGAAATGGGGGCCGACCTCGGTCAATTGCCAACCGATCCGCATCGTCTGGTGCGTATCGCAAGAGGCGAAGGACAAGCTCGCGGCCTGTGCGATTGCGGGCAATGCCACCAAGATCAAGGCCGCGCCTGTGACCGCGATTATCGGCATGGACCTTGAGTTTTACGAGCGCCTGCCCGAACTTTTCCCCGCGATGGAAACGAAAAGCTGGTTTGAGGGCAATACTGCCTTTGCCGAAACCTCCGCCTTTCGGAACAGTTCGTTGCAGGGCGGCTATTTCATCATGGCGGCGCGCGCGCTGGGCCTTGATGTCGGTCCGATGTCGGGTTTCGATAATGCGGCGGTCGATCAAGCCTTTTTTGCCGGGACATCGGTGAAGTCCAATTTCATCGCGACCATTGGCTATGGTGATTTGGCGAGCGCCTATCCGCGCGCGCCGCGCCCGACGTTCGATCAGTCGAACCGCATCGCCTGATTTGCTGGCTGCCCGTATCCGATGCCGCGCTTTTAGATGATAGCCGACACCCTTGTCATTGAAACGGCGGCCTCCGCTTGTTCGATTGCCCTGATATCTGTGGGCGAGGTGACGGCCTATCGCCATGATTCAATGGCGCGGGGCCATGCCGAACATCTGTTACCGATGATGGCCGCCTTGCCCGATCAGGGCCGGGCAGGGTCGATCCTTGTCGATTGCGGGCCGGGCAGCTTTACCGGGGTGCGGGTCGGCATTGCGGCGGCGCGCGCGCTTGGCTTTGCGTGGCAGGTGCCGGTGCATGGGTTTCGCACGCTTGATCTGCTCGCGGTGATGGCAGGACGGGCATTGCCTGCACAGGACCGGTTTTTGGTGGTGACTTTGGGCGGCCATGGCGAATGGTTTGTCCAGCCGTTTGTTCGCACGGACAATGGGATCATCGCTGCTGCGCCTTTTCAGTCTTTGCTGCCGGAGGCGGCGATCACGGCGCATGGCGCAGAATATGTCGCGATTGGCAGCGCCGCTGCCGCCTATGCAGCGCATTTTCCAGAGATGGCGTTTCTTGATCTTGCCCCCGATGCGCGAGAGGCGCTGTGGCTGCCTGCGGAGATGATCTTGCAGGATGCCCAACCCATTTATGGCCGGGGCGCAGATGCCAAGCCCATGGCGCCGCTACCCGCATGAATAATAACGGCGTCCGGCCCGGCAGCATGTCCGATCTGGATGCGGTCATGGTGGTGATGGAAGCTGCGTTTGATTCGCAATTTGGCGAAGCATGGACCAAGGCGCAGTTGACGAGCATGATGATCATGCCCGGCATCTTGTTATTGGTACATGAAAATAACGAACAGATGGTTGATGGGTTTGCCCTGTTCAGTCGCGTTGTCGATGAATCCGAATTATTGTTGGTGGCGGTAGATCCTGTTCATCGTCGCCAAGCTATTGCGGATAATATCCTTGATCAGGGCTATATAATTTTAGCTGAACATGGCGTAAAATCGCTATTTCTTGAAGTTCGGGATGGCAATCCGGCGATGCATTTATATCGCGCGCATGGTTTTGAAGTGATCGGTCGACGACCCAATTATTATCACGGCAGCGGTGTTGAAACCTTTGATGCATTAACCCTGAGAAAATGGATCGCGTGATTTAATATATTATTGAATTTTTTGGGCCAACTAAGACTTGCGTTCTAATATTGGGCTAATTAAATAGCCCATTCGTATTGAGTATCCATTCAACTGCATTACACAAGGGTCGCACCATGGCAGAGATTACAGACATTCAAGAAGGCTTGCTGGCACTGACTGCGGATATCGTCGCCGCGCATGTCAGCAATAATACCGTCGCGATTAACGATGTGTCGGCACTGATTTCGAACGTATATAATGCGCTGAATAGCCTTGGCGCACCTGTGCAGATCGAAGAAGTAAAGCAGGAGCCTGCTGTTTCGATCCGTTCTTCAATCAAGCCGGATTACATCGTTTGTCTTGAAGACGGCAAGAAGCTCAAGATGCTCAAGCGCCATTTGATGAGCCAATATGGCATGACGCCGGATGATTATCGCGCGAAATGGGGCCTGCCGACCGATTATCCGATGGTTGCGCCGAATTATGCGGCACAGCGTCGTGAATTGGCCGTGCAGATCGGCCTTGGCCGTTCGGGCCGTCGCGGCAAGGGTCGTCCGGCAGCCAAGCGTTAAGTTCAACTTTTAAAATTCGTAACCGGGTTGGGGGCTACTTATTTGAGTATGCTACCAGCCCGGTTTCGTTTTTATGGGCCATCGCTTTTCTTGAGCAATGTTTCGCGATACACAACGCCGACGTGTCGCAGGGATCGGGGCAATAATGAATCGCAAAATCGATATCGAAGCGCTCTGCGCGGACAAGGGACTCCGCATTACCGAGCAGCGTCGGGTCATTGCCCGGATATTGTCCGAATCGGATGACCATCCCGATGTGGAATTGCTGCATAGCCGCGCATCGGCAATCGATGCGGGGATTTCCATCGCGACCGTGTATCGCACCGTCCGCTTGTTTGAAGAGGCGGGTATTCTTGAGCGTCATGATTTCGGTGATGGCCGCGCCCGTTATGAGGCGGCGGCAGATGTCCATCACGATCATTTGATCGATGTCGAAACCGGCGCGGTGATCGAGTTCGTTGATCAGGAATTGGAAGAATTGCAGCGTCGTATAGCTGAAAAACTCGGTT
This sequence comes from Alteraquisediminimonas sediminicola, assembly GCF_019740335.1. GTDB lineage: Bacteria > Pseudomonadota > Alphaproteobacteria > Sphingomonadales > Sphingomonadaceae > Alteraquisediminimonas > Alteraquisediminimonas sediminicola. Next base: position 1,089,860 of record NZ_JAHXZS010000001.1, on the reverse strand, counting down.
TCCGACTGGTCGATCACCGGCTGGAATTGTTCGGCGTGCGGTTGAACCGGCCTGAATGATCGCCGGTTGATGCGGGTGATCGCCTGGGCGCGGATTGCGGCAATTCTGCTGATCTTGTTGCCGTTATTCTTGCTCCATCTGATATTGCGCATTTTTACACAGCACACGCCCTGTCCGAGATGGTTTTTTCGGCTGGCGGGTGTGTTGGTGGGTCTAAAGATCAATTGGCGCGGCCAGCCGTTGCGGCGGCATGTCCTGTATGTCGCCAATCATGTGAGCTGGCTGGATATTCTGGCGCTGGGCGGCGTCGGCCATGCCCGGATGGTGTCCAAGGCCGAGGTGCGCCATTGGCCATTGATCGGTGCGCTGGCGCGATTGGTGGATACGATTTTCGTGGATCGCAGTAACCCCGCGATGGCGCGTGCGCAGGCGGGCGAGCTGGTCGAAGCGCTGAAAGAGGGTGCGCCGGTGGCCTTGTTCCCGGAAGGCACGACCGGGGATGGCATTGTCTTGCGGCCATTCAAGGCCCCGTTATTCGCGGCTTTGTATCCGCCGCGCGAAAGGGCGATGGTGCAGCCGGTCGCGCTCGATTTCGGGTCGGATGCGGCGGAGATTGCATGGATCGATCAAGAGCCGTTCGGCCATAATGCGATGCGCATCTTGTCGCGCATTCGGCCCATCAGGCTGACCCTGATGTTCGGTGCGCCAGTCTGTTCGTCCGATTATCCTGACCGCAAGGCATTGAGCAATGCGATGCAACAGGCGATCAATGAGTCGCTGATAGCTTCCGCTTCTCGTCATCACCGGGTATAGCTGTTTCAACATGACAGCGAATCCTGACAAATCCGCCTCCCCCCAGCGCTATTTCGTGAAATCATATGGCTGTCAGATGAACGCCTATGATGGTGAGCGCATGGGCGAACTCCTTGGCACTTCCGGTATGGTGGCGGTCGAAACGGCGGATGAGGCGGATATTGTCCTGCTCAACACCTGCCACATTCGCGAACGCTCGGTTGACAAATTATATTCGGAAATTGGCCGGATGCGGGTGCGGCCAGATGGCACCAGCCCGATGATGGCGGTCGCCGGTTGCGTCGCGCAGGCCGAAGGGGCGGAAATCAGCCGCCGCGCGCGCGAGGTCGATATTGTCGTCGGTCCACAGGCCTATCACCGTCTGCCCGATCTGATCGCACGGGCGAGGAAGGGCGAACGCGTTGTCGATACCGATATGCCGGTGGAATCGAAATTCGATGTCCTGCCCAAGCGCAAGCGCCAAGGGCCGTCCGCCTTTTTGACGGTGCAGGAAGGGTGCGACAAATTCTGCACCTATTGCGTCGTGCCTTATACCCGTGGGGCGGAAGTATCGCGCCCTTGGGCGGCGGTGATGGACGAGGCCCGCGCCTTGATCGATGCCGGGGCGGTTGAAATCACGCTGCTTGGCCAGAATGTGAATGCATGGACCGGGGTGGATGAAAAGGGACAGGCGCAAGGGCTGGATGGCCTGATCCGCGCGCTGGATCGTCTGAATGGCCTCGCGCGTATTCGCTACACCACCAGCCATCCGATGGACATGACCGAAGGGCTGATCCACGCCCATAAAGATGTGGAAAAGCTGATGCCGTTCCTCCATCTGCCGGTCCAATCGGGCAGCGAACGCATTTTGAAGGCGATGAACCGCAGCCATGATCGCGATACCTATTTGCGGATCATCGAACGCGTGCGGGCAGTCCGGCCCGACATTGCGATTTCGGGCGATTTCATCGTTGGCTTCCCCGGCGAGACGGATCGCGATTTCGAGGATACGCTCCAGATCATCCGCGATGTTGATTACAGCCTCGCCTTTTCGTTCAAATATAGCCCGCGCCCCGGCACGCCTGCTGCGACCATGGAAGACCATGTGTCGGATGCGGTGATGAGCGAACGGCTGCAATTGTTGCAGGGCCTGTTGAATGAGCAGCAGCACCGCTTCAATCAGGCGGCTTTGGGTCGTCGCACCAATGTCCTGTTGGAACGCCTTGGCAAAAAGCCGGGGCAGAAGATCGGCAAGTCGCCTTGGCTGCAATCGGTGATCGTCGACACCGATTTGCCGATTGGCAGTTTGATCGAGGTTGATATTCAAACCGCCGGGCCAAACAGCCTTGGCGCCACTCTGGCAATGGAGGAAGCGGCCTGATGTCGAGGAAACCGGTGCAAGCTCGTGAGGGTGAAAAAGGTCGTCTCGAAATTCTCTTTGATAAGCCGCAATTATTAGGTCGCCTGTTCGGCGAATTTGATCGCAATCTGGTCGCGATCGAGAACCGCCTTGGCGTGTATATTGCCGCACGCGGGGGCAAGTTGCAGATCGAGGGCGAGGCAGGGGCCATCGCCCAGGCGCGCGATGTGCTGACCGGCCTGTATAACCGTTTGGTGCAGGGTCAGGAAATCGACGCCGGTCTGATCGATGGCGTGATCGCCATGTCCAATGAGCCGACGCTGGATGGTATTGTCCGCTCCGATAGTGGCATGGGCGGGACATCGGTGATGATCCGCACCCGCAAGAAAACCATCGTGCCGCGCTCCCCCACGCAAATTCGCTATATGGAGCGACTGGCGCAAGACGATCTCATTTTCGCATTGGGGCCAGCCGGGACGGGCAAGACCTATCTCGCGGTGGCGCAGGCGGTGCAGCAGTTGATCGCAGGGTCGGTTGATCGCCTGATCCTGTCGCGTCCGGCGGTCGAGGCGGGGGAACGGCTTGGCTTCCTCCCCGGCGATATGAAGGAGAAGGTCGATCCCTATCTCCGCCCGCTATATGATGCGTTGTATGACATGCTCCCCAATGAACAGGTGGAGCGCCGCATCGCATCCGGCGAAATTGAAATCGCGCCGATTGCGTTCATGCGGGGCCGGACCTTGTCCGATGCGTTTGTCATTCTCGATGAGGCGCAGAATACGACGCCCGCGCAGATGAAGATGTTCCTCACGCGTTTTGGCCAGAATAGCCGGATGGTGGTGTGCGGCGATCCCAAGCAGATCGATTTGCCCAATCCGTCGCAATCGGGATTAGCCGATGCAGTGGCCAAATTGTCCGGGATCGACGGTATTTCCATGGTCCGTTTTGGCGCGGGCGATGTCGTGCGCCATCCGATCGTCGGCAAGATCGTCGAGGCCTATGAAGGCCCGGATAATAGATACGAATGATCGACGTTGACGTTATTGTCGAACCCGTCTGGCCGAAGGGCGAGGACTGGAAGGCGCTGGCTCGCAAGGGTGTAGAAACCGCGCTCGCGCATACGCCTTATGCGAGGCTGGCGACCGGACGGTTGCCGGTTGAGGTGGCGGTGCGTTTTACCTCGGATACTGAGGTGCATGCCCTCAATCGCGACTATCGCGAAAAGGATAAGCCGACCAATGTCCTGAGCTTTCCGATGCTATCGCCCGACGAGGTCGATGCACTGGAGGATGGCGAGGGGCCGGAGGTGTTGCTCGGCGATATCGTGCTCGCGGTCGAGACTTGTACGCGCGAGGCGGCGGACAAGCAGATCGCCGTTTCGGCCCATGCGATCCATCTGGTTGTCCATGGCATGCTGCATCTGCTAGGCTATGATCATCTGGAGGATGCCGAAGCGGACGCCATGGAGGCGATCGAACGGCAGGCTCTATCATCCTTGGGCCTTGATGACCCTTATGACGATGCGGAGTAACCAGTAACAATTTCATGGCAGACGATATATCCGGGCGAAGTACCGACAATAATGGCGGCAATGGCAATACGCGATTATGGGGCAAGCTTCGCCATTTGATCCATTTCCGCCTGCATGGCGCCAGCCTGCGCGATCAGATCGAAGACGCGATTGGCGATCATGAGGATGACCATGTGCAGACGGGCGAGCCGGGCGACGATCTGACGCCCGATGAACGCCAGATGGTCCGCAATGTGTTGGCCGTCGCGGAATGCACCGTTGGCGATGTCGCGGTGCCGCGTTCCGACATTGTCGCCATTGCGGAAAGCGCGAGCTTTGATGAACTGGTCGCGGCCTTTGTCGATGCGGGGCATAGCCGTTTGCCGGTCTATCGTTCGAGCCTCGATGAAATTGTCGGCATGATCCATGTGAAGGATGTGTTCAACGTGCTGGCGACCGACGCACCGCGCCCGGCGGCGATCAGCGAACTGATCCGCGAGCCGCGCTATGTCCCGGCATCGATGGGCGTGATCGACTTGTTGGAGGAAATGCGCCGGACCCGGACCCATCTCGCGATTGTCGTCGATGAATATTCTGGGACCGATGGATTGCTGACGATTGAAGATCTGGTCGAGGAAATCGTCGGCGAGATCGAGGATGAATATGACGAGGAAGCGCCTGCGCTGCTCGTGATGGGGGAGGATGGCAGTTGGGAAGCCGATGCCCGCACCCCATTGGAAGAAATAGGCGAACGGGTTGATCCGGCCTTGGCCGAGGTCGAGGACGATATCGATACGGTCGGTGGGCTGGCGTTCATGCTGGCTGGACGCGTGCCGGAACTGGGGGCGGAACTCGATCATCCGAGCGGTTGGCGCATCACGGTGATGGATGGCGATGAACGGCGGATCACGCGGGTGCGCCTGTGCCGGTTGGCGGATGTGGCAGTAGGGTCCGATTGCGATGGCTGATTTCAGCCATGTCGATTGCTGGATTTTCGACCTTGATAACACGCTGTATCACCCGGATTGCGATTTGTTCGGGCAGATCGATGTGCGCATGGGCGCCTATATCCAGCGCCTGCTCGATTGCGATGCCGATGCGGCGCGGGTGGTGCAGAAACGCTATTTCCATGAACATGGCACGACCTTGGCGGGGCTGATGCGCCATCATGGGGTCGAACCGGGCGATTTCCTCGATTATGTCCATGACATTGATTTATCGGTGGTGAAGGCCGATCCCGATATGCGGGCGGCGCTGCTACGCCTGCCGGGGCGGCGGATGGTGTTCACCAATGGCGATGCGTCTTACGCATGGCGGGTGCTGGATCGGCTCGGGATCGCCGATATATTCGATGAATTGCACGACATCATTGCCTGTGATTATGTGCCGAAACCGGCGCAATATGCCTATGACAGCCTTGTCCGCCTGCGTGCGGTCAAGCCTGACAAGGCGCTGTTTGTCGAGGACATGGCGCAGAATTTGCGCCCGGCCAAAGCGATGGGCATGATGACGGTCTGGATCAACAACGGATCGGAACGCGGCGATCATGATGTCGATCATGCATGGATTGATGAGGAAATTTCGCATATCGGCCATTGGCTGAATCAGATTACGGAGAAAACGACATGACGACAGGTCTGCAACAGGACATTGAAGCCGCTTGGGATGCCCGCGACACGATCAACGCCGGCACCACTGGCGCGACGCGCGATGCGGTGGTGGCGGCGCTCGCGCTGCTCGATGCCGGCAAGGCGCGGGTCGCCGAAAAGGGCGCGGATGGCCAATGGACCGTCAATCAATGGCTGAAAAAGGCCGTGCTTCTGTCCTTCCGCCTCAATGATAATGAAATTATCGCCAATGGGCCGGGGCAGGCCGTGTGGTTTGATAAGGTGCCGAGCAAGTTCGACCGTTGGGATGCCGCCCAGTTCCGCGCCGCCGGTTTCCGCGCGGTGCCGGGTTCGGTCGTGCGTCGCGGTTCGTTTATCGCCCCGAACGTCGTGTTGATGCCGAGCTTCGTCAATATCGGTGCGTATGTTGGCGAGGGATCGATGGTCGATACTTGGGCGACGGTCGGTAGCTGCGCCCAGATCGGCAAAAATGTCCATCTTTCGGGCGGCGTCGGCATTGGCGGCGTATTGGAACCGTTGCAGGCCGATCCGGTGATCATCGAAGATAATTGCTTCATCGGTGCGCGTTCGGAAGTCGTCGAAGGCGTGCGCGTCGAAGAAGGCGCTGTGCTGGCGATGGGCGTATTCCTGTCCTCCACCACCAAGATCATCGATCGCGCCACCGGCGAAATCTTTGTCGGTCGTGTGCCGAGCTATTCGGTCGTCGTGCCGGGCGCATTGCCGGGCAAGCCGTTGCCCGATGGCACGCCGGGGCCGAGCCTTGCCTGCGCCGTGATCGTCAAGCGCGTCGATGCCCAGACCCGCGCCAAGACCGCGATCAACGAATTGCTGCGCGACTAATCTGATCTTGTCCTCAACCTCCGGTGAGGTTGAGGACATATCCTTCAAGGACTTCATGGCCGATCCAGCCCCCCTCACGCCGCCCATCGCAGCGACCCGGCCTCATCAGTCGGTCCATCATGGCCGGATCATCGACGATCCTTGGGCGTGGCTGCGCGATCCGAACTATCCGGACGTGAATGATGGGCAGGTGATTGCCCATCTTGAAGCGGAAAATCGCTGGTTCGAGGCGCAAATGGCGCCGCATCAGCCATTGATCGATAGCTTGTTTGAAGAAATGAAGGCGCGGCTCAATGAAGATGAGTCGAGCGTGCCGTATCGCGATGGCGGCTGGCTTTATCATTGGGCGTTCGCGCCGGGGACACAATATCGCCGCTGGTTTCGCGCCGCTGTAGACGGTGGGGCGGCGGTCTGTATCCTCGATGAAAATGCGCAAGCCCATGGCAAGGATTTCTTCCGGCTGGGCGCGTTGGTCGTGTCGCCGGATGGGATGAAGCTGGCATGGACCTGCGACGATAGCGGGGCCGAGCGTTTTACCCTGCGGATTCGCGATCTTGCGACCGGGCAGGACAGCGCGACCGTGATCCCCGGCCTGTTGGGCGGCGTGGTCTGGTCGGCGCAATCGGATGCGGTGCTATATGGGCTGGTCAATGATCATTGGCGGATTGACCGGATCATGCGCCACCGGCTGGGCGACGATCCGGCGCAGGATCGTCTGGTCTATCAAGAGACCGACGAGCGTTTTCAGGCGGGGGTGGGGCGCACCCAATCGCGCCGGTTCCTGACGCTTTCCACCGGCAATCATGAAACTTCTGAATGTTGGTTGATCCCGGCGGATGATGTGGATGCTGCGCCCATATTAGTGTCGCCGCGCGTGGATGGGCGGCAATATGAGGTGGAGGAGCATGACAATACGCTGTTTATCCGCACTAATGATGCCCATGTGAATTTTCGCATCGTGACGGCCTCGCTCGATGCGCCGGGGGTGTGGCAAGAATGGCTGGCCGGATCGGAGCGCATCTATTTGCAGGACATCACCTGTTTTGCCGATCAGATGGTGTTGCAGGGGCGTGAGCAGGGCTTGGATCAGATCTGGATCACCGGTTACGCCGCGCCCGATCTTGCCCCCATCGCCTTTCCAGAGGCGAGCTATACCGCAGGGCTGGGCAGCAACCCCGAATATCGGGTTGGCACATTGCGGATCGGCTATCAGTCGATGGTCACGCCCGCGACCGTGTTTGATTATGATCTGGCGACGGGTGCGTTGGACACGCTGAAGGTCCAGACGATCCCGTCCGGCTATGATGCCCGCCAATATCGCACCGAACGGGTGATGATCGAGGCGAGAGACGGGAAGATGATCCCGGCGTCCATCGTCTATCGCACGGATTATCCGAAAGACGGCAGCCAACCGCTCCATCTCTATGGCTATGGCGCTTATGGCATTGCGATCCCGCCCGGTTTTTCAACCGTGCGGTTGAGCCTGCTGGATCGTGGCTTTGCCTATGCCATCGCCCATATTCGGGGCGGGGACGATCTCGGCTATCAATATTATCTCGACGGCAAGTTGGAAAAGCGCACCAACAGCTTCAACGATTTCGTCGATGTGACCAAGGGCCTTATCGCGCGCGGCTTTGGCGCGGCGGGCAAGGTCTCGATTTCCGGCGGATCGGCGGGTGGCGAATTAATGGGGGCGGTGATCAATCAGGCGCCCGCCCTTTATGGCGCGGTGGTGGCGCATGTGCCGTTCGTCGATGTGCTGAACACGATGCTGGACGCGAGCCTGCCGCTCACCCCCGGCGAATGGCCGGAATGGGGCAATCCGATCGAGGATGCGGCGGCGTTCGATCTGATCCGATCCTATTCGCCTTATGATAATGTGACGGCGCAGGCCTATCCGCCGATGTTGGTGACCGCCGGGCTGCATGATCCGCGTGTGACCTATTGGGAGCCTGCGAAATGGGTCGCTAAATTGCGGGTGACCAAGACCGACGACAATGCGCTGTTGCTCAAGACCAATATGGCGGCGGGGCATGGCGGCAAATCGGGGCGCTATGAATCGCTGCATGAGGACGCGGAGGAACAGGCGTTTATCCTGACGCAATTGGCGGGTTAGGTTCGGCGAGGAGAATAGTCCCGCCATCGTTGGCCGTGCGTCAGACAACAAAAAAGGGCCGCCGAAGCGACCCTGTTCCTGTCCCGACCGAATCGGTCAGAAAAGCCAGATTACTTGATCTTGGCTTCTTTGAAATCGACATGCTTGCGCACGACGGGATCGTACTTGCGGAACGACAGCTTTTCGGTCTGGGTCCGCGGATTCTTCTTGGTGACGTAGAAAAACCCGGTGTTTTCCGAGCTCACCAGCTTGATTTTCACTGTGGTCGGCTTCGCCATGACCCAATTCCTTGCTTCAAACGGTTGTGGCGCGCCCCAATCGAATCGCGCTAAAAAATCAAAGGACGGCCCGAAGACCGCCCGTTCGTGCAGCGCATTTGCCGATTGCGCCTGTAAAAGTCAAGGGCATGGGCGCAGCCTTTGCCTTGACGCATTTTCAAGCTAGAGCCGTCCCGCTTCTTTTACATGATTCCGGAAAGATACGCATCATGATCACCGTTTCCGCCTTGCAGCTTGCCCTTGGGGGCAATGTGGACGCCAATATCGCTGCCGTGTCCGCTTTAGTGCGGGAAGCCGCGGGTGATGGGGCACAGGTGATCTTGCCGCCGGAATTGTTCGAAGGGCCGTATTTCTGCCAGACGCAGGATGAACGCTGGTTCGAAACCGCGCGCCCGACAGCCGTGCATCCCTCGGTGCAGGCGATGCAGGCGCTGGCGGCGGAGCTGAAAATCTACATCCCGACCAGCTTTTTCGAACGTGACGGCCAGCATTATTACAACAGCCTCGCGATGATTGATGACGGTGGCAATATCATGGGCGTCTATCGCAAGAGCCATATTCCGGATGGCCCCGGCTATACCGAGAAATTCTATTTCCGCCCCGGCAATACCGGCTTCAAAGTCTGGCCGACCAAGCATGGCGTGATCGGTGTCGGGATTTGCTGGGACCAATGGTATCCAGAAACGGCCCGCGCGATGATGCTGATGGGGGCGGATATCTTGATGTACCCGACCGCGATTGGCGATGAACCGGCGTCCGAGGATCTCGATACCTCGCGTTTGTGGCGGCGCGCGATGGTTGGCCATGCGGTGTCGAATGTCGTGCCGGTGGTCGCCGCCAATCGGATTGGCACCGAAGGCGAGCAGAGTTTTTACGGCCATAGCTTCATCTGCGATGAGCGCGGGGACATGGTGGCCGATTATGTCGATGGCGTGACGGGCGTGCTGACCGCCAGCTTCGATCTGGAAAAGATCCGCAAGCATCGCGCGACCTTTGGCTTTTTCCGCGACCGCAGGCCCGATCTCTACGGGCGGCTGGTCGAGGATGTTTGAGGCTTGACCTTCACCGCGCAGATATTGACGCTCTATCCGGAGATGTTCCCCGGCCCATTGGGCACGTCCTTGGCGGGGCGTGCGCTGGCCGAGGGCAAATGGGCGTGCAATCCCATTCAGATGCGCGACTTTGCGACCGACAAGCATCGCAGCGTCGACGATACGCCCGCAGGCGGCGGGGCCGGGATGGTGTTGAAGCCGGATATTCTCGGCCTTGCGGTCGATCATGCGCTGGCGCTGGCGCCCCAAGCCCCGGTGATCGCGATGACGCCGCGCGGCAAGCCATTGACGCAAAAGCTGGTGCGGGAACTGGCGCAAGGCCCGGGGGTCACGATTTTATGTGGCCGATTCGAAGGATTTGACGAGCGGATCTTCGCTGCGCGACCCATTATCGAGGTCTCGATTGGCGATTATATCCTGTCCGGTGGCGAGATGGGCGCGCTTGTTTTGCTCGACGCTTGCATTCGGTTGCTGCCCGGCGTAATGGGCGCGGCTTCTAGCGGTGATGACGAGAGCTTCGAATCGGGGCTTTTGGAATATCCGCAATATACCCGACCTGTTGAATGGGAAGGGCGGATGATCCCTGAAGTGTTGCGATCGGGGGATCATGCGAAAATCGATGCGTGGCGGAAACGTCAGGCGGAAGATGACACACGGCTACGGAGGCCGGACCTTTGGGAGCGCCATATTGGCGCTCGGGTTCAACCTCCCTCTGGTGCGCGACGACAGACGAAGGAAAAGAGGCATGAACCTCATTCAGACGATTGAAGCGGAACAGATTGCAAAGCTGACCGCAGACAAGAAAATTCCGGAATTCCGTCCGGGTGACACGTTGAAGGTCGGTGTGCGCGTTGTTGAAGGCGAACGCACCCGTATTCAGAATTACGAAGGCGTGTGCATCGCCCGGTCCAACAAGGGCATGGGTTCGAACTTCACCGTCCGTAAGATGAGCTTTGGTGAAGGCGTTGAACGCGTATTCCCGCTCTATTCGCCGAACGTCGAATCGATTGATGTGGTCCGCAAGGGCGTCGTCCGTCGCGCCAAGCTGTACTATCTGCGTGGCCGCACCGGTAAACGCGCGCGTATTGCAGAACGTCGTGACAATCGTCCGGCTTCGGAAGCCGCAAAGGGCTAAGCCTCACCGCTTCAGCTTCAAGCTTTCGAAAAGGCCGGGACCGCAACAGGTTCCGGCCTTTTCTATTTTACCTCATATCAGATCACAGGAAACATCATCATGGGTTATCGTGTCGTTGTTGCGGGTGCCACGGGCAATGTGGGCCGCGAAATGCTCAACATCCTTGCCGAGCGTGAATTCCCGATTGACGAATTGGCGGTATTGGCCTCGGCCCGCAGCCAGGGCGACGAAATCGATTTCGGCGAAACCGGCAAGAAGTACAAAGTCCAGAATATCGACAATTTCGATTTCACCGGCTGGGACATGGCCCTGTTCGCCATCGGTTCGGATGCGACCAAGATCCACGCCCCGCGCGCGGCGGCAGCAGGTTGCGTCGTGATCGACAACAGCTCGCTCTATCGCATGGACCCGGATGTGCCGTTGATCGTGCCGGAAGTGAACCCGGACGCAATCGATGGCTACAAGGTCCGCAACATCATCGCCAATCCGAACTGCTCGACCGCGCAGATGGTGGTCGCGCTGAAGCCGATCCATGATGCCGCCACGATCAAGCGCGTCGTCGTCGCCACCTATCAATCGGTGTCGGGCGCGGGCAAGGCCGGGATGGACGAATTGTTCGAACAGTCGCGTAACATTTTCGTGGGCGACAGCGTCGAGCCGCACAAGTTCACCAAGCAGATCGCGTTCAACGTGATCCCGCATATCGACAGCTTCCTTGACGATGGCTCGACCAAGGAAGAATGGAAAATGGTCGCCGAAACCAAGAAGATCCTCGATCCGAAGATCAAGCTGACCGCGACCTGCGTGCGCGTGCCGGTGTTCGTGGGCCATTCGGAAGCCATCAACATCGAAATGGAAAATGAACTGTCCGCCGAAGATGCGCAGAAGTTGCTGCGTGAAGCGCCGGGCATCATGCTGGTCGATAAGCGTGAAGATGGTGGCTATGTCACCCCGATCGAATGCGTCGGTGATTATGCGACCTTTATCAGCCGCGTCCGTGACGATTCGACCGTGGAAAACGGCCTGTCGCTCTGGTGCGTGTCGGACAATCTGCGCAAGGGTGCTGCACTGAACGCAGTGCAGATTGCCGAATTGCTGGGCCGTCGCCACCTGAAAAAGGGCTGATAGGCTTTAGCCTCGATTGCATGAAAAGCCCTCGCGCAAGCGGGGGCTTTTTTGTATCCGTCTCAGGCATCGGCGCGGGCATACGTCCGCTAAGGTTTTCCTCGCCCAATAAGCTCGGGCGCGCGTTCGCGCTTGCGGCGACGATGTCGTCGTTGATGGTAATCTGTCAGCGGCTGGCGATTATTCTTCCGTCATCACCAGAACGAGTTCGCCGATCATCAAGAACAGCATGAACGGCGCCCAAGCGGCGAGCCAGCCCGGATAAGCGCCGAGATTGCCCATGGCGAGGGCGAAATTGTCGGCGACGAAATAGGCAAAGCCCAGCCCCATGCCGATCACCGCGCGCAGAAATAATTTGCCGGATCGGGCAAGGCCAAAGGCGGCGACGCCAGCCAGCAAGGGCATCAGGGTGATCGACAGCGGCCCGGAAATCTTGTGCCACAGACCGGCCCGTAGCGCGCTGGTGGGGCGTCCGGCGCGTTCCAGATTGTGGATAGCGCGGAGCAGGGGGCGGAAGGCGTTCTCATCGGCCTTGATGTTCGACAAGGCGAATTGATCCGGCGTAATGCCATCGCCAAAATGCGGCGTAGTGCGCGGCACCGGCACGCCTCGGATAACGTCGAAGCGATCCATCGCGCCCGTCAGTCGCCAGCCATTGCCATCGCGCACCGCGCCTTCGGCCTTGGTGGTCGCGATCAGTTCGCCGCCATTGCGCTCGAAAATCTCGATATGCGTGATGCGGGTGTTGTCGCCCCGACCCGTGACTGTCTCGGCATGAACGAGGTCGTCATTATCGCGGACCCAGATATTGTTGATGGTCAGGCTGCCGCGCGGCACCGGGCCATAATCGGCGGCCTCCCAGTCATTCAGCGCCTTGATCGAACGCACGACCACGCGATCGTTAAAGGCAAAGGCGATGATCGCGATGCCAAGGCTGGCCACGACCAACGGCGCCAGAATTTGATGGGCGGAAATCCCCGCGCCCTTCATCGCGATGATTTCGCTGTTCTGGTTGAGCGTGGCGAGCGTGATCAATGTGCTCAGCAGCACCGAAAATGGCAGGAATCGTGCGATGATCTGCGGCACGCGCAGGCCTGCATAACGCCATAATTCCGCATCGCCATTGCCTGCATAGGACAGGATTTTTCCGGATTCGCCCAACATGTCGAGGGTCTGGAGAATCAGGACCAGCCCGCCGAGCACCGCAATGGTGCGCACGATGAACAGCCGGGCCATGTACCAGCTGAGGGTGCGTGATGGAAAAAACTGTGTCTGTCCGGACATCAGCCATGATCCTTTTGCAATTTCGCGCGGACCCGCGCGGCAAACGAACGTAGCTTGCCGGAGATGATGGCGAACAACCGTTCCAGCGCGCCGATGGGCTGACCGCCGGGGTGATGGGCGAGGATGTGGTAAATCCACACAATCAGGCCCGAAAATGCGATGAACGGTAGCCACAAGGCGACCCATGGCGGCACCGTGCCGATGGAACCCAGCGCCTCGGCATATTCATTGACCTTGTGATAGGTCACAACGATGATGATCGAGAGAAAGACGCCCAGGGCCGATGACGAGCGCTTGGGCGGCACCGCGAGCGCGACCGCGAGCAGCGGCAACAGCATCATCATCGCCACTTCCACCAGTCGGAAGTGGAAATTGGCGAGGCTTTGGCGGCGCGTTTGCAGATCAGTCTTGGGATCATGTCCGACGCGCACCAGTTCCGGCATGGTGAGTTCCAGATCTCTGCCGCCGCGATGGCGGAAGGTTTCGACCTTGGGGAGGTCGATTGGAAGGTCATGGCTTTCAAACGCGAGCACGCGCGGCGCGCGATAATGGGGGTTGCCATGGACCAGTCGCCCATTTTTCAAACGCAGGATGATTGTGTCTGGATCGTCGGTGGCGAGGAACGTGCCGCGTTCGGCGGTGACCGCCAATGTCTTGCCATCCTTGCCGTCCGCCATCAGGAATATACCACGTAGGTCGCGCCCTTGATCCCGGCTTTGTTCGATCCTCAGGGTCATGTGCTTGCCAAGTTCGGTGAACTCACCAATCTTGATCGACGCGCCGAGCGCGCCAGAACGCAATTCGAAGCGCAGCCCTTCATAGGCGTAGCGGGAATAGGGTTGAATGAAGCCGACGATGGCGAGATTCAGCAACGCCAGACCGACGGCATACATATAGGGCACCCGCAACAGCCGGCCATAAGAATAGCCGACGGCGCGCAGCACATCCAATTCCGACGACAGCGCAATTTTTCTGAAAGCGAGCAAAATGCCGAGCATCAGGCCAATCGGGATGCCGAGGGACAGATATTCCGGCAACATATTCGCCAGCATCTTCCAGACGACATCTACAGGGCCACCTTCGCGCGCGACAAAGTCGAACAATCGCAACATTTTGTCGAGGACAAGCAGCATCGCGGCGATCGTCAGCGTCGCCATAAGCGGCACGGCAATCAACCTGGCCAGATAGCGATCGATGAGCTTCAGGTTGGTCAAGTCGCCGCCCATATTTTTAATTTTCACTATTCGCCGCTGCTTCACCATTTTTTGGCCTCAAAGCCAAACGATTTATAGCCTGTGGTCGCAGAATTTGACGAGTCAGATCACAAGTTGGCGTAGGTCGCATAAGGATCGGAAGAAAATGTCCATACAGAACATGTGGTTCGGTGGAATTTTGCATCATTTGGGTTTGGGTGGACGCAGTGCGTTGTCTGTCGCATTCTTGCCGGTTTTGCTGGTGGTGACGGCCTTGTTGGCGTCACCTGAGACGGCAGCTGCAAATGTGCTTGGTCCCCATGCCACCCGATGTGGGGCGGGTGCGACTTCTGCGGTGCTGGTCGAGGTCACAGGGTTGAAGGTGCGTCGCGGGTCATTGCGGGTCCAATCCTATGGCGGCAATCCGGCGACATATTTCGATAAGGGCGCTTGGCTTGAACGAATCGACGTGCCGGTCCCGGCGATGGGCGGTGTATCGATCTGCGTGCCGGTACCTAAGCCCGGCATCTATGCGATTTCGGTGCGTCACGATCTGAACGGCAATCACAAGTCGGACATGTCGGACGGGGGCGGCATGTCGGGCAATCCTGAAATCTCGCTGATGGACCTGATTATGAAGAGCAAGCCATCACCCAAGGATGTGGCGTTCAATGTTGGTCAAGGGACTCGGGTGATCACGGTGGTCATGAATTATGTGCAGGGCGGCTCTTTTCGCCCCGTGCGGGTCGTATCGAGATAATCCATGCTGATTAAGGTCGCACTCATCTCCAATCCCCGGTCCAGCGGCAACAAGGCGTTGCTGCCGCGCATCCGGCGTTATTGCGCCGATCACCCGGAGATTTTCCATTATGAGGTGGAGCATGTCGACCAGATCGCCGAAGCCATGGCGACGATTGCGCGGGTCAAGCCGCGCATCCTTGTCGTCAATGGCGGCGATGGCACAGTGCAGGCTGCGCTGACGGAATTGCATCTCGGCAATCATTTCGGAGATAATGTGCCGCCGGTGGCAGTGTTGCCTAATGGCAAAACCAATTTGATCGCGCTCGATCTCGGCGCGCATGGTGATGCGATTGCGGCGCTGGGCCGGATCATGGCGCTGGCCGATACCGATTTCGCCGATCATGTTGTCGCGCGCGAGCTGATCTCGTTGACGGATGGCCATGTCGGCACCCGTCCGGTGCTGGGCATGTTCCTTGGCGGGGCAGGGCTAGCCGATAGCATCCTTTATTGCCGTCACAAATTATACCCGACCGGCCTGCCCAATGGTCTGTGTCATTTGCTGACCTTCTTTGCGGTGCTGGCGTCGCTGATCCTGCGGGTGAAGGCCCGGTTCCTGCCGCCACAGCCAAGCCCGGTGCGCGTGTCATTGTTGCGCGATGGGCAGTTGCAGGGCAAATTCGCCTTTTTGATCGTGACCACGCTGGAAAAACTGTTGTTCGCCAGTGCGCCCAAGGCATCGGGTTCGATGCGTTTTCTCGCGATTGACCAAAGCCCGGTGGTGTTGGTGCGGGCCTTGTTTGCGGGCCTGTTCGGCAAGCTGGGGCGTGATCGCATGGCCGGGGTCTATGTCGAACGCGGCGACACGATTCAGATCGACGGCGATTGTTCCAGCGTGATTCTCGACGGCGAGATTTTTCAGGCGCGGCCCGGCTTCCCGATTGTGTTGCGCTCCACCGAACCCGTATCGTTCCTGCGCCTCGCGGCGTGAGTGGATTGCGCGCCCTTGTCGCGGCTGAGCTTGGCCAGCCGGTCGATCCGCGCGTCGTGGCGTTCGCGGCGGATATTGCGGGCCGTTATGGCGCAGCCGCCGAGGCGGTGCTGTTTTACGGCTCCTGCCTGCGCGAGACCAAGCTCGATGGGCTGATGCTCGATTTCTACCTGATCGTGAACGACTATCGCGCGGCCTATCCGCAGGGCTGGATGGCGGTTGCGAATCAGTTGGTGCCGCCCAATGTGTTTCCCGCCAGCCATGCCGGGCTGATCGCCAAATATGCGGTGCTGTCGGTGGAGGATTTCGCCCGATTGAACCGGCGCGAGACGTTGAACGTGTCGGTATGGGCGCGATTTGCCCAGCCGAGCCGCCTTGTCTGGCAGGCGAATGAGGCGGCGGGCGAGCGGGCGGTGGATGCCGTGGCGGAGGCTGCGCCGACCCTGTTGGCGGCGGCGTTGCCCTTAACGGCACAAGATGATGGCGATCCGCTGGCGATTTGGCGGATGGCCTTTGCGCTCACCTATGGCGCGGAATTGCGCGCCGAGCGCAAGACGCGGGCGGGGTCGGTCGTGGATGCCGATCCGGCGCGTTATCTGCTTTTCACCCCGGACGTGCTGGCGTCGGCGCGATTGGGACGGCTGGATAGCCCGGTGGCGGCGCGGCGGCGCTGGCGACTGCGGCGGCTGCAAGGTAAGTCGTTGACGGTGCTGCGGCTGTTGAAGGCGAGCCTGACCTATGCGGGCGGGATTGATTATCTCGCGTGGAAGATCAGCCGTCATAGCGGCCATGCCATCGTGATCCGCCCTTGGCAGCGTCGCTGGCCGATCCTTGGCGCAATCACGCTGTTGCCGCGCCTCGTGAAGCACGGCGCGGTGCGTTAAGCACCGGCCCACAAAGGCACGCGGTGCGTTCAGTGCCAGCCTTCAAGGCTTCGCGCTCAATCCTTGATCCATTTGCCGCTGTCGCGATATTTTTCGACAATGTTGGACTCTGGTGTCCATTGGCTCGCGACCGATGCAGGTGTCGGGGCGGGCGCGGGTGTGTGCTGGGTCAAGGCCGGATAGGCGGTGCCTGTGAACAACGGATCGACGGGCGGGGTTGGGTCGACGGCGCGGGGATGCGGGATGGGGAGCGGTTCCAGCCCAGTGTAGTGCGCATTAAACGCGGCGGCCTCGCCCGGCTGTCCCGGCCAGCGATAGAAAATATGCGCGCCGATGATCCCGGCCTTCCTGAGACTGTTGCCCCAATAAGGCGCGACGGCCAGCGTGTGATAATGGGTCGCCAGCCCGATGGGCGTATAGACATAGCCATTCAATGCCTCCATCGCATGGCGGCGCGCGCGCGCCCAAGGGGTGCTCACCGGCACACGGGCGGTTGAGCCATCGCAACTGAAGGTGAATTGGCAGCCGGTCGCGCGTTCGGACCCTTGATACACGACATCGCAAACATTGTGGGGGTAAGCGGGGTGGCGCACACGGTTGAGCACGACCTGTGCGATAGCGCGCTGGCCATCATCGGGTTCGTTCGCGGCTTCATAATAAATGGCGCTGGTCAGGCACAAGGTGGCGCGAAAACGGGTCAGGGCGGACATGCCCCGCATCGAAAATGCCGCCGCCGCTGGGCCGGGATCGAAACCGCTTTGCGATATGAAGGCAGCGGGTTGCGGACTGTGAGCGGCAGGGCTGTCGGGCGCGTTGTCCGCAGTCAGGCTGCGACCGTTCAAATCACTGGCAGAAAGCCGGTGCGGTTCGGCGTGCAAACCATAGGTCAGTTGCAGGGCAATCAGGCACAGACAGACCAGTGCCGCCGCAAAGCGCCGCTGCAATTTGCGCCGTCTGCGATAATATTGGATCGGCTGACGCCGTTTGATGGTCCAACTCGTGCTGATCAACGCAACTTACTCAATCTCTATTATGACGCAGGTTTTACAGGATAAACTTCCCGTTGGCTCCCCCTATTTTGCACCTGTCCCTTTGTGAGACGAGAGAGGGGGCTGACACTTAGTGCTGCGGCCACATGGGGTTGGCGGCGCTGGAGATAAGGTGCGCCACTTCTCTCATTATCTCGTCATCCCCGCTCAGGCGGGGATGACGATAAGAGATACGGTCGGCACAGCCGCAAGTGCCATCGACAGCACGGACGAGCGCAACAATGTGCGGGGCATCTAAAGAATAAGGATCAGGCGGCGTCGCCCGCTGCTTCCTTGTCCTTTTTGGCATAAACCAGCACCGGTTCCTTGCGATTTTCGGCGACATCCTTGTCGATGATGACTTCATCAATGTCGTTGTTGCCGGGCAGATCGAACATGGTGTCGAGCAAGATCAGTTCGAGAATCGAACGCAGACCTCGCGCGCCGGTTTTGCGTTCGATTGCCTTTTTCGCGATGGCCGACAGCGCATCCTCGGTGAAGGTGAGCTTGGCCTCCTCCATTTCAAACAATTTCTGATATTGTTTGACGAGGGCGTTTTTCGGCTCCGACAGGATCTTGACCAAGGCCGGCTCATCCAGATCTTCCAGCGTCGCGATGACGGGCAGACGACCGACGAATTCGGGGATCAGGCCGAATTTCAGCAAATCTTCCGGTTCGCACTGGCGCAACACTTCGCCCGCACGGCGTTCGTCCGGTCCGGCGACATGCGCGCCAAAGCCGATCGACTTGCCCTGCATGCGATCACCGATGATCTTTTCCAACCCGGCGAACGCGCCGCCGCAGATGAAGAGGATATTGGTGGTATCGACCTGCAGGAATTCCTGTTGCGGATGCTTGCGCCCGCCCTGTGGCGGGACGGAGGCGACGGTGCCTTCCATCATCTTGAGCAGGGCCTGTTGCACGCCTTCGCCCGAAACGTCGCGGGTGATCGACGGGTTTTCGGCCTTGCGGCTGATTTTGTCGATTTCGTCGATATAGACGATGCCGCGTTGGGCGCGTTCGACATTGTAATCCGATGCCTGCAACAGCTTCAGAATGATGTTTTCGACGTCTTCGCCGACATAGCCGGCTTCGGTCAGAGTCGTGGCATCGGCCATGGTGAACGGCACATCGAGGATACGGGCGAGGGTCTGGGCAAGCAAGGTCTTGCCGCAGCCGGTCGGCCCAACGAGCAGGATGTTCGACTTGGCCAGTTCGACGTCGGCACCCTTGCCGCCGTGATTCAACCGCTTGTAATGGTTATGCACCGCGACCGAGAGAACGCGCTTCGCCTTGGACTGGCCGATCACATAATCGTCCAATACCTTGCAGATCTCCTGCGGCGTCGGCACGCTGCCGTCACGTTTCGCCGCGAGACCACCTTTGGTTTCCTCGCGAATGATATCGTTGCACAGCTCGACGCATTCATCGCAGATGAACACCGTCGGCCCGGCAATCAGCTTGCGGACCTCATGCTGGGACTTCCCGCAAAAGGAACAGTAGAGCGTGCTCTTACTGTCACTGCCGCTCAATTTCGTCATGCCGTCTTCCTTGTGGTATAAGGACTGTCTCGCCCTCAAGTTTCACCTTAACCCGGCTTTATAACTGAGGACAATGAGCAAAATGTCACCTTTCCGTCATTTTCGATGCAGGACGTTGATATGGATGCTTTAGACAAAGCAGTAACACAGATGTTGCGCCATGTGGCGGAGCGGATCATCCTGCCCCGGTTCAGGACGCTCGCAAGCCATGAAATCAGCGAAAAAACGCCGGGTGAGGTAGTGACTATCGCCGATCGCGAGTCGGAAGAATGGCTGACGGAACAGCTCGCTACGCTCATTCCGGGTGCGCGGGTGGTGGGCGAAGAGGCCTGCGAATTTCAACCCGAATTGATGACGAAACTCGATAAAGGCACGGTCTGGCTGGTCGATCCGCTGGATGGGACTCGGAATTTTGCGGCGGGCCTGCCGCATTTTGCGGTGATGATCGCATTGGTGGCGGAGGGCGAGACGCAGGGCGGCTGGATTCTGGATCCGGTCACCGCGCGGACGTGCCGGGCGCGGCTGGGGCGCGGGGCCTATATCGATGGGGTGCAGGTCAATGCGAGGCCCACCGGGCGACCGGGCTTGGTCGGGGCGTTGCCCAATCGCTATGCCGATGTGGCGGGTCGGGCGCGGCTGGAGCGGCTGGCGGATGAGCTGGAACAGGCTTTGCCCGGCCTGATGTGCGCGGGGGCCGATTATCCGCGCTGCGTCGATGGCACGCAGGATTTCGCGATGTTCTGGCGCAGTCTGCCCTGGGACCATGCGGCGGGCGCGTTGTTCCTCGAAGAAGCGGGCGGCAAGATCGCCTGGCCGGATGGGCGGGCGTATCGGGTGGGCGATACCAGCCCTGGCCTCATGGCGGCGGCGTCGCCTGCGATCTGGGAACAGGCGGCGCGGATGGCAGAGGGGTGAGGGGCTGATAAAACTCTCTATCACCCCACTGGATGATAAAAATCATACACGATCCCCGCGACGGTGGCGGAGATGCCGGGGACGCGTTGGAGTTCTTCCAACGTCGCTTCGCGCACTGAGCGGGCCGAGCCGAAGTGGAGCATCAGCGCCTTTTTGCGCGCCGGGCCGATGCCGGGGACTTCATCCAACGGATTGGTGATCTGGGCCTTGGTGCGCTTGGCGCGATGGGTGCCGATGGCGAAGCGATGGGCCTCGTCGCGCAGGCGTTGAAGGTGGAACAGCACCGGGTTGTTGACCGGCAGCGTTAATTCGCGGCCGTCGGGGAAGTGAAAGATTTCGCGTCCGGCATTGCGGTCCGGTCCTTTCGATACGCCGATCAGCGCGACATCTTCGATGCCGAGTTCGTCCATCACCGATTTGACCGCGCTCACCTGTCCCTTGCCGCCGTCGATCAGCAGCAGGTCCGGCCATTGGCCCGCCGAGCCTTGCTTGGCCTCGCGGTCCGGGTCTTCGTCGTTGAGGCGGCGGAAGCGGCGTTCGAGCACTTCGCGCATCATCGCGAAATCATCGCCGGGGGCGGTGTCGGCGCGTTTGATGTTGAATTTGCGATAAGCGTTTTTGCGAAAGCCCTCTGGTCCCGCGACGACCATCGCGCCGATGGCATTGGTGCCTTGGATGTGGCTGTTGTCGTACACCTCGATCCGGTCGGGCGGGCCGTCGAGCGCGAACAGATCGGCCAGTTCCTCGAAAATACGGGCCTGTGTCGCGGATTCGGCCATGTGGCGATCAAGCGCATCGACCGCATTCCGGCTGGCTTGGGCCACAAGCTGGACCTGATCGCCGCGCTGGGGCTTGCGGAGCGTGACCTTGCGGCCTGCGCGTTCGGTCAGGGCGTCGGCGATCAGCACGGCATCCTCCAGCGCGCGATCCAGCAGGATCAGGCGCGGCGGTTCGGCCTGTTGATAGAATTGCATCAGGAAACCGGCGAGGATCTCATCTTCCGCCACATCCGATACATGGGCGGGGAAATAGCTTTTATGGCCGCGATGCAGGCCGTCGCGGATGAAAAAGGCCTGAATCGTGACCTTGCCGCTTTTGCTGGCGAGGGCGAAGATGTCGGCATCTTCCATGCCCTGAAAGCCGATGCTCTGCCCGGCCTGCACATGATTGAGCGCGCGCAGCCGGTCGCGATAGAGCGCGGCCATTTCATATTCCATGTCCGTTGATGCCCGTTCCATCTGGCGGGCGAGCTTTTGCTGGACGCTGGCGGATTTGCCGGAGAGAAAGGCGATGGCGTCATCGACGCTGGCGGCATAATCGGCCTTGCTGATCCGCTCGACACAGGGGGCCGAGCAGCGCTTGATCTGATAGAGCATGCACGGGCGGGAGCGATTGGCGAAAAAACCGTCGCTGCAAGAGCGCAGCTGGAAGATTTTTTGCAGCGCATTGAGCGTCTGGGTGACGGCGGCGGTGCTGGCGAACGGGCCGAAATAGCGCCCCTTGGTCCGCCGTGCGCCACGATGTTTGAGGATTTGCGGGAAATCATGATCTTCCCGCACCAGAATATGGGGAAAGCCTTTGTCATCGCGCAGCAGCACGTTGAACGGCGGGCGATAATGTTTGATGAGCTGGGCTTCGAGCAATAACGCCGCGCGTTCATTCTCGGTGGTGACGATCATCATCGACCGGGTCTGCGCGATCATCCGCTGGATGCGTTTCGTCAGGCCATTCAATTGGGTGTAATTGGTGACGCGGTTTTTCAGCGCCTTGGCCTTGCCGACGTACAGAACCTCGCCCTTGGCATCGAGCATCCGATACACGCCGGGGGCAAGCGGCAATGTCCGAACCATGTCGCGGATCACCGCCAGCCCGGCTTCGATGTCGGGCTGGTCGCTACCGCGCACAAGGCCTGCGGACTTTTCTTCTTGGAAGCGGTCTGGATGCTGATCGGATGACATAGAGCATTCTCCATGCCGCAACCTGTAGCGACGCACCAGCCCTTGAGGGGAAAGGGATACGCAAAGCAACGAAAACGCGCTTGGAGGGATGCTACGCTACGTCAATTCTTGAGACGCCGGCGTTGGGCAACCGGCGCTCTATCTTCATCTTCAGCAGCGATTGTCCGAGCGGTCGATGGCGCGTCCGGCGACAGCGCCAATGCCTGCGCCAAGGATCATGCCCAAGGTGCGATCACCGCCACGACCGGCGAGTTCATGACCGGCGAGGCCACCTGCGACCGCGCCGATCACGGTGCCGCCCGTGCCTTTGTCGCAGCCATTATAGCTATAGCCACGGCCCCGGCTGCGACCATAATAGCGCCGGTCGCCGCGATATTCGCGATAACGCCGATCATCCCGGTCGCCATAATAGCGGTCGCCATCATAATAATTGCCGACCTGATAGGGGCGATAGTCGCGATAGCCGCGATCACCATGAGCAAGGGCCGGTGCGGTCGCAGTGGCCGTCAGGGCGATGGCAGCGATCATGGTGGAATTGAGTATCTGCTTGAGCATGGTCCCGGCTCCTGTTCTGTCTGTTGGGCGGGAGGCGGGAGGTCCGTCTCTACATCCGATGCCCCCTTATGCAATCAGCGGGTTGATCTATTGCTGAACATCGCTGTTATCTGGCGTTCATCTGGCTTTTGGGGGTGAAGAAGATTTCCCTTGTTTTTCAGTCATACGCCTTGTTCAAGAGAGGGCGTATCGGTTAGGATCGGCACATGATGCGATTATTGCTTTCGTTCATGTTGATGCTCAGCCTGTCCGCATCGGCCCCGTGGTCGGTGGCGGATCATTATGGCCAGATCCGAATCGAATCGGTGGTGACGCCGCTCGATCTCACCAACCCTTCCCGGCAACAGGTGGGCGCGCTGCAATTTCGCGGGGCTTGGGAGCTGCGCGCGCGTGATCCGGCTTTTGGCGGCGTGTCGAGCCTGCGCGGGACGCAGCATGGCTTTATGGCGGTGGGCGATGCGGGCATGTTATTGCGATTTGCGATGGGTCCCGGCGGCGCGATCTATCAAGCGCGGCTGGATCAAATCGCCATTGGCGCGGGGCGCTCGGATGAAAAGCGCGAGCGCGATGCGGAGTCGCTGGTGGTGGATGAAACAGGCGGGCGTTATTGGGTCGGCTTTGAATTTACCAATATGATCCGCCGTTATGACCTTGCGACCGGGAAGATCACGGCGCAGGTCGCCCCGAAATTGATGAAGGACTGGCCCCCCAATGCCGGGACGGAGGCGATGGTCCGTCTGGATGATGGCCGGTTTCTGGTCTTGTCGGAAGATGGCGGAGACGTGAAGCATTTGTCGTCGGCGCTGCTGTTTTCAGGCGATCCGACAACACCCGGCACGACTGCCATCGGGTTCAATTATCGCCCCCCGGCAGGGTATCTCGTGACCGATGCAGCGCAATTGCCGGATGGCCGATTGCTGCTGCTGCATCGGCGCTTCACGATATTGGATGGCGTGTCGGCAATCTTGTCGCTGGCCGATCCCAAGTCGATCAGGCGCGGCAAAATCTGGACAGCCCAGCCCATTGCCCATTTGGCCCCGCCACTGGCGGTCGATAATATGGAGGGGGTCGAGGTGACGCAGGCGCGCGGGGAGACGTTGGTCTGGCTGATGTCGGACGATAATTTCAGCCCGTTGCAACGTACGTTGCTGATGAAATTTGCCCTCAACCTGAAAGGCAGAGGGGTGACAAAAGGGCGTTAAGCCAGTGCTTGATCAATAGGATGCATCACAACGAAAAACGCCGGACGTTGCCGCCCGGCGTTTTGAAATTCAGCAAGAAACCGGCCCAATCAGGCAGCGGTGACTTCGCCCTTCTTCGCGATTTCGCGCTTGAGGCGACGCGCACGCAGGCTCAGCTTTTCGTCATTGGTCTTCAGCAACCAATTATCGAGGCCGCCGACATGTTCAACCGAACGCAGACCGTTGGTCGACACGCGCAGCTTGACGCCACGAGCGAGTGAATCGGACAGCAGGGTCACATTCTGCAGGTTCGGCAGAAAGGTCCGCTTGGTCTTGTTGTTCGCATGGGAAACGTTGTTCCCAACCAGCCGACCCTTGCCGGTCAGTTCGCAAATGCGCGCCATGATCTTTAATCCCGTCGAATTTTGCGGCGTATAGCCGAATGAAGTGCCGGTCGGTTATCCGATCGATATAGATTCGTCAACCGTTGATGTTTGACGCTTTAGGCAGATGCTAGCCTGCACGACATCTATATCCTACATCTATATAAAGACGGCGCTTGCTGAATTACGCCGTTATCCGTATATGAGGCTCTATGCAATGGCCGCTCCCGTATTGGGGCGGCCCTTTTATTGTCTGGAGAATTCGCAACATGGCTCAGCCTTTGATGCCGCATGCAACCGCCTCATGGCTGGTGGACAACACATCGCTCAGCTTCGTGCAAATTGCCGAGTTCTGCGGTCTGCATATCCTTGAAATTCAGGCCATCGCCGATGATGCCGCCGCGACCAAGCTGACGGGCCGCGATCCGGTGCGCGCACATGAAGTGACGATGGAAGAAATCGAAAAGGGTCAGGCCAATCCGAATTACCGTCTGGTAATGCAGAAAGGGCCGGAACCGGTCCGTCGCACCAAGGGGCCGCGTTATACCCCGGTGTCGAAGCGTCAGGACAAGCCGGATGGCATTGCGTGGATTCTGCGCAACCACCCGGAAGTGTCGGATGGCATGATTTCCAAGCTGATCGGTACGACTCGCACCACCATCGCCGCGATCCGCGATCGTTCGCACTGGAACATCGTCAACATCGTGCCGAAAGACCCGGTGACCTTGGGCCTGTGTTCGCAGCGTGAACTCGATGCGCTGATCAGCAAGGCCGCAAAGCGCGCCGGGATCGAAGCCCAGCCAGATGAAAGCCTGGAAGGCGATCGTGAAGCGCTGATCGAAGAACTGCGCGCCAACCGCGCGGCTTCGGCAGCAGCTGCCGATAAGGCGATTACGCCGGTGGAATATACGTCGGAGACGTTGTTCAAGCACTGATGTGTTATAGAACTCAAACGCCGGGCGACTATGAATGTTGTCGCCCGGCGACTGAGGCTTAACAAAAATGCACATCCAATGCCCGGCCATTATCTGCGGTATTCGTCATCATGGCGAACATGGCGTGATATTGCGGGCGATGACGCCGGATGATGGGTTGGTCGCGGGCTATGTGCAGGCCGGGCGATCAACCGCGATGCGGCCCGTGCTGCAACCGGGCAATCAGGTCGTCATCGATTGCCATGCCCGGTCCGAAACGCAATTGCCGTCGATGCGGGTTGAACTTCATCACAGTCGCGGCCCTTTATTTGCCGAGCCATTGGCGGCGGCCGGGTTGCAATGGCTGACGGCGCTGACTGCCCGTGCGTTGCCGGAGCAGCAGCCCTTTCCTTCTCTGTATCAGGCGCTCGATGCCGCATTGGCGGCGATTGAGGCCGCGCCGAGCGCGCGCGGTTGGGTTGTGGCGCTGGTGCGATATGAATTGCTGACCCTGATTGAATTGGGCTTTGGCCTTGATCTGGAGCGGTGCGCGGTCACGGATGCGGTCGATGACCTGATCTATGTCAGCCCGAAAACGGGCCGGGCGGTGTCGCGGGTGGCGGGCGAGGGCTATCGCGACCGATTGCTGCCATTGCCGGCGTTTCTGCGGGGTGAAGAGGTGCCGGACCTTTCGGCATTGCTGGAGGGGTTGAAGCTGACCGGCCATTTCATTGCGCGGGATGTGCTGCATGGAACGGGGCATGCGTCCGGCCAATCCTCGGGCCAATCTTTGATGGCCGCGCGGGCGCGGTTGGTGGAGCGATTGAACAAGATGGTTGCGTGATACGCTTGCTCAAGGCATGGGCGAGGGCGATTATTATTGACGGAGTTTCCCATGCTGATTGCCCTTTTGCCCGGTGACGGGATCGGTCCCGAAGTCATCGCTGAAGCCCGCCGCGTGCTGGACGCGCTCGCGATTCCCGGCCTGACATTCGAAGAAGCCCCGGTTGGCGGCGCTGCTTATAAGGCATCGGGCCACCCGCTGCCCCAAGCCACGCTCGATCTCGCCAAGCGCGCCGATGCGATCTTGTTCGGTGCGGTCGGCGATCCTGATTGTGACAGCTTGGAACGCCATTTGCGGCCCGAACAGGCGATTCTTGGCCTGCGCAAGGAATTGAGCCTGTTTGCCAATTTGCGTCCGGCGACCTTGTTCAAGGAACTGGCCGATGCATCGGCTTTGCGTCCGGAAGTGGCAACCCAGATCGACATGGTGATCGTGCGCGAATTGAACGGCGATGTCTATTTCGGTGAAAAGGGCATGCGCACGACCAAGGATGGCAAGCGCGAAGGCTATGATGTCATGTCCTATAATGAGGACGAAGTGCGCCGGATCGCACGGGTCGGGTTTGAAACGGCGCGGGCGCGTCGGGGCAAATTATGCTCGGTCGACAAGGCGAATGTGCTCGAAACCTCGCAATTGTGGCGTGATGTCGTGATCGAGACGCATGCGGAATATCCCGATGTCGAACTTAGCCATATGTATGTCGATAATGCCGCGATGCAGCTTGTCCGCAATCCGGGCCAGTTTGACGTGATCGTGACCGGCAATTTGTTCGGCGATATTTTGTCGGATCAGGCGAGCATGTGCGCCGGTTCGATCGGCATGCTGCCATCGGCCTCGCTCGATGCGAACCAGAAGGGGCTGTATGAGCCGATCCATGGTTCCGCCCCGGACATCGCCGGGCAGGGCAAGGCGAACCCGCTGGCGACGATCCTGTCGGCGGCGATGATGCTGCGTTATTCGCTCGGTCAGGCGGAAATCGCCGACAAGATCGATGCGGCGGTGGCCACGGCCTTGGCCAATGGTGCGCGTTCTGCCGATCTTGGTGGCACGATGACCACCACCCAAATGGGCGATGCGGTGCTGGCGGCATTATAAGCGCGGGCAAAATTTGAAGACGGCGCGGGGAGCGAGACCCGCGCCGCGTTAGGTTATTCCTGCACCCCGTCATTCCCGCGTAGGCGGGAATCCAGAATCACTATCAGATCGAAGGGTGCGCAACCGCGTCGGTTCGTCCTGTCTGGATTCCCGCCTTCGCGGGAATGACGACATTGGGATGTCGGCCATCATCATCGAAAATGCGTGGATGATCTTATCCATCCCCAGATTTTTTATCGCTTTGACGCAATCAGCCCTTGCCCAATAGGGGCATGGCTCGTTATGCGAATCCTCCCATGGCCCGGTATATTTTCATCACTGGCGGCGTGGTTTCCTCGCTTGGCAAAGGTTTGATGGCAGCGTCGCTCGCTGCCCTTTTGCAGGCGCGTGGTTACCGCGTGCGCATCCGCAAGTTCGACCCGTATCTCAACGTAGATCCGGGCACGATGTCCCCCTATCAGCATGGTGAGGTCTATGTGACCGATGACGGGGCGGAAACCGACCTCGACCTCGGCCATTATGAACGCTTTACCGGCGTTGCGGCGCGGCAATCGGACAATGTGACCTCTGGCCGCATTTATCAGCAGATCATCGCCAAGGAACGTCGTGGCGATTATCTTGGCGCGACGGTGCAGGTCATTCCGCATGTCACCGATGCGATCAAGGAGTTCGCGCAGGCCGATACCGAAGGGCTGGATTTCGTCTTGTGCGAAATCGGCGGGACGGTGGGCGATATCGAATCGCTGCCGTTCATGGAGGCGATCCGCCAGCTGCGTAACGACATCGGGCGCGAGAACACGGTGTTCATTCACGTGACGTTGGTGCCGTATATTGCGGCGGCGGGCGAATTGAAGACCAAGCCGACCCAGCACAGCGTGCGCGACCTCACCAGCCTTGGCATTCAGCCGGACATTTTACTGTGCCGTTGCGAAAAGCCGCTGCCGGAAACCGAACGCGCGAAAATCGCGTTGTTCTGCAATGTGCGCAAAGAGGCGGTTATTCAGGCGCTCGATGCATCGAGCATCTATGCGGTGCCGCTGCAATATCACGCCGAAGGGCTGGATAATGAAGTGCTGCGCGCCTTCGGGATCGAGGCGAAGGGCGAACCGGATCTTTCCCGCTGGGACGATATTATCGACCGTCAGACCAACCCGGAAGGCGAAGTGACCATCGGCGTCGTCGGCAAATATGTCGGATTGCAGGATGCGTATAAGTCGCTGCATGAGGCGTTGGTCCATGGCGGGCTGGCGAACCGGGTCAAGGTCAATGTCAAATGGCTCGACGCGGAAGTATTTGAACAAGACGAGGCTGGCCTTGCGGCGAAGCTGGAACCGATGGACGGGATTCTCGTCCCCGGCGGCTTTGGCGAGCGCGGTTCGGAAGGCAAGATCGCGGCCGTGACCTTTGCGCGTGAACATAAGGTGCCGTTCTTCGGTATTTGTCTGGGGATGCAGATGGCCTGCATCGAAGGCGCGCGCAACACGGCGGGCATCAAGCACGCATCGACGACCGAATTCGGCGAGACGACCGAGCCGGTGGTCGGCCTGATTACCGAGTGGATGACGGCGGAAGGCCGCCAGAAGCGCGAAGAAGGCGGCGATCTTGGCGGCACGATGCGGCTTGGCGCTTATGCGGCGAAGCTGACGGGCAACAGCCATGTTGCGGCGATCTATGGCGGCAATGATATTTCCGAGCGCCATCGCCATCGTTATGAGGTGAACGTCCATTATCGCCAGCCGCTGGAAGAAGGCGGTCTGGTGTTCAGCGGCATGTCGCCCGATGGCCAATTGCCGGAAATCGTCGAACGTCCGGACCATCCGTGGTTCATCGGTGTGCAGTTCCACCCGGAATTGAAATCGAAGCCGTTCGATCCGCATCCATTGTTCAAGAGCTTCATTGAAGCCGCGGTGCGTCAAAGCCGGTTGGTGTGATCCGCACCTAGCTAATTGTCCTGCTGGTTATGTCCTGCCGACTGGTTACACAGGTGGCAGAACATAATCTGAGGATGAAGACGCCCCCATGGACATCAGTGAAAAATTATTCGCCATCGAAGAAATCAAGCAGCTCAAGGGCCGCTATTTCCGGTTGATGGATACCAAGCAATGGGACGCGCTTCGGTCCGTTTTTTGCGATGATGCGACTTTCGATGCGCGCGCCTCGCTCAGCATCGATGGCGCAGGCGAGTCCGGTCGCGCTGCCGAGAGCAATGACTGGGTCTATCAAGGCGGCGACAATATTATCGCCTTCATTCGCGGCGCGATTGGCAATTCGCGGACCATCCATCATGGCCATTGCCATGAAGTGGAAATCCTCGCCGATGATGAAGCGTGCGGCGTGATCGCGATGGAAGACCAGATCTTGACCGAAGACGGGAGCGTCCTGACGCTGCATGGTTGCGGTCATTATCATGAAACCTATCGCCGGGTGAACGGGGCGTGGCGCATCCATACCTCACGCATCACCCGGCTTCAGGTCAATTTGGGCTAAGTCTTAACGGCAGCGGATGTCGCCACGGTCGATCGCGCGACCGACCAACGCGCCACCCGCTGCGCCGATGATCATGCCGACAGTGGCATCTTCGCCGCGCGACAATTCACGACCGAGCAGGGCACCGGCGGCTGCGCCGATGATCAGGCCGGTCGAGCCATTGTCGCGCTTGCAATAATAACGCCCATCGCGGCCGCGCCAGATGCGTTCATCATAAGACAGGCGGCGAGGGTCGTAATAACGGCCATAACGATCATATAGGTTGCGCTCCTGCGCGCGGCGGCCATGGGCGGGCGCCCAAGGCGGCGGATCTGCCAGCACGGGCATTGCGGTTGCGGTGACTGTGGCAAGGGCCAAGGCCATGATGAGTTTGCGCATCGCAAAAGTCCTTTTCATTGATGCCGATAAGGCATGACGGGAAAAGATGTAGCAGGCACTGGCTTAACCGCAGGCTAATGAAGCGCAATATTTTAATAAATTAAGGTGTGCAGGGCGTTGTCCTTGGTGTGGCTTGCCCGCCATTTCTGCGCATTGATGAATATAGAGGAGTGGCATTGCTTCCCTGTTGTGTCGTTGAGCGCTAAGGCGATGCCATGCGCTTCATTCTCGCCCGTCATGCCGAAACCGTTTATAATGCCAGCGCCCGGATGCAGGGCCATTTGGGGCATACGCCGCTTACCCGCGATGGGATCGCGCAGGCCGAGGCGATGGGCGCGGGGTTGTTGGCTGCGTTGGGCCATGCGCCGGATGTGGATTTATGGACCTCGCCTGCGGGTCGGACGATGCAGACAGCTGCCATTATCGCCGAGCATCTGGAACGCGACTTTTTCGACTTTCGTCATGATCTACGTTTGCTGGAAATCGATGTCGGCGATTGGACCGGGCGTCATTATGCCGAGATCGTGGCGGATATTGGCCCGATCACCTGCCCCGAACGGCGCGTTTTCACTGTGCCACCGCCCGGTGGCGAATGGTTTCCGGCGATTGCGGCGCGGTTGCAATCATGGCTGGCCGATCTTGATCCGGCGCGCGATGTGCTGGTGATCAGCCATGGTGTCACGCTACGGGTATTGCGCGGCCTGTTGGCGGGTGGCGATCCATATGAAGGGGTGCTGCTGGCCCCTGATGCGCCCCAAGGCACGGTGTTCGACATCCACGATGGGGTGGAAACGGTGTTGCATCAGGGCACAGGCAAGCACAGCATGCGGAGCGTGTGAGGGCTGGAGGTGTTTGTCTGATGGTGCGGCTGCAGGCATCGAAAAGTATTTATAAGATATTGATATAATATTATAATGTTTTAATATATTTGCAATGTACCCCCAAATATACCCCCATACTGCTATCGCTACCCCCTAAACCCATGTGTTTCCCCCTCGCGCGCGCGGGCGAGAAATCTGTATTAGCACACCCTTTAGTGAGTTTAGTCGGTCCCTATATTGTTCCGTGCAGGGATCAATGCCCCCCCCATGCACTGAATCGCGGATGAGGGAAGTTTCGATCATGTGCGGTCCTTTAGCCGGCCGTCTATGGGATTAACCCACCCCTCTGCATTATTGCATACAATGCGACCGCACATTCGGCGTCGAGTTCCTGATAGCGGGCCAGATGACGGTCATAGGTGCGCTGCCACATGCCTTTGGGGCGCGTTGGCCAATTGTCATAGCCTTGCTGGCACCCCAGTTTCTTTTGCAGCCTGAACAGCCTGTCAAAGGGTCGGTCGCGTTCGGAGCTACGTTGCGACTGATAGCCCAATCGCCATGCCGTGCGCGACGCAAACCGGTCCCCGCCACTGGGCTTGTATAGCTTGCTGACCCGAATGCCGTGATAGGGGCAGATCATCCACCATCGTTTCCCGCCATAATGCGGTTCAGTGCAGGTCAGGCGGACTTTCTGCCGGACGCTTTCCTTATTCTCACCAGAACCGTGTGTGTAAGTCAGGAGCAGCTTGGCATTGTGACAGTCTGACATATCAGCCTGATAGCTGATCGAGCCCGCTGGATTATCCCTGCCATAACTCCAACTTAGGGTGCCGGACATAAGCGAGCCGGGGATGGCGTGCCCTGTACGGATCATCCATGCGATATCGACCCGCAGACTTAAATCAGCCGTTGGCCGCCCGTATTGTCGCCCCGATCCATAGCCACCCATGCGCCGATCCTATCCACCCTGATTTACCTAAATCAATAGCAGAATCGGAACATAAAGTGAATCCAATGCCAGCACATCAATCCAGAGGGAGATTGATTTCCTTCATGATTCTGTCGGTTTCAGACAAGATTTTGATGATTTTCTGATAATGACGAATATCATCCCATGATAGTTCGTGGCCCTTGCGGTCTTTTAGCCATTTTTGCGCGGGTTGATAGCCGCCGATGTGAAAGTCCCATGCAATCGCGGGCACGCCATCGAAATACTGGTCGGCATTGACCCAGACTTGCCCGTTCTCATAGCGCGGCTTGTCTAACACGCTGTTGCCGTCTCCGTGGAAGATATAGGGGGTTTCGCCGATGGCGGCGTCTTCCATCAGGTGAAGGCGGCGCAGGGCTTCGCCTGCCTCGCTGATCACGCGGAACGATTCGGGCGAGGCCGGGAAGGGAATGCGGGGGAAGTTGCTTTTCAGGAAATCGGCATAGGTGGCGCGGTAGGCAGGGCAATGCAGTACGCCATAGATGTAATCGAACACTTGCACCTCATCGGGGCGGGTATCGCCGGTCGCCTCGCGGAAGGTGTTTGTCCCATCGGGCGCAGGGGAGGCGAACAGGCCAGCCGCTTTGCGGATTTGGGTGTATAGCTTGGGATCGAAATTGACGCGGATGGTTTGGTCAAGAGTGCTTTCCTCCGGGTAAAGGTAGAGGGGCAAATTGTAGGTGATGTCAAAACCACTGAAAGCTTTGTGTCCCGCGATATTGTTAGATACCAATCCGCCCACTTCATCTTTCGTCTGACCTGTCAGCATCAAATTGATATTGTTGTGGTTGAATAGGTGCTGCATCACGCGGTCGCGGCGATGCACTGCAACATGGGAATTGTAGACGGTATAACGTGTGTCGAATGGTCGATAGGCAATTGGCGTAATGGCCTGCCGCCAAGTACCATCAGCCAGTGCCACCTTCGCCGCCGCATAGTTCCATTGGTTTTGAGAGCATAGCCGAAAAAGCTGGCGCGCTTCTGACTCATCTGCGGTTGCTAGTAGACGCTCCACCTTATCGACTGCCTCTGCCGCGCTCCATGAAATCGCAAATTCGTCATGTGTTGTGACTATACCCGGCGCGGGCCTCCCGTTCGGGGAAAACAGGTCTGCTACGGAAAAGCCCGCCTGATAGATAGCTTCTAGCGCTCTGTCGGTTGGCTTGAAGCGCCAAGGCGTTGCTTCGGGAGAAACGTCATCGAGCATCAATGCGTCGGTCGTGCCATCACACAGTTGCTGATACTTGCTGTCGCGGTCGCCCCACAATTCACCGTGTAGCACTTGGGCGAGTGGCTTTGTGCCTGCACCTTGCCGTCGCTTGACCGCCACGATTATTGCCACACCCTGCTGGATGTCGAATACATTCTTGTCGGGTGAACCGTCGGGGCAGACTTCCTTCTTTTTGGAATTTCCGTGCAGGTCGAGCACATAGATTCGGTCAAAGGTCTGTCGCAAATGGTGGCGCATATCCATAAAGGTTGGGTTGTCGAGATAACCGTGGTTGGTGATGAAGCCCAGCACGCCCTCGCCATTTTGTTCGATCATGTGTTCGGCAAAGCGAAGAAACTTCACATAGTCATCAGACAGCCACTTGGCTTGCGCAGGGCGCTTGAGTTCGGGGCTAACCTTGTAGTCACCCATTAACTTTTCGATCCACGCGCCCTTATTGGATGAGTGGCCCGAATAGGGCGGGTTGCCGATTACGCACATGATGGGAGTCTGGCGCTTGATGTCGCTGGCGGCCTTGGCCTCATTGGCTATAGCGCGAGACAGGCCGAATAGAGTCTGCTCCACACGTTCGCCTTCTTCAAGGCTGTTGGTGAGATAAACCCCAAGGCGCGGCGGGTTGGCTGATGGCTTGTAGCCAAGCCGGGTCAGGATCATGTCCAGCTTCATGTGGCACATGGCATAGCTGGCCATCAGCAGTTCGAATCCATGCAGACGCGGGATTAGATCGCGCTCGATATAGGCCGATAGCTGGCCGGGGGCGACGTCCTTGATCCGTTCGGAAACCAGTTTGACCACTTCGGCCAGAAACGTTCCGGTGCCGGTGGCGGGGTCTAGAATCTGGACGCGGTGGACTTCCTTCTTGATATGCGCGGGTTTGCCGGTCCTGGGATCGTTCTGGCCGGTGTCCCAATCGATGGTGATTTTGGAGGTGTCCGCCAAACCGTCTGGCAGGCCGAATTCTGTTTTTAGCACCTCGTCCACCGCGCGCACGATAAAATTCACTACCGGCTCGGGCGTATACCACACACCGCGCGCCTTGCGCTTGGCGGGGTTATATTCGGCCAGAAAGTTTTCATAGAAATGCAGGAAGGGGTCTTGTCGCGCGGTGATCTTGCCGAAATTGCGCAGCACCTTGTCCATGTCGGTGGCGCAGAACACATTGCATAGCTCATCGATCACTCGGCGCAGACGCTCGTCTAGATTTGGTCCGGCGATGTAGATGAACAGTTCTCGCAGGAATGGGTTGGTCTTAGGCAGCAAGTCCAGCGCTTCGGCACGGGTAAAGGATTCGGGCGTTTCATCATGCAGTCGCGCGGCGAACAGGCCGTAGGCGATGGTTTCGGCATAGATGTCGGCAAATTCCTCCGCCGAGATGTCATGGATCAAGCTTGCCTTGAACGCCTCATACTGGCCGATCAGGTCGGTTGCCGTGCCGGTGGCATCCTTGGCCTTCATATCCGCCACAAGGGCGCGGCCCATGATGTCCTTTATGATTGCGGCCTTGCCCGCCATCATTTCGGCCAGCCGTTTGGATGACGTGATGCTGAGAGGGGTAACATGCACGAAATCGCGCAGCCGGTTTTCCAGCAGGGGGAAATTGCCCGTCCGTGCGGGCAGCGTTGGGATCAGGTCCGCAATGGAAATAAAATCCACCACATCGCCTTCGCGGATGAACTCGAAATCTAGCCCGTTGGTGTAGATCAGGTTGGGCAAGCCCTTGCGGTAGCGGTCTTTCTGGCCCTTGCTGTAGTCATTCGCGGCGAACTTCCGGACATCCTTGCCGATGTCCTTGGCTTCGCACCAGCCAATGGCAACATCCCCGCGTTGGAAAACAAAGTCGGGCGCGCCAACATCAGTAATATGCTTTGGCTCATTGATCACAGTCAGCGCGGAATCAATGGATGTAAACAGCTTGGCCAAGGCTGGACGAAAGCTGTGTTCGGTTGTCTGGCCACTTGCGTAGAGCGCACGAATTTCGTTTACATAACCCTGAATATCAACAGCCATAACGCCCCCTGAATGGTGTTAATGGGCATATCGACTTGTAGTCACTTCGCCAACATTTTCCTAAATTATCTAGCTATTTCATTTTTGCCACCGTCCGGACCGCTTGCCATAAATAAGGCTGGACTGCCCCCAAGGCTCATTCCCATAGCCAACCAGACCCAGCTTCATTTCCAACGCCGGATCAGCCGCTTTCATCATGTAACGTAGTCGCCCCATGACATCATAATGATAGAGGGCGCTCGTAATGCCGTTATAGGCCTTGGCGCCTCGGATGCGTTTGGTCTCCACTGCACCATCGAGATAGCCTTGGGGTAATAGTCTCGCCACCCAGCGTCTGGGCATCACGCGGAACAACGGATCAAGCCTTGGCGGTACATGTAGCAGGATATGAACATGCGCCCCATTGGTTGCGCCCCATTCATGCGTCCATGCCCAGTACAACGGGCCATCTTTAGGGCGCATCCAGTCACTTGCCAGTTTGATGAAGTCGCCGGTGGCGATGACGGCTTTACGCTCATCAATGCCGCCATGCTGCCAAAGTATGGTGATGAAGCGATTGAATGGCTTTCCCAGCGCCATGGCCTGATTGGATGCAGACAACAGGGCAAGACAATGCCGCTCTTGCAATGTGTCGCTTGATACATACGGCTGCCGACGTGCCCCGCCATGGGGTAGCAACCGGAAGCGTCTGTTATCAGGGCCAGCTATCATGGAAAGAATGCACCTATAATAGAGGGTGTCCGGTAGTTTTAATCAAGGCACTGATTTATAATTATAATATATGAATTAGGGCTGGCCATCAGCGAACGGCGATGAACGGAGCGTCGCAAGTTTCAAGTGGGCATTGGCGAATATTGACGGCCGGTTCAGGACTACGGGCAAAAGAGAGGGCGAGCCACAATGCAGCCCGCCCTCAATTTATGTCACTTCATTTCCAGCCTTCAATGCCACCCGCTGATTACGAAAGTCGCAATCAGATCGGTTGCAGCGAATCAGGAAATATGCGTTATGCGTAAGTGTCGCCTGCTAGGGATAGACGCTTTCGGGCCTTGAAGCGGTTGCTGCCGTTTTGAGGCCCTTTGCATTTCGCAAAGGTTATCAGGCGTGATTATCGTTGTCGTTGGTTTTGGCTTCAATGAGTGCCTTGATACTCGCGATAGTTACCAACCGACGACGACCGATTGAAAATGCCTCAAGTGCACCTGTCTGCATCAGGCCGTAAATTGTGGTCCTTCCTAATCCAAGTATTTCCCCGGCATCCTTGATAGAACAGGTCAATTGTTGTCCAAATTTCATTAATTCAAACTCCCTTCTGTAATTCATGGGGATTCGCGATCATTCGCAAAGTTTAGGGTGCCGCCCCCTGAGCGACACCACCTAACTTGGCGGAATTCACTTCCCACACAAGAGGGTATTTTAAAAAATACGGGCGTTACTGTGCGTACAGATGGAGTGGAGCCAATTTCGCTGGGATTACCCTGCTTTGAACAGTGGAATGATGTCTGCACCGGCTTTGAGTGTATCAAGGAAGTCGCTCCACCATTGTGCCATTGCCACCCGCTCATCCCAATAGGGGGTGCGATTATATGCGCGGCGCGATTGGCTTTTCTCAGCATGTGAAAGGGCGCGCTCAATGGCGTCTGGATTCCACTTGCCGCTTTCGTTTAACAACGAACTGGCAGTGGTGCGGAAGCCGTGCGCTGTCATTTCGTCGTTGGCATAACCTAGCCGCCGCAAAGCTGCATTGACGGTATTTTCAGACATAGGACGTGCAAGTGAACGGATAGACGGAAAGACATATTGTCCCGATCCGGTCAAAGATTTCATATCCTGCAAGATCGATACCGCTTGCCGCGACAAAGGAACGAAATGCGGCTGACGCTTTTTCATCTGCTCGGCGGGTATTGCCCAGACGGCGTTGTCCAGATCAATATCTGCCCAGCGCGCTTTTCTAACTTCACCGGGCCGCTGGAAAATGTGGGGCGTAAGTTGTAGCGCCTTAATAGTGGCGGGATGGCCTTCATATCCATCAATCGCTCGCAATAGCGCTCCAACCTCTTTGGGATCAATCAACGCGGCGTGATGCTTCACCACTGGCGTCAACAGCGCCCCCTTCAATAAGGCTGCAGGATCATGCGAAGCCCTTGCTGTTGCAACAGCGTAGCGGAATGTCCTGCCTGCCAAGGCGCGGGCCCTCCCAGCGGATTCAAGATTGCCACGCCGCTCAATCTTTTTCAAAGTCTCTAACAACTCTTGAGGAGTAATCTCGCTAATAGGACGCTTACCTAAAGCCGGTTCCAGCAATGATAGAAGCCAACGCGATTTCCGTATTGTCGCATCTGCCCTGCCTTCATTTTCGGTCTTGTCGATATATTCGTGGGCCACGCTGCCAAAGGTGGTGGCGGCACTGATCGCAGCCGCGACTGCGGCACGCCTTTTTTCTGCACTTGGATCAATGCCATCTGCCAGCAGGGTACGTGCATCATCACGTCTCGCCCTTGCTGTCGCCAATCCAACTTCGGGATAGCTACCTAATGCCAGCAGCTTCTCCTTGCCCTGATAGCGATACTTAAAGCGCCATAGCTTAGAGCCGGACTTTGTGTGGAGAAGAAACAGCCCTTTTTCATCGGCAATTTTGGTGTCGCGTTCAGGCTTTTTCAAAGTGCGTATTTTGACGTCGGATAAAGCCATTTGGGGGTATCCTTCCTTTGGCCCGGATACCGTACCCCAATTTATACCCCTATTTGGGGGTATCTGCTGGCACACATGGGGAAACATCCCCGGACATTGAAGGGAAGTATTTATCAGATTTTCAGGGATTTTCTAGTCATTGGCGGATGATGATGGATGCCAATATGGTGCCGGCTGCAGGAATCGAACCCGCGACCCCCTGATTACAAATCAGGTGCTCTACCAACTGAGCTAAGCCGGCCCTGTGTCGGGCATGTGCCGACAGGCTTGCTGCCTATTGGGGCAAGCCTGTGCGAATCTCAAGCCAAAAAGGGCGGGACATTGCTGGCCCGCCCCTTTCTTATCTGCGTGATGTTGCCCAAGCGGCGTTATTTATGGTCTTCGAGCCATTTCGCGAGAACCTTGGCAGCGGCTTCGCGGCCGCCGATGCCGAAGGCCAAGGCGCAGGCGATCGAGACCGAGCCGAGAATCAGGCCAAAGGCGAGGTTCACGATTTCATTCGCAAGGCCCATGAAACGCAGGCCCATCGCTACCGCCAGCGCGATGATCGCATAGCGCAAGACCGCGACGGCCATGCTGTCATGGCCCGATGAATTGGCGACAAGACCCGCAACGATATTGGCCAGTACCGCGCCCACCGCGATGATCGCGCTGCCGAACAACACCCGTCCGCCAAGATCGGTGATCTGGACGAGGATGATCGTCAGTTCGTCGAATTCGAGCATTTGCGTGGCTTCGATCGCGGCGAAGATCATGATCGCGGTCAGCGCCAATTTGCCAACTACCGCCGATGGCGTGGTGGTCGACGGGACAACGTTCAGCGATTGCAGCGCCTGATCAAAGCCGAGCGACGGCAGGATCGTGGTGGTGAGGTTCGATACCCAGCGGCCAATGAAATAGGCGATGGCGAGCAGCACCGCCGCCGCAATCAGGCGGGGAATGGCGTTGGAGACGGTGGTCAGCACATTGACCGCCGGTTCGGTGATCGAGGAAATGCCAAGGGTTTGCAACGCGGCAATGCTGAACAGAATCATCACCACGGCGCACAGCAATGTGCCGATCGTCTTGGTGATGCCGCCTGTGCGACGACCATCATCGCCGGTGATCTGCTGCAGCCCGGCCTTGGCGGCCCAGCCGTCGAGATCGGCCGTTGCGAGCGTGGTTTCCGTGATCTGGCCGACAATACGCGCGACCACGGTGCCGATGAAGAAGATTACCACCGCGCCGACGATTTGCGGCACAAAGGCAAATGTCTGATCGACCAATGTCTGCAATGGCGCGATCACCCGATTGAGGCAGAGCTGTTGCAGCACCGCGATCAGGCCGAGCAGCCAGATCAGCAGAGAGACAATCTTGCCAAGCGACAGGCCGACGGATTCACCCGAACCGGAGGTGCGGCGCAACAGGGGAATGCCGTCGACCAGCTTGGCAAAGCCCCATTTGCAGGCGGTTGCGCCACCCCAGGTCACGATCAAAATACCAAGGACGCTGAGGCCGACAACGGCCATGCGCTGAGCCTCGACCCAGTCGATCAATGAAGTGGAATTGGTCAGGTCCATGGCAATACTCCCCGGAAATCTCGTTAAAGAGAGCGGGAATCCTAGTCAGGAACCTTGGCAATTGCGAGATAAATCTTGGAAGGCCGTGGCGCATCCAGCCAATCGGAAAATCGCTGGCATGCGCCGACCTGTGAGGTTTGAGCCTGTGAGACTCATCCCTGTCAGGCTCGAGCGAGCTCTTCCTTGATGACGAGCTTTTCCTTTTTCCATCGCTGGATTTGGAAATCGTCGGGATTGGGGCGTTGCATTTCCCGGCTGATATTTTCCTGTAGCCGGTTATGTTTATTGAGCAGTGCGTGCGGACGTGATTGCGCCATTGCGAGTCGCTCCTTTGCTATGCAAGTTGACAGCGGTTAGAGAGTGCATCGCATCTTATGCCTTGGCAATCCGCTTCGCGGTGAACCGAAGGTAAACAGAGATCAGCCCAAAGCGTATAGGGATAGCTTCATGCAGGAATGCGAAATCGTAGAACGGCTGTCGATCTTGCGGATCGAGCATCGCGATCTTGATGCAGCGATTGAGGTGATGTGCCTGACGGAATCCTTCGATCAGTTACAATTGGCCCGGATGAAGAAGCGCAAATTGCGGCTGAAGGACGAAATCCTACAAATCGAAAGCCAGTTGATCCCGGATATTATCGCTTGAGAGGGAGGGCTCATTGTGGGCCGTTTACCTTCTTGCATGGTTTCCAAAAAGTTTATGCCATGGCAGTGATGATGGAATGTTGAAGATTGATCCCGTTTCCCCAATTGCCCCCCGGCTGGTGTCGTCACTGTACACCGAAGCGCTGGTGATGATGGACGAATCGCGTTCCTATTTCGAGGCGGATACGCTGGCTGAGCGCGATACGCTTGGCCCGGTGGCGCGGGTGGCCTTTGCGTGTGAGTCGTTGCGGGTGACAACACGGTTGATGCATATCGTCGCGTGGTTGATGGCGCGGCGGATGCCGGAACAGGGCTTGGCCCGGTTGAACGATGCCGGTGCATTGATGTCGCCTTTGCCCGTGATTGCACCAAGCGAGGACGCGCATCTGGCTTTGTTGCCGCCTATCGGCCAGCAGATCGTCCGCGCGAGCATGGACCTGTATGAACGGGTGCGCCGGTTGGACGATGAGGCGCAAGACGATGCACTGCCCCTAACGCGCACCAGTCCGGCCCGCAGCCTGATGCAGCGCCTGCAACGAGTATATTGATGACCGTTTGACCGCAGGCGGGTTGCACAGGTAAAGCATCCCCCCATGTCATCCATCCGTCCTTGGCGCGATATCGCCCGCCGCAAATCCCGTCAGATCATGGTCGGCAATGTGCCAGTGGGTGGCGACGCCCCGGTCTCGGTCCAGACCATGACCAATACGCTCACCTCCGATCCGGTGGCGACGATTGATCAGATCCGCCGTTGCGAAGAGGCGGGGGTGGATATTATCCGCGTGTCCTGCCCGGATGAAGAATCGACCAAGGCGTTGAAACAGATCGTCCGCGCCGCCCGGGTGCCGATCGTGGCGGATATTCATTTTCATTATAAGCGCGCGTTGGAAGCGGCGGATGCGGGCGCGGCGTGTTTGCGGATCAACCCCGGCAATATCGGGTCGAACGACCGGGTGCGCGAGGTGGTGCAGGCAGCCAAGGCCAATGGCTGCGCGATCCGCATTGGCGTGAACGCCGGGTCGTTGGAAAAGGATTTGCTGGAGAAATATGGCGAGCCTTGCCCCGAGGCCTTGGTTGAAAGCGCGCTCGATCATATCAAACTGCTGCAAGACCATGACTTTCACGAATATAAGGTCGCGGTGAAGGCATCGGATGTGTTCCTTGCGGTCGCGGCCTATCAGGGGCTGGCGGATGCAGTCGATTGCCCGTTGCACCTCGGGATTACCGAGGCGGGCGGATTGATCGGTGGCACGGTCAAATCGGCGATTGGCATCGGCAATCTGCTATGGGCCGGGATTGGCGATACGATCCGGGTGTCTTTGTCTGCCGAGCCGGAAGAAGAAGTGCGCGTCGGCTATGAAATTCTGAAAAGCCTTGGCATTCGCAGCCGGGGCGTCAGGGTGGTGAGTTGCCCCAGTTGCGCGCGTCAGGGCTTTGATGTGATCCGCACGGTGCAGGCGCTGGAAGAACGGTTGCAGCATATTCACACGCCCTTGTCTTTATCGGTGCTGGGCTGTGTCGTGAATGGCCCGGGCGAGGCGCGCGAGACCGACATCGGCGTGACCGGCGGCGGCAATGGCAAGCATATGGTCTATCTGTCGGGGGTGACCGATCATCATGTCCAAGACCCGGATTTGATCGAACATATCGTCAAATTGGTCGAGGCCAAGGCCGCGGAGATTGAGGCCGCGACCAGCGATGCGGGCGTTGTTGCCGGGGGTGCGGGGCATTGAGCATGATTGACCGGGCGCATTGGCGCATCTTGTTTGCGTCCATGGTCGGCACGGCCATCGAATTTTACGATTTCTATATTTATGCGACGGCGGCTGCCTTGGTGTTTGGGCCGCTGTTCTTTCCCTCCCATGATCCGGCGCTGCAATTGCTCTCGGCTTATGCGAGCTTTGGCATCGCCTTTGTCGCGCGGCCTGTCGGTTCGGTGGTGTTCGGGCATTTCGGGGACCGGATCGGGCGCAAGTCGACCTTGGTTGCCTCGTTGATGCTGATGGGCCTGTCGACGTTCCTCATCGCCTTTTTGCCGACCTATCAGATGGTCGGTTGGGTCGCGCCTGTTTTGCTGTGTGTGCTGCGCTTTGGTCAGGGCTTGGGCCTTGGTGGCGAATGGGGCGGGGCGGCGCTGCTGGCGGTGGAGAATGCGCCCAAGGGCTGGAAAGGCCGTTATGGCACGGCGCCGCAATTCGGCGCGCCGGTCGGGTTCATCGCCGCCAATGGCCTGTTTCTGTTGATCGGCCTGTGTCTTAGTCAGCAGCAATTCCTCGATTGGGGCTGGCGCATTCCGTTTTTGTTGAGCGCGGGGCTGGTGATCATCGGCCTTTGGGTGCGGCTACGCTTGACGGAAACGCCGGATTTTCTCGCGGTGAAGGCCGAGCACAAGACAGAGCATGTGCCGATTGCGGCCTTGTTCCGCAATCATAAATGGGCGACATTTTGCGGTATCTTTGCGGCGGTCGCCTGTTTTGCGTTATTCTATATCGCCACGGCCTTTGCCCTTGGCCATGGGACGAGCGTGCAGGGCCATAGCCGCAATGCCTATCTGTCGATCCAATTGGTCGCGATCCTGTTTCTGGCACTGGGCATTTTGGTGTCGGGTATCTGGTCGGACAAATCGAGCCCGGGCCGGGTGCTGGTGATCGGCAGCGTGGCAACCATCATTATCGGCCTGTTGATGGGCGTGATGATGGGAGCGGGCGGATTGTTGCCGACCTTTATCTATCTGTCAGCGGCACTGTTTGTGATGGGATTGGTCTATGGCCCGCTGGGCGCGTGGTTGCCGGGGCTGTTCCCGGCGCGGCTGCGGTATACCGGGGCATCGGTTGCCTTTAACGCGGCGGGCATATTGGGCGGGGCGATGGCCCCGATTGCGGCGCAATATCTGGCCGATCATGGCGGGCTGGGGATGGTCGGCCTGTATCTGTCGACTGCCGGGTTGTTGAGCCTGATTGGCCTGATGGGATTGCGTAAACGCGGATAAGGGATTTTGCGCCCTTGCGCATCTGCGGGGCTGGGCCAATATCTCTCCTATAAGGAGAGATATATGCCCCAATATACCCCGCCGTTGCGCGATACGCGGTTCGTGCTCGATCATGTGGTTGGCCTGTCGAACTATGCGGACCTGCCCGGTTTTGCGCAGGCGACGCCCGATCTTGTGGCGGCTGTGCTGGAAGGCGGCG
Organism: Alteraquisediminimonas sediminicola; assembly: GCF_019740335.1. Lineage (GTDB taxonomy): Bacteria > Pseudomonadota > Alphaproteobacteria > Sphingomonadales > Sphingomonadaceae > Alteraquisediminimonas > Alteraquisediminimonas sediminicola. The sequence goes on along the minus strand of NZ_JAHXZS010000001.1, from coordinate 1,046,526 downwards.
GGCAAATTGCGGCGGAGATACTGTTTCCCCTCAATCAGATCGGCGACAAACAAGGCTGTACCCGTCATGAAGATGGCCGGGTGACGACCCCGGACGGGTTCAAAACGGCCTATGATCAATATGTCGCGGGCGGTTGGACCACGCTTGAATGTCCGGAAATTTATGGCGGGCAGGGCTTGCCCAAGGTCATTGCCACTGCATTTGGCGAATATGTATTATCGGCCAATCAGGCGTTTGAAATGTATCCGGGCCTGACTGGCGGGGCGATTGCGGCGATCCTTGTGAAGGGGAGCGAGGCGCAAAAATCGACCTATCTGCCGTCGATGGTGGCGGGCAAATGGTCCGGCACGATGAACCTGACCGAACCGCATTGCGGCACTGATCTCGGCCTGATCCGCACCAAAGCCGTACCGCAGCCGGATGGCAGCTATCGCATCACCGGGACCAAGATTTTCATTTCGGCGGGCGAGCATGATCTGACCGAAAATATCATCCATCTCGTGCTGGCGAAGACACCGGATGCGCCGGACAATGTGAAGGGCATTTCCTTGTTCATCGTGCCGAAGTTTCTCGTCAATCCAGATGGGAGTTTGGGCGCGCGTAATGAGGTTAGCTGTGGCGCGATCGAGCATAAAATGGGGATCAATGGTAGCGCAACCTGCGTCATGAATTATGACGGGGCGACCGGCTATTTGATCGGCGAGGAGAATAAGGGCCTTGCCGCGATGTTCATCATGATGAACTCGGCGCGGCTGTCGGTGGGCTTGCAAGGGTTGGGACAGGCAGAAATCGCGTATCAGAACGCGGTTCATTACGCCAAGGACCGCCGTCAGGGCCGGGCGTTGACCGGCCCGAAGGACCCCATGGAAAAGGCCGATCCGTTGATCGTCCATCCGGATGTGCGCCGGATGTTGATGGAGGCCAAGGCCTTGACCGAGGGCTTGCGCGCCTTGTGCCTGTGGGGGGCGTTGCAGGTCGATCTGGTGGAAAAGGCGGCCAATGAGGAAGCCCGTGTCGCGGCGGATGATATAATCTCGCTGTTGACCCCGGTGATCAAGGGCTATGGCACGGACAAGGGGTTTGAGGTCGCGGTCAATTGCCAGCAGATCTGGGGCGGCCATGGCTATATTCGCGAAAATGGTATGGACCAATATGTCCGCGATGCGCGTATCGCCCAGATTTACGAGGGCGCGAACGGGGTGCAGGCGATGGACCTTGTCGGGCGCAAATTGGCGATGAACGGCGGGCGGGCGATCCGCGCGTTTTTCGCACTGGTCGATCATGAGGCGAGCGCGGCCAAGGCGGAAGCCAATGGTCAGGCGGCGATCACCGATCTCGCGACCCGGCTGGAAAAGGCGAATGGCGAATTAAAGGCCGCGACGATGTGGTTGATGCAAAACGCCATGGGTAATCCCGACAATGCCGGGGCGGGGGCGATGGCCTATCTGCATCTGATGGGGATTGTTGCGGTCGGGTTGATGTGGCTGCGGATGGCGCGGGCCGCCGCCGGGCTGTTGGCGAAGGGCGAGGGGGATCGGGCCTATCTTGAGGCGAAGCTGATCACCGCGCAGTTTTTTGGGGAACGCTTCATGCCGGATGCGGGCGCATTGCGGCGCAAGCTGGAGGCCGGGGCCGGCACGATGATGGCGATGCCTGCTGATAGTTTTTAGGCCGATAGTTTTTAGGTGTTGGCCTGTGCCTCATCCCCGGCCAAGGATCGCGCGGCGCTTTCCAGCAAGAGCAAGACAATGGGGATGAGCGCGAAGCTCGATAACAAGGCGGTGCCGAGCGACCCGGTCGCATCGCTGATCAGGCCGACGAGATAGGGGCCAAGGCCAAGGCCGATCAAATTGACCCCGAGCAATTGCACGGACGTTGCCGTGCCGCGCAGATGGGCGGGGACAAGGTCCTGACAACTGGCGGATACCGGGCCGAGCCACATGATCATCAGGCTGTTGGTGACGCATAACAGGATCAGGAACAGCGCGTAATTGTCGGTCTGATATTGCCACAGGCCGGAGATGGTCGCGCATAGCACCGCGAGCTGGACCAAGCGCACCCGGCCATCGGGGCGGATTTTCTTCGCCCAATCGCCGATGATCCCGCCGGAAATCGTGCCGAATGCGCCGGTCAATGTCATGATCACGCCGATAGTGAGGCCGGTTTCCGGGCCTTTGGCAAAATGCGCCTGCACATAGGCAAAGAGAAATGCGTTGATCGAATAGCCGATGCACGAGATCAGCCCGCCTGCAATCGCCAGCCGTGCAAAGCTGCGAGAGGCGAGGCGGCGGAAATTGTCGGGCGCGGCACAACGCAGGGACTGAAGCCAGCTTGCGGCGGCATAGCTGCCCAGCGCCATCGCCGTCCATTGTACGCCATTGGTGGTGATGTGGAGGCCGAATATGTGCCCGATGACCGGGCGTTTGGCGGCGGAAAGCCATGGATTGGTCAGCGCAAACATCCCGATGCCGCCGCCAAGGCAGGTCAGCAAAATCGCGAGGTTCGCGCGCAATTGGCCGTTGCGGTGATGGTGGAAAGGGATCATCCGCGCCAATTCGCCCCATACCAAACGCAGCGGCGAGATTGCGGGCAGGGTGCGGGGTGGTTCCTTGATCGTCAATTTGGCCAAGAGCGCGAGCAATATCCCCGGCAGGCCAAAGGCGATAAAGGTCGCCTGCCACCCGGCCAGCCCCAAGGGTGCCGCGCTGGAAATGAAATGATGGTCCCAATAAGTGATGATCGATCCGCCGATCACCAATGCGAGGCCGGAGCCGATATAAATCCCGCTCGAATAGAGCGACAGCGCAGTGGCGCGTTGTTTTTTCGGGAAATAATCCTGCAACAGCGAAAAGGCGGCGGGCGAGACGCTCGCTTCCCCCACGCCCACGCCGATGCGGGCGAGCGATAATTGGGTGAAATTGCCCGACAGGCCGGACAAGGCCGTCATCCCTGACCAAAAGCCAAGGCCGATGGCAATGGTCGACACCCGGTTCCAGCTATCCGCCAGCCGTGCGAGCGACAGGCCCATCAGGCCGTAGAACAACGCAAAGGCCGTGCCGAACAACAGGCCAAGCTGGGCATCTGTCAGGGACATGGCGCTTTTCAATGACGGCGCAAGGATCGAGATCACCTGCCGATCAAGGAAATTGACCGCATAGATCAGCATCAACAGCCCCAGCACATAGGCGCGATAGCGGCCGGAAAAATGCGGTGTTGGGCTCGGCCTTGATGTTGTCACGCTGGTTCGGCCTCTTTCCCTTGATCGCGGCGCATGGCATGGCGGCCAAAATCGCGATAGAGTGTTGCGATACCTCGTCGCGCCGGAGAAGAAAATGCCCGACATGCCAGCCGTGCTCTTTGTCTGTCTTGGGAATATTTGCCGCTCGCCCTTGGCCGAAGCGGCATTTCGCGCCGAAGTCGCGCGGCAAGGGCTGGATGTGCAGATCGACAGCGCCGGGACCGGGGATTGGCACCTTGGCCATGCCCCCGATCCGCGCGCGCAGGCGCAGGCGCAACAACATGGGATCGACATCAGCGGTTATCGCGCCCGATTGGTCGAGCCGGATGACTTCCACCGGTTCACCCATGTGTTTGCGCTGGACGAGAAGAATTTGGCCGACCTTGAGGCGTTGCGGCCCGACACCGGCACGGCGGTCTTGTCGTTATTGCTCGATCATGTGCCGGGCAAAGAGGGCACGTCCGTTGCCGACCCTTATTATGCCGATGCCGCCGCGTTTGCGGTGACATGGGATGAAGTGACCGATGCCGCCCGGCGGATCGTGGAAGGGATGACTGCCGGGCGGTTGTGACAAACTGTTATTGCGGCGCGTTGGGGGCTGCTGGCAATGGGGCCGGCGCAGGCGCAACGGCGGGTAAGTCGTCGTCCATCGGATCGATCAATGCCGCCGTTTCGATCCGGTCGAGCGCGTTATGGGCCTGCACATAATTGCGGGCGGCAGTCATCCAGTTGAGGGCTTGCCCCCGTTCCGGCAGGCGGTTGACCTCGATCAGCGCCTGATTGATGTCGCCATCCGCAATCTGCTCGCGCACGCGTTCGACCACTTCGTCCGGGCGGCTGGACGGCTCATTGCCCCGGCGCACGATGATCAGCGCGGACAGTTCATGTTTGAAATTGTCCCACATGCCGCGCTTGATGCCATCGCCTTGCAATTGCGGGGCGATTTTTTCGAAGCTCGCGCTCAGGCTGTCGAGCGTGATTCGCGCACGCGCGCCAGCGATGATCGCGGCCACGGCCTGTGGCTGGCTGTCGCCAAAGCGTTCGCGCAGCAGCGATTCAAGATAGCCCAATTGCACCCCCCGTTCGAGCGCGCGCCGCGCGGCAAAGGCGATCAGCATGCCCTCTGCCCGATTGGCATTGCCGCTGGTCGCGCTGGCTTGCGCGCTGACTCGGTCGAGCCGTTCTTCCAGCGCCTGTATCCGGGCGTGCAGCACCTCTGGTTCGACATTCGGGGTGTTGGTCGTGACAGTGAACTGAGGGGGCAGGCCATGGCCGCTGCCGGTTGCGACGCCCAGTTTTTGGGGGCTGTCTACCAGCCCAAGAAAATGCGCGGCGCGGGGCCATTGATGCAGGCCATAGCCCATCGCACCCATGCCAATGCCAAAGGCGATCAGCGGAAAGGCCAGCTTTCGCGCAAGGCTGCGCCGCTTTTGCGGGCTGCTATCGACATCAACATAGGGTTCACTCACTTGGCGCTTCCTCCAGTACCGGCTTCCTTATTGGCACAGTTGTCGGACGACTGCCAGCATCCCGTCATCATCCGGTTGTGGTGCGATTTTCATGGCATTCCAGCCGGTTCCTGCCGCCGTTGCCGCCGCCGCGCTGATCGCGATGGCCGTGATATGGTGGCGGGCCAGCCCTTGGGCGGTTGCCAGATGGTCGAGCAGCGCACTGCTGCGCGGACTATGGAGGAGGATGAGGTCGAGATCCGGCCATGCTGTGATCAGCGCGGTGCTCAACTGCGAGGCCGGGGCGGCGCGATAGATGATCTGGCGGTCGATCTGAATGCCCATCGGATCGAGCGGGCGCACCTCCGCGCCGCAGAGATGCAGCAGGTGATGGATGTGATCGGTTTTGGCGCGCGCGATCAGCGATTGGCCATTGCCTTCGGGGGCCAAATGGATCGGCTGGTCCGTCAATTCGGTCAAGGCGCGGGCGGTGGCGGGGCCGACGGCGTAAATCGGCAGGTTCGGATATTGGCGGATGGTCTCAGCGCCATGACGCACGGCATTGGCGCTGGTGATCATCAGCGCGTCCGGCTGGGCATCGTTTGATGTATTTGATGTGACCGGTTCAATCGTGAATAACGGCGCGACCACCGGGTCCAGCCCCAGATCGCGCAGATGATCGGCAGTCCTGCTGGCCCCCGGTTCGGGGCGGAGGACGGCGACCTTTCGCGTCATGCCCCGAACAGCGCCCGCAATTCCATGCTGGCGGCGGCAAGCAATTGCTGTGCCATTAAATGGCAGCCATCGGCATCGCCGCGTTGGATGCCGACGCCAAGCGCGACCCGTTCGCTACCATCTTCCGACATGATTTCGGCGCGCAGCAGCAGGCCTTCTTCGCGCCCTTCACCTTCGCGAACAGTCGCATAAGCGGCGACCGGGCTGTGGCACCCGGCGTTCAGCCCGGCGAGCAAATAGCGTTCGGCCATCACGCAATCGAACGTGTCGCGATCATTGATGGCGCTCAAGAGATCGAGAATGTCCTGCCGGTCCGAACGGGCTTCGATCCCGATCGCGCCCTGGCTGGCGGCGGGGAGCATCTCCTCCACCGCAATTGGCGTGCCGACATCGAATCGGCCAAGGCGGACCAGGCCGGCGGCGGCAAGCAGGGTCGCATCGGCCTCACCCTCGGCCAATTTACGCAGGCGGGTGTCGACATTGCCCCGGAACATGACGATGTTGAGATCGGGCCGGATGTGCCGCATCTGCGCGGCGCGGCGCGGCGAGCTGGTGCCGATCCGCGCGCCATGGGGCAGCGCAATGATCGATTCCGCGCCGATCAGCCGATCCCGCACATCGGCGCGGGGCAGCATGGCGGCGATGGTCAGGGCATCGGGACGGATCGTTTCCACGTCCTTCATCGAATGGACGGCAAAATCGATATTGCCGTTCATGATGTCGATATCGAGTTCCTTGGTCCACAGGGCCTTGCCGCCGATATCGGCCAAGGGGCGATCCAAGATTTTGTCGCCGCTGGCCGTGACCGGACAAATTTCAATCGCGTCGCGCGTCCAGCCATGCGCGAGGCATAGGGAATCCGCGACCATATGGGCCTGTGCCATGGCCAAAGGGGAGGCGCGGGTGCCGAGGCGGAGCGGTGCGGATCGTTTCTCAGTCATCTTGCGCTTGCTCTAAACGCGTTCGCGATTAGAGGGAAGGGTGATGACACTGATCCTTGGTCTTGAATCCAGTTGCGATGAAACGGCGGCGGCGCTGGTCGATGACCTGCGCGTTATCCGCGCCCATCGTCTGGCGGGGCAAGAGGCCGCGCATGCGCCTTATGGCGGGGTGGTGCCGGAGATCGCGGCGCGCGCCCATGCCGAGATGATGATGCCGTTGGTTGAGGCCGCATTAAAGGATGCGGGCGTGACACTGAATGATGTCGATGCGATTGCCGCGACGGCCGGGCCGGGCCTGATCGGCGGGGTGATGGTTGGGCTGGTGACCGGCAAGGCGCTGGCGATGGCGGCGAACAAGCCGTTGATCGCGGTCAACCATCTGGAGGGCCATGCATTGTCGCCCCGGCTGGATAATCCGGATTTGCAATTTCCCTATTTGCTGCTGCTCGCATCGGGCGGGCATTGCCAATTATTGCTGGTGTCGGGTGTCGGCCAATATCGGCGGCTGGCGACGACCATCGACGATGCGGCGGGCGAGGCATTTGACAAGACCGCGAAATTATTGCGCCTTGGCATGCCGGGCGGGCCGAAGGTCGAGGCATTGGCGCGGGAGGGCAATCCCAAGGCGGTGAAGCTGCCGCGCCCGTTGTTGAACACGGATGAACCGCATTTTTCCTTTGCGGGCCTGAAAAGCGCGGTGCTGCGCGCGCATCAATCGGGGCTGTATCAGCCTGCGGACCTGTGCGCCTCGTTCCAGCAGGCGGTGGTTGATTGTCTGGTGGATCGCACGCGCCGGGCGTTGGCGGTCGCGGTTGAGGCGACGGCCTTGGTCGTGGCGGGCGGGGTCGCGGCCAATCAATCGATTCGCGCGGCGCTGATGACGCTGGCGGCGGATCATGGCCTGCCATTTCATGCGCCGCCGCTCTGGCTTTGCACGGATAATGCGGCCATGATCGCATGGGCGGGGCAAGAACGTTTTGCCTTGGGCATGACCGATGGGCTGGATGTACCGGCGCGACCGCGTTGGCCATTGGATGCACAAGCCGAAAAGGCGCGGGGAGCGGGAGTAAAGGCATGAAGCTGGGGGTGATTGGCGCGGGCGCATGGGGTACGGCCTTGGCGCAAGTCGCGGCGAACAGCAGCAAGGGCGAGATTGTCCGGCTGTGGGCGCTGGAGCCGGAGGTGACGGCTGCCGTTAATCAGCGCCATGAAAATCCGCTCTATTTGCCGAATATCTCCTTGTCCGACCGGATCGTTGCGACGTCGTTGCTGGAGGATCTGGCCGATTGCGATGCGTTGCTGGTCGTGACCCCGGCGCAGCATTTGCGGACGTCGATTGTCCGATTGCCGGTGCGTGATGTCCCGTTGGTCCTGTGTTCCAAGGGGATCGAGGCCGGGACGATGAAATTGATGTCCGAGGTCGTCGCAGATGTGATGCCCGATGCGCCGATTGCGGTGTTGTCTGGCCCGACTTTCGCGCATGAGGTGGCCAAGGGCTTGCCGACGGCGGTGACGCTTGCCTGTGCCGATCTGGCGTTGCAGCGGCGGCTGGCCGAACGGCTGGCCCAGCCGACGTTCCGCACCTATCAATCGGATGATGTGACCGGCGCGGAAATCGGCGGCGCGGTGAAGAATGTGCTGGCGATTGCCTGTGGCGTGGTCGCGGGGATGCAGCTTGGCCAAAACGCCAATGCGGCGTTGATCAGCCGGGGCTTTGTCGAAATGACCCGCTTTGGCCTTGCGCGCGGGGCGCGGGCGGAAACGCTGTCGGGCCTGTCGGGGCTGGGCGATCTGGTGTTGACTTGCACCTCGACCGCATCGCGTAATTTCTCATTGGGCAAGGGATTGGGCGAAGGGCGCAGCGCGCAGGAATTGATGGCGGACCGCCGCACGGTCGCGGAAGGGGCGTTCACCGCCCCGGTGTTGCAGGCGGCAGGCCGCGCGATCAATGTGCCGATCCCGATTACGGATGCGGTGTGCGGGATGCTCGATGGCTCGCTGACTGCGCGGCAAGCGGTGGATCAGCTCTTGGCGCGGCCTATCGGGTCGGAATTATAAGCGGAGATTTTTTTGTTTGGTCCCTCAAGCGCCGGGCGCGGGCATCCGCCCGCTTGGCTACGCGCCAATAAGGCGCGGCGGCCGTTCGGCCTTGCGGCGCTAAAGCGCCGTTGGTGGCACTATTCGTGGTTTCCCAACCCTCAACAATCCCCATCCCGCCAACGCGGAGAGTGCGGAACCCGCGAACACCCCGAATTTCACCTGTTGGATGAGCGCGGGGTCGTGGAATGCCAGCCCGCCGATGAACAGGCTCATGGTGAAACCGATCCCGCATAATAAGGCGACGCCATAGATTTGCGGCCAGTTCGCATGGGTCAGGCCCGCCGAGAGTTTCAGCCGGACGCACAGCCAGACGCCCGATAAGATGCCCAATTGCTTGCCAAGGAACAGGCCGAGCAACACGCCGAGCGGCAGCGGTTGGAGCAGGGCTGATAATGAGAAACCGCTAAAACTCACCCCCGCATTGGCAAGGGCGAAGAGCGGCAAAATGGCATAAGACACATAAGGGTTCAGCCGATGTTCGATCCGGAGCAGCGTGGAAGTGGACGCATCCGGCGCGCCGGGGGAAGGGGTGAGCGGGATCATCAGCGCCGCCAGCACGCCCGCGATGGTCGCATGCACGCCGGAGTGATGGATCGCCAACCACAGCCCGACTGCACAGAGGATGAAGGGCCATATCTGCGCGATCCGCGCCTTGTTCATCCCCCACATCACGGCCAGCATGACGAGTGCCGCCAATAAGGCGAGGCCGTTGAGATGGGCGGTATAGACCAAGGCGATGATCGCGACCGCGACCATGTCATCGACGATGGCGACGGTGGTCAGGAACAATTTCAACGACGTCGGCACGCGCCGCCCCAATAAGGCCAGCACGCCGAGCGCAAAGGCGATGTCGGTCGCGGTCGGGATGGCCCAGCCGCGCTGCAAGGCCGGTTCTGCCCGGGTGATGAACAGATAGATGAGCGCGGGGACCGCGACTCCACATCCGGCGGCGACCACCGGCAACAGTCGATCATGCCATGTCGATAAATGGCCGTCGACAAATTCGCGTTTGATCTCCAGCCCGACGAGGAAGAAGAAGATCGCCATCAGCACATCATTGACCCAATGCAGCACCGACAACGGGCCGATAGGGCGGTCCAATATCTCGAAATAGGCATCGGCCAGCGGGCTGTTGGCGATGATCAGCGCGGCGATGGTGGCGAGCATCAGGAGAATGCCGCCGCTTGCCTCATAAGCGATGAAGCTGCGCAACGCGGAGATCGGGCGGGTCGGCATCGGGTACGTTAGGATTTTGGCGGGTAGCTGATGGCGATGATCTCATAATCCTTCACCCCCACCGGCAAGCGCACCTGACGCGTATCGCCAATCGCCGCGCCGCGTACTGCGCGTGCGAGTGGGGCATTGAAGCTGATCCGTCCGGCGGTGGCGTCGGCTTCGTCCTCGCCGACAAGGGTGATGACGCGTTGATTGTCGTCTTCATCCGCAATCGTCACGGTCGCGCCGAACCAGACGCGGCTGCGGTCTTCTTGTTGGGCCGGGTCGACGATTTTCGCGATCTTCAATCTTTTGGCGAGATGGGTCAGTTCGCGGTCGATCTCGCGCAATTTCTTGCGACCATAGATATAATCGCCATTTTCCGACCGGTCGCCATTGCCCGCGGCCCAGCTGATGACCTCGACCAATTTGGGCCGGTCGTCGGACAGCAATTGGTGATAACGCGCCTTCATCGCGTTAAAGCCTTGCGGCGTGATGAAGAGCGGCGGGCGTTCGCCTGTGTCGGGTTTATGGCTGGGGCGCATCTGGGATCAGCCCGGTGTCTGCTTGCCGAGATAGCGCGATAGCGGCGTCTTGGGCATCTCGCCGCGCCGGTCGGGGTGGAGCGCATCATAGATGACCGCATTTTCCAGCACCCGATAGACATAGCCGCGCGTTTCGGACAGCGGGATCGCCTCGATCCATTGGAGAATGTCGAGGCTGCCTGTGCGCGGATCGCCATTTTGGGCGATGAACTTGCGGACATTGCCCGGCCCCGCATTATAGGCCGCGACCGCCAGCACATGATTGCCGCCATACATGTTCAGCAAATTGTTGAAATAGGTCGATCCCAACAGGATATTATATTCCGGATCGTTGGTGAGCCGGTTGAAATCATATTCGACCCCGACCTTGCCCGCCGTTTCCCGCGCGGTGGCGGGCATCAACTGCATCAGCCCGCGCGCGCCTGCGCTGCTGATGATTTGCCGGTCGAATTGGCTTTCCTGCCGGGCAATGGCGTGGATCATCGTCCAGCGCGGGCGCAATTGCATCGGCACCGGCAGCTTGGGGAAGCCATAATCAAGATAGGCGCCGCTGCCCCGGTCATCGACCTTGCGCGCCGCCATGACGCCGAGATCAGGCCGGTTCAATTCACGCGACAGCGTGGCAAGCGGGGCCGGATTGGCCCCTTCATCGACCGCATTGGCCAGCGCGCGCAGGAACAAGGACTGGGTTGGCCATGCGCCAAGCTGGCCCAACATGCGGGCGGCTTCCATCATTTGTGGATTGACCTGCCGATTGCCGATCAAGGTCGGATCATTGGTGGGGGTGGGCAGGACAATCGGGCGGCCCAGCCGTTCAAGCGCCAATTGGCCGTGGAAATGATCGAAATAACGCGCGGCAGCTTCATAATAGGCAAGGCCTGCGGCCTTGCCGCTTTCCCGTTCCGCCATGCGACCGGCCCAATAATAGCCCTTGGCGCGCGTTTGCGCGGTGCGGGCGGCATCGCCATAACGCGCATAAAAGCCAGTCGCATCGCCGAATTTATACAGGCGTTCGGCGGCTCTGCCGCCAAGCCACATCAGACTGGTATAATCATCGCGTTCATCCAAGGGCTGATTGCGGATGACAATGTCAGCCGGATAGGCGTCATCGCCGCGCAGCGCGATGGCGGAGACATAGGCATAATTACCTGCAGCGGCTGCTGCTTGTGCGGTTTGCAGCAGATTATCGAGAAAGACCGCTGGGTCTGCCGGGGCGGTATAGGGCTTTTCCGCCGAGGCGACGAGCCGTTGCGCGCTCAACATATCATTGGCGTTGCGATAATAACGGATGCGGTCGATCACCATGCCGGAATCATGACCGGCTTCCTCGCCAATCGCATCGACCTTAGCGAGCGCATCGGGCGCGTTGGTGAGGAGCGCAATTCGGGCCTCAAACATCGGGCGGCGGGCGGCACTCGCATAGCCGAGCAAGCGGGTGGCGGCGGTGGTGTTACGTTGCCACAACAGTCGGTCCAGCCGTTTGTCATAATCCCGCGCATCGAACAGGCCGGGGAAACGGGCGAGCAAGCGGCTTTCTTCATCGCTGGCAAGTGTCCCGCCTGCCCATGCGGCACGCGCGGCGGTTTTCGCCTCTGCCACCCGTCCGAGATCGAGCAAGGCCAAGGCCTGTGCGGTCCGACCCCGGTTGGTTTTCGGCGGATAGGCATCGAAGAAGCGGGCAATTTCGGTCGGCGAATAGCTGTTGACGCTGATCTTCTCTTCCGCCGCCTTGCGCATGACGCTGCTATTTGGCCATTCGCGGTTGGTCAGCAGGAAATTGACGAGGTCGGAAAAACTCGCGGTCTGCGGCTGGCGCAACCGGTCCCAACGCAAGATCGTTTCTGCAAGCGGATTTGGCGTGACGGGCGCAATGGCAATGATCGGCGGGGCGGGCATCGGGCCAGTGCCGGGCGTTTGACCGGTGGTGGGTGGGGTAACAGGCCCAGTAACAGCGGGCATCCCAGAGGGGGCGACAGGCGAAACGACCGGCGGCGCAATAGGCGCGCCCGCGACCCCCAAACGCGCCCGATACCAGACAATCTGCGCCGGGGTGAGCGACGCAGACCATGACGGGGCAGATAACATCATCAGCAAGGCCGGAAATAAGTGTCGTCGCATGCTGGACATGATAGGGGTCGTCTCCTTATCAGACGCTGAATTTATACCCGGCGGTACCGAGTCATATTGGGGTCTTTGGGTATAGAAACTATATTATTGATGAAGCCTATGGCCGATTCTGGTGCCGAGGTGAAGGAGAAGCACATGTTTAGCGGGTCGATTCCTGCTCTGGTGACGCCGTTTCGCGACGGACAGTTTGATGAAGGCGCTTTTCGTCGCCTTGTCGATTGGCAAATCGAATCCGGCAGCAAGGCCCTTGTGCCCTGCGGCACCACGGGTGAAAGCGCGACGCTCAGCAACGCCGAACATCATCGCGTGATCGAAGTCTGCATCGAGCAGGCGGCGGGCCGCGTGCCGATTATTGCCGGTTGCGGATCGAATGACACGACCAACGCGCTGCTGCACATGAATTTCTCCAAGAAGTGCGGGGCCGATGCCGCGTTGGTGGTGGCGCCTTATTATAATCGCCCCAATCAATTGGGCATCATCGCCCATTTCGAATATCTGGCCGCGCATAATGATCTGCCGATCGTCATGTATAATGTGCCGGGCCGTACTGTCACCGACATGGTGCCGGACACGGTGGCCCAGCTTGCCAGCCTGCCGAGCATCATCGGCATCAAGGACGCGAGCGGCAATATTGCGCGCGTCACGCAGCATCGCCGCAGTTGTGGCGAGATATTCTGCCAATTGTCCGGCAATGACGAGACGGCGCTCGCGTTCAACGTATCGGGCGGGGTTGGCTGTATTTCGGTAACGGCCAATGTCGCGCCCAAGCAATGCGCCGAGTTCCAACAGGCCTGTGCGGACAAGGATTGGGATCGCGCGCGCGACCTCAATGACCGGTTGTTCCCGCTGCATCTCGCGCTGTTTTCCGATGCCTCGCCGGGGCCGGTTAAATATGCGTTGAGCCGTGTCATGGCGGATGTGACCGAAGAATTGCGCTTGCCGATGACCCCAGCGTCCGAGGCGAGCCGCAAGGCCGTCGATGCGGCGCTGGAGATTGCGGGCTTGATCTAATTTATGGCCCGTCCGCGTCACGCCAGTTTCGACAAGAAGAAGACGGTCGCCGAGAACCGGCGGGCGCGTTACGACTATGCGATCGACGAAGTGTTCGAGGCGGGCATCGCGCTCACCGGCACCGAGGTCAAGGCGTTGCGTTTTGGCGAGGGGTCGATTGCCGAGAGCTATGCTGAGGTCAAGGGAGAGGAGGTGTGGCTGATCAACAGCAACATCCCCGAATTCAGCCATGGTAATCGCTTCAACCATGAGCCCAAGCGCCCGCGCAAATTGCTGCTGAACCATCGCGAGATTGCCAAGATGTTCGGCGGGGTGTCGCGTCAGGGCATGACCTTGGTCCCGCTGTCGGTCTATTTCAATTCCCGGGGCCGTGCCAAGGTCGAGCTGGCATTGGCGAAGGGCAAGAAATTGCACGACAAGCGCGAGTCCGAAAAGACCCGCGATTGGAAGCGCGAAGCTGCCCGGATCATGCGAGATCGCGGGTGAAACGTCGGGAAACACGCGTTGCCAAATGGGTTCGGTCGCAGGCGCCGACGCGGGAGTCATTCGAGAAAAGCCGTTTTCTCAATCGCTTTGCCCATCGCGTGTTCGCGCCCGAATTATGGCGTTTTACCCGCCGTTCGGTGCCGCGCGGGGTCGCCTTGGGGCTGTTGGTCGGGATTTTCCTGCTGATACCCGGCTTGCAAATCGTCGGCGCGGCGCTGTTTGCCCTGCCGTTTCGCGCAAATATCCCGATTGCGGCGGCGATGACGTTTCTCAGCAATCCGCTCACCACCCCGTTCATCCTCGCGGCGTCGCTGTTTGTAGGCGAGGGGATATTGCAGCTTGGTTCTGATCCGGGCAAGTTGATGGTGATGATGGATCGCGGCGCGTCCTGGTATGATTGGCTGAGCTGGACCTTTTCGGAAGGTGCGCCTGCGTTGCTCGCGGGCCTTGCCACTATTTCGATTGTCACGGCGGCGGTCGGCTATGTGCTGGCGGTTGTGTTGTGGCGGTGGTGGATCAGTCGCAAATGGCGTCGCCGCGGCCATGAATGGATACATCCCGGCGCATGAGCGAGGTCGGCGCCATTCATTCCCACCCGCCTGCTAGCGCATCTGCGGCAAACGGCGCGGACAGGATCATTATATCGCTGGTGCTGTTGCTGGGCCTGATGACGGCTGGCGGTATTTTATGGGTGCTGGATGAAGTGGTGGTCGCGGCGGGCTTTGCGGCGGCGTTTATCACGGCGATGGCGTTGATCGTGCTGCTGCGTCAGGTACGCCCCCGTGCGACGGCGGTGGCGGCGGCAGTGCCCGATATCGCGCTGGTCCACGACCTGATTGCGGTGAGCGATTTTCCGATTGCGCTGACGGATCGTTCGGGCCGGTTGGTGGCGGCGAACGATGGCTATGCGCGGGTGATGACGGGTTATCCGGTGCCGCCAGCGCTCGGCCTGTCGGAGACGGATCAGGTGCGCTTGACCGAGGCCGGGCGCAAGGCATGGCGCGATGGCCGCGCTTTTGTGCCGGGGCTGATGCTGTCTGCGGGCTATTATAATGCCCGCATCCAGCGGATCGGCGCGGCGGACGATCATCTCCACTGGCTGTTCGTGCAGGAACAAGGTGACAACCGGGTCGAGGTCGCGCGGCAGTTGCTGCAAGGCGAACATGGTGAGCGACTGGGCCGCGCCGGGGTGATGGCGGCCTTGGTCACGCCCGAGGGCATGTTGATCGGCGCCAATCCGGTCTTTGCGTTGCGCGCGGGGCTTACGGGCGGCCTGGCGGGAAGTGCGCTGACCGTGCCGTTCGCCAATCTGCTGGAACCGGGCGAGGATGATTATATCCGCTTTCGCGCCGAGGGCGATGCGGGCGAGCCGATCCGATTGGTGCAGGTGCCGATCGGGCCGGAGGAAGAGCAATTGCCGACGCTGGTGCTCGCGCTCGACGATGCGGTTGGCGTGGTGCGCGCGGGCGTGTCTGGCGGGGCGGGGACGTCTGCGGTCAATGTCCATGCGCTGCTGGAACGCTTGCCTTTGGGGCTGGCGCTGGCGGATCGCAACGGACGGTTTATCTTCATCAACCCGGCCTTTGCCCGTGGTGCCGGGGTCGAGGGCAAGACCCTGCCGGTATTCCCAGGCGATCTGGTGATCCGCGAGGACAAGGCGGCGGTGGCGGATGCTGTGCGGCGCTTTGCGATGGGCGGCCAGCATATGGGCAGCGTGGCGGTGCGGCTCGCCAGCCGCCCAAATGATGTGATTGCTCTCACTATCGCGGGCGCGCGCGGCTTGGGCGAGGCATCGGTGTTGTTGTCGTTGAAGGACAATAGCGAGGAAGACCGGCTCAAGAACCAGATCGCGCAGGCGACCAAGATGCAGGCGGTGGGCCAGCTCGCGGGCGGTGTCGCGCATGATTTCAACAATATTCTGACCGCGATTATCGGCCATTGCGACCTGATGCTGATGCGCCATACGCCGGGCGACAGCGACTATGACGATATTCAGCAGATCAAGAGCAACTCCAACCGCGCGGCCAGCCTGACGCGACAATTGCTCGCTTTCTCGCGCCAGCAGACGCTGCGGCCACAGGTGCTGGAACTGGCGGATGTGATTGCGGAAGTGTCGAACCTGCTGCGTCGCCTGTTGGGCGAACGGATTTCGCTGTCGGTCGAACATGATCGCAATGTCGGGCTGGTGCGGGCCGATCCGGGGCAGTTGGAACAGGTGATCGTCAATCTGGCGGTCAATGCGCGCGATGCAATGCCGCAAGGCGGGCAGTTGACCATCCACACCTATTCGCCTGACGAGGCCGAAATTCGCGGGCGTGGACCGCAATTGATGCCGCCCGTCGATTATGCGGCGTTCAGCGTGGCCGATACCGGCACCGGCATCGATCCGATGATCCTGGGAAAGATTTTCGAACCGTTTTTCACCACCAAGGAAGTGGGCAAGGGAACGGGGCTTGGCCTGTCCACCGTGTACGGGATCGTCAAGCAATCGGGCGGGTTCATCTTTGCCGATTCGGTCATCGACAAGGGGACGCGCTTCTGCGTCTATCTGCCGGTCCATCGCTCGAGCGGCGATGAGGCCCCGCGTCCGGCCAGCCTGATCGATGCGCCGAAGGGCGAAATGTGGGGCACCGGCACGGTGCTGGTGATCGAGGATGAGGACATGGTCCGCGCCGTCGCGGAACGCGCGCTTGCCCGCCATGGCTATACGGTGTTGACCGCCAGCAATGGCGAAGAGGCAATTGAAATTGCCGAACGCGACGAACAGATCGATCTGATCGTCTCCGATGTCGTGATGCCGGGGATGGATGGCCCGACAACGGTACGGCGCATTCGCCAGCAACGGCCAGAGGTCCCCGTATTGTTCATGTCCGGCTATGCCGAGGAGCAATTGCGGGAGTCGATCAACATCGAGGATGTGTCCTTCCTGCCCAAGCCATTTTCGGTGCAGCAATTGATCGAAGCCGTGGGCCGGATCGTCGCGACCACTGCCGAGGAAAAATAGTTCCCCACTTGTTCTTTTAGAACAAATGGAATACGAAATGATTCGAACAGCCCCTTTGGGCGCTTCGAAGCTTGTATCCAGGGAAGGATTTCGGCATGGCTGCACAACTCAAACTTATTGGTGCGGAACAGGAAAAAGCGAATATGGACAGGCAGAAGGCGCTTGAAGCGGCACTGGCGCAAATTGATCGCGCCTTCGGCAAGGGATCGGCGATGCGGCTCGGTTCGCGTGAGGCGATGGAGGTCGAGGCGATCTCCAGCGGTTCGCTCGGTCTCGACATCGCGCTTGGCATTGGCGGCCTGCCGCGCGGGCGCGTCGTGGAAATTTACGGTCCGGAAAGCTCGGGCAAGACCACGCTGGCGCTGCATGTGATTGCCGAGGCGCAAAAGGGCGGCGGTACGGCGGCATTCGTCGATGCGGAACATGCGCTTGACCCGGCTTATGCCAAGAAATTGGGCGTCGATGTCAACAATCTGATCGTCAGCCAGCCGGATACCGGCGAACAGGCGCTGGAAATCGTCGACACGCTGGTACGCTCGAACGCGATTGACGTGCTGGTGGTCGACTCGGTTGCAGCACTGGTGCCGCGCGCGGAAATCGAGGGTGAAATGGGCGACAGTCATGTCGGCTTGCAGGCCCGTTTGATGAGCCAGGCCTTGCGTAAATTGACAGGGTCTATCAGCCGTTCGCGCTGCATCGTGATTTTCATCAATCAGGTGCGCATGAAAATCGGCGTGATGTATGGCAATCCGGAAACGACCACGGGCGGCAATGCGCTGAAATTTTATGCGAGCGTCCGTCTCGACATTCGTCGCACCGGCCAGATCAAAAATGGCGAAGACATTGTCGGCAATGCGACGCGCGTGAAGGTCGTGAAGAACAAGGTCGCACCGCCGTTCAAGCAGGTCGAATTCGATATCATGTATGGCGAGGGCATTTCCAAGATCGGCGAAATTCTCGACCTTGGCGTAAAGGCCGGGCTGGTGGAGAAATCGGGCGCATGGTTCTCTTATGACTCGGTTCGCCTTGGTCAGGGGCGCGAAAATGCCAAGATCTTCCTGCGCGAAAACCCGGAAATCCGCGACCGCATCGAATCCGCGATCCGGGGCAAGACCGAAGAAGTGGCAGAAGGCCTGATGGTCGGCCCGGATTCGGATGACGACGTTGATGGCGATGCCTGATTCACATCCCCCGCACGCCAATTTGGCCCGCATCGCCTATCTGGAGTTGCAGGTTGGTGATGCGGGGGAGAGTCGCACATTCTTCGAAGCGGCTTTTGGATGGACGCTGACAAGTTTTGGCCCGGATTATGCCGCAACGTTGGGGGCTGGCACGGATCTGGGTCTTGATGCCAGTGGTGTGGATGCGGGTAAGCCCCCGTTGGCGGGGATCGAGGTTGTCGATCTTGAAGCTGCGCTTGCGGCTGTGGAAAAAGCGGGCGGCAGGATCTCAAGGCCGATTTTTGCCTTTCCCGGCGGGCGGCGCTTTCATTTCAGGGAGCCCGGCGGGAATGAACTGGCGGTGTTCGTCAACGAGCCGGACGCCGCCTGAGGCGGATATGAAAATGGTGTCTGGCCTGAAGGTAGCAGCAGGTTAGACCATCTTTTATTTGATCTTTACCATCGCCAAATCAGCCTGTGTGATCCCTGCTGTCTTGGCCGTGTTTGCCAATCCTATGGAACATAAGATCGTATCGTCCGATGTTGCAGTGATGACCCCTCGCAACTCTGCGATGTTCTCGACGGATGGAACGCAGACATTGATCATGTCTTGCAATCGACTGGCAGTGAATGCGCGATTTTTATATTCATTTTCACAGATTTTGACGGTTTTTGACAGGCTTTCATGCACCTTTCTGCCTAGGCTTGTCGGTATTTTCAGCCTTTCAATAGTGGCATAGGTCGCTGTGCAGGCCACCTCCATCGCATGTGCGGCATAATATGCATCGCCAAGGTCATCTGAGCTAGAAGTGGCGATAAGGGTGGCGTTGGATTGATCACATTGGTTGATCATCATTGTAAGGATATAATAAATGGCGGTGGCATCCGTTTTGCCTGTTGCTGATGGTTTTTCTGGGAGCGGAGGTGCGGGGCTATCACTCATCACCCATGTGGTGACGAAAACGAACAACACCAAAACAAGCGCGCCGATATTGAAGGCGTTAAATTCGAATTGAGAATTATCGAATGTTGTGGCGGTGAATGCCGTTTCACATTTTGAGCAAAATTTCTTGCGAAGTGACATTATTTCTTTGCAATTCGGGCAAGCGGCATATGTCATTGAATCACCCTTTTGCTCAACGCTATATGATGCGAATAAGGGCTGTTATTTAGTTCTGAAAAGTTAAGCCATTGGTATATATCGAATTATATGATCCATTTCATAGCCGGATATGACTATCATAATGACGCTGGTGTGGGGGGCTTGTCTGGAGGAACGTGTTTGGCTGCGTCGGCCTTTGGGGCAGCATCTGTCACAGCGCGTGGAAGAGATACTGCCCCAAAGGCCCGTGCAGCTAAACAAGTTCAGCATGACGAAAGTGGGGAAAGCCAACGGTGGCATGGCTGCCGCAAGAGCGAAAGCCTGCCGCGATTTATTGGCGCACACGCCTAAGCGGATGAATGCTCGCCCCCGGCGCTTGAGGCTGAAACAAAGAGGCGGGGCTAATCAATCACGCGTCGATGGCGTCTTCGTCCACATAAGCGGCATTGGCCTGAATGAAGGCGAAGCGGTGTTCCGGGTGTTTGCCCATCAACCGATCGACAAGATCGCGGACCCCGGCACGTTCTTCATATTCCACCGGCAAGGTCACGCGCAGCAGGGTGCGGGATTTGGGGTCCATTGTCGTTTCGCGTAATTGCTGCGGGTTCATCTCGCCAAGGCCTTTGAAGCGCGAGACTTCGATCTTGCGGCCCTTTAAGGGGCCAGCCTCGATTTCGGCGCGATGGGCGTCGTCCTTGGCGTAATAGCTCTTGTTGCTCGCGGTCAGGCGATAGAGCGGGGGCTGGGCGAGGAAGAGATGGCCGCGCCGGACCAGTTCGGGCATTTCCTGAAAGAAAAAGGTCATCAGCAAGGTGGCGATGTGCGCACCGTCGACATCGGCATCGGTCATGATGATGACGCGTTCATAGCGCAGGGTTTCGGGCGAGAATTTGTCGCGCACGCCACAGCCCAAGGCCTGCGTAATGTCGCTGATTTCCTGATTGGCGCGGATCTTGTCGGCAGTGGCGGAGGCGACGTTCAGGATCTTGCCGCGCAATGGCAGGATCGCCTGTGTCTTGCGGTCGCGCGCCTGTTTCGCAGAGCCGCCCGCGCTGTCGCCTTCGACGAGATATAATTCGGTGCCTGCGGGGTCATCCGACGAACAGTCGGTCAGCTTGCCCGGCAGGCGTAGGTTGCGCTTGGACGTCGCGGTCTTGCGCTTGACCTCGCGTTCGGCCTTGCGGCGCAGACGTTCGTCCATGCGATCGAGTATGAAGCCGAGCAATGCCTTGCCGCGTTCCATATTATCGGTGAGATAATGGTCGAAATGGTCGCGTACCGCGTTTTCAACCAGTCGCGCAGCTTCTGGCGAGGTCAGCCGGTCCTTGGTCTGGCTTTGGAATTGAGGGTCGCGGATGAAGACGCTCAGCATCACCTCATTCGAGGTCATAATGTCTTCGGCGGCGATGTCTTTGGCCTTTTTCTGGCCGACCAATTCGCCAAAGGCGCGCATGCCCTTCACAATCGCGGCGCGTAAGCCTGCTTCATGTGTGCCGCCATCGGGGGTGGGGATGGTGTTGCAATAATAGCTATAGCTGCCATCCGACCATAAGGGCCATGCGACCGCCCATTCGACCCGGCCTTGTTCATCGGCAAAGTCTTGGCGTCCGGCGAAGAATTCGGAAGTTGCGCATTCGCGCGCGCCGATTTGTTCCTTGAGATGATCGGACAGGCCGCCGGGGAATTGGAACACGGCCTCGCTCGGCGTGTCGTCACCGATCAGTTCGGCGGCGCATTTCCAGCGGATTTCGACGCCGGCGAAGAGATAGGCTTTTGAGCGGGCGAGGCGGTAGAGGCGGGCGGGCTTGAAATGGGCGGTGTCGCCGAAAATTTCGGTGTCCGGGGTGAAGGACACGGACGTGCCGCGCCGATTGGCGACCGGACCCATTTCCTCAATGGACCCAAGCGCCAGTCCGCGTGCGAAGCGTTGGCGATAGAGCAATTTATTGCGGGCGACCTCGATCACCGTGTCGGTGGACAAGGCATTGACCACCGAGATGCCGACGCCGTGCAGGCCGCCCGAGGTGGCATAGGCCTTGCCCTCGAACTTGCCGCCGGAGTGGAGCGTGGTGAGGATCACTTCGAGCGCGGATTTGCCCGGAAATTTGGGGTGCGGATCAACCGGGATACCGCGACCATTATCGGTGATGGTCAGGCGATTGCCCGGTTGCAGGTTGATTTCGATCCGATTGGCATGGCCGGCCACGGCCTCGTCCATCGCATTGTCGAGCACTTCGGCGGCGAGATGGTGATAGGCGCGTTCGTCGATCCCGCCGATATACATGCCGGGACGGCGACGTACGGGTTCGAGCCCTTCCAACACCTCGATGGTGGAGGCATCATAGGTGCCAACGACAGCACCCGGCGCGGCAAAGAGATCTTCATCGGACATGGGGGGATGCATAGCGGGTCGGGAGTCCGACGTGCAAGGAGATGTTGTTGCAATATGATAGGAGCGGTGCGCTTTCCCTCATTTAGGGGCTGATGTGCGCTTTAGCATGGCGAAACGGGTGGTGTTACTGCCCTTGGAAATTGCCGCCAAATGTACGCAGTGCCGCAAGGACGACCGGCTGCCGCGCCTTATTGAGAGGAAAGCCAAGGCGACACCAAAGGGAAGGGGGTGTCGCCGCCCGGCGTTTGAGGGGCTAAAAAACTTTTACCCGCACCAATGAATGTCGATGGGCTGTTCCAGATCGGCGAGCACGCGGCCAATGGGCAGGGCTGAGGACGTGCCGTCTTCAATCGCCTGTTCGAGCAGCTCGCGGCGATTGTCGCCCTTGGTGACGATCATCAGCGAACGGGCGGACGCAATCGCTGCGCGCGACAAGGTGACGCGGGCGACGGGGGCGTCTTTCGGCATCGGTTCCGGCATGACGCCCAAAGCGCGACGTTCTTTCGGGCCGTTCAAGGCTTCATCCAGATCGGGACCGGCATAGATCGCGGCGGTGTGGCCGTCTTCGCCCATGCTAAGCCAGATCAGGTCGCAGGGCCATTGCAAGTCCTGCAGGCGCGCATCGGCGGCCTTGCCCGCGGATTTATAATCCTTGGTGTCGCTGCCGATCGGCATCACGCGCGCGCCGAGCGGGAGAAACAGCTTGGCCAAAGGCGTGACCTTGGCGAGCGGATCGCTGACCGGCACAAGGCGATCATCGGTCGGGAAGATGGTGACTTTCTTCCAGTTCAGCTTTTGCTTGGCCAATTTTTCAAGAATCGGCATCGATATGTCATCGACCGGCACCGAAATCACGGCATCGCCGCGCGCATCGAGTGCGCTTTCGATGATGAAACCGACATCGCCCGCTACCGCATCCGCCAGTTCGGTGGCGGTGTCATAATCCCAGAATTCGGCTTCGATCATCAGATGAACTCGATCTTCGACACGCAATACCAACGGTCGCCCGATGGCACGGTCACTTCGATTTCGTCATCGACCTTCTTGCCGATGAGCGCACGGCCCAAGGGGCTGTTGTACGAGATGCGACCGCGCTTGGCGTCCGCTTCCATCTGGCCGACGAGCTGATAGGTGATCGGCTTGTCATCCTCATCGAGCAAGGTCACGGTCGCGCCGAACACGATCTTGTCGCCGGACAGGCTTTTCGGATCAACGACCATGGCGCGGGCCATGCGGTCGTCCAGATCGCCAATCGAGGCTTCGATCTGTCCCTGACGTTCCTTAGCGGCGTGATATTCGGCATTTTCCGAGAGGTCGCCATGGGCGCGCGCTTCTTCGATTGCCTGAATGACTGCCGGACGTTCGATCATCTTGAGGCGCGTCAGCTCCTCGGCAATCATTCGATAGCCTTCTTCCAGCATGGGCATTTTCTCTGGGGATGCCATGTACTCGGAACCTTTCGTCAAAACGCTCCCGTGACGCTCCGGGTTGGAGCGCCATACAACCTCACGATGTCGGGATTGAAGTTAGTGGCCCTTAATAGTCCTGGAGTGCGCGAACTTCAAGTTCATGCGCACGCAGGGCTGCAATCGCCCTTGCCGTGGCGACGGAGGCCGCGGCAGTGGTGAAATACGGGACCTTGCCATAAAGGGCGGACACGCGGATCGACTGGCTGTCTTTCAGCGATTGCCAACCTTCCGTGGTGTTGAAGATCATGGCGACTTCGCCATCCTTGATCTTGTCCACGATGTTGGGGCGGCCTTCGGCGACCTTGTTGACCTTTTCGACGTTCACGCCCTGCGCGATCAGATAATCGGCAGTACCGCCAGTCGCGATGACCTTGAAGCCGAAATCGGCCAATTGGCGCACGCCGGGCAGGATCACGGCCTTGTCGCTATCCTTGACGGATACGAACAGGGTGCCGGATTCGGGCAGGATCGTGCCTGCGCCCAATTGCGCCTTGGCGAATGCGGTCGCGAAATCGCTGTCGATGCCCATGACTTCGCCGGTCGATTTCATTTCCGGGGACAATACCGGATCGACGCCGGGGAAGCGCGCGAACGGGAAGACGGCTTCCTTGACCGCGATATGTTTGATGTGGCGATTGATCTTCGGCAGTTCGGCCAGCATTTCACCGGCCATGACGCGGGCGGCGAATTTGGCGATCGGCTGGCCGATGGCCTTGGCGACGAACGGCACGGTGCGGCTGGCGCGTGGGTTGACCTCGATCAGATAGACCTTGTCGTCCTTGACCGCGAACTGGATGTTCATCAGGCCCTTGACGAACAGGGCGCGGGCCAGTGCATCGGTCTGGCGCTCGATTTCCTCGATGATGTCCTGCGACAGGCTATAGGGCGGGAGCGAGCAGGCGCTATCGCCGGAATGGACCCCGGCTTCTTCGATATGCTGCATCACGCCGGTGACGACGACATCGGTGCCATCCGAAATCGCATCGACATCGACTTCAATCGCATCGCGCAGATATTGATCGATCAAGACGGGGCTATCGCCCGAGACCTTGACCGCCGTCTGGATGTAATTTTCCAACTGCGCCTGTGTGTCGACGATTTCCATCGCGCGGCCACCCAGCACGTAAGACGGGCGCATCAGCACCGGATAGCCGATCTTATCGGCGACCGCGATGGCTTCTTCCCGGCTGCGGGCGATGCCATTGTCCGGCTGGCGCAGGCCGAGCTTGTTGATCAGCGCGGCGAAGCGTTCGCGATCTTCGGCCAAGTCGATGGCGTCGGGCGAGGTGCCGAGGATCGGGATGCCCGCATCTTCGAGCGCCTGTGCGAGCTTGAGCGGGGTCTGGCCGCCGAACTGCACGATCACGCCCTTGAGCGTGCCGTTCTGCTGTTCGACATGGAGGATTTCCAACACGTCTTCAGCAGTCAGCGGTTCGAAATACAGGCGATCCGACGTATCATAATCGGTCGACACCGTTTCCGGGTTGCAGTTGATCATGATCGTTTCATAACCCGCTTCCGACAGCGAGAAACACGCATGGCAGCAGCAATAATCGAACTCGATGCCCTGACCGATACGGTTTGGGCCACCGCCGAGGATCACGATTTTTTCGCGGTCGGTCGGCTGGCTTTCGCATTCCGGCTGGCCGAAAATCGGGCTTTCGTAAGTCGAATACATATAGGGCGTTTTCGCGAGGAATTCCGCCGCGCAGGTATCGATTCGCTTGAACACCGGACGCACGCCGAGACGATGGCGCAGCGCGCGCACTTCCTTTTCGGTCACGCCGCCGGTCATCGCCGTCAGTGCCTCATGCACCAGACCGCCACTGCTGGCGGCGGCGCTGGCGAGGCCGGATTTGAGATTCGCCGATTGCAGCGCGAGAAATGCGAGACGTTCGTCCGAAAAGCCCATCGCCTTTAATGCGCGCAAGGATTCAGCATCGCGCGGCAGGCCATTGTCCATCACGCCCTGTTCAGCGGCGACGATTTCTTCGAGCCGTTCAAGGAACCATGGATCGAATTTCGCAATCGCGGCGATTTCGGCGACGGTCATGCCTTCGCGCAATGCCTGTGCGGCGATCAACAGGCGATCCGGGGTCGCGCGCGACAAAGCGGCGGTCAGATCGTCCTTGGAGGCGCCCTTCAGTTCATCGATGAAGTTGAAGCCGGACAGGCCGGTTTCCAGCCCGCGCAGGGCCTTTTGCATCGATTCATGGATGTTGCGGCCAATCGCCATCACTTCGCCGACCGACTTCATCGCGGTGTGGAGCAAAGGTTCCGCGCCCTTGAACTTTTCAAAGGCAAAGCGCGGGATCTTGGTCACGACATAATCGATGGTCGGTTCGAATGATGCAGGCGTCGCCCCGGTGATGTCGTTGGTGATTTCATCGAGCGTATAGCCGACCGCGAGCTTGGCCGCGACCTTCGCAATCGGGAAGCCGGTCGCCTTGGACGCGAGCGCCGATGAACGCGACACGCGCGGGTTCATCTCGATCACGATCAGGCGGCCATCCTTGGGATTGACCGCGAACTGCACGTTCGAGCCGCCGGTTTCGACGCCGATTTCACGCAGGCACGCGATGCTCGCGTTCCGCATGATCTGATATTCCTTGTCGGTCAGCGTGAGGGCGGGCGCGACGGTGATGGAATCGCCGGTGTGGACGCCCATCGGATCGATATTTTCAATCGAGCAGATGATGATGGCATTGTCGTTGCGATCGCGCACGACTTCCATCTCATATTCTTTCCAACCCAAGAGCGATTCTTCGATCAGCACTTCGGTGGTCGGCGAGGCATCGAGGCCGCCGGTCACGATCTGGAGAAATTCATCCTTGTTATAGGCAATGCCGCCGCCGGTGCCGCCCATGGTGAAGGACGGGCGGATGATCGAGGGCAGGCCGGTGCGTTCCAGCACGGCGAGCGCCTCATCAACCGAATGGGCAATGCCCGAGCGCGCGGATTCGAGGCCGATCTTGTCCATCGCATCGCGGAATTTGATGCGGTCTTCGGCCTTGTCGATCGCTTCGGCATCCGCGCCGATCATTTCGACATTATATTTCGCCAGCGTGCCATCGTTGAACAACGCCAGCGCGGTGTTGAGCGCGGTCTGGCCGCCCATTGTCGGCAGGATCGCGTCCGGGCGTTCCTTGGCGATGATCTTTGCCACGATTTCGGGCGTGATCGGTTCGATATAGGTCGCATCGGCCATGTCCGGATCGGTCATGATCGTGGCCGGGTTCGAATTCACGAGGATGATGCGATAGCCTTCCTCGCGCAGCGCTTTGCAGGCCTGCGTCCCGGAATAATCGAACTCGCATGCCTGACCGATGATGATCGGGCCTGCACCAACGATGAGGATGGATTTGATGTCTGTGCGCTTGGGCATGGTCTTAATTCACACTTTCGCCGGTCATCATCCCCACGAACTTTTCGAACAGATAATGGCTGTCCTGCGGGCCGGGGGAGGCTTCGGGATGGTATTGGACGCTGAACGCGGGCTTATCGGCGAGTTCGAACCCGCAATTGGAGCCATCGAACAGCGAGACATGGGTTTCACGCGCATTTTTCGGCAGGGTCGTGCTGTCGACCGCAAATCCGTGGTTCATGCTGGTGATTTCGACGCGATCATCGGACAGGCGCTTGACCGGGTGGTTCGCGCCGCGGTGGCCCTGGTGCATTTTCGACGTTTCCGCGCCAATCGCGATGCCGAGCATCTGGTGGCCAAGGCAGATGCCGAACAACGGCTTGCCCGTTTCCAGCCATTGTTGGATCACCGGTACGACATACGCGCCGGTTGCCGCCGGATCGCCGGGGCCGTTCGAGAGGAACAGGCCGTCCGGGTTATGCGCCATGATGTCTTCGAACGACGCGGTCGCCGGGACCACGGTTACGCGCGCGCCTGCCGCGACGAGGTTACGCAGGATGTTGCGCTTCACGCCGAAATCCATCGCGACGACCTTCGGACCGGTGGCTTGCGCGCTGTTCGCGTCATAGCCATTGGCGCGAGTCCAAAGCCCGTCTGCCCAATCATAGCTTTGCAGGGTGGTGACGGGCTTGGCGAGGTCCATGCCTTCCAGCCCCGGCCATGATTTGGCCATCGCCTGCAAGGCGGGGATGTCGAACTTGCCGTCCGGGCTGTGCGCGATCACGCCATTGGGCGCGCCTTGTTCGCGGATGCGGCGCGTCAGTGCGCGGGTATCGATGCCGGAGATGCCGATGCGGCCATTCGCGGTCATCCATTGGATGAAATGCCCGGAGTTGCGATAATTTGATGGGTTGGTGACGTCCTCGCGCACGATGCAGCCGAGTGCGTGCGGGTTGGTCGCCTCAATATCTTCGGCATTGGTGCCGACATTGCCGATATGCGGGAAGGTGAAATTGATGATCTGCCCGGCATAGCTCGGGTCCGTCATGATTTCCTGATAGCCGGTGATCGATGTGTTGAAGCAGATTTCGCCCACGGCAGCGCCAGCGGCCCCGAATCCACGACCCCAGATGACCTCGCCAGACGCCAGAACAATAGCCCCTGTCGCGTTATTTGGCGCAGGCGGATAAGCGGCGTCAGCCATAGGGCGGGCACTCCTTGGGTAAGATTCGTCATCGCGATGTTGCAAGGCATCCGACTAGGGATGCGAACCGCCAGCGTCAATCTATTAAAGCAGCACAGGAACGGCTAGGAGCACGACTTACCGAAATTAATGGAAGTTATGGCATGATTCGCGACGATATCAAGAATGCACTGGTCACAGCGATGAAGGGCGGGGACAAGGCCGGGACGGCGACGATTCGCCTGATTCAGGCAGCGATCAAGAATCGCGACATCGAGGCCCGCACCGGCAAAGCGCCAAGCGATGATGATGTGCTGGTGATTGAGGTCATGCAGAAGATGATCAAGCAGCGCCGCGAATCCATCGATATGTTTGAAAAGGGCGGGCGGCCAGAACTCGCCGCCAATGAAGCCGCGGAAATCGTGGTGATTGAACGCTTTTTGCCCGCGCAGATGAGCGAAGCGGAAACCATCGCGGCGATTGAAGTGATCAAGGCGGAACTGGGTGCGACCTCGGTCAAGGACATGGGCAAGGTGATGGCGGAGCTGAAAGAACGCCATGCCGCGAGCCTCGATATGAGCAAGGCGAGCGCCTTGGTGAAGGGTGCGCTTTCTTAATCCATGAGCCTGACCCCTGCCTTTCTCGATGAATTGCGTGCGCGGACAGTGTTGTCCGCGCTGATCGGCAAGAGTGTGAAAGTCACCAAGGCAGGGCGCGAATATAAGGCGTGCTGCCCCTTTCATAACGAGAAGACGCCGAGCTTCACGATCAACGACGATAAGGGCTTTTACCACTGCTTTGGCTGTGGGGCGCATGGCGATGCGATTCGCTGGATGACCGATCAGCGCGGCCTGCCGTTCATGGATGCGGTGAAGGAATTGGCGGCGGCCGCCAATTTGGATGTCCCTGCGCCCGATCCGCGCGCGGCGGAGCGCCAGCAACGGGCGAATTCGCTGCATGATGTGATGGCTGCCGCTGCCGAATGGTTTGTGGCGCAGCTTGCGTCCTCTGCGGGGGCGGAGGCGCAGCAATATCTCGTCCGCCGGGGATTGAGCCGGGCGACGATTGAGCGTTTTGGCATGGGGTTTGCGCCGGATAGCCGGGGCAAGCTGCGTGCGGCGCTCGCAAAGTTCGGCGATGATATGCTGATCGAGGCGGGGCTGTTGATCTCGGTCGAGGGCAAGGAGCCTTATGACCGGTTCCGTGGCCGGGTGATGATCCCGATCCGCGATGCGCGCGGGCGGGTGATTGCCTTTGGCGGACGGATTTTGGGCGATGGTGAGCCGAAATATCTGAACTCCCCCGATACGCCGTTATTCGACAAGGGGCGCACGCTTTATAATCTCGACCTTGCTTTGGCCGCATCGCGCAAGAGCGGGCGGGTGATCGTGGTCGAGGGCTATATGGATGCGATTGCGCTGGCGCAGGTCGGGATTGGCGATGTCGTCGCCCCGCTTGGCACGGCGCTGACCGAGCAGCATCTTGAGCGGCTGTGGCGGATGACGGATGTGCCGATGTTGTGCTTCGATGGCGATTCGGCGGGGCAGAAGGCGGCGATTCGCGCCGCGTTGCGCGCCTTGCCGTTGTTGCAGCCGGGGCAGTCGTTGCAATTTATCACCCTGCCGCAAGGGCAAGACCCGGATGATCTGGTGAAAAGCGGCGGGGCGGGGGCGTTTGAGCGGTTGGCGGACACTGCCGAGCCTTTGGTCGATCGGTTGTGGGCGCATGAGCTTGCATCCGGGCCATTGGCGACGCCGGAAGAACGCGCCGGGTTGAAGCAGCGATTAAATGAGTTGGCGCAGGCGATCCAGCAGCCTGATATTCGCCAGCAATATCGCGAGGAATATCGCCGCCGCTTCGATGAGAAATTCGGTTGGCAGCCGCGCAATACTGCGCCGATGCGCCAGAATGCGTGGGTGCCGCAAGGTACGGGCCAGCGGCGTGGCCAGATGCGCGGGGGCGGCAAGGGGGGCTGGCAACCGCCATTGCCGCCGGTGCGCGCCGGGACGTTGGCGCTGGCGCAGGGCGGGGTCGAGGCGGGTTTCAGCCGTGCGATCCTGGAAGGGCTGGCGCGTTTTCCGGCGTGCATTGCGGAGCGGGCAGAGGCGATTGCGGCCATGCCGATCACCGATCGGCGCGATGATGCGCTGCGCCATATACTTTTAGATATAGCTTTTTCTTCAACAAAGCTTGAACCACAGGCCGTGGCTACCATATTGGCGGAAAAGGGATTGCATGGCATTGGCGGGACGACGAGTTCCGACAAGGGTCTTGCCTTTTCCTTTTTGCGTGGCAAGGCAGATTCCGGGCGGGCGCGGCGTGAGTTGATCGAGTTGATCGACGCGTTGTCCGAGCGGGTGGAAATTGCAACTGCGCTGGGGGACGCCGATCGGCGGTTCACGGCAATGTTGGACGAAGCGAGCTTTGCGGAGCAGCAGCGGCTGCGGGCGGCGCTACAGGCGGCGGAGACGCGGCTGGCCGATCTGGTGCAAGACGCCGGATCGGGGCAAGATGGGGTATAAGGGTCACTTATGGCAAAGGCAGATATGACGGATTCGACAGATAAGGCGGAAGCAGGCGATGCCCCGCTGATCGACCTCAATGAAGCCTCCATCAAGAAGCTGATCTCGCGCGCGAAGAAAAAGGGCTATCTGACGTACGATCAGCTCAATGAGGCGCTGCCGCAGGATCAGATGTCGTCCGAGCAGATCGAAGACATCATGTCCGCGCTCAATGACATGGGCGTGAACATCGTCGAGAACGAAGAAGCGGGCGAAGACGGCGATCAGGACGATAATGCCGAAGAGCAAGTCACCGGCCTAGATGACGGCGACGGCGATGGCTCCGGCCTGATGACGCAGGAAAAGAAGAAGGAAACCATCGATCGTACCGATGATCCGGTGCGGATGTATCTGCGCGAAATGGGCGCGGTCGAACTGCTGAGCCGCGAAGGCGAAATCGCCATCGCCAAGCGGATCGAAGCCGGTCGCGACACGATGATTCTCGGTCTGTGCGAAAGCCCGATCACGTTCAACGCGATCATCGATTGGTCGACCGCGCTGAATGAAGGCACGATGCAATTGCGCGAGATCATGGATCTCGATGCGATGCTGTCGAAGGATCCGGCGCCGGAAAGCCTGACCGATGACGATGTCGATGGCGATGGCGAGATTTCGGAAAAGACCGCCGGGCCGAGCTTCAAGGAAGAAGATGAGGTCGAGGAAGAATCGGCCGATGGCGATGAGGACGAAGACGGCCTGACCGAACGCCGCGCCAAGCGGCCAGTGGAAGAGGAAGAGGAGGACAACACCCTTTCCCTCGCCCAGATGGAAGAACAGCTCAAGCCGATGGCGCTTGAGCGATTTGCCACGATCACCTCGCTTTATCACCGCTTTGCCAAATTGCAGGGCCAGCGTTTGGATGCGCTCGGTTCGGGCGTCGGTTTCCCGCAAAAGCAGGAAGACGAATATCAAAAGCTGCGCGAAGACCTCACCGCCGAGGTGGAAAGCGTGCAGTTTCATGGCAGCAAGATCGAATATCTGGTCGATCAGCTGTACAGCTTCAACCGTCGTTTGACCGCGCTGGGCGGGCAGATGCTGCGGCTGGCCGAGCGCCACAAGGTCAATCGCAAATCGTTCATCGATTCCTATATCGGCCATGAACTCGATGAAAATTGGGTCGAACAGGTCCGTGGCATCGATAAGAAATGGGCGGCCTTTGCCGACGCTGAAGTCGATACCGTTGAACGCATTCGCGCCGAAATCGCCGAAATCGCGCAGGCGACAGGCATGTCGCTCGGTGAATTCCGGCGTATCGTCAACATGGTCCAGAAGGGCGAACGCGAAGCGCGTATCGCCAAGAAGGAAATGGTCGAGGCGAATTTGCGGCTCGTGATCTCGATTGCGAAAAAATACACCAACCGTGGCTTGCAGTTCCTCGATCTGATTCAGGAAGGCAATATCGGCCTGATGAAGGCCGTCGATAAGTTCGAATATCGCCGTGGGTACAAGTTCAGCACTTATGCGACCTGGTGGATCCGACAGGCGATCACGCGCTCGATTGCCGATCAGGCGCGGACGATCCGTATCCCGGTGCATATGATCGAAACGATCAACAAGCTGGTCCGTACCAGCCGTCAGATCCTCCATGAAATCGGTCGCGAACCGACGCCGGAAGAATTGGCGGAACGTCTGTCGATGCCGCTGGAAAAGGTCCGCAAGGTGATGAAAATCGCCAAGGAACCGATCTCGCTCGAAACGCCGATTGGCGATGAGGAAGATTCGCATCTCGGTGATTTCATCGAGGACAAGAATGCGATTATCCCGGTCGATGCGGCGATTCAGGCGAATCTGAAGGAAACAGTGACACGCGTGCTGGCATCGCTTACCCCGCGTGAAGAACGTGTGCTGCGGATGCGTTTCGGCATCGGCATGAACACCGATCACACGCTGGAAGAAGTGGGTCAGCAGTTCAGCGTGACCCGCGAACGTATTCGTCAGATCGAAGCCAAGGCCTTGCGCAAGCTCAAACATCCGAGCCGGTCACGCAAGATGCGCAGCTTCCTCGACCAATAAGCTTCGTACATAAATAAGCTGATTTTTGGCGGCGCGGTCCTTGTTAAGGGGCCGCGCCGTTTCCTTTTCGCCTGACCGTGGTTGATCCGCTTTTAGGCCTCATTTCGTCGCAAATCGGCGAGATTTATATATTCATAAACTGGATGTTTACCTGATCTCATTATGCCGGTTCCATCAATTGGCCGGGGCAGTGCGCTTCCTTGCCCAAACCGCAGAGGATGGCAGTCATGTATCAGGGTCAAGCACAACAGCGCATCGTTGCTGGCATCGACACTGCAATCTGGGCGCTGGTCGGGCAAGAAGGGACCATCAGCCGGTCCTATGTCCGTGGGCCGGGCATGAGCGAGAGCCGGACGGCGGGGCGCAATCTGGCCGATGCGGTGCATTATCTGTGCGTGCTGCATGGCCGCCATCCCGGCGTGGTTGATATTGCGGCGAATATGACGGCCGATCCGGTCATCGGCGCATGGATGGCGAAGGTAATTGAGGCGTTCGCCGAAGAGCGCCGCTACATGAACAAATTGGCCGTCGAGGTTGGTCCTCAGCCATCGACGCCGGGACAGGCCGAAAGCGTGTCGACGGTGAATAGCCAGCGGCACGCGCTTGAAATTCTATCGCGTTCGGATCGTGACGGCTGTGCGCTGGGCGCGGCGATTGCGCTGGTGCTGGATTGGGTGGCTGTGCGAAATGTGCTGGACCGCGCGGCGACGCGCTTGGGTATGACGCCGATCCCCTTGGGCTTGCCGCTGGAAGGCGATACGCTGGCGATGGCGGCCCATTATGCGACGACGCCGGGGATCGAGCGCGCGATCCTGTTCGGGGCGCAGCAATTGGTCGCCCAGCATCGCGGCCTGTGGAATTTATTGGAAGCGCGGCATCTCGCGCGCGCCGATTATTGAGCGCGCAACGGCGATCAGATTAATGGTCTGACGCGGTGTGGCCGTCTGCCAGCACGAAGCGGCGGTCGCAATAAGGGCAGTCGACCGAGCCGCTTTCATCCATCTGCAACCAGATACGGGGATGGCCGAGCGCCGCGCCACCGGGAATATCCGATGCGCCGTCGCAGGCGATGCGGCTGTGACGCACAATAACAGTTTCAGGCGCCGAGCTGTCGGAGACGTTGACGGGAGTTGTGCCGGTCATGTTGGTTCCTCGCACTGGCGCAGTTGATAACGTGCCGCCTCTAACAAGCCGCTCTGCCCAGTGCAATCAGCTTTGCGCAATCTGGTAATGATCAGGCGGCGTCCATTGCTTTGATCATCCGCCAGACCAAGGCTTCGTCGGCTTCAAGCGGCGATAGTAGGGCAATGCGGCCATCCGCCGTGCGGCACCCGAGCAGCACCATGAATTCGCGTTCGCCCGCCTCCAGATCGAGCACCGCCACCGGGGCATGATTTTCGAGGGCGGATTGCGCGCTATGACGGCGCCTTGGCGTGGCGGTCGCCGGATTGTGGCTGCGTCGCGCCTCGCGTTCGGCCTTGACCACGCCCTTGATCCCGCCCTCCGTCTGTTCCAGCAGGGGGGGGAGCGCACCTTGGCCAAGATGCAGCCGCGCCGCATGTTCGAGTACGGCTGCGAATTCGGTCACGCGGCTTTTGTCATAATCGCCGCCGAAGACGAGCTTGATCACCGCCGTCATCGGGGCGCGTTGCTGGACCTTGACTCCGGCATCTTCCAGCAATTCGCGATAATCCGTCGGTTGTTGGCCAGCGATGATCGCGAAATCCCATGCGGAGCCAAGCGCCCGATAGAGCGCGGCGCGGCTACGATGATCGGCGGCATGGGAGAGTGCGGCAAAGGCGCGGGCGGCCGCGAGATGATCACCAAGACCCGCATCCGGGCCGATCATACCGATCGGGTCGGCCTTTGCCGTGCCGCCGAAAAAGGGCATGCCGATGAGGTCGAGTTCGTCCTCACCATGCGCGGCTTCCTCGCTGGTCGGCGTGAAGAGGGGGGGCAATGGCGAGGCCAAGCGGTCGTGTTGTTGGTCGGTCCGGGCGCTGCGCTGGATTTCTTCATGGAGGCGGCAGACCAAGGCCGAATCGGCCAGTTCTTTCCAGTTGATCACGCCATAGATGAAGTCGATATTGTCGTCGTCGGACGAGAACGGCATCAAAATGCCGCGATACAGCGTGTTGTTGCCGCGATGGTTCACGAATTCGGCTTCGAATCCGATCGGTGCGCGGTTGGCGATGATCTGGAGATAATGATCGGTCAGGCGGGACACCAATGACCGGGCAGGGACCTTGTCGACAGAATCGATATTTGTTTCCGGCGCACATTCCGTTTGCAGCGCGGTGCCGAGGAACTGGATCGTCGGGTTTTCGATATCGCAGGTGAAGTCGAGCAAGATGCTATTCGGCCCGAAATCGGCGAGATTGGCCGGTTCCAGATCCTCAATCGACGGAAAACAGCGGTCGCCGAGCAATGACACCCAATAATTATAGGCGCGGACATGCATACGGCGTTCGTCACTGCCCAGCACGACTGGCGTTTCGATGCCGTGATCGGCGGCATTGATTTGGACGGCATCATCCTGATGGCCGTAGACATTATCCATGTGTTGTCCCAGTTCCCAATACGGACCAATGGGACGGTTATGCCAGATGGATGGTTAACTAAGCGTATAGGCTATTCGGTTAATGGACTGAAACCAAGGGTGGTCCATGCGATGTGCGAGAAAGCAGATTCCCCGGTTGCATCCGTCGAATGACGCTGATATTGCGCAGCCCAGATTGGCAAGCCATCAGGCTAAACCGTCAGTGCCGCCTTAGCTCAGTTGGTAGAGCATCGCATTCGTAATGCGGGGGTCGTAGGTTCGAATCCTATAGGCGGCACCATTAAGCTTTATGCTTCTTCCACTAGGATAATCCGGAACTTGCTGCTGAAGGTGCCTTTGGGTGTGTAGCTGCTTGGGTCCTGTTTGGGGCGCGTTGGGTAGGAAAGGTGGCGTGGACCTACGCTGGGCCTAGATGAGTTTGGTCGTGGCGATCAATGCTGCCGGTGATGTGTTCGGCCGGTCATGCCGCCCATCCACGCCTACCTAATCCAATGCATTTGGCGTTAACCAATAATTCGTTTGATTGCCGCCATTTTGAAGATATATCCATCTCATAACGGTAATAATTATAAATCGGTCGCTAACTTTATTCTGCCGATGCGCTTGGCATCGGTGGGGGCATTGTAATCGAAGGGACCGATATGACGACCTACACATGGCAATTTGGCGCTGAAGGCAGTGGGGTATATTTCTCGATTGTCTATGACAGTGAGACCGGTAATTTCACGGTAAACTCCTTTGAAGGGTCATTCGATTTGAATGCCCTTTGGTTTTCCAACGGCGATAAGACGGTCGATGGTGATACCACCCTTGTAAAATCAGACAGCAGCCTGAACATGAATGGTTCCAACACTGTTTGGGATGATGAGGGCAATGCCACCAGTGAAAAGGTCGTCTGGGACGATTATCTGAAGGTGTCGAGCACGGGTCTGGGATCTGCCGGGGAAGCCAAGACATCCTTCGTGAGCGAGGGCGAATCCTATACTTTCTCGGCGGGTGATTTCGATCCTGAAGAGTTCGGCACGCTTGGCGTTCGCGCGACGAGCGTGAACGGTGGAGACGGCCTGAAATGGGTGGATAGCGCGCCTGTCATATCGACCAATAATCCTTGGGGCGACAATCCCTTCAGCATTAATCTGTCGGGTGGGCAACTCCTCAGCGGGGCGGCTGGTGTTGCTGGTGTCGATGGAAGTCCCGGGGGGGCTGGCACAACGAGCGTGGCTGGCACTGATGGTACAGACGGTTCGGCAGTGGGTGACGGCACCGATGGCACGAATGCGACCGCCACAGGTTCCCCCCCAGTCAGGGTTGCAGCGACCGATGGCACGGACGGGGCTGCTGGCATTGATGGCACTGATGGCGGAGATGCGACAGCAGGTGGAGATGGTCAGAATGGCACAGATGGGCAGGCTGGCGGCGATGGCGATACTGCCATGGTCGCTGATGCGCTTGATGGCAATGATCAGGGCTATACGGCAATCTTGATCAATTCCATCGGTAGTGCGACCAATTCGATTTACGGTGGCGACGGCGGTGCTGGCGGCGATGGCGGCGATGGCGGCGCTGGCAGCGATGGTGCAGACGGCGGTGCTGGCGGCGATGGCAGCGATGGCGGCGATGGTGGCGATGGTGGGAATGGGATCGGTTCCGGTGGCACCGTCTATCAAAGCAGTGGCGACGGCGGGGATGGCGGCGTCGGCGGTGACGGTGGCGATGGCGGCGATAGTGGTGCCGGCGGCGACGGTGGTGATGGTGGTGTCGGTGGCGATGGCGGTGATGCTGGTCACGCTATCCAAAACGGAGACCTAAGCGATGTCTTCATCATTGGCAATACGGATTTGGTCATCCTCGGTGGTCTGATTGGCACGGGCGGCGATGGTGGCGATGGTGGCGATGCTGGTATCGGGGGCACGGCTGGCGACGGTGGTGATGCTGGTATCGGTGGCACCGGTGGTGATGCTGGTACTAAGGTTGGTAGCGGTACATCGGGTACAGACGGCGCAGACGGCGTTGACGGCACCAACGGCGATGTTGGTGTTGTCGGCGCTGACGGTGTTGCTGGTACCGATGGCGCTGATGGCAGTGGCGGGGATGCGTATCTGTTAAGGGCCGCGGCCTTTTCGGACAGTGTTGATGTCGATGCGTCGGCCTTTACCGGTCAATTGACGATTTCCGGTTCCGATTTTGATGATAGCTTCATCTTCGGCACAGGCGGCACCATTGCTTATGCGACGCTTGGCAGTGATGATTATGTGTTCAGCGCCGAAGGTGCTGCAGATGAAACCATCATCTATACCGCCGCAGACCAATCATCCGGCGGATCGATCGATTCCATCGACAATTTCGACTTGTTGCATGACAAGATAGATGTTTCCTCAATCACCGAAAGTGACTGGGATTATGCTTGGGACAATAGCAGCAAGTCGCTGACGATTGATCTGGATGGTGATGCTTCGGCCGATATGGCGATCACCCTTTTGGGCATCAACACCACGGACATCAATGATTTCGCATTGGCCTTTGCGTGATCGCTGTGGCGATTGTCAGGATGGAATCCTGATGAATGGGATGGCGGCTTCAGGGGGGCGTGTATCAGATGCATGATCTGCGTTCCCCGGCCTCCATCCTGCAGGCGGCGTTGCTGGCAGCGCGCCGCCATTTTGTCTGGGCGGCAGGGTTCAGTGCGTTGCTGAACCTGCTCTACATCGCGCCAACCTTATATATGCTCCAGATTTATGATCGGGTGGTGCCGACGCGCGGTGGGCTGACGTTGGTCTATCTGACGTTGGTACTGGTCTTTGCGCTTGGCACCTTGTCGCTGCTTGATCTGGTGCGGTCGCGTTTGTTGGTGCGGGCCAGTATGCGGCTGGATCGGATGTTGGCCGGTGCCATTGTCGAGGCATCGCTCGATCATCGCGGCGGCACGCGGGAGACCATGAGCAAACAGGCGCTGCGTGAGTTCGATACGCTGCGTCAGGCATTGTCAGGAGGGGCGATTCTGGCGGTGCTGGATGCCCCGTGGACGCCGATTTATATCCTTGTTTGCATGTTGATCCATCCGGCGCTCGGGTTGCTTGCGCTTATAGGGGCGGGGTTGATCGTCATGGTCGCATGGCGCAATGAAAAGGCGACACATGACCCGCTGAAACGGGCCAATGAGGCTGCCAACCGGGCATATACGGGGCTGGAGCAGTCATTGGCCGGGGCAGAAGCAATTCGGGCGTTGGGGATGCGCGGCGCGATGGTGCAGCGTCATGTTGCTGCCCGCGAGGAAATGATCGCCTTGCAGTCTGGTGCCAGTTTTGCGGCGGGTCGATATACGACGTTCAGCAAGTTCCTGCGCATGTTGTTGCAGTCATTGGCGTTGGGATTGGGCGCGCTTCTTGCGATTGATGGGCTGATTTCGCCAGGTGCGATTTTTGCGGCATCCTTTCTTCTGGGGCGTGCGCTTGCCCCCATCGATCTGATTGTGGGCAATTGGCGTAGCGTGGTGCAGGCGCAAGGCGCGATGCAGACGCTGGAATCCTTGCTCGCGGAAAAGCCGTTATCTTTGGCGTTGACCCATTTGCCACCACCTGATGGCCGGTTGAGCATCGAAAGCTTGCTGGTCCTCAATGCTCGTAAGGACGCCCCCATTTTGGCGGATGTCTCGTTTAAGACGGAGCCGGGGGAAATCGTGGCGATTGTCGGGCCTAGCGGCGCAGGCAAATCAACGCTGGCGCGGGTTATTTCGGGCGGAATTGCGGCTGATCGTGGTGCGATCCGTTTTGATGGCGCGGAGCGGGCGGACTGGGATCAGGAACGCTTGGCCCGCCATATTGGCTATTTGCCGCAATCGACATCTTTGT
This sequence comes from Alteraquisediminimonas sediminicola, assembly GCF_019740335.1. GTDB lineage: Bacteria > Pseudomonadota > Alphaproteobacteria > Sphingomonadales > Sphingomonadaceae > Alteraquisediminimonas > Alteraquisediminimonas sediminicola. The sequence continues at coordinate 1,008,024 of NZ_JAHXZS010000001.1, read as the reverse complement.
TTGCGGGCAGTGTGCGCGACAATATCGCTCGTTTCGATGTGGGCAGCGGGGATGATCGTCGTCAGATGGACGAGGAAGTGATCCGGGCGGCGAAGGAATGCGGCGCGCATGACATGATTCTGCGTCTGCCACAGGGCTATGATACGCCGCTTGGCTGGGGTGGGAGTGGCCTTTCCGCCGGTCAGGCGCAGCGGGTCGCATTGGCGCGGGCGCTTTATGGTCGACCTAGCGTGATCATTCTTGATGAACCGAATGCACATCTTGATGCCGATGGCGAAGTTAGCCTCGTCAATGTGCTGGTCAAGATGAAGGAGGAGCGGAAAACCGTCCTGATTATCGCGCATCGCATGGGGATCATGGCGGCGGTGGACAAGGTGCTGGTGGTCAATAATGGCCGGGTGGAGATGTTCGGGCCGCGTGACGAGGTGTTGACCCGCCTCAAACAGGCCCCGCCCGCGATAACGAAGGCGGCATAGGTGATGCAGACGTCTTCTTGGCTCATTCCTATGCAGCAGCTTCGCCATTATCTGACTGCCGATGTGACGGCATCGCAGGGGGATGGGCATATGGGGCCTGATGATCCGCAATTGGATATTCGGGCCGGTATCATCATCGCTGCGTTGTTTTTTGTGGTGTTTATCGGCTGGGCGGCGGTGGCGCGCATGGACGCTGCTGCTTATGCTTCGGGGCGCGTGACGGTATCCGGGCAGCGACAGGTTGTGCAGCATCGCGATGGCGGCGTGGTGGGGGCTATACTCGTCAAGGAGGGGCAGGTCGTACGGCAAGGGGAGGTGCTTCTTCGTCTTGCCGCCGCCGAGGTGCAGGCTGATGCCGCCGCGCTGGCTGGACAATCATATAGTCTGTTGGCGCAGCGGGCGCGATTGAGGGCCGAGCAACTTGGCCAAAGACAGATTACGCCACCTGAGGAGTTTCTTTCCCTTACAGGTAAGGATCGAGCGGAAGCCGATCTGGCGATGAAGATACAAGAGGTGCAACTGCGCACGCGTTCCTCGCTATTGGTGACGCAGCGCGGCGTCTATGGGCAGCAAAGGGCGCAGGCGGGGGATCAGCGTCACGGCTATGCCGCCCAATTGGCATCGGTCCGCGAACAGGAACGCTTGATCGTGCAGGAATTGGAAAGTCTGCGGCCTGTGGCGGAAAAGGGTTTCGTTAGTATGAGCCGTGTCAGGGCGTTGGAGCGTGCGCGCGCGGACCTTGTGGGGCAGGGCGGAAAGCTGGAGGCCGCGATGGCTGAATCCGCCGGTTCGATGGGAGAAAGCAGCCTCAGATCGACCGAAACGCTGAATGCGCGGCAGGAAAGTGTGGCGGCGGAATTGCGGGAGGTTGAGCTGGCGTTGAGTGATGTCTTGCCCAAGCTCAACGCCGCCAAGGACCGATTGGCACGAACTGAGGTCCGGGCGTCGGCAACTGGCACCGTGGTCGGTCTTTCTGTCTTCACCGTGGGCGGTGTGATCGCGCCGGGCCAGAAGTTGATGGATATTGTGCCCAACAAAGCGCCGATGGTGATCGAAGCCCGTTTTTCGCCGGACGATATTGATGATGTGCTTATCGGGCAGACCGCGACGGTGCGTCTGACCGGGTTGCAAGATCGCAACTTGCCGATACTGGAGGGCCAGATTACGCTGAATTTCAGCCGATAGCTTTGTCGATGAAAAAAATGGGCAGTCCTTCTTTACGGGGGAGATCGTCGTCCCTGTATCGCAGGTAAATCTTGTCAGGGATCGTCGCGGTCCCGCTTTCAATCTGAAGCCCGGCATGCCTGTGCAGGTGTTGGTGCCGCTCCGCAAAAGGACGGCGTTGCAATATTTGCTGCAGCCGTTGACGGAGAATTTCTGGCGGGCATTCCGCGAACATTGATTTGCGGCTGGTCTGCATATCCGTGATCCGGGGCGTGGCAATATTAGAGTCCCGGGGTCGGTCGTGAAGATGTCGGTCGCGCTGGACTTGCTATTATGCCTGACTTTATTTTGGCTTATGGTGTCGCGAAAAAGTGCCTTCGTAATGCGGGGGGCGTAGGTTCGAATCCTATAGGTGACACAATTTCCCCCGCATCATGATAATTAGCGGCAGGACCGCTTTCTGGCGACCTCGCGCCCGATGAGCGCGCCTGCGCCTGCGCCGATGACGGTACCCACTGCGCGATCGCCACGGGTGTCGATTGATCTGCCCACCAGCGCACCCGCGACACCGCCGACGACAAGACCTACCGTGCCGTCACTCCGGCGACAATGCAGGCGTCCGTCCTTGCCGCGCCATTCGCGTGCGTTTTGTTGTTGTCCGGCAAAGGCGGGGGTGAGGGGGGCGGCCAATGATGTCGCGGCGACCGTCATTGCGGAGGCCATCAGGAAGAGTTTGCGCATATCAAGTTCCTTGTTGATCATAAAAGCGCTGTCCGTAGCTTGGCGCCACGGACAGCATTATTTACGAGTGGTTGACCTTAGTTGAGGCCGCTGATCCGTATCTTGCGGATTTCACCATAGCGCACCGAGCAGCGGAACTGGCCATAATCGGCATAATCATGGCGGCCATAACGGTCGTAATTGTCATAACGGTCATAGCGCCCATCGCGGTTGTCGCGGTCATAGCGGCGATCGCGATCATCCGTCCTGACATCGCCGCGAATTTCATAGCCGCCACGCGTGCGCGTCACCCGCGTGATGCGCGTGACATCGGGCCTGTCGCCATAACGCGATGCGCGGCTTTCTACCGCATTCACGCATTGTTCAATGGCGCGGCGCGCCCCGCCATAACGGCGCCAATCATCACGATAATCGCGCCCGTCGCGATAATCCCGGTCATATGTCTGGCTCGACAGGATGGCGGCAAGGCCACCGATCACGATAGCGCCTGCAATGATGGCACCGGCATCGATGCGGTCATCGTCGTAATGGCGATCCCGATATTGCTCCCGAGGCTGATCGCGATGCTGCATCTGGGCCTGTGCGGGCATGGATGTTACGAGCATCGTCGTGACAAGCAGCGAACCCATCGCCGCCTTTGCCATCATTGGAAATTTATTAGCCATGATGCTATTCCTCATCTTCTGGCGGGCCTCAAAGGAGAGGCCCTATGAAGTGAACTTTACACGGCCGACAATGTTCCAAGCCTGAACCAGATGGTAAGCTGTGGTTCATCTACGGCGGTGCGACTTTATGTGAGGGGAGCAAGCGATGGAGCAGCAGGCACATTGGAGCGATGTCTACACCACCAAAGCGCCCGATACGGTAAGCTGGTATCAGCCAACGCCTGCGCCCAGCCTGCACGCGCTTGATCGTCTGCACATTGCCCCGACCGCATCGGTGATCGATATCGGCGGGGGCGCATCCTATCTGGTCGATCATCTGCTCATGCGCGGGTTTTCGGATGTGACGGTGCTCGATATAGCCGCGCCTGCGCTGGACATCGCCAAGGCGCGGCTGGGCGAGGCGGCGGTCCACGTGCATTGGGTCGTGGCAGACATGACTTTATGGGTGCCGGGGCGCTGTTTCGATGTCTGGCATGATCGCGCGGTGTTTCATTTCCTGACCGAAGAAGGCCAGCGCGCGGCCTATCGTAAGGCCTTGGAGCAGGCCTTGGCCCCGATGGGTGTCGCGATCATCGCGACCTTTGCGCTGGATGGGCCGGAGAAATGCAGCGGCCTCGCGGTGCAGCGTTATGACGCGGCGGGCTTGGCCAAGGCGCTTGGGCCGGCATTCGCCTTGGTCGCGGACTGGCGCGAGGTGCATGTCACGCCGGGGGGTGGGCAGCAGGCCTTTACATGGGGCGTGTTCAAGCGGGCGTGAGGGGGCTTTAAAAGGCGCAAAAAAGGGGCCGCAACCGGAGTTGCAGCCCCTCTTATTTTGTCTTGGCGAAGGATCAGAACTTGATCGAGGCCTCGACGCCATACATGCGCGGCAGGCCGGGCAGAGTGGCGTTGATCGCGAACACGGCGCCCAATGGGAAACCGCCGGTTTCATATTTTTCCTTGGTCAGGTTCTTTACGAAACCCGCCACCGAAATCCCGGTGTCGCTGATGTTATTCAGCTCCAGACGGGCATCGATGAGCTTATAGCTCTTGATGGTCGTGCCGGGCAGGATGGTGTCCTGCGCGTTGGAATAATAGAATTTCGACTGGGTATAAATATCGCCGCGCAGCGCGAACTCCCCAACGCCCGGCATTTCATGGGTGGCACGGAAGAAGCCCGATGCCGTCCATTTCGGGGCATCGCCATAAGGACCGAAATGCACCGTGGTGTTGCCGACGGTCGCCTCTGGCGTGCCGGTGTACCGCGCATTGGTGTAGGAGACCATGCCGCCCAATTGGAACCATTTGGCCGGACGGATCGAGCCATCGAATTCTACGCCGGTGACGCGGGCCTTGGGCACATTGCCCGAGACGGCGGCCACGCCGAGATAGATGGCGCGGATGACCTTTTTGATGTGCTGATCATAGACCGCCACGTTGAAATTGGCAGGCACATCGCCAAGGAAGCCGTTGAACTTGGTCCCGACTTCGAAGTCATAGGTCGTTTCCGGTTCGAAGCTGTTGGCGGTGAACTGGCCACCGGCAAGGGCATTGGCGGCAGTGCCGTTGAAGCCGCCGGTGCGCCAAGAACCGCGCTGCGAGACATAGACCATCAACGCATCGCTGATCTTGTAATCTGCCGACAGGGTCCAGCTTGGCTTGTTGGCCTTCAATTTGGCGGAGGCCGGGAAGCCCGGCAGGCCGAGGTTGAAATCATCCTGCGACCCGTCATAGCCGCTGGTGCGACGCGTCGGGGTCAGCTTGGTCTGTTCCCAGGTCCAGCGACCGCCTGCGGTGATGTTCAGCCGATCCGTCAGCGCATAGGACATCTGAGCATAGACGGCCTTGGACTTCGACTTGATGGTATATTCGCGCAGGAATGCGCCGACGCCGGTCGGTGCATAGCTGGGGCAAACGTCAGCGCCGCAGAACGCGTAATCCGGGGCGAAGGCCAGTTGCATCCGCTGATAATCTGAGCCGGAGAAATAATAGAGGCCCGCGATATAGTTCAGGCGATCATCCGCCAATTTGCCGGATACCTGCAATTCGTCGGAGAATTGCTTCTGGCGATAGCTATAGCCTTCAGCATCGGTGCCATGGTCGAAACCGATCAATAGTGGTTCGAACGGCGTGCCATCGACATCGGTGCGGTCGCGCGAGCTGGCCTTGTTATAGCCGACGACATTTTTGATCGTCATGCTGTCGGACGCTTCGAAGGTCGTAGTGTTGGTGGCAGTATACTGGTTCGCGCGGTGCGCGCCGGTCTGGTTGTTGAAGATATCGTAAAAGCCGTAGCCCTTTTGCGCTTCCATAAAGCTGGCGAGACCGGTGAACCCGAGTTGGGTAAACCGTGCGCTATCCTTTAGAAGGGCGGAAATGCCATTCGGATAAAGGGTGTTCGACGGCAGGCCGAAGGACAAGGGCGTGCTGCCGTTCATCTGGCCCGTCACATAGGTATTCTGGGCTTTCAGGCCAGCGCTGACCCCACCGGTGTGGAGATATTGGAACATGGAATAGTTCTCAAGCCGATCGCTTAGGTGCAGCACGAGCGACGGACGCACGCTGAAGCTGTCGAGCGAGCCATTCTTGGTCCCCAGCCAGACGTTGCGCTGATAGCCGTCGCGCTTCACATATTGCGAGGCGACGCGGAATGCGCCGAGGTCGTTGAGCGGGATGTTGATCGCGCCTTCCAGCGAACGGGCATCGTAATTGCCATAAGAGGCCTTGGCATAGCCGCCGAGTTCATCGGTCGGGCGCTGGGTCTGATACAGCACCGCGCCGCCGGTGGCGTTGCGGCCAAACAAGGTACCCTGCGGCCCTTTCAGGACCTGAATCGACTGAAGATCATAAAAGGACGAGGCGGCAACGCCCTGTGCGTTGAATTCGTTCACATAGGTCAGCACCGCAGGCGCGGCGAACGAAAAGGCATCAAGCGACTGGCCGCGCAGCGAGAAAGCGAGCTGGTTCGACGAGTTCGTCTGGCGCACGGTCAGGCCGGGGGTGGCGGTTTGCAGGTCGGTTTCCGACATGATGCGGCGTTCCTGCAAAGTGGTCGCGCTGATCGCGGTCACGGACACCGGCACGTCGGAGAGCTTTTCCTCGGTACGACGTGCGGTGACGACGATGTCATCGCGATTGGCGGTTTCGGATGCGCCTGCGCTGTCCTGTGCGAACGCAGCTGTCGCGGTACAGGCGAGGACGAGGGTCAGCGCGGTCGCGCAACTATTGGTGAGATTGATTTTCATATATCCTCCTTTATAAACAATGTTTTACTTGTTTTTTGAATGGGGCCGGGGTTGAAGTGCCGGTCTGTTGGCGCGCTGTTTCAAGCGCGCGTGCCACGCCACGCCAAGGTGCCGCCGTCGATGACATAGGCAGCGCCGGTGATGAACGATGAGTCCTCGGACGCGAGGAAGCAGGCGAGCTTGGCGATTTCTTCGGGTTCGCCGAGGCGCGGGATCAGATGCGCGCCGGTCAGCACGCTCATGATCTGGTCTTTGTCTTCGGCGGCGGCGAAATATTTCTCCAGCATCGGCGTGCGAATGGCGCCGGGGCAATAGCAGTTGCAGCGGATGTTGAATTTCGCGAGATCGACCGCAGCGGCCTTGGTCAGCATGTGGACGCCGCCCTTGGTTGCGCAATAGACGCCCGCCATCGGATAGGCGACGAACGAACCGGTCGAGGCGACGTTGACGATGGCTGCGCCCTTGGTCGAATTTTTCATGAACGGGACAGCGTGCTTGATCGCGAGCCAGACCGCGCGGAGGTTCACCTCATAAACGATGTCCCAAATGTCATCGCCCATTTCTTCGATCGAGGTTTTGTCGGTCAGATCGGTTTCATGCACCGCCGCATTATTATGCAGCACGTCGATGCAGCCATATGTGTCGCCAACCTGCTGCATCAGCGCCTTGATCGCGGCCGGGTTGCGCAGGTCGCAGGGGATGAAGCTGGCTTCATGACCCTCGGCCAGAATGGCGGCGACAGTGTCTTCGCCCGCGGCGGCATTGATGTCGGTGATGACCACCTTGCCGCCTTGCCGTGCCATTTCAATCGCGCTCGCGCGGCCCATGCCGCTGCCTGCGCCGGTAATAATGCAGACCTTGCCATCCAGACGGTTGCCCACAGATAGTCTCCCCTTGAAGGGCGGCTGCGGACTCTTTGGTCCCGCATGCTGCCGATAGTGTGGGGGCATCAGTCCAAAGCGGGTGATGCCCCCATATTGCGTGTGTCAGACGGGCATTTTGATCTTGGGCGCGACGTCTTTCGCCAGACGTTGCAGGGATTCTGCCCAAGGCTTGGGATCGTCGATGCTGTCATGCTGGTTGACGGCGATCTGGCCCCAGCCGCCGGTCTGATCGGCGAGCTTTTCAAGCTTTTCCGTGACCGTTTCCGACGAACCGCACAGCCATACATGGTTGACGAGGAAATCTTCGTTGATGTCGTCCGGCTGCAAATTCAGGCCGGAATCCGCGATGATGCCCTCGAACAGGCCGAACTTCTTGTAGATCGGCACGAGATATTCGCGCCATGTTCGGGCAAGGCCGCTCTTCAAGGCCAGACGCTTGGCCTCGGCATCGGTATCGGCGATGAACACGTCGCGGCAGATGCGGAAGCGGTTGCGATCCGCGACATAGCCTGCGCCGGTGGCGGCGGCAGCCCAAGTGTCCCAATGCGCCTTCATCTGTTCGACGCCGCCGAAAAACGAGATCGGGCTGTAATTGCGCTCGCCCGCGAATTTCATCGAGGGTGAGTTCTTGGACAGGCCGGTGACGGCGATTTCCATCGCATCGCGCCCACCCCAAGGGTTGTTATTGGCGATTTCGACGTCATAGCCGGGCATATTGTCCGGCCCCGGAAAACCGGCGCGGAAGGTTTCGCCCTTGTGCATGAACGGTTCGCGCTTCCAGACGCGCTCCATCAGATCAAGCGCTTCCAACTGGACCTTGCCGAGTTCCATGATGCTATCATAGCCGTGCAAAATCGCGTCGGTGTGATGGCCGCCTGGCGCCACGCCAAGGAAATAGCGGCCTTCCAAGATCTGGCTAAGCCAGCCGATGCGGATCGCGAGGGTTGCTGGATCGTGGAATGGCAGCAAATGCGCCATCGGGGCGAAACGGATCGTCTTGGTCGACTGGGCAGCCGCCGCGATGATGACATCGGGCGACGGGATGTTTTCCCATGCGAGCGTATAATGTTCGCCAATCATGAAATCGGCGAAACCGGCCTCATCCGCGATCCGCGCAATGTCCACTGCCCAGTCAAAGACCTGACGGGCGGTCCGGTTAGGCGGATTATACGGGGTCATGAAAATCCCACACTGCATTTCAGTCATTCCCTTCCATTTTTCAATTTGGCTTTTTTATTTTCGTTGCTCAGGCGCGTCCGGGGCTGCCGCCGCCGCGCGCCATCTGATGGGTATGTCGTTTTGATCCATCTTGCCGACTCAGACGCATGTTCAACGTGAATGTTGATAGGTCAACAGTGGCGTTGATATGGAGTCTAAATAGAGATGTCAACCGTATATGGGCAAAAATGATTGGTGTTGATGCCTATTATATGAATGTAGGCGCGCTTAAAATTTAAGACACCTGCTTAATTAGGGTAAGTCAGGTGTTTTAAATAAGACATATTGAATATATTTGGTGAATTTGTATAAATATTACTTTTACATATGAATTATATTTTAATTTATTACTTTATATATATTTCGATTAGTAAAGTAATAATTCTGAGGTTGAATTTCGATCAAGTTCATCGCCGTTAACTGCTGCGGCAATGCATGGCGGTATCCGATGATGGGTTGGGCGTTGGGCCTTTGTCAGGCCGAGCATTGATGTAGATCAATATTGCAAGTGAAACGCAAAAATAAACCTATTGAAACTCATTCGCAATAACGCCATCAGGGCCGCGAAAGGGGTTATCTATGACGAATCGTTTCTTGCTTTCCTTGCTCTCTGCTGCGGCGCTGGCTGTGCCGGGCGTGGCTTTGGCGGATGAAAATCTGTTTGGTTACAATACGGGTGCGGAAACCTTGCCCAAGGGATCGGGCGAGATTTACGTTTTCAACACGCTTCGTTCCGATAAGGGGCAGGGCACATATCGCGCCGTCGATACCGAGATTGAAGGTGAATATGGCGTGACGGATCGGATCACCTTGTCCGCCGCCGCCAGCTTCCTCAGCATTGATAGCAATGGCTTGTTGATTGACGGCTATCTGCCGAAGCCGATCGACAAGGGGCCGCGTTTTTCGGGGCTGGAGATGAAAGCCAAGTTCAATGTATTGAGCCCTGCGCTCGATGATTTCGGGCTTGCGATCATTACTTCGGCAGAGGTCAAGCGGCTTGACCCGCATAGCGGCCAGAAAAAGACCGAATATGAAGCCCGCGTCACGCTGGCGGGGCAGAAATATCTGATGCAGGGCCAGTTGATCTGGGTCGGAAATCTCGGGCTGAAGGCGGGCCACGAAACGCGCAAGGCCATTGCCAATCTGCCGGAAGGCTTTGATTGGCCGACCGATCCCGAAATGGAAATCGAACTGAGCGCAGGCACAGGGCTGAGCTATCGCGTAGCGCCTAATTGGTTTGTCGGCGCGGAAACGCAATATGCATCGGAATATGAAACCGAAGTGGGCCAAGAGCGCTGGTCATGGTTCGCCGGTCCGACCATTCATTATGGCGGCGAGAAATTCTGGGCGACCTTGACCTGGTTTCCGCAGATCAAGGGTGGTGGGGAAACCTATCCCGGCCAGACCGGGCATTTGCATCTGGTCGAAAAGACGAAGAATGAATATCGCCTCAAAATTGGCATGAACTTCTAAAGGAGTGCGGCAATGGCCCAGATGAAATGGTCGCATGTGATCGCATTGCCGGTGCTTGCCACGGTATCTGCGCCAGTTTCGGCCACCGAATATCTTTCGGTGGCCGATGCCCAGCGGGTGCTGATCCCGCAGGCTCAAAATTTCGTACCTTTCACGGTGACGCTTAGCCCGGCGCAACTGGCGCAGATCAAAAAAATGTCAGGCGTGCCGCAGCATAATGCACAGCCGAAAATCTGGCGAGCGATGAACGGCAAGGCGACGATTGGCTGGATCATTGTCGATGAAGTGATCGGCAAGCATGAATTCATTACCTATGCCACCGCCATATCGCCTGATGGCCATGTGCTGGGCGTCGAAATCATGAGCTATCGAGAGTCCAAGGGCGGGCAGGTGCGCGACCCGAAATGGCGTAATGTGTTTCGGGGCAAGTCCGTGCAGGACCAGTTCAAGCTCAACAAGGATGTGCCGAACATTTCGGGCGCGACCTTGTCTTGCCGGAACATCACCGATGGCGTGAAGCGGTTGCTGGTGTTGCATGCGCTGGCGCTTGGTCGGCAAAGCTGAGTTGATTACTCGTTGCAGGCCATATCTGGGGACATTTGTCGAGATCAGCGTCCCCGATCGTCACGCGAATGCGATTGAACCGGCATTTGCGACGATCGCGCATGTCCAACAGTGCATGTCCTTTCATGCGCCGGATAGCGATCTTGCCCGGTTGCGCGATGCGCCTGCTGGTGTCCCGGTCGCGGTGGATCGGAACACCGTGGCGGTGTTGCGCGTGGCGCGGGAATTATATGACCGTAGCGATGGCCTGTTCGATGTCACCATTGGCCGGGAGTTGGTGCGGGATGGTTTTCTGCCGCGCGTATCGGCCCTGCATCTGGGGCGATATACCGGTTGTGCCGTGGATATCGAGATCATCGACGATCAAAATGTCTGCTGTCATCGCCCGATGCTGATCGATCTTGGGGGGATTGCCAAGGGTTATGCAGTGGACCGGGCGGTTGAAGTCCTCATCGCGCATCAGGTGGATGAGGGGCTGGTCAATGCGGGTGGCGATTTGCGGATATTTGGCGAACGGGTCTGGCCGATTGCCCTGCGCGATGCGGACGATCAGATTCGCTGGACGATAGATTTGCCGTCATGCGCCTTGGCCAGTTCCGCCAATCTCCAGGATCGCCGCCGGTCGCGCGGACGCATGCGGACGCCGCATATCGGGGAGGGTCGTGAGGCGGTGGCCTCCAGTCAGCGCACCAGCGTGATCGCAGATCGTTGCATCATTGCCGATGCGATGACGAAAATCGCGATGGCATCGCCTGCGCTGGCGGTGCCGCTGTTAAATGCTTATGGGGCGCAGCTATTGGCCGATCCCGATGAAGGAATGATGTAACCGATGCCTCACCGCCGCACCGCCCGATTGGCCTCTTGGCAGATATGGCTATTGACCCTGAGCGGCAGCGGTCTGTGGCTGAGTGGCAGCGCATGGTTGTTGCTGCATTATTATGGCCAGACCGAGGGCGAGTTCGGGCCGCAGATGAACCCGTTGGAGCCTGATATGCTGACGGTGCATGGGTTCATGCTGATCCCGGCCTTGCTGGGCATTGGCGGGATGTTCGTGGCGCATATTCCGCATGGCTGGACACACCGGCATCAGCGTGTCGCCGGGGTCTTGCTCAGCGTAATTCTGGCGGTGCTGATCGCGAGCGGATATTTGCTTTATTATCTGGGGGATGAAGATTGGCGGGCATGGGCCAGCCTTGGCCATTGGGCGCTGGGGCTTTTATTGCCGCTGGCGTTTGTCTGGCATTATATCAACGGGCAAAAGGCGCGGCGGCGATCCACCCGCCGACCGCCAAACGGCCAATCGGGCCGTCAGGCGGTATAGGCGTTACAATTTATCGGGGCGTCCAGAAGACTTCGGTGATGATCTTCTGCCCCTTGCCGATCATACGTTCATAGATGCGGCCTCGGCCATCCTTGGTAAAGGCGACTGCCTTGCCCCATTCGGCGGGGGAATTGCCGGGATCGACATCCGCCGTGCCTTGGTCGTTTAAGGTCCGAATGCCGAAATTGGTCGGCATATGTTGCGGGCCGGTATCGACCACGGTGGCGGCCGCTATGGGGCTGTTCACAAATTGCGACGGCGTGCCACAGGTCGTGGTAGAGATGTAGATGCAGTCGAGCAGCGCATAATCATTGGTATTGGGGGCTGTGTTCGCCGCCCCATAGGTCCCGCCACCACCCGGTGCGTTGGTATAATCCATGCAGGTACCAAAATTCGCGTTGTTGAAATTGGTGTCGTCATGGCCAAGGCCGATCGTGTGGCCGATCTCCTGACAGGACACCAGTTGCTTCCATGCGGGCGTATTATAGGCGGTCAGATTGAAATAGCTGTCGTTCAGCTTGACCGTGCCTTTGACGATATAGCTGCCTGACGTCCAGATCTGGGCGATGCCGAGCCAGCCATTGTTGCCATATTTCGCGTTGCAGACTTCGACTGCATTATTCGGGCCTTTGCAGGTCGACCGGTTGACGCTCCCCGTTTCTGGTGTCGCGCTTAATTCGACATAAGCGGCAGCGTTCCATATTGTTGTCGCCGGGCTGACATAGCCAGCCCATGCGCCGCTTACATTCATGCGGACAACCAAGTTTATGGGTCTATTTTGCCACCGATATGTGCCCCATTGGGTGGCTGCCGATGCCGTTCCAACCGTTGTGGATACAAGGGCCGCAAACGCCAAGACATATGCCGATACGGGCGACTGTCTAATATAAGGCTGGGCTTTCATCATGGCCTCCCGAAATTGTATAATAAAAATTTAATATACTCTATCTGGCGGGCATCGCCAAACAGCTTTGATGGCTGGATTGATCAGAGTCTATGGGCTTGATTGTTCTGGAGATCGATCCGGTCGCGCCAGATTTCGAGCAGGGTCTGGGTACCAGCGACGATGATCGGTCCCAACACGACGCCATAAGGGCCAAACAGCAATAGCCCGCCGATAATCGCGATAAAGCTCGGCATCGAATGGAGCGCCAATTTCCGTCCGACGAGCACGGGATACAGAACATTGTCAACCAGCCCGACAACGATCATTCCCCACAGGGTCAGCAATGTGGCCGATAGAATTTGCCCCTGCATGGCGAGCACAAAAGCGGCGGGCGCCCAGATGACAAAGGCGCCAAGAAACGGGATGACAGCGAGCAAGCCCATGACCACGCCCCAGAATAAGGGCGATGGCAGGTCGAGCCACCAGAACATCAGCCCGCCCAGAAATCCCTGCAGGGCGGCGACCACGATCGTGCCATAAACCGAGGCGAAGACCGTGCTGTTGATCCGGTCAACCAGCATGCGAAACTCGCCGGGGGCGAGCGTGCTGATCCGTTCGACCGCGACCAATGCCCGGTCGTGATCGCGCAGCAGGTAGAACAGGAAGTAAAAAGTGACGAGCAGACTGAGAATGCTTGAGATCGAACCTTGCAACAGGCCGGCGCTCCATGTCCCCAGCGGCGAGGTGATCGCCTGTATCAGTTGATTGAGGTCGAAATGTTCGGTCAGCCAACGGATGATGGGGGCGAGTGCGGGGCTATGCTGTGCAAGTCGGGTCCATGTGGCCGGCGTCATCGCGCTACTGAGCAAATTGCCGCTTTCGACCACCTGATTGATGAGGGTGCTGGAAATCAAGGCGATGGGCACTACGACGATACAGGCGACGATCGCCACGGTGATGCTGGTGGCCAATCCCGGCAACTTGACCAGTTCGACGATTCGCCGTTCAAGCGGGTAAAACAATACCGCCAAAGTGATCGACCAGACGATGGAGGACAAAAAGGGCAGGGCGATCAGCGAACACAGGACCAAGCCCAAGATCAGCGCCGCCGTCAGCGCGATCATGGCGTAATAACGGGGTAGAGGTGTATGCTCGCTGGCCAAGATGCGTTCCCATATGGACTGGATTTTCTACGCATACTCTATTGGGCAGGCTTAACTGATGTTTGATCCTAATCCATGCCGGGCCGCCAAGCGACTATATATTTTCAGGTCGCCATTTCTGACGACCTGATGCGGGTGAATATAGGTAATTTAGACAATACGCAGGCCGGGGCGCTTGAAGGCGGTTTCCGGTTTGTAGCGATCGCAGACATGCCATTTGCCGGGGGAATCGTCGATAATCTGAATGTGGCGCGCCTTGGGCTGAATCAAGGTCGGGTCGATGTCCTGATCGAGCAATATGCCAAAATTCTGCCGGAAAACCCAACGGACAACGCCGGTCACGCGCTGTCCTTGTGGGAAATGGACTGTGACTTGGTCGCCCTCAATCGGCGGGACAGTCTTTGAAAGAGCACCGATCCCCCGGTTTGACAGGTTACGCGCGACAATTTCCTGTAACGGTCGACCGCCGCGTGACATTTGCAGCACGATCAGCCGCGTCTGACGCGCATCGCGCTGTTCGCTATCCTGTTCATGTTCCAGCATTGAAACCCTCATGTATCTTGATTGACCATTGGTTGATGCTGCCGACAGCCCATGGGCATTCCGGCCATGGCGCGTCAGCATCTGGCTGTAATATATGACGAATATAAGTTAAGGGATCGAAAACGCCCCCGCATCTTTACGTGAAAGGTTGATCTGCGTGGCGTGTGGATGGTCAGTGGCTGCTTTGCTGTGCGCTATGTTTACGATGATGCATGGAGATGGCCCATTGCGTCAGTTCGGCGAAGGTCAGCTCCCTGAAAAAGGTGAGGCCGACCTGATTGGTCTTGGTCCAGCACACTTTGGCGCGACGCGAATCCAGACCTTCGATCATGATCGTCACCTCCTGATCAATGCGCAGGCCGTCCGTGATGATCTTTGCGCCGCCTTGCGAGACATCCAGCACGGAAATGTGGAGCAATTGCTGCCCCATATAGAGATCGGCCTTGCACGGGATCGTGATGCGGGGCGCGCGCTGGATATTGCCATCAAGCACGCGCCGCGACATTTTCCGCAGTACATCCATAACATCAATCCGGCGGTTGAACTGCACGCCGATCCGCCCGTCATTGGCCCAGATGATACGCCCTTCCAAATCCAGATCGCCGAGCATCTGGACCGTAATCGACGCGCCGACCTCTATATCGGTATGGACATGGCCCATCATCCCTTCGGGCGAGATATTGCGCACCAGGCACAGGCCCTGAAATGTGCCGACGTTGATGGCGACGGGGCGAAAAATCGTCGTGATGCGATCATTGCCCTGATGCTCGGTCGCAAATTCGCTGACGGACGGGGAACGCATGAATTGGCCTCACTCGGTACTCGGCGCCAATATTCTATGAAATTTTTCAAGATACTTACGCCTACATATTTAGAATGCCCTGATCGCAGAAATGGCTAAATGAATGTTTAAGTCTTGCGCCATATTGATGGTAAAGATGGAATATTGCTTGATGCAGCGCTGCTTTTCAGGCTTATCGACGGCGCTTGAAACGGCGCGAATGGAATGTGCGACGCTTATTCCATTGTGCGAAGCAGCATAAACCTGTACCGGACGGCCGATAATAAGCGGCGCCGGTGTGAAACTGCACGAGGCTCGGCTGATGCAGATGGAACTCCTCTTGTTTGAAAAGATCTCCTGATATGGCGTTTGACGCTATTCCCAAGCTATTGTCCGATGCGCTGGTCGCGCGCGGCTATGAAGCTCTTACGCCCGTTCAAGACGCTGTGCTGGAACCGGAAGCACGCGGTCGCGACCTTGTGGTGTCCGCGCAGACCGGGTCCGGTAAAACGGTTGCTTTCGGCCTTGCGATGGCGACCGAGCTGTTGGACGAAAATGGCTATGCGCCGGTCGCCGCTGCGCCGCTCGCGCTGATCATTGCGCCGACTCGTGAACTGGCCTTGCAGGTCAGCCGCGAATTCATCTGGCTTTATGGCCCGACCGGCGCGCGTATCGCGACCTGTGTCGGCGGCATGGATGCCTCGAAAGAACGCCGGGCCTTGAGCCAGGGCGCGCAGATCGTCGTCGGCACGCCGGGCCGTTTGCGCGACCATCTCGAACGCGGCGCGTTGAACCTGTCTGCGTTGAAGGCGGTTGTGCTCGACGAAGCCGATGAAATGCTCGACATGGGCTTTCGCGAAGACCTTGAAGAATTGCTGGATGCGACCCCTGAGGGCCGTCGTACCTTGTTGTTCTCGGCGACCATGCCGAAGCCGATTGTGGCGCTCGCCAAGCGCTATCAGCAGGATGCGTTGCGCATCTCCACCGTGACCGAAGATCGCGGCCATGGCGATATCAGCTATCAGGCCGTCACGGTCGCGCCTGCCGATATTGAAAATGCGGTGGTCAATCTGTTGCGCCTGCATGAAGCGCCGACGGCGATGCTGTTTTGCGCGACCCGCGATAATGTGCGGCATCTCCATGCCAGCCTGATCGAACGTGGTTTCGCGGCGGTGGCCCTGTCGGGCGAGCATAGCCAGAATGAGCGCAATCAGGCGTTGCAGGCATTGCGTGATCGCCGGGCGCGGGTGTGCGTGGCGACCGACGTTGCGGCGCGCGGCATCGATTTGCCGAGCCTGTCTCTGGTGATCCATGTCGAACTGCCGCGTGATGCGGAAACCTTGCAGCACCGTTCGGGCCGGACGGGCCGCGCGGGCAAGAAGGGCGTGGCGGTATTGCTCGTCCCTTATCCGCGTCGTCGTCGCGTCGAAATGATGCTGCGTGGCGCGCGGATTGCGGCCGATTGGATCAACCCGCCGACGCCGGAAGATATTCGCATCGGTGATCGTGAACGCTTGATCGAAGCCCTGTTGCAGCCGGTCGAGATTGATGATGAAGATCGCGCATTGGCGCAGCGGCTGATCGCCGAAAAGACGCCGGAAGAAATCGCGGCGGCATTGGTGCGCGCGCATCGCGCCCGCATGCCCGCCCCGGAAGAGCTGATCGACGTCAGCTCGGGTCCGCCTGCGCGCCTTGATGGGCCACGTGCCGGTTTTGAAGATACGATCTGGTTCCGCATGGACATCGGTCGCAATCACAATGCCGATCCGCGTTGGGTATTGCCGCTGTTGTGCCGTCGTGGTCATATCACGCGCACGGAAATCGGCGCGATCCGCATTACCGCCAATGAAACCATGTTCGAAGTGCCGCGCGGCGTTGCGGGGCGTTTCGCCGAAGCGGTGAAGCGCACGGCCAATGACACGGATGACGAAGGCAGCGTGAAGATCGAAGCGACGGACGGCAAGCCGCGCGAAGAAGCGCGTCGCAACCGTCGTGAAGATGGTGGCGGCGAACGTCGCGAACCACGGACCTTTGCCAAGAAATCGCCACCGCCGCGCGCGACGCTCGGCACGGCACCGCGCCGGTCGGATCATGCCGATGGCGGTCAAGGTGCTGGTGGCCGACCGGCCTATCAGGGCGCGGGCGACAAGCCGGGCTATAAGGGTGCTGGCGGCAAGCCGGGTGGTGGCTTTAAGGGTGCTGGCGGGAAACCGGGCGGCTTTAAGGGTGCTGCCGGCGGCAAGCCTGCCTATCACGGCGGCGCAGGTCGTTCGGGTGCCGGTGGACCCGGCGGTGCTGGCGGCAAGCCGACCCGTCCGGCGGGTGGAAAGCGTCCGCGCTAAATCCTTATGCTGACGATCCTCGTTGATGCCGATGCCTGCCCGGTGAAGGAGGAGATCTATAAGGTCGCCTATCGCCATGAGGTATCGGTGGTGGTCGTCAGCAACAGCTTAATCCGCATCCCGGCACATCCGTTGATTTCCCGTTCGATTGTCAGCGACAGCTTCGATGCCGCCGATGACTGGATCGTGGAGCGCGCAGGCGCCGGTGCGGTGGTCGTGACGGCGGATATATTATTGGCGGATCGTTGCCTGAAATTGGGGGCGGCGGTGATCGCGCCCAATGGCAAGCCGTTCACCATGGCCTCGATTGGCGCGGCGATCGCCACCCGTGCGATCATGGCGGATTTGCGTGCCGGTGGCGATGCGATCGGCGGGCCGCCGCCGTTCAGTAAGACCGATCGGTCGCGCTTTTTATCGGCGCTGGATCAGGCCTTGGTGCAGTTGAAGCGGGGTCGCTGATTTTTAAAACAGGCCGTGGCTGCCGCCGACCGCGCCGATGACGGCGATCACGCTTACAGCCAATAAAAGGCGATGCGCCCACTCCATCCGTTGGAAATCGGCGGCGGGGGTCTGGGAATTGAGCATACGGCGATGCAGGAACAGCGGTTCCAGCACGAACAGCATCACGAAGAATATCAGCCACACGTCCAGCATCGCATGCATCCACCAATAATGGAGGTCGGCAAAACGGCTCCATAGATCGGCGCGATAGGTCATCCAGAACCCGCTCGCGCCTGCCAGCACGACCCAGATCTTGGCTTGCGGCGCGAAACGCCCTTCAATGCGGTGGAAGGCGGCAAGGCGATCATCCGGCTTTTCCGCCGCACGGAGGGCGGGCATCAGGACCAAGGTGACCAACCCGACGCCGCCGATCCAGAACAGCACTGCCACGACATGCACGACACGGGTGAGGGTGAAGTCATCCATTCACCGGGTGTCCGTGATAAAATTCGACCTGCATCTTCATCGGACCATTGACTTCGACATGATGGGTGCGGGCAGGGGCAATGACGCCGGGACTGGTGGGGGTGACATGCACCGGGTGGGGATCGTCATTGAAAATCAGCCGCACCTCGCCCTCCAGCACGCGCAGCAGGCCCCATACGCCCTCTTTGGTGCGGTGTTCGTTGCGGATCGCCATGGGAAGGCTGTCCTGATCGAAAATAGGGGTAATTTTATAGGGGGAGGGCGCGGCCATCATTCGGCCTTTTCCGGTTGTGGGGCGTTGGTGGCGCGGCGGGTGTGCGCAAATGTGGCGGGCTTGAAAAACAGCGCGAGGCCGAGGCTCTCAGCAATGCGGGCAGCCTTGGCCTGCAACTGAGCGGCGGCTTCGGGTGCCATTAATTCATCCGTCGTCATTTGCCACAAGCGCAGCCAGCGGTCGAACATCTCGGGGGCGATCCGGTCTTTATGCTGCATATGTGCCGGGACCGGCTGACCCTTGTAACGTCCGCTACCAAGCATGATCGAGGACCAAAAGGCCGTGAGTCGTTCCAGATGGTCGGGCCAGTCATGCACCGCATCGTTGAACAGCGGCCCGATCATGTCATCCTGACGCACCCGGGCATAAAATGTCTCGATCAGGTGCTTTAGCCCTGCTTCATCGATCTGGACCTTGTCCATCATGGGCTTGTTCCTGCATTTTCCTAAAACGTATCAGTCGTTATACCCCAAATCGCATGAATAAATTAAGCGTATTTCAAGCAACGTCACGGCATATATTCGATCTAGCGGATGGCGATCCTTGAATGGTTGCGTTATCATCGGTCGATGAGCAAAGGGTTGCGCCAAATGGCTATGGGACATGCATTTATTCCGGTTGAGCGGGTGCAAGGGGCGCGGATTGTTTTGTCTGCGATCTGGCCTGCCATCTTGTTGACCAGCCTGTCGGCATGTGGCGGTGGCGGTGGCGGTGGGACGAACTCTACGCCTACGCCGCCCGCACCGCCGGTGGCGACCAATTATAATACGTCCGAATATCAGCGTTCGCGCGGGTCGGTGCGGATGGATGCATTGTCGGCCTATAATCAAGGCGCGAGCGGCCAGAATGTGACCGTCGGCATCATCGACACGGGGATCAATACCGCCAGCCCGGAATTTTCGGGTCGCATCTCCACCGCTTCGCGGGATGTGACGGGGAGCCGGAGCGTCTCAGACATTCAGGATATTGATGAACATGGCACCGCTGTGGCGGCAATCATCGGCGCGGCGCGCAATGATGTGGGTATCATGGGCGTGGCCTTTAATTCGACCCTGTTGGTGTTGCGCGCGGATGCGCCCGGCACCTGCGGCACGAGCACAGGCTGCGAATTTTTTGACACGGCGATCGCCCAGGGGGTCAATGTATCGGTGGCGAATAATGCGCGGGTGATCAATATTTCGCTGGGCGGCGGCGCAGCCGGTAGCGTGTTTCGCAACGCCATCGATAATGCCACGGCGAATGGCAAGATAGTCGTCATTTCGGCGGGCAATGAAGGGGGTGTCGATCCCGATGCATTCGCCTTGATCGCCAATGATGCGGTGGCGCGCGGATTGGTGATTATTGCGGGGTCGCATGATCTGGATGGGACGACGCTTTCGTCCTTCAGCAACAAGGCGGGCATTGGCCAGAATAATTATTTGGCGGCGCTGGGTTCAAATGTGGCGACCATTGATGAAAATGGCGTGGATGTGATTGCGTCCGGCACGTCCTTTTCCGCCCCTCATATCTCGGGCGCGATTGCGTTGCTGGCGCAGGCTTTTCCCAATCTGACGGGCGCGCAGATCGTGGACTTGCTCTATACCAGCGCTATTGATCTTGGCGCGGTGGGTGTGGATGCGATTTATGGCCGGGGCAAATTATCGCTGACCCGCGCGTTTCAGCCGCAGGGCAGGACATCGCTGGCACTTGGTGCAGCAAGCCCGGATGGGGTTGCGGTGTCGTTGACCAGTAATGGCATGTTGAGCGCGCCGATGGGCGATAGCGCGTTACAGGGTCAGGCATTATCGGGCACGGTATTTCTCGATGGCTATGGCCGGGCCTATCAGGGGGATTTAGCGCGCACCCTTGGCCGCGCGCCACAGTCGCGCCGATTGGTTGGCAGCCTGATGGGGCAGGGGCGATCCTTTGCGGCCAATGCGGGCGGGGCATCGCTCCGGCTGTCCTTTGGGCAACGCGAGGGCGATGGGCAGCATTATTTGCACAGCTCGGCGGAGCAGCCGCGATTGTCACCGGAGGGCTATGGCTTTGGGGCGGGCGTCACGCCTGCGCGGGCGATGGCGGCGACGGTGATGGGGCGGATTTCGTCCCGGACCCAATTGGCATTCGGTTTTTCCCAGATCGGCAGCGATCTCGCCCGCCAATTCGATGGCGGGGAAGAGGCGCGGTTCCTGTTGGCGAACAGTCCGTTATCCACCCCCGGTTTCGATCATCGCGCAGGCCAGGCCTTTGCCATTCGTCATGAGCGCGGCGGCTATGCATTCACGGTGACGGCAGAATCCGGCGATGCGCTGGGCTGGTCGCCGGAACGGGTGGACAAATATCCCTATCGCATGGTCGGGGCCTCGGCGACGCATCGGGGCGGACATTGGCAATGGGGCGTCGGCGCAGGGCTGATGGACGAACAGGCGACGATGCTGGGCGGGATATTCGGCCCGGCCTTTGGTGTGGGCGGTGCGCGGACATATTTGATTGATGGACAGGCGCGACTGGATTTCAGCCCGCATTGGACCGTGGCAGGGCAGATGCGCCAAGGCTGGACACAGGCGCAATTGAGCGGCGGTCTGGCCACGGGCGGGGTGATCCTGTCGCGCAGTTTTGCGGTGGATGTGATGGGCAAGAACCTGATGATGCGCGGCGATCGGCTGGGCCTGCGGATGAGCCAGCCATTGCGGGTGGAGCGCGGTGGCCTGCGTCTCGCGGTGCCGGTCAGTTATGATTATGCGTCACGGACGGCGACCTTGGCGTCGCGTCAATTCGGCTTGACCCCAAGCGGGCGGGAAATCGATCTGGAGGCCAATTATGGCGTCCGCCTTATGGGGGGATGGATCGATACGAACCTGTTCTGGGGGCGGCAACCGGGCCATATTGCCGCCCAGCCCCATGATATGGGCATGGCCGTGCGCTATGGGCTGCATTTTTAGAACTTAAGCGCGTGGCAGATGCTGGCGCGCCCATTGGACGATCTGGGCATGGGGAACGGCGCCGGATTGCCGCGCCAGTTCCTTGCCCTTGTGGAGCAATATCAAGGTGGGAATGCTCCTGATGGCGAAACGGCTGGCCAAGGCCTGTTCGGCCTCGGTGTCGAGCTTGCCGAGCCGGAGTGCCGGTTCGAGGTCGCGGGCCGCCGCTTCGAACGCAGGGGCCATTTGACGGCAGGGACCGCACCAGCTTGCCCAGCAATCGACCAGCAAGGGAAGATCGCTGCTTTGTGCATGGGCATGAAAATTGGCGCTGGTCAGCGTCACGGCATGGCCGGTGAACAAGGCCGATCCGCAACGCCCGCATTTGCCGCCTGCGCCTAAACGGTCGGACGGCGCACGATTCAGGGTCGCGCATTGTGGGCAGGCAATAATCAGATTTTGCGTCATCTTATCTGTCCTCATCCCGATCTGGCGGTGATGATAAACCTTAAGCTGATTCGCGCCAATATTGATGAGCTTGCGGCATGATATGCGGGTATATGTGGTGACCCCTACGGGAATCGAACCCGTGCTTCAGCCGTGAGAGGGCCGCGTCCTGACCGCTAGACGAAGGGGCCGGATGAGGTTGGCAAAACCGGGTGTCGGTGCAGATGGAGCGGCAACAGTGAGTGTAACAACTACATGCACTGATTCGGGATGCCGATGCCATCTTCTGCGAAAGCGCCGATTATCAGCGCTTTAAGAAATTGGTCGGGGAAAGAGGATTCGAACCTCCGGCCCCTGCCTCCCGAAGACAGTGCTCTACCAGGCTGAGCTATTCCCCGACCGAACCAACGCGTTTTGACACGCACTGGAGAAGCAGTGGGGGAGCCTATAGGCAGAGATTGCGCAGGGATCAAGCTCCCTTGGCGGCGATCATGTCATTTACATGCACAAATTTTTCGCGCGGGGACTCATCGCGGGCGCGGGCGACCTCGGCGACATCGATCGTCTGCCAATCTTCGAAGGTCACGACATCGTGATGACGCGCTTTGAGCAGGGCATCCAGCCCCGCGCGGCCCGCCTTGCCTGCGGCGATGGGGTGGTCGGCAGCGATCTGGTCGGCGATGAACGCGCCGTCCGGCTTGTTGGTGCCGATGGTGCCGCTGGGGCCGCGTCGCGCCCAGCCGACGCAATACAGGCCGGGAAGGATGCGGCCATCCACATTGGCGAAACGGCCCGAATGTTCATCATAAGGCACGCCCGGAATATGCGGGGTGCGATAGCCGATACAACTGACGACCAATTCGCACGGGATCGCATAGGTTTCGCCCGTGCCGACCGCCTGCATCTGATGATCGAGCCTTGTGCGTTCCACGATCATCCGTTCAACCTTGCCATCGCCTTCCAGCGCAACCGGCTTGGCGAAAAAATCGAATTCAATCGTGATCGGCTTGGTATCGGATGGGGGATTGGCCGCGTATTGGCGAATCAGTTCGACCGATTTACGCATGCCGGGTTCGAGCAAGGCATCTTCGCTGGCAGGCGGAAGGTCGGCTGGATCGACCTTGGGCGCGGCGCGGCTGAGATAGCCGAGTTCGGCCAGCTCCTTTGGCGTCATCGCGATTTGGTGCGGGCCGCGACGGCCAAGGATGGTGACGTGGCTGATGTTGGAGTGATCGAGCGCGTCAATCGCATGGGTGACGATGTCCGACCCGGCGAATTCTGTGCGCGTTTTGGAGAGGATGCGGGCGACATCGAGCGCGACATTGCCATTGCCGACGATCACTGCGCCGGTGCCTTTCAAGGGCGGATTGAGGGCGGCATGATCGGGATGGCCATTATACCAGCCGACCATGCCCGCTGAACCGACCACGCCCGGCAGATCATCGCCCGGAATGCCCAATTTGCGATCATTCGGCGCGCCGGTCGCCAGCACCACCGCATCATAGAGATCGAGCAACTCCTCAATCGATAATGTCTCGCCGACTGAGACATTGCCGTAGAAACGCACATTTTCCGAGGTGGCGACGGCTTCATATCGCCGGGTGACGGCCTTGATCGATTGATGGTCGGGGGCGACGCCGCTGCGGATCAGGCCGAACGGGCTGGGCAAGCGGTCGATAAAGTCGATCTGCACCTTGTCGCCGAAAATCTTCTGGCAGGCTTCTGCGGTGTAAAAGCCTGCCGGGCCGGAACCAATGATCGCAATATGGTGCATCAACATCATCTCCGTCTGGTGCGGCGGATTTGATGCCGCCTTTATTCCCAGACAGGCTAGCCCAGCAGGGGCGGCGCGCAAGCCTTAAATGATGAGCGGTGGATCGGGTGCGGACATTCTTCAGAGGGCATGCCGTCATCCCCGCGTAGGGCAGGGAGCCAGACAGGGCGGACTGACGCGGTGATGCGCCTCTATCGATCCGATGGTGTTTATGGATTCCCGCCTTCGCGGGAATGACGAGGGGGGCAATATTTGAGTCGACGACCTAGAGTTTGAGGCCGAAGCGCGGGGCCACCCAGATCATCAGCAGATAAAGGCCGATGGTGATGACGCAGCCCAGCGCCAGCGCGAGGTGGAATTGCACATCGCGGCGCAACAGCCAAGGCACGATCAGGAACATCGGCAGGGACGGTAGGACATACCAGAAGGTCGCTTCGGCATGGCTGGCGAGGCGTGCTGTATCGCTCGTATCATGCCACAGCCAGAGCATGCCGATGACCGAAATCAACGGCAAAGACGCGATCAGTGCGCCGAAGCCGGGGTTGCGCTTCGCCACTTCGGAAATGAGCGCGATCAACAGGGCCGATAGCGCGGTTTTGACGAGAAAATACATGTTGGCGTGTTCCTTGTGGGGGGCTTCGCGTTCAGCTCGCTTGATCGATCAGGGCGGCGGCCTTGTCGCTGTTCCAGTCCATTTCCCCGATCATGCGCCAGACCTCGCGGCCTTGCGAATCATAGAGGATCGTGACCGGCAATGTGTCGGCCTTGAGCGTCAGCATCAGATCGTTCTTTTTATCGAGATAGGGGAGGATATTTTTCAGCCCCGCTTTCGCGAGAAACGGATCGACGGCGCGGCGGCCCTCAATGTCCATGCTGATTGCGACTACGCGCAATTTGTCGCCACGCGCGGCGGCAAGGGCATCCAGCGTCGGCATTTCGACCACGCAGGGCGCGCACCATGTCGCCCAGAGATTGACGAGCACCGGCCTGCCCGCGAATTCCGCGAGCCGGACTGGCCTGCCATCCGGGCCTTCAAATGGCGTGTCGGGGGCGAGGGTTCCCTTGAAGTCGTTGATCAGACCTGCGCCAGCAGGGGCTTGGGGGGCGGGCTCGGCAATGGCTTGCGCCGAGTTTTCGGCGGCTTTGGCTTGCGATGGAGCTTCGCTTTGCCTATCGCAGGCACAGACCAGCGACAGTAGCGGGAGAAGAAAGATTAGCGGCCGCAACGAGGGTAACTCCAATAGCATGTGGGGCGGGCGTTTCGCCGAAGGCCCGACGGCCATCATGCGCGAGATAAACGCGTCGATCCCGTTCGACAAGCGGCTCTGGCAACAAGATATTGCCGGATCGAAGGCGCACGTCACGATGCTGGAGGCGCAGGGCATTGTCACGGCCAGCGATGCGCAGGCGATTCGCGACGGGCTGGACACCGTAGCTTTGGAATATGCCGCCAATGGCGTGCCGGTCGATCTGGCGCTGGAAGATATTCACATGGCGACCGAAAGCCGGTTGGCCGCGCTGATCGGCGCGCCTGCCGGTCGGCTGCATACGGCACGGTCGCGCAACGATCAGGTGGCGACCGATTTCCGCCTGTGGGTGCGCGATGCGATGGACGGGGTGCTGGTGGGGTTGCGGGCGTTGCAGGTGGCGCTGGTCATCCGTGCCGGTGAGAATGTCGCCACGGTCATGCCGGGCTATACCCATTTGCAGGTCGCCCAGCCGGTGACGCTTGGTCATCATCTGATGGCCTATTATGAAATGATCAGCCGCGATGTCAGCCGGTTCAGCGATGCGCGGCAGCGGATGAACCTGTCCCCCTTGGGTGCGGCGGCGCTGGCGGGGACGGGCTTTCCGATTGATCGCCACATGACGGCGGCGGCGCTCGGATTTGATGGGCCGACGCGCAATTCATTGGATAGCGTATCGGATCGCGATTTCGCGCTCGATTATCTGATGGCGGCGGCGCAATGCAGCCTGCATTTGTCGCGGCTGGCGGAAGAGTTCATCATCTGGGCCAGCCAGTCATTCCGCTTCGTGAAATTACCGGATGCCTATTCGACCGGCAGTTCGATCATGCCGCAAAAGCGCAATCCGGATGCGGCGGAATTGGTGCGCGGCCATTCGGGCCGGATCATCGGTAGCCTCACCAGCCTGATGATCACGATGAAGGGCCTGCCGCTCGCCTATTCCAAGGATATGCAGGACGACAAGCCGCCGGTGTTCGAGGCGCATGATCTGTTGGCGTTGTGCATCGCGGCGATGACCGGGATGGTTGAAACGCTGACCTTTGATGCCGCGCGGCTGCGTCAGGCGGCAGAGGGCGGGTTTTCGACCGCGACCGATCTTGCCGATTGGCTGGTGCGCGGCGCGGACATTCCGTTTCGCGAGGCGCATCACATCACCGGGGCGGCGGTCAAGCTGGCAGAGCAAAAGGGCTGTGCGCTCGATCAATTGTCGCTGGACGAATTGCAGGCGATCGATGCGCGGATCGATGACCGCGTGTTTGCCGCGCTGTCGGTCGATCAATCGGTGGCCAGCCGCAAGAGCTTTGGCGGGACGGCACCGGAACAAGTGCGTGCGCGCGTTGAAGAAGCACGCGCCGAATTGGGGATAGGCGGATGAAACGGATCGGCGTGATGGTCGTGCTCGGCATGGCATTATTGGCCAGCGGTTGTGGCCGTCGCGAGCCGTTGAAACCGGTGTCGGGCACGTCGCTGCCGCCCAAGGCTGACTCTGCGCGTTATGCGCCGAATGCGGAGCAATTGATGCGCCCATCGGCGGAGGCTGTGCCGGGCCGAAGCGATGAATTGCTGGGGCGTTCGCAGGATCGCTATGACGATTATTTCGATCTTCCGCCCAAGTGACGCGTGGATCTGTGACGCGCGGATTATTTTTAGACATTTTTGCTGATTGAGCCTGACCCATGGACCATTTTGAATTGATTGACGGCGTGATGCACGCCGAGGGCGTCTCGTTGGAGACGATTGCCGAACAGGTCGGCACGCCCGTCTATGTCTATTCCACCGCGACGATTGAGCGCCATGCGCAGGTGTTTCGTGAAGCGCTGGCCGCGACCGGCGATCCGCTGATCGCCTTTGCGGTCAAGGCCAATCCCAATCGGGCAGTGCTCGCGACCTTGGCCAAACAGGGCTATGGCGCGGATGTCGTGTCGGCAGGCGAATTGATGCGCGCGCGTGCGGCGGGGATTCCGGCGGATCGCATCGTGTTTTCGGGCGTCGGCAAGACGGCGGATGAAATGCGTCTCGCGCTGGAGGAAGGGATTTTCCAGTTCAACGTGGAATCCGAGCCGGAGGCGGAAATGCTGTCGGCGGTCGCAGTGGAGATGGGCAAGATTGCGCCCATCGCGTTTCGCATCAACCCGGATGTGATCGCCGGGACCCATGCCAAGATTTCCACCGGGGGCAAGGAAAACAAATTCGGCGTTGCATATGATCGCGCGGTGCAGGCTTATGCGCTGGCGGCGGCGCTGCCGGGGCTGCGGGTGCAGGGCATTGCGGTGCATATCGGCAGCCAGTTGACCAATCTCGACCCATTGCGTGCCGCCTTTGAAAAGATCGGGGCATTGATGGCCGAATTGCGCGCCGCTGGTCATGTATTGGCGACGGCTGATCTTGGTGGCGGGCTGGGCGTGCCTTATGATCCGGCTGAACCATTGCCGCCATCGCCCGCTGCTTATGGCCAGATGGTGGCCAAGGCGACCAAGGGCTGGAATGTCCGTTTGATGTTCGAACCGGGGCGGTTGATCGTCGCCAATGCCGGGGTGCTGTTGAGCCGGGTGATCCGGATCAAGCAGGGCGCGGCCAATGATTTCGTGATCGTCGATGCGGCGATGAACGATTTGATGCGACCGAGCCTCTATGATGCATGGCATGATATTCGTGCGGTGCGTCCGCGCGGTGATACGATGTCGTCGACGGTGGTCGGACCGGTGTGCGAAACGGGCGATACTTTTGCGACCAATCGCGTGACGCCTGATTTTGAGGCGGATGACCTGATGGTGTTCGCCACGGCGGGTGCCTATGGCGCGACAATGGCGAGCACTTACAATAGCCGTGCATTGACGCCAGAGGTATTGGTGAAGGGCGATAAATGGTCGGTCGTGCGCGCGCGCCAGCCGTTGGAAACGCTGATCGCCGGGGATAATGTGCCTGACTGGCTTTAAAAGCGCTTATTCATAATAAGCGTCGATGGGGACGCGGCCTCGAAATTCGCCTATGGTCGACCCCGTCACCATCAACTGGCCGCCAAAGCTGAATTCCAGCGTCCCATCCCCGCCGAGCCGAGGGGATGAGGGCAGGCTGGTGTGAATCTGGGCCAGCATGGCGGTTTTGCCGCCCGGCCCGATCATCGTGACCGCATTGGGCAGGTCGATCCGGACGGCGCGTCCCGGTGCGCCGCGCAGGCGCACCCGGCCCGACATTGGCTGTCCGCCCAGATCGACCACTTGCCCCGACAGGGATCGCCCACCTTCGGGCGCGACCGTGACGCTGCCGCTCGTCATATTATTATCGAGTGCGATCCGATCGAAATTGAGCGGTTGGATGACCTCAACCTGCAGATGATAGGTCAGTGCCTCATCCCCCATGTCATTGGGCGATTGGGCGCAGAGTTGGCATTGTGCGAATACAGGGCCGGGGTGCGCGGAAATCACGCTAAGGGCGAGGCAGGTCGCCGCAAGGATTGGCTTGTTTTTCATGTCCCTAGGGCGCATCCTAAGCGCAAACATACAGGTTGGGAAGTGGATGTCGTTTCTATGTGCTGGCCCGGTTGACCCGTGCCCTGCTTGATGCGATCAATTCGGCCTGATTAAGCGGGGCGGTAAAATGGTATATTTGTTGCGTTCTTCCTGTGCGGTGCTGATGGCCTTGCTCATGTCTGGCCATGTGCCTGCCATGGCCGAGATGGCTACCCCCGTTGTTGCTGCACCAACCACAATCGCCGCACCGGAAGAAGACGCCGACCATGCGTTGATCCGTTTGTTTGCCGAAAGCGATGAAGCCTCATTGCGGCGCAATCCGATCAATGCGCTGTTTCGCGGCGATCTGCGTTATGCGAGCAAGTTTGGCGATTATGTCACCGAAGCTTTTTTCGATGGTGAGCGCATGGCCGCAAGGGCTGATCTTGTCCGCTTGCGCGCGATTGATCGGGACCGGCTGAACCCGACAAATCGCGTGGCCTATGACAGTTTTCGCTGGCAAACCGAGATGACGTTAAAGGGGCTGTCTCCGCCGATTTTGGCCGGGACGGCGGTGCGCCCGCTTGATCATTTTTCCGGGTTTCAGACTTTTTATCCCGATCTGGCATCCGGTCAATCGGCGGCGCCGTTCAAGACTATTGCCGATTATGACAATAATCTGTTGCGTAATAGCGGTTATGTCCGCTTGCTCGATCGTTCGATCCTGCGTTTTCGCGAGGGCCTGACCAAGCAAATCGTGCATCCCCGTTTGATCGTACAAAACATGATCGACCAATTCGCGATGCAATTGGGACAGTCGGAAAAAGATGCACCTTTCCTTGCGCCCATCGCCAAATTTCCGGCGGATTTTTCTGCGGCGGACAAGGCGCGGTTGAGCCGGGCCTATCTCCGCCAATATCGACAGGAAATTCGCCCCGCTTATCGCCGGATGCATGATTTTCTCAAGAATATCTATCTGCCCAAGGCGCGCGAAGGGGTGGGGCTGGTCCATATGAAGGGCGGGCCAGCGCTTTATGACTATCTGATCGAGCAGAATACGACCTTGCCGTTATCGGCGGATCAGGTGCATCAGATCGGGCTGGCTGAGGTCGAACGTATTCGTGGAGAGATGGAGACGATCAAGGCCAAGGTTGGCTTTAGCGGTACGCTGGCGCAATTTTTCGACTTTATCCGCACCGATGCCCGGTTCAAGCCGATGAGCAAGGAGGCGCTGCGCGATGGCTATTTCGCTATTGGCCAGCAGGTCGACAAGCGTGTGCGCGAACAGTTTTCGGTCATTCCCAAGACACCACTCGAAATTCGGGCGGTGCCTGCCTATCGCGAAAAGACCGATGCGGGCGGTTCCTATCAACAGGGATCGGCGGATGGAACCCGGCCCGGTATTTTCTATTTCAACACCTATGATCTGCCGAGCCGCACCACGCCGGGGATGGAGACTTTGTATCTCCATGAAGCGATCCCCGGCCATCATTTCCAGATCAGCCTTGCGCAGGAAAATAAGGATCTGCCTGCCTTTATGCGCTTTGGCGGCAATACGGCCTATGTCGAGGGCTGGGCGCTTTATGCCGAAAGCCTGTGGCATGAACTGGGGATGGAGCAGGACCCCTATAGCCGCTTTGGCGGGCTGGATGATGAGATGCTGCGCGCGATGCGGCTGGTCGTCGATACCGGTATCCATGCCAAGGGTTGGACCCGCCAACAGGCGATGGAGTATATGATCGCCAACAGTTCGATGGGCGAGACCGATGTGCGGTCGGAAGTGGAGCGCTACATCGCCATTCCGGGTCAGGCGCTGGCGTATAAGATCGGGCAGATGACGATTGCGCAGATGAAGGCGCGGGCGCAGGCGGTACTCGGCAAGAAATTCGATCCGCGCGAATTCCATGCCCAGATCCTGATGACCGGCGCCTTGCCGATGGCGGTGCTGGAAAACAAGATCGATACATGGCTGGCGGAGCGCAAGTGAGCGATGGCGGAGAGGGAGGCGAACAGGGCCGGGGTGCCGCCTGTAGGATCATTGACGATCAATGATCCTGATACGGCCTCCAGCCGCCGTGCGGCGGTGGGGGAGATGGTGTGCGCGGCGCTGGATCGCGCAGCCAATGTCGGGCGGGTGGATAATGACCGGCTCGATATGTTTTATGGCTATGATTTTGTCACGCCCGCCGAATGTGCCGCGCTGATCGCGATGATCGATGCGGATTGCCACCCGTCCGAGGTGGTGAGCGATGAGGGCTATGCATCCGAGCGCCGGACGTCCGATAGCGGTGATCTTGATCGTTTTGACCGGTTGGTCGCCGAGATCGATGCGCGGATCTGCGATGTGATGGGCCTGCACCCGCGCCAAGGCGAAACCATGCAGGGGCAACGCTATAAGGTCGGGCAGCAGTTCGACCTGCATCAGGATTATTTCAGCCTGAAGCGCGGGATCTGGCCGGATAACATGCGGACCGGCGGCCAGCGGACATGGACGGCGATGATCTATCTCAACGCGCCGGAAGCGGGTGGCAATACATGGTTTCGCGATGCCGGTTTTGCGATGCAGCCGGTGCCGGGCCTGTTGATCATGTGGAATAATATGCGGGCCGATGGCAGCCCCAACCCCTTTGCGCTCCATGCTGGCCAGCCGGTCGAGGCCGGGGTGAAATATGTCATCACCAAATGGTTTCGCGAGGGATATTGGGTCTAGGGGAAAGGGATATCCTTCCCCCTAGAGTTATCACCCCAGACGCTTCAGCGCGGCTTCCAATCGTTCGACTTCCGATGCTTTTTCATCATGGTCGGCACGGGCCTTTTCCACTGCCTCGGGCTTTGCCTTTTCGACAAAGGCCGGGTTGTTGAGGCGACCGGACAGGCCCGCCATTTCCTTGGACAGGGACTCTATCGCCTTGTTGATGCGCGCGCGTTCGGCGTCGAGATCGATCACGCCCGCCAGCGGCAGGACGAAGGTTGCCTCGTCCACCACCAATTGGATCGCGCCGCCTTCGGGAGCCTGTGTCATCGCCACATTTTCGAGCCGGGCAAGCCGGGCAATCGTCGATTGCTGGCTGGCAAGCCGCGCGATGGTCTGGCTGGAGGCGTCGCGGACGAATGCATTGAGCTTGGCCCCCGGCGCGATGCCGAGTTCATTCTTGGCGGTGCGGACTTCGCTCACCAGACGGATCAGCCAGTCGATTTCTGCCTGTGCCGCCGCATCCACCGTCGCCTGTGGCGCGGGCCAGCGGGCGTGGATCAGATCATGCGGGCGCGGGTTGGCGGGATCGGCCAAGGCGTGCCACAATTCTTCCGTGATGAACGGCATGAACGGGTGGAGCATGACCAAGATCTGATCGAGCACCCAACCGGCCACGATTTTCGATTCCGGATCGGTCTCGCCCTTTTCGCCATCGATAAAGGGCGGCTTGATCAGTTCGAGATACCAGTCGCAGAAATTGTTCCATACGAAATGATAGATGCTGTTCGCGGCTTCATCATAGCGCAGGTCAACCAGCGCCTTGTCGAGTTTCGCCAAGGTTTCCATCACCTCGCCGATGATCCAGCGATTGACGGCAAGTTCGGCCTTGGGGGCTTCGAGCGTTTGCGACGCGCCGATGCCGTTCGACATGCAGAAGCGGGTGGCGTTCCACAGCTTGGTCGCGAAGTTGCGATAGCCCTCGACCCGCTTTTCATCGAGCTTGATGTCGCGGCCTTGGCTTTCCATCGCGGTCAGGGTGAAACGCAGCGCATCCGCGCCATATTTGTCAATCAGGCCCAGGGGATCGACGGTATTGCCCTTGGATTTGGACATTTTCGAGCCATCGGCGGCGCGGACCAGACCATGGAGATAGAGCGTCTTCCACGGCACTTCCTTCATGAAATGCAGGCCCTGCATCACCATGCGGGCATCCCAGAAGAACAGGATGTCGAAGCCGGAAATCAGCACATCATTCGGGTAATGGCGCTGGACCATCGCCTCATTTTCCGGCCAGCCCAGTGTGCCGAACGGCCAGAGCGCGGACGAGAACCACGTGTCGAGCACATCTGTGTCGCGGGTGAGCTTTACGCCTGCGCCCGCCTGTGCCTGTGCATCGGCCTCATCATCGGCGACATAGACCTTGCCATCTTCATCATACCAAGCGGGGATTTGATGGCCCCACCACAATTGGCGCGACACGCACCACGGCTGGATATTTTCCATCCAGTTGAAATAGGTTTTTTCCCATGTTTTCGGGACGATCTTGATCGCGCCCGAGCGCACGGCCTCAATCGCGGGCTTGGCGAGTGTTGCGGCATCGACATACCATTGGTCGGTCAGCCAAGGCTCGATGACCACGCCCGAACGGTCGCCATAAGGGGTCTGGATGACGCGATCTTCGATCTTGTCCAACAGGCCGAGCGCGTCGATCTGCTCGACCACAAGCTTGCGGGCCTGAAAGCGTTCCATACCGAGGAATTCAGCCGGGATCAGGCCGTCTGCGGTCTGGATCACATTGGCATCGGCATCGAGCATGTTGAGCATGTCGGCGGGTTTGAACCCTGCGCGCTTGCCCACTTCAAAGTCGTTGAAATCATGGCCCGGCGTGATCTTCACTGCGCCCGAACCCAATTCGGGATCGGCATGTTCATCGGCCACAATCGGGATCAACCGGCCCGTGATCGGCAGTTTGACCATTGTCCCGATCAATGCCTTATAGCGCTCATCTTCCGGATTCACGGCGACGGCCATATCGGCGAGCATGGTTTCAGGCCGGGTGGTCGCGACCGCAATATGGCCCGAACCATCGGCCAGCGGATAGCGGAAGTGCCAGAACTTGCCGTTCACTTCCTTGGTTTCGACCTCCAGATCGGAAATCGCGGTTTTCAGGCCGGGGTCCCAGTTCACCAGACGTTTGTCGCGGTACAACAGGCCCTGTTTATAGAGCTCGACGAACACCTTGAGGACAGCCTTGGAAA
Source organism: Alteraquisediminimonas sediminicola (assembly GCF_019740335.1). Lineage (GTDB taxonomy): Bacteria > Pseudomonadota > Alphaproteobacteria > Sphingomonadales > Sphingomonadaceae > Alteraquisediminimonas > Alteraquisediminimonas sediminicola. The sequence continues at coordinate 974,608 of NZ_JAHXZS010000001.1, read as the reverse complement.
AGCCCTCGTCCATCGTGAAGCGTTCGTTGGCCCAATCGCAGCTTGCGCCAAGACGGCGGAGCTGGCCGGTGATTTGTCCGCCGGATTCGGCCTTCCATTCCCAGACCTTGGCGATGAAATCATCGCGCGAATAATCGGTGCGCTTTTCCCCGCGCGCGTTCATCTGGCGTTCGACGACCATCTGCGTCGCGATGCCCGCGTGATCGGTGCCGGCGACCCACAATGCATCCTTGCCCTGCAAACGGGCGTGGCGGATCAAAATGTCCTGCAACGTGTTATCGAGCGCATGGCCGATGTGCAGGCTGCCGGTCACATTGGGGGGCGGCATGACGATGGTATAGGGCGTCGCATCCGGGCGCGACGGGCGGAATGCGCCCGTGCTTTCCCAATGCTGATACCAGCGGGCTTCAATGGCGGCGGGGTCGAAGGTTTTGGACAATTCGGTCATGGGAACGGCCCTAGCGATTCAGCCCCGCGCTTTCAATGCCGCCTGTGCAGCCGCCAGTCGTGCGATCGGCACACGGTAAGGCGAGGCCGAGACATAATCGAGGCCGACGCTTTCGCAGAACGTGATGCTCGCCGGGTCGCCGCCATGTTCGCCGCAGATGCCGAGCTTGATATTCGGGCGGGTCTTGCGGCCTCGTTCGGCAGCGATTTGCACCAGTTCGCCGACGCCTTCGATGTCGAGGCTGACGAATGGATCGCGGGCGTAGATGCCCTTATCGACATAGGTGGTGAGGAAGCGGCTGGCGTCGTCGCGGCTGACGCCCAGCGTGGTTTGCGTCAGATCGTTGGTGCCGAACGAGAAGAATTCGCCGACTTCGGCGATTTCCCCGGCCTTCAGCGCCGCGCGCGGCAGTTCGATCATCGTGCCGACATGATATTCGACGCTTGCATTTTGTTCCTTGAATACGGCCTGCGCGGTGCGGTCGACCACTTCCTTCATCAGTTCCAGTTCGCGCTTTGTCGCGACGAGCGGGATCATGATTTCGGGGAAGGGGGCGGCGCCGGTTTTGCTCCCGACTTCCAAGGCCGCTTCGAAAATGGCGCGGGCCTGCATTTCATAGATTTCGGGATATGTTACGCCCAGACGGCAGCCGCGATGGCCGAGCATCGGGTTGAATTCATGCAATTCATTGGCGCGACGTTTCAGCGTTTCGATGCCAACACCCGCCGCTTCGGCGACGCTGGCGAAATCCTCTTCCGCGTGCGGCAGAAATTCATGCAGCGGCGGATCGAGCAAGCGGATCGTGACCGGCAGGCCCGTCATCACCTCGAAGATGCTGACGAAATCGCCGCGCTGTTCGGGCAGCAATTTATCGAGTGCGGCGCGGCGACCTGCCTCGTTTTCGGCGAGGATCATCTGGCGGACCCAGGTGATGCGCTTGTCATCGAAGAACATATGTTCGGTCCGGCACAGGCCGACGCCTTCCGCACCGAATTCGCGCGCGACCTGACAATCATGCGGGGTTTCGGCATTGGCGCGGACCCGCATCCGACGGACCTTATCGGCCCAGACCATCAACGTGCCGAAATCGCCCGCCAGTTCCGGCTGCACGGTCGGGACGGACCCGGCCATCACTTCGCCGGTCGAGCCATCCAGCGTGATGAGATCGCCTTCGCGAATTTCGCGACCCGCCACGCGGCAGACCTTGGCCGCCGCGTCAATCGCGAGCGCGCCTGCGCCCGAGACGCACGGGCGGCCCATGCCACGGGCGACGACCGCCGCATGGCTGGTCATGCCGCCGCGCGCGGTCAGAATGCCCTTGGCCGCGTGCATGCCGTGAATGTCTTCCGGGCTGGTTTCCACCCGGACGAGGATCACGCTCTCGCCCATTTCGGCGCGTTTTTCCGCGACATCCGAATCGAACACCGCAATGCCGGAGGCTGCGCCCGGCGAGGCGGGCAGGCCCTTGGTCAGCACATCGCGATGCGCGTCCGGATCGAGCGTCGGGTGGAGCAATTGATCGAGCGCGGACGGATCGACGCGGGCGACGGCCTCTTCCTGCGTGATCAGATCTTCGTTCGCCATATCGACCGCGATCTTGAGCGCGGCCTTGGCGGTGCGCTTGCCGGTGCGGGTCTGGAGCATCCAGAGCTTGCCGCGTTCGACGGTGAATTCAATATCCTGCATATCGCGATAATGGCGTTCCAGCAGGTCGAACACGGCGGCCAATTCGCCATAGACCACGGGCATGGCCTCTTCCATCGACAGCGGCTTGGCATGCGCGGTTTCGCGCGCGTCCTTGGTCAGATATTGCGGCGTGCGGATGCCCGCGACGACATCTTCGCCCTGTGCGTTGATGAGGAATTCGCCATAATAGGCGTTTTCGCCAGTCGCCGGGTCGCGGGTGAAGGCGACGCCGGTTGCGGACGTATCGCCCATATTGCCGAATACCATTGCCTGCACATTGACGGCGGTGCCCCAATCGCCGGGGATATTGTTCAACCTGCGATAGACCTTGGCGCGTTCGGCCTGCCATGAGCCGAACACCGCGCCGACTGCGCCCCAAAGCTGATCATGCACATCCTGCGGGAAGGGCTTGCCCCATTCTTCCACGACCAGTTCATGATATTTCGCGACCAATGCCTTCCAGTCATTGGCGGTCATTTCGGTATCGAGGTGGAAGCCGCGATCTTCCTTCGCGATTTCGAGCGCCTCTTCAAACGCGCCATGATCAAGGCAGAGCACCACGTCCGAATACATCTGGATGAAGCGGCGATAGCTGTCCCATGCGAAGCGTTCATCGCCAGAGGTGGCGGCCAATGCCTCCACGGTCTGATCGTTCAAGCCGAGGTTCAGCACCGTATCCATCATCCCCGGCATTGAGACGCGCGCGCCGGAACGGACCGACACGAGCAGCGGGCCATTGCCGGTCGGGGTCGCATCGCCGAATTTCTTGTCGGTGACGGTTTCGATATGAGCGATGCCGTTGGCGACTTCGGCAAACAGTTCTTCGGGGAATTTTTCGCCTTCTTCATAATAACGCGCGCACATGGTCGTCGCGATGGTGAAGCCGGGGGGGACGGGCAGGCCGATAGAGGCCATGCCATCCAGATTCGCGCCCTTGCCGCCCAACAGCGTCTTGTCGCCCGCTGCGCCATCATTGGCACCGCCACCAAAACGATACACGTAACGGGTCATTGGCTTTACCCCTCTATCTTGCTGAAATCGGCGACATTATGCACGGCGTCGCGGAAGCGGACCAGTAAATTTAAACGGAATGCGCGTTTGTCCGCATCCGGATCGTTGACCATAACGGCATCGAAGAAATGGTCGATCGGCGCGCGCAAGGAAGCGAGCGCGGTCATCGCGGCTTCGAATTGTTCGGCCTCGACCGCGATCCGCGCCTGTGGTTCGGCGCTATTCAGGGCATCGAGCAGGGCGCTATCCGCCGGATCGAGTTCGGGCGGGCTAGCCGGGGCGTTTGGCACATCTTCCTTTTTCAGGATATTGGCCGCGCGCTTGTAACCGGCGAGCAGGTTTGTGCCATCATCGGTCGCGACGAATGCCTGCAACGCATGGACGCGGGCGAGCAGACGGACGAGATCGTCTTCAAAGCCCAAGGCCGCGACCGCGTCGATCAGGTCGTGACGGACGCCCGCTTCTTTCTGCTGGACCTTGAGGCGGTCCACCATGAAATCGAGTACGCCATTTTGCCCCGCGTTGATGTCGTTCAACGGGAAACGAAGCCCATTGGTTTCGATCAGGCTGATCACGCCAAGAGCCGAACGACGCAGCGCGAACGGGTCTTTCGAGCCGGTCGGCTTTTCATCGATGCGGAAGAATTCATTGAGGCTGTCGAGCTTATCCGCCAGCGATACCGCGACCGTGATCGGGTCGGTTGGGACAATATCGCCTTGGCCGACCGGCTTGTAATGATCGCGCACGGCGTTCGCGACTTCCGGCTTTTCGCCTTGGGCGGCGGCATAATAGCCGCCCATCACGCCCTGCAATTCGGGGAATTCGCCGACCATGCCGGTGACGAGATCGGCCTTCGCCAGACGCGCGGCGCGTTCGGCGTCATCGGGGTTTGCACCCTTGACGATGTCCTGTTCGACCAGCCAGCGGGCGAGCTTGGCGACCCGGTCCACCTTGTCGGCGACGGTGCCGAGCTTGTCATGGAACACGATGTCGGCCAGTTTTTTCGCCTGTGCATCGAGCGCGATCTTCAGATCCTGTTCGTAGAAGAATTTCGCATCCGACAGCCGGGCGGCCAGCACCTTTTGATTGCCCGCGACAATCGCCGCGCCACCATCCAATGCGTTGATATTGGCGGTGCAGACAAAGGCGTTCGCCAGCTTGCCCGCCGTATCGCGGCAGATGAAATATTTCTGGTTGATGCGGGCGGTGAGCTGGATCACTTCTTCCGGCACCTGCAAGAAGCTCTCATCAAAGCGACCGAGCATCGGCACCGGCCATTCGGTCAGCCCGGCATTTTCAGCAACCAGACCTTCGTCCTCGACCAGCACAAGCCCCGCCGCAGCGGCAGCCTTGGCTGCGCCGTCGCGGATGATGTGCTGGCGTTCTTTCGGATCGAGAATGACATGATCGGCGCGCAGCTTCATCGCATAATCCGCCGCATTGCCGATGGTGACCGTGCCGGAAGAATGGAAGCGATGGCCGACGGTCGTGTAGCCGGATTGGATGCCGTCGATTTCCAGCGGGACGAGATCATCCCCCAACAAAGCGATGATGCCCTGCAACGGGCGGACCCAGCGCAGGGATTCGGTCGAGGCACTCGGCCCGCCCCAGCGCATCGATTTGGGCCATGGGAAGGCGCGGATGATGGCGGGTACGGCCTCGGCCAGCACATCCGCCGTCTTGCGGCCCGGCTTGTCGAACACGGCGAATAGCACGAGATTGCCCTTGCCGTCGTCGCGTGTCTCCAATTGGTCGCGGGTGAGGCCGGTGGAGCGCAGGAAACCGGCCAGTGCCTGTTCCGGGGCATCGGCGCGCGGGCCTTTGCGTTCTTCGCGCACAGCCTCGGTTTCAAGCGGCAGGTTGCGGGCGATGAGCGCGAGGCGGCGCGGGGTCGCATAGCTTTCGATGCTCGCGGCCTTCAGCCCCGATTTGGCGATTTCATCGGCGAACAGTCGCGCGAGATCGGCTGCGGCCTTGGCCTGCATCCGGGCGGGGATTTCTTCCGAGAGAAGTTCAAGCAGGAAGTCGGTCATGATCAGGCCTCCCACCCGTTATGCGCCATCCATGCGGCACAGGCGCCCTTGGTCAATTCGCGCACGCGGCCAATATAGGCCTGACGTTCCGCGACCGAGATGACGCCACGTGCTTGCAGCGTGTTGAAGATATGGCTTGCCTTGATCGCCTGATCATAGGCAGGCAGCGGCAGGGGCTTGTCGCGATCGAGCAGCGCCTTGCATTCTTCGGCGGCCATGTTGAATGCCTTGAACAAGGTGTCGGTGTTCGCGGCCTCGAAATGATAGGCGCTGAACTGACGCTCATTTTCGAGGAAGACGTCGCCATAGCTTACGCCATGATCGTTGAACGCGAGGTCGTACACATTGTCCACGCCTTGGATATACATGGCGAGGCGTTCCAACCCATAAGTGATTTCGCCCGCGACCGGCTTGCAATCAAAGCCGCCGACCTGTTGGAAATAGGTGAACTGAGTCACTTCCATGCCATCACACCAGACTTCCCAGCCAAGTCCCCATGCACCGAGCGTCGGGCTTTCCCAATCGTCTTCGACAAAGCGAATGTCATGCAGCATCGGATCGATGCCGATGGCTTTCAGCGAGCCGAGATAGAGTTGCTGGATATCGCCGGGGGAGGGCTTCAGGATCACCTGATATTGGTAATAATGGCCGAGCCGGTTCGGATTTTCGCCATAGCGGCCATCGGTCGGGCGGCGGCTCGGCTGCACATAAGCGGCGTTCCAATGGCCGGGGCCAAGCGCGCGCAACGTGGTCGCCGGGTGGAACGTGCCTGCGCCCATTTCCATGTCATAGGGCTGCAGGATGACGCAGCCCTGTTTGCTCCAATAATCATGGAGGGTGAGGATCAGATTTTGGAAACTGAGCGGCGTACCGGTGTCCACGATGAACCCTTCGCAATGACGGAAATTATTTGGCATTGCCTTTGGCGGATGGGGTGCGCAGGGTCAAGTCGGCATCGGGTGCAAATGGCCATTGCGGCGGCAGTGCTTTGCGCCGTAAGCATGGGCGCATGAAATGGAAAACCCTGTTGAGCGTCGCGTTGCTGGCCATTGTTCCGGCGAGTGCTGTCGTATTCGCCGATAATGTCGCGAATGGCGTGGCGACCAAGTCGCAAGTCCCGGCGCGGGCCAAGCCGACATTGCGGTCGAATGGCAATGTTTTGATGCGGCTGGAACGCGCAAGGCCGGGTTTGTGGCTATTGTCCGATCAGGATACGAAAATCTGGCTGTTCGGCACGGTCCATGTCCTGCCGGAACATACCAAATGGCGCAGTCGGGTGCTGGATCAGGCGATGGCGGAGTCGCAGGAACTCGTGCTGGAAATTGCACCCGACAAGATGAAGGACGGCAGTGCCGGGGTGGCGATGCTGCAATTGGGGGTGAGCGACGGCCTGCCGCCGATCCGTGCGCGCGTGCCTGTCGATAAGCAACAGATGCTGGTCAGCATGATCGGCCAGAGCAAACTGCCCGAAGCGTTGTTTGATCGGCTGGAAAGCTGGGCCGCGGGCTTTACATTGGTGGGCGTGCAATTTGCCCAGCTTGGTCTGGTGTCGGGTAGCGGGGTGGAGGATGCGTTGGCGATGCGGTTCCAGCAAGCGGGCAAGCCGATTGCCGGGCTGGAAACGCCGATCGAGCAATTGGGCTATTTCGACGGGCTGAGCGAGGATAGCCAGCGGATGTTTCTCGCGTCGATGCTGGAAGATCCGACGGAATTGCGCGGCGAGTTCGATGCGATGCTGGCGGCATGGGCGCGGGGCGATGAACGCGCCATCATGGCCAGTTTCGACGAAGAGGCGAATCTGACGGCGGAATTGCGGACGGTGCTGCTCAACAAGCGCAATGCGCGTTGGGCGGACTGGCTGGCCAAAAGGATGGATAAGCCGGGGACTGTGATGGTCGCCGTGGGGGCCGGGCATTTGGCCGGGCCGCAATCGGTACAGGCGATGTTGCAGCAGCGCGGGTTGGCGACCAAGCGGGTGCAGTGATTTGTATACGCCCTCAAGCGCCAAGCGCCTGAGGGCGTATATCAAAAACGCTTAATCGAAATCATACGCCCGTTCGCCGTGGCTGTGGAGATCGAGGCCGTCATATTCGGCCTCTTGATCCACCCGCATGTCGATGAACAACGACACGACCCATGCGATGGCGGCGCTCATGACCGCCGACCAAAGCGCGACGATAGCGACAGCAATGAACTGCGCGATGAATTGCGACCCCATCGTGACCTGTCCTTCAAAACCCGGACCGCCAAAGGCCGGGAAGGCGAAGACCGCGAGCAGGAGCGAACCCAGCATGCCGCCGACACCGTGGACCGCAAAGACGTCGAGCGAATCGTCGACGCGGAAGCGGTGTTTGACCAGTTGCACGCAGTAAAAGCACAACACGCTGCCAATCGCGCCCAAGGCGATGGCGCCCATTGGGCCGACATAGCCTGCCGCAGGCGTAATCGTCGCAAGGCCCGCCACTGCGCCGGTGACGATGCCGATGCTGGTCGCCTTGCCGATTTTCACGCGTTCAATCGCGATCCAGATGAGCGCGGCCATGCTGGCGGCGAGATGGGTGTTGAGGATCGCGGTGGCGGCGCTGTCGCTCGCACTCAGGGCCGAGCCGCCGTTAAAGCCGAACCAGCCGAACCACAGCATGCCCGCACCGACCATCGTCAGGGCCGGGCTATGCGGCGGGATGATGTGATTATGTTTGAAGCCGTGGCGCGGGCCGATCAGCAGGGCCGTGACCAGCGCCGAAACGCCTGCGGTGGTATGCACGACGATGCCGCCCGCAAAATCGAGCGCGCCGAGATTGGCGAGCCAACCGCCGCCCCAGACCCATTTGCACACGGGGATGTACACGAGCAGCATCCACAATGTGGAAAAGGCCATGACCCAGCCAAAGCGCACGCGTTCGACGAACGCGCCGATGAACAGCGCCGGGGTGATGATCGCGAAGGTCATCTGGAACAGCACGTAAACGGTTTCGGGAACGGTTGTCCCGGCCCGTATTTCTGTCAAATTCGCGAGGAAAGCGTTGGAAAGACCGCCGATAAAGGGCGACCCATCGGCAAAGGCGAGGCTGTAGCCGCACACCGCCCAGATCAGCGAAGCCGCGCAGCAAATGGCGAAGCACTGGACGATGATCGACAGGAAATTGCGCGCGCGCACCAGGCCGCCGTAAAAGAGCGCAAGGCCGGGCAGCGTCATGAACAGCACCAAGGCGCTAGCGGTCAGCAGCCATGCGGTGTCGCCGCTATTGACCGGGGAAGGCAGGGGGGTGCTCGCCTGCGCCTGCGCAATTGCCGGCAGGGTGATGGGCAACAGCCCGGCGATATTCCGTAAAGATTTGACCATCGATGTTGCTCCCCTCGCCCGCCGGATTCCTGAACTGGTCGGTTGGCCGCCTTTACTGGCAAAGCCGGGGGGATGGCAATCGGTTGTTTAAGGGGACGACTTCGCCTTTATATCAGGTGGATCAGTTCCAGCCTTCCAGCACCTGATCGGGCGGGCGGTGGCCGTCTTTCCAGCTTTGGATATTGGCGATGACGCGGGCGCCGCTTGCCGCCCGGCCCTCGAACGTGGCGGAGCCGATATGCGGCAACAACACGACATTGTCGCAGGCCAACAGGCGCGGATTGACGGCGGGTTCATGTTCGAACACATCAAGCCCGGCCCCGGCAAGCTGGCCCATTTCCAATACCTCGATCAAGGCGGCCTCATCGACGATTTCGCCGCGCGCGGTGTTGATGAGATAGCCGTCGCGGCCAATCAGGCGAAGCCGTTCGGCGGTCAGCAAATGATGGGTGGCGGGGGTGTGCGGGCAGTTGACCGTGACGATGTCGCTATCGGCCAGCATTTCATCAAGATCGGCGACATAGCGCGCGCCGAGTGTTTTTTCGACCGCCTCGGGCAGGCGGTGGCGGTTGTGATAGAGGACATTCAGATCAAAGGCGCGGGCCTGACGCGCGATGGTCTGGCCGATCCGGCCCATGCCGATGATGCCCAATGTCTTGCCCTGAATGCGGTGGCCGAGCATGCCGGTCGGCGCCCAGCCACGCCAATTGCCGGAATGCACGACGCGACTGGCTTCGGCAATGCGACGCGGGACGCAGAGGATCAGCGCCATCGCCATTTCCGCCGTGTCCTCGGAATACGCGCCGGGGGTGTTGGTGACGATTACCTTGTGTTCTCGGGCGGCGTGGAGGTCGATATGATCGATGCCTACCCCGAAATTGGCGATCAGCTTCACCCGATTGCCGGGCGCAGCGATCAATTCGGCATCAATGTCATCGGTAAGGGTCGGCACCAGCACATCCGCGTGCTGCATTGCATCGCGCAATTGTTGGCGGGTGAACGGCTTGTCATTGGGATTGAGGATGGTGTCGAACAGCTCGACCAGCCGCCGCTCCGTTTCCGGGAGCAACTGGCGCGTGACAATGACTTTGGGTCGGGCGGGTCGATCAGCGCATATCATGGGGCAGACGATTGATCGTTCGGCCCGCGCCCGTCAAGGGGGTGGGTGCAGGTGGCAATCTGCACCACTTTGATCTCGACGCTTACTGACAAGGTTGATAGCTTCTGCCGTCTGTGTTTAAGGCTTTGCTTTGAGACTGCGGTGGGCAGATGCGCCGGTCGAACGGCGATCAGATCAAAGGGGGCAGCGTCAAGCGGCCATGTACAAGATGTTCGGGATCAAGCGCTTGGGATATTATCTGTCGCTGCTGTTGGCGGTGGTGGTATTTGCCATGCCGCAACCTAGCCTGGCCGAGGTGCGTAACCCTCCTTATTGGGTGTCGATTGCAGCCGGTCAGGCGCGGATGCGCACGGGGCCGGGGCGCAGTTTTCCCGCCACATGGCTGTATCAGCGTCGCGATCTGCCGGTCAGGGTGCTGGAGATTTATCCGAATTGGCGCAAGGTCGAAGACCCGGATGGCGCAAAGGGTTGGATCCAATCCAATTTGTTGAGCGAAAAGCGCACGGCAATGGTGCGCGGCGGTGTTGTCGCGATGCGCGAAGCCCCCAATCCATCGGCAAAGATTTTGTGGCGGGCGGCGCCGGGCGTGATTGGCCGGGTGACCAAATGCCAGTCGTCTTATTGTGAATTCGATGTGTTGGGCAAAATCGGCTATGTCGAGATCGCGTCCCTTTGGGGGATCACGCCGGGTGAGGCGATTGATTGAGCGCGCGTATCGATTTAATATTATATCTCCATGTTCAATCTGATGATGCGCCACATTCGATCCGGGCGCGGAATCTCATCGTGACAAATCTCATAGTGACAGGGGCTGGACCTCGGGTCTAATAACCCGATGTTCATCATACTGGATGCATGAAGTGCGCCAAGCTATGGTGCTGCAACAGTTTTTAACCTATCCGGGCGACGGAATCGCAACAGGAATCCTTGTTTATGACCGATAGCATGACGCTTGACATCGACCCGCAGGATTCTTCGGCATCATTTGCCGGGGTCAGCGGCCTGTCGGTTGAGAATATCGCGAAGTCCTATGACAAGCGCCGGGTGTTGTCGGATGTGTCGCTGTCGGTCGCGCCGGGCGAAGTGGTGGGCTTGCTGGGGCCAAATGGCGCGGGCAAGACCACGTGCTTTTATTCGGTCATGGGATTGGTCAAGCCGGATGCCGGTCGGATCTGGCTGGATGGGCAGGATATTACCGATCTGCCAATGTATCGCCGTGCAATCCTTGGCCTTGGGTATCTGCCGCAGGAAACGTCGATTTTTCGCGGGCTGACGGTCAGCCAGAATATCGAGGCCGTGCTGGAAACGGCAGAGCCGGACCCGGTACTGCGCGGGGAGCGGCTGGATCATTTGCTGGCGGATTTCCATCTGGAGCGGTTGCGCGATGCGCCGGCCATGGCGCTGTCGGGTGGGGAGCGGCGTCGGTGCGAAATCGCCCGCGCCTTGGCCGCCGATCCGTCGATCATGTTGCTCGATGAGCCGTTTGCAGGGATCGATCCCTTGTCGATCGCGGACATTCGCGAACTGATCAAGGCGCTCAAAAAACGGGGGATCGGCGTACTGATCACCGATCATAATGTGCGTGAAACCCTTGATATTGTTGATCGCGCCTGCATCATTTACGGCGGCACCGTCTTGTTCGCGGGTAGCCCGGAAGATCTGGTCGCCAATGAAGATGTGCGTCGTCTTTATCTGGGCGAGGGTTTCAGTCTCTGACCATGAAAATGGGGCCTCGCCTCGACCTGCGGCAAAGCCAGTCGCTGGTAATGACGCCGCAATTGCAGCAGGCCATCCGCTTGTTGGCCTTGTCCAATCTTGAAATCGAGAGTTTCATTGCTGAGGAGCTGGACAAGAATCCGTTGCTCGAAATGGCGCGGGATGAGCAAGCGCCAACTGCGGATGCGAGAGATACGGATAGCGGCGATTTAGGCGAGGCGGCGGCCCGCGATGGCTTTGAGGGCCATGAGGGGATTGACGGCGATCTTGCACCTGCCGAGCCGCAAAGCGCGGACCGGCTGCTGGAACAGGGTGCCGAGGCGGGGGATGCGCCGCTGGATGTCGATTTTGACAGCGAAACCTTCATGCATGACAGCAATGCCGACATGGGGCGCGGTCAGGATGGCGGCCTGTCGATGGAGGGCGGAGTCTCCGGTGTTGGGGGCGGTGATGACGGCGTCGATTTCGACAGCTTTGCAGGTGCCAGCCTGTCATTGCATGATCATTTGCTGATGCAGGCAGGGCAAAGTCTGGATGAACCGGTGTTGTCCGTGGCGCGCGGGTTGATCGATCAGATCGACGAGGTCGGATATTTTACCGGATCGGTGTTGGAGATGTCGCAGCGGTTGGATGTGCCGGGGGTGCTGGTTGAGCAGGCTTTGGCGGCGGTGCAGGGGTTTGATCCGGCGGGCGTCGGGGCGCGTTCCTTGGCCGAGTGCATTGCGATTCAGGCGCGCGAGGCGGATCGTTATGACCCGGCGATGGCGCGGTTGATCGAAAATCTCGACCTGCTGGCAGAGGGTAAGCTTAGCCAGCTCAAGCGCATTTGCGGTGTCGATGATGAGGATCTTGGCGATATGGTGCGCGAATTGCGCGGCTATGATCCCAAGCCGGGATTGCGATTTTCGGCGGAACGGACCGAGGCAATTACGCCCGATATTTTCGTGGCCAAGACCAAGCAGGGCTGGGCGATTGAGTTGAACAGCGCCAGCTTGCCGCGCGTGCTGGTCAACCGTAGCTATTATGCGGAACTGAGCCGGGATGCGCAGGACAAGACATCCAAGGCGTGGCTGTCCGATTGCCTGACTAACGCCAATTGGCTGATCAAGGCGCTCGATCAGCGGGCGCGGACGATCGTCAAGGTCGCGACCGAGATTGTGAAGCAGCAAGAGGGGTTCTTCCTCAACGGGGTGGAGCAATTGCGCCCAATGACCTTGCGGACGGTGGCAGAAGCGGTGGAGATGCATGAATCCACCATCAGCCGAGTGACGTCGAACAAATATCTGTCCTGCGCCCATGGTATTTTCGAGCTGAAATATTTCTTCACCAGCGGCATTGCATCCGCCGATGGTGGCGAGGCGGTGTCGGCGGAGACGGTCAAGAGCCATATCCGGGCGTTGATCGCCGCCGAGGATGCCAAAGCGATCTTGTCGGATGACAGTTTGGTGGACCTGCTGCATGCCAAGGGCTTTGATCTTGCGCGGCGCACTGTCGCCAAATATCGCGAGAGTCTGGGGCTGGGGTCGTCCGTCCAACGGCGGCGGCAAAAAGCGATCAGCGCCAAGGCCGGCTAGGTAAAGGGCACGGCTTGCGGTCGTGCGGGTGCCGCGCTATCCCCTTTAATAAATTATTGGGGGACAAAGCAGATGGTTGCAGGCGGGATGTTCCTGCATCTCGCCGTATCGACGGTGATGGTGTTGGTGACAGTGACCATCCACGGGGCCGGGTTGGCGCTGCTGGCATGGCTGGTGCGCAACGAAACGCAGTCCGAACGCATTCATCATGTGCCGAGCATGTCTTCACGCGGATTGCTGTGGACCTTTGGACTGGTGATCGGCCTGTTTGTGCTGCACGGCATTGAAATCTGGCTTTATGCCGCCCTTTTTATGGCATTGCAGGCGGTCGGCGATCTTGAAACTTCGGTCTATTTTTCGACCATCAGCTATTCCGGCGTCGGCTATGACGATGTCTATATCACGCCCCAATGGCGGATGCTGGCGGCAATTGAGGGGATCAACGGGGTGTTGTTGCTCGGTTGGTCGACGGCGTTTTTCCTGACGGTGGTGGCGCGTATACGGCGGGATTAAGCGGGTGTGCTGAGATTAAAGGCGACCCGGGTGAATTAAAGGCCTAGCTGTGTCATCGGGCATGACGCCCATGAAGGAATATCTCGTGGCCAAGTCACAGAAGAAATCCAACCGGGAAGTACGCAAACCCAAGGCCGAAAAGGCCCCCAAGCAGAATGCGTCCAACCCATCGACCAAGGCGGGCGTTGTCGCCGGATTGGATAATTTCAAGCGTTAAGCAGGTGCGGATGCCGCCCCCCTCCCGTTTGCACGGGAAGGGGGAGCGGTGTTTTTATTCCGCAGGGAGGTAGATTTCCCCGCCCTTTTCTTTGAACTGCTCGCTCATTTTTTGCATGCCCGCTTCGGCATCGGTCGCATCGCCGGTGGCGGCGATGAAGGCGTCTGCCGATTGATTCTGCTTGGCGGCGAATTCGCGGACTTCCTGACTGATTTTCATCGAGCAGAATTTCGGCCCGCACATCGAGCAGAAATGCGCGGTCTTTGCCCCTTCGGCGGGCAAGGTCTGGTCGTGATATTGTTCCGCCGTATCCGGATCGAGGCTGAGGTTGAACTGATCGCGCCAGCGGAATTCGAACCGCGCCTTTGACAAAGCATCGTCGCGGACCTTGGCCGCCGGGTGGCCCTTGGCAAGATCGGCCGCATGGGCGGCGAGCTTGTAGGTGACGACGCCGACTTTCACATCGTCGCGATCCGGCAGGCCGAGATGTTCCTTCGGCGTGACATAGCACAGCATCGCCGTGCCATACCAACCGATCATCGCCGCGCCGATGCCGCTGGTGATGTGATCATAACCCGGCGCGATGTCGGTCGTGAGCGGCCCCAAGGTATAGAAGGGTGCTTCGCCACAGCTTTCCAACTGCTTTTCCATATTTTCCTTGATCTTGTGCATCGGCACATGGCCGGGGCCTTCGATCATGACCTGCACATCCTGTTCCCATGCCCGCTTGGTCAATTCGCCAAGGGTGTAGAGTTCGGCGAATTGCGCTTCGTCATTGGCATCGGCAATCGAACCCGGACGCAGGCCATCGCCGAGCGAATAGGCGATGTCATAGGCCTTCATGATTTCAGTGATGTCGTCGAAATGCTCGTACAGGAAGCTTTCCTTATGATGCGCGAGGCACCATTTCGCCATGATCGACCCGCCGCGCGAGACGATGCCGGTGACGCGCTTGGCCGCGAGCGGCACATAAGGCAGGCGCACGCCCGCATGGATGGTGAAATAATCGACGCCCTGTTCGGCCTGTTCGATCAAGGTGTCGCGGAAGATTTCCCATGTGAGGTCTTCGGCCACGCCGCCGACCTTTTCCAGCGCCTGATAAATCGGCACGGTGCCGATCGGCACAGGCGAATTGCGGATGATCCATTCGCGCGTGTCGTGGATGTTGCGGCCTGTGGACAAGTCCATCACCGTGTCGGCACCCCAGCGGATCGACCAGACCATCTTGTCGACTTCGTTCGCGACATCGGACGCGACGGCGGAATTGCCGATATTGGCATTGATCTTCACCAGGAAATTGCGGCCAATGGCCATCGGTTCCGATTCCGGGTGGTTGATATTGTTCGGGATGATCGCGCGGCCACGGGCGATTTCGTCGCGTACGAATTCCGGCGTGACATAATCGGGGATCGATGCGCCGAAGCTTTCGCCATCGCGAATATATTCGGCCAACCGTGCGCGGCCGAGATTTTCGCGTTCGGCGACATAGATCATTTCCGGGGTGATGATGCCTTTGCGGGCATAATGCATCTGGCTGACGTTCGCGCCCGGCTTGGCGCGCAACGGGCGGCGGACGACATGGGGGAAGGGCTGCACCCCGCCCGAGCGATCCGGGCCAAGCTGGCCATTATCTTCCGGCTTTTGCGCGCGGCCATCATAGGCCTCGACATCGCCACGTGCCATGATCCAGTCGCGCCGCAACGGGGACAGGCCCGCCGAAATGTCGATCTGGACATTGCTATCGGTATAAGGGCCGGAGGTGTCATAGACGCGGATCGGCGGTTCACCTGATGAGGCTTCAAGGCTGATTTCGCGCATCGCGACCAAGACGTCCGCGTTGCCATTGGCGGGCACGTGGATCTTGCGGCTGCCGCGAATGGGGCCGGTGGTGACGCCGATTTCTGCCTTGGCGGGAATATCTGCCATGTGGTCGCTCCTCAATTCAATGTCGGAAGCGAGAGTGCGGTTGCTATAGCCGCTCCCTCCCTCCGCCCGCATCAACGGGATCAGGTTCAGCGGGTCGTATGGCGCTACCCATACCTCTCAGTCGCCAATATTCCAGATGCAATGTCGCATGGAATGATGGCCCTATTTCTAGGGCAGACTCCCCGGGGAACGGCCTTCATAGCGGAGGTCGCGGGAAAGCGCCAAGGGCTAATTCAGAAATGTGCCGGGATTAAGCCTCGTTCCCTCATCCTCGTCATTCCCGCGAAGGCGGGAATGACGAAGATGAGAGCGGGGTGGAGGCCGGGGGTGGCGAAGGGTGGCGGGCGAGGGGGATGACAGCGCTATTGTTTAGTTTTCCGCCACCCATGTCGCGACTTGGGCGGCGACGGCGTTGGCCGCGGCCTCAATCGCCTTGGCGGCGAGTTGTGGTTTGGACAGATTGGCCGGGGTGCGATGTTCGAAACGGCGGCTGCGGACCGCGACATCGGTCGGGCCGGTCAGCGTGGCGTCGAAGATCACCACGGCCTCATTCGTCGCATGGTCGAGACCGAACATCGTAAGTTCGCCGCCCAAACGCGGGCCGTCGGTGCTGCCTGCCTGACGCGCGGGCAGGGCGACGATTATAAGCGGGACGGTGCTATTTTGCGCGGTGATGGTTTCGGCGATCAGGCGCTGGAACAATGGCGCGGGCGTATCGACCCATGCGGTGTTCGGCAAATAGGCGACACCGTTCGGGGCGTTGATCACCGGGATGCGGCTCGTCGCGAGCAGGCGTGGCTGGGTGGGCAGGGTCACCGAGATGAGCTTGCCCGCCGCGACAGACTGGCCCGCATCCGCCGGGCGGTGTTGGCTGGCGGCGAGGTTGAACAGATATTGCGGCGGTTTGACGCTGCTGCCCAGACCGATGCAGGCGGTCAGGCTGGTGAGCGCGGCCAGGCTGAACAGAGTTTGCGAAAAGCGCATCGGGGAAAATCCTCTGGCGATCATGGTTTGTAATCCGGCAATTGCTTGCCGTTGATGATGCTGCCGGCGCCGCGTTCATCGAGCTGGGTCGTGATCGAGCGTAGCGATTCGGTCGTGGCTTGCAGATCGCGGATCAGCTGATTGGCCTCGGGCAGGGTTTCATTCGACAAGGTTCGCATGCCGGGGCGGGCTTCGGTCACCGCCTGATCGAGATTGGCCATGCTGCGTTCGGCGGTGGCCAATGTCTTGCGCAGGTCCGCCAGCATCGGGCGACCGTCTTTGTCGAGCAATTCATTGGTGGTGCCGGCGAGTTTGCCCAATTGTTCGGCGGCGATGCCTGCCTGTTTGATCGTGGCGCGGGCGTCGTTCAGCGTGGCGGCAACTTCTGGCCCCTGTTTGGCCAAGGCTCCGGTGAACTGATCCATATTGGCGAGGATGCCGCGAATGCTGCGCTGATTTTTTTCGGCCAGCAATTCGTTCAGCCGTTCGGTCAGGGTCGAAAAGCGTTCGAGCAATTGCGGCGCGTTGTTGAGCAGCGCGCCAAGGCCGACTTGACGGGTCGGGATCACCGGCACGCCATAAGGGCCGGGTTCAGTGAGCGTGGCCGCGCCTTTGAGTGAGCCTTCAAGCTGGATTTGCGACACGCCGGTAAAGCCGACGCCCTGAATGGCCGCCGTGGTGCCGATGGTGATCGGCACAGCCTCGTCAATCGAGATGCGGACGCGCACGAATTGTGGGCTTTCCGGCATGATCGCGATTTTCTTGACCTGCCCGACCGGCACGCCGTTGAAGGCGACGGACGAGCCTTTCGCCAGCCCATCGACCGATTGGTTGAAGAGGACGTCGAATTCCTTCGCCTCGCTATCCGACACGCGGGCGAGCCACACGGTAAAGGCGACAAGCACAGCCAGCAAAGCGAGGACGACGCTGCCGACGAGAATCTGGTTCGACCGGGTTTCCATCAGTCCTGTGTACTCCTTTGCGGCGTGTGCCGGTCAACTGCTGCGGTGGCGGCGCGTCCGCGCGGGCCGTTGAAATATTCCTGTATCCATGGATGGTTGAGCGCCATCAATTCCGGAATCGTCCCCACGGCCACGACCTTGCCATCAGCCAGTACGGCCACCCGGTCGCAGATTGCGTAGAGCGTATCAAGATCATGGGTGATGAGGAAGACCGTCAGGCCCATCGCCTGTTTTAGTTCGAGGATCAATTCATCAAAGGCCGCAGCGCCAATCGGGTCCAGCCCGGCGGTTGGTTCATCGAGAAATAACAGATCTGGATCGAGCGCAAGGGCGCGAGCAAGGCCCGCCCGCTTGCGCATCCCGCCGGAAAGCTGGGATGGATATTTGGGGCCAGCCTCCGCCGGAAGGCCGGTCATCACCACCTTATAGGCGGCGATCTCGTCGAGTAGTTTTTCGCTGATTTGCGGGTAGAATTCGCGGATCGGCACTTCGACATTTTCGGCGACGGTGAGGGTCGAAAACAATGCGCCGCCCTGAAATAACACGCCCCAGCGTTTGCGCACCCGCCAGACATCTGCATCCGCGCGGCCCAGCATATGTTCGCCAAAGACGGTGATTTCACCGGCGGTTGGTTCTTGCAGGCCGATGATCGAGCGCATCAGCACCGATTTGCCGGTGCCGGAACCGCCGACCACGCCGAGAATTTCGCCGCGATAGACATCGAGGTCGAGTGCTTCATGCACCACCTGCTCATCGAACACATTGCGCAGGCCGGAGACGCGGATGATGGGTTCTGGCGCGGCCATCAATTCCACCCGATGCTGGAAAAGAACACGGCGAAGAACGCATCCAGCACGATCACGAGGAAGATCGCCTGCACCACGGCGGCGGTAGTTTTGAGGCCGACCTCTTCGTTATTGCCATGGACCTGCATCCCTTGAAAGCAGCCGGAAATCGCGATGATCGCGCCGAAGACCGGGGCCTTGATCAGCCCGACCCACAAATCGGTGATCAGCACCACTTCGCGCAGGCGCTGGATGAAGGTGATCGGCGGGATTTCGAGATCGATCCAGCAGAACAGCCCGCCGCCGATGATCGTGATGATCGAGGCGTAAAAGCCGAGCAGCGGCATCAAGATGATGGTCGCGAAGATGCGGGGGAGGACCAATGCCTCCATGGGCGAGACGCCGATGGTCCGCATCGCGTCGATCTCTTCCGCCAGCTTCATAGAGCCGATTTGCGCGGCAAAGGCCGAGCCGGAGCGGCCCGCCACCATGATCGCGGTCATGAGAATGCCGAGTTCGCGCGTGGTCAGGCGACCGATCAGGTTGATGGTGAATACCTCGGCCCCGAATTGGCGCAATTGCACCGCGCCTTGCTGGGCGATGACGATGCCGATCAGGAAGCTCATCAAGCCGACGATGGCAAGCGCCTGCACCCCGACGGTTTCGAAGCGATGGACGATGGCGTTATAGCGCAGGCGCGACGGGTGGCGCAGCACGCTGCCAAAAGAGATCATCACCGCGCCGAAAAAGCCGAGCAGGCCTTTGAGCGTGTGCAGCGCCTGCAAGGTGGCGGTGCCGATTTCGGCGAGGACGCGTTGATAAGGGACGGTGTGATCGGGGTGGATTTGCACCGGTTGATCCGCGCGACGGACCTGCCCCAAGAGCCTTGCCACATCGCCGACATCGCCTGTGACCGGCACATCCCGGCGTTTTTGCATGCGGTGGATGATCCATGCACCGATGGTGTCGATCCGTTCGATCTCTTGCAGGTCGATATGATCATATGGGACATCGAGCCGGTCGAGATCGTCGCCGACAGACCCCATACCCGCCAAGGTCATGGTGCCGGACAGGCACAGGACGGGCCGTCCTTCACGTTCTTCGATCCGATATGCCGCACTACTCGTCATGCGACAGGTGAATGGGCCAAATTTGTTGGGGCGGCAATATCTTTGTGGGGGTTGGACTGGCTCTTTATGGGGTTTGGCGTGGCGGATTCATGTGGCCGGGCGTGATGTAGCGGGGCGATGCCCTTGCCATTTGGGGGTGCTTTGCCTAACAGGGCGCGATTTTGGCCCGCAGATCGGGCCTTGGTATAACGCATAGGGAGTTTCATGGCACGGATCGTGATGAAATTCGGCGGCACCTCGATGGCGGGGATCGAACGGATCCGCACCGTCGCCTCGCTGGTCAAGCGGGAAGTGGACGCCGGTAATGAAGTCGCCGTGGTCGTTTCCGCCATGTCGGGGGAAACCGACCGGTTGGTGAATTTCTGCCGCGAGGCATCGCCTTTGTACGACACGAAGGAATATGACGTTGTCGTATCTTCGGGCGAACAGGTGACGGCGGGCTTGCTCGCGCTGACCTTGCAAGCGGCGGGCGTTTCCGCGCGCAGCTGGCTCGGCTGGCAATTGCCGATTGCGACCTCCGATGCCCATGCATCGGCGCGGATCGAGGCGATCAACGCCGATAAGCTGGGCGCGGCGATGGCGAGCGGTCAAGTGGCGGTGATCCCCGGTTTTCAGGGCATGACCGAAGACGAGCGCGTGACGACCCTTGGTCGCGGCGGTTCGGATACATCGGCAGTCGCGGTGGCGGCGGCGATCAAGGCGGATCGTTGCGATATTTATACCGATGTCGATGGCGTTTACACCACCGACCCGCGCATCGTGCCAAAGGCGCGCAAGCTGAATTATGTCACTTATGAAGAGATGCTCGAATTGGCGAGTGTCGGCGCGAAGGTGCTTCAGACCCGTTCGGTCGGGCTGGCGATGAAGGAAAAGGTCCGCGTGCAGGTCCTGTCCTCCTTTGTTGAACCGGGCCAAGCGCCCAAACCCGGCACGTTGATCGTGAGCGAAGACGAAATCGAGGATACGGATATGGAACGGCAATTGATCACCGGCGTGGCCTATGACAAGAATGAGGCCAAGATCACCCTCATCAGCGTGCCGGATCGTCCCGGCGCGGTGGCGACCATCTTTGGTCCGCTGGCCGATGCCAGCATCAATGTCGATATGATTATCCAGAATATCGCCCATGACCAAGGGTCGACCGATGTGACCTTCACGGTCCCTGCCGCCGAACTGACCCGCGCGATCGACGTGCTGGAAAAGGCCAAAGCGACCATCGGCTATGAAAAGATCCTGCAAGACCCGAAGGTCTGCAAGGTATCGGTCGTCGGTGTCGGCATGCGCAGCCATGCCGGTGTCGCGAGCGACATGTTCAAGGCGCTGGCCGAACGCGGGATCAACATTCAGGCGATCTCGACCTCGGAAATCAAGGTCAGCGTGCTGATCGATGCCGATTTCACCGAACTCGCGGTGCGCGTGCTGCACACTGCTTATGGCCTTGATGCCGAGGAAACCGCCGCTTGAGCAAGATGCAGGAATTGATGGCGCGGGGCACGGCCCTGCTGGGCAGCGAATATGCGATCCTTGGTGGCGCGATGAGCTGGATTTCAGAGCGGCACCTTGTGTCGGCTTTGTCCAATGCCGGTGCGTTCGGCGTCATCGCCTGCGGTGCCATGCCGCCTGAATTGCTCGACAAGGAAATCGCCGCGACCAAGGCGATGACCGCCAAGCCGTTCGGCGTGAACCTTATCACCATGCACCCGCAGCTCGATGAACTGATCGATATCTGCGGCAAGCATCAGGTGAGCCATGTCGTGCTGGCCGGTGGCTTGCCGCCGACGGGGTCGATTGATCGGATCAAGGGTCATGGCGCCAAAGTCTTGTGCTTTGCTCCGGCGCTGGCGCTGGCGAAGAAGCTGATGCGTTCGGGCGTCGACGGGATCATCATCGAGGGCATGGAAGCCGGTGGTCATATTGGCCCGGTATCGACTTCGGTGCTGGCGCAGGAAATCCTGCCCGCCATCGCCGATGACGTTCCGGTGTTCGTCGCTGGCGGCATTGCGACCGGCGAGATGATCGCGGCCTATCTCGAAATGGGTGCGGCGGGCGTGCAGCTTGGCACGGCCTTTGTTTGCGCGACCGAGTGCATTGCGCATCCGGCGTTCAAGAAGATGTTCCTGCGCGGCAATGCCCGCGATGCGATTGCCAGCGTGCAGATTGATCCGCGCTTGCCGGTGATTCCGGTTCGGGCGTTGAAGAATGCCGGGACCGATGCGTTCAACACCAAGCAGCGCGAAGTCGCGCAAAAGCTGGATGAAGGCACGATCGACATGGGCGAGGCCCAGTTGGAGATCGAGCATTTCTGGGCAGGCGCGCTGCGTCGCGCGGTGATCGATGGCGATGTCGAAAACGGGTCCGTCATGGCGGGCCAGTCTGTCGGCATGGTCAAGGCGGAAGAGCCGGTCGCGGATATCGTTGCGCGCTTGGTGCGTGAAGCCGAAGCGGCGTTGCTTCGTTAAGTCGTTTCTTTGTTTTAGCCTCAAGCGCCGGGCGCGGGCATCCGCCCGCTTGGCTACGCCGCAATAAGCGGCGGCGCCCATTCGCGCTTGCGGCACTGCGTGCCGTTGGTTTTTGTTTAGCCTCAGTCGCCGGCGCGGGCATCTGCCCGCTTAGGCTTTCCTCGCAATAAGCTCGGGCGCGCGTTCGCGCTTGCGGCACTGCGTGCCGTTGGTGGCAATTACCAAGGGGTGACCTTGTTATCCCCCACCAACGGCGGCATCGCCGCCGCAAGGCCGAACGGCCGCCGCGCCTTATTGGCGCGAAAGCCAAGGCGACGGATGTCGCCGCCCGGCGCTTGAGGGGCTAAACAAAAAACCTGTTAAACGGCACGTTTGACAGAAGCAGCATAGAGCGCGATGGCGGCGGCGTTGGAGACGTTGAGGCTTTCGACCTGCGGGCTGATCGGCAGGCGGGCGAGGACGTCGCAATGTTCCATCACGTTGCGGCGCATGCCTTCGCCTTCTGCGCCGAGGACGATGGCGATCTTGCCATTGCTCAGGGCCGAATCGAGGGTTTGCTCGGTCGCGCCGGTCAGGCCGATGCGCCAATAGCCTGCATCGCTGATCTCATCGAGCGCTCGCGCAAGGTTCACCACCCGCACCCATGGCACGATTTCCAGCGTACCGGAGGCCGATTTGGCGAGCGAACCCGATTCGGGCGGAGCATGGCGATCCTGCGTGATGATGCCCAGCGCATCAAATGCCGCAGCTGAGCGCATGATCGCGCCGACATTATGCGGATCGGTGACCTGATCGAGAATGATCAGCGGGCGATTCGAATCCTTACCCTGAATCAGCAGGTCGCCCAGCCAGATGTCATCCAGCGGCTCCACCTCGATCACCAGCCCTTGATGCGGGGCATCAGACGGCACGAGACGCGCCAAATCGGCGGCCTGCATATATTCGACAGGCATGCTTGCGGGCAGGCTGAGCGGCTCTGCAGCCTCTCTGGTGCACCAGATGCGCCGGACGACCCGGTCTGGATTGGAAAGTGCCGCAGTGACGGCGTGGCGACCCCAAAAGCGTGGACGTCCGGTGGGGGATTGTGACGGACGGTGACCTTTTCTGCTCATAGCGCGCCTTTTCCACGGGATGGCATTGACAGGCAAGCGCTCAATTGCCATTGAGCCGCCACCACGTCGCATGAATCGATGCGGCAACACCTTTGGACAGGTGGCCGAGTGGTTAATGGCAGCAGACTGTAAATCTGCCCGCGTGAGCGTACGCTGGTTCGAATCCAGCCCTGTCCACCACCCCCTTTGAGGGGTTCACGCCCCGAGGGGCGATATTTCATCATGTCGCACAACTTTGGGGATGGCGAAGGGCCGCAAGGGACCTTGTCGCCATTGTACGCGACGATGTGCCGTCAAGGTGCGATAGCGGCGCGCATGACCCCCTATTCGATTTTGAGGCGCTTTGAGGCGTTGTTGACCATTTTGGGCAGGGTGAGCCGCAATACGCCATTTTCGCATGTGGCCTTGGCATTGGCCTGATCGACGGTGGCAGGCAATGTGAAGGTGCGTGACACCGCCCCATAATAGCGTTCGGAGCGCAGGATGCGATCAGTGTCGGCATCCTTGTCCTGATCATGCTGTTTCATTTCGGCGCTGATGGTGACGGTGTTGCCGT
Organism: Alteraquisediminimonas sediminicola; assembly: GCF_019740335.1. GTDB lineage: Bacteria > Pseudomonadota > Alphaproteobacteria > Sphingomonadales > Sphingomonadaceae > Alteraquisediminimonas > Alteraquisediminimonas sediminicola. Next base: position 951,033 of record NZ_JAHXZS010000001.1, on the reverse strand, counting down.
CGACCGAGACGTTGATGTCGTCCTTGCGCACGCCGGGGATATCGGCCTTGACGATGAAGTCGTTGCCGCATTCCTTGACATCGACCTTGATCTGGTCGGGCGAGGGCAGGGGGTCGCCGTGCAATGGGTGGACGAAATAGCCCAAGGGCGAATCACGGAAGAATTCATCGAGAAATTTTGTGCTGCTGACCAACGGATTCATGGTGGCTCTCCTTGCTATGCCAATAAGCGCGATATTGGCGAATATGGGTGCGACCGGCCGGACAGTTGCGGCTTATGTTCTGTGGGTGTGAATAGCGGGAAATTTGGGGGTGCTTCTCTTGGCATTTCTACTTAGGGCCTGACCCTAGCGTGCGTGCGCGCTATGAGGGGCGTGTGAGCAAGAGATTAGGTGGAGGTTTGCCGTGTTGAACTGGTCCGATATTTTGGTATTTGCCCGCGAAGGCGCGCCTGCGCCCGACCGCCGCGATGAACGCAGCGATGAAGAATGGCAGGCGGTCTTGTCGCCCGAGCGTTATCATGTGCTGCGCCAAGCCGGGACCGAGCGGCCGTTCAGCTCGGAAATGTGTTCGAAGTTCGAGCCGGGCCTTTATGGTTGCGGCGCGTGCGGCACTTTGTTGTTCGATGCGCAGGAAAAATTCGAATCAGGGACCGGTTGGCCGAGCTTTACCCAGCCGGTGGCCGAGAATGCGGTCGCCTATCATCTGGACAATAGCTATGGCTGGGAACGGATCGAGGCCGTGTGCAATTGCTGTGGGTCGCATCTGGGGCATGTGTTTCCCGATGGCCCGGCACCGTCCGGTCTGCGCTATTGCATGAACGCGCTGGCCCTTGAGCGGGTGAAGGGTTAAGGGGCGGGTCGGATTATTAATTCCTTCGACCGCACAGGATTTTCATGCTTCCGGGGCTTTCTCTTTATCTCGACCTGATCCGATTGCTGGCATCGATCGAGGTGTTCGCCTTTCATCTTGGCGTATTCGGGATGTTGGGGGTGGGGCGGTCATTTTGGAACGCCTATGGCCATGAGGCCGTCACCATTTTCTTTGTGATGTCGGGTTTTGTGATTCGCCATGCGGTGAGCAAGCCTAATGTGACGTTGCGCGATTTTTCGGTGAACCGGATCAGCCGGGTCTATGCGGTTGCGCTGCCGTGTCTGATCCTGACCTTGTTGTTCGACTGGCTGGGCCGGGGGGCGTTGCCTGCATTGTACAAAGGCATGGTGCTTGCCGGGCCGCCGTTGCAGATCGCGGGCATTGGCGCGTTGATGCTGAACGAGAATTGGGGATCGACATTGATGTTGTCGAACGTCCCTTATTGGTCGATTTCATACGAATTCTGGTATTACTGGATTTTCGCGGCGCTGTTTTTCTGCACGGGCTGGGTACGCTGGCTGTGGGCGGCGGTGTTTGTCGCGATTGCGGGGCCGAATATCATGCTGATGTTCCCGATCTGGGCGATGGGCTGGTGGGCCTATCGCTGGCGGGCGGGCAAGCCGGTGGCGACCTGGCTCGGTTGGTTGTTGTTCCTGCAGCCGGTGGTCGTGTTTTTTCTCTATGCGAAATTCCACTGGATCATGTGGAGCCGGGATTTGCTGGTGCCGATCATTGGGTTTCATGAATGGCATGTCGGCTTGGGCTTTTCGCGCTTTTTCGTCAGCGATCTTGCCTTAGGGGTCTGTGTCACCGCGCATCTGTTGGGCGCGCGGGCGATTTCGCCTGTGCTGGAGAAATTATTGACCCGATTTGGCGGGGCCATCCGGTCATTGGCGGGGCATAGTTTCACGCTGTATTTGCTGCATCAGCCCGCGATGTTGATGATCGGGGCGTTTGCGATCCCGCATGTCGGGCCCGAATATCGCGGCTGGTTGGTGGCGGGTCTGACCTTGCCGATTATCTGGGGCGTGTCGGTGGCGACCGAGATCAAGCGGGAGTGGCTGCGTGCGCCCTTATTGGCGGTGATCGATTTTATGGGACTGCGGTTGCGGCGCCTAAAAATAACCCAATAGGTTAAATATAACTTTCCAACAGCGCCTTATCGGCACTATCTCGCATTTATGACTTGTTTAGTCGTTCCCGACGTGGGGCGATGAAGCGGGGGGTGATGTGCGTTAGTGGCGAAAGGCGTAGGGCATGATGGAGCCGACCTATCAATTCCAGCGGGGCGAACCGATTGTGATCGGACGGCAATTGGTTGCCGGGGACCCTGCCGATTATGTGTTGCTGGCTGATCTGAAACCCGCAAAGGGGCGTTTGGTGCCGCCCGCCAATGTGCCGGCGGTGGCGCGATTTGCGGTGCAATTCGTGCCGGTTGTGGGTGACGCGCCCGCGCATTGGCTGATGACGCTGGATGCGGCGGTCTCCGCAGGCCTCGCGCCGGGCCAATATGTGACGGATGTGAAATTCACCCGTGCGGGCGCGACGGTGCAGATTAGCGACCCGGCGTTTATTCAACTCAATGAAAGCGTGAGTGGCTGAGATGGTGGTCACGACCGGATTTATCGCGCCTGAGGCGCTGATCACGATGTGGATGGGGGTGCCGTTGTCGCCATTGGCGCTGGCGCGGGGCGTGCGGGAACCGGCGGCGATCCCGGTGGTGATCGGGCCGCCCGGGGCGCGGGGCGAAATGGGGCCAAAAGGCGATGCGGGGGTGGCGGGGGCTGTTGGTCCGGCCGGTCCGCAAGGCCCGGTCGGTCCCATCGGCCCTGCCGGGGCAATGGGACCGCAAGGACCATCTGGCCCGGCTGGTGGACCTGTCGGTCCCGCAGGAGCGGATGGCGAGGTTGGCCCGCAGGGTCCGGCTGGGCCCATGGGACCTATCGGTCCTGTTGGTCCTGTCGGTGCAACGGGCGCGACTGGTCAGACCGGCCCGGCTGGACCCGCTGGAGCCGCTGGTCCAGATGGAGCCGCTGGCGCGGATGGGGCGGTAGGTCCCCAAGGTCCGGTTGGCCCGACCGGTCCCGCTGGTCCAGCCGGGGCAGATGGCTTGATTGGTCCCACCGGCCCCGCCGGTCCGACGGGCGCTACCGGCCTTACAGGCGCGACTGGTCCGCAAGGCCCCGCTGGCCCCAAGGGGGATAGCGCCGGGCTGCAAGACATTTTCATGATGATGGGGGCCTGACATGGCGACGACCTATAAGACACTGGGGCAATCGGCTCCGGGCGCGGCGGCGAATTCCGATCTTTATACTGTCCCAGCGGGCGCATCCGCCGTCTGTTCGACGCTGGCGATCTGCAATCGCGGGGTGTCGACGACCTTTCGCGTGGCGGTGCGGCCAGCGGGGGCGGCACTCTCGAACCAGCATTATATCGTCTATGACGGCGCGGTGAACCAATATGACACGGTGTTTCTGACGCTGGGGGTGACGCTCGCTGCCGGGGATGTGGTGACCGTTTATGCGGGTGCGGCCACGCTATCGTTTTCGCTGTTCGGTTCCGAGATCACCGCATGAGCATCCGCACGCTGCAATCATCGGCGCTGGGGCCGAGGCATTCGGTGGTGGCGGGCAGGTCCGGGGGTAATCCTTTTGCCGCGCCCGCGCCGATACTGCCTTGGGTGCGGAACCCTGCATGGGCGGCGCTGCCGGTCGTTGGCAATGCCGAGGAAAAGTTCGTCGGGGTGCATGCGGTCTGGAAAGACGGCAATTTCCTCGCGCTGTCGGCCACCGGCAATTATCGCGTCGATTGGGGCGATGGGGTGATCGAGACATTCGCCAGCGGGGTGCAGGCAAACCACCAATATAATTATGCTTCCGCCACGCTGACCGATAGCCCGATCACGTTCAGCGCGGCGGGCAGTACGGTTAATCGCGCGGACCATGGCTATGCCAATGGGCAGACGATTTCCTTTGCCGTCATCACGACGACCACCGGTATTGTCGCCGGGCAGGTCTATTATGTCGTCAATGCCAGCGCGAACAGTTTTCAGGTGGCGGCGACACTGGATGGCCCGGCGCTGGCATTGACGGGTGATGGCAGCGGCACGATCCTGCCGTATAAAACGGCGATTGTGGTGGTGACGCCGCAGGCCGGGCAGGTGTTGACGAGCGTCAACCTCAATTTGAAGCATAATCAGACGGGGTTGCAGGCGGGCTATAGTTCCGCCTGGCTCGATCTACTGATCAGCGGGCCAAACCTGACCTCGCTCCAGATCGCGGGTAATGCGGCGGGGCTGAACGTCAAGCATCACTTCCTTGAGCAGGCACAGTTGATCAGCACGAACAATATCGCGTCGATGGCCTATCTGTTCAACGATTGCCTCAAGCTGCAATCCGTGCCGATCTGGATCGCCAGTGCGACAGCGTTGTTGAATACCGCGAATATGTTCCAGAATTGCTATAGCCTTCAAACGGTGCCGCTATTCAGCACGAATGCGGTGACGAACATGTCGGCGATGTTCGCGAATTGCCTCAGCCTGCAAAACGTGCCGATGTTCAATACATCGGCGGCGACCAACATGTCGACCATGTTCCAGAATTGCTACAATATTCAGGCTGTGCCGCTGATCAATACGGTGCTGGTCACGAATATGTCGGCGATGTTTCAAAGCTGCGTCAGCCTGCAATCGGTGCCGTTGTTCAATACGCAGGCCGTGACGAATATGTCGACCATGTTTCAGGCGTGCGCCAGCCTGCAGACGGTGCCGTTGTTGAACACGGCGGCGGTGACGATGATGACGGCCATGTTTTATGGCTGTTCCAGCCTCCAGATTGTGCCGCCGCTGAATACGCAGGCGGTCACCAATATGTCGACCATGTTTCAGAATTGTTCAAATCTACAGATCGTGCCGCCGTTCAACATGGCATCGCTGGCGGTGGCGACCTTCATGTTCCAGAATTGTTTTAATCTTGAAACGGTGCCTTTGTTCAACCTCAAGACCATTGGCACGGTCGATCTGTCTTATATGTTTTATGGTTGCACCAGCCTGCAAACGGTGCCGCTGTTCAACACACAGGCGGTCACGAACATGGGCAATATGTTCCAAGGCTGCGTCAGTCTTCAGGCGGTCCCAGCCTTGAATTGCGCAACGGCGACCAGCCTTGCCAATATGTTTGCAGGCTGCGTCAGTCTCGTCTCGATCAAGCTCATCAATGTCAAAGTCACTATCTCGGTGGCGAGCTGCAAATTATCAGCGGCGGCGTTGGACGAGATTTATACCAACCTGCCAACCGTCACCGGGCAGACGATAACCGTGTCGGGCAATTGGGGGGCGACAGGTGATACGCCGAGCATTGCCACCGCCAAGGGCTGGACAGTCACTGGTTGATGTTGCTGTGGAGGCCAGTGCCCGCCCGTCCGGCGCGGTTGTGCTATTTCGCGAGCATCGGTTTGAGATAATATCCGGTGTAGCTGCGGTCGACCTTGACCACTTGTTCGGGCGTGCCTTCGGCGACGATTTCGCCGCCGTTGACGCCGCCTTCCGGGCCAAGGTCTATGATCCAGTCGGCGGTTTTGATGACGTCGAGATTATGTTCGATCACCACCACGCTATTGCCCTGTTCGACCAAGGCTTGAAGCACCTCCAATAATTTGCGGACGTCCTCGAAATGCAGGCCGGTGGTCGGCTCATCGAGAATATAGAGCGTGTTGCCGGTGGCGCGGCGGGATAGCTCCTTCGCCAATTTGACGCGCTGCGCCTCACCGCCCGAAAGGGTGGTCGCCTGTTGGCCGACCTTCACATAGCCGAGACCGACCTCTGCCAGCATCGCCATTTTGTCGCGGATGCTGGGGACGGCCTTGAAGAATTCGACCGCGTCTTCGACCGTCATGTCGAGGACATCGGCGATGCTCTTGCCCTTGAACTTCACCTCCAAGGTTTCGCGATTATAGCGTTTGCCGTGGCAGACATCGCAGGTGACATAGACATCGGGCAGGAAGTGCATTTCGATCTTGATCAGGCCATCGCCGGTGCAGGCCTCGCAGCGGCCACCCTTGACGTTGAAGCTGAAGCGGCCCGGCTTGTAGCCACGCGCTTGCGATTCCGGCAGACCGGCGAACCAGTCGCGGATATTGGTGAACGCGCCGGTATAGGTCGCCGGGTTGGAACGCGGGGTGCGGCCAATTGGCGATTGGTCGATGTCGATCACCTTATCGAGATGTTCGAGGCCGGTGAGCTTATCATGCGCGCCCGCGACAACGCGCGCGCCGTTCAACGACCGGGCGGCGGCGGCGAACAGGGTGTCGATGGTGAAGCTCGATTTGCCCGAACCCGAGACGCCGGTGATGCAGGTGAAGGTGCCGAGCGGGATCGAGGCGGTGACGTTTTTCAGATTATTGGCGCGGGCGTTGTGGACGGTCAGTTTCTTGCCCGTGCCTTTGCGGCGCTTTTTCGAAAAGGGAATTTCGCGCGTGCCGTTGAGATAATCGGCGGTGAGGCTGCCGGTCGCGGCGAGGATGTCGTCGAGCTTGCCCTGTGCGACAATCGCGCCGCCATGCACGCCCGCGCCCGGACCCATATCGATGATGTGATCGGCGGTGCGGATCGCGTCTTCATCATGTTCGACCACGATCACGGTGTTGCCGAGATCGCGCAGGCGTTTCAGGGTTTCGAGCAGCCGGTCGTTATCGCGCTGATGCAGGCCGATGGACGGTTCGTCGAGGACATAGAGCACGCCGGACAGGCCGGAGCCGATTTGCGAGGCGAGGCGGATGCGCTGGCTTTCGCCGCCGGACAAGGTGCCGGAGGTGCGGTCGAGATTGAGATAATCCAGCCCGACATTGTTGAGGAAGCCCAGTCGCTCGTTGATTTCCTTCAAGATCGCGCGGGCAATCTGGCGTTGCTGGTCGTTGAGCTTATCTTCCAGCGTCGAAAACCAGTCGAGCGCGTCGCCGACCGACATTTTGGTACAATAGGCGATATCGGCATCGGCGATGCGAACGGCCAGAGCTTCTGGCTTCAGCCTTGCGCCGCCGCAGGTTTCGCAGGCCGCGGCGGATTGGTATTTCGACAGTTCTTCCTGCATCCATGTGCTGTCGGTCTGCATAAGGCGGCGCGCGAGGTTGCCGACGACGCCGTTGAAGGTTTTTTCGACGTCATAGCTTTTGCGGCCATCGACGAAGGTCATCAAAATGACCTCGCTGCCCGCGCCGTTCATGATCTTGTCGCGAATGTCGGCAGGGAGGTCTTTCCATGGCGTTTTCAGGTCGAAGCCATAATGGCGGGCGAGGCTGGTCAGCACCTGCATATAATAAGGGCTGGGTGGGTTGGACTTGGCCCAAGGGAAGATCGCGCCGTCCTTGATCGACAGATTGCTGTTGGGGACGATCAGTTCCGGATCGAAATAGAGCCGTTCGCCCAAGCCGTCGCAGGTCGGGCAGGCGCCTTGCGGGGCGTTGAACGAGAACAGGCGCGGCTCGATTTCGGCAATGGTGAAGCCGGAGACCGGGCAGGCGAATTTTTCCGAAAAGACGATGCGATTGGCGGGGATGCCCGCGCCTTTCAGCTTTTGTTCGACCTCGGGCAGGGGGGCGTCTTCGTTGGAGGTGTTGGTTTTGACGAGATCGGCCAGCGTGCCTTCCGCCAGATCGACAAAGGCGAGGCCGTCCGCAAGTTTGAGCGCGGTTTCGAAGCTGTCGGCCAGACGAGTCTGAATATCGGCGCGCACGACCAGCCGGTCGACGACGACTTCGACATCATGCTTATATTTCTTGTCGAGCGCGGGGGCGTCCTCGATATCGTAGAATTCGCCGTCGATGCGGACGCGGGTGAAGCCCGCCTTCTGCCATTCGAGCAATTCCTTTTTATATTCGCCCTTGCGGCCCCGCACGACGGGGGCGAGCAGGAACAGGCGCGTCCCCTCCGGCAGGGTCATCACCCGGTCGACCATCTGGCTGACGGTCTGGGCGGCAATCGGGAGGCCGGTGGCGGGAGAATAAGGGATGCCGACCCGTGCCCAGAGCAGGCGCATATAATCGTAGATCTCGGTCACGGTCGCGACCGTCGAGCGCGGATTGCGGGAGGTGGTCTTTTGTTCGATGCTGATCGCCGGGGACAGGCCCTCGATATGGTCGACATCCGGCTTTTGCATCATTTCGAGAAACTGCCGCGCATAAGCCGACAGTGATTCGACATAGCGGCGCTGCCCTTCCGCATAGATGGTGTCGAACGCCAGCGACGACTTGCCGGACCCGCTAAGACCGGTGATAACCGTCAGCGTGTCGCGCGGGATGTCGACATTGATGTCTTTGAGATTGTGTTCGCGGGCGCCCCGCACGTTGATATGGGTCAGCATGGCGGGGCTTGTTCCAAATTTGCGCAGGTCGAGCAAGCGGAATGGGTCGCGAATGCGGAATGAAATGAGACGGAGATGGGGGAGGTCGGCATTGACCTTTTGCGGCAGGGCAGGTAGAGGCCGCGCAGCCCGGAGATGGGGGGAGTGTCGATGAGTCGGCATTTTTCCCGGATTTCCGGTCTAAAGAGCTGAACAGTGTTGAGCTTGTGAGGGCCTGGGGGGTGTTATCACCGCCGGGGTTCTTTCGTGTTTCGTGATTCCGGGCGCCATGGGGGTGTTTGCGAGGATCGGAACCAAGAGTGTCATCACAGTAACTGAAAAGGTGAAGGGCTTCATGCCAACAATCAACCAGCTGGTCCGCAAGGGCCGCACCCCCAAGGTGGTCAACTCCAAGGTTCCCGCCATGGATGCCAACCCGCAGAAGCGCGGCGTTTGCACCCGCGTGTACACCACGACCCCGAAGAAGCCGAACTCGGCACTTCGTAAGGTTGCGAAGATCCGTCTGACCAACCAGCGCGAAGTCATCAGCTACATCCCCGGCGAAGGCCACAACCTCCAGGAACACAGCGTTGTGCTGATCCGCGGCGGCCGTGTGCGAGATCTTCCGGGTGTCCGCTACCACGTATTGCGTGGCGTGCTGGATACGCAGGGTGTGAAGGATCGCAAGCAGAGCCGTTCCAAATACGGTGCAAAGCGTCCGAAGTAATGTGGTCGGCCAGACTTTTGGTCTGGCAATGATCCGCCCTGGCAACGGGGTTCTGGCTGATATAAGGAATTCAAAATGGCACGTCGTCGTCGTCCCGAGAAGCGGGAAATCCTGCCTGATCCTAAGTTCGGAGATCAGGTTCTCTCCAAGTTCATGAACAGCGTCATGCTGGACGGCAAGAAGTCCGTCGCTGAACAGATCGTCTATGGTGCATTCGAAACCGTCGAAGCGCGCGCCAAGAAGGATCCGTTGGCTGTGTTCCATGAAGCGCTCAACAACGTAAAGCCGGGCATCGAAGTCCGCAGCCGTCGCGTTGGTGGTGCTACCTATCAGGTGCCGGTCGAAGTGCGTCCGGATCGTGCGCAGGCGCTGGCTATTCGCTGGCTCATCACGGCGGCGCGCAACCGTTCGGAAAACACCATGGCTGGTCGTCTTTCGGGTGAATTGCTCGATGCATCGAACAATCGCGGCAACGCGGTCAAGAAGCGTGAAGACACGCATCGCATGGCCGAAGCGAACCGCGCGTTCTCGCATTACCGCTGGTAATATCAGCGTAACAAAAGGGTCGTTATTGCAACGACCCTTTACCCTTTCGGAGATTTGACATGGCCCGCAGCCATCCGCTCGAAAAATACCGTAACATCGGGATCATGGCGCACATCGACGCTGGCAAGACCACGACGACGGAGCGTATCCTTTATTATACCGGCAAGTCCTACAAGATCGGCGAAGTGCATGAAGGCACCGCGACGATGGACTGGATGGAGCAGGAACAGGAGCGCGGGATCACGATCACGTCTGCTGCGACGACCTGCTTCTGGAACGATCACCGGATCAACATCATCGATACCCCGGGCCACGTGGACTTCACGATTGAAGTCGAACGTTCGCTCCGCGTGCTCGATGGTGCCGTGGCTTGCTTCGACGGCGTTGCCGGCGTTGAGCCGCAGTCCGAAACCGTGTGGCGCCAGGCTGAAAAGTACAAAGTGCCGCGCATGTGCTTCGTCAACAAGCTTGACCGCACCGGCGCCAATTTCGAAATGTGCGTGGACATGATCCGCGATCGCCTCGGCGCTCGTCCGCTCGTCCTCTACATTCCGATCGGCATCGAAAGCCAGTTGAAGGGTCTTGTCGACCTCGTGCGTAACCGCGCGATTGTCTGGCTCGACGAATCGCTGGGCGCGAAGTTCGAATATCAGGATATCCCTGCTGATCTGGCCGATAAGGCTGCGGTGATGCGTTCGGAACTGATCGAAATGGCCGTCGAGCAAGACGATGATGCCATGGAAGCCTATCTCGAAGGCAATGAACCGGACGTCGAAACGCTGACCAAGCTGATCCGCAAGGGCACGCTGAACTTCTCGTTCGTGCCAGTGCTGTGCGGCTCGGCGTTCAAGAACAAGGGCGTTCAGCCGTTGCTCGACGCCGTTGTCGACTATCTCCCTTCGCCGCTGGATATTCCGCCGGTCGAAGGCGTGAAGCTCGATGGCGAAACGCCTGATACGCGTGCGCCTTCGGATGAAGCACCGTTCTCGGCGCTCGCGTTCAAGATCATGAACGATCCTTTCGTCGGTACCCTGACCTTTGCCCGTATCTATTCGGGTAAGCTGGAAACTGCATCGCAGTGCCTGAACTCGGTCAAGGACAAGAAGGAAAAGGTTGGCCGCATGCTGTTGATGCATGCCAATGACCGTGAAGACATTCAGGTGGCCTATGCAGGCGACATCGTGGCGCTGGCGGGTCTGAAGGACACCACCACTGGCGATACGCTCTGCGATCAGGCAAACCCGATCATTCTCGAACGCATGGAGTTCCCGGAACCCGTGATCGAGCTGTCGGTGGAACCGAAGACCAAGGCTGACCAAGAAAAGATGGGCGTCGCGCTCAATCGTCTTGCACGCGAAGATCCGTCGTTCCGCGTCACGAGCGATCATGAATCGGGCCAGACGATCATCAAGGGCATGGGTGAACTTCACCTTGAAATCCTTGTCGATCGCATGAAGCGCGAATTCAAGGTCGAAGCCAATGTCGGCGCGCCGCAGGTGGCCTATCGCGAATATCTCGCGAAGAAGGTCGACATCGATTACACCCACAAGAAGCAGTCGGGTGGTTCGGGTCAGTTCGGTCGCGTCAAGGTTACGGTTGTGCCGGGCGAACGTGGTTCGGGCATCACCTTCTTCGACGAAATCAAGGGCGGTAACATTCCGAAGGAATATATCCCCAGCGTCGAAAAGGGCATGCGCGAAACCGCTGCTTCGGGCTCGTTGATCGGCTTCCCGATCATCGATTTCGAAATCCACCTGACCGACGGTGCCTATCACGATGTCGACTCGTCGGCACTGGCGTTCGAAATTGCTGGCCGCGCTGCGATGCGTGAAGTCGCGCAGAAGGCCGGCATCAAGTTGCTTGAACCTGTCATGAAGGTCGAAGTCGTTACCCCGGAAGATTATCTGGGCGACGTCATCGGCGACATGAACTCCCGCCGTGGCCAGATTCAGGGCACGGACAGCCGCGGTAACGCGCAGGTTCTTGAAGCAATGGTCCCACTGGCCAACATGTTTGGCTATGTGAACCAGCTGCGTTCGTTCACTCAGGGACGCGCGCAGTACTCGATGCACTTCTCTCACTATGATGAAGTGCCGCAGAATGTTGCCGACGAAGTGAAAGCAAAGCTGGCATAACTGAAAAAACATGCTAATGGCGCGGGCGCATCGGGCGTTCGCGCCGGAGTCAGAACTCTGATGGCCGCGCTTTTATGTGCTTTGTCCATCATAGGTGAACAAGAAGGTAGGAAAACATGGCTAAGGCTAAATTTGAGCGGAACAAGCCGCACTGCAACATTGGCACCATCGGTCACGTCGACCATGGTAAGACCTCGCTGACTGCCGCGATCACCAAGGTGCTCGCTGAAACCGGCGGCGCGACGTTCGTTGACTATGCGAACATCGACAAGGCACCGGAAGAGCGTGAACGTGGTATCACGATTTCGACCGCACACGTCGAATATGAAACCGAAAAGCGTCACTATGCGCACGTCGATTGCCCGGGCCACGCTGACTATGTGAAGAACATGATCACCGGTGCCGCACAGATGGATGGCGCGATTCTCGTCGTGTCCGCCACCGACGGTCCGATGCCGCAGACCCGCGAGCACATCCTGCTTGCTCGTCAGGTTGGCGTGCCGCAGCTCGTCGTGTTCATGAACAAGGTTGACCTTGTTGATGACGCTGAAATCCTCGAACTCGTTGAGCTCGAAATCCGCGAATTGCTGTCGTCTTATGACTTTGACGGCGACAACATTCCGGTGATCCCGGGTTCGGCTGTTTGCGCACTGAACGACACGAAGCCGGAAATCGGCCGTGAAGCCGTTCTCAAGCTGATGCAGGCTGTTGATGACTGGATTCCGCAGCCGGAACGTCCGCTCGATCGTCCGTTCCTGATGCCGATCGAAGACGTGTTCTCGATCTCGGGTCGTGGTACCGTTGTGACGGGCCGCGTTGAAACCGGTATCGTCAAGGTTGGTGAAGAAGTCGAAATCGTCGGCATCAAGGACACGGTCAAGACCGTCGTCACCGGTGTTGAAATGTTCCGCAAGCTGCTCGATCAGGGCCAGGCTGGCGATAACATCGGCGCGCTTCTGCGTGGCACCAAGCGTGAAGACGTTGAGCGTGGTCAGGTTCTGGCCAAGCCGGGTTCGATCACGCCGCACACCGAATTCCAGTCGGAAGTCTATGTGCTGTCGAAGGAAGAAGGCGGTCGTCACACCCCGTTCTTCGCGAACTATCGTCCGCAGTTCTACTTCCGTACCACGGACGTGACCGGTGAAGTCGTGTTGCCAGAAGGCACCGAAATGGTCATGCCAGGTGACAATGTCACCCTCGGTGTCAAGCTGATCGCCCCGATCGCCATGGAAGAGGGCTTGCGCTTCTCGATCCGTGAAGGTGGCCGCACCGTTGGTGCAGGGGTTGTCGCCAGCATCCAGAAGTAATATAGGCTTGCTCACCGCCTGATTCGCGAGAGTCGGGCGGTGAGAAATTTTTTGGCAAACCGCCCCCGGCGCCAAGCTTTTTGGGGGTTGTTTGTTTTTTGGCTCTTTCGCATCGATAGTGGAATTTGGGATTTACCATGGAAACGCAGAATATCCGCATTCGCCTCAAGGCCTTTGATCACCGCGTGCTTGATCAGGCTACCGGCGATATTGCCGAAACCGCCAAGCGCACCGGCGCACTGATCCGTGGCCCGATTCCGCTGCCGACGCGCATCGAAAAGTTCACCGTGAACCGCGGTCCGCATGTCGACAAGAAGTCGCGCGAGCAGTTCGAGGTCCGTACTTACAAGCGGCTGCTTGACATTGTGCAGCCAACGCCCCAGACGGTCGACGCGCTGATGAAGCTCGACCTCGCCGCTGGCGTTAACGTTGAGATCAAGCTGGCCTAATAAGGCCGGTACGAGCAAGGGATACCGCCGGTCTTCTTTTAGATCGGGTCCTGCGTCCCCCGTCTCTTCTTTTGCATGGCAACATGCAGGAGGAACCTAGCCCGGACGGGGCGACGTTTTCTTTTTTGGGTTGGATCACGCCCGCAGGCAATGGTGCCGGCGGGCCTCTGTAATGGGAGAATAAGATCATGCGCACTGGCGTGATCGCACGTAAGGTGGGGATGACCCGCCTGTTCCAGGAGGACGGACGGCATGTGCCGGTTACCGTTCTGCAGCTGGACAACGTGCAGGTAGTAGCCCGCCGCGAGGTGGATCGTGATGGTTATGTGGCAGTTCAGCTTGGTGCTGGCGCTGCAAAGCCTAAGAATCTGACGAAGCCGGAACGCGGCCATTTCGCCAAGGCGGAAGTGGAGCCGAAGGCGCAGTTGGTCGAATTCCGCGTGACGGAAGACGCCCTGCTTGACGTCGGTTCGGAAATTTCAGCGGATCATTATGTCGTTGGCCAGATGGTCGATGTCTCCGGTCATACCCAGGGTAAGGGTTTTGCAGGTGCGATGAAGCGTTGGGGTTTCGCCGGTCTGCGCGCCACCCACGGTGTGTCGGTTTCGCACCGTTCGCACGGTTCGACTGGTCAGCGCCAGGATCCGGGCAAGGTTTTCAAGAACAAGAAGATGGCCGGCCACATGGGCGACCGTCAGCGCACCCAGCAGAATCTGGAAGTCGTGCTGACTGACGCCGATCGCGGCCTGATCTTCATCAAGGGTTCGGTTCCGGGCCATAAGGGCACGTGGCTCACCGTCAAGGATGCGATGAAGGTGTCCCGCCCGGCTGAAGCGCCGTATCCGGCTGGCCTCAAGGCTGCTGCCACCAACAACGCTGCACCTGCGGAAACGCCGGTTCAGGCCGAAGCGCCTGAAGCAGCTGAAAACCAGGAGGGCTGAGCGCCATGAAAATCAAGGTTCAAAACCTCGATGCGGCTGCTGCTGGTGACATCGAACTTAACGATGACATCTTTGGCCTCGAACCGCGCGCGGACATTCTCCACCGCGTGGTGACCTGGCAGCTTCATAACCGTCGTGGTCCAGCACGTGCTGCGCGTGAGCGTAGCGATGTGGCACGCACCGGCAAGAAGTTTGGTCGTCAAAAGGGCGGTGGTACTGCTCGTCACGGCGATCGTCGCGCCCCGATCTTTATCGGTGGTGGTAAGGCGCATGGTCCGCGTGCTCGTGTGTTCGAAAACAGCCTGAACAAGAAGATCCGTGCATTGGGTCTGAAGATGGCGCTTTCGAGCAAGGCACGTGACGGCAAGCTGCTGATCCTCGACACGTTGGAAATGGCCAATGTGAAGACCAAATTGCTGCAGGGTTCGCTCGACAAGCTCGGTCTCACTTCGGCTTTGGTCATCGACGGTGAAAGCGTGAACAACGGTTTCCGTCTGGCGGCTGCCAACCTGCACAAGGTCAATGTCATGGCGGCGGCTGGTGCCAATGTCTATGACATCCTGAAACATGACACGCTGGTGCTTTCGCGCGCTGCTGTCGAAAAGCTGGAGGCGCGGTTCAATGGCTAATGCAGTCAATATCCGTCACTATGATGTGGTGCTCGCGCCTCACATCACGGAAAAGGCCACGCTTCTTTCCGAAAACAACGCGGTGGTGTTCAAGGTTGCGGATGACGCAACCAAGACCGAGATCAAGGCTGCCGTTGAAGCGCTGTTCAATGTCAAGGTGAAGGCGGTGAACACCATCGTCACCAAGGGCAAGACCAAGCGCTGGCAGGGCCGTCCGTACAAGCGGTCGGATTTCAAAAAGGCGATCGTGACGCTGGCTGAAGGCCAGACCATCGACGTCACCACCACGATCTGAGGGCTGAAGCAAGATGGCACTCAAGCATTATAATCCGACGAGCCCGGCCCGCCGTGGCCTGATTCTCGTCGACAAGTCCAGCCTGTGGAAGGGCAAGCCGGTTAAGGCGCTGACCGAAGGTAAGCGCAAGTCCGGTGGTCGTAACAACATGGGTCATGCCACTGCACGTGGTATTGCCGGTGGTCACAAGCAGAAGTACCGCTTCATCGACTTCAAGCGTCGTAAGTGGGACATGCCAGCGACCGTCGAACGCCTGGAATACGATCCCAACCGTTCGGCATTCATCGCCTTGGTGAATTACGAAGACGGCGAACAGACCTACATCATCGCGCCGCAGCGTCTCGCTGTCGGTGACCAGATCATCGCCGCCAAGAAGTGCGACGTGAAGCCGGGCAATGCGATGGAACTCGGTCAGGTTCCAGTCGGCACCATCGTCCACAATGTGGAAATGAAGCCGGGCAAGGGCGGTCAGATCGCTCGCGCTGCTGGTACTTATGTTCAGGTCGTCGGTCGTGACCGCGGCATGGTCATCGTTCGCCTGAACTCGGGTGAACAGCGTTATCTGCGTGCGGATTGCATGGGCACCGTCGGTGCTGTGTCCAACCCGGACAATGCCAACCAGAACCTTGCAAAGGCCGGTCGTAACCGCTGGCTCGGCAAGCGTCCGCTGACCCGCGGTGTTGCAAAGAACCCGGTCGATCACCCGCATGGTGGTGGTGAAGGCCGGACCTCAGGTGGTCGCCATCCGGTGACGCCATGGGGTAAGCCGACCAAGGGCGCCCGTACCCGTTCCAACAAGGCGACGGATAAGTTCATCATCCGCTCGCGTCATGCGAAGAAGAAGAGGTAAGCCATGGCCCGTTCCGTCTGGAAAGGTCCCTTTGTCGACCTGCATTTGTTGAAAAAGGCCGAGGCTTCCCAGGAAGCTGGTGGTCGCGCCCCGATCAAGACCTGGTCGCGTCGTTCCACCATCCTCCCGCAGTTTGTTGGCTTGACGTTCAGCGTCTATAATGGCCGTAAGTTCGTGCCGGTTCTCGTGAACGAGGACATGGTTGGCATGAAGCTCGGCGAATTCGCCCCGACCCGGTATTTCCCGGGCCACGCGGCCGATAAGAAGGGCAAGAGGTAAGACATGTCCAAACCCGCAAGCCCCCGTCGCGTAGGCGACAAGGAAGCCTTGGCTGTCAACACCGCCGTGCGTGGTTCGGCTTACAAGCTGAACCTCGTCGCTG
The DNA here is from genome assembly GCF_019740335.1 of Alteraquisediminimonas sediminicola. Taxonomy (GTDB): domain Bacteria; phylum Pseudomonadota; class Alphaproteobacteria; order Sphingomonadales; family Sphingomonadaceae; genus Alteraquisediminimonas; species Alteraquisediminimonas sediminicola. The sequence continues at coordinate 934,566 of NZ_JAHXZS010000001.1, read as the reverse complement.
GCCTGATCCGCGGCAAGAAGGCGGCTGACGCCCTCAACATCCTGTCCTTCTCCACGAAGGCCATGGCGGTTGATGTGCGTAAGTGCCTCGCTTCCGCGATCGCAAACGCCGAGAACAACCACAACCTTGATGTGGACGCCCTGGTCGTACAGGAAGCAAGCGTCGGCAAGGCGATCACGATGAAGCGTTTCGCAACGCGTGCTCGTGGCCGTTCGACCCGCATCTTGAAGCCGTTCAGCCGCATTCGCGTGGTTGTCCGCGAAGTTGAAGAAGCCGGAGAATAATCATGGGTCAGAAATCAAACCCGATCGGTCTGCGGCTTCAGATCAACCGCACCTGGGACAGCCGTTGGTATGCAGAAGGCCAGGAATATGGCAAGCTGCTGCTCGAAGACATCAAGCTGCGCAAGTTCATCATGAAGACCGTGCCACAGGCTGCGATCTCCAAGGTGGTTATCGAGCGTCCGGCCAAATTGTGCCGCATCTCGGTATTCGCAGCACGTCCCGGCGTCATCATCGGCAAGAAGGGTGCGGACATCGAAAAGCTGCGCCGCACGCTCAGCCAGATGACCGGTTCGGATGTGTCGTTGAACATCGTCGAAATTCGCAAGCCGGAAATCGATTCCAAGCTCGTCGCCCAAGGCGTTGCCGATCAGTTGGAGCGTCGTATCGCGTTCCGTCGTGCGATGAAGCGGGCCGTGCAGTCGGCGCTGCGTCTGGGTGCTGAAGGCATCCGGATCACCTGCGCTGGCCGTCTCGGTGGCGCGGAAATCGCTCGTACCGAATGGTATCGTGAAGGTCGCGTGCCGCTGCATACGCTGCGCGCGAACGTCGATTATGCCGAAGCTCAAGCTCACACCGCTTATGGCGTGTGCGGGATCAAGGTCTGGATCTTCAAGGGTGAAATCCTTGGTCATGATCCGATGGCCCAGGATCGGCTGATGATGGAAGCTCAAACATCGGGGGTCCGGCCGGCGCGGTAAGGGTTTATCCCTTTCCCCGTCGCCTGATCGGCCGAACTCAACGGTGTCAGAAGGCGAATAGAAATGCTGCAACCAAAGCGCACTAAATTCCGTAAGGCCCATAAGGGCCGCATTCATGGCGATGCCAAGGGCGGTACAACGCTCAACTTTGGCACGTTCGGGCTGAAAGCCCTTGAACCGGACCGTATTACGGCTCGCCAGATCGAAGCCGCACGTCGTGCAATTACGCGTCACATCCGCCGTCAGGGCCGGTTGTGGATCCGTATTTTCCCGGACGTGCCGGTCTCGTCAAAGCCTGCCGAAGTCCGCATGGGCTCCGGTAAGGGCTCGCCCGAATTCTGGGCAGCCCGCGTTAAGCCGGGTCGTATCTTGTTTGAACTTGATGGTGTACCGGGTCCGCTCGCTCGCGTCGCGTTTGAACGTGCGATGGAAAAGCTCCCGATTAAAACCAAGGTGGTTGCCCGCCTTGGTGAATCAGTTTTCTGAGGTGATGGTCATGGCCAAGATTGCCGATCTCAAGACGAAGACCGACGACCAGCTGGTTGAACAGCTTGCCGAACTGAAGCGTGAGCAGTTTAATCTGCGCTTCCAGTCGGCAACGAACCAGCTCGAGAAGCCGGCACGCATTCGCGAGGTGCGCCGCACCATCGCCCAGATCAAGACCCTGCAGACGGAGCGCGTAAGCGCTTCGGCTCAGGCCTAAGAAGGAGCAACAACATGCCGAAGCGTGTGCTGACCGGGACGGTTGTCTCCGACAAGGGTGACAAAACCGTGGTCGTGCTGGTAGAGCGGAAGGTGAAACATCCGCTCTATGGCAAGATCATCCGTCGGTCGAAAAAATATCATGCCCATGACGAGGGTAATGTCTTCAAGGAAGGTGAAACCGTTCGCATTCAAGAATGCGCACCGGTCTCCAAGCTGAAGACCTGGACCGTCGTTGAAAAGGTCGGTGGCGCTGATGCCCCGGCTGCCGCGTAAAGAGGAGACTGACAAATGATTCAGATGCAGTCAAATCTCGATGTGGCCGATAACTCGGGTGCAAAGCGCGTCCAGTGCATCAAGGTGCTCGGTGGTTCCAAGCGTCGGTTCGCCGGCGTGGGTGATGTCATCGTCGTCTCGATCAAGGAAGCCGCACCGCGCGGTAAAGTGAAGAAGGGTGACGTGCATCGTGCCGTGATCGTTCGGACCGCCAAGGACATTCAGCGTGCTGATGGTTCGGTGATCCGTTTCGACGGTAACGCTGCCGTGCTGGTCAACAAGAATGAGGAGCCGATCGGCACCCGTATTTTTGGCCCAGTCGTTCGCGAACTGCGCGCCAAGAACTTCATGAAGATCATCTCGCTTGCGCCGGAGGTGCTGTAATGGCCGCTGCCAAGATCAAAAAGGGTGACAAGGTTGTCGTTCTGTCCGGTAAGGACAAGGGCAAGACCGGTGAAGTCACCAAGGCCCTGCCGAAAGAAGGCAAGGTCGTCGTAGCGGGTGTCAATGTGGCAACCCGCCATCGCAAGCCGACCCAGACCAACCCGCAAGGTGGTCTGGAACGGACTGAAGCACCGATGCACATTTCGAAGGTCGCGATTGCCGATCCTAAGACTGGTGCACCGACGCGTGTCCGTTTCGAGGTCAAGGATGGCAAGAAGGTTCGTGTTGCCGTCAAGTCCGGGGAGACGATCAATGGCTGATGCTTACAAGCCTCGTATGCAAAAGCTGTACGAAGACACCATCGCCAAGGCGATGATGGAAAAGTTCGGCTACAAGAATATCATGGAAGTGCCGAAGCTCGGTAAGATCGTCCTCAACATGGGCGTGGGCGAAGCAACCCAGGATAAGAAGAAAGTTGAAATCGCTGCTGCGGAAATGGAATTGATTGCTGGTCAAAAGCCGGTGATCGCCAAGGCCAAGAAGTCGGTCGCAACTTTCAAGCTGCGTGAAGGCATGCCGATTGGCTGCAAGGTCACGTTGCGCCGTAACAATATGTATGAATTTCTGGATCGCTTGATCACCATCGCGCTGCCGCGCGTTCGTGACTTTCGCGGCCTGAACCCCAAGTCGTTCGACGGTCGTGGCAATTATGCCATGGGCCTGAAGGAACAGCTGGTGTTCCCAGAAATCAGCTATGACGCCATCGACAAGGTGCGCGGCATGGATGTTATTGTCACCACCACTGCGAAGACCGATGAAGAAGCGCGCGAATTGCTGCGTCTCTTCAACTTCCCCTTCCCGGTGGAACAGGAATCCCAGCAGGCGGCCTGAGCCGTCCTTGCCGAAAGGAGCGAGAACTTAAGTCATGGCGAAACTGAGTTCGATTAATAAGAACGAAAAGCGTAAAAAGCTGGTCAAGAAATATGCCGGCAAATATGCGCGTCTGAAGGCTGTTGCGGCTGATGAAAGCCTGGATGAAACCGAGCGTCTGATCGCCCGGCTGAAGCTGGCAGAAGTTCCGCGCAACGCGAACCCCACCCGCGTGCGTAACCGCTGCGAAGTGACGGGCCGTCCGCGTGCCTATTATCGTAAATTCCGGCTGTGTCGTGTGCAGCTGCGGGAACTGGGCAACATGGGCCTGATCCCCGGTCTCACCAAGTCGAGCTGGTAAGGATAGTCGTAAGATGGCATTGACCGATCCATTGGGTGATATGCTCACCCGCATCCGCAACGGGCAGCAGGCGAAGAAGGACAGCGTGGTAACCCCCGCGTCCAAGCTCCGCACTCGCGTGCTCGACGTGCTTCAGCGCGAAGGTTACATCCGTGGCTACACCGACGAACAGGTTGGTGGTCATGACGGTATCCGTATCGAACTGAAGTATTTTGAAGGCCGCCCCGCGATCCAGCATGTGTCGCGCGTGTCGAAGCCGGGCCGTCGGGTTTATTCCGGCAGCAAGGAATTGCCGCGTGTCCGCAATGGCCTGGGCATCATGATTGTTTCGACGCCTAAGGGTGTTCTGTCTGACGCGGAAGCGCGTGACCAGAACGTCGGCGGCGAAGTGCTTGCGGAGGTATTCTGATGAGCCGCATTGGTAAGAAACCTGTCCCGATCCCTGCTGGGGTGACGGCGTCGATCGACGGCGGCCAGCTGTCGGTAAAGGGTCCGAAGGGCACGCTTTCGATTCCGCTCGCTGACCAAGTCACTTATGCACTGGAAGAAGGCTCGATTTCGGTCCAGCCGATCAACAGCACCAAGCGTGCACGCTCCTTCTGGGGCATGCAGCGGACGCTGATCCAGAACCTGATCAACGGCGTGACCTCGGGCTTTTCGAAGACCTTGGAAATCACCGGCGTCGGCTATCGTGCCAACGCGCAGGGCAAGAACCTGAAGCTCCAGCTCGGCTATTCGCATGATGTCGATATGGCGATCCCGGAAGGTCTTGAAGTCAAGACCCCGGATCAGACCACGGTCGAAATCAGCGGCAACGACAAGCAGATGGTAGGCCAGTTCGCGGCTGAAGTCCGTCGCTGGCGCAAGCCGGAGCCTTATAAGGGCAAGGGCATCAAGTATCGCGGGGAATTCATTTTCCGCAAGGAAGGGAAGAAGAAGTAAGCCATGGCAAAAATTCTTTCAGCCTTTGCAAAGCGCCGCCAGCGCGTCCGCACTGCGTTGCGGGCCAAGGGTGGTCAACGTCCCCGCCTTTCGATCCATCGCTCCGGCCAGCATATCTATGCCCAGATTATCGACGATACTCAGGGTCATACGGTTGCTGCAGCTTCGACGCTCGACAAGGACGTCCGTGGCAAGGTCGGCACGACCTGCGAAGCGGCTGCCGAAGTCGGCAAGCGCGTCGCGGCGAAGGCCCAGGCCGCTGGCGTTACCAAGGTCGTGTTCGACCGCGGTGGTTTCCTGTTCCATGGCCGCGTGAAAGCGCTGGCCGATGCTGCCCGTGAGGGCGGACTGGAGTTTTGATGATGGCAGACGAAGCAAACATCCAGGCTGCCGCAGGCGCCGAAGGTGCGTCGGCCGACGCCGCACCGAACGAAAATCGTGGCCGTGGCGGCCGTGGGCGTGGCGGCAACGACCGCAACGCTGGCGGTCGTGGCCGTGAAGGCGGCCGTGGCCGTCGTGACGATCGTCGTGGCTCGGAAGAGCAGGGCGAAGAACTGATCGAAAAGCTGGTTCACATCAACCGCGTTTCGAAGACGGTTAAGGGCGGTAAGCGCTTTGGTTTCGCCGCGCTCGTCGTGGTTGGCGATGGCAAGGGCCGCGTTGGCTTTGGCCATGGCAAGGCACGCGAAGTGCCGGAAGCCATCACCAAGGCAACTGCCGCCGCCAAAAAGGCGATGGTGCGCGTGCCTTTGCGTGAAGGCCGCACCCTGCATCATGACGGCAAGGGTCACTTCGGCGCAGGCCGCGTGACGCTTCGTTCGGCACCGCAGGGAACCGGGATCATCGCGGGTGGCCCAATGCGCGCCATCTTCGAATCGTTGGGCGTTGCGGACGTGGTGACCAAGTCGGTCGGTACTTCCAACCCGTACAACATGATCCGCGCCACCTTTGAGGCGCTCAAGGAACAGACCAGCCCCAAATCGGTGGCACAGCGTCGCGGCAAGAAGATTGCCGATTTGCTGGGTCGTGGTGGTGCATCGGTGGCAGAAGCCGAAGCAGCCGCCGAAGCGATCGCGGAGTAATTCGATATGGCGAAGATCAAGATCAAGCAGACGGGTTCGCCCATCCGCCGTACCGACGATCAGCGTGGCACGTTGATCGGCCTCGGCCTGAACAAGATGCACCGCGTGCGTGAGCTCGAAGATACCCCGGAAGTCCGTGGTATGATCCGCAAGGTTCGCCACATGGTTGAAGTCCTGGAAGGCTAAACCAAAAAGTCTCTATCCCGTTCGTGTCGGTGCTGAATTTGCGGTCTTCCTCTTGGGATATTGCAAATGGCTCGACACGGGCGGGATTTGACGTTAAGGGCGCAAGCTCTTTTCCAATGCCGGGTGATCGGTTTTGGAAATATCATCGCCCGGATCTGTCCGGGCCAAGTTTAACTATGCTGGGTTACCCCAGCAGCGCGAACATAGCGAAAGCGAGTGCAACATCATGAAACTCAACGAACTCCGTGACAATAATGGCGCCCGCAAGGGTCGCGTCCGCGTCGGCCGTGGTATCGGTTCGGGCGTGGGCAAGACCGCTGGTCGAGGCCAGAAGGGTCAGAAGAGCCGCTCGGGCGTCTCGATCAAGGGTTTTGAAGGCGGTCAGATGCCGCTTCACATGCGTCTGCCTAAGCGTGGTTTCAACAACCCGTTCGGCAAGGACTATGCTGAAGTGAACCTCGGCCAGCTCCAGAAGCTGGTTGAAGGCGGCAAGCTCGACATCTCGGCTGTGATCGATCACGCCGCGTTGCAGGCTGCTGGCGTTGCCCGTGGTGGCAGGGACGGCGTGCGTTTGCTCGGCAAGGGTGCGATCAGCGCGAAGATCAACCTGAAGGTTGCTGGTGCGTCGGCTGCGGCAAAGGCTGCGGTTGAAGCGGCTGGCGGTTCGGTTGACGTGATCGTCGTTGTCCCGGCTGGCGAAAAGGCTGCCGCGAAAAAGGGCGTGTCCCGCGCGGCACGGCTGGCGAAAAAGGGCTAATCGCCTGATTTTGTCGGTAGGATTAGACATTGTCGATCCACTGAGTATATGAGGCGGCGAGGGCATTACGCTCTTCGCCGCCTTTTATTTTTTCGGAGTCTTTCGGGCTTCGTTTCGTCACTCTTTCCAGCCCACTCGTTCTAATAAGGTCAGACCTATGGCATCCGCTGCGGAAAATATGGCCGCCAACATGAACCTCGGTAATTTTGCCCAAGCGGCGGAGCTGAAAAATCGGCTCTGGTTCACGCTGGGCGCGTTGGTGGTATTCCGGTTTCTGAGTTTCGTGCCGCTGCCGGGGATCGATCCGGTCGCCATGGCGAGCCTGTTCGAGACGACCAAGGGCGGTGTGCTTGATTTCTTCAACACCTTTTCTGGTGGTGGTCTGGAGCGGATGAGCCTCATCGCGCTCGGTGTCATGCCCTATATTACCGCGTCGATCGTCGTGCAGTTGGGGACGACGTTGGTGCCTTCGCTGCAGTCTTTGAAGAAAGAAGGCGAATCAGGTCGTAAAAAGATCAACCAATATACCCGTTACGGCACGGTGCTGCTGACCGCGTTTCAGGCCTATACCATTGCGGTGGGCTTGGAGAGCTGGGGGGCGTCGCAGGGCGTGAGCGCGGTGGTTGAACCGGGTATGTTGTTCCGGATGACGGCTGTCGTGTCCTTGATTGGCGGGACGATGTTCCTGATGTGGCTGGGTGAGCAGATCACGAGTCGCGGCATCGGTAATGGCGTGTCGCTCATCATCATGGCCGGGATTGTCGCGCATTTGCCGACTTCGCTCGCCAAGGTGTTTGAAGGTGGCCGGACCGGTACGATGTCGCCGCTGATCATCATCGGCGTGTTGGTGCTGGCGATTGGCCTGATCTGGGGCATTTGCTTCATGGAACGCGCGCAGCGTCGTGTGCTGATCCAATATCCCAAGCGTGCAACGCAGCGCGGGATGATGCAGGCTGACAAGTCGCATCTGCCGCTCAAGATCAATACCGCAGGCGTGATTCCGCCGATCTTTGCATCGTCATTGCTGTTGTTGCCGCTGACGATCGCGCAATTTGCGGGCACGGCCAGCAAGGGCGCGACCGACAGCACCGGCAATGAAATCCTGCTGACGATCACCAGCGCGTTGCAGCATGGTTCGCCCTTGTACATGGCGCTTTATGCCGCCGGGATCATCTTCTTTTGCTTTTTCTACACGGCGGTGGTGTTCAATCCGGAAGAAACGGCGGAAAATCTCAAGCGTTATGGCGGGTTCATTCCGGGCATTCGTCCGGGCAAACATACCGAGACCTATCTCGATTATGTGCTGACCCGCGTGACCGTGATTGGCGCGGCCTATCTGACCGTGCTGTGCCTTGCGCCGGAATTCCTGATTTCGCGCATGGGTATTCCATTTTATCTTGGCGGGACTAGCCTGTTGATCGTGGTGAACGTCACGATGGACACCGTGAGTCAGATTCAAAGCCATCTGATCGCCCATCAATATGGGAATTTGATCAAGAAGGCGAAGCTGAAGACCGGTCGGACCACCCGCTAATATCTATAACCGCGCGACGGGACATGCATCCGTCGCTGCATTCAAAGTCGCTCACAAGGGGGATGCATGAAGGACATCATTTTGTTGGGCCCTCCGGGCGCAGGCAAGGGCACGCAGGCGAGTCGTCTTCAAGACGAGCATGACATGGTGCAGCTCTCCACCGGCGATATGTTGCGGGCGGCGGTGAAGGCGGGGACGCCCACCGGCTTGCAGGCCAAGGCGGTGATGGATGCGGGCGGACTGGTGTCGGATGAGATCGTGTCCGGGATCATCGGTGAAGAGCTGGATCGTTTGGGCGCAGGCAAGGGCGTCATCTTTGACGGCTATCCGCGCACCGAGGCACAGGCGCTGTCGCTGGATGAGATCCTGTCGTCACGTGGACGCAAGCTTGATCATGTCATTGAACTGGTGGTCGATGAAGACGCATTGGTCGATCGCATCACTGGTCGCTATACCTGCGCGACGTGCAATCAGGGCTATCATGACCGCTATCTGCAGCCAAAGGTTGAAGGCGTTTGCGATCAATGCGGTGGGACTGAGTTCAAGCGTCGTCCCGATGACAATGAAGCGACTGTCCGCACCCGCATGGCCGAATATCGCGCCAAGACCGCACCGATCCTGCCAATCTATGAATCGCGCGGTCTGGTGGCCAAGGTTGACGGCATGGCCGATATCGATCTGGTCAGCACCGCGATTGAGGCGATTCTGAAGGGATAAGCCCGATGGCATGGCCGCGCTGGTTGCCGGAGCCGTTCATCGCGGCCCTGCTGGGCGCGGTGGTGCTGGCGGCGTTGCTGCCCGCACAGGGTGTTGTTGCCTTATGGGTCGATGGGCTGGTGACAGCCGCGATCATGCTGTTGTTTTTTATGCATGGGGTGAAATTGCCGCGTGACGCCTTATGGGCGGCGTTGGTGAACTGGCGGCTGCATGGCGCGATTGTTGCCACGACCTTTGTGTTGTTTCCCCTTTTGGGGCTGGGACTGCATTATCTGTTGCCGGGACTGTTAACGCCTGCCTTGTGGCTGGGGGTATTGTTTTTGTGCGCACTGCCGTCGACGGTGCAGTCCTCCATCGCCTTTACCTCGATTGCGCGCGGGAATGTCGCGGCGGCCGTGACGGCGGCGGGATTATCGAACCTGTTGGGCATGGCGCTGACGCCGGTGATCGCGGGGCTGTTGATCGGGACGCGGGGGGGCGAGGGCATCGGTCTCGATCAGTTCGACCGCATCCTGTGGCAATTGTTCCTACCCTTCGTCGCGGGCCAATTGCTCCGACCTTTGTTTATTGGCTGGGTGTCGGCCCATAAGGGGCTGGTCAGCCTGACCGACCGTAGCACGATCATCATGGCGGTCTATGCGGCGTTTTCAGCCGCTGTGGTGGGCGGTATCTGGTCGCAGGTGGGTGTGAGCGAGCTGGCGATACTGATGGGCCTGTGTGGCGTGTTGCTGGCGCTGGTCATGGGCATTGGCTGGTGGGCGAGCCGCTTGGCCGGAATCGACCGGGCGGATCGGATTGCGATGCTGATGGCCGGATCGAAAAAGAGCCTTGCCGCCGGGGTGCCGATGGCCAAGGTGTTGCTGCCGGTCGGCGCGGTCGGCTTGGCACTGTTGCCGTTGATGATCTTTCACCAGATCCAGTTGATCGTCTGTGCGATTCTGGCGCGGCGATTGGGGCGAGAGGGCGTTTAACGCCGTCCGGCGCGCGCCGCCTGTCGGCAGAGCGTGAACAGTTCCTCGCCCAGCCGGGTCATGCCCAGCGCCTGTGGCCCACGATCGTCGCGCTCCAGTTGCAGCAAGCGGCTATGCGCGGTTTCGAGCCGGGCGAGCGGCCAGCGGCTGAGCTGGACCTTGATCGACGGCTTGTCTTTCCAAAAGATCGCCTTGCCCCGCGCCTCGACCGTGTCAGAGGCGCTGCGGCCCGTTGTCGCCATGTCCTGCGCAAGGCCGAGCAGGAGATGGGCGCGGCGCATCAGCACGCGGATGATCATGGCCGCAGGCGAGGAGGCCGTCGCGAACAGATCCAGTTCATGGGTGAGGGTGTCCGGATCGCCCGCAAACACGGCATTGGCGATCGCGCCCACATTGCCCTCATCATTATCTGCGCCGAGCAGGTCGATCGTGTCGTGATCGAGTGTGCGCACCGCGCCTTCATCGGCATCGAGGTAAAGCGCGTATTTTTCGATCTCGCGGGCGATCAGCGCCCGGTCATTACCGACCATTTCGGTCAGCCGGCTGGCGATATCCTGATCGACGCGGAGGAAAGAGGTGGCAGCAAGGGCGCGGACCAATGCGGTCGCATCCTGTCCGCCGGGGACATAGCTTTCAAGGCAGCGCGTGTGCGGATGGTCGCGGACCAAGCTCAATAATTTGGCATCCTTGCGCAGCGTGCCGGTGACGATGGTCACGGCGTGATTGGTCTGCGGCAGTTCCAATAGGGCAGTGACAGCCGGGACGAGTTCATCGCCGCTGCCGGTCACGCGGATATGTTGTTGCCCGCCAAACATCGAAAAGGCCGCGGCCTCATCCGCGAGGCGGGCAGGGTCGTCCTTCAATTGCGCGCCGGTCATGTCCAGCCGTTCGGTGCCAGCGCCAAGGGCGGCTGTCAGGCTGTTCGCCAGTTCATTGGAGGCGGATTCATCCGGCCCGTAAAAAAGATATAGCCGAATGTCGGGCGCAGCCGCCGCCAGCGCCCGTTGCATTTCAGGCAGTTTGACGAGCATTATTTAGCGGGCTGGCATTGTTCGCCGGGCTGGCAGATGGCGTCCGCCTGGCTTTGCTCTGCTAACAGGCGTTGCTCTGCTGCCCGGCGTTGCTCTGGCGACAGGTTTTGCGCTGGCGACAGATCTTGTTCGGCGGAGGGGTTTTTTGCGAACAGGGCCAGCCGGGTGGTGATCTGATCGACAAGATCGATGCTCAGCCGGTCGAGCGCCATTTCTTCGGCGGCGATGGTGGCGAAATCGGATTGGGTCAGATCGATCCCGGCTTCCGAACTGGCGGTGGCCTGCAACACCATCTTGCCGGTCGCATTATCCACCAGCGTGTAATGCGCCCGGAGCGTGCGGCGTTCGCGCGAGACGGAGTTGTCGAGGCTGATGCCGAAGCTGGTCAACTGATCATTCAGATCGATATTGAGGCGATAGGTGCCGCTACCCTTCGGGACCGGGGCGAGGCGCTGTTTCAGTTGCTGGGTCATGATCCAGCCCGCCTTGCCATCGATTGGCCCGACTTCCACCGAGTTCAGCACATTGGCGACGGTGCTGTTCGACCCGCCGCTATAGACGGGGCGCAGGCCGCAGCCGGGCAGAAGGATCGCACAGGCGAATAAAGGCAAAAGGCGACGGATCATGCGACGATATTGACCAGCCGGTCCGGCACGACAATCACTTTTTTCGGGGTGGCTCCATCCAGCGTGCGGATGATTTTTTCCGACGCAAGCGCGGCGGCCTCCAATGCGGCCTTGTCCAGCCCCTTGGCGAGGGTCAGCGTATCGCGCAGCTTGCCATTGACCTGCACGGCGATATTGACCTCATCCTCGACCAGCAGGGCCGGGTTGACGGTCGGCCATGCGGCATCGGCGACAAGGCCGGTGCCGTTGATCGCGGCCCATGCTTCTTCCGCGAGATGCGGGGCCATCGGGGCAATCAGGCGCACCAGCGTCTTGATGGCGATGGTCTTGCTGGCGGTATTGCCCGCTTTTTCGATGCTGTTCGCCAGATCGTGCAGCTTGGCCACGGCCTTGTTGAAGCCCAGTCCTTCGACATCGCTGGCAATGCCTGCGATGGTCTGGTGCAATTTGCGATCAAGCGCCTTGTCCTCGCCCTGCGCATTGTCATCGCGCCCGTCGACGATCCGCCACAAGCGGTTGATGAAGCGCCAGCAGCCTTCGATGCCTGCTTCTGTCCACGGCAAATCGCGTTCGGGCGGGCTATCGGACAGCATGAACCAGCGCACTGCGTCCGCGCCATATTGATCGATGATCTCATCGGGATCGACGACGTTCTTCTTGGACTTGGACATTTTGATCACGCGGCCCACGTCCACTTCGGTTCCGCCGCTGCCGGTCACGACCATTGCGCCGCTATCGATGCGATGCACCTCGGCAGGGCTGAAATAGAGCGGCTGGCCAGTATCGGGATCGGTGATCGAATAGGTTTCGTGCGTCACCATGCCCTGCGTGAACAGGCCCTTGAACGGCTCGGTCACGTTGATCTTGCCGATGCGATGGAGCGCGCGCGTCAGGAAACGGGCATAAAGCAGATGCAAGATCGCATGTTCGACCCCGCCGATATATTGGCCGACCGGCAGCCATTGTTCCGCAATCGCGCGGTCGAACGGCTGATCATTGGGCTGGCTGGCAAAGCGGATGAAATACCAGCTTGAATCGACAAACGTATCGAGCGTGTCGGTTTCGCGCCGCGCCGCCTTGCCACAGGACGGGCAGGGGACGTTCTTCCATGTCGGGTGACGATCAAGCGGATTGCCCGGCACGTCGAAGCTGACATCTTCCGGCAGCGTGACGGGGAGCTGGTCCTTCGGCACCGGCACCACGCCGCAATCATCGCAATGGATGAACGGGATGGGCGTACCCCAATAACGCTGGCGCGAGACGCCCCAGTCGCGCAGCCGCCACACGGTTGTGCCCTTACCCCAGCCTTCGGACTCAGCCCTGCCGATCACGGCGGCCTTGGCATCTTCGACGCTCATGCCGTTGAGGAAATGGGAGTTCACGATCTGGCCGGGGCCGGTATAGGCCGTGTCGCCCGCGAAATGCGGGTCGGTGTCATCGCCTTCCGCCACCACGCGGGTGACGCGCAGTTCATATTTGCGCGCGAAATCAAGGTCGCGCTGATCATGCGCCGGGCAGCCGAAGACCGCGCCGGTGCCATAATCCATCAACACGAAATTCGCGACATAGACCGGCAAATGCCAATCCGGATCAAGCGGGTGCTGCACCGACAGGCCGGTGTTGAAGCCCTTCTTTTCCGCCGTTTCGATATCGGCGGCGGCGGTGCCGGATTGCTGGCATTCAAGGATGAACGCGGCGAGATCCGGTGCATTTTCGGCCAGCTTCTTCGCAATCGGATGTTCCGGCGAAATCGCCGCAAAGCTCGCGCCGAACAGGGTGTCGGGGCGGGTGGTGAACACCTCGAACCCATCGGTGTTGCCGACGAAGTTGAACCGGAATTGCATGCCCTTCGACTTGCCGATCCAGTTTTCCTGCATCAGCCGGACCTTTTCCGGCCATTGATCGAGCGTGTCGAGACCTTCCAGCAGTTCATCGGCAAAGTCGGTGATCTTGAGAAACCACTGGCTCAATTTCTTCTTTTCGACCAGCGCGCCGGAACGCCAGCCACGCCCGTCGATCACCTGCTCATTGGCGAGCACGGTCATGTCGATCGGGTCCCAATTGACCGCCGATTCCTTGCGATAGACGAGGCCAGCCGCATAAAGATCAAGGAACAGGGACTGTTCATGGCCGTAATATTCGGGTTCGCAGGTCGCGAGTTCGCGGCTCCAATCAAGCGCGAAGCCCAGGCGCTTCAACTGCGCGCGCATTGAGGCGATGTTTTCGCGGGTCCAGTTGCCGGGATGGACTTTTTTCTCCATCGCCGCATTTTCGGCGGGCATGCCGAAGGCGTCCCAACCCATCGGGTGCAGCACTTCATGCCCGGTCATCCGCTTATAGCGGGCGAGTACGTCGCCCATCGTATAATTGCGGACATGGCCCATATGGATGCGTCCCGATGGATAAGGGAACATCTCCAGCACAAAGGCCTTGGGCTTGTCACTGGCATCATTGGCACGGAACGTCTGGCGCTCGTCCCATGTCTGTTGCCAGCGCGCATCCGCCGATTTGGGGTTGAAGCGCGTGTTGGTCATCCGAAAATTCCGAACCTGTTTTTGCCTGTTCTATGTATATGGTTTCGGCTGCACCGATTACCAATAACGCGACAGTTTTATTGGGCGTTGGCCAATTGCCGCAGATCGCGGGCACGGCCCAGCACGATTTCTTCAAGCCGCTGCACGGTCGCCGCCTGTACCGGGGTATCGATCCACTGGCCTGCGTTCATCACCTGACGTGCGGCGGAAACGCGCAGCGCATCGGCGCGCAAATCCTGATCGAGGATCACGACGGTGACCTTCATCCGTTCATTCGGATTGGCGGGGCTGGCATACCAATCGGTCACGATCACGCCGCCATTGCTGTCGGCAGAGGTGATCGGCATGAAGCCGAACGTATCGAGCGCACCGCGCCAGAGATAGGCATTGACGCCGATCGACGTCACCTTCGACGCCGCGAGATCGGCCACTGGCCGCTCTTTCTTGCCGCATCCGGACAGGGCAACAGCGGCAACCAGCAACAAGGGCAGAGCAACGGGACGGAGCATCGGGACATCCTCAAGGTATCAGTCGGGACAATAGTTCGAAACAGCCTTATAGAATGTCGCCACCTTGTCGCAAGGCTATAGGGGCCGCAATGCGGTTTTATCCTGTGGAGGGGGCTGGCCAAAGTGCCGAGCAGGGTGCCGGGCATGGTGGAAGTGTGTGGCTTTGGCAACAGGTGGAAAGAATCCGTGTGTTAGGCCGCAGTTAAGTGATTCCACCTGTTTAATCTTTACGCGCTTGCCTTATATCGGATTTGTTCGAGGAGGAGTCGAAAAGATCATGGTTGTGAGTCGCAAGACATTGGGGATGATGGGGGCTGGAGCGCTTGCGCTGCTGTCGATCATGTCGCCTGTCTCGCCGACATCGGCCGCCACGATCAGTGCCGATCAGGGGCGATTGTCGAAACCGCGCGCGGTTTCGCTCAATGCGCCCGGCAATCTTGGTTCCTTCACCCCGGCTTCCAACCCGCGCATGGCGGCGTTGTTGGCTCGTGGGGGCGCGAACAACAGTTTCCGTTTCACCCCATCGGTGGCGCCGGGCGCGCGTCGTGCGGTCACGGTGGCCGTGCGTGCGCGCACCACTGGCCCTGCGGCGGTCCATACCGGTTCGCGGCCAACCGCCGTTGCCATGGCACAGAGCGTGAATAACACCGGCGCGGTGGCGACGGCTTATGATCTGGGCGCGGCCATTGGCTGGAGCCGGTTTGTCGTTTCCGGTGATATGGCGCGGGTCGATACCGGGCCATTGTTTGGCGAACGCAGCGCGGCTGATTTGGGCCTGAGCTTTGCGGGCCGCCGCTGGTCGACAAAGGTGCAATTGTCGGCTGATCGCGGCAATGCGATTGGCCGTACCCTTGGTCGCGACGAAAGTGTCGCGGTTGATTTCGGCGGGTCATACCGGATCGCCACCAACATCGATGTGACCGGTGGCGTGCGCTATAAGGTGCAGCGTGACCGTCAGGATGCGTTGGTCGACAACCGTCGCGACAGCCAGGCTGTCTATGTCGGCACGGCCTTCCGTTTCTGATCCTCTTATTGCCGATCAAGACGCCTAATGGCCTTTCGGCTTTCGCGCCTCACATTCTCTTTATCGACCTTGGCCTGATATGGTGACGAGCCTTGAATCGCGCCTGAAGGATGAGGCGCATCGCCTCGGCTTTGTCGCGTGCGGCATTTGTCCTGCCGATGCCATTCCACAGGCGGGGGATCGTTTGCAGCAATGGCTGGCACTGGGCGCGCATGGCAGCATGGGCTGGATGGAGGCGCGGGCGGAACAGCGTGCATCGCCACAGGGGCTGTGGCCAGAGGCGCAGTCCGTGATCATGCTGGGGATGAGCTATGCCCCGCCCAACGATCCGATGCAGCATGCCGATGCGCCCGATGCGGCGCGGATCAGCGTCTATGCCCAAGGCGCTGATTATCATGATGTTATCAAGAAGCAGTTGAAGCATCTCGCCGGGTGGCTGATCACGGCGGCGGGCGGCGGCAATGTGAAGGTGTTTGTCGATACCGCCCCGGTGATGGAAAAACCGTTGGCAGCGGCGGCTGGCCTTGGCTGGCAGGGCAAGCACAGCAACCTTGTCAGCCGCACACATGGTAGCTGGTTGCTGCTGGGGGCGATTTATACGACGCTCGATCTGGTGCCGGATGCGCCGGAACGCGACCGTTGCGGGTCGTGCGATGCGTGCCAGCGGGCATGCCCGACCGATGCGTTTATCGCGCCCTATCGGCTGGATGCGCGGCGCTGCATTTCTTATCTGACGATTGAGCATAAAGGGCCGATTCCGGTCGAGTTTCGCGCGCAGATGGGCAATCATGTCTATGGTTGCGATGATTGCCTTGCGGCCTGCCCGTGGAATAAATTTGCCGATGCGGCGCAGGCGAACAAGGCCTTTGCCGCACGGGCCGAGCTGGCCGCCATCACCATCGCGGATTTGATCGCGTTGGACGATCCCGGCTTTCGGACGATTTTCGCAGGCTCGCCGATCAAACGGATCGGGCGCGACCGGATGGTCCGCAATGCGCTGATCGCGGCGGGCAATAATGGCGATGACGCGATCAAGGACCGGGTGAGGGCGTTGCTCGACGATTCCTCGCCATTGGTACGCGGCGCGGCAATCTGGGCATTGGGGCGGCTTGATCCGGACGGAATCGCGGCTTTGGCAGCAGCAGGATTGCAGACGGAGCCGGATGAAGAGGTGCGACAGGAATGGCAGGCGGTGATGGCTACCGCGCATTGAATATCGGTGGATCGGTAGAAAATTCTTCAAAATGTCATTTGAGGATTGCACACCCTTATTACCCATGTTAGTGGCCGCGCCAGACAAGACGGAGCGGGCAACCAAGCCGCTTCAATCGGTCGGTCGGACGCATAGCTCAGTTGGTAGAGCAGCTGACTCTTAATCAGCGGGTCCTAGGTTCGAGCCCTAGTGCGTCCACCATTTTTTCCTGATAAATCGAAAAGATCCATCAAAGTGTGATGGATAGCTGTGTACACGCCTGAATGCATGTCAACGTGTTGGGCGGCAGAATTTTAAAATTTTCTTGTGAAAACAATCTTGTATTAAATATTCCACCTCCTATTATCTATTTTATAGTAAAAAAGGTAGGTGGCTTATGTATTCTCAACTGATCGCGCTGTACGAATTAAAGCGGCAGTCTTTCTTGGTCGGATATATTCAAAACCCTGATCATTTCAGCGATGCGCTTGCCTATGCCTATTACCATCGGATCGCACCGGTGTTCCATGAAGATATAGCGCGAGAAACCTATGCAGCCGATCCGTTTGAAGAGGTCTATGCGGTCAAATCGGACTTTATCAATGACGTGCTGAAATATGTCGATGACCGGTGGCGGGACGATGATCTCAAAGCCGTAGCTTTTGCCGAGCTCGAAAAAAAATTTGGGGGGTATAGGACCAACAGGATCGAGTTGATCCGTACACTGGGATATGCCCGGATCGACGGCCACCATAGATTCGATGATAAGTTGTGGGCTGCAATCGAAAACAGGGCTCCATGTGAAGCAAGCTCGATTGATGCCATGTTTTCGCCGAAGGATGTAGAATTCGACTAAAATGGTTGCGCGATGCGCCTGCGGCAGATTTGCTGCGTTAAGAGTTCATCGCTTTTGGCCCGCGTCATGGCCGCCGTTTTCCATCAAAGCGGCTTGTTGCTATTGATTGGACTGCCCGTGCCTTGGTGCAACTATAGTCCTTTGCAGACAGAGTGCCGCTACCAACGCGTTGCGCGATATGTTGTACCACAAGGCCCAAGCTATCAGGCGTTGCCTTTCCCGCCTGAGATATTGTCAATCCCAGCTTCTTGCCGGGGATGATGGCACATTGTTGTTCGGTGGCTGTGCCCTGCTGCATGGAGATGATTGAGAAGCGGAAACGTTTATCAAGATATGTGGTGGCAAGCGCATGTGCCATGCCATCATCAAAGATGAAGAGGTGCAACGCCTTGTCGAGCCTCATTGACCACATATTAGAACTGCGAATAAACCTGTATCGCCTGCCCTCATAGGTAATCTGGTAATCGCATTCTTCTTCAGCTTCATCCGCAGTCAGGCGCAGCTTCACCGCAAGCCCTGCCTTGTGAAGGGGGGCATCATAAGTCTGTGTTGTGGTGCCGCTATTGATATCTTCCGAAACCTTGATGCCTTCGGTATTATCGTCTCGGACATACACATGTTGAGGGTGATAATAAGGTGTGGCCCCATCTGCCGGGAGTGGCGATAACAGTGTCAGGATATACGCCAATATCAGCGGGGACAAAGAGGGGCGCATATTATTTGCCCGCAATTGGATGGCGCACCACATAATTGGATTTCAGCCATTGAATGCGCTTTTCAGTTTCATCGAGCATGCATCCAGACCCGCTAAGTCGGCCAAGAGTACCGCCTATCTCGATCATTTCAGCTAAACATTGTTGATCTCGACGGGCGATCCAACGGCGCTCCAATAGCTGAAGTTGCCGCTTTTGCGCGAGGTTGAGGGTTTTCCGAATGGATTGATAGGTTTTGTTCAATATATCATCCAGTCGGATGAACTCTATATTATTACATTCCATCATTCCAGACGTCATCCCCATGCCCGCATCCCCTGAAGCCATGCACTGTTCATATGTCATTGCTGGCCTGACTTGTCCGTCTTGCGCCAGTGCAGATTGGGGCATTGCAACAGGCATGAACATGGCTAAGGCCATGATGGCGAGAAGGGGAAAACGAGATAGCTGCATCATAAAGCCAATCCTTATCACAGAGGTATGCGTGATTACGGGCGTTGATTGCGTAACATTTTTTGGGCCGCTGACCGCTCCTGCGGGTAGCGAATTGTGATGACATCGCTAAAGGTTTGAGCCTCGCACTTTTTACCTTTTGCTATCGCGTTATTTCTGAGTGCCGCCACATATTCCGTGCGGCGATCATAAATCTTGTCGATCAACAAGGCCTCAAAATGGGGGTCGGTTCTGGGCAAAAGCTGATCGGTTCGTTGCACAGCTTCCGTCAGGATCTTCACAGCGCCAACATGCTGAACGGATACCGAGAAAGCGACATTCCGCACCGCCTCGCTCGCATGGTCCAAACTATATCCCGTACTGCGGGCTACATGGTTGACGACCGGCATATAATGTGTCCGCTGTATATAGGTATCCTGCGCTTGCCTGAACGCAGATGGATCACGGGCGGCAACGGCCTTCCATTGGTTTCCAAAAGCCACTGTCCCCGGCTGTAGATTGGCAAAATCACGCGCCCAAGGTCGAAATTCCGGGCTTGCGACAGCCGCTGCGGCGCTCCCTGTTTTGGTTGCGAGCTGATATATTCCATAAGAGATGCCGCCGGGGTCACCCTTCCCGGAAGAGATGGTTCCCACATTGCCTTGCGATTCAAATCGTGCTGAAAGCATGCCCAGTGGATGGCCAACATGTGATCCCCCCGTCCGATCCGCGGCGACATGCGGGTGCGTTGGGGCATTGCTTGTTTGCGGCGCATTGGCCTGCGCCTTGGGAGGGCGCTTTACCTCGGCGGGGGGCGTTGGTGCGCGTGGTGGCATCCGCAGCGTTTGTCCCGCTTGAATATGGTCCGGCTGTTTGATGTTGTTCGTTTTGGCCAGACCTGCTGTCCGCACTTTGTGCTGTTGCGCGATCTGGGAGAGCGTATCACCTTTGCGGACACGATAGGTTTTTGCCTTTTCTGGCACATGACTTTGGCTATGTCCCGGCACAGGCTGTGGGCCAGTTCGTGTGCCACCGGGCGCGGAGGTGAACTGCCCATTGCGCGGATCGTGATAGGGGTTGAACTTCAGCTCAACCTCCTGCGCGTCAAGGAACCACTCTTCCGGCAGGCGTTGGCCGGTTCTCAAATAATGGGAAAATGCCCTTTCGCTGGGCGATTTTGGGGACGCAGGACGCATATAACTAAACCTCGAACATGATACGCCCTATATGTAATGGATGTGTCATGTTGTTGAAAAGTTTAATTTATAATGGGCGTGAAGTGCGCTTGGCAGTTGTCGCGCCGGGCATCAGACCTGCCGTGCCATGTCATGCGATTGCGCCAGCACCAGTGCGATGAGTGCCTCGCATTCTTGATCGAGCATGGCGCGTGTGTCGCCATCGAGAGAGTAACGCGTGATTCTTTTGTCTACTTCATCCGGGCGCGAATGTATTACGCCAGCTTCGTGCAGGCGCTTCAGCGTATTGTAAAAGGATGTGTTGGATGCCCGACTATTTGCCGACAATTCGCCAGCAGAAAGGCTAATATTACGGTACAAATATGAAATGATTTCATATTCTGCTGTGATGCACTTAATCCCGTGTACATTCTCGAAATTCACCGGAATTTTATCAATTAAGATATTGTACATTAAATGATATTTCCCAGCGCGATATAATTTTTACGATACGTCATAGACACATGCGTAAAAACAACTTTTTTCGTATACGATTTTTATATATTTTTAACGTATCTATATAAAAAATAACGACTAATTCTGCTGATGGCAATGTCGAATTGATCGCGAAGCTCTAGTTTTGGGGGCGCGTGCGGAGCCATGACTGCCACCAAAGCTGCATCTGAGCGAATTGCTTTGCCATCATACTGCGGGTGGAGGGGGTGAGGTCATGCACCTTTTTGCGGCGGTCATCAGGGACCTTGTGCGTGATGATCACGCCATTGGCGTTTAATTTACGGAGTGATGTATGGAATTTCGAGCGTGAGGCCCGACAGATGGCATGCAGATCGGGGGTCGATGTCGGGCCGCAGTCGAACAGATAGATCACCAATTCATAATCGCATGACAGGCAATGGAGGCCCAATGTCTGTTCCACCCCGCGGACGAATTGCTGGAAGCTGAAATGCGGGGTTTCTCCATTGTCGAGCTTGGCCGCGAACCATTGGGGTAGGCTGGCATGATGGACGTCAAGCTTGTCGCGTATGTTGTCGGCCAGACGATAGCGGCGAATACGGCGGTCGGCATTGTCGGCGATGAGGTCAACCATGCCCAAATCTGCCAATTTGCGGAGCGCCGCATAAAAGGTGGAGCTGGATGCATGGGTTAGCCCCCATAAATCGCCGGCTTGGGCGGATGGCAATTCATACAGGCGGATTATTATATCGAATTCAAAAGAATGGCAGCGCAGATTGAGTGCGCTTTCGATATTATTGACAAGGGCGTTGAAGCCCAGGTCTGCCATGTTTCGCTCCCCTTATTATGGCGTTTCGGTCGTTATGACATGGACCCAGCGCGATATAATGGTTGGTTGAGATTAATTTGAAAATGCGCGCGATGCCAGTGTCAAATGGACCCGTCGCGGGCCTATATGTTTCACAGTGTGTAACATGAAGTGTTGACGATAGTTCACAACGATTTTTGGCACTATTTTACGCAGTTGATCCCTTGGGGTGCGAGATGGCAATAAGACGGTGCGACCCTAGATAGCAAGCGTAACGGCTATCGAAACACGGAAGCCCGGCGTGATTTGTCCGCCGGGCTTCTTGTGTTTTTGGACCCTCGCGCTTGGCGTTTTGTTCAAATTTCCCGGCGCGGCTGGCGTTGGAACCAGGGAATCATGCGGTCGATCGCATCTGCGATGTCCGCACGGGATGCGGCGACGCTAAAGCGCATGAAATGATGTCCTTCCACCGGATCGAAATCCACGCCGGTCGCGGTGGCAACGCCGGTGTCGTTCAGCAGCTTCAAACAGAATGACAGGCTGTCGTCGGTCAGATGGCCGATATCGGCATAAACGTAAAACGCCCCATCCGATGGCGCGATGCGGGACAGGCCCAATTCGGGCAGGCGGGCTAGCAACAGATCGCGATTATGGCGATAGGTCGCGACATGGCCATCGAGTTCCGCCTTGCAGTCGAAGGCGGCTAACGCAGCGTGCTGGCTCATCACCGGGGGCGTGAGGAAGAGGTTGCCCATGCGCGCGCGGACCGGTTCGACCAAGGCAGGGGGCGCGACCAGCCAGCCGAGCCGCCAGCCCGCCATGCTGAAATATTTCGAGAAGCTGTTCACGACCAGCGCCTGCGGATCATATTCGAGGATCGAATGGGCGGGTTCGCCAAAACTCAGGCCGTGATAGATTTCGTCGGAGATGATCTGGATATTTCTGGACCGGCAGATCTCGGCAATGGCCTGCAATTCATCGGCCGGGATGATCGTGCCGGTGGGATTGGCGGGGCTGGCGATGATCACGCCCGCGGGTGCGGGATCGAGCGCGGCAAGGGCGGCGGCGGAGATCTGGTAGCGCTCCTCCGGTCCGCAGGCCAGTTCGATCGGCTCCATCCACAGCGCCTTCAGATTATTGCGATAGGCGACATAGCCGGGCCGGGCGAGCGCGACCCGAGCACCGGGGGCGAAGGCGGCGTTGAGCGCGAGGACCAGCGCGGGCGATGCGCCACAGGTCAGGATGATCTGATCGGGTGAGACCGTGATGCCGTAATTTTCGCGATATTGTGCGGCGATCCGGGCTTTCAATTCCGGGCTTTCCCAATAGCCCATGGGTTCATTGTCGATGATGCAATGGGCGGCCTCAATCGCCGCGCGGGGCGCGCCGGTCGATGGCTGGCCGAATTCCATATGGATGATGGACCGCCCTTCGCTGGCAAGCCGATGGGCGAGGGTGCTGATGGCGATGGTGTGAAAAGGGTCGATAGCGGCGGTCATGCGATTGTTCATGCGGGATGGGCCGGTGCGGCGCAATGTATTTAACCTTAGTCGCCTTTGTCATCATTTCAGGGCATAAACCGGCTCATGTCTTTATCGCCCGTCAACGCGTCCTCCGCTGAAGCACCTTTAGAGGTCGATCCGCTTGTCGGTTTAAGCGAGGCCGAGGCCGCAGCGCGGCTGTTGGCTGAAGGTGCCAATGAAGTGCCGCGCAGCGACAAGCGCACGACGTTGCGCATATTGGTCGAGGTGTTGAAAGAGCCGATGCTGGCGCTTTTATTGGTTGGCGCGGGGCTGTATTTTGCCATTGGCGACCGGACCGAAGCGATCATCCTTGGCAGTTTTGCGATGTTTTCGGTCGTTATCACTTTGGTGCAAGAGGTCCGGACCGAACATGTGCTGGAAAGTCTGCGCGATCTTTCCAGCCCGCGCGCATTGGTTGTTCGCGATGGGGTGCGGCGGCGCATTGCCGGGCGCGAGGTGGTACGCGGCGATCTGGTCGTGGTGGAGGAAGGGGACCGCGTGCCCGCCGACAGCCGCATCATTGTCGCCAATGGCTTGTTGGTCGATGAATCGCTGCTGACCGGTGAATCGATCCCGGTGCAAAAGCTTGAAGGGCTGGAATTGGTGGAGGGCGCTGCGATGGCGGCGGCGGAGAATGCAGCCTTTGTCTATGCGGGGACGTTGGTGGTGCGCGGTAGCGCGGTGGCATCGGTATGCGCCACCGGGGCGAAAAGCCAATTGGGCCAGATCGGCAAGCTGATCGGCGAGATTGAGGATGAACCGCCGCGTTTGCGCGTACAGACCCAGCGGATCGTCATGATCTTGGCGGTGATCGGCGTGGCGGTCAGCCTGACGGCGGTGCTGCTTTACGGCCTGTTGCGGGGGAGCTGGCTGGATGCGGCGCTCGCCGGGATTGCGTTGGGCATGTCGATGTTGCCGGAAGAATTGCCGGTCGTGCTCACCGTTTTCATGGCGATGGGGGCGTGGCGCATTTCCAAGCTGCGTGTGTTGACCCGCCATGCCGCGACGATCGAGACATTGGGCGCGGCGACTGTTTTATGCACCGACAAGACGGGGACACTGACCCGCAACCGTATGGCGATTGCCGAATTGCGGCTGGCCGATGGGGCGGCTTTGCATGTCGGCAGCGACAGCGCCACGATCCTGCCCACCCCATTCGAGCGCTTGGCCGAGATCGGGATTCTGGCTTGTGCGCCGGATTCGCTCGATCCGATGGAGATGGCGTTTCACCTGTTGGGGGAACAACAGGCGCAAGGCCGGGTCACGCGCTGCGTTGATGCGGGCTATCGGCTGCACCGCCATTATCCGCTGGAAAAGCCGGTGCTGGCGATGGCCAATGTCTGGGGTCAAGATGTTGAAAACGGGGCGGGGGATGAACATCCCAAGACCTTGGCCGTCAAGGGCGCGCCGGAGACGTTGATTGAGCTGTGCCATTTGTCGGGGGATGAGGCTGCGCAACTGCGATTGATGGTCGATGAAATGGCGCGCGAGGGGCTGCGCGTGCTGGCGGTGGGCGAGGCGATATGGAAGGGCAAGGATTTGCCACAGGCGATTGGCGAGGCGGATGTCCGCCTGATCGGGCTGGTCGGGCTGGCCGATCCGTTGCGGGCGTCCGTGCCGCAGGCGTTGGCATTATGCCATACAGCAGGCATTCGCGTGATGATGATTACCGGGGATTATCCGGTGACGGCCCGAGCCATTGCGCGGCAGGCGGGCATTGTTGCGGATGAGGTGATGACCGGGGCGGAACTGGCCGCGCTTGACGATGAAGCCTTGGCGCAGCGGGTGCGGCAATGCTGCGTCTTTGCGCGGATCATGCCGGAACAGAAATTGCGGATCGTGGCGGCGTTGAAGGCCGGGGGCGAGGTGGTGGCGATGACCGGCGACGGTGTCAACGATGCGCCCGCGCTCAAATCCGCGCATATCGGCATTGCGATGGGCGGTCGTGGGACCGATGTCGCGCGCGAGGCCGCATCGATGGTGTTGCTCGACGATGATTTCGGCTCGATTGTTGCCAGCGTGCGGATGGGGCGGCGGATTTACGACAATCTGCGCAAGGCGGCGGGGTTTATTCTCGCGGTCCATGTGCCGATTGCGGGGCTGGCGCTGATCCCGTTATTGTTCGGTCTGCCGTTGTTGTTGGGGCCGATCCATATCGCTTTTCTGGAGATGATCATCGACCCGGTGTGTTCGCTCGCGTTCGAGGCGGAGACGGAAGAAAAGGATGTGATGGAGCGCCCGCCGCGCCCGCCCGAGGCACAGTTGATGTCGCGCGCCTTGGTGATGTGGGCGCTGCTGCAAGGCGCGGTCGCGCTGGGGTTGAATGCGGCGGTTGTTGCGATTGGGGTGGCGCGTGGCTTGGCGGCGGATGATTTGCGCGGCCTTGTGTTCATGGCGTTGGTGCTGACGATTCTGGCGCTGATCCTCATCAACCGATCATTCGGAACATCAATTATGGCGGCGGTGCTGCGGCCCAATCCGGCGCTGGCTTATGTGGTGGCCGGGGTTGTTGCCATTCTTGCCGCTGCCCAGTTTTTCCCGGTGGTCGGGCATTTGTTCGGCTTTGCCCCGCTGCATGGCCGCGACATGATAATGGCGCTTGCGGCCGGCTTGGGGGCATTGTTTGTGCTGGAGGCGATCAAGCCGTTATTGCGGGGCCGATTGGCAGGATAAGGGAGCGTTTCAGATCAGGAATAGCGCGATAAACCCGGCCAATAGCGCGATGGTGCTCGTCACGCCGACATATAGGCCGATCTTCCGCGTGCCGACCGATGCGGCCATCACTGCCTTGGATACCGTATTGACGGCAACCGTCGTGCCAATGGCATGGGTCGCTGTGGCAAGGTCGATCTGATGGCCGCCAAGACGCGCCATCGAAATGGTCACCGCATCGACATCAGCAATACCGGAGGCCGCGGCCACCGCCATCACCCCCGCATCGCCAATCCAATGATGCACGACCTGTGACAACAGAATGACCATAGCGATCACAGCCGCTAATTTCAGTGCGGTGCCGAGTTCGAGCGGGTTGGTGATGACGATCTGCGGATGGGCGTTTTTGGGATTGCCGATCAACAATATGGTCGCACCTATCCCCAGCGCCAGCCCCATGCTGACAAGCGGGAACAGCATGGGGCCAAGCAATGCGCCGTTCAACAAGGTCGCGACCACGCCGACGCGTATGAGCATGACCGTACTCGACAACAAGATGCCGCCCGCCAACAGACGGTCTGATCCGGGTTGTTGTTCCCCTAGTCTGGCGAAGGTCAGGGTCGTCGCGGTCGAGGAGGCCAGCCCGCCTGCGATGGCGGCCATCGTCACGCCCAGCCGGTCGCCAAACAAGCGAATGGCGACATAGCCGCCAAAGGAAATCGCCGCGATCATGATCGCCAGCAACCAGATTTCGGAAGGGTTGATGGAGTTCCAAGGGTCGATCATGCGATTGGGCAGGACCGGCAGCAGCAGGAAGGTCATCGCCAACAGGATCAGGACCGCGCGTATATCTTCCCAGCGCAAGCGAGCGATCCAGCGATGCAGCGGTTCGCGTAGAGCGAGCATCCCCGTCATCGCGACGGCGCAGGCAATGGCGAGGTGCAAATCGCCCAGCACTGCATAAGCGCCAAGGCAGAAGGTCAGCATCCCAGCCACGACCGAGGTCGCGCTCAGTTCGCGATGGGTTTGGGCCTCCATCCATTCGAATGCGCCGAATACGGCGGTATAAGCGATGAAGATCGCGCCAAGCGCAATCGGGCCGCTGACCTGTGTCAACGCACCCGCGACCCCGCCCAACAGGCCTGTCAGCGCAAAGGTGCGAAAACCGGCGGCGCGCTGGCCATCTTCATGGTCACGAGAATGCCAACCGCGTTCCAGACCGACCAGCAGCCCGACGGCAAGCGCAACAGTGAGGCGGATCAACAGGCTATCCATCCCCGCAACATGCCCCGGTTGCGCGATCAGCACAATGGTTCGTCAGTCAATTGCCGGCCAATTACTCTTTTGCCGGCACGCCATAGAGATCATGATCGTCAGCATCTTCGATCAGGACCGAGATGATGTCGCCGGATTTCAGCCCTTCGGCATCGCGCAGGAACACATTGCCGTCGATTTCCGGGGCATCCGCCTGTGAACGGCCATTGGCGCCGCCATCTTCATCGACCTCGTCGATAATGACGGGCAGGGTGCGACCAATCTTCGCCTGCAACTTGGCCGCCGAAATCGCGGCGGTTTTTTCCATGATGCGGGCGAAGCGTTCTTCCTTGACCTCTTCCGGCACCGGATTGGGAAGGTCGTTGGCCGCCGCACCCGCAACCGGTTCAAACCGGAACGCGCCGACGCGATCGAGCTGTGCCTCGTCCAGCCAATCGAGCAGATATTGGAAATCTGCCTCGGTCTCACCGGGGAAGCCGACGACGAACGATGAACGGATCGCAATATCCGGGCAGATGTCGCGCCATGATTTGATGCGTTCCAGCACCTTGGCTTCGTTCGCCGGGCGCTTCATCGCTTTCAATACATTGGGGGCGGCATGTTGGAACGGAATGTCGAGATAGGGCGTGAGCAGCCCTTCGGCCATCAGCGGGATGACCTGATCGACATGGGGATAGGGATAGACATAATGCAAACGGACCCATGGGCGGCCATCCGGCCCTTCCAACTGGCCCAATTCGCGGGCGAGATCGGTCATATGGGCGCGGACCTCGCGGCCCTTCCAGTTGCGGACCTCATGCTTGTTGTCGACGCCATAGGCCGAGGTGTCCTGCGAAATGACGAGCAATTCGCGGGTGCCGGCCTGCACCAGCTTTTCCGCCTCGCGCAGCACGGCATCGATCCGGCGAGACGCGAGATCGCCCCGGATCGACGGGATGATGCAGAAGGAACAGCGATGGTTGCAGCCTTCGGAAATCTTCAAATAGCTGTAATGGCGCGGCGTGAGTTTCAGCCCGCCTTCCGGCACGAGATCGGTGAACGGCGAGGGCGGGACGGGCGCATTGTCATGCACCGCGTTGACTACCGCTTCATATTGATGGGCGCCGGAAATGGCGAGCACATCGGGGAAGCGCGCGCGGATCATTTCGGCTTCATTGCCGAGGCAACCGGTGACGATCACCCGGCCATTTTCGGCCATGGCCTCGCCAATCGCCTCCAGACTCTCTTCCTTGGCGGAATCGAGAAAGCCGCAGGTGTTGACCAGCACGATATCGGCATTGTCATAATCGGGCGACAGGTCATAGCCGTCCGACCGGAGCTTGGTCAGGATGCGTTCGCTATCGACCAATGCCTTGGGGCAGCCGAGGGAGACCATGCCGATTTTCGGCGGAGTGGGTAAGATCTTTGCCATTGGGCCGCGCCTATACGTGAATGCAGCGCAGGAGTCACGAAAAGCGTGAAGGCCGTATGCGCCAAGTTTTTTTGGTCACATTTAGGGCTGTTGATCTGGCGAGATTCGGTTTGACACGTCGCCGCTTTCACTAGACGCTGATGATCTTGGTGGAATGCAGGAATATCAACGCCCCAAGACGAACAAAGACAAGTCCCAAGACCAACAAATAAGGGAGAGGAACATGCTCGTTACGTTCACCAGCACCGACCGTGTCGAGACCGCGATCAACGCGGCGCAGGTCAGCTTTGTTACCCCGGTTTCTGATGGCACCCGCATTCGTTTTGGCGAGGGACGCAGTGTCACGGTGATCGAACCGCTGGCGGAGGTGGTCGAATTGCTCAACCGCACATTGCGTGGGCCGGAAGGTTAAGGTGCGGACGACGTTGTTGTCGCTGCCAAATCTTGATGACGGCGGGGCGTTTCATCGCAGGGAGTAGGCTTTGCGCCTCCTCCCTCGTCATTCCCGCGAAGGCGGGAATCCATATAGCACTATCTGAGAAGGGTGCGCCCACGCCTCGGTTCACACTGTCTGGATTCCCGCCTTCGCGGGAATGACGGCGTGTCGAACTGAAGGCGCGGAGAATAACTGGCGCGGAGAATAGCCCCTATTCGTCGCGCGAGACTTTTTCCTGACGTTCGTGACGTTCTTGCGCCTCGACGGTCATGGTGGCGATCGGGCGGGCTTCGAGCCGGGCGAGTGAAATCGGTTCGCCGGTCACTTCGCAATAGCCATATTCGCCATCTTCCAGCCGACGCAGCGCGGATTCGATTTTGGAAATCAATTTACGCTGGCGGTCGCGGGTGCGCAGTTCGATCGACCAATCCGTTTCGGAGGAGGCGCGGTCGGCAACGTCCGGTTCACGCAGCGAATCATTCTTGAGCTGGGTCAGCACTTCCTTGGATTCGCGCAGGATCGATTCTTTCCAGTCGATCAGCTTGCGCCGGAAATATTCCTGCTGACGGTCGCACATAAAGGGTTCTTCGGGGGTAGGGCGGTAGTTGTCGTCCAACACGGCACTTCCCATCGCGCCATTTTCTGAGCGATTATCAGTATTTGCCGTTACGTCGTTCATTCTGATCTCCGCCCTGTCAGATGTAAATACTTGCGACCTACCCTGCATGACATGCCCGACGGATCATTATTCTGTCCGCCAATCCATGTCTTCGGTCGGGGCTATAACCCCGCGCAAGGACCGATACAAGCGACCAAGTCAGGCTGATGGCGATTTCATCCGCTCGCGGTCGGAGTTGCCTGACGCGAGATCCGGTGGCGATGTTCGCGATAAATAGTCACAAGGCCCGCTGTGATGATGATTGCGGACCCCAGCCAGGTGGTGCCGGGGGGAATATTATTCCACACCAGAAAGCCGACAAGCGTGGCCCAGAGCAATTGGGTGTAATCGAACGGCACCACCACCCCGACGGGGGCAAAGCGCAATGCTGCCGTCATGAATAATTGGGCGATAGCACCGATGCCGCCCATGGCTGCGAGCATGGCGATTATGCGCCAATCATGCATGTGGCCGAACCAGGGCATCAGCATGGAGAAGATCAGAAACGCGCCGATGGTGAACCAGAAGACGATGGCGGTGGCGGATTCAGTGTCGCTGATCTGGCGGACGGTGACGGTGACCATCGCGATGCCGATGGCGGACAGCACCCCGGCGATCAGTCCGTCCAGTGGCAAATGATGGTCGGTAAAGCCGGGCAGCATCACCACCAGCACACCCAGAAAGCCGAAGATGACGGCGGTGATGCGCCAAATGCCGATCCGTTCGCCAAGCAGCATTGCGGACATGAGGGTGGAGAAAATCGGCGCGGAGAAGCTAAGGGTCGAGGCCTCGGCAAGCGGCAAAAGGGTGATCGCGTAAAAGGTGAAAAACATCGAAATCACGCCGATGCCGGTGCGTTGCAGATGCGCGAACGGTCGCGCGGTTCTGATCGAATGCAGCCCGGGTCCCAATAATGTCCACAGCAACACCACCGGGGCCGCGAACAGGGAGCGATAGAAGACGATCTCGATCGTATTGACCCCGGCTTCCGATGCAATTTTCGATAATGTCCACATCAGGGTGAACAAAATGGTCGCAAGGCAGCGGCACAAAATGGCGCGGCCCGGTTGGTGTTGCGGCTGATGTGGCGGGTGCATGATGCCGCTTTGGAATGGGCGTGCGATAAACGCAATGCTTTAGCGTCTCGTGGCGCTTTCCAAGCCGGTGATGATTGGCTAGATGCACATGCATCATGCATGCTTATGCGAATCCCGCCCGTTTTTTGAAGATCGCACGCCCGTTGACGGGCTGGCTTGGCCTTGTCGGCGGCGTGCTGCTGATCTTGTGCGTCGTTTATGGCGTGTTGTTCGGCCCTGCCGATTATCTTCAGGGCGATACGGTGCGGATCATATATATTCACGTACCTGCCGCATGGCTGGGCATGGCGGGGTGGAGCGGGATCGCCATTGCCAGCGCGATGCAATTGATCTGGCGGCACCCTTTGGCGGGCGTGGCGGGTCGGGCCTGTGCATTGCCGGGCGCGGTGTTTGCGGCGATTTGCCTTGCGACCGGTGCGATCTGGGGGCGGCCCACATGGGGAACGTGGTGGGAATGGGACGGGCGGTTGACGTCGATGCTGGTCCTGTTCTTTCTCTATCTCGCTTATATGGCGCTGTCGCGGGCCGAGCGCGATGCCGATGGAGAGTCCGCAGGCGAAGGGCGGATGACCGCGATTTTCGGGCTGATCGGTGCGATCAACCTGCCAATTATCCATTATTCAGTCTTGTGGTGGCGGACCTTGCATCAGGGCCAGAGCATCAGCCTGATGAAGGGATCGAGCATTGACGCGTCGATGCTGTGGCCGTTGTTGGGCGCAGCGGTCGGTGCGAGCCTGTTGTTCGGCGCGATTGTGTTGATGCGGATGCGGGCCGAACTGGCCGAAACCAAATTGGAGATGCGCATGCGTCGACTGGCGGCCTCGTGAACCAGTGGCATTTTGTGATTGCGGCTTATGGCGTGAGCGTGCCTGCGCTTGGCTGGCTGGTATTGGTCAGCTTCAACCAGATGCGCCGCGCCGAACAGGCCGTGGATGAGATGATGCGAGGGCGCAAGTGAAGGCCAAGAACCAACGGCTGATCCTGATTGTTGCGGCTGTGGTCGCGATGCTGGGGGCGGTGCTGCTCGCGATGTCGGGCCTGAAGGATCAGGCGGCGTATTTTTATGCGCCGTCCGATGTGCTGCGTAGCCCACCTGCGCTTGATCGCGATGTGCGGCTGGGCGGGATGGTGCGCACAGGCTCGGTCAAGAAACTGGCCGATGGGGTGACGATCCGCTTTGTCGTGGAAGATGAGCGTCATGCGATTCCGGTGGAATTCAAGGGCATTGTCCCCGATCTGTTTCGCGAGGGTTCGGGCGTGGTGGCCGAGGGCAAATTCGTGACGCCGGGCCAATTTGTGGCCAGCAATATCCTCGCCAAGCATGATGAACGCTATATGCCGCCGCAAATGGCGGGCGATAAGCACAAGACCGGACGCGTGAGCTGATGTTGGCAGAATTCGGACTGGCCGCCTTGTGGCTGGCGGCGGCGCTGGCGGCGTTGCAGATGTATGCGGGGCTGTTTGGCTGGCGTCAGCCGGACGGGCCGGTCGCGGCGCTGGTAAGGCCGGTGGCGGTGATGCAGGCGGTGCTGGTATCGGGCGCGTTTTTGACCCTGATTGCGTTGTTCATGCGGACCGATTTATCGGTCAGGCTGGTGGTGATGAATAGCCATGCGGCCAAGCCGTGGCTGTATAAATTCGCAGGCACTTGGGGCAATCACGAAGGGTCGATGCTGTTGTGGGTGACGGTGTTGGCCGTTGCGGGGGCGATGGTCGCGCTGTTGGAAAAGCGGCTGGAGCCGAAAACATTGGTCGCGACCTTGGGCGCGCAGGCGCTGATCGGCCTTGGTTTTTACGCCTTTCTGCTGATCGCCTCCAACCCCTTTGCGCGGCAATTGCCCGCAGCGAGCGAGGGGCAGGGGCTGAACCCGTTGTTGCAAGATCCGGGGTTGGCCTTCCATCCGCCGACGCTGTATTTCGGCTATGTCGGGATCAGCATCGCCTTTGCCTTTGCGGTCGGCGCGTTGATCACCCGTGATGTCGGCCCGGCCTTTGCCCGCGCCATGCGGCCATGGGTACTGATTTCATGGGTTTTCCTGACGGTTGGAATCGTGGCGGGCAGCTATTGGGCCTATTATGAATTGGGCTGGGGTGGCTGGTGGTTCTGGGACCCGGTCGAAAATGCGTCGTTGATGCCGTGGCTCGCGGCGACGGCCTTGCTCCATTCGGTGACGGTGCTGGCGACGCGCGACGGCCTTCGGGCATGGACGGTGATGCTGGCGGTGGTCGCGTTCTCGATGTCGATGGTGGGCACATTTTTGGTGCGTTCCGGCATTTTGACGAGTGTGCATAGCTTTGCGGTCGATCCGCAGCGCGGCAGTTTCTTGTTGATGCTGCTCGCGATCTATATTGGCGGCGCGCTGGCGTTATTTGGTCTGCGGATCGGCACGGTGCGCGAGGGCAATCAATTCGATCCGTTGAGCCGCGAGGCCGGGCTGGTGATCAACAATCTGTTGCTGTCGGTGCTGTTGGCGATTGTGTTTATCGGCACGCTCTATCCCTTGGCGGCGGAAGTGATGACGGGTGATAAGCTGTCAATCGGCCCGCCTTATTTCAATTCGGTCAGTGCGGCACCTGCGTTGATCCTTGTCGTGTTGATGGGGGTCGGCCCGTTGGTCCGTTGGCGGCGCGATGAACCCGGCGCGGTGGCGCGGCGCGTACTGGTTCCGGCCTTGGCGTTGCTGTTGGCGGCGGTGATCGCTGTGGTGATCTGGGGCGGGAAGATCGGCATTTTGCCGTTGCTCGGCCTGATTGTCGCCGGTGGTACGGCGGTGGCGAGCCTTGCGCCGCTGGCCAAGCGCAGCCTGCGCCGGACGCCATTGTTTACATGGGGGATGGTGATTGCTCATCTCGGCGTGGCGGTGAGCCTTGCGGGCATGGCGGCGGATAGCGCGTTCATGCAGGAGCGGCTGATCGCGATGAAAATTGGCGATGTCGCGGAGATTGGCGATTTCCATGTGCGCTTCCATGATGTCCGTCCGGTGGCGGGGCCGAATTGGACGGCGGTCGAGGCGGAATTACAGGTCACGCGCGGCAGTTCCCACATTGTCCGGGTGATGGTGCCGGAATCGCGGCAATTCTGGTCGCCGATGACGGAAACGTCCGAGGCCGCGATTGCGACGCTTTGGGATGGCCAGCTTTATACCGTGATCGGCAAGGCCGATGGCGCGGGCGGTTGGCAGATGCGTTTGTGGTGGAAGCCCTTTGTCACGTTGATCTGGTTAGGCGGTTTGATGATTGCCCTTGGCGGGCTGCTGGCGCTGATCGGGCGGCTGTGGCGTGAGGGCGGGGCAGAGGTCTGGAAGAACTGGCGGGCGGGCCGTGGGCGTGTTGCAGCATCGGGAGCCGCGCGATGAAAAAGCTCGCGATCTGGGCACCGTTTGTGCTGTTCCTGATTTTTGTCGGGGTGGTCGCGCGTGGGCTGATTCAACCGGGTGGCCGGGTGGTGCGTTCGGCGTTGGTGGGCAAGCCTTTGCCTGTATTTACGTTGCCCGCCGCAACCAAAGGGGTGCGCGGGCTGAACACCGCCGATCTGGCGATGGGCCAGCCCCGGCTGCTCAATATCTTTGCAAGCTGGTGCATCCCCTGCATCGCGGAAGCGCCGGTCTTGCTCGAACTCAAGGCCAAGGGCGTGGCGATCGATGCCATCGCCATTCGCGATACGCCGCAAGATGTGGCGCGCTTCCTTGCCCGCAATGGCAATCCCTATCAACGCATCGGCAGCGATGTCACCAGCGCCGTGCAATTGGCGCTGGGGTCTTCGGGCGTGCCGGAAAGCTATGTCGTGGATGGCAAGGGCGTGATCCGTTATCAGCATGTCGGCGATATTCGCTCGGAAGATGTGCCGATGATCCTCGATCAGATGGAGGTCGCGCGATGATGCGGCATTGGCTGGCCCTGATCCTGATGGCGATGTTGCTGCCCGGCGTGGTGCAGGCGGATAGCAATCTGCCGCCCGCCGCCCTTGCCAACACGCAATTGCCCGATGCCAAGCAAGAGGCCGAGGCCAAGGCGCTGATGGAAACATTGCGCTGTGTTGTGTGTCAGGGGCAAAGCATTGCCGACAGCAATGCCGAAATGGCCGGCGATATGCGGGCCTTGGTGCGGGGCAAGGTGGCGGCGGGCGAAAAGCCGGATGCGATCCGCGCCTGGTTCATCGAACGTTATGGCCCTTGGGTCAGTTACAAACCGGAAATGAGCGCGATCGCTGCCCCGGTGTGGATTGTGCCTCTGGTCGTTTTTTTCATCGGGCTGTGGCTGGTGCGTGGTCGTTTTCGCCAACGTTCTTCAAATGCGCGACCGTCTGACAAGGGTGAAGCGTGATGGGGTGGTTCTGGCTGATCTTGTTGTTGGCGGCGGCATTGGCAGGGCTGGCACTTGCGCTGCGTCATAGGTCCGCGCGCATGTGGCCGGTGGCGGCGGTGCTGTTGCTCGGTGCTGTGGGCTATGGCTGGCAGGGTCATCCCCAATCGGCCGGTCAACCCGCGCCGACGCCGCCTTCATCCACCAAGGAAGAGGGCGCGTTGAAAAACGAAGTCGATGCCGTGGCTAAGGGCGCGCAGAATGCGGACGGGTTGTTCGTGTTGGCCTTGGCGCAAGAGCAAAAGGGCGATCACCGCATGGCGGCGGCCCTGTTGGCGCGTGCGGCGCAGATGCAGCCGGACAATGCGGATATTTGGGTGGCGATGGGCAATGCATTGGTGTTGCATGCGGGGGGCTTGCTGACGCCTGCCGCCGATCTGGCGTTTGACCGGGCGTTGGCGATTGCCCCTGATCATCCGGGACCGGCTTTTTTCAAAGGCTTGGGGCTGGCGCAGGCGGGGCAATATGATGCGGCGGCGGCGATCTGGGCGAAATTGCTGGCGAGAACGCCCAAAGACGCGCCATGGCGAGCCGATCTTGAACAGCGTCTGGCCGAGATCGCCCAGATGACAGGTGATTCGGATGCCACTGCGCCCGCCGCAGCCTCGGCACGTTGATCCTTTTTTACTGAATTAATAAAATTTCCCGGAAATCTGCCGTATGTAGCGCGATTGCAGGGCCATAGGGGCTGTGCTAGTGCGCGGCGTCCTATCCCGCCTTCTTGGGAGTGCAGGACGTTTAATATACGGGCAATTTAGCCGATGACCACAAGCGCTTCCGACATGAATACATCCCCGACACAGGCTGGCGATACGCCGGTTGGTGGACATCATGTCCATGGGTCGTTGTTGAGCCTCGCGATCAGCGCGGTCGGCATCGTGTTTGGCGATATCGGCACCAGCCCGATTTACGCCTTTCGTGAAACCTTTGGCGGGCATCATCGGCTCGCGCCCGATCCGATGCATATTTATGGCGTGTTGAGCCTGATTTTCTGGTCGATGATGATCGTGGTGACGATCAAATATGTCAGCATCATCATGCGGGCCGATAATAAGGGCGAAGGCGGTAGCCTTGCGCTGCTGGCGCTGATCAACCGCAAATCGCCGGATGCGAAATGGAGCATGTCGATTGTGCTGCTCGGCGTGTTTGCGACAGCGCTTTTTTATGGCGACAGCATGATTACGCCTGCGATGTCGGTGTTGTCGGCATCCGAAGGTCTGATGGTCGTCAATCCCGGTTTCGAGCCATTTGTGCTGCCGATTGCGATTGCGATTCTGGTGGGCCTGTTCATGATTCAGGCGCGCGGCACGGCAAAGGTCGGGTTATTGTTCGGGCCGATCATGGTCATCTATTTCATCGTGCTGTCGGTATTGGGGTTGAGCCATATCGTCCAGGCCCCGGAAATTCTCTGGGCGCTCAATCCGATGTATGCGGTGGAGTTTTTCAGGATCGACGGGGTCAAGGCGTTTCTAGCGCTTGGTTCTGTCGTGCTCGCGGTGACGGGGGCAGAGGCGCTGTATGCCGATATGGGGCATTTTGGCCGCAATCCGATTCGCGTGTCATGGCTGTTCTTCGTCTTGCCAGGGCTGATGCTCAACTATCTGGGGCAGGGCGCGATGATCATTTCGCTTGATCCGGTGGCGGCGCAGGCGGCGATTTTCAACCCGTTCTTCTTGCTCGCGCCAGAAGCCTTCCGCTTGCCGCTCGTGCTGCTGGCGCTGATGGCGACGGTTATTGCCAGTCAGGCCGTGATTTCGGGTGCGTTCTCGTTGACGCAACAGGCGATCCAGCTTGGCTTCATCCCGCGTCTGCGTATCGCCCATACCAGCGCACGCGCCGCCGGGCAGATTTACATCCCGGCAATCAACTGGGCGCTGATGGTCGCGGTGATCGCTTTGGTCTTGATGTTCCAGTCGTCGAGCAACCTCGCGGCGGCTTATGGTATTGCGGTGACGGGGGCGATGTTCATCGATACCTGTCTGTTGGCGGTGGTATTGTTCTCCTTGTGGCATTGGAACAAATTGCTGGCGGTGCTGGTGTTGACGGTGTTCCTTGTCGTCGATGTCGCCTATTTCGCGGCGAACCTGACCAAGGTGCCGGATGGCGGCTGGTTCCCATTGTTGGTCGGGCTGATCATCTTTACATTGCTGACCAGCTGGTCGCGCGGGCGCAAGCTGATGCTGGAACGGATGCGTGAATCGGCGATGCCGCTTGGCATCTTCATCAAATCGGCGGCCAATAGCGCGTCGCGCGTGTCCGGGACGGCGGTGTTCATGACATCGACCCCGGAAGGCGTGCCGCATGCGTTGCTGCACAATCTGAAGCACAACAAGGTGCTGCATGAGCGTGTGGTGCTGTTGACCGTGCGGATCGAAGATGTGCCTTATACCGATGAGACGCGGCGGTGCAGCATGAGCGATCTCGGGCAGGGCTTTTTCCGCCTCGTCATTCGCTATGGCTTTATGGAAGAGCCGAATGTGCCGGATGCGTTGAAGAATCTGGGCAATTGTGGCGGTGCGACGTTCAACATGATGGACACGAGCTTCTTCCTCGCACGGCAGACCTTGTTGCCGTCATCGCGCCCCGGCATGGCCGTATGGCGCGAACATCTGTTCGCATGGATGCTGCGGAACGCAGAAAGCGCGATGGAGTTCTTCCGCTTGCCGACTAACCGCGTGGTGGAGCTGGGTAGTCAGGTCGAGATTTAATTGCAGGGCGGGGTACACCTCCGTCGTTCCGTGCGCGGTTAGTTTTTTTGTTTGTTCCCTCAAGCGCCGGGCGGCGACATCCGTCGCCTTGGCTTTCCTCGCAATAAGCTCGGGCGCGCGTTCGCGCTTGCGGCGGCGATGCCGCCGTTGGTGGCACTATCTTAGGGTTGCGCATGACAATTGCCACCAACGGCACGCAGTGCCGCAAGGCCGAATGGCCGCCGCGCCTTATTGGCGCGAAAGCCTAAGCGGGCGGATGCCCGCGCCGGCGACTGAGGCTAAAGCAAAAAAAAGCTCCCCTAAAAGGGGAGCGTCACCAGATCGCCGGGGGCGATGCCCTGGGCGACGGCTTGGCCGCCTGCGATTTCCAGCACCGCGATGACGGGCTCGTTGGAGGACACTGGGTCGAGCGTTTCCGGCACGGTGTTTGCCTCGATCCGGGCGATGGTGCGGTTGGGGCGGATGAAGATCATGTCGAGCGGGATGAGGGTGTTCTTCATCCAGAAGGCCACATCGCGCGGCGGCAACATCGGAAAGATCATGCCGCGATCAGGCGCAAGCTTGGTGCGAAACATCAAGCCGCGCGATTGTTCTTCTGCAGTCTGCGCGATTTCGACGGTGAAGCGACGTTCACCCTTCATGGTCGCAATGGACAGGGTTTCGGTGGCAAGGCCGCTTTCGGCCTCATTCTCGGTCGCATTGGCGTTGGAGAAGGGCGCGCTGCCGCCTGCATGGCAGGCGGCAATCGGCAAGACCGCGACACCGATAAAAAGGGCAAGCCGCAGCGCATGACGCATGTTAACGCGCCTTATTCTGGCAATTCACGGTTGACCACGACAGCCAGCCGCCCCTTGCGGCCCGCTGCGATGCGGGCGAAAAGCCGCTCGCCCGGTTCGACTTCTTCGATGCCGCCGCGACGCAGGGTTTCCATGTGGAGGAACACGTCTTCGGTCGTGCCA
The DNA here is from genome assembly GCF_019740335.1 of Alteraquisediminimonas sediminicola. Taxonomy (GTDB): domain Bacteria; phylum Pseudomonadota; class Alphaproteobacteria; order Sphingomonadales; family Sphingomonadaceae; genus Alteraquisediminimonas; species Alteraquisediminimonas sediminicola. The sequence goes on along the minus strand of NZ_JAHXZS010000001.1, from coordinate 896,347 downwards.
TCCGGCACCACAAAGCCATAACCCTTCAGCCGGTTGAACCATTTGACCGTGGTGGGTGTATATTCGCCTGCATCATCGACCAAGGCGACCGGGTCGATGCGGTCAGCCGCGCGTTGTGCGATTTCCTGCAAATCCGGGCCTGTGGCGCAGCTTAGGTCAATTGCCGTGACGCGGTCGGCCTGACGGCCCCGGTCACGCTGCACTACCGTGCAATCGATCCGCGCACCTTCCGGCAAGCTACGGCGATCATGTTCGCGCAGCAGCGAAAAATGGATAAGCACGTCACCCAAACCATCATCTGGCACGATGAACCCAAACCCCCGGGTGGCATCGAACCATTTCACTAAGCCTGAAACAACCTGTTTACCCGCTTCTTCACCGGTCCCGCTCGCCTCTACATTTTCGTGCTCAGGCGATGTGTCCCGTTCTGTCATCTCTTGTACTTATCCCGCGTGTTACAACAAGATCACGTATCAGCAGGCCATTGGTGCCTTCGTCAATGGTTTAGTTTCCGAAGTTTTCAATTTTCATCAATGTCAGTAGCGCTCATCTGTGATATTTTATGTGCAATATCATAAGGATGTCCGGCTCTGACCAGCTTTCCGATGGTTTGGTGAATTTGATGTTCATTTTCTTTAACGGGACGGAAAGGCCCAATTCGGTGGCGTCTGGCGAATCGCAACGCAATGTCCATCGGACTTTCCGCTTCTCTTTCATCCTCGCCCGTCCCTTCATGCGGGGTAAGGCTAATGTCTTCAACGACATCGCGGGCAATGCCGTTGCTTCTTAAATTGTCGCGGACCCGCCTGTCGCCATAGCCGCTGGCGCGTAGCGAGGATGCTTTCATTTCGGCCCATGCGCGATCATTGACATAGCCAAGCGTGACACAGCGGGCGAGAATGTCGGCAATCTGGGCATTGAGGGTCGATGCGACGGCTTCATCAATGCTATCGGCGTGCCGTGCTTCCATGATTTTGCGCGATAAATAGCGCTGGAGCTTGACGCTGGTGGTGGCATAGCGCGCGACATAATCAAGCGCGAGCCGGTCCAGCCGGGCAGAGTCGAGCTTCATTCCCTTTGGCCGTGCGGGGGGGCGTGCCGATGGCCGTGTTGAGGTGTCACCCGATTGATCGGGCGTAGCTTGTGTATTTTCGTCGGCCAATTCGTGCGGAAAAGTTGCACTTTTCGTGCCCTGACGTGTAGAGCGCCATTTTTGTGCCATAGTGCGGTCCGATGTAGTGCTCCGGTTCACCCATACCTAGCCCGATGGCGAGGGTGCGGGAAGACCATTTGGCTATTCGGTCCTGAACAGGCTGATCTAAAGCAGGCCGGACACCACAAGCCGGTCGCAAGCAGGAAAGTATATTATGTCGCCCATTCCGTCGCAAAGCTGCCCCACGGATGACCATCTAGCCCGCCGGTTCGCCGATTTTGGCACCTTGGGTGAGGCGTTGGATTATGCGGCAACGGGCCTGCGCGGCCTGAATTTTCATGATGCGCGCGGCTCTTTGGTGCGGCCTTATCGCTTTGCCGAGATGCGGGTGGATGCGCTGGCACAGGCGGCGCGGCTGATTGCCGATGGCGTGAAGCCCGGCGACCGCATCGCGTTGATCGCCGAAACTGGCCCGGATTTCGCGGCGCTGTTTTTCGGTGTGATCTATGCGGGCGCATGGCCGGTGCCGCTGCCGTTGCCGACGAGCTTTGGCGGCAAGGAAAGCTATATCGACCAATTGAAGGTGCAATTGGGCAGTTCCGATCCCTCGATCCTGTTCTATCCGCCTGAACTGGAAACAATGGCGGGCGAGGCCGCGCGTCAATGCAATGTGCGCGGACTGGATTGGGAGAGCTTTTCCGCGAACGACGCGCCTGCGGTGGATTTGCCACAGGCCGATCCGGACGACATCGCCTATCTGCAATATTCATCGGGTTCGACCCGTTTCCCGCATGGGGTGGCGGTGACGCACCGGGCGTTGCTCAACAATCTGTCCGCCCATGCCCATGGGATGGAAATCACCACCGGCGACCGCTGCATTTCGTGGCTGCCTTGGTATCATGACATGGGTCTGGTCGGTTGCTTCCTGTCGCCGGTCGCCAATCAGGTGTCGGTCGATTATCTCAAGACCGAAGATTTTGCGCGGCGTCCGCTGGCGTGGCTCGATATGATCAGCCGCCATGACGGCACGTCGATCAGCTATTCGCCGACCTTTGGCTATGACATTTGCGCGCGTCGCATCAGCCTCCAGACCAATGTCGCTGACCGTTTCGATCTGTCGCGCTGGCGCATCGCAGGTAATGGCGCGGATATGATCCGCCCGGATGTGATGCAGGGCTTTGTCGATGCGTTCCACCCGGCGGGCTTCAACGCCAGCGCCTTTTTGCCGAGCTATGGCCTTGCCGAGGCGACGTTGGCTGTCACCATCATGCCGCCGGGCGAGGGGATTGTCGTCGAACTGGTCGAAGAAACCGAATTGTCGGGCGCGGATGCGCGGCCCAATCGGCCACAGCGTTTCCGCTCGATCGTGAATTGCGGCAAGCCGGTGAAGGACATGGTCGTCGAAATCCGCGAGGAAGACGGCACATTGCTACCTGAAAAGGCGATCGGCAAGGTCTGGTGCAAGGGCATTTCGATCATGACCGGCTATTATCAGGACGAGGAAGCGACCGAAGCCTGTATGGCGGATGGCTGGCTCGATACCGGGGACATGGGCTATTTGTCGGACGGCTATTTGTATATCGTGGGCCGCGCCAAGGACATGATCATCATCAATGGCAAGAACCATTGGCCGCAGGATATCGAATGGGCGGTGGAGCAATTGCCGGGCTTTAAATCGGGCGACATCGCTGCTTTTGCGATCACCACGCCGGGTGGCGAAGAAACGCCTGCCGTGCTGGTGCAATGCCGCACGACCGATCCGATGGAGCGTAGCCGGTTGCGCGATGCGATCCGCGAACGCGTCCGCGCGATTACCGGCATGCATTGCGTGGTCGAACTGGTGCCGCCGCGCACCCTGCCGCGCACCTCTTCGGGCAAGTTGAGCCGGGCCAAGGCGCGGAACCTCTATCTGTCAGGCGAGATCCAGCCTTACGATATTGCGGCGTAGTTTGATTGTTCCCTCAAGCGCCGGGCGGCGACATCCGTCGCCTTGGCTTTCCTCGCAATAAGCTCGGGCGCGCGTTCGCGCTTGCGGCTGCTCACGCAGCCGTTGGCGGCAATTTCCAAGGGCTGACCTAGCTATCCCCCACCAACGGCGGCATCGCCGCCGCAAGGCCGAACGGCCGCCGCGCCTTATTGGCGCGTAGCCAAGGCGACGGATGTCGCCGCCCGGCGCTTGAGGCTAAAACAAAAGACTCCACGCCTTGAACGCTTCGCGGCCACGGCTGGAGTAGAGCAATTTCCGGTCGGCCTTTTTGCTGCGGCCCTGCAATTCGAGCGGCGGGAACAGGCCGAAATTCACGTTCATCGGTTGATAGCTATCGGCCTCTGCGCCGCCCGTGATGTGATGCAGCAATGCGCCGAGCGCGGTTTCTTGCGGCGGCGGGGGGAGCGTTTTGCCGGTCAGTTCCGCCAGCGCGAAACGGCCTGCGATCAGGCCGATGGCGGTGGATTCGACATAGCCTTCGCAGCCGGTGATCTGGCCCGCAAAGCGGATATGCGGCGCGGATTTGAGGCGCAATGTTTCATCCAGCAAAATGGGAGAGCGGATGAAGCTGTTGCGATGCAGGCCGCCAAGCCTTGCGAATTCCGCATTTTCCAAGCCCGGAATCGTGCGGAAGATGCGGACCTGTTCGGCGTGTTTCAGCTTGGTCTGGAAACCGACGATGTTCCACAAGGTGCCAAGCGCATTGTCCTGCCGCAATTGCACCACTGCATAGGGCCAGCGCCCGGTGCGCGGATCATCAAGGCCGACCCCCTTCATCGGGCCATAACGCGGCGTATCCAGCCCGCGTTCGGCCATCACCTCGATCGGCATGCAGCCATCGAAATAGGGGGTGTCCTTTTCCCATTCCTTGAACTCGGTCTTTTCACCGGCGATCATGGCGGCGTGGAAGGCGATATATTCATCCTTCGACATCGGGCAGTTGATATAATCCTTGGTCTCGCCCTTGTCCCAGCGCGATTGGAGCCAGCAAATGTCCATGTTGATGCTGTCGCGATAGACGATGGGCGCAATCGCATCGAAAAACGCCAGCGCATCCGATCCGGTACGCCGCGCAATCGAGGCGGCGAGGCCGTCTGCGGTCAATGGCCCGGTGGCGATGATGACCGGCACGCCGTCATCGGGAATGTCATCGACCCGTTCGCGCACGACCTCGATATTCGGATGGTTGCTGAGCGCCTGTGTCACATAATTGGCGAAGTCCTCGCGCGCGACGGCGAGGGCGGAGCCTGCGGGCAGGCGAGTGGCGGTTGCCGCCTGCATGATCAGCGAATTGAGATCGCGCATTTCCTGATGGAGCAGGCCGACGGCATTGCGTTCGGCATCGTCGGAGCGAAAGCTGTTGGAGCAGACCAGTTCCGCCAGCGCGTCCGTTTCATGCGCGGGGGTCATATGCCCGCCGCCACGCATTTCCGATAATTTGACGCGGATACCGGCCTCGGCCAATTGCCATGCCGCTTCCGACCCGGCGAGCCCGCCGCCGATGATGTGAACCTGATGTTGCATGGCCTTGCCGATAGGCGGAATCAGCAAGGGGAGTCTATTTTTTTGTTTTAGCCCTCAAGCGCCGGGCGCGGGCATCCGCCCGCTTGGCTTCCTCGCAATAAGCTCGGGCGGCCGGTCGGCCTTGCGGCGCTTACGCGCGGTTGGTGGCCGTTGCCAAGCGTCTTTATACCCCCTCCACATCCAGCGCGCCGCCGGTGCTGCCGATGACCCGCGCTTTTGCGCCAAGTACGAGATCGGGACCGTTGGCGAGCCATTCGGTATCGCCGACCTTGACCCGGCCCTGACCATTTTCAAAGCCCTGTGTCACCGTCACGACATGGCCGATCAACCGCGCCGTGCGGTCGTTGAGCATCGGATCGTCCGACACGGTCGGATGGTCGTGGATCACGCGGCGGCCCAGATAGACCGAGCCAATGGCCGTTACCGCCGCGACCGCCAATTGCGCCGAATGGCCAAGGTCGAAGGCCATGGTCGCGAGGCCAGTGACCAACGCCGCGCCGCCAAGCCAGATCAGGAACACGCCGGGGATCACCATTTCGGCAATGGCGAGGGCGAAGGCGAGGCTGAGCCACCAAAAATGGGGCGCGAGTTGGTCGATCATCATCGCCTCACGATGTCTTGTCGGTCAGCGTACCGCGCAGCAATTCGCCGATGCCGCCAAGCGACCCCATCAATTGCGTGGCTTCGACCGGGAAGAGGATGGTCTTGGCATTCGGGCTGGTCGCGAACTGGCTGATCGCCTCGACATATTTCTGGGCGACGAAATAGTTGATTGCCTGACTATTGCCCGACCCGATGGCATCGGACACCATTTGGGTTGCCTTGGCTTCGGCCTCGGCGGAGCGTTCGCGGGCTTCTGCGTCGAGGAATGCGGATTGGCGACGGCCTTCGGCCTCCAGAATTTGCGCCTGTTTCAGGCCCTCTGCGCGGTTGATTTCATTCTGACGCGCGGCTTCGGATTCGAGGATGGTCGCGCGTTTTTCGCGTTCGGCCTTCATCTGGCGGCCCATGGCGTTGACGATGTCCATCGGCGGGCGGATGTCCTTGACCTCGACCCGGGTGATCTTCACGCCCCATGCGATGGTGGCATGATCGACCACCGACAACAGCCGGGCGTTGATTTCGTCACGTTTGGACAGGGTTTCATCAAGGTCCATCGCGCCCATCACGGTGCGCAAATTAGTGGTGACGAGGTTGAGGATCGCGACATAAAGGTCGGACACTTCATAGGCCGCGCGGGCGGCATCAAGGACCTGAAAAAAGACCACGCCATCGACCGACACCATGGCATTGTCCTTGGTGATGATTTCCTGCCCCGGAATATCCAGCACCTGTTCCATCACATTGACCTTGCGGCCCACGCGATCGAAAAACGGCATGATGAAGTTGAAGCCGGGATGGGCGACATGGGTGAAACGCCCGAAGCGTTCAATCGTATATTGATAGCCTTGGCGGACAACGGTGACGCCCATGAACACAAAGACAATCGCCATCACCAATGCGATCAGTAAAAACCCTTCCACAGACATTCCCCTTGTACACCCGAGGACCAGACTTGATCTTCCGGCAATTAATGTGACAAGCCTTTCGGCGGTTGCCAACCATTATCCATCACCAGAGGTTTCAATTTGATGATCGTCGCCCCGCGCTCTGCTCTTTATCTGCCCGCCAGCAATGCACGTGCCATTGAAAAGGTGCGGGGGCTGGCCTGCGATATGGTGATCCTCGATCTCGAAGATTCGGTGAAGGATGAGGATAAGCCGGTGGCGCGCGCGGGCGCAGTCGCTGCGATGCAGGCAGGATTTCCGGGCAAGATCACCGCAATCCGCGTCAATGCGGTCGATAGCCGCTTTCACGCCGATGATCTGGCGGCGGTGGCAGGGGCAGCGTGCGATTTGTTCGTACTGCCCAAGGTCGAGGATGCGGCGGATGCGGCGCGGGTGGCGCATCAACTGGGCCGTCCGGTCTATGCGATGATCGAGACGCCCTTGGCGGTGCGCCGCGCGTATGAAATTGCCGCCGAGCCTGCGGTTGTCGGGCTGATCATGGGCAATAACGATCTCGCGCATGTGCTGCATCTGCCGGACGATCCGGCGCGGACAGGCCTGCAATATGCGATGCAGGTGGCGGTGATGGCGGCGCGGATGGCGGGCATCACTGTATTGGATGGCGTGTTCAACAAATTGAAGGATGAGGCCGGATTAGCCGCGGAATGCGCGCAGGGGCATTTGCTCGGCTTTGATGGCAAGACGTTGATCCATCCCAATCAGATTGACACAGCCAATGCCGCATTCGGGCCGGATGCACAGGCGATTGCCGAGGCGCAGGCCTTGATTGCCGCCGCGACCGGCGGGGCGGAGCGTTATCAGGACCGGATGATCGAAACGATGCATGTGGAGTCCGCGCGTCGTTTGCTTGCCCGCGCGCGCGTTTGAATTTGCGACCAGTGGCGCATGTATCGGTGAGGCATTTGCGTAAGGTAGCTGCGGCGCTCCTGTTGCTGGCGGGGCTGGCGGGGGCGACCCATGCCGTGCTGCCACGCGCCAATGCGCCGGTGGCGACCTTGCCGGATCAGGCGATCAGCGAGGCCGATCTGATGCAGCATATCGAGGTGCTGGCGAGCGATGCGTTTGAGGGGCGTCGGGCCGGGACCGAGGGCGAGCAAAAGACCATCGCCTATATCGCCAAGCAGTTCGAGGCGCTGGGCGCGGTGCCGGATGGGGCGAATGGCCAATGGTTCCAGCCGGTCCCGCTGGTGGAGCGCCGTCCGTTCAAGGCGACGGGCAAGTTTAAATTCGCTGGCGGGTCGATGTCGCTTTCCTCCGATGGATTGATCGCGACGACCCGCGAGGAACAGCTCAGCTTGCGTAATATGCCGATCTTGTTTGCGGGCTTTGGCCATCAATTGGATCAGGCGGAGGTCAAAGACCGGCTGATATTGCTCTTGTCCGATAAGCCGCCGGGCGGGATTGCGCCGATGGTGATGACGGATGTGCGGAGCAGCCTTGCCGCGCGTGGGGCAGGCGGGGTGATATTGGTTGCCCCGCATGATGTGACATGGCAGCGCATCCGCGAATTGAACCGTGGCCCGCGCACGATGCTGGCCAATGATCCGGCACTGGCCGCCAGCATCATCCTGCCGCGCGATCAGGTCGATCAGATGGCGCAGCGTGTGGGCCGCAGCCTTGATGGCCTGATCGAAGAGGCGGGGCGGGCGGATTTTCGGCCCATGATGCTGCCGGTTACTTTCAGCCTGCACGCGACCAGCATCATCCGGGCGTATGACGGCTATAATGTGGTCGGGCGCATTCGGGGCCGAGCGGGCAATGGCACGGGTAATCTCGCCGGGGCGATTGTCCTGTCCGCCCATCATGATCATCTTGGCATTTGCGCACCCAAAAGCGAGCGCGACCGTATTTGCAATGGTGCGGTCGATAATGCGAGCGGCGTGGCGATGATGATCGAGGTGGGACGGCGGCTTAATAAGGGCGCACCACTGGCGCGCGATGTGATCCTGATCGCGACGACGGCGGAGGAATTGGGCTTATTGGGCGCGCGTTATTATGCGGGGTCGTTGCTCGGTATCAAGGCCGAGGTCGTGGCGGCGCTCAATATGGATACGGTGGCGGTGGTGCCGCGCGGGGCCAAGATCGGCGTGATCGGGCGCGGGTTGACCGTGCTTGATCCGCTTATCGACAAGATCGCGCATGATATGGGGCGCGAGGTGGATGATCGCCCTGTCCATAATGCGTTGTTGCGGCGTCAGGATGCTTGGGCCTTTATGCAGGCCGGGGTGCCTGCGGTGATGGTCGGCGGATTTTTTACCGATGAGGCGCGGCTCAAGTCATTCTTTGATAAGCCTTATCACCTCCCCGAAGATGATCTGAGCCACGCGATTGAACTGGGCGGCGCGGCGCAGGATGCGGATTTGATGGTCCGGCTGGCCCGCACATTGGCCGATCCAGCGCAATTTCCGGGAAAAAGTCCTCCCACACCCTAGCGAAACCCGACATCCCCCCTTATAGGGTCAGCGCACGACTCATTCGCAGCATTGAAAGGTTGGGACGCGCAAATGGACATTCGGATTGGCTTAACCTTTGACGATGTCCTGCTGGTGCCTGCGGAATCCAGCATTGTGCCTAGCCAGGCCGACACGCGTACCCAGGTGACGCGCGGCATCAGCCTCAACATTCCGGTGCTTTCCTCTGCCATGGATACCGTGACGGAAGAGAATATGGCGATCGTCATGGCGCAGCTTGGCGGCATTGGCGTGCTGCATCGCAATCTTTCGATCGAAGAACAATCGGCAGCGGTCCGCGCGGTGAAGCGGTTTGAATCCGGCATGGTCGTCAACCCGATCACCATCGCCCCCGATCAGACCTTGGCCGAGGCGCAGATGTTGATGTCCCGCCATCGCATTTCGGGCATTCCCGTGGTCGAGGCTTCGGGCAAGCTCGTCGGCATTCTCACCAATCGCGATGTGCGCTTTGCCGAATATGCGGCTCAGCCGGTGCGCGAATTGATGACGAGCCAGAATCTCGCGACCGTGCAGGCGGGCGTCAGTCAGGAAGAGGCGCGGCGCTTGCTCCATCAACGCCGGATTGAAAAGCTGCTGGTCGTCGATGAAGCCTATCATTGCGTCGGTCTGATCACCGTCAAGGACATTGAAAAGGCCGTGACCTATCCGAATGCGACCAAGGACGCATCGGGCCGGTTGCGCGTGGCCGCCGCCACCACCGTCGGCGACAAGGGTTTTGAGCGGACACAGGCGCTGATCGATGCGGAATGCGATCTGATCGTGATCGATACCGCCCATGGCCATAATGCCGAGGTCAGCCGCGCGGTCGAGCGCGTGAAGAAATTGTCGAGCAATGTGCAGGTGATCGCAGGCAATGTCGCGACCGCCGCCGCCACCCGCGCCTTGATCGATGCGGGTGCGGACGGGATCAAGGTCGGCATTGGCCCCGGCTCGATCTGCACCACGCGCATTGTCGCCGGTGTCGGCGTGCCGCAATTGACGGCGGTGATGGATTCGGCGGAAGAAGCGCATAAGCACGGCGTGCCGGTGATTGCCGATGGCGGTCTGCGGACATCGGGCGACATCGCCAAGGCGCTGGCGGCGGGCGGTAGCTGCGTCATGGTCGGGTCGTTGCTCGCGGGCACGGAAGAAGCGCCGGGCGAAACATTCCTCTATCAGGGCCGCGCGTATAAGAGCTATCGCGGCATGGGTTCGGTCGGCGCCATGGCGCGCGGTTCGGCGGATCGTTATTTCCAGCAGGACATCACCGACCAGATGAAACTGGTGCCGGAAGGGATCGAAGGGCAGGTCGCGTATAAAGGCCCGGCCAAGGATGTGATCCATCAGCTGGTGGGCGGCGTGAAGGCGGCGATGGGCTATACCGGCGCCAAGACGATCAAGGAATTTCAGGAACGCGCGAGCTTTGTCCGCATCACTAATGCGGGCTTGCGCGAAAGCCATGTCCATGATGTCACCATCACCCGCGAGGCCCCGAATTACCCGACCCATGGGTGATTTTATGTCGGCGCGTTTCGCGGCATGAACCCGGCGGCCCGCGTCCAGACCGCGATTGAATTGCTGGATCAGATCATCAACGCCTGCCGCGATAATGGCGCGGCGGCGGATCGGATCATCACGGAAGGGATGAAGCAGCGGCGCTATGCCGGTTCCAAGGATCGCCGCGCGATCCGGGAACTGGTGTATCGCGCCATTCGTCGTTGCGGCGATCTGCCCGAAAATGGCCGCGCGGCGATGGTCGGGCTGGCGCAGGACGATCCTGAACTGGCGGCGCAATTTACCGGCGTGGCTTATGGCCCGGCGATCATCGCGGCGGATGAGGCGACCGCGCCTGCCTCGCTGGTGCCTTTATGGTTGCAGCCGATGTTGGCCCCGACTTTACCGGCAAGCGAATGGCCAGCCTTGTTGGAACGCGCCCCGCTGGATGTGCGGATCAACCCCCTGCGGGCCGATGACGCGGCGCTGGCGGCTTTGGCGGAGGAATGGTCCGCGATCCCCGGCCTGCCCGATGCGCGGCGTGTGGCAAATGACGCCTCGCCCGCCATGCAGGCGTTGATGGAGCAGGGGCTGATCGAGGTGCAGGACGCGGGCAGCCAGTTGGTGACGCTCGCTTGTCCGGCCAAGCCCGGTGCGAATGTGATTGATCTGTGCGCGGGGGCGGGCGGCAAGACATTGGCGCTGGCGGCGATGATGGAGAACAACGGCCATATCATCGGCTGCGATACGGATCGGGCGCGATTGTCTCGCCTGATGCCGCGCGCCGAACGGGCGGGCGTGACGATTGCCGAGACGCGCCTGCTCAATCCGGGGCGCGAGTTGGACGCCTTGCACGATGTGTGCGGCGCGGCGGATGCGGTGCTGATCGATGCGCCTTGTTCCGGCATGGGGACATGGCGGCGCAACCCGGAAGGGCGCTGGCGTTTGACGCCCGCGCGGCTGGAGCGGCTGAACCGGACGCAACGCAGCCTGTTGGAGGTCGGCGCAGAGCTGGTGCGACCGGGCGGGGCGCTGATTTATGTCGTTTGTTCCCTGCTGGATGTCGAAGGCGCGGATGCGGTGGATGATTTCCTGCAAGGCCGTCGCGATTGGGAGGTCGATCCGCTGGATTTGCCTTTGGGCGCGGTGCATCGGTCCGGCTGGCGCTTGACGCCGGGGCGGGACGGGACCGACGGATTTTTCGTCGCCAGACTGAAGCGGGCATGGTAGAGGCTGGGCAGTAAAGAGGCCCTTATGCCGATGATGGAGTTACTGATGCGCTTTTCGCCGATTGCCGTCGCCTTGTCGTTATCGCTGGCGACCGTATCGAGTGCCGTGCTGGGGCAAAAGGCGGACGATCAGATCAACCCGCGTTCCATCGCGCTAGTGCAGCAGGGCGAGGCCGCCTTGGCGGCGGGCCGTCTTGATGAGGCCGCCGATTTGATGGAGGCGGCATTGGTCGTCGATCCGCGCAATGTCGCGGGTTTCAACGGGCTGGGCAAGGTCGCGCGGGCGCAGAACCTGCCGGGCAAGGCCATTCGTTTCTATCGCGAATCATTGTCGATTAACCCGGACGATCTGGCGGCATTGGAAGGGCAGGGCGATGCCTATGTCCAGCGTGGCGCAGTCGAGCGGGCCAAGGCTAATCTGGCGCGAATCAAGGCGTTGTGCCGGGTGACCTGCCCGGCGGCGACCAATTTGACGGCGGTGATCGCCAAGGGGCCACCGGCCCCGGCAGCAGCAGCGGTCGCTACCCAGACGAACGATAAGAAGAATCCCTGATTTAGGGGTTTTTGTTTAGTCCCGTTTTCTTCTTTTAGCCTCAAGCGCCGGGCGCTTGAGGGCGCGACAAATTACGCGGCGGCATCCATCATGCGGGCGACGGCGATGAATTCGTCGATCGACAAGGTTTCCGCCCGACGCGTGGGATCGATCCCGCATTTTTCCAGCGCATCGAGTGCACCGGGCAGGCCCTTCAGGCTTTGACGCAACATCTTGCGGCGCTGGCCGAATGCGGCGGCGGTGATGCGTTCGACGGTCGTCATGCGCGCGCCTTCAGGGGCTTGGCGTGGCGTAATGTGGATCACCGCCGACATGACCTTGGGCGGTGGCACAAAGGCCGAGCGATGGACCGGCAACGCGAGCGTCGCATCGGCCCGCCATTGCGCCAGCACCGCCAGCCGCCCAAAGGCGCTGGTGTCCGGCTTGGCAATGATGCGGTCGGCGACTTCGCGTTGGAACATCAAGGTGAGCGATGCCCACCAAGGTTGCCATTGTTCGCCACCGAGCCAGCGCACCAACAGGGCCGTGCCGACATTATAGGGCAGGTTGGCGACGATATGCGCGCCATCGCCCACCAACGCGCGTTCGTCCATTTTCAGGGCATCGCCCTCGATCACCCGCAATTTGCCGGGATAATAGGTTTCAAGTTCTGCCAAGGCCGCGATGCAGCGCGGGTCCATTTCGACCGCGACGACATTCGCCCCGGCCTTCAACAATGCACGGGTGAGACCACCGGGGCCGGGGCCGACCTCGTACACGGTCTTGCCCTCCAGCCCACCGGGAATGGCGGCGATGCGGTCGAGCAACTGGCTATCGAACAGGAAATTCTGGCCAAGCGATTTCGACGCGATCAGGCCATAACGCTGGATCACCTCGCGCAATGGCGGCAATTTGGGGCGCTTGCCGCTGGTCGGCAGCGCTGCTTCTGGCGTTTGATCGGTCATTGGGCGGCTTGGCGACGCTCGGCACAGGCGGCGGCCATGCGGATGGCGGCGATCATCGCATCGGCGCGCGCGATATGCTTGCCCGCAATGTCGAATGCGGTGCCATGGTCGGGCGAGGTGCGGATGGCGGGCAGGCCCAAGGTGATATTCACCCCTTCATCGAAATGCAGCAATTTGAGCGGGATCAGCGCCTGATCGTGATAATGGCAGATCGCGACATCATATTGCGCGCGGGCGCGGGCGTGGAACATCGTATCGGCGGCGAGCGGGCCGATGACGGTCAATCCCTCATCCCGCAAGATCTGGATCGCGGGCAGGATGATGTCGATTTCCTCGCGCCCGATTTCGCCATTTTCACCGGCATGGGGGTTTAAGCCCGCAATCGCGATGCGCGGATCGGGGATGCCGAAATCGCGTTGCAAGGCGCGGGCGGTGACGCGGACCTTGGCGCAGATCAGCTCAATGTCGAGATGCTGGGCCACATCCTTCAACGGGATATGGGTGGTGACCGGCACGACCTTCAAATCCGGCCCGGCCAGCATCATCACTGCATTGTCGCTCGATATGCCGAAGCGTTCGGCAACGAATTCCGTTTGGCCGGGATGGGTGAAACCGATGGCGTATAATTGCGCCTTGCACACCGGGCCGGTGACGAGCGCAGAGGCCGCGCCCGAACGCACCAGCCCCGTTGCGAGTTCGAGCGAATCCAGCGCACAGCGCGCGCCTTCAAGGTCCGGCTGGCCGGGGATCGGGGTGGCGGCGTCGGCGACCTGAATCAACGGCAGGCCATGTTCAAACACGCTGGCCGTTTCATCGGGCGAGGCGATGGGACAGACCGGGCCATCCCATACTGCCGCTATCGAACGGGCATCGCCGACCGCAAAGAACAACGGCAATTGCGCCGCCTTGCGATTGGCCCATGCGCGCGCGACGATTTCAGGCCCGATGCCCGCCGGATCACCAAGCGCGATGGCCAGCGGCAGCACCGTCAACGGTATTCGACCTCGGCATCGCGGCGCAAATCGCGCAGATAACGCTGGGCACGACGGCTGACGCGTTCTTCTTCCATCTGCGCCAGCACCTGATCGAACGAGGGGGCGTTGCCCGCCGCCGGATCATCGCGACCACACACGACGAGGAAGCGAATGCCCTCGTCAAGCGAACCGAATGGCTGTGTCGCCTGCCCGATCTGGAGGTTGACCATCATGTTCTGGAGCGCTGCCGGCAAATCCCGCAGCGGGATATTGTCATTGCCGACCACGGTTGCGCCCAGAGCACCCGCCACTTGTTCTGCCTGACCGCAGCCCGCGATCGTCCGCGCGGCCTTGGCCATCGCCTCGACCTTTGGCGCGGCTTGCGCCTGTGTCGTGCCCTTGGGGAATTCCATTGCGACCTGTTTGAGGCTGAGCACCGCATCACGCGGATCGGCGGTCAGCACCTTGCGTTCGTCGATCTTGACGATGATCGAATAGCCGCCCGGAATGGCGATGGGATCGCTGATCCCGCCGGTTGCAAGGCCCTGCGCCGCTGTGGCGAGCACATCGGGCAATTGTTCGGGGCGGACCCAGCCGAGATCGCCGCCAACGGCTGCGGTCGAGGCTTCGGAAAATTGGCGGGCATAAGCGACGAACGATGCGCCGCCCCGGACGTTTTCAACGATTTTCTGGCCACCAGCCAAGACCTCAGCCGCATTGGCCGGGTTGGCGGAGAGGAAAATTTCGCCGATGCGCAACTCGGTCGCTCCCTTGGATGCCGTCAGGCGGGAGATGACCGACTGGACCTCTTCCTCGGCGACATTCACGAAGGGCTGAATCTTCTTGCGCTGCAAACGGCTCCAGGCGCTTTCGGCCTCGATCTGCCGCTTGAGCGTGCGTTCCGATGCGCCCTGCGCCCGCAGAAATGCCTGGAATTGTTCCGGCGTGCGATTGCTGTTCGCCGCCACACGGGCGAAGGTCTGATCGACCTCGGCAGGCGTGATGGTGATTTCATTGGCCTTTGCTTCCTGAATTTCGAGTGTTTCATCGATCAGGTTGCGCAGGATCTGGCCGCGAAGCCGTTCCTTTTCTTCCGGTGAAATCCGCCCTTCATTCGCCGCCATGACGAGCGCAAGCCGCTGTTCAATGTCGGTTTCGGTGATGACATCGCCATTTACAATGGCGGTGGCCTTGCGCACCGATGGATCGCTTTTGCCGAACAGGGTGATGTTGGACGGGAGTTTCAGACTCGCGGCAGGCGAGTCATCGTCGCGCACGGTCTGTGCGCCGGTCGGCCCGGTCAGTAACGAGGCTGTCAGTAGCGAGGTCGCGCATGCCAGCGCAGCCCAATTCAAGCGGTCTTTCATCCTTGCTCCTTGACGACAACGCGCATCATGCGGCCAAAAGTCGTGGCCGAAACCATGGGTCATAGCGGCTGAACACAGGCTTAGCGACCCAAATTCTTGAAGGCCAGTCGAAACAACATGGTATTGCCGATCCGCGCATCGCCAAGCCCGGCGCGATCATGTCGCAATGTGGCGGAGAAGATAAAGCATTCATCTTCATAGGCAATGCCTGTGGCGTTGCGAAGCGGCTGATATCCATCCAATTTTGTCGTCGGGTCTTCTGATTTGCCGGTCAGGATGATGACCGAGCTGGTATAGACCGACCAAAAGCGATTAATCGCCACGCGCGCCCCGAGCCGCAATTCTTCGCGGTCGCGCAAATCTTCGATCGAGGCGTCGATATTGCGATTGAGGCGGAGATAGCCGACCATCGCATAGGTACGCTTGGTGCCGATAGTGGCATCGAATTCATTGCGGCGGACCGAGAAATTATTCTTGTCGAGCCGGAAGCGATGGGTGAATTTCAGCAGATCGCCATAGGCCAGCGTATTGCGGCCCACAATGTCGGACATACGGCCCGACAGGCCCGTGCCATCAGGGAAGAGTTGCGTGCGGCTGTTGAGCCGATAGCTTTGCCCGACGACGGAGCGGAGCGAGAAACGCGGCAGGTTCAGCCCATATTCCGCACCATAAGTAATGCGCGCGCCATCTTCCCAGCGGTCATAGCCGGGAAATCGGTTGAGCGCGAACAGGTTGCTGTCTTCCAGTTCGATCGCGCGGCTGTCCTCGTTCGGGATGCTCAGATTTCTGACATTGGGCGAGGCGGCGATCTGCACGCGCGGCGTGATCAATTGGGTGCCGCCAAGGGCCGGACCCAGTAACGGCCAGCGCATATCGGCGGCAACCGCGCCGATTACGCGCTTGGACCAGCCTTCGCTACCCCGATATAGCGCGATTCTGGTGTCGAGCGTGTCGTTCGCATTATAGACATCCGCCCGGCCATAAGTGGTGAACGACAATTCCTGCCCCATCGGGGTCAGGCTACGTTTTTCCCATTTGAACGAGGCGAAGGCGCGCTGCGTGTCCTGTCCGGCGGTGCGGACCAGCGACAGGCTGTTGGCCTGAAACTCTAACGCGCCACTCAACACCGGGTCGGCAAGGCGCAGGCGATAGTCGATCAACGGCAAAGCGACCGGCTGACTGCCCTGACTGCTGCCGGGGCGCAGATCCTGCACCGCCCAGCCTGCAATCGAGAGATAGCTGTTGGGGCCAACGCGCTCTGCGCGCGCTGTCGTACGCAGGCGATCGTCGCCAGAAATATAATAACGCTGCAAGAAGGTCTTGTCGGTCGTGACCCGGCCAGAGCCGGAGATGTTCCAAAGCGGCGATAATTGGAATTTGCCGCTGATGTCGAAATTGCCGCGCACGTCCTTGATGGCTTTCGAGGGGCCGGACAATGGCACGGTCTGTCTGGTGCTATAGGTGAGGTTGGACTTGATTTGATACGCGCCGCTCGACGTCAATTGACGATAGACCACCCCCAGCATCGGCAGCGTGATGGAATAGACATGGGGCGTCAGCAATAGATCGCGATTGGCCGAGAAACGGATGTAAAAGGGTGTGACCAGTTCAAAGCCGTTATTGAGGCGATAGCGAAGATCGGGCACGAGAAAACCCGTGCCACCATTTCCCGAACCGTCCGGGTGCGACAGTGCGGGCAGGCTGAGGACAGGCATACCCAACAAGGACAGGCGCGCATGGCGATAACGGATGCGATGTTTGACCGGATCATGAATCACGCGCAACGCGTCGATTTTCCACAATGGTTTTTTCGCGCAACCCTTTGAATCAACGACATGGCAAGGGGTGTAGCTGGCGCGATTGAGCTTGGTGACGCCGTCGGTGCGTTCGCCATGCAAGGCGGCAAGGCGGCCGCCATCTGTGAGGACAAGCAGCATGTTTTCCGCCACGCCGTCTTTCAGCGTGTCCTGCAAATCAACCGAATCGCCATAAGCGACATCCCCGCCGGGATTGATCACGCGGACATTGCCGGTGGCGGTGACTTTGCCGGTGACGCGGTCCCAAACGACCACATCGGCGCGCAAATGATTGCCATCGCGCTCCATTTCGACATTGCCGGTGGCGGTGACGACATCCAGATTTTCGTCATAATCGAGCTGGTCTGCCGCAAAATCGACCGGGCTGTTTTCGGTTGGCGTCAAATCCGGTGCCAGATCCGATGAGGTATCAGAATTCGTGGCAGCATCCATCGGCCCTTGCGCGGACAGGTCTGCCGCCGCTTCTGCTTCGGTATTCTGGGTAAATTGGGCCAAGGCTGCGGGCGACCAGAAGATCGACAGCAGTACCGGGCAGAGCATCAGGGCATTGGGGTTCAATCTTGGCACGAACGTCCACCAGTTCATAAATTCGACCCCGCCTATCGCATCCCGCTGGCTTATCTGCAATCATTGTTCCTGTGGCTGCGGTCGAATCGTCGGAGCAACAGTCGTTTTTTCGTCATCAGTATGGAATGTACATCATTATGCGCTTCAGCTTTGCCGACCAAGTCTCCCAAGTCGCCCAGCCTTTGGTCCTGCCTGTGCGCGGGGCGATTGACCTGACCCGCGCCTTGCGGCGTTTGTCGAACGATGTAGCGCGGGTGGTGCAGGCATCGGCGATTGCCCAGCGTTTCGAAGGCGAAGCGGCGAGCATCGCCGAGGCGTTGGTCGCGGATGGCGCGGAGGTGCGGCGCATCCTGCTGGTCGGGCTTGGTACGGGACCTCTTGATACCAATGGCCTGATGGAAAAAGCGGGCGGCGCGGTGGCGGTGAAGTTGCTGACCTCTGGCGTGACTGCGATTTCGGTTGATTTTACCGGGTTGGAAGGGGTTGGGCTTGATCAGGCGGCGGCGCGTTTTGCGTATGGCGCGCGGCTGCGGTCGTGGCGGCATGATGTCTATCGCACCAAGCTCCCCAAGTCGCAAAAACCGACCCTGTCCGACATTGAAATCGTCGGCGCGCGCGGGGCGGCGGACGCATGGACGACCCTGTCGGCGATTGCCGATGGCGTTGAATTCACGCGGACCTTGGTCACGGAACCGGCCAATGTGATCTATCCGGAAAGCTTCGTTGCGCGTTGCGAGCGGCTGGCGACCTTGGGCGTCGAGATTGAAATTTTGGGCGAAGACGAAATGCGCGCCGCCGGCATGGGGGCGTTGTTGGGTGTGTCCCAAGGCTCCGCCCGCCCGCCGCGTTTGCTGGTGATGCGCTGGAATGGCCTGGATAGCGCGACAGAGCGCAAGCCCGTGGTGTTCGTCGGCAAGGGCGTGACCTTCGATACCGGCGGGATTTCGATCAAGCCTGCCGCCGGTATGGAAGATATGAAATGGGACATGGGCGGGGCAGGCGCCGTGGCCGGGACCATGCTCGCGCTCGCCAGCCGCAAGGCCAAGGCGCATGTCGTCGGCATTTGCGGTCTGGTTGAAAATATGCCGTCCGGCACCGCCCAGCGCCCCGGCGATGTGGTCGTGTCGATGTCCGGCCAGACGGTCGAGGTGATCAACACCGATGCCGAAGGGCGGCTCGTCCTGTGCGATGCGATGACATGGGTGCAGCGCAAATATAAGCCCGAAGTCATGATCGATCTCGCGACCTTGACCGGCGCGATCATCATTTCGCTGGGCCATGAATATGCCGGTCTGTTCAGCAATAACGACGAATTGGCCGAACAATTGCTGGCGGCGGGCAAGGCATCGGGCAACCCCTTGTGGCGGATGCCGATGGGCGAAGCCTATGACAAGCAGATCGATTCCCCGATTGCCGATATGAAGAATGTCGGCGGGCGCGAGGGCGGGTCGATCACCGCCGCGCAATTCCTGCAACGCTTTGTCGATGAAGGGGTGCGCTGGGCGCATCTCGATATTGCAGGCACGGTCTGGACAGCAAAGCCCGGCCCGACATGGGAAAAGGGCGCATCCGGCTATGGCGTGGCCTTGTTGAACCAACTCGTGGCTGATCATTTTGAGGGCTGATTTCTATCATTTGACGCAATTGCCGTTGGAACGCGTGTTGCCCGCCATTTGTGAGCGGGTGCACGCGCAGGGCGAACGCATGTCGATTGTGGCCGAGGATGAGGGGCTTTTGAATCGGCTCGATCAATTGCTGTGGACGTATAAGGCGGAGAGCTTTCTGCCGCATGGCCGCGCAGGCGGCG
Source organism: Alteraquisediminimonas sediminicola (assembly GCF_019740335.1). Taxonomy (GTDB): domain Bacteria; phylum Pseudomonadota; class Alphaproteobacteria; order Sphingomonadales; family Sphingomonadaceae; genus Alteraquisediminimonas; species Alteraquisediminimonas sediminicola. The sequence continues at coordinate 876,913 of NZ_JAHXZS010000001.1, read as the reverse complement.
AACATGATGCGGCGCAACCGATCCTGCTCGCATTGCCAGATCAGCCAACTGGCGAAGCACGTAATATCGCGCTTGTCGATGGCGTGTGGCGCGATCTGGCGTTGGGGTTCGACCGGGCGTTTTACCTGTTTGACGAGGTGACCATAGACGGCGCGCGCGCGGCGTGGCGAGCCTTGGCGGGTAATGACAATGTCGAACGGCATTATTGGAAGCAGGACGAAGAAGGCCGCTGGCGCGAGGGGCCTTAAGGGGGGCTTTGGCGGCTGTCCTTCTATCTGCGGCCAAGATTTGACCGCATTTCAACGCGCCCTTCGACTTGCGTTGCGGTGCAGCAACGGCTAGGGGACCGGCCATTCTGATCACATCATTTTCCGGAGCGAACCCATGGCTGTTACCCGCACCTTTTCGATCATCAAGCCGGACGCGACTCGTCGTAACCTGACCGGTGCCGTCACCGCCAAGCTGGAAGAAGCCGGCCTGCGCGTTGTCGCTTCCAAGCGCATCCAGATGACCAAGGAACAGGCCGAAGGCTTTTATGCCGTCCACAAGGAACGTCCGTTCTTTGGCGAACTGGTGTCCTTCATGATTTCCGGTCCGGTCGTTGTGCAGGCGCTGGAAGGCGAAGACGCCGTGAAGCGCAACCGCGACATCATGGGCGCGACCAACCCGAAGGATGCCGCAGAAGGCACGATCCGCAAGCTGTTCGCCGAATCGATCGAAGCCAATTCGGTCCATGGTTCGGACTCGGATGAAAATGCGGCGATCGAAATCGCCTATTTCTTCAAGCCGGAAGAACTGGTCGGCTAAAGCTGATTTTACCGGGTCGGATCACTATCCGACCCGGTCATTTATGCGCCGGGCGAGCTATCTCTAGCCCCCGCCGCGCGGATCGGGCTATGACGCCGCCATGATCCCGATATTCACCAGTCGTCGCGACGAAATTCGCCGCATATTCGGACTGGCTTGGCCGGTCATGCTGACCAGCCTCAACTGGACGCTGATGCATTTGATCGATGTCGCCATTGTCGGCCGCATCGGCACGGCGGAGCTTGGCGTGCTGGCCGCCGGGCGGAGCATTACCTTCATCACCATCGTTGTCGGGATTGCGGCCATGTCGGGCGTGCTGGTCTCTGCCGCGCGTGCGGATGGGGCGGGGAACGCCTTGGAAACCGGCGATATATGGCGGCGCGGGCTGTTGCTGGGTGGGCTGATCGGGACGGTGTTGTGCGCCTTGTTGCTGGTGAGCGCGGATTTATTGATGCGCGGCATCGGGGTCGCGCCTGATCTGGCAGGCGGTGGTGCGGCGGTGGTGCGGGCGATGGCGGTCGCGTATCCGGCGCAGTTCCTGTCGATTGCATCTGCTTTTTTCCTTGAAGGGATCAGCCGCCCGCGCCGGGTGATGGTGATCAACCTTGGCGTGTTGCCGGTGAATGCGGTGCTGGCCTGGGCCTGGGCCGGGGGGCATTTCGGCCTGCCTGCATGGGGCGCGGTGGGGGCGGTGCTGGCGACGGCGGTGGCATCGACCTTGGCGATGCTGGCGATGATCGCTTCGGTCTGGTGGATTGATGAGGCGCGGACCCGCGGGATCCGATGTGTCGCATGGGTCGATTGGCGGCGGGCGGCGCGCGGTCTTTGGCCCTTGGCTCGGTTCGGGCTGGTGCCGGGATTGGCTGCCGGGTTTGAAGTCGCCGGTTTTGCGTGGCTGATCGTGCTGTCGACCCAATTTGGCGCGGTCGCGGCTGCCGCGTTTCAGACGATGCTGTCGCTCCATAATTTCGGTTTTGCCATGTCGATGGGTTTTGGCTCCGCCGCCGGGGTCAGGGCGGGCAATGCGATGGGCGAGGGGCTGCCGCTGGCGGCGACGGCGCGAGGCGTGTTGGCGGCGATCATGGCGGTATTGGTGACGGGGGGATTTGGCCTGTTGGCCTATTGCGCACCTTATGGCCTGATTGCGCCTTTTTCCAGTGATCCAGCGGTGGTTTCACTGGCGGTGGCGATGTTGTTCGGGCTTGCGCCCTTCATGCTGTTTGATGCGTTGCAGGTGGTGCTGGTCAATGTCCTGCGCGCGATGGGCGATCAGGTGGTGGCCGGGGTGAACACGATGTTCGGCTTTTTCATCGTGACCGGCATCGGTGGCTGGTGGATGGTCCGCCATGGCGGCGGACCGATGGTCTTGATCTGGGCCGCAGCGGGCGGCATGTTGCTGGTCGCGTTGTTGCAATCGGCGCGATTGTGGTGGTTGCGCCGTCAGCTCATGAAAATCAGTCGGCGAAGCGCATCGTGACGGATTTCGTGCCGCGCGGGGGATTGACCTCGGCGGTGTTGAAATCGACGCTGCCCTTGGCGGCGAGCTTGTTGCCCTCGATCCGGATCGTCCAGCTATAGATGGTGCGGCCCTGTGCATCGCGCATTTCGCCCAGCACCGGCGGGATTTTCTGGATCTGGTCGGTGGGGTTGATCACCCGGCCCGACAGCGCCAGCAATTTATCGCCGGACGCCGATGTTTCGAGCGAGACATTGCCGATCTGTTGGATCAGCAACGGCGTGTGACCGCCATTGGCGGTGATGCCGAGCCGTTCGCCGAGGTTGTTCGGCCCGAACGCCATTAACCCGCCGATCGCTGCAAACATGATCACCGCGAAAATGATCGCGAGTATCATGTTACGACGGGCCGGATTGAGGCGCGGCTGGAACGGGGCCTCATGGGCATAAGGATCGGCAAGGCCTGCATCCGCGATATGGGGGCTTAGCGCGATGGGCGCGACCGGCGCTGCGACAGGCTGCGGCGCGGCATCGGCAAAGGGCAATGACGGGCTGACCACAGGAGCGGGCGCCGCGGGTGCGGGAGCGGCTGGTGCCATCGGGGCCGTGGCCGGCGCTGCGGGGGCGGGCCGTTCGGGCAATGCCGCACCTTCCTGATACCAGCTATGGCGACACGACGCGCAGCGGACCTGACGACCAGTCGCGCCAATGGCGTTGTCGGGAACAAGATAGCGGGCGGCACAGGAGGGGCAGGTCAGGATCATATGGCGGCAATCTACGCATCAGATCACCAAGCTGCAAGCATTGCCGTATCCAACATGGTGATAAGGTTCTTAGAACTGTGGATCATGGCTTTACGGCACGGCCCTTGCTGTGCCATTGCCAAGATCATGTCCGGCATCGTGCAGTTTGAAAATGTTGGCCTGCGCTATGGGACCGGCGCCGAAACCCTGTCGGACATCAGTTTTACGCTGCGTCAGGGCGGGTTTTACTTTTTGACGGGACCATCCGGCGCGGGGAAGACCTCTTTGCTGCGGCTGTTGTACCTTGCCCAGCGGCCCAGCCGGGGCATGATCCGCATGTTCGATCAGGACATCGTGACGATGCCGCGCGATATTCTGCCCGGCCTGCGGCGCAAGATCGGGGTGGTGTTTCAGGATTTTCGGCTGCTGCCGCATTTATCCGCCTTTGATAATGTCGCCTTGCCCTTGCGGATCGCGGGGGTGCGGGAGCGTGAAATTCAGGCCCCGGTGCAGGAAATGCTCAATTGGGTGGGTCTTGGCGAACGCGGCGCGGCGCGGCCTGCGACGCTTTCCGGCGGGGAGCAGCAGCGCGTCGCGATTGCGCGGGCGGTAATTGCGCGGCCTGAAGTGCTGGTCGCGGATGAACCAACGGGCAATGTCGATCCGGATATGGCGGCACGGCTGTTATATCTGTTCGATGCGCTCAATCGTTTGGGGACGACGATCATTGTTGCGACCCATGATCTTCATTTGCTCAGCCGCATTACCAGCGCGGAAATGATCCGCATCGATAATGGCCGCATTCTCGATCCGACCGGCACATTGCGGAATCCGCCCGGCGCGCGGACCTATCGCCCGCAATGATCCGCTGGCTGCGCCCCCCGACCGCCGAACGGCAATTGCTGCCGGAAACCCGTTTATCGGGACCGATGCCGTGGATGCTGGCGATCATGATGGTGATGACGATCCTTGCGGGGGCCGCGACGCTGGCGATTGGCAATGCGGTGGTGCGGATTGGCGGCGATCTTGAACGCCGCGTGACCATTCAGTTGATCGAGCCGAATCCGGATCGGCTGGAGGCGCAGCGCGCGGCGTTGATCGTCTATTTGGGCGCGGAATCTGCGATTTTGCACCATGAGGAAGTGGGCGCGGCGGAATTGCGGCAGTTGCTCGCGCCTTGGCTGGGGGCCGATGTGTTGGGCGATGATCTGCCGGTGCCGGTGATGGTCGATGCGGAATTGCGTCCCGGCGCAAGGCTGGATGTGATCGCCGCGCGGATCAAGCGGGTCGCGCCTGCGGCCCGGATCGACAATAATGCGGCGGGTCTGGCGCCGGTTGCGGATTTATTGGGCACGATCCGCGTGATTGCGTTGATGGTGATGGTGATGATGCTCGCCGCGATCATGACGGCGATTGTGCTGGCGGTGCGCGGGACGCTGAATACCCATCGCTCGACGATTGATGTGATGCATTTGATGGGCGCGACCGATGCCCAATTGGCGCGTCATTTTCAGCGCCGGGCGGCCTTGGATGCATTGTTTGGCGGTTTGATCGGGCTGGCGGTGGCGACGTTGATTATCGCGCTGCTCGGCCAAAGGGTGGCCGCGATGGAATCGGAACTGACCGGGGCGGCAAGCCTTGGTTTAAGTGATGTGGCGTTGCTGACGATGATGCCTCTTGCGGCTGCCATGGTGGCGGCGCTGGTGGCGCGTGTGACTGTCATTCGGACCCTGCGGAAGATGCTATGATCCGGCGCTTGCTTTCTATCCTGTTTATTCTCTGGACCCTTGGCCTGACGGTATTCACCTTCACCTTGCCGGGGCCGTTGGCGGGCGTCCGCACCGATGGCGCGATTGCGTTGACGGGCGGGCGCGGGCGGGTGGCGCGTGGGTTGGAGGTCGTTGCCGATAAACAGGCCAAGCGCCTGTTGATTTCGGGCGTCGATCGGCCGGTGCAGCCTTATGAACTGGCCTTGGCTTATGGCTATCCCCGGTCGTTGTTCGATTGCTGCGTCGATCTCGATCGCGATTCCTTCGATACGCGCACCAATGCCGAGGAATCCGCCAAATGGATCAAGCGCCGGGGCTATGGCTCGATCCGGCTGATTACCAGCGACTGGCACATGCGCCGTGCCACGTTGGAATTGCGCCGCCTGATCGGGGACAAGGTGACGATCCACGCCGATGCGATCCGCACCACGCCCGATATGGCCGGGCTGCTGATCGAATATAACAAGACCTTGTGGCGCTTGCTGTCCCTGCCGTTTGATCGGCCCTAAGCCTCTCCCCTCGGTTTCTTCTTCCTTCGTCATTCCCGCGTAGGCGGGAATCCAGACAAGGCAGGCCAAGGGGGAGAGGTGCCCACCTTCGATCCGATAGAGTTTTATGGATTCCCGCCTTCGCGGGAATGACGAAAGGGGGCGAATTAGATACCCTGTTTGCAGCCCTAAATGCCGGATAGCGTGGCGGCCAAACCCTCCACACCCGCGATGAGCCGGTCGACTTGCGCGGCGGTGGTGGCGGGGCTGATCAGCGCCATATTGTGAAATGGTGCGAGCAACAGGCCGCGATTGATCAGATAGAGATGGATGACATGTTCAAGCTGGCCCTGCATCGCGGCGCGGGCTTCGGTGCCGTTGCGCGGCGGGCGCGGGGTGCATATGAACTCCACCCGCGCGCCGACATGGGCGACATGCCAATCCAGACCATGATGCGCGATCACCTCGCGTAGCCCGGCGACAAGCCGATCCGCCAGCGGCAGCATCTGGGCGTAATTTTCGGGGGTGATGACCTGTTCCAGTATCGCCCGCATCGCCGCCATCGCCAGCGCATTGGCGGAGAGGGTCGTGCCGATCCCGCTATGGCCGGGGGGGCGATCCCGCTGCACCCGATCCATCGCGGCGGCGACATCTGCGGAAAAGCCATAGGCCGCAGCCGGCACGCCGCCTGCAATCGCCTTGCCGATCACGAATAGATCGGGCGCGATGCCGATCCGTCCGCTTTCGCCCGAGGGGCCGGAGGAAATACAATGGGTTTCATCGAAGATCAGTAGCGTTTCGGCTGCGCGGATCATCGCGCTGGCAGCGGCCCAATAGCCGGGATCGGGCAGGACCATGCCGACATTGGTCATCACCGGTTCGGCCAGCACACAGGCGATGTCGCCCGTATGCAGCGCGGCTTGGAGCGCGGGCAGATCGTTGAATTCGATCACGACGGTGTCTTGGCGAGGATCGGCGACCTGTCCGATCAGGCTGGGACGCAGACGCGGTGCGCCGTCTTGCAGATCGACAAACACATCATCGACTGCGCCATGATAGCAGCCGTTGAAAATGAGGATCTTGCGCCGCCCGGTGATGCCCCGGCACCAGCGGATGACCGCGCGATTGGCCTCGGATGCGGTGGTCGTCACCTGCCAATAAGGCAGGCCGAAGCGCTGGCTCAATAACGCGCCGACTTTGAGCGTGTCTTCGCCCGGCAGCATATAGCCAAGGCCCCGGCTGGCTTGATGGCGCAGGGCTGCGGCGACGGCGGGCGGGCTATGGCCGAACATTGCGCCGGTATCGGCCAAGCAGAAATCATCGAACTGCTGGCCATCCACGCTGGTCAACGTCGCGCCTTGCGCCTGTTCGACGACCAAGGGGAAGGGAGTCCCCCAATCCAGCATCCAATGAAATGGCACGCCGTTGTGCCAATGCTGCGCCGATTGTGCCGCCAATGCTTGCGCGCGGGGATTGGTCTGGATGAAGCGTGCTTCTTCTTGGGCGATAAGGGCATTCAGCCCCTGTTGATCAATCATATCCGGTCCCGCAGCGCATAATAGAGCATGCCCAGCACATAGAGCGGGTGGCGCAACAGCCGTCCGCCGGGGAAGGGATGATGTGGCAATTGGGCGAACAGATCGAAGCCGGTGGAGCCGCTGGTGATCGCCTCGGCCATTAATTCGCCTGCGAGTGTTGTGAGCGCTGCGCCTTGGCCGGAATAGCCATGGGCGTAAAAGATGTTCCCATCCCGCCCCATCACCGGCAGGCGATTGAGCGACACGCCGACTGCGCCGCCCCAGCCAAAATCGATGCCGATATTGTTGAGTGAGGGGAAAACGCGCGCCATATGCGGGCGGACAAAGCCGGGAATGTCTTTTGGCGGGCGCGGGGAATATTTCTCGCCGCCGCCAAAGATCAACCGATGGTCGGATGACAGGCGGAAATAATTGAGGACGAAGCGGCTGTCGGCAATGGCGGCATTGGCCGGGATCAGGCTGCGTGCGCGATCTTCGCCCAAGGGCTCGGTCGCGATATTATAATTCATCACCGCCATCGCATAACGTGCGAGATCGGGCCGGATCGATCCCATGCCGCTGTCGCAGCCCAAGACCGCATGATCCGCCGTGACTACGCCATGATCGGTGGAGACGATGACTTTATCGCCCAGTTGTTCGATGCGGCGGGCGGGGCTGTGGTGATGGAGGCGGACGCCTGCCGCATCGGCGGCATGGGCAAGGCCGATCAGATAATTCAGCGGGTGAAAATGGCCGCCGTTGCGATCCATGATGCCGCCATAATAGCCATCGGCGTTGACGATGCGGTGGACATCGTCCCGCGCGACCAGCTTTACATGGTCATAGCCCATAACATCGCGCAGGAACGCCACCTCCTTGGTCATTTTCGGGAAATGATCGGGGCGGGCGGCGGCGTAAAACTGGCCGGGGCGATAATCGCAGGCGATGTCATGCCGCGTGATTCGGGCGCGCACACGATCCAGCGCCGTCACCGCAAGGTCGAACAATGCCTTGCCCTGTGCCATGCCGAAACGCTCGACAAGGTCGCTCGCGTCCCAACGCAGCCCTGCGATCAATTGCCCGCCATTGCGGCCCGATGCGCCAGCGCCGATGGTCTCAGCCTCCAGCAGCAGCACCGACCGTCCCGCCTCGGCCAGCGACAAGGCGCTGGCGATGCCGGTAAAACCGCCGCCGATGACGACGACATCCACCCGCGCATCGCCAACAAGCCGGGCGGCGGCGGGGGCCGCATGGGCCGTGGCCTGATACCAGCTTTGGGTGTTGCCAATATGGGGGGCGTTGTTGTTCATGATGCTAGACCCGCAGCAACAGATGTTCGCGCTCCCAGCTGCTGATCACCGATTGATAGTTGAACAGTTCGCTTTCCTTGATGGCGTAGAAAATCTCGAAAAAATCCTCGCCCAGCAATTGCTTGACCGGCTTGCAATGGCTGAAGCGATCAAGCGCGCCTTCCAACGAGCGGGGCAAGGTGCGCGCCCGGTTATAGGCATTACCGGCGATGCTCTTGGGAGGCTGCATCCGCTCAACCATGCCGATATAGCCGCAGATCAGCGACGCCGCGATGGCGAGATAGGGGTTGGAATCCGCGCCCGGCAGGCGGTTTTCGATCCGGCGGTTCTTGCTGTCGGAGATCGGGATACGCAGGCCGCAGGAGCGATTGTCGCTACCCCATTGGACATTGATCGGCGCATCCGAATCCGGGCGCATCCGGCGATAGCTGTTCACATTGGGCGCAAACAAGGGTGTGATCTGCGGTAGCAGGCGCACCAGCCCGGCAATATAGGAGCGGAACAACGCGCTATCCTTGCCATTGCCGGTGCTGAACACATTCTTGCCGGTGGCGATGTCGGTCAATGATTGGTGGATGTGCATCGCGCTGCCGGGTTGGTTGCTCATCGGCTTGGCGAGGAAGGTCGCATACACCCCATGTTCGAGCGCGACCTGCCGGACGATTCGCTTGAACAATAACACCTCGTCCGCCAGCCGAAGCGGATCGCCATGGAGGAAATTGACCTCCAATTGCGCCGCGCCCGCCTCGTGAATCATGGTGTCGATGTTGAGCTTCGCCTTTTCGCAGCTATCGTAAATATGTTCGATAATGTCTTCGAACTCATTCAGCGCTTCCAGCCCATAAGGTTGGCTCGCGGTTTCCGGTCGGCCAGAGCGGCCAGAAGGTGGCGTGAGCGGGAAATCGGGGTCCTGATTGACGGCGACAAGGTAGAATTCCAGTTCCGGCGCGATTACCGGCGCCCAGCCCTTGTCCGCGAACATCTGCAATACCCGCTTCAGGACCATGCGCGGCGCAATGGCGATCGGTTCATGGTCGCGATTATAGGTGTCGGCGATGACATAGGCGGTCGGGGTGCGGAAACCCGGCGCTTCGCGGATCGTGCTGGCATCCGGGACCATGATCAGGTCCGGGTCGAAATCGGGGATGATGTGGTTGACGCCTTCTGGATATTCGCCGGTTACCGTTACGGTGAAGATGCTGCCAGGAATCCTGAGGGTGCCATCCTTGACCGAGGACAGGAATTTCCCGGCGGGCAAGACCTTGCCGCGCTGCACGCCATTCATGTCGGGGACAATGCATTCCACCTCGCTGATCCCATGTTCGGCGATGAAGTGCTGCAATTCCTTGGACATGGCGGATATTCCTTTTTTGCCCTGATCGACTATCACCCCTCATTCAGGTGCTTGGCAAGCAGAAAGCAGCATGAAAATCAGGTGTCCTATGCTGATTTTCAGGCTCAAATTAGTTGACTCTCGGTTGGGCCTCGCATAACGGGACCACTCTTTCCCGCATCACGTTCGGGACGGTGGATGAAAATCCGCATGTCCGGGCGCGTCGCGGCGATTTTTGTTTTATAGCCATTACGGCTTGATGAAAGAAGATGAGGGCCATGTTCGCTATCGTGCGCACGGGCGGCAAGCAGTATCGCGTTGCCGCAGGAGACAAAATCGTCGTCGAGAAAATCGCCGGCAACGCTGGTGATACCGTGAAGCTGGACGATGTCCTGCTCGCCGGTGAAGGCGCCGATCTGAAGGCCACCAAAGGCCTGACGGTTTCGGCCGAAATCATCGCGCAGGCGAAAGCCGAGAAGGTGATCGTGTTCAAAAAGCGCCGTCGCCACAATTATCGCCGCAAGAATGGCCATCGTCAGCAGCACACGATCCTGAAGATCACCGCTGTCGGCGCGGCAGCCTGAGCGAATACGAGGAGTTTGAACCATGGCACATAAGAAAGCAGGCGGCTCTTCGCGCAACGGTCGCGACTCAGCAGGTCGCCGCCTTGGTGTGAAGAAGTTTGGCGGCGAAGTCGTCATTCCGGGCAACATTCTGGTCCGTCAGCGCGGCACCAAATTCTATCCGGGCCGCAATGTCGGCATCGGCAAGGATCACACCTTGTTCGCGCTGACCGAAGGCCGCGTATCGTTCCACGAAGGCCGTCTTGGCCGCAAATTCGTGCACATCGATATGCCGATGGCAGCCGAGTAATCGGACGACCATGAATTGGGTCGTCCTTGAGGGGACGACCTGATGGTTCCCGGCGTAAAAACCGGTTGAAACAGGGAGACGGGCCCGCCCGATCTCCCTTTTTTCATGTCTCCTCCGAATCGGAGCCGAATGCCCTGAAACTGTAACGTTCGGGTGCTACAGGGCTCGCATGGAGAGAGAGATGTTTATAAGAACAGGCAGATTATTGCTGCGCCCCGCTTGGCATGAAGAATGCCACGAACTCGCCAGCCTGTTGGGTGACGAGGCCGTCGCGCGCAATCTGGCGCGGGTGCCTTTTCCCTTTACGGTCGATGATGCCGCGGCGTTGATCGCGGGCGCGCAAGAGCAGAATTTGCCGGGGTTGCTGATGTTCAGCCGGACCATGGGCCAGCCCCGGCTGGTGGGTGGCGTTGGCCTGCATCGCGGCGATGGTGGCTTGCCCTATCTCGGCTATTGGGTGGCGCGCCCTTATTGGGGCCTTGGTTTCGCGACAGAGGGTGCGGCGGCATTGTTGGATGCGGCGCAGCACAGCCTTGGCTTGTCAGCGGTGGGTGCATGGCATTTCTGCGACAACCCTGCATCGGCCAATGTGCTGGAGAAGCTCGGTTTTCAATCGACCGGCATGACGGCCCCGCGCCCGAGCCTCGCCCGCCCGGATTTGTCGCTGGCGCGCGCCTATCGGCTGGAGTTCAATCGGGCCGATGCGGACGGGCCACAGGCGATGGCGGCGTAGTTTGTTTAGCCCGCGTTTTTTGTTTTAGTCCTCAGGCGCCGGGCGGCGACATCCGTCGCCTTGGCTACGCCGCAATAAGCGGCGGCGGCCGGTCGGCCTTGCGGCGCTAATGCGCCGTTGGTGGGAATAACGCGGTCAGGTCTCCCCCCAATCCTATGCGCCTAAGCTCTTGCTCGCTTGTTCCAACACGTCCTTGCTCATACCGGGATGGGCGAGGATGCGTTCGAGCTGGGCCTTCATCAACCTTGCCCGTGCATCGTCAAAGCGCCGCCAGCGGCCCAAGGGCGGGACAAGGCGGGCGGCGACCTGGGGGTTGATCGGGTCGGTTGCCAGAATCATGTCGCCGATAAACGCATAGCCATCGCCCGATGCATCGTGAAACGCATATTGATTGGCCGCAAAGGCGCCGATCAGGGCGCGGGCGCGGTTGGGGTTGTGCAGGGTGAAATCGGCATGCGTCGCCAAGCGCCGGACCTGCGCAATTGTATCTTCACGGGTCGAGGCCGCCTGCGCCGTGAACCATTTGTCGATAACGAGATTATCGGCTCGGTAACGCCCGTAGAAATCATTAAGCGCGGCCATCCGTTGTTCGGCATTGCTGTTCACAAGCGCCGTCAACGCGCCTTGCCGGGCGGTCATATTATCGGCCTGTGCAAATTGCGCCCATGCGGTCTTGGCACCCATCGCCTCATCTGCGGCCATCAAATAGCCGAGGATGACATTGCGCAGCCGCCTTTTGCCCTTGGCGACCCGGTCGAGCGAGAACGGCCCGGGTGCGGCATCTTCATATGCCTTGGTCCAAAGGGGTAGGAGCTGCTGGCCCAATTGGGTGCGCAGCCGGTCGCGCGCCTGTCGAATCGCGACCGGATCGACGCGCACCAGTTGATCGCCGAGAAAGGCCTCGGACGGCAGCAATACGGCCTCGGCAGCAAAGGCATGGTCGGCAGCGGCATGTTCAAGCGTGCGCTGCACGGCGGTGATGATCGGGGCGATGTCCGGCTGTTCGCCGCGCATGTCCGCCAGCAAAATATCGACCATCAATTGTTGCAGCGCCTCATAACGCGAGAAGGGGTCGTCATCATGGGCGGCGAGCGTCACCAAGGCGGCGGCGCTGCGGTCCATGTCGATGATCACCGGTGCGGAAAAATGGCGGTTGATTGACAGGATCGGCGCATCGGCCTTGTCCGCGAGCTTGAGGCTTTGTTGCGCGGTATCGAGCAGGATCAATTGTTCATCGCCAATCGCGCGGCCATCGGCCTGTTCGAATAATTTGACCCGCAACGGGATCGGCATCGGCAACTTGTTAGGTTGGCTCGGGGTCGGCGGGACAATTTGTTGCAGGTGCAGGATTACGCCATCTGCGCCGTGTTCCAGCCTTGCCACGACCTTGGGCGTGCCCGCCTGTTCATACCAGAGGTGAAAGGCGGTGAGGTCGACGCCGCTACCGTCTGACAGGGCGGCGACGAACTGGTCGCAGGTCGCGGCCTCGCCATCATGGCGGGCGAAATACAGGTCTGTGCCTTGGCGGAAACGATCCGGTCCCAACAGGCTGTGCATCATGCGGATGACTTCCGCGCCCTTGTTATAGATGGTGGCGGTGTAGAAATTGCTGATTTCGATATAGCTGTCCGGGCGGATCGGATGGGCGAGCGGACCGCCATCTTCCGGGAATTGGGCAGCGCGCAAATTGCGGACATCGTCAATCCGCTTGACGGCGGGCGAGCCTTGATCCGCCGAAAAACACTGATCGCGGAAAACGGTGAAGCCTTCTTTCAACGACAATTGGAACCAGTCGCGGCAGGTGACTCGATTGCCCGACCAATTGTGGAAATATTCATGGGCGACGACCCCTTCGACATTGTCGAAATCGAGATCGGTCGCGCTCTCCGCATCGGCGAGAATATAGCGCGCGTTAAAGACGTTAAGCCCCTTGTTTTCCATCGCGCCGAAGTTGAAATCATCGACCGCCACGATGTTGAACACATCGAGATCATAGGCGCGGCCATAGACGGTTTCGTCCCATTTCATGCTGGCCTTGAGCGCGGTCATCGCATGATGGGTGCGCGGCACATCATCCGGCTTGACCCAGATGTTGAGCGCGACCTCGCGCCCTTCGCTGGTGGTGAAATGATCTGCATTGGCCGCCAGATCGCCCGCCACCAGTGCGAAGAGATAACAGGGCTTGGGGTGGGGATCATGCCATTCGGCCCAATGCCGCCCATCGCCGCTGTCGCCCGATGCAATCGGATCGCCATTGGCGAGCAGGATCGGATACGCGGCCTTATCGGCGCGCATCTGGACCTTGTAGCGGCTCAACACATCGGGCCGATCGGGGAAGAAGGTGATGCGGCGAAAACCTTCGGCCTCGCATTGGGTGCAGAGCAGGCCGCCAGAGGCATAAAGCCCCATCAACTGGGTGTTCTGGTCCGGCTGGATCGCGACCTCGGTGGTGATGACATGATCATTGCCGGACAACGGCACGATCAATTGCTGATCGACCAATTGCCAATCGTTGATCGGCTGGCCATCGACCTGCACCACCAGCGGGGCCAGCCCATCGCCATCCAGCACCAAGGGCCGATCATGCGCGCCATTGCGGCGGACATGGAGTCGGGCGATGACCGTGGTTTCCTCTGAATCAAGATCGAAATCGAGCGCGATGTCCGGCACCAGCCAATCGGGCGCCCGATAATCATGCCGCTGGATCACGGCAGGGGCATGAGTGTTGGCATTGGCGTTCATCGCATCGGTCATGGATGGTGTCTCGGTGTTAAGGGGCAAGGGTTCAATCCGGGATATGGCCTGCGGCAAATTCGGCCAATTGGGCCGAGTTGAGCGGCGGCGCGAAGAGAAAGCCCTGAATCAGGCCACAGCCCTCGGCGGCGATCAGGGCGAGCTGTTCTTGCGTTTCGATCCCTTCGGCGATGACGGCAAGGCCGAGCGACAGCGCCATTTCGATCACGCTGCGGATCACGATCCGATCGCGCGGGGAGCCCGCGATATCGCGGGCAAAATGTTGGTCGATCTTGAGATAATCGAGCGGCAGGCTTTTAAGATAGGCAAGGCTGGAATAGCCCGTGCCGAAATCGTCAATCGCGATGCGAATGCCTTGCGACCGTAATTCCGCCAGCCGCTCCGCCGCTGCTGACAGATTGTCGATCAGCCCGCTTTCGGTGATTTCCAGCGTCAACCTGTCTGCCGGGAAGCCCGTTTCAGCCAGCATCCGGCTGACTTGTTGGGCGAGATCCGGCTGGTCGATATCGGCGGCGGTGATGTTGATCGACAGCCGGATGTGATCGAGGCTGGCGGGCCATTGCATCGCCAATGCCAGCGCCTTTTGCTGGACATGGGCGGACAATTGCGGCGCAAGCCCGGCCCGATCCGCAACATTGAACAAGGTGGTGGCGTTGATCTGGCCCAGCACGGGATGATCCCACCTGGCCAGGGCCTCGACGCCGACCATGCGGCCATCCGCGCTTTGGCATTGCGGCTGGAACAGCATGTCGATCGCATCGGTGGCGAGCGCGGCGCGCAGGTCCACCTCCAGATCGACCTCCCACCCGTCTTCGCCGATGTCGAGCGGGATCGAGCCCGTCAACGCAAGGCCGGTACGGCGAATGAGCGACATCGCATCATCCCCCGTGCGGGCCAAGGCAACGCCGGTGCGGCATGAGATGGTGATGAGGTCGCTATCCACCACAAACGGGCGAGCAGTTTCGGTGGCGATTTGCTCCGATATGATCTGGATGATTTCCGGGGCCTGTTCATCTTGCAGGGCTATGATGAATTCCGACCCGGCGATACGGCCCAAGATGCTGTGACGCCGCCCGGTGGCGCGCACGATCCGATCAATCCGCCGCGCCAGCATTTGCAGCACCAGATCGCCTGCGCGTCGGCCATAAGCCGCATTGATCGCATCATAGCGGCTGATCCCGACCATCAACAACGCGAGCTTGCCCTTGGGCGCGGCCAATCTGGGGCCAAGCCATTGATGCACGGCGGTGGCATCGGGCAGGCTTGTCAATAAATCACGGGTGTCGGTGCCAGTGATGTCGTCTTGATGATCACCGCCTTCGCGCAGGCTGTGCTGCCAATGGCCGGACAGGCGGCGGGCATGGCGTTCGGCAAAGCGCAGTGCGTGCTGAAAGTCGTTTTCGATGAATGGTTCGATCAGATAATGGGTCGCACCCGCCTGATAGGCGGCTTCCAATGCGCTGCGGTCCTTGCGGCCCAACAGGATCAGTAATGCCGCGCCGGTGCTGCTGGCCGGGCCAGCGAGCTGGCGCGTAGCCTCCAGCCCGTCGAACAGCGCATCGCGGGCGTCGACGACGGCAATCTGGGCATCGGATTCAAGGAAACGCTGGTCCGCGCCTTCGCCGCGTCGTGCGGCAATCGTGCGCCACCCACCGCGCCCGGCCATGCCGGCAAGGCTATCCCGATGCCGGAACGACAAGAGGAACAGCGCGGGAGAGAGCGGGGCCGGACGATGCGAGATAGAGCTTTCCTTTACGCGGACAGCGCGAACGCTATCAGAGTTGAATACCATCAAATTGCAGCCGCGCCAGTCGGGCATAAGTCCCATTCAGCGCGATCAGGCTATCATGCGTGCCGGTTTCGACAATGCGCCCGCGATCCATCACGATAATCCGGTCGGCAGAGCGAATGGTCGCGAGGCGATGGGCGATGACCAAGGTCGTGCGATTCTGGATCAATCGGTCGAGCGCGTCCTGAATCAGCCGTTCCGATTCGGCGTCCAGCGCGGAGGTGGCCTCATCGAGCAGCAGGATCGGTGCATTGCGTAACAGGGCACGGGCAATGGCGATGCGCTGGCGCTGCCCCCCGGACAGGCGCGCGCCGCCTTCGCCCATGAACGTATCCAGCCCATCCGGCAATTCGCGTAGGAAATCGGCAGCGTTCGCGCTTTCTGCGGCGGCCCAGAGCGCGGCATCATCCGCATCCCAATGGCCATAGCGCAGATTGTCGCGGGCCGAGGCCGCAAACAGCACGGTTTCCTGCGGCACCATCGCGATGCGGCAGCGAATGTCCTCGGGGTCAGCGTCCTTGAGCGCGACGCCATCTACGCTGATCGTGCCGCTTTCCGGGTCGTAAAAGCGCTGGAGCAACTGGAACAAGGTCGATTTGCCCGCGCCCGACGGCCCGACAATCGCGACAGTTTCGCCCGGACGGACGCTGAGCGAGAAATCTTCCAGCGCCAATTGTTCAAGCCGGGTCGGATAACGGAACGACACATGGTCGAACGCGATCTCGCCGCGCGGCGGGGAGGGGAGGGCCACCGGATGGGCGGGCGGCGCGATGGTCGGCTGCTGCGCGAGCAGTTCGGCCAAGCGGCTGGCGGCGCCTGCGCCGCGCACGATGTCGCCATAAACCTCCGCCAGCGTGCCGAGCGAACCCGCCACCAATGCGCCGGTCAGCACAAATGCGGCGATGGTCCCGCCGGTAATCCGACCGGCCTGCACATCGAGTGCGCCCTGCCACATGATGAAGGTGATCGAGCCGAAGATCAGACCGATGACGATCACGGTCAGCAAGGCGCGGAGCATGACCCGTTTGCGCGCCGTGCCAAAGGCGGTTTCGACCGAGCGTTCAAACCGGTCGCCTTCGCGCTGTTGCTGGCCGAAGGCCTGCACGATTTTCATCGAGGACAGGACTTCGCTGATGATCGTGCCGACATCCGCGACCCGATCCTGACTGGAACGGGCGACCGCGCGCAGGCGCTTGCCGATGACGCGAATGGGGACGATGACAATCGGGATGATCAGCAGCATCATCGCCGCGAGCTTCGGCGCGATGTAAAAGAGATAGGTGATGCCCGCCAGCCCGGTCAGGCTGTTGCGCAGGCCGAGCGAAATCGTCGTGCCGACCAATTGTTCGATCAACGTCGTGTCGGACGTAATCCGCGAGGTGATTTCCGCCGGGCGGTTTTCTTCGAAATAGCTGGGGGACAGGCGCAACAGATTGCGCTGCACCGCGATGCGAATGTCGGCCACGACCCGTTCGCCGAGCCAGGATACGAAATAGAACCGCAACGATGTCGCCACCGCCAGAATGACGACGACAGCCAGCAGATATTGGAACCAGCGCCCGATATCGCCGCCATGTTCGGCGGAGAAGCCCTTGTCGATCACCAGTCGGAAACCATTGGGGATGGCCATGGTCGCGGCGGATGAGGCGATCAGCGCAGCGATCGCCGCCGCGATGCGGCCCGGATAATGTCGTGCGAAGCTCCAGACCATTTGAAGCGAATCGAATTTGCGACTGCCCGGTGCGGGACTTTCTTGGCGTGCCATGGCGTTATCGCCTAGCAGGGCGATGGCTGTGCCTCAACCGCAGAACATGCGCGTTTCTATGTTTTGTCCCGCCATCATCGCGATGTATAGCGCTGGCATGAACCATTCACTCCCATCTCATCCGTCTTTGATGGCGCCGCTCGCGATGGCGCTAGTTGGTACGGCGTTGTTTTCCCTGATGGATGCGTTGATGAAAGGGGCCTCGCTCGCGATTGGCGCGTATAATGCGATGCTGTGGCGCGCGTTGATCGGGGCGGTGGTCATGGGCAGTATTTATGCGCTGCGTTGCCGCCAGCGGCCTTCCCGCCTCGCGATGCGCTATCATGTGTTACGCAGCGCGGCGGCGACGGTAATGACGATGTTCTTTTTTTGGGGCCTGATGCGCACGCCATTGGCCGAAGCCATCGCCTTGTCGTTCATTGCGCCGTTAATAACGCTCTATCTCGCCCGCGTCATTTTGGGGGAGCAATTGAACAATCGGGCGATTGGAGCGACCTTGGTCGGGTTGGCGGGCGTGGCGGTGATCCTGTTTGGCAAGTTGCGCGGCGATTATGGCGCAGACGCAATGTTGGGGGCGGGGGCGATCCTGATTTCGGCGGCGAGCTATGCCTATAATCTGATCCTCCAGCGATTGCAGGCCGCGCATAGCGACCCGTTGGAAGTGAGCGCGTTCCAGAATATCTTCATGTGCCTGTTGTTCGCCTTGGCCGCCCCGTGGCTCGCGCAGGTGCCGGGGGGCGAACACTGGCCGGGCCTTATAGGTGCGGCGGTGCTGGCGAGCATTTCCTTGATGTTGCTGTCATGGGCCTATGGTCGGGCGGAGACGCAATATCTGCTGCCCATCGAATATACCGCATTTTTATGGGCAGTGCTGTTTGGCTGGATATTCTTCAATGAGCGCGTCACCCCGACGACATGGATGGGCGCAGTATTGATCCTTGGCGCATGCTGGCTGGCGGCAAAGGCGGGACGTCCCGGCCATCCGGTGCCGGTCGAGCCGGTCTGAACTTTTACAGCGCGTTTCAGCACATACAAAAACGCCCGGAAGTTTCCTTCCGGGCGCTCTTGCGATGAACTGATGAAATCAGCTTACCAGCTGTAGTACATGTCGAATTCGACCGGGCTCGGGGTCATTTCCCAACGCGCCACTTCCGGCCATTTCAGTTCCATATAGGCTTCGATCTGATCCTTGGAGAACACATCGCCGCGCAGCAGATAATCATGATCGGCAGCGAGCGAATCCAGTGCTTCACGCAAGGAGGCGCACACGGTCGGGACCTGCGACAGTTCTTCCGGCGGCAGATCGTACAGGTTCTTGTCCATGGCTTCGCCCGGGTGGATCTTGTTCTGGATACCATCCAGACCAGCCATCAGGATCGCTGCATAGCAGAGATACGGGTTGGCCATCGCATCCGGGAAGCGGAATTCAACGCGCTTCGCCTTGGCACCCGAACCGTAAGGAATACGGCAGGAAGCGGAACGGTTGCGGGCCGAATACGCGAGCAACACCGGTGCTTCATAGCCCGGGACCAGACGCTTGTAGCTGTTGGTCGTCGGGTTGGTGAAGGCATTCAACGACTTGGCGTGCTTGATGACGCCGCCGATGAAGTACAGGCACATGTCGGACAGACCGGCATAGCCGTTACCGGCGAACAAAGGCTGACCCTTATCCCAGATCGAGAAGTGGGTGTGCATGCCCGAACCGTTATCTTCCTTGATCGGCTTCGGCATGAAGGTTGCGGTCTTGCCATAGGCCTGCGCAACCATGTGCACGACGTACTTGTAGATCTGCATGCGGTCGGCGGTCTGCACCAGCGTCCCGAAGGTCAGGCCGAGTTCGTGCTGGGCGGAAGCGACTTCATGGTGATGCTTGTCGCATGGCAGGCCCATGTCGAGCATGGTGCTGACCATTTCAGCGCGGATGTCGACGCAGCTGTCGATCGGCGCGACCGGGAAATAGCCGCCCTTGGCACGCGGACGGTGACCGAGGTTGCCGCCTTCATAGTCGCGACCGGTGTTGGTCGGCAGTTCGATATCATCGATCTTGAAATAGCTCTGATGATAGCTGGTGTCGAACTTCACATCGTCGAACATGAAGAATTCGGCTTCCGGGCCGACATAGACGGTATCGCCAAGGCCGGTCGACTGGAGGAAGGCTTCGGCGCGCTTGGCGGTCGAGCGCGGATCGCGTTCGTACAATTCGCCCGTGGCCGGGTCGACGATGTCGCAAACGAGGATCATCATCGGGGTTGCCGAGAACGGATCGATCCAGACTGCGTCCAGATCCGGCTTCAGGATCATGTCGGATTCGTTGATGGTCTTCCAACCATCGATCGACGAACCGTCGAACATGAAACCGTCGGACAGTTCATCTTCGCCGACGACGACCGAGCACATGCTGAGGTGCTGCCACTTGCCCTTGAAATCGGTGAAACGGAGATCGACCCATTCGATTTCCTTTTCCTTGATGAGGTTGAGCACGTCTTGGGCCGTATTCGCCATTCTTGATACCTTCCTGTTTTGCCCCATGTGGGCCAATCTGCAGATGTTGATAAAAAGTTAGAAACTGAAATCAAATAGCATCCGAGCCACGTTCGCCGGTGCGGATGCGGATTGCCTGTTCAATCGCGGACACAAAGATTTTGCCATCGCCGATTCGGCCTGTTTGGGCGGCATTGGCAATAGCCTCAACCACGCGATCCACCATCGCATCGTCGACGACGACTTCCAATTTCACCTTGGGCAGAAAATCGACGACATATTCAGCGCCGCGATAAAGTTCAGTATGCCCCTTTTGGCGGCCAAAGCCCTTGGCTTCCGTGACGGTGATCCCGGACACGCCGACTTCATGCAGCGCCTCTTTGACCTCGTCGAGCTTGAAAGGCTTAATGATCGCCTCGACCTTTTTCATGGCAAAGCCCCTTAAAAAATCCAATTGAGCAGGCTGCCACGAGAACGACAATCCCACGAAGGTCTAATACAATAACCGTGCCAGTTTGGGAGTCCCAAAAAGTCGAGGATTTCCGATTAAAAATCGGCGGGTTGTCGCTTAAAAATTAGGCATGTCAGCCGATTTTGCCTAAAAAAAAGGCATGGTCCATCGAATGGAAAAATCAATCAGATCAGATGGATCGCTGTTTTTATCAGTGCGGACGCGAAAAAAGGCCGGGGACATTGCTGTCACCGACCTTTGATTCGTTGCTTGCCATGGCCATCTGTGCCGCCTGCGCGGTGAGATGCGCCAGCAGGATCAGCCGAGAGCGGCGATCCGCTTGGTC
Source organism: Alteraquisediminimonas sediminicola (assembly GCF_019740335.1). Classification (GTDB taxonomy): domain Bacteria; phylum Pseudomonadota; class Alphaproteobacteria; order Sphingomonadales; family Sphingomonadaceae; genus Alteraquisediminimonas; species Alteraquisediminimonas sediminicola. Next base: position 856,299 of record NZ_JAHXZS010000001.1, on the reverse strand, counting down.
AGGCGCGAGAATTTGCGCGAGATCGTGTTGGCATGGAACACACCCTTGGCAACGCCACGGGCCATTTCCGGCTGTGCAGCGGTCAACGCAGCCGCAGCAGCAGTCTTGTCGCCAGCTTCGAGCGCAGCTTCAACGCGCTTCACGAAGGTGCGGATGCGACCAACGCGGTTGCCGTTGATGTCAGCGCGACGCGCGTTGCGACGGATGCGCTTCTTGGCCTGGGGCGTATTCGCCATGAATAAATCCTCGATAATCCAGAAAAAGAAAATACGGCGCGAAAAACGTGATTCCGCACCGACCTTGCCGCGCTGACTAGCGATTCACCCCCATAAGGTCAAGTGGATTTGCCGGACTTTGGAGTCTTGTCGCTTCGGTAAGGGCCAAGGGCAAAGACCGGCAAATATACTGTCTCTCAATCGGGGCGGAATCTTTAGTCCAGCTCCTTGCCGGAGGTTTCCGGCAGGAAAAACGCAATGCAGATCAGGGCCAGCGACACGACCCCGATCGGATACCAGATGCCCGCAAACGGGTCGCCCGTGCGCGCCACGATCAACTGGCTGATAAAGGGGAGGAAGCCCCCGAAATAGCCGGTGCCGATGTGATAGGGGATCGACAGCGAGGTGTAGCGCGTGCGCGCCGGGAACAATTCCACCAGATAGGCCGCTGCCGGGCCATAGGTCATGCCCGACAACAGGCCGATCATCACGATGGCGAAGATGATCTTCCACGCTTCCGACCAAGGCGGGCTGGTCTTTTCCAGCTTGTAGCCCGCATCGGCCAAGGCCGAATCGAGCAGGGCCGGATCGGACACATCGACCGCCTTGTCGCCAATGGCGACGGAGGGGGCGGTGCCTTGGGCGGCATCGACCTTGGTATAGGCCACGCCCTTTTTCGACAGCACTTCAAGCAATTTGCCACAGGCGGTCGGCTGGCCCTTGGTCGCGAACGGATCAAAGGTGCAATCCGCCCCGGTGACGACGACCGGATGGGTCGCCATCGCCTTGGTCAATTGCGGATTGGCGGTATCGCCCATCAGGTGGAACAGTGGGAAAATCAGCGCGATGAACAGGATATAGCCCGTGATCATCGTCTTTTTACGGCCCCAGATGTCCGACACCCAGCCAAACAGGATGAACCAGAACATGCTGAAACATGCGCCGATGCCGATGAACAATTGGGCGGTGCTATCTTCGACCCGCAGGGCGTTTTGAAGGAAATACATCGCCTGAAATTGCGCGGTGTACCAGACCACGGTCAGGCCAGCGGCCACGCCGAACATCACCGCGATCAGCCGACGGACCTTGGCCCAGCTGTTCATCGATTCCTTGATCGGATTGTGCGCCAGTTCGCCCGCTTCTTTCATCGCCTGAAATACCGGGCTTTCCGACAGCTTCATCCGAATCCACAGGGAAATGGCCAAGAGGACGATCGAGAAGAGGAACGGCACGCGCCAGCCCCATGCGGCCCATGCTTCTTCGCCCACATAAGTGCGCGTTGCCAGCACCATGATGACGCTGAGCAGGAAGCCGCCGATGACGCTCGCTTGAATGAAGCTGGTGTAAAAACCGCGCCGATTGCGCGGCGCATGTTCCGCGACATAGATCGCCGCGCCGCCATATTCGCCGCCCAGCGCCAAGCCCTGAAGGGCGCGCAGGAGGACAAGCAGCAACGGGGCCGCGAGGCCGATTGAGGCAAAGGTGGGCAACAAGCCAACACCCGCCGTTGCCACGCCCATCAGGGTGATGGTGACGAGGAAGGTGTATTTGCGGCCCAATTTATCGCCGAGATGGCCGAACAACGCCGCGCCGATCGGGCGCACGCCAAAGCCGACGCCAAAGGTCGCGAGTGCCAGCAGGAACGCGGCGGTTTCGCTGGTTTCGGGGAAGAACAGCTTGCCGATCAGCACCGCGAGCGTGCCATAGACGAAGAAGTCATACCATTCGAACACGGTGCCGAGTGATGATGCAATAATGACCAGTCGATCGCGCTTCAGGTCGATCTGTTGCAGGTCGGCCGCCTGAGTAGCCATGATTGTTCTCCCCTATTTTCTTTCGCCCGAATGAAGTTGGCTCATGACGCCAGCCCCATATTATTCCACATTAACCAAAGAGCGCATCGGCGACGAATGGATTGGTCCGCCGTTCCTGTCCAAAGCTGCTTATCGGTCCATGACCGGGCACGAAATTGATGTCGTCGCCGAGCGGCCAGAGCTTTTCGGTGATGGATTGAATGAGGTCGTCGTGATTGCCGAGCGGAAAGTCTGTCCGCCCGATGGAACCTTTGAACAACACATCGCCGACCATCGCGATGCGCGAGGGTTGATGCACGAATACGACATGGCCCGGCGTATGGCCGGGGCAGTGGACGACATCCAGCACGAGATTGCCGACCGTGACCTTGTCGCCATCATGCAGCCAGCGATTCGGGATGAATGGTCGCCCCGGAATGCCGGTATTGTCGGTGCCGAGGCGATCCAGCCAATAAATATCGTCTTCTTGCGGCCCTTCGATCTCCACGCCCAATTCTTCGGCCAGAATGCCGGTGCTGCCGCAATGATCGATATGGCCATGGGTGACGAGCAGCTTTTCAATCGTCACATGATGTTCGGCCGCCGCCCGTTTCAGTAGGTCCAAATCCCCGCCCGCATCGACAAATGCGCCGCGCATGGTTTCGGTGCACCATAATAAGGTGCAATTCTGCTGATAGGGCGTGACCGGGATGATGACGGCCTGAATAGGCGGTTTGGTAGCGGCTGTATCTGGCATGGAAAATGTTCATGCCGTGCAAATGGCGCGGGTGCAACTGGCATGATCTTCGAAAATTTGGCAAAGGGGACGCGTGAATGCTCTCCCGACATCCGAACCCTTTGTGCTGCTGGACGATGCGCGTCGCCATGATGCCGCGCCTGCGCGGCTGTATCGCGGCTTTATCGGCGCGACCGAAGTAGCGGGCGGCAGCAATGCGTTGACCGCGCAGGCCGGGCTTGATGCCTTGACCCGTGTGGCGGATGCGGGTGTGTTGCAGGCCGGGTTTCTTGGCTATGAGCTGGGCGCATTATTAGAACCGCGCTTGCAGGGGTTGCGATCCGGGAGCGGGGCCGATGCGCCGTTGATGTGGATGGGGCAGTTTACCCATTGCGACGAGATCGATCCGGCGGCGATCGTTGAACTGTTGCCGGACTCGCTGGGCGCGTGGATCGGGAAGTTGCAGCCGAGGATCAGCCGCAAGCGTTATGACGAGGCCTTTGCGCGGGTGCAGGCCTATATCGCCGCCGGGGATATTTATCAGGCGAATCTGACCTTTCAGTGCGACCTGCCGGTGATTGGCCATCCGCTCGCGCTCTATGCGGCGCTGCGGGAGCGCGCGGGGGCGGGCTATGGTGGGGTTGTATGGACCGGGCGGCATTGGATTTTGTCGCTATCGCCCGAATTGTTCTTCACCTTGCATGATGGTCGCCTCACTGCCCGCCCGATGAAGGGGACAGCGTTGCGTTACGCCGATCCGGCGCAGGACGCGGCGGCGCGGGAGGAACTGGTCGCCGATCCGAAACAGCGGGCCGAAAATCTGATGATCGTCGATCTGTTGCGCAACGATCTGGCGCGGGTAGCAGTGGCGGGCAGTGTCGCCGTGCCGGACCTTTTTCGGGTCGAGAGCTATCCGACCGTGCATCAGATGACATCGACTGTCACGGCGCGGTTGCGGCCCGGTCTGGACATTGCGGCGGTGTTGCGGGCGATTTTCCCCTGTGGCTCGATCACCGGCGCACCCAAATTGCGGGCGATGGAGATTGTCGACGAGATCGAAAGCGATCCGCGCGGCATTTATACCGGGGCGATTGGCCGGATTGATCCGCTCCCCAATGGCGGGCTGGATGCGGCGTTCAATGTCGCAATTCGCACGCTCTATTTGCCAGATGACGCAGGCCATGCCAGTCTGGGCCTTGGTTCCGGCATTGTCGCGGATAGCGTGGCCGGGGATGAGTGGCGTGAATGTCTCGCCAAGGGGAGATTTGTGACGGGCGCGATGCAGCAGCCATTTGATCTGGTCGAAACCATGCGCTTTTCGCCGGATGGCGGGTTGCAGTTGCTCGACCGGCATATCGCCCGGATGCGCAAGTCCGCCCGTGCGTTCGGCTGGCATTTCGATCGGCACAAGGCACGCAATGATTTGCAGGCCGCGACTTTTCGTTTGAGTGATCCGGCGCGGGTGCGGTTGTTGCTGTCGCCGACTGGCCGGATGTCGGTGGAGGTCGGGATGCTGCCATCGGCATGGGACGGGCCGGTCAAGATTGCGGTGGCGACGTTGCCGGTGGCGAGTGCGGATTTCCGCCTTGCCCATAAAACCACCGACCGTGGCTTTTACGATCAGGCGCGGCTGGCGTGCGGGGCGAGCGAGGTGATTTTCATCGATCCGCAAGGCTTTGTGACCGAGGGTAGTTTTACGAATGTCTTCGTCGAGCGCGATGGGGTGCTGTTGACGCCGCCTTTGAGCAGGGGCGTGTTGCCGGGCGTGTTGCGGGCGGAATATCTGGCGACGGGCCGGGCGGTTGAGGCCGATTTGCGGATCGAGGATCTGGCGCAAGGACTGATGATCGGCAATGCCCTGCGAGGGTTGAACGCGGGGGTGATTATTTAGTCCTCAAGCGCCGGGCGCTTGAGGGACCAAACAAAAAACCAACGGCGCGTAGCGCCGCTGAGGGACCCATCAGCTATGCAGGAAATGCATCACATCGCCGTCTTGCACGACATAGGTTTTGCCTTCCGCGCGTAATTTGCCGGCTTCGCGGCATTTGGATTCACCGCCCAAATTGATGAAATCGTCAAAGGCGATGGTTTCGGCGCGGATGAAGCCTTTTTCGAAGTCGCTATGGATCACGCCTGCGGCCTGCGGGGCGGTTTCGCCCTTGTGGACGGTCCAAGCGCGGGCTTCTTTCGGGCCGACGGTGAAGAAGGTGATGAGATGCAGCAAATCATAGCCCGAACGGATCACGCGGGCGAGGCCGGTTTCGTGCAGGCCCATTTCCTCCAAAAATTCCATCCGCCCGGCTTCGTCCATGCCGACCAGTTCGGATTCAATGGCGGCGGATACGATCACGGCATTCGCGCCTTCGGCCTTGGCCTTTTCAAAGACCTTGGCGGAAAAGGCGTTGCCATCGGCGGCGGAGCCTTCATCGACATTGCAGACATATAGCACCGGCTTCGATGTCAGCAATTGCGCCTGTTGGAACACGCGTTCTTCGTCTGCATCATTGGGGACGGTGAGGCGCGCGGGCTTGCCTTCGCGCAAGAGGTCGAGCGCCTGACCCAATACCGATGCGGCGATTTTCGATTCCTTGTCGCCGGTCGAGGCCTTTTTCTGAAAGGCGGGAACGCGCTTTTCAAGCGATTCGAGGTCGGACAGCATCAATTCGGTTTCCACCGTTTCCGCGTCCGAAATCGGGTCGATCTTGTTGTCGACATGCTGGATGTCGTCATTTTCAAAGCAGCGCAGCACATGGACCACGGCATCCACTTCGCGAATGTTGCCGAGGAACTGATTGCCCAGACCTTCGCCCTTGGACGCGCCGCGCACCAGACCCGCGATATCGACAAATGCGAGCTGGGTCGGGATGATCTTCTGGCTGCCTGCGATCTTGGCGAGCTGATCCAGCCGCGCATCCGGCACCGCGACTTGCCCCACATTCGGTTCGATCGTGCAGAATGGATAATTGGCCGCCTGCGCGGCCTGCGTCTCGGTCAGCGCATTGAACAGGGTCGATTTGCCGACATTGGGCAGCCCGACGATACCGCATTTGAAACCCATGATACGTCCTTCTTGTCTATTTTAGTCTTTGCCCATGTGCAGGGCATATTCACTCATGAAACGGGCGTCATCGCCTGAGGCCAGCCAATCGGCTTCACGGCTGATATTGGCGAGCATGTCCGTCAAAGGGTCGATCTCGGCCTTGGCATAATTGCCCAGCACATAGCCCGTCACCCGATCCTTATGGCCGGGATGGCCGATGCCGATCCGCACCCGGCGGAAATCGGGGCCGATATGCTGATCGGTTGAGCGCAAGCCATTATGGCCCGCCGTGCCGCCGCCGGTTTTCACCTTGACCCGAAAGGGGGCGAGATCGAGCTCATCATGAAACAGGGTCACGTCTGCGGGCGTCAGCTTATAAAAGCGCATTGCTTCGCCGACGCTTTGGCCGCTATTGTTCATGAAGGTGCCGGGTTTCAGCAGGATGATTTTCTCCGCGCCGATCCGGCCTTCGCTGGTCCAGCCCTGAAATTGCTTCTTCCACGGGGTGAAGCGGCGATCGTCCGCGATCAGGTCGAGCGCCATGAAGCCGACATTGTGCCGGTGCAGCGCATATTGCGCGCCCGGATTGCCGAGGCCGACCCAGATCTGCATGGAATTTGACGCGCCGCCCCGAGATGAATGTGAAACCGGGGATGCCCCTAGCCGAGCTTGAGTGGAAAATCCAGTTTTGTGGTGAGGTGAGGCCAAACCAAAACCCCCGGCGGCAGAGCCGCCGCAAGCGCGACCGCGCGCCCGAGCTTATTGCGAGGAAAGCCAAGCGGGCGGATGCCCGCGCCCGGCGTTTGAGGGAGCAAACAAAAAAACTTAAAAATCCACCTTGTCATAATGGGGCGGCGCGGCGATGATTTCCATCTTCTCGCTCAACAACGGGCGGAAGCTGGGGCGCGATTTCAGCCCGGCATACCATTGTTTGGTCTGTTCATGGCTTTGCCAATTGATGCCGCCGAGATAATCGGCGACCGACAAATGCGCCGCCGCCGCCAGATCGGCGAGGCTGAGCGTGGGACCTGCCAGCCAGCGACGATGATCGAGCAGATAATCAATATAGTCGAGATGCTGATCGGCCTTACGCATCGCATCGCGCAGCGCATTGGCATCGGGCGATGCGCGATAGATGATCCGCTTGCGCATCCGTTCATTCAGCAGCGGGCCGGTCACATCGCGGAACATCTGAACGTCGAACCAGCTCACCAACCGACGAATTTCGGCGCGATTGGCAGCGGTGCCGGATATCATCGGCGATTTTTCGACGGTTTCCTCGAAATATTCGCAAATGACTTGGGAATCGATCAGGACGGTCTTGGAACCAACCTCGACCATCACCGGGGTTTCGCAGGCGGGGTTCAGGTCCTGAAATTCGTCGCGTTGTTCCCATGGCGATTCGCGCACGAGTTCATAGCCGACCGATTTCTCGCCCAAGAGAAGCCGGACCTTGCGCGAAAAAGGGCAAAGCGGAAATTGAAATAGCTGCCACGTCATGGCCTAAGTGTAGCGGGTGACAACGCCTCGCGTCCAGCGTCATCACCCGATAAATTACGACCGATTTGCCTGCACTATGTCGGAACTATTCAATATATTGTCGGCTTTATTCAATAACAGGCCCGATTAGCTGACCGCTGCGCCGCCTTCGATGATCGGCACGAACTGCGCGGCGGTCAGGCTTGCGCCGCCGACCAGCGCGCCATCGACATCATTGACCGCCAGCAATTCGCGGGCGTTGTCCGGCTTGACCGAGCCACCATAAAGGATGCGGACGGCGGGACCGGCAGCGCCCAGCGTTTCGTTCAACGTGGCGCGAATGGCGGCGTGCATGTCGGCGACGTCCTGCACCGTCGGGGTGCGGCCCGTGCCAATTGCCCAGACAGGTTCATAGGCCACAACGAGCTGTTCGGCGGTTGCGTCCGCAGGGATGGAGCCGCGGACCTGGCCGGTGACGATGGCGATGGCTTCGCCCGCATCGCGCTGTGCTTCGGTTTCGCCGACGCAGACGATGGCGATTAAACCGGCACCAATCGCGGCCACGGCCTTGGCCTGCACCAGCGCATCGCTTTCGAATTGATCGGCGCGGCGTTCGCTATGGCCGACGATGACGAGCTTTGCGCCAGCTTCGCTTAGCATCGCAGCCGAGATATTGCCGGTATGCGCACCCGATGCTTTTTCATGGCAATCCTGTGCGCCAATGGCGAGGGCGGGTTGCGCGGCGACCGCAGGGGCGATCAGGGTGAATGGCGGGCAGATGGCGACATCGACCTTCGGATTGGCGGCGGCGGCATCGACGATGCCCTGTAATTCAGCCAAGGCGGCCAGATTTCCGTTCATCTTCCAATTGCCGGCGATCAGCTTGCGTCGTGCCATGATGTCATCCTGTCTTACGATAAGGTGGTTCAATCTGATGCGCGCCCGCCTAGCAGTCCGATGCCCGCTCGCCAAGGGGTGGGGGCAAGGGGAGATGAAGGGGTGCGGCGTATCGGGTCACAGCATGCTTGAAGCGGCGGCAAAGGGTCTTTATGGCATGGGCCGCATTATATTCGGTTCCCGCTCGCGAAAGCCTGTCCATGATTTCCTTTTTTCGTCGTTTTACCTCTTCATGGCTGGCAGGTGCGATCCTGCTGTTGATCGCCATCGCCATTTTGGTGACGGGCATCGGCACGCCGAGCGGCCTTGGCAATATGTCGCTGCAAGGTGATTCGGTTGCGAGCATGGGCAGGCATCATGTGTCGGCGACTGAACTGGAACGCCATGTCGTCAGCCAGCTTGATATGGCCAAAAGACAAAATCCCGAACAGAATGCGGGCCTTGATATGCCGGGCTTTATCGCGGGCGGCGGTTTTGAATCGGGCTATGTCGATTATGTCACGGGCAAGGCAATCGAGTTTTTCGGTCTGGATCAGGGCATGGTCGCGAGCAAGCTGGTGCTGGATCGTCAGATCGCCCAGATCCCGGCATTCCACGGCCCGACCGGGGAGTTCGATCAACAGGTTTTCGAATCCGTGCTGGGCCAGCAGCGCCTGACCCCGGCGGATTTCCGCAAAGATCTCGCGGGTGCGTTTATTCGCCAGCAATTGCTGGTGCCGGTCGCGGGTAGCCCGCAATTGCCCTTGGGTATGGCGACGGCCTATGCCGGGTTGATGTTGGAGACGCGCAATGGCGTTGTCGGCGCGGTGCCATCGGCGCTGATGGCGGCAGGGCCTGCGCCGACCGAAGCCGAAATCGCGGCGCATTATACCAAGATTCGCGGAAGCTTTATGGTGCCGGAACAACGAGCATTGAAATATGCGGTGTTCGGCGTGGAAAATGTCCCAAATGCCGTGCCGACCGATGCGGACGTTGCCGCTTATTATAAGGCCAATGCTGCCAAATATGCCGCGGTTGAAGCGCGCACATTGTCGCAGGTCGTGTTGCCGGATCAGGCCGCGGCCAACGCATTTTCGGCCAAGATCAAGGCGGGCCAGTCGTTCGATGTGACTGCGAAAGCCGCCGGTTTTGCGCCGTCCGATACCGCCATTGGCGCCAAGAGTCGCGCGGATCTTGCCGCGTTTTCATCCGATGCCGTGGCGGCAGCGGCCTTTGCCCTGCCGAAAGGTGGCGTGAGCGTGCCGGTGCAAAGCGATCTTGGCTGGCATGTCGTGCGGGTCGATGCGATCCAGATCACGCCGGGCAAGACGCTGGCACAGGCTCGTCCCGAGATTTTCGGCAGCCTTGCGCGGCAAAAGGGCGATGAGGCGATGATCGATCTGGTGAACAAGATCGAGGATCAATTGGCCGAAGGCGCAAGCCTGGATGAGGTGGCCAAGACCTTCAATCTGACGGTGGTGAAATCGCCGCTGCTGACGGTCAATGGCCAGTCGGTAGATGGCAAGCCTGTCACGATCGCGCCTGAATTGGCGGGGCTGCTCAAGTCCGGCTTTGCGATGGGCGCGGATGACGAGCCGATGGTGGAAACGCTGACCCCGAACAAGCGTTTTGCGATGTTGGGTGTCGATCAAACCGTGCCGGCTGCGCCGCTGTCGCTCGACAAGGTCCGGCCCCAAGTGGTCGCCGATCTGATCGCACGTCGTGGTGCGGCGGCGGCGCAGAAGCTGGCGGCGAGCATTGCCGCCAAGGTCAATGCGGGTACGTCGATGGCGGAAGCCTTTGCCGCGGCGAAACTGCCTGCGCCCAAGGGCGTGTCGGCCCGTCGCGTCGATCTGGCCAAGCAGCAGAATGTCCCCGCCCCGGTGGTGATGATGTTCTCGATGGCCAAGGGTAAGGCGAAATTGCTGGCTGCGCCCAATAATCAAGGCTGGATGGTCGTTTATGTCGCCGATGTGCAGCAGGGCAATATTGCCGAAGCACCGGCGCTGATCGCCCAATCGCGCGAGGAAATCCGGTCGCAAATGGGCAATGAATATGCCGCGCAATTCGCCAATGCCGCCAAGGTCGCGCTTGGTTTCAAGGAAAACAAGGCGCAACTGCTTGCGCTCAAGAAGCGCCTGTCAGGAGCTGCCGCAGAGTGACAGAGACACGTTTTAATGATGCCGAAGCCCGTATCGCCCTTGGCAAGGGCAAGCCCGGCCTCGTCTGGTCGCGGCTGATTTGCGATACGGAAACGCCGGTGTCGGCAGCGCTGAAGCTGATGCAGCCGGGGCGTGGCGATTTCCTGTTGGAATCGGTCGAAGGCGGCGCGGTGCGCGGGCGTTATAGCCTGCTTGGCATCGATCCCGATCTGCTGTTCCGCGCGCAGGGCGAAAAGGCCGAGATCAATCGCCAATGGCAATCGGACAAGCAGGCGTTCGCGCCGGTGGCGCAATCCAGCCTCGATGCGTTGCGGACCTTGGTGCAGCAATGCCGTCTGGATGTGCCGGAGGGCCTGCCCAAGGCATTGGCCTGTCTCGTTGGCTATTTCGGTTATGAAACCATCGGGCTGGTCGAAAAATTGCCGCGTCCGGCGCATGATCCTTTGGGCGTGCCGGACATGATCTTTGCCCGTCCGACGGTCATTCTCGTGTTCGACCGGCTGGCCGACCAGCTTTATATCGTCGCGCCGATCTGGCCGGAGGCGCTGGCCGATGCGTCGATTGAGGCGGTGATCGCCTTGGCGCATGAGAGGATCGATGCAGTCGGCGCGCGCATGGCGCAGCCGTTGCTCCCGGCGCAGAAATATGCGGGCGAGCTGACACTGCCGCCGCGTGAGGCGGTGATGACGCCTGACGCCTATGCCGGGATGGTCGCAAAGGGGAAGGACTATATCCGCGCAGGCGATATTTTCCAGATCGTGCTGGCGCAGCGTTTCACCCAGAAATTCCCGCTGCCGCCGTTCGACCTCTATCGCGCCTTGCGGCGCATCAACCCGTCGCCATTCCTCTATCATCTCGATTTGCCGGGCTTTGCGATTATCGGTTCCAGCCCGGAAATTCTCGTGCGCGTGCGCGATGGCGAGGTGACGATCCGTCCTCTGGCCGGCACCCGTCCACGCGGCAAGACCGCGATTGAGGATGCCGAGAACAAGGCGAGCTTGCTCGCCGATCCCAAGGAACGGGCGGAGCATTTGATGCTGCTCGATCTCGGGCGCAATGATGTTGGCCGGGTCGCGGCGGCAGGCACGGTGACCGTGACCGACAGCTATATGATCGAATTTTACAGCCATGTGATGCACATCGTCTCGAATGTGGTGGGCAAGCTTGATCCCAGCAAGGATGCGCTGGACGCGCTGTTCGCGGGCTTTCCGGCGGGCACGGTATCGGGCGCGCCCAAGGTCCGGGCCTGCGAGATCATCGCCGAGCTGGAATCGGAAACGCGCGGGCCATATGCGGGCTGCGTCGGCTATTTCTCGCCGGATGGCAGCATGGATAGCTGCATCGTGTTGCGGACAGCGGTTGTCAAAGATGGCGTGATGCATGTGCAGGCGGGGGCGGGGATCGTTGCCGATTCCGATCCGGCAGCCGAGCAGCGCGAATGTGAGCATAAATCGGGCGCATTATTTGCGGCCGCCGCAGAGGCGATGCGCGTCGCGGGTGAAGCGGGGTTCGGCCAATGATTCTGGTGATCGACAATTACGACAGCTTCACCTGGAACCTTGTGCATTATCTGATGGAACTGGGTGCCGAGGTGAAGGTGGTGCGTAATGATGCGCTGACCGTCCAGCAGGCGATGGCGAGCGGGGCGGATGCCTTTCTCATTTCGCCCGGTCCTTGCACGCCGAATGAAGCGGGGATCAGCCTTGATCTGGTCGCGGCCTGTGCCGATGCGGGCAAGCCGTTGCTCGGCGTTTGCCTTGGCCATCAGGCGATTGGCCAGCATTTCGGCGGCAAGGTCGTGCGTGCCCATACGTTGATGCACGGCAAGACCTCGCCGGTCAGCCATGATGGCACGGGGCTTTATCAAGGCCTGCCATCGCCATTCATCGCGACCCGTTATCATTCGCTGGTGGTGGAGGATATTCCCGATTGCCTGATCGTCAACGCGACCGCCGATGATGAAATGGTGATGGGTTTCCGCCATGTGTCGTTGCCGATCCATGGCGTGCAATTCCACCCGGAAAGCATCGCGACCGAACATGGCCATGCGATGCTCGCGAATTTCATGCGGATTGCGGGCCTGCCCGTTAAAGAATTGCCGGGGAAAAATCAGGCATGACGGCTGGCGAGGCAGAGCTTCAATTCGGTGCGATGCTTGATGGCGAGATGGCGGACGATGCGATTGCATCGCTGTTGACCGCCTTGGCCGAGCGCGGCGAAACTGCCGAGGAAGTGGCGGGCGCGGCGCGGGCGATGCGGGCGCGGATGATGCGGATTGCGGCCCCTGAAGGCGCGATTGATGTCTGCGGCACCGGTGGCGATGGCCAGCATAGTCTGAATGTCTCCACCGCCGTGGCGCTGGTCGTGGCGGCCTATGGCGTGCCGGTCGCCAAGCATGGCAATCGCGCGGCATCGTCCAAGGCGGGCGGGGCGGATACGCTGGAGGTGCTGGGCCTTGACCTCGACCGCGCGGCGGATCGGGCTGAGGCATGTCTGGACGATCTTGGTATCGCCTTTCTCTTTGCCCAGAAATATCACCCGGCTTTGGGGCGGATTGCGCCCATTCGTCGCGCCCTTGGTCGGCGCACGATCTTTAATCTGCTCGGGCCGCTCGCCAATCCGGCAGGGGTGCGTCGCCAGCTTGTTGGCGTGTCCAGCCCGTCCTTGATCCCGCTCTATCGCGATGCGATGCAGTTGATCGGGATGGAACGCGCGATGATCGTGTCCGGCAATGAAGGGCTGGATGAATTGTCCATCGCCGGGCCGAGCCAATTTGCCACCATTGGATTGGGGCTTGGCGATGGCGAGATCGTGCCGGAAGATGCGGGCCTGTCGCGCCATCCTTTGGAGGCCATTCGCGGTGGCGATGCTGCGGAAAACGCGGCGGCGCTACGGCGGCTGTTGTTGGGGGAAGAAGGTGCCTATCGCGATGCGGTGCTGCTGAATGCGGCGGCGGCGTTGATGGTTGCCGGGGCCGCCCGCGACTGGCAAGATGGGGTGGAAGAGGCGCGTGAGGCGCTGGACAAGGGGCTGGCCAAGGCCCTGCTGGATTGCTGGATTGCTTTTTGATGACGACTAATGCGACCCCTGAAGTGACCTTCGCCAACAAGCTCGATGAAATCTGCGCGACCAAGCGTGGTGAAGTCGCGGCGCGTAAGGCGGTGCGTTCAATCGCCGAACTCGATCAATTGGCATCTGCCCAAAGCGCACCGCGCGGTTTCAAGGCTGCGCTTGATGCCAAGGTGGCCGCCGGGCTGCCGGGCCTGATTGCAGAGATCAAGAAAGCATCGCCGTCCAAGGGATTGATCCGGCCTGATTTTGACCCACCTGCCCATGCACGTGCCTATGAAAAGGGCGGGGCGGCGTGCCTGTCGGTGTTGACCGATGCGCCTTATTTTCAAGGGCATGAGGAATATCTGATCGCGGCGCGGGCGGCAGTACACTTGCCGGTGATCCGCAAGGATTTCATGGTTGATACATGGCAAGTGAGTGAGGCGCGGTCGATTGGCGCGGATGCGATCCTGATCATTGCCGCCGTGCTGGACGATCATCAGATGGCCGATATTGAAGCGGCGGCGCTGGCCTATGGCATGGATAGTCTGATCGAGGTGCATGATGCGCAGGAGCTTGAACGTGCGTTGAAGCTCAAATCGCGCCTGATCGGCGTGAATAACCGTAATCTCCAGACCTTCACCGTTGATATTGGCCTGTCGGCGCGGCTGGCGGCTTTGGCCCCCAAGGATTGCACCTTTGTGGCGGAAAGCGGCATTGGCGGGCATGCGGATGTGGCTGCGTTAGAGGCGCAGGGCGTGCATTGCTTCCTCGTCGGCGAAAGCCTGATGCGGCAGGCGGATGTCGAGCTTGCGACCCGGCAGTTGCTGACCGGGGCATGACCAAGCTCACCCATCTCGACGCGCATGGGGCGGCCCATATGGTCGATGTGTCGGGCAAGGCCGTGACCAGCCGCGAGGCGGTGGCCGAAGGCTGGATCGATATGTCGGCGGAGGCACTGTCGGCCATTCGCGATGGCGCGGTAAAAAAGGGCGATGTGTTGGCGACCGCCCGCATTGCCGGGATCATGGCGGCGAAGAAAACGAGCGAACTGATTCCGTTGTGCCATCCGCTGCCGATCACCAAGGTCGTGATCGAGTTGGAATTGGTCGGACAAGGCGTGCGGGCGCAAGCGACCGTGCGGACCAACGGCCAGACCGGGGTGGAAATGGAAGCGTTGACAGCGACTTCGGTCGCATTGCTCACGATTTATGACATGGCTAAGGCCGTAGATAAGGCGATGACGATCCGCGATATTCGATTGTTGACCAAGACCGGCGGCAAGTCCGGCGATTGGCAGCGGCCAGAGGACGCCACCGGGGCATGAGCCTGTTGCCGGTAGCCGAGGCGCAGGCGCGATTATTGGCGCTGGGGACTATATTGCCGCAAGAGCGCGTGCCGTTGATGCAGGCGGTCGGGCGCTGGGCGGGCGCGGATGTGGTGGCGATGCGTCATCAGCCTGCCGATGATCTGTCGGCGATGGATGGCTATGCGATCCGCTTCGATGATCTGCCCGGGCCTTGGCGCTTGGTGGGGGAAAGCGCTGCGGGCGCGCGGTTTGCGGGGGAAGTGGCACCGGGCGAATGCGTGCGGATTTTCACCGGGGCGACGATGCCTGAGGGCGCGGACACGATTTTGATACAGGAAGAGGTTGGGACGGAGGGCGCGACCGTCACCCTGACCGGCGATGCGCCGCACCGTTATGGCCTGCATGTGCGGGCCAAGGGGGCGGATTTCGGGCAAGGTCGGGCCGTCATTCACAAGGGCGAATTGTTGAATGCAGCCCATATTGCGCTGGCGGCGATGGCGGGGCATGGCTCTATTCCTGTGGCAAGGAAGGTGCGCATCGCGTTGATTTCGACGGGGAATGAATTGGTGCAGCCCGGCCATCCGGTGGGGGCGGATCAATTGCCCGGTTCCAATGGCGTGATGTTGCAGGCCTTGCTTCATGGCCTGCCATGTGAGGTGATGGACAAAGGGATCATCCGCGATGACCTGTCGGCGATTGAGGCGGCGATCCGGGGATGTGCCGATGCCGACATCATTGTCACCACCGGGGGCGCTTCGGTCGGCGATCATGATCTGGTGCGGCCTGCGCTCGCGGCGGCGGGGGCTGAAATCGATTTTTACAAGGTCGCGATGAAGCCGGGCAAGCCGTTGATGGCGGGGCAGTTGGGCAAGACCGTCGTGCTGGGTCTGCCCGGCAATCCGGTGAGCGCGTTTGTGACGGCACAATTATTCTTGAAGCCTTTGGTCGCGGCCCTTTCCGGCGCTGCCAATCCTGCGCCGGATCTGGTGTCGTTGCCCGTGGGGGCGGCGCTGTCGCCCGTTGGAAAACGCGCGGAATATCTGCGCGGACATTGGGATGGGCGGGTGGTGACGCCGCTTCGGGTGCAAGATAGCGGCGCGGTATATGCGCTTTCTCAGGCCAATGTCCTGATCTATCGCCCGATAAATGATGGAGCGATGGAGGCCGGGGCGCAGGTCGAATGCCTGTTATTGTGATCGACGTTCACCTGCTTTGATCTGGGCGCGGCATCATGCTAAGTGCGCCGCCATCATGACAGACTATCAATCTTCGCTCCTCAAGCTGCTTAATGAGCGCGGCTATATCCACCAGGTCACCGATGCGTCCGCGCTGGATGCACAGGCCGTTAAGGGGATTATCCCCGGCTATATCGGTTTCGATCCCACCGCGCCGTCTTTGCATGTCGGCTCCTTGGTCCAGATCATGCTGCTGCGTCGCCTGCAACAGGCCGGGCATAAGCCGATTGTCGTGATGGGCGGCGGGACCGGCAAGATCGGCGATCCGAGCTTCAAGGATGAAGCGCGCAAGATGCTGACCGAAGAGGTTATCGCCTCCAACGTCGCGTCGATCCGTCAGGTGTTCGAGCGGTTTTTGACCTTTGGTGATGGCCCGAGTGATGCGGTGATGGTCGATAATGCCGAATGGCTCGATAAGCTCGAATATATCCCGTTCCTGCGCGATGTCGGCCAGCATTTCTCGATCAACCGGATGCTGAGCTTCGATTCGGTGAAGCTGCGGCTGGATCGCGAGCAATCGTTGAGCTTCCTCGAATTCAATTACATGATCCTGCAAGCCTATGACTTCATGGAATTGTCGCGCCGGTTCGGTTGCCGATTGCAGATGGGCGGTTCGGATCAATGGGGCAATATCATCAACGGCATCGAACTGACCCGCCGGATGGACGGGATCGAGGTGTTCGGCGTGACGACCCCGCTCATCACCACCGCCGATGGCGGCAAGATGGGCAAGACCATGTCGGGCGCGGTCTGGCTGAATGAAGCGAGCCTGTCGCATTATGAGTATTGGCAGTTCTGGCGGAATACGCAGGATGCCGATGTGGGCCGGTTCCTGCGGCTGTTCACCGATCTGCCATTGGATGAAATCGCACGGTTGGAAGCGCTGGAAGGCGCAGACATCAATGCAGCGAAGATCGTATTGGCCAATGCCTGCACCGCCATGTGCCGGGGCGAGGATGCGGCGCAGTCCGCCCAAGCCACCGCCAAGGCCGTGTTTGAACAGGGGTCTGCGGGGTCGGATCTGCCGACGCTGGATGTGTCGGGCGGCAGCATCGCTGTACTGGACGCATTGGTCGAACTGGGGCTGGTTGCCAGCAAGGGCGAGGCCAAGCGCCTGATCAAGGGCGGCGGCGCGCGCGTCGATGGCGAGAAAGTGTCGGATGAGGCGCTGGTGATCGCGATGGGCGGAGCGGATGTAAAAATATCGGCGGGCAAGAAATTGCATGGGATTTTGCGCGGCGTTTGAGTGGAAAATGGGGGAGGTAATCCCCATTTGCGCCAGATCAATGCGTGTGCGCCCCGGATCATGTTGGGGTGCGGGCCATAACGATATCAAGATCACCGAGGAACGATAATGAGCGAAGAGACCCAAACCAAGCCGATGACCCCGTTTGAACGTTTGGGCGGCGCGCCGGTGATTGCGGCGATCGTAAATGATTTTTACGACCGCATGGAAAGCGACCCGGCGTTCAAGGAGCTGCGCGATATGCATGCGCCGGACCTCACCCCGATGCGCGAATCATTGACGGGCTATCTGACGGCATGGAGCGGCGGGCCGCGCGATTGGTTTGAACAGCGCCCCGGCGCCTGTGTCATGTCGGCGCATAATAAATTGCCCACGCCCGTCACCCAGGCGACCGCCAAGCAATGGATCGCGGCCATGGGACAGGCGATTGAGGCCCATCTCGGCCATGATCAGGCGCTGGCCAATTCGATGCTTGATGCGCTGACCCAGATGTCGATTGGCATGGTCCGCAGTTAAGCTCATACTCTTAAGTTCCCGCTCGACTTTGGGGGGCGAGCGGCGGTAAACGACAATCGTGACTGAAACATCGCCCCCCCCTTATCGCGTGCTTGCCCGGAAATACCGGCCACAGCGTTTTGTCGACCTGATCGGGCAAGAGGCGATGGTCCAGACCTTGGGCAACGCGATCAAGCGCGACCGCATCGCCCATGCGTTTTTGATGACCGGCGTGCGTGGGGTCGGCAAGACCTCGACCGCGCGGTTGATCGCCAAGGCATTGAACTGCATCGGCCCGGATGGCGAGGGCGGCCCGACCATTGACCCATGCGGTATCTGCGAACCTTGTCAGGCGATTGCCGAGGGGCGGCATATCGATGTGATCGAAATGGACGCCGCCTCCAATACCGGCGTGGACGATGTGCGCGAGATTATCGAGGCCGTGCGCTATGCCGCCGTGTCGGCGCGCTTCAAGATCTATATTATCGACGAAGTCCATATGCTGACCAAGAACGCGTTCAACGCGTTGTTGAAGACGCTGGAAGAACCTCCCGCCCATGTGAAGTTCCTGTTTGCGACGACCGAAGTGCATAAATTGCCGGTTACGGTGTTGTCGCGCTGCCAGCGGTTCGACCTGCGGCGGATTCCTGCGGATATGCTCGCGGATCATTTTGCCAAGGTGATCACGGCTGAGGGCGTGGATGCGGAGCCGGAGGCGCTGGCGCTGATCGCGCGGGCGGCGGAAGGGTCGGCGCGCGATGGCTTGTCGATCCTCGATCAGGCGATTGCCCATGGGATTGAGCAGGTGACCGCCGATCAGGTGCGCGAGATGCTGGGTTTGGCCGATCGCAATGCGATCCGCGATCTGTTCGGCCATGTGCTGGAGGCGGATGCGGCGGGTGCGCTCGATGGCTTGCGTAACCAATATGATCTCGGGGTCGAGCCGACCAATGTACTGCGCGGCCTGTTGGAAATCGTCCATGCGGTGACCCGCGCCAAATCGTCGCACCGGGTCGATCCGGCCCAGTCGCTGGAAGAGC
Source organism: Alteraquisediminimonas sediminicola (assembly GCF_019740335.1). GTDB lineage: Bacteria > Pseudomonadota > Alphaproteobacteria > Sphingomonadales > Sphingomonadaceae > Alteraquisediminimonas > Alteraquisediminimonas sediminicola. The sequence continues at coordinate 837,622 of NZ_JAHXZS010000001.1, read as the reverse complement.
GCGCGATCTATGAAGAATGGGCATCGCGGCTTGGCTTTGCGGCATTGCATCGGCTGTGGCAGTTGCTGCTCAAGGGCTTGCAGGAAGTGATGACCGCGCCCTTGCCTTATGAAGCGGCGGAAATGGCGCTGTTGCGCGTGATCCACGCATCGAACATGCCCGATCCGGGGGAATGGATGCGGCGTCTGGCATCGGGTGAGTTCGGTAGCGCGGTTGCCGCGCCTGCGGGCAATGCGCCTGCACCTGCTGCGCCCGCGATGGCCGGGGCAACGATGGCCGGAACAGCGACGGTAAGCGTGACGATGGTTGCTCCCCCTGCGGAAATCGTGCCCGAAACCGCCACTATTCCGGCAAGCTATGCCGAGTTGGTGGCCACGCTGGAATCTGCGGGCAAGATGATTATCGGCGATAAATTGCGCCGCGAATTCGGGGTGGTGCGCTATGCGCCACCGGAACTGGTGCTGCACGGCAAGCCGCGCGCCGCCGACCGTGAATTTTTGCCCACACTGATGACGGCACTGAAAGCGCTGACCGGCTTGGTGTGGGACGTGCGCGAAAGCGACCTGCCTGCCGAGCCGACGCTGGCGGAACAAGAGCAAATGGCCGAAGAGGCCGCGCGTCAAGCCATTTTGGCCGACCCGTTAGTGGCAGCGGCGTTGCATGCGTTTCCGGGGGCGGAACTGATCGACCATCATCCTTTGAAACTGCGGAGTGCATGACGTGCAAAATCTCGATGATATCCTCGCTATGGCGAAGAATGTGCAAGACGAACTGGCCCGGGCACAGGCTCAATTGGACACGACCGAGGTCGAAGGCCAATCGGGCGGCGGTCTGGTGAAGATCAAGGCGACGGCCAAGGGGCGCATCCTCGGGATCGACATTGATCCGAGCCTGTTGCAGCCGGAGGAAAAGCAGATGCTCGAAGATCTGCTGATTGCCGCCTATAATGATACACGTGCCAAGGCGGATGCCGTGGCCGGGGCCGAAATGAGCAAGATGTCGGCCGGTATACCGTTGCCGCCGGGCTTCAAACTGCCGTTCTGAGACCAATCATCGATTGGCCTTTAAGTTTAATCCGATTAAATTGGGTGACAAATCAGCTTTGCGTGCATAACTTGCGCGCCAGTATGGTTGCGTGCGGCGGCTGGGATCGCTTGGCGACAAGCTACCTGCGACCATCAATCTTGACAGCATGAAATGCGGGGGAGAACGACTTTGGCTAAATTTTTTGGCAATCTGAATGCGGTGCTGGCAGCGGGCCTGCTGCTTGCGATCGTGGTAATTGCGGGCATCGGTCCGAACGGCGAAACCGTGCCGGCGATCTTGCGCTGGGCGCATCTCGTCTTTGGCGTGATGTGGATCGGCCTGTTATATTATTTCAACTTCGTCCAGATCCCGACGATGCCGAAAGTGCCGGCTGAATTGAAGCCTGCGGTTAGCAAATACATCGCACCGGAAGCGTTGTTCTGGTTCCGTTGGGGTGCTGCTTTCACGGTGCTGACGGGCCTGATTATCGCCATTCAGGCGGGCTATGCCCATGACGCCTTCACGCTTCAGCCGGGTTATCAGCTGATTGGCATCGGCATGTATATTGCGCTGGTTATGGCGTTCAACGTGTGGTTCGTGATCTGGCCGGCACAGCAGAAGGCCCTTGGTCTTGTGCCAGCCGAAGATGCCGTGAAGGCCGCAGCCGCAGGCCGTGCGATGATCTTCTCGCGCACGAACACCCTGTTGTCGCTGGCGATGTTCTACACGATGGTCAACGCCAATCTCGGCTGATCCTTTGGATCGCCTGATGGGGTAAGAAAACCCGGTCTGCCTATCGTGGCAGGCCGGTTTTTCTTTATTCCAATGCCAACAACATATCCGGGGTAAGGAGTTGCGGCAGGGTCTGTGGTGTGGCGCCCTTGGCCGGGTAATAGAGATATAATGGCACGCCGGAGCGGCCCTGACTTTCGAGGAAGCGGGTGATCGCCGGGTCGCCACGGGTCCAGTCGCCGATCATCACCTTGATGCCCTTGGCCTTGAAGGCGGCGCGGACATCCGCGCGATCAATGGCGGCGGCTTCGTTAACCTTGCAGGTGATGCACCAATCGGCGGTGAAATAGAGAAATACCGGCGTATTCGATTGCCGCAAGGTGGCGAGCGCTGCCTCATTGAACGGCACGGCATCTTGTTGGTCGATGGTGGCGTTGTCGGTGCCGGTCTTTGTGGGCAGGGCAAGACCTAGGGTGAAGCTAGCAGCAAAACCAAGGGCAAGCGCGGTCAGCCCGATATAACCCTGTCGCCGCCAGATGAAGATCGCGCCCAGCAATGTCATGGCACTTGCCGCCGCCAATCCGGGTAGAGCCGCCTGTCGCCATAAGAGCCAGAGCAGCGCCAAGGCCGTCAGCGCCATCGGCAAAGCGAGCCAATGCTTTACCCGTTCCATCCAGCCGCCGGGCTTGGGCAGGCGGGTACGCAGCGCCGGGATGAAGCCGATGGCTACAAACGGTAGCGCAATGCCAAGGCCAAGACCCGCGAAAATGCCAAGCGCCGCGATGCTGGGCAGGACCAAGGCCGCGCCCAAGGCTGCGCCGAGAAATGGGCCGGTGCAGGGCGTGGCGACAAAGGCGGCGAGCATGCCGGTGAACAATGCGCCCCATGCGCCCTCGCGTTGCGTCAATTTCTGGCCGGTAACGATGGCGGGCAAACGCACCCAGCCTGCCAGATTGGCGGTCAATAGCGCCATCAGCGCGTACAGCACCAAAATGGTGGTCGGATATTGGAGTTGGAAGGCCCAGCCCGCTTGTTCGCCGGTCGCGCGTAATAACAACAGCAGGCCGCCGAGCGCGGTGGTGCCGATGACGGCGCCCGCCAGATAGGCGAGGCCCTCGCGTTGCGCCTCATGCTTGTTTGCGCCTGCGCGGATCAGGCTCATCGCCTTCAAACTGAGGATCGGAAAGACGCAGGGCATGAGATTGAGCAGCAGTCCGCCTAAAATTGCGCCGCCCAGCGCGAGCCACAGGCTGAACGGGCTAGGCGCGATATGGGGGGCGGGGCCGCTATTGATGGTGGGTTGGTCCAGCCCCAAGGCGGCGGCGATGCGGGCAGTGGTGGGCATCGCCTTCACGGTTTCTTCGGTCGTGATGGCGGGGACCACGCCGGGGATAGCCTCGATCTCCAGCCCTTGATCCGGGCCGATGGCGAGTAGTCCGTGCAAGGCGTTTTGAGGGGTGAAAAACCCGGCCTTGGGCAGTTCGACGATCAGTTGATCCTGATGGCGGCCAAAATGCTGGGGCTTGGCATAGTCGATCAGATCCGTAGTCAGCGCGAAGAAATGGGGCGCGGTGACCTTGGTCGTGGCGGGATAGGGGATGGCGATGCGCACCAGATCGCCCTTCACCTCGAACCGGGCTTGTGCGCCGAGCGGGCGCGGCAATTTCGCCCGCCAGCCATCGAAACGAGGATCGTTGCTTGTAGCCGTGCCGGATTGGCTCGCTGTCAGATCAAGCGCGAGATCGGCCTGTTCGGGAACGCATAACGTGTCGGAACAGACCAGCCAGCGCGCATGTGCGCGAATGGGCAGGATGGTGCCGGGCGCGATGTCGGGGGATAATGTCAGCCGGGTGAGCAGCGCATAGTCCTGTTCATAGACATGGTTCATCAGCCCGGAAATCAACAGGGTCTGCGGTACCGGATAACGCAGCGCGGCGATGGTGACGCCGTTCGGCAGGGTCCAGTCGATCTGCGGCTTTGTCCCTGCATCGCCGGGGTTCAGCCAATAGCCATGCCAGCCGGTCGCGGGCTGCAAATCAATCGCGAGGCCGGTCGTCGTGCCGGGGGCGGGGCTTGTCTGTTCGGCGACAAGCTGGGCGACCATGCGCTGTTGTGCGTGCGCTACGGTCGCAGCGGCCATGATGCCGAGGAGGATTAGCCAGCGGCACAATTGGGTACGCATGTTCTCAAATCCCCGATCTCGACATTCGCGATCGTCCTTAGCCTGTCCCGCATCGGAGCGCAAAACCCGTGCACGCCCCCCTGTTTAGCGCGGATGGGCTGAGGTTGCCCCGATAATCACCCACATAGTTATCCACAGGCTTTTCCCATGCCGAAAAGCCGACCGAAATGGGGTGATTACGGGGAGTTATCCCCAGATTTCAGCGATAAATGGGGCAAAGTGGGGCTAATTCCCCAATTCTCCCGTTGTTTTCCAGCTCTGTCCGGGTTATCCCTTGTCCACAGGCGAGGGGGATGATTCCACCTGCAAGGCTTTCGACCATGGTCGGATCGGCGGTGCAGGATTGGTGGAGGATCATGTTTTTATTCGTCAGGGGGTTTGTTCAAAGTGGGATTGCGGCAGCCATATTCCGGACCGGGATTGAGTGCGATCGACGCCAAGGGGCGTGTCGCTATCCCTGCGGATTTGCGCCGTAAAATCGAGGCGAATAGCCCCGGCTCAGGGTCGATCCAGCTCAATACCCATGACGATCGCCCGTGCCTGATGCTGTTCGATACCGGCTATACCCAGCAGAAATATGAAGACTTTCGCGCGCGGGTGCAGGCCGATATTGCCGCCGGTCGCGCGGCCCCGGATGCGTCCGAATATGATGATGATTATGGCTCGACCGAAGATGCGAGCTATGATTCGAGCGGGCGGTTTATTCTGCCAAAGCTGCTGCGGCAGGAAGCGGGTTTGACCGATCTGGCCGTATTCATCGGCGTGGGCGACATGATTGAAGTCTGGTGTCCGCGTGAATTTCTCTCGGTCGAGCGACCGGAGCGTATCAAGACGCAGCGCCGGGTGCGCGCGTTGCTGGCCGACAAGGGTGTGTCGCTGTGAGTGCGGTCGGTGTCGCCGCGCCGCATATTCCCGTACTCCTCGATGAAGTGATTGCCGCGCTCGCGATTGCGCCGGGCGAGGTGCATGTCGATGGCACGTTCGGTGCAGGCGGTTATACGCGGGCGATGCTGGCGGCGGGGGCGACAGTCCATGCGATCGATCAGGACCCGGATGCGTTGGCGATGGGGGCGGCGCTGGTGGCGTCGAGCCAAGGTGCATTGACCCTGCATCAGGGTAATTTCGCGGATATGGAAGCTTTGCTGGCGGCGGCAGGGGTGGACGCGGTCGATGGCATCGTCCTCGATATTGGCGTGTCGTCGATGCAGCTCGATCAGGCGGAGCGCGGTTTCGCGTTCATGCAGGATGGTCCGCTCGATATGCGTATGGCCCAGTCGGGCGACAGCGCGGCGGATCTGGTGAATAATCTTGATGAGGCGGCGCTCGCGGACATCATCTATCGTTATGGCGAGGAGCATCGTTCCCGCCGTATCGCCCGCGCGATTGTCGCGGCGCGGCCCATTACCCGGACCGGTGAACTGGCGTCGGTCGTGCGCCGTGCGGTCGGCCATCATCCCGGCATGCCGAAAGACCCGGCGACCCGCACGTTTCAGGCGTTGCGGATCGAGGTCAATCATGAACTGGACGTGCTGGAGGCGGCATTGGTTGCGGCGGAGCGGCTGTTGCGTCCCGGCGGGCGGCTGGTGGTTGTCACCTTTCACAGCCTTGAAGATCGCATTGTGAAGCAATTTTTGCGTGACCGTTCGGCCAGTCAGGCGACCGGTTCGCGTCATATGCCGCAGGTTGCGCAGCTGGTTGAGCCCAGCTTTGCCAAGCCGGAACGCGCGGTCAAGGCGGGTGAGGCCGAGTTGCGCCGCAATCCGCGTGCGCGGTCGGCGACATTGCGTTCGGCACGGCGGACTTCTGGGCCGGCTCGGTCGTTGGCGCAGATGAAATCCAAAAATCCGGGGCAGGGGCATAAGGCCGCTGCCGACTTCAACGCTGGCAGGAGATTAGGCAAATGATGCTCGCACGATTCCGATCAATCGGTTGGGTTGCGGCGGCTGCGGTTGCCGTGCTGTGTTGTTACCTGATTTCGTTGCGTGTCGCGACGGAGCGCGGGGCGTTGGAGTCGCTCGAATATAAGATCTCGAGTTCGCAAAAGCACATCCGTCTGTTGCAGACCGAACTTGGTACGCGCGGCCAGATGAATCAGCTGGAGCGTTGGAACGAACAGGCGCTGGCGCTGGCGGCACCGGAAGCCGAACAGTTTCTGCCGGATGCCGAGGCGTTGGTTGCGTTGACGGATCGCCAGCCTGCTTTGCCGATGCAGGAAGATACGCAATTGGCATCAGTGGCGACCGATCTCGATGTGATGCCGGTAACGACGACGCCAACATTGGCGGATAAGCCTGCGTTGCGCACTGCCTCTTATGAAGTGGCGCCGGTAGCGGCGAAGTTGATGCAGGATCGGTCGGTAGTTGATCGTCCTGTGACCAAGAGCGACAAGGCGGAAAAATTGGCGAAGGCGGACAAGTCTGCCAAGACCGAGAAGTCCGTTAAGGCTGAAAAGGTCGCCAAATCCGATAAGGCAGATAAACCCGCGAAGGGCGAGAAGCTCGCCAAGAGCGACAAGCCTGCCAAGTCGGACAAGGCCGCTAAAACCGAAAAGTCGGCTAAGTCGGCTAAGCCGGACAAGCCGTCCAAGGCTGAAAAGCTCGCGAAAACCGACAAGCCTGCAAAAGTGGAAAAATCCGCCAAGGCCGATAAGTCGGCCAAGGACAGCAAATCTGCCAAATCCAGCAAAGACGCCAAGTCCAGCAAGGATAAACCCGTCAAACTCGCATCGCTGGCTGTGAAGGGCAAGGAGACCCGTCGCCCGTGACGACAGCTCCTCCGGTCGCCAAACCGACACGGCTGCATGTACCCGGCCGCCGCCAACAGGTGGCGGCCTTGTCGCGTGAGCGGCTGATGCTGGTGATGTTGCTGTTTCTCGCGGCGATCCTCGGGATTGTCTTGAAGATCATGTACCTGACCTTCACCGGCCAGAGTTTTGATGATCGCGCCGCGGGGTTGACGTCATTGCCGTTGCGCCCGGATATTGTCGATCGCAATGGCGAGACATTGGCGCGGACGATTGATGCATGGTCGATTGGCGTGCATGCGGACCGGCTGTTGACCCGTCCGGAAGATCTGGCGCCGCAATTGGCGGTGCTGATGCCGGAGAAGACGGCGGATCAATATCTGGCGCTGCTCAAGTCCCGCAAGCATTTCATCTATCTGCGCCGTCGCGCCATGCCGGAATTGGTGGAGGCGGTGAACGCGTTGGGTGAACCGGGCATGGCCTTTGCGCGCGAGCCGGAGCGGCTTTATCCGCAGGCCGAACTGGCGGCGCATGTCTTGGGCTGGACGAATCTTGACGGCACCGGCGTGACCGGCATGGAAAAGCTGCTGGACAAGCGCATGACCGACCCGAAATATGCGGGCAAGCCGGTGACGCTGTCGATCGATAGTCGCGTGCAGGCGGCGGTCGAAAAGGAACTGGCGCAGGCGATGCTGAATTTTCAGGCGCGCGGCGCGACCGGCATCGTGCTTGATGTGCATAGCGGCGAGGTGATTGCGCTCACATCCTTGCCGAGCTTCAACCCGAATGATCCGGGGCGCTCGCCGCCCGAAACGCGGTTCAATCAGGCGATTACCGGCGTGTATGAATTGGGCTCGACGTTCAAGCCGATCACCATTGCGGCGGCGATGGATGCCGGGGTCGTGACCTCCTTATCCAAGCGTTACGACGCGACTGCGCCATTGAAGGTCGGGAAATTCTCGATCCGTGATGACCATCCGACCAAGCGCTGGCTCAATGTGCCGGAAATGCTGGTCCATAGCTCGAATATCGTGACGGCCCGGATCGCCGACGAACTGGGCAAGGATCGGTTGAACGGGATGTTCATGCGGCTGGGCTTTGGCGAACCGGTGTCGATTGAACTGGCGGGCCGGGGCCGTCCGATCCAGCCGGTATTCTGGGCGCGGACCACCACCATGACCGCAGGCTATGGCCATGGCATTGCAGTGACGCCGATGCATCTTGCCAAGGCTTATGCGGCACTTATGAATGGCGGGATCATGCATCCGGTGACCTTGTTGAAGCGCGAACCGGGCGCGATTGTGCCGGGCACGCGAGTGATTTCGCCACAGGTGAGCTATCGTCTTCGCCAATTTACCCGGATGGTCGTGCTTGAAGGCACCGGCAAGCAGGCCAATGCGCCGGGCCTGCGCGTGGGTGGCAAGACCGGCACGGCGGAAAAGGCGAGCCAAGGCGGTTATGCGCGTAAATCCTTGGTATCGACCTTTGCCGGGGTTTTCCCGGTCGACGATCCGAAATATGCGATTGTCATGATGTTGGATGAGCCGAAAGGCACGGCGGAAACCTATGGCTATGCGACTGCGGGCTGGACTGCCGCGCCGGTCGTGCGCAAGGTCGTCGCGCGGATAGGGCCGTTGCTCGGCATTATTCCGGATGCCCGCAAGGATATCCCGCTGGAGGATATCAAGCCGCTGATCTGGCACCCCAAGGAAGGGGAGGAATGATGCGACTCGGCGGGCTTACAGGCGCGGATGAGCAGGCCGAGGTCACCGGGTTCGCCATCGACAACCGCAAGGTGACGACCGGCACCGTCTTTGGTGCATTTCAGGGCGCGCGGTTCAACGGTGAAGACTTTATCGACGATGCGATCAAGGCGGGGGCGGTTGCGATTGTCGCCCGGCCCGAGGCGCAGGTGGTGGGCGCTGTCCATTTGGCGGCGGAAGAGCCGCGCGCGTTGTTCGCCCAGCTTGCCGCCCGTTTTTATGCGCCATTTCCGCAAGTGGCGGTGGCTGTTACCGGCACCAATGGCAAGACATCGACGGTCGAACTGACCCGTCAGCTCTGGCAGATGGCGGGGCTGAACGCCGCGAGCATCGGGACATTGGGCATCACCACGGCCAACAGCCAAGTGACGACCGGCCTGACTACCCCCGATATTGTTACCTTTCTCGCTAATATGGCGGGCCTTGCAAGCAACGGCGTGACACATGCGGCGTTCGAGGCATCGAGCCATGGCCTTGCCCAATATCGCACCGAAGGCCTGCCGGTCATCGCCGGGGCGTTTTCCAACCTGTCGCGCGACCATCTTGATTATCATCTCACGATGGAGGCGTATTTCGCGGCCAAGATGCGGCTGTTTTCCGAGGTGCTGCAACCCGGTGGCGCCGCTGTGATCTGGGCGGATGATGCCTATGCCGAACAGGTCGAGGCGATTGCGCGGGCGCGGGGATTGAAGATTTTCACGGTCGGGGAAAAGGGCGCGTTTCTCAAACTGGTGCGGCGCACCCCGACGCCGCTTGGCCAGACCCTGTTGATCGCGGTCGAGGGGCGGGAAGTGACGGTCGATCTGCCGTTGATCGGCGGCTATCAGGCAGCGAATGCGTTACTGTCGGCAGGGCTGGTGATTGCAGCGGGCGGGGATATTGCCCGGACCTTGGCTGATCTTGAACAAGTACAGGGCGTGCGCGGGCGATTGGAACGCGCGGTGATGACCAAGGTGGGCGCGCCCGTCTATGTCGATTATGCCCATACGCCCGATGGGCTGGCGGCGGCGATTGAGGCGTTGCGTCCGCATACCAAGGGTCGGTTGATCACCGTCTTTGGCGCGGGCGGTGACCGCGATACCGGCAAGCGGCCGCAAATGGGGGCGATTGCGGCGCGATTGTCGGAGGTGGTGATCGTCACCGATGATAATCCGCGGAGCGAAGACCCGGCATTGATCCGGCGTTCGATCCTGACGGCGGCACCGGGGGCGCAAGAAATCGGGGACCGGCGTTCGGCCATTGCGGTGGCCATCGCAATGGCGCACACCGATGATGTGGTGTTGATCGCGGGCAAGGGCCATGAACAGGGGCAAATTGTGGGGAATCAGATATTGCCGTTCGATGATGTGCAGGTGGCGCAGGAGTGTGCGGCATGAGTGATGCGCTGTGGACCGGACAGGAAATTGCCGCTGCGGTGCATGGCACGGCCTCGGCGGATTTTGCCGTCAATGGCGTGGCCTTTGATAGTCGCGAAATCGGGCCGGGTGATTTGTTCATCGCGTTGAAAGGCGAAACGACCGACGGCCATCGCTTTTTGGCCCAAGTGGCGGCCAATGGTGCGGGCGGCACGATAGTGAGCGATGCAGCCGATGTGCCCCCGGGTCTGGCTTATGTGCTGGTCGCGGATACGACGGCGGCGTTGAATGCGCTTGGGCGCGCGTCGCGGGCGCGGATGCAGGGTGTGGTGATCGGCGTTACCGGCTCGGTCGGCAAAACCGGCACGAAAGAGGCGCTGGCCGATGCCTTGGCGCGGGCGAACAAGGGCCGGGTTCATCGCTCGGTCAAAAGCTATAACAATCATACCGGCGTGCCGTTGAGCCTGTCGCGCATGCCGCGCGATACTAAGTTCGGCGTGTTTGAAATGGGGATGAGCGCGCCCGGTGAATTGGCGGCGCTGACCCGGCTGGTGCGGCCTCATGTCGCATTGGTGACGGCGATTGCCCCGGCGCATAGCGCATTTTTCCCGGATGAAAGCGCGATTGCCGATGCCAAGGGCGAGGTGTTTCAGGGCTTGGAACCGAATGGCACGGCGATCCTGCCGTTCGATAGCCCGCATTATGAACGGCTGTTGGCAGCGGCCAAGCCCTTTGCGGCGAAGATCGTCAGCTTTGGGCGCAATATGGGGGCGGATGTTCGTGCGCGTGATGTGGTGCATGGGGAGGCCAATGGCACCTATGTCAATGCGGTACTGCCGGGCGCGGAATTGAGCTATTCGCTCAGCCAACCGGGCGAGCATTGGGTGTCCAATTCATTGGCCGTCATTGCGGCGGTGCAGGCGGCGGGCGGTGATCTGGCGGCGGCGGGGCTGGCCTTGGCGGATATGCCCGGCCTGCCGGGACGCGGCGCGCGGCAGATGATCGATATCGGCAGCGGTGAGGCGTTGCTGATTGACGAGAGTTATAATGCGAATCCGGCATCCATGGCCGCGACCCTTGGCCAGCTTGGCAAGGAAGAGGTGTCGCGGCGCTTGGCGGTGCTGGGCGCGATGAAGGAATTGGGCGAGAAATCGGACGGATTTCACGCGGCTTTAGCGGCGCATGTGGAGGCTGCCGATCTGGCGATTGCGATTTTGGTCGGGCCGGAAATGACGGCGCTTGCAAAGGCGCTTGAGGGCAGACGCGATTTCGTCCATGTGCCGGATTGTTCGGCAGCGATTGTCGCGCTTGATCGTTTGATCGCGCCGGGCGATGCCATTTTGGTCAAAGGCTCCAACTCCATCGGGCTTTCTCGTCTGGTCGCCCATTTGGTCGAACATCACGGGCAAGGCGGGAACGCATAATGCTGTACTGGATCGCAGAACAATTCCACTTCGCGGGGCTTTTCAACCTGTTCCGCTACATCACCTTTCGCACCGGCGGGGCGCTTTTTACGGCGCTCTTGATCGGGCTTTTAATCGGGCCAAAGGCGATTGCATGGCTGCGGGTCCGACAGGGCAAAGGTCAGCCGATCCGCTCCGATGGGCCGCAGACGCACCTTGCCAAGGTCGGCACGCCGACAATGGGCGGGTTGATGATGCTGGTCGCGATTGCGTTGTCGATGCTGTTATGGATGGACATGACCAATGCCTTTGTCTGGGCGTGTCTGTTGGTGCTGTTCGGATTTGGCCTGATTGGCTTTCTCGACGATTTCGATAAGGTGACGAAGCGCAGCCATAAAGGCGTATCGGGCAAGGCGCGATTGCTGGCGGAATTTCTGGTCGCGGGTGCGGCGGTGTCGATCATCGTGTCGGTCAGCGGCGACACCAATCTCTATCTGCCCTTTGTGAAGGGGCCGGTGATCGATCTGGGCTGGTTCTATATATTGTTCGGCGCAACGGTGATCGTGGGCGCGGGCAATGCGGTGAATTTGACCGATGGGCTGGACGGGCTGGCGACGATGCCGATGATCGTGTCGTCGATGACGTTCCTCGTGTTCGTCTATCTGGTCGGCAATGCGAAATTCGCGCCCTATCTCGGCATTCCTTATATTCCGGGCGCGGCCCATGCGGCGATTTTGTGCGCCGCGATCATGGGGGCGGGGCTGGCGTTTCTCTGGTTCAATGCGCCGCCTGCCGCGATTTTCATGGGGGATACCGGGTCTTTGGCCTTGGGCGGGGCCTTGGGTGCGGTTGCGGTCGTCGCCCATCATGAAATCGTGCTGGCCTTGGTCGGCGGGTTGTTCGTGGTCGAGGCATTGTCGGTCATCATTCAGGTGTTCTGGTATAAACGGACCGGCAGACGCGTATTCCGCATGGCGCCGATCCATCATCATTTCGAACAATTGGGCTGGGCCGAAACGAAGGTTGTGATCCGTTTCTGGATCATCTCGTTTGCGCTGGCGCTGGCCGGTCTTGCGACGCTGAAACTGCGGTGATTGTTTCCGACGCCTTTCGCGGGAAAAATTATGCGGTGCTGGGCCTTGCGCGGTCCGGCCTTGCCACCGTGCGCGCATTGATTGCGAGCGGGGCGAAGGTCACGGCATGGGATAGCAATGAAGCTGCGCGGGCGGACGTTGGGACAGACGTGACGTTGGCCGATCTGATGGAGATCGACCTTGCCGGGTTCGATGCGCTGGTCGTATCGCCGGGCGTGCCGATCAACCGCCATCCGATTGCGGATAAGGCGCGGGCGGCGCATGTGCCGATCATCGGCGATATTGAACTGTTCGCCGAGGCGCGGGCCAGCCTGCCGCCGCATATTGTGGTGGGCATTACCGGCACCAATGGCAAATCGACGACGACGGCGCTGATTCATCATCTCTGCGTGACGGCGGGGCGGGCCGCGATGCTGGGCGGCAATATCGGCCTGCCGATTTTGGGGCAGACACCTTTGCCTGCGGGCGGGGTCTATGTGCTCGAACTGTCGAGCTATCAAATTGATCTGAGCCACAGCCTTGCCTGCGATATTTCGGTGCTGACCAATATCACGCCGGACCATCTTGACCGTTATGACGGATTTGCGGGCTATTGCGCGTCGAAACAGCGGTTGTTCAATTTCCAGCATGTCGATCAACTGGCGATTATCGCCTGTGATGACGATCCGTCGCGCATGATCGCGAGCCGGATCAACCATCGCCTGATCCGTGTTCATGCGGCAGATATTCATGATCAATCGCGCTGGCCGACCCTGCAAGGGCCGCATAATGCCCAGAATGTCGCGATTGCGATCAAGGTCGCGCAGGCGCTCGGCATTGATGATGCGATGATCGAACAGGGGTTGGCGACCTATCCCGGCCTGCCGCATCGGATGCAACGGGTGAAGGAACGCGCGGGCGTTTTATATGTCAATGACAGCAAGGCGACCAATCCGGATTCGACCGCGCCTGCATTGGGTGCGTACCCTGCGATCCACTGGATTTTGGGCGGGGTCGCCAAGACCGACAGCCTGCACGCCTGCGAGCGCTGGTTCGGCAATGTGCGGGCGGCCTATGTGATCGGCGAGGCCGCGCCGTTGTTTGAAAAATTGCTCTCGCCTTTTATGTCGGTGACGGTCAGCGGCACGCTTGAACAGGCGGTGCGGGATGCGGCGGCGGTGGCCGTGGCGGGCGAGACGGTGTTGCTGTCCCCGGCCTGTGCGTCCTTTGATCAGTTTCGCGATTTTGAGGCGCGGGGCGATGCCTTTGTCGCGGCGGTGGAAAGCCTATGAACAGCGCTCTCCCCAAGGCCGAACGCGGGCGACCGCGCGTGTTGCGCCCGGTGGCGCATAAGCAGCGGCTTGGCCGTGCCGACCGAACGCCGCTTGGCCGCTGGTTCTGGGAAATCGACCGGGTGCTGGTGATGCTGGTGCTGGTGCTGGTCGCGATCGGGCTGGTATCGGTCGCCGCTGCCTCGCCTGCATCCGCACAGCGTTATTCGGATTTGACCCATATTATCGCGCCGCTCCATTATTTCTGGCGGCAGGTGATCTGGCTGATGATCGGTCTGCCGTTGATGTTCATGACATCATTGCTGCCCAAGGATCGGGCACGGCGTATCGCGATGTATGCGGGCATTTTCTGCCTGTTGATGATGTTCGCGATCCCGTTGTTCGGGTCGGAAGCAAATGGCGCGCGGCGCTGGATTAACCTTGCAGGTTTCCAGTTTCAGCCCTCGGAATTTCTGAAGCCCGCTTATGTCGTGGCGATGGCGTGGTTGTTGTCGCTGCGGAACCTTGATCGCACCCTGCCGGTGATGCGGATTTCGGCGGTCGTGACGGCGATGATCGCGGTATTGTTGATGTTGCAGCCGGATTTCGGCCAGACCGTGATTTTTGCGGGCATCTGGATGGTGTTGATGATGCTGGCGGGTATTTCGGGCCGGTTGATCGGCGTGATGATCGGGCTTGGGGTGACGGCGATTGTGAGCGCTTATGCCTTTTATTCGGTCGCCCGCACGCGCATCAACGCGTTTCTGTTTGGCGAAGGCGATGATTATCAGGTGCAGGCGGCGCATAATGCCATCACCAATGGCGGGTTTTTCGGCACCGGGCCGGGCGGGGGCGAAGCCAAATTCCGCCTGCCGGAAGCGCATACCGATTATATCTATTCGGTGATCGGCGAAGAATTCGGGTTGATGTCCTGCATTGCGGTGGTGCTGCTGTATGCCGCGATTGTGGTGCGGGTGTTTGTCCGCCTGTTGGACGAAGAGGATGATTTCGTGTTGCTGGCCTCGGCAGGCCTTGCGACCCAATTCGGCTTGCAGGCCGTGATCAATATCGCGGTGAATGTAGGCCTTGCCCCCTCCAAGGGGATGACATTACCGTTTATCAGCTATGGCGGGTCGTCGATGATCGCGGTATCGGCTGGTTTCGGATTGTTGCTGGCGTTCACCCGGCGCAACCCTGCTGCAAAACGTTCGCCCTATATCGTGACGAGGACTTAAAGCTTTGACCAGTCGCCGCCATTTCGTCCTTGCCGCCGGAGGAACCGGCGGTCACATGACTCCGGCACAGGCGCTTGCCAGCGAATTGCAGCGGCGCGGCCATCATGTCGCGCTGATCACCGATGAACGCGGGGCGAAAATCCCCGGCCTGTTTAAGGATTCGCAGGTCCATGTCCTGCCTGCGGGACGGGTGACCAAGAACCCGCTCGGCTGGCCCAAGGCCTTGGCCGCGATCAGCCAGGGCGTGGCGATGGCCGAACGGCTGTATGAAACATTCAACCCTGCCGCCGTGATCGGCTTTGGCGGCTATCCGGCCTTGCCCGCGTTATGGGCGGCGATCCGCAACGATATTCCGACCGCGATCCATGAACAAAATGCCATTCTTGGCCGGGTCAATCGCTTGCTTGCGGGCCGCGTGACGGCGATTGCGACGAGCCATGCGCGGGTTGGGCGGTTGAAGGATAAATATTACGACAAGGCCTGTCTCGTCGGCAATCCGGTGCGCGATGAGGTCATCGCACTACGCGAATTGCCTTATCCGTTGTTGACCGATGACGGCGTGTTCCGCCTGTTGGTGACGGGCGGCAGTCAGGGCGCGTCGATCCTGTCATCGGTCGTGCCGGATGGGCTGGGGATGTTGCCGATTGCGTTTCGCCGCCGCTTGCAGGTGACGCAGCAATGCCGGACCGAGGATATCGAACAGGTCCGCGCCAAATATGCGGAATTGGGTATTCCGGCGGATCTCGCGACCTATATGGAAGATTTGCCGGAGAAATTGGGCTGGGCGCATCTGGTGATTGCGCGCGCAGGGGCATCGACGATTGCGGAGCTGACCTGTGCCGGGCGGCCCGGCATCCTGATCCCGCTGCCATCGGCGGCGGATGATCATCAGACCGCCAATGCGCGCGAATTGGCGCAGGTGGGCGGCGGGCGCTCGATTTCGCAGGATAAATTCACGCCGGTGGAATTGGCCAAGCAGATGCAAAAATTGGGGCTGGACCCGGAAGCGTTGCAGAATGCGGCGGGCAGGTCGCGGTCGATTGGCCGCCCGGATGCGGCGCGGGCCTTGGCGGATCTGGTCGAATCCATCGATCAGCCATCCGCGCCGGAATTGGTCGGTGTGATTGAAACAGCCAATCGTCTGGCAGGAGCAGGGGCATGAGGGGCGTCGCCACCGATATCGGGACCATCCATTTCATCGGCATCGGCGGGATCGGCATGTCCGGCATTGCCGAGGTGATGCACAATCTTGGCTATAAGGTGCAAGGCTCGGATGTGGCCGAGGGCTATGTCGTGCAGGGCCTGCGCGATAAGGGCATCAAGGTGATGATCGGCCATGACGCCGCCAATCTGGGTGATGCGGTGGTGGTCGTGACCTCGACCGCGATCCAGCGCGGCAATCCGGAGGTCGAATTGGCGCTGGAAAAGCGCATCCCGATTGTGCGTCGCGCGGAAATGCTCGCGGAATTGATGCGGTTGAAGAACACCGTTGCCGTCGCTGGTACGCATGGCAAGACCACGACGACATCGATGGTCGCGGCGATGCTGGATGCGGGCGGGATCGATCCGACCGTGATCAATGGTGGGATCATCAATCATTACGGGTCGAATGCACGTTTGGGCGCGAGTGACTGGATGGTGGTCGAGGCCGATGAAAGCGATGGCAGCTTCTTGCGATTGGATGGCACGATTGCGGTCGTGACCAATATCGATCCGGAACATCTCGATCATTATGGCAGCTTTGAAAAGGTGAAGTCGGCCTTTGTCGAATTCATCGAAAATGTCCCTTTTTATGGGCTGGCGGTATTGTGCCTCGATCATCCGGAGGTGCAGGCGATCCTGCCGCGCATTCGCGATCGGCGGATCATGACCTATGGCTTTGCGGCACAGGCCGATGTGCGCGGCGAGAATGTGACGCCGATCCCCGGCGGCAATCGCTTTGATGTGCTGGTGCGTAATCGCGATGGCGAGACGCGCCGGATTGAGGGCGTCGAAATGCCGATGCCGGGGCGTCATAATGTCCAGAATGCGCTGGCGGCGATTGCGGTCGCGCTGGAAATGGGGATGACGGACGCGCAGATCGTCGGTGGCTTTGCCAAGTTCGGCGGGGTGAAGCGGCGTTTCACCAAGGTTGGTGAAATTGCGTTTGCAGCGGGGAATCCGGCGAGCGTGATCGACGATTATGGCCATCACCCGGTCGAAATTCGTGCGGTGCTTTCGGCGGCGCGTGAAGGCGTGCGCGGGCGCGTGATTGCGGTGGTGCAGCCGCATCGCTTTACCCGGCTGCGCGATTTGATGGATGAGTTTCAACAGGCGTTCAACGATGCCGATCAGGTGTTCGTGACCCCGGTCTATCCGGCGGGTGAGCAGCCGATTGAGGGCGTGGACGCGGCGGCCTTGGTCGAGGGGCTGAAACGGCGCGGGCATCACAGCGCGCGGATTATCGCATCCGCCGATGCGCTGGCGGCGACATTGGCCAATGAAGTGCGGCCTGACGATATGGTGGTCTGCCTTGGCGCGGGCGATATTACCAAATGGGCGGCGGGCCTTGCTGATGCCGTGACGGGCAAGCGCGTATGAACGACCGGCCCATGATGCCGAAGGTGCGGGGCAGGCTGACGCCCAACGCGCCCTTGGCACCGCTGATTTGGTTTAAGAGCGGCGGCCCGGCGGAATATCTGTTCGAACCTGCGGATGTCGAAGATTTGCAGGATTTCCTGCGCGCGTTTGATCCATCTGTGCCGGTGTGGCCCTTGGGGCTGGGATCGAATTTGATCATCCGCGATGGCGGCATGCCGGGGGTGACGTTGCGGCTGGGCAAGGCCTTTGCCAAGGTCGAACAACTGGATGCGGTGACATTGCGCTGTGGCGGCGGGGCTTCGGGGATACTCGCGTCTTCCAGCGCGCGCGATGCGGGCATTGCCGGGACGGAATTCCTGCGCGGTATTCCCGGCACCATCGGCGGCGCGGTGCGGATGAATGCCGGGGCTTATGGCCGCGAGATGAAGGATGTGCTGTTGAGCGCGGATGTCGTGTTGCGCGATGGCACGCGGGTCGAACTGCCGCTGGCGGCGCTGGGATATAGCTATCGCCATTCCGAATTGCCCGAGGGCGCGATTGTGATTGGCGCGACGTTGCGCGGGGTGGCGGGTGATCCCGTGGTGATTGGCGCGGAAATGGACCGGATCGCCGCAGAGCGCGAGGCATCGCAGCCCTTGCGTTCCAAGACGGGCGGATCGACCTTCAAGAACCCGCCGGGCGAAAAGGCATGGGCTTTGGTCGACCAGGCGGGATGCCGGGGCTTGCAACTGGGCGGCGCGCAGGTATCGGAAAAGCACACCAACTTTTTGCTCAACCTTGGTGACGCCACCAGCGCGGATATCGAGGCATTGGGCGAGGAAGTCCGTCGCCGCGTGAAGGACAAGTCGGGCGTTGAGTTGCAATGGGAAATCCAGCGCGTGGGTAGGGCTGAATCTCTGGATCAAGACACTGCGGAGAAGTCCGCCAAAGGAGAAAAGACGCATGACTGATCGGCTGCATGTCGCCGTATTGATGGGTGGCTGGTCATCGGAGCGTCCGGTCTCCTTGATGAGCGGCAATGGCGTGGCGGATGCGCTGGAATCGCTCGGCCACAAGGTCACGCGGATCGACATGGATCGCGATGTCGCGGCCAAGCTCGCGGCGGCCAAGCCCGATGTCGTGTTCAATGCGCTGCATGGCACGCCGGGTGAAGATGGCACGGTGCAGGGCATGATGGACCTGATGGGCCTGAAATACACCCATTCGGGTCTGGTGACATCGGTCATCGCGATTGACAAGCAACTGACCAAACAGGCGCTCGTCCCGCACGGCATTCGCATGCCGGGTGGCCATGTCGTGCAGAGCGAAAGCCTGTATGCGGGCGATCCGTTGCCGCGCCCTTATGTGTTGAAGCCGGTCAATGAGGGGTCGTCGGTCGGCGTGGCGATTGTGACCGAGGGCAGCAATTACGGCAATCCGATCCGCCGCGATGCCGAAGGGCCGTGGCAGCATTTCGATGCGCTGTTGGCCGAACCGTTCATCAAGGGGCGGGAATTGACGGTCGCCGTGTTGGGCGGAAAATCTCTATGCGTCACCGAATTGGTGCCAAAAAGCGGTTTCTATGATTTCGATGCCAAGTATACGGACGGGATGACGCAACATGTCTGCCCGGCGCAGGTGCCGGACGATGTGGCACAGGCGATGATGGATATGGCGCTGGCCGCGCATCAGGCCTTGGGGTGCAAGGGGACGTCGCGGTCGGATTTCCGTTGGGATGATACACAAGGCGTGGACGGGATCTATTTGTTGGAAGTGAATACCCAGCCGGGCATGACCCCGTTGAGCCTTGTCCCCGAACAGGCGAAACATTTGGGCATGACATATCCCGAACTGGTGCAAGAGATCATTGATGAGGCGATGGAATGAACGCACCGCGCGGTGGTGACAGGACGAAGGTAAGGCGCGGCGACGCGGTGCGTAAGCGCCCGGCGGCGGCCAAGCCGCGCCGTCCTGCGCCGCGCAAATCGTCTTATTTCAGCAAGCTGCTCGCCCGCTTTCCCGATCAGGCGGAGCAGTTGCGCGCCGCCGGGCGCTATGTCTTTTTCGGCGCGGCGGTGTGCTTGCTTGGTGCGGGCGCTTATGCGGCGCAATTGCCGCAGATGCTCGGCGTGGAAATGGGCGAGGCGATTGGCCATGCCGGTTTTCAGGTGAAGCGGGTGGAAATCGTCGGCATCAACCGGATGGAGCGTCTGCCGGTCTATGCGGTCGCGCTCGATCAGCAAAGCATGGCGATGCCGTTGCTCGATCTGGAACTGGTGCGCAATGAACTGCTCCAATTCGGCTGGATCAAGGATGCGCGGGTGTCGCGCCGCCTGCCAGATACATTGGTCGTCGATATTGTCGAGCGCCAGCCGGTCGCGGTCTGGCAGCATCAGCAGCAATTGACCTTGGTCGATGGGGAAGGGGTGTTGCTCGCCCCGGTCGATCTCGCGAACATGCCCGATCTGCCATTGGTGATCGGCCCGGATGCCAATCGTCAGGTGCAGGACATGCAGGCGTTGCTGGATGCGGTGCCTTCGGTCAAGCCATTGCTAGCGGGCGCGATCTGGGTCGGCGGGCGGCGCTGGGATTTGCGCTTCCATTCGGGCGAAGAGCTCGCACTGCCGGAAGGCAGCGAACAGGCGCAGCATGCGTTGGTGAAGTTCGTCCGCATCGATGCCAATGCGCGGATGCTGGGCAAGGGGTTCGCCCGTTTCGATATGCGTATCCCTGACCGGCTGGTTGTGCGCAGGGCTGAACAAAAAGAACCGGCAGTGGAGCCGCCACCGCCGTCGGTCACGAAAGAGACGACCTGAGGGCGCGCAGATGCGTTCAGGTCAGCGTAGCGGAGGTAGGCGTACACAGTAAGCAGCACGGATTTTAGGGGCGATCAGCATGGTACAGGCACGCGGCGAACACATCATCACGGCACTGGATATCGGCAGCTCCAAGATTTCGGCGATGATCGCCGAACGCGATGCCGATGGCGAATTGCGGGTGCTTGGCACCGGCCAGCGTGAAAGCAAGGGCGTGCAGCGCGGCTATATTTCCGATATGCATGCCGCCGAAATGGCGATCCGCGAGGCGGTGGAACAGGCCGAACGCATCAGTGGCGAACATGTGCAGGATGTGTGGGTCGGCTTTTCCGCCGGGGGGCTGGTGAGCGATATTCTCCCGGTCGAAGTCGAACTGGCCGGGCATCGCATCGAACAGGAAGATATTGACGAGCTGTTGTTCACGGGCGGCCAGAATCTGGATGTCGCAGGAAGGATCGTGCTGCATGCCCAGCCGACGCTCTATACGCTGGATGGATTGCAGGGCGTGAAAAAGCCGATTGGCCTGCATGCGGATCGGCTTGGCGTCGATGTGCATGTCGTGTCGGCGGAAAGCTCGCCCGTGCGTAATATCGATCAATGCGTCCGCAATGCGATGCTGGGGGTCAAGTCGATCATCGCCTCGCCGGTGGCGACGGGCTATGCCTGTCTGTCGGAAGAAGAGCGCGAACTTGGCGTGGCCCTGATCGAAATGGGGGCGGGGGTGACGAATATTTCCCTGTTCGCGGGCGGGATGCTGGCGGGCCTGACGTCCTTGCCGATGGGGGCTGCCGACATCACCGATGACATTGCATCGCATTTCGGGATGCGGCGCGAAGTGGCGGAGCGGCTGAAATGCTTCCACGGATCGGCCACGACCAGTCCGCGCGACAATCATGACATGCTCGATATTGCGCCATTGGGCGGCAGCGACGATGGCAGCGATGCGCAGCGCATCACCAAGGCGCAGATGATCGCGGTCATTCGCGAACGCTTGCGCATGATGACGGACGAGATTGAGGCGGCGCTGAAGAGGCTTGGCTTTGCCGGGCCGGTGGGGCGGCAGGTCGTGCTGACCGGCGGCGGTGCCGAGTTAAAGGGCGTGGCCGATTATTTGCAGGGCACGCTTGGCCGTGTGGTGCGGGTCGGGCGGCCACGTGGGTTGATCGGTCTGCCGGAAGCGCATGGCGGGCCTGCATTTTCGGCGCTGGCCGGGCTGGTACATCACGCGGCGAGCAATCCAGCCGATTTGCGCCAATTTGGCATGAGTTCGGATGAATTACCTGGTTCTGGTCGAGGCGAGACTTGGTTAGAGAGGCTGGTAAGACTGTTAAAAACTGCATTTTGAGGTTTGTCCCCAGTTTTTGTCTATATTTTGTATTTTTTTCTCGCATCGCTGATTCAGATGGTGCTATTTATTAACGATTGCCCGACTTGGGGGGCAGCAAAAGGGGAATGTTCGCGATGACCATAGGTTTCACTCATCCTGAAGTCGAAGAACTTCGTCCTCGGATCAGCGTGATCGGGGTTGGTGGTGCCGGTGGCAACGCAATTGCGAACATGATCGCCTCTGACGTGCAGGGCGTGGATTTCATCGTCGCGAACACCGATGCGCAGGCATTGAACGCGTCCGCCGCGGAACAGCGCATCCAGCTTGGCCTCAAGATCACGCAGGGTCTTGGCGCGGGTTCGCGTCCCGATATCGGTCGTGCTGCTGCCGAAGAAACCCTTGAAGAGATTCTCCGTTCGCTCGAAGGCGCGCACATGTGCTTCATCGCTGCGGGCATGGGCGGCGGCACCGGCACCGGCGCTGCGCCGGTCATCGCCAAGGCCGCGAAGGAAATGGGCATTCTGACCGTCGGGGTCGTGACCAAGCCGTTCAGCTTTGAAGGATCGCGCCGTACCAAGTCGGCCGATGCCGGTATCGAAGAGCTGCAAAAGCATGTCGACACCCTGATCGTCATTCCCAACCAGAATTTGTTCCTGATCGCCAATCCGAACACGACCTTCAAGGAAGCGTTCAAAATGGCCGACGAAGTCCTGCAACAGGGCGTGCGCGGCATCACCGATTTGATGGTCATGCCGGGCCTGATCAACCTCGACTTTGCCGATGTGCGTTCCGTGATGGAAGAAATGGGCAAGGCGATGATGGGCACGGGCGAAGCCAGTGGTGACCATCGCGCGATTGAGGCAGCGGAACGGGCGATTGCCAATCCGTTGCTCGACGGCGTATCGATGAAGGGCGCGAAGGGCGTCATCATCTCGATTACCGGTGGCGACGATATGCGCCTGATGGAAGTCGACGAAGCCGCGAATCACATCAAGGAACTGGTCGATCCGGATGCGAACATCATCTGGGGTTCGGCCTTTAATCCGGAACTCGAAGGCAAGATCCGCGTTTCGGTTGTCGCGACCGGGATTGAAGCCGAATCGATGACCCGCCCGGAACAGGCCCCGGCCCGCGTGTTCTCTTTCCCGCCGACGGCCAAGGCCCCGGCACCCAAGGTTGAAGTAGAAGCCGCGCCGATCGTGGTCGCACAGCCTGAAGTGGTCGCAGAACCTGCGCCCGCACCGGTTGTGGAAAGCGTATATGAGGCCGCCCCGGTCGCGAATGAGCCGACCCCGGTGGTTGCGCCGGAGCCTGCGACCTATGCCCCGGCCCCGGTGATCAGCTTCACCGATCCGGCTGTCGCGGACGATACGACGCTGGAACTTGAAACCCCGCTCGCGCCTGTCGCTGCCGCGCCGGTTGATGAATTGCAGTTGGAACCGATGCATTATGTTGCGCCGGAACCGCAGACCCCGGCACCTCAGGCTTATGTGCAGCCGGAGCCGGAAATTCAGCCGACCCGTAGCTGGCTCGGTGGCCAGCGTGCGGCAGAAGCACCTGCCGCTGCGCCGCGTGCGGGTGGCACGTTGTTCGAACGCATGTCGAGCCTTGCCCGTGGTACGGCGGCCCGTCCGGCGGAACCCGCCGCAGACACGAACCCGCTCGATATTCCGCGCTTTTTGAACAAGCAGAATAATCAGTAATTTCTGCCAAATAATTCATTCGAATAGTTCCCGAGGGTCGCACCCCGGATCGGCCCTCCCCGCCCTTATGGACGGGGAGGGCTTTGTATTTCTCGGGTAACTAAGATTGCTGCACCGGCCTGAAACGGATAGAGCAAAAAACATGACAGACTCGCCCGTTTCCCCCGCTGTATCCGGCCCGGATTCACCTGATGTGGTTTCCTTCGGCTATCAGGACATCAAGGCCGAAGAGAAGGCAGCCCGCGTGGGCGAGGTCTTTCGCAATGTGGCCAGCAAATATGATCTGATGAACGACGCCATGTCTGCCGGGATGCACCGACTGTGGAAGGATCGTTTCGTCAATCTCGTGCGCCCGCGCGCAGGGGAGCGTATTCTCGATGTGGCGGGCGGCACCGGCGATATCGCCTTTCGCATGGCGAAGCGCGGGGCCGAGGTCACCATTTCCGATATTAACCCGGCGATGCTTGATGTCGGCAAGGAGCGCGCCGAAAAGAAGAAAATCCAAGGCCTGTCATGGGCGGTGGAAAATGCGGAAACGCTGTCTTTCCCGGATAATAGCTTTGACGCCTATACGATTGCGTTTGGCATTCGCAACGTCACCCGCATTCAACAGGCATTGGGCGAGGCGCATCGCGTGTTGAAGCGCGGCGGGCGGTTTTACTGCCTTGAATTTTCGACCACGACATGGCCCGGTTTTGCCGAGGTTTATGACGCGTATTCGCATAAATTAGTCCCGAAACTCGGCAAGCTGCTCGCGAATGACGAGGACAGCTATCGCTATTTGATCGAATCGATCCGGCGTTTTCCGGATATGCCGACGTTCAAGGCGATGATCGACAAGGCCGGTTTTGTGCAGACCCGCTGTGAGCCGATTCTAGGCGGGCTGGTGGCTATTCATAGCGGCTGGAAGATTTGACCGCCGCCGTTACCCATATGGCCCGGCTGTTGCGCTGGGGCCGGACCCTTGCGCGTCATGGCGCGTTGATGGGGATCGAGCGCGATGTGCTGGTGCCGGCTAAGGTGCGGCGCTTGGCACGGCTGGCGCGGTTTGGCGCGCGCGTGCCTGCGGCGCCCAATTATGCGCTCGCGTTTGAAAAGCTGGGACCTGCGGCGATCAAGCTGGGGCAGGCGCTGGCGACCCGGCCCGATCTGGTCGGTGCAGAGGCGGCGGCTGACCTTGCGCGGTTGCAGGATAATCTGCCGCCCTTGCCATTCGCGCAGATCCGGGCGGCGATTGAGGCGGGGCTGGGCAAGCCGATTGAACAGGTCTTTGCGTCGATTGATCCGGTCGCGGTGGGTGCGGCCTCGATTGCACAGGTTCATCGCGCGGTCACGACCGAGGGGCGTCATGTCGCGATCAAGGTGCTGCGGCCCGGCGTCGAAGAGGTCATGGCCTCGGCGATTGAGACCTATGAATGGGCGGCGGCCCATGCCGAGGCGCAGGGCGGCGAGCTGAAACGCCTGCGCCCGCGTCAGGTCATCGCGACATTCCGCCAATGGACGATGCGCGAGCTTGACCTGCGGCGCGAGGCCGCGTCTGCATCGGAACTGGCGGACGGGATGAAGGCCGAGCCGGGCTTCTTCGTCCCGGATATTGATTGGAGCCGGACCAGTCGCCGGGTGATGACGCTTGATTGGATCGACGGCATTCGCATTGGCGACCGCGAGGCGCTGATCGCGGCGGGCCATGATCCCAAGCAATTGGCGGCGACATTGGTGCGCGGTTTCCTGCGTCAGGCGATCATCGATGGCTTTTTCCATGCCGATTTGCATCAGGGCAATCTCTTTGTCCTGCCCGATGGCCGGATTGCGACGATTGATTTCGGGATCATGGGCCGGGTCAATCGACAGGCGCGATTGTGGCTGGCGGAAATCCTGCATGGTCTTGTCACCGGCAATTATCGCCGCGTGGCCGAGATTCATTTCGACGCGCAATATGTGCCGGGCCATCATAATATCGATGAATTCACGACCGCGCTGCGCGCCGTGGGCGAACCGATCCGGGGCTTGGCGCTGAAGGATATTTCCATCGGCCATATGCTCGATGGGCTGTTTGCCATTACCCGCGATTTCGAAATGCCGACGCAGCCGCATTTGCTGCTGCTGCAAAAGACGATGGTGATGGTGGAGGGGGTCGCACTGACGCTCGATCCCGATATCAACATGTGGGATACGTCCGGGCCGTTTGTGAAGGAATGGCTGCGCACCGAATTGGGGCCGGAAGTGATGCTCGCCGATGGCCTGCGCGCCGGGGTGAAGAGCCTGTTGCGCCTGCCGGACCTGCTGCGCCGGATCGACAATGCGTTTCCTGCGCCCGGTGCTGCGCCGCCGCCCGCGCCCTTGCCGGAGATCCGGATTATCGGGCAGGGCGATGGCCGCTGGTTCCGCACGTTGGCGACCGCGCTGATCGGGGCCATTGCAGGAGCGGCGATAGTATCAGGGGCGACATCCCTTCACTGGCTCGGCTGATCGCCGGTGACAGAACGCCCGCCGCTCGGCCTTTATATCCATTGGCCATTTTGCGTATCGAAATGCCCGTATTGCGACTTCAACAGCCATGTGCGCGATGAAGTCGATCACGCGGCATGGCGTGAGACCTTGCTTGCGGACCTGCGGCATGAGGCGGCGCTGACCCCCGGCCATGAACTGACCTCGATCTTTTTCGGGGGCGGCACGCCGTCCTTGATGCCGCCCGCCACCGTGGCGGCGCTGATCGATGCGGCGACCGGATATTGGCCGGTGGCGGATGATCTGGAGATCACGCTGGAGGCCAATCCCTCTTCGGTCGAGGCTGGACGGTTTGCGGATTTGGCCAAGGCCGGGGTCAATCGCCTGTCCTTGGGGCTGCAATCTTTGGATGATGACGCGCTGCGCTTTCTTGGCCGCGCCCATGGGGTGGCGGAGGGGCTGGCTGCGCTCGATGTCGCGCAAGGGCAGTTTGATCGTGTGACCTTTGACCTCATCTATGCGCTGCCGGATCAGGATTTGGCCGCATGGGAGGCGATGTTGCACCGCGCCTTGGGCTTTGGCACGACGCATCTCTCGCTCTATCAATTGACGATTGAACCCGGCACGCGCTTTGCCACGATGGTGCAACAAGGCGGGCTATTGCCGAAAGACGCGGATGAGGCGGCGGATTTCTTTGAACTGACGCAGGCGATGACTGCGGACGCGGGCCTGCCGATGTATGAAGTGTCCAATCATGCGGCCAAGGGGCAGGAAAGCCGCCATAATCTCGTCTATTGGCGCTATCAGGATTATGCCGGTATCGGCCCCGGCGCCCATGGTCGGCGCGGCGGTATGGCGACGATGCGTCATAAAAAACCGGAAAATTGGATGGCGGCCCTTGCTCGTAATGAACATGGTTGTCAGGAGGAAACCGTGCTGTCGCTGCGTGACCGGGCGGCGGAACGCTTGTTGATGGGGCTAAGGCTGGTCGAAGGCCTTGCGATTCCCGATTGGCAAGCGGCATATATCGATTGGGACCGGGTGGACCGGCTGGTGATTCAAGGACTGATGACGAGGCAGGGCAATCATATCGCGGCGAGTGCCAATGGGATGCTCTTGCTGAATGCGCTGATCGATGCCTGTTTCAAGGGTGACGATGATGGCCGGTAATTGGGGCAAAAAGGGCGAACTGCCCCAGCAATTGGCCGTTCCTTATGTGCCGTTGCGGGTGTTTACCTGCTTTACGATGCTGGAAGGCGCGATTGAGCCGAAGGTGTTGCCAAAGCTCGCGCGCAAGGCCGGGTTCCCGGCGGTCGCGATTGCGGATCGCAACGGGCTGTATGCCGCGATGAACTTTTCGGATGCCGCGAAGAAAGCGGGCATCCAGCCGATCATCGGCACGATGCTGTGCGTGGCGCGGCCAAATGCGCCGGTGGAGCGGCTCGATTGGATCGCTTTGTTGGCGCAAACCGAACAGGGCTATGACAATTTGTGCGCTTTGGTATCGATGGCGCATCTTGAACGGCCCTTGCACCTTGATCCGCATGTGCCGATGTCGGCGCTGGAAGGGCGGACAGACGGGCTGATCGCGCTTACTGCCGGGGGCGAGGGGGGGCTTGCCCGATTGTTCGCCGAAGGCCAGCCGGACAAGGCATTGGCCTATGCCGACCGGTTGCAATCCCTGTTCAGCGGCAGGCTGTATATCGAATTGTCGCGCCGCAATGATCCGGTGGAAGAGGCGGCGGAAGAGTCGTTGATCGATCTGGCATATGCCCGTGATCTGCCATTGGTCGCGACCAACCCGGTGCATTTTGACGCGCCGGATTTCCATGAGGCGAATGAGGCGGCCTTGTGCATCGCGGCCAGTTCGCAATTGGCGGCGGAGGATCATCCCCGCTCCAACCCGGAAAGCTGGCTGAAACCCGCGATCGACATGCAGGATCTGTTCGCCGATCTGCCGGAGGCGATCCACAACACCTTGGTCGTGGCCCAGCGTTGCGCGGCGACCGCGCCCTATCGCAAGCCGATCTTGCCATCGCTGGCCGGTGATCGCGAGGCTGAGGCCGAACAGCTTCGCCGCGATGCCGAGGCGGGGTTGGAGGCGCGGCTTGAAAAGCTCGATTATCCGATTGATCGGCAGGTCTATTTCGACCGGCTGAAATTCGAGGTCGATATCATTATCGGCATGGGCTTTCCCGGTTACTTCCTGATCGTGGCCGACTTTATCAAATGGGCCAAGGGACAGGATATTCCGGTCGGGCCGGGCCGTGGGTCGGGTGCTGGCTCGGTTGTGGCTTGGGCGCTGACGATTACCGATCTCGATCCCATTCGCTTGGGTTTGCTGTTTGAGCGTTTCCTCAACCCGGAGCGCGTGTCGATGCCCGACTTCGACATCGACTTTTGCGAAACGCGACGTGGCGAGGTCATTCGCTATGTCCAGCAGCGTTATGGCGCGGACCATGTGGCGCAGATCATCACCTTTGGGACGATGAAGGCGCGCGCCGTGTTGAAAGACGTGGGGCGCGTGCTGCAAATGCCCTATGGCCAGTCGGATCGCCTGTCCAAATTGGTGCCGAACCTGCCGACCGATCCATGGACGCTGGACCGCGCGTTGAACGGGGTGAGCGAACTTGCCGCCGAATATAAGGGCGACCGCGATGTGCGCCGCCTGTTCGATCTTGCGATGAAGCTGGAGGGTCTGCCGCGCCATAGCTCGACCCATGCGGCGGGCGTGGTGATTGGTGACCGCCCCTTGGCGCAACTGGTGCCCTTATACCGCGATCCGCGTTCCGACATGCCGGTGACGCAATTCGACATGAAGAATGTCGAGGGCGCGGGGCTGGTCAAGTTCGACTTTTTGGGCCTGAAGACTTTATCGGTGCTGCAAAAGGCCGTCAGCCTGTTGAAACGGCGCGACATTATCGTCGATCTTGAAACCCTGCCATGGGATGATGCGGCGGTGTTCGAACTGTTGCAACGCGGCGATACGGTCGGCGTGTTCCAGTTGGAATCCGAAGGCATGCGGCGCACGCTGGCGGCGGTACGGCCCACCAATTTCGAAGATATTATCGCGCTTGTTTCGCTCTATCGTCCCGGCCCGATGGACAATATCCCGAGCTTTGGCGCGCGCAAGAACGGGCGCGAGGAGATCGTCTATCCGCATCCGTTGCTGGAATCGATCCTCAAGGAAACCTACGGCGTCATCGTGTATCAGGAACAGGTGATGCAGGCCGCGCAGATTTTGGCGGGCTATTCATTGGGTGACGCCGATCTGTTGCGCCGCGCGATGGGGAAGAAGATTCAGGCGGAAATGGACGCCCAGCGCGCGACTTTCTGTGAAGGCGCGGCGAAAAACGATATTTCGACCGAAAAGGCGAACGAACTGTTCGACTTGATCGATAAATTTGCGGGCTATGGCTTCAACAAGAGCCACGCAGCGGCTTATGCGCTCGTCGCTTATCATACCGCATGGATCAAGGCACATTATCCGGCGGAATTTTACGCCGCGTCGATGTGTTATGACATGACGGTGACCGATAAATTGGCGATTTTCGTCGATGATATTCGCCGTGCGGGCGTGATCTTGTTGCCGCCCTGCATCAATCATTCGGAGGCCGAGTTTTCGACCGAGGTGCTGCATGATGGCGCGGTCGCGGTGCGATATGGGCTGGGCGCGTTAAAGGGTGTCGGCGAAAAGGCGATGGAGCAGGTCTGCGCCGACCGCGACGCGCATGGGCCGTTCACCTCGATTGATGATTTTGCCCATCGCATCGATCCCAAGACGATCAACCGTCGTCAGATGGAATCGCTGGCCTCTGCCGGGGCGTTCGATCCGCTCCATGAAAATCGGGCGGCGGTGCATGGGGCTTCGGAACAGGTGTTGGCCGTGGCCAGCCAGACGGCATCGGATCGCGACAGCGGGCAGCATGGCCTGTTTGGCGGCAATGATCATCATGACAATGCGGCCATCCGCCTTTCGGAAGATGATTGGGCGTTGTCCGAACGGATGGTGCAGGAAAAAGATGCGTTCGGCTTTTATTTCTCGGCCCATCCGGTCGATCGTTATCGCCATGTCGCGGAAAGCAACGGCGCACGCAGTTTCAGCGCGATTTGCGCCCTGACCTTCCCGACCGAGGGCGGGCGGGTGAATGCGACGATGGCGGCGATGGTCGAGGATGCCCGGTGGCGCACCTCCCAGCGCGGCAAGCGTTATGCACAGGCGACATTCTCCGATCAGTCCGGCCAGTTCACCGCCAGTTGCTTTGATGAGGATGTCGGCAAGGAATTGGAAGAAGGCGCGCGCTCTGGCGAATGCCTGTTGCTGAATGTCGAGCTTGATCGCAAGCCGGATGAGGACATCCCGCGCATCACCATCCGCAAGACACAGCCGCTCGCGACCTTGTCGACCTCGGCAAGGCTGATGCTGACGATCAGGGTGACGCAGGATTCCGCGCTGCAATCCTTGGCCGAGATGCTGTCGACCGAAGAGGGCGGCAAGGGGCAGGTGGTGCTGGAACTGCCATTGTCCGATGGTTTTGGCGAGGCCTATGTCCATTTGCGCCGCAACTTCCTGATCGATGCCGAACTGGCCGGGCGGCTTGAACGCATTCAGGGCGTGGAATCCGCAAAGCTCGAGCAGAACAGCCAAATGGCGCTGCGTCTGGTCTCCTGATAATAGGCTAACGGGCGTTGAAATCGTCCCAAGGCGTGAAATGTGGCGTTAAACGGACGGACGTTGTCGGGCATTTCATGTATCTAACATATTGATATTACATATGTGGTGGTGGCGATACCGCTACATACTTGGCCATGGGCTGCGCACGTGGTTGGTTCGATGATGGAGATGGAGGCTGGATCATAAATCCGGGCCACCCGATCTGAGTTGCGTCAACAATAAACAGGGTCGTCGCTTGCTCATGCCTATTCGCGGCTGCTTTATTTGCGGCGCATGCGGATCGGCGCACCTTCAATAAGGTGAGATCGACGCCTTGTTGTTCAGCGAGGGAGCGTCCGGTCATGATCTTCAAATTAGCGAGCGC
Organism: Alteraquisediminimonas sediminicola; assembly: GCF_019740335.1. Taxonomy (GTDB): domain Bacteria; phylum Pseudomonadota; class Alphaproteobacteria; order Sphingomonadales; family Sphingomonadaceae; genus Alteraquisediminimonas; species Alteraquisediminimonas sediminicola. The sequence continues at coordinate 806,947 of NZ_JAHXZS010000001.1, read as the reverse complement.
CCTTAGGCGACCGGATCGCTTTGGTAGCGCAGATCGTCGTCTTGATACGCGTCATGTAACGATCTTTCGACCGGCATTGATTACGCTCGATGATTTCGAGGGCCTGTGCATGGTCCGCAATATTTCGTCGTCCGGTTTTATGGGCAGCGTGCATACCCGACTGCCGATTGGTCAGCGCATTACCTTGCAGACCCATTTCGATCTTACCCTCAATGCCCAGATCGTCTGGGCCGATGCGACCCATATTGGTGCGATTTTCGATACACCGATCGATATTGACGAGGTGTTGGCGATCATGTCGTGCCGCCATCGCGATGGCATGGTCCAGCGCGCGCCACGGGTCAGCATTCGTTGCAAGGCCACGCTCAGCCGGGGTGAAGATGTCATGCCGGTTGAGGTGCTGGACATGTCGCAAAGCGGGGTCAAGATCGCCGCCAAGGGGCTTAAAACCGGCGAAATCGTCAATATTCTGGTCGAAGGCCTCGATTCACGTCGCGCCACGGTGCAATGGGCGAATGACGGACGGGCGGGCCTGACATTCTTCCGCGCGGTGCGGTTCGAGGAACTGGCGTCATGGGCCATCGATACCCATCAGCGTAACTCCTGAGCGGGCTCTACTCCCCGCCGAGGTCGTAGCCGCTGATATCCGCGAGATCGCTGAACTTGGTGATCATCGCCTCGAACTTCAACGGCACGCGCCCGGTGGAACCGTGACGCTGCTTGGCAACGATCACTTCGGCAATGCCATATGCACGTTCCATTTCCGCCTGCCATTCCGCGAGCTTGGGATCATTATCGTCCGGGCGGCGGGCGGCGATATAATATTCGCCGCGATAGACGAACAGCACAATATCCGCGTCCTGCTCAATCGAGCCGGATTCACGCAAATCTGATAGCTGCGGGCGTTTGTCTTCGCGCTGTTCAACGGCGCGGGAGAGCTGGGACAAGGCGATAACCGGGACATGTAGTTCCTTGGCCAATTGCTTGAGGCCACGGCTGATTTCCGAGATTTCCTGCACACGATTGCCATCGCCACCCCGACCCGAGCCTTGCAGCAGCTGGAGATAATCGACCACGACCAGATCAATCTTGTGCTGGCGTTTCAGACGGCGCGCGCGGGTACGTAGTGCCGCGATGGTGAGGCCGGGCGTATCGTCGATGAACAAGGGCAATTGTTCCAGCTCTGCCGCCGCCTGCGCCAGCCGCCGAAACTCGCTCTTGTTGATTTTACCCATGCGCAGATTTTCGGAAGAGATGCCCGATTGTTCCGCCAAGATACGGGTGGCGAGCTGATCCGCCGACATTTCGAGGCTGAAAAACGCGACCGCCGCGCCAAGGGACTTGCCTTCTTCCATCCCGTCTTCGCGGTCGCGGATCAGCCGCTGTGCTGCGTTGAACGCGATGTTGGTGGCCAATGAGGTCTTGCCCATGCCGGGACGACCCGCAAGGATGATCAAGTCGGACCGGTGCAGACCGCCCATTTTGGCGTTCATGCTATCAAGGCCGGTGGTGATGCCGGAGACATGGCCGCCGCTATTGAATGCGCGTTCGGCCTGTTTCACCGCCTCGGTCGCCGCCTGGACAAAGCTTTTGACCGAACCGGATTCGCCGCCTTGTTCCGCGACCTTATAGAGTTCTACTTCGGCCTGTTCGATCTGGCTTTTCGGATCGACATCCTCGGAGGTGTCCATCGCCTGTTCGACCATCGTCCGCCCGACGCCGATCAAGGCGCGGAGCAGGGCGAGGTCGTAAATCTGCTGTGCGAAATCACGCGCGCCGATCAGCGCCGCGCCAGAGCCGGTCAGCATCGCGAGATAGCCGAGGCCGCCCAATTGCTTCAGCCCCTCATCCGCCTCGAACATCGGTTTGAGGGTGACGGGGTTGGCGACCATGTTGCGGTCGGCAAGGCGCAGGATCGCCTCATAAACCCGGCCATGCACGGATTCAAAGAAATGCTCAGGCTTGAGCTTGAGCTGCACATCCTCGACCAGCCGATTGTCGATCATCAACGCGCCCAACAGCGCGGCCTCCGCCTCGATATTATGGGGGAGGACGGTTTGGAGGCCGCCATCTTCGGACGGGATCAGTCGGATCGTTTCAGCATTCATACTGCTTCATGCGCCGGATCGGCCCTGTGGCGCAAGTCTGGCGCTTATCAGGGTTGTTGGCGATAGGCGGGAAAAGCCTGTGGATAAGTTGCGGCGCTTACCGCGCAGGATAGCGCAAACGGCCCAGAAAGCGCGTCATGCTGAAACGATGATCGGCGCGGGATTTCCATCCGGCCTTGGCCTTTTCGATCTTCATTACATCGCCCAGCCGTCGTTCAAGAAATGCCTTGGTCTCGGACAAGTCCGCGCTGTCGTCCGCGAGCCACGCATGTTGGGTTGCGTGATAGACCGCGAGCAATGTCGCGCGCTTGGTATAATGGTTGAAATCGCTGGCGTGATCGCCCGCCAGCCGCCAGATCACATCCGCCGTCCGCCAGCCGAGTTGCAGTCCCTTGGCGGCATTTTGCGGCAAAGCGAGGATGGACAGGGCGCGGCGCACCGCATCCTTGCGCCCTTGCATCGCGGCAAAACGCGCATGGAGTGCCGCGCGGACCTTGCCGGTCATGCCGAGCGCGCGGAATTGATCATTGTCGCACACCGCGATCATCTGCTGGTCGATCTGGTCGATCCACGCATCGATCATCTGGACCTTGCCCTCGGGAAAGGCGAGCCGCGCGTGATCCGGGTTAAGGCCGATGGCCCGCGCCGCATCATCTCGCGCCATGTCGCCCCAGCCGTCGAACACCGCATTGGCGGCGATATGCGGGGCAAGTGCCGCCCGCATATCTTCCAATGTCATGTCCTCGATATCAAGCTGGTGCGTCATGCGTGGGGCCTTAAAGGTCAGGAACGGGCGGCACGGGCATCGGCGGCGTGTCGCGGTCGTCTTCGTGAATGTCGATGATACCACGGCCTACATGGCTCTTGCGATAGCCATAAGCGAAATAGACGAGCAGCCCGATACCCGCCCAGACCGGCAGGACCAGCATCGCTTCAAGCGGCAAGTTCACATACAGGCCGATCGTACCGATAATCGCGAGCGGCGCTACAATGGCGATGGCCGGGGTGCGGAACGGGCGATGGCGCTTCGGGTCGGTCTTGCGCAGCACCATCACGGCAATCGCGACCATGAAAAAGGCGAACAACGTGCCGGAGTTCGAGACATCCGCCAGCTTGCCCACCGGCAAAAACGCGGCGGCGATGGCGACGAACACGCCGGTAATGCCGGTGACGATGTGCGGCGTATGCCATTTGGGATGCACATCGGCGAGCTTTTCCGGCAACAGGCCGTCGCGGGCCATCACGAAAAAGATGCGGGTCTGGCCGAACATCATCATCAAGATGACGGACGGCAAAGCGAGAAAGGCCGCAAGGCCGATCATATTGCCCATCCACGGCCAGCCGAGCGTTCTCAGCACATGGGCCAGCGCCTCTTTCGAGCAGGCGAGCGGTTCCGTCAAACCCGAAGCGACAATCGAGGCGCATTGGTCCGCCAGCGCCTTGCTGCCCGGATAGAGTGCCTCACCAGCAGGGCCGACGACCGGCTGTGAATCGATCGTGCCGACCGCGCCCGCCGACACGAGCAGATAAAAGACCGTGCAAATGCCAAGCGAACCGATCAGGCCGAGGGGGACGTTGCGCTGCGGGTTTTTGGTTTCTTCGGCAGCGGTCGACACGGCATCGAAGCCGACATAGGCAAAGAAAATCGAAGCCGCCGCGCCGATGACGCCAAGGCCCGCGCCCTTGCCCTCGCCGAACCAGCCATTGGGGGTGAAGGGCTCGAAATGCGCGCCGTTGATCATGGGAATGGTAATCGCGATGAACATTGCCAGCGCCGTCACCTTGACGATGACCAGCACGGCATTCACGCGGGCGCTTTCCTTGGTGCCGATCATCAACAGGCCGGTCACCAACAGCGAAATAATCAAGGCAGGGAGGTTCACCACACCACCGGCATAAGGGCCATAGGCCAAGGCATCGGGGATATGAATGCCGAGCGAGGATTGCAGTAGACCGACGAAATATCCGGACCAGCCGACCGATACCGCGCTTGCCGCCACCGCATATTCGAGGATCAGCGCCCAGCCGACCATCCACGCCATCAATTCGCCCATCACCGCATAGGTATAGGTATAGGCCGAGCCGGACACCGGCAGCATCGCCGCCAGTTCGGAATAGCACAGGGCCGCCACCGCGCAGACGAGACCGGCGATGACAAAGCTCCACATCATCGCGGGTCCAGCCTTTTGCGCGGCCTCGGACGTCAGGACGAAAATCCCGGTGCCGATGACGGCGCCCACGCCAAGAAGGGTCAATTGCATCGCGCCCAATGTGCGGTGCAGAGATTTTTTCTCTGCGGTGCGCAAAATGGCATCCAATGGTTTGATGCGACCAAAGATCATTATTTTCCCCTCTGAACCGACCCTGTTAGGCGTGGGCAAACCCTAACCGCAAATCATGTTGGCGCAACAATTATCGCTGTTATGAGCGGGGAATCATCTCGCGCATCTGGCGACCGCCAAAGATGTGGATATGGAGGTGCGGCACTTCCTGATGGCCATGGCCGCCGATATTGGCGAGCAGGCGATAGCCGGGCGCGGGAAGGCCCTGTTCCCGGGCGACATGGCCGACCGCGCGGATGAAGCCCGCAATCTCGGCATCATCGGCGGTGGTGGTGAAATCGTCCCAACTGACATAGCGGCCCTTGGGGATCACCAAGATGTGGATCGGCGCTTGCGGATTGATGTCGTGAAAGGCGAGGGCGAACTCGTTTTCATAGACTTTCTTGCTGGGGATCTCATCGCGCAGGATTTTGGCGAAGATATTCTGATCGTCATAAGGCGCGGTGGCATCAATCGGCATGTCGTCGAAGTTCCGTCAAATATGGGGGCGGGATGCTTTTTCGACCAGCCCGGATACGCCGTCGCGGCGGTCGAGTTCGGCCATGACATCATCGAAGCTGAGATCCATATCGGCCAACAAAATCCCGAGGTGGAACAACAGGTCGGCGGCTTCCTTGATGATCTCGTCGCGATCGTTCGCCATCGCCGCGATCACGGTTTCCACCGCCTCTTCGCCGACTTTTTGCGCGATCTTGCCACGGCCACGCGCGGTGAGCTTGGCGACATAAGAGGAGGAGGGATCTGCAACGCGGCGTTCGCGAATAATCCCGGTGAGTCTGTCGAGGGTTGCCGTCATGCGCGCATCTGGCGCGGCAGTGGTGCCAGCGTCAAGCCCGAACTGGCGCGCTTCATTTATCCCGCGTCCGTCGTTTGCGGCTCAGATGCCGTCCGATCAACAGCCCCGCCACCCCAATGGCAAACAAGGTATATTCGGTCGGTTCGGGCAGATCGACCGGGATGGCGCCGGATTCCGCCAAGGGCCAGCAGGGGCAAGACGCATCGGCGGGGGCGGCATAAGCGGGCGATGCCATGAAACAGGCCATCGCTGCGATCATCACCAGACTTGCTTTCGAGCATAGCCCTGATTTCATAAGCATAAGCTACTCCAGACATGACAAGTCTTGGGCGCGCTTATACCGGCAATAATAAGGGATTAGCAATCATCCTTACGAATATGTGAAGGCTTAGCCGTTTTTTGCCTGTGGCTTGGGGCTTAAATAGCGGGAAACGAACAGGCCCAATATGCCGGTGATGAGCAGCACGCTATTGCTCGGTTCGGTGATATTGGTCGTGGGGATGAGCGACACCGCATAGCCAGCGGAGGTCGCGAGCGCCACGGGGATTACTATCGCCATGAACAGGCGCAATTTTGAACGCATACGCTACTCCTACAAAACAAGTTGCCCGCCCGTACAGGCTGGCCACGGCCAATGCTTAGCAAGGCCTCGGCCAATTTCGCTTAATGTCCGAAACATCGGGGGTGACGAAGGTTAATGGCGATGATGATGGCGAGGCGGGGGTCTGGCGAGTGTAAAATCTGCCGACAGTCCTTAGGTCTGAGGATCAGAACATATATTTAATGTTGATCGCCTGATGCGGGGTCGCGCTGTCAATCAAGAAGCTGGCGGCGCGAAAGGAGGGCGGGCCGAATAAAATGACCGGATTGTTGGAAAAGCCAAAGCCCTCAAACGGGATACCAAGCCGGGTATCGAGCTTCGCATTATTATTTTCATCATGGATCAGCGATAACGCATAACGCCCATAAGGCAGATCGCCAAAGCGCACATTGCCTGCATCGCCGGCGGCAATATTGAGGTGGCGGGCGGCCGGGTCTTTGCTGCAATCGGGGAAATATTGCCGGTCGCGCGTCAGGCAAAAGCGCACGACCCCCTTTTGCGAGCGCAGGGCGGATATTTGCACATCCAGCACGGCCCGTGCGCTGGCCGGTTCACTGGCGATGTCGGTTGCGGCCTGTGTAGCGGGGGGCGCAACAGCCGCCATCGCAACGAAAGCAGCTGTGAGGGTTACGCGATACGCATTTTCCATCGGCCTTAGTCGCCGGCAAAGGTGAAGGGAGTCAAGCCGCGTTCGCGATCATTGACCACCAATTCACGACCAAGCGGCGGGGCGGAGCGCTGCGGGCAATCCTTGCGCGTGCAAAAGGCGCAGCCCGGCCCGATCGGCGTGACGGGACCATGTTCAAGGTCGATGCCCTTGGCGTCGGCAAGGCTGCGGGCCAGCCGCGCCTCCAGCCCGATGGCGACTGAAAACTCGGCCTCGATCTGATTGAAATTGCGGCCATGCGGATGCACCGTGCGGGCCATGGTCAGCCAGCGGCTGCCATTTTCCATCTCGACCAATTGACGCATGATCTTGCCCGGTCGATCAAAGGCGTGGTGGACTTGCCATAACGGACAGCGCGTGCCGCCTTCGACCAATGCGCCGTTGCTCGCCCCTGCATAACGTTTCGAGACCTGCCCGGCGCGGTCCATCCGGACCATGCAAAAGGGCAGGCCGCGCGCGCCGACGCGATAGAGCGTGGTCAGGCGATGCGCGACCATTTCAAAGCTGACGCCAAAACGATGAGGCAGGATGACGAGATCATAGCCCGTGCTTTCGCAGGCGCGCAGGAAGCGGGCATAAGGCATCAGCACAGCCGCCGCGAAATAGCTGGTCAAATGGCGGCGGAAAAAGCGTTCGGCGGTGCGGTCTTCGAATTGCGCGCCTTGGACGAGGCTGTCGATTTCGCTTTTCGCTTCCAATTGCGCGATCTGAAAGGCGGTTTGAAAGGCGCGCGAGGCCGCGTCCAACAGTTCCGACAACTGCAATTGCCGCGCATGGAGATCGAGCCGGCGCAATCGGTCGGGCATTACATCCACCGGCAGGATCCGAATGTTGAATTGATGGGTGACGCGCAGCCGTTCGCTGAGCGCGGCATAGATATCGCTGCCCGACAGGCGCAGTTCTTCGGCCAGCGCCTCGGCCTTGTAATCGAGATCGGCGAAATGGTTGCGCCAGCGCTCGATCTCGCGCCGGACGGCGGCGACGCTATCGGCCTCATCCACCAGCGTCCCGCTGCTGCCCGCCGATTGGCGTTCTGCGCGGTCAAACAGTCGGGCGAAGGCCTCTGCCGTGGCCGGGGCCGATTCGAGCCATGCGAGCAGTTCAGCGCGATCAATGCCAAGGTCGGCGAACAAAGGGTCCTGCAACCGTCGCCGCATCGCATCCGGGCCGCCGCCCGGATCATGGCCGACCAGACTGCGCGGATCGAGGTCGAAACGGTCGCTCAGCTTGAGCATTAGCCCTGCCGTCAATGGCCGTTGGTTGCGTTCGAGCAGATTTAAATAGCTGCTGGAAATGCCTAATTGCTCGGCCATGGCATTTTGCGCCAGTCCGCGCGCGCGGCGCAGGCGGCGCAGCGCGTGTCCCGCAAAGATTTTCTGTTCAGACATGACACGGCGCTCCGGTTGGTAAAAGTGTAAATAATACACAACAGTTTGTGGTGCAAGCGTGACTGGATGACCGATGAATCTGATCGCAGGTGCTGGCATTTTCCGCAGTTCTGCGGATATGAGGGATTCGTAACGCAGATCTCGGCCTTTTTTGGTGAAAATCACCAGTAAACGCCTGATTGATTTGTAAAGAGTTTCACACTTTAAAGCCGCCGCACATCGGCCGCTTTGCACCAGCTTCTTCTGGGGAGGAGAAGAAACACCCGCCCGGGCAACTGGGCGGGTGTTTTATTATTGCCCCACATCCGGACAAACTTAGGCTGGCGAGATTGCCTGCCAGCGGATATGGAAGCGCCATCATCCGCTTCTCTATTTTTAAGGAATGCCCATGCGCCCTTCAGGCCGCTCTCCCGATCAAATGCGCTCTATCTCGATGGAGCCGGGCTTCACCTGCCATGCCGAAGGCTGCTGCTTGGTCAGCTTTGGCAATACGCGGGTGCTGGTCACCGCATCGATCGAAGAAAAAGTGCCGCCGTTCATGCGTGGCAAGGGAGAGGGTTGGGTCACGGCGGAATATGGCATGTTGCCGCGCGCGACCCATACTCGTTCCAGCCGCGAAGCCGCCAAGGGCAAGCAATCGGGCCGTACACAGGAAATTCAGCGCCTGATCGGTCGTTCGCTGCGCGCGGTCGTCGATATGAAGGCCTTGGGCGAACGCCAGATCACCATCGACTGCGATGTGATTCAGGCCGATGGGGGCACCCGCACCGCGTCTATTTCGGGCGCTTGGGTCGCGTTGCGCCTTGCGGTTGACAAGCTGCTGGCCGAGGGCAAGCTCACCGTCGATCCGATCCAGAACAAGGTCGCGGCGATCAGCTGCGGTATTTATGAAGGCGTGCCGGTGCTCGATCTCGATTATATCGAAGACAGCAACGCCCATGCCGATGCCAATTTCGTCTTGATCGGCGATGGCAATATCGCCGAAGTGCAGGCCACGGCGGAAGGCGCTACTTATGATGAGGAAGCGCTGCTGCGCTTGCTGCGTCTGGCACGGATCGGTTGCGCGGAAATCTTCGCGGCGCAGGACCGCGCAACGGGGCGCTGATCCATATGGTCGACCATCGCAAGCTGGAGCCGGGCAAGCTCGTTATCGCCAGTCACAACCAAGGCAAGGTGCGAGAAATTCGCGCCTTGCTTGGCCCTTATGGGTTGGAGCCGGTCTCCGCCGGGGAATTGGGGCTGGACGAACCGGAAGAGACTGGCAGCACCTTTATCGCCAATGCCGAATTGAAGGCGCGGGCGGCAGCGCTCGCATCCGGCATGGTGGCATTGGCCGATGATAGCGGGCTTGCGGTGGATGCGCTGGACGGCGCGCCGGGTATTTATTCGGCGCGCTGGGCCGGGGATGCCAAGGATTTCGGCCTCGCGATGCAAAAGGTGCATGAGGCGATGGTCGAACTGGGCGACGAAACCGATACCGCGCGCTTCCTGTGCGCGCTGTCGATTGCATGGCCGGATGGGCATGTCGAAAACTTCCTTGGCCGGGTCAATGGCCGCATCGTCTGGCCACCGCGCGGGACGGCGGGCTTTGGCTATGATCCGATCTTCCAGCCGCTTGGCCATAACATCACCTTTGGCGAGATGGAGCCAGAGGCCAAGCACGCGATCAGCCATCGCGCGGATGCGTTCCACAAGCTCGTGCGGGCGTGTTTGACGCTTTAGTTTTTAACCTCAGTCGCCGGGGGCTCTTATTTTCTTCGTCATGCTGAACTTGCTGCAGTATCTAGACCGCGCCCGCAAATAGATGCTGCGCCCGAAGGCCAGCGCAGCTAAACCAGTTCAGCATGACGAGAGAAGGGGGCTTGTGCAGGCCCCCTTCCTAAATCGACTGAAAATAGGCGCGGATCACCCATCCGATTTTTTCGCGCTTGGACGTGCTGATCCGCTGGTCCCATGCCCTATCGCCCAAACGGGCGGCGGTGCGGGCGATGTCGCCATAAATGCCCGCCGCCGCCAGCACGGCCCAGCGGCAGCGGAACGGCAGTTCCCGTGCGCCGATCCGGGCCTTGGCCTCATATACCGCTGCCATATCGGCCATGCGGGTGGTGAGGCGGGCCAATGCAGGTAAATGTGCGGGGTTCATCACATCAGCCGGGTCGACACCCTGTTCGATCAGCCATTCAACCGGCAGATAACACCGCCCCGCAGATGCATCTTCGGCAATGTCGCGGGCGATGTTGCCGAGTTGGAATGCAAGGCCCAGCGCCTCCGCCGCCTCCAATGTCGCCGCATCATCGGGGCGCACCCCCATGACCAGCGCCATCATCCGCCCGACCACGCCCGCGACATGATAGCAATAACGGATCAGATCCGCTTGCGATTGCGGTCGCCAGCCCGCCGCATCCAGCCGAAACCCCTGAATGAGATCCATCGGATAGGCGCGGGGGAAAGCGCACTCATTCGCCACCAAGGCCAGCCCGTCAAATGCCGGATGGCCGGTCATCTCGCCATCGAGCGCACGGGCCGTCATTGTCTCGATAAAGGCGAGGCGGGTTTGCGGATCGTCCGCCGCGCCCATCGGGCCGCCATGGTCCTGCCCATCGGTGACATCGTCGCAATAGCGGCAATAGGCATAAAGTAACCACGCCCGTTCCCGCGTGACGGGATCGAACAGCTTGCTCGCCTGACCAAAGGATTTGGACCCGCGTTCGATGCTGGCCTTCGCTTGGCGAACCAGCGATGCGCGATCAGCGGCGCAAGTCATCAAGCATCAATGCGGCAGTCGCCTTGGCCGAACCGACAACGCCCGGAATGCCCGCGCCCGGATGGGTGCCTGCGCCGACGAAATAGAGATTGTCGATCACATCGTCGCGATTATGGGTGCGGAACCATGCGGATTGGGTCAGCACCGGTTCAAGGCTGAACGCGCTGCCGAGATGGGCCTGCAAATCTTGCTCGAAATTTTTCGGCGTGTAATGGAATTGGGTGATGATCCGCGCGCGCAGATCGGGGATCAGGCGCTTTTCAATTTCTGCGAGAATGCGCTCGGCATAGATCGGCCCATAGACCTCCCAATCGATCGGCAGCTTGCCCAGATGCGGCACGGGGGCAAGCGCATAAAAGGTTGAACAGCCCTCCGGCGCCATGCTCGGATCGGTCACGGTCGGGTGATGGAGATAGAGGGAGAAATCCTCCGCCAACACGCCATGATCGTAAATATCGGCCAGCAATTCCTTATAGCGCGGGCCGAACAGGATCATATGGTGCGGAATGCCGGGCCAACTGCCCTTGATCCCGAAATGCACGACGAACAATGACGGCGAAAAGGATTTGCGCTCCAGCGATCGCATCGCACGTTCGCCCCGGATGGACCCTGCCATCAGATCGCGATAGCTGTGGACGATATCGGCATTGCTGGCGACGGCATCGGCCTCGCTTTGCCAGCCGCTTTCGGTGATGACGCCGGTCGCTTTGTTGCCCATCATCAATATTTCTTCGACTGGATCGCCAAGGCGCAAACTGCCGCCCAATCGTTCGAACTGCGTCACCATCGCCGCGATCAAGCGGTTGGTGCCGCCGCGCGCGAACCAGACGCCGCCATCTTTTTCGAGCTTGTGGATCAGCGCGTAAATCGCGCTTGTCGCCATCGGATTGCCGCCGACCAACAAAGTGTGGAACGACAGCGCCTGACGCAATTGCTCATTTTCGACATAGCTCGACACAACCGAATAGACCGAGCGCCACGCCTGATATTTCGCGAGGGCTGGGGCGGCCTTCAACATCGCGCCAAAGTTCAGAAAAGCGACATGGCCAAGCTTGACATAGCCCTCTTCATACACGCCCGCCGCATAATCGAGGAAGCGGCGATAGCCCTCGACATCCTTGGGATTGAGCTTGTGGATTTCTTCCATCAACGCGGTTTCGTCATTGGAATAATCGAAATTGGTGCCGTCCGGCCAATTCAGCCGGTAAAAGGGCATGACCGGATCAAGCGTCACATCATCGGCCATCGAGCGGCCCGATAGCGACCATAATTCCTGTAAACAGGCCGGATCGGTGATGACGGTCGGACCGGCATCGAACACGAACCCGTCTTTCTCCCAGACATAGGCGCGGCCACCGGCCTTGTCCCGTGCCTCGACGATGATGGTGGCGATGCCCGCCGATTGCAGGCGGATTGCCAGTGCAAGGCCGCCAAAGCCCGCGCCGATCACAATTGCTTTTTTCAACGCATACCCTTTTTTCGTTCAAACAACTGCCCTAGCGCGCGCCAGATCGATACCGGGGGCCGGCCCATCAGGATGCGCAATTTATCGCGCCATGTCGCGTTGGACGCATAAAAACGTTCAATCAGCCGCTGATCCAGCCGGTAAAATTGCGCCATGATGCGGAACCGGGCATCCGGCTCTGCCGCGCGGAACAGCATCCGGGCGAGCAGGCGGTAATAGCCGCGCTCTTTCCAGCGCGCGCGCGCATCCTGATACAGCAGATCATGTAGCGCAGTGGCCGAAAAATCCCGCTGTGCCGCGATCAACAACGCGCTGCGCACCGCATCGGGCAAGGAATAGCCGGTCGTTGGGTGGAACAGCCCGGCGCGTAACCCGATCTTTGGCACCTCCGCACCGCCCGATTGCCAATAGCCGTCGAAATCGCCGCCCATCGCAATCGGCAATACGCCCGATTCCTGCCGGATCAATGTCCGGCGATGCCAGCCATGGCGGTCGGCATAATCGGCGATCCGCCCGGCCAGCACATCATGATCGAGTGTCGGATCATCGGCGTAATAGGTGTCCTCCACCAACAGGCTGTCGCTGGTAAAGGGCAGGGTATAGACAAAGCGATAGCCGTCGATTTGCGGGATATTCGCATCCATGATGACCGGTTGATGCCGCCCATGGCCACCCGCGACCTTGATTTCCTGCCCGACGAACTTCTGCCAGCCGAGATCGAGATAATCGAGATCGCCCGTGCCGCGTGCATCGATGATCGCGCGCGCCTCAAATCTGGTGCCATCGCGCAGTTCGACATGTCGCGGGCCAAGATCGACAATAAATTGGCCGGTGAAGATCGCGCTCTCCGGCAATCTTGCCCGCACGGCTTGGTCGAGTTGTTCCGATCGGATCGAGCAATAGGTGCTGTGCAGATCGCGCGACCGGGTGGGGAAGCGGACTTCATAGCTGGGCCATGCGTGGCTGATGAGCGGGGTGATAAGGGCCAGCCCCTCTGGCGAGAGGTCCTGATCGAAAAACGACCAGAGATGATTGCCGCCGAAAGTGTCGCCCTGTTCGATCAAGCGCACATCGAGTGAGGGGTTGCGCTGATGGAGGGCCAGCGCCGCAAGGCAGCCCGACAAGCCGCCACCTGCAATGGCGATATCGCATTTTATCGTTCGACCCATAATGAGGAGCTTAGCGAGACAAGCGGGGCGTGGGAAGGGGCGGTTAACGAACTATGCGCTCAAGATGGCGTGAATGCTCCAAACACTGGACAGGCGCGGCCATCATCAGTATCGCGCGAACATGACTGTCCAGCCCCAAGATTCCATCCTGATCGTCGATTTCGGTAGCCAGGTGACGCAGCTTATTGCCCGTCGCGTGCGCGAAGCCGGGGTCTATAGCGAAATCGCTCCGTTCAACGCCGCCGAGGCCGCGTTTAACCGGATGAAACCAAAGGGCATTATCCTGTCCGGCGGCCCGGCCTCGGTCACGGCAGAGGGCAGCCCGCGCGCGCCGCAATGCCTGTTCGATGCGGGCGTGCCGATCCTTGGCATTTGCTATGGTCAGCAAACCATGTCGCACCAATTGGGCGGCAAGGTCGAAGGCGGCGAAAGCGGGGAGTTTGGTCGCGCCTTTATCGAGGTGTCGGAAGATTGCCTGTTGTTCGACGGTCTGTGGGAAAAGGGCAGCCGCCATCAAGTGTGGATGAGCCATGGCGATAAGGTCACGGCCTTTGCCCCCGGCTTCCGTGTGGTCGCGACGACCGAAGGCGCACCGTTTGCGATGATCGCGGATGAAGAGCGCAAATTCTATGGCACCCAATTCCACCCGGAAGTGGTGCATACGCCGGATGGGGCGAAGCTCTTGTCCAATTTCGTCCATAAGGTCTGCGGCCTGAAGGGCGATTGGACCATGGCGGAATTCCGTTCGGTCAAGATCGCCGAAATTCGCGCACAGGTCGGTTCGGGCCGGGTCATTTGCGGTCTGTCGGGCGGCGTCGATTCGGCGGTGGCGGCGGTGCTGATCCATGAAGCGATTGGTGATCAGCTCACCTGCGTATTCGTCGATCACGGTCTGTTGCGGATGAACGAGCGCCAGCAGGTCGAAGAATTGTTCCGCGAACATTATCATATTCCGCTGGTGGTGGTGGATGCCGAGGCTCGCTTTCTCGCGGGGCTGGCGGGCGTTACCGACCCGGAAAAGAAGCGCAAATTCATCGGCGCGGAATTCATCAACGTGTTCGAGGAAGAGGCGAAAAAGATCGGCGGCGCGGATTTCCTCGCCCAAGGCACGCTCTATCCCGATGTCATCGAATCGGTCAGCTTCACCGGCGGACCTTCGGTCACGATCAAGAGCCACCACAATGTCGGCGGCCTGCCTGCCCGCATGAACATGAAGCTGGTCGAACCGTTGCGCGAATTGTTCAAGGACGAAGTGCGCATCTTGGGCCGCGAACTGGGCCTGCCGGAAATCTTTGTCGGTCGTCACCCGTTCCCCGGCCCCGGCCTCGCGATCCGCATGCCGGGCGAAGTGACCAAGGAGCGCTGCGACATTCTGCGCAAGGCCGATGCGGTCTATCTCGACGAAATCCGCAATGCGGGCCTGTATGATGCGATCTGGCAGGCTTTTGCGGTGCTGCTGCCGGTGCGTACCGTCGGCGTGATGGGCGATGGCCGCACTTATGATTATGTGTGCGCGCTGCGCGCCGTGACCAGCACCGATGGCATGACGGCGGACGTTTTCCCGTTCGAATCCGCCTTCCTCAGCCGCGCCTCGACCCGGATCATCAATGAAGTGAAGGGCATCAACCGCGTGGTCTATGACTATACGTCAAAGCCGCCGGGCACGATTGAGTGGGAGTGAGCTAAGCTCACTTCCCATAAACGCGCTGCACACAAGACGGTGACAGTTCAAAAAAACACCGGTCGGCCAAGAGTGCCGACCGGTGTTTTTTGTTGTGTCGCTTATGGATTCAGCACCGTCTCAAGATCTTCGAGATATTTGATCCGTTGTTCGAACAGTTCGAGCTTGCAGGCAAAGGCATTGGCCTCACCCCAGAAACCGCCCGCACCCGGATAGATCGAACAGGCCTTGTCCTTGAACGCATTCCATGCGCGTTGTTCTGCCAGTAAGGCATCGGCCTTATAGCCATCGGCGGCGCGTAATTGCGGGTAATATGTCTTCCAGACCTGATTCAACCGCGCATCCGCTTGTGCGAGTTCGCGTTCGAACCGTGCATAATCTTCGGCATGGACATCATATTGCGCGGTGGCGGGCAGCGCCGGGGCAAGGCTCAGGCCCAACGCCAGAGTCAGCAGGAGGGACTTGCGGAAATGCGTCATAAGCATGCCTTTTCAACAGGATGTGGGTCGAAATCTTGGTGGGGATGTTAACAGCATCGCATTGGCATTGGTCAATATATTCAGTTTGAGCGCAATTCTGATGGGATGTGTTTTCATGACGGCGATCGGCATCACGACTTGCCGGGGGGAGCGTAATTGCTTAAGCGCACATCATCATGACATCGCCCTTAAATGCCGCCCCGCTCAAACCCGAAGATTGCAATACTATGCAGGAGGTACGTGCTGGCGTGAACGCGGTGGACGCGCGGTTGGTGGCGCTGTTGGCTGAGCGTTTCGGCTATATGGCCGCTGCCGCCCGGATCAAGCCGGAACGCGATATGGTCCGCGACGAACCGCGTAAGGCCGAAGTGATCGCGCAGGCGGTGGCGCAGGCCGAGGCGTTGGGCATGCCGGGCAATGTGATCGGCGAGATGTGGGAGACCTTGGTTGAAGGCTCCATCGCCTATGAAATGGCTAGGTTCGACGCCCTTTCAAAGGACTGAGGCGTCACTTAAGCCTTAGCGAAACAGCCCCATCACCTCATAAGCGCGCTTGAGCGTTGGCGCGGCCAAGGCGGCGGCCTTGTCGGCCCCCTTGGCGAGAATCGCATCGATGGCCGCATGATCGTGGCGCAGTTCATTGAAGCGCGTCGTGATCGGGCGCAGGCTTTCGACTGCGATCTCGGCCAGCGCAGGCTTGAACGAACCAAAACCTTGACCTTCAAAGCGGCTGAGAATGACTTGCGCGGCTTCTCCGGACAGCGCCGAATAGATGCCGATCAGATTGCGGGCTTCAGGCCGGTCCGCCAGCTCGTCCATCGTGGCGGGCAGGGGGGCGGGGTCGGTCTTGGCCTTGCGGATCTTCTGGGCGATGGTGTCGGCATCGTCGGTGAGGTTGATCCGGCTCATGTCCGAGGGATCGGATTTCGACATTTTCGACGACCCGTCGCGCAGTGACATCACGCGCGCGGCAGGGCCGGCGATCATCGCTTCCGGCAAAGTGAACAGGTCTGTCTCGAAATCGGTGTTGAACTTTTCCGCCACATCGCGCGCGAGTTCGAGATGCTGACGCTGATCTTCGCCGACCGGCACATGCGTCGCCTGATAGAGCAGCACATCGGCGGCTTGCAGCACCGGATAGGCATAAAGCCCGATCGACATGCCTTCGCGATTTTTACCGGCCTTGTCCTTGAACTGGGTCATGCGATTGAGCCAGCCGATCCGCGCGGTGCAATTGAGCAACCATGCGAGTTCGGCATGGGCCGGGACGCGCGCCTGATTGAACAGCACGGATTTATCGGGATCGACGCCCGATGCGATCAGCGCCGCCGCCATTTCGCGGACATTGGTGCGAAGCTGCGCCGGATCATTATGGACCGTGATGGCGTGCAAATCGGCAAGAAAGAACAGGCATTCCGCCTCGTCTTGCATCTTCACCCATTGCACGATCGCGCCGAGATAATTGCCCAGATGGAGATTGCCCGTGGGCTGAATGCCGGAAACGACGCGCATTATTTATCACTCACTTTTTTGCGACGCAGCAGGATCATCACATCGTCGCGATTCATGCCGCCAATGGCAAACGCCGTCAGCAGATATACCGCGCCGCCAGCGCCCACCACGGTCGAAACGCCGATCAGGCGATGGATGGTCGAGCCGGAGAACCAGTCGGCAAATACGCGTTCCAGCACGATCAGCACAGCGGCCATCAGGGCCGCCGCCACGGCCTGCCGAGCGATACGGCTCCACAGCCAAGGCTGGATGCGGAAATGCCCGCGCTTCGACAGGATGACATAGAGCATCACGCAATTGAGCCATGAACATAGGGCAATCGCGCTCGCCAGCCCATAAATGCCAAAGGGCGGGATCAGGACGAAGTTCAGGACGATATTGGCGAGCAGCACGATCCCGGCGGTCTTCACCGGGGTCTTGGTATCCTTGCGGGCGTAAAAGCCGGGGGTGATGACCTTGACCAGCACATAAGCAGGCAGGCCCGAGACGATGATCGCCAGCACATTGCCGGTGATCCGCGCATCTTCCAGCGTGAAGCGTCCGCCTTGGAACAAGGCCGTGACCAATGGCACCGAGACGACCCACAGGGCAATCGCGGCGGGCAGGGTCAACAGCATCGCCAGTTCAAGCGCCTGCCCTTGGACCTTGGCGGCTTCCTCCGGCTCGTCCTTGTCGATGAAGCGGCTGATCGCGGGCAGGATGGCGGTGCCAAGCGCGGTGCCGATGACCGACAGCGGCAATTGGTTCAGCCGATCCGAATAATTCATATAGGACAGCGAGCCTTCCGGCAGGCGGGTCGCGAAGAATGTATCGATGAACTGTGCCACTTGATACACGCCCGCGCCAAGCGTCGCCGGGATCACCACATTGATGAACTGGCGCACGCCGGGGGTCATTTGCGGCTTGCGCAGGCGCAGCGAAATGCCCGCGCGCCGGGCGGCCCACCATAACAGGCCGGTTTGCAACACGCCGCCAATCGTCACGCCGATGGACAAGGCGTAGGCCGTTTTCGGGCCGCCTTCCGGCACGATGATCAACGCGACGACCATCGCCATGTTGAGCAGCGCCGGGGCAAAGGCGGCGGCGATGAAGCGCGTCATTGAATTGAGTACGCCCGCGAACAGCGACACGAGGCTGATCAACAGCAAATAGGGCATGGTGATGCGGGTGAGGTTGACCGCAAGGTCGAACTTCGCCGGATTATCCACCCATTCCGATGCCAGCGCCCAGACAAAGGCGGGCATGATCAGTTCGAACAGCAGGACGAACGCGAACAGGGACGGGAGGAAGACGCCCAGCACTTCCTCGGAAAATTTGCGCGCATCCTCGATCCCGCCTTCGCGGTGGAGCCGCTGGCTGAACAGCGGCACAAAACCGGCGGAAAACGCCCCTTCGCCGAACAAACGGCGGAAGGTGTTGGGAATGCGGAACGCGAGCTGGAAAGCGTCGGCGGCCATTGTTGCGCCCATGATGCGCGACATCAACATGTCGCGCATAAAGCCGAGGACGCGACTGACCATGGTCAGTCCGCCAATGGTGCCGATCGCTTTGCCAAGTTTCATGATGCGGGCTTACGCGTGCCCGACCGTCTGGTCTTCTTCACCGGCCTGTTCGCCTTGGGCGGCGAGCTGGCTCATGTACAAAGCGGCAAAATCAATCGGTTCGAGCATCAGCGGCGGGAAACCGCCATCGCGCACCGTATCGGCCACGACGCGACGGGCGAAGGGGAACAGGATGCGCGGTGCTTCCGCGAGCAGGAACGGCTGAAGCTGTTCTTCCGGGATGTTGCGGAGCGCGAACAGGCCTGCATAGACCAGTTCGACGGCGAAAGCGGTCTGGCTGCCCGAAACGGCGCGCGCTTCGATCTTGAGCGTCACTTCATGCACATCGTCGCCCACGCTGTCTGCGCCGATGTTAAAGCCGACGCTGATTTCCGGCTGACCCTGCCATTGATAGACATTGGGGGCATTCGGGTTTTCGAAGGACAGGTCCTTCACATATTGCGTAATCACGCCGACCTGCGGTGCGGTGTCTGCGCCATTGGCGAGCGGGGTATCGTTGTTCTGTTCATCGGCCATGTTTGGTTCCTGACGTGCCAAAAAAGGAGTTGTGCCGCGCCTAGCAGGGCGCGAAGCCAAGGGCAATGGGGACCGATCAGCGATCGGTCGGGTGGGTTGAAAATTGCTTGCTGACGCGTGTTTCGATCACGCGTTGCGCAGATACCAGCTATAATCGAGTTCTGGCACCAGTGCGAAGAAGCGTTCCTGCTCGGTCTGTTTGACGATGGCGTACATTTCGACAAAGCGCGCGCCGAGATAGTCCTGCATCAACGCCGATTGCCGGAACTGATCGACCGCGGCAAACCAGTTGGACGGCATTTTCGGGCCGCTGCTTTCGGCTTCATAGCCATTGCCGACCACAGGTGCGCCGGGGTCGATCTGATTGACGATGCCATGATGCATCCCAGCCAGCACGGCGGCGACCGCCAGATAGGGATTGGCATCCGCGCCACACACACGATGTTCGACATGACGGCTGGCAGGCGGCCCGGCAGGAATGCGGAGAGATACCGTGCGGTTGTTGACCCCCCAGGTCGATGCGACCGGGGCATAGCTATTGGCCTTGAACCGGCGATAGCTATTGGCATTGGGGGCGAAAATGGCAAAGCTGTCGCCCAAGGCCGCCTGCATCCCGCCAATCGCATGGCGCAGTAGGTCCGTGCCTTCGGCGGCGTCGCTGGCAAAGGCGTTATGGCCGGTCGCATCTTCCATCGAAATATGGAGATGCATGCCATTGCCCGCGCTTTCGGCAAAGGGCTTGGCCATGAACGTGGCCTCCAGCCCGTGCTTGACCGCCACGCCCTTGACGAGGCGCTTGTACATGATCGCCTCATCACAAGCGCGCAACGCATCCGGGCGATGGCGCAGGGTGATTTCAAACTGGCCTGCGGCATATTCCGAAATCGCCGATTCCAGCGGTATCCCTTGCGCGTCGCAGGCGGTGTAGAGATCGTCGAAAAACGGCTTGAAATCCTCCAGCTCGCGCAGGCCATAGACCTGAATATCGTCCGAGCGATGGGGGTTGCGCAGGCCGCGCGCGGGCTGCAACTGGCCATTGCCGTCCCGCGCCTGATCGACAAGGTAGAATTCAAGCTCCACCGCCACCACCGGGGTGAGGCCAATCGCCATCAGCCGTTCAATCACCTTGCCCAGCACATGGCGCGGGTCCAGATCATGGGCCGTGCCGTCGAGTTCATAAAAGCCGGTCAGAAATTGCGCCGCATCCGGGCCGAGCCAAGGCGCAGGCACCAGACTGCCGGGCAGGGGGCGCAACAGCCGGTCGGCATCGCCATCTTCCCATACCAGCCCGGTTTCCTCGGTGTCCCGCCCGGTAATATCCACCACCGCCGCAGAGCCGGGGAGGTAGCGGCCATTTTCATAGACGCCGATCACCTCATGCCGACGCAGCCTTTTGCCGCGCGGTACCCCGCACATATTGGTGAAGATAATATCCACCGCATCGATATGAGGATGCGCCTCGAAAAACGCAGCGGCTTCGCGCCCATCGGCGATTTGACAGGATATTGAGTTGCTCATGATCGCATGATGCAAGGGATTGGACGGAAAGGCAATCTACCGGATGCAACCCCTGTGAGGGAATTCATCCCGCCCCACCTCCCGCATCGCAAAAAGGGCAGCAACGGTCCACAAGAACTGCTGCTGCCCCCAAGGTTGCGATTGATCCGGGTCGCGGTTCAACCATGAGTTGATACATAGCCGATAATGGTTAATTTTCTATGACCTGAGTCAAAAATTATATTAACTTTATGAATTTTCCGGCTGATTTTCGTCATTTTCGGCAAATCCAACGGGCGTAGGCCATGATGGCGCGACCATTGCCATGGCGCGAAACAGCGTGCCCATCGCCATAGGCGAGGTGAGTCGCTGGCGGGCGGCCTCGATCTCGGCCTGCCGCGCAGGGCTGCGTTTGATCAGGCTGTCGGCGCGCAATTCAATCCCCATCGCGTTCAACCAATCGCCCTGACCGACCGGCCCATGGACATGGACTCCGCGCACATGCGCCGCCACGCCCAATGTCGCGAAATCGACATGGGCGGTGAGATCGGCATCACCCGGCGTATCGAACGGATTGACATAGCCATGCCCGCGCACCGCTTGCAGCGTGTCGCCAATCGCGGGGCCGTGATCATAGCCATAATCGACGATCAGTGCCGCGCCACCTTGCGCCGCCAACCGTTCGCCCAACGCGCCCGCAATCGCGACGGATGCGGGGGAGGTTTCGATGATGCTACCGATGGGCGCGTCTTTCAGATGATCGGGGATGAGGCCGTTCAGCGGCGGGCCATCGACCACCGGCAAAATCAGTCCGTGGCGCACCGTCACCATCCGTTCGAACCAGCCATGCTGGCTATGGACCAATTGCCGTACCGGCAAGGCGTCGAAAAATTCATTGGCGACGACCAGCAACGGGCCGTCATTCGGCAGGGTCGATAGATCGTCATGCCAATGGGCGTCGGGCAACATCGCGCCTTGCGCCTTGCGCAATGTGGGGCTGGTCTCGATAAAATGGATTTGCGGTTCAAGCCCTGCGCGCGCCATTGCGCGCAACGCATCGACCGCGAGCGTCCCGCGTCCCGGTCCCAATTCGACATAATGCACGGTGGCGGGTCGCCCGGCGCGGTCCCACAGATCGGCCAGCCACAGCCCGCATAATTCGCCGAACATCTGGCTGATTTCCGGCGCGGTGATGAAGTCGCCCTCTGCGCCTAGCGGATCGCGCGTGCCATAATAATGGGCGTTCGCGGCGGCCATGAAATAGGCGATGGGCAGCACGCCCTGTGCCTCGATGCTGCGTTTCAGGCGCGTTGCAAAGTCGATCAACGGCACCTGTTGCGGTGATGATTTCTTGTCAGACGACATGGGCCATATCTGCTGCTTTGGCGCGACTCTTGGCGGTCGCGATAAAGTAAATCCCGCCCGCGATCATCGGCACGCACAGGGTCTGGCCCATGCTCAACCCCCAAGACAGATGTTCAAGCCCGCGATCCGGTTGGCGGAAGAATTCGACAATGAACCGCGCCACGCCATAGCCAAGCAGGAACGTGCCGACCAACCGGCCCGGCTGATAGCGCGCATCGGTTTTCCAGAAGGTCCACCACATGAGGAGGAACAGGACAATGCCTTCCAGCCCGGCCTCGTAAAGCTGGCTCGGATGACGGGGCAGGCCATCGCCCGAACCCGGAAAAATAATCGCCCAAGGGACATCCGTCACCCGGCCCCAAAGTTCGCCATTCACGAAATTCGCCAACCGGCCAAGAAACAGCCCGAATGGCGCGCACACCGCGACATAATCATGGACGCGCAGCCAGTTCAGCCCATGTTTGCGGCACATATACACCACCGCCAAGGTGACGCCGAGCATGCCGCCATGAAAGGACATGCCGCCATGCCAGACTTTGAGGACATCGACCGGATTGGCCCACATCGCGGGATCATAAAACAGGGAATAGGCGATCCGCCCGCCGAGCAGAATCCCGATCGTCGCGTAAAAGACGAAGTCATCGGCATGACGTCGTGCCATCGGCGCACCGGGCTGGGCGATCAGGCGCAGCAAATACCACCAGCCGATCATGATCCCGCCGATATAGGCGAGCGAATAATATCTGATCTTGATCAGGCCGAAATCGAACAGGACCGGCGAGAGGCCAAGCTGTTCAAAACGAAGCGCCGACGCGCTGTCGGCCATCAAAGTGGAAATCAAGACCTTACCCTTTACAACATCTGGCGCAAAATCTGGTGCCAAAATCTGACACGTGCCCGCCGTTAGTCGCACCTCTTAAAGCGCAGCACGACCAATGCCAAGCAAGCAAGACGGGGTTTTCGTTCACTTAGGTGCATGAAGATTGAGTCGTTTTCACTTCCCTGAAGGCATTTACCCTTTATGCATCGAACTTAAGGGTGTGTTGGGGGAATTATGGCGAAGCGGCTGACAGTCTATATCCTCATCGGCATGGCGCTTGGCGCGTTGCTGGGGACAGTCCTGCATCATGTTATCGCCGATGTCGCCGGGCGGGCGCAGGTGGCCGATTATTTCGGGATCATCACCGAATTGTTTCTGCGGATGATCAAGATGATCATCGCCCCGCTGATTTTCGCGACTTTGGTGACGGGTATCGCCCATATGGGCGATACCGCCGCGCTGGGCAGGATCGGTTTTCGGACGATGCTGTGGTTTATAGGTGCGACCTTTGTCTCGCTGACCTTGGGGTTGATCCTCGTCAATCTGCTGCAACCGGGGGTGGGTGATATCTCACTGCCCCTGCCACCGCCCGATGCGACCTTGGGACTGGAGCGCAAGGCGTTCGATCTCCATGAATTCATCGTCCATCTCGTGCCAAAGTCGATCATTGAGGCGATGGCGAAAAATGAAATCCTGCCGATTGTCGTGTTTGCCTTGTTCTTCGGGGTCGGCTTGACGGCCATTGGCGACAAGGGCGCACCTATCGTCAAGGGGATGGAATCCTTGGTCGCGGTGATGTTGCAGGTCACCGATTATGTGATGCGCGCCGCGCCATTGGCGGTGTTTGCGGCGATTGCCCATGCGGTGACAGTCAACGGGCTGGGCGTCATGATGACGTTCGGCAAGTTCATGGCCAGCTTCTATTTCGCCATGGGCTGTTTGTGGATCGTGCTGATTGCCGCCGCGATTGTGATGCTGGGGCGGCGCGGGGCCACGCTCATCCGCTATATTCGCGAGCCGGTGCTGGTCGCCTTTGCCACCGCGTCATCCGAAGCCGCCTATCCGCGCACGCTGGAGGCGCTGGACCGCTTCGGTGTCCCGCCGCGCATCGCGAGCTTTGTGCTGCCGCTGGGTTATTCGTTCAACCTTGACGGGTCGATGATCTACATGACCTTCGCGACCATGTTCGTCGCGCAGCTTTACGGCATTGAGATGAGCATGGGCGATCAGATCAGCATGGTGTTGATCCTGATGCTGACCTCCAAGGGCATGGCAGGCGTGCCGCGCGCGAGTCTGGTCGTCATTTCGGCGGTGATGGGCCATTTCGGCATTCCGGAGGCGGGGCTGGTGATGATCCTCGCGGTCGATCATTTCCTCGATATGGGGCGTTCGGCGACGAGCGTGGTCGGCAATGCGGTGGCGACGGCGGTCGTATCGAAATGGGAGGGGGCATTCGATCCTCCGGAGCCACCGGAAATCGAGCCGCCGCATGCGCCAAGCCATCGCGCCGCGCCTTATCCGCCGGAATATTAATTTGAGACTTGGGGGAAGTTTGAGTGGATTATCTATCGCGTAACAGTGACGTTTCGGGGGAAGGACTTCGCCTCGCCTACAGCCATCACCGGGCATCGGGGCCGGATCGTGGGCCGACGATCGTGTTTCTGCTGGGCTATGGATCGGACATGAGCGGCAATAAGGCGATGGCTTTATCGGCGCTGGCCGATTGCGAGGACCGGTCGTTATTGTTGTTCGATTATGCCGGTTGCGGCGCGAGCGAGGGCGCGTTTGAGGAACAGACGCTCGCCGATTGGCGGGATGATGCGATCCATTGCATCACGGCATTGGTCGAGGGGCCGGTATTGCTGGTCGGGTCGTCAATGGGCGGCTGGTTGATGCTGCATGTCGCCTTGGCACTGGGGGACCTTGTGCAGGGGATGATCGGCGTCGCGGCAGCACCTGATTTTACGGACTGGGGTTTTACCCAAGATCAGAAGATGACGATGCTGCAAATGGGCCAGATCGAACAGCCCAATGAATATGGCCCCGAACCGACGGTGACGACGGCGGCATTCTGGAAATCGGGGGAGGCGATGCGCCTGCTCCATGCGCCGATTGCGATTCAATGTCCGGTCACGCTGCTGCACGGGCAGGCCGATCAGGACGTGCCTTGGGAATATTCGGTGCGGCTGGCGAAGATGCTGGACTCGCCAAGGGTCGAGACGATTCTGATCAAGGATGGTGATCATCGCCTCTCCCGCCCGGAGGACATTGCCCGCTTGTTGGGTGCGACCGAATGGATGCTGGAGACGATCCGAGCGGTATAACATTACAATTCTCTAGACGGCTGCGCCGCTTCAGGGCATGGACCGCGCCAGAGTTTTTCAATTCATCAGTGTTTTTTCAACTCAGGAGTATCACATCATGGCTAATGACCTGTTGGTGATGACGCTCGATGGCGGCGATGTCGTTATCAAGCTGCGTCCCGATCTCGCCCCGAACCACGTCGCCCAGATTTCGACGCTGGCAGACGAAGGCTTTTACGATGGCGTCGTGTTCCATCGCGTCATTCCGGGCTTCATGGCGCAGGGTGGTGATCCCACCGGCACCGGCATGAGCGGTTCGCATCTGCCGAACATCGGTCAGGAATTCAGCCGCGAACCGCATGTGCGCGGCGTGTGCTCGATGGCCCGTTCAAGCAACCCGAACAGCGCCAACAGCCAGTTCTTCATCTGCTTTGACGATGCGCGCTTCCTTGACGGTCAGTACACTGTCTGGGGTGTGGTCGAATCCGGCATGGAACATGTCGATGCCCTGCCCAAGGGCGAACCGCCCGCCAATCCGGGCAAGATCATCAAGGCCCGGACCAAAGCTTCGGCGTAATTTGATAAAAAACCCCTTACCAGAAGGTAAGGGGTTTTTTATTTGCCCCGCGTTTTTGTTAGCCCTCGTTTTGTTTGGCCCTCAAGCGCCGGGCGGCAGCATTCGCTGCCTTGGCTACGCGCCAATAAGGCGCGGCGGCCGTTCGGCCTTGCGACGCGATGCCGCCGTTGGTGGCAACTTCCCAGCGCAGTCTTTACCTACTGATCTTCGCCACCAGTTCGACATGGGTGGACCAGCGGAACTGCCCGACCGGCTGCACCCAATCGAGCGTGTAACCGGCATCCAACAAGGGCCGGATGTCGCGCGCAAAGGTCGCGGGGTTGCAGGAAATCGCGGCGATCACGGGCACGTTGCTTTTCGCCAGTTCGACCATTTGCAAGGCAGCGCCTGCGCGTGGCGGGTCGATGACCACGGCATCCAGCCCCTTTAATTCATCCTGCATCAACGGATTGCGGAACAGATCGCGATGCTGGACCTTGATATGCCGCCGCGCGCGATTGGCGGCCTGTTGCAATGCCATCGCCGCATCGCGCGCGCCTTCGGCGGCGATTACATGGGCATGTTCGGACAAGGGCAGGGCAAAGGTGCCGATCCCGGCGAACAGATCGGCGATATTTTCTGCGCCTGCGCAAATGTCGGTGACTGCTGCGACCAATGCCGCCTCGCCATCAAGCGTCGCTTGCAGGAACGGATTGACCGGCAGGCCGACCGCGACACCGCTCAAGGTGATGGTGGCGGGTTCCGGTTCCCAGCGCATTTCCGGGCCATAGCCTTCATCCAGCGCCAGCCGTGCGAGCTTATGCTGCTTGGCAAAGTCCGTCAGGCCCTCGGCGGCTTCCAGTCCTTCCACCTCGAACTTGCCCATCAGCACGGCAATGCCCTGATCGGCGCGATCAAGCTGGATCGTCGCCGCACCGCGCGGCGGCATGATCTTGGCCAGCAGCTTTTTCAACGGGGCAATCATATCCCAGATGACCGGGTCCATGACCGGGCACATGCTGATGTCGACCAATTTGTTGCTGCCCTTTTCAAGGAAGCCAAGCCGCAGATTATGGCCGCGCCGTTCCGCATGCAGGGTGACGCGCCGCCGCGCCCCCGCCGGGGACAGGATCGGCGCGCGGATTTCAGGGGGCGTGATGCGTTGCGATTTCAGCGCATCGCGGATCCGCGCTTCCAGATATTCGGCATAGGTTTCATCATCGACATGCTGCAATTGGCAGCCGCCGCATGCGGGGAAATGCTTGCACACCGGCTCCACATGATGCGGGCCGGGGATGAGCTTGGCATCGAAGGTGACCATATCGCCGGGGGCGGACAGCGGAATACCGCGGCCGGATTCCGTCATGCCATCGCCGCGCGCGGCAAGGCGGATGATCAACTCATCCGGCAGTTCATCGTGCTGGTCGTCATTAGCGTCGTTATTCAGTTCATCGGTCATTTCATGTGTCATTCGGTAAGGCACGCCGCATAGGCGCGCGGTAAGGCGGCGATCAGATCGTCCGCGATCAATAATGGTCCGGCGATCCGTGCGGCCTCGCCATGCAGCCATTGCGCTGCACAGGCCGCTTCAAAGGCATCCAGCCCGGTCGCGAGCAGTCCGGCAGTCAGGCCCGCCAGCACATCGCCGGTCCCTGCGGTCGATAGCCAATGGCTCGCATCGGGCGCAATCACCGCCCGGCCATCGGGCGCGGCGATGACGCTATCTGCACCCTTCAATACGACCACCGATCCGGCGCGGGCGGCGGCGGCGCGGGTGCGTTCGACCTTCGATCCCGGCAGCATGCCGAACAGATGGTTGAACTCGCCTTCATGCGGGGTGAGGATGACCGGGGCATGGCGGCTGGCCAGCCCATCCAGATCATGGGCCGACATCAGCATCAACGCATCGGCATCCAGCACCAAAGGCCGGGGAGAGGCCAAGATCTGGTCCAGCCAGCACCGCGCGGCCTCATCCCGGCCAAGGCCGGGACCGATCAGCACGGCATTGAGGCGTTCATCCTTCAGCCAATGATCGGCGCTGTCATCGACGGTTCGGATGATGGCATGGGGCAGGGCCAAGGGGGCAGGCGTCGGCGTCACCAGCCGGACATAGCCCGCACCTGACCGTGCCGCCGCCATTGCCGCCAAGGCCGATGCCCCCGCCATTTCGCCGCCGAAAATCAGCGCATAGCCGCGCTTATATTTATAACTGCCGGGGCCGGGGGTGATGAGGCGCGGCTGGCGCAGGCTATGCAATTGCGATGCGCCGCCAAGGCCGATCTCGCCGACCCGCACCATGCCGCATATATGTGCGCCGGGTTGCAGGAGGTGGCCGGGCTTCAGACAGCCAAGCGCGATGGTGAGGTGAAAATGCGGGACTTGGCCGAACATCGCGCCATCATCGCTGCCGATGCCGCTCGGCACATCGATGGCGACACGGAAGCTGGCGGCGGCAGCCAAATCGCGCAGCCGTTGCTGCGGCATGTCATCAAGGGCGCGGGCAAGCCCGGTGCCGAACAGGCCATCCACCAATAAGGCGGCGGGTTGGGCGGTTTCCAGCGGTTCGACCGGGCCATTCCAGCGTTCACGCGCCAAGGTCGCGGCCTCGCTCTTGGGTTGGCCAAGGGCCGCGACCCGGACCGGCCAGCCGCGTTCCCGCAACAGGCGGGCGACGACATAGCCATCCCCGCCATTATTGCCGGGGCCGCACAGAACCAACGCCTCTTTGATCGGGCGATAGCGGCAGATCGCGTCCGCCACCTGTTTGCCCGCCAATTCCATCAGGTCGATTACCGCCACGCCGCGCACGAAGATGGCCTGTTCGGCCATGCGGGTTTCATCCGCGGTGAGAATAGCCAAGGGAGCCGGTGTCAGGGAAGCGTTGCCCGAAGTCATGATATTCGGCACCTCCATGGGCCAGGCGGTTTCCAGAAACATGCCATATCGCGCCTAAGGGCCATTCGTCCAGCATTGTTGGATCAAGCCCCGCTGGATCAAGCGACTTTCGCGTTAAAGAATTTTTTGCATCACCCCGATTTCATTTACCATATCGCCGCAGAGTTATGGCAAAGGGCGTTTCATGGACAGACTTGCATCACCCACATTGACCATCATCGTGCCCGTCAAGGATGAAGAGGACGGCATCGCGCCCTTTGTCGCGCGGGTTGGCCCGATCCTCGATGCCGTGCCGACGGTGGATCAATGGGAAATCCTGTTCATCGACGATGGCAGCCTTGATGCGACCATGGCGGCGATCCTTGTCGCCAATCAGCAGGAACCCCGCGTGCGGGCGATTTCCTTGTCGCGCAATTTCGGTAAGGAAGCGGCCTTGTCCGCAGGTCTCGATCATGCGCAGGGGCAAGCGGTGATCCCGATCGACGTCGATTTGCAGGATCCGCCCGAGGTCATTGGCGAGATGGTCGCCAAATGGCGTGACGGGTTCGAGGTCGTCTATGGCGTGCGCCGCAATCGCGAAAGCGACAGCCTGCCGAAAAGGCTGACGGCGGATTTGTATTATCGCGCGCATAATTGGTTGTCGGCGGACAAGATTCCCGAACATGCGGGTGATTTCCGCTTGCTCGATCGCAAGGTCGTGGATGTGATCTGCCGCATGCCGGAACGCAATCGCTTCATGAAGGGGCTGTTTGCCTGGTCCGGCTTTCGTCAGGCGGCGGTGGAATATGATCGGGTTGAGCGCACCATCGGCACGACCAAATTTCGCTATTGGAAATTGTGGACGCTGGCGCTGGACGGCATCACCTCGGCATCCACCGTGCCGCTTCGGGTGTGGAGTTATGTCGGCGGCGTGATCGCGATGTTGTCGTTGGTCTATGCGGCCTATGTGGCTATTCACACGCTTGTATCTGGCGTGGATGTGCCGGGCTATGCGTCGATGATGGTCGCGATTCTGTTCTTTGGCGGGCTGCAATTGCTGTCATTGGGCATATTGGGCGAATATGTGGGTCGCATTCTGACCGAGACCAAGCAGCGGCCGATTTATGTGGTGCGCGATCAAATCGGCATGGGGGATCATTGATGGAACGCGCAGCCTATGATCGCATGGCCGAAATCGACGGCGCGCATTGGTGGTTTTCTGCCCGGCGCGACATCATCATCGACCTTATTCGCAAGCGGGTGAAGCTCAAACCGGCTGCCAAGATTTTGGAGGTCGGCTGCGGCACCGGTTCGAATATCGCGATGTTGCAGCAATTCGGCACGCTCGATGCGCTGGAACCGGATGAGGGCGCGCGCGACCTCGCATCGGCGCGCTCAGGTCTTGAAATCAAGGGCGGTTTCCTGCCGCAAGATGGCGGCAATATCCCCGATGCGGCCTATGACATGATCGTGCTGCTCGATGTGCTGGAACATATTCCGCAGGACGGCCCGGCGCTCAAGGTATTGCGGGAAAAGCTCGCGCCGGGTGGCAAGATGCTGCTGACGGTCCCGGCCATGCCATGGCTGTGGAGCGCGCATGACGCGGTCCACCATCATCAGCGCCGCTATACCCGCGCGGCCTTACGTCAGGTGATGGAAGAGGCGGGCTTTCGCATCAGCTTTATCAGCTATTTCAACACGTTTCTATTCCCGGCGGTGGTCGCCGCCCGCGCCCTTGGCAAATTGACCGGGCGCGAGGGCGGGGATGATGCGATGCCGGGCACGCTGGTCAATAATGTGCTGAAACGCTTGTTTTCCAGTGAGCGTCACTGGCTGGCGCGCGGGTCATTCCCTGCTGGCGTATCGCTCGCCTGCGTGGCCGAGCCGATCCGGTAAAGCGCGCCGCTGGTCTTGCCCTGCCAGATAAGGGTCAGACCTTTGTCATCGACCGGCAGGCGTTCCGGTGGAAAGTCGATCAGCCAGAGATAGTCATAGGCCCGGCGCGGAAATCCGGTCATGGCCTGCGCATATGTCTGTTCTTCGCTAACACCGTTGTAGGTGGGGCAGAATCCGGGGCGTGCGATCTGGCTCGGATTGACGGCCCATTTCCCTGCTGCCGGATAATGGACGCGGAGCAATTGCGCCCCGGTCATTTCCCATTGGTCGTTGACAAACGCATCGCGTCTGACAGTCGCCATCGACGATAGATGGTCCATGCGGCTGGTGTCCCAATTGCGCTGACACGGCATGTTGATGAGGGAGAAGACCCGGCTATTGCGCGGTACATGGGGGAGCGCCTCCAATTGCCGAGCATATTGCCGGTCGAGCGCGATGAAATGCTGTGCGCTTATCCCTGTCCGCAGCAGGAAAAAACCAAGGGCAAACAGCGCCAGCATCTGTTGCGTGCGTGGCGTTAAATGGCTGGTGGAGATCCCGATGACACCGATTGCCAACAAGAATGGCGCAAGGCGCATGTCCGCATAGTCCGAGCCGAGCAATATGCGCGGCATGCAGATATAGGCGATTGCCAGTGCCGCCGTTGTCCGTCCCAGCATGGCCTGCATCCGCAATCCATGCCGCCGCGCCGCCGCATAGATCAACGCGATCAAAATGAACACCGACCCGGCATCAAGCCACATAAACCGGTCACGCAAGGTAAAGGACAGCCAAATCATCTTGAGGGTGAGATTGAACCATTCTGCCGTGGCGACCGTCATGCCATTGTCGTGCCATATCGCCATGAGCAGCAATGGCGGCAATAAAGGCAGGCTGTGCAGCGCTGCTGTCAATATCCTGCGTAGCCCCGCTTTGTGCCATTCATGGACGAAGACAAGCAGGCCCAACAGCCCCCAGCCATAGATATGCGCGACCCATAAGAGGAGCCCGATCGGCATGAACAGCGCAGCACGCCACCGATATTGTCCCAGCCGGTCCATCCGCAACCACAGGCCAAAGGCCAATAACGCAAGGCTGGTCGAAAGGGTGAAGTTGATAAAGCCGAAATGCAGCGGATAGCCGATACTGAGCGGCAAGGCGAAGGCGGCGGTCGCGGGCAGGCGACCATGCGCTTCGCGAGCGATCCATAACAGTCCCGCCACCGTCATCATGGGAATGGCGATGACAATGGCCTTGATCAATGGCTCCAGCCCAAAGATCGGGGCGAAGGTCTGCATCAGCACATCCACGCCGAGATTGGCGATCAGTGACCAGTGAACATCATAATAATGCTGGAAAAAAGTGCTGGAATCGATGCCGAGCTGAATGCGGTAGCGTCCCATATGACCCATGAGGTCCACCAGCGGCGGCAGCGCGGGCCACCAAAAAGGAAGGCCCGATAACAGGGTCAGCAACAGGCCATAAGGGCGGCTTTGCCAATATGGCAGATGGATACGCGGCACCAAGATACTCTGTGTAAGCAACCAATGATGCGGCGACAACTATCAGAGATAGAAGGATGTTTCCAGTTGATCTTCGTCGCCGAATATTACCTGCTGACGGGTGGGCCATGCCCTATGGACCTAACGCTTGCCTGCGTGGTCGATCCGATAGAGCGCGCCGCTGGTCTTGCCCTGCCAGACAAGGGTCAGGTCCTTGTCCTCGACCGGCAGGCGTTCCGGCGGGAAGTCGATCAGCCAGAGATAATCATAGGCTGCGCGGGGAAATTGCGCCATCGCCTGCTCGTATGTGTTGCCGCCCGGATGGGGGCAATGCGTGGGCCGGGCGATCTGGGTCGGGTCGGCCACCCATTTGCTGCCCGCCGGATAATGGACGCGGAGCAACTGCGCCCCCGCCATTTCCCATTGGTCGTTGACAAAGGCCCCGCGTCGGACCGTCGCCATGGAGGAGAGATGGTCCATCCGGCTGGATGTCCATTGGCGCTGACAGGGCAGGCTGATCTGGGCAAATACCCGTTGATCACGTGGCAAATGTGGCAGCGCCGCCAATTGCTGATCATATCGCCGGTCGAGATCGATGAAATGATCGGTGATGAGGCCGGTGCGGGCCAAGAAAAATCCAAGCGCGAGCAAGGCAATCGCCTTTTGCGCGCGGGAGGATAAATGGCTGGCATCGACACCGATCACCCCGATCGCCAGCATAATCGGTGCCAGCCGCATATCCGCATAGGCCGAACCCAGCAGGATGCGCGGGATGCAGAGATAGGCGATGATCAGCATCAATGTCGCCAGCCCCAGCATCGGCTGCATACGCAAGACGTGCCTGCGCCCGGCGGCATAGATCAAGGTCACCAGCAGGATGACACTGCCAATGTCGAACCACATATAACGGTCGCGCAGCGCCGCCGACAGCCATGCCAGCTTGGCGTTGAAGTTGAACCAGTCGGCAGTGCCGCCCGCAGCCCCGTCGCCGCGCCAGATCATCATCAGCACGAACGGCGGTGCCAGCGGCAGGCAATTGGTGGCCGCCGCCATGATCCGCCGCCAACCGGCCCAATGACCTTTATCGGCGTGCCATTCATGGGCGAATACCAGCAGGCCCAACAGCCCCCAGCCATAAATATGCGCGACCCACAAGATGATCCCGATGGGAACGAACAGCACGGCGCGACGTTTTAAATGCCCCAGCCGTCCCAGCCGCAGCCACAGGCCAAAGGCCAATAACGCAAGGCTGGTCGAAAGCGCGAAGTTGATGAACCCGAAATGCAGCGGATAGCCGTAACTGAGCGGCAGCGCGAAGGCGGCGGCGGCGGGCAGGCGGCCATGGGCTTCGCGGGCAATCAATAACAATCCGGCGACCATGATCATCGGGATTGCGATGACAATCGCCTTGACCATGGGTTCCAGCCCGAACAAAGGCGCGCCCAATTCCACGAGCAGATCGACGCCCAAATTGGCGATCAATGCCCAGTGAAAATCATAATATTGCTGAAAAAACGGGTTGGATGCGATGTCGAGCTGAATGCGATAGCGCCCCATATGGCCGAGCAGGTCCACCAGCGGCGGCACATTGGGCCACCAGAAGGGCAGACCCCCCAACAAGATCAGCGTCAGGGCATAAATGCGGCGTTGCCACCAGGGCGTATCATGAGGTTGCATTATTCTACTCGGTACAGATGAAATGCGGGGCTGGTGCGGACCGGCGTCAGCCAAGACGGGCCTTTGCCCGCAAGAAGTCGCTCTTGAAAGCCTGCAGGCGCGC
Source organism: Alteraquisediminimonas sediminicola (assembly GCF_019740335.1). GTDB lineage: Bacteria > Pseudomonadota > Alphaproteobacteria > Sphingomonadales > Sphingomonadaceae > Alteraquisediminimonas > Alteraquisediminimonas sediminicola. The sequence goes on along the minus strand of NZ_JAHXZS010000001.1, from coordinate 773,326 downwards.
GATCCTTGTAAATGCCATGCTCGTTAAGGCCGGGGCAAATCAGGATATAATTGATGTGATGGGCGCGGGTAAAGGCGCGGGCCATCTCATCCGTCCCGGCAAAGGCGATCATCGTGGCGGCAATCGCCTTGCCATTGCGGTGATAGGGACCCGCAACGGCGCGGTGGTGGCTATGGGCCAGCAGCATCGGCGCAAAGTCGATCGCGGTCATGAAATTGGCCGGGGGCAGGGCATCAAGCGCAGCAATGGCATCGGGGCGCAGACAGGCATCGGCATTGGTTTCCTGCTGCTGCACCGCCTTTGTTTCGACTTTATGCGTGAGTTGCACGATCATGAGCCGCGCGATCACGCCCGATACCAGCCCCAATAAGGCGACCGTGCCCAAGACCCTGATCAGCACCGAAGGCGAGGCGACCAGCCGGGTGCGTCCTGCCGACATCAGCGCCGCCGCGCCCGGAATGGCGAAGAGTTGCGCGGGGATGCCTGCGCGGATCGACAGGGTGCACAAGATGATCGAGGCGAAGCCGATCAGCAAGATCACCGCCCATGCGCGGCGACGTTCATCGCGGTTCTGCCACCAACTCCATGCCGCACCGCCCAGACCGATCAGCGGGAACGCCAGCATCGAATAGGCGGTTTCGCGATCATGCAGCCATAAAGGCACGGCCTCGGCCACGCCATTGAGCCACAGCCGTCGTGCATCGGGGTCAATCGCCCGATAGGGATCGGTGATGCACTCAACGCCACCACTTGCGAACAAAGCGGCCAACGCCACGCTGCCCGCCAGCACGGCCAAGACCGCCCGCATGCCCCAATGCCGCGCACGCACCAATGATGCCGCCAACAGGGCGGCGCTACCCGCCAGCACCGCCGGGAAATAGGCGTTGGTCAATTGGTCGCACAGGCCGGAATTCCGGCCCGCAGGCGGGATGAATAGCCACAGGCCAAGCGTCGTCACCCCCGCAATGCCGATGGCGAGACCGCGCACGCGCACCTGTTCCTTGGCATCGATGATCCAGAAGATGACCGCGCAACCCGCGCCAATGGCGAGATAGGGCAGCATTTCCACCCCGATCACCAGTGACGCGGATAAGGCCGCCCCGGCGATCAGGCCGCCGCGCAGGGCATGTGGCGCCATCAACCCCCACAACATCAAGACAAGCATCAGCAATTGCGCGCCATGATGATCGATGCGGAGCGGACTCATCATCTGGACGACGGGCGCGGCCATCATCAACAGCACCGCCGGCCAGCCCCAAGCGGACGGCCCGATGGCGCGTCGCGCTATCGCGGCGAAGCTGGCAATGGTCGCGCCAAGGATCAGCAGCGGCACAAAGGCCGTCGCAATTTTTTCCGCTATCATCGTGCCGGTGAGCGGCGCGCATAAAGAGATCAGCAGGGCATAAGGGATATCGACCAGCCGGGTCCAATGGATGTCGGCCCCCAATGGCGGATCGAGCCGATATTGCCGGAGGTCGAACCAGCCTTGCCCGCCCAGCCAATCACGAATCTGGACAAGGCGCAGATTGTCATCAGTATCGGACAATTGCAGCGTGTTGATTTCAGGCCAATATTGGACCAGCAGAAAAAGCGCGCACGCCGTCCATATCAGCAGCATTCTGCCTAGAATCGAAGCATCATCCGGCGCACATTCGGCAGGATGGCTATCCTGCGGGGTTACGCCTGTTCCAGCGTGCATTGCAGGGGATGCTGATGCTGTCGCGCGAAATCCATCACCTGACTGACTTTGGTTTCCGCCACTTCATAGCTGAACACCCCACAGACGCCGACGCCCTTTTGATGGACCTGCAACATCACGCGGGTCGCTTCGTCCATGTTCATCCGGAAAAAATGCTGGAGGACATGCACCACGAATTCCATCGGGGTGTAATCGTCATTGAGCATCAGCACCTTGTACATCGAAGGCTTTTGCGTCTTGGTCCGCGTCTTGGTCGCGACGCCGCTGGAACTGCCGCCATCTGGGCCGCCATCGGAATCGTGTTTGCGCCGGGTCATGACTGTTGGTGACTTCATGCGCGCGACGATATGGCAAAGCCCTGCACCGGGGCAAGGGGCGCAAGCCGTGTCGATGCGAAAAAACTTGGAGGACGCTTGGGCAAAAAAAAAGCCCCTCCGCCAGTATGAAACCGGGGGAGGGGCATTTTTTGTCGTTAGCCTGCGGTGAAGCAGGGCCTGTTCATCAGAACCGCAATGGGCTCATTAGAACGGGAGGGTCGACTTGAACTTTTCGACATTGACCGAATAACGGGTCGAAATCGGGGCAATCACTTCGCCAGCGAACTTCAGCAGCGTTTCCGAACCCTTGGTCGCTTCCTTCATCGCCGATTCCATCGTCGACTTGGCGAAGTTGGTCTGGAGCGCGAAGAATTCAGCCGGGGTCTTGGCAGCGGCGAATTCCTTGAATGCAGCCGAAGCCGATTCGAAAGCGGTCTTGCCATATTCGGCAGCTTCCTTGGCCAGTGCTTCGCTGCCCTTGGCGGCGATCTTGCCTGATTCGACCAGTGCTTCAACGTTGGCCTTGGTCATTTCGGTCAGGTCAGCCATTACTTTCGTACCTTTTTCCATCGCGTCTTTCGCCTTTTCGTTAATTTGACCAAAAGCAGCCTGTGCCTTTTCGACATTGGCTTCGATCAGCTTTTCTGCGCCTGCAAAATTCTTGGTAGCCATGATATTCGTCCTTCCCGGTGAAACCGATCTGGCTCGTCAGTCCGGCGGAACATTGCCGTTGCTTGAACGTTGGAGCCCTATGCTGCATTGCAACATAACACTCTATACCGGTTTTTCAAGACAAAAATGTTGCAGCGCACAAAATACAGTCAATTTGGTTGGTGATGCGTGAAAAATGGCGGAATTATGGGGTTATCGACTCTTCACATAACGGCCCGGCGCATCTTCAATTGCCTTGAATTTGCCTTGGCCGGGGATTCGCGCGCCCTTTGATTCGACTTTTTTCGCCGAAGAATGGGCGGCGATATAGCGAATCCAGTCCGGCCACCAACTGCCCTTATGCTCCACCGCCCCGGCACGGAACGCCGCAAGGTCGGCGACGGGGGCGTCATTCAGCCAATATTGATATTTGCCCGCCGCCGGTGGGTTGACGACGCCCGCGATATGGCCGGACCCGGCAAGCACGAATCGTTTTTCGCCCGCCAGATGGTTCATCAGCTTCCAGACCGATTGCACCGGGGCGATATGATCGTCGATCCCGGCTTGAATATAGGAAGGCGTCTTGATCTTGCGGAGATCGAGCGGCACGCCATCGATGGACAAGGCACCCGGCTGGACCAATTTGTTGTCGCGATACAGGTCGCGCAGATATTTGCCGTGCCATTTGGCGGGCAGGTTGGTCGTGTCGCCATTCCAATGGAGCAGATCGAACGGCATATAATCCTGACCGAGCAGGTAGTTATTGACGACATAGCTCCAGATCAGATCGCGGCCCCGCAACAGATTGAAGGTCGCAGCCATATAGCGCCCGTCCATATAGCCCTTTTCGGCGGAAATCTGATCGACCAGCTCCAATTGCTGTTCATCGATGAACACGCATAATTCGCCCGCCTCGCTGAAATCGACCTGCGCGGTAAAGAAGGTGGCGGTCGCGACCTTGTCCGCTTCCCCTCGGGCCGCAAGATAGGCAAGGGTCATCGCCAAGGTCGTCCCCGCGACGCAATAGCCGATGCAATGGACCGATTTGACGCCGAGCAGCGTGCGCACGGTGTCGATCGCATCGACCTGCCCGCGCACGACATAATCATCCTGTGTCACATCGACCAAGCTTTCATCCGCCGATTTCCACGACACGACGAACACGCTCATGCCCTGATCGACCGCCCATTTGATGAAGCTTTTCTCTGGCGACAGATCGAGAATGTAAAAGCGGTTGATCCAGGGCGGGAAGATGAGCAGCGGCTCTTTCAACACATCCGGGGTGGACGGGCTATATTGAATGAGCTGGTACAACGGCGTTTCATGCACGACCTTGCCGGGGGTTGCGGCGATGTTTTCACCCACGACAAAGGCGGTTTCAGGGCTGTGCGTCATTTGCCCGCGCTCCAGATCATGGAGCATATGTTCCAGCCCGCGCACGAGATTCTCGCCGCCGCTTTCCAGCGTCTTTTCAATCACCTTCGGATTGGTCAGCGCGAAATTGGACGGGCTGACCGCGTCCAGCACGCTTTGTGTCGCGAATTTCAGGCGCGATTGCTCCTTTTCGGGCAGGCCGTCGAGATCCTGCACGCCCTTCAACAGATGGTCGCAGAGCAGCAAATAGCTGCGGCGGATCATGTCGAACACCGGATTGCTGCCCCATGCCGGGTCGTTGAAGCGGCGATCCTTGATCGGGGTCGCTTCCGGTGCCTGCTTGCCGGGGGTCAGAAATGACGTCCACAGCGCGGTCGCATCGCTCCAATAATTTTTCTGCATCTCGATCAAGCGGGCCGGGTCCGCCGCCTCAAACCATTTGGCGAGCATATTGGCCTGCGACATATCCGGCAGGTTGAAGTGCATCTTGGCCTGAGGGTCGGGCGTTTTCGTCAATGTGTCCGGCAATTTGCCGATTTGGCGCAGGGAGAATTCCATCAATAACTGTTGCATCCGCCCGACGACGGAGACCCAATGCTGCATGTCAGACAGGCTCATGACGGGGAGGCCGGGGGCTTCAGTCATCAAATCATCCTTTTCATCCACGATAACGCTTAACTGTAGCGTGTTTCGCGGTTATAGCGTTTCTCCCGGCGAACATGGGCATTTTAGCGCCATGTGCCAATAGACAAAAAGTGAGTTCAACCCCGAGATGTCCGAAGAAGAATTCTACCGTATCAAGCGCCTGCCACCCTATGTCATCGCCGAAGTCAACGCGATGCGAGCGGCAGCGCGTATGGCGGGAGAGGACATTATCGATCTCGGCATGGGCAATCCCGATCTGCCGCCGCCGCCGCATGTCATCGACAAATTGTGTGAAGTGGCGCGCGATCCGGATGCGCATGGCTATAGCGCGTCCAAGGGGATTCCGGGCCTGCGCCGCGCGCAGGCCAATTATTACAACCGTCGTTTCGGCGTCGATGTCGATCCCGATACGGAAGTCGTAGTGACGCTCGGCTCAAAGGAAGGTCTGGCCAATCTCGCACAGGCGATCACCGCGCCGGGCGATGTCGTGCTGGCCCCCAATCCCAGCTATCCGATCCATACCTTCGGCTTCATCATTGCCGGGGCGACGATCCGTTCGGTCCCGACGACGCCGGATGAACATTATTTCGAATCGCTTGAACGCGCGATGCGCTTCACCGTGCCAAAGCCTTCGGTGCTGGTCATGGGCTATCCGTCCAACCCGACGGCGGAAACGGTGGATCTCGCTTTTTACGAACGCGTTGTCGCCTTCGCCAAGGAACATGGGCTGTGGGTCTTGTCTGACCTTGCCTATTCGGAACTCTATTATGACGGCTGCCCGACGCCTTCGATCTTGCAGGTGCCGGGTGCAAAGGATGTGGCGGTGGAATTCACCTCCATGTCGAAAACCTATTCGATGGCCGGGTGGCGCATCGGTTTTGCGGTCGGCAACAAGCAGTTGATCGGCGCGCTGACCCGCGTGAAATCCTATCTCGATTATGGTGCGTTCACCCCGATTCAGGCGGCGGCTGTCGCGGCGCTCAACGGGCCGCAGGACATTGTCGAGCAGAACCGCCAGCTCTATCAACGCCGCCGCGATGTGCTGGTGGAAAGCTTTGGCCGTGCGGGCTGGGAAATTCCGGTGCCCAAGGCGTCGATGTTCTGCTGGGCGCCTTTGCCGCCTGAGCTGGCCCATCTCGGCAGCCTTGAATTCTCCAAGCAATTGCTGACCCAGGCAGGTGTCGCTGTCGCGGCCGGTGTCGGCTATGGCGAAGAGGGCGAAGGCTATGTCCGCATCGCGATGGTCGAAAATGAACAGCGCATCCGTCAGGCGGCGCGCAATATCCGCAAATATTTCCAGTCGATGGGGATTAGCGGCACCGCAGCGGCAGAGTAATTTTCCTCATATCATTCGGAATTGCCGATGCTTGAACGTTTCGCTTCGCTGACCAATCGCCGGTCGATCATCGACCGGCGAGCGGTTTCGGACGAGCTGGCGGCGCTTGAAGCACCGGACACGATCAAGCTCCGGATGCTGGCGACCCGCGTGCTGAAAGCGGCGATGGACGAGGGCAGGGCGGAAATCGCGGCGCGGTTGAAAAAATACCCGTCGCGGGGCCGCGATTGCGCCTCGTCACAGGCGTTTCTGGTCGATCAGATTTTGCGCCTGACCTATGATTTCATCATCGAACGGGTGCATCCGCTGCATAACCCGACCTCGGCAGAGCGGCTGACCTTGGTGGCGGTCGGCGGCTATGGCCGGGGCGAAATGGCGCCATTTTCCGACGTCGATATCGCGTTCATCACCCCTTCGAAACAGACGGCTTGGTCCGAACAGGTGATCGAGTCCATGCTCTATGTCCTGTGGGATCTGGGGCTGAAAATCGGGCATAGCAGCCGTTCACTGGATGAAATGATCCGCATGGCGAGGTCTGATCTCACGATCTGCACGGCCTTGCTGGAATCGCGTTATATCTGGGGCGATACCGGCGTTTATGACGAGGCGCGCAGCCGGTTCGAACGCGAAATCATCGCCGGTTCCGCCTCCAGCTTCGTCGCGGAAAAGCTGTCCGAACGTCAGGCCCGCCATGATCGCATGGGCGACAGCCGCTATGTCGTCGAACCCAATTTGAAAGAGGGCAAGGGCGGCTTACGCGATCTCCATACCTTGTTCTGGATCGGCAAATTCGCGTTTCGCGTGAATACGGTGGCGGAACTGGTCGGCGCGGGGCTGTTGACCGAAAAGGAACTGGCGCAATTCCAGAAGGCGGAAAACTTCCTCTGGGCGGTGCGCTGCCATCTCCATCTGATTGCCAAGCGGCCTGAAGAACGGCTGACCTTCGATATGCAGCGCGATGTCGCGCTCAGCCTTGGCTATGCCGCAAGGCCGGGTCGGTCGTCGGTCGAACGCTTCATGCAGCATTATTTCCGCACGGTGAAATTGGTGGGCGATTTGTCCGGGCTGTTCCTTGCCCATCTGGATGAAAAGTTCGCGACCAAGGGCCGCCGGTTCAACCTGCCGAGCCTGCGGCGCAAGCCGAAAACATTGGATGGCTTCATTCTCGATCGCGGGCGGCTCGCGATCCCGCATGATGCGTTTTTCGAAGAAGACCCGGTGCGGTTGTTGCGCCTGTTTGCGGTGGCAGACCGGCATGAGCTCGATATTCATCCGCTGACGATGCGCGTGGCCCAGCGCGATGTCCGGCTGATCGACCGCAAGGTGCAGCAGGACCCGGAGGCGAACGCGCTGTTCCTCGATGTGCTGACCAGTCCGCGCGACCCGGAACGGATATTGCGGGCGATGAACGATGCCACGGTCTTTGGGCGATTTGTCCCTGATTTTGGCCGTGTCGTCGCGCAGATGCAGTTCGACATGTATCATCATTATACCGTTGACGAACATTCGATCCGCGCGATTGGCTTGCTCAGCCAGATCGAAAAGGGCCAGCTATCGACGGACCATCCCCATTCGACCTCGCTGATGAAGCAGATCCTGTCGCGCCGCGTGCTCTATGTCGCGGTGTTGTTGCACGATATCGCCAAGGGGCGGGGCGGGGACCATAGCGTTTTGGGCGCGGAAGTGGCGCAGAAGCTCTGCCCGCGCTTTGGCATGACCCCGGCGGAAACCGAAACGGTGGCATGGCTGATCCGCTATCATTTGTTGATGTCGGATACGGCGTTCAAGCGCGACCTGTCGGATTTCAAGACCGTCCTCGACTTTGTCGCAGTGGTGCAAAGCGTCGAACGCCTGCGCTTGCTGGTGGCGCTCACGGTCGTGGATATTCGCGCCGTCGGCCCGACCGTTTGGAATAGCTGGAAACGGCAATTGCTGACCGATCTCTATGACGCGTCGGAAGAAGTGTTGCGCCTTGGCCATAAACAGCGTGGCCGGGCCGAACGCGTCGCGGCCAAGCAGATCGAATTGCAGCAGATATTGGGATGGGACGATGCGACGTTCAAACCCTATGCCAAGCGCCTGTCCGATGCCTATTGGGTGGCGGAGCCGCTCGATATTCTCGCCAGCAACGCGCGTCAGGTCCGCGCCGCCGAAGAAGGCGAGGTGCATCTCTCGCTCAAGGCGCAAATCTATCCCGAACGCGGCGCGACCCTTGTTACCCTCTATGCCGCCGATCACCCCGGCCTGTTCTATCGGCTGGCGGGCGCGATCCATCTGGCGGGGGCGACGATCATCGATGCGCGCATTCACACCAGCCGCGATGGCATGGCGCTCGATAATATCTTGGTGCAGGACCCATTCGGCCAGCCCTTTGACGAGGCGGAACGCTTGCGACGGCTGGAGGTCGCGATCGAGGATGCGCTCGCCAATCGCAGCCGCTTGCTCGATCGGCTGGAGGCCAAGCCCTTGCCCCGCATCCGCGCCGAAGCCTTTGTCCATGAACCGAGCGTGTTGATCGATAACAAGGCGTCCAACCGTTATACCGTGGTCGAAATCGCCGCGCGCGACCGTCCGGCGCTGCTCAACAACCTCGCTTATGCGTTGTTCCAGTCCAAGGTGACGATCCACAGCGCCCATATTGCGACTTATGGCGAACGCGCGGTCGACGTATTTTATCTGACCGATCTGATCGGCGACAAGATCGAAGGCGCGGCGCGGCTGAAGGCGTTGGAAAAACGTTTGCTCGATGCGGCAGCGGGGATCAGGGGCGATCAGGCCGCTTGATAGGGCGGGGGAGGCGTAAGTGCCACTCTCCCCACTCATTGTCAGAATTTCGTCCGCACCGTTACGCCCCATGTTCGGGGCTCCGCCGGGAAGATGAGGAACAGGCCCGATCCGGGGGTGGAGCCGCCTGCCGTTACGGTCGCGAGCGAGCCGCTCCCCTGAATCGGCGCACCGGCCACAGTCTGGCGATAATTGGTGTCGAACAGATTTTGCGCCCAAAGCGCGACATTCCACCCGTCATCCGCCCCGCTCAACCCAAGACGGGCATTGATGGTGGCGACGCCCGCTTGCGTCTTTTCCGGTAACAGATCGGACCCGACATTGATCCGCGACTGGAACCGGCCATCAAGATGGACCAGCGCGCGCATGCCCGATCCACCGACCGCCGGACTCCATGTCAGCGCACCCGTGACCACATGGCGCGGGGCATTGGACAGGGCCGCACCCGGCAGCTGGAACAATGTCGTCGCCAGACCACGGCCAGCGCCACCCGTAATATTGTTGCGATATCCCGTCTTGGCCAGCGTATAGCCCGCTTCGATCATCACATCCGTCATGGGATAGATCGAGGCTTCAACTTCGACGCCCTTTGTGGTGACGCCCGATTTGTTCCGACCGATGCAGGTGCCATTGGACCCGCTCAAGTCACTATCGGCGGTATCGCCGCCCATAAGCGCCGAACAGCCTTGAATATTTTCCACGACAAAGCTCACGCCGTTAAACGTATTGAGCTGGAAATTATCGAACATCTGATAAAATGCGGTGGCGGCCACACGGAAGTCGTGCCCGCGATATTTCGCGCCCAATTCCCATGCATCGACGGTTTCGGCGGCAAAGCGCAATTGGGTCGCTAGCGGTGCGCCCATATTCAGCCCGGCACGGTCGAGATTGAACCCGCCCGATTTGAACCCGCGCGACCAGCTGACATAGGTGAGCAGCCGGTCATTGGGCTTGTAGCTGATCGACGCGCTGCCGGTCCAATCGTTGCTCGATGTACCATCGCGATAGCTGCCATCTACCCCGGTTGCGGTCAAAGAATTGCCGCCCAGCACATTATTGGCGCAGGTCAGGCTGTAGATGCTCGTGCCTTTCAGCGCCGCCATATCCGCGCAGGCCGTGCTATCCGACAGGATGTTCGCCGCCAGCGTCTTGCGATCATGGGTGAAACGCGCACCCAATGCGACCGAGAGCTTTGGCGTGATCGTGATGACATTATGGGTGAATAGCGCCCATGTCACATCGCGCTGGTGATATTGGTCGCGCACCGCGCCCTTGTCGTTGATGCCAGACAGAGCTTGCAGCCCGGCCAGCACGGGCGCGCTCAGGCCGTTCTGCCCGGTGATGTTCAGACAGCTGAGTGCATTGGGATCAATCGCGCTGCCGCCCGGCAGGGTGGGCAACAGGATGTTCGCCACCCGACATCCCTGCACCAGCCCATATTGCGTACCGAACCGCAGATTATCCGCCAGTTTGAGCGTTTCATGGCCGTAATATCCGCCGATCAGCCAATCGAGCGTGTCGTGAAAGGCCTTGCCGTTCAGGCGTATTTCCTGCGTAAAAGTGTCGAAGCTCTGGTCGAGTTGATCGCGATAGAAGGTGTCGAGATTGTTGAAATCCGCATCTTGCCCGCGATCCGATTCCCAATTGCGAAAGGCGGTGATGCTGGTCAGCCGGACATCGCCAAGCTCGCTGTTGATCTCGGCGGAAACGCCCCGGTCGATCACATCGGACTGGAAACTGCGGCCCGGCGTGATCGAAACCTGACGCTGGGTATAATCCTGATTGAGCTTCGCGCCGAAGCTTTCCATCAGCGCGGCCATGCTGTTCGGGCCAAAGCTGATGCTGCCATCCCCATTGCGGATGACGTTGCGGCTCTGCTGATAGGCGGCGGCGCAGCAATCTTCATCGCGCTTGGCATAATCGGCGATCAGGCGGATCGTCGTCGTGTCGCTTGGCTTCAACAGCAATTGACCACGCGTCAGCCAGCGATTGCGGTTGTTGAAACGGCGGTTGGATGCGCCGGGATAGTCGTTGGATTCGACCATGAAGCCATCGCGCTTGTTATAAACGCCGTCCAGCCGATAGGCGATCTTGGCATTGATCGGGCCGGTCAGCCCCAATTTGGCGCGACGATAATCATAATTGCCATAGCTTAATTCGGCGGTGCCGCCTTCTTCAAAGCTGGGGGCGGTGGTGATGACATTGATCAATCCCGCCAACGCATTGCGGCCAAATAACGTGCCTTGCGGCCCGCGCGCGACTTCGATCCGATCGACCGCGCCCAATTCGGTAAAGGCCACGCCGGAACGGCTGCGATAGACGCCATCGACAAAGGTCGCGACCGAGCTTTCAAGGCCGGGATTGTCGCCGACCGTGCCAATGCCGCGAATCCGGGCCACGCCACCCACGGCTTCGGAAGAGGATGAGCTAACGAACAAGGAGGGCGACAATTGGTTGAGCTGGCGAATATCATGCGCGCCCGCATTTTCGAGATTTTTGGCGCTGATCGCGGAAATGGCCAGCGGCACATCGGTCATCACCTGACTGCGCCGTGTCGCGGTGACGATGATGTCGTCCCGTGCGCCATCGGCCAGATCCGCGGCAAAAGCCGACGGAGGCGTCAGGGCGAGGGAAATGGCACAGGCGGAAAGGGCAACCGAACAAGACGGCCAGATTTTTCTCATTGTCATTGCTCCTGCACGACCTGCGCGATCGTCTGTTTGGCATTCAATCCGGCGCTTCTAGTAAATCATGCATGAAACGCAAAGGTGCTATTGCGTGGTCTTGAAAATCCCTCGCTGCTGTGATTGTTGCGTCACTGTCTTTGCGTCCTAGGTGAAATCGCTCTAAGGTCTTTCATCGCTATTTCGTCCCGTTGTTTGTTACCTGTCTCCTGTCCGGAAAATTACCGCCTCATGAACTCGCGCCATCCCGAATATCAGTATCTTGATCTGATCCGTCGCGTCTGGAACGAAGGGGAGGAGCGGGTGGACCGCACCGGCGTCGGCACGCGTTCATTGTTCGGGGCGACGATCCGTTATGATCTTGGCGATGATGCCGTGCCGCTGCTGACAACCAAAAGGGTCGCATGGAAGGTCGCGGCGCGCGAGATGCTGTGGTTCCTGACCGGCGATACCAATATCCGCAAATTGGTGGAGCAAAAGGTCCATATCTGGACCGATTGGCCACTGGAACATTATCGCCAGACCACGGGCGATCACGCGATCGACCGCGATGCGTTCGAAGCTCGGATCATAGCCGATGACGATTTCGCTGCTAAATGGGGCGATCTTGGCCCGGTATATGGCGCGCAATGGGTGAATTGGCCGGATTATGAACCGGCGGGCGATGGTCTGTTCCGGCGTAAGCCGCAGGGCATCAATCAGATTGCCGCGCTGATTGACGGGCTGAAGCATAATCCCAGTTCGCGCCGCCATTTGTTCACCGGCTGGAATGTGGCGGAACTGCATCGCATGGCGCTGCCGCCCTGCCATATGACCTATCAATTCCATGTGTCGAACGGCAAATTGTCCGGCATGTTGTTTCAGCGCAGTTGCGATCTTGGCCTTGGCTTTGCCTTTAATGTGTTCGCCACCGCGATGCTGATCCGCATGGTTGCCGATCAATGCGGTTATGAACCCGGCGAATTGGTGTGGAATGGCGGGGATGTGCATCTCTATCTCAACCACGCCCATCTGGTTGAGGAGCAATTGGCGCGGGTGCCGGAGGGTAATCCGAAACTGCTGCTGCTCCGCAAGCCCGACAGTATTTTCGACTATCGGATCGAGGATTTCGAGGTGCAGGATTATGCCCCGCAGGCGCATATTTCCGCACCTGTGGCGGTCTGAGCTTTTACGATAACAGGTGAGTGGGCCATCAGCCCAAGGAGAGTTGCATGCACAAGGACGCGGGTGAATTCAGTAAAATTCCGGTCCCCGATGAAGTCGCCGATGCCATCCGCACCTTGTTGCGCTGGACCGGCGAAGACCCCAGCCGCGAAGGGCTTGTCGATACGCCCTATCGCGTCGCGCGGGCGTGGAAGGAATATTGCGCGGGCAATGCGGAAGACCCCTCGCTGCATTTGTCGCGCACTTTTGAAGAGGTCGGCGGCTATGACGAGATCGTGCTGTTGCGCGACATTCCGTTCCAGTCGCATTGCGAACATCATATGGCGCCAATCAGTGGCAAGGCGAGCATCGCCTATATGCCCAAAAATCGGGTAGTCGGCATTTCCAAGCTGGCCCGCGTGCTGCACGGCTTTGCGCGGCGATTGCAGGTGCAGGAACGGCTGACGGCAGAGGTCGCCCAGAGCATCTGGGATCATCTCCAGCCGCATGGCGTGGCGGTCGTGATCGAGGCGACCCATGGCTGCATGACCGGGCGCGGGGTAAAAACGCCGGGCGTGGTGATGACGACCAGCCGGCTCTTGGGTTGCTTCCTAGAAGATCACCGCAGCCGCAAGGAAGTCCTCAGCCTGATGGGCTACTGAGCGTCGCTGCGGCTGACATAGCCATCGACCGCCCGCCACAAATCAGCGGTGCGGCGGTCGAAATCATCCGGGGGCAATCGGTCCGCCGCCGTCTGTAGCTGGTGGAATTCACGCACCATCGCATCCAATGTCCCGATGCGCGGATCAAGCACCGGCAATTGCCCTGATGCGATTTGCGCCGTCACATCGTGCAACTGCCCTTCATGCAGGCGCAATACCCGGTCCATCCGGCTGGCGAGCCGTTCATTATGGGTCGCGACCAGGGCCGCGCCGCCTTCTTCGCGCACCAGGCGCAGAAATTCCTCGAACACCAGATCGGCGGTCGCCTCATCGAGATTGCCGGTCGGTTCGTCCGCCAAAATCAGCGCAGGGCGATTGGCGAGGGCGCGGGCGACCGCCACGCGCTGTTGCTCGCCGCCCGACAATTGGCTTGGCCGGTGATGCAGCCGTGCGCCAAGGCCCAAAGTGCCGAGCAATTGGGCGGCGCGGTTTTCGGCGTCGGCCTGTGCGGCCCCGGCAATCAACAAGGGCAGGATGACATTTTCGACCGCCGAAAAGTCCGGCAGGAGATGGTGAAATTGATAGATGAAGCCGAGCGAATCACGCCGCAATCTGGTGCGTTCGGCGGCGTCGAGCGTCGCTGCTTCCTCATCAAGGATGCGGATCGAGCCTTCAAACCCGCCTTCAAGCAGGCCGACCGCCTGCAATAATGTCGATTTTCCGGAGCCTGAAGGCCCCAACAGGGCCACGATTTCGCCGGGGGCGATGGCGAGGCTGATGCCGCGTAAGACCTCAATGCGTTCACCCCCTTGCAGGAATGAACGCTTGAGATTGTGGACGGCTAAAACGGGACCATGTTGCATGGCCCGTGGGTAGCGGTCTTATTTAACGAGAGCAACTGCCGCCGCAGCCGCAGCCTGACGCAGAATGTCGAGAATCTTGTTCTGCGCGCCCGGTTCGTCGGTCTGTTCCATTGCCGCCAGTTCGCGGGCGAGGCGGCTGGTCGCAGCCTCGAAAATCTGGCGTTCGGAATAGGATTGTTCCGGCTGATCTTCGGCACGGAAAAGATCGCGGACCACTTCGGCGATCGACACGAGGTCGCCCGAATTGATCTTCGCTTCATATTCCTGTGCGCGACGTGACCACATGGTACGCTTGACCTTCGGCTTGCCCTTCAACGTGGCAAGGGCGTCCTGCATCTGGGCGCCGGTCGACAGCTTGCGCATGCCGACGCTTTCCGCCTTGTTGGTCGGAACCCGGAGTGTCATCTTTTCCTTCTCGAAACGAAGGACGTACAGTTCCAGAGAAATACCTGCGATTTCCTGATTCTGGAGCTCAATAACCCGGCCTACGCCGTGTTTTGGGTAAACGACATAATCGCCGACATCAAAGCTCAGCGCCATATTAGCCATTTTTACAGAGAGCCTTTCAAACCGAGGGAGAGGCATCCGCGCCGAAAATGTCATCTGACGGATGATTTCCGCCAGCGCGACCCGACAACGATGGCTCAACTCCCGTGAAGTTTCGCACCAAGAAAAAGCCGGGAAGTGTGTGCACAACCCAGCTGGTGACTACTCTTGTAACAGAGTCGCCACAAAAAATCCAGTAGATTGAAAGTCGATGCACCAAAGGCTGGCGCAAAGGCCAGCTACATAGGTGTCAAAGGCGGGGAAAGCCCCTGCCGAAAATAATGTGGGGCTGACATTGCTGTCAGCCCCAGCGCATTAATCGCCCTTGCCAGCGTCGGCAGAGAAATATTTGTCGAACTTGCCTTCTTCGCCCTTGTGCTCATCGGCATCGGCAGGCGTCTGATCCGCCTTGCGGGTGACGTTCGGCCATTGGGCAGAGAAATTGGTGTTCAGTTCCAGCCACTTTTCGAGACCATTTTCCGTATCCGGCAAAATGGCTTCGGCCGGGCATTCCGGTTCGCATACGCCGCAGTCGATGCATTCGTTCGGATTGATGACGAGCATGTTCTCGCCTTCATAGAAACAATCCACCGGACAAACTTCGACGCAGTCCATGTACTTGCAGCGAATGCATGCTTCGGTGACGACGTAGGTCATATAGGCTCACTCTCGTAGTTCGTAGGTCTCAACTTCGCATCCCGATTATGACGGACAATGGCGTCCGTCAATCGTCAACACGCCGGACGGGCCACCATTCGCGCCCGACCGGCGATATTTCCTCAACGACGCTTGGCGACCGGTGGCACGGTGATGCGGATTTCCTCGCCCGAATTGCCCGGAAAGCCGGTGAACATCGCCTCGATCAGATTGGGCACCAATTCCGTCAGCCGGTCATGCGTCGACCGCGCCTTGGCCATGCCTTCGAATACCCGGTCGCCATCGCTGCTGCGTGCGATCTTGAGGTCGAGGAAACTGGTGTAGACGGTGTAGCTTTCGGTTTCGCTATAGGCCCATGGATCATACCAGAACGGATCGTACCAGCCGCTGTAATAAGGAGAACCATAATAAGGATAACGGCCATAATAGGGATAGCCGCCCCAATAAGGGCTTCCCCCCCAAGCGCCGAAGCGATTCCAGCCATAGCCCATGCCAAAGCTGGAATAGCTGCGTGGATAGGTGACGGTCTTTTCCACGCCCTTGTCGACACCATAATCAAGCCAGACGATCAGGCTTGCATCCTTGGCGTCTGATGCGGGGCGATAGCCATTGGCCTCCATTTTGGCGGCGACGAGCTTCGCATAATTGGCGAATTCGAGACCGCCCGATAATGTCGGATCGGCAGGCTGGATCACGAAGCTTTGCCCCGCAGGGGCAGGCATGGCCTGAAAGCGGGAGACATCGGCCTTGAACGAGGTCGCGCACCCGGCAAGGACCATCAGCGCGAGCGGCGCGAACAGCCGCATGATGATGGTACGGATATTGTTCATTTTCTCTCTCCGGCAAGGCCTTTCCGTCCGCATCGATTCGGACACCGGCCTTTCACTACATATGATGGACCGAGTTTCGCGCTTGTCTATCTGAATGATCACTTAATCGCAGGTACTTATCGAGAAAATTACCCGCTACGCAGCAGGCCGACAGCAGCATCGCGCTCGAATAAATAGAGCGCGGTGCGGGCCGCCTGACCGCGCGGCCCTTCCAGCCCGCCATCGCGATCGACCAACAACCGCGCATCATCATGGGCGGTGCCGATCAGCGCATCGATCCGTTCCGGGGTCGCGAGCCGATATTGCGCCTCGCCCGATTGCTTGGTGCCAAGCAATTCGCCGCCGCCGCGCAGGCGCAAATCCTCTTCGGCGATGCGAAAGCCGTCATTGCTTTCCCGCATCAGCGCCAGCCTTGCCCGCGCCGTTTGCGACAGCATCGGATTACGCAGCAACAGGCACACGGATTTGCCATCGCCGCGCCCGACGCGCCCGCGCAACTGGTGCAATTGGGCAAGGCCGAAACGATCCGCCCCCTCGATAATCATCAGCGTGGAATTGGGGACATCGACCCCGACCTCGATCACCGTGGTCGCGACCAGCACCGCGAGTTCGCCCGCCGCAAATCGCTCCATCACGCGGTCTTTTTCCGGCCCTTTCATCCGGCCATGGACAAGGCCGATATGATCGCCAAACCGTGCCTGCAACGTCGCCGCCCGCGCTTCGGCAGCGGCCTGATCCGAGAGTTCGCTTTCCTCGACCAATGGGCAGACCCAATAGGCTTGCCCGCCCTTTTGGATGTGGCGGCCAAGGGCATCGACGACTTCATCCACGCGTTCGACGCTCAACACCCGTGTTTCGATCGGCTGGCGGCCCGGCGGCATTTCATCGAGCCGCGACACATCCATTTCGCCATAATTGGAAAGGGTGAGGGTGCGCGGAATCGGGGTCGCGGTCATCACCAGCAAATGCGGCGGACGTTTCGCCTTGGCCGCGAGCATCATCCGTTGCGCCACGCCAAAGCGATGCTGTTCATCGACCACCGCCAGGCCAAGGCATTTATACGCGACCTTTTCTTGAAAGATCGCATGGGTGCCGATCAATATATGGATCGAGCCATCGGCCAGCCCCATCAACACGGATTCGCGGGCCTTGCCCTTGTCGCGCCCGGTCAGGATCGCAACGTTGATCGGCAATCCGGCGACCATGCGGCGGATATTGTCATAATGCTGACGGGCGAGAATTTCGGTTGGGGCGAGCATCGCGGCCTGCGCCCCGGCCTCGACCGCGACCAGCATCGCATTCAATGCGACATAGGTTTTCCCCGCGCCGACATCGCCCTGCAACAGCCTGACCATCGGCACGGCCTGCGCCATATCGCCCTCGATCTCGCCAATGGTGCGGGTCTGGGCGTTGGTCGGCTGATAGGGCAATTCCAGCATGGCTCTGAGTTTGCCATCGCCATGCAATGGCACACCCTTGCGCCGCCTTGATGAGGCGCGGACCAGCATCAGCGCCAGTTGATTGGCGAAAATCTCATCATAAGCGAGGCGATTGCGCGCGGCCTCATCCGCAGGATCGGCATGGACGCGCAACAAGGCCGCGCGCCAGTCCGGCCAATCCTGTTGGGTTTTCAGGCTCGGCTCGATCCACTCGGGCAGGTCGGGCGCGCGGGCCAGCGCCTGTTTGGCCAAATCGCCGATACGTTTGTTGGTCAGCCCTTCCGACAGGCCATAGACCGGTTCGCGCGCGGGCAGGGTGATGGCCTCTTCCGGTTTCCAGACATGATCGGGATGGACCATTTGCGCGTCCTGCCCATAAAGTTCGAGCTTGCCGGTCACGACACGCGGCTCCATCAAAGGAAACAGCTTGCGGACCCATGCGGACGCATTGCCGAAAAAGACCAAGTTGAGGATATTGCCGTCGCGATCCTGCGTCACCACGCGAAACGGCCCGCGACCGGGTGAGGCGCGGTAATCGGTCGGGGTGACGGTGACGATGATCACCTTGCCCGCATCATGGCCCTCGACCGTGTCGACGGCCACCCGGTCGATCCAACTGACGGGCAGATGAAAGGCGATGTCGACCACGCGTTCCAGCCCCAGCCGGGCAAGCGGCTTGGCAAGCGCCGGGCCAATGCCTTTCAGCACGCCTGTTTCGGCAAAGAACGGATTGAGAATCTCGGGCCGCATGGTTAGGGGGTTCTAACATTGTGCCGACAGGCCGCAACCGGCCAGCCAGCCTTTATTTATTCTGATGGGATCTGCATCATGACGACCGAATTGAGCCGCGAACACCGCCTCAAGCGCCTAGGCTTCCGGGCGTGGCACCGTGGCACGAAAGAGGCCGATATCATGATCGGCTGTTTCTTCGACCGTCACGCTTCCAATTTCAACGAGGAAGAACTCAGCTGGTACGAACGGCTGATGGACGAGGAAGACGTCGAAATCATGGGCTGGATCATCGGCACGATTCCTTGTCCGCCCGCTTATGAAGGCGCGATGATGGCGGCGATGCGTAAGCTGGATTATATCGAAATCTCTAAGTGATTTTGGGCTAAGTGAATAATGGCCAGCCTGCGCGATCATGACTGATTTCAACCGCATCCTTGCCGCCAAGTCGCTGCTGACGCTCGCGGGCGTGCCGGCGGGTTTCCTGCCGTGGTTATTGGCGGATCTGGCGCGGGCGGCGGGGGCGGCGACATCGACCGGGCGGGCGGTCTATATCGCGTCCGATGATGTGTTGATGCGCGCGGTGGTCGAATCCGCGCATTATTTCGCGCCGGAACTGGAAGTGCTGCATTTCCCGGCGTGGGATTGCCTGCCTTATGATCGCTCGTCGCCGGGGCTTCGCGCTTCTGCCGAACGTCTGGCCGCGCTGCATCTCTTGCAGTGCAAGCAGACCGCGCCGCAATTGCTCGTCACCACCCTTGATGCCGTGGCCCAGCGCACGCTCACCCCATTTCGGGTGCGGCAATTGGTGGCACGGCTGGCGCCGGGGGAACGGATCGAGCGCGATCAATTGGGCGCGTTGTTGCAGGCCAATGGCTATGTCCGTTCCGATACGGTCGCCGATCAGGGCGAATATGCGGTGCGCGGGGGCTTGGTCGATCTCTGGCCATCGGGGGAAACGCACGCGCTGCGCCTCGACTTTTTCGGCGATGAAATCGAAAGCGTGCGCCAGTTCGATCCGCAAGACCAGCGCAGTATTGGTCGGGTCGATGGCTTCACCCTGTTGCCCGCGTCCGAGGCGTTGCTGGACGAAGAGAGCATCAAGCGGTTCCGGGGCCGCTATCGCGAAACCTTCGGCGCGACCGCGACCGGCGATCCGCTGTATCAGGCGGTCAGCGACGGGCGACGGCTGGCGGGGATGGAGCATTGGCTGCCTTTGTTCGAAGAGCGGCTGGAAAGCCTGTTCGATCATTTGGGGCCGAATGACATCATCCTGCGCGATTCCGGCGTGGCCGGGGCGGCGGATGCGCGGTTCGAGGCGGTCGCCGATTATTACGCCAACCGCGAACGCGCGCAAAAGGCCGATCCCGGCAGCTATCGCCCGCTAAAGCCCGACAGCCTGTATTTCAGCGCGGATGAATGGGCGGCGACGGTTGAGTCGAAGACTATCCATCTGCTGACCCCGTTTCACGAGCCGGAAAGCCCGCAGGTCATCGACTTCGGCGTCGATCAGGCGCGCGATTTCGCGCCGGAACGCGCACAGGGCGTCAATGTCTATGAGGCGGTGGCCGCCCATATCCGCACCCTTGGCCGTGAAGGGCGCAAGGTCGTGCTCGCCAGCTATTCGCGCGGCTCACGCGAACGTCTGGCCGGATTGCTCGCCGATCATGGGCTGGCGGCGGCCCCGATGGGCGAGGATTGGCAAGCGGCGCTGGGCGCGGCTTATGCGGGGAGTGCGGCGCTCGCGGTGCTGCCGCTCGATCATGGGTTCACCACGCCCGATGTGGCGGTGCTGACCGAACAGGATATGCTCGGTGACCGGCTGATCCGCCGGACCAAGCGCAAAAAGAGCGCGGATGCGTTCTTGAATGAACTGGCGACGCTGACCCCCGGCGATCTGGTGGTCCATCAGGATCATGGCATTGGCCGTTATGAAGGGCTGATGTCGATCCCAGTCGGCCAATCGCCGCATGATTGCGTCGCGCTCAGCTATCAAGGCGGGGACAAGCTGTATGTCCCGGTTGAAAATATCGATGTGCTGTCGCGTTATGGCGCGGGCGAAGAGGACGCGCAGCTCGATAAATTGGGCGGGGTCGCATGGCAGGCGCGCAAGGCCCGGATGAAGGAGCGCATCCGCGAAATCGCGGGTGAGTTGATGAAAACCGCCGCCGAACGCGCCCTTCGCCCCGGCACGATCATGGAACCGGATCACGGCGGCTATCCGTCCTTTGTCGATCGTTTCCCTTGGCCCGAAACCGAGGATCAGGACCGCGCGATTGGCGATGTCATTGCCGATCTGGCGAGTGGCAAGCCGATGGATCGGCTGGTCTGCGGCGATGTCGGCTTTGGCAAGACCGAGGTCGCATTGCGCGGCGCATTTGTCGCGGCGATGGCGGGCAAGCAGGTGGTCGTGGTCTGCCCGACGACCCTGCTCGCGCGGCAACATTACACCAATTTCGCCGAACGCTTCGCCGGTTTCCCGTTGAAAGTCGGGCGCTTGTCGCGATTGGTCCCGGCGGCAGAGGCCAAGGCGACGCGCGACGCGCTGGCCGATGGCACCTGCGATGTGGTGATCGGCACTCATGCGTTGCTCGCCAAGGGGATCGAGTTCAAGCGGCTCGGCCTTGTCATCGTCGATGAGGAACAGCGGTTCGGCGTGACCCATAAGGAAAAGCTGAAATCGCTGAAGGCTGATGTCCATGTGCTGACGCTGACCGCGACGCCGATCCCGCGCACGTTGCAAATGGCGATGTCGGGCCTGCGTGAATTGTCGGTGATCCAGACCCCGCCGGTCGATCGTCTGGCGGTCCGC
Source organism: Alteraquisediminimonas sediminicola (assembly GCF_019740335.1). Classification (GTDB taxonomy): domain Bacteria; phylum Pseudomonadota; class Alphaproteobacteria; order Sphingomonadales; family Sphingomonadaceae; genus Alteraquisediminimonas; species Alteraquisediminimonas sediminicola. Next base: position 752,155 of record NZ_JAHXZS010000001.1, on the reverse strand, counting down.
ACCTATGTCATGCCATGGGACCCGATAGTGATCCGCGAGGCTTTGCTGCGTGAACATTATCGCGGCGGGCAGAGCTTCATCGTCGTGCCGCGTCTGGCCGATCTGCCGGATATTGAGCGGTATCTGCGCGAGGAAGTGCCGGAGATCAAATATGTCGTCGCCCATGGCCAGATGGCGGCGGGCGAGGTCGAAGAGCGCATGTCGGCCTTTTACGACCGGCGTTATGATGTGTTGCTGTCCACCTCGATCATTGAAAGCGGGATCGACATTCCATCCGCCAATACGATGATTGTGCATCGCGCCGATATGTTCGGCCTTGCGCAATTATATCAGATCCGGGGCCGGGTGGGGCGTTCGAAGACCCGCGCCTATGCCTATCTCACCACCGCGCCCAATCGTTTGATGACGGACACGGCGGAAAAACGCCTGCAAGTGCTGGCCAATCTCGATTCGCTGGGGGCGGGTTTCCAGATCGCGAGCCATGATCTCGATATTCGCGGCGCGGGGAATTTGTTGGGCGATGAGCAATCGGGCCATATCAAGGAAGTTGGTTTCGAACTGTATCAACAGATGCTGGAAGAGGCGATTATCTCGGCACGGGCAGGCGGCATTGCGGCGGCGCTGGCGGAGGAAAAATATTCGCCCCAGATCACCGTCGATGCGCCGATTCTCATACCGGAAGAATATGTCCTCGACCTTGATTTGCGGATGGGCCTGTATCGCCGGTTGAACGAGGTGGAAGACCGCGCGGGGATCGAATCCTTCGCCGCCGAAATGATCGACCGCTTCGGCGCATTGCCCGCCGCCACGCAGAATTTGGTGATGGTGATGGAGGCCAAGCTCAATTGCAAGATCGCCGGGATTGCCAAGCTCGATGTTGGGCCGAAGGGGGCGCTTGTCCACTTCTGGCAGGATCGTTTCGCGGATTTGCCGGGGTTGATCAGCTATGTCGAACGGCTGAAAGGCACGGCCAAATTACGGCCCGATAGCAAGCTTGTGATTCAGCGCAATTGGCCGACGGCGGAAAGCCGGATGAACGGCATGTTGCAGCTATCGCGCGGACTTGCCCAGATTATCAGCCGTCAAAGCAGCGCCGGCAAGTCCGCGAAATAAATGATGCCTTATTCGGCGGGGACGACTTCATCGCCCTGTGCGGTGATCGTGCCTGCTGCGCCATGCGGCAGATATACCGCATAGATCGCAAGGCCGAGCGTCAGCAGGAACGACAGCATGATGCCGACCGACCGTAGCTTGTTGGGATAGGCACGGTCCATGCCAAGGCCATGCAGGACGCGGCTGGCGATGAACAAGGCGCCAACAGCCCATAAGACGGTCCCGGCGGTGCCGGGGGATGCCAACTCGACCAGGCCAAGCAGGATCAGGAAAATCGGCGTATATTCGTTGAAATTGGCATGCGCCCGCATCCGGCGGGTGAGCGCTATGTTGCCGCCATCGCCCAATTCGATCTTCGCCTGCATCCGGACCTGCCCGCAACGAAAGGCAAGCCATAAATTCGTGATCGCGGCGGCACCCGCCATGGTGAGGGTGATCGGCAAGATAGTCGTCATATAAGGCTTCCCATTATCAAAATGTTCAAGAGCGGCTTTTTCTCCGCCGTCTTGCACGCGGCTCGTGTGCTGCCATCTCATCATCATACTTGCAAGATTTTCAGGATGGGGTATAGGCGCGGCTCTTGCAACGAGCGAGGCCGGAATCGGGCCGCAGCCATAGGGCTGACGGGCCGGATCTACCTCACTCTTGTTGCTGCAACCTTGATTTGAATGGAATAGGTGCGGACATGGCCGTCCCAAAAAGAAAAACTTCACCTTCACGTCGCAACATGCGTCGCAGCCACCACGCGCTGACCCCTGATGCGTTTCAGGAATGCCCGAATTGTGGTGAACTCAAGCGTCCGCACAATCTGTGCAGCGCTTGCGGTCACTATAATGGGCGCGAAGTCGTCTCGGTCGAGGCCTGAGCCTCGAAAGGGAAGTCATGACGAACGGGGGCAAACCGCGAATCGCTATTGATGCGATGGGCGGTGATGTAGGGCCTGCGGTTATGGTGGCGGGAGCCGTCATGTCGCAGGAGCAAATTCCCGGCGTAGATTTTCTGCTTTTCGGCGATGAAACGGCGATCCGGGCAGAATTGTCCGCACTTGGTGCGGACATGGCCCGGTTTGACGTCGTTCATTGCCCGGAAGTGATTACCGGCGACGACAAACCCAGTCAGGCGATCCGTCGTGTCAAAACGACGTCCATGGGCCAAACGGTCGATGCCGTGAAGACGGGCATGGCGCAGGCGGCGATTTCCGGTGGCAACACCGGGGCGCTGATGGCGATCTCGAAGCTCGCGCTCAGGACCATGCCGGGCATTGATCGTCCGGCCATCGCGGCCTTGCTGCCGACGCTGGGCGAAAATGACATGGTCATGCTCGACCTTGGCGCCAATACCGAATGCGATACCCGCAATCTTATCCAGTTCGCTGTGATGGGTGCGGCTTATGTGCGTTCCGTCCTTGAGCTTGAACGGCCCCGCGTGGCGCTGCTCAATATCGGGACCGAGGAGCTCAAAGGCACCGATGCCGTGAAAGAGGCGGCGACCCTTTTGCGCGATGCCAAATATCTGCCGATGGAATTTACCGGCTATATCGAAGGCGATAAGATTTCACGCGGGCTGGTCGATGTCGTCGTGACCGACGGCTTTTCCGGCAATATCGCACTCAAGACGCTGGAAGGCACCGCACGATTCGTGACCGATCTGCTGAAACGCGCGTTCACCAGCTCGATCCGGTCCAAGCTCGGTTTCCTGATTTCGCGCCCGGCGACGGATTTGCTGCGGCATCATCTCGATCCGAATAATCACAATGGCGGCGTGTTTCTCGGCCTGAACGGCCTCGTCGTCAAAAGCCATGGCAGCGCCAATGCCCGTGGGGTCGCCAATGCGATCCAGGTGGCGGCAAAGCTGATTGATCATGAATTGACCCGCAAGATCACGGAAGATCTCGACAATTTCCGGGCGCATCACAAGGGTGAGGAGGTTGCCGGATGAGCGTTAAGTCCGTGATTATTGGTACTGGCTCGGCCCTGCCGAAAGAACGCGTCTCCAACGAACAACTGGCCAGCCGGATCGAAACCTCTGACGAATGGATTCGTGGCCGCACTGGCATTACCGCCCGCTATCTGGCGGGTGAGGGCGAAACCACCAGCACGCTTGGCACCGATGCCGCCCGCGCGGCGATTGCCGCCGCCGGCATTGATGCGTCGAAGATCGGCCTGATCATTCTCGCCACCGCGACCCCGGATCAGACCTTCCCGGCCAGCGCCACCAAAGTGCAGGCCGCGCTTGGCATCAATGATTGCGTGGCATTCGATGTCGCGGCGGTGTGCTCCGGCTTTCTGTACGCCATCACCGTCGCCGATGCGATGTTGAAGACGGGCGCTGCCGAATATGCGTTGGTGATCGGTGCCGAAACCTTCAGCCGCATTCTTGATTGGGAAGACCGCACGACCTGCGTGTTGTTCGGCGATGGCGCGGGCGCGGTTGTGCTGCATGCCGATCCAAATGCGGGCGATCGCGGCATTCTCGCCTCCAAGCTGCATGCCGATGGCCGTCATAATGAATTGCTCTATGTCGATGGTGGGCCTTCGACCGGCGATCAGGTTGGCAAGCTGCGGATGAAGGGACAGGAAGTGTTCCGCCATGCAGTCACCAACCTCGCCAGCGTCTTGCAGGAAGTGCTCGATATGGCGGGCGTTGCCGCATCCGATCTCGATTGGGTCGTACCGCATCAGGCGAATCGCCGCATTCTTGATGCCACCGCCCGCAAATTCGGCCTGCCGCCGGAAAAGGTAGTGATCACGGTCGATGAACATGCCAACACCTCGGCGGCATCGGTGCCGTTGGCGCTCGATGTCGCGGTGCGCGATGGTCGGATCAAGCGTGGCGATCTGGTGATGCTGGAGGCCATGGGTGGTGGTTTTACTTGGGGCGCGTGCCTGCTGCGTTACTAAAACGCCCATTTAACGGTTAACCGCCTGAAATCTCGCTTAGGTTGCTGATTCAACGGTTGCTCTTGCGACAAATTTTCAGATAATAGTCGGTAATGTCGAGTAAATTTGTGTGCCGCGTTTCCCGAGTCATTCGGTGCTGCCATCTTACGCGCCTACATTCTTTTATATGCCGTGTTTTCCGAGTCATTCGGTGTTACCACCGCATTCGAAAAACACTCTTGGAGGAGAGCTTTAATGCCCAACACAGGAACATTGACCCGTGCCGATATCGCCGAGCGGCTGAATCAGGAAATCGGGCTGTCCAAGGCTGAATCCGCTGCATTGCTGGATCAGGTATTGGACAATGTCACCGACGCGCTGGTGCGTGGCGAAAATGTCAAGTTGTCGGGCTTCGGTAGCTTCCTGCTCCGCGACAAGAAAGAACGCATCGGTCGCAATCCCAAGACCGGGGTTGAAGTGCCGATCACGCCGCGCCGCGTGCTGACGTTCCGCGCCAGCCAGATGGCCCGCGAAACGATCATCAAGGGCAATTGAACATTACGTTCAATACCCCTGCGCGATTGAGCCTGACAGCGTGAGTAAATCCGACACCGCATTGCGGACGATCAGCGAACTGGCGGAGGAACTGGGCGTGGCCCAGCATATCCTGCGCTATTGGGAGACGCGTTTTCCGCAGCTCCGTCCGCTGACGCGCGCCGGTAATCGTCGTTATTACCGGCCTGCGGATGTGGCGCTTGCCCATCGCATCCATCAATTGCTCAATCGCGACGGCTTTACGGTCAAGGGCGCGCAACAGGCGCTCGCATCCAAAGATGTGGGCGATGTTGAGGCGCCTGTGAAGGTTGCGCCAAGTGCGCCGGTCGTCATTGCGCCCGTGCCTACGTCGGCTCCGGCTCCAGCGCTTGATCTGTCCGCATTGCGGGCGGTGCGCGACAGGCTGTGCCGCGCCTTGGAGGGCGATCTGCCGAACAGTCCGGCCCGCCTGCTGTAATTTCGTCCTCAGCCAGCGGGGCCTGTACCGATAACGGCACAGGCCCCCTGCCGATTACAGCGCGTCGACAGCTGCCTTATGTGCGCGGCCATTTTCCACGTAATTTACGACGCCTTGGCGATGGTCGGCAATGTCTTCGGGCGACAGGTCGCGCACGAATTTCGCGGGGCGGCCCACCCACATCTGGCCCGCGCCCACGCGCTTGCCGGGGGTCAGGATCGCGCCTGCGGCGACCATGCCGTCCGATTCGATGTGACAACCGTTCATCACGGTTGCGCTCAGGCCCACAAAGGCGTGATTATCCATAGTCGTGCCATGAACCATCGCCAGATGGCCTATCAGGCAATCTTCACCGATAATCGTCGGGCAACCGTCCGGCATGCCATCATAAGGCGAATCGCAATGGATGACCGAACCATCCTGCACATTGGTTCGCGCGCCGATCACGACGTGATTCACATCGGCGCGAATGACGCAATTATACCAGATGCTGACATCCGGGCCGATTTCGACATCGCCGATGATCCGGCAACCCGGCGCGATAAAGGCCGAAGGGTGAATGCGCGGGGTTTTGCCATTCAGCGGGATAATCGTCACATCTTTGTACATTTTCGAGGAACTTCCAGTCAGCCGATAAGACGTGCCGCATCCGCGGCGTGATAGGTAAGAATACCGGAGCAGCCCGCCCGGCGAAAGCTGGTCAGCGTTTCAAGGATCAATGCATCCCTGTCGCCAGCGCCAGCCGCAGCGGCATGTTCGATCATCGCATATTCGCCGGAGACCTGATATGCAAATACCGGCACTTCAAAACGGTCTTTCACCCGGCGAATAATGTCGAGATAGGGCAGGCCGGGCTTCACCATCACGCTGTCTGCGCCCTCGGCCAGATCGAGCGCGACCTCGCGCAGGGCCTCTTCGGCATTGGCCGGGTCCATTTGATAGCCCTTTTTATCGCCCTTCAGCAGGCCGCGCGAACCGACCGCATCGCGGAACGGGCCGTAAAAGGCGCTCGCATATTTGGCGGCATAGGCCATGATCTGGATATTGGCATGGCCATCAGCCTCCAGCGCGTTACGGATCGCGCCGATGCGGCCATCCATCATGTCGCTCGGCGCGATGATATCCGCCCCGGCATTGGCCTGATTGAGCGATTGTGCCACCAGCATCTCGCTGGTCGCATCGTTCAACACATAGCCAGCTTCATTGATCAGCCCATCCTGACCATGGCTGGTATATGGATCGAGCGCGACATCGGTCAGCACGCCGATGTCCGGCACCGCGTCCTTGATCGCGCGGATCGCCTGACACATCAGATTGTCGGGGTTGAGCGCCTCGCGCCCGTCCTCGCTGCGCCGTTCGGCTTGTGTATTGGGAAACAGGGCAAGGCACGCAATGCCAAGCGATTGGGCCTCGCGCGCGCGCGCGACCAGCAGATCGACCGACCAGCGCGATACGCCGGGCAGGGCTGCAATCGGCTCTTCCACTTGCTTGCCTTGGGTAACGAACAACGGCCAGATGAAATTCGCCGGATCGAGAAACGTCTCGCGATGCAGGGCGCGGCTCCAGCCCGTGGCGCGAGTCCGGCGCAGGCGGATGGCGGGGAAGGAGGCAATGGTCATCATTCGTCTTTCATAGCTCTAAGCTGGGAACCGCACTACGCCCGCAGGCGCGAGAGTTAAAGACCCGAAAACACCCCTTCAACCACTGCGCCCTTCATCATTGGCATCCGGGCCGGTGTCGCTTTGCTTACCGCTTTCGGCCTTGGATTTGGCGCTGGCGGCAGCTTTGTCGTCCATGAATTGACGGAAATCGACGAGCAACAGGCTCCACCAATCAAACGCATCGAGAAAATTTTCGCGCCGCACCCCGCCTTTCAGCGAGAGATAATAATCGAGGATGAGGTCGCCATCCCCATCAATTGCCGCGCGGGCGAGCTTGTAATGCGCGTTCCATTCGTTCGATTCATTGGTGGTGAAACCGTTCGGGCGTTCCCACCATGCGAGAAAGCGTAGGCTGGCGCAGCCATTGTTGAGGTCGCAATCGCTGAAGCTGAGGGTGAAGAACACGCCATTGGCGGCGCTGTCGATATAGCGGATGCCATCCGGATTTGACTTGATTTGCGCCTTGAAGCCCGCCTCGCGTAGCAGTGCGGCAATCGCCTCGACATCATTGCCGCTGATGAGATCACCCGGCTTGGCCGAGGGGGCAGGGGCCGGCTTTACGACGGCAGCATGGCCCGGCAGCGCGACGATGCACAGACCTGCGCACAAGAGCGGCAGCAGCAAGGAGAAAGCGGATTTCGTCAACGACAATTACCTGTGTGAAGAGGGGGTAAGCGCTTGTTTCGCGCATTCTATCGCATCTCGGCTGGCTTGGGAAATCATAGGGCGTCAGCCAAGAAAAAGGCCCGGACGATCCTGCCGTCCGGGCCTAAATGTTCAATGATGACGTGCGCGACTATTCGCGATTGCCAAGGAAGCTGAGCAGGAACTGGAACATGTTGATGAAGTCCAGATACAAGGTCAGTGCACCCATCACCACGGCCTTGCCGAGGAAATCCGAGCCTTGCACCATGAAGTACATGCTCTTGATCTTCTGTGTGTCATAGGCGGTCAAACCGGCAAACAACAGCACGCCGATGAAGCTGATGACCAGCGACATTGTGCTCGACTGGAAGAAGATGTTGAGCAGGCTCGCGACCAGCAGGCCGACAAGGCCCATGATCAGGAAGGTGCCGAAGCCCGACAGATCCTTTTTCGTGGTATAGCCATAAAGGCTCAGACTTGCGAAGGCCGCAGCGGTGGCGAAGAAGGTCGTGGCGATCGATTCCCGCGTATAGATCAGGAATACCGTCGCCATCGAAAGGCCCATCAACGTCGCATAGACCCAGAAGATCGTCTTGGCGGTGTTTTCCGACATGCGGTTGATGCCCATGCCGAGCCACATTACCAGACCCAGCGGGGCAAGGATGATCAGCCAGCGCAATGCGCCGCCATGCGTCAGGATATTTTGACCGATGGTGCTGTTCGCGAACAACATCGCGACAAGGCCGGTCAGCAATACGCCAGACGCCATGTAATTATAGACAGACAGCATGTAGGACCGCAGTCCCGCATGTACGGCAGCTTGGCCTCCGATACTCGTTGGCGACGCGTTGGTCGTCATTCGGGGGTCAGACCAGTTGGCCATGTCAATAACTCTCCATTCTAGTGACGGTCACATGATAGCGACCGAATGATTGCAATATCGTGTCTTTCATCATCCGTTTCAAGTGAAACCGGACACGAATGTTCCGATTTTGGGTTAAGCTCGCTGCATGATTCGCCTGTTTGTCGGACTTCGCCCGCCACGGGACTTGCGCGCGCATCTGATCGCGGGGATGGGCGGCATCGCGGGTGCGCGCTGGCAGAATGATAATCAGCTCCATTTGACCCTGCGCTTTATCGGCGAGGTCGATCACCATCTGCTGCAAGATATTGTCGCGACGCTTGGCGCTGTCAGGGCGCGACCCTTTTTATTGCACACGGACAGTCCCGGCAGTTTCGACCAGCGCCAGCGCGTGCAGTCTCTCTGGCTTGGCGTCCGCCCGGTCGGGGATGTGGCGACATTGTACAAGGGGGTTTCCCGTGCATTGGAGAATGTCGGCATCAAACCGGAGCATCGTGCTTTTCTGCCGCATGTGACGCTGGCGCGCTTTGGTCGGGGGGCGCCTGCGGCGTTTGGCCAGTCGCCGGTGCTGGCGGTGCCGGGGATGGATTGGCCAGTCGATCATTTCTGCCTGTTCGAGTCGATCCTGACGCCGGAAGGCTCGGTCTATCATGTGCTGGAACGCTTTCCTTTGCAGGGTTGAGCGGGATTGCGCCCGTTTCTGCGTGTTTGCGAAGCGATTCCGGCTTGTTTTAGCTTGGGTGTGATGTTAGGGCGCTGACCAACGTCGCAGATGTGAGTCTGTGGTGAGCCCTTTTTTATTGCCGCCCATCTGTTCCAGTCGGGATAGATGGTGTTGATAGACTGATCGGAGTTCTGGACTTTTATGCAAATCATCGTTCGCGAAAACAATGTCGACCAGGCGCTGCGCGCGCTCAAGAAGAAGCTGCAGCGTGAAGGCGTGTATCGCGAGATGAAGCTCCGTCGTCATTATGAAAAGCCGTCTGAAAAGCGCGCCCGTGAAAAGGCTGCTGCTGTTCGTCGCGCCCGCAAGCTTGACCGCAAGCGGATGGAACGTGACGGCGTTCGGTAATAGACGTCTGACCGATCAGGGTTAAAGAATTGGGGCTACCTTTGCGGGTGGCCCTTTTTCTTTGTCTGGATCAATGTTGCACTAGATGATTTTGCTGTTGCCAAAAATTGCGCTCGCCATCATGGGGGAGCATGGATTTCAACTGAAACAATGGATCAAATGCCATGTCTGAAGTGACCGCCGTTCCTCTCCAGCCGATCAAAAAGGGCTCGCTTGCCAAATTGTGGATCGGCACGGCCATTGTTGTTGCCATTGGTGCGGGCGCCGCATGGCAAATGACGGCAAAGCAGGTCGCCAAGGCGCGTCCGGCTGTCGAATTTCTCGCCGATAATGCCAAGAAATCGGGCGTCATCACGACGCCATCGGGCTTGCAATATCAGGTGGTCAAAGAAGGCAATGGCCAAAAGCCGACGACTGAGGACGTCGTTCTGGTCGAATATGATGGCAAGCTTGCCGATGGCACGAGCTTTGATTCCAGCGCCAAAAATGGCGGACCGGCGACATTGCCGGTCGGCGGCCTGATCCCCGGCTGGGTCGAAGGCTTGCAGTTGATGAGCAAGGGCAGCAGCTTCAAATTCTGGATTCCGCCTGAATTGGCCTATGGCGAAGTCGGTGCCGGCAATGGCGTGATCCCGGCGAATGCGGCGCTGGTGTTCGATGTGGCCTTGCTCGATATCGCCCCCAAGGGCTCGATGCGTGGTGGCCCTGCTGGCATGCCGGAAGGTGCGCATGGCGAGGGCATGCCCGAAGGCGCGATGCCGCATTGAGCTGCAAAGCCAATTTGACGCATGGATGAAAAGGGAGGTTTCGGCCTCCCTTTTTTGTATCTGCCTCCCTTTGAAGCTCAGCGTCCCTTGAACAACCCGCCCAACAGCCCGCGGATCAGGCTGCGTCCGACTTGCCCCGTCAATTGCCGCCCCAGCGACGATGCGGCGGAGCGGGCGGCGGAGGTTGCTATTTTCTCGACAATCCCCGGCTTGGCGGCTTCGCGTGCTGCTCTGGCTTCTGCCCGTTCGGTTTCCTTTGCCTGTCGTGCAGCCTCGCGCTCGGCAATGACACGGGCCTTGGCCTCTTCCTTGGCCTCCAATGCTGCCACTTTTGCTTCGGCCTCTTGTGCGGCGGATTCTGCTGCCGCTGCCGCTGCCTCAGCCGATTTGGCGTGGAGTAGCTCCTCGGCGGATTCCCGGTCGATCATCGCATCATAACGATCGCCAATCGCATCGGTCTGGATCATCACCCCACGTTCATCGGCGTTCAGCGGGCCAAGGCGCGAACAGGGCGGGCGGATCAACGTGCGTTCAACCGGACTGGGCGCGCCATCGGCCTGCAACAATGAGACCAAGGCTTCGCCAACCTTCAATTCGGTGATGATCGTGGCGACATCGACGCCCGGATTGGCGCGGAAGGTTTCAGCGACCATGCGGATCGCCTTTTCATCGCGCGGCGTGAAGGAGCGCAGCGCATGTTGCACCCGATTGCCAAGCTGGGCCGCCACATCTTCGGGAATGTCGATCGGGTTCTGGGTGACGAAATAAATGCCGACGCCCTTGGAACGGATCAACCGCACGACCTGTTCGATCTTGTCGAGCAAGGCCTTGGGTGCTTCATCGAACAGCAGATGGGCCTCATCGAAAAAGAAGACGAGCTTGGGTTTGTCGGGGTCGCCGATTTCCGGCAATTGTTCGAATAATTCCGACATGAGCCATAGCAAAAAGGTCGAATAGAGCTTGGGGCTGGCCATCAACCGGTCGGCGGCGAGGATGTTGATGATTCCGCGTCCGGACTCGTCACAGGCGATGAAGTCGGCAATGTTAAGGGCCGGCTCCCCAAAGAAATGATCGCCGCCCTGGCTGCGCAATTGCAATAAGGCGCGCTGGATCGTGCCGACCGATTGTTTCGAAACATTGCCGAAGCTGGTCGAAATCTCGTCCGCCCGGTCCGCAATATGGACAAGCATGGATTGCAGATCGTCAAGATCAAGCAACAACAGCCCGTCCTTGTCCGCGATGTGGAAGGCGATGGTCAGCACGCCTTCCTGCACCTCGTTGAGGTTCATCAATCGGGCCAGCAGCAACGGCCCCATTTCGGAAATGGTGGTGCGGATCGGATGGCCCTGTTCGCCGAACAAATCCCAAAACTGGACCGGATTTTCGCGATATTGCCAGTCGCTGTCGCCGATTTCGGCTGCGCGCGCCGCCAATATGTCGTGCATCTTATGTTGGGCGGAACCGGCCATCGCCATGCCGGCAAGATCGCCTTTCACATCCGATACGAACACCGGCACCCCGGCGCGGCTGAACCCTTCGGCTAGAGATTGCAGGGTGACGGTTTTGCCCGTGCCGGTCGCGCCCGCAATCAGCCCGTGGCGATTGGCGCGTTTGAGATTGAGCAACTGACGCTGCCCGCCGCCAAGGCCAATGAAAATCCCGTTTTCGTCGCCCATCGCTGCTTACTCCCGATCTGATCACCAAGTGACAAACGCTATCATATGGGCAGAGGATAGCGGGGCCGATGACGGGCGGGAAGGGCTATTCGCCCGCCGATATCGATGGGCTGCGATAATTCATGTGGCGCTGGGGCGCGGCGGCCCTTTGCCCCAGACCACGCCTTGAAGGGCCAAGGCCTGCCGTTCTTTTTCGAGTCTGCGAATATAGGTGTGGAAGCCCATTTGGGTGGCGAGCAGCAGCAGGACAAATGACTGCCATGCGATGCCGACGAACAAAGAGCCGGTCAGAATAATCAATTGGCAATGTTGCAGCGCGGTAGCGAGGGGCGCGATCCATATTTGATCGGGATCGGTGCTGCGTTTGTAACGGCGGCGGATGCGACCCATGTGCCACAGATTCATCACGTGAATAAGCAACCAGATGGCCAGCCCGGGAAAGCCCTGTTCCCCCAGCATTTCAAAATAGCTGGAATGGAATGCCCGCGCCTGATCTTTCACCTCTTTCAACTGCACCGAAGAGGTAGTGTCGTCGCCAATGACCTGTTCCGTATGATAATCGAGCTTGTTCTCGCGATAAATTTCAAAGCCGCCGCCAAGTGGATGTTTCAGCGCGTAATCCCAGGTCCATTGCCATACGGCAATGCGGGTCGATGCCGATTGGTCGGCCTTATATTCCTTGATCGTATTGAAACGATCGCTGAAGCTTGAAGGCAGAAAGATCGGGGCCATCATCGCGGCAATCATGATGGCCGCGATATAAGGCCCGCGTCTTTTCATATCCCGCAAGGTCAACATGCCCAGCATGGCAACGCATATCATGCCGGTGCGCGCCTGCGTCCCGACAGGCATCAGCAAAGATGCGAAGGTCAGTGCCGTCGCGAACATCGTCACGCGCCAGTCGCGCGGGAAGGTCTTGCCATGATGATGGAGCCACCAGATCAACGGGATAAAGGAGATGGCGCACATCGAGATGATGCTGCCTTCATATAGCCCGGTATTGTTGCTGATAATCAGGTTGAGAACGCCATAGCCGCCGCCAGACGCCAAGGTCTTGATTCCGCCGATGATGATGATGGAGGAGGCCGAGACGACCATGAACAATATCACGGCCTCGATCCGCAGGCGCGTGGTCAAGGTGAACGGCACGAAAATGGCAAAGATCATCGCCCGCCACACCCAATCCCATTTGGCCAGCGCTTGCAGATGATAATCAGCATATATCGTCGATACGCCCGCATAGCCGAGCAAAAGCAGCATCAACAACTGGCCCATGGCCAAACGGCTGTTGCGCTTGTTGTCGAACAATAGCCACGTCACCACGGTCAACAAGGCGGCAATCAGCGACAGCGGGATGCTGTTCAGCAGCAGAAAGGCCAATCTTTGCGGGCTGACGAGGTCGATATAGATATAGGTCGGCACGAACAGAAACGGGCGTCGAAAGCAGAGGCCGAACATCAGTGCCAGAAATGCGATGAAGAACAGATCACGCATCGTCGCGGTTCCACCATGCCTTGGGCGGCTTTGGGTTGTCGCTATCGACGTCATTCATGTGCATCAGCCGCCATGTGGCGAGCAGCAGCAGGCCATGGGATATAGCAAGGGCGAAATTATCGATCATCGCTGCTGTAACATCCCATTGTCTACGCTTACCTTTTTCCGTCTCTAACGAACTGAGGTTGACGCTCCGTTAAATCTTGTATGTCAGAGATAGATGCTTGGTTTTGTTGTGCAGCGTGGAAAAAGTTCAATGTCGCTTCGTATCTTGCATGTGCTCGATCACAGCCTGCCCATGTTCAGCGGCTATAGCTTTCGCACCCGTGCCATTTTGAAGGCGCAACAGGCATTGGGCTGGACCGTGGCGGGCTTGACCGGCGTACGCCATGATGGCGGCGGGCTGGCAGAAGCCGAGACGGTTGACGGCATTGATTTCTTTCGCACGACACCGCGCAAACAGTCGGGATGTCCCTTTATCGGGCCACTGTGGTCCTTGTTTGAGGTGTTGGCGCTGCGGCGGCGGACAAAGGCGCTGATCCGTGATTGGCGGCCCGATCTGGTGCATATTCATTCGCCGGTATTGAATGCATTGGGGGCAATGGCGGTGGCGCAGGCGAAGGGCCTGCCGGTGCTTTATGAAATTCGGGCGTTTTGGGAGGATGCGGCGGTCGGCAATGGCACGGGCCGGGAAGGGTCGTTGCGTTATCGCCTGACCCGCTGGCTGGAAACCCGCGCGGTGCGCAAGGCCGATGCGGTTGCGGTGATCTGCGATGGCTTGCGTCAGGATTTGCTCCGTCGGGGTATTGACGATGCACGGATCATGGTCTCCCCCAATGGGGTGGATATGGCGATGTTTGGCACAACACTCGCGCCCGACTGCGCCCTTGCACAGCAGATGGGGATCGATGGGGCGGAGGTGATCGGCTTTATCGGCTCATTTTACGATTATGAGGGGCTGGACATTTTATTGGCCGCGATGCCCGCATTGGTCGCGGCGCGGCCCGGACTTCATCTGGTGCTGGTCGGCGGCGGGCCGATGGAGGGCGCGTTGCATTTGTTGGCACAGGCCAGCCCGGTGGCGGCACATATTCATTTCATTGGCCGGGTGCCGCATGATGAGGTGGCGCGTTATTATGGGTTGATGGATGTGCTGGTATTCCCGCGCAAGGCGATGCGACTGACCGAATTGGTAACGCCGCTCAAGCCGTTGGAGGCGATGGCGCAGGGTAAATTGGTCGCCGCATCCGATGTCGGCGGCCATCGCGAACTGATCCGCGATGGCGAGACAGGGACATTATTCCCGCCCGACGATCCGCCTGCGCTGGCGACGGCGGTGGCCGACATGTTCGCGGATCGCGCCCATTGGGCGACGCGGCGTCTGGCGGCTCGTGAATTTGTCGCGCGTGAGCGTAACTGGTCGTCAAACATTTCGCGATATAAGCCGGTATATGAACGCCTGCTTGGCAGGATGTGTCGATGAGTATGCCTGTGGTGAGTAAGGATAGCGTAGCGATGTCGAACAGGGTTGAGACTGGCAATATCGGCCAGACAAACGGGCGCATGCGGCGGCGCTCTCTCTTGGCGCGGCTGGTGCCGCTGCTGGGCCTTGCGGTCGGCGCGTTGGCAGCGGTGGCAGTGTTGCGTGCGCCCGCATGGCTGATTGAGCAATTGGTGATCGAGGCGCGGCTGGGCGATTATATCCCCGCCGCCCAGCCGCCATTGGGAATGAACGCCCGGATCGCGCTGGCGTTGTGCATGGGCATCGCCGGCACGGCCTGCACCTGGCTGACGCTCAAATGGCTGTTCGTGCCGAAGAATCGGACGCAATGGCCAGTGGCGACGGCATCCACACCGATGGCGCGCGACCTGCATATTGCAGATGAACCGCCCGCCATATTGAAGGAAAAGCAGCAAGTGGGCAGTGCCGGGTTGATGGGCTTGCTGCGACGGCGTCAGCCCGCGACATCGCAAGTTGCTCCCGCTGAGGCGACTGAGGACATGCCGATCCGCAGGCGTCGCCCGATTCTCGCGGCAAGTGAACTTGGACCGCCACTCGACGATATCGATCCCCAAGCCGTTGGAGAATGGCATCCGGCGGAGGAGGTGCCGACTGCCTATGTGCAGCCTGAGTATACGCAACCGGCATATGTGCCGTCTGAATATGCACCGGTTGAGTCGCTTCCACCCGAATATGCGCCAGTTTCAGTCGGACTAGATGAATCGGTGCTGGATCTGGGACCGATGATATTGTCCCCGGCGGTTGAGCCTGCGCCCCATGCGGTTGAAATGACGATCATGGCATCGTCGGAATCGGTGGAACAGGGGGTCGAATCACAGGTTATCATCGCAACCGATGAAATGCCTGCCGCAGCCATATCATCGTTGCACCCGCGCCCGTCGCCTCACGAGAATTTCCCTATGGGGATGCGGTCAAGGGAGGCGCTGGATGCCGCAACCATGCCGTTGGATGCGTTGATCGATGGCTTGAACGGCGTTTGATGGGTGGTCGTGGGTTTACATTACCGAATATTCCTGCACCGGTAGCGGTGGATATGTCTGCGGCAATTGGTTGGCGGCAGGATAGCCCGTCTGATCGATATGCTGCGGCTTCATCTATGCGTGTCGCCGCTATGCGTTAATATTAGGCCCATCGGTACCCGGAAAACCAACGATCACGGCCAACGGTGACGGAGTCGTGCGGCCTGATCTGATGTAAGCGCCTGATATGGCGCACCGACTATGTGCAGAGGATGTGGATTTGCGGATAATTTGGTCGGGGCGACAGGATTCGAACCTGCGACCCCCACACCCCCAGTGTGATGCGCTACCAGGCTGCGCTACGCCCCGACCGGAAGGCCGCGAATAGTCGGGATGATGCCGCTTGGCAAGCCCGGCCATTGCCTATCGCGCCGATTATGTGATAGCCGCCCGAACTCGGAGATTTGAAACCCACTTGGTGGGTCGCCGCCCGATTGAGATAGAAAGCCTGATTTGATGTTCTCTACTACTGCATTTGCCCAGACCGCCGCAGGTGCCGCGCCTTCTGGCCCGGCTGCATTTTTTATGCAGGTTGCGCCGCTGCTGTTCATCTTCGTCATTTTCTGGTTTCTCGTGATCCGTCCGCAGCAGCGCCGGATGAAGGACCAGCGCGCGATGATCGATGCTGCCAAAAAGGGCGATACGGTCATTACCGGCGGTGGCCTGATCGGTCGCGTCACCAAGGTGGATGGCGATGAAGTCGAAATCGAACTGGCCGCCAATGTGCGCGTGCGGGCGATCAAATCGACGCTGGCCGATGTGCGCCCCTTGGGTGGTGCCAAGCCCGCCAACGATTGATTGCTGCCCAACGACTGAGTTGCTGAGGCCAAGGTTTTGAAGAGAGGAATGCCGCGTGCTTGATTTCCCGCGCTGGAAAGTCTGGCTGATCTGGTTGTCGATTGCACTGTGCGTGGTGTTTGCCATTCCCAGCATTGTCCCGGGTCAGTATCTCAAGGCGCTGCCCAAGAGCTTTGCCGAGACAAAGATCAATCTTGGTCTCGACCTTTCCGGGGGGAGTCACATCCTGCTTGAGGCGGATCGTGGCAGCTTCATCAAGCAACATATCGAGACGATGGAAGAAACCGTCCGCACCGAAATGCGGCGCGGTGGCGACAAGATCGAGATTGGCGATATTTCGACGGCGGGCAATCGCCTGAGCTTTTTCGTGCGCGATCCGGCCCAGATCGACGAGGCGCGTGAGCGGATTTCCAAATTCACCGCGGGCGTCGGCATGACCGGCCAGCGCGATTGGAACGTCGCGTTCGAAGATGGCAACCGCATGGTGCTGACCCCGACAGAGGCCGGGATCAATGCCGCGCTCGACAGCGCGATGGATGTCGCGCGCGAAGTCGTATCCAAACGCATCGACGAAATGGGGACCAAGGAACCGACGATCATTCGTCAGGGCCAGGACCGGATCGTCGTACAGGTGCCGGGTTTGCAAGACCCCGATGCGTTGAAATCCTTGCTCGGCAAGACCGCCAAGCTTGAATTCAAGCTGGTCGATCAAACCGCCACGCCGGAACAGGTTGCGCAGCGTCGCGCACCTGCAGGCAGCGAAATTCTGCCTTATTCGGCGGATGCCGGGCCGGGCGTTGCAGGCGGCTTTATTGCGGTGCAGCGCCGGGTGATGATTTCGGGCGATCAGTTGCTCGATGCGCAACAGGGCTATGATCAGACGTCCAACCAGCCGGTCGTCAATATCCGGTTCGACGGGGCGGGCGGGCGTCGCTTTGCCAAGGTCACGCAGGATAATGTCGGCAAGCCTTTTGCGATCATTCTCGATGGTCAGGTGCTGTCCGCGCCGAACATCAATGAACCGATCCTTGGCGGTTCGGCCCAGATTTCCGGCAGCTTTTCGGTCGAAGGCGCGAACCAGCTCGCGATTGCGCTCAGGTCGGGCAAATTGCCGATCGCGCTCAAGGTCGTGGAAGAACGCACCGTCGGTCCGGACCTTGGCGCGGATTCGATCCGCAAGGGCGCGATTGCCGGGATCGTGGCGACCATCGCGGTCGTCTTTTTCATGATGATCACCTATTTGCGGTTCGGCGTGTACACCACGCTCGCTTTGCTGGTGAACGCGTTGATGATCCTTGGGGTCATGGCGATCTTCAATGCGACGCTGACATTGCCGGGGATTGCCGGTTTCGTTCTGACCATCGGGGCGGCGGTAGATGCCAATGTGCTGATCAACGAACGCATTCGCGAAGAACAGCGCCGGGGCCGCAACATCCGTTCGTCGATCGAATTCGGCTATAAGGAAGCCAGCCGCGCCATTTTTGACGCCAACATCACCAATGTGATTTCGGCGATCATTATGTTCTGGTTCGGTACTGGCCCGATCCGTGGTTTTGCCGTGGTGCTTGCCATCGGCATCGTCACTTCGGTCTTCACCGGCGTGACCTTCACCCGTCTGCTGGTGGCAGATTGGGTGAAGCGTTCGCGTCCCAAAGAACTCGTGATTTGAGGAATATCCGGCCATGCGTCCGTTAAAACTCGTCCCGGATAACACCAATATCCCGTTTCTTTCCTATCGAAACTGGGCGATGGCCCTGTCGATCATCTTGATCATCCTTTCCATCGTCTTGTGCTTTACGCGCGGGTTGAACCTTGGCGTCGATTTCGTCGGCGGGCAGATGGTGCGGGTGTCGCTCGATCGTCCGGTGGAGATTGAAACGCTGCGCGCGGATATCGAACGCCTCAACCTTGGCGATGCCAGCATCCAGCAATTCGGCGGACCGAACGAAATCTCGATCCGTATGCCGGTGCCGCATGGCGGCGAAGATGCCGCCAACAAGGCGGCCGGACAGGTCAAACAGGTCGTGCTGAAATCCTATCCTGGCGCGCGTTTCGATGCGGTCGAAACGGTGTCGGGCAAGGTGTCGGACGAATTGTTCCGCACCGGCATGTTGGCGCTCAGCCTCGCGATGCTGGGGATTTCGCTCTATATCTGGTTCAGCTTTGAATGGCAGTTCGGGGTCGGGGCGTTGTTCGCCTTGTTCCATGACGTGGCGATCACCTTCGGCTTTTTCGCGCTGACCCAGCTCGAATTCAATCTGAACGTGGTGGCGGCGTTGCTGACCATCATCGGCTATTCATTGAACGATACGATTGTCGTCTATGACCGCGTGCGAGAAAATCTGCGGAAATTCCGCAAGATGGAGATTGTGCCGCTGCTCGATTTGACGGTCAATGAAACGCTGTCGCGCACGATGATGACCTCGCTCAGCCTGATCGTCGCGTTGTCGATCCTGTTGTTCATGGGCCCGGATGTGATCTTCGGCTTTACCGCCGCGATGTTGCTCGGGATTGTCGTTGGGACTTTCTCTTCTGCCTATGTCGCCGCGCCGATTCTGGTCTGGCTCAAGGTCGGGCCGGACAGCTTCATCCCGCCGGAAGAGCGGCGGATGGGTGGCGATGTCGATAATGCAGAGCGGATTACGCCGCGCGATTAACGAGTTGGGCGAGGTGTTGATATAGCACCTCGCTATTGCGCTGCCACGTAAAGGGCGCGGCCAAGTTTTGAGCAGCGGCGCGGTCGGGCGGTGTGTCGATCATCGCCCGAATGGCGGTCGCAATGGCCGCCGGTTCGGGCGCGACCAGATGCCCGGCTTGGCTGTCCCCCAATAATTCCCGCCCCCCGCCGACATCGGTGATGACAAGCGGTGTTCCGCAGGCCAGCGCCTCCACCCATGCATTGGCCAGTCCCTCGGACGCAGAGGGCAGGCACATCACCTCCGCCGCCGATAGCCAGCGGGCAATTTCGGTTTGAGTGATCGCGCCGGTGAATTGCACACGGTCCGCCACGCCAATGGCCGCTGCCTGTCGCCGCAAGCGATCCGCCTCCGGCCCCTTGCCGATCAGCACCAGTCGGGCATCGGGCAGATGTGTCATGGCGTCTATCACCAATGACTGGCGCTTGCGGGGGATAAGCGCGCCGATGGTGGCGATGAGCGGTCCTGTCACCCCCAAGGTCTGTTTCGCCTGCGCGCGGTCCATCGGCTGGAAAGTGGCGAGATCGACGCCGGTATAATGCAGGCGGATCTTGTCGCACTCCATTCCCAGCGTGATCATATCATCCCGCAATGCTGCCGATACCGCCAGCAAGCCATCGGCCTTAAGACCGGACTGCAAGACCTGTGGCCCGGTGTCATGGCGGTTGCCCCAATAATGAATGTCCGCGCCGCGTGCCTTGATTGAGAAGGGGATGCCCAATGCTTGCGACAACAGCATCGCCACCGGGCCATCAGGCCAGAAAAATTCGGCATCGATCACGTCGAACGGTTTTTCCCTGTGCAACTTCTCGACCAAAGGCATGATCGCACGGGCCATCAGGCCGGGGGTCAGTCGCGCACCGATGATCGGCCACAGCGGAAAGCGCGGACGGTGGACCGGGATACCCGCCCAGTGTTCAAACAGCGGCAGTTGCCGGAGCGCCGCATAAGGCCCGAATCTGTCCAAGGGGGCAAGCGGCAGGCCAAGCGGGGAAATGACCGTGAGGTCGACATCCGGGCGCTGGGCGAGGTGGCGGGTCTGGTGGCCGACAAAGACCCCGAATCCGGGGCGCACGGCATCCGGGAACAGGGTGGATAGGGTGAGTACGCGCAACATTGACCCGCTTTATATCAATCAAATGTTGCGATCACCTTATTGATGCGAACAATGGACAATAGTCGCTTGGCGGATGCGATTGGCTCGGTTAAGACATCGCCCATGCGCAAGAACATGTATCGCCCCGCCGCCCTTATTCTCGCAGCCCTTGCTGTGTTGCCGCTTGCCGGTTGCGCGACGAAGAGCAAGAGCAAGGCAGATGCCAGCTATGTCGCGCGGGATGTGGATACGCTCTACAATCTCGCCAAGGACCGGCTCGACCGTCGTCAGTATAAGCTCGCTGCCGCGCTGTTCGATGAGGTGGAGCGCCAGCATCCCTATTCGCCTTGGGCCCGTCGCGCCCAGTTGATGAGCGCGTTCAGTTACTATCTGGCCCGCGATTATGCCGAATCCATCGGTTCGGCCCAGCGCTTCCTCGCGATCCATCCGGGCAATCGCGATGCGCCTTATGCCTATTATCTGATCGCGATCAGCTATTATGAGCGGATCGAAGACGTTACCCGCGACCAGAAGATCACCCAGCAGGCGCTGGATTCGCTGGAAGAGCTGGTGCGCCGCTATCCCGACACGCGCTATGCCGCCGATGCGCGGGTCAAGCTTGACCTTGTGCGCGATCATCTCGCGGGCAAGGAAATGGAAATCGGTCGTTTCTACCAGCGTCGTGGCGAATGGTTGGCGTCGGTGATCCGTTTCCGCAAGGTTGTCGATGATTATGGCACGACCACCCATTCGCCCGAAGCCTTGCTGCGCCTGACCGAGAGCTATCTCGCCTTGGGCGTGCGGGATGAGGCCAAGCGCGCTGCGGCGACGCTCGGCCACAATTATCCGGGGTCGAAATGGTATGCGCGCGCCTTTGAGTTGATGAACAAGCATCCTGCCTGATATTAAGGCATGCTGACACATCTCGCCATTCGTGATGTCGTCCTGATCGAGGCGCTGGACCTGGAGTTTGGCGCAGGGTTGGGTGCGCTGACGGGTGAAACCGGGGCGGGTAAATCGATCTTGCTGGATTCGCTGGGCCTTGCACTGGGTGCACGGGCCGATAGCGGGCTTGTCCGCCACAATGTGCCGCAAGCGAGCGTCACCGCCAGCTTCGACGTGCCGCCCGATCATGCGGTCCATGCGATCTTGGCCGAAGAGGGCTTTGCCGGGGAGCCGGGCGAACCGTTGATTCTCAAGCGCATCGTCAAGGCCGATGGCGGCAGCCGCGCCACGATTAACGGCATGCCGGCGGCGGTCGGGCTGATTCGTGATATAGGCGCGATGCTGGTCGAAATTCATGGCCAGCATGATGAACGCGGCCTGCTCAACCCGCGGGGGCATCGGGCATTGCTCGATAATTTCGCGCGGCTGGATGCCGCAATGGTGGCACGGCTGTGGCAGGAATATCGCGAGGTCGAGGCCGAATTGGCCGGGGCGCGCGACCTGCTGGAAACGGCGCTGCGCGACCGCGAATATCTTGAACATGCGGTCGGTGAATTGCGGAAATTCGCGCCTGAACCGGGTGAAGAGGAAATTCTCGCCGAACGCCGCGCCTTGATGATGAAATCGGCGCGGCTGGCCGAGGATCTGCACAAGATCCGCGATTTGGTCGAACCGGGCGAGGCGGGGCTGTCGAAATTGCGGCAGGCGGCGCGCTTGCTCGAACGGATCGCGCCGGAACATGCGGTGCTGGCCGAGGCGCTGGCGGCACTGGATCGGGCGCTGATCGAAGGGTCGCTGGCCGAGGAAAAGCTGGAAGAGGCGGCGCGGGCGATGGTCTATTCGCCTGCTGATCTCGATGATGACGAGACGCGCCTGTTCGATCTGCGCGCGCTCGCCCGTAAATATAGGGTGCAGCCGGATCAATTGGCCGAACATGCCGATGCGCTGGCCGCGCAATTGGAGGCGATTGAAACCGGGGAAAACCGGTTGGTCGGGCTTGAGCGCCGGGTCGAGACCTGTCGCAAATCCTATGTGCAGGCGGCGACCGCGCTGTCGGCGGCGCGACGCGCGGCGGGTGCACAATTGGACCGGGCGATGGCAGGCGAATTGCCGCCGCTCAAATTGGATGCCGCGCGCTTTCGCACCGTGGTCGAGCCATTGGCGGAAGGCCAATGGGGCGCGGGCGGCATGGACCGGGTGGAATTCGAGATCGCGACCAATCCCGGCGCGCCCTTTGCGCCGCTGATCAAGATCGCATCTGGCGGCGAATTATCGCGCTTCATCCTCGCGCTGAAGGTCGCTTTGGCCGAACAGGGCGGGGCGGTATCGATGATCTTCGACGAAATCGACCGGGGCGTCGGCGGCGCGGTGGCGAGCGCGATTGGCGAACGCCTGCATCGCCTGTCACGCGTGGCGCAATTGCTGGTCGTCACCCATAGCCCGCAGGTCGCGGCACGGGCCGACCATCAATTTCTGATCGCCAAGACCAGCGACGGCACGGTCGCGCGCACCGGGGTGCGGCAATTGTCGCAAGTTGAACGGCGCGAAGAAATCGCCCGTATGCTCTCTGGCGCCGAAGTGACCGATGAAGCCCGGTCGCAGGCGACCCGACTGCTCGAAAGACTGTAATGACCGAGATCGCGCATATGACCGAGGCCGATGCCGCCAATCGGTTGATGCGGCTTGCCCGCGAGATTGCCAAGCATAACCGGCTTTATCACAATGACGATGCGCCGGAAATTTCGGACGCCGCATTCGATACGCTGATGCAGGAAAATGCGGCGATTGAGGCGGCGTTTCCGCAATTGATCCGCGTGGATAGCCCATCGCGTTTGGTCGGCCATGCGGTGTCGTCGCCGCTGGCGAAGTTGCCGCATGCCAAGCCGATGCTGTCCTTGGGCAATGCCTTTGCCGATGAGGATGTGGCCGATTTCATCGCGTCGATCCGGCGATTTTTGCGCCTGTCGGATGATGAGGGGGTGGCGCTGACCGCCGAGCCGAAGATCGATGGCCTGTCGTGTTCGCTGCGCTATGAACATGGCGCGTTGGTACTGGCGGCAACGCGCGGCGATGGCGCGGTGGGCGAGGATGTCACCGCCAATGTTCGCCATATTGCCGATATTCCGCAGCATTTGCCGGATACTGCCCCGCCCGTGTTCGAAATCCGGGGCGAGGTCTATATGGCCAAGGCGGATTTCCTTGCGCTCAATGCCCAGCAGGCGGCACGTGGCGGCAAGATTTTCGCCAATCCGCGCAATGCCGCCGCTGGGTCGCTGCGCCAAAAGGATGCTAAGGTCACCGCCGCCCGTCCGTTGCGGTTTCTCGCCCATGGCTGGGGCGAGGTGTCGTCTTTGCCTGCCGATACCCAATATGGGGTGATGCAGGCGATAGCGACTTGGGGTGTGCCGGTCGATCAACGGCTGGTCCGTCTGGTGGGCGGGGATGCGGTGTTGGCCCATTATCGCGCGATTGAGGCCGAACGCGCCGATCTGCCGTTCGACATTGATGGCGTGGTCTACAAGGTCGATCGGCTCGATTGGCAGGAGCGCTTGGGCTTTGTCGCGCGTGCGCCGCGTTGGGCGATTGCCCATAAATTCCCGGCAGAACAGGCGCAGACCAATTTGCTGTCGATTGATGTGCAGGTGGGCCGCACCGGCAAATTGACGCCAGTCGCCCGGTTGGAGCCGGTGACGGTCGGCGGCGTGGTTGTCAGTAATGCGACCCTGCATAACCCGGATGAAATCGCGCGGCTGGGCGTGCGGCCCGGTGATCGCGTCGTGCTGCAACGCGCGGGCGATGTGATTCCGCAGATCGTGACCAACCTCACGCGCGATGTGCCGCGCGCGCCTTGGGCCTTTCCCGATCATTGCCCGGAATGCGGATCGGAAGCGGTGGCGGAAGAGGGCGAGGTCGATGTACGCTGCACGGGCGGGCTGATCTGCCCGGCCCAGCGGATCGAGCGGTTGAAGCATTTCGTCAGCCGGGGCGCGCTCGATATCGAGGGCTTGGGCGAAAAGAGCATATCCGAATTTTTCGAGGCCGGATTGATCCGCAGTCCGGCGGATATTTTCCGCCTGCATCGCCACCGCGCGGCCATTTTGGGCCGGGAGGGCTGGCAGGAAAAATCGGTCGATAATCTGATCGCGGCGATTGAGGCCAAGCGCAACCCTGCGCCCGAACGCTTTCTCTTCGGCCTTGGCATCCGCCATGTCGGGCAGGTGACGGCCAAGGATCTGGTCAAGGCCTTTGGCACGGTCGAACGCGTGGCCGAAGTCGCGACCCGCGAAGACGGTGCGCTGGAACTGACCGGCATCGATGGCATCGGCCCGGTGGTGGCGGAAGCCCTGCGCGAATTTTTCCATGAACCGCATAATCGTGCGGCGTGGGATGATTTATTGTCGGAAGTATCGCCGCCCGCCTTTGTCTCCAACGTTCGCGCATCGCCGGTATCGGGCAAGATCGTGGTGTTTACCGGCAGTCTTGAAACCATGAGCCGGGATGAGGCCAAGGCGCAGGCCGAAAGCCTCGGTGCCAAGGTGTCTGGTTCGGTATCCGCCAAGACCGACCTTGTGGTCGCAGGGCCGGGGGCGGGGTCGAAGTTGAAAAAAGCGAGCGAACTTGGCGTGACGGTGATGGATGAGGCGGGCTGGCACGCGTTGGTGGGTGAGACGACTCAATAAAATCGCATCGCCATGAATTGCATCGCGATCAGCGCCAATAATCCAAGCCAGATCAGCACGATCACAATCGCTGCCTTATTGCTGACCGGTCGGTGGCTGGCGGCTTCGGCGGTGGCGAGATGGACGGCCCAGCGGTCATCGGGGATCAGCCGGGTGAACAGCCAAATGCCAAGCGGCAACAACAACAGATCATCCAGCATGCCCAAAACCGGAATGAAATCGGGGATAAGGTCAATCGGCGACAGCGCATAACCCGCGACTAGCCAGCCAATGAGGCGGGTCGGCAATGGCACTTGCGGATCGCGGGCCGATAGCCAGACGGCATGGGCCTCGATCCGCAAGCGATGGGTGAATTGCTGCACCCGTGCCATAATTTTCGCCCTCATCGCCCGATGGCTTGGCTGATATTGGCAAAGCCATCGCGGGTGAGCAACGTCTTCAATTCGGCGCAGATGCGGCTGGCGAGGCCCGGCCCATGATAGACCAATGCGCTGTAGAGCTGGACCAATGACGCGCCCGCCCGGATGCGGGCATAGGCCTGTGCGCCCGTGCTGATCCCGCCTGCTGCGATCAACGCCAGTTCCCCGCCCGATGCGGCGCGGAAGTCCTTCAACCGTTGCAGCGCCAGATCATGCAGCGGCGCGCCCGACAGGCCGCCTGCTTCGGCGGCCAAGGCAGAATGCAAGGGTGGGCGGGTGATCGTGGTGTTGGAGACGATCAGCGCATCGAGCTTTTGGGCGAGGCCGACCGCGACAATATCGTCAATATCCGCCGGTTCGAGATCGGGCGCGACCTTGAGGAAAACCGGCGGACCTTTATCGCCCGCGACCTCTGCCCTCGCGGCCATCACGCCCGCGAGCAATTCCTCCAACGCGCCGCGATCCTGCAAGGCGCGCAGGCCGGGCGTATTGGGGGAGGAGATGTTGATGGTGAGATAGCTCGCCACGCCCGCCATGTTGCGCACGCCGGTCGCATAATCTTTGATGCGGTCGGTCGCGTCCTTGTTCGCGCCGATGTTGACGCCGATGATGCCAGACTTCCCCTTTATCCGCTGCAACCGCTGGAGCGCCTCCATCTGCCCGCCGTTGTTGAAGCCCATGCGGTTGATGACGGCCTCGTCTTCTTTCAGGCGAAAAAGGCGCGGGCGCGGATTGCCCGTCTGTGGCAAGGGGGTGAGCGTCCCGACCTCGACAAAGCCGAAGCCCATGCCGAGCATCTGGCGCGGCACCTGTGCATCCTTGTCGAACCCGGCGGCAAGGCCGATTGGATTGGAGAAATTAAGGCCCGCCACTGACACCGACAGCATTGGGTCAAGGGCAGGCGGCGCACCTGCGGGTAGGCAGGACAAGAGCCGGATCGTCGATTTATGCGCGGTTTCGGCATCAAGGGCAAAGATCGCGGGGCGGAGCAAAGGAAATAGGCTGGTCATGGCCCCATCTATGCCAGCGGGGCGGGGATGCGTCAAAAGCCGAGTTTGGGATATCCGGCATCGGTACAGCAGAGGCTGCATCAGGGGTGCCATTTTAGTTTCGGCCATTGCGGTCGTTACTGACTCGGTAAGCATGGCAGGCGCGGTGTTTCGTTATTGTCAGATTGGCAAAAGAGCGCGCGAGGGCAACGTGGATGAGACGAAAAACATCCAAAATGGGGGGTGGTTAACCAGTGGATCGGGCTAAATTGTCAAGGATCATGGTTAATGAGCGGTCAGTGATCGCCGTGTATTTCTCCTGAATACCCTATTTTTACAATGAGAAGGTCAGAAAAACATCATCACCAAACAAGATGGATGCAGCGTTAACTATTTTTAAAACCATTATGGTCAGAACGGTTATCAGGAACATCCAAGGAGGGACAGACCATGGGTAGTATTGCAAATTACACGGATTTTCGGATCGATAGTCAGTTGGCGGATGCGGCGGCTGGTAATTATGAAGCCTGTTATGAACTGGGCGTGGTCTATTCGACCGGGCTGCATGGCGTGGATATGGACCTTATTCAGGCGCATAAATGGTTCAACCTTGCCGCAGTGCGAGGCGATGAACGGGCACAGGCCTGCCGCGCGGAAGTATCGGAAGAAATGACCGCGCGCGAAATCGTCGAGGCGCAGCGTCAGGCGCGGGCATGGTTGCAGATGGTCAGTCGTCAGGCCGCCTGAACGGTAGCATTTCCGCCAGTTCGGTTGCGTGCAGTTGTAGCGTGCGGCGTTCGCGTGCCACAAAATCGGCCACCGCCTCGCGAAAGCGGGTGTCGGGCAGATAATGGGCCGAGCGCGTGATGATGGGCGCATAGCCCCGGGCGATTTTGTGTTCGCCCTGCGCCCCGGCCTCGACCCGCGCCAGATGGTGCTCGATCGCGAAATCCATCGCCTGATAATAGCAGAGTTCGAAATGCAGGAACGGGCGGTCATCGGTCGTACCCCAATAACGCCCGAATAAAGCCTCCGCCCCGATCAGATTGAGCGCGCCCGCGATGGGCCGGTCGCCATCATAGGCAAAGACCAGCAAAATGCGGTCGGCCATGGCCTTGTTCAACAGCGAAAAGAACGACCGGGTCAAATAGGGCGTGCCCCATTTGCGCGCGCCGGTATCTTGATAAAATGCCCAAAAGGCGTCCCAATGCGCCTCAGTAATGTCGCTGCCGGTCAGATGGCGGATGTCGAGGCCTTGGCGCGCGGTGTCGCGTTCCTTGCGGATCGTCTTGCGCTTGCGCGACGGCATCTCGCCAAGGAAATCGTCGAAGCTTTGATAGCCCCGGTTTTCCCAATGATATTGCAGTCCATCGCGGATCAGCCAGCCCGCTTGTTCAAACAAGGCGACTTCATCCTCGGTGATGAAATTGGCATGGGCGGAGGACAGGTTGTTCTGTTCCGTCATCGCCGCCATCCCGGCGATCAAATGGCTGGCCACTACCGGGTCGTTGGATAGCAAGCGGCGGCCCGTGACCGGGGTAAACGGCACGGCGGACAGGAGCTTCGGATAATAACGGCCACCGGCCCGTTGCCACGCATCGGCCCAGCCATGATCGAAGATATATTCGCCCTGACTATGGCTTTTGCCCCAAAGCGGGGTGGCGCCGATCAGCTCGCCCGCATCATTGGTCGCGAGCAACGGCATCGGCTGCCAGCCGGTGTCTGCAATGGCGCTGCCCGATTGTTCGAGGCAGCGCATGAAGGCGTGGGTCAGGAACGGGTCGTCATTGCCCGCGCATCGGTCCCATTGGCCCGCATCAATCTGCGCAAAGCCGCTGGCGGTGGAGAGCTTTGGCGTGTTCGGCACAAAAATTATTCCAATAGCCCTTTGGGCGCATCGGGGCCGGGCCGCTCGAAAATCATCTCATCGGCATGGTCGATGGCGATATGTTCGTCCGCCGGGGTTTTCACCGTCCATGTCAAAATCGGCATCCCCTTGGCTCGCATCCTCTTGCTGGTGCCGGACGGCAGGTCGCGAATGTTAAGGGCGAGGAAATCGGGCTGTGCATGGCGGATGGCAAAGCGGCGGAAGACCCGGCCTTGCAGTCGCTGCCACCAGTTTTTTTCCTTTTGTTCGGTAATGACAAGGCCACGAATAATATCGGGCGCATGCAGGCGGAACCAATGGCCGACATCGGGATGGAAGGACATGACCGCAAACGGGCCGGTATAGCCTTCCAACGCGCGGCGCACCGGTTGGCAACGATGGGCGACCGGCGTGGAAGAGTCTCGTGGTGCCTTGACCTCGATCAGCAGCGGCACCCGGCCTTGCACCACATTGAGAATATCGCGCAGCGCGGGGATGTTTTCATCTCCATCGCGCAACGGGAGAGCGACAAGCTGTGCCGCTGTCAGCGCCTCTGCCGGGCCGGTGGCGTGGGTCAGCCGATCCAGCAGGTCGTCATGAAAGACCATCGCCTCGCGATCCTGGGTCAGGATCGTATCAAGTTCGATCCCGAACCCCTGTTCGACTGCCGCCCGGGCGGCGGCGCGGCTGTTTTCCGGCACGCCCGGCCCGTGTAGCCCGCGATGGGCAAAGGGCTGGGCCGTCAGCCATTTGGCCCTTGTCGCTGGGGCAGCCGAGCCTGTCACGTCAGACCTGTTCCGCCTCATCGGCGGTCGGGCGCAGCGCGATGATCGCGTCAATTTCGACGACCGCGCCCAAGGGCAGGGTCGGCACGCCCACGGCGCTGCGGGCATGGCGGCCAGCCTCGCCAAAGACCATTTCCATCAGTTCGGATGCGCCATTGGCGACCTTGGGCTGATCGGTGAAATTGCCGGTGCTGTTGATGAAGACGCCCAATTTCACGATCCGTTCGACCCGGTCAAACGAGCCGAGCGCAGCCTTGGCCTGTGCCAAAATCATCAATGCGCAGGCGCGGGCGGCGGATTGGCCAAAGGCGATGTCGCGGTCTTCGCCGAGACGGCCCAACATGACCTGACCATCCTTGAACGGCAATTGGCCGGAAATGTGGAGCAGGCCGCCCGCTTCGACAGTGGGGACATAAGCCGCGACCGGGGCCGCAGCAACGGGGAGTTGGAGGCCGAGTTCGGCCAGCTTTTCATCGTAGTTGATCATGACCTGTCGATAAGCATGGGCGCGCGCACAAGGTCAAGTCGTGATCGTATAGCTTTATGCCTTATCGGCCTGAACCCCGGCCCGCATCCGTTCCAAAATCCATTCCAGCGCTTCTGGCCAATGATCGACCCGGTGATGGGCGTGGCGCGATGCCGGGACGGTCGGTGCGATTTCCGGATCGACATGCATATGAAGCCGCCAGACCGAGGGCGCATCTTCCGCAACGGAATGATGGT
The DNA here is from genome assembly GCF_019740335.1 of Alteraquisediminimonas sediminicola. GTDB lineage: Bacteria > Pseudomonadota > Alphaproteobacteria > Sphingomonadales > Sphingomonadaceae > Alteraquisediminimonas > Alteraquisediminimonas sediminicola. Next base: position 722,435 of record NZ_JAHXZS010000001.1, on the reverse strand, counting down.
GATGGCCATGATCGTCGACGAACACCGCGACGCTCGGTTGGTATTTCTCGATCAACTCCACCACGCGCGGCCCTTTCGGCCCTTGATTGCAATAGACCGGGAAATGGATGCCCAGTTTCGCCAATTGATCGACCCGGTCTTGTTGCCGGTGATATTCAAGATTGGTCAACACCACGACATCGGCAAATTCGGCGATATGGTGGATCGATTCCTTGGCATACGGCGCGGGCGTTTGCGTGTGCATCGCCTGATCGAAAAAGCCGCCGACGAGCGCCCACATTTCATCCCGGTCCACCACCGGATTGCCCTCACGACGCCGCATCGATTGGGCGTAATCCTGCCCGGTCAGCTTGAAATCGATGCCATGATGCTGGTCTAGCCATTCCCCAAAGGGGGTAAGCATGTGCAACAGCACATCGTCGCAATCGGTGATGAGAAGGGGTTTTGTCATGATGAGAGTGAGGTATGTGCCTGCACCATCCGCGTCAAGGGCAGGTCGAGCGCCTGTGCGCAGGCGATGAGGTCCGGTTCATAGCCCATCAGATAATCGAGCACAGCAAGATGAATCGCCGGTTCCATGATCCGCTGGCGCAATTGATCACCGGTCAGGCCGGTCAAGCCCAGTAATCGATCGGTGCGCGGCCCGTCCTGCAATACCCAGACCAAGGCCTGTAGGGCGATGGTGCCAGAATCATTGCCTGTGTCATTGGCGCTGCCGTCGGCGATTGAGTTGTCCTGTGTCATCCCCTACACAGGTGGCAGTTTGCGATCATGGGGTCAAATGGCGTGGCGAAGAAGGTATTGGTTGTCGAAGATAACGAGCTGAACTGCCGCCTGTTCTGCGACCTGTTGCGCGTCCATGGCTATGACAGCGAAGCCGTGCGCGATGGCCGGGAAGTGATCGACAAGGTGCAGGAGTTGCGCCCGGACCTCATTATCATGGACATCCAGATGCCACATGTGAGCGGGCTTGACCTGATTCAGGCGATCAAGGGTGAGGCGGAAACCAAAATGATCCCGATCATGGCGGTCACGGCCTATGCGGCGCGCGGTGATGAAGAGCGCATCCGGGCGGCAGGGGCCGAGGGTTATGTCTCCAAGCCGATTGCGCTGATGCCGTTCATCGCCGAGGTGCAACGCTTGATAAATTAGGCTTTTTGTCGGGAGTTGTGAGGCCCGTCTTTGATCATTGTCCCAACGGCGGCATCGCCGCCGCAAGGCGGAACGGCCGCCCGAGCTTATTGCGAGGAAGCCAAGGCGACGGATGTCGCCGCCCGGCGTTTGAGGGACTAATAAATCAAGCCACCTCAGAAATGCCCAATTCCGCGAGCTTGCGATAGAGCGTCGAGCGCCCGATGCCGAGGCGACGGGCGACTTCCGTCATGCGGCCACGATAATGGCCGATGGCAAGGCGGATGACATCGGCTTCGATCTCATCAAGCGTACGAATATGGCCTGCGCCATCGAAGAGCGCCACGGGTGCGGGCGCGGTGAGGGCGGTCAGATGGGCGCGTTGGGCTGGCATCATCGGTAATGACGCGACCGGCTGGCGCGTGATGCGGGCGCTTATCTGCGGGAAATCAAACATGGTCAGCACATTGTCGTCGCATCGTGCGGCGGCGCGGAACAACACATCATGCAACTGCCGGACATTGCCCGGCCAGTCATAACGCATCAGCAGCCGGAGCGCGGCATCGTCGATATTGAGTGTCCGCTGTCCCGCCATGCGCTTGAGGAAATGCTGCGCCAGATGAGGAATGTCATCCAGCCGGTCGCGTAAGGGCGGGATCAGGAGCTGGACCGCATTCAGGCGATAATAAAGGTCTTCGCGAAAACGTCCGGCCTCGACCTCTGTCGCGAGGTTGCGGTTGGTCGTGGCGATGATGCGGACATCGACGATCTTGCTGCGTTGCGCGCCCAAGGGCTGGACCTCGCCCGTTTGCAGCAGATGGAGCAATCGGACCTGCGCGGGCAGGGGCAATGCCCCCACGTCATCCAGCAGGATCGTGCTGCCATCCGCCTCGGCAAAGCGGCCAATATGGCGGTCGAATGCGCCGGTGAACGCGCCGCGTTCATGGCCGAACAATTCGGATGCGATCCGATTTTCCGGGATCGCGGCGCAGTTGACGATGGCCATGTCCCGTTTGGCGCGCGACGATGCGCCGTGAATGGCATGCGCAAAAGCATGGGTGCCGACGCCGCGTTCGCCCTCGATCAGGACGGGAATGCGCGCGCGGGCTGCCTTGGCAGCAATCGCAAGTGCGGTGCGAAAACCGGGGGTTGCGCCGACGATTTCCTCAAATCCCAATGCCGGGGAATGTTTCTCGCTGAACGGGCGGAGTTCGCCTTGCAGGACATCCGCCACGGTCGCGAGTTGGAGAGCGTGGAGCAATTGCGGTTGTGATATCGGCTTGCGCAGATAATCAGTCGCGCCTGCGCGGATCGCGGCATCGGCGGCGTTATGATCGGCCAGCATCATAATGATCGGGAGGTCAGGATAGGTGGCCCGCAATCGGGCGATGTCCTGTTGATCGTCGATCAGCGCGGCCCGCATTTTCGGCCCTTTGGGTGCATTCAGCGCCCATAGGGCCGCATCGCCATTTGCTGCTTCACAAAGCTGCCAGCCCATTTGCGCGACCATGTTCGATACCAGCCGCCCTAGCGCCGGATCGTGATTGATCAGCAATAGCCCCTGCGCGTCGCGCTGCCTCATTTGTCCCCCAAGCATTCGATAATGCGGTCTCGTTATAGCCGGATAATGGTAAATGAGACCCTAACGTCCTTGCGATAAACAGCGGCGATAAAGTGGCTGGCGGATGTGGATTTTACGCCTATATTGGCGGCATGACGACAAAATATGCGATCCTTGCTGGCGGTTGTTTTTGGTGCACCGAGGCGGTTTTCCGCCAGTTGCAGGGTGTATCGGGCGTCGAAAGCGGTTATATCGGCGGACATATGCCCAATCCTGACTATCGTTCGGTGTGTGGGGGCGCGACTGGCCATGCCGAGGCGATCCGTATTGCCTATGACCCGGATCAGATCGGTTATGATGCGTTGCTCGATATTTATTTCGCGACCCATGATCCGACCCAGTTGAACCGACAGGGCAATGATGTCGGCACGCAATATCGCTCGGCGATCTTCCCGCTGGACGATGACCAATTGGCGGCGGCACAGGCGGGGATCGAACGGGCGCAGGCGGATTGGCCGCAGCCGATTGTCACGACGATCGAGGACGGTCAGGCGGTTTGGTACCCGGCTGAGGATTATCATCAGGATTATTGGATCGGCGAAGGCCAGCGCAATCCCTATTGCCTCGCGATCATTCCGCCCAAGCTCGCCAAGTTGAAAAAGGGCTGGGAACAGCGGCTGAAATAATCAGGCTTCGGTAATGGCGTGGTCTTTCACCAGATAGAAGCGCATCGCATCATCCCCGGCAAAGAGCGATAGGTCGGTGCCGGTCATCCAATATTGCGAGCCGCTGGCCGCCAGCCGTGCGAACAAGGCGGCGCGGCGCAACGGGTCGAGATGGGCCGCGACTTCATCCAGCAGCAGGATCGGCGGTTCGCCACGCTGTTCGCGCACCAATTCGGCATGGGCGAGAATGAGCGCGAGCAACAACGCCTTTTGCTCGCCGGTCGAACAACGGTCGGCCGGTTGCTGCTTTGCATAATGGGTGACGTTGAGGTCGCAACGATGCGGACCGGAGAGCGTGCGCCCGGCGGCGGCATCGCGCGCGCGGCCACGCGCCAATTCTTGGGTAAAGGCGGCTTGATCCAGCCCGATCCAGCCTTCCAGCGCCAGCACAGGCCGGGCAAAGGGACCATGATCGACCACCGCCAGTTTCTGCCCCAAGAGATCGAGCGTCTCACGCCGGGCGCTGTCCAGCATCGTCCCATGTTCGGCCATCTGGCTTTCAAGCGCCATCAGCCATGCAGGGTCGGCGGGGCGTTCATCTGCCAAAATGCGGTTGCGCTGGCGCATCGCGGCCTCATAACGCGCTGCATGATGGGCATGGGCGGGGATCAATGCCTGCACCAACCGATCGAGAAAACGGCGGCGGCCACTCGCCGGTTCGGTGAACAGCCGATCCATCGCCGGGGTCAGCCAGATCAATGTCAGCCATTCGGACAGGGCGCTTTGCGTTGCCTGTGCGCCATTGATCCGCACCATACGGCGTTCCGGTGCATCGGCGGTCGTGCCGCAGCCAAGATCCACCGGCCCTTGCGGCCCGTTGATCCGCGCCGCTACACCAAAGCCGCCTGGACCGCCGCTTTGCGCCATATCGCCAAGCGCCGCGCCGCGCAGGCCGCGACCCGGCACCAACAGCGAAATCGCCTCCAGCACGTTCGTCTTGCCCGCGCCATTTTCGCCGACCAGCACATTTGCGCCCCGCGCCGGGTGGATCACCGCGTCGCGATAGGAACGGAAATGGGTCAGGCTAAGGCGTTCAATCTGCACAGGGCCGAGCCGTAGCGTCAATCAGTCCTTTTGGCCAGCGGTGCGGGCCTTGCGGGCTTCTGCCACCGCCTGACGCAGCGTATCATAGCCGACCGCGCCGGAAATGACCCGGTCGCCCACCACGAATGTCGGGGTGCCGGAGAAGCCGAGCTTGCGCGCAATCGCGACATTTTTTTCCAGTTCCTGGGCAATGGCCGGATCGGTCAGTTTCGGCACGATGCCGATTTGATCGACGGTCTTGTTCAGGCTCGCGCTCGATAACGGGCCTGCGGCGAACAGGGCATCATGGAACGCATAATATTTGCCCGATTGTGCGGCAGACAGGCTGGCCTTGGCCGCCAGTTCGCTTTCCGCGCTCAGGATCGGGAGTTCGCGGAACACGATTTTCAGCTACGGGTCGCTTTTGAGCAGGCGATCCACATCCTTCACGCTCGCGCGGCAATAGCCACAGGCATAATCGAAAAATTCGACCAGCACGACATCGCCCTTTTCATTCCCGGCCCATGCGCCGGCAAATGGCGTTTCGAGCATCGAGCGATAGGTGGCGATTTGTTTGGCCTGTTCGCGTTGCTGCAACCGCTCCATCGCGGCGGGGATGACCTCCGGATGGGTCATCAGATAGTCGCGGACGATGTTTTCGATTTCGGCACGATCCATATGGCCCGCAATCTTGCCAGTCGCGGCAAGGCCGCCCACCGTGCCACCGCCGATGACCAGCCCGGCCAGACCTGCCAATATCATGCCCTTGTTCAACTTCATGTGATTCAACGCCTTTTGATCATCGCTTTTTATGCTTCTTGTCATCCATAGCGTCGCGCGACGTCATGGCAATATCTTGCGCCCTGATCCAATCGGGCGTGTCCTTGGGAATTCCTTTCATCGCGGCTTCGGCGCTGTGCATGGCGGGGCCGGGCTGTCCTTCCAGTGAATAGCGCTCCGCCGTGGCCAGTGCGGCGCGGGGGCGGTCGCCTTCATGTTCATAGACGATGCCGAGCTGATACCACGCAAAGGGGTTGTTATTGTCGCGCTGCACCGCGATCCGCAGCACTTTCTTGGCCTCGGCATAATTACTGTCATCCTCGGTCGCGATCAGGGCATGGCCAAGAATGGCGGCAATCAATGGCTCGCCATTGGAACGAGCGACGGCCTCTCTCAGGGCTGGAATCGCCTCTTTGGGCTTGCCGGATTCGAGCAGGATCTGCCCTTGCAGTTCAAGGAAATAGGGGTCTTTGGGCGCGATTTTCATCAACGCACCGGTTTCTGCTGCCGCCTTGTCGGGCCATGCAGCCTTATGCCACGCATAGGCGCGGGCATAATGGGCAGGGACCGATTGGTCGCTTTCCGGATAGAGGCGCTGGGTGACGACCGGGTCTTCGAGATAGCCGGTCAGCTTGGCCTTGATCCGCAGGAAACGGGCCTGCAACGCCGGGTCGCTCGGCTTGGTCCAATAAGGCGAGGCCTTATATCCATCCTCCAGTATCGCGATACGGTCGCGCGATAAAGGGTGGGTCTGGGCATAGGGATCAAGCGAGGCGTAGCTGGAGGAATAGCGATATTCTTCCTGCATCAGCTTGCGGAAAAATTCGATCGAGCCACGCCCGGAAAGATGGGATTTCAGCAGATAAGATGCGCCCGCCAAATCGGCGCTGGATTCCTGCGCCCGGCTGAATGCGAGATATTTGCCCATCGCGGCCTGTTGGCCCGCCATCAGGATCGCCATGCCCGCATCGCCGCCGCCGCCCGCCGCCATCGCCGCAGCGCCCAACAGCAAGGACAGGATCGAAATACTAGTCGCGGCATTCGCGCCTTCGCTGGAGCGGATGATATGGCCGCCCGCGATATGGCCGAGTTCATGCGCCACCACGCCTTGGAATTGCTCGACATTATCGGACGCGCGGATCAGCCCGCTATGGATGTAGATCGCCTGACCGCCCGCGACAAAGGCATTGATTGATTTGTCGTTGAGCAGGACAATGTCGACATTGCCGGGTTTCAGCCCTGCAGCTTCGACCAAGGGCGCGGATGCATCGCGGAAAAAAGCCTCGGTCTCGGCATCGCGCAGCACCGATTGCGCGACTGCCGGTTGTGCCAGCAGCATGGCCAGACCGGCAAAGGGAGTCATTAACCGCCGCAGCGGCAAGGGGAGGCATGTCATCAGGGCAGACTAGCCTGAGCAATGATGAACCGCAAATGAAGGCGGCGGCATCCGAGGCTTTAGTCTAATTCCCGCCATATTGCGTTGCAAAATAAGCAGGCAGCTTATAGATGAAATCCACCTGTCTCCTCCCCATTGAGAAGGTCACATCATCACATGCCCGCGCGGGCGCAAGGACGGCTATCGGGCCGCTCGGGCATGAATCAGCGTGGGTTGTCAGGGTTGTCAGGGATTTAAAATGACCAACTATGTCGAACGTTTCGGGTTGAAGGTCGCGGCTGAACTTGCTGCTTTCATTGAACAGGACGTGCTACCGCTGACCAATGTCGCGGGGGATGCTTTCTGGTCCGGCGCAAGCGGCGTGTTCGAACGATTCGCCCCTGAAAATCAGAGCCTTCTCGCCAAGCGCGATCAGTTGCAGGCCAAGATCGACGATTATTATCGCGACGGTGCAGGCAAGACCGCCGATAGTGCGGCGACGACCGAATTTTTGCGCGAGATCGGTTATCTTGTGCCGGAACCGGCCCCGTTCCAGATCACGACCGATCATGTCGATCCTGAAATCGCAACGATGGCCGGGCCGCAATTGGTGGTGCCGGTACTGAATGCGCGCTTCTTGCTGAATGCCGCCAATGCGCGTTGGGGTAGCCTGTATGATGCGCTTTATGGCACGGATGCGTTGCCGGGCGCGGCCCAGCCCGGTGGCTATGATGCCGCGCGGGGCGCGCAGGTGATTGCACGGGCGCGGGCGTTTCTCGATGAGGCATTCCCGCTCGCAGGCGGGATTAGCTGGACCGATTATCCGGGCGGCCTGCCGGTGCTGGCCGACCCGGCGCAGCTTGTCGGCCTGACCGGCAGCAAGGCTGCACCAACCTCGATCCTGCTGCGTCACAATGGCCTGCATGCCGAAATCGTGATCGACCGCAACCACCCGATTGGCAAGACCGATCCGGCTGGCGTGGCCGATGTCGTGCTGGAATCGGCGCTGACCACGATTGTCGATCTGGAAGATTCCGTTGCGGCCGTCGATGCCGAGGACAAGGTTGCGGCCTATCGCAACTGGCTCGGCCTGATGACCGGCAATCTGGAGGCGAGCTTTGCCAAGGGCGGCAAGACCCTGACCCGCAAGCTGGAGGCGGATCGTAGCTTTACTGCGCCCGATGGCGGTACATTGACGCTGAAGGGCCGCAGCCTGTTGCTGGTGCGCAATGTCGGCCATTTGATGACGAACCCTGCGGTGCAGCTGGCCAATGGCCAAGACGCGCCGGAAGGCATTCTCGATGCGCTGATCACCAGCCTGATCGCGACCATCGATTTGAACGGCAAGGGTGTCCACCGCAACAGCCGTGCAGGGTCAGTCTATATCGTCAAGCCGAAGATGCACGGGCCGGAAGAAGCGGGCTTCACCGACCGCTTGTTCGATGCGGTGGAAGATGTGCTGGGCCTTGCCCGCAACACGCTGAAGGTCGGGGTGATGGACGAGGAGCGCCGGACTTCGGCGAATCTCGCGGCGTGCATCCATGCGGTGCGCGAACGGTTGATCTTCATCAACACCGGCTTTTTGGACCGGACCGGCGATGAAATGCACACCGCGATGCAGGCGGGCGCGATGATCCCCAAGGCCGAAATGAAATCGAGCGACTGGATCACGGCCTATGAAGCCCGCAACGTCGCCATCGGTCTTGCGTGCGGTCTGTCCGGCAAGGCGCAGATCGGCAAGGGCATGTGGGCCGCGCCCGATCGCATGGGCGATATGATGGAGCAGAAGATCGGCCATCCGCTGACCGGTGCCAACACCGCATGGGTGCCATCGCCGACGGCGGCCACGCTCCATGCGCTGCATTATCACAAGGTCGATGTCTTTGCCCGTCAACGGGAAGTGGCTGGCCAGCCGGTTCCGGCGCTTGAAAAGCTGCTGACGATCCCGCTGGCGCGTGGCCGCAACTGGACGGCGGAAGAAGTGACCCGCGAACTCGATAACAATGCGCAGGGCATTTTGGGCTATGTCGTGCGCTGGATCGATCAGGGCGTGGGCTGCTCCAAAGTGCCGGACATTCACGACATCGGCTTGATGGAAGACCGTGCGACCTTGCGGATTTCGTCGCAGCATATGGCGAACTGGCTGTTGCATGGGGTCTGCACCCCGGCGGATGTCGATGCGGCGTTCAAGCGCATGGCGTTGAAGGTCGATGGCCAGAATGCGGACGATGCATTGTATGAACCGATGACTGGCCATGAGGAAACGAGCTTCGCCTATCGTGCGGCGCGGGCCTTGGTGTTTGAGGGCGTATCCCAGCCGAGCGGCTATACCGAGCCGCTGCTGCATGCATGGCGTCGGCGCAAAAAGGAAGCGGCTGCCAACGCTTGACCCTTTGACACGGCGCGAGATCGGTATAGGGGGTTAACCCCATGATCGAAAACGGCTCCGTTACCCAGCATGATGTCGCCCGAGGGGCGGGGGCTGCGCTTGTGGCGCGGCTCGGGGCCGTGTTCGAACTGATTTCCCAGCCGCTTTATGTGTGGATGTTCGGGCTGGCGGGCTTTGGCGTCTATGCCGTGATGTGGGCGGCGATCAATCTGGTCGAAAATGTCGCCGATCTTGGCGCGACCTCTGCCCTGCAACGGGTGGTCCCGCAGGAAAATAGTCGGGCAGGCCAGTGCAAGGCATTGCTGGCGGCAATGGTGATCGGGGTGTTGCCCAATCTCTTGCTGGCCGTCATCGGTTTTGTCGGCGCGCCATGGCTGGCATCCTATATGAACGTCGCGGCAAATGACCGGGATATGCTGGTCGGTGGGATTCGGCTGTTTGTCTGGGCCTTGCCTTTATGGGCATTTATCGAGGTGGCAACCTCGGCCTTGCGGGCGCAGCAGGTGTTCGGGGCGGAAGTGCGCCTGCGAATATTCTGGGAGCAGATCATCCGCTTTGCCTTTGCCTTTGGCTTTTGGTCGATCGGCTTTGGGGTGGAGGGGCTGCTTTATGGCCATCTCGCGTCATTATTGGCAACGGCGTTGCTGTCGATTCGCTTGCTGTTACGCTATTATGATTTTCGCGCCGATGATGAAGCCGGTGATGAAACGGGCCATTGGGGGCGGCGGTTCCGTTTGGTCCTGTTTGCGGGGCTAGGGACGTTGCCTGCCAATATCACGGCCCGTATCTATGGCGATGCGCCGCCGGTTATCGCCAATTTACTGGTGCCGGGGGCTGGCGGGGCAGCAGCAGCAGCCATTTACACCATCGCTCGCAAGGTCAGCTCGGTCGTGCAGCTGATCCGCATCGCCTTGTCCTATGTCGTCACGCCCTTGGTATCCAAGGCCGCCGGGCAGCGCGATCATGCGGCGATAGAGTCCATATATGGTTTTTCCACGCGCTTGTCGGTCGTTATTGCCTTGCCGCTGACGGCGTCGATGATGGTGGGCGGGCCGGCCATTCTTGACATGTTCGGGCCGGGGGCGCTGGCGGGCTGGTCGTTGCTGGCCATCCTTACCTTTGCCCGCGCGGTCGAGGCGTTTGCCGGTCAGGCCTCGGCAGTCCAACAGGTGATCAGCTCTTATCATCACCCATTATTTGCGAGCCTTGGCGGGATGGTTTTTGCCGTATTGGTGGGGGTGGTCGTGCTGCCTTTTTCGGCAATGAATGCCATTGCCGCGGGGGTTGCCGTCGGCATGATCGCGGCGGCGCTCATTTCAATGTATCAGGTCAATCTGCATGAAGGACTGCACCCCTTTGGCGCGCCCTTTGGCCGGGTCTTGCGTAAAACATTGGCGGTGACGGTCTTGGTTGCCCTGTTGTCCGGTCTGTCGCTGCTGGCGCCGCCCTTTGTTCGTCTGGGGCTGTTGCTGCCGATCATGTTCGGCGGCATCTGGTTGGGGCTGCGCGTCGCCTTGCCTAAAGAGGACAAGATGGCCTTTGGTCGTTTGAGTCGGCGTTTACGCCTCTGACGCTCTATTATGCGTCGGATGGAGGCCTGCCTGCGAGGATGGTCGTTACCAGCACATGATCGTCCGGTTTGTCGACATCGATTGCGGCTTCGGCAAAGGGCAGGATCGCAGGCTTGGCCCGCACCCCGATCCGTCGTCCGGCAATGGCCAGCGCCTGTGGCAGCGAAAGAATGCGCAAGGCCGCGCCCAATAAAAGCGGCAGGCCGAACGCCCCGATCACCGCGCGCCCCTTTTTGCGATGCTGTTCAATCGTGCGCCAGATTTCCAGCACGGGCAGGGCCTTGTTTGATGCGAACCAGAACAAATTCGCGCCGCTATACGCGCCGCCTCTGAATTTTAGCCAAGTGCGCCGATTATGCGGATAGGCGCGCAACAGGGTGCGCGCTTCCACCATCGCCGCGACCACATCGGCATCATCTTGATGGCAAATGTCGAGGAAATGCTCGGCAATGGCGTGGGTCAGTAAGACATTGTCGACCGTCGTCACCATCAAGGGAAAGTCCGCGTCAGGCGATGCCATCAGATCGATCAAAGTCCCGCTGATCGACGGGCCGCAGGTGCGGAAAATGACATGGGGATGGGCGTCTTGCCATGGCTTGCCCATATGCTCCGCGAGCAATTCCGCCTGTTGTGCCAGCACGAAGATGCGTCGCGCCCCGGATAGATGGGGCAAGAGGTCGAGCATCCGCGTCAGCATATTGCGACCATTGACCTCGACCAGCGCCTTTAGCTCTTGTCCGAACGCGGCGGCGAGTGGATCTTTGCCGGGGCGTTGTCCCGCGAGCAGGGCAATATCAAAACCAGTTGCATTCATTGAAATCTTATAAGCCCGTATCTGGGGCAGACAATCATAGTTCCGCCATTTTTTTCACGCAGAGCCTGCCGCCATGATTGAAAAAGCTATTATTCTCAGTGCAGGGCAAGGGTCGCGCCTGTTGCCGCTAACCGCCGAAATGCCGAAATGCTTGATCGCGTTGGAGGGTAAATCCCTGCTCGCATGGCAGATTGAGGCGCTTGCAGCGGGCGGCATCCGCGAGATTGACGTCGTGACCGGATTCATGACGGATAAGGTCGAGGCTGAACTGGCCAAGCTAGCCCGTCCGGGGCTGATCCTGAAAACGGTGTTTAATCCCTTTTTCAAGGTCGCGGATAATCTCGGCTCGTGCTGGATCGCGCGCGCAGGCATGGACCGCGATTTCGTAATCCTGAACGGCGATACGTTGATCTCGCGTGAGATTGTGCAGCGCGTGTTGTCGACAGAGGCATGGCCGATCACCGTTACCGTCGATATCAAACCCGCCTATGACAGCGACGATATGAAAGTATCGCGCGATGGCGATCAGTTGAATGCGATCGGCAAGACGCTGACGGCGGATCAAAGCAATGCGGAATCTATTGGTTTCCTCGCGTTTCGGGGTGAGGGCGTGGCCCTGTTCCGCGACACGGTGGAAAGCTTCATGCGCACCCCTGCCGGGGTCGAAAATTGGTATCTGAAGATCATCGATGCGATTGCGCCCACGGGCAAGGTCGGCACGGTGTCGATCAAGGGGCTGGATTGGGCCGAGGTCGATTTCCTGAGCGATATCGAGGTCGCGACCAAGCTGGCGCAAAAATGGATCAGCCAGCTTGGTGGTGCATGAAGTCGAGGATTTGATCGGCGGCGATTTCCGGGGCGTTATCGGGTGCGCCGTTGAATGCATCGAGGATCGCCTGCCGCTGAATGTCCTCGAAATCTGAAAATGTTGCAAAGCTGCGATCAATAGCGGCAATGATGTCGTCAACGCCTTCGATCACGGCGCCAAATCGCCACATCGCATAATCGGGGTCGTTCTCCCAATCTTGATGATGCGCGTTGATGAAAATGCACGGGCGCGGGTGTGCGGCGAACTCATAGACCTGGCTGCTGACATCGCCGATATAGAGGTCGGCGGCGTTGGTATAGGTCATGTCGCTGCAACGTTCGGAGCCAAGGTCGATGATCACCCGGTCTTTTTCGGCCAGTTGCTCGAGCGCGCTACGGCTTGCCGAATGGAGCGGCTCGTTTTCGAACATGCGGACATGCGGCGCCACGATCAGATTATATCGGCCGTCCTGTTTAACCGCCTTGATCAGCGCGCTGGCACATGCATCCCAAGACGATAGCGCCGGGGCGAAATGGGCATTGTACAATATGGTCTTGCGGTCATTGTCGAACAGCCTTGGCGGCGACAGTGTTGCGCGCTTTTGCACCGCCGCCAGCTTGATATAGCCGGAGACAAGGCAATTGTCCGGTCGGACGACGCCCGCATCGATCATCCGTCGCTTGTCTTTCGGGCCGGCGACGATGACAAGATCGAAGCACTTGATGCGTTTTTCAAATCCCTTCGCGCGATCGCCTGCGCCATGGGGAATGTGGATAAGCGCGGGGCATGCGCCCGGTAATGACTTCAAAACGGTCGTGGTGCGTTCGGAAGTCAAAATCGCATCGCATCGCCGCATCGCCCTCGCCCATTGCAGCAAGGCGGGGAGCTTGGGGTGCGAAATTCCCATCAGTCGCGCGGTCAATGCCCGCATCCATCGGCTGATCTCCATGATCACGAAGGTGCAGGGCGCAGCGTCGAAACTGGCGAGCATGGCCTCGGCATGCGTCTGTTCTTCCTGACTGAGCACGAAGATCGTCACGCCGACCCCCGGCTTGCGCGACAAGGCTGCGACCACTGGCACGATATGCAAATATTGGTGACGCCCCCCGATGAGGCTGACGCCAATATTGAGGGGGCGGCGCATGACGGATCAGACCGTCGGTGCTGGCATGGCGGGAAAACCGGACTGCAAATGCGTTACCAATGCCGATGTTTCGGCTTCTGAAAGGCTATGCGCCTCACCCAGAGCAGGGGGCTTTGGCCAGCCGGCATCTTCGATAGTCAGCCCTGCACCGCTGCGACTGCCCACATAGCGCGGGATGACATGGAAATGGACATAAGGGTCGACCATCATCAGCATCAGATAATTGATCCGATCATAGCCGATCACGGTTTTAAGCGCGGCTTCAATCTCATGGGTGATCGTCGCCAGTTCGGCATAAGCGCCGGGCAACAGATCGCCAAAGGCCATGGCTTCGCCCTTGGCCGCGAGAACGAGCGAGCCCAATGTCGGTTGCGCCGGGCGGACCAGCAATATCCAATAGGCATATTCGCGGACCAAGGTCTGCGGATAGCCGAATTTGCGGATAGTGTCGTTCACGCCCTCATTCATGCCGGGGCTCGCAACCATGATATAATCGGCTTGCCCTGCGCTTTGACAATCGCCGCCTGCAACATCTGGAGCAGGTGAATGCCGAGCGAAATGACCGTCCAATAGGCGACCCAGATCAGGCCCAGATCGGGCCGACCGATCAGCAGTCCCGCAAACAGCAGGACCATATTCGGGTTGCGCCGCGCGGTGATCAGGCGGAATTGGGAATCAATCGGCCGCCAGACATGGATATGAATGCCGAACGCCCAGATGAAGATGCCCTCGATCACGCGTTGGGCGACATAGCCGCCAAAGATCGCGATGAGGATGAAAATGAACATGTGGTAGCCGAGCGGATAGCCCACTGTCGCACAGCCGAATGCCCATGCCAGCCACCAGAATGGCGGGTGGACCAGGTCGATGCCATGATCGAACACATTGCCCCAATAAGACGAGGTGATGGTGCAGCGCGCGAGCTTGCCGTCCACCGTGTCCAGCACCATGAAAATGAAGCCGAGCAACATGCCGGTCCAGAAATAGCCGGCATAGAATAAATAGGTCGCGGCCACGCACAGGATCGCGCCAATGGCCGTCACCATATTCGGGGTCATGCCGAGCTTGGCCGCGATACGGGTCAGTACCAGTGCGAATTCAGGCCATAGATATTTGGTGAGAATATCCGTCACGCCCTTATAGGCGCCGAAATAGCTCTTGCGCTCGATCTCCTTGACGGTGGTCGGGGTGAGGATCGAGAGGAACGGGGTATCGAGCTTGCGTAGCTCGTGATTATAGATTTGCGGCTGGCTGTTGAACTCGATCACCGCATGATCCGCCGGGATCTCACCGCGCGCCAGCGCTGCCGCGTCATCCGCATGGCGCAGATGGGCGAGCACCGGCACGCCGCTGATGGTGACGACGATGCCGGGATTGGCCGTTACATGCCGCAGCCATTGCGGGTCGAAGGCATAGCCCGTGTCCGCCCAAATGGCCGCATCGGGCGCGAGCGCGCTCTCCACCTGTTGCTTGTCGAACAGGCGGGTGATCCTAATGGCGCTGGTCATGCCCCAGATGGGCGTATCATTATCACCGGTTAGGATCAGGCGTGGGCTGTTGGTCATGCGAATGTCTTTACGCTCCAGCCGTTATTGACGGCAATATGATGCAATTTGCGTGAGGGATTAACCGCCACCGGCCCCGTTGACCAGCGCAGCGTCGGCAAATCGGATGAACTGTCGGTATAGAAACGCGCTTCCATGCCCGTCTTGGTAGCACCTTGATCGTCAAGCCATTGCTGGATCATGTCAAGCTTGTCCTGCCCATAGCAATTGGGCGATGCGATCCGCCAAAGATAGTCGCCAACGGGCGCCTGTGCCTGCACCGTGGCGATGACATGCTCCATGCCGAGCAGACGTCCCAAAGGCGCCGCGTAATAATCGGGGGAGGCGGTGGCGAGTACCAGCCGATAGCCATCGCGACGATCCCGTTCGATCAGGTCGAGCACTCCGGCATGCACATTGCGGCGCATCACATGGTCGGCATAGGCATTACTGAGTGTCGCCAGTTCATCTGCTGTGATGCGTGATCCGACCAACAGCAGGAAGCCGCGTTCCTTCAGGGCCTTGCGATCATATATTTTCGCGACATAGCCCAGCATCAGCACGATCCAAATGGGCAGCAGCAGCAAGCGCCAGATCGCCCGTCGCCGTGCGGCGAAGATCAGAAATGGCGTATAGGTGCCGATCCGGGTGATGGTCCGGTCAAGATCGTAAATGGCGAGCTTCATCGTCATTGTCTAAACGGTCCGCACGAGGTGAAGTCAAGGCTGAGGGGCAAAATCAACCGGCATTATCAAATTTATGGCGCCCGCCCGATCCACCCTCTTGGCCTTTTCGGATCGCCTGCCTATAGCGGCGATACATGCTGTGCGGGCGTGGCGAAACTGGTAGACGCACCGGACTTAAAATCCGTTGGACCGTAAGGTCTGTGAGGGTTCGATTCCCTCCGCCCGCACCATGTACCATTCCCTATCGAGATGATGGCGAAACCAGCTTCACTTGCGGTTGAAGGTGATTTTCAGTGTGTGCGCCGTGGTGGTTTATAATGTAAATACATTTACATGCGTAAAAGTTCTTTATATGTTCCAATTTTGTTTTTGGGGCGTATCATGACTAGTGGCGTAAGTAGAGAGCAAAAATCTGCCGATCGTCTCGCTTTTGAACATTATCTGATTCCAGAAGATATTGTTGGCCAATCGGAGGATCGCGCGCGGATTGCCGGGGCCATTTATCGCCGGGCGACAGGGGTAAGATAACCATAATGGTACATCATTGATTGGGGAGATGTGATGACAAGCATCGGACGTGCGCTCTTTTTTCGGCTGGCGATATTGGTGGTCGTGCTTGCTGGTGGTGAGACCATTGCGGCGGCACGGCAGGCGAGGGCGTTTTCTCCGGCTGATTATTTGTACCTGCCGCCCCTGTCGGCAGCAGAGCGGATTGAGTCAAAAGAATTATTTCCGATCTTGAGATATCGATCCTTCCCTGCATCCTTGCGCGCCCTGATGCAACGATCAGATATCGAGCTGAATCGATGTATATTCTGGCCAAGTCTGGAGAGTGCGATGGGCAGGCGGGCGTGTAATATGTGGCGTCGGGCGAGGGTGAAATTGGAATCGCATGGGTGGTGCTGGGGCGGATCGCGGATACTCGCCGAACAGCATTGGCTCCCTTGCGCGCAAGACCCCTTTTATTTCGAAGGTGCCTTGATGGGTGAGGGCGATATGTTTTCGGCTGCCGATATACAGGAGGCAAGGACGCGGCGTTGATGGCGCATCAATGACGGAGGAGTGGATGATGGCAAGCATTGGGTGTGCGAAAATGTTTCAATTCGCCGTGTTGGCGGTCTTTCTTGCCGGCGGTTGGATAATGACGCATCCTCCGCATGAGGGGCAGTTCAGCCAGGCCGATTATTTGTATTTGCCACCTCTGCCGGCAGAAGAACGGTTCGATATTGAGAACGCCATACCCATCAGTAAATTTGCCACCTATCCCGCCGCGGTGCGCGTGTTGATGCAGCGTGCCGAATTTGAGCAGGGTCGATGCAGGATTGGGCCGGGTCATGATGGTCCGATGGGCGGGGTGGCGATGTGGGGGTGCAATATATGGCGGCGTGCGCTGGCGATATTATCGGCGCATGGCTGGTGTTGGGGCGGGTCGGATATTGTCGCCGAACAACATTGGTTGCCTTGTAAAGAGGTGCCTTATGCTGCCGCAGGCGCTTGGGTGGAATATGAAGATTATTTTTCAGCAGCCGACATTCGGGAGGCGCAAAAATGGCATTGATTAAGTTTGCCCATGACCTTCTTATTGGCTGGCGGCGATCAATGCGCGGCTGATGTCGGTGTGTGGTGCGCGGATCAGCATTTCCGTGTCGCCCTGTTCGATGATCCGGCCCTGATCCATCACGATCACCCGATGGCAGAGTTGCCGCGCTACCGCGAGATCATGGGTGATCATCAGCATCGCCAGCCGCCTTTCGCGCTGCAATCGGCGCAACAGATCGAGAATGCGGCCCGCGACCAGCACGTCCAGCGCGGAGGTCGCCTCATCAAGAATCAGCATCGCGGGATCGGTGATGAGCGCGCGGGCAATCGCCACGCGCTGCGCCTGTCCGCCAGACAGTTCATGCGGGCGTCGGTCGGCGAGATTTGCGTCCAGCCCGCACTCCGCCATGATGCTGAGGACAAATTGGCGGCTGGCCCCCCGTCCAAGGTGATGGGCAGGCTCTGCGATGATATCGGCCACGCGCCAGCGCGGATCAAGGCTCGCGACCGGGTCTTGAAATACCGGCTGGAACCCCGCGCGATCATGTGCCTGCATCTTGGCGCGGGGTGGGAGGGGCAGGCCGCGCCATGTTACCTCCCCCGCATCGCACGGCCCAAGTCGGGCAATGGCGCGGGCCAAGGTCGATTTGCCCGATCCCGATCCGCCGACAATCGCGACGGCCTCGCCCTCATGCACCATCAGGCTGGCATCAGCGACGGCCTGCAAATGCGGGCGTCGCCAGCCCGGCATGGGGAAGCTGACGGCGATGTCCTGCGCTGCCAACAGGGCGGCGCCGATTACCGGGCGCACCGGTATGGGATCGGTCAGGCGCGGTGTCGCGGCCAGTAATTCCCGGCCATAGTCGCTGGTCGGTTGCGATAATATCTGATCGGACGGGCCGGTTTCGATCATGTCGCCTTGGCGCATGATGATGATCCGGTCCGCGATGCTGGCGACGCTCGCCAGATCATGGCTGATCAGCAGCATCGCCATGCCCCGGTCGCGGCACAGGCGGTTGAGCAAGTCCATCACCTCACGCCGCAAGGTGGCATCAAGCGCGGTTGTCGGCTCATCCGCGATCAACAGTGCCGGGCGATGGGCAAGGGCCATGGCGATCATCACGCGTTGGCGCTGGCCGCCCGATAGCCGGTGCGGAAATTGCCGCAGCCGTTCGGCTGGCCGGTCGATCCCGACATCCACGAGGGCCGCGATGAGCGTGTCCTGATCGGGCAGGGCCGCACCTGCTTGGCAGAAGGCCTCCGTCAGATGGGCGGCGATGTTGAGGTGCGGCGACAGGCTGGTGAGCGGTTGCTGGAACACGAAGCCTGCATGTCGCGCGCGCAATGCGGACAGGCTGGCGGCATCCGCGCCGATCACCGGTTCGCCGCACAGATAGGCCTCGCCCCCGGCCACGCCCGGCGACAGGCCGAACGGGGCCATCCAGCTTTGCGATTTGCCCGATCCGGATTCGCCGACCAAGGCCACACATTCGCTCGGCGCAATCGCGAGGTTGAGGTTTTGGACGACCTTGCGGCCCTCAATCGCGACCGTGACGTTGCGATAATCGAGGACCGCCGTCATGCCGCCCACCGGTCGCGCAGCCGTTCACCCAGCAGGGTCAGGCTGATCACCAAGGTCACCAGCACCCCACCCGGCACCAGCAAGGCCATCGGGAACACATCCATATCGTCTGCGCCTTCCTTCACCAAAATGCCGAGCGAGGTCATCGGTTCCTGCACACCAAGGCCGAGGAAGGAGAGGAAGCTTTCCACCATCACCACCTGCGGCACCGTCAGCAGCAAATATGCGAGGATCACCGCCGCCATATTGGGCAGGGCATGGCGGAAAATGATGAAGCGCGGGCTGGCACCTGCGGCCTCTGCCGCAAGGATGAACGGGCGCTGGCGCAAGGCGAGCATCTGCCCGCGCACGACCCGCGCCATCGTCAGCCATTCGACCGCGCCAATGCCGATGAACACCAGCAGGATCGACCGGCCAAATACGACCATCAACAGGATCACCACGAACATGAACGGCAGGGCATAGAGCGCATCGACGATCCGCATCATCACATTGTCGATCCGCCCGCCGCACCAGCCCGCGAGCGCGCCCCATAAGGTGCCGATGAGGAGCGAGACCGATGCTGCGGCAATGGCGACCATCGTTGTGATCCGCGTGCCGATCAATGTGCGGGACAACAGATCTCGCCCGACACTGTCGGTGCCGAGCAGATGGCCGGGGGTGAGGGCCGGGCTGCTGACATGATCCCAATCGATGATCCGATAATCCCATGGCAGGAACGGCGGCAACAGCCAAGCGGCGGCCAGAATCAGCAGCACCAACATGGCGGGCAGGGCATTTAACACCCGGCTCATCCGCGCACCCGTGGATCGAGCCAGCCGTACAGCACATCGGCGATGAGGTTGAACAACACGATCAGCGCGGCGTAGAGCGTCACCACCCCCATCACCAAGGGATAATCACGATTGAGCGCGCCCTGCACGAAATAGCGCCCAAGGCCGGGCAGCGCGAATATCGTTTCGATTACCACCGCACCGGTCAATAGCCCTGCCGCCGCTGGCCCGGCGTAGCTGATCACCGGCAATAAGGCGGGGCGGAGCGCATGGCGGGCGATCAATCGCCAGCCCGATATGCCGCGCCCCTGTGCGGCGCGGATATGGTCCTGCGTCATGATCTGGGCCAGCCCGGCGCGGGTGAGCTTTGCCACCGCGCCCATGGTCGGGAGGGTGAGCGCAAGGACCGGCAACACAAGGTACACGGGCGCGCCATCGCCCCAGCCCGCGACCGGCAACCAACCGAGCCACAGGGCAAAGACCAGCGCCAATATCGGCCCGGTGACAAAGGTCGGTAGCGCGGTCAGCAAGGTCATGCAGAGCATCAGGCTGCGGTCGAGCGGGCCATTGGGGCGCAATGTCGCGGCCAGCCCAATGGCGATGCCGCCCGCCATCGCGAGCAGCAGCGCCAACGCGCCGATGAGGAGCGAGACCGGCAGGCCGGTCCAGATCAGATCGGTGACGGTAAAATCCCGATAGACAAGGCTTGGCCCGAAATCGCCATGGGCAAGCCCGGTGATATAGCGCCCGAACTGGACGATGATCGGTTGATTCAGCCCATAAGCGGCATCGAGCGCGAGGCGCGTTTCGGGATCGAGCGGGCGTTCGCCGTCAAACGGGCTGCCCGGCGCGAACCGCATCAGGAAGAAGGACAGAAAGACGACGGCCAATAACGTCGGGATCGACGCCATCAGCCGTCTGAGGATCAGCCCGAACATGTCAGCCGAAACTGCGGGCCGACCCGGTGCGGACGCTTATTGCGGGGTCGCGCCGGTGGTCGGTGCGGTGCTTTCCGGTGCGTTCAAAATGTCCTGCACGCCCGCGCCCTTGTCGACGACATTGGTGTTGGGGTCGGTCACGTTCGAACGGCTGGTGCCGGTGCGCACGCCGCCCGCTGCCGAGATCAGGCCGCTTTCCGCCGCAGAGCGCACGGCAGCGCCGCCGAACATCGCCTGCAACGCCTGGGTGCTGCTATCCGCTTCTTGCGGGCGCGGCGCGCCGGGACGCGGCGGGGTGAGGGCGAAATCGGGCGGGATCACCAATGGCGCATGACGCGCGGTGGCGAATTCATCCGGGCGTTCGCGGTTGATCACGCCGCCGGTCTTGCCACCGCAAGCGGAGAGCGCAAGCAAGGTCGAGGCCGCAGCCACGGTCAGGATCGTCTTACGCATGTTCCGTATCTCCGTTGTTCATCTTGTTCGTGGTGAAGAAAGCCCGCACCAATAATATCAATACGCCTATCGTAATCGCGGCGTCGGCAACATTGAAGACCAAAAACGGTCTGAACGCACCAAAATGCAAGTCGATGAAATCAACCACATAGCCGAACCGCGTGCGATCGGTAATGTTGCCGATTGCGCCGCCCAATACCAGCGCCAATGCATAGACATCTGCCCGCATCCGTTCGCGCAATATCCAATAAGAGACGCCGAGCGCGATGAGCGCCGTCACGCCCACCAATATCCAGCGCTGTGCCGCGCTATCCGCCGTAAACATGCCGAGTGAAATGCCGTGATTTTCGACCCAGCTCAGATTGAGAATCGGGCTGAGCGTGATCACTTGCCGCGATTCGAGCGCCAGCGGGCGGATGATCGCGAATTTCGTCGCCTGATCGACCGCAAAGACCAGCAAGGCGATGAAAAAGCCCAAAAAGCGATGATGGATTTTGGCCGTCATCAGATCAGCCGTTCACCACATCGTCGCAACGATCGCATAATGCGCCGTCTTCCGCCACATCCGGCAGCAAGCGCCAGCAGCGACCGCATTTGTGATGTTCGGTCTTGGTGATCTGAATTTCGTTCACACCAGCGACTGGTTTCGCAGATGCCGTGATGAACAGTTCAGCCAGATTAATGTCGCGATAGCCACCAACAATTGCATCAATGTCCGGGATCGCGACTTCCGCTTCAAGGCTGGAGCGGATGATCTTTTCGCGGCGCAGCGGTTCAATCGCTTCGGTTACTTGGGTCCGCAACGCGCGCAACTCGCTCCATTTAACCGCGAACGTGCTGTCGCCATGCCATGCGCGTTCCATTTCCGGCCAGACAAGGAAATGGACCGATCCATCTTCCGACGGATAACGCGCCTGCCACACTTCTTCTGCCGTAAAGCAGAGGATCGGGGCGGCATAGCGCACCAAGGCGTGGAACAGCAGATCGAGCACATGGCGATAGGCCCGGCGCTTCGGATCATTCGATGCATCGCAATAGAGGCGGTCCTTGCGGATATCGAAGAAGAAGGCCGAAAGGTCGTTGTTGCAGAAATCGCTCAGCGCCCGGGCGTAACGGTTGAATTCATAGTTCAGCGCCGCGTCCTTCAACTCGTGATCGAGTTCGGTCAGCAGGTGGAGAACATAACGCTCCAGTTCCGGCAGGGCGTCAAATGCAACGGCTTCTTCTTCAGAATATCCATCAAGAGCACCAAGCAAGTAGCGGAAGGTATTGCGAATCTTCCGATAGGCATCCGAGGTGCCGGCGAGTACCTCTTTGCCGATGCGGACATCGTCGAAATAATCGGTGGAGGCGACCCACAAGCGCAGAATGTCCGCGCCGGATTCGTTCAGGATCTTCAACGGATCGACGACATTGCCCAAGGACTTGGACATTTTGCGACCCTGACCGTCCAGTGCAAAACCATGGGTCAGCACCTCCCTGTAAGGTGCGCGGCCACGGGTGCCGCAGCTTTCGAGCAAGGAGGATTGGAACCAGCCGCGATGCTGATCCGAGCCTTCGAGATAGAGATCGGCAATCGTGCCGACGCCATAACGCGCCTCGACCACAAAGCTATGGGTGGAGCCGGAATCGAACCATACATCGAGGATGTCGTTGACGACTTCATAATCGGCGAGATCGTAATCCGCGCCCAAGAGCGCCTGATGATCGGCGGCGAACCATGCGTCTGCGCCGCCCAGTTTGAAGGCGTCGATGATCCGGTGATTGACGGCAGAATCATTGAGATACTGGCCGCTCTTGCGATGGACATAGAGCGCAATCGGCACACCCCATGCGCGTTGGCGGCTGATCACCCAGTCCGGGCGGCCTTCGACCATCGCAGTGATGCGGTTTTCGGCGCGTTCCGGCACCCAGCGCGTATCGCGGACCGCGCCAAGCGCGGTTTCGCGCAAGGTCGCGTCGTTATGGTTCTTGTCCATCGGGATGAACCATTGCGGGGTGCAGCGATAGATGACCTTGGCCTTGGAGCGCCAGCTATGTGGATAGCTATGCTTGAACGCCTCGGCGGACAGCAACGCGCCCGCATCACGCAGGTCGGTGCAGATCGGGCCTTCCGGCGCGTTCAGCTTGGGGTTGATGACGGACAGGCTCTCGCCGCCCATCCATGCCCAATCGGCGCGATAGCGGCCATCCGGTTCCACCGCGAATACCGGGTCGATGCCATTGGCCTTGCAGGTGAGGAAATCGTCCTCGCCATGATCTGGAGCTAGATGGACAAGGCCGGTACCCGCATCGGTCGTGACGAAATCACCGGCGAGGAACGGACGGGGCTTGGCGAAAAAGCCGCCCTTTGCATGCATCGGGTGACGGGCGGTCGCGCCAGCAAGGTTTGCGCCGCTGAACGTCTTGATCGTCTTGGCATTCGCAAATTGCGCGATCAGCGCCGCGCGTTCGACCGACAGCAGCCAGCGTGCGCCGTCTTCACTTTCAAACAGGCCATATTGAATCTCCGGCCCAAAGGCGAGTGCCTGATTGGTCGGGATGGTCCATGGCGTCGTCGTCCAGATGACGGCCTTGGCGCCGACCAGCTCCGGCGCATTTGGCGCGTCAGAAATTTCAAACGCCACCTCGATCTGGGTCGAGGTGATGTCTTCATATTCGACCTCGGCTTCGGCGAGCGCGGTCTTTTCGACCGGGGACCACATCACCGGCTTGGACCCGCGATAGAGCTGGCCGCTTTCGGCGAATTTCAAGAGTTCTCCGACGATTGAGGCTTCCGCCTCATATTTCATCGTAAGATAGGGGTCTTCCCAATCGCCCATGATGCCAAGGCGTTTGAACTGTTCTTTCTGCACGCCGACCCATTTGGCGGCATAGGCGCGGCATTCGGCGCGGAACTCATTGGCCGGGACTTCGTCCTTGTTGAGCTTCTTGTCCTTATAGGCCTTTTCGATCATCCATTCGATCGGCAGGCCGTGGCAATCCCAACCCGGGACATAGGGCGCGTCTTTGCCCATCAACGATTGCGAACGGGTGATGATGTCTTTGAGCACCTTGTTCATCGCATGGCCCATGTGAATGTCGCCATTCGCATAAGGGGGGCCATCATGCAGGATGAACTTCGGCGCATCCGCGCGTTGTTCGCGCAGGCGCTGGTACAGGCCGAGCTTTTCCCAATGGGCGAGAATGGCCGGTTCCTTCTGGGCCAATCCGGCCTTCATCGGGAAATCGGTCTTCGGCAGGAAGACGGTGCCTTTATAGTCTTCGGTTTTTTGGCTTGGCGTGTCGGTCATGGTCACAGGCTCTAGGCAAGGATGGGGTAATCGGCAAGGATTTGCCGTGCCTGATCGCAATCGGCCCGCATTTGGGCCGTGAGCGCATCAAGACTGTCGAATTTTGCTTCCGGGCGGAGATAGGCGATCAGCTCGATTTCGAGAATCTGATCGTACAGGTCGCCCGAGAAATCGAAGAAATGGGTTTCCAGCAATTCAATCGGCGGATCGAAGCTGGGGCGAATGCCGATATTCGCCGCGCCATTCAGCACGCGCCCATCGGGCAGGCGGCCCCGCACGGCATAGATGCCGTATTTCGGGCGGACATAATTGCCCAGCACCATATTGGCGGTCGGCATGCCGATGGTGCGGCCCAGCTTTGCGCCATGCTGGATTGCGCCTTCAATCGTAAAGGGGCGGGTGAGCAGCCGCGCGGCGGTCGCGCAGTCGCCATCGCGCAGCGCATCGCGAATGCGACTGGAGGAAATAACGCCCTCCTCATCGCGCACCGCCGCGACGGTTTCGACGATCAGGCCGTCCGCTTCGCCTTCCTTGTGCAGCAGGTCGACATTGCCGTCGCGGCCCTTGCCAAAGGTGAAATCATCGCCCGTCACCACGGCGCGCGCGCCTGCACGGTCGATCAGCCAATCATGGATGAAATCTACGCCGCTGACGCCTGCCAGTTCTTCGGCGAAATGATAGATCATCATCGCATCCGCGCCCGCCGCCGTGAACAGATGTTCGCGCTGATTGAGCGTCGTCAGGCGGAATGGGGCGGCGTCCGGTTGGAAATAGCGGATCGGATGCGGATCGAAGGTCGCGACAATCGCCGGACAGCCGAGTTCCCGCGCGCGCGCCACCGCCCGACCGACCACGGCCTGATGGCCGAGGTGGAAGCCGTCGAAATTGCCAAGCGCGATCACGCCGCCGCGCAGCGCCTGATCCAGCCGATCCTGTCCGTGTATTCTTGTCATGACGAGCGGCGCTATAGGGCGTTTAAACGCGTCTTGCCAGTGTCACGAAACGATAGCCGTCATGATCCTCGCGCGCGGTCTCTTTCCAGTCCTGTTCATCGAAAGGCGGCATGAATGCATCGCCCTGCACCTCCAGATCGACTTCGGTCAGTTCGATCCCATCGGCGCGCGCCATGAACAGGTTGAAGATTTCCGACCCGCCGATGATCCAGATGGCCGCAGGGTCGCCTTGGCTGGCCAATGCCAAGGCTTCATTCGCATGATGGACGACTTCGGCCCCTTCGCGCTGCCAATCATGGTCGCGGGTGAGGACGATATGGCGGCGACCGGGCAGGGGCTTGGGGAAGCTCTCAAATGTCTTGCGCCCCATCACCATCGGCTGGCCCATGGTCAGCGCCTTGAACCGTTTGAGATCGGCGGGGAGGTGCCAGGGCAATTGGCCGTCAAGGCCGATGACGCCGTTCACAGCGCGGGCGAGGATGAAGATGATCGGTGGCATGTAGCCTGAACTAGCCCGGGTGGGCGCGGAAGGAAAGGCCGCACCTTATTTTACGGCGGACTTGTCCCGGATGCTGTCGAACAAGACGCCGCCCGCGATGAAGACCGAGAAGGTGCACACCGAAAAGAATACCCAGCCCATATTGCCCGGATATTGATGCAGATAATGTTCGCCGCGTTCGACCGCGCCGACGGACAGCGCATAAATCACCGCGCATGCTTCAAAGCGGGTTTTGATCTGAAAGAGGCGGGCGATTTTGCTTATCATGAAAATCTATAAGCAAGCACCGTGCCAATCCCGGAAAATTGCGATTTCGGCATTAACAGACATGGTTACTTGTAAATTAATCCGACAGTTTTTGAGGTTAATAGGCCATTTTTGTGTTAACTATTGCGCGATTTTTGCGTTATTCTGCCGGGCCGATCAGTGGGCGGAACTCATCAAGAATGTCGTGATACAGTGCCTGTTTGAACGATACGATCAATTGCGGCACCTGTTCCGGTTCGGCCCAGCGCCACGCGCGGAATTCCTGATGCTCGGTCATGATGTTCACATCGTCATCATGGCCAAGGAAGCGCATCAGGAACCAGATTTGCCGCTGGCCACGATATTTGCCCTTCCATAATTTGCCGATCAGATCATCCGGCAGGTCGTAAAAGCGCTCCTCGGAAGATTGGGCGATCAGGCGAATCAAATCCGCGCGGATGCCGGTTTCTTCGCCGACCTCGCGGATGGCGGCATCGAGCGGGTCTTCGCCCTTGTCCACCCCGCCTTGCGGCATCTGCCATGCATCGGCGCTGCTGTCTGCGCGCTGGCCTACGAAAACCAGACCTTCGCGGTTCAGCAGCATGATCCCGGCGCAGGGGCGATAGGGCAAATGGGCAAAGCTGTTCGACATCGGGATTCCTGATCTGGCGTGGTGATGATGGGCTGGTTTCACTTTAGCTGTTTTCGATCAAGCGCAAATTAGGCTAGAACCCAAGTCTTTCTGGGACAGGGTGCAGCATTTCTTCGTTGAGGAGAGGCCTGCTCTGTCCTAGGGGAGTGGAGCAAAGTGGCAATTGACTTGCCATATAACGACGCAGGAAATTGGAATGGCATCAGTCGCTCAGACGCTGGAATCCGGCAGTTCCGCCGCAATTCAGAATGACGAATCAATCGTTGTCCGCTTCGCAGGCGATAGTGGCGACGGCATGCAGCTCACGGGTGGGCAGTTCACGCTTTCATCTGCGCTGTCGGGCAATGACTTTGCGACATTCCCGGATTTCCCCGCTGAAATTCGCGCGCCGCAGGGCACGACCTTTGGCGTGTCGGCGTTCCAGATCAATTTCGGTTCGGGCGCGATCGATACGCCGGGCGATGCGCCGGATGTGCTCGTCGCGATGAACCCGGCGGCGTTGAAGACCAATGTCGGCAATTTGAAGCCGGGTGGCCTGATCATCGCCGATGAAGGCGAATTCACCGCCCGCAACCTCACAAAGGCCGGTTACACGGTCAACCCGCTCGACGATGGCAGCCTGAACAAATGGCAGCTCGTCAAGTTCAACATTTCCCAGCTCACCCTTGATGCGGTCAAGCCCTTTGGCCTTGGCAATAAAGAGGCGCTGCGCTGCAAGAATATGTGGACGCTCGGTCTCGCCTTGTGGATGTTCGACCGTGATCGTCAGCCGATGATCGATTGGCTGAACGGCAAGTTCAAGAAGAACCAAGTGCTGGCCGATGCCAATATCGCCGCGCTGAACGCAGGCCATGCTTATGGCGAAACCATCGAAATCGGTGGTCAGGTCAAGCGTCATCACGTCAATCCAGCCCCGGTTGCCCCCGGCCTGTATCGCACCATCACGGGTGCAGAGGCCGTGGCTTATGGTCTGGTCGCGGGCACGCAATTGGCGAGCATGCCGATGTTCTTCGGCGGCTATCCGATCACGCCTGCGTCTTCGATCCTGCATTATCTGTCGGCGCTCAAGGAATATGGGATCACCACATTTCAGGCGGAAGACGAAATCGCCGCTATCGCCTCGGCCATTGGCGCAAGCTATGCGGGCCAATTGGGCGTGACCTCGTCTTCGGGGCCGGGGATCGCGTTGAAGGGCGAAGCCATCGGCCTTGCGATCATGACCGAATTGCCGCTCGTCATCGTCAACAGCCAGCGTGGCGGCCCGTCGACCGGCCTGCCGACCAAGACCGAGCAATCGGATCTGTATCAGGCGGTCTATGGCCGCAACGGCGATGCGCCGATGCCCGTCATCGCCGCACGTTCGCCTTCGGATGCGTTTGATTGCGCGATTGAGGCAGTGCGGATCGCGGTGCAATATATGACCCCGGTCATGTTGTTGACCGATGGCTATATCGGCAATGCGGCAGAGCCTTGGGCCGTGCCGGATATGTCGACCTACAAGCCGTTCCCGGTCAAGTTCCTCGACACCGTGCCGGAAGGCGGGTTCAAGCCGTTCTCCCGCGATGAAAAGCTCGCGCGGCCTTGGGTCAAGCCGGGGACACCGGGCCTGATCCATCGCATCGGCGGCATCGAAAAGCAGATCGACACCGGCCATATCGATTATTCGCCTGCCAACCATCAGGCCATGACCGACATCCGCAAGGCCAAGGTCGACGGCATCGCCAACAGCATTCCCGATCAGGATGTGTGCATCGGCGCGGCGGGCGGCAAGCTCGCGGTCGTCGGCTGGGGTTCGACCTATGGCGCGATCCATCAGGCCGTCAGCCGCGCCCGCGCCAAGGGGCTGGATGTGAGCCATATTCACATCCGCCACATCTGGCCGATGCCGAAGAATATGGGCGAATTGCTGCATAGCTATGACAAGGTCATCGTGCCGGAAATGAACACGGGCCAGTTGAAAACCGTGCTGCGCGATCAATATCTGGTTGATGCCAAGCCCGTGAACAAGGTTTCCGGCCAGCCATTCACCATCGCCGAACTTGAAGTTGCAATCGAGGAGTCGCTCGCATGAACGATATGACCACTATCGCCAAGACGACGCCCAAGGATTGGGAAACCGATCAGGAAGTGCGTTGGTGCCCCGGCTGCGGCGACTATGCCATTTTGAAGGCGGTGCAGCGCACCATGCCGGAACTGGGCGTCAGCCCGGAAAAGACGGTGTTCGTATCGGGTATCGGCTGCTCGTCGCGCTTCCCATATTATATGGAAACCTATGGCTTCCACACCATTCACGGTCGCGCCTGCGCGGTCGCGACGGGGGTGAAGCTCGCGAATCCGGAACTGGATGTGTGGATCATCACCGGCGATGGCGATGCGCTGTCGATCGGCGGCAACCACACGATGCATTTGCTGCGTCGCAATCTGAACTGCCAGTTGTTGTTGTTCAACAACGAGATTTACGGCCTGACCAAGGGGCAATATTCACCGACCAGCCAGGTGGGCACGAAGAGCCCGTCGACGCCGTTCGGTTCGGTCGATCGTCCAGCCACGCCTTGCGCCTTTGCGATGGGTGCGGGTGCGCGTTTCATTGCCCGGGCGATTGATACGAACAAGAATCTGCCGACAGTGCTGAAGGCGGCCCACGCCCATCAGGGCGCGGCGTTCGTGGAAATCTTCCAGAATTGCATCGTGTATAATGACGATGTGTTCGCGCCGTTCACCGAAAAGGCCAATGCCGGTCCGCACCAGCTGTGGCTGGAAAATGGCAAGCCGATGCTGTTCGACGGCGGCAAGAAGGGCATCGCCCTTGATCGGAAAGAACTCCATCTCAAGACGGTCGATGTTGTCGATGGCGATTGGGAAGCGGCTGGCGTCATCGTCCATGATGTCAAGAACCGCTCGGTCGCCCATATGTTGATCGACCTGCGTCTGGTCGATGGCTTCCCGATTGCGTTGGGCGTGATCTTCGACGATCCGCGCCCAACCTATGACAGCGCCGTCATCGCCCAGAATATCGAAGTCTCGAAGGGCAAGACCCCGGACCTGCAAAGCCTGCTCGCCAAGGGGCAGACCTGGACGGTCGAGAAGGACAACACTGTTTTCGGTTGAGTGGTTTCACTTTTTTGTTTGTCCCTCAAACGCCGGGCGGCGGCATCCGCCGCCTTGGCTTCCTCGCAATAAGCTCGGGCGCGCGTTCGCGCTTGCGGCACTGTGTGCCGTTGGTGGCCATTTCCAAGGACTGACCTTGCTATCCCCCGCCAACGGCTGCGTTAGCAGCCGCAAGGCCGAACGGCCACCGCCGCTTATTGCGGCGTAGCCAAGCGGGCGGATGCCCGCGCCCGGCGCCTGAGGGGTAAACAAAAACGCGGGGCTAAACAAAAATGGACTTTATCGCCCAACGGGATAGTGAAGCGTGATGACCCAATCATCTGCTACCCCCGTCATCCTCTGGCTCCGTCAGGATTTGCGCCTGTCCGATCAGGCGGCATTGGTCGCCGCCGTCGAAAGCGGGCATCCGGTATTGCCGGTCTATGTCCTGGATGATGCGGCTGCGGGGGATTATGCGGTCATGGGGGCGGGGAGATGGTGGCTGCATCACAGCCTGTCCGCCTTTGACGCGAGTCTCAGGGCCAAGGGATCGCGCCTGATCCTGCGCAAAGGGAATAGCGCGGATGTCCTTGCCCAATTGGCGGCAGAGACCGGCGCGGTGGCGGTGCATGCGACCCGCCATTATGAACCTTGGCACAAGGCCGCCGAACAGGCCGTGGCGGCGCGCATGAAACTTAATGTGCATGAAGGCGCGGTGCTCTATCCGCCTGCGCTGGTGCGCTCGAAAACCGATAGCCGCTATCGTATGTTTACCCCTTGGTGGAAGGCGTTGCTCCAGCATATGCCGCCGCCCAAGCCCTTGGCCGCGCCACAGGCGATCCCTGCGCCGACCCTCTGGCCGGACAGCGACGTGCTGGATGACTGGTCCCTATTGCCGCGCAACCCCGATTGGGCGGCGTCGTTCGGCGAATATTGGCAGCCGGGCGAAGAGGCGGCCAAGCAGCGGTTGCGTGATTTTCTGCCGCATATCGATGCCTATAATGAGGACCGGAACTTTCCCGGCAAGGTGATGGGCGTATCGCGCCTGTCGCCGCATCTGCATTTCGGGGAAATCTCGCCCGCGCTCATCTGGCATGTCGCGGCACGCGAAGCGGGCGAGGGTGCTGCGCCCTATCTGCGCGAGGTCGGCTGGCGCGATTTCGGGATCAATATGATCGATCAGTCCCCGGATTATGGCTGGGTCGATGGCCGCGCGGCGCGGGGCGCGTTTCCATGGCGCAGGCCGGATCAGGATGAGGCCGCCGCCCGCGATCTAAAGGCATGGCAGCGCGGCATGACCGGCTATCCGATCATCGATGCGGGGATGCGGGAATTATGGGCGACGGGCTATGTCCACAATCGCATTCGGATGCTGGTGGCGAGCTTTCTCGTCAAGCATCTCTTGATTGACTGGCGCTGTGGCGAACGCTGGTTCTGGGATACGCTGGTCGATGCTGATTATGGCAATAATTCTGTCGGTTGGCAGTGGATCGCCGGGACCGGGTTTGAATCCAATCCCTTTGGCCGGATCATGGCGCCCTTGGGCCAATCGGAGAAGTTCGATTGTGGTGCCTATATTCGGTTATGGGTGCCGGAACTGGCGGATTTGCGCGATCCTTATATCCATGATCCGGAGGAATTCGGGGTCCGGCCCAAAGCCTATCCGCGCAAGATCATCGGCCATATGGCGGCGCGGACGCGGGCGATGGCGGCGTCTTCGCAGTTGCAAAAAAATTGACACAAATGGGCTTGCTCTAATTTATCAATGCCATAAGCTAACCCCATATGTAGACGCCATGACATCACAGGAGTCGAGCTATGGATAAAATGTCGTTGTTGCGGGATTCGATCATGGGCCGACGCTCTTTGCTGAAGAGTCTAGGCGCAGCCGCCATTGGCATCAGCTTCACCGGGGGACTTGCGGCCTGTAGCAAAGGCGGAGACAAGGCCGCGGGCGGCAAGGAAGAGCCAAAGCTCAATTTCTACAATTGGGATACCTATATCGGCGAAACCACGCTGGATGATTTCCGGGGCGCGTCCGGCATTGATGTGAACATGAGCCTGTTTGCTACCAATGACGAATTATTCGCCAAGCTGCGTGCGGGTAATCCCGGTTTCGATGTGATCGTGCCAAGCAATGATTTTGTCGAACGGATGGTCAAGGCAGAAATGCTGATGCCGCTCGATCATACCAAGATTCCGAATTTCAAAAATGTCGGCGAGGCGTTCAAAAATGTCTCGTACGATCCCAGCCGCGCCTATTCCATGCCCTATACCTGGCTGACCTTGGGCATCGGCTATCGCAAGTCCAAGGTACATGCCAAGCCGGATAGCTGGAAGGTGTTGCTCGACAGCGATGAATATAAGGGCCGGATTGCCTTGCTGTCCGAGGCGGGCGATCTCTTCCGCCTTGCCGCCAAATATAAGGGGCATAGCGTCAATGGCGTGACCAAGGAAATGATGCCGGAGCTGGAGGCCATGCTGAAAAAGCAAAAGGCCAATGTGAAGGCCTTCCACGAAGACAATGGTCAGGATTTGTTGTTGTCGGGCGAGGTTGATCTCGTGCTCGAATATAATGGCGACATTGCCCAGATCATGAAGGAAGATCCGGACATCGATTTTGTCATTCCCAAGGAAGGCAGCCAGTTCAATTCGGACAATCTGGCGATCCCCAAGGGCGCGCCGCATCCTGAAAACGCCCATGCGTTCATCAATTATCTGCTGGATGCCGAGGCAGGCAAGAAGATCAGCGAGACCATTCTCTATCCGACGCCCAATGAAGCGGCGAAGGCGCTGATGCCAGCAGAATATAAGAATAATCCGGTGATTTTCCCGCCGGCGGACGTGCTCGCGAAATGCGAATATGCCGCCTATAATCCGGAACTCCAGCCGCTGTACGAAGAAGCCTTTACCCGCATTCGTGCGGACTGACGGCCAATGACCGGCGCAGGGGGGCAGAGCTGGCGCACACAAAAGCGGGTGTTTGCGACGATCGCGACGGGGCCGATTTTGTGGCTGCTGTTGTTCTTCATTATCCCCTTGGCGGTATTGTGGGCCTATAGTTTCGGGCGCAATGTCGGCCTGACGGAAATCGAGATCAGTGGCACCTTCGCCAATTATGCCAAGGCGATCGAGCCTTTATATTTGCAGATTTTCGGCAAATCGATTGCAGTCGCGGGGTTGACGACCTTCATCTGCCTGATCGTCGGTTTTCCGGTGGCGCTTGCGATCACCTTTGCCACGCCGAAGTGGAAGCCTTGGCTGTTGCTGGGGATCATGCTGCCGTTCTGGACCAACCTTTTGATCCGCACCTATGCGCTGATGGCGGTGTTGCGGACCGAGGGCTATGCCAATCAGAGCTTGGGCTGGCTGTGGCAATTATCGAGCAATGCGCGGGTGGTGCTGGGGTTGCAGCCGCTTGACGCGTTTGAACCATTGCATCTGCTCTACAATAATTTCGCGGTGGTGCTGGGGCTGGTCTATGTCCATTTGCCGTTCATGGTTTTGCCCCTTTATGCGGCGCTCGATCGGTTGGATCGCTCGTTGATCGAGGCGAGCCTTGATCTGGGCGCGGGGCATTTTCGCACCTTGTTGACCATCGTCGCGCCCTTGGCCGCGCCGGGGATTATTTCCGGGGTCGTCATCACCTTCGTCCCGGCATTGGGGGCCTATCTCACCCCCGACCTATTGGGTGGGACCGATAGCCAGATGATCGCCAATGTCATCGAACGCCAGTTCAAACGCGCCAATGACTGGCCGTTCGGCTCGGCTTTGTCCTTCATGTTGATGTATGCGACCTTCATCATGATCGCATGGCAGGCGCAGCGCGAACGCAAGCTCATGCGCACGGGCATCGGGCCAGATGTGGGAGCGCGGGCATGATGCGCCGCCTGCGCCCGGCGATTGCGCCGCTTGATTATACCAGGCGCTGGTCGATGCGCCTGTGGGTCGGGCTGGTGATGTTCTTCCTTTATGCGCCGTTGGTCGCGTTGATGGTGTTCAGCTTTAATGACAGCCGCCGCAATATCGTCTGGCGGGGCTTCACCACCAAATATTATGACAAGGTGATGCACAATGACATGTTGATGGAGGCGCTGGGCAATTCGCTTACCATCGCCTTTTTCACGACGATCATTTCCTTGGTCTTGGGCGGCCTTGCAGCGGTGATGTTGTGGCGTTTTCGCTTCCCTTGGAAAGCGGCGGTGGAAGGGGCGATGGCCCTGCCGATTGTCGTGCCGGAAATCTGTTTCGGCGTCGCGATGCTGATCTTCTTTGCCCAGATCGGCTGGCCGACCGACATGCCATGGCCGTTCAGCCTTGGTGCGATCACCATTGCCCATGTCACCTTTTGCTTCCCGTTTGTTGCGATGGTGGTGCGGTCGCGTCTGGCCTCGTTCAATCGCGAGGAAGAGGAGGCGGCCAAGGATTTGGGCGCAAGCGAATGGCAGGCGTTTCGCGATGTGTTGTTGCCGCATATGAAGCCGGGGCTGATCGCGGGGGCGCTATTGGCATTCACCATGTCGCTGGATGATTTCGTCATCACCTTTTTCACCTCTGGCCCGAATACCATCACCTTTCCGGTGAAGGTCTATTCGATGGTGCGTTTCTCGGTCACGCCTGAGGTGAACGCCGCATCGACCTTGTTGATCGTGCTGACCGTCATCATGACGAGCGTGGCGCTCTATTTTCAAAACCGCATGGTTCAAAGCGGGAAAGGCCCAGCATGACAAACTCTCCGCCGAACCGGGCCAATAGCGATACTGCGGCGATCAAGCCGATTATCCAGATCCGCAACGTGACCAAGAGATTTGGACAATTGGCGGCGGTGGACGATGTGTCGCTCGATATCATGCCGGGCGAATTTTTTGTGCTGCTGGGGCCATCGGGCTGCGGCAAGACGACCTTGTTGCGGATGATCGCGGGGTTCGAACTGCCGACCGAGGGGCAGATTTTGATCGACGGGCAGGACATGACCGGGGTGCCGCCCAATCAGCGACCCGTGAACATGGTGTTCCAAAGCTATGCCGTGTTCCCGCATATGAATGTGCGGGACAATGTCGCTTATGGCCTGAAAATCGCGCGCACGCCGAAAAAGGACATTCGTGATCGGGTGAATGAGGCGCTGGCGCTGGTGAAGCTGGACGGGCTGGGGGATCGTATGCCCGATCAGCTATCGGGGGGGCAGCGGCAGCGGGTGGCGCTGGCGCGGTCGTTGGTGATGCGGCCCAAGGTGTTGCTGCTGGATGAGCCTTTGTCCGCGCTCGATGCCAAATTGCGGGCGGCGATGCAGTTCGAACTCGCGGATTTGCAGGAAAAGGTCGGGATCACCTTTGTCACCGTCACCCATGATCAGGATGAGGCGCTATCGATGGCGAGCAGGATCGCGGTGGTGAACAAGGGGCTGATCGCCCAGATGGCGACGCCGTCCGATCTGTATGAATATCCGGCCAATCGCTTTGTCGCGGATTTCGTCGGCTCGGTGAATTTGTTCGAGGGCAGGCTGATCGTCGATGAACCGGAGCGCGCGGTGGTCGAATGTCCCGCCCTTGGCCGGGTATATATCAATCATGGCGTGACCGGCCCGCATGAAGGCACGGTGCATGTGGCTTTGCGACCAGAGAAGATATCGCTCTATCGCCAGGGCGAGGCACCGCCCGCGCCGGATGCGCCGGTCGGCCATAATCTGGCGGATGGCGTGATCAAGGGCATGTCCTATCTCGGCGACATCACCGTATTTCAGATATTGATGCCATCAGGGCAGGTGATGCGCGTATCGCGGCCCAATCTCTCGCGCTTCGATCAGGAGGATTTTACGTGGGAAGATCGGGTGTCGATGCGCTGGCATTCGTCCAGCCCGGTGGTCTTGCTGGCCTGATCTCTAGCCTTCTGGCCCCTTAACCGCGCGTCCAGCGGGTGCGTTTGAAATAATAGGCCATGGCGAGGCTGACGATCAGACAAAAGCTGACCACGCCCCAAAAGGCCCAAGGCGCATGGGCATAAGGGATGCCATCGACATTCATCCCCAACAGGCCGGTGAGGAACGTCAACGGCAGGAAGATCAGCGCGACGATGGAAATCAGCAACGCGCGCGTATCCATCAATTCCGAACGGCGGTCGGTCAATTCTTCGCGCATCAGCGCGGATCGTTCGCGGATCGCCTCCAATTCTTCCCCCATGCGGGCGAAGCGATCGGCGGCGTTGCGGAGTTGCAGCACATCATCATCGTCGAGCCAATCCGGCCCCGCGACCGAAAACCGTTCCAGCGCGTGATATTGCGGCAGGACGAAGCGGCGGAATTCAATCGACTGGCTGCGAATTTCGCTGACCTTGTGGCGGTGGAGATAGAGCGGGGCGGATTCCATCCCCAGTTCGAGATCATCCAGCGCATCGCCCAATTCCGCGATCTGATTATCGAGCCGTTCCGAAACCAGCGTCGCGAAACAGGCGACGAGATCGCCCGGATCGCGGTGTCGACCGGCGTTGAACTTATCGATCACCGCCGCCATGACCTCGCTGTCGCGCATGCTGACGGTAATCGCCCGATGGGGGGTCAGCCACATGCGGATCGAGACCAATGCGTCCTGATCATCGCCGGGAACAAGGGCCGGGGCGCGCAGGTTCAGCAGCACCCCATCTTCAATCGGCTCGTAACGCGGGCGGGTTTCCATCGTGACCAGTGCCTGACGCACCAGTTCCGGCACATGATCCTGCTGTGCCAGCCATGTGATGGTGGCGGGATCGCGCCCGTTCAGATGCGTCCATTCGAACATCAGTTCAGCATGGGCGGGATCACGATATTGCATCGTCATCGTCGCCATTTGCTTAGGTGCGGTCTTGTCCGCCATGTCACATTCGCCCGGTTGAAAATCCGCCATCATGCCATCTGTTTATGCGCGATGGCGGTCTTGGCCAAGCGTTGATTATTTCGGTATTTCCATCGGCTGGAATTTGCCAAGGCCGCATGATGCGCCAAGGCCCAGACCGCCGTTAAACCCGCCATTGCTGTGCAGCACGGTGATCATATCGACCGAACATAGCTGCGACAAGCTGGTCTTGTAGAGGAAGCGTTCCTCAAACCCAAGCGAGGGGCAGCTATAAGGCAATTCATTGCGCATGATCTTGCGATTGCTGATATAAAAATCGATAATCTTGTCGTTGCGGACACGGGTGTTGCGGATTTGACTGAGGTTGATGCAATTGACGGGCTCGCCGGTCGGCTTGGCCAATTCCCATTTCTTGTCTTTCGACCGGGCATCGGCATGTTCTGTAAAGCCGATGCCGCCGCCAATCAGGGCAGCCAATAATGCGGGTATCATGATCTTCTTGTTCATGTCGCCACTCCTGTACACGTCCCGGCAATGATGTGCCGGTCACTCGGCCTTATGAAGCCTTGGTCTTCAATATAGGCGCAGGTGTTTTGGATTTAAAGGCACAGCAACTGGCGACCGGGCAGCGCCAGCATTTGGGCGTGCGCGCCTTGCAAATATAGCGCCCATGCAGGATCAGCCAGTGATGGGCATGAAGGCGGAATCGCGCGGGCGTGGCCTTTTCCAGCTTTTTTTCGACCTCCAGCACTGTTTTGCCGGGCGCAAGGCCGGTGCGGTTCGACACGCGGAAAATATGGGTGTCGACGGCAATCGTCGGCACGCCAAAGGCGGTGTTCAGCACCACATTGGCGGTCTTGCGCCCGACGCCGGGCAGGCGTTCGAGCGCCGCGCGATCCTGTGGCACCTCGCCTTGATGTTCGCGGACCAATATGTCCGACAAGGCGATGACATTCTTGGCCTTGGTGTTGAACAGGCCAATGGTCTTGATGTGTTGTTTTAAGCCCGCTTCGCCCAAGGCCACCATTTGCGCGGGCGTTTTGACCCGTTCAAACAACGCGCGGGTCGCCTTGTTGACCCCGATATCGGTCGCCTGTGCCGATAAGGTGACGGCGACCAGCAATTGATAGACATTGCCATATTCCAGCTCGGTCTCCGGCTTGGGATTGTTCGCCGCGAGGATGGAATAGAAGGTCTCGATGTCGGTTTTTTTCATCTTTGTTTTGTCCCTCAGACGCCGGGCGCGGGCATCCGCCCGCTTGGCTTCCTCGCAATAAGCTCGGGCGGCCGTTCGGCCTTGCGGCACGGCGTGCCGTTGGTGGGGGATAGTGAGGTCTGTTCTTTGAAAATGCTACCCCCGGCGTGTGGCGCTCCCCATCAAAGCCCCAGCACATCCTCCATCCGGTAACGGCCTGCGGGCTTGCCGTGCAGCCATTGCGCCGCCTTGATCGCGCCCTTGGCAAAGATCACCCGGCTTTCGGCGCGGTGGCCGATTTCGATGCGTTCGCCATCGGTGGCGAAGATGACCTGATGGTCGCCCGCGACCGAGCCGCCACGCAGCGCGGCAAAGCCGATATGGCCCGGCTGCCGCATACCCGTAATCCCGTCGCGCCCGCGATCCGCCACATCGGCAAGTGGCACGGCACGACCCTTGGCCGCGGCTTCACCCAACAACAGCGCGGTGCCGGAGGGGGCATCGACCTTGTGGCGATGGTGCATTTCGACAATCTCAATATCCCAATCGTCGCCCAAACGCGATGCGACATCGCGTACGACCGCCGCCAACAAGGTGACGCCAAGTGAGGTATTGCCGGTTTGCAGGATCGGGATATGCGTGGCTGCCGCATCGATCAGGGCGTGATGTTCCGGCTCCAGCCCGGTCGTGCCGACGACAATCGCGCGATCTGCGGCCTTTGCGGCCTCCAGATGCGCGCCAAGCACCACGGGGGAGGAAAAGTCGATCAATACATCGCATTGGCTGGCCAGCGCCGCGACATCGGTGCCGACCGGCTGGCCCGCGACCTTGGCCGATACGCCCGCGCGATCCACGCCGCCTGCAACCGCTACGCCCGCCTGTGCGGCTACATCGGCGATTGCCTGTCCCATGCGGCCCGCCGCGCCCAAGATACCGATTGTCGTCATCTGTCTGCCTTTGTCGATCTTTGTGGGGCTTAATGGGCCGAATGCGAGTTCAAGGCAATATCGAGCTGCGTATCAAACGGTGTATGGTTCCGGGCAAGATGGGCCAATGCGCCACAATCTTAACAACTTGTCGCTTTATCGGACGCATGAAGCCCGTTCCGGGTGGATAGGAAAAGCAGAAAATGGCGACCATCATCGTTACCGGCGTAGCAGGTTTTATCGGCATGCATCTGGCCGATCGTCTGATGGCGCGAGGCGATCATGTGATCGGCATCGACAATATGAACGATTATTATGCGGTCCAGTTGAAGCGAGACCGCATTGCCTTGCTGCAACAGCAATATGGCGGCCGTTTTACGTTTCTCGAACTTGATTTTGCCGATGATCGGGCGCTGGAGGCAGGGCTTGCCGGGCTGGAATTCGACCGCATCGCCCATTTGGGGGCGCAGGCGGGGGTGCGCTATTCCATCGAAAATCCGCGGGCTTATGTGCAGTCGAACCTTGTCGGCCATCTCAATCTGATGGAAATCGCCCGCGCGCGTCAGGTTGCGCATATGGTCTATGCATCGTCATCCTCGGTCTATGGCGGCAATAAGGAATTGCCGTTCCGGGTGGAAGATCGGGTCGATTATCCGGTCAGCCTCTATGCTGCGACCAAAAGGGCGGATGAGCTGATGAGCGAGAGCTATGCCCATCTCTATCGCATACCGATGACGGGACTACGATTTTTCACGGTCTATGGACCATGGGGACGACCCGATATGGCGATGTGGATTTTCACCAAGGCGATTTTCGCCGGTGAGCCGATCCCGGTATTCAACCATGGCCAGATGCTGCGCGATTTCACCTATATCGACGATATCGTGTCCGGCGTGGTCGCGTGTATCGACAATCCGCCGCAAGACGATGGATCGATAAAGGCAGGCGGCAGCGCGTCGCCGCATCGCATCTATAATATCGGCAATCATCGCGCCGAAGAACTTGGCCGGATGATCGATGTGCTGGAAGACGCGATCGGATTGAAGGCGGTGCGCGATTTTCAACCGATGCAAGCGGGCGATGTGCCTGCGACCTATGCCGATATCAGCGCCATTCAGGCCGATCTCGGTTTCCAGCCCGCAACCGGGATCGAATCGGGCATCCCGCGCTTTGTCGATTGGTATCGCGCCTATCATCAATTGTGATGCGCGCGGGTAAAATGGTAAATATCTGGCCGTAAACCATTAATCATGTGGACGGCTTGGGCTGTAAATGGCAATTTCAACACGATGTTTGTTGGAGTAACGAGTCGTGTACAAGTCGATTTTCCCATCCCTGCTCGTGGTCCTGCTATTGGCCCTGCCGGCGGTGGTGCCGGTACTGGCTCAGTCCGAAAGCGCCCCGTTCGAGATTGAGGAGACGGGCCAGAGTTTCTGGCGGCTGGACGATGCGGTCGCGGAGATGGGGGCGAAGCCGGTCACGATCAATATCCAGCCCGGCACCTATCATGACTGCGCGGTGTTCGAGGATCGCGACATCACCCTGCGCGCGGACAGGCCGGGGTCGGTGATTTTTGACGGCACCATTTGCGAGGGCAAGGCGGCGGTGGTCTTTCGCGGCAGAAATGCGGTGGTGGACGGTATCATCTTCCAGAATATGGTGGTGCCGGACGGTAATGGCGCGGGCATAAGGTTGGAGCGCGGCCATCTGCGCGTCGTGAATGCGGTATTCCGCAATAGCCAGCAGGGCATATTGACCGCCCCGGACCCGACATCGGCGATCGTCATCGATCACAGCACCTTTTCCCGACTTGGCCGGTGCGATGGGGGCAATGCGTGCGCGCACAGCCTGTATGTCGGCGATTATGGCTCGCTGACCATCACCAATTCCCGTTTTGAAAAGGGGACGGGCGGCCATTATCTCAAGAGTAATGCAGGCCGGAACAATATCACCGACAACAGCTTTGACGACAGTCAGGGCGTGGCGACCAATTATATGATTGATCTGCCCTCCGGTTCGGTTGGCAGCATCACCGGCAATATGTTCGTGCAAGGCAAGAACAAGGAAAACCATAGCGCATTCATTGCCATTGCGGCGGAAAATCGCGGCCATCGCTCCGGCGGACTGGTGATTGCTGATAACAAGGCCTCGCTTGCGCCGAATGTGCCATGGTCGACATGGTTTGTCGCGGACTGGAGCCATGAACCGCTGCGGATCGGCCAGAACGCGCTGGCGCAGGGGATCGGTGTGAAACAATTGCGGTGAGGTGAGGGGGGCATTTCAACCTGCATTGGGGCTCCTTTCGTCCATCGCCCTTATGTGTACGCTTTTCCTTCCCTTCTACGTTGTTTCGCGCTAAGGCCCCGTTCGAAATTCCTCGAATTCCGGATAGTAAAGAGACCGCATGGCGAAAGAAGAATTGCTGGAAATGCGCGGGACGGTGGTTGAATTGCTGCCCAATGCCATGTTCCGCGTGAAGCTCGAAAATGACCACGAAATTCTCGGCCACACCGCCGGGAAGATGCGTAAGAACCGCATTCGTGTGCTGGTTGGTGATGACGTTTTGGTCGAACTGACCCCTTATGATCTGACCAAGGGCCGGATCACTTATCGCTTCAAATAGGCCGGGACGGGCATTTTGCCGCTGATCCTTGCTTCCGCCAGCCCGCGTCGGCTGGAGCTATTGGCGCGCCTTGGCGTGGTGCCTTTGGCTGTCGATCCCGCCGATATTGACGAACATCACGGCAAGGCCGAACTGCCGCTCGATTATGCGCGGCGCATGGCATGGGAAAAGGCGGCGATTGTTGCCGCGCGCCATCCGGGCAAGATCGTGCTGGGCGCGGATACGGTCGTGTCCTGCGGTCGGCGCATCCTGCCCAAGGCCGAAGATGAAAAGACCGCGCGGCAATGTCTTGAGTTGCTGTCCGGTCGCCGCCATCGCGTGATCAGCGCCGTCACCGTGATCGATGCCGAGGGCAATGCCCGCCATCGCGATGTGACGACGATTGTCGCTTTCAAGCGCCTGTCCGATGATGAACTTGCCGCCTATCTGGCGCTGGGTGATTGGCATGGCAAGGCCGGGGGCTATGCCATTCAGGGGGCGGCAGAGGCGCTGGTGCGCTTCCTGTCCGGCTCCCATAGCGCGGTCGTCGGCCTGCCTTTGTATGAAACCCGAATGCTGCTGCTGGCCAGCGGCTGTGCCTCGGATAGCCTCTGTCTTGGCTGAATGGCTGTATGAGGCGGGCATCGGCGAACGCCGTGCCGTGCTGATCGACGATGACCGGATCATTGCCGCCCGGATCGAAACCGATGAAGACGGCTTGCCCCCCGATAGCTTGGTTGAGGCCCGTTTGGGGCCGCAGGTAGTGCCAAAGCGCACCGCGCTCGCCACGCTGGAGAATGGGCAGGCGGTGATGCTTAATAAGCTGCCCAAGGGCGTGGCGGAGGGCGGGCGCTTCTTGTTGCGCGTCACTAGGGTGCCGATCCCCGAACCGGGCAATCCCAAGCTGGCACAGGCCTTTCCGGCCCCGGACGAATCACCGATTGCGGGGCCTGATCTGCTGGCACGGATCGAGGCGACGGGATCGCCGGTGCGCCATTGCCTGCCGCATGAACCTGATTGGTTTGAACAGGCAGGTTGGGGCGAGTGTTTGGATGAGGCCGAAACGGGCCTGATTCCCTTTCCCGGCGGGTTGTTGCGGATGAGCCTGACCCCCGCGATGACGATTTTCGACGTGGATGGCAGCCTTGCCCCTGGCGCTTTGGCGCGGGCGGCGGCGCAGGCGGTGGGGGAGGCGATCATGCGTCATGACCTTGCCGGGTCGATTGGCGTCGATTTTCCCAGCATGGAAGGCAAGGCCGAACGGCTGGCGGTGGCGGAGATATTGGATGCCGCGCTGGAAGGGCCGTTTGAGCGCACCGGCATCAATGGCTTTGGCTTCCTGCAAATTGTCCGGCCACGGCGGTTTATATCGTTGCCGGAGCGGGTGAAGGGGGATGCGGCGGGCCATCGGGCGCGGCGGTTGCTGCGGCAAATCGCGCGGGAGGTGCCGCCGGTCGCGGTGGATCGACCGGTGGACAGGAGTGTGCTGCGCTGGCTGGAGCAGCGGCCACAATATCTGGAGCAACTGCGCCGGGCGACCGGCGCTGCGATTGTTTTTCGCCTGCGAGATGTTAGTGAGGCTGCATCATGACCAGCAAAAATACCAAGAACTGCCCGATCTGCGGTAAGCCGCCATCACGCGAACACGCGCCTTTTTGCTCGGTTCGCTGCAAGGATCGCGACCTTGTTCAGTGGCTGAACGAGGGCTATCGCATCCCTGTTCGAGAGCAGGATGACGAGGGCGAATAAAATTTTTTGGTTTGAAGGCTGGACAGCCACGCCGTTCCAACCCTATAGGCCCGTCACCAACCGGCGGTAACGCCAAATGCCCGGGTAGCTCAGTTGGTAGAGCATGCGACTGAAAATCGCAGTGTCGGCGGTTCGATCCCGTCCCCGGGCACCATTTCCCAAATATCCCTGACATGACGGCAATGCGCCTTTGATCGGTTTCGGATCATGTTGACGGCCCGAAACGGGTGGTGCGCGATCTTGTGGCCCGATCGACCGTAAAACCATAAGATGTTGTTAAGAATTGACTGATAGCCGCGTTGGGCTATGTCCTTGGCGTC
Source organism: Alteraquisediminimonas sediminicola (assembly GCF_019740335.1). GTDB lineage: Bacteria > Pseudomonadota > Alphaproteobacteria > Sphingomonadales > Sphingomonadaceae > Alteraquisediminimonas > Alteraquisediminimonas sediminicola. Next base: position 679,253 of record NZ_JAHXZS010000001.1, on the reverse strand, counting down.
GAGTATGTGGCGTATTAGCTATTGGTAAAAGTCTATGTTGCGTATCAATGGACCATCTAGGCCGGTCATGATGCTGTGCCGCACCTTGCTGGTGGCGGGGGGCATTATTGGGCTTGGTGCGCTGGTGGGGAGAGTGGATTCGTCCCTCCCGATCTTATTATTCCCGATGACGGCCTTTATATGCGGCATTATCGTTGCCCGAAACAAATGGCGGATTGATCGGATATCTTTGGCTATCAGCGAATCCGGACGCAATCTGGAATCAATTGCCCGAGGTCATTTCGACGTGTCCGCGCAGGATGCACATATCCCCGAGATCACATCGCTCAATGATGCGATTAGCCATATGTCGGTGCAGGTGCGCGAAACGGTTGAAAATCTGCAATTGGCGGCCCAGCGCGATCCGCTGACGCGTCTGCCTAACCGTGCCCATTTTCAGTATCTGGTGGAGCGCCAGATCCTCGACCATGAACAACAGGATCTGGTGTGCGCGCTGCTGTTCATCGATTTTGATGGCTTCAAGGTGATCAACGATACCCTCGGCCATCGCGTGGGCGATCAGATACTGCAAATGGCATCCGAACGGCTGAAGCTCGCGACACGGGTGGCGGATCGGGTCGGGAGGGTGGTGCAGGATGAACCATCGGTCCCTACGGCCCATTTGTCGCGGCTGGGCGGGGATGAGTTCACAGTCTTTCTGGGCGATATCCAATCCGAGACGATGGCGCGCAAGGTGGCGGGACGGGTGTTGCGCGTATTGGCCGAACCGTTCGAACTGGGTGCGCGGTCGATTGCCGCGGGCGCCAGCATCGGCATCGCGATGTGGCCGCGCGATGGCGATAATTACGATCAATTGCTCCGCGCGGCGGATACCGCGATGTATCATGCCAAGCAACAAGGCCGGGGCAGGATTGAATGTTACAGTGCGGTGCTGGACGAGGAGGCGCGTGCCAGTGCCGAATTGGAACAGGAGTTGCGGCAGGCACTGGCCGAAAACCAGTTCGTGCTGCATTATCAGCCGCTATATGATTGTCGCACATTGCAAATTGCATCGGTAGAGGCGTTGATCCGGTGGAATCATCCGCGTCGCGGTTTGTTGCTGCCCGGACATTTCATGCCGATGGCCGAGAAGATGAGCCTCATCAACGACATTGGCGAATGGGTGCTGTCCACGGCAGTCCGCCGCATATCCGCATGGGCGGAGGATGGGTTGCGGGTTAAGGTGTCGGTCAATGTATCCCCTCATCAATTGCGGCAGATGGAGTTTGTGGCGCTGGTCAAGGCGTCCTTGCATCGCTGGAACGTGCCGCCGGAATTGCTTGAACTGGAAATCACCGAAACAAGCGCGATGAAGGATGTCGAACTCGCTGCCGATCGGTTGACGATGATGCGGGCGCTTGGCGTGTCGGTGGCGCTTGATGATTTCGGGACCGGCTATTCCAACCTTGCCAGTCTGACGACCCTGCCGATCAACAGCCTGAAACTCGACCGTTCATTGATCGAACATATTGTCGACCATCCGGATGCCCGAACTCTGGTGCAGACGATGATCGGCATGGCATCGGGCCTTGGCTTCAAATCGGTGGCGGAAGGTGTGGAAACCGGCGAACAGTTGGAAATGCTGTCGGTGATGGGCTGCAATATCGTGCAGGGCTATCTGCTGTCCCGTCCGGTGGATGAGGAGACACTCCGCAAGTTGCTGGATGGAACTCATTCCGGACCAATGTTTAATAACCCATTGGGGAAGAATCTCTAGCGTCGATCACCTAACAGTTGGTGAGCGTTGCGTATGTATGTGAATTGGAAGAATGTTGTTTTGGCTGGCGTGATGTGCGCCGGCGTCATGCCGGTGGCGGCATTGGCAGCCGAAAATACGGCCCCGGCCAATGTGACCGGAGATACGGCTGTCGATGGACTGCTTGATCTGCCATTGGAGGAATTGCTGACGGTGGAATCGACTTCGGTCGCGAAAAAGCGACAGAAAGTCAGTGAATCTGCAGCTGCCGTGTTTGTCATCACCCAGGAAGATATTCGCCGTTCCGCGGCATCCACGATTGCCGATCTGTTGCGGATGGTGCCGGGGATGGAAGTGGCGGACATTCAGCAAGGCAATATCGTCGTATCGGCGCGCGGCTTCAATTCGATGTTCTCCAACACGATTACCGTGATGATCGATGGTCGCCCGACATATATGTCATCCATTTCGGGCATATTATGGGACATGACGTCGCTGCCCGTGTCGGACATTGAGCGGATTGAAGTGGTGCGCGGGCCGGGGACGACGCTTTGGGGTAATAATGCCGTCAATGGCGTCATCAACATCATCTCGCGCCACAGCAGCGACAGCCAAGGCGTGATTGCCGATGTGCGATTGAGCGGGCGCAAGCAGCAAGGATCGATATCCTATGCCGATCAATTGGGTGATGCGTTCAGCTATCGCCTGTATGCGATGGGCTCGGCGGATGGGGGCTATGTCGATCAACAGGGCAAGGATCTCACCACGACCACCCATCATGCGTCACTTGGCGGGCGGATGGATTATGAACCGGATGGCGACAACACATTCACCTTCCAATCGGAAGTGGCTAAGGGGAATAACAGCTTTGCCCTGAATGTGCCGCGGTCGGACCCGTTCAACCTCGGCTATGATCGGCAGGTGTAGCATAATGATTTCAACAGCTTATATGCGCTGGGCCGTTGGACCCATCGCGCAGGTGCCGATCTGGATTGGTCTGTACAGGCGAATTACGATCATTTTACCCGCGTTGAAGTTGGCCCGCGCATCAAAAATGATACGTTCAACCTCGATTTCGGGGCGCGTTGGCGGGCTAGCCCGCATCATGAGTTGAATGTCGGGCTGACCGGGCGTTTGTCCCATGATGATGTGCAGGGCAGCTCACTTCTGTTTTTCGACAAGCCTGTGGCGACGGATCGCTGGATCAGCGGCTATGTCCAGGATGATATCAGCCTTATTCCCAACCGTCTGCGGCTGACGCTTGGCAGCAAATTTGAATATAATAATTTCACCGGGTTCGAGGCACAGCCCAGCGCCAAGCTGTTTTACCGCATTTCGCCTGCGTTGGCGGTATGGGGCGGTGCATCGCGGGCGGTGTTGACGCCTTCGCGGATCGAGCGCCACGGACAAGGGATGTTGACCCTCAGTAATGCGGGCACTGCCCAGGCGTCGTCCGGTATGGATGAGACGACCTATGTCCGGCTGGAAGGTGTGCGGCATCTCAAATCGGAACGGCTCGTGGCACTGGAATTAGGGGCGCGCGCCCAATTTGACCGCAATTGGTCGTTGGATCTGAGTGTTTATGCCAATCATTATGATCGCCTTCTCACGATGGAACCGATCGGTTTTGAACCGATTTACGTGCCATTCGTGCCGTTCCCAGTCGGGTCGATCATCATTGCCAATGTCGCCAATAACGGCGAGTTAGACAGCCGTGGCGTTGAAGTGCTGCTGACCGGTCGATTGACGCCTTTTTGGAAGGTCGATTTCAATTATTCCGAAATTCATTTCAGCAATATGCTACCAGTGGCGCGTCCCCCGATTATCTCCAATATCGGTATGACCGAAATTGGTGCCGCCAATGTGCAGCCGGAGGCGCAAAATGGCGGCGCGAAATTGTGGATTTTCCCCGATTATTCGCCCAAGCATCAGGTCGGTTTCCGCAATATGCTGGATATCGGGGATAAAATATCGATCGATACGCATGTGCGTTATGTCGCGTCATTGGTGAATGGCCGCGTGCCTGATTATGTCAGCCTTGATGCGCGGTTGAGCTATCGCCCGACCGAGACGATCGAATTGTCGCTTGTCGGGACCAATCTGAATACCAAAAAGCGTCAGGAATATCTCCACCCGCTGATTCCGGTGCCGGATAGCTATACGCCGCGTGTCGTTTCGATGCAGGCGCGCGTTCGGTTCTGAGGAGAGGGAGGGCCATGCGCGTCTCCACGGGCAAGATCATCAACACCAGATTGACCCGTGCGGTGACGTTATGGGCGCTGATGATCTGTGTCGCCGTGACGGGCGTACAGCCGGTGCGGGCGGATGAAAATAGCCCGAACCGGCTGAAGGCCGCGATCATGTTCAACATCTTGCGGTTCGTGAATTTCCCGTTGGAAGATGCGGGGCGGGCATTGCGCCTGTGCGTGGATCGGGATGAAGACGCTGCGCGCGAATTGGCCCTGCTGCATGGTCGCCATGTCGGCGACAGGGATGTCGAAGTCCGGCTGATGGATTTTGCGGCAGTCGGCGGGGCTGGTTGCGACATTGCCTATCTGGGCAATGGCTCCGCCGCCAGCATCGCGCGATTGAGCCAACGGGGCCGCTTGCTGGTGGGCGATGGTCCGGGATTTATCAATGGTGGCGGGACCATCGGTCTTGTCCGATTTGGCAATCAGATCCGGTTTGAAATCAACGCGCGGGCTGCGCGTCAATCGGGGGTGTCGATCAGTTCCAAGCTGATGCGTCTTGCTGCACGGGTGCAATCATGATCCTGTTTCGAACAACACATCTGTTTTCCGCCCTTGGGTTTCGCGCCAAGCTGAAATTATTGACGTTGCTGTCTGTCGCCTTTGCATTGTTATTATCCTGTATCGGGCTAATCGCGGTGCAATATCGCAATGACCGGGCGGCATCGCTTGGCCGCCAGTTGCAGATTTCGGAAGTGATCGCGGTCAATCTCAGCGCCGCGATTGTGTTCGGCGACCGCGCGGCGGCGCGGGAAAGTCTGGGATCGGTGCGCGGCATCACCGATATTGATTGGGCCGGGGCCTATAATGGCAAGGGCGCGTTGGTGGCAGGCTATCGTGGGGCCGAGCTTATCGGCACCGCCGACCCGCGCCATTTGATCACGCTGAGCACCCCGCATGAAGCGTTTAAATTATTGGACGGCGAAATTCGCCGACCGATATTGGTCGATGGCGAACGGGTTGGCGAATTGCGGGTCGGCTTTCATTATCGCACCATCGGGGCGATCCTGTGGGATGCCGCGCCAAGCGCGTTCGCGATCTTTTCATTATGTATGGGTTTCGCCTATTTCGCGGCCAAATGGCTGGGGCGCATGGCGTTCGATCCGATTGAACGTTTGTCGCGGGCCATGGGCCGGATCGGCCAGTCCGGGGATTTTAGCCTGCATCTGTCGCGCGATCAGGACCGGGATTTCAACGTCATCGTCGATAGCTTCAACGCGATGGTACTGGAGATTGAGGCGCGCAACACCGAATTGTCGGATGCGGCCAGCAAGCTGAGCCTTGCCCGCGACGAGGCGGAAAAGGCGAACCTCGCCAAATCGCAATTCCTCGCGAATATGAGCCATGAATTGCGCACGCCATTGAATGCGATCATCGGCTATACCGAAGTGCTGCAAGAAGAATTGATCGCCGCCAACATGGGCCGGTCGGTCGAGGATGTGCAATGGATTTATAGCTCGGCGCATCAATTGCTCGTGCTGATCAACGAGATACTCGATCTGTCCAAGATCGAGGCGGGCCATGTCGATCTGGATGTGCATGAATTCGATGCGGCAAGGCTGTTGCAGGAAGTCGGCGCGATGCTGGAACCGCTGGCGGTGCAAAAGGACAATCGCCTGCAAATTCAGATTCATCCCTCAATGGGGATGGCGCGGACCGATGCGACCAAATTGCGTCAGTGCCTGCTCAATCTCGGCAGCAACGCCTGTAAATTCACCGAACATGGGCAGGTGTTCATCCTCGCCCGCGCCAGCGAGGACATGTTGTATTTCGATGTGGCCGATACGGGCATCGGCATGACGGAAAAAGAATTGAATCGCTTGTTCAAACCCTTTGTGCAGGCCGATGCCTCGACCACCCGCCGTTATGGGGGGACGGGCCTGGGCCTTGCCATCACTTGGCGTTTTGCCGAATTATTGGGGGGCGATGTGACGGTCGCGAGCGCGCCGGGCGAGGGGACGAATTTCACCTTGCGGGTCAAGGCCGATATGCGGATCGATGATGATGCACCGATCCCGGCGGCGGTGTTGCCGCATCCCGAAGACATGGTGACGGCGCGCAACAGCGATCGTCCGCTGGCGTTGATCGTCGATGACGAGCCAAGCGCGGTGCAATTGTTGATGCGGCTGGTAAAGCAGGCGGGTTATGATGCGATGGTCGCGGGCGATGGCGAAAGCGGGCTGATGAGCGCGCGTACCCATCAGCCGGACTTGATCCTGCTCGATATCGGCCTGCCCAAAATGGATGGCTGGCAGGTGCTGGATGCGATGGAAGGGGAAAATAGGCTGCAATCCATCCCGACGGTGGTGGTGAGCGTGGATGACAATCGCCGCCGGGCGCTTGATTCCGGCGCGTGCGAGCATCTTGTCAAGCCGGTGAACCGCCACGAGCTTTCGGATATTCTGACCCTATATGCAGGCCGCAATGATGGGTTGATCCTGATCGTTGAGGATGATGCCGCCACCTCGCGGCTATATGAACGCGGTATCGGCCAGATGGGTTTCGCGACCAAGACGGTGACCAATGGGCGGGACGCGCTGGAGGTGCTTGCGCAGCGCCATGTCAGCCTGATCGTGACCGATTTGAAGATGCCTCATGTCGATGGCTTTGAACTGGTGGATGCTGTGTCGCAAATGCCGCCAGACCGCCGCCCGCCGGTGATCGTCGTCACGGGCAAAGTGTTGCGCGAAGACGAGGCCGAATTACTGGCAGGCAAAATCGTCCAGTTGCTGCCGAAAAGGGGGCTGTCCCCCCGGACGCTCGTGTCTAATATTGCCGGTATTTTTGGGCGTGTATCGGCAGCGCCTGTGACTTTAAGCGGAGAAACCGCATGAACATGCCCTTTTCGATCAATGCCCAGATGGATCAGCCTGTCCATGTGCTGGTGGTGGATGATGTCGAGGCCAATCGCGCCGTCTTGTGTCGCCGGTTGGAAAAATTCGGCTATAGCTATCAATCGGCAGACAGCGGCGCTGCCGCCTTGGCGATATTGCAGCAGGACATGCCTGATATTATCCTGCTCGATTATATGATGCCGCAGATGAACGGGGTGGAGGTGCTGCGCCAATTGCGCCGCGATCCGCAGACGCAGGAGGTGCCGGTCATCATGGTAACGGCGCGGACCGAGGGCGATGCCGTGATCGAGGCGCTGGAAGCCGGGGCTGATGATTATGTGACCAAGCCCATTGATTTCGAAGTGTTGCGGGCGCGCATGGAAACCCAGCTTGAAAAGCGCAGCAGCGCGAAGCAATTGCGCCGGGTGAATGCGGTGCTGGATGAACGGGTGACGCTGCGGGCGATGGCTTTGGCCGATTTGCAGGATGAACTGCGCGACGAAATCCGGCGGCGGCAGGCGCTGGAGGCGGAAGTCGAGGCCGCGCGCAAACGCGCCTTGCCCGTGCAATTCGATAGCGTGCAGGTGGCCGAACTGATTATCGAGATCGACCGGATTACGTTGAGCATTTTCAACGCCGCCACCGGTGGACGTGCGCCCAATCTCGCCTTGCTGGCGGAAATGCGCAAACTGGTGGGCGCGGCGGTGGCGTTGGTAGGGGGGGGCGGTGAAGCCGGAGAAGCGGTTCCCATGCGTAATATGGCCTGAATATCGCTACATGGCGGCTTTTTGATTTGAAATATGCGTATTGGGGGCGCTAATCCCCTTTGGATGCATATTTCAGGCTGAAGAGCCGGGGGAACCATTGATGTTGAAACTGTTGTTGCCGCTATGTCTGTCGCTGGCCTTGGCGGGGTGCGGCAAGGCCGAGGTGCAGTGTTCGGACGAGGCCGCCCGCGAGGTCGTGACCGATTTGATGCGGGACCAGCTCAAGCAGCGGGTGTCGGACAATCTTTCCAACGATCCCAATGCCGCAGGCGCGATTGGCCCGTCGAAAATCAAGGCCGCGATTGCCAAGCTCAACTTCATGGTGGACGATATTCGCACCTCCAAGGAAGACCCCAACAGCACCAAGCGTCATTGCACCGGCACGTTGAAAATCCGTTTCCCGGTGGAAATGCTCAACAATGCCAATAAGTCGCGCAGCGCATTGGCGATGACCAGCGTGTCCGATTTCGCCGATGCGAGCGGGGTTGAACGCGCGGCGGATAATTTCACGACCGAGCTGAATTTCAGCATCCAGCCGACCGATGACGGCAAGAAGATTTTCGCGGAAACCGATAGCGAAAACGCCATCCTGCCATTTTCCGCCGAAATTCTGGTGTCCGATCTGCTCAACCCGGCGATTGAAGGCGCGCAGCGTCAGCAACAGATCGTCGCGCAGCAGCAAGAAGCGGAATCGCAGGCGGCCTTAGATGAACAGCGCAAGGCCAATCTCGCGCTTGCTCAGACCGAAAACAAGCTGGCGGTGCAGGTGATCGGCGCATTGTGGCAATCGCTGCCCGCCGATACGCGCGAGCAATTATTGCCGCTGCAACGGGCATGGATTCGCAAGAAAAATGCGGATTGCCGGGTCGAGGCCGCAGGCACCTCCACCGATCCGAGCGAATTGGAAACCGCGCGTCTGGGTTGCGAGACGCGGGAAAACCAGTCGCGCACCAATTGGCTGCGGCAATATCAGAACCCTGAAAGCGATGGCAGCGAGGGGTATAATCAGTAAGCTGGGATCATGGGTGAGGTGATCAATCTTCGTCAGGCCCGCAAGGCCCGCGACCGCAGCGCCAAACAGGTGCAGGCGGCGGCCAATCGCGCCTTGCATGGCCGCAACAAGGCGCAGCGGCAGGCTGAAGAGATGGAGGCTGCTCGGCTGGCCCATCTGCTCGACGGCGCGAAGATCGACGATTGATCGGATGGACCTGCCGCAAAATGAACCGGTGACGCCATCGCCTTGCAACGGTGTCTGCACGATAGATCGGGCCAGCAACTGGTGCGTGGGTTGCGGGCGGAACTTGGATGAGATCAGCCAATGGCCGACTGCCGATGAGGCCAAGCGTCGGGATATTGTCGCGCGCCTGCCCGCACGCATGGCCGTGCTTGGGGGCTGATTTTCTAAGGCCCGTGATGGGGTTTGGTGCCTCTTGCGCCTCGTCCCTAGTCCCTCGTCATTCCCGCGAAGGCGGGAATCCATAAAGCACCACCGGATTGAAGGGCGTGTACATCTCATTGGTCCGCGCTGTCTGGATTCCCGCCTTCGCGGGAATGACGAGGGGTGGTGCGGGAATGACGAGGGAAGAGTGGGGGGTGACCTAAGCGATCAATGCGCGGGTCGCGCGCGCGATGGGGAGTTCCTCATTCGCCTCGATCACCTGCACCCGCACCGCGGATTCCACGTGGCTGATGGTCGCGGCATTGCGGGCATTGGCCGAGGTATCCAGCATGATGCCCGCCCAGCCAAGCCCATCGCAAATGCGCGCGCGCATCGCGGCGCCATGTTCGCCGATGCCGCCGGTAAACACCAATATATCCAACCCGCCCAGCGCCGCCATGAGCGACCCTATTTCACGCGTCGCGCGATAGGCGAACAGGTCCAGCGCCTCAATGGCGCACGGGTCGCTGCTTGCCTCCAAGATGCGGACATCGCCGCTGATCCCCGATACGCCCAACAGGCCAGATTGCTTGCCCAGCATATCGGACACGGCCTTGGGCGTCATGCCGCGCTGTTCGATCAGATGGAGGACGAGGCCGGGATCGATCGCACCGCTGCGGGTCCCCATCATCAGGCCATCGAGCGCGGTCATGCCCATGGTGGTGGCGATGCTGCGTCGCTCCCGCATCGCGCACAGGCTCGCGCCATTGCCGAGATGGGCGACGATGACCCGGCCATCGGCGCGGGGACCGGCAAGGCTGGGCAATATTTCCGCGATATGCTGATAGGACAGGCCGTGAAATCCGTAACGTTCCACCCCTTCATCCGCCAGATGCCGGGGCAAGGGGAAGAGCTTGGCCAAGCGGGGCTGGGTGCGGTGGAACGCGGTATCGAAACAGGCGATCTGCGGCAGATCGGGCCATGCGGCGGCCACGGCGGCGATACCAGCAAGATTATGCGGCTGATGCGCGGGCGCGAGCGGGACGAGGGTTTCCAACTGCGCGAGCATCTCCGCATCGACCCGCATGGGGGCCGCGAAATCGCGCCCGCCATGGACGACGCGATGGCCCGCCGCCACCAGTTCCAGCCCGGCGATCTGTTGGGTCAGGCGATCCAGCAGCCATTTGACCTGCACCTTATGGCCACCCGGTTGCAAGACCGCCCCGTCCAATATCTGCGCCGCAAAGGTGCCGGTCGCCTGGATGGTCGGCGTGTCACCCGCCTCATCAATCACGCCGCGCAGATGGAGGTCGAGCTTTACCTCATCATACAAAGCGAATTTGACGCTGGATGATCCGGTGTTGAGGACGAGGATGAACGCGCTCATGATTTGGCTTTCACGCGGTGGCGGGCGAACAACAGGGCGAGCGCCGCCGAGGCCGTGCGGGCGTCGGCATCGTCCGAACGGCTGGTCAGCATGATCGGCACGCGCGCGCCCAATACAATGCCCGCGACTTGTGCACTGGCGAGGTAGATCAATTGCTTGGCGATCATATTGCCCGCCTCCAGATCCGGGGCGATCAGCACATCCGCATCGCCCGCGACCGGGGACACGATATGCTTGATCATCGCGGCCTCATGCGAGATCGCATTATCGAACGCGAGCGGGCCATCCAATAAGCCGCCGGTGATCTGGCCGCGATCCGCCATTTTGCACAGGGCTGCGGCTTCGATAGTCGAACGCATCCGGGGGTGGACGGTTTCAATCGCCGCCAAAATCGCGACCTTGGGCAACGCGATGCCGAGCGCATGGCACAGGTCAATCGCATTGCGGATGATGTCGGCCTTGTCCTCCAATTCCGGCACGATGTTGATCGCGGCATCGGTGATGAACAAGGGCTTGTGATAATTGGGGACGCCGAGCATGAACACATGGCTGATCCGCCGGTCGGTTTTCAAGCCGTTCGGGGCCATGACCGCGCTCATCAATTCATCGGTGTGGAGCGACCCTTTCATGATCGCCTCAACCTCGCCCGCACGGGCAAGGCGCACGCCTTCTTCTGCCGCTGCATGGCTATGTTCGGTATCGACCCGATCAATGCCGGTAATGTCGATATGCGCGGCAGTGGCGGCGGCATCGATCTTGGCCCTTGGCCCGATCAGGATCGGATCGATCAAGCCTGCATCGCGGCCCTGCACCGCGCCGAGCAATGAGGCCTCATCCACCGGATGAACGACCGCCGTCCGCATGGGGGGGAGGTGCAATGCCTGTGCCAGCATCCGCGCAAAGGGGCTGTCATGCGGATCGCAAGGGGCATTGTTGGATGTGTGCATTACTTAATCTCCGTCGCCGGATGGCATGGTATCTTGGTACAAGGCGCGATACTCGATTGTCGACCTATTATCGGTTCAACATCTGGGCATTCCCAGAGATTTATATATGATGGCGACATGCAACAGCTTGATGACATCATCGCCAGCCATCAACATCAGCAAGGTCCGCTTTTGCCGATCCTGCATGAGGTGCAGGTTGCCTATGGCTATATCAGCGAAGAGGCGATCCGGGCGATTGCGGCCGGGTTGAACCTCAGCCGTGCCGAGGTGCATGGGGTGGTGAGCTTTTATCATGACTTCAAGGCCGCACCCGAACCCTATCCGGTGGTGAAATTATGCCGGGCAGAGGCGTGTCAGGCGCGGGGCGTGGCGGCGCTGGATCAGGTGGTGGCAGATGCCACCGGGGTCGCGATTGAAACGGTCTATTGCCTTGGCCTGTGTGCGGTGGGGCCTGCGGCAATGCTGGCGGGGGGCGAGGTGCATGCGCGGCTGACGCTAGAGAGTTTTGCGGCGTTGCTGCAATCGGAGGTCGCGCGATGAAGGTGCGTTTGTCCGATGATGCGGTGGCGCGGGCCACTGGCGCGGATGCGGTGGCGGCGGCGTTTATCGCTGCCGGGGTGGAGGTTGAGCGCGTATCGAGCTGGGGGATGCACTGGCTGGAGCCATTGGTCGAGCTGGACGGGCTTGGCTATGGCCCGGTGACGGTGGCGGATGTGCCAGCGATCATTGAGGGGAAGGCAAGCGGCATCGGTCGGATCGAGGATCATCCCTTTATAGCGGCCCAGACCCGGATCACCTTCAAGCGGGCGGGCAGGACGCGCCCCTTGAGCCTTGACGATTATGCCGCGACCGGCGGGTGGCAGGGGCTGGCCAAGGCGCGAGATATGGGCGCGGCGGCGGTGGTGGACGCGATCATCGCATCTGGCCTGCGGGGCCGGGGCGGGGCGGGCTTTCCGACCGGAATCAAATGGCGGACGGTCGCCGGGGCGCAAGGTCCGCGCAAATATATCGTCGCCAATGCGGATGAGGGCGATAGCGGCACCTTCGCCGACCGGATGTTGATGGAGGGCGATCCGTTTCAATTGATCGAAGGCATGGCGATTGCGGGCCTTGCGGTCGGCGCGGATGCGGGCTTTGTCTATATCCGGTCGGAATATCCAGATGCGATTGCCAAGATGCGGGCCGCGATCACGGCATCGGCGCATTTGGTCGCGCCATTTGCTTTGGAGGTGCGGGTGGGCGCGGGGGCCTATGTCTGTGGCGAGGAAACGAGCCTGCTCAATTCCATCGAGGGCAGGCGCGGCGAGGTTCGGGCCAAGCCGCCATTGCCTGCATTAAAGGGGCTGTTCGGCTGTCCAACCGTCGTCAATAATGTCCTGACCTTTGCCACGGTGCCGTGGATCATCGCGCAAGGGGCGGAAAAATACGCCGCCTTGGGCATGGGCCGTTCGCGCGGGACGATGCCGATCCAGCTTGCGGGCAATATCCTGCATGGCGGGCTGTTTGAAACCGGTTTCGGCATGACTTTGGGCCAATTGGTCAATGACATTGGCGGAGGGAGTTTTTCGGGTCGTCCGGTCCGCGCGGTGCAGGTCGGCGGGCCATTGGGGGCTTATCACCCGGTCAGCCAGTTCGATCTGCCATTTGATTATGAGGCCTTTGCCGCCGCCAATGGCTTGATCGGTCATGGCGGGATCGTGGTGTTTGACGACACTGTCGATATGGCGCGCCAAGCCCGGTTCGCCATGGAATTTTGCGCAGCGGAAAGCTGCGGCAAATGCACGCCCTGCCGGATTGGATCGACCCGTGGGGTGGAAACGATCGACCGGATTATCAACGGCGAGGAGGTCGCGGCCAATCTCGCGCTTGTCACGGACCTTTGCGACACCATGAAATCCGCGTCTTTATGTGCATTGGGCGGATTTGCGCCCTATCCGGTGATGTCGGCGATCACGCAATTTCCGGAAGATTTCGCGGGAGGTGAACAGGCATGACCTATCAGCCGCAAGCCGATTACGGCACGCCTGCATCGGGCGCGCATGAAATGGTCACGCTGATCATCGACGGGCGCGAAGTGACGGTGGCGGCGGGAAGCTCCATCATGCGGGCGGCGGCAGAGCAGGGAACGGCGATCCCCAAATTATGCGCGACCGATATGTTGGAAAGCTTCGGTTCCTGCCGATTGTGTCTGGTGGAAATTGACGGGGTGAACGGCACGCCCGCCAGTTGCACCACCCCGGTTGCCCCCGGCATGGTCGTGCATACCCAGACACCTCGGCTGCAAAAATTGCGGAAAGGGGTGATGGAACTCTACATCTCCGATCACCCGCTCGATTGCCTGACCTGTGCGGCCAATGGGGATTGCGAATTGCAGGATCAGGCGGGCGCGGTCGGCCTGCGCGATGTGCGCTATGCGGCGGATGCGACCCATTTGGGACAGGCGAAGGATCTGTCCAACCCCTATTTCGATTTCGATCCGGCCAAGTGCATCGCCTGTTCGCGCTGTGTCAGGGCATGCGATGAGGTGCAAGGTACGCTCGCGCTGACGATGGAGCATCGCGGCTTTGCATCGAAAATTTCGGCGGGGCTGGCCAGCGATGATTTTCTGGGGAGCGAATGTGTGTCCTGCGGTGCCTGTGTGCAGGCCTGTCCGACCGCGACATTGATCGAGAAATCGGTGGTGGAGATTGGCACGCCGGATCGGTCGGTTGTCACCACCTGCGCCTATTGCGGGGTGGGCTGCACATTCCGGGCTGAAATGCGCGGTGAACAACTCGTGCGGATGGTGCCGTGGAAAGAGGGCAAGGCCAATCACGGCCATAGCTGCGTCAAGGGGCGCTTTGCCTGGGGCTATGCCCAGCATCGCGACCGGGTGCTGAAACCGATGATCCGCGCGTCCATCGACCAGCCGTGGCGCGAGGTCGAATGGGATGAGGCAATCCAATATGCCGCCAGTGAATTACAGCGGATCAGCGCCCAATATGGCCGCCATGCCTTGGGCGGGATTACGTCCAGTCGCTGCACCAATGAAGAGACGTTTCTCGTGCAGAAATTGGTGCGGGCGGGCTTTGGCAATAACAATGTCGATACCTGTGCGCGGGTGTGCCATTCGCCGACCGGCTATGGTTTGAAAACGACCTTTGGCACCTCGGCGGGGACGCAGGATTTCGACAGCGTCGATGAGAGCGATGTCATCCTTGTGATCGGCGCGAACCCGACCGATGCCCATCCGGTCTTCGCCAGCCGGATGAAGCGGCGGTTGCGGGCTCAGAATGGCAGGCCGGGGGCAAGGCTGATCGTGATCGACCCGCGCCGGATCGATCTGGTGCGCTCTCCCCATATTGCGGCGGATTATCATCTGCCGCTGCGTCCCGGCACCAATGTCGCGGTGCTGACGGCGATGGCCCATGTCATCGTGACCGAAGGGCTGGTGGATCACGCCTTTATTGCCGAACGCTGCGATGCGGAAGAATATCGCGACTGGGCGGATTTCGTCAGCCTGCCGCGCAATAGCCCGGAGGCGCTGGAGCCGGTTATGAGCGTGTCTGCCGCCGATCTGCGCGGGGCGGCGCGACTGTTCGCGACCAGCGGCAATGGCGCGATTTATTATGGTCTGGGCGTGACCGAACATTCGCAAGGTTCCTCCACCGTGATGGCGATTGCGAACCTTGCGATGGCGACCGGCAATATCGGGCGGCGCGGGGTGGGGGTGAACCCGTTGCGCGGCCAGAATAATGTGCAGGGCGCATGCGATATGGGCAGCTTCCCGCATGAATTATCCGGCTATCGCCATATTTCGGATGATCAGGTGCGTGCGGATTTTGAACGCGATTGGGGGGTGGCGCTCGATCCCGAACCGGGCTTGCGTATCCCCAATATGCTCGATGCCGCGACCGATGGTAGCTTCAAGGCGATCTATATTCAGGGCGAGGATTTGCTGCAATCCGACCCCAATAGCAGCCATGTCGCGGCCGGATTGGCGGCGATGGAATGCGTGATCGTCCATGATCTTTTCCTGAATGAAACAGCGAATTACGCGCACGTCTTCTTGCCCGGTTCGACCTTTTTGGAAAAAGACGGGACGTTCACCAATGCCGAACGGCGCATTCAGCTGGTCCGCAAGGTGATGTCGCCATTGGCGGGGCTGGCGGATTGGCAAGTGACGCAACGGTTGGCGCAGGCGATGGGGCTGGATTGGGATTATGCCCATCCGTCTGAAATCATGGATGAGATCGCGCGCCTGACCCCGACATTCGCAGGGGTGAGCCATGCCCATCTGGATACGGCGGGATCGCTGCAATGGCCGGTCAATGCGGCGGCGCCCGAAGGCACGCCGATCATGCATGAGCAAGGCTTTGTGCGCGGCAAGGGCAAGTTTGTCGTGACCGATTATGTCCCGACCGATGAAAAGACTGGGCCGCGCTTTCCGTTATTGCTGACCACGGGCCGGATCTTGAGCCAGTATAATGTTGGTTCGCAAACGCGCCGGACATTGAACGAGGTCTGGCATGATGAGGATGTGCTCGAAATCCATCCGGTCGATGCCGAAGATCGCGGGTTGAAAATGGGGGATTGGGTGAAACTCGCGAGCCGCGTCGGGGAGACGACCCTGCGGGCCTATGTCACGCCCCGTGTCGCGCCGGGGGTGGTGTATACGACCTTCCATCACCCGGAGACACAGGCCAATGTCGTCACCACCGAATTTTCGGATTGGGCGACCAATTGCCCGGAATATAAGGTGACGGCGGTGCAGGTCTCGCCCTCCAACGGCCCAAGCGACTGGCAAAGGGCGCATGACGCGCGGGCCACGCAATCGCGGCGGATCAGCCATGGGGAATTGCCCGGATGACCCATTTGGAAAAATTGGTGATGATGGCGAACCAGATCGCCCAAAATCTCACACATGAACCGGACCCGGCGGCGGCGGTGGCGGCACATATTCGCCTGTTTTGGGACCCGCGGATGCGAGCGATGATCTGCGCGGAGGAGGTTGGGGGCCTCATCCCGACGGCCAAGGCGGCGGTGGCGTTGATTAGGCCAGCGGCATGACGGCGAGCCGGATTGCGCCCGTTCGGCGCGTGACGTTGGCGGGAGTGGAGGCGGCCAGCCGCGCTATCCCGGTCGAGGTGCCGGTGGCGATTGAATATAATGGTCTTGGCTATGCGGTGATGATGGCGACGCCGGTCGATTTGCATGATTTCGCGCTCGGTTTTTCATTGTCCGAACGGGTCGTGACGACGGCGGAAGATGTGACCGAGGTCGAGGCGGTGGAACTGGCGCAGGGCTGGTTGCTGCGGATTCAGATTGCGGAACATTGCTTTGCCCCGGTGCGCGAACGCATCCGGGTGCGGGTGTCGGACAGCGGCTGCGGCCTGTGCGGGCTGGAAAATCTTGAACAGGCGGTGCGCGATGTGCCGCGCCTTGCGCCTCGATTTCGGCTGGAACGCGCGGCGGTGTTTCGCGCCTTGGGCGATCTTGGGACGCATCAACCGCTCAATCAGGCAACGGGTGGGGTGCATGCCGCGGCCTTTTGCGCGCCGGATGGGGAAATCCTGTTGGCGCGGGAGGATGTGGGCCGCCACAATGCGTTCGATAAGCTGATTGGCGCGATGGCGGGGCAGGGCTTGTCCGCCGCCAGCGGGTTTTTCCTGCTGTCGTCGCGGTGCAGCTATGAACTGGTGGAAAAGGCGGCGCTGGCGGGCGGGGCGCATCTTGTCACCATCTCTACTGCCACCAGCCTTGCGGTCGATCGCGCGATAGCGGCGGGGATGACCTTATTGTCACTCGCGCGTCCGGATACGGTGTTGCTGTTCAACGGGGAGGTGGATTGAGCGGGCGACTTTATTCGCTGCTCGTGCTGAATATTGGGGATTTTCATCGATTATGGATGAATTCGCCTGAAATTGAATAAATAATTAACTTATTAACGGGTATTTTGATGCTCTGTATATTTGCAGAGTGAAGGAATGGCCGCCATGATTGACCGGTTCACATCGAGTCTGACCCGCCGCAGCGTTGCGGTCGTGCGTTCACTTGATGCCGAGATGCCTGTGATCCTGCTCGTCTGGGTAGTGGTTGCCAGCATGGCATGCGTCATGCGGATCGGCCTGCCGGATGCGCCTGTCAATGACGCGCATTGGACGGTGGCCTTGCCTTATGTGCTTGTCGTGGGTGGCCCGGTGGTGGCGATGCTGCTGGCGCTCCGTCTCTTTCCTTCTGGGGCGCTATACACGCAGCCGGAAATCCGGTTGTCGCGCTATGGCCGCTGGGCGCAACTTGATTGCGTCAAGGTGCGCCGCCTGCCGCAATTCGGCGCGGCAGGGCTGATGGCGCTGTTGCTGCTCGGCATTTTGCTCAATGTCCCGGTGCGGACGTTTGAATTTCTTGTCGCCATGCCGGCGCTTGATACCGCCGCTTCCGACTCCTTGCGCATGGCCGTTTATGCGATGACGGCGGATATCGTCATGACCTCCAGCCTTTATGCCGTTGCCTTTGTGATGGCGTTGCGGCTTGTCCCCTGGTTTCCGCGCTTCCTCGGCATCGTATGGGGTGTTGACCTCTTGACGCAGCTGGCAATCGGTCAGCTCGTATCTGGTCAGCAGATGCCGGGGTCGATCAATGCCGCACTCAGCCTGATGCTGGAGGGCAATATCCAAAAGGCAGGGATCGGCATTGCCTTGTGGCTGCCCTATCTCATCATGTCGGACCGGGTGAACCTGACCTATCGTAACCGGGTGCGGATCTGATCGGCCTTGGCTGACGCCTTGATCGGCTCCTGCCGTATGTGGATGACGGCCCATTTATCCGCGTAAAAACGCTTCCAGCCGGGTTCGCGATCCATATATTTGGTGAGCTTGTGTTCCGGCGGCAGGAGGCTCCAACGGAAATGCCATTTCTTGTCCGCGACCCGCCATTTGCGAAGGTCGTCGGCACTGGTGATATCGAAATATTCTTGCATGAACTTGTCGCCATACATATCGGCGCGCCCGTCGATGAACACAGGGATGCCCGCGTAGATCAATGCCCCGCCCTTGCCATATTCATTGAATCCGGGCTGTGTCCGCAAGGCGGCGGGGAGCTTGGAAATCGCCTTGGAAGGGGAGCCGTCGCTGTCCGGGCGTTGCATCGGGGTCAGGAGCCTAGCAAAGATCAGGCCCGTGGGCGCCAATGCCAACGCGGCCAATAACCAGCGATAGTGATGCCAATGCCGCGCGACGGTCGAGAGAATATCGGGCCGGGGCAGCTCGCCCTCGCGGAGATAGGCGCGGCCCAATGGTTCGATCAGGATCAGGCTGGTGACAATCAGGAAAACCGCCTGATGGCGCACATGGGTCAGTGCCATATGCAGCAGGAAAATGATCAGCAATAAACGGACAACCGGTATCCGCACGTTGCGGAATAAACAGGCAAACAACCCGAGATACAACGCGAAGCTGAAATAGCTGATGCTGGTAAAATTGGTGCTATGCCATTCGGAGATCATCGACAATGTCTTCATCGTCGATACGGTCAAGGGGAACATCAGCCCTTCTACCCCCGAGGGGGTCGCGATGGCCGCCAACAGGCAGACAAGGCCGAACAGCGCCCATTGCTTGATGATCTCGATATAGGCCGACCTTGGCGATGGCCTTGGGGTCGATACCAGCGCATCCAGCGCAAAGACTGCCGACAGGAACAGGCCGATAGCATAGCTGCCATGCAGATTGGCCCATGCCAGCATCATCATTGCCAACCACAAGCTTGGTGCCGTGTTCCGCTCCCGCGCGCGCAGCATCGCCACGACCCAACAGGCGAGAAACACCCAGACGAGCACATGCGGCCGGACCAAGGTGGCGGGCAATAAGCCGAAAAAGCATAAGGCGGCGATGCTGGTGGCGGTTACCGGCGTCAGCCAACGCTGTGCGTAGAGCGAGATGATGGCGATCACCAGCCCAAAAAAAAGACCGAAGACAAGCATCAGCCCCGGCCAGCCCAATGTCGCAAAAATGCCATGCATCACGACTTCGGCCAACCATTCATGGGCCACCCATGGACGACCATGAAAGGTGTAGGAAAAGGGGTCGGTACTGGGGATTTGCAGATGTTCAATGATGTAGCGCCCGGCAGCGAGATGCCAGCCCGTATCGCCATCTTGCAGGACATTGGGGTGGAACATGAATACCGTCGCCGCGATCAGCGCGGAGAGAAACGTCAATATCAGCCCATTGGTCGAAGACAGGGTTTTAGGCTGAGGTTGGGCGACAATGTTGTCCGCCATCGCCTGTTCGGGTGCGTGTTGAATTGAAACCGGCATCAAATGATCCATTTCCCCCGAGCCTGCGTCATTGCCATCTGCGATACGCCGGGCGGTCTTAAAAAATGCCTCTAAGGCGTAAATCTTTAAATCAGACCTATAAACATGAAATCTGCAGCTGGGGAATGGCTTCTTTGGCGGCGTGTTCGATTTCTTGGTACTGTAAAATCATGCTGGCTATGGGGAGGCGATATTGTTTGGCCCTGACAATTCGTGTCAATTTTTGATGTATGAACATCCGCGACGGCGATAGTTAATATCGGGTTGAAGGTCCGAATCAATCCAGTTGAAAGCAAGGGCGCGGTCGCAGATTGAAATCGTTGAATTAACTACAAAAAATGTAAAATACTATTTTCGACAAATATTAAATTATTGAAAACAAGCAATTAAAAATTTATTTATTGACACTTGAGCCATTTCGGCGCTTTTTCGTGGCAAGCAATGATGTGTTTTCCGTCTTTGGCCGGCAAGCTCCCATCTCAAAATAGGGGGCAACCGGGTCGCGCAAGGTCGATGGCCCTGGCACATCTCAACTGCTTTTTATTACTCGGATTTTTTCGGGTGGGGACGAAACAGGGAGTGTGATGATGAAGTCTTTTCTCAAAAATATGTGGAATGATCAAAGCGGCGCATCGGCAGCTGAATATGCGCTGATCCTCGCGATTGTCGGCACCGGCATTGCGCTGGCGGCGGTTGTTCTTGGTGGCTCTATCGGTAATGCGATGAATAAGTCATCGAATTGTATTTCTGCTACTACAGCAACAAGAAACGCTGCTTGCCAATAATCTTGGGGGTGCTGCATGTTATTTAATGCTGCGGCACCCTTTTGATTAACTAGCTGTATGTGGAGAAGAGTAAGATGAAAAATTTTCTCAAGAATATGTGGAACGATCAAAGCGGCGCATCGGCAGCTGAATATGCGCTGATCCTCGCGATTGTCGGCACCGGCATTGCGCTGGCGGCAGTTGTTCTAGGTGGCTCTATCGCTAATGCGATGAATAAGTCATCGAATTGTATTTCTGCTGATTCCGCTGGTAGAAATGCTGCCTGTCAGTAATCTGTTGGGGTGTTGCATGCAGTTTAACGATGTAACACCCTTTTGATTATTTAGTAGTATTTTGGGGTGGCTATAAACTTCTATAGCTATTCGATGTCGGCTTCGGCCTTCACGCATTTCGGGGGAAAGCGTCACCATGCCACAGCAACGATCATTGATCGTGATAGCCCTTGCCATCGTGCTGGGGCTTGTTGCCGTTTACCTGGCCAATATCTGGCTGGGCGGCGTCGAGCAGAAACAGCAGCAGGTTGCTGCGCCGACCATGGCCAAAGTGGCCGTGGCGCGGGTCGAAATGGACTATGGGACGGAAATCACCCCTGAAATGGTCCAGATCGTCGATATGCCGGCGGCCAATCTGCCCCAAGGCGCGTTCGGTTCGATGGCCGAATTGTTGCCGATGAACAAGCCACGCGTGGCGATCCGCCCGATTGCGGTGAACGAGGTGATCCTCGCTTCCCGCGTCTCCGGCGAAAATGGTCGGGCATCATTGTCGGCATTGCTGCATCCTGACATGCGCGCTGTGTCCGTGCGGGTGAGCGAAGCTTCCGCCGTGGCCGGGTTCGTTGTGCCGGGTGAAATCGTCGATGTGCTGATTACGCGGACGATGCCGTCGACCGATGGGTCTTCGGGCGAAGTCACCGATGTGTTGTTGCAGCAGGTGCGTGTTCTCGCGATGGATCAGAACGCCAGCGAAAACACCCAAAAGCCGGTTGTCTCCCGAACGGCTACGCTGGAAGTGAGCCAGGTCGATGCGCAGAAGCTCGCGCTGGGTGAGCGGGCCGGGGCGTTGAGCCTCGTCCTGCGCAAATCGGGCGAAGCGAAGAAAGATACGCCGAACATCGTGACAACGGTCAGTGTCGAAGACCTGCGCGATGGGGCCTATGGCGGCGGTTTCCGCAATGCAGGGCCAGCCTTTGTGCCAAGCGCGCCCAGCATGACTACGACGTCCGCCAGCCCGGCATGGCGTCCGGCAAAGGCCGTGCGTCGCAAGCCGTCCAACCAAGTCACCGTTCAGGTTGTGCGCGGCACGACCAACACCAGCTATGAGGTTCGTCGTCATGCAGGGTTCTAAGTCCTTCGCCCGCGTGGCGCTCTTGATGGCTGCCACCGCGTTGCCGCTGTCGCCGATCATGGCATCTGGCGTGCAGGCCATTGGCGGCGACGCCGGGGCGCTGCATTCCGGCCAGCTTGATGTGCCGGTCAACAAAAGTCAGGTGCTGCGCGCCGACACCCCATTCACCAAGGCGATGATTGGCAATCCCGACATTGCCGACATCATGCCGATGAGCAACAAGTCGCTTTATGTCCTTGGTAAAAAGGCCGGGACGACGACCTTGATGCTGTATCAGGGCAGCACACTGACCTCGGTCGTGGATGTGACGGTCGGCCCGGATGTCGTGTCGCTGCGTCGCCAATTGTCCGATCTGATGCCGAATGAGAAGATCGCGGTGCGGATGTCGAACGAGTCCGTCGTACTGTCGGGCGTCGTATCGAGCGGCCCTGCCATCGACCGCGCCCGCCAGATCGCCGGCACCTATGCCGGTGACAAGGTCGTCAACATGCTGTCGATCGGCGCCTCGCAACAGGTGATGCTGGAGGTCCGCTTTTCGGAAGTGAACCGCACCGTCGGCAAGCAAATCGGCCTCAATCACAGCTTTGAAGGCAATAAAGTGTCGGGTGTGATTGGCGATGGCGTCGATCTGTCTTCCACGTTGAACAGCGCCTTTGGTGCGGGGTCAGTGGCCTATTCAATCGGCAGTTTGAAGCTGTTTTCGACGCTGGATGCGTTGGAGCGCAAGGGTCTGGTCAAGACGCTGGCAGAGCCGACATTGATCGCCTTGTCGGGTGAAACCGCATCCTTCCTTGCAGGTGGCGAATTCCCGGTGCCTGTATCGCAGGATAATAGTAATGGTGGTAGCGGTGGCGGCTCCATCACGGTTGAATTCAAGCCGTTTGGCGTTGGCCTTGGCTTTACCCCGACCGTGCTGGACGATGGCATCATCAACATGGTGGTCGAACCGGAAGTCAGCTCGATCGATCCATCCGCCTCTGTCACTGTTAATGGCTTGAACGTGCCGGGTCTTCAGACTCGCCGTGCCAAGACAACGGTCGAATTGCGCGATGGCCAGTCCTTTGTGATTGCGGGCCTGTTGCGCAATGATTTCAACGATACCATGCGCCAGATGCCGATCCTTGGGTCAATTCCGATCCTTGGTTCATTGTTCCGTTCGACCGGGTTCCAGAAGAGCGAAACCGAACTGGTCATCATCGTGACGCCACGTCTGGTGCGACCGATGAAGCCAGAAGACGTCCAACTGCCGACCGACCGAGTGGGCAATCCGCATGAGCTCGACCTTTTCCTGTTGGGTCGGACAGATACGGCGGTGGGCATCAATCCGCTTGATCCCAATGCACCGCCGCCGGAACAGCGTATGTCGAAATCTGGCGCGGTCGCACCAGCACCGGTTCCGGCACCTGCTGGGCAGGGCAATCCGAAGACGGGGCTGGACGGCCCGGTCGGCCATGAATTCTAGGAGTCAGGCAATGAACATCAGAAATCTGGCCGTTGCGCTCATGCTGGTGCCGCTTGCGGCCTGCACCGCGAATGACACGACATTTGGCGGTGCCGTGCGACACAATGTGGCGATGCAGGTCATCGATCCGGACCCGCAATATCAAGGTACGCCGATGGAAGGTGGCGATGGCGAAGTCATCGGCAAGGCCGTCGAGCGTTACAAAAAGGGTGCGGTCAAGCAGACTGTTTCCGTCAAGACGACAGAAGCAGTGAGTTCCAAATAATCGGGAGTTTTTCGTTCATGTTACGGGGCTGGATCAAGCGGGGCTGGCAGGACGAGAGGGCTGCAGTTGCGCCGACGGTCGCGCTTGCCCTGTTCGGCTTGATCGCGGCGGGCGGTCTGGCGTTCGATTATGCCCGAATGGCGGCGCTGGATACCGAACTCCAGAATGCGGCGGATCAGGCGGCATTGGCCGCGGCCAGCCAGCTTGACGGGATTGTGGCCGATACCGCCACTGCCGAACTTGGCGCACAGGCGCGGGCGACCAATGCCGCCAGCCAATTGGTCCAAAATCTCGCAGTATTCGCCAATGACGGCAATGCGTTCGCGGTTACGATTCAATCTGTCACTTTTTGTAGCGCGTTCAACGATGCGGTCGTCGACACGACTGCGGCCTGTACTGTGGCTGCCGGTGATGCGGACACCAAGGTTGCATGGGTGACGGTTGCCTCCCGCAAGGCCGTTTATGCGTTGACGCCGGTGATGGCACTGATGGATTCCGGTAACATGTCGGCGGAGGCCGTCGCCGGACTTGGCGCAGCGATTTGCAAGGTGCCGCCGGTCATGATCTGCAACCCGCAAGAAACCGGGGGCAATACCAGTTTCAATGTGGGCGCGCTGGTCGGCAAGGGCCTCAAGCTGGTGTCAACTGGGGGTGGTGGATGGGCGCCGGGGAATTACGGCTATCTCAACACCAATGGCGGCAGCAGTGGCGCACCGGGTATTCGCGAGGCGCTTGGTTGGGACACGCCGCCGGGGCAATGTTTGCCTGAAACTGGCGTTGATACCAAGCCGGGGGTGACCGTTACCGTGACGGATGCGCTCAACACCCGTTTTGATATTTACGATAATGGCGCTGGCGCAGGTTGCCCCTCGGGCGGCAATTGTCCTGCATCGATCAATTCGACCAAGGATCTGGTGCGCGCGCAGGGCAATAATGCCGCCAGTTGCACCCTTGGCAATAATGGCTGGAAAGAGGTGGGTACCACCAGCGCAGATGTATATTGGCCAACGACGAACCAGACGCTCGCAGCTCAGGGGATGAATGCGCCAAAGGCAATGGGCTATCCGCGCGACATTTGTCATGCGATTGATTCTGGCGCTGCCGGTGCATGTACGACTGCTGTTGGTAGTGGGATATGGGATCGAGACGCTTATTTTAAGACGAATTATGGTTGGGCGACTGCCAGCGCATGGCAGACCAATACCAATACGGCTCTTAATCCCTTGCCATCCAATCCCACCCGTTATGATGTGTATGTTTGGGAAATTCTCCATCGTGGGGAAACAGTAGGTGGGCGAGCGATCCTCAGTACGTCTGGTCGCGGCACCGGCGTCGGTAATGGTGCAAATGAATTACGTGCGTATAATGCCTCTGTATGCAGCGATATCAAGGGATATGGCACAGGCACAGTGCCGGGCGGCAGTGTGGTTGATCGCAGGCGTTTGTCGGTCGCGGTCGTCAATTGCCTTGCCAATAGCGTCAACGGCAGTTCAACCAACGTCCCGGTCGAAACCTGGATCGATGTATTCCTGACCGAGCCATCGGTCAATCGAACGGGGCGTACACAGGCTGGCGACATTTATGTCGAGGTCATTGAAGAAGCGACTGCCGGGGCATCGGGCGCGACTGCAGGTCAGGTGATACGGCGCGATATGCCGTATTTGATCCGATGATGGGCGATGTTCGCGCCTTTTTGTCGCTCTGGTCCGACCGCACCGGCACAGCCGGGGCGGAAATGGCGCTGGTGACGCCGTTGTTGATGATCATTATGTTCGGTGCGTTCGACCTTGGCAATTATTTCTACAGCCAGCATGTCGTGGTGAAGGCCGTGCGCGATGGCGCGCGTTATGCGGCGCGGCAGGGCTTTGGCCATTATAGCTGCCCGACCGGATCGGCCACTGGCACCGTCGTCGATGCGGCGGGTGTAACGGCGGCGACCTTGCAGACCAATGTGAGCGATGTCACCCGGACGGGCAAGCTGCACCCGGTCGCGACGGACTCGAAGGACAGCCCACGTCTTGCCTATTGGACGACGACCTATGACAGCCCCAATACAGCGGTCAATTTGGCGGTGAAATGCACGCCGATCACTAATTACAGCGGAATTTATAAAGGGGCGCCGGGCGGCGTGCCTACGGTACGGGTGTCGGCAGACGTGAAATATCAGTCCTTGTTCAACACCATCGGTTTCAATGCGACGACGCTCTATATGCGGGCGGAATCCGAAGCGGCGGTGATGGGGTTATGAGCGGCTTCCTCTCTCGTCTGCGGCGTTCGCGCAGCGGTGCCACGGCGGCGGAGTTCGCGCTCGTGCTGCCCGTATTGTTGCTGTTCTTGTTAGGGATCATCGAGGTCGGGCGGCTGATGTGGTTTTGGAACAAGGCGGAAAAAGCCACCCAATTCGGCGTGCGCTATGCCGTCGTGACCAAGCCGGTGCCGACGGGCCTTGCGGGCTATAATTTTAACGGTGTCGGTGGCCTGACGCAGGGCGATCTCATTCCCGATACGGCTTATGGCCGGATGACCTGCACCAGCACGGGTTGCACCTGCGATACGGGTACGTGCGGTTGGGGCACAGCAGCGGACAATGCCGCTTTCACCAAAATATATGATCACATGA
Organism: Alteraquisediminimonas sediminicola; assembly: GCF_019740335.1. Classification (GTDB taxonomy): domain Bacteria; phylum Pseudomonadota; class Alphaproteobacteria; order Sphingomonadales; family Sphingomonadaceae; genus Alteraquisediminimonas; species Alteraquisediminimonas sediminicola. The sequence goes on along the minus strand of NZ_JAHXZS010000001.1, from coordinate 653,187 downwards.
AATTGATATTGCCGGAACTGCAGGTCGCAAATGTAGTGGTGCAATATTCGCCATCGGGTCTGGGATATGCAGGAAATCCCAGTACGACCATGCCCGATGTTTCTCCGCTGGTGACTGTCGGCATTACGGGACTGGTCTACACACCAATGTTGTATACGTTGTTTGGAAGTACAGGGATTACTTTGTCTGATGGCCTTTTTCAGTCGTCGTTGACGATGGAAGACGCGTCGGGCGCGGTATCGAATTAAGGGACATGTTGTGACTAAAATGGGAGAACGCGACATTAACGGCCAGAACTTCAACGTTCATCGCGAACAATCGGTGGCGCGGATGCTGATGTCTGCGCAGGAGATCGCGGAACTCAATGTCATTGGGACTGACATTGCGGGTTTCACGATCATTGCGCATGCGATTGATGCCGCGGCCAAGATTCCGGTGGATGATGTCGCATCGTCGCAGGTGTTGCTGGTCGAACTGCGTCAGGATGATCCGGCGTCGATGCAACGGTTGGTCAGCCTGTGCGAAGATGTGCCGAACGGGCGCATCATTGCATTGGTCCGCGATCCATCGATTGCCGTTGTGCGCCTGTTGATGCGCAATGGCCTGACCGATGTGCTGACCTTGCCGCTGATGCGCGACGAACTGGAGCAGGTATTGCACCAGATTCGCGATTCCATGCAGGAAGAGGCGGTTGCGGATCATCAGCTTGGCAAGGTCGTGGCGATCATCCCAAGCGTGGGCGGCGTGGGCGTGACGACATTGGTGACGCAGGCGGGCGCGTTGCAAGCGCATCGCGATGAAGACCTGTCGCGTGAGGCCTGTATCATCGATCTCGATCTCCAGTTCGGCAATGCGGCGACCTATCTAGGTCTTAATCCATCGCTGACGGTGGCGGATATGATCGAAGCCGGTCCGCGCCTTGATCGCGATATGCTGCTTGCGGCCTGCGCCAAGGGGCCATTGGGCGTCCGGGTAGTGGCTGCGCCGCCGGACATCATGCCATTGGAAGCGGTCAGCACCGATCAGATTTTCAATCTGGTCGATCTGGCAGCCCGCGAATTTCGCACGGTCTTCCTCGATTTGCCGTGCAATTGGACGAACTGGTCCTTGTCGCTGATCGGGCGGACAGACCTGATCATCTTGGTGATCGAGCTGACCGTGGCGAGCCTGCGTCAGGCGCGCCGTCAGCTCAATTTGCTGGCGAGCCAGGGTCTGCAAAAGGTGCCGGTGATGATCGTCGCCAATCGCGTGCAAAAGCGCCTGTTCCGCACCATCAGCCTCGCCGATGCCGAACAGGCGTTGAAGCATCCGGTGCATTATTCGATTGAAAATGACTTCCCGTTGCTCTGCACGGCGCAGGATCAAGGGGTGTTGATCGGTGACATCAAATCAAAAAGCAAGGTGGCCAAGGATCTGGTGACCATGCTGGAAGGATGCGATGAAATGTTAGGACGCAGCGAATGAGCATGTGGCAGATCAAGAAGCCGGGCGAAAATTCTCCGCCCATCGACAATGAACCGGCTGTTCGGCCGACGGTGATGCAGAACGGCGTCGCGCGTGGGTCGGGCGTCGATCGTGCGACGATTGATCTCAAGGTGGAAATCCACCGTCAGCTCCTTGATCTGATTAACCTGTCGGCGCTTGAAACCATGTCGCGCGCGCAGGTCGAGTCCGAAATCGGCGATATCGTCCAAGAACAGCTCGCGAAACAGCACCACGCGCTTAATCTGGAAGAGCGTCGCCAATTGGTTTCGGACGTGCTGGATGAATTGCTGGGTCTCGGGCCGTTGGAGCCTTTGCTCAAGGACCCGAGCATCACCGATATTCTCGTCAACGGCTATAATACCGTGTTCGTTGAACGCGGGGGCCGGTTGGAAGAAACCCATGTCCGGTTCAAGGATGAACGCCATTTGCTGCGGATCATCCAGAAGATCGTGTCGGCGGTGGGCCGTCGCATCGATGAGTCCGCGCCATTGTGCGATGCCCGACTTTCCGATGGCTCGCGCGTTAATGCCGTGATTCCGCCTTTGGCGGTCGATGGGTCGTCGCTCTCGATCCGTAAATTCGCCAAAGTCCCGATCCGCATGGAAAAGCTGATCGAATTCGGCAGCGTGCCGGAACCGATGGCGCAGGTCATGCAGGGCATCGTCGCAGGACGACGCAACGTGCTTATTTCCGGCGGTACCGGTTCCGGTAAGACGACGCTGCTGAACGCGATGTCTGCCTATATCGATGGCCGCGAACGCATCGTCACGATCGAAGATTCGGCGGAATTGCAGCTGCAACAACGCCATGTTGTCCGGCTTGAAACCCGCCCGCCCAATATCGAAGGCAAGGGCGAGGTCACCCAGCGCGATCTTGTGAAGAATGCGCTGCGTATGCGGCCTGATCGTATCATCATCGGTGAAGTTCGCGCCGGCGAGGCGTTCGACATGTTGCAGGCGATGAACACCGGCCATGACGGGTCGATGACCACCGTCCACGCCAATACCGCCCGCGATGCATTGACCCGTATCGAACAGATGATCGGGATGAGCGGGATCGACATTGCGCCGCGTTCCGCACGCAACCAGATCGCCTCGGCCTTGAACATCGTGGTGCAGGTCGCCCGTCTGCCGGACGGCAAGCGCCGGGTCATCAGCCTGTCGGAACTGACCGGCATGGAAGGGGAGGTCATCACGATGCAGGACATCTTCCGGTATAAGCTGACTGGGCGCGCCGATGACGGTTCCGTTCTCGGCCATTTCGAAGCGACGGGCATTCGACCGAAGTTCATGACCGAATTGCATGACCGTGGCATCAACCTGCCGGCGGAACTTTTCCGCCCCGATCAGAAGTTCTAACGCCATGACCACAGACATGCTGCGCCTTGCGATCCTGATCTTGCTTTTTATGGCGGTGATGCTGTCCAGCGAGGCGTTGCTGAGCTGGTATCGCGGTCGCAATTACAGCGAACGGGCGGTCAACCGGCGATTGAAGTTGATCGAAGGGGGGATGGCCCGCGAGGCCGTGACGTCCAAATTGCGGCTCGATACCGCTGCGCCGACGGTGCTGCCTGCGCCTTTCGATGGCTTCGAGCATCGTCTTGCCCATATGCTGCATGCGGCGGGCCTGAATTTCCAGCCGATCTTTATCCTGCTGTTGATGGTAGGCGGGATGCTGGCGATTATCGGGAGCGTCAGCCTGCTGACCTTTAGCGGGGGTCGCCAGATGTCGCTTGGTACCTTTGTGATGGTGGCCAGCTTCGCCTTGGCGGTCTCGGTGATCTTGCCAATGATGGTGTTGTCGCGGATCGCGGCAAAGCGGCGCAAAAAGGTGGAAGCGCAATTCCCGGTGGCACTTGATGTGTTTGTGCGCGGTTTGCGCGCCGGCCATCCGATTGCGTCCGCGCTTGATCTGCTGACCACGGAAATGTCCGATCCGATCGGCAGCGAGTTCGGCCTTGTCGTCGATGAAGTCACTTATGGCGCGGAATTGTCGGATGCGTTGCAGTCGATGGCGGATCGCTGGGAATTGCAGGACATGCAGATGTTCGTCGTCAGCCTGTCGATCCAGCGGGAAACGGGCGGTAATCTTGCGGAAATCCTCGAAAATCTCGCTTCAGTGATCCGTGATCGCGCATCGATGTTCATGAAGGTGCGCGCGCTCAGTTCCGAAGGCCGGATGACGGCGGTGATCCTGACCGGCCTGCCGATCATGGCATTTTCGGCGTTGTTCATGCTCAATTCGTCCTTTTACCTCGATGTGGCGGACGATCCGGCGTTTATTCCGGGATTTGGCGGGCTGCTGATATTGTATCTGATCGGCTATTTCACAATCCGTCGCATGATTAACCTGGAGGTCTGATGATGGCGAGTATCACCGCATTCGGATGGGACAGGGTAGCGCTGTTATTGGCGATTTTTGTCGTTGTCGTGCTTCTCGTTGTCGTTGCCAGTGGCGCGATTTCCCGGCGTCTGGCCGTGCAACGGCGCGTGGCCGAAACCATGTTGGAAGATAGTTTTGGCGGTTCGGCGACGCTGCGCAGCGAAGTAACCAAGAATATCTGGACAAGCTTGATCGACAAGATCGAACAAGGCGGTCTGTCGCTTGCGGATACGCGTGAAGACAGTTTGCGGGCCAAGATGATCGCGGCGGGCTATACCTCGCCTTATGCGTCGCGCTGGTACACGCTGATCCGTATCGTCACGACCTTGTCATTCCCTGCCTTGGTCCTGACGCTGGCACTGCTGTCGCAAAATCCGCCGTCGATTATCAAGCTGTACTTCATGGGCGCGATTTCCGCGTTGTTCGGCCTGTATATCCCCAATGTCTGGGTCTCGGCGCGGGCAGACCGGCGGCGTCATCAGATCACCAATGGTTTTCCCGATGCGCTTGATCTGTTGCTGGTGTGCATCGAGGCGGGTCTTGGCATGGAGGCTGCATTTGATCGGGTCGGGCGTGAAATGGCCCTTTCGCACCCGCTGATTTCCGAAATGCTGGCGACGATCGTGCTGGAAATGCGCGCGGGTCGCAGCCGGGAAGAAGCCTTGCGCCGCATGGCGGACCGCGCACAGGTCGATGAAATCAAGGCGTTTGTGACCCTGCTTATCCAATCCGATAAGCTCGGTTCAAGCATCGGCACGACATTGCGGATCTATTCCGCCGAAATGCGTGAAAGACGCCGGATGCGGGCAGAAGAAAAGGCCCATCGCCTGCCGGTGCTGCTGTCAATTCCGCTGGTGGCGTGCATGTTGCCGGTGATGATCGGGGTGCTGATGCTGCCCGCCGCCATTCGCGTTATCCGTCAATTGATTCCCGCCATGGGAGGTAACTGAGCATGAACCGTCTGACTGCATCCTGCATCATGTTCGCCGCTTATGGCGGCGTGGTGGCCTGTTCCCCCAATAACAAGATGGTCGAAGTCCGCCCGCTTCAGTCGAATCCGGTGAGCGAAGGCGTATCTGCGCTGAAGGGCCGGGAATTGTTCAGTCGTGGCCAATATGCGCTGGCGATTGAATCGTTCCGTCGGGTCGTGCGCGAGGCACCGGATGCGCCAGAGGGCTATAATGGGCTGGCGGCTTGTTATGACATGATCGGGCGCTTTGACGTCAGCGAGAAATATTATCAGATGGCCTTGGCGCGTGCGCCGATGGATGGCCGGATTTACCGCAACATGGCGCGCTCGCTCGACATGCAAGGCCGCAAGGGCGAGGGGGCGGCCCTGCTGGCAGAATGGCAGGCGATCGAGGCCGGCAAGATGGTCGTGGCGGCGATGCCACCTGCTGCGCCTGTGGCGATTGCCGCCGAAGCCGCGCCAGTGACCGCCGCAGTCGCGGCCTCTGCGACAGTTGAGGCAGAGGTTGCGACACCCGTGGAGGCCGCAACAGTGGAGGCCGCGCCGGTTGAGGCTGTATCGACACCAGTGGCGGTGGCGATGCCGACACCCGTTTCGATAGCTGCGCCTATAGTCTTGGCGGAGGCCGTCGCGGTTTCCGGGGCAGTAGCCAATGCCGCGCCGATCCAAATCCCGACATTACTCACACCCATTGGCGCGCCTGCAATGGTGGCCGCGCCGGTGCAGCCTGTGGTGCCGATGAAGTCCGCCACATTGATAAAGCCAGTCGCACCCGTAAAGGTCGCGCTATCGTTGCCCACCGCGCCCTTGAAGGTCGCGGCAGTGCAACCGCATTATCTGGCCGCGCTTGTCGCGCCGGTAAAGGTTGCTGCCCCGGTGAAGGTCGCGCCGGTTACAACCGCAACCGCAACCGCAACCGCAACCGTTGCCAAGCCTGCGCCCACGCCCATACCAGTTGTTGTCGCGGCGCTGGCGCCGCTACGCAGCATCGCCACCAAGCAATCGCCGCAGCAGCCTGTCAAGCAGGTGGGCAAGCCCGTTGCCAAGCAAGTCGCCATTCAGGCCGTTAAACAACCGGGCCGCCCCTCCATCCGGCTGATCAATGCCGCGGGCCAGACTGGCCTTGCGCGTTGGGCGCAGCAGCAATTGGCGCTGTCGGGGATTAACCAGACCCAGACCGCCAATGCGACGCGTCGTTATCGCCTGTCATGGGTCGTCTATCCGCGCGGCCAGCGTGATCGCGCATTGGCGGTGCAAAAAAGCCTGCCATTCCCGACCCGCATTTTGCAAGAATCGCGTGCAACGCGCATCGTGGTCGTGCTGGGTGCCAATGCGCGCGGCATGCAGACGGCGGCACTCAAGACCCGGCGGGGATGAAGCGCGCGCTGTTTCTTGCCGCTTTATTGGCGTTCTCGCCAGTGGCGGCCCAGCAGGATACGCTGGGGCTGATTGAACTCGCCCTGATCAAAGGGCGGCTGGTGCAGGCGGAGGACATGATCCGTCTGGCACGGCAAGATCGCAGCATTTCTGATCCCACCCGGCTGGATGAGCTGGAGGGGCGGCTGGCTCTTGCTCAAGGCCGGGCGGGCGATGCGTTCGCGGCCTTTGATCGCGTGCTGTCGGTCGAACAGGAAAATTGCCGGGCGATGGAGGGGGCAGGTCTTGCCGCTTTACGCCTTGATCGGGTCAATGCGGCGAAGTTGCGGCTCCGTGATGCGGTCGCGCATTGTCCGGAACGCTGGCGCGCATGGAATGCGTTGGGCGTGATCGCGGATCGCATCGGGGATTGGGTCGAAAGCATGCATGCTTATGGTGAGGCACGTGCGATCGTCCCGGATGAAGTGACCGTCATCAACAATATGGGCTATTCCCTGATCTTGCAGGCGCGCTTTGCCGAGGCGGAGACGATCTTGCGTGAGGGGCTGCTGCTTGTGCCCGATGATACTCGTCTGCTCAACAATCTCGATCTTGCGACGATTGGCGCGAATGAACCATTGCCGGATCGTATCATGCCGGAAGATGGGACCTCGCCAGACCCGGCGCAACAGGCACTGCGCTTGAACAATGCCGGATTTATGGCCTATTTGCTGGGTAAAAGCGAAGTCGCCAAGGGCTATTTGCAACAGGCGCTGGAAACCAGCCAGGTGCATTATGACCGGGCGCAGGCCAATCTTGATCTGGTGCAACAACGGGAGCCGCAAAAATGATCGACATCGTCAAATATGGGATGTGGTCCTTGTTGATCCTCGCGGCGTTGCAGGATGTGATGCAGTTGCGAATTTCAAACCTGTTCGTGCTGGCAATTCTGGCCCTGTTCCCATTTTGGCTGGTGGCAGTGGGGTTCAATCTTGATGTCTGGCAAAATCTGGTGGTATTCGCGCTCGCCTTTGTCCTCGGTAGCCTTGCCTTTCATTTCGGGCTGATCGGGGGCGGCGATGCCAAATTGTTCATGGCCGGGGCCTTGTGGTTCAACCTTGCAGATGCGCCGCATTATCTGATGTCGATTGTCCTGTTCGGCGCGTTGATGACTTTTGTCCTGATCATATTGCGCCGCGTTCTGCCGTTGTTGGGGTTTAAACCATCACCCCAGGACAAGGCGGACGAAGCGCGTGGCGCAGGATGGGCGATGCTGGAACCAAAAGGGCCGATCCCTTATGGCGTGGCGATTGCCGCCGGGGCGATTTTGTGCGCCGTGCTCTATGGTTTCGATCCGCAGCCCGTGCTGCATTTGCCGGCGGTCGATTTTACCCCGCGCGCGGTCGTTTGATCCGCGCAGTAAAAGCAATAGCTGCCCCGTCAATAAGGGTGGTCGAGATGGACTTTCTTGAAGATCCGTTCCTCGAACATCCAATGCCCATCTTCCCGGATGTAACGGTCGGCATATAGGCCGTTCAGATGATAGGTCATGTTTTGCTGATCGACGATCAATTCATTCGTATAGGACCAGCCATAGCCGCTATCGCCATCGATCATGATAGCGGCAGGCTGGTTTTGAAACAGGCGGGTGTTGCGGCCTTTCAGGCCTGACTCATTCTTCATCATATAGATCCAGCGATCGACAATGACATCGCGGCCCTCATAGGCCTCATCGCTCGGTTGCCATTTGCCCTGTGCGGACCAACAACTGCCCCACAAGGGCGCATCGCGCCGGGTGATCGCATCGGCATAGGATTCATACAGTTCGCGCACGGCCACGCGGTCTTCAAATGCTCCGGAATAGTTTCTCATTGCGCCATCGCCGCCTGAATACTGGTCGTCTGAATACGGGCTGGCATCACAGATGATCCGCCGTAAAGGGAATATTGCCCTTGTCATGATCTGAAAAGAGCTGGGGCGATTTGACCTTCAGGTTCAACTCGCGGTTGAGAAGGTAGATATAATAGAGGTGATAAGCGGACAAGATCGCCCATGCCATGACGATCGCGCCGTTCAGCATCAAGAACGACATGTGCTGATTGGCCACCAGATAGCCGGATGAAAACAAGATCATGCTGAACAGGTTCGACAAGATCATCAGGTTCAAAATGCCAGCACTGATCCCGTAAATCTGGCATTTGATGACCGTCAGCGGATATAGGCCCGCCACGCGCCCAATCACATTGATCACAATGTAGAAAAAGATGAAGCAATCGACCACCGGGACGAGGATCAGCAGGATGATCCAATCCTGCACCAAACGTTTATAGCGCGGCACGTGAATGCCGCGATTGGTGGCCCGCTCCAGATCGTAGATATGCGATAATTCCAGTGTCGGGATCACGAAAAACAGCAGTTTTACCAGCGTCCAGATGCCCGCGAGGATATAGAGATAATCGCCAAAATTGACGCTTTCGAACTGGCCTGAAAAATACTGATTCACTTCCTGTTCGAAAAACATCCGTATTCGTCTCCATTAAGCGGTCCATCAGGCCCGCGAATTATTCGCGGGTCTGATCGTCCTGCTTGGCCGCGTAGCGCGTGGTGGGCTGACGCGCATAGCCATGCAGCCAGACGTTGTTTTCGCTTAGCGTCATGATTGGCCGAAAGTCGAATACGGCAGCAGCAGGAAAGATTTTCGGCGCGCGTTGATCAAGCGCCCAAAGTTGATCGCCGACCTTGACCGACAACAAGGCATGATCGCGGCGTGCCAGCAGATCATGGCCAATCGTCAGATACATGTCCGAACGCGAAAAGCCGACCGCGTTCAGCAGCATCATTTCAAGGATCGCATAATCCTCGCAATCGCCGCGCCGACTGGCCATGGTTTCATTGGGCGTCGCCCAATAATCATCGACTTGGTAGAAACGGGCATCATCGACATATTCGATAGTGCTGGTGACATAATTGTGGATGAACTCGATCCGTTTCACCGGGTCGGCAATGGCCCGAGCATGGGTGACGGCGGTGCTCCAGCGCACGCCACCGCCCGGCACGGCGGCACGGCGCATCTTGGCGTCAAAGGGAGAGTGCGAAATCCTGATCCCCAAAGTGTTGTACATCGCGGGCAGGGGCTTGGGCTTGGTACGGGTATCCGCGATCAGGCCGAGCACGAAGATCAACGAGATGATCGAAAGAATGGCCGCCGTGACGAGCGCGCCCGATTGCCGCAGATAATCCATCAGTCGATAGACCGAATAGGAAAACATATCGATGAACCTGTGTCCCTTTGGGTAATGGATATCGGTCATGCGTGCCTCGTTGATCTTGATTCCTGTCCGTCGGACGTATGAGTCGTCGCGAACGCCGGTTTGCAACAAACAGGGCTTTTTCAGCGGTCAAACTGACCGCTTAAAAACCAATTTCCAGCGCGTTAACGTTGGCGTTGTCCTCAAGTCCGACATGGTCAACCTTGGCGGCACCATGTGCTCTTTCTTATCTATCTATAATTTCTCCTAGCATAAAAATGGGCTAATTGTAAAAATATAATTCATTAATTAATCGCCATTGAACGGTCTGCTGATAGTCTGTGGCGGCGCAGATCGGGCGCTTCTTGCGCCCCCATTTGCGTTCGTGATGGCATTGACCTATCGCATGTGAAGGGCATTGTGTTGCGGCATTGGCCTGTGGTTGTTGGCGTTGCTGATATGACATCAAGGAAGCCTCCCTCATGGATCTGCCCTCCCACCAATTGACCATGACGGTCCTGATGACGCCGGACACCGCGAATTTTTCGGGGAAGGTGCATGGCGGCTCTATTCTCAAGCTGCTTGATCAGGTGGCCTATGCCTGCGCCAGCCGTTATGCCGGATGTTATGTGGTGACGCTCAGCGTGGATCAGGTCATGTTCCGCCAGCCGATCCATGTGGGGGAGTTGGTGACCTTTCTGGCATCGGTCAATCACACCGGCACGTCTTCGATGGAAATCGGGATCAAGGTCATTGCCGAAGATATTCGGGCAAAGGTCGTGCGGCATGTGAATAGCTGTTTTTTCACGATGATTGCCGTCGATGACGCTGGCAAGCCGACGCCGGTGCCGCCGTTGATCCCGGAAACTGCTGACGAGCACCGTCGTTTTACCGTGGCCGAGGTGCGTAGGTCGATGCGGCGCGAGATGGAGGCAAAATTCGTCGCCATCCGTCAGACGGGGCATGGCAACGCCGATGAAGGTCATGCCCCTGGCAATTAATGGGCTGATTTTGAGCGGGGGATTGTGGGCAATTTAGCGCAGCGTAAATGGCGGAGACGGAGAGATTCGAACTCTCGGTACCCTATTCAGGGTACGACGGTTTAGCAAACCGTTGGTTTCAGCCACTCACCCACGTCTCCGGCCTTATTTTTCAATCACTTAGCGCTGTATTATATACTATAACACATTTGCTTTGCAATTTTAACCAGCGTGTCTTTGCTAGCTATTGAAAAATAACGAGTTTTTAGAAAAATGAGCGGTTTTTAAGGCCGTTATTTTTCTAGCTGTGGCTGCCGAATAGTGGAATCATGGGGGTGTGTCAAAGGCATTTTAGTCCCATTTTTATTCTCCACCATCTGATGGGATTTCGCACATGGCAGTCGAGGTGGATTGTGATGGAAACGCGGATTGATCCACATTGTCAGTGCGCGCTGACGATCTGCGAAAGACTGTCATTGGCGCCGGAAAGTCGTGCGGATGACGCATTTATAATGAAAAAAGCCCCGGCGATAACCGGGGCTTTTCACTTTTATGGGCGGGAGATATCAGAATTTGTAGCTGATCTTACCCGTCACGACATGTTCGTTATAGTTCGAAAAGACGTAGTTCGAGTTCCGGTTCACATAGCGATATTCCGGCTTGAACACGAACTTGCCGACCAGTGGTAGTTCGGCGCTAGCCTTGAAGGTCGAGCGATTTTCTTCGCGCTTTTCGCCGATGGACGGCGTGATGTTGTCATATTGACGTTCGCGATACGCATAACCGAATTTCACCTTGCCCGCGCGATCCAGCAGGGTGATCGGGAGCTGCAGGTTCGCGCTCAGTTGGAAGCCGTCATAATCAAGGGTGGGACTGACAGTGTTTTCATGCTCGTAACGCGCGCCGAAACTGACATAGGCCTTGTTATTCATGAAGAAATAATAGGCGCTGCCGTCGATTTGCTGGTTCTTTGCATCCCGGCTGTCGAAGGTGTCGAAGTTTTTATCGAGATAGGTATAGCTGCCGCGCACATAGAGCGATTTCGCGACGAAGCCGCTCACTGACGGGCTGATCTGGTGCATGTCGAGAAAGCCTTCGCCGCCCAACAGGATATGGGAGAAGCTGTAATCGGCGCCGACACCTACTCCGGCGACCTGCGTGTCGAGCCCCGCCGATAATGTATGGGTCTGCATGTCGAAATCGGTAAAGTCCGAATGCAATGTCTGTTCGAAATCATAGCCGAGCGTGAGCGCGGTCTTGTCCGCCAATTTGGCCTTGTACTTTGCCTCTGCGCCCAAAATGCCGAGCACATCGCCCTGACGGGTGATCACATCGGTTTGTTCGACGGATACATTGCTATCATATTCTGCACCGGCGGTGACCACCAGCGAGAATGGCTTTTCATCCTTGGCCTGTGCCGAAACGGTCGTCAGCACGGCTGCACCCGCGACCAGCATCGCAGCACGGCGCGTTGCAAATTTGTAGTTCATCTTTTCCCCTTTGTCCGCGTGACGGACCCATCATGACAAACGAGGCTGCGAACTTGCCGCAGCCCCGATTATCGTCACATTGAATTCAAGCGATACATGCCGCTGATTTCGATCTCAGCTTAGCCGACGGATTCGTGAACTTCGTCCTCAGCTTCGTCTTCGGCTGCTTCCTTGGCGGCTTCACGAGCGTCTTCAGCCGCCTCATGAGCTGCTTCGGCAGCTTGTTCAGCGGCTTCATGCGCAGCTTCGTCAGCCTCTTCAGCGGCTTCATGCGCAGCCTCATCAGCGTCTTCAGCCGCTTCATGCGCAGCTTCATCGGCTTGTTCAGCGGCCTCATGGGCAGCTTCATTGGCGTGTTCGGCGGCCTCATGCGCGGTTTCGTTGGCGCTTTCCGTTGCCTCGGACGTTGCTTCTTGTGCAGCTTCACTGGCCACATCAGAGGCCATCGCCGCGACCGGAGTCATGGCATAGGCAAAGACGCCTGTCGTCAGAAGCAGGCTCTTGCGCAGATGTGCGATATTGATTCTCATTCTAGTTTTTCCTTCTGCTGCAACCTTGAATGTTGTTTAAGAATGACATGCGCCGCATCCATACTTAACTTTTCATTCGCATTATTTTATTAAATTCTTATATATTAACCGCCAATGAAGTTCAATTATCTTGTTTGGTTACTGTGGGTTAACTGTAACTCGACGGCAAGTTGAGAGAGGCGCTACAGCCACCACAGGTGCAATCCCCACAGGGCATGCCCCACTCATGGTCAAGCTGTACCGATGTAGGCAGATGGGCAATAAACCTTCTGCTTATTTGGTGCCTGATAAGCAGATGCTTATCTTCGCAATGCCGAAGCGTTCTATCCGGGCAACTGCGCCCGTTATCCGTTTCCTATGTCGAGAAGGTCTTCAAAGAATAGGCAAACAAAAGCGGTTTGGTTGGTGACATTGGCCTTGGCATATACCCTTGCCAACTGGGCGCGCACGGTGCCCTCGGCAGTGCCGCGCAATTCGGCAATTTGGGCGATGGTGCAGCCTTTGAGTGCGAACATCGCTACATCTGCCTCGCCCTTGGTTAATTTCCACGCCGCAAAGCGATGCCGGATAAGGTCCGCCAATGCGCCCGAGGCGATGGCCAATGCCTCGTCGCGTTGCCTAGCTTGTGCCAGCATGACGTTAACAGCCTGTGCGCCGAAGACGACGCCAGCAAATAGCGCAAAGGATACGATGCTCTCTATGACAATGTGCATGTTGAAGCCGATGGCAAATATGTCACCCATGGCATCGGCGAGGAAGAAGATCGCGCCCAACGCTTGCAGCACCACGATGGCCGCTACAGCCATTGTTTGTCGGTCGCTGTGCTTGGAGAATTTTAGGGCCTGTCTGGTCATGGGCGCGTTCGGTTCCATCGGGGGATCATCGCAGCAATGGTTTCGCGGCCAGAGCGATGCGTTTCGAAGACGACACCGGCAAGATGGAGCGCGATCAGGAGATAGAGCAGGTTGACGGCCACTTCATGGACCTCGACCAAGATATTTTCTTCGCCTTCATCCGCTTCTCCGGCAATTTCGTGTGCGCGGTCTTCAGTCGTTTCGTCATCGCGTTCGACCTCTCTGTGCTCACCTAGGGCAATCGTACCAGCCAATTGTGCCTCACCCTCATGCTGCGCATGATTTGCCGACGGGTCAGCAGGTGGCGGGCCGGACAGCGCGATGCCGCTGGCGATGATGATGCCAAGCATAGCCCAGATAGCATAAACCATTAATGCACCAAGTGGATTATGTGACTTATGCCTGGCGACCTCCCCTCGACGAATTTCGGAGATATGCATGAGAGCGCGGGAGGGGCTGGGCGGAAAAGCGGAAAAGCGCGCTTCTGATGGACCAATCAGTCCCCATAACAGGCGAAGTGCTAATAACGCAGCCAGGCTGTAGCCGACCCAAATATGCCAACCAGAACCTTCCTCTGTCACCAACGCATTGCCAATGATGGCCGCTACAATACCCCAGTGCGTCAATTTGACGATCGGATCCCAGCGGCGCGGGATGTTATCAATTTGTTGTGCCATACTGAACCCTTGCTCTTTCATCCGTCGGATATAAGGCCGACGACTTTGGCAAGACAATGAACCGTCCGCTTATTTGATCACTGATAAGCAGATGCTTAGAGCGCCATCATTCACTTTGTGGTTGGGGGCGTGATGCTCGTGGCAGCTCGATTAACGCTGGAGGCGAGTGAGGTTGCCGAGTGCTGCAGGCAGGCCCATAGGCGGACAAGCCGAGGGGGCAGGAGGAGATATTACCCTTTGATATTATGCCGTACGCGTCATCCGGCGTAAAATTGACTCGGTCTGGCGCTGGTTCAGGGTGCAGCAAGGTGAACTAGGCAATCTGGGGTTGCTCGCAACATTATGTCGGTTAAGGATAATCGTCTGGCTTCGGGAAAAGGGAGGTAGTTTTTCATGTCCGGATCTCGTTATGGCGCTCGCCTGACACAACGACTTGGGTGCGTGCTCTTTGGCATGGCAGTCATTTACGCCCCAATCGCGTCCGCGCAGGTACAGCGGGTTGATCCCGATGCAGGCCTGCAGGCGGATGTCGCGCCCGTGCCGCAAAGCGAGGCTGGCTATGGGACCAATGTTCCGCCAGAAACGGCTGTTGCGGCTGCACCTGCAACGCCTGTTGCAAGCGCCGCGCCGGTGGCCAGCAATGCAGCAGAGGCTACAGCTCCCACAACCATAGCCAACACAGCGCCGACCTATCAGCAGCAGGATGTTATTGCCGCTGCCGAAGGCGTGTTCGGCAAGGGGGCTGAAGGGCTGGCGAAGCTGATCGAGAAGATTTTGAAGGATCAGGGCGAACCCAATGGCTATATCGCCGGGCGTGAAGCCGGGGGCGCGGTGTTCGTCGGGGTGCGTTATGGCTCTGGCACATTGACCCATAAGGTCGAGGGGAAAATGCCCGTCTATTGGACTGGCCCATCGCTCGGTTTCGATCTCGGTGCCAATGGCGCGAAGACCTTTGTCCTTGTCTATAATCTCTATGACTCGCAGGAATTGTTCAAGCGCTACCCGGCAGTTGAAGGCAATGCCTATGTCGTCGGTGGCTTTACCGCCAGCTATTTGCGGAGCGGTTCGGTCGTGTTGATCCCGATCCGGCTGGGCGTTGGCTGGCGCTTGGGCGTCAATGCCGGATATATGAAGTTCAGCAAGGAATCGCGCTGGAGCCCGTTTTAATAAGGAATTGAGGGGGCGAGGCTGGCCTCGCCCTCACTTTAGCTTGCGATGACTGGCCTGCTTATGATTGCGCGGGCAGTTCGAACCGGTCGATGATCCATTCTTCGGCCTGTGCGCCGCCGATCCATTCCTGCATGAACGGGTGCGAGATGACGGCCTGCATATAGCCTTCCGCAAAGCGCGCGACCGGCAGGCTGTAGGTGATGAGCCGGGTGATAACCGGCGCGAACATGATATCGACCGCGCCAAATGCGCCGAACAGGAAATCGCCATCGCTGCCATAACGCGCGCGGGCCTGCGCCCAGAGCGTCATGATCCGGTCGATATCGGCCAGCACGGCCTCTGATGGCGGCTGGGCCGGATAGACGCGGCGGATGTTCATCGAATGCTCGCGGCGCAGGGCCATATAGCCGCTGTGCATTTCCGCAGCCATTGATCGCGCCATCGCGCGCGCAGCGGGATCTTGCGGCCAGAAACGGGTGCCGCCCGATTTTTCATCAAGATATTCGAGAATGGCGAGGCTGTCCCACACCACAATCTCACCGTCCCACAAGGTCGGCACCTTGCCGGCGGAAGGCGCTAGATCGGGATCGTTGCGGCGCTTTGCCCATGCGTCGTCATACAGCGGCACGACGATTTCTTCGAACGGCAGGGCTGATTGCTTAGCGGCAAGCCAGCCACGCAGCGACCAGCTGCTATAGGCCTTGTTGCCGATAATAAGCTTCATTGCCCGCGCACTTTCTTGGCGATGCCATCGAGCAGGCCATTGGCGAAGCCCTTTTCGCGCTTGTCGTAAAAGGCATCAGCGACATCGAGATATTCGCTGATGACGGTCGCGGTTGGCACATCGATGCGGGCCATCAGTTCATAGGTTCCGGCGCGCAGGATCTGGCGCAACGGGCGATCCAGCCGTTGCAGCGTCCAGCCCTCGGCCAGATGATCGGTGATCAGCGCGTCGATTTCATCGCGGCGGGCATCGACGCCTTTGACGATATCATCGAAAAACGTGACTTCCGCCGCGACATAGGTCGCGTCTTCAATCGTCGCGCCCAGCCGATGCTGGTGAAATTCATGCAGCAGGACAGGGAGTTTCGTTTCCTCCATTTCCAACTGATACAAAGCCTGCACCGCAGCGAGACGGGCGGCGGAGCGCGATTTGGAGCGGCTCATCGTGATAATCTCCGGGCAACGGAAGAGGCATGGGCGGGCAGACCTTCGGCCTCGGCCAAAGCAACAGCGGCAGGACCGATCGCTTGGATCGAACTGGCCGTGCAGGCGAGGAAGCTGGTTCTTTTCATGAAATCGAGCACCGAAAGGCCGGAGGAAAAACGCGCGCGTCGCCCGGTGGGCAGCACGTGATTGGGACCGGCGACATAATCGCCGACCGCCTCGGGCGTATGACGGCCAAGGAATACGGACCCGGCATGGCGCACCCGATCGAACAAGGCGTCCGGATTGTCGATCGCCAGTTCGAGATGTTCGGGCGCCAGCCGGTCGATCAGCGCGGCGGACCCCAGTAGATCGTCGGTCAGGATGATGACACCATGTTCGTGCCAGCTTTGGCGGGCGACCGGGCCGGTGGCGAGGGCATCCAATTGACGCGCAATGGCGGCCTCGACCGCATCGGCGAAGCTGCTGTCATCGGTGATGAGAATGGATTGGCTGCTTGGGTCATGTTCGGCCTGGCTGAGCAAATCGGCGGCGATCCATTCGGGGTCATTTTTGCCGTCCGCGACCACGAGAATTTCGCTTGGACCTGCGACCATATCGATGCCGACCACGCCAAAGACCTGGCGCTTGGCCTCGGCCACCCAAGCATTGCCGGGGCCGGTGATGACGTCCACCGGCTTGATCTTGTCGGTGCCATAAGCCAGCGCGCCAATCGCCTGTGCGCCGCCGATACGCCATAATTCATCGACGCCTGCGAGTTCGGCTGCGGCCAGCACCAGCGGATTGATCTCCCCCTTGGGGGTCGGCACGGTCATGACCAGCCGGGTGACGCCCGCGACCTTGGCCGGAATGGCGTTCATCAATACGGAGGACGGATAAGAGGCGCGGCCACCCGGCACATAAATCCCGGCGGCATCGACCGCGCCCCAGCGCGCGCCGAGGCGAACGCCGGTTTCGTCGGTATAGTCGCGATTTTCCGGTTTTTGCGCGGCGTGATAGGCGCGGATGCGCTCGGCGGCGCATTCGAGCGCGGCGCGAAGTTCGGGTGCAAGTCCTTCAAGCGCGGCTTTGCAGGCGGCGCGGTCTATTTGCCAGCCGTGCTGTTCAAGATCGAAACCATCGAATTTCGCGGTGAGCGCGGCCACTGCCGTGTCGCCGTTTTGGCGGACGTCGGCAAGGATCGCGGCGACATCGCGCGACACATCTTGATCGGCCTCGCGCCGGGCGTGGACAATATTGTCGAACTGCGCGGCAAAGCCCGAATCTTGTGCGTCAAGCCGTATCGGCACGGACAGCCTCCCGGAACGCCTGCACAATCGGCCCGATCACATCGGCGCGCGTCTTGAACGCGGCGCGATTGACGACCAGCCGGGCGGAGACCTGCGAAATCACTTCGACTTCGACCAGCCCATTGTCCTTCAACGTCTTGCCGGAAGATACCAGATCGACGATCCGGCTCGACAGGCCGAGGGTCGGGGCCAATTCCATCGCGCCGTTGAGCTTAACGCATTCGGCCTGCACGCCGCGCGCTTCGAAATAGCGCTTGGTGATGCCGGGATATTTGGTCGCGACGCGGACATGGCTCCAGCTGCGTGGATCGTCATGGAGCGCCATATCGGTCGGTTCCGCGACCGAAATGCGGCAATGGCCGATGTTGAGATCGACCGGCGCATAAAGTTCGGAATAGTTGAATTCGTCGATCACATCCGAACCGACAATGCCCAATTGCGCCGCGCCATGCGCGACAAACGTCGCCACATCGAACGCGCGGACGCGAATGATGCCAATGTCCGGGCGGTTGGTGGCAAAGCGCAACGCCCGGCATTTGGGGTCGTGAAAGCTGGCTTCCGGCTCAATTCCCGCCTTTGCCAGCATGGGCAAGGCTTCGTCCAGGATGCGGCCCTTGGGCACGGCGAAGATGATCTGATCCGACATGATAGCCGCGCTTTACGTTCTGCGCCGCCCGGACGCAAGCAAAGCCGTGCCGGAATATCGGATCAGCGCATCCGCGCCCCTGTTGATCAGGCGAAGCGGCTCTTGAGATCGAGCAGGGCGAGCGCGGCCTTGGCGGCCTCGCCACCCTTGTCCTTTTCCGCACGCTTGGCGCGGGTCAGGGCTTGGGCCTCATTTTCGACCGTCAAAATGCCATTGCCGATGGCGATGCCATCCATGGTCAACGCCATGATGCCGCGCGCGCTTTCGCCCGCAACGATTTCGAAATGATAGGTTTCGCCCCGGATCACGACGCCCAAGGCGACGAACGCATCATAGCGCCCGGATTCTGCGGCAAAGGCAATCGCCGCCGGGATTTCGAGCGCGCCCGGCACGGTGAGGGTTTCATGTTGATGCCCGGCTTCTTCCAAAGCATGGCGCGCGCCGTCCAGCAGCATGTCATTGAGATGGGTGTAGAAGCGGGCTTCCACCAAGAGAATTTTTGCCATTATCAAGCCTCCGGGATCGGCCGTTCGCCGACGATATTGATGCCATAACCTTCCAGCGCGACGATATGGCGGCTGGAATTCGTCAGCAGGATCATTTCATGCACGCCGAGTTCGGCGAGAATTTGCGCGCCGATGCCATAGGTCCGCAGATCCATCGCTTCGCCAGCTTCACCCGCGATTTCCGCGACCAGACGATCTGGATCATTGGGCGAGAGCAGGACGATGACGCCCGCGCCCTCGCGCCCGATTTCAGCCATCGAGCGTTGCAGGATGCGCTTCCTTGCGCCCGGCTGGCCGAGCAGATCGGAAAAGATCGAGATAGAATGGACGCGGCACAGGGTCGGCTGATCGGGGACAACCCGGCCTTTTTGCAGGACGATGTTGAGCGAGCCGTCGATCTTGTTGCGGAAGGTCTTGGCGGTCCAGTCGCCGCCATAATCCGAGACGAACGCGCCTTCCGACACCAGTTCGACGAGATGATCATATTGGCGGCGATAGGCGATGAGATCGCGAATCGTGCCCATTTTCAGGCCATGTTTCTGGGCGAAGGCGACACAATCGTCGAACCGCGCCATCGTGCCATCGTCCTTCATGATCTCGCAGATCACGCCCGATGGGTTGAGACCGGCAAGGCGCGACACATCGACCGCGGCTTCGGTATGGCCCGCACGGACCAGTACACCGCCATCGCGGGCGATCAGCGGAAAGACATGGCCGGGAGTGACGATATCTTCCGGGCCTTTGCTGCCGTCGATCGCCACACCGATGGTCCGCGCGCGGTCGCCCGCAGAAATGCCGGTGGTGACACCTTCGCGCGCCTCGATCGAGACGGTGAAGGCGGTTTCATGACGGGTGCCATTTTGGCGGCTCATCAATTCAAGGCCGAGATATTCACAGCGGGATTTGGTCATCGTCAGGCAGATCAGCCCGCGGCCATGCATCGCCATGAAGTTGATCGCATTCGGGGTCGCCATTTGCGCCGGGATGATGAGGTCGCCCTCATTTTCGCGGTCTTCGTCATCGACGAGGATGAACATGCGCCCGTTGCGCGCTTCCTCGATGATTTCTTCAATCGGGACAAGGGCAGGGCGCGCCTCACGCAGGTCGAGATAGGCTTCGAGCTTGCGCAGCGTGTCGGCAGTCGGATTCCAGTCCGGCGCATCAAGATCGCGGAGCGTGTTGGCGTGAAGACCTGCGGCGCGGGCCAGCCCCGAACGGGAGATGGAACCCTTGGCGACAAGGTTGCGGAGTCGTTGGATCAGTTCGCTGCTCATGTGCTCAATCATCACATTGAAATGTGATTGGCAAGCGAGAATGTCACATTGGCCTATTTGGAGCGCTCAATGATTAGCCCCGGACGGACTGCATCCGTTGGAGGTAACGGGCCAACACATCGATTTCGATGTTGAGCTTGCGCCCCATTGTCAGGCTGGAAAAGGTCGTCATTTCCCATGTGTGCGGGATGATGTTGATCGTGAACAGCGCATGGCCGTCGGCTTCGTCCATCACGTCATTGACCGTGAGCGAAATGCCGTCGAGCGTGATCGACCCCTTGGGGGCGATGAACGCGGCCAGCGATTTGGGGGCGCGGATCGTGATCTTGTGCGAATCGCCCTTGGGTTCGACAGCAATGACCTCGCCCACGCCATCGACATGGCCGGTGACGATATGGCCGCCCAATTCATCGCCGAGCTTCAACGCGCGTTCGAGATTGAGGCGGTTGCCCTCGACAAACAGGCCCGGCGCGGTGCGCGAGAGGGATTCGGCGGAAATGTCGATCGTGAAGCTGTCGGCGGTCTTGGACACGACCGTCAGGCAGACGCCGGAACAGGCAATCGAGGCGCCAATATCCACGCCGCCCATTTCATAGCCACAGGCGATTTCAGCCCGCAGGTCGCCACGCTGTTCGACCTTGCGAATGGTGCCGATGTCGGAAATGATGCCTGTGAACATGATGTCGCCTTATCTGATGTCGTCAAAGCTGTTGGGCGCGTTGGTATACGTCGAGCGTGTCGATGCCAAGGGTGCGCTTGTCGATCTGTCGCCATTGGCCATGGGCATCGGCCAGTGAATTGAGGCCGATATCGCCGAGACAGGCCTTGCCCCGACCGATCAAAATCGGGGCGCGATACAAGAGCAACCGATCCACCAGACCTGCCTTTAAAAACGCGGCGGCGGTCTCTGCGCCGCCCTCGACCATCAGATATTGGACGTCATGAAGGCCGGTGATGGATTGTGGCGAGGTGATGCCGGTCCAGCCCATTGGCGCAGGCTGGCGGCTGAGAAGGATGCGTTTAGGGGCGCGGTTTTCCAGCCCTTCCAGTCGGACATCGAGCCGGGGCGCATCTGCATCGAATGTGCCGCGTCCGACCAAGATCGCATCATGGCGCGCGCGCTCCAGATGGACATGCCGCCGCGCGGTCTCGCCCGTTATCCACTGGCTTTCGCCATTTTCCCGCGCGATGCAGCCGTCCAATGAGGTCGCGAGTTTGAGCGTGACGAACGGGCGCTGGTGTTCGATCTGCATCAGCCATCCGGCAAGGACATCGCGCGCGGCGGCAGTAGCGCTGTGCAAAATATCGACGGTGATGCCTGCCGCCCGCAACCGGGCAAAGCCTTGACCCGAGGTGCGGGGGTCGGGATCGGTGAGGGCGGCGACCACCCGGCAGATCCCGGAGGCGATCAACAGATCGGTGCAACATGGCCCGCGCGGGCTTTCATGAGCGCAGGGTTCGAGCGTGACATAAGCGGTCGCGCCCTTGGCCTGTTCGCCGGCTTGTTCGAGTGCCATCGCCTCGGCATGGGGGCGGCCACCGACCTGGGTCCAGCCCCTGCCGATGACCTTGCCGTCGCGCACGAGCACGCACCCGACATTGGGATTAGGCATGGTGCGCGCCCGTCCACGTGTGGAGAGCGCCAGCGCTGCCGCCATCAAGCGGGCGTCGAGGCTCACTCGGTTTTCATGCCCAGATCGTCGGCGAGCTTTTGGAAGCTCTTGCGCTTGGCGGCTTCGGCAGCGGCCTGCGCATCGCGACGGCGGTTGAAATCGGCAAGCTTGCGGGCCTGCCATTCCTTGTACATCGGATTGTCCGGATTTTCAGGCAGGATGTCGCCGAACACCATCAGGTCTTCTTCCGTCTGGGCTGGTCGGCGGAAATCATGCATCACCGCGGCCAGCATGAGAAGGGGCATGAGCAGCGACAAGACAATCAAGGCATAATTGCGTTTTCCGCTGGTCGAAAAAAACGCAGCAAGATCGCGAAACGCCGCGCGCGGCGTGGAGGGGCGGGGAAGGGGCATGGCGCCTTATTATCGCGTGGCGAGGTTATTTGCCAATGCCGATTATATTTACCCTTTGGATGGTGGCTGACAGGTCGAATAATACAGGCTAAACATCGAAATATCAGGTGCTTTCCCTCTTTGCGCGAAGGAACTCTTTGTGATCCACCTCGACCAATTCTGGATGCCGTTCACCGCGAACCGCCAATTCAAGGCCGCGCCAAGGTTACTCTCTTCGGCCAAGGGCATGTGGTATATGGCGGATGACGGGCGCAAGGTGCTGGACGGTACCTCGGGCTTATGGTGTGTGAATGCGGGCCATGGCCGCGCGGAAATTACCGAGGCGGTGGCGCGGCAATTGGGGGAATTGGATTTCGCGCCGACCTTTCAAATGGGCCATCCGATTGCGTTTCGCTTTGCCGAGGCGCTGACCTCGATTGCGCCGGGGGGGCTGGATCGCATCTTTTTCACCAATTCGGGGTCGGAATCGGTCGATACCGCGCTCAAGATCGCGCTCGCCTATCACCGCGCCTGTGGGCAGGGGACGCGGACCAAGTTCATCGGGCGCGAACGTGGCTATCATGGCGTCGGCTTTGGCGGCATTTCGGTTGGCGGGCTGGTTGGCAATCGTCGCCAGTTCGCGGCGCAATTGCCCGGCGTCGATCATCTCCGCCACACCCATGATCCGGCACGCAATGCGTTCACCAAAGGCCAGCCCGAACATGGGGTGGAACTGGCCGACGATCTGGAACGGCTGGTGCAATTACATGGGGCGGAGACGATTGCGGCGGTGATTGTCGAGCCGATGGCCGGGTCCACGGGGGTGTTGCTGCCGCCCAAGGGGTATCTTGATCGGCTGCGCGAAATTGCGACGCGTCATGGCATTTTGCTGATTTTCGATGAGGTCATCACCGGATTTGGGCGATTGGGGACACCTTTTGGGGTCGAGGCCTTCGGCGTGGTGCCGGATATGGTGACGACCGCCAAAGGGTTGACCAATGGCTGCATCCCGATGGGCGCGGTGTTTTGCAGCCGCGAGATTCACGATGCGATGATGCAGGGACCGGTGAACGCGATCGAACTGGCGCATGGCTATACCTATTCCGGCCATCCGGTGGCCTGTGCGGCGGGGCTGGCGACGCTGGATATTTATGCACGGGAAGGGCTGCTCTCTCGCGGCGCGACGCTCCACGCCAAATGGGAAGCGGCGGTCCATCAGTTCGATCATCACCCCTTGGTGGCGGATGTGCGAAATTACGGTCTGGTCGCGGGGATTGAACTGCAGCCGCGCGACGGTGCCCCGGGGGTGCGGGGCTATGATCTGTTTGTCGCGTGCTTCAATGCAGGCCTATTGGTCCGCGCGACCGGCGACACCATCGCCCTGTCGCCGCCGCTCATTATCGAAGAGGCGGAGATCGATCTGATGATGTCGATCTTTGGGGGTTGTTTGGACTCTTTGTTATAGTCCCTCAAGCGCCGGCTGGCGTTTGAGGCTTATCTCAAAACGCCCGTGCGACGGCGAATTCGACGGCTTCGATCAATGCGGCCTTGGCTTGGCCATTCGGGAATGCACCAAGGGTGTCGATGGCCTGTTGGCCGTAAAAGCGCGCTTTGGCGAGGGTGTCGGCAATGGCATCGGTCTGCTGGAGCAATTGCTTGGCGTGCAACAGATCGTCGTCGCTGACGCGGCGGCCTTCCATGGCGTCTTTCCAGAATGCGCGGGCCTGATCGTCGCCCCGGGCATAGGCAAGGATGACCGGCAGGGTGATCTTGCCGTCGCGGAAATCGTCGCCGGTGTCCTTGCCCATCGTCTGTTCGTCCGAGACATAGTCAATCGCGTCATCGACCAATTGAAACGCGATGCCGAGATAGCGGCCATAGGAATCGAGCGCGTCTTCGACCTTTTCATCACGTTCCGCGACCACGGCGGAAATGCGGCAGGCGGCGGAGAACAGGGCAGCGGTTTTAGCACCGATAATCTCAAGATATTTGGCTTCGCTCGTGTCGATCTGGCGCTGGGCAGTCAATTGATTGACCTCGCCCTCGGCAATCACGGCGGACGCATTGGCGAGGATTTTCAGGACGCGCAGCGAGCCATCCTCGACCATCAATTCAAAGGAACGGCTGAACAGGAAATCGCCGACCAGCACGCTTGCGGGGTTGCCCCAGATGATGTTGGCGGTGCGTTTGCCCCGACGCATGCCGGAACCGTCGACGACATCGTCATGCAGCAAGGTCGCAGTGTGGATGAACTCCACGGCGGCGGCTAATTTATAATGGCGGTCGCCCGAATATTCGAGCAGCTTCGCACAGGCCAAGGTCAGCATCGGGCGCAGGCGTTTGCCGCCGCCTGCAATCAAATGGCCTGCCAGTTCCGGGATCAACGGAATGCGGCTTTGCATCCGATCAAGGATGACCGCATTGACCTGATTCATCCCGCCCGCGACCAAGTCCAGAATGGGCTGAAGGGACGGTTCGGACTTGCGATGGATTGGCACGACATTATTCGTCACGACGGTCGAAAGCTCCCCGGAACGCCGCATCACACGGCAAGCTGTCGGACCCGATGCGCCGACGAGGCGAAAAAGTCCATAATTTTCCGGCCTGCAAAACTGGCTTGCAAAACGGGCGCGAGGCCTTGAATAGATGACATTATGAATGATCAGGTGCTGGCGGGCTATCGCGAAAGTATTGACAACATCGACGCGGCGTTGGTGTTCATGTTGGCTGAACGCTTCAAGATCACCAAGGCGGTTGGACGCTATAAAGCGGAACACCAATTGCCCCCGGCTGATCCCGGTCGCGAGACGTCGCAGATTGAACGGCTGCGCGGATTGGCCAAGGCTGCTAATCTCGATCCGGATTTTTCCGAGAAATTTCTGCGCTTTGTGATTGATGAGGTGATCCGTCATCATGAGCGGGCACGGGAAAATGGCTGACGATATTCGTGCGAGTCAGACGGAGCGCGACCTGATTTTGGGCGCGACCGATCCTGATTTCGAACGGGTTGTCAGGTGGCTTCTCGGCCATGGGCATGGCCTAGCCATCGGGACTGAATATATCGGTCATGGCGAAGATTGGGTGGAATTGGGGCTGTGCCAGCGGCCCGATCTGGTTGCTGACCCGGCGACCGGGGTGATTGCATCTGGCCCGATTATTACGCTGCTCGATTTTGCGACCAGCGCCAGCACATGGCTGCGCCGCAAGAAAGTTGCGCCCAATGCGACGCTGGATTTGCGAATCGATTATCTGCGCCCGGCCCGGCCCGGCGCGAAGATCGTGGCGCGGGGCGAATGCTATGCGGCGAAACGCACCGTCAGCTTTGTCCGTGGCATCGCCCATGACGGCGACCCGGAAGATCCGATCGCGCATTGCGTCGGCACGTTTTTCAATATGGATGAAAAGAGTTCTGTATGAAGAATACGGGCATGCCGAATGGGCAAAAGACGGTTGATATGCCCTATGCAGCAACGCTCGGTTTAAGGTTTGAGCAGGATGCAGACGGTGAGTGGCTGGCGATCATGCCGCGCGCTGACACGCTTGGCGGCCGCCCCGGTTTTGTGCATGGCGGGGCCTTAGCGGGGATGCTGGAATGCGTCGCGATCCACAAGGTCCAGACTGTCGCCGCACCGCGCGAAGGGCGGTTGGCCCGTCCGATCAACCTCAGTATCAGCTATTTGCGCGGGGCTACCCACGAGAATTGCTATGCCAAGGCGGAAATCGTGCGCCTTGGCGGGCGGATTATCGTCGTGTCGGTCCGCGTCTGGCAGGACGACCCCCAAAAGCCCGTGGTGATGGGGCAGGTCAGTTTGATGCGTTGAACCGACCCGAGCCAAGGCGATGGGCGGCGACGACCACCATCGCCAGCAACAACGCGCCCATTGCCTGATGGCCGACGGCAATCGGAATAAAGACACCGCTATACAAGGTGGCGATGCCAAGGCCGATCTGGGCCAGTACGATGAAGATCAACCCATAAGCGAGGCCGATTTCGCCGCGTTTGCGCAGGCGCTGCGACAGGAACAGGATCGCGCCCGCCACGGCCCATGCATACCAGCGATGGATGAACTGGACGACGACCGGTTGGTCGATCACATTTTGCCAGAAAGAGGTGAATAACGGCACGCCATCAGGGAATATCTTGCCGCCCATCAACGGCCATTCCGCAAAGGCAAAGCCCGCATCTAGCCCCGCGACAAACGCGCCATAGCAAAGTTGCAGCGCCAACATCGCCAGCACCAACACCGCCGCGCGGATCATTCGCGCCGGGTGGTTGATCCCGGTTTTGGCCAAGGCCCGGAGATCAAGCGCCGTCCACAACAGACCGGCCATGATGAACAGCGCCATCAGCAAATGTGTCGCGAGGCGCAGATGGCTGACCGCCGGATTGTTGACAAGGCCAGAGGCGACCATCCACCAGCCAATCGTGCCCTGCAGCCCGCCCAATGCCAATAAGGCGGTGAGGCGCGGGCCATAGCCGCGCGGGATCTGTTTTTTCACCCAGAACCACAATAATGGCAATGCGAACGCCAGCCCGATCAACCGCCCGATCAGCCGGTGGAGATATTCCCAGAAATAGATCGCCTTGAATTCGCCCAGCGACATATGCCGATTGACGAGCTGATATTGCGGGCTGGTCTGATAGGATTGGAACTCGGTGGCCCATTGTGCGTCGTTCAACGGGGGGATCGTGCCGCGTACCGGTTCCCAGCGGACCATCGACAGGCCAGATTCCGTCAGCCGGGTAATCCCGCCGACGACGACCATCAAAAAGACCATGAGGGCCATGACGAGCAGCCAATTGGCGATGGCGTTGGGCCGGGGGTTACCGGAGAATTCTTTGTGCGACATGGCGCGCAGCTATGATCCGATTTCACGCGGGTGACAAGTATTCGCCGTTATCTGTCCGGTTTGGCTGAGCAATGATTATCCGATAAACGTGGCAAACTCTTCCAATGCGGCGCGTTCCGACGGGAAATTATTGGCGGCGTGATCCGGATCGCGATAGCCGATTGCCATGCCGCAAAAGAGCATGTGATGATCGGGGGCCTGCACAAATGTTGAGATGGTGTTGTGGAACAAGGCCCAGCATTCTTGCGCACAGCTATCCAGTCCTTCCTCGCGCAACAAAAGCATCAGGGTTTGCAGATACATGCCCATGTCCGACCATTGCGGTGGCCCCATATAGCGCTCAATAAAGCAGAATAGCCCTACCGGGGCGTCAAAGAAACGATAGTTGCGATTGAACCACATGCGCCGGCCAGCACGATCTTCGCGCGCGATAGCAAGCCCATTGTACATCGCTTCCCCGATCTTGTATCTGCGGTCGGCATAAATCCCCTCTAGTTCGGGTGGGTAGATGTTAAATTCACTGCCTTCGCCTTTCGGGTTCGATGCAATTTTTTCTTCCATCAATGATTTGAGCTGAGCGAGCGGTGCGCCGGTTACGACATAGATATGCCATGGCTGCAGATTGCCACCAGAAGGTGCGCGCCCGGCCTGTTCTATCAGGCGACGAATAAGTGCTGGATCGACCTGCTTATCAAGAAAAGCACGCACGGAACGGCGTGTGGCAACGGCTTTGCTGATGCGCATGTGGACAGATCCCATATGGTGTCGTGACACTGTGTCAGCCTGATATGCGATTTATTTGGTTCAACCAATGCCATGCCTTATTTTGGCGGCGGGCAAAGTGAGTGACATGCACATGCGTGCGCCAGACCTCATGAAGATTGAGGCCTGATCGCTTTATATCAAATTGCTGTGGATACAGGATTGGAAAATGGCTCCCCGGGCCTGATTCGAACAGGCGGCCGTCCGATTAACAGTCGGATGCTCTACCGCTGAGCTACCGGGGAATAACCATTTCCGCGCGATGTTGAACCGTTCAGTTCGTCATCGTTGGCGGGCCTATAGCAGCGGATTCGAACGTCATGCAAGGCCTTGGCGAAAATTTATCCGATCGCGAATTGTTCCATTGCAATTCGGTCGTCCAACGCATGTTCCGGGTCGAACAAAAGGGTGAGTGCATTTGTCCGATCAATGGCGACTTCCACCGTTTCGACATCGCGATATTCGCGTTGATCGGCGACCGCGCTGACCGGGCGTTTGGCCGCGTCCAGCACCCGGAAGG
Organism: Alteraquisediminimonas sediminicola; assembly: GCF_019740335.1. Taxonomy (GTDB): domain Bacteria; phylum Pseudomonadota; class Alphaproteobacteria; order Sphingomonadales; family Sphingomonadaceae; genus Alteraquisediminimonas; species Alteraquisediminimonas sediminicola. The sequence goes on along the minus strand of NZ_JAHXZS010000001.1, from coordinate 625,025 downwards.
TGATATGGGCGCGGTCGGGCAGGATGGCACCGCGCCAGCGGCGGGGGCGAAACGGGCTGATCGGGGTGAGGGCCAATGTCCCGGAGTCGAGTGGCAGGATCGGGCCTTGGGCCGAAAAATTATACGCGGTCGAACCGGCAGGGGTGGCGACCAACACGCCATCGCACACCAGTTCAGGCAACACGACGCGGCCACCGACCGTGATTTCGAGCTTGGCCGTCTGGCGGGTTTCGCGCAGCAGCGACACTTCGTTAATCGCGGGCGAGCTGAATTTTTCGCCGCTGATGGTCGTGACTTTCATCGCCAAGGGGGAAACCGTCACCGGCTTGGCCTTATTGAGCCGTTGCAGCAGATCATCATCACTGCGCCATTCGTTCATCAGAAAGCCGAAGGTGCCAAGGTTCATCCCGAACACCGGGACATTCTGCTGCCGCGCCAGCATGTCATGCAGCACTTGCAACATAAAGCCATCGCCGCCCAAGGCGATCACCAACGATGCATCCTCGATATCGACCCAATCATATTTCCGATGCAGTTCTTCGAGCGCGGCCTCTGCCTGTGGCGTGGGGGAGGCGAGCAATGCCATCTTCATATAATTGATCATCCGCCTGTTACATTCATATGGCGCTGCACCGATGGCACGCCCGCATCCATATCCTGTTCGAACTGATGTCGCAGCGGTTTCAGCCGCAACGCATCGTCCATCGCCTGATGCATGGCGGCTTCTCCACCATTGCGCAAGGCGGATAGCAGATCGACCTTGTCGTCATGGCCGAGGCAGAGATAGAGCCTGCCCGTCGCCGACAGGCGGACGCGGTTGCAGCCATCGCAGAAATTGTTGGATAGCGGCGTGATCAGGCCCAATTTCAAACCAAGCTCGCCCACCCGCCAATAACGAGCCGGGCCACCGCTCGTGTCACTGAGGGACGCAAGGCTGTATTCCTGTTCGATCCGCGCGCGTAGTTCGTTCAGCGGCAGATAACGGTCTGTCCGGTCCTCGTCGATCCGGCCCAAGGGCATGGTTTCAATCAGGGTCAGATCATGGCCTTCACCCGCGCACCAGCGCATCAGCGGCAGGATGTCGTCCTCGTTCAGACCTTTGAGCGCGACCGTGTTGATCTTGATCTTGATCCCGGCATTCGTCGCGGCGCGGATGCCCGCCAGCGTGCGATCAAGCTCGCCGCGCCTTGTGATCTGGTGGAAGCGATCAGGATCGAGGCTATCGAGGCTGACGTTGATGCGGGCGATGCCCGCCGCCGCCAGCGCATCGGCGTGGCGATCAAGATAGGTGGCGTTGGTGGTGAGGGTCAATTCCTCCAGCCCGCCGCCTTGCCCCAATCTCTTACCCAGATGGGCGGCGAGTTGGTCCACGCCTTTGCGGACCAACGGCTCGCCGCCGGTCAGCCTGATCTTGGTCACGCCGCGATCGATAAAGGCATCGGCAATCTGGCCCGCCTCTTCGATTGACATCACCGCCTCACGCGGGAGGAAGGTCATGCTTTCGGCCATGCAATAACGACAGCGCATGTCGCACCGGTCGGTCACCGAAAGCCGCAAATAGCGGATTCGGCGGCCAAAGGGGTCAACCAGCGGGGTGTTATTGACGGTCAATGTTCCTCCTGCGGTGCAGCAGTGAAATTTACAGCGCGAGTGCCTCCGCGATCAGGCGGCGGCTGTTGTCGATGCCGTAGAGCGCGATGAAGCTGCCCATGCGCGGCCCGGCACTTGATCCCAACAATGTTTCATACAATGCTTTGAACCAGTCACGCAAATTTTCGAAGCCGCAGTCCTTGCCGATGGCATAGACGATGTTCTGAATATCCTCTGCCGTGGCATCATGGGCAAGACCCGCCAGTTCCGCATCCAGTTTTTGCAAGGCCGCGATTTCATTGTCTGAAGGCTTGCGGCGGATCAGGGTCGGAGCGATGAAGTCGCGATTATAGGCAAGGGCGTTGCCGATCAGCGCATCCAGCTCCGGATATTGGTCCTTGGTCGCGCCGGCGACATAATTGGCGAGATAGGCCCAGACGCGGTCGTTGGTGGCATCCGCCCCCATCACGCCGACAAGGTTGAGCAACAGGCCATAGGTTACAGGCAAGACCGTGGTCGGCACCTTGCCATTGTGGATATGGTGAACCGGGTTGCCGAGCTGCTTATCAATATCCTGTGTCGGGTAATTGCCCCGGAACTGGAGATATTCATCGACCGCGCGCGGGATCACGCCAATGTGCAATTGCTTTGCGCTTTTGGGTTCGCGATAGGCGTAAAAGGCGAGGCTTTCTTCCGAACCATAGGTCAGCCATTCTTCCAACGACAGGCCATTGCCCTTGGATTTGGAAATCTTCTCGCCCTTTTCGTCGAGGAACATTTCATAGATCAGGCCTTCCGGCTTGTGGCCGCCGAGCACGCGGGCGATCTTGCCCGATTGCACGCCGCTATCCGTCAGATCCTTGCCATACATTTCATAATCGACGCCAAGCGCGACCCAGCGCATCGCCCAATCGACCTTCCATTGGAGCTTGGCCCCGCCGGACAGGATGCAATGTTCGATCATCTTGCCGTCATCTTCAAAACGGACGATCCCGGCATCGGCATCGACCACGTCGATCGGCACCTGCAACACCACGCCGCTGGTCGGCGAGATCGGCAGGGTCGGCGAATAGGTCGCCGCGCGTTCGGCGCGCAGGGTCGGCAGCATGATGTCGAGAATGTCCTGATTGTGGCGCAGGACATTGCGCAGCGCCTCATCGAATACACCGCCGCGATATTGTTCGGTCGATGAACGGAATTCATATTCGAAGCCGAATTGATCGAGGAAACGACGCAGCATCGCATTATTATGCGCGGCAAAGCTGTCATATTCGCCGAATGGATCGGGAATGGCGGTCAATGGCTTGCCGAGATGGGTGCGGAGCAATTCCTGATTGGGGACATTGTCCGGGACTTTCCGCAGGCCGTCCATGTCGTCGCTAAACGCGATGAGCTTGGTCGGCAGGCCGGACATTTCCTCAAACGCATGGCGGACCATCGTGGTGCGCAGCACTTCGTTGAACGTGCCGATATGCGGCAGTCCCGACGGGCCATAGCCGGTTTCGAACAAGACCGGCGCGGGCTTGCCATCCGGGCCGATCTTGCCGTGGGGCAGGCGTTTCAATACCCGGCGCGCCTCTTCATAGGGCCATGCCTTTGATTTGAGTGCCGCTTCTTTGATATCGCTCACGCTTGAGATTCCCTTGATGATAGACGCTTGCCGCTTGCCCCCGCCTGTCCAGTCGGGCAGACAGAGCAGTAATTGGTGCGATGCAGCGCTAGGACAGACGGCGGGATGATGCAATGGAAACACTGTTTGCAGGCGTGATCATTTGGACGATGGCCCATCTGATTGCGTCGGTCGCGCCGGGTTTGCGGGCTGAATTGGACGCACGCATGGGGCTGGCATCGCGCGGGTTGATCGCGTTATTCATCCTGACGGGTTTGGGCCTGATGGTGGTCGGCTGGCAATCGGCCGTGCCGCATTCGGTCTATGATCCGCCCTTTTGGGGGCGTCATCTCAACATGGCGTTGATGTTCATATCGGTCATGTTGGTCTTTGCCGGGCGGGACCATTCGCGGATTCGTCGATATCTGCGCCATCCGATGCTGACCGGTGCGGTGATCTGGGCGGTGGGGCATTTGCTGGCCAATGGCGATAGTCGTTCGGTCGTGTTGTTTGCCGGCATCGGCCTGTGGGCGTGTGTGTCGATAGGCACGATTTCCAAGCGCGAAGGGGCGTGGGTGAAGCCGGTGAAGGTGGCGGGCATTGGCCGGGAAATCTTGGGCGTCACTGTCGCGTTGATTGTCTATGTCGCGCTTGTTTGGGGGCATGGCTATTTGACGGGCGTGCCGTTACTGCCAAACGGGTGAACCCCGCCGATTCCTTGAAGCATATGCCCCCTGCGCTCTATGCCAGCCATAGCGGCACATGGATCGCGCGCGGCGATGGCGATGGTGAGAGCCGCGCGATTGGGCGGGGGGAGGCGATTGCCCGCCTGTCCGATACGCCGACGATCTTGCTCAATGCGCCGTTGGTGGCGCAGCGTCTGGGCCTGCCGGAATTGGCCGGGCTGGATGTGCTGGAACTGATCGCCTTCCTCTATCCGGCGCGTTTTGTCGTGCCGACGCCGGGCGGGCTGGCTCGTTTTCTCGGCATGGCCCCGCCGACCAGTGATGCGGAGGCAGCGCCATTTTTGCAGCGTGCGGTCGCGCGGATTTTCGAGAAGATCGCGGCCAATGCCCATGGTGGCGAGGATTGGCCCGAACGCATCGGCGCATGGACCAGCGGACAATCGCTCGCGCGGTTGCGCTGGCCTTGGGCAGCGCTGATCAACCCGTTTTTGCGCCAGCCGCATGAGGCCGAGCCTTGGCTGTTTTCACGTCTGCCGGAATGGGAGGAAAGCGGCGATTTGCCGCCGCCGCGCCCGGTGCGGTTGAACCCGGTGGCGGTGCAGGATCAATTGGCATTTCTGGTCGGGGATACCGGCGAAGTCCGCATCGGCCAGCAGGAATTCGCACAGGCCGCGACCAATGTCTTCGATCCGCGCCCTGCAATGGATCAGCCGAATCTGTTGCTGGCCGAGGCCGGGACGGGGATCGGCAAGACCTATGGCTATCTCGCGCCGAGTGCGGCCTGGGTCGAGGCATCGGGCGGGACGGTATGGATTTCGACCTATACTAAGGCGTTGCAACGCCAGCTCAATCGCGAGGCATTGCGCCTCTATCCCGACCCGGAGGAGCGCCGCCGCAAGGTCGTGGTGCGCAAAGGTCGGGAAAATTATCTGTGCCTGCTCAATCTCGAAGATGCGTTGCAGGGCGGATTTGCGGGGCGGGCGGCGATTTTGGCGCAATTGGTGGCGCGTTGGGCGGCCTATAGCCAAGATGGCGACATGGTCGGCGGCGATTTGCCGGGCTGGTTGCCGACTTTGTTCCGCCGCGCGGGCGCGACCGCGCTAACGGATCGGCGCGGCGAGTGCGTCTATGCCGGTTGCCCGCATTATCGCCGGTGCTTTATCGAGCGGGCGAGCCGGGCCTCGGCGGTAGCAGATATTGTGATCGCCAATCACGCGTTGGTGATGCTGTTGGCCGATCGCCAGCGCAATGAGGCGCGCGGGTTGAAGCGGGTGGTGTTCGATGAGGGCCATCATGTCCATGACGCCGCCGATTCGACCTTTGCGCTGGCGTTGACCGGCCAAGAGGCTGTCGAATTGCGCCGCTGGATCATCGGGCCGGAAGGCAAGCATCGCGGGCGGCGGCGCGGGCTTTCGGCGCGGTTGATGGATGTCGCAAGCTATGATGAGGCAGGCGGCGAGGCGCTGAATGCCGTGGTGACGGCGGCGCAGGCGCTGCCGTCCGATGGCTGGCTGGGGCGGATCGGGGAGGGCGATCCGTTCGGCCCGATTGAGGCGATGTTCGCGGCAATCCGCGCGACGGTCTATGCCCGCGCATCGGCGCAGGATGCGGGCTATGGGCTGGAAACTGAGGTCGCGGAACTGGATGGACCGATGGTCGCGGCAGTGGCCCCGGCGATGGCGGCGCTGGAGGCGATCTTGCAGCCGATGATTCGGCTACGGACGCGGTTGATGGCGGTGATCGAAGAGGCACCGGATTGGCTCGACGCGCAGGCGCGGGCGCGGGTGGAAGGGGCGCTCAACAGCCTCAACTGGCGCGCGCAACTCTTGGGCGGCTGGCTTGCGATGCTGGGGCGTTTGGGCGGGGTGGCGGACCCGGATTTCGTCGACTGGCTGGCGCTTGATCGCGCGGATGGGCGCGAATTTGATATGGGGATGCATCGCCATTGGCTCGATCCCGGCAAGCCTTTTGCCGAAACGGTGTTGAAACCGGCGGATGGCGTGCTGATGGCCTCCGCCACCTTGCGCGGCAGCGAAGACTGGGCGGTGGCGGAGCAGCGCAGCGGCATGAACTGGGTCGATGCGCCGGTCCGGCATTTTGCGGCGCTTAGCCCGTTTAACTATGCCGAACAGGCGGAACTGGTGATAGTGACCGATATCAAGCGCGGCGATGTCGCGGCGCTGGCCGGGGCTTATGCGGCGCTGATTCAAGCGAGCGGCGGCGGGACATTGGGGCTGTTCACCTCGATTCAGCGGTTGCGGCAGGTGCATGCGCGGATTGCCGACCGGCTGGCGCGCGAGGGTTTGCCGCTGTTTGCCCAGCATGTCGATCCAATCGATACCGGGACATTGGTCGATATTTTCCGCGATGATCCGCATGCGTCGTTGATGGGGACGGATGCGTTGCGCGATGGGGTTGATGTGCCGGGCGACAGCCTGCGGATGGTGGTGATGGAGGGCGTGCCCTGGCCGCGCCCGACCGTGCTGCATGGCGCGCGCCGCGCGGCCTTTGGCGGGCAGGCGCATGATGATCGAATCATCCGGGCGCGGCTGGCGCAGGCGTTCGGGCGGTTGATCCGCAAACAGGATGATCGCGGGATGTTTGTCCTGTTATCATCGGCGATGCCGTCGCGGCTATTGTCGGCCTTTCCGCCCGGCATGCCGGTGCGTCGGATGACGCTGGCGGATGCGGTGGCCGAGGTGCGGCGCAAATTGTCGCAGCCTGGTCTTTCATCCGGCGACGATTTGCGGCATCAGCAAGAACCGCAACATCAGGCGATAAGGGTGCAGCAAGATATTGCACCCACTGCCGAACCGGAGAGCCCATGAAACGCCTGATCCTTTTCCGTCATGCCAAGTCCGGATGGGAAGATGCGGTGTCGCGCGACTTTGATCGACCGATCAACGCGCGCGGGCGCAAGGGCGCGCATTTGATGGGGGAAAAGCTGCGGGACAATGGCCCAGGCTTCGATCATGTGCTGGCCTCGCCCGCGATCCGTGTGGTGGAAACGATTGAGGAATTTGAAAAGGGCTTTGGACATCCGGTCGAACCCGAATGGGAAAAGCGCATCTATCTCGCGTCGTGCATGACGTTGCTGGATGTCGTCCATGATGCGGATGATCAATATGCGGCGATCATGCTTGTCGGCCATAATCCCGGCCTTGAAGACATGGTGCTGATGCTTGTGCCGGATGACGGCAAAAGCCCGGAACGCGACGAGATCGAGGAAAAGCTGCCGACCGCAGCGATTGTCGAATTGACGATTGATTGCGATCATTGGGCGGATATTCAACCGCGTTCGGCCCGGATCACCCGGTTCATGCGCCCGCGTGATTTCGATCCGGCGCTTGGCCCGGATCACGGTTGAGACGCGTTTTTGCGCGATAATCTCTTGAAATATTAATGTGAAGGAATGCGTATGACGGCGGCGAAACCCAAAGTGCTGGTGACCGGTGGCGCGGGTTATATCGGCAGTCATGCCGTGTTGGCGCTGCTGGATTCAGGTTATGAGGTCGTGGTGATTGACAATCTCATCACCGGCTTTCGCTGGGCAGTGGATGAGCGCGCTGTGTTCGCCCAAGGCAATATTGAGGACGATGCATTTGTCTGCGACCTGTTGCAGAACCATCGGATCGGCGCGATTTTGCATTTTGCCGGATCGGTCGTGGTGCCGGAATCGGTTGAAAATCCGCTCAAATATTATCGCAACAACACGGCGGCCACGCGCAGCCTGCTGGAAAGCGCGGTCACATCCGGGGTGCGGCATTTCATCTTTTCATCGACCGCCGCCACCTATGGCACGCCCGAACGCGTACCGGTGAAGGAGGGCGATCCTAAACAACCGATCAACCCTTATGGCACATCGAAGTTGATGACTGAAATGATGCTGAGGGATGTCGCCTTTGCCCATCCGATCAATTATTGCGCCCTGCGTTATTTCAACGTCGCGGGGGCCGATCCATTGGGACGCACTGGACAGTCGACGGCGGGTGCCACCCATTTGATCAAGGTGGCGGTGGAGGCGGCGCTCGGTAAAAGGGCGGAGGTCGGCGTGTTCGGCGCCGACTTCGATACCCCGGATGGCACCGGCGTGCGCGATTATATCCATGTGAGCGACCTTGCCGTGGCGCATGTCGCGGCATTGGAGGCGTTGATCGCCAGCCCGCAGGAAAACCTTACACTCAATTGCGGCTATGGCCATGGCTATTCGGTGCTGGAAGTATTGGATGCGGTCGAGCGCGTCAGCAACCACAAGATCAAGCGGGTGATGCAGGGCCGTCGCGCGGGCGATCCGGCGGCCTTGGTCGCGGATAATAAAGCGATCCTTGCGTGCCTGCCCTGGCGACCAGCACGGGATAATCTCGACCTGATCGTGACGGATGCCCTGAATTGGGAGCGGCGGCTGAGCGAACGTCAGCCTGTCTAAGCTGCGTCCAAAGGGGGGCGATCAATAATAGATTGTCCGGTGGTCGCTGGTTGCATTGCATTTCCTGCATTACTTCCTCTAGGATCGACTTATGCCAGAAACCGATCCGCATTCGCCTGCCTTTGCCGCCCGCAATATTTTGCGGAACCTGCATGATATCATGGCCTCGCGCACCAGTCCGCAGGCCAAGCTTAATCAGGTGGTGCAAGTCATTGGTGAAGCACTGCATTCGGAAGTCTGTTCGATCTATTTGCTGCGCGATGGTGCGCTGGAACTTTATGCGACGCGCGGTCTTAATCAGGCGGCGGTCCATGTGACCAAGCTGGCGCTGGGCGAGGGGTTGGTCGGGACGATTGCCGAAAATGTCGAGGTGTTGAACCTTGATGAGGCGATGGCTCATCCGGACTTTGCCTATAAGCCGGAAACGGGCGAAGAAATGTTCCATAGCTTTGCGGGCGTGCCGATTGTGCGGCGCGAGGCGGCGGTGGGCGTTTTGTGCGTCCAGCATGCCGATCCGCGCCGTTATGCCGAGATTGAAATCGAGGCGTTGCAGACGACGGCGATGGTGTTGTCGGAACTGATTGCGGGCGCGGGGTTGGTCGATGCGGCGCTGGTGCGCGGGGTCAGCAGTCACGATAGCGGGCCGCAGGATTTGACCGGCTTGAAACTGGTCGATGGCATGGCGATGGGGATCGCCGTGTTCCACCAGCCGCGCATCACGGTAGAACACACCGTCGCCGAAGATGTCGAGGCCGAGCGCCACCGCGTCTATTCCGCCTTTCGCAAGATGCGCGAACAGATCGATGCGATGGCGGCGCAGGCTGAATTCGGCGGCACGGGCGAACATCAGGATGTGCTCGAAACCTATAAGATGTTTGCCTATGACGAGGGCTGGTCGCGCCGGATCAATGAGGCGATCGATAGCGGCCTGACGGCTGAAGCGGCGATTGAGCGCGTGCAGCAGCGCACCCGGATGCGGATGCGGCAGATACAGGACCCGTTGCTCGCGGAACGCATGCATGATCTGGAGGATCTCTCCAATCGGTTGTTGCGGATCGTGTCGGGCCAGCTTGGCACGGCGGCGCAGATGGGCTTGCGGCAGGACACGATTCTGATTGCGCGCAACCTTGGTCCGGCGGAATTGCTAGAATATGATCGGCGGCGGCTGAAAGGCGTGATCCTTGAAGAGGGGTCGCTGACGGCGCATGTCACCATTGTCGCGCGGGCTATGGGCGTGCCAGTATTGGGGCGCGTCCCCAATGTCCGCCGGTTGATCGGCGAAGGCGATACATTGCTGCTCGATGTCGGAGAAGGGCGCGCTATTGTCCGGCCAAATTCGGCGATGGAGGATGGTTTTCTCTCCAAACTCGCGCTGACGAACAAGAAACGCGCCGAATATGCGTCGTTGCGCGATGTGCCTGCCATGACCAGCAATGGCAAGCGGATCAAGTTGATGATCAACGCAGGTCTGCGCGACGACATCAGCGCGATGGATGTGATGGGCGCGGACGGGATCGGTTTGTTCCGCACTGAATTTCAATTTCTCGTGTCGGCGACCCTGCCGCAGCGCGAGCGCCAGCAGCGACTGTATCGCGAGGTGCTGGAAGCGGCAGGCGAGCGTCAGGTCGTGTTTCGCACCGTAGATATTGGCGGGGACAAGGCGCTGCCGTATTTGCGCGAAGACCATACGGAAGAAAATCCGGCGATGGGTTGGCGCGCGATCCGATTGTCGCTGGATCGCGATGGCCTGATGAAGGTGCAGGCGCGCGCGTTGATCGAAGCGGCGGCCGGGGCAACGCTCAACGTCATGTTCCCGATGGTGTCCGAGCCTTGGGAATTCGATCAGGCACGTGACTTGTTTGAGGCCCAGAAAAACTGGGTCGCGAAACAGGGGCGCAGCCTGCCGGTGCAGATTCGTTATGGCTGTATGCTGGAAGTGCCGGCATTGGCGGAATGGCTGGATGTTTTGTTGCCCAAGCTCGACTTTCTGTCGATCGGCACCAATGATCTGACACAGTTCCTGTTCGCCGCCGACCGCGCCAATCCTCGGCTGGCCGAGCGTTATGACTGGCTGTCGCCCGCGATTTTGCGGTTCCTGCGCCGCGTCATTCGCGCTTGTCAGGCGGTTGAAATGCCGCTCAGCATTTGCGGTGAAATGGGGGGGCGCAGATTGGAGGCCATGGCCTTGATCGGCATGGGGATTGAACGGCTGTCGGTGACCCCGGCGGCGGTTGGTCCATTGAAGGCGATGCTGCGTAATTTCGACCCGGATGACTTGGGGCCAAAGCTGGATGCATGGCTGGATTATCCCGAAGGCGATCTGAGGGAGAAGTTGGTTGATTATGCGACAATAAATGGCGTGATAGCAGACTGAAATTTCACTGGATATTTGTAAGATTAATTGACATTAAATGCGCGGCGTCTTTGAAAGCGCCAAAAATAATGTCGCGTATAATAATGGCGCAGGGTCGCACCCGTTGCCAGACAAGTCAGTGCAGGAGATTTGGATGAGCGAAGTCACGGAGGAAGGCCTTGCTCGCGAGGCGGAAGTGTCAGTCGCAGGCGCGCTTAAGGCTGCCCGCGAAGGCATGAACTTGTCCATCGATGACATCGGGCAAAAGACCCGCATCCCGCTGCGCTTTCTCAATGCGATCGAGGCTGGGGACCATTCGGACCTGCCAAGCGCCATGTACGCAGTCGGATTTGTGCGGACCTATGCCAAAGCGGTCGGGCTTGATGGCCAGGCGCTTGGCGAACGTTTTCGTCAGGAAATCGGTTATGATCGGGCGCGTACTGCGATGCCCGAATTTATGGAAGAGGCGGACCCTGCACGCGTCCCGCCACGGTGGTTGGTCTTGGGTGGCGTGCTGGCGGCCTTGCTGGTGGCGCTCGCTTATTGGGTGATCCGGGCGCAGTCCGTACCAAGTAATGAGGAAATTGCTCAGGCAGTTGCCGGCACCGATGTGCCGGTGGCGCAGCCGGGGCCCGTGGCCAAAACACCGGCGGCGATTGCGCCTGCAACTACATCTGGCAATGTTCAGGTTGTGTTGACGGCAGTCGAGAATGTCTGGTTGCGCGTGTATGAACGCAACGGCGCAACCTTGTTCGAACGCGAACTGGCGAAGGGCGAAAGCTGGCAAGTGCCGACCAATGCGGTCGATCCGTTGATTTTGACCGGTCGGCCACAGTCGTTGATTGTGCGCGTGGGCGCGGACGTCATGCCGCCGCTTGGCAAGGGGGATAAGTCGATCAATGACGTGAGCCTGAAGCCGGAGGCGCTGCGCGCGCTGGCCCAGTCGGGGGTGGCAGCGGCCACAATGCCCGCTACCGCCACGTCAAATGGGCAAGTGAATTCGGATGCAAAAGCGGTTGCCCCCGTGCGTGCCAAGCCGCTACGGCGGCGGACGCAGGGTAATGATGCGGCTGGTTTGCAGTCCGCTTCACAAGACGCTGCGGCATCGGCGACATCGGGCGCAGCGCCATCGTCCCCAACGGGGCCATCACCTGTGGCGGCGGTAGCCCCCGAGGGGCAATAAGGCTAAAATTTAATAGTATAAGTATCTGCTATAGCAGTAGTTCATCAGGGTGAAAGGTACGAAGTAATGGTAGCGAAACTGTTCACAAACGCGTTGCTGGTGTCGGTGGCGTTGTTGGGCGCGACGCCGGTCATTGCACAGGTCGCCTCGCCCACGACCACGATCCCGGTAAGGGTCGACAAGCTGGAAAAGGAAATGCGCGCGGTGCAGCGCAAGGTATTTCCGGGCGGCGCGGGCATGACGGTGGAGGCGCAGGTGACGCCGACGGCACCGACAGCGGCGGGTGTACCGGCATCGAGCCTGATTTCGGACATGACGACCCGCGTTGATGCGCTGGAGCGGCAACTTGCGACGCTGACCGGGCAGGTCGAGCAGCAGGGTTTCCGCCTCAAGAAAATCGAAGATGCGATGGCCGCGCAGAAATTGGCGGCCGATGCGGCGGCAGCGGCGCTGGCACCGGTGACGGCTGCGCCATCCTCTGTGGCGGCGACTGCCAAGCCTGCGGCGCAGGCGGCGGGCGTGGCGGGGGCGAGTGCCGCTGCGACGACAGCTGCGATGGCCAGTAAACGGCCCCCCAGCGGCGATCCGGCAGAGGATGGTTATCTCACCGGCTATGATCTGTGGGAAGCCAAGGATTATGCCGGGGCGCAAAAGTTGTTGAGCGATGTGGTGAAGAAATATCCCAAGCACAAGCGTTATAGCTATGCCCAGAATTTGCTCGGTCGCGCCTATCTTGACGAGGGCAAGCCGGTGACGGCGGCGAAGGTGTTTCTGGAAAATTATCGCACCAACCCGCAGGGCGAACGCGCGGCGGATAGCCTGTATTTCCTTGGCGTGACATTGATCGAGCTGAAGAAATTGCCGGATGCGTGCAAGTCGTTCGATGAATTGCAGGCGGTCTATGGCGCGAATTTGCGCGATTATCTCAAGCAGCGCCTGCCGGTCGCCCGCAAGGAAGCGCGCTGTGGCGTTTGACGCGGATCTTCCCAATGAGCCCTTGGCCCAAGGCCTTGGGCGTTGGGTAGATCGCTTTCGCAAGGATCTGGAACTGATCGACGATCTCGATCCGGCCTTGCTGAAACAGCCGGGCGGGATTGCGGTGTCGGGCGGGCCGGACAGCATGGCGCTGATGTGGCTGATGTATCGCATCCGTCATGGCGGCGTGCGGGTGGTGTCGCTCGATCATAAATTGCGGCCCGAAAGCGCCGAAGAGGTGCGGCGGGTGGCCGAACAGGCACGATTGTTCGGCCTGCCGCATGATATTTTGATGGCGGAATGGCCGGACGGGCCGCCGACCGCCAATATTCAGGACGAGGCCCGCAAGGTCCGCTATCACGCGCTGGCGCGTTGGGCCGCCGAACATAATATCGCGTGGATCATGACGGCCCATCATGCCGATGATCAGGCGGAAACCATGGTCATGCGGCTGGTGCGCGGTTCCGGCCTGTCGGGATTGAGCGGCATCAGGCGGATGCGCCGCGCCGGACCGGCGATGCTGGTGCGTCCATTGCTGGACTGGCGCAAGGCCGAGCTGCACCAATTATGCGAAGAAGCGAAGATTCCGGTCATCCTCGATCCGTCGAATGAAGATGAGCGCTACGACCGCACCCGCATGCGCAATATGCTGGGCCAGCCGGGCATGCCCGATGCGGTCGGGTTGGCGGCGACGGCGGATCGGCTGGCAGGCGCGGATGAGGCGTTGGCTTGGGCGACGGATCAGGTGGTCCGCACGCGGTGCAGCTGGCCGGGGGATGGCTGTCGTTTCGATGTCGCGGACCTGCCTGATGAACTGGTGCGGCGTGCCTTGGTGCAGATTGTCGCGCATTTTGGCGGTGAAGTGCGCGGCCAAGTGGCGCATCGTGCGATGCTGGCGGCGCGTAGAGGTGAGGTGGTGACGCTGGGCGCGGTCCAGTTGCGGCCCGGTGAAACCTGGCTGTTGCGGAAACTCGACACGGAATCTTCACCAATCACCGCTTAACTGATGTTCAGCCATTGAGTTTATCGCTGCGCTGCCTATCTTCATGAGCTGAAAGGTAGCTCTTAACATGCAAGATGAACGCGATCCCACCCCGACGCCCAATCCCTGGATGCGCAGCCTCGCCATTTGGGTCGGTATTTTGGCGGCAATGGTGCTGGTCGTCTCCCTGTTTGAAGGCGGTCGGACCGACGCTTCAGGGTCGAACATCGCCTATTCCGAATTTCTGAAAAAGGTCGATGACGGTAATATTCGTCAGGTCGAAATCGCGGGCGAGGTCGTGACCGGCACGTTGAGCGATGGCAAGACGTTCAAGACCGTCAATCCTTCCGATGCCCGTCTGGTGGACCGGCTGACCGAAAAGCAAGTCGCGTTCCGCGCCAAACAGGCCGAGGAACCGAGCCTGTTGATGTATATCCTCTATCAGACCTTGCCGTTCCTGCTGCTGCTGGGCCTTGGCTTTTTCGTCATGCGTCAGATGCAGAAAAATGCGGGTTCCGGCGCGATGGGCTTTGGCAAATCGCGGGCGAAGATGCTGACGGAAAAGCAGGTGCGGGTGACGTTCGAGGATGTCGCGGGCATTGATGAGGCGCGTGAGGAATTGCAGGAAATCGTCGATTTTCTGCGGGACCCGGGCAAATTTTCGCGTTTGGGCGGTAAAATCCCGAAAGGCGCGTTGCTCGTCGGTTCGCCGGGGACCGGCAAGACCTTGCTGGCGCGCGCAATTGCGGGCGAGGCCAAGGTGCCGTTTTTCACCATTTCCGGTTCGGACTTTGTGGAAATGTTCGTCGGCGTCGGCGCGAGCCGGGTGCGCGACATGTTCGATCAGGCCAAGAAATCCGCGCCGTGCATCCTGTTCATCGACGAAATCGATGCGGTCGGTCGCCATCGTGGCGCAGGGCTTGGCAATGGCAATGATGAACGCGAACAGACGCTCAATCAGTTGCTGGTCGAGATGGACGGGTTCGAGGCCAATGAAGGCATCATCATCATCGCCGCGACCAACCGTCCGGATGTGCTTGATCCGGCATTGCTGCGGCCCGGTCGCTTTGACCGTCAGATCGTCGTGCCGCGCCCGGATATCGAGGGGCGCGAGAAGATTCTCGCCGTCCATATGAAGAAGATCCCGCTCGCGCCCGATGTCGATGCCCGCACGATAGCGCGCGGCACGCCCGGCTTTTCGGGCGCTGACCTTGCCAATCTCGTCAACGAGGCGGCGCTGATGGCAGCGCGGCGTGGCAAGCGTCTGGTCGCGATGGCGGAATTTGAAGCCGCCAAGGACAAGGTGATGATGGGGACTGAACGCAAGTCCATGGTCATGACCGAAGATGAAAAGAAGATGACCGCCTATCATGAAGCGGGCCATGCGATTGTCGCGATGCACGAACCGGCATCGGACCCGATCCACAAGGCGACGATCATCCCGCGCGGTCGTGCGCTGGGTATGGTCATGCGCCTGCCAGAGCGTGACAGCTATTCCTATCATCGCGACAAGATGCACGCGAATATGTCGGTCGCCATGGGCGGTCGCGTCGCGGAAGAGTTGATCTTCGGCTATGACAAGGTGTCGTCTGGCGCATCGGGCGACATTCAATATGCGACCAAGCTCGCCCGCGATATGGTGACGCAATGGGGCATGTCGGACAAGCTCGGCCCGTTGCAATATGAAGAGCCACAGGGCGAAACCTTCCTCGGCTATTCGCAATCGGCCCGCGTCCATATGTCGGATGAAACGGCCAAGACGATCGATACGGAAATCCGGCGGATCGTTGATGGCGGCTATGACAAGGCGAAAGAGGTCTTGAGCCAGCATATCGACGAGCTACATGCACTCGCCAATGCGTTGCTTGAATATGAGACCCTGTCTGGCGACGAGATCAAATCCTTGCTGGCGGGCGAGGGGATTGGTCGGCCCGATAGCAATGCGGCCAAGCCTGTCGCGCCAACGGGTGGGGGGTCCTCCATTCCCAAGTCGCGCCGTTCGGGCGGTCTTGGCGGCGCGGCGCCGATGGGCGCGTAACCGTTGCAATATCCCGGCCCCGACGATCATGCATCGCCGGGGCCGATCTTTTTGGGGGATAAGTTGATGTCTGGTTTTCGTCGCGCGCATTTGATGGCCATTCCGTTGGCGTTTGCGGTGTCATCCTGCGGGATCAATTCTGTCCCGACCCGTGAAGAGGCGGTCAACGCCGCATGGGGCAATGTCGAGGTGGAATATCAGCGGCGCAACGACCTGATTCCGGGCCTTGTGGCGACGGTGAAGGGCTTTGCCGCGCAGGAAAAATCGGTGCTGGTCGCCGTGACCGAGGCGCGGGCCAAGGCATCATCGATCCAGATCAAGGCCGAGGATTTGAGCAATCCTGAGAAAATGGCGCAATTTGAGCAGGCGCAGGGCCAATTGGGGGCGTCATTGGGGCGTTTGCTGGTGACATCGGAGCGTTATCCGGACCTGAAATCGAACCAGAATTTCCTGACCCTGCAAACCGAATTGGCGGGGACCGAGAACCAGATCAGCATCGCACGGCGCGATTATAATGCGGCGGTGCAGGACTATAATATCACGATCCGCACCTTCCCCGATATGATGGCGGCCAAGCTGATCTATGGATCAAAGCCGAAAACGCCGTTCAAGGCGACCTCTGTTGGGGCGGAAAATGCGCCGAAGGTGGCGTTCTGACGGCTGTGATGGCCATGAATGCCATGACGGCGATGACAGCCATGATGACGAGGGGGCGCGGGCTTCGCACTTCGGCTGCGGGGATGGTGTTGGGCCTGATGTTGATGTTGTGCGTCTGGCCGATGCTGGCGCTTGCTGCGGACAATGCTGCGGCCATGAATTTTCCGCCCCTTACCGGGCGGGTGGTCGATACGGCAGAGATGATCGGCCCGGCGACTGAGGCCACATTGACCGAGGATCTGGCGGCGCTGGAGCGTGATAAGGGCATGCAGTTCGTGATCGCGACTATTCCGTCGCTGCATGGCCAGACGATTGAGAATTACGGTTATCAGCTCGGACGGCATTGGGCGATTGGCCGCAAAAAGGTCGATGACGGGGTGATTTTGTTGGTCGCGCGCGATGATCGCAAGTTGCGGATCGATGTCGGCTATGGCCTGACGCCGGTGCTGACGTCCGGCCTTTCGGGCCTGATTATCCAACAGGCGATTTTGCCCCGGTTTAAACAGGGCGATTTCAGCGGCGGGATCAAGGCCGGGGCGGGTGAAATTATCACGCAATTGCGTCTGCCTGCGCCCGCCGCCGAGGCCCGCGCCAAACGGATCGTGGCGGCGCAGAAAGAGGCGGAGGCACAGTCCGCCCAGATGAATTCGATCTTCACCTTTGTCTTTGTCGCGATTGTGTTGTTCGTGCTGTTTCGTGCGCGGCGCGGCATGGGGCAATTTTATCGCCAAGGCGGGATGCCGGTGGTGATTTGGGGACCGGGCCTTGGTTCGGGTGGATTTGGCGGCGGTTTTGGGGGTGGCGGTTTCGGCGGCGGTGGATTTGGCGGCGGCGGATTTTCTGGCGGCGGCGGTAGTTTTGGCGGTGGGGGTGCTTCAGGGGGATGGTAGGACAATATCTGGAAGACAAGTCGCGCGCCCATTTGGCGGCAGCGATTGCGCGCGCGGAAAGCGGCACCAGTGGCGAGATTCTCGTAGTCAGCAACGAATTGTCCGACAGCTATCATGATGTCGGCCTGCATTATGCCATTGGCGTGATGTTTTTGAAGCTGGGCGCGATCTGGGCGATGGGACCAGAGCGGCTGCATCGGGTGATGGTCTATTTCTGGGGCTGGAACGGGCCAAGCGGCTATTATCAGATGCTCGGCACGTTGTTTTGCACGCTTGTGCTGACGTTCCTGATCGTGCGTTATGCGATGGCGTGGATGCCGGTGCGGTTGAAGCTGACGCCGCGTTCGACCAAGCGCCGCCGGGTGCGCCGCCGTGCCTTATTGTTGTTCAATGCGATGGCGCGGGGCAAGACCAGCGGCCATACGGCGGTGCTGCTTTACCTTTCCACGGGCGAACATATGGCCGAATTGGTGGCGGATCAGGCGATTCATGGCAAGGTCGATCCGGCGATTTGGGGCGATGCGATGGCCGCGCTGGTCGATGCGCTGCATGACGGGCGGATGGTCGATGGGTTGATTGCGGCGGTCGACCGGATCGGGATCGTGCTGCATCAATATCTGCCGATTGGCGCGGATGATGTGAATGAATTACCGGATCGGATTGTCGAGCTTTGACCGGTCAGCCCATTCACAACGCCTGGGAAGGCAAATACATCACGGTCAAGGTTGATGGCACATGGGAATATGTCAGCCGGTCGCATAATATGGGCGCGGCGGTGATCCTCGCGATTGATGACGGCCATGTGTTGCTGGTCGAGCAATATCGCGTGCCGTTAAAGCGCAATTGCCTTGAACTGCCCGCGGGTTTGGTCGGGGATGCCGGTGTGCCGGAAGACAGCGTGGATGCGGCGCGGCGCGAGCTGGAGGAAGAGACCGGCTATCGCGCCGAGGTGATGACCGAAATCGGGCAGTTTTATTCATCCCCCGGCATGGTGTCGGAATGTTTCACGCTGTTTCGGGCGAGCGGCCTGACCCGCGTGCATGCAGGCGGCGGGACGGAGGATGAGGCGATCGTCGTGCATCGCGTACCCTTGGCCGAGATAAGCGCATTTGTGGCCGCCAAACGCGCCGAAAATGTCGGGATTGATGTGCGGGTGATGTCGTTATTGGCGATGGCCGGGGCTTTGGGACTTTGATGGACCAGAAATCGGCTTCGTTTCGGGTGATTTGCGCATGATTCGCATCTGATTTGCAGCTGCCTACTGGTGTCGATGGATTTGCTCGTTATAAGGCTGAATCACATTATCCGAAGACTTTCAGGGGACCGGAATGAAGGCGACAATCGAACGGGCAAATTTGTTGAAAAGCCTGAGTCACGTGCAGTCCGTCGTTGAACGGCGCAATACGATTCCGATCCTTTCCAATGTTCTGATCGAAGCCGGTAGCGGCGGTCTGCGCCTGATGGCGACCGATCTTGATTTGCAGATCGTGGAACAAGTACCTGCCGATGTCGAAGTCGAAGGCGCGACCACCGTATCCGCCCATATGCTGTTCGACATTGCCCGCAAATTGCCGGAAGGTTCGCAGGTCAGCCTGTCCGCCGCCGATGGCAAATTGGCGATTGTGGCCGGGCGTTCGCGCTTCAACCTGCCGACATTGCCGCGCGACGATTTCCCGATCATCGCCGAGGGCGATCTGCCGGTGGCTTTCACCTTGCCGGTGGAAACGCTGAAGATCATGATCGACAGCACCCGCTTCGCGATCTCGACCGAGGAAACCCGTTATTATCTCAACGGTATTTTCTTCCATGTCACCAATGAGGGCGAGCCTTCGTTGCGGGCAGCGGCGACCGATGGTCACCGTTTGGCCCGGGTGACGATGGAACGTCCCGATGGCGCGGAATCGATGCCGGACATCATCGTGCCGCGCAAATGCGTCGCTGAAATTCGTAAATTGCTCGATGAAGTCGATGGCAATGTCGAATTGTCGATGAGCGCATCGAAGATTCGCTTTGACCTTGGTTCGGCGGTGCTGACCAGCAAGCTGATCGACGGGACTTTCCCGGATTACAGCCGCGTCATCCCGACCGCGAATGACAAATTGCTCAAGATCGATCCCAAGAGCCTGATGGCGGGCGTCGATCGCGTGGCGACGATTGCGTCGGAAAAGACCCGCGCGGTCAAGGTGTCGCTGGAGCGCGATCGCGTGATCCTGTCGGTGACCTCGCCGGAAAACGGGACGGCGGCCGAAGAACTGGCGAGCGATTACACCGCCCCTGCGATGGAGATCGGTTTCAACGCGCGCTATCTGATGGATATTCTCAGCCAGATCGAAAGCGATCTTGTCGAGGTGCATCTTGCCGATGCGGCGGCCCCGACCTTGATCCGCGAGCATGATAAATCGCCCGCGCTCTATGTGCTGATGCCGATGCGGGTCTGATCCCGTATTACAGCTTTATGGAAAAAGCCGCGTACCGGGGGAACCCAGTGCGCGGCTTTTTTTTAATTCTTCTTCAGCAGGTTCGCGAGTGCGCCGAATGGTCCGGCTTCGCCTTCCGACAAGACGCCCGCCGCTTTCAATACGGCATCGGCATTGGGGCTGCGCGGGAAGGGATCGAGCGCGAGATAGAGGGTGTCGGCCAGCGCCTCGCCAAGGTCGAACTGGCTGCCGGTATATTCGATCGTGTCGCAATCCTCGGCATCAAGCTCGATTTCTTCCTCGAAATCCTCGCCAAGATCGGTCGCATGGCGAAAACGCAGGTTGAATTCTGTGTCGATGGTGACGGGCAGTTCATCGCCCGTTGCCACGCAACGCTGCGCGAGTTCGCCGCGAAGCGTGCCTTGGGCGTGAATGCCATCGGCTTGTGCGCGCAGGGTCAGGGTCGCGCCGATATGATCGAGCCTTGGCAGGTCGAAGCGCTTGGCTAGCGCCGCGCGTTCGGTTTCATTGGCGGCCAAAGTAATGACGCGCCCTTCCGGGCTGGCCTGTCCGGCCTCGATCACATAGGACCATTCGGGGCTGTTGTCGGTCATTATTGCACCCATTCACCACGGACCAAGGCCGCGCTTTCCATCTGATTGAGCGCCGCATTCAGGCGCTGCAATTCCTGTTCTACAAAGGCCAGCGCCGCTGGTGTCGGCGCAGCGTCGCGCCAGACATTGCGGACCAGCACGTTCGCCAGCGGTTCCTTGCCAGCGAGCGCATCGCGGATCGCGGCGATGCGGCCACCGAGCAGGGCCATCATCTTGCCGATATGCTTGCCCACGACAATATCGCCAATGCCCATTTCGCGCAGCTGACCATCCATGTCGTCGACAAATAATTCCGTGAGCCGTGCCCCGGCTTCGCCCATTTCTTGCCCGTCCTTTTCAAACCGGAGCAAGATGAGCGCAGTGACGGTGGCGACCATTTCGAAACGGCCTTCGACCGTATCGGGGACAGCGCCTTCGATGTAATAAGCGGGTAGCCGGGCATGGCTGACAATGGCCCGATAAAGGGCAGTTGGGCGTTCATCCCGGATTGAACGACCGAACAGGCGACTGAAAAAAGACAAAAGGGCCTCCCATGATGCAGCGCGAGCTTGCCTGACGGGCTCATAAGCGCATATTGAGCGAAAGCAATGCCGGTGCAACGGGTGAATGACCCGAACCCGCCCGGCCACGGAGTGTTAATGATGAACCTGTATTCCCGACCGATCCGTTTGGCGTTGGCGATGCTTGTAGTGACGACGATTGCCACTGGCTGCACCCGCATTCGGGATCACAAGGGTTTCGTTGGCGAACAGGCGTTGGTGACCGGCATTCAGGCGGGCATCGACAATCGCGATTCGGTGGAACATACGCTGGGCCGTCCGACTTTCGTCAGCCAGTTCGACAAGAATGTCTGGTATTATGTGTCGCGCGACACCAAGCAGATTGCCTTCCGCAATCCCAAGCCGGTCGACCAATATGTGCTGACCGTTCAATTCGATCAGGCCGGCAATGTCGCGTCGGTCAACAAGACCGGCAAGGAACAGATTGTCAGCCTGACGCCGGATGACGATCGCACCCCGACCTTGGGCCGCGAACGTGGCTTTTTCCGCGAATTGTTCGGCAATATCGGCACGGTCGGCGCAGTTGGGCAGGGCGGCGGCTCTGCGGATAATCCTAATTAATCCAACGTCAGCACGGTTGATCGGTTTTTCACATGGATGATGTTGCGGTGTTGTTGGGCCGGGTGGCGGATGCGCTGGAACGGCTTGCGCCGCCCTTGGCAGTGATGGCCGATGCGGGTGCGGGGCCAGCCTATGTCTGGCGGCATCACATGCTGCATGCGGCCACGCATTTTTCGCCACTGCCGCTGGATGTGCTGACAGGGATTGATCCGCAAAAATCGGTGTTGCTGGAAAATACCGAGCGGCTGGCGGCGGGCCATGCGGCGCATGATGCCCTGTTATGGGGATCGCGCGGCATGGGCAAATCGGCCTTGGTCAAGGCGGTGGTCGGCGCGTGTCAGCGGGACGGCAAGGATGTAGCGTTGATCGAGGTATCGGGTGATTCGCTCGATAGCTTGCCGGATCTGTTTCGGATCATCGCCGATACATCGCGTTGTTATGTGCTGTTTCTCGATGACGTCGGCTTTGAAGAGCAGAGCGCCGCGCCCCGATTGCTGCGGTCGTTGCTGGAAGGTGGGGCCGAGGCCCGGCCCGCCAATGCGCGGCTCTATGTGACGTCCAATCGTCGCAACATCGTGCACCGCGACATGCGGGAACAGGATGATCCGATCAACATGCGCGATGTGGTCGATGACCGGCTGGCGCTGGCCGACCGATTTGGCCTGAGCCTTGGCTTTCATGCCTGTGATCAGGATCATTATGTCGCGATGGTTGCGGGCTATGCGGTACGGCTGGGGCTGGAGTTCGATCCGCTGGATGCGATCCAATGGGCGACCCAACGCGGGGCGCGTTCCGGGCGCATTGCGTGGCATTATGTGCAGGAACTGGCCGGACGCGCCGGGCGGAGCGTTGCGGGGCTTTAAGCCTTAACGGTGGCGCGGACGCAGGCGAGGGGCAGCGCGCCATAGACATGGGGAAATAATGCCCCACCGCGCGAAACTTCCCAGCGCACCAGATCGCCCAATATGCCAAGGTCAATTTCCGCGATCACCAGCCCGGTCTGACCGGCGAAATGCTTGTCCATTGTCGCCTGCACCTGATCGGCGGCGGACAGGTGGATATAGCCATCATGCAGATCGACCGGCGCGCCATGGAACATGCCGTCCGCGACAAATTGCGCCCATTGATCCGCAGTTAAAATCTTGAAGGCAATAGGCGGCATATCGGTCATCGGCAGATCTTGTCCCGGAACAGCGCCCATTCTTCGCAATTCTGGCCATCCGGCAAATGGCAGATGCCGACATCGCCATTGGGGGTAGAGCGAATGTCCAGCCTGCCACCCTGTGCGCCGCAATAGACCGAGGCCGGATTGGCGAGCGATACCGGCGTGGCCGGGGAGGGCAGCGGGGGCGAGGTTTTGGACTGACAGGCCGGGAGCATCAGCATCCCGGCCATTATCAATATTGCTTTGAAATCAGGCGTCGCCACCATCTTCATTGCCATTTTCATGTTCACTCTCCAACGCAACATTACCATCGATGGCATCTTCAACAGCGTCTTCGTCGCCATCTTCGTCCTTGTCGATCCGCGCGGCGGAGACGACATGTTCATCATCGGCGACGTTGAACAGGCGGACGCCTGCCGAACCGCGACCGATCACGCGCATCGTATCGAGCGGCAGTCGGATCATCTTCGCCTGATCGGTGACGAGCAGTAATTGCTGGTCCTTCGATGCCGGGAAGCTGGCGACAACCGTGCCGTTGCGGGCGATATTGTCGATATTGGTGATCCCCTGACCACCGCGACCGGTGCGGCGATATTCATAAGCCGACGAGATCTTGCCATAGCCATTGGCGCAGACGGTGAGGATGAATTGTTCCCGTTCCGCCATTTGCGCCATGAGGTCAGCAGGCAAGGTCGGTTCGTTTTCATTATCCTTCCACGGGGCTGCGCGGAGATAGGCTTCGCGCTGTTCCTGATCCGCGCCCGAACGATGCAGGATCGACAGCGAGATAACCTCGTCATCGCCCTTCAGGGTCATGCCGCGCACGCCGGTCGAGGTCCGGCTCTGGAATTCGCGGACATCGGTGCCTTCAAAGCGGATCGCCTTGCCCGCGCGGGTGGCGAGCAGCACGTCATCTTCTTCGGTGAGGAGCGCAACGCCAATCAGGCGGTCGGCGCTGTCATCGTCGAAGCGCATCGCGATCTTGCCGTTCGACGGAACGTTGGTGAACGCGTCCATCGAGTTACGGCGCACCGTCCCCTTGGCGGTGGCGAACATGACATGGAGTTTGCTCCATTCATTTTCGTCTTCCGGCAATGGCAGCACGGTGGAAATGGTTTCGCCCGCCGCCAAGGGCAGCAGATTGACCATCGGGCGACCGCGCGTGGCCGGGCCGCCTTCCGGCAGCTTCCAGACCTTCATGCGATAGACCTTGCCATGGGTCGAGAAGAACAGCACCGGCGTATGCGTGCTGGTCACGAACAATTCGGTGACGACGTCTTCGTCCTTGGTCGACATTGCCGAACGGCCTTTGCCGCCGCGTTTCTGTGCGCGGAAGGCCTCCAATGGGGTGCGCTTGATATAGCCGCCCATGGTGACGGTCACGACCATTTCTTCGCGTTCGATCAGGTCTTCATCGTCGATATCGGACCCGCCGATAGTGATTTCCGAACGGCGCGGGGTTGAAAATTCGCGGTCGATGGCGTCGAATTCTTCCAGCATCACCTCATAGAGGCGGACGCGGTTGCGCAGGATTTCGAGCAGTTCTTCGATGCTGGCGGCGAGCTTTTTCAACTCGTCGCCGATTTCGTCGCGACCCAAGGCCGTCAGGCGATGGAGGCGCAGATCGAGGATCGCGCGGACCTGTGTATCGGACAGGCGATAGCTATCGCCGCCCACATCCAGCTCAACCGCCTCAACCAGCGCAATATATTGTGCGATTTCGGCGACCGGCCATTCGCGGGTGAGCAATTTTTCGCGCGCTTCTGCCGGGCTGGAGGAGCCACGGATGATGCGGACGACTTCATCGAGATTGGTGACGGCAATGACGAGACCGAGCAAGATATGTGCACGGTCACGAGCCTTCATCAGTTCGAACTTGCAGCGGCGCGTGATCACTTCTTCGCGGAATTTGACGAAGGATTCGATGATGTCGCGCAGCATCAATACTTCCGGACGACCGCCGCGAATGGCGAGCATATTGGCCGGGAAGCTGCATTGCGCCGGGGTGTGCCGCCATAATTGGTTGAGCACGACATCCGGGGTGGCATCGCGCTTCAGATCGATGACGATGCGGACGCCTTCGCGGTTCGATTCGTCGCGAATGTCGCTGACGCCTTCGATCCGCTTATCCTTGGCGGCTTCGGCGATCTTTTCGACCAGACCGTTTTTGCCGACCTGATACGGAATGGCCGTCAGCACGATCGAACGACGGTCGCCACGGCCTTCTTCGACCACATGGCGCGAACGCATCATGATCGAACCCTTGCCGGTGGTGTACGCATTGCGCGCGCCACCCTTGCCGAGGATCAGGCCGCCGCTCGGGAAATCGGGGCCGGGGACGATCTCGTGCAGTTCTTCGGACGTGATCAGCGGATTGGCGATATAGGCGCGGCAGGCGGCCAGCACTTCGCCGAGATTGTGCGGCGGAATATTGGTGGCCATGCCGACGGCGATGCCGCCCGCGCCATTGACGAGCAGGTTCGGGAAGCGGGCAGGCAGGACCTGCGGTTCGCTTTCCGAGCCATCATAGTTGGACTGAAAGTTGACGGTGTCCTTGTCGAGATCGTCGAGCAGGCTGTTCGTCACCCGCGCAAGACGGGCTTCCGTGTAACGCATGGCGGCGGGCGGATCCGGGTCCATCGAACCGAAGTTCCCCTGACCGTCGATGAGCATGACGCGCATCGACCAATCCTGCGCCAAGCGCGCCAAGGCGTCGTAAATCGCGCTATCGCCATGCGGGTGATATTTACCCATCACGTCGCCGACGATGCGGGACGATTTGCGATAGGGCTTGCCCGCGACATAGCCTGCCTCATGGCACGCGTAGAGAATGCGGCGATGCACCGGCTTCAAACCATCGCGCACATCAGGCAGCGCGCGCGACACGATAACGGACATGGCATAGTCGAGATAGCTCGACTTCATCTCGTCAACGATGTTGATCGGGCTGATGTCCGAAGGGGCGGCGAGTAATGTCTCGTCGGTGCTCAATTTATCACTTTCAAGCTGGTGCGAATAAGGTTGCCGGACCCTAGCGCCATGGCCTCGAAAACACCAGTATTTTTCGCATTTTCCGCCGGATTGAAGGGCGATTTAAGGGTGTTTCAACATACTGTATTTGCATGGAAAAAATGCGTTTTTCGGCAGATGTGTTGCTCTGGCACATTTAGGGGCCGAAATGGGGCGGAATTACAGCAGGTTTCAGGGCGTGATTTCCGCCCCATCCCACGCAAAGCACCGGCCCGTATCAGACGGTTTCAGCCCGTCCAGCACATCCAGCAACTGCACCGCCGCCCGGTCCGGCGAAAATAATTGGCCGGGCGCGACATTGGCCTGAAAGGGCTGGCTGAGGCTGCTATCCACCGTGCCGGGGTGGAGACCGACGCAGATCGCGCGTTTATGGGTGCGGGCAAGCTCGATCGCCATGGTGCGGATGATCTGGTTGAGCGCGGCTTTCGCGGCGCGATAGCTGTGCCAGCCGCCGAGACGATTATCGCCGATGCTCCCGACCCGCGCGGATAGCGCCGCGAAAATGGCGCGGTCGTCGCGGGGGAGGAGGGGAAGGAAATGCTTGGCCACCAGCGCCGGGCCGACCGCGTTCACCGCGAAATTGCGCAGCATCCATGCGGGGTCGATCTGGCTGTTTGCCTTTTCCGGGCCGTTTTCATGGTCGTGCAACAGGCCTGTCGCCACAAATACGAGGCCGAGCGGCTGGCTGCCGAGCTTGGATTGCACGAATGCCGCTGCGGCCTTGACGCTGGCCTCATCGGTGATGTCGATATGCGTGGGGCCGTCATCACTGCGCGACAGGCGGAGGACTTGGCTAAAGCTGCCTTCCTCTTCCAGCGCGTCGGCCATCGCGCGGCCAATGCCGCCGGATGCGCCGATGATGATGGCGGTCCCGCTCATCCTTTGACGAAGCGCCAGACATGCGCATCCGATCCGGTCGGATCAAAGGCATAGCCATCGCTGTCGAATTGTTTGACGGCTTCGAGATTGTCGAGGCGATGTTCGCAGACATAGCGTGCCATCATGCCGCGGGCCTTTTTTGCGCCAAAGCTGTTGAAGCGCAGGCCCTTTGGTCCTTGCTCCTTGAAGTCGATGCTGACGATTCGCGCCGATTTGGGCGGGTGGGGGGCGACGGCCTGCCAATATTCATTGCTGGCGAGGTTGAGGATCTCGTTTGACCCGTCTTCGGCGGCGTCCTTGCCCAATTGGGTCGCGATTTTCTCGCCCCAGAAATCATAGAGATTCGGGTGATTGTCCGGTCCCCAGCGTGTCCCCATTTCGAGGCGATAGGGCTTCATCGCATCCAATGGGCGCAACAGGCCATAAAGGCCGGACAGGATGCGGACATGGTCTTGCGCGAAGTCGATCGCCTCTTCCGGCAGGCTTTTCGCCTCGAACCCGGTGTACACATCGCCATTGAATGCGAACAAAGCCGGGCGTTCCGGTTGGTCGTCAAAGCCATGATAACGTTCGGCATTGAGCGCCGCGAGCTTATCCGAAATATGCATCAATTCGCCAAGCTGGGCGGCAGAAAGCTGTGCCGCGCCCAAAGCCAGCCGCGCAATTTCCTTGGGGAAACGCGGGCGGGTAACCTCCAACGGCGGCAGGGTCGATTTGTAGTCCAGCGTTTTCGCGGGCGAGAGGGTGATGATCATGACTGGCACTGGTAACAATCAAGAAGCGCGAGGCCAAGTGCTATTGGGTCAGGTGCTTTGGGCGCAATTCATTCAAGCTTCGTTCAGCGGTGCAATGCGATGTGCAGCTAATGCGATCATCTCACTTGTTTGTCGGAACACGGCAAGTTAACTCAGGTGTCGTGAAGCACATCCGACGGCGTGGCCGTTGCACTAGGAGAATATGGTGATGAAGGCAGTTTCCTCTTTTGCGCTCGGTCTGGCGCTGGTTCTTGGCGGCGTGACCGCTGGTGCGGTTGCCCCGGCTGTGGCCAAGGAAAAGCCGGCCAAGGCCAAGGAGTTCAAGCTTGGCAACAAGCTGCGTGAGGCGCTTGCCCCGATCCAGAAGGCACTGGAAGCCAATAATATCGAAGCGGCCAAGTCGGCACTGACGGCGGCGGAAGCGGTTGCGGCCACTGGCGATGAAAAATTCGTTGTCGGCCAGTTTTATGTGCAGACCGGCGGCAAGGCCAATGACCGCGCGATGCAGGGCAAGGGCATCGATATGATGATCGATAGCGGCAGCGCACCTGCGGACATGGTCGGCGCACTCTATCAGAATCAGGGTAGCATCGCCTATCAGAGCAAGGACTTTGCCAAGGCGGAGGCTGCTTTTACTAAGCTGGTCGAAGTCAATCCGGCAGATAGCAGCAACCTCATCAGCCTTGGCGAGCTGCAATATCGCAATGGCAAGGCTGAACTCGCCCTGCAGACGATTGGCCGCGCGATTGCCGCCAAGGAAGCCGCTGGCACGCCTGCCGATCAGCCTTGGTATCAGCGCGGCCTGTCGATTGCCGCTGACAAGAAGCTGACCCCGGAAATCATTCGTTTCGGCAGGATGTTGGTCAAGGCCTATCCGAGCGCACAGAACTGGCGCGATTCGACGGAATTATACCTGCAGCAGGTCAAGCTTGACCCGCAGACGTCGCTTGATCTCTTCCGTCTGCGCTTCGACACCAAGTCGCTGATGGGTGAACGCGATTGGTATGAATATGCCGAAACCGCTAATGGTCGCGGTCTGCCGGGCGAAACCAAGACGGTGCTGGATGCGGGTCTTGCCAGCGGCATGTTGCCGAAGGACAGCCGCGCCATCGCCGAGTTGAAGGCCGATGCCGTCAGCCGGGTGTCGGCGGATCAGGCTAGCCTGACCGGCGCAGAAGCGCGCGCCAAATCGGGTGCGGATGGCAAGGCCGCCAAGGGTACGGCGGACGCATGGCTGGGCTATGGCAATAACGGCAAGGCGATTGAGCTTTATCGTCTGGCGGCGAGCAAGGGCAATGTCGATCTGAATGAACTCAACACGCGCCTTGGCATTGCGCTGCTGCGTTCGGGCGACAAGGCAGGTGCGTTGGCGGCGTTCAAGCAGGTCACTGGCCCGCGCGCCGATGTCGCCGGTTATTGGATCATTCTCGCCAGTATGTAAGTGCTTGGCATGTAAGCTGCGGGTTTCGACCTGAACGAAAAAAAAGGCCCTCGGATCATGATCCGGGGGCTTTTTGTTGCTTGAGGCAGATTATTTCGCATTGATGTCGATGGGAAAGCCGCCGACATCCTTGCTGGTGCGGATCGTCAGCGAGGTTTTGACATGGGCGACGCCGGGTGCGGTGGTGAGGCGAGACGTCAGCAGCGACTGGAATTCCTGCAAATCATGGGCGACGATTTTCAGGATGAAGTCGATTTCGCCGTTCAGCATGTGGCATTCGACCACTTCCGGAATATGCTGCACATGATCTTCAAACGCGCGCAGATCCTGTTCGGCCTGACTTTTCAGACTCACCAAGGCGAATACGGTGATGGTATATCCAAGCGCCGCGCCATTCAGCCGCGCCACATAGTCGCGGATTAGCCCGGCCTCTTCCAACGCCTTGACCCGGCGCAGGCAGGGCGGCGCGGTCAGCCCGACCTTGCGGGCGAGATCGATGTTGGTCATCCGCCCGTCTTGTTGCAGGGCGGCGAGAATCTGCCAGTCGATCTCGTCGAGCCGGGTGCGCGATGAACCGATGATAGCCAAGATTGCTCACACTCCCCTGCCGCGCGTGCGCGGATGTTGTTTCACCCTGCCGCGCATGCGCGGACGTCATTTCATTGGCCTGCGTTGCACCGGCCATGCTTCGCATATAAGCGCTTTTATCCGTCGGGCAATTGTCCCACTTTGTGACGCCTTGATTTTGCAAGCGCCAAGCCCTTCCCGAAAAGGGGATAGAGAGTTAACAAATAGTTTCTAACATATTTTGTTGTTAACATTGCTATGTCAGGCGGCATGAATGCCTGGTGGGGAATGAATACTGTTTTGGGGAATATATAGTGCGCTTTGACGACCGGATTGCCACCATTACCGCGCAAGGGAGCGATGATCCGCGCGCGCGGGCGGCAATGTGGCGTCAGATGGTCGATATTCTCGCCCAGCAAAAGACGCGCGATTTTTCCAGCATGTCGCGGGCGTCCGCTTTTGCTTTTCTCGAAGAGGCCCGCGAAATCGTCGACCCATTGGGCCGTCGGGCGATTGCCCATGCCTTGTCCGGGCGGCATTTGCCGATTGATATATTGTTGTTCTTCGCCGCCGACCGCCCCGATATCGCCGCGCCCTTATTGCTGAGCGTCAAATTGAGTGCAGAAGAATGGCAGGAGGTGATCGTCGCGATCAGCCCGGTGGCGCGGTCGCTGGTGCGCCAGCGGCCCGATCTGGATGAGGCGATCAAGCGCCAGCTTAATTCTTATGGCGCAAGCGACCTGATGTTGCGCGATCAACGCGACATGGGGATGGCCTTGGATCTTGGCGGGATGGAGATGGCCGAAGTGCCAGCGCCAGCGCCAGCGCCTGCACCGGTTGAGCCGGTTGCACCTGAAATATCAGCACCTGAATTTATGGCTCCGGCGGCTCCAGATAAGCCAGCGGCGAGCTTTTTATCGGCGCCGCGCGCTGTGCAGATTCGCGAATTGGTGGACCGGATCGAAGAATTTCGCGAGCGTCGTCGGTCCGAGCCGTTTGTGCCGCTGCCGCGTGCCGATCATGAAGACGAGGATCAGGACGCCGAGGCCGAAATTGAGGCCCAGATCGATGCCAAGGTTACCGAGGCCAAGAACAAGGTGCAGGCTGATCAATTGCGCCATTTCCGGTTTGAGGCCGATCAGGATGGCGTGATTTTGTGGGTGGATGCGCTGGAACGCACGCCGTTGATCGGGTTGAACCTTGCAGAGGCCGCCGCGATCATGGGATTCGGCGTCGATGGCCATGTGGCGGGCGCGATTACGCGGCGCTCGGCATTTCGCGATGGGCGGTTGTTGGTGGCGGGCAAATCCCGCGTCGGCGGCCAATGGTGCATTTCCGGTGTGCCGTTGTTCGATGAATCCACTGGCCGCTTCCAAGGCTATCGCGGCACCGCGCGCAGGCCGTATCCGCATGAATCATCGGCTGATATGGTGGCTGCGGCTGCACCTGCCGCCCATGTCGGCAATCTGGTCGAGGCCGTTGACGACGGCGAGCAATTACAGCGCCTGCGTGAACTGGTGCATGAATTGCGTACGCCATTGAATGCAATCAGCGGTTTTGCGGATATGATCCGCAGCCAGTTTTTTGGCCCGGTGCCGCATCAATATCGTGAACAGGCCGAAACGATCATCGCGTCCGGCGCGGAATTGACGCAGATTTTGGAAGATCTGGCCCTGTTGGTGCGCGGCCCGGTCCATCGCTTTGGCCAGACAGCCGTCCTTGATCGCGAGGATGAAGCGGGGGTCGATGGCGGCGAAGTGTTGCGGCGCGTATTGGCGGCCCATCAGGGGCAGGCCGATGCCCGGCAATTGACGTTGCAGGTCGAAATTGGCCGGGGCTTGCCGCCGCTGGCGGTGGGCGAACAGGTGCTGGAACGCGTGTTGTCGCGGTTGATCGGCAATTTGATCGAACTGTGTCATCACGGCGAGAATGTCAGCATTGACTTCCTCTGCCTGCCGCGCACGGATGGCAGTGGCTGCGTTTCCATTTCCCGTCCGGGCAAGCTGCTGGGCATCGCAGCGGAAGAATTATTTGATCCCGATCGCGCGCAGGGCGAGCGGGGCGAGCAGAGCATGGATGCGGCGCGGCTGTCACTGGGCTTTACCCTGCATTTGTTGCGCAATGTCGCACGGCAATTTGGCGGCGATCTTGATATTGCCGATCATGATTTCCTGCTGTTGATCCCGGCGGTGATGAGCGAGCATCAGATCCGTTTTCCCTGATATCGCCATCTTATTTGTCGGATAACGCCGCTTAGGCTAGTCTTTGTTAATGTTGGGCGTTTATGGGCTAATGACAGGCCTTCATCGCCGGGTAACATTGCAAGACTGGAGCTTCAGTTGGAGTTGCGTATTCAGGGGGATGCAGATTTGGGGGGCGGCAGGCTTGATGGCCTGCCCGGGCCTGAAAGCACGTATCGTTTCCGTCCTGAATTCGGCCAGCGTTTCATGCTGTTCATCGATACCGAGGAGGAGTTCGACTGGAGCCAGCCCACTGCGCGCAGTTCGGTGGCCACTTCTGCGATGACGGCATTGCCACAGGCGCATAGCCGCCTTGCAGCTTATGGTGCAAAGCCCGTATATTTGTTTGATTATCCGGCCATTTCCTCCCCTAATTGCACAGATGTCATGGGGCCGTTGCTGGCTTCGGGAGGGGCATCGGCGGGGGCGCATCTGCATCCTTGGGTCAATCCGCCTTATGATGAAATCATGAATGAGAGCAACAGCTTTGCCGGTAATTTGCCGATCGAACTGGAGCGCGCCAAGTTGCACATTCTGACCCAAAAGATTGAGCAGACCTTGGGGGTTCGCCCGCTTTGTTATCGATCCGGGCGCTATGGGGTGGGGCCGGCTACGGCGATGTTGCTGGAAGAGGCCGGGTATCGCGTCGATGTCTCGGTCCGCAGTCATTTCGATTATAGCGCCACTGGCGGCCCCAATTTTGCCGGATATCCGATTACGCCCTATCGCGCAGGGCCAAAAGGCGGGTTGCTGGAAATCCCGCTGACTGCTGCATTTCTGGGACGTTGGCGGCAAAATGGGGCGAACATCTATGCCCGGACGAGTCGCATCCCCTTGGCCCATGGGGCATTGGCCAGAGCCGGGCTGTTGAACCGCATTGCGTTGACGCCCGAAGGCATGCCGGTGCAAGAGGCGATGGAAGCCGTGCGGATATTGCAGGGCGAAGGGCTGCAATTATTCAGCCTGTCCTGCCATTCGCCCAGCTTTGCGATCGGCCATACGCCCTATGTGCGCGACAAGGCCGATCTGCGTCGGTTTTACGAATGGTGGGACAGGATATTGGGGTTGCTCATATCCCTTGGCGTGACCGGGGTAGGGCTGGATGAAGTGCTCGCCGATCTCGATGCGCAAGATCGGGGCTTGCGGTAATATAGCGCAAGCGGCTATCGGGGCATCACGCTGGTCGGTCGGGCCTGTAGCTCAACGGTTAGAGCAGGCCGCTCATAACGGCTTGGTTGGGGGTTCGAGTCCCTCCGGGCCTACCAGCGTATTGATAAATATCATTATTTTTTCAGTTTGCGCCAGACGGTGGCTAACCCAATGAACAGGGTTGGACATTTTGTGGTTCGCTTATGATTGCCCGGTATTGACGCAAAAATAATGCCGCATCGCCTGCGAGATTGCAGCCATGCGGGAGAGGGCGATAATGAAGGCAGCAGTATTTCGCGAACCGGGCCAGCCACTGGCAATCGAGACGGTCGATGATCCGACCCCGGCAGCGGGTGAGGCGATTATTCGCGTCCATCATTGCGGCGTTTGCGGCACCGACCTCCACACGACCGAAAGCCATAATGCGCCGGGCGTGGATGGCGTGGTGCTGGGCCATGAATTTGTCGGCGAAATCGTGGCATTGGGGGCGGATGCGCCCGCAGGCTGGCAGGCGGGGGATCGGCTGGCGTCTTTGCCGTTTATCGGTTGCGGCCGCTGTCTGGCGTGTCTGAAAGGCATGCCGTGGCAATGCGCGGGCCGCCAGATTATCGGGTCTGCCGAAGTGCCGGGCGGTTTTGCCGAATATGCGCGGGTGCATCTGAATGAAGCGGTGCGCCTGCCGGATGCGGTGAGCTGGGAACGCGGTGCGTTGGTCGAGCCTTTGGCGGTCGCGCTCCATGCGGTGCGGCAGGTCGGGCGCGGGATTGCCGGGCGCGATGTGCTGGTGATGGGGGCGGGGCCGATTGGGCTGGCCTCGGTCCTGTGGTGCAGCTTTTTTGGCGCGCGTCAGGTGATTGTCAGCGAAATCGATGCGGGCCGCGCCAATATGGCGTTGCAATTCGGGGCGACCGGCCTGATCGACGCCAAGGGCGATGTGGCCGAACAATTCCGCGCGTTGACCGATAGTGTGCCGGACCTCATCATCGAATGCGTCGGCGTGCCGGGGATGATCGCGCAGGCCATCGAGCTTGCGCCTTTTGGCGGTGAGATTCTGGTCGTCGGTTTCTGCATGAAGCCGGATAGCTTCATGCCTGCGCTGGCGATGGTGAAAGAACTGGGGATGAAGTTCGTGATCGCCTATGACAAATCGGACTTTCAGTTCGTGGTCGATATGATGGCGGCCGGGCGGATCGATGCCGACCGGATGATCACCGATATCGTGACGTTCGAGGCCTTTCCCACCGCGTTTGAATCACTGCGGCGGCCCGGCAATCAGTGCAAGATACTGCTTTCGCCATTGGGTTGAGGTCCCACTATTTTCTGATGGGGCGGCGCTTTGTCATCAAGGCGACATCATCTTTCATTAGATGAGGCGATACATTCTTTGTTCATCATCTCTTTTTTATAAAGAGGGTGTGAAGTGGGATGTTCTCCAAAATCCTGAAATAAGGCCGTGAAAACGAGCCTTATTCTCTATGAAAGCCCGTTGTATGCGTGAAGGTGATGTCAGATGAGGCCGTTATCCACATCCGATCTGTCGGTATTGTCGCGTTATCCTGTATCCTTGCAACAGGCTGCGCTCGCGCTGTGGGGCATGGATAAAGAGGTGGGCGGCGATGCCCTGTTCACGCGAGCGCCGTCCGGTGGTGGTGCCGATAGGGGCGTGCGCGCGCATGATAGCGTCAAGTGATCGACAGGCGATAACTGCTCATCTACTGGCGCGTCCGCGCAATCTTCATTGAGAATTCGACATGAGACGGATACAGCGGGTTGAAACGCGCGCGCTGTTCGTTCTGAACTGGTCGTCGTGGCGAGATTCGACGTTCACGGGGCTATTCAAGTTCCGGCATCAAGGACCAGATCATGTCCACCACTTTTACCTTCGATAACAGCACTTCCCGCGCGAATCCGACGCCCGCGCCGATGCGGCGGTTGACGGTGCCTGCCATTCGCGAACGCAAGGGGGCGGAACCGTTGGTGATGCTGACCGCTTATACGGTGCGGATGGCGCAGTTGCTCGACCCGCATTGCGATATGTTGCTGGTCGGGGATTCACTCGGGCAGGTGATCTATGGCCTGCCATCCACGGTGCCGGTGACGGTCGAAATGATGTGCGCCCATGGCGCGGCAGTCGTGCGCGGTTCCTATCACAGCCTTGTCGTTGTCGATCTGCCGTTCGGTTCCTATGAAGCCAGCCCCATGCAGGCGTTTGAAACTTCGGCGCGGATTATGAAGGAAACGGGCGCGGCGGCGGTCAAGCTGGAAGGCGGGGCCGTGATGGCGGAAACGGTGGCGTTTCTGTCGGCCAGAGGGATTCCGGTGATCGGTCATGTCGGCCTGACCCCGCAGGCGGTGAATGCGCTCGGCGGCTATGGCGTGCGCGGACGCAGCAGCGCGGAAGCGGACAAGATCGTGGCGGATGCCAAGGCGATTGATCAGGCGGGGGCGATTGCGGTGGTCGTGGAGGGCGTGGTTGAACCGATCGCGATCGCGGTGACCAAGGCGATTGCCTGCCCGACCATCGGGATTGGCGCATCGGCGCAATGTGATGGGCAGGTGCTGGTGACCGAGGATATGCTGGGCATGTTCGACCGCGTGCCGCGCTTTGTGAAGCGTTATCACGAGATCGGCGACGAAATCGCGCAGGCCGCCGCCACCTATGCATCCGAGGTGCGTAGTCGCAGCTTCCCGACGCCGGATCAGACCTATCAGCCCAAGATCTAGGCCAAGGACTGATGTCGCAGGGCCGTTGCAGGCGGGTGAGGGCCGATAAAAGGCTTTCGTCTGCGGGCAGGAGGCACTAAGGTCCCGCCCGAATAACCCCGTTTGCTGGAGAGCATAATTGGCCTTGCCGCCCGAGAATAACGAAGCGTTTCTGCGTGAAGTCGATGAAGAACTGCGCCGGGAACAGATCACAGGCTTCTGGCGGCGCTGGCGCGTGGCTATCATTGGCGGGACCGTGATCGGCCTCGCGACGCTGGGCGGCTGGCTTTATTATCAGCATAGCCGCGAGCAGGAAGCCGCGCGGCATGGCCAGTTGCTCGATGATACGCTCGCGGCGATGTCGACGGGCGATATGCGTAATGTCGAGGCCAATCTGAAGACGATTTCGGCCTCGCATGTCGCCGCCTATCGCGCATCGGCGATGATGGCGCAGGCGGCGATGGCCGCGTTGCAGGGCAAGGAAAAAGACGCCGTCGCGCAATATGCAGCTGTGACGGCGGATGAAGACCTTCCCCCGCCATTTCGCGATGCGGCGGTCATTCGCCAGACGGCGCTTGAATATGATGCGATGCCGCCACAGGCGGTGATCGACCGGTTGAAGCCATTGGCTGCGCCGGGCAATGCATGGTTCGGTTCGGCGGGCGAGATGACGGCGCTCGCGATGCTCAAGCTCAATCAGAACGCGCAGGCGGCGGCGATGTTTGCGGCCATTGCCAATGACAAGCAGGCCCCGGCATCTATCCGTCGTCGCGCGACCCAGATGGCGGGCTCGCTTGGCGTGGATGCGCTGGGTGATATGGCGAACGATAATCAGAATATGACTGCTGACGAGAAGGATAAGGCCGAATGAAGCGCGTCGTAATGGCTGTGGCCATGTTGAGCACTCTGTCAGCATGTGGCGTATTGGGCGGTGGCGGTGGCGATAAAAAGCCGAAGACACCGGTGCTTGGGCATCGCATTCCGGTGCTGAATGCAGATACGGGCGTGGAAATCGATCCTGCGCAGGCTGATGTGCAGGTGCTGTTACCGCCGCCATTGGAAAATGCGGAATGGAGCCAGCCGGGCGGTAGCGCTTCCAAGGCGATGGGTAATCTCGCTTTGTCGCGTGCGCCTGCCAAGATCTGGTCGGTGTCGATTGGGCAGGGCAGCGGCAAGCGGGCGCGGATCGGTTCCTCGCCTGTCGTGTCGGGCGGCAAGGTTTTCACCATGGATGCGGATGCCGAGATTCGCGCCTTTGATGCAGCCACGGGCAAGTCGCTCTGGTCGTTCCATCTTGTCGGCAAGGAAGACAAGCGCT
The DNA here is from genome assembly GCF_019740335.1 of Alteraquisediminimonas sediminicola. Taxonomy (GTDB): domain Bacteria; phylum Pseudomonadota; class Alphaproteobacteria; order Sphingomonadales; family Sphingomonadaceae; genus Alteraquisediminimonas; species Alteraquisediminimonas sediminicola. The sequence goes on along the minus strand of NZ_JAHXZS010000001.1, from coordinate 588,237 downwards.
CGGTATTTGGTGGCGGCGTCAGTGCGCAGGACGGCAAGGTCTATGCGACCAACGGCCTTGGCGAGGTCGCTGCGCTTGACGCGACGACCGGCGCGATCTTGTGGCGGACCAAGCCGGGCGGGCCGCTGCGCGGTGCGCCGTCGATTGGCTATGGCAGCATCTATGTGATCAGCCAGGATAACCAGATTTACGCCATTGATGCGGCGACCGGCAAGCTCGCTTGGAATGATGCGAGCACGTTGGAAGTGGCGGGCATTTTTGGCGCGGCGGCACCTGCCGTGGCGCAGGGGACTGTGGTTGCCGGTTTTTCCAGCGGTGAACTGACGGCGTTCCGTTATGAAAATGGCCGGGTGTTGTGGCAGGATGCGCTGACCCGCACCAATATGATGACCTCGGTATCGGCGCTGGCGGATATTGATGCCAGCCCGGTGATCGATTCGGGTCGTGTCTATGCGATCGGCAAGGGTGGCCGCATGGTCGCGCTTGAAATGCTGACCGGCCAGCGCATGTGGGAAATCAACATTGCGGGCATCGCGACGCCTTGGGTAGTTGGTGACTGGATCTATGCCATCACCGATGATGCGCGCTTGTTGTGCATCAATCGCAACAGTGGCCGGATCAAATGGGTTAGCCAATTGCCGCGCTATCGCGATCAGAAGGATAAAAAAGGCCCGATTTCATGGGTGGGGCCAGTGCTGGCGGGCAATCGCCTGATCTTGGCGTCTAGCGATGGACGTTTGACGAATGTCGAGCCGTTGCTCGGCACAATTGGTTCGACGGCGCGTGCCGGTGGTTCGATCATGTTGCAGCCGGTAGTGGCCAATAACATGATGTATTTGCTCGATGATGATGGGAAGCTTAGCGCGTGGCGATAAAAGACCTGCCTGTAATTGCCATCATTGGCCGACCTAATGTCGGCAAATCGACGTTGTTCAATCGCCTTGTCGGCAAGAAACTCGCGCTGGTCGATGACCGGCCCGGCGTGACGCGTGATCGTCGCGAAGGCGAGGCGAATTTGTTGGGCTGTGATTTCCGCATCGTCGATACCGCTGGTTTCGAAGATGAAGATCCGCAGACCCTGCCGGGGCGGATGCGGGTGCAGACGCAAGCGGCGGTGAATTCCGCCGATGCCGTGCTGTTCATGATCGATTCTCGCGCCGGGATTGTCCCGCTGGATGAGGAAATTGGTCGTTGGCTGCGCGGTGGCGATGTGCCGGTGATCCTGTTGGCCAATAAGGCCGAGGGCAAGGCGGGCGAAAGCGGCATTCTCGATGCGTTTTCGCTGGGCTTTGATACGCCGGTGCCGATCAGCGCCGAACATGGCGAAGGCCTTGTCGATCTGTTCGAGGCGCTGCGTCCTTATATCGATCGCGGCGATGACGAAGAAGAGGTTGAGGCCGAGGAAGAGGATGAGGACGCCTGGATCACCCAGCCGCTCAAGCTCTGCATCGTCGGTCGTCCGAATGCGGGCAAATCCACGTTGGTCAATCAATTGCTGGGCGAAGATCGCATGATCACCGGCCCGGAAGCAGGGATCACGCGTGATTCGATCACCATCGACTGGGAATGGAAAGACCCGGACGGCGGCAAGATGCGGCCTGTCCGCCTGATCGACACGGCGGGGATGCGCAAAAAGGCACGGGTGCAGGACAAGCTCGAAAAGCTGTCGGTTGCGGATACGCTCCATGCGGTGGATTTTGCCGAGGTCGTGGTGTTGCTGCTCGATGCGACGCGCGGGCTGGAATTACAGGATCTGAAGATCGCGGATCAGATCTGGTCGGAAGGCCGGGCGCTGATTATCGCGCTCAACAAATGGGATGTGGCGGAAAATCAAAGCAGCCTGTTCCAAGGTGTGCGCGGCGCGCTGGATGAAGGTCTGGCACAGGCCAAGGGCGTGCCGTTGCTCGCCGTTTCGGGCCGCACCGGCAAGGGGCTGGACCAGTTAATCGGCGCGGCATTCGAACTGCGCGAGCAATGGTCGAAGCGTGTATCCACCGGCCAGCTCAACCGTTGGTTCGAGCGCGCGGTCGAGAATAACCCGCCGCCTGCGCCGGGTGGTAAGCGCATCAAGCTGCGTTACATCACCCAGATCAAGACAAGGCCACCAAGCTTTGTCCTGTTCGGCAATCGCACCGACGAACTGCCGGAAAGCTATCGCCGCTATCTGGTGAACGGCCTGCGCCGCGACCTTGGTTTTGGCACGGTGCCGGTGCGGCTGACCATGCGGTCGTCGAAAAACCCCTTTGACAAGAAGGACTGATACCGGCGCATCTATCTCGCGGGCCGAAGAGCAGATCGACGCCCGCGGGATGCGTTGTCCTTGGCCTGCGTTGCAGCTTGGTCGGCGGATGCGGGCTTGTATGGATGTGCCGGGGGCGGTGATTGCGATTACCGCCGATGATCCGCGCGCCGGGGGCGAATTGCGCGCGGTGGCGCAGGCGCTGGGCTGGACCGAGATATTGTCCGAAACGGCGCATGAATATCGCTTCAAAGCGCCGGATCGGTGTGATGGGTAACGCAGGCTTTACCAGATTCGATTCATAAGGGTGTTGCCGGTTGTATCCCGGTTTGACGCCCCATTTGAGCATTCCCGCGTATATGGGGAGTCAATTTCGTACTGCACCGTCGTCTTGTCCCCCAAGGCGGCGGTGCAAACGTATCTGACGTTATGAAGCGATATTCGGCCCGACCATATCGCGCTCATCCGGCGGGACCAGCCCTGCCAATACCCCCCAAAAACCGTCAAGTGCCGCGTTCCCGGCCTCGCCATAAGCGCGGGTCATGGAGGCACGCAGCGGATCGAAGAGGCTGGCTTCAAATGCGGCACCCGCCTCTGTCAGGCGGAGCAGGCGCTGGCGACGATCGGCTTGGCCCTGTTCGGTGGCGACAAATCCGCGCGCGGCGAGGTCGTTGATGACACGGGCGAGCGATTGCTTGGTGATCGCGAGGATGCGGAGCAACTCACTTACGTTCAAACCGGGCTGACGACCGATGAAATATAACGCGCGGTGATGGGCGCGGCCAAGTCCTTGTGCGGCAAGGCCTTCGTCAATGCCGCGATACAGCCTTGTATAAGCGAAATAGAGCAATTCGATCCCGTGGCGAATATCCGCCTCATTGCGCGCGACAATATGATCGTCAGGAAAAAGGGCAGTCATATTGACGTATCTTGCGCTTGCTTTTACCAAATGGCAAGGCAGTTTGCAGACCAACTTTTTTCGCAGGACATCAATCCATGGCCACCGATACGCTCGACGTTTCCGCAACCCCCTCTTTGTTGGTGGAGCGCAATCCGAACCCGGTGGACCCTGCAACGCGGGCGGCTTTGATTGCCGAACCCGGTTTTGGCCGGGTGTTCACCGATCATATGGCGATTATCCGTTATTCCGATGCCAAGGGCTGGCATGATGCGAAGATCACCGCGCGCGGGCCGATCCCCCTCGATCCGGCGGCGGCGGTACTGCATTATGCGCAGGAAATCTTTGAAGGGATGAAGGCCTATCATCTCGCCGATGGTGGGATGGCGCTGTTTCGTCCCGAGATGAATGCCAAGCGTTTCTGCGATTCTGCGCGTCGTTTGGCGATGCCGGAAATTCCGGAAAAATTGTTCGTCGATTCGGTCCGCCAATTGGTGGAAACGGATCGCGACTGGTTCCCGCCGGTTGAGGGTGGGTCACTCTATTTGCGCCCGTTCATGTTTGCGAGCGAAGTGTTTCTTGGCGTGAAGCCGTCGGCGGAATATCTTTATATCGTGATCGCATCGGCGGTGGGCGGCTATTTCAAGAGCGGCGCACCTGCCGTGTCTTTATGGGTGTCGCAGGATTATACCCGCGCGGCCCCGGGTGGCACCGGCGCGGTGAAATGCGGCGGCAATTATGCGGCCAGTCTTGCCGCCCAAGCCGAAGCGATCCGCAAGGGTTTCGATCAGGTCGTGTTCCTCGATGCGGCAGAGCGCCGTTATGTCGAGGAACTGGGCGGCATGAACCTGTTTTTCGTTTTTGAGGACGGATCGATCCAGACCCCGCCATTGGGTGGCACGATCCTGCCGGGTATCACGCGCGATTCGCTGCTGACGCTGGCGCGGGAAGAGGGGCTGACGGTGCGTGAAGAGCCATATGCGATCGATCAATGGCAGGCGGATGCCGAAAGCGGACGTTTGAAGGAAAGCTTTGCCTGTGGCACGGCTGCCGTGGTGACGCCGGTCGGTAAGGTGACAAGCCCGGACTTCAGCTTCACCATCGGCGATGGCGGGGCGGGGGCGCTGACCCTGCGGTTGAAGCAGCGTCTGGTCGATATCCAGCGCGGTGTCGCACCCGATCCCCACCATTGGGTGATGCGTCTCGATTAAGCCAAGATTCCGGCGATTCAGGGCATTGCGAATTTCAGCGGCCTTGGTATAGGGGGCGCAATTCGAGGGGGTGGTCGATTGATCGCACCACCTCCACCCGGCCAGATTTGATTTGGCAGGATAGATATTGGGGCGTAGCCAAGCGGTAAGGCACTGGTTTTTGGTACCGGCATGCGGAGGTTCGAATCCTCCCGCCCCAGCCATCCGCAGAAAATCATAGATGCGTCAGCCAAATCGCTTAATGGCTCGGCAATTATTGGCGGCGTCGATTTTTTTATAAAAATCACAAATTTTACAATTCATTGTAGTCGGTTGAAAAATTATCACATCGTTTCATAAATGAAACGTCTTGCAAAATGTCGGTGCGCAGGCGATAAATATCGGGCGACCCTTGATCTGAAAATTTTCAGACTCAACGGAAAACCCGGTCAGTCCACTGGCCGGGTTTTTTGTTATTAGGCGCAAAATGAGCCGATATTGGCAATGTCTTTGCCATGGCTGCACTTGATTCCAGTTGCCTCCCACGCCCTCCATCATGTTAGAGAGCGTTATGGGAAATGATGTGCCTACCGCGCCAAGCTATGTGCGCCTGCTGAACCTGCTGGCGGCGGTGCGCAAGATTACGCCATTTACACATCTCGAAGCGGATGAAGAGCAGTTGCTCAATGCGCTGGCGCTGATCTGGCATGAGCCGCGCAATGTGACGGTGGCGGATGTGATGAGAGAGGCAACAGATGTGTCCCGCAGCACGATTTATCGGCGTTTGCTGGGCCTGAAACGTAAAGGTCTGGTCGAATTCAAGGACGACCGCGCAGATCGGCGACTCAAGTTCGTTTTGCCGACCACGCTTGCCGATGAATATATCGCCCGGTTGAGTGCGTGCATTGACGATTTGCAGGTCGAGGCGCGCAGTTGACATTGACATTGCGCCAATGCGCCCAAATCGCCGCACGGCACATCGCAACTATCTTTGGCGTGGCGGCAGTCTGGATCGTTTTTTTTCGACTGAACGGGCTCATCTTTTATGGCCTTGATCATTCGGTGTTCGCCAGTTGGATATTCTTGCCTGCGGCGGTGCGCATTCTGGCGGTGCTTATCTTTGAAACGCCAGCAGCCTGGGGGCTGATGCTGGGCGCCTTTGCCACCAGCGCGCCGGGGACGGATATGTCGCATGTGCTGGCGATCTGTTTCATGTCCGGATTTGCGCCTTATGTCGCGGTGCGTGTCTGTCAGAAATATATGGGCCTGTCGTCGGACCTGTCCGGCATGGGGGTCGGCGATATTATCAGGCTCTCATTCTATGGCGCATTGTCCAATGCGGTGCTGCTCAACCTGACATTATTCGTGCTGGGGACGACGCACATCGACCTTGTCCAAGTGGGGACGGTATTTGTTGGTGACTTGCTGGGGACGGCGCTCGTTATTTATGCGCTGGCGGCATTATTGTGGCTGTTATCGTCCCGACGCAAGGGTTGATGGCTGCATAGGCAACGCTCATGAGGCTGCGCTCATGGGTTTACGAATCTATGGACCGAGGATCTGGCGCTTTCTGGGAGTCACGCATTCTGACGATGTCGGGCCGAGATGAATCACGCGATATATGAAATCGACTTCTTCACCGCATAGAGGATGCGAGTTCGCAGAGAGTCGGTGCGACCAGCATCCGCCCGAGGACTGGCAAAATATGTGATATTTTTTGAGGGGCCTGTGCGTGGTCGCACAATATGCGCGCATGGCAGAATAAGAAAAACCGCCCGAAGGCGGTTTCTTCTAAATTATTTGTTTTCTTTGGGAAAACTGGAGCGGGCGATAAGGAGTCGAATTCTCGACCTCAACCTTTCTGTCCGCCTGCCGTCCCGCAGGGATTCGGCCCCCATGGCCCATTGCTGCGTCAGGAAGCTTTGAGATATCGACATAGTCCTGCGCCTTCCGAACCATTCTGTCTCAAACAATAGGTTCTGACTCTGGCTCCCGCAGGCGCAGAGGTGTTAATGCCTACGCATCCGGAAATGAGGCGTACTGGCTTCAGGCGGGGAAGAACATTTCGAACACTGTCTGCCCGTCGCTTGCAACGCGCGAATCCACCGTGCCTTCATGTATGAGCGACACTTCGCGCACAATGAACAGTCCCAGCCCACTCCCCTCTATCGAGACATCCCCCCGCAAGGCGCGCTCGAAAAGTGCGCGGTCGGGCGTGAAGGGGCGCGTGGGAATATTCCGGACTTCAAAAATCATGCCCAATCGATCTTCGTCGACAGAGATTTTCACCGTAATGGGGGTTTCGGGTGCGGAGAACTTGATCGCATTATCTAGCAGATTGCGAAAGGCCAGACGCAGCAGCACCGGATCACCCTGAATGAACATCGGGCAATCCGCACCCAGCAGCGTGATACGCCCGTGCGCCGTGAGCGGGCAATCGCCCTTGGCCAGTTCCGCCACCTCTGCCAGATCGACAGAACGGGCGTTCTGCCGCGATTTGCGTTCAATCAGGCTGGCGGCGACGATGGCGTTCGACAGCGCCAGCACCACCTGATCAATAATGTCATACAGCCGCGCGACCGGCTGCGACATCCCCAGTGCCGCCAGACGCTGGCCGTCGATGGTGCGCGATATTTCCTGAAGCGCTGCCTGTGCATTGTTTAACGGCTGACGCACTTCATGGGTCAGCAGTTCGAGCAAGGCATGGCGTTCCTGCGCGATGGCCTCCATTTCGCGCCCGCGTTCTTCAGCCAGACGCCGTCGCCGGATGAGTTCGCGTTCTCGCGCACCTTTCAGTACGGTAACCCGCGTCAGCCGACCGATGACAACGGCGATAAAACCGATGTGGACAAGGAGCAGTTGCAGCAGGTTCAACCCGAAAGCGATCGATTGCGCCATACCTTGCGAAAAATAGGCAAAACTTTCGTTCCCCCCCAGCGCGCGCGCGCTCAATCCGGCAAGAATTACGCCGGATACCGTGAACGATATGATGAGCACCCCACGGCCTTGGATGCCGCGCCAGCGCGTGTTGCGTGAGGCGCCGTGCGCGATCAGCAACGTCAGCAGGCTGAGCGTCCCCAGTGAAAACGATAGTCGTGCCGCCAGCCATCCCGCCTGATCCAGCAGCTTGTACACGGCCATGAACAGCGCAACCAGCATCGCCATGTGCCATGCCCGCCGCCTGCGCTGCGCTGCGGGAATTACCGCCAACAGCTTAAGTGCTGCGGAGACGATGACCAGTGTCGTCGGCAGCAGAAAAACCACATTACCGAACGGAATTTCCGAACGCAGGATAAACAGCGGAAACGCTATGGCCGTCGTCAGGTTCGAGGCCAGCCACCAGCGCAGCCCCGAACTGGCCGTCAACTGCGTCATCAGGCCAAGGCAAATTGTAAAAGCGATCAGCAGGCCAAGATAAGCCCACTGGACAGTAGTGACATCGATCAGCAGGCCAGCCACATGCTATCCTGCGTCGCTCGTCACGTCGATAGTGGCATAGCCGCTACCGTGAATGGTTTTTATCGGGGCTGGTTCGCGGGTTTGCTGTTCGATCCGGCGGCGCATGCGGAACATTGCAGCGTCAAGGTTCCGGTCATCCTTGCTGGGCACAATGTCTGCTGCTTCAGCCAACGACTGGCGCGAAACCGCTTCCCCGCCTTCCAGCAGCAGGCGGGCGAATAGCTTTTGTTCGGTTCCCGTCAGCGCCGCCTCATTGCCGGAAGGTGAAACAAGGCAGCCGCTACGAATGTTGAATGCCCATTGCCCGCGAGAAACCGGCTGCGGCCCCAGTCGCCGCGTGACAGAAACGACCGCCTGATAAACCTGATCGAAACGGACCGGCTTGTTGATGAACATGTCCGCGCCAGCAGCCAGCGCACTGGAAAAGGCATCCGGCCCCATGCGCCCGCTGATGACAATGATGCCCGCGTGGCTGTGCGCGCGGATCATGCCGATCAGATCCACCCCGTCTGCGCCGGGCAGTGTCAGATCGATCAGAAAGAACCCGGCGGAGAGCGCGGCGGGGGCGCTCAAAAACGCCTCTGCCGAAGCGAACGCCATCACCCGGCATCCGCGCGCCTCCAGATAACGTGTCAGGAACGACACAAAATCCACGTCGTCATCGACCACACAGACCGAGGCCGGAAACACTTCGCCCACCCGATACCCCCTATCGATCAAAGGCTGATCCTTTGCATCAAGTGTGCGGGCAAGGCCAGCGGGTTTGTGCTATTTGCCGTTCCACAAGGTCGAAACGCCGGTGGCATCGACTTTGGCTGTGCACGCGGCTGTGAAATTGTACGGCGCCTTGTAAACCAGCTTGAAATCGTAAGCCGTCATCGGCGTGGGCGATGTCACGAATACGCGGCCGATATATACCGTCGAACCATCGGCCTGCACCGATCCGGGGTAAAGCCTTGTTCCATTTGGGTCGCCCCCCTGCGTCGCGTTGAGCGACAACTGGCTGGGAATGTAATTAGTGCCGCACACACCCATGGTGGCATAGATAATCGAGGAAGCGCCCCGCGTGCTTTTGAATCCGATGGCCTGGCCGAAACAACTGCCGTTTATCGGAAAGACCATAAGCGATACGCTTTCCTGATACATAATCTGGGCGGACAGCGTGAATGTCGACGGGCGGAGTGCGACGCTGGATTGGCCCGATCCCACATTTGCGCAAACCGCAGCGTCAGCGGCAACCGCAGCGGCGGATTGCAGAGCGCAGACAAGGGCGGCGGCAGCAGCAACTTTTTTGTTCATGTTCATGTCTTTCGGAATAAATGTAGAATTTAGGGTTAGCGAGTCCAGTTAGAGGAATCTCCGCTACCAAAATTACCGGTTACTTCGGCTGCACAAAATGAAGTAAAATCTCCATTTATATTTGTAACTAATTTGTAGTCATAATGATTGCTAACGTAGTAATCGAGATTTGTGGTGCTTGCAGTAGTCCCCAACGTGCTTTTATTTATTAAAAGAGGCACTCTTCCAACATAGCTATTACTGCCATCGGATGCCATTGTTCCAACGCGATCGACAGTTGCGTATCCCCATGCGCCACCTGTGCCGCCCGCTTTGCCGCATCCCGGATATGGCATGATGGACTTCTGGCCAGCTCCTTTTGTAGCGATGGAGCTGGATGTGGTTTTCGTATCCGCATTGCTTGCACAGCCGAGCCCTCTCGCCTGAACCCAAATCTGAAACGGACCGTTCCCTATAGTGAACTCTCGCAGTTCGATCGTGGCATAGGTTGTCGTGACTTTAGCCATCCCGCTGGAAAGGGTGGCGCATATAGGCGCGGGAAGAGTTGGGACAAAAGTTGCTGCGGCCGCGGTCATGGCGTTCGTCATCAATGCCGCAATCGCAACAGTCATGGCTGGGCGGTTCATCATCTTGTCCTTCCACTAAACGGCGGCAATCGACCGCAATAAATCATATATGATCTATTTTTATATATTCGCAACGTGAATAGCACCCATTCCGAGACTACTCCCGATCGGAACATGTCAATGCAATCATAATTCAGGAGCGCCCTGAATCCTGCAAAAAGCTGCATCATCAAGCGTTGCAACGGCACCAATATGGCCGCTGTTAAGATTGACACAACGAGCGAGCGTATTAGAAAATTATCATATATATGATCATTTGTGAGATTTGCGATGCGCGCACATTGCCGGATTTTGTTACTAACCTCGCTGTGCATGCTCATCGCCCCAGCGCAGGCGGCAACGCCTGAAAATCATGACGCCGATCTGTCAACGCTTAACCTTGCTCTCAAGCGCACACCGCTTGATCCCCGCCTGAATTTTCTGGCGGGCCTGTCTTACGAAATCAGTTCAGTTCCAGGCACCGAGCGACGGGAAATGGCGCGGACAGGCTATCTCATGGCGCTTAAGAGCGATGCTGCCTTCTGGCCTGCACATGTGCAGCTTGCCCTCATGGCGCTGGAAGATAGGGATGCACAGGCGGCGCAGCGTCATTTTATCGAAGCCGCACTCATCAAACCAGATGAGCCTGTTATATTTTACGGATTGGCCCGATCTGCCTATATTTCCGGCGATCTGGCACTGGCGGCAACGGCTTACGCCGGTGCCGTGAAATTGCGGACACCGGCCTCGGAGGACGACTTTATAACGGGGGCTGCGATATTGGCGAAAGCGGGTGATCGGGGACAGGCTGAGCATTATGCCCGACAGCTTGCCATGACGCACAATGGATCGGTGCCGATGGTTACCAGCGCATTTCGTCCTGCCGCCGATCATCAGGAGCCGGCTGCATCGGAACCCGTGCCAGCCGAGCCTGAAATAGCGAGCAAAGCAGGAATGGTCGACATCATCATCCTGCGCAAGGATGAGATGGAAACATCGATGAGCGGGATAAACCTGCTCGACGCGCTGACGCTTCAGTTGGGCGGCAGCCTGATCAACGCGCGCTGGGCTTCGTCGCGCGATCAGGCCACCGGCATGCTATCCAGCAACAAGCTTGATATTACGCACGAACTGACAGCATCGATCCCCTCGGTCACCTATTCACTCAACATTGCCAATGCACAGGATGGCTGGTCAACCGTGCAGACCCAGCAGGCGCTGCTGATTTATGATGGTGAAACATCGAAAGTGACGCTGGGCGATTCCCTGACTTATGCAACCGATGGCCAGCTCAACAGTGCGATGGCCACCAAGGATGTCGGGTTGATGCTACAGGTTAAGCCGACTTTTGCGCCAGACCACACCGTCCGTCTGGACGTTTCAGCTAGCCTGGAAGACTTTCTTGGCGGCTCCTCCGTGGGCAGCTTCCGGCAATCGGTGCAAACTGCCAAGACGACAACCGATGTCGTTGCGTTAATGAAGTTCGGCGAAACAATCCTGCTCAGCAGCGGCATGCAAGGGGTCAACGAGCGGGCCTCGAGCCGGACACCGGTTGTCAGTGCAATTCCTATGGTTGGCAAGCTTTTCAAATCACAGACAAAAACAAAGACTAAGACCAGCATCATTATCATGCTGACCCTGCGCCCGCAGGGAAGTGAAAAATTGCCTCATGTAGATGATCGCGAGCGGGCAAATTTCGAAAACATGAAAGAGGAATTGCTGGAACAACTCGATAGCAAGGACCGGAGTGCCCATTTTGAAAGGTTTATACCGGATAGGCGGACCATTTCATACCAGTTGGAAAACCCCGCCCGTATGCATGACACTGCCTATTTGGCACGGGCAGGGGTGATATTGCACACGCATCCGGAATGACCCGCGTCCTGGCCCGGCGTGTTCGCATTCGGTCACCGTTCAAATGGGTGGGGCAGGCGGCTCTCAAGCCTTAACGATTTTGCTGACAGTGGCTTAATGACTCATGATGCTGATTTGTCAGCACAGTCGTTAGGTCATGGAGAAACTAGCGGAAATGGGATTCTGGAAATCCGTGGATTTTCCGGAAAATCCGAACACGATCCGAACATGGTATATTTATCGATTTTTGGGAACAGGGTTTCGCCGAAACCCTTGGAAAACTGGAGCGGGCGAAGGGAGCTGTCCGATCCCGGCCATGATCTTGTCGATCATTTCCCTCACCATCCCCCGACGCCTCTCGACATTCTAAGCGGTGTGCGATGGTCTCATCGGATGATTCCGTATCATCCGGGGTAACGATATCAGGAGCGTCTTGGTCGATCATTTGTTGATCGTCGCACAGATCGGCAGGGCGTCAACGATTTCATCATGTGACTGGAAGGCGCTTATGTGGATCGTCGGCGTAACGATCTTGTCCGGATCGATCTGGCCACCTACCGTCCGAGTATGGCTGATAACGACCATTCGACATCCGGTTCACTGCTCACGATCTTCGATATCGTGGACAAGGCTGTGTTGGATCAGCACTGTCGGTCGGTGGTGATCCATCAATCGGATTTAGCCAACCTGATCTTGGCCTGCATGACGGAAGCAATTCCCATCCGCCATTTCCGGTTCCACAAGCATCATCATCCTGAGCACCTTGCGCTTACGGATTCTGATTTCGAAGCTTTCACTGATAATGGTGTGGGACCATTTTCCAAGAAGGCACAGAAGCTCGCGAACAAGGTCGATCAGACATTTGAGCAGCGGCGCTTGTTAAACGGACACCTATTCACCTCTGTCAAAAATCTCGATGAATGGCACCTGTTCTATTTCGACCAGCGAGATACTGATCCGCACGATAACCACTGGAAGCATGGCGAGCACATTCACCTGATGAACTGGGTGACGCACCCTCGGCTATCTGCCCCTGATATCGTGCATAAGATCGAGGCCGAAGATCGACCGAAGCTCAACGGCAAGCTCCATATCAGATACCACCGTTGATGGCTGTTAAGCGGCCAATGCGCGATAGACTGACGCCCTGCCAATCTTGAGTTCTCGTGCAATATCAGTGGGCCTCATGCCTTTTGCGCGAAGTTGCTTGATCTGATGGGGGTCAATGGTTGCGGGTCGCCCCTTGTAGACATCTTTCAGTTTGGCCGCTTCGATCCCGCGCCGCTGTCGTGCTTTGATGAAGTGTTTCTCGACGGAGCCGATCATCCCGAACAAGGTCAGCATCAGCTCGCCCATGATATCGGAACCATCGAACCGGATCATGGGATCATGAACGCGCAGGACCGCCTTCTTCTCAACGATCCGTTTGGCGATGGTGAGCAGATCGCCGGTATCGCGGGCAAGACGATCTGGGTGAAGGGCGAGAAGCTCGTCCCCGGGTTCGATCAAGCGAAGGGCTGCTTCGAGTTGATCGCGACCATTGAGGGATGATCCGTTGCCGACATCGCAGAAGACGACGACCGCGCCGAGTTCTTCGAGCCGGGTCTTCTGGCTGGTAATGTCTTGACCGTCATCGGTCGAAATGCGCGCGTAGCCCAATGTCTTGGCCATTCGTCGATCCTGTCTCATTTGGTTCTAAGACTGGACTCCCACAAAGTCCCAAAATGTCAAGAAATACCCATATGAGACACTAATCTCGTCTCATGCAGTGTTCCATTTAGGGTTACCCATGTGGATCAGGTCAGGATTGACAGTCGCCCCGGCGCGAAAATGATTTTCGGGGCAGGTCGAGCAGATCGTCACGCGAATAATGCGAACCGGGCTCGCAGCATGATATCGTGTCCGCGATCTTTGACATCGTGAACGACCGGGGTGGCGTAATCTGGTGGATCGTTCACCAAAATCAATCTTGGGGAAGCCCGTCGCGCGATTGATCTCGCATGTCCGCTCACCGATCTAATCGGGGTGGCGGCTGCGCCGCTTAATCACTGGATCAGGTTGGATGTCGAGGTGATACAGATATGGAGATAAATCTGAATCGAACACCTGCTTCATGTCGAGCACATCAACTTCATCAAATCGACCGCCGAGGTGGCGAGATATCGCAGATGTCGAGCCTTCGACAGCGGGCACGCCAGTTTCAATGGGTTAGCGAGGCCGCGACGAGCTAAGCCGATGTGACTGTAGTCCTGCAAATGACAGCTAAGAGGTCGAAGCCATCTGAATACAAGCCTTCATTTGAGCACGCGTGCTCAAATAAACCATTGTATTAATATGTTTCTCCCGCCCTTTGCATTGCTCATCCGGCGCAAGCGCCTGCTTCGCAATGACGGCAGGTCAGGATGGATAAGCCCAATTTATGAACAACTCGATATCGCGTCCAAATTAACTCATCTGTATACTATAGAGTTTTTTCGGACAAATAGAACGTCGGGCGGACATTTAAATATTGCACGGACAATGTGAGGCACTGTATAAGTAATTATTGTAAAGAGTAAGAGTGTTTTGTGAAAGTATACGTTGATGAGTCACCTGCCGGTTCAGGAAAAACCTACCGATCCATAGAGAGAATTAATAGAAGTAAGTGCAAGGTGTTGTTCTTTACTGAGAGAACCAATAGCTTCGATGAACTGGAACGCGACATCCGGGATGCGGCCCAACGTCTCGGGACCAGTCCGACAATCCACCAAATCAACGGTAATATCGAGGGGCGATCTCGCAATGTCGTAAGGCAGATCGAGGCGGTTCCAGTCGATTATGCGCTCAATGACCATGTCATTGTGATTGCAACCCATGCAGCAATGCTACGATCCGATTTCTCCGCGTTTGCGGGCTGGCAGATTGTGGTCGATGAAGTTCCTACATTTCTAGATTTCGAAGAGAAGAATACGCACTTGGATGTCAGTTTCTTTTCAAAATATTATCACATTCAGCCGCTTGCAGATGGATGGTCGGAAATAACTGTCACTATGGAAGGTGAGAAGATATCGGTGGCAGACATAAAGGACGACTATTCGCATTCACACTTAAGTCAGTTCCACTTCCGGGTGCTAGAAGCCAGCAGGCCGAGTGCGGTCCGTTCTGTGCGGTGCAATCTACAGTCTTGGTCGGACATGGAGTGTCGAAAGGTGAAATGGGCGTGGGCAAGCGTCTTTTCGATGCGGCAGTTGAAAGCTTTTGATCGAGTGGAAATGCTAGGAAACCAATTTCGGGAAAACATCGGCTGTGAGTTAGTTAGATTATTTGATGGTGACAGCGTCGAGTGGGTGCCAATTTCTCATCCTGCTCAGGCCAGACATTTCAACCACCGGGATGTTGTGATCAACTACTTCTCGAAGGAACGCCCGATTTCCGCCAGTTTTATCAAGGGGAATGGAGGGGTGGAAATCCTCTACCAAATCGCATCGGTCCTCAGAGCCCAATTGCCTGAGGAAAAATCGATATGGTCGGCAAATGACAAATCTGATGATGGCAAAAAGTCTATTAAGAAACTTCTAGCGCTTCCTGAGAATGATTACCTGCGTCCTAAGCAAGCAGGAACAAACGATTTTTCGAGATTCAGCCATGCTGCGATGATATACTCAGCAAAGCCTTCTAATAACATGCTCCAATTCATGAAGGCACTCGGGATATCCTCGGAAAATTGGACACGAAGCGTTGAGCAAGAGACGATCCTCCAATTTGTTACAAGGACCAGTGTGCGTGATCCAGCGAACGGAAACACTGTTTTCCTCTGGGTTTTTGACCGCTGGCAGGCGGAATATCTAAAGGATTACTTCGACGGGTTACCGCACGTGACGGCAACTATGACCCAGATTCCTCTGGATATCGCGGTGCCACCGAAATCTAAGGGGGGCAGGCCTCGGATTATCCGGACTCCGCAGGAACAGGAGGCACATAGGGCCGAAAAACGGGTGGAAGACACGGCCAAGAAGCGCGTGAAGCGGGCCGCGAAAAAAGCGGCGGAGATGAAGGCGAAAGAGACCAAGGAGTGAAGGCAGTGCTGGGAGACGGGTGTGGCCGGAAACTGCTAATCCCCGGCCTTCATTGCTTTGAAGGATTATTGGCCTTTACCCCCATATCACACAAAAATCGCCCTTCACGGCTACCGTCGAGGTAAGCAAAACCAATTATTATTGGTGCACATGTGGCCAGAGCAAGCAACAGCGATGCTGCGAGGGCTCGCATAAAGGCACGGCGTTTTATTCGCTTGCATACGTCGCGGAAACTGACGGAAAAATCGCTTTCTGTGGCAGCAAACGGACGGGAAAGCCGACGCTCTGCGATGGCAGTCACAATCGCCTTTAAGCACCCTCGCGCCCCCGATCCGCGTGCGCGGCAATCTCGGACGAAGGACATCACGCTACCATTTTAAACAGCAATGCATCATCTTCGCGCTCGAACTCGAAGGCAATAACGTCCGCCGTGCGAACTGTTTGTTTCCAACGTCCGACGCATTGCTTCTTGCACCAGATGCGCAGATTGTCGCCTCGCTCCTCGGAACATTGAGGCTGATCGATGGAGATTATGACAGTGGCGGCGGTTGTGAAGTCATTGTTGAAGCGCCTGTGGAGTTCGGCAAGGCTGGCCGCAGAGATTGGTGTTTTCATCTTGTATTTAGCTTCGACCAATCACTCAAGGCACAGAACAATCATCGGTGAGGAAGCGTCTCATCCAGTTGAGTGAGCCATGCCTTCATTTCATCGGCGGACATCGAGGGCGACACATTCAACGCGGCTGCTTTAATCATCTCCACGAAGTCGTCTGAATAATCGCCGGTGCACAGCGGGCAGTCCTCAGCGGTTGCGGGATCATTGGGATCATAAATCATTTTGCTAACCTTGCCTCAAGCTCCGCAGACTTCCGCGTTCGAAAAGCTAAAAGTTCATGATATTCCTTATCGAGCAATGAATCTGCTGATCGAGTGTAAAAATCCACGCTCAGTCTTCATGATCAAAAGCGCCGAGCATTGCATAGACCACTCGGGCGGCTGGCGGAGTCGCAGGGACCTCGCGCAAGGGGCCATCCGGTTCTCGGACCCAAGGCGGCACCCATTGATCAGGATGGACCAAATGAGGGATAAAAGGGTGCCGATCTCGACCTATTAAAGTCACACCTTCATCGATCCATTTAGTAGATTCATGCCATAGCCATTCATGCCATAGCTGGCCGACCATCTGATTGAAGGTCACATCGAATTGGGCAGCCATCCGCCCAGCATAATTTTTCCACCGTCTAATTGACATGCGATCTACGCCCATCAACCCAAGCGCACGGTGAACTTTCTGGGCATCAAACTTGTTATTTTGGTTTGTCCGAAGCCCGCGCGCGTTGAGTTGCCCTACAATCCCGGCAAGCGTTGTTTCCAACTCGCCTTGGCGAGCTAGCGCAAGGATAACGGAACGGATCTCCCATAGCAGATGGTCCGCCTTTTGAGTCCGGATCGTTCTACTCCGGCCTCGACCTAAGTCGTCATTTTTAACGCAAGATACCATAAATCCACCAAATCGTAAAACCGCGCTCATTTTAATCACTGGCCCCAGTCGCATTGCTCGCAGGGCGTTATTCCGTGTTACAGTCGCAGAGTTAAATCTCGCAGGAAACTAGAGCGACATAATTTCCAGCGCCTAGCCTTTCAGCAAATGAAATATATCTCGCTAGCAAAGTGTCAGATTTCATCTCCTCGACAGGTCCATAACACTCATCAAGAATGCTCAACAGCTCTGTGCCGTTTACCTTCACTGCGAAAGCGCCCCAATCGACCTGCGCCCCATGATATCGACCATCTCGCGCAAGGTCTCTGATCTTGAGATAAAGGGCCGTATCATTCCAGTCGGGCAGAAAGCGCCCACCCACTGGTATGTTGCCACTATAATTACCTTTCCAATCAAGGGCACCATTCTCACCCAATTGGCCGATATAAGACCAGCGCATAGTCATGGCCGTTGGCCATAAGCGTCATCAAATGCTGCTTCTAAGCTGAGATTCTGACCTCGCAGGCCCTCGACGACTTCTCGTGCCCAGTCGAAATATTGCCGCTTGCGTTCCAATGGCCAGTTCGCCGGGGGGCTTGCGACAAGATCGCGCAGATTACTAATTTTGTCAGCAAGCTTCACCAGTTTCGCGTCTGTAGATTTGGAAGGGGCTTTGGCGATTTGGAGAAGCTTGCGCTCCTCTTTGGATAGAGACTTGTCGTCCGTGACTTCGGCGACGATTGCGGCGACCTTCTTACCAAATCGCGCTTCGAGTTCATCTAGCGTCGTCTCAGTGTCTTCGATGGTGTCGTGCAAGAGTGCGGCTGCAAGGACAACCGGGTCAGAAACGCCTCCTTCACGGGCAAGGATGTCGGCCAAACCGAGCGGATGGTTGATATAAGGGGATGCAGCAGCATCCTTGCGGCGCTGATGACGGTGACGGTCAGCCGCAAACGATGCTGCGTGCAAGACCAAGATCAGGTCTCCTTCAATTTTCATACCCACTGACACATCATCCACATTGCAACTCTCTTGCATAATACCTCGACTCATTTGCCCAACAGATGGGGATTATTCGCAAATGGTGGCTGCCTATAATGCGCACGGAACTTCGCAATGAGGTCCGCCTCCACAGACAGAGGATACACCCCCAGAGTTGGATTTCATGCGGCAACTACAGATTCCGAGCCATTTAGCTGCCAGATCCACCTACCACCCCAATGTTCGATCTTGAGGCAAAGCTTTTCAGTTGGCGTTGTAACCTCTCAAAATTGCTTTCAAACCCTTCCGCTCATCGAGTTCTGTCATGGTTCACCGTAAATGACATATTTTTCCGTCAGCCCCTTCCGATTGAAGAGGTCTTCCTGCTTACGTGCGGACACGAGCAGGCTATCGATTTCACTGTCAGGATCATCCCACATTGGGTGAGCAAATAAGCGCTTGAGGCATGATCGGATCACTTCAAGTCGCGCATGATCAATGTCGGGGCGATGAAGTAGGTGCTCACGATCCTCGCTGGTCATGCAATGCAGCGCGTAAAAAAGGATGCTCTTAAGATAAGGTGCCCATGTCAGAACCGAGCCTTTATGCCATATCCGACGCGCTTTGAGCTGTTCATTGCTAAGGCTTTTACCTTTAGTATGCGTCACCCAATTTGCGATACCTGTTTCGGCGACTAATATCGCAGACAAAGCCGCAAAGTTGGCGGCCTCAGCATTCCGATGGTCCCTTTCGCAGGTGAAGCGGGCCGAAGAAGGCTCAAGATAAAGACACGCACGGAAAATTGTCTTTTCGAGCAAATCCATGGTTAATGGATAGGACGCATCTTTAGAAGCCGCGGCGACATATTGCTTAAGTTCAGAACTTTCAAGTGCTGCAACCTTGATCGCACTTCGGAGCATATCCTTGCTTTGCAAAGATGTGAATGATTTGTTGGTCGAAAGGAAGCGCACAAAACACTCTTCGCTATGGTCCTCGGGAGCGGTGTCCGAAATAAACTCATCGAGCATTTCTTTATAGATCACAGAGAGCCGGTCGAGCAGTGTGGATGTATAAAAGGGAACCTGCTTCAACTTTGAGTGAGCTTCCAGATTTGTGATCATCAGACCGTCGAAGAGTCTCTTTGCCCGCTCATCGGAGGTGGGGGAGACGTATACTTTGATGTCTATCTCGGCCTGATTGTTGAGAACTTGAGCAGCCAGCTTATGCTGTCCATCAAACAGCTTGAGTTTGTTTCCCAGTAGTCTCGCAATTGAAGGTGCGAGTTGCGGATGAGATTTGAGGTGATCGCGGATCGCTATGAGGCGCTTGTAATCTATGACGCGAGGTTGGAGGCCTTCTTGATCATCATTCTCCAACCAGCAGATGGGAATACGTCCATAGAAATAGGGCACGTCCAATATGCCATCCTGATACAGCGGAAATGAAAGCTTAGTGGCTCCATCGTCTATGGAGATTTGATTCCCGCTCTTCACAGCAGCAGTCGTGCGTTTTTCGATATCCTTAAGTTCAAATATGTCCTGCAAGCGGATATTATTCTTTCGGTCTTGAAATAACCGTTCCAGCCTGAGGTTATCCCGGACATCATAGAGGGAATCCGCAGATTTACGTCGATTTAACTCTTTTAGCACAATGCGCACATTAGAGAGACTAGTTTCACCATCCTTTGAAAATGCTTGAATATGATCATATTCTACGTGGTCATCATCGCCAATGATCTGGCCTGAGATGAAGCAGCGTAGAATACCGTCACTATCACTTTGCTGCTTTCGAACCTCAAGCTTCTCACTATCAGTCAGAAGTCTTTTCATTATCATCCCCTCTGAAATTACCACTCTTAGCTAGATACTTGCATGATTTTTGGTAAAACTGATCTGTGCGTTGCCCACCAAAGGATCAATCCGCAAGCCAGCGTGCATAAGCGCGCACATCAATCATAGGCACGGTTGCCGAGGTTTGGAGGCGCGCGATCAGTTCCAAAAGGAAGGCGGTTGCCGCTTTGGTATGTGGCGCTAGAACATAACGATCCAGCTCTTCGCGGTAAAATAGTCCTTGTGCGGCTACGCAGCCAATATCGAGGAGGGAATGCTCATCGCCTTTAGCCAGTGCGGCTTCCAGAGGAGCACCTAGTGCGGGCTTCCACTCACTTTCCAAGGTCAAGATACCACCAATAATCCAAGGAAGCGGTCGCGGCGGATAGGTGCCTCCTGCATGAGGGATCGGCAGGCTCGTTCGATGAAGTGCGCGGACACTCGCAATCTTCTTGTGAGCGTAATCCACCTGAGCTGCATCGAGGCTTTGTTTTGCCTCGAACACAGCATAGACGCTCTCCGCTGGGATGACTTTCACTCCGTCATGTTGGAAAACGAACGGGGAATATTGCCGGTCGAAAATCACAATATCCAGTTGGTCACTCGATCTGTTCTCGCTGTCGATGACAACCGCGCGCGCAGCTTGGTATCGTTCGGGCAAGTAATCAGATAGAAGGCTGAGCCAGACAGCTTCGCTGGCATCGCCCTTCAAGACGGGATGGCCCATCGTGTCACGACTGGTTTGGAGCCGTTGCCTGACCCCGTCGTTCAAAGAGCTAAGCAATGTTGTCAACGACCAGCCTGTCATTTTACAATCTGATCCCAATTTGATGACCGAAGTGCGACAACAGTAGCTGTATGGATGCGCTGGCGATCCTGAGCAGTCAGGTCATCGGAGATGATATTGTTGGTGTTCGCCGGATCAACAATCCGCGCCGAAGGGAAGCGGTCGTGGAGATATTCGAACGCCGCCCAAACTCGTTCCGACAATGTGCCAAAACGACCGCTCAGCGCGCTGATCACTGCCAATTCGATACAAAAGGATGGGAAGTCCAAACCCTTCTGATCACGCCAAAGTTTTAGGATTCTGATTTCGTCTGCGCAACCGGAGGCTGCGACGCGCGAGATGTGCGTGATGACGTTAGTTTTTGTCCAAGTATCAGCACGACGGCGATAAAGGCTGTGGTCACTGGAATAAGCATTTTGGCGCTTTCCGGGCACCAAATCGACGCTGTAGCCTCCAACATTGATGTTGATCGATACGTTTTGGCGCTTCGGGGCGTATCCCCGAGCGGTCATTTGGCTAAACAGAGTTTCGTAGACTTCCTTCATTGGGTTCGGCACCGTCTCAGCGACCGATATGAAGAGGTCGATATCGGTGCCGCTGCGATTGGCCGTGCCTTTGGCAAATGAACCGCTTGGGTGCACGGCGTTTAGATGCTCACCGCCCCACGTAATCAAGGCTGGCATAATGATGTTTTGCACAGCGCGCACGGGCGACATCAGGCCAGTATCGACCTGTTCCCGAAGAAGTATGCTCGCGAGATATTGGTCTGCTGTCATTTGGCTCCCATCCCGCTGGCGTCTGCAAGAAGCCCACACGCGAGTATTGTGATGAGATTGGCGGCTTCACGAACACTGGCTTCACGAATCACGATCCGTTGCCCGACTTGGTAGCGGCTGTCGCCGCTCTTTTGAACGTAGTCTGCATCCACAATTCCCTGCGTATGAGCTAACAGATGGCGCTGTTGAAAAGCGCATTGCAACGTAGCCAGTTCTGCGGATGTGAGGATATCGTTATATGATTTCCCAGTGGCGGCAGACCATAGACCGCTACCTTCGGAGAGGTTCTGGAAAGCATTGCGCCGGGCGGCATTGGCGTTCGGCATGGTTGCATAAAGCGCCTCAGCGTAACGCTGAAAGGCGGTTACGGCGTTTTGGAGGCTATTTTCGACTATTAAACGGACCGTATTCTCAGACGTATCTCGATCCACGATTGCCGTTCTAACGGCATCAAGCGCGTCAAGCGATTGGATAATGCCTGCGACAGTCTGGGTGAATTGCTGATCGGCGGCGTTATAGCCACAGGAGGGGCAGAAGAATGCAGCGCCGATGACGGCGTAGTGACATGCACAAGCCGGACAGGTAATTTTCAAGCGCATCGGTTCCGCAGCGGCTGGCGGAAGTAGAACTTGCGTTGGGCGCTGGTTCACCTTCATGGTGATCGAAATGAAGCTGCCCTTAACTTGATTGCTATTCCATTGGGCCGCATCACGCGCCACTGCGTTGTTTAGCTCGCCTGAAAGATGAGCTACGGCAGCCTGTTGAGCGTGCTCGATTTGTTGCTGTGTCCACCACTTTTCCGATGTTGCCGTGTGTCCGCAGCTCGGGCAAAACACCTCCTCATCACGAACCTTGTCCTTCCAATCTTGGTTTAATATCTTGAACTGGAAGAGGCATTCTTCGGAAGGGCATTCCCGGTCGAAATATCCCTCCACATCATCCTCAATCGGGATAGATAACTGTGTTCGACCTTCCATTGCTTGGAGCGCGCGAAGTGTTTCGCCGAACATAGTTCGGCGGCTCATAACAAGTCGCCCAACTTGGGCAATCCCCTCACGATCTTCATCGTTTCGAGACTAACAGTGACAACGCGCTGGAACAGTTTCAGCGGATAGGCCGGGTCTTGCATCGTTTCGTTGGCGTAGGCGTTGGCGTCCCAAACGATACCGCTGGCTTTATCGTCCTTCACGCCTTGGCGCTCGATCACCCATTCGAGTGCTGGCTTGCCGTTGACGACATAATCGTAGGCTTCGAGCGGGATGCCTGTGATAGTGATGTTGGCGTTGTAGATCACTGTGGACTTGTCGAGGTTGGGGCGCTTTCCACCAAACTTCATCTTTTTGACTCGGTAGAAGCTGACCAGATCAGAGATGTGAGCAAGGCGCAGGTCGCCTTGGGCGATTGTAACCGGATAAGGTTCAACGCTGTCGTAATCGCAATGCATATCTCCCAGCTTGCGTCCGGCCTCGACGAAGGCCCAAAAGTCCTCGGCTTTCTTCACCGCAGGAATGCGCGGCAATTGTTTGGACAAGTTGTCGGCATAGCGGGCGCGGTAATCCTCGGAATGAAGCAAACCATACACATAATAGAAGAGGTCATCCTTGGTGATGGTTTCGCAGGGATAGGCGGCTTGGAAGTGGGCGAGGCCAGCATCAGTGATGGCGTCGCGTGTGTTGGACGCAAAGTCCGGCTTTGTTCCCGCGAGTAAGTCACCTTGGCGATCATCATTCGATACAATGTTTGTATTTTCATGAATATATCGGGGGAAGCATTGGCTATTAAACATCACTTGGAGATCGGGTACATCCTTCGACCAATTGACGGGACGGCGAGCAATCGGCATTGAGCGGGACCAGAAGTGGTTCGAAATCGCATGCACGCGGATCGCATCTGAAACGATCCAGATTGGCGCTGAGGATAAGAAAGCGCTGCCTCTCTCGTTGTGACCCAAGAGGGTTACGATAATATCTAAATAAGATGCTGTAATAATTTATTTATTTTACCGCGACTGAATATCGCGAACGCACAACTGCGCCCTGCACACGAAAAAGGAGGTTTTTATGGCTGTAAGAAAAGTTTTGACTAAGAAAGAGGCCGAGATCGAAGCATACCATATTGCCAAATATTTGGATGGAAAAAAAATTGCACGAATTGGTGGCCTTATCAATTTTCATTTCAGCGAAGTATGGGATGGAAAGTGGAAGGACGCAGAATACCGATTGTGGAACAATGATTTCTATATTAGCTTTAGCCGTATTAAGCACACCGATGGTCGTATTCGAGATGCATATTCAGATACAGAAAATCTGATCTTTTTTGCTCTTTTCGTGGTTCAACATTTTCCTCAACCCGGTGGCGTGAGATTGCAATGGCATAACAATTTGATGATTCCGGAACTGGTCAAAGGAACGTTGGAGAAGGCTGAAAGACGTTTTTACGAGCATCCTCTTGGCGGTAGTTTTCATGACATTGAAGAAAGTGTGAGGCATGCACAAACGCTGGCCAAGCTCACTTCCTGATTTTCTTGGTCTGCCTGACAGGCGGTAGCACTTCGTGCAATTTTCAATAACACGCTGCTACCGCCTATCAGTTCTATCTCACCCAGCCATTCGTTGATGCATGCCGATAATCCCAGTTGCGCTGCACCCGATGGCAATGGTGGCGGATTGATCCTTCACCTCGAAGCGTGGAGCCGGAAATTGAAGAATATTTTCGGATGCACCTTCCATGCCATTTGAAATGGTTTCAGTCACTTTGCGTTTGAAATTACGTCTTCTTTCCACCCCTAGGTGCACCAACCAGTCGTAGCGACTATAGCCTAGCGCCGGTTCGATCATTTTCAGCAACTTATGGCTGATCAACAGAGCGTGGCTCGCCCCCTTCTTAAATCGGAAGCCGATGTTCCGACCGGCAGATTGATTGAACTCATCGATATGTCGCAAAAGCACAAGGTCGCGTCGAGCACACCACGCGTTCAGTGCTTGGTGTTGTTCATACTCAGCAGGACAAAGAAACGTCATGGTCTGAACAATCTTGCGACCAATCAGGTCACTTGTCTGGCCTCATCCTTACTGCTCGCGCTCGCAAAGTCCCGTTCGATACGATGGGTAGCCTCATGTTCCGGGCTGTCGATGTAGACGTCTTCGTCGATAGGGTCGTGCATCTTAAGCACCCACTCTGCCATCATAATACCCAAGGGTTCTTCGAGAGGGGTAGATTTGATTACATGGCTGTCACGACCGAAAAATCCGATGGTGGGGTAATCCTCGCGCATCACAGATGACGGGGTATTGTCGCTGGCGCTGTTGAAGAAAAATGCCTTCCAATATCCCCCATCAAAACTGATTCGGTTGAGACGGGGCCAGCCGCAATTAGGGTAAATCTCCCTGAGGCGGTCTTCACAGTGGGCGATCTCATCAGGCGTATATTGTCCTGAGGTGGGGATCACAATGTTCGTTTGTCGCTTCTCTACACGATACTTTCTCACGGGCTCAGCGAACAAGTTTGGCCGGTGAAATAGTTCGGTAACGTTTGGTGCCACCCTACCGCGCCATTCTTCCCAGAGCGGGAGTTGAGGCACAAGGGTATTCGCCGGAATACTAAGTAAATGGTTGTCTTTAGTCCGGCGGTGACCGTTGGGTAATCGCCGATATTGCTCCGGATGCCTCAAAGAGTCGTCAAGCTCGTATTCGGCTGGATCGATCCCGAAGCATTCATATACCGTTTTGGCCAGAAGGTCCCAGTGAGCCTTGAGACCCGCGCGAGGGCTGTCAGGCACCTTATCCATCTGACGACATATTGAATGGGTCTCGAACGCAATGTGAAAGTGGAAGGATTTATTACCGGACCAAACGACGGTGATTCCTAGGAAGTCTGCCCATTTAGAGCATTTTTTATACAGCTTTCCGATGACGCTGTCTGTTTTACTCTTTCCACTAGACCGTAGCCACGAAAGTTGGCGGCAAAAGAAGGCGAGGTCTGCTTCATCGAACTCAAATGTGTAGATTTGCAGCGGTCCAAGGAAAACACGCTTACTTGGGTAGTGATACGTAGGGTCGGTTGAATCGACGGCCATCAAAGAATTAGCAAAAAATGAATTATCTTCCATTTTTAATGTTCCCGCAGCAACCTTAGCAGCGCGGTTATGATTGCGACCCTTTGTATAATATCCATATGAGACCGGGTAATATACCGTCCCGTCATAGATGTGCTTTTCTAATTCTTTTTCTAATATAGTTCCAGACTTCTTCAGTGATTTTTCGAACTGTGTGATTACTTTTTTTCCAAGTGGTTGTATGTAAGGAATAATGTTAAAGTTACGCATACTTATACTCCAATAATAAAAGACCTGCGTGGTGATGGTCACGCAGGTCTTAAATCGTATGTAGTATGCGCTGTAACACTACATGTTATTTATGATCCCAGATACCATCACGCATCGCATGTGTATTTAGTATTATGATAATACATTAACAGATGATGTCGCGTCCATATTATTCGCGCAATATATTTCGGCTGATGTGACTGAATGGAATCCCCCCGTGAAGCGGTATTCTTATTAATACTATAAATATAAAACCGCTTCGCGGGGGGTTTTGCCTAAAAACTCCACCCCCCTTCACGTTAGTCACATCAGCCGAACCTGACATTGATGGCTTTATTTCAAAGCCGGGTGGAGCTCGAATTGGAAGAGCCGCAACATCCACCCAGCGATCCGCATGGGTAAACCTTCCGGCACGGTTGGGATGTGACGGGATCGGCTGTGACAATAGGATTATGTTGCGCATTTTTGAACATGTGAGAGTCTGGGTCTAGATCGTATTGTTACAGGAGGCCCGATGCTCGTCGGTTACGCACGCTGTTCGTCAATCACCCAGTCCCTCGACATCCAACTCGATGATCTCCGCCAAGCCGGATGTGAGAAGATTTTCAGTGAGAAGGTCAGCGGACGCTCGACCAAGGATCGAGATCAACTGGCTCAAGCCCTCGACTTCGTGCGTGAAGGTGACACGCTGGTCGTGACACGGCTCGACCGTCTCGCCCGGAGCGTCAACGATCTGCACCAGATCATTGAACGGCTGACCGCAAAGAAGGTCGCATTCCGCTGTTTGTATCAAGGTGGCGTCGATACGGACACATCGCCGGGGCGACTGATGTTGTCGATTTTGGCAGCCGTGGCAGCGTTCGAGAATGACATCCGTCGTGAACGGCAACTGGAAGGAATTGAAAAGGCAAAGGCCCAAGGCAAATATCTTGGCCGTAAACCCAGTGTCGATACTGCCAAGGTCAGCGAACTGCATGCCAATGGCCTGCGACCATCACAGATCGCGCGTGAACTCAAGATCAGCCGCACCAGCGTTTATCGCGCACTGGCTGCGTAATATGAGTGCAGAGGCCCTCATGGCATCTTTCTTCGAATGGCAATCTCCTGACGAGATGTGCCAGCGAGTGGAACGACTTAAGATCATGCTGGGTAATGACGCTTTCCAGCGTCGTGGCCGTGCCTTCCGGGAAGCGTTCATCGCGGCTCGTATTGCCCGAGCTAATGGACAGGATGCCGTGCGCTTGTTGCCCGAGACGAACGATGAAGTAACGCCCGACTTCGATGTCCGCAAAGGGGATCACCTGAAACGATACGAAACCACTGAGGCTGATATCCCCGGTCGTCGAAGGCAGCTTGAGTATCGTGATCCGAGATCATCAGAACCCGATCTAATGGGCCTCACGGCGTTAGATGTGATGGTGAATCACATTCAATCGCTCGCCCGAAAGAAAGCGGCAAAGCCCTATCGAGACTGCACAGGCCTCGTCATCTACCTGAACCCGCCAATGTTTAGCTTCAACCCAACATTCAGCACCGCCCATATGAAAGATGCCACGGAACCTGCTGCCAAGGGCTTCGAGGAAGTCTGGCTTCTACGAGAACAAGCTACCTTGCTATGGAAGGACGGACACTTCCTCAAATGGATGCCAGACGATATCTAATCGTTATGAACTCATTGACGGCCTGCCGATCTGTGCGACGATGACGAGATGATCAACCCAGACGCTCCCAACATCGTTACCCCGGATGATACGGAATCATCCGATGAGACCATCGCCCACCGCTTAGAATGTCGAGAGGCGTCGGGGGATGGTGAGGGAAATGATCGACAAGATCATGGCCGGGATCGGACCGCTCCCTTCGCCCGCTCCAGCGATTTCCAACATATTGGAAAACCGTCGAAAAACCGTCTCGCACGGGAGCATCGACAACTTTACCACACAGAATTACTACACAATGCGCGCTCCACAGTCCCGCCAAGTGTCTGTGATAATGGTGTAAATGATCTTTCAGACGTTATGTTGTTGAGAGCACAACCTTAAGTGCCTTTTCCTTCGCTGCATTCCCAAAGACCTCATAGGCTTCGATGATGTCATCGAGCTTGAACCGATGAGTTACCAGTTGAGCAGGATTGAGCCGTCCCGACTGAACCGTCTTGAGTAGCATCGGAGTGGTATTAGTGTTCACTAGGCCTGTTGTGATCGTAACATTCTGAATCCAGAGAGTTTCGAGATGCAGCTCGACGCTTTTCCCGTGAACGCCAACATTGGCAATATGTCCACCGGGCGCAACAACCTTCTGGCAGATATCAAACGTCGCAGGGATGCCCACAGCCTCAATAGCGACATCAACCCCAACACCGCCCGTCATGGTGAGCAATTCGTCTACTGCCGTGCCACCGGAAACATCGATAACATCGGTCGCACCAAACCGCTTGGCAGCCTCAAGCCGATTGGGGTCAGTGTCGAGCATCACCAGCCTCGCCGGTGAATAGAACTGTGCAGTCAATAACGCAGCCATCCCAACTGGACCCGCGCCAACAATTGCCACGATGTCTCCGGGTTTTACTTGCCCGGAGAGGACGCCGATCTCGAATCCGGTAGGCAGGATGTCGCTGAGCATGACTAGTGCCTCTTCGTCCGCACCATTGGGAATCGGATAGAGGCTGTTGTCTGCATGCGGGATGCGAACATATTCCGCTTGTGTGCCATCTATCAGATGTCCCAAAATCCAGCCGCCGTCCGAGCAATGGGAATAGAGTTGCCGCTTGCAATTGGAACAACTGCCGCAGGATGTGATGCAGGAAATCAGAACATGATCCCCCTGTTTGAAGTTCTTCACGCCGGTGCCGACTGCCTCAACGATGCCGACTCCCTCATGTCCAAGGATGCGCCCGGGGGTTACAGCCGGGACATCACCCTTCAATATGTGCAAATCAGTGCCACAGATTGTCGTGCGAGTGATCCGGATGATCGCATCCGTAGGCTTCGCAATCGATGGACGGTCTTTGTCGAGCCACGCCTTCTGGCCGGGGCCTTGGTAAACGAGAGCTTTCATAAGGCGTCTTCCGATCTAAGAGAGGATCGCGGTGAGTCGAATATTCATACTACGCCTGATTTCAGTTCCCTGTAGTCCTATATTCCGTTGGGCAGAGCTATTGGACTAAGTGGTCAAGCTTGAGGCCGGGGTATCGGATGCGGTTGATGGCTTCGTTGAGGATAGATGCCCGGAAGCCATCGCCGTAAATGCCATCTATTCCCGATCCTGTCGCACCGGATGTCCATCCGCCAAGTGCGAGGGAAACTTCTCGATCTGCGCGGCTCTCACGTAGTGCATCGCGAAAGCAGTGCCTGTAGCTATGAAAGCAGGTGAGGGGCTCGGATGCGCCAATGTTGAGGAGAAATCTGCTGAACCATTTGGAAAAATTGGTGCTTCGATAGCCATGAGGGCCGGGTGACAATTCGTGAAAAAGGTCTTCGTGGCCGTCGCGTCGCTGCTCTGCGACAAAAGCCAAAATCCCAATCCGTATTAATTCGTTGTGAATCGGTATTGCTCGTTCGCTGGCTATAGTCTTCACGCGCTTTGCACCTTCCGACCCTGCGATGTCCTCTATCACGACGAAACACTGCACCCCGTCCAACTCACGGATATCGGCCACCTTCAATTGGCAAATCTCATTCATCCTCATTCCTGAGAATAAAGCGATAAGCGGAATCCAGAAGCGAGCACGCCGGGGCCGAGCATCACCAACCTTTGCGTAGTTGTAAACATCATCGACACAGCCAGTATAGAGCGTCGAATGGAAGATGAGTTGCAGTTGCTCCATTGAGAAGGGGCGGCGCTTGTCGCGCTTCTTCACAGGGTCGGGCAGGCGCAAACCCTTGGCGGGACTTTTGTCGAGATACCCTTCCTCAACAGCCCAGTTCAGCACGCCTGAGAACTTGTTAAGATACGCGTTCACATTCGCGATGCTGATCACTCCTGCATCAGCGCGCTTCTGTGCAGCCTCAACAGCCTGCACGATTGTGAGGCCGGGGAACTTTCTATCTGCGTGGCGCGGCACCTTTGTGAGCATCTGGACGAATCCTCGTGCTTGCTCACGTGTGATATCGTTGATGGCAATATTTTCGCCGAAAAACTCGATGACCCATTTTCGGGTGGTTCGATACGCGATTCTTGTTCGCTCACACCATGTGTGCCGGGGATCGGCGGTGTAGAGGTCGTAGACTTCTCCCAGCGTCTTGGTCGCGGGTGGGAGGGAAGGAGGCTGAGTCGCTCCCATATATTCGTTATTAGCCAGCCGTTCTGCGACCTTCTCAGCCAGAATGGCCATGGCATTTGCACTGGATGGTATTTTCGATGATCGGGCAGCGTAGGGATCGGTGATTAGACCGAGCACCACCCGCGCGGATTCCAGTTCGGCTTCGATCTCCGCCGCCGCGAAGTGAACTCGTCGAGCAGCGATTTGGACGCTGTCAGTTCTTAGCGAACGCCATAGCTCAGACCGTCCGATGACCGTTTTCAGAGCATCAGGGACACGGCGACGTAAATGGTAGATTCTGCCTTGGAGGCAGATGCCTTTGGGCAATTTGTGGAGTGGTCGCGTGTAGTAGTCTGAAAGATCATTTACACCATTATCACAGACACTTGGCGGGACTGTGGAGCGCGCATTGTGTAGTAATTCTGTGTGGTAAAGTTGTCGATGCTCCCGTGCGAGACGGTTTTTCGACGGTTTTCCAATATGTTGGAAATCGCTGGAGCGGGCGAAGGGATTCGAACCCTCGACCCCAACCTTGGCAAGGTTGTGCTCTACCCCTGAGCTACGCCCGCTCTGGCGTTTGGTGAGGAGCAACTCCTCGCCGGGTGAGGGCCAACTAGCAGGGAGATTCTGATCCGGCAAGGGGGGAATGCGAGAAAAAATTCAGGGCTTGGAATTAGGGACCATCATCCCCAAATATGGCCCACGTAATTTGGTGGTGACGATAGGGGTGAAACGAAGGTGGCGACATTGGGGATGAGCGCGGCAGACCGCGAAATGATTGAGGCTTTCAAGCGGGATGTGGTCGACCCTTCGATGACGTCGCTGGTCATTCTCGATTTCTGGGCCGAATGGTGCGGGCCGTGCAAGGCGCTGACTCCGGTGCTGGAAAAAATCGCTGCGGAATATGCGGGCAAGGGTGTTCTCCTCGCCAAGATCAATGTCGATGAACAGAAAATCGTCGCCGCCCAGTTCCGGGTGCAGAGCATCCCCACCGTCTATGCCGTGTTTCAGGGCCAGATCGTCGCGGACCTGACGCAGATGCGTAGCGAAGGCCAATTGCGTCAGATGCTCGATCAGATCATCGCGCAATTGCCGATTACCGGCCCGGCGGATGCGCAGGCCGAGGATCTGGCCCCGTTAATCGCGATGGGCGAGGAAGTATTGGCCGCAGGCGATGTCGCGCGGGCAGAGGCGATGTTCTCCCAATTGATCGAGATGGCCCCGGATAACGGCGCCATCGTCGCAGGCTTGGTGCGGACCCGCATTGCGCAGGGCATGATGGATGAGGCGGAGGCCGTGTTGAACGCCGCGCCCGCATCCTTGGCGAAGGATCAAGGGTTGCAACAATTGCGGGCGTCGCTGGCACTGGCACGCAATGCCGTGCCGGTGCAGGATATGTCGGGGCTGGAGGCGCGTCTTGCCGCCAATGGCGATGATCATGAGGCGCGGTTCGAATTGGCGGGCGGGTATCTGGCTGCGGGCAATCGCGATGCGGCGGCAGATGCGCTGCTGGAGATTATCAAGCGCGACCGTGCCTGGAATGAGGGTGCGGCCCGGACGCAATTGCTGCAATTGTTCGAATCGGTCGGGTTGGAAGACCCTTGGGTTGCCGCCCAGCGCCGTCGCCTGTCCGCTGTGTTGTTCGGCTGATGACAGGCCCGGGCCGATCAGCCTTGCCGATTTTCCCGCTGGAAGGGGCGTTGCTCTTTCCGGGGGGAAGCCTGCCGCTTCATATTTTTGAACCGCGCTATCGGGCGATGGTCGAGGATGCCTTGAACGGCGATGGATTGATCGGGATGATCCAGCCCAGCGGCAAGGACAGCCGCAGCCTGTTTGATATCGGCTGTGTCGGTCGAATCATTGATTGCAGCGAATTGGCGGATGGCCGGTATAATATCGTGCTGGAAGGCGTGGCGCGTTTCCGGGTCGTGCGTGAGCTGGAGGTGACGACACCCTATCGGCAGGTCGAGGCGGCGTGGCAGGAGGCCGATCTGGATGAGGATCGCGACCTGAGCATCAGTCCAATCATGCGCAGCGCGTTGGAAACCGAATCGCGGCGTTTTGCCGATCAGCACGGCTATCAGGTCGATTGGGGGGCTGTGCGCCAATTGGATGACGAAACCTTCGTGCATCTGGTGGCGCAGGTCGCGCCATTCGATCCAGCGGCCAAACAGGCGTTGCTGGAGGCCGACAGCCTGACGGCCCGCGCCGATTTGCTGATTCAGTGCATGGAGTTCTTTCGTCTGTTTTCGGTCAGTGGCGATGACGAGCGGGTGACGCTGCAATAAGCGGCTGCAGCTGCAATATCTTGGGCGGTGAGGGGCGGTGTCCGGGTGACAAGGCCCACGCCAGACGTTATGAAGCCGCATGACATTGTTTCAACCTCCCGAATGGGCTCCGCATCAGGCTGTGTGGATCGGATTTCCGAGCGCTGCCGACCTTTGGCTTGAAGATCTGGCCCCGGCGCAGGCGGAGGTCGCAGCATTTGCCCGGGCCGTCCATGCCAAGGGTGCGGGCGAGCGGGTGATTCTGGTCGCGGCGGATGGGGTTGCGGCGGCGGTGGCCCGCCAAATGATCGGCGATGCGGCAGAGGTGATTGTCGAACCGTTCGGCGATATCTGGCTGCGCGATACCGGGCCGGTGATCGTCCATTATGAAGGCGATGGCCTGCGGGCGTTGCAGCATCATTTCAACGGTTGGGGCGAAAAATACGACCTGCCTTATGATGACAGCATCGGGCTGCGGCTGGCGGCGCGCCAAGGGCTTCGCAACACCGATTGCGACTGGATTTTCGAGGGCGGCGCGGTCGATGTCGATGGCGCGGGCCTGTTGGTGACGACCGAGCAATGTCTGCTCAACCCCAATCGCAATCCCGATCTCGATCAGGGCGATATTGAATTGCTGTTGCGGCTTGAATTCGGGATCGACCGGGTGCTGTGGTTGGGCGAGGGTTTGGTCAATGACCATACCGATGGTCATGTCGATAATCTGGCGCGTTTTGTCGCGCCGAATGTACTGGCGGTGCCGGTCGCACATAATGGTGATGACCCGAATGTGGCGATTTACGCCGATGCCCGCGCCCGCGCCAAATCCTTTGGGGTCGAGGTGGTCGATATTCCATCGGCGGGGCTGCATGAACAGGATGGCGAGATCATCCCGACCAGCCATATGAATTTTTACATCGGCAATGCTTCGGTGGTGGTGCCGACCTATGGCGGGACCAGCGATCTGGAGGCGGTGAAGTCGATTGCGCGACTGTTTCCGGGCCGTCGCGTGGCCGGGTTACCCGCCAATCATATACTGACGGGGGGTGGATCATTCCACTGTATCAGTCAGCAGATTCCCCTGATTCCGGGCGTCTGATGCCTGATTCTGCAAAGGGCGCACCTGCCGGGCCGCTGCGCTTGACGCTGGATCGTCGGGCGCTGGCGGACAATTGGCGCTGGCTGGCGGGTCAAAGCGGGACCGCGCAGGCCGGGGCGGCGGTCAAGGCCAATGGCTATGGCCTTGGCGCTGCAGAGGCGCTCAAGACGCTTGCCGATGCAGGTTGCCGTGTATTTTTCGTCGCGACATGGGCCGAGGCGGTGGAGCTTGCGCCGTTGGCGGCGGGGCTGGAACTGCATGTCCTGCATGGTGTGCGGGATGAGGATATGATGGTGGCGGGGGGGCTCGATGCGCGGCCTGTGCTCAATTCTGCCGATCAGGTGCGGCGCTGGCGTGAACAGGGCGGCAATCGCTTGTGCAGCGTGATGGTCGATACCGGCATGAACCGGCTGGGAGTCAGCGTAGCAGAGCTCGCATCGGGGCTGTTGCAGGGCTTGAACTGCGATCTGCTGTTGAGCCACCTCGCCTGTGCAGATGAAGATGTGGCGATGAACCGGGTGCAGCTTGATCGCTTTGCGGGACTGGGCGCGTATGCGCCGGGCTGCCGGATGAGCCTTGCCAATAGTGCGGGGATCAGCCTTGGCCGGGATTATCATTTCGATCTGACTCGGCCCGGATTGTCGCTTTATGGCGGCATTGCGCGGCCAGAGGCGCAAGGTCATATTCGCCCTGTGGCCCGGATCGATGCGCAAATATTGCAGCGGCGGACCTTATTGGCGGGTGAAAGCCTTGGCTATAACGCGACCTTTACCACAGCGCAGCCGATGGAATTGGCGATCCTCAACCTTGGCTATGCCGATGGCTATTGGCGCGGATTTTCGGGGCGGGGCCGGGCCTTGGCGGGCGATGTCGCCTTGCCGGTGATGGGCCGGGTGTCGATGGACCTGACCGCGATTTGCGTTGATGCGATGCCAGCATTGCGCGAGGGGGATTGGGTGCAGATCGATTTTGAACTGTCGCACGCGGCGCAATTATCCGGCATGTCGCAATATGAACTGCTGACCGGTCTTGGCGGCCGGTTTGAAAGGCGTTGGGCATGATGTTGATATTGCGTATGTTGGCGGGGCTAGGGCGGGCCGTCATTGGCGTTTTTGCCGGGGCAGGGCGGTTGGTCATTTTCGCCGCGCAGGTGATCCGCGCGGCTTTATTGCCGCCATATTATTTCGGGCGTTTGTTGGAACAAATGGCGCTGATCGGCTGGTTTTCCCTGCCGGTGGTCGGCTTGACCGCATTGTTTACCGGCGCGGCGCTGGCGCAGCAGATTTACATCGGCGGCGGGCGTTTCAATGCGGAATCGACGGTCCCGGCGATTGTCGTGTTCGGCATGATCCGCGAATTGGGACCTGTGCTGGTCGGCTTGATGGTCGCGGGGCGGGTGGCCTCCGCCATGGCGGCAGAGCTTGGCACGATGCGCGTGACCGAACAGATTGATGCACTGGCGACGCTACGCGCCGATCCGTTTCGCTGGCTGATTGCGCCGCGTTTGGTGGCGGGGGTGTTGATGCTGCCGTTGCTGGTGATGGTCGCGAATGCCATCGGGATCATGGGCGGCTGGTTATTGTCGGTGAACAAGCTCGGTTTTAACAGCGGTGCTTATCTCGCCACGACCCGCAAGTTCATCGAGCATGACGATTTCGTCATGGCCTTGATGAAGGCGGCGGTGTTCGGCTTTTTCATCGCATTGCTCGGTTGCTATCACGGCTATCGCGCAAGCGGCGGCGCGGCAGGCGTTGGTGCAGCCACCACCCGCGCGGTGGTGTCGAGCTTCATCATGATCCTGTTGTCCAATCTGATTATCACATTGGCGGTGTTTGGATGAGCGAGATCGAGGATAAAATGCCCGAAACTGGCGAAGCGGTCCCGATGATCGAACTGATTGATGTCCGCAAATCCTTTGGCGCGAAAAAAGTGCTGGATGGCGTCAATCTGCGCGTGACCAAGGGGGAATCGTTGGCGGTCATGGGCGGGTCCGGCACCGGCAAATCGGTGATGCTGAAATGCATTCTCGGTTTGATGAAGCCCGATAGCGGCAGCATCCTGATCGCGGGGGAGCCGATGACCGGGGCAACGAGCCGGGATCAGCAGCGGTTGCGCGCGCATTTCGGCATGTTGTTTCAAGGCGGCGCATTGTTCGACAGCCTGCCGATCTGGCGCAACGTGACCTTTGCGCTCACCAATGGGCGCGGCGGCCATCGCAAGGAGATGCGCGACAGGGCGGCGATGCTGCTGGAGCGCGTCGGCCTTGGGTCGGAAGTGCTGGATTTGCGGCCAAGCTCGCTCTCCGGTGGGATGCAGAAGCGCGCGGCGCTTGCCCGTGCCATCGCGCATGAGCCGGACATTTTGTTTTTCGATGAACCGACCACCGGGCTTGATCCGGTGCTGGCGGGCCGGATCAACCGCCTGATCGTGCAATTGGTGAAGGAAATGGGCGCAACCGCCGTCACCATCACCCATGATTTGCATAGCGCGCGGACGATTGCCGATCGGGTGGCAATGCTGCATCAAGGCAAGGTGATCTGGGATGGCCCGGCGAGTTCGCTCGATAATAGCGGCAATGAAATTGTCGATGACTTTGTGAAGGGATTGGAATGAGCATCAAATATCTTCACACCATGATCCGCGTGTCCGATCCAGAGGCGACGATCCGGTTTTTCGAATTGATCGGCCTGAAGGAATTACATCGTTATGATAATGATGCGGGGCGTTTCACGCTGATTTTTCTGGCAGCACCGGGTGATGAGACGGCGCAGGTAGAACTGACCCATAATTGGGGCGAAACCGGCTATAATGGCGGGCGGAATTTCGGGCATCTCGCATATGAGGTCGATGATATTTACGAAACATGCGCGCGGTTGATGGCGGGTGGCGTCACGATCAATCGCCCGCCGCGCGATGGCCGCATGGTGTTTGTGCGCTCGCCTGACAATATTTCGGTGGAGCTATTGCAATCCGAAACGCCTTTGCCCCCGGCAGAGCCTTGGTTTTCCATGCCCAATGTGGGTGAATGGTAATGGCGCTGGAGATCGTTCGCATCCCGGTATTGTCGGATAATTATATCTGGCTGGTCCATGATGTGGCCTCCAGCGAGACCGTGGTGATCGATCCGGCGACATCGGACGAGGTGTTGGCCGAGGCCGCAAAGCGCGGTTGGACCATTACGCAGATCTGGAACACCCATTGGCACGGCGATCATGTCGGCGGGAATGAGGCGATCAAGCTGGCGACCAATTGCCGCATCAGCGGGCCAAAGGCTGAGGCGGACAAAATCCCGGGGCTGGATATGGCCTTGGGTGAGGGCGACCGCGCCCGGATCGGTGCATTTGAGGCGGAAGTCTGGGATGTGCCTGCCCATACTGCCGGGCATATCGCTTATTATCTGCCGCAGGCCGGGGTCGTGTTTGTTGGCGATACGTTGTTTGCGATGGGTTGCGGGCGGTTGTTCGAAGGCACGCCCGCGCAGATGTTTGCGAATATGCAGCGATTGGCGCAATTGCCGCCCGAAACCGCTGTCTATTGCGCCCATGAATATACGTCTTCCAATGGTCGTTATGCGCTGTTTGCCGAGCCGGATAATGCGGATGTAAAGTCGCGGATGGTAAAGGTGGAACAGGCGCGCGCCGCAGGTGAGGCTACGGTGCCGACCAGCATCGCGCTGGAACGCGCGACCAACCCATTCATGCGGGCCACAAATGTGGTAGAATTGGCCAAGCGCCGCGCGGAGAAGGATGATTTCAAGGGGTGAGCTTTGAAGCCTGAGGGAGAAGGATGATGCGCAATCTACTGTCCCTGATCATTGGCGGGATTAGCCTGTTATTGGTCGTGATTGCGTTCTTTCCGCTGTTGGGTTGGGCCAATTGGTTCATCATCCCGCTGCCGGTGATCGGCCTTGCGATTGGCGTCACCGCGCCACAAACGAGCGGGCGCGACCTGAATATCGTTGTGATTGTGGTGGGCGTGATGCGGCTGTTATTGGGCGGCGGTATTTTTTAGCACTTTAAGGCGTAATCCCCGGAATGTCGGTCAGGGGTGTCGGCATATAGCTGCGGATCATCCGTTGCGGGTCGCTCATCATTTCCGCTTGGTTGAGCAGGCTGCGGAACGGGGCGCGGATGCTGATGTTGAAACGGAACGGCAGCTTTTTCAATGTGCCGCTAAAGGGCACTTTGACGCCGGGGCGGATCGGCTCTTGCGCCAGTCCGTCGAATTTCACCCGCGTGATGATGTCGCCATCAAGCGCGCCTTCCAGCTCAATCGTCAGCGCCTGATACCGCAGCGAACGCAGCGCATCGAATGCCATTTTCCCCATGCTGCCCAATTGGGCGCGGGTCAGTTCCCCGACATAAGCGACCGAGCCGCCACCCTTGCGCGCGACGAGATAGCCGCCTTCGATCCGCCCGCCGCGATCATCGAAGATCATCGGGATGACGCCATCGAAAATGCCGCTGGCGCTGATATTCTGATAGCCGAGCTGTTGAATGAACTTGGCGGCATCCAGCCCTTCCACGCGGAAGGCGAGGCGGCGTTCCATCGATTTGTTGAGATCGAGCACGCTCGGATCAAGCGTCAGGAAGCCGCCGTTGAACGGCCAGCGTCCGCCCTCGATTTGCAGCCGGTTGCCGGGCAGTAATTGATATTGGATCAGCCCGTCCAGCACTTCCATGCCGGGGTTGACGTTGCGAATCGTGATTTTCTGCCCCGGCGCCGAGGTGATGCCGAGCAGATCGGTAAACGC
The DNA here is from genome assembly GCF_019740335.1 of Alteraquisediminimonas sediminicola. GTDB lineage: Bacteria > Pseudomonadota > Alphaproteobacteria > Sphingomonadales > Sphingomonadaceae > Alteraquisediminimonas > Alteraquisediminimonas sediminicola. The sequence continues at coordinate 550,085 of NZ_JAHXZS010000001.1, read as the reverse complement.
GACTTGGGTGGCAAAGCCGTTGACCGGGCCGAAGGCGGCGGCAAAGTCCATATTTTCCGTGCCGAACAGGCCATTGCTGGTGATGGCCTTGGGGGTCCAGTCGATCCGCCCATGGCCGGTCACATCCCCGCGCACATTGGCGATGACGCCAAGGGTAGTGCTGGTCAGCATATCGGGCTGCAACCCATCGGTACGGAAATAGATGCCGGGGACGGTGAGGTCAGCATGGCCGGTGGCTGTATTGAGATCATGGGTGATGTCCACATCGACGATTTGCGTGCCGGAGGCCGGGTGGCGCAAAACGCCATGGGCGTGGATGACATTGTCGCGCAAACTTAGCTCAATGTCGCGCGCCAGCAACGGGCGGAAGCGCGGGTCTTTGAGGATGGCATCGGCGACGCGGACATCACCCTTGGCACTTAATACGCCTTGGCGCATGTTCCACTGACCCGCGCCCTCGGTCATCAACAAAGGGATCGCCGATAATTTGGCGGACAGGGACGTAAATGCGCCCGCGACGCCGGTGGTATCGAACCGGCCATTCAATTGGGTGAAGGCAAATTGGTGCGGGTCTTCGCCTGTGCCAATCGTGATGGTCGTCCCATCCAGCCGGAAACTGAGCGGCACCAGCGGGACCGATAATTTTTCGGCAGTGATGTTGATCGGGCTATCGCCCATCCGGCCCATGAGGCGGGGACCAGCAATCGCGAAGCCGCCCGTCAGCCCTTGTTTGCCGCCGCTCCGCAAAATGGCCGGGCCATTGGTCGGGCAGGCGCGCATCTGGCTTGGTCCGAAGACCGCGCCCGCCGCCGCCAGCCGGGAGAAGCGCAACGGAACGCAGCCCCGGCCAAGGCTGATATGATCGCCGATCTGGAGCGCGACCGGCAGATTGAGGCCATCGACCCGGCCACCGGGGAAATCACCATCCAGTATGAGCCGGGTATCTAGCTGCACATTGCCACTGCCGATGCCACGTAATTGCACTGGCGTCAGGGCAAGTCGTTCACGACCATGGCGCAAGGATGCGATGGTGAGGGTGCCGCTCCCCGCCGTGCCGAAGCGCCATGGGGCCATCATGAAGCGGGTGTCGGGAAAGCCGCCGCCATTCAGGCTGAAGCCCTCGCTCGTCAGGCTGTTGGTGCGAAGGTCGAGGGCGAGCTTGCTGCTGCTGGCGTTGAGGCCGCTGGCGCTGGTGAGTTGCACTTGGTCGAGGCGGAGGCTTTTTTGTGCGGGGGTGTCAATGAAGTTGATGTTGGCGGATAGGCTGAGCGACTGGCTGGTACGGCGAAGCGCATTGTCGAGATCACCCGCGATGCCCGCAATCGGTGTGGCTTTGGCCCCGGCCAATGCGGTGTGGACGGGCCGCAGTATCTGGTCGTCCAGCGCCAAGGATGTGGCATCGAGCCGGGCGGTCAGGGACTTGGCCTTTGGCGACAGCGCATAATCGCCGGTCAGGCTGATCTTGCCATTGACTGCGCCGATCTCGCCGAAATGCGCGGCCTTGTTGCCGAGGCGGAATTTGCCCTTCATCTCATTGAGGCGATCGGCGTTGGCGGTAAGATTGCCGTCAAGGCCGATGAGCCGGTGTTGGCCTTGGCGCAGTTCGGCGGCTTGGCCCCGGATCGCGCCGTTCCAGCCGTTCAAATCATGGGCCAGCCAAATGTCAGGCCGCAACAATGGCGCGGTGAGGGCGAGGTCTTGGCCCTTGCATGTGCCGTTCAGCGCCGCGATTTGCCCGGCGATATGGATGCGGCCAGATTGGGTGCGGACGCGCAACGGGGCGTTCAATCGGCCAAGGGAGCAGTCCTGATATTGCAGGCCATGGGAGCGGATGACGAGCCGCGCCTCAAAACCACCCGGCAGCGGGCCGCGACCGTTCAGCCCGGCCACCAAATTGCCCCAAGGCGTCGTCAATTCCATCGCGCTATCGGCCAGATCGACCTCATAAGCGGGGAGGGCAAATGGTGCGCCACTGGGGGCCGGGCGCAGCCGATCCAAACTGCCGAGCGAGAGCGCGCCCTGCGCGTCCATCTTGGCGCGCAGCCGCAGCCCGATGGCCTGTATCCGTTCGACCCGGACGCCCTTTAGCCCCCAGCCAAGATTGATCCGCACTTCGCGCGCAACCAGATCGGGCCGGGCCGGATCGCCCAGCACGACATTGCGGAGTAATTGATCCTGCGGGCCGATTTGCACCAGTTCATAGCTGGCCGGCACCTGCGATTTCGCCAGATAATTGTCGATGACATCGCTCGCGATGGGCCGACGCATCAACCACAGGCCAAGCAATGCAGCCAATAACAGGGCCGACAGCAATGCCAGCATGATCCGGGAACGCGACATCATCATCAGATGTTCATCGCGCTCTTTGCCATCAACGTCCAGCCAGAATAAATTTTATGCGTGGCCGTTCGGCTCTTCGACCATTTTCATCCGCAACATGATCCAGAACAGGACGATCCCCGGCACTGCGAGCAGGGTCGTGAGCAGATAGAAATTCACATAGCCCATTGTCTCGATCAGCGCCCCTGCGCTCGCCCCGGTCACGAACCGGCCAACGATGCTCGCCCCCGCAGAAATCAGCGCATATTGGGCCGCGGTGAAGCGCAGATCGCACAAGGCCGAGAAATAGGCGACCACCACCACGCCGCCAAAACCGCTGGCCGCATTTTCAAAGCCGATAGCGCCCGCCATGCCGATATTGCTGTGTCCCGCCGCCGCCAGCAGGGCGAAGGAGAAGTTCGACACGCACATCAGGATCAAGGCGAACAGCACTGATTTCTTGAGGCCGAACCGGGCGAAAATCATGCCGCCCGCGAAAATACCGATGAGATAGGCCCAAAAACCGACGCCGATATCGAACACCGCGATTTCATCATTGCTGAACCCCAGATCGTCGAACAGCAGCCGGAACGTCAGGTTAGCGAGCGTATCGCCGATCTTGTGGATGAGAATGAACAGCAACACGAGCAATGCGCCCTTGCGCTGGAAAAATTCCACCAGCGGGCCTTTGATCGCGGCCCAGCTATGCGCCAGCCCCTTGCGCGGCGTCGGTTCGCGATGGCGGGCCGGTTCGCCCAGCACCAATGCGGCGATCATGGCGGGGAATGCAAACAGGGCGCAGGCCATATAGGCGGCGCTCCAGCCCATGCGATCCGCCAGCACCAACGCCAGCGCGCCCGCGCCCGCAGATCCGATCCGCCAGCCATATTGCGACATGCCGGACCCGATACCGAGTTGATAAGGCTGCAAGGTCTCGATCCGATAGGCGTCGATCACGATGTCGAACGTCGCGCCTGCAATACCGACCAGCACGGCGGCAGTGACGGTTGCGCCGAGATGGGCCGAGGGATCGACCAAGGCGAGGTTGATGACGGCGGCAAACACCAAGGTGCCGGTCAGCAGCATCCATGAGACGCGTTGACCCAATCGGCCAATAATCGGCAGATGGACGCCATCGACCATCCATGCCCAGAGGAATTTCAAATTGTAAACGAGAAAGGCAAAGGTGAAGGCGGTGACGGTTTTCTTGTCGATTCCATCCTGCGCCAATCGGGTTGTGAGCGTCGCGCCGATCATCGCATAAGGGAAGCCGGACGAGATGCCGAGGAAGAACGCGCCCAATGGCCCGCGTTCCAAATAGGGGTGAAATGCGGCCCAGATGCTCTTGTTACCAGCCGCTTCACCCGACGCCATGTGTGTATTCCCCGATGAATATGCAATTAATGCGCGAAACTAGCGCAATTTCGCGCTATGGCCAGCCCCGATATGACACAAAGACCACCACGCGCTCCATCCGGCCCACGCGGCCCTCGCAAACCTATGTCCGGCGGAGGCGCTGCCAGAGGTGCTGGCGGTGGTGCAGGTCGAGGTCCGGGCAATAGAGGCTCGGATAACAAAGGGGCTGATCGCGGCCCTGACCGTCGCCCCGAACGTGGTGGGGAACGCCGCCCGGATCGCGGGCCGGAGCGCGGTGGTGAACGCCGCCCTGATCGCGCGCCGGAGCGCGGCGGTGAACGCCGCCCGGATCGCGGGCCGGAACGTGGCGCTGAGCGTCGTCCGGATCGCGCGCCGGAGCGTGGCGCTGAGCGTCGTCCAGATCGTGGACCTGTGCGTGGTGGTGAACGCCGCCCGGATCGTGGGCCGGAGCGTGGCGCTGAACGTCGTCCAGATCGCGCGCCGGAACGTGGCGCTGAACGCCGCCCTGATCGCGCGCTGGAACGTGGCGCTGAACGCCGCCCGGATCGTGCGCCGGAGCGTGGTGCTGAGCGCCGTCCGGATCGCGGGCCGGAGCGCAGCGCTGAACGTCATCCAGATCGTGCGCCAGAGCGCGCCCCGAGCAGAGGCCCGAATAAGGGGCCGGGCCGGGGCAGGCCGGGCGCTGTCGATCCCAATGCGCCGCGTTTGGGCCGGTCTGGTTCACGCATGGTGGCGGCGCGTGCCAAGGGCGCCGGGAAGAGTGGGGGTTTTTCCAAGGCCGTGATGGCGGAGCCGAAGGATGAACAGCGCATCGCCAAGCTGCTGGCCCGTGCGGGCGTGGCCTCGCGCCGCGAAATCGAGCGGATGATCGAGGAAGGCCGCGTGGCACGTGATGGGGTGGTGATCGATACACCCGCGACCATCCTGACGTCATTGCATGGCATTACCGTGGATGGCGTGCCGGTCAAACAGCCGACCCCGGCGCGACTGTTCCTGTTTCATAAGCCGAGCGGCGTGTTGACGACTGAACGCGATCCCAAGGGGCGCAAGACCATCTATGATGTGCTGCCCAAGGATCTGCCGCGCCTTGTGCCGGTCGGGCGGCTTGATATGAACACCGAAGGGCTGTTGCTGCTCACCACCGATGGCGAGTTCAAGCGTCAGTTGGAACTGCCGTCCACCGGGATCGAGCGCAGCTATCGCGCCCGTGCTTATGGCAAGGTGTCGCAGGAGCAATTGGAAGATCTGATGCTCGGGGTCGAGATCGAGGGCGTGCGCTATGGCCCGATCAACGCGAATTTAGAGCGTCGGACCGGGGCCAATGTCTGGATCGAGATGAAACTGACCGAGGGTAAAAATCGCGAAGTTCGGCGCGTGCTTGAATATTTAGGGCTGGAAGTTTCACGACTTATCCGCACTTCTTACGGCCCGTTCGAGATTGGCGAATTGACGGCGGGCCAGATTGGCGAGGTGCGTCGTCACGATCTCGTGGTCTTCCGCAATAGCTTGGAGAAGAAAGCGTGAGGATTATTGCCGGGGAATGGCGGGGGCGGAATTTGATCGCGCCCAAGGGCGATACGACGCGCCCCACCGCCGATCGCACGCGTGAGGCGCTGTTTTCGATGCTTACCAGTCGGTTGGGCAGTTTTGAGGGCTTGCATGTGCTCGACCTGTTTGCGGGTTCTGGCGCGTTGGGGTTGGAAGCCTTGTCGCGCGGCGCGGCGGAGGTTGTGTTCGTGGAACAGGATAAGGCGGCGCTGGATTGCCTGCGGACCAATATCGAGAAATTGGGGGCAGGCACGCGGGCCGTCGTGCGCCAAGGCAGCGTGTTGACGCTTGGTCAGGCGACGCGGACCTATGATCTGACGATGATGGACCCGCCTTATGAAACGGGTGCTGGCGGCGTGGCGATGGACAAATTGGGCCGCCTTGGCTGGTTTGCGCCGCATTCCTTGATCAGCGTCGAAACGAAGAAGAATGAAGTGCTGGACGTAGCCGGATTCGCACCCGATGTCGTGCGCGATCATGGCAAGGCGCGGCTGCAATTATTCCGTTATGAGGCCGTTGCTTAATGCCGCCGATGGAAGAGACAAAGGACGTTCCCACGCCCGGCATGGACGTGATGCGGCGTTTTTTGCCCTATTTATGGCCGAAGGATCAGCCCGCGTTGCGGGCGCGGATCATCTTGGCGATGGTGTTGATCCTGCTGTCCAAGGCTGTGCAGATCAGCATGGGTTTCCTTTATGGCGCGGCGGTCAATCGCATGGCGCCGGGGCATCAGCAGGCGGCAATCGGATTGGCGATGGCGCTGGTCATGGCCTATGCGGGCGCACGATTTGGCGGGGTGTTGTTCGATAATCTACGCAATACCGTGTTTGAACGGGTCGGGCAGGATGCGACGAGGCGGTTGGCGGTCAATGTCTTTGCCCATTTGCATCAACTCTCGTTGCGCTTTCACCTGGGGCGGCGCACCGGGGCGGTGACCAAGGTGATCGAACGCGGGACCAAGAGCATCGACACGATGCTCTATTTCCTGCTGTTCAATCTTGCGCCGACGGCGATTGAATTGATCGCGGTGATGGCGATTTTCTGGGTCAAATTCGGTTTTGGGCTGGTCGCGGCCACTGCCGTCATGGTGGTGTTTTATAGCTGGTTCACCCGCACCGTGACCGAATGGCGCGCCAAATTGCGGGCCGAGATGAACGACCTTGATACGGCCACAGTGGCGCGGTCGGTCGATAGCCTGTTGAATTACGAAACCGTCAAATATTTCAACGCCGAAGACCGCGAAGTTGAGCAATATTCTCGCGTCGTCAAGCGCTATGCCGATGCGGCGGTGAAGTCGGAAAACTCGCTGGCCGCGCTGAATGTCGGCCAGTCGTTGATCACCAATCTGATGATGGCGGGTGCGATGGCATTTACCGTTTGGGGCTGGTCGCAAGGGCGGTTTACGGTTGGCGATGTGGTGTTGGTCAATACGTTGCTGGCGCAATTGTTCCGTCCGCTCGATATGCTGGGCATGGTCTATCGCACCATTCGCCAAGGCTTGATCGATATGGCGGCGATGTTCGAACTGATCGATACCCCGACCGAGGTCGAGGACGCGCCGGATGCGGCGGTGCTTGCGCTGGACGGGGCGGCGGTGACGTTCGACAATGTCGCCTTTGCCTATCAGTCGGATCGACAGATCTTGAACGGGATCAGCTTTCATGTGCCAGCGGGTCATAGCCTGGCGATTGTCGGGCCTTCGGGGGCGGGCAAATCCACCCTCGCGCGGTTGTTGTTCCGTTTTTATGATGTGACGGGTGGCTGCATCTTGGTCGATGGGCAGGATATTCGCCGCGTGCGGCAGACGTCATTGCGGCAGGCGATTGGGATTGTGCCGCAGGATACGGTGCTGTTCAATGAGAGCATCGGCTATAATATCGGCTATGGCCGGGCAGGGGCCGATCAGGCGGCGATTGAGGCGGCGGCGCGCGGTGCGGCGATCCATGACTTTATCGCGGCCCAGCCGAAGCAATATGCGACCGAAGTGGGCGAGCGCGGGTTGAAGCTGTCGGGTGGCGAAAAACAGCGGGTGGCGATTGCGCGCACCTTGTTGAAAGATCCGCCGATCCTAATCCTTGATGAGGCGACGAGTGCGCTTGATAGCCGGACAGAGGCGGAAATTCAGGCGACGTTGACCGAGGTGGCCGAACGCCGCACCACGATCATGATCGCGCACCGGCTTTCCACAATCCAGCAGGCGGATGAGATCATCGTGCTGGAAGCGGGCCAAATCGCCGAACGCGGCACCCATGCGGCATTGCTGGCGCAACAAGGGCTTTATGCCGAAATGTGGGCGCGGCAGGCCAATGAGGGCTTTGAAGAAGCTGCGGCGTAGTTTGCTTGTCCCTCAAGCGCCGGATGGCGTCTGAGGGACAATTATCTTTTACACGTCCAAATTCGCCACGTTCAGGGCGTTTTCCTGAATGAAGTCGCGGCGGGGTTCGACGACATCGCCCATCAACTGGGTGAAGATTTCATCGGCCATATCGGCCTGCGACACTTCAACCCGCAGCAATGAACGGTTGGACGGATCGAGCGTGGTTTCCCACAATTGATCCGCATTCATTTCGCCCAGACCTTTATAACGCTGGATCGACAGGCCCTTGCGGCCCGAAGCGATCACTGCATCAAGCAGATCGGAAGGCCGGGTGATCGTGATCACGCCCTTGGCCGCCACCGCAGGCAATTCGCCTTCGTCGGCCTGATCATCCGCACCCTCGCCCGATTGGGCAACGCTTTTCGCCGTCACAAGGCGTGAGGCGGCGGAATAGCAGTCCATTTCCTCGGCCATCAGGCTGTGTAGGCGACGCGCCTCTTGGCTGACGATGAAGCTCGGTTCGATGATGTGGTGATCGGTCACGCCGCGCCACAGGCGTTCGAGGTGATAGCCGCCTTCTTCCGCGATACGGGCGGACCAGCGGGCTTCCGGATCGGCGCGGTTGAGCCATGCGGCCACCAGTTGCAAGCGTTCGGCACGGCCATCCCGTTCCAATGTCGGGTCGAGCGCGCCGGTCAGGCCCAAGGCCTCGATAATCGTCGAGTCATAACGACGCGGGACATAGCGCATCAGGCTGCGGACACGTCGGCCATGATCGACCAAGGTCTTCAGATCCGCGCCGGAACGCGCGCCCTTGGCGGTTTCCAGTACCAATGCGGCAACGCCGGCCTCGACGAGATAATCATCAAGCGCGGCATCGTCCTTCACATAGACTTCCGACCGGCCCTTGGCGACCTTGTACAATGGTGGCTGTGCGATGAAAAGGTGACCATTATCAATGATCTGTCGCATATGCCTGTAGAAGAATGTCAGCAGCAAGGTGCGGATATGCGCGCCGTCGACATCGGCGTCCGTCATGATGACGATTTTGTGATAGCGCAGCTTTTCAATGTTGAAATCGTCGCGAATGCTGGTGCCCAAGGCCTGAATCATCGTCCCGATTTCCTTGGACGACAACATCCGGTCGAGGCGCGAGCGCTCGGTATTCAGGATCTTGCCCTTCAGCGGCAAAATCGCCTGATAATGGCGATCGCGGCCCTGTTTGGCCGATCCGCCTGCCGAATCCCCTTCGACGAGGAACAGTTCCGACTTGGCCGGGTCGCGTTCCTGACAATCGGCGAGCTTGCCGGGCAGGGACGCAATGTCCATCACGCCCTTGCGCCGGGTCAGTTCACGCGCGCGCTTGGCCGCTTCACGCGCGGCGGCGGCGTCGATGATCTTCTGAACAATCGAACGGGCGTGCTGGGGGTTTTCCTCCAGCCATTCGGCCATTTTATCGGCCATCAGGCTTTCCAGCGGCTGACGGACTTCGGACGAGACGAGCTTGTCCTTGGTCTGCGAACTGAACTTCGGATCGGGCAATTTGACCGACACGATGGCGGTCAGGCCTTCGCGCATGTCATCGCCGGTCAGCGTGACCTTTTCCTTTTTCAACAGTCCGGATTTTTCCGCATAATTGTTGAGCGTGCGGGTCAGCGCCGCGCGGAAGGCCGCGAGATGCGTGCCGCCGTCGCGCTGCGGAATGTTGTTGGTGAACGGCAGGACGTTTTCATAATAGCTGTCGTTCCATTCCAGCGCGACATCGATGCCAACGCCATCGCGCTGGCCATTGACGGCGATGGGATCGGGGAACAGCGGCGTTTTGGCGCGGTCCAGATATTTGACGAACGCGGCGATCCCGCCTTCGTAATAAAGTTCATGTTCGACCCGTTCCGCATGGCGGGCATCGACGAGAAACAGCCGCACGCCCGAATTGAGGAACGCGAGTTCGCGATAGCGATGTTCGAGCTTTTCAAAATCGAATTCGGTGATCTTGAAGGTTTCGGGCGAGGGCAGGAAGGTGACCTTGGTCCCTTTCTTGCCTGCGGGCGCGGGGCCGACGATTTTCAGCGGGGCCACGGCATCGCCATGGGCGAATTGCATGTAATGTTCCTGCCCATCGCGCCAGATCGTGAGATCGAGCGTGGTCGACAGCGCATTCACCACCGACACGCCGACGCCGTGCAAACCGCCCGACACCTTATAGGCGTTGTCGTCGGAGGTGTTTTCGAACTTCCCACCCGCATGGAGCTGGGTCATGATGACTTCGGCAGCCGACACGCCTTCTTCGGAGTGGATGCCGGTCGGGATGCCGCGACCATTGTCCTCGACGGTGACGGACCCGTCCGGATTGAGCTGGATGACGATCTTGTCGCAATGACCGGCCAGCGCCTCGTCAATCGCGTTATCCGACACTTCGAATACCATGTGGTGCAGGCCTGATCCGTCATCGGTATCGCCGATGTACATGCCGGGCCTTTTCCGAACTGCATCAAGGCCTTTCAGGACCTTGATCGAGTCGGCGCCATATTCGTTGGAGTTCGGTTGGGAAGTCGTTTCTTCAGTCATGCATAGCCTATAGGCAATGGGGCGCGGCAAGCCAAGCATAACAAGCTTCAGATAGGTGAAAGCCGGTTGACCGCATCGCGCCATCATGGCAGTGGGCGGCTAGTGCATGGATAAGCGGGTGTAGCTCAATGGTAGAGCAGAAGCCTTCCAAGCTTACGACGAGGGTTCGATTCCCTTCACCCGCTCCAGATATTTCCCATACAGCATAATTTGCGACCGAGGCGCATGCCTTGGGGGAACCCTCGATTCTTTTGATGGCTCTCCGCGCCAAGGCGCTACGAGCGTGGTTCGATTCCTTATCGCTCGCCTCAAAGCTAAACTCTTCCCATTATTGTTGCGATTGATGCCGCAATAGACACCGCATTTGCCGGGGCGGTGCGGAATGTTTATGCACCCTCTATGCAAAACGCCCTGTTGCCCGCGACCATCGCGCCTGTGCTCGAATTTCTCAACGCTGCCGGTATTGCGGTATTTGCGGCGTCCGGCGCGTTGCTCGCGGCGGAAAAGCGGCGGGATATTGTGACGTTCATCTTTTTCGCCGTCGCAACCGGGGTCGGTGGCGGCACGATCCGCGATATTCTCCTTGATGCGCCAGTGTTCTGGACGCTCGAAAACAAGACGCTGCTGATCTGCTGCATCGCCGCCATCGGGGTGTGGCTGACCCCGGTGCGGTTCTGGTCGGGCCGGGCGCTGTTATGGTGCGATGCCATCGGCCTTGCCGCCTTTGCAACCTATGGCGCCGCCAAGGGCATGGCTTATGGCATTGCGCCGCTGCCCGCGTTCAGCATGGGCGTGTTCACGGCCTGCATGGGTGGGGTGATCCGCGATATGCTTGCGGGTGAGCCGTCGATCCTGATGCGATCCGAGCTTTATGTGACGGCGGCTGCGCTGGCATCGGGGTTGATGGTGGTTTTGACCCTTAACGGCCTGCCAAGCTATGTGTCCGCGCTTGCCGCGACGGTCGCGGGTCTGTCATTGCGCGGCATGGCGTTGGTGAAAGGCTGGGAACTGCCGACCTATCGCCGGTAACGCCCCCGCTTAATAGTCCGGTTTAATGCTTCGGCTTGACGAATTTGAGCGTCATCCGGTCGGATTCGCCAATCCCAAGATATTTGGCGCGGTCCTGATCGCCAAGGCGCAGCACCGGGGGCAGGGTCCAGACGCCGTTCGGATAATCCTTGCTGTCCTTGGGGTTGGCGTTGATCTCGCTGCTGGCCTTGAGGCGGAAACCGGCCTGTTCGGCCAATGCACGGACCGTGGCGACCTTGATATAGCCGCTGGTCCGTTCCTTTTCGTCATCGGCATCTTCGTTCAGCCGGTGATCGACCACGCCGAGCACGCCGCCCGGTTTCAGCATATCGAACATTTCCTTGAATGCCGCCGCGCTGTAATCGGCACTATCGACATTCATCGCGCCCATGCGCCAATTATGGACGTTGCGGAAGGTCACGACCATATCCGCCGTGCCGGGTGCGACCGGCGTGCCGCCGAGCAGGGAAGGGAAGTTTGCGCGTTCGACCTTGCCGTAAAGTTCGGGTTTGGATGCCAGTAATTGTTCGATGCTGGCGGAGCCGCGCCCCGGCGGGCTGGCGATGATCAGCTTGCCCCGATGGGCGAGATAGGGGGCGAGAATTTCGGTGTACCAGCCGGTGCCGGGCCAGATTTCCACGACCGTCATCTGCGACCTGATCCCGAAGAAGCCAAGGGTTTGCGCCGGGTGGCGATATTGATCACGGGCGCGATTGGCATCGGAACGGTGTGTCCCGGCAATCGCGGCATTAAGCGCGGTATCGGATTGCGTGGCGGCGGCGGTCGCGGTGCCTGCACCAAGCCATGCACCAGTTACGGCAACAGTGCCAAGAACGAGCGCAATAAAACTGACTTTGGCGGCGATACGGGACATGATGTGCTCCTGTTGTGCGCAGGTGCAAGCATGCTCCGGTAGCGTATAATTCGCAAGGGCTTAGACTAGGTACTTGGCCTTTAGAGACAGGCGTCGAGATACGCCTCGTCAAAGCCGAACTGGCGCGCCTTTTCGAGCGTATAGGGACGCAGGCCCATCGAGCGATATTCGCCCACGATCTTGCCGTCGCTGCCTTCGTCCAGATATTCGAACTTGAACAATTCCTGCGTCACAATGACGGCGCCTTCCATCCCGATGACCTCGGTCACATTGGTGATGCGGCGTGAACCATCGCGCAGACGCTTGACCTGAATGACCAGATCGACCGAATCCGCAATCTGGCGGGAAATGGCTTCCTTGGGCATTTTGATGTCGCCCATCATCACCATGTTTTCCATACGCCCCAAGGCTTCGCGCGGGCTGTTGGAGTGGAGCGTGCACATGGAGCCATCATGGCCGGTGTTCATGGCGGCGAGCAGATCGAAGCACTCGCTGCCACGGATTTCGCCGAGGATGATGCGATCCGGGCGCATACGCAGGGCGTTTTTCACAAGATCGCGAATGGTGATTTCGCCTTGGCCTTCAAGATTGGCCGGGCGGGTTTCGAGCGGGAGCCAATGCGGCTGTTGCAATCGAAGTTCCGCGGCGTCTTCGATTGTCAGCACGCGTTCGCCGGGGTCGATCATCTTGGACAATGCGTTCAGCATGGTCGTCTTACCGGAACCCGTACCGCCAGAAATGATGATGTTGAAGCGGCAGGCCCCGGCGATTTTCAGCGCGGTCGCCATTTTTTCGGACATGGAGCCGCCCTTGGCCATCATGTCGAGGGTGATCGGCTTGGCCGAGAATTTACGAATCGAGATGGCGGTGCCGCGCAGGCTGAGCGGCGGCACGATCACGTTGACGCGAGAACCATCAGGGAGACGCGCATCCGCGAGCGGGCTGGTCTGGTCAACGCGGCGACCCACGCGGTTCACGATGCGCTGCGCGATCTGGAACAGATGCTCTTCATCGCGGAACTGGATCGGGGCAAGTTCAAGCCGACCTTTACGTTCAATATAGGTCTGGTCCGGGCCGTTGACCATGATATCGCTGATTGCCGGGTCGCTAAGCAATTCTTCGAGCGGGCCAAAACCGAGCAATTCGTCGACCAGCACCTTTTCCAGCGCGAATTGTTCGCGGCGGTTGAGGTTGATCTTCAATTCGGCCAGCACTTCCGAGATGATCGGGCGGAATTCCTCGGCCAGCTCGTCCTTGGTCAGCGTGGCTGCGGCTTCCGGGTCGACACGTTCCAGCAAGCGCGGGAGGACCTGTTCCTTGATCTTGTGGACCGAGGCTTCGAAACCTTCTGCCTTTACCAGCCCGGGATCGCCGGAGGTCGCCTCGCGTTCGGCAAGCCGAGCCATGGCATCGAGCTGGACCGGGATGATATCCGGGGACAGCGATGGCGGCATGTCCAATGGGGAGGGGGATGATTCCTGATCGTCATCGCCCAATGTCAGGTTTGAACTGCGCATGGGGCGCGCGACACCGAAGGACGGACGCACTGCGCCTGTTCCGGTTAGTCCACCACGCCTGCCGAATGCTGTCATAATTGCTCCATCGAAACCGACTTTCGCCGAAACCTGCCTTATCCTTAAAAGAAAAAGGTGAAGGAATTGGAAACTTTCCGGTGGGATGGGGGTCTAGGGCTTTCAAGCCTTTGCAGTTGAATTGATGCAAAGAAGCGCAAATCTGTGCAATCGGCGCGTCTTAATCGTCGCGATCAGGTTGTTGAGGCTCCAATTTTCGGAAGCGCAGGATCTCGCATCCGCCACCTGAGCGCGCATGGATCGAGTCACGACGCGCGCAGATGCGTCCATCGGGATTGGGCTTGAGATAAAATCCCGAATAAAAATCCAGCGCAGGACATTCGCGTTCGAACCGCGCGCGGACCCGTTGGCGGCCCTTGAGGAAGAAATCCACGGCCCCGCCTCTGGTGACGGCTGCGCCTGCAATCTGTGACGATTGGATGCATTTCGGCCCTTTGCGCTCCTTGTATTCAATCGGGGCGGCGATGGGGGGCGGGCGCACCGGCACCCGGATGATGACCCGTTCCTGCACCAATACCTGCGCCACACGCAGATGATCCACATCCGAATCGACCCGGTTCGATTCAACCATGACCGGTACGGCCCGCAAGGGCGCCGTCGCGGCGATGGAGGTCAGAAACAGGGTCAACAACATGGGCATGTCAGGCAGTTTCCTTGGGCATGATGCGATCCTAAGCAACTGCTGATTGAACCAAGGATGAATTGTCCATCACGACTGTTGCCGATATACCCCCATAATGATGAACAAAAGCGATGCAATTCCACCATTGGAAGAACTTGCGGCCATTTTGGGGACACGCGGATTTTCTCGCGATCCCGATGACATGGCGCCGTGGTTGACCGATTGGCGGCAGCGATATCAGGGGCGGGCGCTGGCGATGGTGTCGCCTGCAACTCTTGCCGAAGTGGTGGCGGTCGTTCGTTTCGCGGCGGCGCATCGCCTGCCGATCGTGCCGCAGGGCGGCAATACGTCGATGGTGGCCGGGGCCGTGCCGGACGACAGCGGGCGCGCCTTGTTGCTGTCCATGCGGCGGATGAACAAGATTCGCAGCATTCGTCAGGCGGATAATGCGATGGTCGTCGAGGCGGGGGTGATTCTTACCCATGTCCATGAGGCGGCTTTGGAGGTCGGCTTGCGTTTCCCTTTGTCGCTGGGGGCGAAAGGCTCGGCAACGATCGGCGGACTGGTGTCGACCAATGCGGGCGGGACGCAGGTGCTGCGGTTCGGGCCAATGCGCGCGTTGGTGCTGGGGATTGAGGCGGTATTGCCGGATGGCAGCGTCATCGAGAGCCTCGCGTCGTTACGTAAGGATAATCGCGGTTATGACCTGCGACAATTATTGTGCGGGGCGGAGGGGACGCTTGGCGTGGTCACGGCGGTGACGCTGCGGCTGGTGCCAGTGTTGCGCCAGCGGGTGGTCGCTTGGGTCGGGCTGGATAGTCCGCAGGCGGCGCTCGATTTGTTGCGGCGGTTGGAGCAGCGACTGGGTGATTCGGTGGAGGGGTTCGAACTTGTCCCGGACATCGCACTCGAACTGGTGTTGCGCCATATTCCCGGCACGCGTGCGCCGCTGGCGACCGATTGCCCCTGGTATGTGCTGGTCGAATGCGGCGCTGTTACGGCGGGCGATGAACTGCAAATGGCATTTGGCGCGGTGCTTGAAGACGAGATCAATGCAGGCCGGGTGACGGACGCGATGATCGCCGCCAATGGCGCGCAGGCCGAGGCCTTATGGCATTTGCGCGACAGTATTTCCGAGGCCGAGCGCCATGACGGCACGGCGGCCAAGCATGATGTGTCGGTCGCGGTGTCCGATATGCCGCGTTTCGTGATGGAAGCCGCCGCCGCAGTGGAGCAACGCTTTCCCGGCGTACGGGTGATCGCCTTTGGCCATCTTGGCGATGGCAATGTCCATTTCAATGTGCGGGCGGCCTTGGGGGCCGATTCCCAGGCATGGCTGGTGCGCGAAGGCCATGATGTGACCGCGTTTGTCGATGATCTCGTCGTCAAGGCGGGCGGATCATTATCGGCTGAACATGGCATCGGTCAGATCAAACTTGCGGAATTCGCACGTATTTCCGAGCCTGCACGGCTGAACATGTTGCGGGCGATCAAGCAGGCGCTCGATCCGCATGGGATCATGAACCCCGGAAAATTGCTGCCTCTTGCGCCAGAGGACAGCATTCCATAGACGTAGGCGCGAACTGATGTCCCTATAAGGGTCCATCAGCCAATGAGATATTCAGGAGACATGACTTATGGCGACTGCCGACCAGGCAAATGCCCTTCCGCTGTTGTACAATGATCTGGTGCCGCTTTCGAGCCAGGAACACGCAGATTATCGTGTCCGGCGGATCGACAGCGCGCCTTTCCTCAAGGATGTGCATGCGGTGCCGCTGACGGTCGAGGAATTCATCCTTGCCCAGCGTTTTTATCCGATCATCTTTTCGGTGGGCGAAAATCCGGTGCCTTTGGCGCTGATGGGCCTGAATCAGGGCGTGAACGTGTTCGTGGAAGACAAGGGCGAATTGCTCAACGAAGTCTATGTCCCGGCCTATATCCGTCGTTTTCCGTTCATGCTCGCCCGTCTCGATCAGGGTTCGGAAGAGTTGTCGCTCTGCTTCGATCCTTCAAGCGAAGCCGTTGGCGCATTTGACGAAGGCGAGGCGTTGTTCGTCGATGGCCAGCCTTCGGACGTGACGAAGAACCTCCTCGCGTTCAACGAACAGTTTGAAATCGCAGGCCAGAAGACCGGGCAGTTCCTGAAGGAATTGGCCGAGATGAAGCTGTTGATGGACGGCGAAGTGACGATCCAGCCGGAAGGCGCGGATAAGCCGTTCGTGTATCGCGGTTTCCAGATGATTGACGAGAACAAGCTGCGCGAACTGCGTGGCGATCAACTGCGCAAGATGATGCAGAGCGGCATGCTGCCGGTCATCCATGCCCATTTGTTCTCGCTGTCGCTGGTGCGCGATATTTTCGCGCTGCAAGTGAGCCAAGGCAAGATGGCGGTGGCCGAGGCCGCCTGATTCGCGCCTGATCAAAGCCTTGGGGAAGGGGTTTCGCGATGGAGATTGTAGGAATGAACGACCAACAGACCTATTCGAACACCGCCGTGCGGCTGCATTGGCTGATCGGATTGCTGATTATCGGCAATCTGATCGGCGGTCTTGCCCATGATGCCTTTCCCAAGGACATGATCCCGACCGTGATGGGCCTGCACAAGGCGACCGGCATTCTGATTCTCGTTTTGTCCCTGTTCCGCCTTTATTGGCGGTTGACCCATCGCCCGCCTTCTTCGGCGGCGGGGTTGAAGGGCTGGGAAATCGGGCTGTCGCATCTGACCCATTGGGGCTTTTATCTGCTGATGATCCTGATCCCGGTATCGGGCTGGTGGATGAGCAGCGTCGGCGCATTTACGCCGGAAGGCCCCAAGCGCTGGCCGATCAGCTTTTTCGGCATGTTCGACGTGCCGTTCCTGCCTGTGGCACGGACCGAAGCCGCAGGCGATTTCTGGCATGAAGCGCATGAAATCACTGCATTTGTGATGATTGGCCTGTTGGTGCTGCACATTGCAGGCGCGATCAAGCATCAATTCGATGGCCATCCGGTGCTGTATCGGATGCTGCCATTCATGAACCGTTGAGTTAAGCGCGCTTCCCTATCCGCCTTATCGTCATTCCCGCGCAGGCGGGAATCCAGACAGGACGGACCGGTAAGGGGTGAGTAACTTTCGATCCGATGATGCTGTATGGACTCCCGCCTGCGCGGGAATGACGAAGGGATAGGGAGAAGGGGCGCGAGGTTTATCCCCGCGCCCGTCCTCGCTCATTATTTGGCGCTGGCCAGCGTGTTCCAATGTAAGCGAATATCATCATTGCTCGGCATGGCTGTCACGGCCTTGCGCAGCAGTTCAATGGCTTCATTGGTCTTGCCCTCGGATTTGAACAGCGCCCAACCAAGCGTGTCGAGGATGATGGGATCATCCGGCGCAAGGGCCAGCGCCTTGCGCGCCAGTGCCACCGCACCTGCCGCATCGCCCAATTGCAACCGGGTATTGGCGGCATTGTTCAGTACGATGGCGTTGTTGCCTTTGCCGCTATTGATCAGCCCTTGATAAATCGCGTCTGCCTTTTTCCAATCGCCCGCCTCGATCGCCGTGTTGGCGGCGACCATTTCCGGGCCGATCGGGTCGGGCTGGCTGGCCTTGGCGGCGCGTTGTTTATATTGCTCATGGGAGGCATCGCCGAGATCGCCCGTCAGCTTCGCGGCAAAGACGAGGATGAGCGGGGTCGCATTTTGCGCCTTGGCCAAAGGTTCCAGCGTTTTCCATGCGGACTTATTGTCCCCGACCTTGGCCTGTGCATAGGCCAGGGCAAAGCGCGCCCGACCGTCTTCGCCGCCATTGGCGAAGAACTTACGCAATTTGGTGATGGCCTCTTCAAACCGGCCCTTTTGGGCGTCGATCGTACCGCTCAACATCGTCAACGCCGGAAAGGCTTCGGCATTGCCGCCCAATGACTGCATGATCTTCACCGCATCGTCGATTTTCCCGGCGTCATAGGCCATTTGCGCCGCGAAATAGCCGCCGACCGGGTTGCCCGGCGCAATCGCGCGCAGCTTGTCCAGCCATTCCTTCGCCGCTTTTTTATCGCCCTTGTCATTGGCAATCGCCGCGAGTGCCAGCATCGCGGTGATGTCCGAGGGCCGCAATTCCACCGCATGTTTGAAATACGCCCCTGCCGCGTGGCTATCCTTGAGCGCCAACGCCAATTGGCCCGCAAACAGGATCGCATCGACATTATCCGGTGCGGCCTTGGTCATCGCGGCGGAGATTTGCTTGGCCCGGTCGATCTCGCCATAGGCCACGGCGCGGGTGGCATCCAGCACCATCAAATCGACCGAATTGGGAAAGCGTTTCAGCCCCTCATCCAGCGCCGCGAGCGCCTTGTCCTGCTGGCCTGCAAGCGAATGCGCCTTCACCGCAATCGCAAAGCCCTTGCCATCGGACGGGCCGCCCGGTCCCAAGGTTTCAAGCGCGAGGCGCGACTTGCCGTTGATTAGATACGCCTGTGCAAGCAGCGGGCGCGCCTTCATGCCCAAGGTTTGATCATCGACCAGCATCTTCAAATCGGTGATGGCGCGTTCGGCATCGCCCAGTTCCAACGCCACTTCACCCGACATTAGCCGGGCCTGTTTGTTGTCGGGATTGGCATCCAGCGCCTTTAACAACAGGATGCGAGCGGTGGCATGGTCATGTTTAGCCACCGCCGCCTGCGCCTCCTTGAACGGATCGGCGGCTTCGGAAGAACAGCCACCCAGCGCAAAAGCGAGGGCAGCGGCGATGCCGACTGTGAGCGGCGCGGAATATGTCTTTTTCATACGGACCTCGTGACAGATGTCCGTGAAAATATCATTAAGAGAAAACAAGGTAAATCATGATGTTAGTCTGATATTTGTGTCGGATTTCTTTACATCTGGGATGATTTGAATTGGGTAATTTATATCCAACATTCTGTTTTTGCTTGATAAAATTAAATTGGCACGTTGTATGCTTTAATTGGATCGTAAGCGGTTGTTAATGAACTGTTTTGGTGTAATTTTTTGAGTGAGGGAGCGTAAGATGAAAATGCAGAAGATGATTTTTGCAATGGGTGCGGCGTTGGCGGCAGTGATTGGCGCAAGCCCGGCTTCGGCGACGATTTATACCTATACGGCCAGTGGTGGGCGCACTCTGGTAATTAACACGGAGGCTAAAACGGGGTCGGCGCAGTGGGGTGCCTCCAGTGCCAATTCCTTTACCTTTACAGGTAATGATCTTGCCCTATTTGCCGGGGGGGCGAATCCGCAATTTTCAGGATTGATACGTTTGACCGGCCAAACCCAATTCGAAGGTAATGTAAGCAATATAGCTGCGCGTTTTGTATTTTCTCAATCATCAGGTTTCGGACCTAACTTAATCGTATTTAAAAAGAACCCTCTTTCACCAACTGAAAGCGATCTAACTGAATGGGCAGGCCCTTTTAATCTCACCACTGTCGTTCCCGAACCTGAGATGCTGGGCCTGTTTGGTGCGGGCGCGGTGATGGTGATGATGGGGCGGCGGCGTCGTCCTTTGGGCAAGGTGCAGGGCAACGCTCGCCTTGCCATGGCCTGATCGATCAGCAGGGTCTGGCGGGGTGTGATCGCCGCGCCAGACCTGCTTTCATCATCGCACATCAAAGCCGGTGGCCAAGGTCGCCGGCTTTTTTGTGCCTCTGGGGGTTCATTTCCGCGCCTCCCTCGTCATTCCGGCGCAGGCGGAAATCCGTAAAACGCCATACGATCGAATGGCGCACCCGCCACGTCAGTCCACTTTGTCTGGATTCCCGCCTGCGCGGGAATGAAGAGGGAAGGGGAGGGTGTGGAAGGGTTGTGGGGATTATTGTGTATGGAAGTGTCGGAAAATATTACACTTTTATACCAGTAAGATTAATGTATACTATATAAGTATCTGTTTTTTTGCTATAAATTCATCTTGGCACGGATCGTGCTAATTTTTTGGTTGTTGGCACTGTCCAGTAACGCGGCAATGAGCCGATTGTTGATGTCAGTTGCGTAAGATTGGAGATTGCTATGAACATGAAGAAGGTGATTTTTGCCATGGGCGCAGCCTTGGCGGCAGTGATTGGTGTAAGCCCGGCCTCTGCGACGATTTATACCTATACCCGCACGGATGGTATCAAGCTTGTAATCGATACTGTTGCGCGAACTGGTACATTTTCCGGATCAGCCCCTGGGCTAAATCCAGATATTAGGGATGTTAACCTTTTTTTTGCGGCGTCTGGTTTGAACAATTTTAACGGCAGCTTAACCACTACTTTTACGACGCAGCTGGGTCACTTTGAGGGCTCTCTGACGAATCAATCTGGTCAGGTTTTTACGCCTAATACAGTAGCCGGAGCGATCTTTCTGACAATAAATCCCACTGGCGGCGTAATAAATATTATCAAGAATAACGGTTCATGGACAAATAATTCGGGTGCTTATACATCAATGTTATTGGGTGCGCTGACGTCTGTCGTAGAGCCAACCGCCGTCCCCGAACCCGCCATGCTGGGCTTGTTCGGTGCGGGTGCGGTGATGGTGATGATGGGGCGGCGGCGTCGGCCTTTGGGTAAGCATTTTGCGGGCAAGGCGCAGGGCTCCCCCCGCCTCGCGATGGCCTGATCGATCAACAGTGTCTGGCGGGGTGTGATCGCCGCGCCAGACCTGCTTGCATCATCGCACATCAAAGCCGGTGGCCAAGGTCGCCGGCTTTTTTGTGCCTGCGGCATGTCGTCTCCGCAGCTCCCAGATCGTCATTCCCGCGCTGGCGGGAATCCAGAAACACCATCGGATCGAAGGGCGCGCACCCTGCGCCGGTTCGCCCTGTCTGGATTCCCGCCTGCGCGGGAATGACGAGGGACTGGGATAGGGGGCGGGGATGGCAGCATGGGAAAGTGTCGGAAAATATTACACTTTTATATGTATATGGATGGTGAATATTTTATAAATACACGTTTTTCGGTGATAAATGCTTCTTGGCACGGACTGTGCTTATCAATCGCTGTTGGCGCTGCACGGTAACGCGGCAAGGTGCCCTGCGTTGATGTCAGTTGCGTAAGATTGGAGTTTGCGATGAACGTGAAGAAAATGATTTTTGCGATGGGCGCGGCCCTGACGGTGGCCGTTGGCGCAAGCCCAGCCTCAGCGACACTATATACCTATACTACCACCGTAGGCGTGTTCAAAGTTGACACCGTATCGAAGGTGGGATCTTACATTGGTAATCCCGGTGTTAGCCAGACCAACATCAATTTTTCAAGTAATGCCTTTGCGAATTTTACGGGTGGTTTAACGCCTAGTTTCGTTGCTGTGCTTGGTTCGCTTAGCGGCAGGGTTTCCATTATCAGTGGCGGCCCTAGTTTTTCGGGTGACATATTTACGTTGACCAGCGCCAGCCAGACTGCCGTGACTAACGGTCAAACAACTATAGACTTTGATGGTATCGGCAGAGTGCATTTTCGTGGGGGGACTTGGGCCAATTCGACCGGTTTGACCGTGGGGGATTGGTTCGCAACCCTCACCAGCGTCACTTCCGAGCCAAGCCCTGTCCCCGAACCAGCGATGCTGGGCCTGTTCGGTGCGGGCGCGGTAATGGTGATGATGGGGCGTCGTCGTCGGCCTTTGGGTAAGCATTTAGCGGGCAAGGCGCAGGGCGGCACCCGTCTCGCGATGGCCTGATCGATCAACAGGGTCTGGCGGGGTGTGATCGCCGCGCCAGACTTGCTTGCATCATCGCACATTGAAGCCGGTGGCCAGGGTCGCCGGCTTTTTTGTGCCTGCGGCGTGCCGTTGCCGCACCTCCCCGATCGTCATTCCTGCGCAGGCGGGAATCCAGAAACACCATCGGATCGAAGGGCGCGCACCCTGCGCCGGTTCGCCCTGTCTGGATTCCCACCTGCGCGGGAATGACGAGGGACTGGGATAGGGGGCGGGGATGGCAGCATGGGAAAGTGTCGGAATATATTACACTTTTATATGTATATGGATGGTGAATATTTTATAAATATACGTTTTTCGGTGATAAATGCATCTTGGCACGGACCGTGCTTGTGATGGGGCCGTGGCGCTGCATAGTGCCGATGTGCGTTGCGTAAGATTGGAATTTGCTATGAAAATGAAGAAAATGATTTTTGGGATGGGCGCGGCTTTGGCGGCGGTGGTCGGCGCAAGCCCGGCCTCGGCGGCGGTTTATAAATATACTGTGCACCGTACCGATTTTCCCGCCAATATTGTTGATACGATTACTTTGGACACTGCGACAGGTGCGGGTAACTGGAGTAGCAACGATCCATTTTCTTTGAATGTCGTATTCACTTTCCCGGTGGATTCAACAGTATATAGTGGCACGTCACCACAATTCACTCTCCACAATCTCACTAATGTTTCCGGCATTCGTACGCTTAATGGCGTAATTTATAATTTGAATTTAAACCTGCAACCGCCTGAGCTTACCTTTGTTGCGGGCGTTGTTGTACTTTCTGCAAGCTGGGGTCCAAATGGTGAAGGTGGGAATTTGCTGGCGAACATCACTGGTTTCGAAGACATAACGCCAATTACGCCAGTATCCGTCCCCGAACCCGCGTTGCTGGGCTTGTTCGGTGCGGGCGCAGTGATGGTGATGATGGGGCGGCGGCGTCGGCCTTTGAGCAAGAGTTCTGCTGGCAAGGTGCAGGGCAACGCCCGCCTCGCGATGGCCTGATCGCCGCGCCAGACCTGCTTTCATTTTCGCACAAAAAAGCCGGTGGCCGTGGTCGCCGGCTTTTTTGTGTCTGTGCCATATCGGGCGGGACCTGTACCGAAACTCTATATTAACACATTGTTTTATAATGGAGGTATATGGTTTCACCGATGAATCACGTCGTCTCTCTGGGGTAGGATGTGGTGCGTGGTGGCGATTGCAAACAGTTGGTGGCGTAAGAGGGAGCGTACGATGAAGATAAAGAACACGCTTTTTGTCATGGGGGCGGCTTTGGTGGCGGTGATGGGGGCAAGCCCGGCCTCGGCGCGCATTTTTCAATATACGTCGAATAGCACTGGCGATACGCTGACGATCAATACGCTCACGGGAACGGGTACGTTTAATAATGGTCTTTTGAACATGCGGTTCACAAGTAATGATTTTGCTACATTTGCGGGGGGCGCGAACCCTGTTGGTACATTCATCTTTACGTCTCTTAGCGGGGGAGGCGTATATGGGAATATAGTCAATACGAATCTAGCCGATGTCGGTTTGGGGCGGCCACGCATCAATTTTGAAGGAGCCAACCCGCCCTATATTATCGTGAGAGGGATTCAATTCGGTAACCATATTGCTGATTGGAATTGGGGGCCTGTTTTTAGCAGTGCGTACAAGGTTCAGACTCAAGGTGGGCGATGAGGGGAGCGATGGGGCGTCGACGTGATGGGCGTTGGCTTGCGTGTCGCTACATAGTCTGATCGATCGATAATAGTTCGCGGGGCGTGCTTGCCACACCTCTGGCATTTGCATTTTCAGATAAAAAGCCGGTGACCATTGTCGCTGGCTTTTTTGCGTGAGCCAGATCGCGTGCGGATCATATATCGGGAAATATTACACTTTTATACAAGTATGAATAAAATATACTTTATAAGTATACGTTTTATGGAAATAAATTCATTCCCGAATGGACGAGGATACAGGCTGGTTGGACCAACACGGGGTAAGCGCGCTTCGAACCGATGGTGCTTCTGGATTCCCGCGCAGGCGAGAATGACGAAGGATGAGGGGGGATGTATCCGAAAAATGAATATATAAGTAATTGATTTTTCGATAAAATTATGTCGAAGATTTTTACAATCTGACGACAAGCTTGCCTGTGTTTGACAACGAAAACAACGCGTTTGCGCGCCTGAAGGCGAATTGGCACGGTCCCTGCACAGTTGTCACCATCACCATCGGATGTGGTGGCTGAAAATTGTGTTTCCAGCTTTTTGGGGGATATGTGATGAATATCAAGACACAGCTTGTCACGATCGGCGCGGCGCTGGCGGCGACTGTCGCGATGGCCAGCCCGGCCTCGGCGACAATTTATCAATATACGCTGGCCAATAATGACGTGGTGCGGATTGATAACGTTACCGGCACCGCAACGTTCAAGGGGACCAATATCAATGTGCAGATGGCAAGTGCTGAGTTTAAGAGCTTTATGGGTGGGGAAGCGGCGGTCGTTAATTTTGGGGCGACCTTGACATCATTGACTGGGACACGATTTTTTACTGGTATTGGGCAGCTAATACCAATTACGCTTGTTGGCCAGAATCCTTTGCGGACATTTACATTACAGGGCGGCGTAGCCTTTCTTAACACGCATTGGGGTACGGGTAATATTGATGATGGTTTTCTGACTGATAATTACGCAAATTCTATCGTAGCCTATGCGGTAGACCCAACCGCCGTACCCGAACCGGCGATGCTGGGCCTGTTCGGTGCGGGCGCGGTGATGGTCATGATGGGACGGCGGCGTCGCCTCTCTGGCAAGGCTGTAGCTGGCACGGGTAAGCTCGTGCTCGCCTGCTGACACCATCTTGAATGACGTGAAGGGTTCTGCCGATCCGTGAACGGGTTGGCGGAACCCTTTTGTGTTTCATGCCATGCCACCTTCGTCATTCCCGCGCAGGCGGGAATCCAGATAGGGCGGACCAACACGGGGCGCGCGCCCTTCGATCCGATGGCGTTTCTGGATTCCCGCCTGCGCGGGAATGACGAAAGGGAGGATGCGGTCGTGGGATTTCCTATCTTTGTCATGCTGAATCAAGTTCAGCATGACGAGAGGGTGAGGGAAGGCGTACAGGCAATTTTCGTCCACCGGTGCCGCAGATTTCGGCGGTTGGCGGGGTCTTGGTCCGGTCCGATCTGCGATAGGGCTGGACAAGCGGTTGACGTCACCGCAAATGCTTCCTAAAGGGGCGGCGCTTGGCGGCGGCATGCGCTGGCTTTGGCCTTGTCCCGGTGGTGTGATCCTTTTCGGATTCGCGCCGACAGGAAAAGGAGCAAGGCCATGGCGGATGAAGCCGGACAGGATCAGGGAGGCGAGGGGGATCAGCGTCTGTCATCGTTGGAAAAACGGTTACAGGACACCCATCACGCCGAAGCGATCAGAACAGGCAAGGCCACGCAAACGCCCAGCAAGGGATATTCCCAGGGCAATCGCGTACTTGCGGAACTGATCGGTGGTCTTGTTGGCGGGGCGATCATTGGCTGGTCGATTGACAGCCTGTTCGATACCGGTCCGTGGGCGCTGTTGGTCATGATGATGCTCGGCATCGCGGCGGCCTTCAGGAATATTATCAGGATTTCGCAGGAGCATCCGGAGTGATTCGGGCGCTCCTTGTGTAGGCAGACACCAAGTTTTTAACGAGGGAAGATCAAGCGTGGCGGCAGAAGGCGGCAAAATTGATCCGATGCACCAGTTTCTGGTGGAACCGCTGTTTGGCAACAGTCTGACCCTTGGTGGGTACAACATTGCCTTTACGAACAGCGCATTGTGGATGGTGCTCACTTTGGTCGCCATCTGGGTGTTCATGCTGGGCGGCATGAAGCGCGAGCTGGTGCCGGGCCGTTGGCAGGCAGCCGTGGAAGGCGCTTCGTCGTTTATCTCGAACATGGTGCATGCGAACATCGGGCCGGAAGGCAAGAAGTTCACGCCCTATATCTTCTCTTTGTTCATGTTCATCCTCGTGGCGAACGTGCTGGGCATGATGCCGGTCGGGATCGTCCCGAATGTGCATCCGTTCACCGTCACCAGCCACATTACGGTGACGGGCGTGCTCGCGATCGTCAGCTTCTCAATGGTGCTGATCGTCGGTTTCGCCCGCCATGGCCTGCATTTCTTCTCGCTGTTCGTGCCGCATGGCACGCCTGCGTTGATGCTGCCGCTGATCGTGCCGATTGAACTCATCTCGTTCCTGATCCGTCCGTTCAGCCTTGGTCTGCGTCTTTTCGTCGCGATGACCGCCGGGCATATCTTGATGAAGGTGCTGGCCGGGTTCGTGATCGGTGGTTTGAACGCAGAGGCCGCTTGGGTGGCCCCGGTTGTCGGTTTGCCGGTGTTCGTGCTGATGGTCGGCATTTCGGTGCTCGAACTGCTGGTCTGCGCGATCCAGGCTTATGTGTTTGCCTTGTTGACCTCGCTCTATCTGAACGATGCGGTCAATTTGCACTAAGAGTTACGTTTCACTTATTACCCCCATCTGAATTACAACGAAGGAGTTTAATCATGGACGCAGAAGCAGCAAAGTTCATCGGTGCCGGTATCGCCGCAGTTGGCGTCAGCATCGCTGCCCTCGGTGTGGGCAACGTGTTCGGTTCTTTCCTCGAAGGCGCACTGCGCAATCCGGCTGCCGCTGATGGCCAGCAGGGTCGCCTGTTCATCGGTTTCGCCGCAGCCGAACTTCTCGGTCTGCTGGCGTTCGTTATCGCGATGATCCTGCTTTTCGTCGCCTAATATCCGGTCTGCCGATGTGGGGGTGGCGACATCTCCGCATCGGCGGTTCCTCCGGGGGGACTATGCCCCGGGATGAATAATTTCAGAGAGCGGCAATGCCTCAATTAGACCAAATCCTTGGAACCTATGCCTCGCAGATCTTTTGGCTGCTGGTGGTATTCGGGACTATTTATCTGCTGATCGGCAAGGGCATGTTGCCCAAGGTTGAACAAACGATCGATGCCCGCGACCGTCGCATTGCCGAAGACCTTGCTGCGGCCGAACTTGCGCGGGTGGCTGCGGCTGATTCCGAACATGGTTGGCAGGACGCGTTGGAAGCTGGCCGTAACGAAGCCGTGCGGACAACCCAGACGGCCAAGGATGCGGCGGCCAAGGCCAGCGCGATCCGCCTAGCGGACGTGGATGCCGCCCTTCATGCCAAGCTTGCCGAAGGTGAAGCTGCCGTACAAAAGGCGCTCGCATCGGCACAGGCTGATCTCGAATCCGTGGGCGCGGAATTGACGGGCGATCTTGTCGCGCGTTTGTCCGGCGCTACGATTACAGATGCCAAAATTAGCAAGTCAGTAAAGGCGGTGATGGGCAATGCTTAATCCTGTAACCGTTGAAAACCAGCAGGCTGCTGTGGCTGCCCCGGTTGCCGGTGCGCCAGTCGCTGGTGTAGACGTCGAAGCGGCCAATGCTGCTGAAGCTACACATGCGGTGACGGAAGTTGCCGGTGAAGAACATCATGTCGATCCGACCGGCCTTGGCCTTGATGCCACCCAATGGGTGTCGTTGGCGATGCTGGCGGTGATCGCCATCATGGTCTGGAAAAAAGTCCCGGCGATGATCGCATCTGGCCTTGACGCCAAGATTGCGGGCATTCGTGAGCATCTGGATGCGGCGGCAAAGTTGCGTCTCGATGCCGAAGGGCTGAAGGCGGAATATCAGGCCCGCGCTGCACAGGCCATCATCGACGCCGATGCCATCCGTGCACAGGCCAAGCTTGATGCCGATGCACTGACCGCGCAGGCCAAGGTCGATGCGGAGGCACTGATTGTGCGCCGCACCCGCATGGCCGAAGACAAAATTGCCGCCGCCGAACGCGCTGCCATCGCCGAAGTCCGCGCCAAGGTTGCTGATATCGCGGTGCGTGCCGCGACCCAGCTGATCGCCGAAAATCATGGCGCGACCAATGATAAGCCGCTGGTCGAAGGGACCATCGACGGTATTGGTAACGCGTCGCTCAACAGCTGATCTTATCAGTTTTAGCGATATAAAAAGGCCCGGCCACCTGATAGGTGCCGGGCCTTTTTGCGTCTGGGCGCCTTGTCGGTTTTAGCGGCTTATTTCTTGAGCCAGAGATAGACCGAAATGGCGATCCCGGCGGCAAGGCCGATCAGAAAGCCGATGACAGGCTCGCCAAAACGGCCCGCAATGACGGCACCACCGATGGAGCCGATGGCAATGAAGACACCGCCCGCCTTAGGTGATGACGGGCGATTGGGGGCGTTGGTCATGATGGCGGTCTCGCTTTGATGTTGCCCCGGTTTCGATGCGAATCCCGGTGCGTTGGGATTGCTCCTAAAGGCTTGCAAGCGGTGGGGGAAGCCTTGGCAAAGCGGTGGATGGCGCTGGGTTTCAGACGATGATGTTATGACAGCGTCAAATGCGCGCTCGCCGATGAGCCCGCAGCATCTGATATTGGCAGTGTAAAGGCCAGAAAATGCGACAATGAACGATAATCGGGCATGGTAGGTTCAGAATTTCGGCGCTAGTAACATTGCATGGATTTTGTTCGTCACCCCCGGCAGGCGACCATTGCACTTGCGTGGATGTCGATGGCCCTTCCGGGATCGGCGATGGCGCAGGAATATGCGCAGGTGGCTGGGCCAGCGACTGAAGCGCCTGTTGCGCAGATACCTTCCTCTCAGACCATATCGGGCAGTGATGATCTGCTCGATCCGTTAAGCCCGCTTGATCCGATGCCGGACATGGATGTGGCCTGGCCCGACATTGCCGATATTGCGACGCCCGATCCCACACCGATCGAAATGGGCGGGACGATGATACCGCCTGCTGAACCGGGTACGCCCATTGAGGCGCAGCCAGCGCCGATACCGATACCTCAGGAGTCCGTTGCCTCAGAATCGCCCCCCCCAGAGGCTGTGTCGGAGGTTCACGAAGCGCGTTACGCGGTTGAACTCAATGGGGTTGAGGGGCTGGCGGCGGAGGGCTTGCAGGTCCGCTTCAAATCATTGTCGTTGTTGCATCAATATGCTTCCGACACCGCGAATGTGGCGCAGATCGACCGGCGCGCGCGCGAAGATGCGGTGATGTTGCAGCAATTGCTGCAATCCTATGGCTATTATGATGCTGAGATTGCGACCGAATTGGGGGCCAATATTGGCGGACGCATCACGGTGTCGCTGATTGCGACGCCGGGGCCGCTATATCATTTTTCCTCGGTCGAACTGGTGGGCCTTGATGAAGAGGATCCCAAGCTGCGTTCGGCGATACGTAATTTCGGCATCAAGTCCGGCGATGCAGTCGATGCCAATCGGCTGGAGACTGCGCTGGCGCAGTTGAAGACGGCGCTGGGGCGCAATGGTTATGTCTTTGCCGAGGTCAAAGAGTCGGATGTCGAGATCGACCATGCCGATGCGGTCGGCACGATGAAGATCACGATCAATGATGGCGGCAAACACCATATCGGGCAGATCATCATTAAGGGCCGTAAATTGTTCAGCGCGCG
The DNA here is from genome assembly GCF_019740335.1 of Alteraquisediminimonas sediminicola. Taxonomy (GTDB): domain Bacteria; phylum Pseudomonadota; class Alphaproteobacteria; order Sphingomonadales; family Sphingomonadaceae; genus Alteraquisediminimonas; species Alteraquisediminimonas sediminicola. The sequence goes on along the minus strand of NZ_JAHXZS010000001.1, from coordinate 520,677 downwards.
CCATATTGGCCGGATTGCTCGCTTCAAGGCGGGTGATACCTATGATGCGGCGGATATGGAAGATTTGCGGCGGGCATTGATCGCGACCGGGCTGGTGTCCACTTCCGTGATCACGCCGGTGAAGGCTGCGGATGGCGAGCATGTCGATATCGAGGTGGCGCTGGAACAAGCGCCGCTACGGACAATTGCGGGCGAAGTCGGTTATGGCTCGGGCGAAGGGCTGCGCGCCGAAGTCAGTTGGCAGCATCGCAATTTGTTGCCGCCGGAAGGGGCTGTCACCTTTCGCGGGGTTGCGGGTACGCAGGAGCAATTATTGGGGGCGACGCTGCGGCGCGGGAATTTCGGACGCCGCGACCGGGTGCTGACCGGCAATGTCATCGCCAGCAATGTCGACCGTGCCGCCTATCGTGCGAAATCAATCGTGCTAGGGGCCGGAATCGAACGTCAGACCAATATCGTCTGGCAAAAGAAATGGACATGGTCTTACGGGGCCGATTTCATTGCCTCGGATGAAACCGATAGCAATGTCGATACGGGCGTCGATCGTCGCCGCACGTTCATGATCGCTTCTTTGCCATTGTCTTTGGCCTATGATGGGTCGAATGATCTGCTTGATCCGACCAACGGTTTTCGCCTGTCCGGGCGCGTCACGCCGGAATTATCATTCCGTAATCAGCGTACCGCCTATGCGCGGGTGCAGGTGGATAGCAGCGCCTATGTGCCGGTCGCTGATCGGGTGGTGATGGCAGGTCGGGTTCGACTGGGCATCATCACCGGTGCAGGGCGGGCAGAATTGGCCCCGTCACGGCGTTTTTATGCGGGTGGCGGGGGCTCGATCCGAGGCTTTGGCTATCAGGAAATCGGCCCGCGCGATGTGTTTAACGATCCGGTGGGCGGGCGCAGTCTTGCCGAATTCGCGATTGAGGCGCGGATTCGTTTCGGCAACTTCGGGGTCGTTCCATTTCTCGATGGCGGCAATCTCTATGCAGCGGGCCTGCCGACGTTCAAAGACCTGCGTTATGGGGCGGGCATCGGGGTGCGCTATCACACCAGCTTTGGCCCGATCCGCGTCGATGTCGGGACGCCGCTCAAACGCCGTGTCGGTGAAAACCGGATTGGCGTTTATGTCTCGCTTGGCCAGGCCTTTTGACGATGACGGACACGCCCGACATGATCGAGGAAACGGAAGTCGTGATCGCGGCGACCGCGCCACGGCGTCACCGCTGGCCAAGGCGGGTGTTTCTTGCTGGCTTGGCGGTGATATTGTTGGCGGTGGCCGCATTGGCGGCGCTCGATACCGATATCGGTCATCGCTTTATTGCGAGGCAGATTGCGGCGCAGCGACCATCTTCAGGCCTGCGGATCGAGATTGGCCGGATCGATGGGTCGATCTGGCGACAGATGACCTTGCGGGATCTGCGTTTTAGCGATCCCAAGGGCCGTTTTCTGACGATTTCGGCGGCGGAAGTCGCGTGGCAGCCCTTGGCATGGTTCAACAACCGCCTACAGATCAACCGGCTGATTATTCCCGATCTCGCACTTGATCGGCTGCCGAAACTCAAGCCATCGGCCAAAAAGACGCCGTTGCTGCCGAGCTTCGACATTGTTGCGCGCGACATACGCATCCAACGGGCGAGAATTGGCGCGGCGATTGCGGGCAAGCCACAAGTGGCGCGGGTAGAAGGCGCGTTATCGGCGCGTAGCGGTGAATTGCGGGTGGAACTCGATGCGAGCAGCAGCGCCCGCGATGTCGCCCGTATTCGGGTGGAGGCCGTGCCGGATGACAATCGCTTTGATGCGTCTGTCCGTGTGGAGGCCCCAACGGGCGGGGTGATCGGGCCATTGCTTGGCACCAAAAGGCCATTTTCGGCGCGGATCGAAGGCGAGGGCGACTGGCAGCATTGGCGCGGCGCGGCGCATGCGGAAATGGAGAAGGTCGAGCTGATCGATCTCGCGCTGGCCAATAATGAGGGACGGTTCGATCTGAACGGCACACTTGCGCCGAGCCGTTTTTTAAAGGGCAAGCTGATGCGCCTGTCCGCCCCGACGATTGCGGTGGCGGGAACGGCGCAGCTTGAAAATCGCAAGCTGCGGGGTGCGATCGGCCTGAAGAGCGGGGCGCTCAATCTGCGGGCGCAAGGGGCGCTCGATCTGGGGCGCAATCGGTTTGAACAGGTCGAAATGCGGGCGCATTTGCTGAAAGCTCCCGCCTTGTTTCCCAATATGACGGGGCGCAATATCGCGCTTGTTGCGCGGTTTGACGGGGCGTTTGAAACGGCCAGCTTTGATTATCTGCTGACCGCGCCCTTTGTCGCCTTTGATACCACCGGCTTTGAAAATGTGCGGATTACCGGCAAGGGGCATTTGTCCGCCAGCCCGGTCATCTTGCCCGTCAATATGACCTCGTCGCGGGTAACCGGCGCGGGTGATGTGGTGGGGGGCATTCTCCAGAATCTCAGTGTTAATGGCGCAGTCAAAGTGACGGCGAAGCTGCTCACGGGTGAGAAATTGGCGCTGCGTTCGGATAAGCTCAATGGCGACCTTGCACTGGTGATCGATCTGGTGACGGGCAAGTTCGATGTGTCGATCAACGCCGGGATGCAACGTTATCTGATCCCCGGCCTCGGCCTTGTCGATGTGATGACCGAATTGACCGTGGTCCCCGGCCCGGATGGCAAGGGGTCGCAGGTCGGCGGGCGCGGGCGGGCGTGGATCAGGCGGTTCGACAATGATTTCTTGCGCGGCCTTGCAGGCGGGTTGCCGGTCATCGATACGCGATTGGCGCGCGGGCGTGATGGGATCATCCATTTTATCGACCTGAAACTGACCGCGCCGACATTGACGATGCAAGGCACGGGTTTCAGACGGCGCGACGGCACCTTCTTTTTTGAAGGCAAGGGCGTGCAGGGCCAATATGGTGCCTTCGATATCCTGCTGGATGGCCGGATAGATCGGCCAAGGCTGGACTTGTTGTTCGCCTCGCCCAACCCCTCTTTGCGGATCAGGCAGATGCGCCTGCTGCTCGATCCTTCGGCGGCGGGCTATGATTGGCGGGCCGAGGGCCAGTCGATGTTCGGTCCGTTCCAGGGGCAGGGCCAGATCTTGATGACGCCGGGTGTGGATACGCGCATCGCGGTGGCGCAGTTGTTGGTATCGGGGACCAATATGGGCGGGGTGCTGACCTCGCGCACCGGTGGATTCGATGGGCGGCTTGACCTGAGTGGCGGCGGGATCAGCGGGCAATTGTCCTTCTCCCCGGTCGATGGCGTGCAGCAGATCAAGGCGCGTCTGCGCCTGCGCAACGCCAAGGTAGAGGGCGCGACTCCGATCATGGTCCGCGCGGCACAGGTCGATGGCAGTATCTTGCTCGATCCTGCGGGCACGAGCATCAACGCGACGATTGGCGCGACCGGCCTTCAGCGCGGGCCGATTTCGCTCGCCCGCTTTGCCGGGAATTTCGCGTTGCAGGGCGGGGCCGGTACGATCAAATCGAGCTTTGCCGGGGCGCGTGGGCGTAGTTTCGAAATCCAGTCGGTGGCAGAGATTACCCCTGACCGCTGGCAGATTGCCGCACAGGGCAGTGTCGATCGCAAGCCGATCCGATTGGTCGATGAGGCGGTGCTGACGCGCACAGATGATGGCTGGCAGCTCTCGCCGACCGCCTTGGAATTTGCCGGTGGGCGCGCGCGCGTGTCCGGGCTGTTTGGCGATGGCCGGGTGTCGGTCGATGCCGATCTGCAACGCTTGCCATTGACCATCGCGGATATTCTTCAGCCGCAATTGGGCCTTGGCGGGATTGCGACCGGCAGGCTCCATTATGTCCATCCGGGCAAAGGGCGCGGCACGCCGCAGGCTGACCTCTACCTCAAGATCAAGGGGCTGACGCGTTCGGGCCTGATCCTTTCTTCTCGCCCGGTCGATGCCGGGGTGAATATCGCGCTGCGTGATCATGCGTTGTCTGCCCGCGCCCTGATCGCGACACAGGATGGCAAGGTGATCGGTCGCGCCCAAGGGCGGATTGCACCATTGGGCGGGCAGGGGACATTGATGGACCGGCTGGCGGCGGCACCATTGTTCGCGCAGCTGCGTTATGACGGGGCGGCGGATACGTTGTGGCGGATGATCGGGGTCGAGACGATCGATCTGTCCGGCCCGGTCGCCATCGGCGCGGATGTGACCGGTACGGCGGCCAATCCGATCATCCGTGGGTCGATGCGGTCAACCAAGATGCGGTTGGAAAGCGCCGTGACGGGTGCGGTAATCGACAATATCGAAGCGACCGGACGGTTCGATGGCTCGCGCTTGCTGATCAATCAATTCCAAGGCGGGATGAAGCACGGGGGCAAGGTTGCAGGCAGTGCGACCTTCGATATTTCCGCCGAGCGCGGGGTCGGTATGGATATTCGCGCCGATCTGAAAAATGCCGAACTGGTTGATCGCGACGATCTGGGGGCCATTGTTTCGGGGCCGCTCACGATCAAATCTGATGGCCGTACCGGCGTGATTGGCGGAAAATTGGTGCTGGAACGCAGTCGTTATCGTCTCGGACGAGCGGCAGCCAGTTCCATTCCGACGATCAATGTGCGCGAGATCAATGGCGAGACGCGTGCGGCGACGACCAGTAATGCCGGGCCGCATACTGTCTGGCGTTATGACCTGGATGCCAAGGCGCGTAACCAGATGATGGTGACGGGTCTTGGGTTGGATAGCGAATGGCAGGCCAATCTCCATATTGGCGGCGCGGTGTTGAACCCGGAAATCATCGGGAGCGCGTCGCTGGTGCGCGGCGGTTATGAATTTGCGGGCCGCCGGTTCGACCTTGATCGTGGCGAGATCAGATTTACCGGCGATGTCCCTCCCGATCCGGTGCTGGATATTTCGGCGCTGGCGAATGTGTCTGGATTGAATGCGACGATCCGCGTGACCGGGACGGGATTGCGGCCCGATATCAGCTTCACCAGTATTCCTGCGCTGCCGGAAGATGAGTTGCTGGCGCGGTTGTTGTTCGGGACGTCGATCACCAATTTGTCCGCGCCAGAGGCTGTGCAATTGGCGGCGGCGGTGGCGGCGCTCAATTCGCCGGGCGGGGGGCTGAACCCGATCAATTTCGTCCGCAAGGCGACGGGGCTGGATCGGCTGCGGATTTTGCCGGCAGATGTGGCGACTGGCATCGGGACATCGGTGGCGGCGGGCAAATATATTGGCCGCCGGACCTATGTCGAGGTGATCTCGGATGGCGCAGGCTATAGCGCGACGCGGGTGGAGTTCCAGATCACCCGCTGGCTGTCATTGCTGTCCTCGGTATCGACGATTGGCCGCCAGAGCGTGAACGTGCGGGTGTCGAAGGATTATTGATCAAGACTTGGTCTGTCATATCTTGGCGATGATAAAAAAGGGGCCCGGCATGATACCGGACCCCTTTTTGGTCTGTGATCGGGCAGGCGGCTTATTTCGCCGTCAGCTTGATGCCGATATAACGCGGCTGGCTGGGGCCGCGTTGCAGCAGCAGCAAGACGCTGGGTCGATTGGCCTTGCGGGCCGCATCGACGACCGCCCATGCCGCATCGGCACTGGCGACCGGGCGCTGGTTGATCGAGAGAATGATATCCCCGCGTTGCAGCCCCTGTGCGGCGGCATCGCTATTGGGATCGACGGCGGCAATCACCAGCCCCTTGGTCGTGGCAGGCACGCGGAGTTGCTGGGCGATTTGCGGCGTCATCAATTGCAGGCTGAGGCCGGTCGAGGCTTGCAACGCCTTGGGCCCTGCGGCTGTGCTGGGGGCGGTTGCCGTGCCATCATCATTGCCATCGCCTTCAAAATTGGCGGCCAGCTTGTCTTCCGACGGGCGTTCACCGACAATCGCTGTCACGGCCTTGCGTTCGCCACCGCGCAATAATTCGATCGGCACCTTGGTCCCGACCGGCAGATTGGCGACGATGAATGACAGGGTTTCATCCGGGGTGACGGTACGGCCATTGACGGTGAGGATGACATCGCCTTGCTGGATGCCCGCCTTGGCAGCGGCCTGACCGGGGACGACCTGTTGGACGATTTCGCCCTGATTTTTGGGCAGGCCAAGCGATTGCGCGATATCTTCGGTCATCGGCTGAATACCGACGCCGAGATAGCCGCGCCGCACCTTGCCTGCGCCCATCAATTGATCGATGACCGGCTTGGCCTGTTCAGCCGGGATAGCGAAGCCGATGCCGACATTGCCGCCGGTCGGTGAGAAGATCAGCGTGTTGATCCCGATGACATTGCCGTTCAGATCGAACATCGGCCCGCCGGAATTACCCTGATTGATCGAGGCATCGGTTTGGATATAGCGGTCATAGGCGCCGCCCTGGCCGGTATTGCGGTGCAAAGCCGAAACGATGCCCGCCGTGACCGTGCCACCCAGTCCATAAGGATTGCCGATGGCCACCACCCAATCGCCGACGCGGGTGCGGGTGGAATCCCCGAACTGCACGAACGGCAAATTCTTGGCTTCGATCTTGAGCAAGGCCAGATCGGATACCGGATCGCGGCCGATGACCTTGGCCACATATTCCTTGCGGTCGGGCAGGGTGACGGTGATCGACGAGATGGTGACGTTGTTCCGCGCGCCTTCCGCCCCGCCAGAGATGACGTGATTGTTGGTCACGATATAGCCATCGGCGGAAATGATGAAGCCGGAGCCGAGCGAGGTCGCCTCCCGCGTGACGGGGTTGCCATTGGGCGCATTATTATTCGGCGCGATGCCGGGGAACATGTCTTCAAATGGAGAGCCGGCAAACGGATTGAACCCGCCTGTATTGACCTCTACTTTTTGCGTGGTGGAGATGTTGACGACGGCTGGCTGCAATTTGCTGACCAGATCGGCAAAGCTGACAGGGGCGCCGGGACGTGGCGTCATGGCGGCATTCACCGCACCTGACGCGTTCTGCGCGACCTGCGCCCCAACCGGCAGTTGGGACGTCATCGTCGCCACTGCGCCGCCTGCGAGCAGCGCGGCCGTAATGCCATAGGCGTAACGCACGATCCTTGTTCTCCTGTCTAGACCCTTGGGACCGATGTTTCGATCCTAGGGGGAGTTTGGTCAAGTCAGTCTGAACTGAAATTGAACGCGGTGATAACAAATTAACATCGACTATTGCTGGCGATCCGGGGTTTTAGCGTCGGCCCCGGAACTCCCTGAGATAGGCATTGTCCGGTGACAGCAGGATTGAGGACGATCCCTTCTCGTTATTCGTGCCGTCATTGACGAACGTATAACGATAGCTCTGCATCGCCCGATAAAATTCATAAAAATCCGCATCCTTGCCATAGGCATCGGCATAGGTTTTGGCGGCGGCTGCATCTGCATCGGCCTGAATGATCTGGGCCTGTTTCATACCTTGGGCGCGGATGGTGAGCGCCTGTTGCTGACGCGCGGTGCGCATCCGATCAAAGGCGGATTCAAGTGTCGCGCCTTCCGGCAGATCGGCGCGCTTGATGCGGACATCGATGATCACCGCGCCATATTGGCGGGCGACGCGGTCAAGCCCGGCGCGAATGTTGCGCATCACCGTGCCGCGTTCCGGGCTGAGCAAGGCCGCGAACGGACGCTTGCCCAATTCGTTGCGCAGGGCCGAACCGAGGATCGGCTTCAATTGTTCGGACACGCGTTCCGAACTGCCCGCCGAAATATACATGCGCAGCGGATCGACGATGCGATACCGGGCAAAGGCATCGACCTGCAACCGCAATTGATCGGTGGACAGCACCTGTTGCCGCTCCATCGAGATCGACAGCACGCGCTTGTCGATCCAGACGATCTGTTCGGCGAACGGGATGCGCGCGACGATCCCTGCGCCGGTCTGGCCATAGGCTTCGGTCGGTTTGTAACGGTTGATGATCCGCACCGGTTCGCCAAAGCGCACAACAACGCCCTGACTTGTTTCCGGCACCACCGTGAAGATATTGCCGAGCAACAGCAACGCGCCGATAGCACCGATCACATAAGGGATCGGATTACTGGAAATGCGATCAATCATCGAACCACCTCCGTCCCGGTGGCGGGCCGGGCGCGTTTGCCTAGTTCCGGCAAGGGCAGATAGGTGGTGACGTTATTGGCCTCGACCACGATCTTGTCAGTCTTGGACAGCACGGCCTCCATTGTATCATAATACATGCGCTTGCGCGTTACCTCTGGGGCAAGGCGATATTGTGCATAGACCTTGTCGAACGCCGCCGCTTCGCCCTGTGCGCGGGCCGTGACCTGCTGGGCATAGGCATTGGCCCGGTTGACCGAGCTTTGCGCCTCTTGCTGCGCGGCGGACACGTCCTTGAACGCTTCGATCGTCTTGGCGGGCGGATCGGCCTGTTTGATCGCGATGCCCTGCACGCGGATGCCTGATTTATAATTGTCGAGGATCGCCTGCATCATCGAGGCGACCTCTTGTTCGATCTGGCCGCGCTGGGCGCCCATGGCTTGATCGAGGGTCACACTGGAGATCACGGCGCGCATCGCGCTTTCCGAGACTTCGCTGATGGTGGTTTCCGGTTCGGCCAGCGCGAATTGGAACAGTTCCGGATCGCGGATGTTCCAGCGCACCGAATAGGCAAGATCGACGATATTCTGGTCGCCGGTCAGGATCAGCCGTTCGGAATCGCCCGAACCACCGATGTCGATGGTGCGGATTTCTTCGACGTCGAGCTTTTCGACCGAATCGATGGGGGCGGGGAATGACAGGTTGATGCCCGGCTTCATCGTGCCGACATAGCTGCCGAAACGCGTGAGAATGCCGCGTTCCTGCGGCCCGATGCGGTGGACGCTGGTGAGCAATATCCAACTGAGCAAAATCGCAGCAATCGCCCAAAGCCATAATGGCTGGCCACCGACCATGCCCGGGCCTTGATGACCGCCGCCGCCGCCGCCGCCAAGGCGATCGCGCAGCCAATGGATGAGTTGATCAAGTGCGGAAGAACCACCCTGACCCGCAGGGTGGCGATGCCGTTTGCCAGCAGGCGGCATCTGCCAAGGCTGGCGGGGACCATCATCGCCACCGTGATCGCCTCCCTGACCGCTGCTTTGGTCCTTCGGCCCGCTGCCCCATGGGCCGCCAGCCATTTCTAATGCCCCGTTTTTCGCTGTGTCAGCTTCTTTTCGCATCGTCATGGGATCATATATAGAGGGCATATCAGGGAAAAACAGTGCCAGAACGCAGACAAATTGTTTATGGGCCTTTGCATGACTGAAACGACCCCTGAAATCATCGCCGAACTGACGGCGGCACTCGACCAGATTATCGACCCGATTACATCCAAGGGCCTTGTGGCAGCGGGCCGCGCCGCGCCGCCGCGTCTGGCCGATGGCCGCGCTGGCGTGATTCTTGATGTGACCGGATTGAACGCGGAAAGCCGCACGGCGCTAGAAGCGCAAATCAAGGAAAAGCTTGGCGCGTTTGCGGGCGTTGCCGAGGTGCGGGTGGCGATGACATCGTCCAAGGGCGCGGCGGGCGCGGTGAAGCGCGCCAAATTGATCGCGGTGGCCAGTGGTAAGGGCGGTGTCGGCAAATCGACTGTGTCGGCCAATCTAGCGGTCGCGCTGGCACGGCTCGGGGCGAAGGTCGGGGTGATCGATGCCGATATTTACGGGCCAAGCCAGCCGCGCCTGTTGGGGATCGAAGGCATTCGCCCCACCACCAAGGATAATAAATTGGAGCCGGTGGCATCGCCTTATGGCGTGTCTTTGTTGTCGATGGGGCAGATCGTCAAGGACGGGCAGGCAATGGCATGGCGCGGGCCGATGGCGAGCAATGCGCTGGGTCAATTGGTCGATGGTGCATGGGGCGATATGGATTATCTGATCGTCGATATGCCGCCGGGGACCGGTGATGTGCAATTGTCGATGGTGCAAAAGCATAAGCCCGATGGTGTGGTGATCGTTTCCACTCCGCAGGATATTGCCTTGATGGATGCGACCCGCGCCATCGACCTGTTCAATACCGCCCATGTCCCGATTATCGGGCTGATCGAGAATATGGCGGGCTATCAATGCCCGCATTGCGGCGAAGTGTCCGATCCGTTCGGCCATGGCGGGGCAGAGGCTGCGGCAAAGGTGTGCGGCATACCGTTCCTTGGGCGGGTGCCGCTTGAACTGTCGATCCGGATGGCGAGCGATGCGGGCGAACCGCCTGCCGCATCCTCGGATGAGCCGCATTTTGCCGCGCTCGCGGCCAAGATCGCCAATTGGGAGCCAAAGCCATGATTTTAGAACGCGATGAAGATATTGCGCGCTTGTTGTGCTCGGTCCGCACGATTGCCCTTGTCGGCGCATCGGAGAAGGAAGACCGCGCCAGCAACCGGGTGATGAAGTATCTACTGGCCCATGGCTACACTGTTTGGCCGGTGAACCCGCAATTGGTAGGCCGCGTGATCCATGGGCAGACGGTCTATGCGACACTGACCGATCTGCCGGACAAGCCGGATATGGTCGATATTTTCCGCAATAGCGAGGCCGCAGGCGCAGTCACTGATGAGGCGATTGCCGTCGGTGCAAAGTCGGTGTGGATGCAGCTTGAGATCATCAATCAGGCAGCGGCAGAACGCGCAGTGGCGGCAGGGCTTGATGTGGTGATGAACCGCTGCCCCAAGATCGAGATTGCTTGCCATAATGTGCCTGCCATCATCTGACCTTTGATCTGCATATAAGATTGGCGATTTCGGGGCCGGGAATATTTCCATCCGGTACGAATTCGCTTTAAGGAAACAACATGAAACGTACGACCGGACAGAATCGCGCCATCACCAAGACATGGCGTCCCGCTACCCAAGCCATTCGCGGCGGCACGGTCCGCACCGAATTTGGCGAAACATCCGAGGCGTTGTTCCTCACCTCCGGCTATAGCTATGACTGCGCCGAGGATGTGGCCGCGCGCTTTGCCGGTGAACAGGCGGGCATGACCTATAGCCGCCTCCAGAATCCGACGGTCGAGATGCTGGAAGAGCGCATCGCCCTGATGGAAGGGGCCGAGGCATGCCGCGCACAGGCGACTGGCATGGCGGCGATGACGACGGCGTTGCTCTGTCAATTGAGCGCGGGCGATCATGTCGTTGCGGCGCGGGCGGCCTTCGGGTCCTGCCGCTGGTTGACGGACAGTCTGTTGCCGCGCTTCGGCATTACCTCCACCACCATCGATTCCCGCGACAATGATGCGTGGAAGGCCGCGATCCAGCCGAATACCAAGGTGTTCTTCTTTGAAACGCCCGCCAATCCGACGATGGACATTGTTGACATTGAATATGTCTGCACGCTCGCGAAATCGCACGGTATCACCACGGTGGTGGACAATGCGTTTTGCTCGTCCGTGATCCAGCGTCCGATGGATTTCGGCGCGGATGTCGTCGCTTATTCCGCGACCAAGCTGATGGACGGGCAGGGGCGCGTGCTTGCCGGTGCGGTGTGCGGCACGGAAAAATGGATCAACGAGACCTTGTTGCCTTTCCAGCGCAACACCGGCCCTAACCTTGCGCCATTCAATGCATGGGTGGTGTTAAAGGGGCTGGAAACGCTGGAATTGCGCGCGATGCGCCAGTCTGAAAATGCGTTGGCCGTCGGCAAGTTCATGGAAGGCCGTGTGCCGACGATCTTGCACCCCGGTCTGGAAAGCCATCCGCAATATGCGCTGGCGAAAAAGCAGATGAAGGCCTGTGGCCCGATCTTCTCGTTCATTCTGGATGGCGGTCGGCGTCAGGCGCATGATTTGTTGAACGCGCTCGAACTGATCGACATTTCGAATAATATTGGTGACTCGCGCAGCCTGATGACCCATCCTGCATCCACCACCCATCATAATATGGGTGCGGAGGCGCGTGAAGCCATGGGAATCGGCGAAGGTATGTTGCGAATCAATGTCGGGTTGGAAGATCCGCTGGACCTGATCGACGATCTTGATCGGGCGCTGCGGAAGGTCGGCCTTTGATGGAGGCATTCTTCCCCCATGCGGCGACGACGCGGGGGGTGACCGTGCGGGTCGCCGTCACATTCCTGCCGGAACAATCGGACCCGGAAAATGGGCGCTGGTTCTGGTCATATCATATCCGTCTGGAAAATAACGGGCCGCAGACCGTGCAGTTGATGACCCGCCATTGGGTGATCATCGACGGGCGCGGCGCGACCAATGATGTGCAGGGCGATGGCGTGGTGGGGGATCAGCCGATCATCCGCCCCGGCGCGTCTTATGATTATGTGTCGGGTTGTCCGCTGACGACCTCGACCGGGGCGATGCATGGCAGTTTCGGCATGGTGTGCGATGATGGATCGTCATTCGATGCGGAAATTCCTTCTTTTGCGTTGAATGGGCCGGTGAGCGCCCGATGAAGCGGACGCATCTTCCCTTGAATGGCCTGCGCGTATTTGACGCGGCGGCCCGGCATTTGTCATTCACCCGCGCGGCGGATGAACTGGCGGTGACGCCTGCCGCCGTGGGGCAGCAGATCAGGGCGCTGGAAGATACGTTGGGCGTGGTGTTGTTCCGTCGCACGACCAAGGGGCTGGAACTCACGTCCGAGGCAGAGGCCGGTTTGGCGGCGCTGCGGGCCGGGTTCCTGCAATTTGAAGAGGCGGTGCGCGCCATGCAGGTGCAGCAATCGTCCAAGATGCTGACCATCGCCGCGCCGCGCGATGTCAGCGCCAAATGGCTGTTGCCGCGACTGGCGGCTTATGCGGCCAATGACCCGGAATTGCGCCTGCATCTGGTGGATGCCGATGAAGGTGTGGATTTTACTCAGGCCAATATCGATCTGGCGGTGATCCATGCGGAATCGCCCGGCGATCATGAAGGCGTGGCGTTGGATGACGGCATGCTGGTGCGGATCGGCGCGGGGCCTATGATCAGCTGGCCGGGCAACCCGGATGCGGAGGCTGTTTTTTCGGTCGGCAATGCGGGCGCGGCAATCGATGCGGCCATGGCCGGATTGGGCGAGGCTTTGGTGCCGAAATTCCTGCTGAATGATGTGGCAATGGGCGAAAGCGTGCCGGGCAATGGCAATCGCTATTGGCTCGTCGCACCGTTGCCGCAATGGCGGCAGAAAAAGGTCAAGGCGCTCGTCGCCGCCCTTACAGGTGGCGAGCATTAAAGGCGTCGCCGCCCTTACAGGTGGCGAGCATTAAAGGCGTCGCCGCCCTTACAGGTGGCGAACACTAAGGCTTAACGGCGTTGACGGGCGGGGCGTAATTTAGCCTCGTTCCCCGAACAATGCGGTGCCGATCCGCACCTGCGTGGAACCGAGCAAAACCGCCGTTTCATAATCGCCCGACATGCCCATCGACAATTGCGTCAGGTTATGGCGCTTGGCCAGTTCCACCAGCAGGGCGAAGAATGGCGCGGCTTCGATGTCCGCAGGAGGTACGGCCATCAGGCCGACAATGTTCAGTCCCGCCTGTTGGCATTGATCGAGCAGGGCCGGGAGTTCGGCGACCGCGCAGCCGCCCTTTTGTTCTTCATTGCCGATATTGACCTGCACGAAAAAGGGCAGTTGGCGACCCGTTTCGGCCATCGCCTTGCCCAAGGCCGTTACCAGCGACGGACGATCCACGCTGTGGATGACATCGAACAATTCGACCGCATCCTTGGCCTTGTTGCTTTGCAATTGGCCGATCAGGTGGAGCGTGATGTCCGGGAACTCTTGCTTTAACGCGGGCCATTTGCCCTGCGCCTCTTGCACCCGGTTTTCGCCAAAGTCGCGCAGGCCCGCCAATAACAACGGGCGGATCGCATCCGCCTCATGGGTTTTCGACACGGCGATCAATGTCGTGCTGCCGGATTTTCGGCCCGCCAGTCGTTCTTGATGGCGGATGGCAGAGGTCACGGCGTCGATGCGCGTGCGGGCGGCGGCAATGGCTTCCGGTTCGGTCATAGGGGGTGCTATAGGTCGCGTCATGTCGCTGCGCCAGACCCCTAAAGCAAAATCCCTGCCTGATATTTGGCTGATGACCGATCCCCGTTTGGGGGCGGACCTTGTGGGCGTGGTGGCGCGATTGCCCAAAGGGGCGGGTGTGATTTTCCGCCATTATGAATTGCCGCGCGTTGAGCGTTGTGCGTTGTTCGATGCGGTCAGGCGTGTGTGTCGTCGCCAGCGCCGGTTGTTGCTGCTCGCCGGATCGCCGCGCGAGGCGCAGGCTTGGGGGGCGGATGGCTTTCATGGCCGGGTAGGGCGCAGGCTTGGCCCCCATCAAATACACAGTGCGCCGGTCCATAATGTGCCGGAAATACGCGCGGCTGAGGCACTGGGCGCGGACTGCCTGTTATTATCCCCGATATTCGCCACGCGCTCCCATCCCGGTGGCGCGGCCTTGGGGCGGCTGCGGTTCGGGTTGTTGCGGCGGCAGACGCAGCTACCGGTTTATGCGCTGGGGGGGGTGAACAAAATCCGAGCGCATAGCCTTGCCGGGTTCAAGATCACCGGTTGGGCAGGGATCGACGCTCTTAGCTAACAAGGGGCGCAGTCTGCAACTACGCCCCTTATTGATCCATCAGGTCGCAAGTTCCGCCGCATCCACCGGGGTCATGCGGATCAGATGATCAAAGGCGGACAGGCCTGCCTTGGCCCCTTCGCCCATCGCGATCACGATCTGCTTATATGGCACGGTCGTCGCATCGCCTGCCGCGAATATGCCGGGGATGGAGGTTGTGCCACGGGCGTCCACTTCGATCTCGCCACGCGGGCTAAGCGCGATGGAGCCTTTCAGCCATTCGGTGTTCGGCACCAGCCCGATCTGGACGAAAATGCCTTCCAGATCGATGCGGTGGATCTCATCACTATTGCGATCCTGATAGCTTAAACCTTCTACCCGCTCGCCATCGCCATGCACTTCGGTGGTGAGCGCCGAGGTGATGACGTTGACATTGGGCAGGCTGTTGAGCTTGCGCTGCAACACCGCATCGGCGCGCAATTGGCTGTCGAATTCGATCAAGGTCACATGGGCGACGATCCCGGCCAGATCGATGGCCGCTTCGACCCCGCTATTGCCGCCGCCGATCACCGCCACGCGCTTGCCCTTGAACAACGGGCCATCGCAATGCGGGCAATAGGCCACGCCCTTGTTGCGATATTCGTCTTCGCCCGGCACGCCCATCTGCCGCCAGCGCGCGCCGGTGGACAGGATCACGGTCTTGGCCTTGACCGATGCACCGCTTTCCAGCTTGATCTCGTGCAGCCCATCCGGATTACTGGCGGGGATCAGGGCGGTGGCGCGTTGCAGATTCATGATGTCGACATCATAATCGCGGACATGCGCCTCCAACTGGCTGGCGAGCTTTGGCCCTTCGGTATGGCTGACCGAGATGAAATTCTCGATCCCCATCGTGTCCAGCACCTGCCCGCCAAAGCGTTCGGCCAAGACGCCGGTGCGGATGCCCTTGCGTGCGGTGTAAATCGCGGAGGCTGCACCCGCCGGGCCGCCGCCGACGACCAGCACGTCGAAGGCTGGCTTGGCGTTGATTTCTTCCGCCGCCCGCGCCACCGCGCCTGTATCGAGCTTGGCCACGATCTGGGCGAGATCCATCCGGCCTTGACCCCATGGTTCGCCATTCAGGTAAATCGACGGCACGGCCATGACCTTGCGTTCAGTGACCTCGTCCTGAAACAAGGCCCCATCAATCGCGAAATGGGTGATGCGGGGGTTGAGCACGCTCATCAGATTGAGCGCCTGCACCACATCGGGGCAGCTCTGGCAGGACAAAGAGAAATAGGTTTCGAAATGATAATCGCCGTCCAGCGCGCGGACCTGATCCTGCAACGCCTGCGGTTCTTTCGACGGATGGCCGCCGACCTGCAACAAGGCGAGCACCAGCGAGGTGAATTCATGGCCCATCGGAATGCCGGCGAACTGCACGGCCACATCGGTCCCGACGCGGCGGATTTCAAAGCTCGGCTTGCGGGTGGCGGTGCCATTGTCGCGCAGGCTGACCTTATCGGACAGGGCGGCGATTTCGGCCACCAATTCGGCCAGTTCCTTGGCCTTGGGGCTGTCATCAAGGCTTGTCACCAGCTCAATCGGCTGGGTGATGTTGCCCAGATATGCTTGCAATTGCTGCTTCAGATTATCATCGAGCATGGGGGAGTTCCTTGGGGCATTCTAGGGGTTGGCGGGAAGGGCGCAGGCCAAGTCTTGACGCTGCCCCCTCCCACCGCCCCAAGGCACCCCGACTTTAAAGTCGGGATGCCGGGTACGCATTCAATACAATGATCTGGATTAGATCTTGCCGACGAGGTCGAGCGACGGGGCGAGCGTCTTTTCGCCTTCCTGCCACTTGGCCGGGCAAACTTCACCCGGGTGCGATGCGACATATTGTGCGGCCTTGACCTTGCGGAGCAGTTCCGATGCATCGCGGCCAATGCCACCGGCGTTGACTTCGACGATCTGGATCTTGCCTTCAGGATCGACAACGAAGGTGCCACGGTCGGCAAGACCAGCAGCTTCGATCATCACGTCGAAATTGCGGGTGATCGTGCCGGTCGGATCACCGATCATCGTATAGGCGATCTTGCTGATCGCGGGCGAGGTGTCGTGCCATGCCTTGTGCGAGAAATGGGTGTCGGTCGACACGGCATAGATTTCAACGCCGAGCTTCTGGAATTCGGCATAATTATCGGCAAGGTCTTCCAGTTCGGTCGGGCACACAAAGGTGAAATCCGCCGGGTAGAAGAAGAACACGGACCATTTGCCCTTCACGCTGGCATCGGTGACGTCGATGAACTGGCCGTTTTTGAAGGCCTTGGCGCTGAACGGCTTGATCTCGGTGTTGATGAGGGACATGAATTCCATCCTTATCTTTCAAAGCGGTGGCGGGATCGCCTGGAGAGGCAAATAGGCGATGGTTGCTGATCGATCAAGTTGGATTATCTTTCAACTGTGATCGATAAAAGCGATTAATAAAAAAGGGGGGCGGCAATATCTGCCCCCCCCCCTTTTTTTGACAGATACAGCGCTTATGAAATAGCGCTGGCCGGATCGACATAGCCAAGGCCAAGGGCATGGGCGACCGGGGCGCAGGTGATCGCGCCATTCCAGACATTCAGCCCGGCAAGCAGATTATGATCCCGCGCAAGCGCCGCTTTCCAGCCATGATTGGCGATGGCGATGGCATGCGGCAACACCGCATTGTTGAGCGCATAGGTCGAGGTGCGGGCCACCGCGCCCGGCATGTTGGCGACGCAATAATGGACGATGTTATCGACGATATAGGTTGGTTCGGCATGGGTGGTCGCGTGGGATGTTTCAAAACAACCGCCCTGATCGATGGCGACATCGACTAGCACCGCGCCCGGCTTCATCGTGGCGAGCATGTCTTTCGTCACCAATCGCGGTGCGGCTGCACCGGGGACAAGCACCGCGCCGATGACGAGATCCGCGTCGATGATCGCCTTGGCCAGATTGGCATGGCTGGAAAACAGGGTGCGGGCCGCGCCTTTGAAATGGCTGTCGAGCCGTTCCAGCACATCCGGGCTGCGATCGAGGATCGTCACATCCGCGCCCATGCCGACGGCCATCATCGCCGCGTTGAAGCCGACCACGCCGCCGCCGATGATCACGACATTGGCAGGCAAGACGCCCGGCACGCCGCCCAGTAACACGCCGCGCCCGCCATTGGCCTTTTCAAGCGCGGTTGCGCCCGCCTGAATCGACATGCGTCCGGCGACTTGGCTCATCGGTTTCAACAAGGGTAGGCCGCCCTGATTGTCCGTGACGGTTTCATACGCGATGCAGGTTGCGCCGCTGGTGATGAGGTCGCGGGTTTGTTCCGGGTCCGGCGCGAGGTGGAGATAGGTGAACAGGATCTGCCCCTTACGCAGCATCGCGCGTTCGACGGCCTGTGGTTCCTTGACCTTCACCACCATCTCGGCACGGGCAAAGACATCGGCGGCAGTGGCGGCGATGTCTGCACCGGCCAGCGCATAGGCGTTGTCGCTAGCGCCAATTCCTGCGCCTGCATTTGTCTCGACAATGACCTGATGGCCATGTGCGGTCAGTTCCTGCACGCTTTCTGGTGTCAGGCCGACCCGATATTCGTGATTCTTGATTTCGCGTACGGTGCCAATGATCATCTGTAAGCCCCTTAAGTGTTGCAGGTGAATGATGACCTTGGCTGGCAAGCAGTTGTGTTTTGTTTTGCGCCGCTTGCAGATGAATATCGGGGGTGCGGGCGGGTGAAACGGCATCTTGTGCCAAGGCTGTGCTGTGACGGGTTTTCGACGATCTTGAGCTGTGCCTGATGGGGTGTTTGGGCTGCAATCCATCGTGCTGTCAGGGGGCGTCAGGACAGAAGAAATACATTGCCAATGGGTGTAATATGGCATGAATAGCTTGGCGCTGACCGCTAGCTTCAATGCGTTCGACCATGAAGGTCAGGCCATTCATTGATGGCGCGAGGGAGCAAACATCATGACGCAGATCGAGATGGGTGCCGCATATCGTATGGATAGCGATCCGCTGGGCGAAGTGCGCGTGCCGGTGGACAGCCTTTATGGCGCGCAGGCCGAACGCGCGCGCCTCAATTTCCCGCTGACCGGCGCGACGATTGCCGCCATGCCCGAATTATTGGTGGCGCTGGCACAGGTGAAAAAAGCGGCGGCCTTGGTCAATCAGGAGATTGGCGATCTGCCGCAGGACAAGGCCGAGGTTATTATCCGCGCCTGTGACGAGATCATCGCAGGCCAGCATCGCGAGCAGTTTATTGTTGATGTGTGTCAGGGCGGCGCTGGCACCTCGACCAATATGAATGCCAATGAAGTGATTGCGAACCGGGCGTTGCAGTTGATGGGCTTAGCCCCGGGGATGCGCGAGGTGATCCACCCGAACGATCATGTCAATCGCAACCAATCGACCAATGATGCCTATGCGACGGCGGTGCGTTTGTCGGTGATTGCGGTGAATGAACGGCTGATATTGGCGTTGGGCCGGCTGGCCGATGCGATGGATGAGCGGGCCGATGCGTTTCGCGATATTCGCAAGCTGGGCCGCACCCAGATGCAAGATGCTGTGCCGATGACCTTGGGGGAAGAATTCGGCGCCTTTGCCACCACGCTGCGTGAGGATGCACAACGGGCACAGGAAATCGCGCGGTTGTTTCTTGAGGTCAATCTGGGCGGGACGGCGATTGGCACGGGCGTTGCGGCGCTTGAGGATTATCGCCTGAAAATTTGCGATAGGCTGGCCGATGTCACCGGGTTGAAGGTCGAACGCGCCGCCAATCTGATCGAGGCGACATGGGATATGGGGGCGTTTGTCCTCTATAGCGGCATGTTGAAGCGGGTGGCGAGCAAGCTCTCGAAAATCGCCAATGACCTGCGTTTGTTATCCAGCGGGCCAAGCGGCGGGATCGGCGAGATTGCCTTGCCGCGCCGCCAGCCCGGTTCCTCGATCATGCCGGGCAAGGTAAACCCTGTGATCCCGGAGGCGATCAACGGCATCGCCTTTCGCGTCTTCGGCCTTGATCTGACCGTGACCTTTGCCGCCGAGGCCGGGCAATTGCAGTTGAACGCGTTCGAGCCGATCATTTGCTGGTCGATCCATGAGGCCGCGCAATTATTGGTGCATGGCATGGATATGCTGGTCGATCATTGCGTGACCGGGATTGAGGCGCTGGAGCCGCGTTGCCATGCCAATCTGATGCACAGCACGGCCTTGGCCACCGAATTGGTGCCGTTGATCGGCTATGCCCGCGCGGCTCGCGTTGCCGCCGATGCCCAGCAGCGCGGCGATCTTCTGGCTGCGGTGCGGGCGCTGGAGCCTGAATTCGAGGACTTCATTCAGCAACAAATAACACTCACAGATGATGGGACAGACTTGTGACTTCAGAGACTATTACCCCAGACGCCCCGGTTGCCGATATGTTGGCGACCACCACATCCTGCCCGTCGTTCATCGATTTGCGCGCGTTATTTGCGGGTGTGCGGCATAATGCATCGGCGGAGCCTTATTTGGGCAACCGCACGATCTTGTCGTTGCGCGGCGGGCCGGTGGAAGTCGGCAGCATTTGCCTGCCGGCCGGACGCGGCAAGGTCGATCAGGTGGCGGGCGATGAATTTGTGATCGTGGCCGATGGCGCGGTGACATTTACCCGTGATGGCCAGACGGTCGAACTGACCGAGGGACAGTGCTGCGTCTTTACCGATGGGGTCGGTTTCCGCTGGTCGGCGCGGGAAGAAGCCAGACTGATTTATATGCGCTATGTGAACGGAACTGGTGCGGAGGCACGACTGGTGCCGGTTGATGTGCAGGCGAACCTTGCCCCGTCGGGTGCGCCGCTGGCCGAATTGCTGGTCGGGCCGACGCCGCAATGCCGTAATCACACCGATTATCTGTCGGCGGATGGCGAGTTCATGGCGGGCGTGTGGGATTCCACCCCCTATCATCGCCGTGCCATGCCATACCGCCATTTCGAGCTGATGTATCTGTTGCAGGGCAGCGTGACCTTTGTCGATGAGCTGGGGCGCGAAGGGACATTCAGCAAGGGCGATATCTTCCTGATCGAACAGCATGCCCAATGCAGCTGGGAAAGCCGGGAAGACGTGGCAAAAGTCTATGCGATTTACCGCCCGGCGGCATGAGGTGGTATTTTCGGCGAATATGTCAGAAATGTGAACATACGCTGTAACGCGGGGTGAAATGGAATTTTATGCCATGGCGGCACGAAATTCGGAATTTCACCCTTGATGGCCGGCATAACCTGACAAGCAGAACCTATCCGTTTCGGATTTGATTTTTGGAGGGCTTTATGAAGACGTTCCACTGTGTACTGACTTCTGTTCTTGGCGCTGGCATGCTGGCCTCTGCAATGCCTGCCGATGCCCATGGCATCTGGTTTGCCCAGCGCGCCCGCCAGCTTGCTCTTGTCTATGGCGTTGGGGCCGATGACCTTGATGCGGCCAAGCGCGTGCCGTTGATCAATGCGGTCGAAGGGTTTGATGCAGCATGGGCGCCGGTCAAAGCGTCGTTCCGGATCGCCGGGCCGATCCCGTTGGTTGATAGCGATGAACCACTGGCCGCCATTGCCGCTGCGATGGATTATGGCATGTGGAGCAAATCCCCCGATGGTGAATGGCATAATAAGGGCAAGGATGAAGTCCCCGGCGCGATTGTGGCCGAGCGCACGATGAAATTCGCGGTGCATGTGGCGGACCTCGCCAATGCACAGGTGCCGGTGATCGCCAGCCAGACCTTGCAATTGGTGCCGGTCGATAAAGCGTTGCCGGTGGAAATGGGCAAGCCTGTTAAGCTGCGCGTGCTGTTCAAGGGTAAGCCGATTGCAGGCGCGGTGGTCATCAATGATTTCGTCAACGACCCCGATCAGGCCGGGCAGAAATCAGCGGCGGATGGCAGCGTCACCCTCACGGTGCGCAATCAGGGCCTGAATGTGTTGGCGGCGACCTATGTCGGGCCGACCGATGCCCCGACCAAATATGACCGGATCGAATATAAGGCGACCTTGTCGTTCGTTCTGCCGCATTTGCCGGAATGATCGATAATATCACGCTGCTGGAGGAGTTTAAGCGATGAAATTTACACATTATATGGGTACTTTGGGCGCGGCGTTGATGCTTTCGGCGATGGCCGCACCAGTTGCAATGGCGCATGGCAGCATGAAGCCGCAACATCATGGCAAGGTCCAGATGTCGGGCGAAACGGTGGTCGAACTGGTCGCGACGGCCAAGGGCGTGGATGTCTATATCACCGAGGAAGATGAACCGTTGGTGGCGGCCGGTTACACGGCCAAGCTGACGATCACGGCAGCGGGCCAGAAAAAGGAAGTACCGCTTGTCGCCATGGCCGGTAATCGGCTGACGGCGGTGGGCGCGAAGATCCCGGCGGGGGCCAAGACGGTCGTGGCCCTGACCAACAAGGCCAGCGGCGATCGCATCTTCGTCGTATTTCCCGGCAAATGACGTTAGCGCCACGCCTTGACATGCACGGGGTGGGCGCTCGGCTCATTCGCACATGGCCTTGGCTGTGGCCGATATTGGCGGTTGCCCTGATCCTGCTGGGCGCGGTCCCGGATGCGTTGGCCCATGGGGTCAGCGAAAACGACCGCGCCTTTATCGAGGGCGCGGCAGGCGTCAACATCATCCCCTATATGTACCTGGGGGCCAAGCACATGATCACCGGCTATGATCATCTGCTGTTCCTGTTCGGGGTAATCTTCTTCCTCTACCGGTTGAAAGATGTGGCGACCTATGTGACGCTATTTGCCGTGGGTCACAGCACGACATTGTTGCTGGGTGTCTTGCTCGACATCAGGGCCGATGCCTATTTGATCGATGCGATTATCGGGCTTTCCGTGGTGTATAAGGCGTTCGATAATCTCGGCGGGTTCAAGTCCTTGTTAGGATTTACCCCCAATCAAAAGGCGGCGGTGCTGGTCTTTGGTTTTTTCCACGGCTTTGGTCTGGCGACCAAATTGCGCGACCTGTCCTTATCGCCCGATGGTTTGCTGCCCAATTTGATCAGCTTCAACATCGGGGTGGAGATGGGCCAGATGATGGCGCTGACGATGATCTTGTTGTTGATGAGCCTGTGGCGGATGTCGGATAGTTTCCGGCGTAACGCGATCCTTGCCAATGCCGCGTTGATGGCGGCTGGTTTTGTCCTGATCGGTTATCAATTGGCTGGTTATTTCCAGCAGGGAGCATGAACATGACAACCCAGATGGAAACCCTGCATATTGCGCCTGCCAGCCTGGTCAAGGCATGCTTGGGCGCGCTGGCGGCGGCAGGGGTGATCCTCACATTATTTGTGCTGCCTGCTGAAACCGGTTTCGATCTCACCGGCGTTGGCGCAAGATTGGGCCTTACGGATATGGCGGCATCGGGCGAGGAGGCCCCGGCGGCTGCCGATAAGGCAGTGGCTGGTGCAGTGAATGTCGCCAGCATCGGCAAGGCGGACATTATCCGCGCTACGCCCTATCGCACCGATGAAAAAGTGATCGCGCTCTCCCCGCATGAGGGGATCGAGATCAAGGCCCATATGGCCAAGGGCGACACCATCTCCTTTCGCTGGGACGCCAAGGGCGGGCCGGTGAAAATGGATATGCATGGCGAAGCGCCGCAGCCGGTGGAAGGCGAGTTCACGACCTATTGGAAGGAACTCGACCTGACCGAGGCGCAGGGCGTGTTCACCGCGTCATTCGATGGCCGTCATGGCTGGTATTGGCGCAACAAGGGGGATGTGCCTGTCACGATCACCCTCAAGACCTCAGGATTTTACAAGGATCTCTTCCAACCGGAAGAATGATGCCGCTGCACCCAGAAAAGGGGGAGAGATAATATGGTGACCAAAATGGACCCGAATGCCGCCTTTGGCGCAGGGTTGAGGGCAGAAACGCCCGCAATGGCGACGAGCAGACGCCTCATTTCAATTGATGCGCTGCGCGGCCTTGTCATGCTGTTCATGCTGGTCGACCATGTGCGTGAAACATGGTTTCTCCATCTACAGGTGTCCGATCCGGTCGATGCGACGACGGTGATGCCGTCCTTGTTCTTCACCCGGTTGCTCTCCACCTTTTGCGCCCCGACCTTCGTGGCACTGACCGGCCTTTCGGCATGGTTATATGGACAGTCGCACAGCAAGGCCGAGGTCTCGTCCTTTCTGGTGAAACGCGGGCTTTTCCTGATGTTCCTTGAGGTGACGTTCGTCGGCATCGCATGGTCGGGCAAATTGATCCCACAGACTTTCTGGTTGCAGGTGATCTGGACGATCGGGGTCAGCATGATCGCGCTCGCAGCGTTGCTCCACCTCCCACGTTGGGCGCAGCTTGTGGTCGGTCTTGTGATCGTGTGCGGACATAATCTGCTTGATGGCATCGTGCTGACGCCTGCGGATGCCTATTATGTGCCTTGGGCGATGATCCATCAGCGCGCGGTAATCGAACTTGGCGGCGGGATGATCGCCAAGACGACCTATCCGGTATTGCCGTGGATCGGGGTGATCTTGCTTGGCTATTATGCCGGGCCGCTTTTTGCGAAGGGTAGCGATGCGGCGTTGCGGCGCAAGCGGTTGATGCAATTGGGGTTGGGGATGCTGATCGGTTTCGTGGTGATCCGCTTGTCCAATGTCTATGGCGACAAGCCTTGGTTCTTTGGCGAGGACGGGCTGCGCACCGTGATGAGCTTCTTGTCCTTGACCAAATATCCGCCGTCCTTGTTGTTCTTGTTGTCGACGGTCGGGGTGGGTGCGTTGTTGCTCGCTTTGTTCGAGAAATATGAACAGCATCGCGCGATGCCGATGCTCGCGCTGCTCGGTGGCGCGCCGATGTTCTATTATCTCTTGCACCTTTATGTGCTGAAGATCCTCTATCTGATCGCACTCCAGATCTTCGGCCCGACCAAGGGGACCGTCTATGGGGTAGATCATATCTGGATTGTATGGGCGTGGGTCGCGGTGTTGATTGTGCCGCTCTATCTCCCAACCCGTTGGTTTGCGCAGCTTAAGCAGCGTCGCAAGGACATTGTCTGGCTGAAATATATGTGAAGGGGGCCGCTGTCGCCAATCTCGTGTATGAAGGCGGGATTGGCGGCGGCGGAATTTTCCACCCGTGTCACATAGATTTCACAATTATGTGCCGCCAGCGGTGTTGCGTTTGAGGTATTATTTCACTCGTCTCCCATAGCTTGGTTCCACTGACAAAGCGTCTGTAGGGTTATGTAAAAGAGCGGCAGGCAGATAAAAACACAGATGCCCCGCTTTCGTGGTTTGCAATAAAATAACATAAAAACAATGTGATAATTTCGCAGGGAAACGCCACTTTTACTTCGGGGAATGTAACATGAGCAATATTTCAATTTTCCGCCTTTCGCTCGCCGCTGGCGTAGCCGCCTGTGCGATGACGTCGGCATCCTATGCTGCCGAACCCGCTGCCAAGGAAGATGGCGAAATCGTCGTTATCGCGATCAAGCAGCAATATCGCGGCGATGTTGATATCAAGGAACTGCCGCAGTCTGTTTCGGTCATGTCGAATGAATTGCTGAGCAATGCCGGGATTACCCAGCTCGATGCTGCGCTTGATCTGGCGAGCGGCGTCAACCGTCAGAACAATTTCGGCGGCATCTGGGATTCTTTCGCGGTGCGCGGCTTTGCCGGTGATGAAAACCTGCCAAGCGGCGTGCTGGTCAACGGCTTTAATGCCGGTCGTGGTTTCGGCGGTCCGCGCGATGCGTCGAATATCGAGCGTATCGAAGTGCTGAAGGGGCCGAATTCGGCGCTGTTCGGTCGCGGTGAACCGGGTGGTACGGTGAATGTCGTCACCAAAAAGCCGCTGTTCGAAACCAAGGGCAGCGTGACATTGTCTGGTGGCAGCTATGAATATAAGCGCGCCGAGGGTGATTTCACCACGCCGATCAATGACTCGATCGCGGTGCGTATCAATGGCGCTTTCCAGGATGCTGGTTCTTTCCGCGATATCGCCGATACGACCCGCGTCACTGTCACGCCGTCCATTCTGGTGAAGCTGTCGCCCGACACCATTGTGTCGTATGAAATGGAATATATTGATCTGAAAACGCCGTTTGACCGTGGTGTGATTTCGATCAATGGCGAGCTTGGCGTTGTGCCGCGTTCGCGCTTCTTTGGCGAACCGGGCGATGGCCGCAACCATATCACGGCGCTTGGCCATCAGTTGCAGGTGCAGCAGAATCTCGGCAGCGGCTGGAATGCCTTGGTCGGTATCGGCTATCGCGATACGTCGTTCAGCGGCTTTTCAAGCGATGCCGAAATCACGCCGTCGCGTCAGGCGCTCTATCTGGGTGGCTCGAACCTGTCGCGTCAGCGTCGCTATCGCGATTATGACACCAAGAATTTTGTCGCTCGCTCAGAAATCAGCGGCAAATTCTATACCGGCGAAATCAAGCACCATCTGTTGTTCGGTGCCGATTACGACTCGTTGGAAATCGATCAGATCCAGCTGCGTTTCCGCCCAAGCTCGCGGGCATCGCAGACCTCGATCACAGGTAACTGGCTCAACGTTTTCGATCCGGTCTATGGCCAGTTGAAGACGCCGGGCGCGTTCCGCGACAATCTTGAAAAGCAAAAAGGCTGGGGTGCATATTTTCAGGATCAGATCGACCTGACGGATGCGTTCAAGCTGCGTCTGGGTGGTCGTTATGATGAATTCCGTCCGGAATTGATCTTCCGTTCGGGCGATTTCAACTATGCGGCTCGCACCACGGGCAAGGCCAAATATACCAAGTTCAGCCCGCAGGCTGGCGTGGTGTATGAATTCAGCGACATGTTCTCGCTTTATGCCAGCTATGGCAAAGGCTTCCGTCCGAACTCCGGCACGGACGTGAACAGCAAGGCGTTTGAACCGGAAACCACCCGTTCTTATGAAATCGGCGCGAAGTTCACGACCCCGGATGAAAAGCTGAGCGGCACGATCGCCTTGTTCGACATCAAGAAGAGCAATGTGTTGACCGCCGATCCGAACAACGCCGGTTTCTCGCTGGCGCTGGGTAGCGCGACGAGCAAGGGCGTCGAGTTCGACCTGAACGGCGAATTACCGGGTGGCGTCCGTCTGTGGTTGTCTTATGCCTATCTCGATGCTGCGTCCGGCGTCGATGCAGGCGATGCCAACGGCTTCGGCTTCTCGATCAAGAAGGGTGACCCGCTGCTGAACATTCCGAAGCACACGGGTAATATCCTGCTGACCAAGGAATTCGACATCGGCAATGACAAGCTGATGATTGGCGGCGGGGTGAACTATGTCAGCAAGCGTCTGGGCGAAACCGGGGTGCAGAGCTTCCAGCTCCCGGATTACACCTTGGTCAAGCTGATCTCGTCCTACACGTTCACCGAAAATTTCAAGATTTCGGCTGAAGTGAACAACCTGTTCAACACCACTTATTATCCAAGCTCTTATGCGCGCCTGTGGGTGACGCCGGGTACGCCACGGACGGTAGTGGTGCGTGGTACGGTGTCGTTCTGATATCGCACAAATGTTTGTAAATATGTAAAATTGGCCGCTGGCGGGGATCTCCGCCGGCGGCCTTTTTTATAACAGTTCTTATTTGTGATGGCCCGCAATGTGGATGTGCTGCATCCTTGGCCCTTTCGTGTCTGGAGACAGGTTTCATGTCCAAAGCCGCCATGTTCCGCTGGCATCAATATGCGGGGTTGATCATCGCCCTTTTCTTGCTGATTCAAGGCATGACGGGCGCGGTGTTGAGTTGGCGGACGGAACTTGCGCGCCTCATAGATCCGCATGCCATGGTGCGCCAGTCACCGTTGAAGACGGGAGCCGTGCCCTTCAGTTGGATCGTTGATGGGGCGCAAATGAGCGATATGCTGGTGCGCAGGGTCTATGCGCCGGATCGACCTGATGGCGTGTATCTGGTGGAATTGGCCGATGGGGAGGGCGGGGCGCGTTATGCCACGGTCGATCCGGGCGATGGGCGGGTGTTGCGGCGCGGCGGATTGGACTCATTCCCGATCGAGGCGGCGATGCAACTCCATTATCGCATGATGTTGGGGCCGATCGGGACTGCGCTGATTTTCATCAATGGCTGTGCATTATTGTGGATGTTGTTCACCGGTCTTGGCTATTTTTGGCCGAAAAAAGGGCGATGGGCGAAAAGCCTTGCGGTCAAATGGCGTCAGCCAAACCGGCTGGTGTTGCGGCAATTGCATCGCAGCGTCGCGGTGGTGGTGGCGGTGCCGCTGATTGTGATCAGCGGCACCGGCTTGTTGCTGGCGGGGCCGGAGGTGTGGGAAGCCGGAGCCAAGCCGCCAGTGGTGACGCCCGCCCCCTTGGGGCGTCTGGATGCGGCGTTGGCGCACGCGCAATCGGCCTTTCCCGGCCAGCAGATTCGCGATGTGCGCCTGAGCGATGCCCGGATTCGCGTCAATTTCTTCGCGCCTGCGCATGGCCCGCGATCCGTGCATCAAGTGACGGTCGATCTGGCGGATATGAGTCTTAGTAACATTGTGGCGGCGGAAAATAATCCGGCTTTGTGGATGAAAATATTGCCGATCCATAGCGGCGAGATCGCGGGCCAGACGGGGCGGATCTTGTTTACTTTGGTTGCGCTCCTGCTCGCGGCGCTCGCGATGACGGGGCCGTTGATGTGGTGGCAGCGCAAACGGGCGGGGAGGCCCAAAGCATGACAATTCTCTATAAATCAGACCCGGTGCGCGGCGAAAAATGGCGGCATATTTTCATGCAGGATGCGCCGGACATCGATTATCGGATGTGGCCGGAAGACATCGACCCGGCGGCGGTGAAATATCTGGCCGCATGGGCGCCGGGGCCTGAAATTTTCGCCGAACTGCCCCAATTGGAGGTGCTGTTTTCAATTGGGGCGGGGATTGATCAATTCGATCAATCTGCGATCCCGCCCCATGTATCGATTGTGCGGATGATCGAACCCGGCATTGCGGAAGGGATGGTCGAATATGCGACTTTCGCCACGCTCGCTTTGCACCGTCATATGATCGATTATCGCGAGGCGCAGCGTGCGCGGCATTGGCAGGCGATCCCGTTGGTCGCGGCGGCGGATCGGCGGATCGGGGTGATGGGGCTGGGCCAATTGGGGATGAAGGTGATCGAACGGCTCCAGACGTTCGGCTTTCCGATTTCCGCATGGAGCCGTTCGCCGCATGATGTGCCGGGGGTTGCGACTTTTCATGGGGAAGCGGGGTTGCAGCCGTTTTTTAATGGGGTCGATGTGCTGATTTGCCTTGTCCCGCTGACGGCGGAGACGCGCGGGATTTTGTGTCGCGCGACATTTGAGCAATTGCCGCAAGGGGCCGGGATCATCAATGTCGGGCGCGGCGGGCATCTGGTGGAGCATGATCTGCTGTACATGTTGGATAATGGGCATCTTTCCGGGGCGGTTTTGGATGTGTTCGAACCGGAGCCACTGCCTGCTGAACACCCATTCTGGTCGCATCCGCGCATCATGATGACGCCCCATATTGCCAGCATGACCCGCGCAGATAGCGGCGCACGGGCGATTATTGCCAATATCCGTCGCCATCGCGATGGGGTGCCGATGGAGGGGCTGGTCGATCGTGATCGGGGCTATTGAAACGGGGCCAAACACGCCGCATAAAATTCCATGCCGAATGGCGCATGCAAAAGATACAAATCTGCGCTGACCTGCTTGGCAATCGGGCACATGTTCCGGGATCGACATGCGCTAATAGATCGATCGCAAGAGCTGGCAAGGCTGCTCCGCTCCAATAGACGGGAAGAATTAAAATGAGCTTTTTCCGACCGAAATACATCACCTTTGATTGCTATGGCACGCTGATCCGTTTCCACATGTCGGACATGGCGCGCGAATTTTATGGCGACCGTTTGTCGCCAGCGCAGATGGATGCGTTCTGCAAGGATTTCTCGTCCTATCGCTTCGATGAGGTGCTGGGCAATTGGAAGCCGTATCGCGACGTCATCGGCAATGCGCTGGCCCGGACCTGCAAGAAATATGGGCTGGAATATCTCGAATCTCAGGGCGAGGCGATTTACAACGCCGTGCCGACCTGGGGGCCGCATGAAGATGTCCCGGCTGGCCTTGCCAAGACGGCCAAGGAAATTCCGTTGGTCATTTTGTCCAACGCGATGAACTGCCAGATCCATGATAATGTCGCCCTGCTTGGCGCGCCTTTTCATGCCGTCTACACCGCCGAAAGCGCACAGGCATATAAGCCGCGTTTGCAGGCGTTCGAATATATGATCGATCAGCTTGGTTGCGACCCGAAGGACATCATGCATGTCTCGTCGAGCTTCCGTTACGATCAGAATTCGGCGACCGACCTCCGCATCGGTACGCGCGTTTTTGTGGGTCGTGGTCATGAACCGTCCAACCCATTTTATCGCGATGTCGAAATTCCGCACATCGGTTGTCTGCCCGCGTTGGTGGGTCTCTGATCGTCATGACGCATCAGATCGGCCTTCAGTCATTTTGGCTGGCATCGGCACCGCCCTTTACGGGCGGGGCCGAGGGGCCGGTGGAAGGCAAGGCCGATGTCGCCATTATCGGTGGCGGCTATACCGGCATGTCGGCGGCGATTGCGCTCGCCAAGCGCGGCGCATCCGTCGTCGTGCTGGAGGCGGGCGAGGTCGCAAGCGAGGCATCGGGGCGCAATGGCGGCCAGTGCAACGCCGGAACCGCCCATGATTATGGCGCATTGTCCGATGCCTTGGGCCGCGACCGGGCAATGGCTTATTATCGCGCCCATGTCGATGCGGTGGACAGTGTGGAGCGCTTGACCCTTGAAGAGGGCATCGACTGCGCGTTCAATCGCTGTGGGCGGTTGAAGCTGGCGGCGAAGCCCGCGCATTATGAAAAATTCGCCCGCGCCTATGAACGGCTGGTGGCGGAGGTTGATCCACATGTCAGCCTGATTTCGCCGGAACGCATTGGCGATGAAATCGGGTCCGATAAGTTTTTCGGTGGCTTGCTGCAAAAGACCAGCGCGCAACTGCATAGCGGTCGGCTCGGCATCGGTCTGGCGGCGGCGGCGGCCCGCAAGGGCGCACGTATTTTTGAACAGGCTTTGGTCACCGATGTGGCGCGTCAAAGCGATGGGCAATGGTTGGTGACGACTCCGCGCGGCGCGGTGGTGGCAAAACAGGTGTTGATCGCGACCGGCGGCGCGCCCTTTGCCGGGCCGTTTAACTGGTTTCGGCGGCGGATTGTGACGGTTGGCAGCTTTGTGGTGGCGACCGCGCCTTTGCCTGCACCCGTGCTGGCGCAATTATTTCCGCATCGCCGCAATTATGTCACCAGCAAGAATATCGGCAATTATTTCCGCCTGACGGATGATCATCGCCTGATTTTCGGCGGACGCGCGCGTTTTGCGATGTCGAATGATAAATCCGATGTGAAGGGCGGCCATATCTTGCAAAAGACGATGACCGATCTTTTCCCGGCGCTGGCCGATGTGAAGATCGATCATGTCTGGGGCGGCAATGTCGATCTGACTGCCGACCGTCTGCCCCGGGCGGGCGAGCATGACGGGCTGTTTTACGCCATGGGCTATAGCGGCCATGGTGTGCAGATGTCGGTCCATATGGGCGAAAAAATGGCCGCCGTGATGGATGGTCATCCAGACGCCAATCCGTGGCGCGACCTAGATTGGCCCAGCGTGCCGGGTCATTTCGGCAAGCCGTGGTTCCTGCCTTTTGTCGGGCTTTATTATCGCTTTCAGGATATTATTCACTGATGGATGGTCCCATGCCTTTCTCGCGTCGCGAACTGCTGGGGATGGGCTTGGCAGCGACGCTGCTGCCCGATTTCGCAGGGGCGGCATCGAAGCCCCGTCGTGGTGGGCGCATCCGGGTGGCGAGCGTCGCCAGCTCGACGGCGGATACGCTTGATCCGGCCA
Organism: Alteraquisediminimonas sediminicola; assembly: GCF_019740335.1. Taxonomy (GTDB): domain Bacteria; phylum Pseudomonadota; class Alphaproteobacteria; order Sphingomonadales; family Sphingomonadaceae; genus Alteraquisediminimonas; species Alteraquisediminimonas sediminicola. The sequence continues at coordinate 489,332 of NZ_JAHXZS010000001.1, read as the reverse complement.
AGGGATCGCTCTCCACCGATTATGTGCGTCATTATATGGCGTATAGCGGGCTGACCCAGCTTGATCGCCAGATGCAGGCACGTCCTGGTCTGGCCGAAAGCTTTGAAAGCCGCGATCAGATGGTGTGGCGGTTCCACTTACGCAAAGGCGTGACTTTCCATAATGGGAAGAGTCTGGGCGCGGCGGATGTGGTCTATTCATTGCTGCGACACAAGGACCCGCTGACCGGTTCCAAGGTCGCGTCCATCGCCGATCAGTTTTTGGCGGTGCGGGCGGTGAGCACGCATGAGGTAGAAATCACCCTGAGCGGCCCGAATGTCGATTTGCCGATCATCCTGTCGCAATCGCATTTCCTGATCGTGCCCGCTGGCGAAAAGGCATTTCGCACCGGCAATGGCACCGGCCCGTATCGCATTGTCGATTTCAAGCCGGGGATACGCACCATTGGCCGCCGCTTTGAAAATTATTATAAGCCGGGCAAGCCCTATCTCGATGAGATCGAACTGATCGGCATCCCCGATGAGGTGAGCCGGGTGAATGCGTTGTTGTCGGGCGATGTTCATCTGATCAACGCAGTCAACGCCCGGTCGAGCAAGCGCATTTTGGCCGGTGGTCGGGGCTTGTTGGAATCGCAATCGAGTTTCTACACCAATCTGATCATGCGGCAGGACATGCTGCCGACCAGCAATCCCCATTTCGTGATGGCGATGAAGAATTTGCTGGATCGTCCGTTGATCAAACGCGCGCTGTTCCGCAATTATGCGACGATTGCCAATGATCATCCGATCCCGCCATTCCATCCTTTTTACCGGGATGATCTGCCGCAGACCGTGCTTGATCTCGATAAGGCACGCTATCATCTCCGCAAGGCCGGGCTGACCGGGGTGCGCCTGCCGATGTTTGCCGCGCCCGCCGCCGAAGGGTCGGTCGATATGGCGTCGATCCTGCAAGAATATGGCGGTCGGGTCGGGCTTAATCTCGCGGTCAATCGCGTGCCTGCCGATGGCTATTGGTCGACCCATTGGATGAAGCATCCGCTGACATTCGGGAATACCAACCCGCGCCCCACCGCCGATATGCTGTTCAGCGTATTCTACAAATCGGATGCGGCGTGGAATGAATCCGGCTGGAAAAACCCCCGGTTCGATAAATTGCTGGTCGAGGCGCGCGGCGAGGCCGATTTCGCGCGGCGCAAGCAGCTTTATGGCGAAATGCAAGGGCTGGTCCGCGACCATTGCGGCGTCGGCATCCCGGTATTTATCAGCCTGATCGATGGGTATGACAAGCGTTTGAAGGGGCTGTATCCGGTCCCGCTTGGTGGTTTCATGGGCTATACTTTTGCCGAGCATGTCTGGTGGGAGGGGTGATGTCGATCTACCGTCTGATCCTCAATCGCATCGCGTCGGCGCTGCTGACATTGTTGCTGGTGTCATTGGTGATTTTCATCATCAGCGATCTGTTGCCGGGCGATGCGGCGCAGGAAATGCTGGGGCAAAGCGCGACCCCAGAACAGGTCGCGGCGCTGCGCCATGATCTCGGGCTGGATCGTCCGGCCTATGTCCGGTTCGGCGATTGGGTCGGGGGCATTGTTTCCGGTGACCCCGGCACATCGATGGTGGCGAATATGCCGGTGGCGGAGGTGATCGCGGATCGCCTGCCGAACACGCTGCGGCTGGCGGCATTGACGGCAGCCTTTACCGTGCCTTTGTCGTTGTTGATCGGGATTTCCGCCGCGATGAACCGGGGCGGGCGGCTGGACCGGGTGTTGAGCATATCGACACTGGCGATGGTGGCGATGCCGGAATTCCTTGTCGCGACCCTTGGCGTGTTGATCTTTTCGGTCAAATTGCGACTGCTGCCGTCGATCACGATGGTCACAGCGGATCAGCCTTGGGGCGAATTTCTGCGATCCTATACCCTGCCGGTTCTGTCGTTGAGCGTGGTCGTGATTGCCCAGATGTCGCGGATGACGCGCGCGGCGGTGATTGATCAACTGAACCAGCCTTATGTCGAAATGGCGGTGCTGAAAGGTGTCGGGCCGGTGGCGATCGTGCGGCGGCATGTGCTGCCCAATGCGATTGGCCCGATCATCAATGCGATGGCGTTGAGCCTGTCTTATTTGCTCGGGGGCGCGATTATCGTGGAAACGATCTTCAATTATCCGGGGCTGGCTAGCCTGATGGTCAATGCGGTGACAAGCCGTGACACCCCGTTGTTGCAGGCCTGTGCGATGATCTTTTGTTCCGCCTATCTGCTATTGCTGCTGGCGGCCGATATTATCGCGATCCTTGCCAATCCAAGGTTGCACAACAAATGATCCGGTCACTTCCCTTATCCGGCAAGATCGGTCTTGCCACTGTCATCTTCTGGTTGCTGACGGCGATGTTCGGGCCTTTGCTGGCGCCGCATCCGGTGGGCGAATTTGTCGATATGGATGTGTTTAGCGGCATATCGTCCACTTTCCCCTTGGGCACGGATTATCTGGGCCGGGATGTGTTCAGCCGCCTGCTCTATGGCGCGCGCTATACCGTCGGGCTGGCGGCGGCGGCGGCAATGCTGGCGAGCATAACCGGTATCGGTCTGGCGCTCACCGCCGCCGTGGGTAGCCGGGTGCTGGATGAATTATTGTCACGGTTCATGGATACAATGATTTCCATTCCGTCGAAGATTTTGGCGCTGGTGCTGGTCGCGGCCTTTGGATCGTCCATTCCGTTGTTGCTGGTGATTTGCGCCTTTACCTATGTGCCGGGCAGCTATCGCATCGCGCGGTCATTGGCCGTCAATCTGGCGCAGATGGATTATGTCCAGGTGGCAAAGACCCAAGGCGAGGGGCGCTGGCATATCGGTCTGCGGGAAATTCTGCCGAACATGATCCATCCGATGCTGGCCGATTTCGGTTTGCGCTTTGTGTTCATCGTGCTGTTGCTATCGGGCCTGAGCTTCCTTGGTCTGGGCGTGCAGCCGCCGGAGGCGGATTTCGGGTCGTTGGTGCGTGAGAATATCTCCGGTCTGGCCGAAGGCGCGCCCGCGATCATCGTCCCGGCGATTGCGATTGCGACGCTGACCATCGGGGTCAACCTGCTGATCGATGCGATGCGGGGGAAAAGATGATGGCTTATCTTGAGGTCAACCATCTCTGCGTCAAAGCCGATACCGGCAAGACCATCGTTCATGATGCGAGTTTCAGCCTGAACAAGGGCGAGGTGCTGGCGTTGATCGGGGAATCCGGTTCGGGCAAGACGACGATTGCGCTGTCATTGATGGGCTATGCCCGACGCGGGACCCATATCGCGGGCGGCGATGTCCGGCTGGGTGAGGCGCATCTCAAGGATTTGCCCGCATTGCGCGGCAATCGCATCGCCTATATCGCGCAAAGCGCGGCGGCCGCGTTCAACCCGTCGCTCAATATCATGGATCAGGTGATCGAGGCCGCATTGGTCCATCGCATCATGGATCGCGCCCAGGCCGAGGCCAAGGCGATTGAGCTGTTCCACGCGCTGGCACTGCCGTTTCCCGACACCATCGGGCAGCGTTATCCCCATCAATTATCGGGTGGCCAGTTGCAGCGACTGATGGCCGCGATGGCATTCATTACCGATCCAGATCTCGTCATTCTCGATGAACCGACGACCGCGCTTGATGTCACCACACAGGTTGAGGTGCTGCGCGCGTTTAAACAGGTGGTGAAGGATCGCGGGGCGACCGCCGTTTATGTGTCGCATGATCTGGCGGTGGTCGCGCAGATGGCGGACCATATTGTCGTCCTCAACCATGGTGAGATCAAGGAGCAGGGGACGACAGCGGAGATCCTGCATGCGCCCAAGGATGATTATACCAAGCTGCTGATGGCGGCGGCGGAGCCGACAAACCGGGTGGTGGTCGATGCATTGGTCCAGCCTGTGCCATTGCTGGAAGTGCGGGGCGTGAATGCCAGCTATGGCAACCGTCCGATTTTGAAGGACATTAATTTCACGATGCAGCGCGGCGCGATGCTGGGCGTGATCGGGGAATCCGGTTCGGGTAAATCCACACTCGCCCGCGTGATTGCCGGGCTGGTCGTGCCGACATCGGGCGAGGTGCGGCTGGCGGGCGATATCTTGCCTGCGGCCTTGTCGGCGCGCGAGCAAGAGCATTTTCGTCGGGTCCAGATCGTGTTTCAAAATGCGAGCACGGCGCTCAACCCCGCGCATGATGTCGCACAAATTCTGGCAAGACCGCTCGCTTTTTATCACCAGCTCAAGGGCGAGGCGGCGCAAAAGCGGCTGTTGGCCCTGATCGACATGGTGAAATTGCCCGCATCGGTGCTGACGCGGCGCTGCACGGAATTATCGGGTGGGCAGATCCAGCGGATCAACCTTGCCCGCGCCTTGGCCGCCGAGCCGGAATTGGTGTTGTGCGATGAGGTGACGTCCGCGCTTGATACCGTGGTGGGGGCGGCGATCCTTGATCTGCTGGCCGAATTGCGGCGCGAATTGAACCTGAGCATCATGTTCATCAGCCATGATATTTCGACCGTCCGGGCGATTTGCGACGATATCATGGTGCTGTATCAAGGCGCGGTGGTGGAACATGTCCGGGGTAGCGATTTCGATCAGGTGCGCCACCATGATTATACCGAATTATTGCTGTCATCCGTGCCAGAATTGCGCGCCGGATGGCTGGAAGAAAGAAAGGCGCGAACGGCATGAACGGGCGTTTCACGCGATTGGCCGAAACGGACCGGCCCAAAGTCAATATCATCGTCGATGGCCAGCCGGTGCAGGCGATGGCGGGCGATACGTTGATGGTGGCGATGCTATCGAGCGGCACATCATTGCGTTCCGCCGAGTTCGGCCCCGAAAAGCGGGCGGGGTTTTGCCTGATGGGCGCATGTCAGGATTGCTGGGTCTGGACTGCGGATGGCGGGCGGTTGCGCGCTTGTTCGACCCCGGTTGAAAACGGCCAGCAGATCAGCACCAGCCAGCCGGAGGTCACATGGCCGAACCACGGGTAATCGCCGAACCACGGGTAATCATTGTCGGCGCTGGCCCTGCGGGCGTGCGGGCAGCGGAAGTGTTGGTCGCATCGGGCGTGCGCCCGGTCGTGATCGATGAGGGTAGGCGCGATGGCGGGCAGATTTATCGCCGCCAGCCGGAAGGATTTACCCGTGGCTATGACAGCCTGTACGGGACCGAGGCGGATCGCGCGCTTTCGCTGCACGAGACGTTCGACGGGTTGAAGGACAAGATCGATTATCGGCCAGACACTCTGGTCTGGAATATCTCGCAAGGCCGGGTGTGGACCAATGCCAATGGCCGGGTCGATGATCTTGAATATGATGCGCTGTTGCTCTGCACCGGGGCGACGGATCGGGTGATGCCGGTCAAGGGCTGGCAATATGCCGGGGTGTTCAGCCTTGGCGCATCGCAGGTCGCGCTGAAATCGCAGGCCGTGTCGATTGGTCGGCGCGTGGTATTCATGGGTTCGGGGCCGTTATTATATCTGGTGGCGAGCCAATATGTGAAGGCCGGGGCGAATGTCGTTGCCGTGCTGGATACCGCACCATTTTTCGCCCGGATCAAGGCATTGCCCAAGCTCTTGGCCGAACCGGGCGTATTGTGGAACGGCATCATGCTGACCCGGATGCTGCAAAAATCCGGGGTGCGCGTGATGACCGGGGTAAAGCCGCTCGAAATATTGGGCGAACCCGAAACGGGTGTCAGCAGTCTCCAGTTCGAGGCGGGGGGCAAGGTCCATGAGATCGCCTGCGATGCGGTCGCGATGGGGCATCATTTGCGTCCTGAAACACAATTGGCCGATCTCGCCCGTTGTGCATTTCGGTTTGATGCCGTGACACGGCAATGGCTGCCGGTGGTCGATGCGGATGGTCGTAGTTCGGTGGATGGCGTTTATCTCGCGGGCGATGGCGCGCGGATATTGGGGGCGCGTTCGGCGGAAGCCAGCGGCCAATTGGCGGCGATGACCTTGCTCTCTGACTTCGGCATTGCCGCGTCGGATCGTTGGGCGCTGCGGCAGGCGGTCGCCAATTATGCCCGCTTTGCTACAGGCTTGGCGGAAGCCTTTCCTTGGCCGCATGAACAGATTGCGGACCTTGCGGACGATGTGGTCCTATGCCGGTGCGAGGGCGTGACCGTGGGCGAGATGCGCCGGGTCGATGCGCGTGAAGCGAACCGCGCCAAGGCGTTTAACCGGGTTGGCATGGGGCGGTGTCAGGGCCGTTATTGCGGGCTGGCCGGGGCGGAAGTACTGGCGGCGGCGCGTGATCTGCCGGTGGAGGCGATTGGCCGATTGCGCGGGCAGGCACCGGTCAAGCCGATCTCGGTCGGCGTTGCGGAGGATGAGGCATGAGCCGGAGCGATGTGATTATCGTGGGCGGCGGCCTGATGGGCTGTTCTGCGGCCTTTTTCCTGCGGCAACGCGGGCGGTCGGTGACGTTGTTGGAAACCGATCTGGTCGGGCGTCAGGCGAGCGGCACCAATTTCGGCAATGTCCGCCGGCAGGGCCGGCCTATCGATCAACTGCCCTTGGCCAATCGGGCGATTGAAACCTGGCGCAAGGCCAAGGAATTGCTCGGTTCGGATGTGGAATATCTCCAGTCCGGCCATATGCGCGTCTGTTATCGCGACCGTCCGGAAAATGTCGAGAAAATGGAGCAATATGCCGCCGATGCCCGGCAGATGGGGCTGGACCTCGAAATATTGACGGGCAATGCGTTGCGCGCGCGTTTTCCCTTCCTTGGCCCGGAGGTGTTGGCCGGTTCCTATTCGCCATTGGATGGCCATGCCAATCCGCGCCTTGCCAGCCCCGCCTTTGCCCGCGCGGCCAAGCGTTTGGGGGCAGAGATCCATGAAAACACCAAGATGGTGAGCGCCGAGAAAATCGGCACGGATTGGGAAGTGCGGACAGAAGATGGCCGCATTTTTCGCGCGCCGATATTGCTGATCACCGCCGGGGCGTGGGGCGATAAAATCGCGGCCCAATTGGGCGAGCCGGTGCCATTTGCGACCTTGGCCCCGACCATGTCGGTGACCGAGCCTGTGCCTTATGCGATTGCGCCTGCGATGGGCGTGATGACGCCGGTGGAAAAGGAAACCGTCTATTTCCGGCAGGTCGCGCGCGGCAATATCATTTTGGGCGGCAGTACGCGGGCGATATCCTATCCCGATCTTTATCGTGCCTATGTCCTGCCGCAGAATACGGTCAGCCAATTACAGCAGATCCGCCGCCTTGCACCGGCATTGGGCAAGCTCAACATCATCCGGGTCTGGACCGGGATCGAAGGCTATACGCCCGATAGCCTGCCGGTGATGGGACCAAGCGGCAAGGAAAGCGGGCTGTTTTATGCGTTCGGTTTTTCCGGTTCCGGCTTCCAGATCGGGCCGGGCGTGGGCGAAACCATGGCCGAACTGATCGACACGGGGAAAACCGATATTCCGTTGGCGGGCTATGACATCCGGCGGTTCGCAAAAGCCTGAAACCGCCGGATGCGGCCTTGATCAAAACTCGATGATCAAAACTCGATCAGGGCGACCTTGGATTTGAGATTGGCCATATAGGCCTCGCGCCCCAGATCCTTGCCGATGCCGGATTGCTTGAAACCGCCGGTCGGCAAGATCATGTCATTGCTGCGGCCATAACGATTGACCCAGACAGTCCCGGCTTCCAACGCGCGGGTCGCGCGCAATGCGCGGGCGAGGTCGCCGGTATGCACGCCCGCCGCAAGGCCATAACGGCTGTCATTGGCCATGGCATAGGCCTCATCTTCTTCGCTGAACCGCTGGACAGTCAGGACCGGGCCGAAAATCTCGTCACGCACGCATTCGCTGTCGCTGGTGACGTTGGACAATAAGGTCGGGCTGTAAAAGCTGCCCTGTTGCGGCGATGGCGCGCGGCTGCCGCCGGACAGCGCCTCGGCCCCAGAGGCCAGCGCGCGCTGGACCATGCCGTCGATGCGATCAAGCTGTGGTTCGGAAATGATCGGGCCGATGGTGGCATCGCTGTTCCATGTCGGGCCGGGGCGGTGCGCTTTGAAAGCGGTAATGATCCGGTCGATAAATTGATCCGCAACGTTGTCTTGCACCAATAAGCGCGACCCGGCGACGCAGACCTGTCCGGCATTCAACGTAATCGCCTTGGCGACGATGGCCGCTGTTTTATCCAGATCGGCGGTGTCGTTGAACACGATCTGCGGGCTTTTCCCGCCCAGTTCGAGCGTCACCGGCTTTGGCCCGGTTTCGGCGCAGGCCGCCATGATCGCAGCACCCGTGCGGGTCGATCCGGTGAAGGTGACCTTGCCGACCAACGGATGGCGCACCAGCGGATCGCCAACGGCATAGCCTTCGCCCTGCACGATGTTGAACACGCCCTTGGGCAGCCCGGCCTCAATCGCGAGTTCGGCCAGCCGAATTATGCTGAAAGGCGTGAGTTCCGATGGCTTCAGCACGATGGAATTGCCCGCCGCAATCGCGGGCGCGATTTTCCATGCGGACATGACCAATGGCAGATTCCACGGCGCAATCGCGGCGACGACGCCATAAGGCTCGGTGATGGTGAACCCAAGCTTGTTCGGGGTGGTGGTCGCGACTTCGCCGCCGACCTTATCGATAAATTCAGCGAAGAAACGGATGCATTCCGCCGAATAATTGACATCCCATGCGCGGATTTCGGCGATGTTGCGGGTCGATCCCAGCGCCTCCAGCGGGGCGAGGTGATCCATGTCCGCATCGATCAAATCCGCCCAGCGCCGCATCACCCGCATCCGATCACGCGGATCGGCCTTGGCCCAGCCGCTGTGGCGATAGGCGTTGTAACTGTCATTGACGGCCTCTTCGACCTGCGCCGCGCTGGCGCAATCGAGCGTGGCATAATGAAAGCCGTCGGATGGCCGCAAGACCGGGCGCTTGGCGGCATGGCCCATGATCCGCCTGCCGCCGATGAAGTTCGACGAGGCGGCAATACGGATCATATCCGGATCGAATCCATGGCTCATGGCGGCATTCCTGTTCAATTGCCCAGCGGGCAGCGGGTAAGGGGTTGGCATCAATATACAAGAAGTGCTGCGGCATTTGCACGAATACGGGCGCAAAGGATGCGCTATTTTGTTTCGAAACGCGCGTGAAGCCAGCAGCCAATGCCAGTTTGGCTTGTCTATGCTGTGGTCGCAATGCCAAGGAGCATATATGATGGCAACGCCGATCAAGCAGGAAGTAGAGTATCGCGATATGCGGCGGGAGGATCTCGCCGCGGGCTATGCCTTGTCCAGCGAACAGAAATGGCCGCACCGTCCGGAGGATTGGGAGTTTCTTTTCCAAAATGGCCGGGGCTTGGTCGCGGTCTATCAAGGACAGGTCGTCGGTACGATCATGGCGTGGGACTTTGGCGAACACGCCTCGACGCTCGGCATGGTGATTGTTTCCAATCATTGTCAGGGCTTAGGCATTGGCCGCCGGTTGATGCGGGCGATGCTCGATATTCTTGGCGATCGTTCGGTCATGCTCAATGCGACGGCAGAAGGAATTCGCCTGTATGAAAGCGAAGGCTTTGTCGCCACGGGCATGGTGTTTCAGCATCAATCATCGACATTTTCGGTGCCAATGCCTGAATTGCTGCCCGCGCAGCGTGTCCGCCCGATGGGCGTGCGTGATCGCGAGTTGCTGACGCAGATGTTCAGCGCGGCAACGGGCATGGACCGCACTGCCTTGTTCCGCGAATTGCAGCGGGTGGGCCGGGGTGTCGTGCTGACCCGCGATAATGAGCCGGTCGGCTTTTCACTCGTGCGCCGTTTCGGGCGGGGCTATTCGATTGGCCCGACCGTCGCGCCGGATGCCTATGCCGCCAAGGAATTGATCGCGCATTGGCTGGGGCGCAAAGTTGGCAAATTCTGCCGATTGGATGTGACGGCGGATAGCGGTCTTTCGCCATGGCTGGAAGAATTGGGCCTGCCCTGTGTCGGTCAAGTGACCAATATGGTCCGTGGCAAGCCGATTACGCCTTATGGCGATGCTCGAATTTTCTCTTTGGTAAGTCAGGCGATGTGATGACAATTGCACTTAACGATAAAACCCTGTTGATCGGCCAGTCTTATGTAGCTGGCCAATGGATCGGCGCGCGCAGCGGGAAATTGATCGAAGTCGCCAACCCCGCCAATGGCGCGGTGATCGGCACGATCCCCGATTGCGGCACATCGGAAACGGCGGATGCGATTGCGGCGGCCAATGCGGCCTTTCCGGCATGGCGGGCGAAGACGGCGGGCGAACGCGCGGCGTTGCTGGAACGCTGGCATGCGCTGGTGCTGGAGAATATCATCGACCTTGGCCGGATCATGACGGCGGAGCAGGGCAAGCCGACCGCCGAAGCCGAGGGCGAAATTCGCTATGCCGCGAGCTTCATCAAATGGTTCGCGGAAGAGGGCAAAAGGGTGCAGGGCAGCATGATTCCGGCCCCGGAATCGAACCGTCGCATCCTCATCATGAAAGAGCCGATTGGCGTATCCGTGGCGATCACGCCGTGGAATTTTCCGGCGGCGATGATCACCCGCAAATGCGCGCCCGCGTTGGCGGCGGGCTGTCCGGTGGTGATCAAGCCTTCGGAACTGACCCCTTATACCGCGCTTGCGCTGGTGAAGCTGGCGGAACGGGCGGGCTTTCCGGCGGGCGTCATCAATATCGTGACCGGCCATCCGCAGGAAATCGGCGCGGAGCTGACCTCCAGCCCGGTGGTGCGGAAATTGTCCTTCACCGGGTCCACCCGCGTCGGGGCGTTGTTGATGGAACAATGCGCCCCGACGATCAAGAAGCTGAGCCTCGAACTCGGCGGCAATGCGCCGTTGATCGTGTTCGACGATGCGAATCTCGATATGGCGGTGCAAAGCGCGATGGTCAGCAAATTCCGCAATGCGGGCCAGACCTGCGTGTGCGCCAATCGTATCTTGGTGCAAGAGGGCATTTATGATGCGTTTGCGGCGAAATTGGCCAAGGCCGTATCCGAACTGAAGGTCGGGGCGGGCGATATGCCGGGTAGCAATATTGGTCCGCTGATCAATGCGGCGGCGGTCGATAAGGTCCGCAGCCATTTGGACGATGCCTTGTCGCATGGCGCATCGGTGCTGGCGCAGGCGGAAAATAATATGGCCTATCAGAATTTTGCGACGCCGGTCGTGCTGACGGGCGCGACACAGGCGATGCGCGTGGCGACGGAAGAAACCTTCGGCCCGGTCGCACCTTTGTTCCGTTTCCGCCATGACGAAGAAGGCATTGAAATGGCGAACGCCACCAATTTCGGGCTGGCGAGCTATTTCTACACCGAAAATCTGAGCCGCGCCTTCCGCACGGCGGAGCGGTTGGAGGCGGGGATGGTCGCGCTCAACACCGGCTCCATCGCGATGGAAATGGCCCCGTTCGGCGGGATCAAGCAATCCGGCCTTGGCCGCGAAGGCGGGACGATGGGGATTGATGAATATCTGGAGATCAAGGCGTTTCACATCGCCGGTCTCGATTTGTGAAATAGGGGATTGATATGACTGATAAAGCAAGAAATTATCGAATTTCCGTCATTCCCGGCGATGGTATCGGCCAAGAGGTGATGCCAGAGGGCATGCGCGTATTGGAACGCGCGGCCTCGCTTTATGGCTTTACGATTGACCAGAAATGGCATGATTTCGCCCATTGCGATTATTATCTGAAGCATGGCCAGATGATGCCCGATGACTGGAAAGAGCAGATCGGCCATCCGGATGCGATTTTCTTTGGCGCGGTCGGTTGGCCGGAAAAAGTGCCGGACCATATTTCGCTTTGGGGGTCGCTGCTGCAATTCCGGCGCGAATATGATCAATATATCAACCTGCGCCCGGCGCGGTTGATGCCGGGCGTGCCTAGCCCGCTTGCCGGGCGCGAACCGGGCAGCATCGATATGTGGATCGTGCGCGAAAATACCGAGGGTGAATATAGCTCGGTCGGCGGGCATATGTTCCCCGGCACCGACCGCGAAATCGTCATTCAGGAAACCGTGATGACGCGTTACGGCGTCGACCGCGTGCTGCGTTATGCGTTTGAACTGGCGAACCGTCGCCCCGAACGGCATCTGACCTCGGCCACCAAATCGAACGGCATCGCCATCACCATGCCCTTTTGGGATGAACGGGTGGAGGATATGGCGAAATCCTATCCCGATGTGCGCTGGGATAAATATCATATCGATATTCTGACCGCCCAATTCGTGATGAATCCGGATCGCTTCGATGTCGTGGTCGCGTCCAATCTGTTCGGCGACATATTGTCCGATCTGGGGCCAGCCTGCACCGGCACGATTGGCGTCGCGCCATCGGGCAGCATCAACCCGGAAGGCAAATTCCCGTCCTTGTTTGAACCGGTGCATGGTTCCGCCCCGGATATTGCGGGCAAGGGCATTGCCAATCCGATCGGCCAGATCTGGTCGGCGGCGATGATGCTCGAACATCTGGGCGAACAGGCCGCCGCCGATGCGATCATGCGGGCGGTGGAAATGGTGCTGGCCGAACCATTGCTTCGCACCGGCGATCTGAAGGGCGCGGGTAATACTGTGTCGTGCGGCAAGGCCGTGGCGGACGCGCTCTCCTGATTGCACAGCATTTTATGCCGCGCCCTGACTGAAAAAGGCGCAACAGGGCGCGGCAATTCTCATATGTCAGTCGAAACCTTCGTCCACCAAGGCTTAGGTTTGATGCTCAACATAGATGAGTATAGCACCCATGTCGAAACAGAGCCGTTCCCTTGTTGATATCGACCGCGATCATCTGATCCACCCGGTCACCTCGTTCCGCGAGCATGAGGCGCTGGGCGTCAAATTGCTCTCCACGGGCAAGGGCATGTGGCTGACTGATGGGGATGGGCATGAACTGCTCGATGCCTTTGCGGGCCTGTGGTGCGTCAATATCGGCTATGGGCAGGAAAGCGTGGTCGAAGCCGCCGCCGCCCAGATGCGCGCATTGCCTTATGCGACCGGCTATTTCCATTTCGGGTCCGAACCGGCGGTGCGGCTGGCGGAGCGGCTGGTGGAATTGACACCACCGGGGCTGGACCATGTGTATTTCACGCTTGGCGGTTCTGATGCGGTGGATTCGGCCATTCGCTATATCGTCCATTATTTCAATGCCATCGGTAAGCCGAGCAAGAAGCATTTCATCGCGCAGGAACGCGGTTATCATGGATCGACCGCCACGGGTTCCGGCCTGACCGGCCTGCCGGTGTTCCACCGTTTCTTCGACATGCCGACCTCGGTCCAGCATCATATTCCGCCGCCTTATGGCTATCGCTCCGATGCCGCCGATGATGCGGAATTGATCGCGCGTTCGGTCAATAGCCTTAAGGACAAGGTTGCCGCATTGGGCGGGCCGGATCAGGTCGCGGCGTTTTTCTGTGAACCGGTTGTCGGGTCCGGCGGCGTGATCGTGCCGCCCAAGGGCTGGCTGGCCGCGATGCGCCAGGCCTGCACGGAATTGGATATTTTGCTGGTGGTGGATGAAGTCATCACCGGTTTTGGCCGCACCGGCCCGATGTTTGCCTGTGAACATGACGGGGTATCGCCGGATTTGATGACCATGGCCAAGGGCTTGACCTCTGGCTATGCGCCGATGGGTGCGGTGATGATGTCGGATACGGTCTATCAGGGCATCGCCAATGGCGCGGACCCGGCGGTGCCGATTGGCCATGGTGTTACATATTCCGGCCATCCGGTGAGCGCGGCGGTCGCGCTGGAAGTGCTGCGTTTGTATACCGAGGGGGGTATTCTCGCCAATGGCCAGAAGGTCGCGGCCCGTTTTGCGGCGGGTCTTGCCGGTCTGGCCGATCATCCCTTGGTCGGCGATACGCGCGGGCAGGGGCTGTTGGGCGCGATTGAACTGGTAGCGAACAAGACCACCAAGGCCCGTTTCGATCCGACGTTGAACGTCCCGGCGCGGCTGTTTGAGACGGGCTATCGCAAAGGCGTGATTTTCCGTGCTTTTGGCGACAATATTATCGGGCTTGCGCCCGCGCTGTGCTGCGACGATAACGAGATGGACATGATTTTCGCGCGGATCCGCGAAACGTTGGACGAATTGTTGTCGTCGGCCGATATCCGCGCGGCAATCGCCTGAAGCTTGAGGAGAAGATCGGATGATGCCGGGTCCTAAGCTGGATCGTATCGATCTAAAGATTCTGGCCAAGCTGCAACAGTCTGGCCGGATCACCAATGTCGAACTCGCGGATGCGGTCGGCCTGTCGCCCAGCCCGTGCCTGACACGGGCCAAGCGGCTGGAAAAGGCCGGTTATATCACCGGCTATGGGGCCTATTTGAACCTGCACAAGCTTGGCGAGTTCCTCACGATCTTTACCGAGGTCACGCTGACCGAACATCGTATCGGCGATTTTTCCCGGTTTGAATCGAAGATCCGCAAGCTGGATGAAATCGTCGAATGCCATTTGGTGAGCGGCGGCTATGATTATCTGCTGAAATTCATGACGCGCGGCGTCGGCCATTATCAGGAAATCATCGAGGGCATGCTCGAAGGCGATTATGGCATCGAAAAATATTTCAGCTATGTTGTGATCAAATCACCGTTCATCAAGCATCATTACCCGATCCAAAACCTGTTCAGCGCCAAGGCGGCAGAGCGTGAGGCATCAGACCGGGATATATCGGAGCTGGAATAAATATATGACGCAGCACGCGGATGTCGCAGATCTGGTTGAACCCTTGGTGGCATTCCGCCGCGACATTCATCGCCACCCCGAATTGGGGTTTGCGGAACATCGCACCGCCGCCCGCATCGCCGATGCGCTGCGCGAGATCGGGCTGGAGGTGCATGAAGGGATCGGCACGACCGGGGTTGTCGGCGTGTTGAAAGTCGGGACGTCGGATCGTTCCATCGGTCTTCGCGCCGATATGGATGCCCTGCCGATGCAGGAACAGACCAACCTGCCTTATGCAAGCTGCACCCCCGGCGTATTCCATGGGTGCGGCCATGATGGCCATGTGGCGATGCTGTTGGGCGCGGCGCAATATCTGGCGCGGACCCGTGATTTCGACGGCACGGTGAACTTCATCTTCCAGCCTGCCGAAGAGGGCATGGGCGGCGCGGGGGTGATGGTCAAAGAAGGGCTGTTCGATCGTTTCCCGTGTGATCGCGTATTCGCGCTGCATAATTGGCCGGATTTGCCCGCAGGCACAATCGCGACCCGCGCTGGCCCGATCATGGGGGCGGCGGATAAATTCGCGATCACCTTGATCGGCCAAGGCGCACATGCCGCCCTGCCGCATAAATCGCCCGATGCCATTTTGGCGGCGAGCGATCTGGTCCAGCAACTGAACACAATCATTAGCCGACGTATCCCGGCGACGGAATCGGCGGTGTTGTCGGTCACGCAAATCCATGGCGGCGACACGCATAATGTCATACCTGCCGAGGTGAGGGTCAGCGGCACGGTGCGGACCTTCAATCCCGTGGTGCAGGATGTGATCGAGGCGGCAATCCGCCAGGTCATGGCGGGTGTCGCGCTGGCGCATGGCCTGACGGCGCAGATTGAATATGACCGTTATTATCCCGCGACCATCAATGATGCACAGGCCGCTGAGGATGCGCTGGCGATTGCGGCGACAGTCGGCACGGCGCTGCGCGCGCCCGATCCGGCGTTCACCTCAGAAGATTTTTCCTTCATGTTGCAGGCGCGGCCCGGTGCCTATCTCTGGCTGGGGCAGGCCAAGCATGATGGCGCACCGTCGCTGCATCATCCGGGCTATGATTTTAATGATGAGGTGATGGCGACCGGCATTCATATGCATGTCGCATTGGTGGAAACGCATCTGAGCCTGTGAGGTTGCGGCGCAATCAGTCCTGATTGCTGCCGAAGGCGAGAGACAGCCCTGCGACGAAATGGGTTGCATTCCGTTCTTCGCCAGCAGCCCTCGCCATGTCGGCAGTCTTGCCGAGCAAGCGGCCATGCGCCACGCCAATATAAGGAACGATGCGTTGGTGGCCGGTATAACGCAGGCGCAGCGAGACTTCCGCCTCATTCAGCCCCGCCCATGTATCCTCATCAGGAATAGATTGTGCCGACCAGCCAAGGCCCGCCCGCACATCGACCAGCAAGCGGGGGTTGATCGGTGTTTCGATGAACAATTCGGTTTCGCCGGTCAGGTCGCCGCGATCAGACAGAAAGGCAAAGCTTTCCGATGAGAGAATATCCGAAAAGGCGATTTCCGTGCCGATGACGGCATAATTATTATGGGGCGCACCGCGCCAATCATGGCGCACGCCGCCCAGCAGAGCCACTTTATCGCTGATCTGACGGGCATAGAGCAATTGCGTCTCTACCTCATCGACCCGGCGGCCAATTTCTCCGCCGCCGTCGAATTTCACCACAAGCCGGTGGAGATCGCTGCCATAGGACAAACCGCCTTCCCAGATGAGGCGTTCTTCCTTGTTGTTGATCGCCATTTCCAGCAGTTCAAACCCGCCTTCCCATTTCAGGCCTGCGGGATGGCTATCTTGCAAATGCACCTGCTGCACCGGCCCGGATTCGAGATTGGCCATCTCCATCGCAGACGCCGATTGCGGGGCCAATGCGCAAAGCCCGCCCATGATCATCGCTATCAGCGGGTTTTCGCGGGACATTGGCGTATTCCTCTCATCCTGACTTTCAATAATGTGATCAGTTTTAGCGCCGCCCTTTGGTCATAAAAGACCATTGGGCGGCACATCTATCGTGATTTGTTCTGAAAATTTCGTCGGGGCGGCAGGCTATGCCGTCATTAAAACCGGCGTTAAAACAAGAAGCGCACGCCTGCGACAAAATTGGTGCTGGACCGGCTTTCCCCCTCTGCCAGTGCATAGCGCCCGGTATCACCGAATTTGCGTTCCCAATGCACGCCCACATAAGGCGCAAAGGCAGGCGTGTGGGCATAACGCAGGCGCAGGCCGACTTCTGCATCGCTTAGGCCGCTGCCGATCCCTTGTTCTTCTATATCCTGCGCGGACAAGGTGAACTCGACCCGAGGTTGCAGGATCAGATGATTGGTGATCCGCATATCGTGCGAGAATTCGGCGCGGGCGAGCACATCGCCCTTATCCGACAGGAAGAGCGCGCTTTCCGTTTCAATCCAATAAGGCAGCATCGCATCAATGCCGATAGAGGCATAGCCGCGGTTCGGCTTGGGGCGAATGTCATAGCGAATGCCGATTTCAAGATTGGCATAAGGGGCGACGGCATGGCTCCACAGCGCCTGAACTTCCGCCGATTCCACCGTCCCGTTGATCTTGGCTTCGCCTTCTGTTCGGATCAGGATACGGTCGATATCGCCGCCATACCAGGCCCGACCCATCCACGCGAACGCATCGCCCGCATCGCTGGCCCGATATTCGAACTGTTCAGCCAACACCATATGCGAAATTGTCTCGCTTGTGCTTTTGAACAAGGCCGCGCGCGCCGCGGCCATGGCGGGCTGGCCATGGATGGCATCGGCGGCCCAATCCGTTGGGGCTTTGGGCGCGGGCATGTGGCCGATCATCATGTCGGGCTTCATCTGGCCGTGGTGCATGGCGCCGTGGTCCATTGTTTTATGGTCCATTTGGCCATGGTCCATCGCCCCGTGATCCATCGCCATGCCCTCATGGTCCATCTCATCTGCCACGGGTTGAGATGCGTCTGGCGCAGACGCCACGGGCGTCGCGGCATCATGTTGATGCTCTTGTGCCTGTACGGGCAGCGTGATGGCGGTTTGGGCGATGGCCAGCGCGGCCATGCTGGTCAGCAGAGACAGCTTCATGCTGGTGCTCCTTCTTCATGGCGGACTTTGACGATGCGAAACATGCCCATGTCCATATGGAACATCATATGGCAGTGCATCGCCCAGTCACCGAGCGCATCTGCGGTGAGATCGATGGCGATCTTGCCGCCGGGGAGCACGTTCACCGTGTGCTTTAACGGTTGTTTAGCGCGGTCTTGCCCATTGACCAGTTCAAAGAAATGGCCGTGAATATGGATCGGATGCGGCATCATCGTGTCGTTGATCAGGTTGATCCGCACGCGCTCCATATGGCGGAATGCCAAAGGCTCGGTACGCTCGCTCAACCGTTCGCCATCCAGCGACCACATATAGCGTTCCATATTGGCCGTCAGATGAAGATCGATGCTGCGGCTGGGCGCGGGCGTATCGGGATGGGGGGTGAGCGACTTGAGATCGCTATATCGCAAGACGCGATGATCGACATTTTCCAGCCCGGTGGGCCGGTCGCCCACGCGATCGGCGGGCATGGGGGAAATGGTCGCGACCGCCGGGCTCATTTTCACGCCCGGCGCATTGGCAGGATCGCGCATCTTCATCGACCCATGATCCGCGCTGGTGTCCGGCTGGCTCAGGTCCAGCACGGCGGGCATTTGATGGTCCATGCCCATGTCTTTCATGCCCAATAACGGACGCTCGCGCAGCTTCGGCACGGCACCGACCATGCCGCTGGCCGGGGCTAATGTCGCGCGGACCAGACCCGAACGGTCGATAGCCTCGCCAATGATGCCAAAGGCCTGTGCGTCGGTCGGTTCGACGATCACATCATAGGTTTCGGCGACGGCGATCTGGAATTCGTCGACTTCCACCGGCTCGACATGCTGGCCGTCCACCTGCACGATTTTCATCGACAGGCCGGGAATGCGGAAGTTGAAATTGGTCATCGCCGATGCGTTGATGATCCGCAGCCGGACTTTTTCACCCGGCTTGAATAGCCCGGTCCAGTTTTCCTCCAGCCCATGACCATTGATGAGATAGCGATAAACCGATCCGGTCACGTCCGAAATATCGGTAGGGTCCATCCGCATCGCGGCCCATTCCAGCCGGTCCTTCAACGGTTGATCCTTGCCCGCCAGCAGGCCGCCGACAGTCTGTTTCTGGCCGTTGAAATAGCCGCCCGATTGTTTCAGTCGGGTCATTAATTGATGCGGATGGGTAAAGCTCCAATCCGATAGCATCAACACATGTTCGCGATCATACACGACCGGATCTTCGCCCGCAGGATCGATGATGATCGGGCCGAAATGCCCCATCGCTTCCTGCATGCCGGAATGGCTGTGATACCAATAGGTCCCCGCATGTACGATGGGGAAATCATAGGTAAAGGTCTCGCCCGGCTTGATCCCCGGAAAGCTCAGGCCCGGTACGCCATCGAATTGAAATGGCACCAACAGGCCGTGCCAATGGATCGAGGTGTCTTCATCCAATGTATTGGCGACGGACAGGCGGACGCGCTGACCCTCTTTCAGCCGGATCAACGGGCCGGGCAGGGTGCCGTTCACGGTAATGGCATGGCCACTTTTCCCGCCCGTGGTGAATTCGGAATGACCGACGGTCAGCGCAATATCCTCGCCGGTTAAAGTGCCGAGGGTGGGCGCGATGCCTTTGGATACGGCCTGCGCCCATGCCGGGAACATGCTGCCCAATGTCGCCACGCCCGCAAGGCCAGCGGCGGCGCGGATCAATTCGCGTCGATCTAATATCATCTTGTTCATGCCGGATCGGTTTCCCTGTGTCAGACCATTCATGAACATATACGCGAGGGCGCGTTTAATCCCTCAACAATCCCAGCAACATATTCCGCGCGCGATAAAGGCGCATTTCAACGGCTTTGCCGGTGATCCCCAAAGTCTGCGCCACCTCGTTTTGCGAAAATTCTTCGATGGTTCGCAAAATCAGCACCTCTTTCAGCTTGGGCGGCAATTGGGTGATGGCGGCGATCAATTTTTCCTGTTCGTGGCTGTGCGTGAGCTGCTCTTCCGGCGTGGCGGCAAGATCGGCGATTTCAAAAGCCTCTTCAATCGGCGTGGCGAAGGTGAAGAAACGGCGCACCGCCCGCCGCCTTGCCCAATCCCGGCATTTATTGATCGCAATGCGCGAGATCCAGACCCGAAAAGGGCGTTCGGCATCATAACGATCCAGCGCGGCAAAGGCGGCGATAAACGCCTCTTGCGTGATGTCGACGGCCTCATCAGGATCGCCGGTCTGGGTCAGGACAAGGCGGTACACGCCACTGCGATGCCGTTCCATCAGGCAGGCGAACGCCGATTGCTCCCCGCCAAGGGCGCGGCGGGCGAGTTCGCCATCCGTCAACGCTGGCAGGGCTGGCGTCACCGTTCGGGGGCGGTCAGAGCTGATGTAATGGCGTCTTCAAAGCGCTTGGCCTGATCCGGGCGCAGTTCGTTGCGCATAGCAAAGACATGGCGCAATGTTTCTTTCTGGAGTTCCCCCATCGCATGATGCGAACGGTCGATGGCCGCGCTGACCTTGGGGCCATAGCCATGTTCTGCGCGGATTGCGGCGGCGAGCAGGGCATTATCCTGCCGCATCTCATGTTCAAGCGCCGCGCGCCGCGCATTATAATGCAGTTCCAGTGCGTGAATGCGTTGTTCTTGTGCCGGGTCGAGGTTGAGTTCCTCATGCATCAAATGATGCAGTTCGTTCACCTGTGGAGGTTGGGGCATGAAATGACGGCCAAGGCCGACCCCGGCCAGCGCCGCGAGAAACGCGACAGCAGCGATGCCCGCATAATGACGGCCCTTCAGCATCTCATTGTCCCAATAATTGCGAGGGGGCCAAGGTGGATGTACCGAAAATATCGCTGTGCGGCACGGCGGCGCGGACATTTTCGCCGGGCAGGACGCTGCTCGCCACGCCGATCACCAAGGCGAGGCTGGCCGACATCAACATTTGCCGCCGCGCGATGCGGCCATCGCGCCGGACACCGGCAGCATAGATCACCCCATCGCCGATGCGGTTGATCCGGGGATGGATCGGCAGCCCTTGCAGGCCGCGCAATTGTTCGTCTAGCTCATTCATGGGCTGTTATCTCCTCATGTCGTTATACGCATAACGAGGCGGCTTCACTCGCATCATTTCATTGCCCTGATGGCATGTCCAGATGATCGGGCGGGCAGGCGGTCGAAAAAATGTGCGAGAAAGATGCTGGTCAGATGAGGGATAAGCCCACGCCTGCCGTATTCCATGCAAGTGCCTATTTCTTTCACGTGCATTTGAGAAGGATATATCTATGCGTCGTCATTTCCTGCTGTCCGCCTTGCCACTTATCGCTGCGCTGGCTGTTTCCGCCCCGGCAATGGCGCATCCCAAATTGGTGTCGTCCACACCTGCGGCCAATAGCAATGTGTCCAAGCTTAAGGAAATCAGCCTGACGTTCTCCGAAAAGCTGGTGCCGCAATTCAGCAGCTTTGAACTGGTGATGACCGGCATGCCGGGGATGGCAGGCCATGAACCGATGCCGATCAAGGGCTTCACCACCGCCGTGAAGGGCGATGGCAAGACCTTGGCAGCCAGCCTGCCGCGTGCCTTGCCTGCGGGCAGCTATGAACTGAACTGGCATGCGGTGGCGGCGGATACGCACCGGATTCAGGGCAAATTCAACTTCAATGTGAAATAAGTCATGGAAAATGGATGCCTGATCGCGGCGCGGCTTGGTCTGTATCTGAGCCTTGGCCTGCTTGCCGGTCTGCCGCTCTATCGCGCGTTTATTGTCCGCGGTCTGGCACCATTTTCACGTCCGTTATTTTCCGTACTGATCCTGACGGCGCTTGGATTTACGGGCTTTGGCCTGTTGGCCAGCGCATCGGCCATGGCAGGCACACCGATCACCCAGCCGGACTGGTCTGCGGTGCAGATGATGCTGCATGAGACCGATATGGGGTTGGCGATCAAGGTCCGGATCGCCGCATTATTGCTGTTATTGGTCCTGCCCGCGCGGCCTTGGCTGTTGCTCTTGCCCGCGATGGTCGCGCTGGCGACGCTTGCGTGGAATGGCCATGCGGCGGCGACCGAAGGCCCTTGGGGGCAGGCGCATCTGGTGGCGGATATGCTCCACATGCTGGCGGCGGCGGCATGGCTCGGCGCATTGGCGAGCTTTTTACTGGCGGCGTTACGCGGGCGTGACACTTTGAAACTGGCCGCTGACCTCGCCCATTTTGCGCGGGCAGGGTCGGTCATCGTTGCGTTACTCTTGCTCACCGGCGCGGTGAATGTGGTGATGATCGTCGGGGTCGCAGGATTGCCTGCATTGCTCTCCGCCAATTATGGCTGGATATTGGGGGCGAAGCTGTTGCTATTTGCGGGGATGCTCGGTTTGGCCGGGGCCAATCGCTGGCTGTTGACACCGAAATTGGAACGCGAAACCCCCGGCGCGCGCACCCATTTGCGCCTGTCGCTGATGGTCGAAACCACCTTGTGGATCGGAGTCATCGCCTTGGTGGCATATCTTGGCACGCTTGATCCGCAAGCCTGACTTCGGAAAATTATAAATATTCAAGTAAATAATGGTGCACCCGACTGGATTCGAACCAGTGGCCCCCAGATTAGGAATCTGATGCTCTATCCTGCTGAGCTACGGGTGCACGCAGGCGACCGTTAGCGGGAAATCGGTCCAGCGGTCAATCGGTCCAGTGGTCAATTATCCATGCCGGGCGGGCGGACAGGAAAGGGCAAGGGCATGACGCCGATGCCCTCTTCAATCAGGTCGCGGGCCTCATCAAGACTGGTCTGACCGTGGATCGGTGCTTGATCGATATCGCCTTCATGCATGGCGCGGGCCTGATCGGCGAAATCCTTGCCGACCCAAGTCGATGATTTCAGCGCCTCTGCCTGTGCGGTGGCGAGCGCGTTCAACATTGACTTGACCGCCTGTGGGTCGAGGGCTGTCATCGGAACGGAGGGCGCATCACCTCCACCGCCACCGGGATTGGCGGTTTCAGCCATTTGGTGTTGCGGGTTGTGTTCACGGCTTTGATTGCCCTTGGGACCGATTGCCGGGGCCATGACCGCCTTTTCAATCACCGTGTCGCCGCAGATCGGGCAGGATAACAGGCCGCGTTGTTGTTGCGATTCATAATCGGCGGATGAGCCGAACCACGCTTCAAATACATGGCCGCCATGTTGGCAGCGCAGATCGAAGACGATCATTTGGTCACCTGTGCTGTGGGAATAGGGCGACGATGGGCGATCACCGGAATGCGAGCGCGAATATCGTCGATCCGATCGAGTGGCAAATCGACAATGCCAAGCCCTTGCTCCTCCCCGAGCGAGAGCAATATCTCCCCCCAAGGATCGATCACGCAGCTATGGCCATAGGTTTCGCGACCATCTTCATGCAGGCCGGTCTGGGCCGTGGCGATGACGAAGCACGCATTTTCAATGGCGCGGGCGCGTAGCAGCGTTTCCCAATGCGCCAGGCCCGTAGGGACAGTAAAGGCGGCGGGGATCGACAGGATATTTGCCCCGGCGGCGCTTAATGCCTGATAGAGCGCGGGGAAGCGGACATCATAGCAGATCGACAGGCCGATGCCGCCCCAAGGCGTGTCGCCGACGATTGAGGTGTTGCCCGCTGCATAGGCATTGGATTCGCGCCAGCTTTCACCACTGGCGAGATCGACATCGAACAGGTGCATTTTATCGTAACGCGCGCGGATTGCGCCGGTGTCGTCGATCAGGAACGAGCGATTGGCATATTTGCCGTTTTCTCCTTCATGCCGCACCGCGAGTGAGCCGATCAATACCCAGAGATGATATTTGGCAGCCGCCGCGCGGATACGGCGCAGCACCTCATCATCGCCCTCTGCCACGATATGGCTGGCGGCGCGGGTGCGGTCGCGGTCGATGAGGTTGCTCATTTCCGGGGTGCAGAACAATGTCGCCCCGGCCTCAGCAGCCCGCGCCATCGCGTCTTCAATCGCTAAGGCATTGGCAGCCGGATCGATCCCGGCGGACATTTGCAGCAAGGCGGCGCGGAGCATGTTCATGCCCGATCCCTCATATCGGCGATCAGTTGACGAGCAGCGGATCAAGCCCGCCCGCACGATCAAGCGCGACCAGATCGTCGCACCCGCCAATATGGCGGTCATTGATAAAGATCTGCGGCATGGTCATGCGCCCACCCGAGCGTTCGACCATTTCCGCTTTTTTCGGGCCACCCATGGTCACATCATATTCCACCATCTCGACGCCCTTGCTTTGCAGCAACTCAATCGCGCGCACACAATAAGGGCAATAGAATTTGGTGTAGATTTCAACCTTGGTCATGGAGGCTCCGCTATTCAATCCTAACTTCCCAACTGTGGTTGAACCCCGCATCTGTCAAGTCGGCAGGTGGTCAATTCCCTGTATCTTCGCACACCCGCGCCCAGCAAATGACATCGACCCGGTTTGCCCCCGCTTTTTTCAGGGCCAGGGCGCAGGCCTGTGCGGTCGAACCAGTGGTGAATACATCGTCGATCAGGATGATGTTGCGACCCTGCACATCGCCCGCGACCCTGAATGCGCCGGTGACGGCCTTGTGTCGCTGCTGCCGGTTGAGATGGCCAAGTGAGGGGGTCTGTCTGATCCGGCGCAATGCCATGCGATCATGGCGCAGGCCGGACAAGCGGGCGAGATGATCCGCCACCAGCGCAGATTGGTTGAACCCGCGTCGCCATAACCGCCAGCGATGGAGTGGCACGGGGATCAGCATGGCGGGTTTGTCGCTGGAACTGATCGGGACAAGCCGGGCCATCAGCCGCGATATGGTGCGGGCATGGGCAATCTGGCGGCCATATTTCAACTGCAAGGCGACAGCGCGGGCGATGTCGCCATAAGCCATCACTGCTCGGACACTGTCAAATGCGGGGGGCGAGGCAAGGCAGGGGGCGCAATAATAGGTCTGATCCGCGACAAGGGCATTGTCGGGCAGGGGGCGCCCGCATTGGCCGCAGCCCGCGCCGGTCAGAAATCGCGCCTGTCCCCAGCAATCGGCGCACAGGCTGCCGGCATCGGCGACTATCGCGCCACAGGCGATACAGCGCGGCGGTAAAGCGAAGTCCAGCAATATGCCGGCCAGTGACGATAATGTGAGACGCAACATACGCATCGGCTGATCTTGCGGGATTGCACCTGCCTGCACAAGCGCTATGGCAACATCATCATGACTGCCGAACTTGAAATCTATGATCGCGACCTGCTGCGTCGTCATCGCGACCGGGCAGCGCAACTGCCTGCGGATGCGCGGTTCTTGCTGCGACAGGTCGAGGAAGATGTGATCGAGCGCATCGCCTTTGTCCAACGGTCATTCCAGCGCGCTTTGGTGATCGGCGCGGCAGATTCGATGCTGCCAAGCTGGCTGGCGGCGCAAGGGATCTTGGTTGAATGCTGCGATTCCAGCGAGGTCTTCGCGCAAAGGGCAGGGATAAGCTGCGTGGAGCCGGATCGGTTATTCGATCTGGCCGGGGGCTATGATCTGGTGATCGCGCCCGGTGGGCTGGATCTGGTCAATGATCTGCCCGGCATGTTGGTGCAATGTCGGCGGCTGATGGCGCATGATGCGATGTTGATCGGCGCGATGGCGGGGGCGGGGTCGTTGCCGCTGCTGCGCGAGGCATTGCAACAGGCACAAGACGCGGAAGGCCGGGCGGCATCGCCGAGGCTGCATCCGCAAATCGACGTGCGGGCGGCGGGCGATCTATTGTCGCGTGCGGGCTTTGTCCAGCCGGTGGCCGATTCCTTTGGGGTGGAATTGCGGTATCGCGATGCGGCGGATTTATTGGCGGATATTCGTGCGCATGGCGGCGGCAATGCGCTGATCCGGCGTGACCTGCGGCCTTTTGGCAAGCGGGGCTATCGCGCCTTGGCAGCGGCTTTGGATGCCCATGCGGCCCCTGACGGACGGTTTAGCGAGCGGGTCGAACTGCTCACCATCACCGCATGGACACCCGCCAAACCAGCCTAAAGTAACGCGTCGAGCAGGCCAATCAACGGACGATCGGCAGGCGGCATGTCAATCGAGAACATCTGCGCGGGCGTGACCCATTGCATCGCGGTCGCGTCCAGCGGCTTTGGATCGCCCTGCCATTTGCGCAGGACAAAGAGCAGCAACAATAAATGTCGGTCGCCCAATGGCTCGCTCGCGAAACAGGCGGGCGCAAGGCAGCTGTGATCGACAATGATGTCAAGTTCTTCGGCAAGCTCGCGCAAGATGGCGGCTTCCGGTGTTTCGCCATTTTCCACCTTGCCGCCGGGAAACTCCCATAATCCGCCCATCTGTTTATGCGCGGGCCGTTGTTGCAGCAACACGCGGCCGGATGTGTCGACCAATGCGGCGGCAACTACGAGCAGCAAAGGTTGCTGCGGTATTAATTCTCTCATCATAGCAAAGTCTTAACCTGTGGGTGGCAATGAGGGGGCGGGACATAGGGAATACGAACATGCTGATACGGTGGCTAGGCCGCGTTGTACATGCGCTACGCGATATGCGGGGTGGTACGGCGATTGAATATGGTCTGATCTTGTCATTGATGGTGCTCGTGATGCTGTCGGCATTGAGCGACTTTGCCAAGTCGTCGGTCAAAATGTGGACGAATGTCGCGGATCAGGTGAATAAAGCCGGCTGATCCGCCAATAAATCTGGTGGACTAAAAATCTGCCGGATGAAATTAGAGGTGAGTTAAATGTTTTTACACTTATCGCTGCTAATTTCAAAATAATCCAAACCCTTAAGCAAGGTGCGGAGTTGGGAACTACTGAAGCTTGGAACCTAGGAGTAGCGTTATGTATTTTATTCGTAAAATGGTTAAGAACACCAAGGGCGCGACCGCTATTGAATATGGCCTGATCGCTGCCCTGATCGCCGTTGCCGCCATCACCGCCATGCAGGGTCTGGGCAATAGCATGAAGAAGACCTTCGCCAACGTTTCGACCAACCTGAATACCGCCGGCTAAGCCAAGATCTGGCTCACATGTAAATGCCGTGAAAAAGAGAGGGGTCGGTGCTGGATGTTCCGGCCCCTTTTCCAAATGTGGTCAGGGCTGATGCATCGGGAATTTGGGAGTAGGTAAATGTTGCATTTCTTGCATTTGTTGCGGGAGACGAAAGGCGCAACTGCCATTGAATATGGCTTGATATCGGCGCTTATTGCAGTCTCCGCTATCACTGCCATGCAGGGCATGGGCAATAGCATGAAAAAGACTTTAGGTAATGTCACTACGAATTTGAAAGTCGGCTGAATTACAGCTAGGTATTTGACATTATTACGATATAATAAAGGGCCGGCATGGGATGTGCCGGCCCTTTTTCATTCGGTCTCGTTTAGCCCTGTTATTTGCGATAGACGATCAGCTTCAGCTTTTGACCCGGTGTTAATTTGGCATTGCTGTCGAGCGCGTTGAGCGTGAGAAACCGTTCGAGCTTGTAATCCGCATAGGCCATGCGACCCGACAAAGTGGCCGGGGTGTCGCCCGCCTTCACTGTCACAATATCCACTTCGCGCGGTTTGATGGCGGCGGCTTCGGCATCGGTGATCCGGCTAAGGCTGTTGACCAAGGGGCCGAGTGGACCAATGCCCTGACCAGCCGGGGCGATAGTCAGGAAATGATAGGCGGCCTGTCCAAAATCAAAGGCCGTGACGACCACATCGACCTGACCGGATGAGGTGTTCGCCCGTGCGCTTGCCTGTGCGGCGTTGATGCCGTTGATTTTGCTATTGGTGATTTCGCCATATTGGATTGGTGTGTTGCCGCCGACCGCCTTGAACACGGCATCAATATGACCGGCAAGGCCATTGGCGGGCATTTTTCCGGCGGAAAACTGTGCTTTTCCGCCTGTGCCGCTGATGGTGACGGCATCGCTGCCGTTGATGATGTTATAGCCTGTGGGCGCGGTGAATTTCAGTTTCAGGACCGGGTGGATGAACTGTTGTCCAACGACCAGCCCTTCCTTCGGGTCGTCATCATACAACATGCCATCGAGCATCGAAATGAACACATCGCGGTTCCGCAGGCCCTGACCAGTGGGAATGCCGGTGGTGGCGGCCTGTTTGCGCGCGCGGATGACACGATCGGCACTGTTCGGGTGGGTGCTGGTCCATGTCGGTATGTCGCGGGTCTGGCCCGTCACCTTGCCGTCCAATGCGGTCTGCGCGCCAAGGGCGGCCAGCATGTCGGATGCGGCCAGCGGATCATAGCCGCCCCGCGCCAG
Organism: Alteraquisediminimonas sediminicola; assembly: GCF_019740335.1. Taxonomy (GTDB): domain Bacteria; phylum Pseudomonadota; class Alphaproteobacteria; order Sphingomonadales; family Sphingomonadaceae; genus Alteraquisediminimonas; species Alteraquisediminimonas sediminicola. The sequence continues at coordinate 461,332 of NZ_JAHXZS010000001.1, read as the reverse complement.
ATAGGCGACGCCGAGATCATCAGCCTGATATTCCTGCTTGCGCGAATAGCCGAGGGTATAAAGCTGGGTGCCATAGCCTGCCAATTGACCAAGCGTGCTATTGCCGGTGAGAATGCCGACGCCCGCCGAGAGAATCTGGCCGATGGTGGAGGTCGTGTTGCGCTTGGCCGAATGGCGGGCCGCGACGTGGCCGACCTCATGGCCCATGACGGAGGCCAGTTCTGCCTCGTCATTCATCAGCGCGAGCAATTGCCGCGTGATGTAGACATAGCCGCCGGGAATCGCGAACGCGTTGTTCACCGGCGAATTGAGCAAGGTAATCGTGAAATCGCCCTCGGCATTGGACAGGCCCGATTGGACCGAGATTTTCTTGCCCACCCGCGTGACATAATCGGCCTGTGGCCCCGTATAAGGCCCGCCATATTCCGCGAGCAGATCCGGATGATATTTCGCGCCCTGCGCCTTTTCAGATGCAGAAATCGAGCGCGGGGCCTTGGCAGGGGCGGCGTTCGCATCGCCTTGGGGGGCATAGCACGCGCCAGTGGCAAGGGCGATGGCGGTACATGCGATCAGGCCGTTGCGCATCATGTCTTGGGTCTCCTCATTCGGATGTATTTCTTTGATAAAAGGGGAACCATGAATGGCGGCTGACGGTCAAGCCAATGTGCGTGGATTTTTGCGCAGCGCGTTGCCACGGATGGTCGCCTATATTGCTCTCCCCCTGCCGGATATTGGGGGGCGAGAGCGACAGCGCCGCGCCGCCCAAAGTGTCAAGCGCGGGCCGGTCCCAACGCAGCCAGCGCGGCATACAGGCGGCGGGTAGCCGACGTGGCGCAATAATGATGTCCAATTGCTGGCAATATCGCCGCATATCATCCCATGGCAGCAGCACATCCGACCGGATAAAGCCGATGGTCCACGCCCGCCCATCGCGACGCAGTCGGGCGGTGCATATATCGCGGGAGCAATCGACGTCGTTACGATCTTGCAGGTCCACGAGGCCTTGGGTCAGAGTGTCGGCATGTACACCTGCACCCTCGGCCAATGTTGTGCGAACATAGTCCCCGGCACGGTTACGTAATAACGCCGTCGCGCCATCATCAAGCCGCAGCAACACATGCCGCCCATCGCGCGTCACCAGCAAATCGGGGGCAGGGGCCATGGCTGTCAACGCCACGCCCGCCGATATGGGCAATAGGCCCGCCCAACGCCAACGGGTCTGCCACAACAACAGCCACAGCCCGCCGCCGATCATCAGGGTAAAGGCCGAGCGCCCCATCGATGGCAACATCAGTGCGGCGCCGGGTAGATTGGCGACCTTGTGCGCGAGAGCAAGCAGGCCCGAAATGCTCTGTTCCACCCCCCACCAAAAAGGCGCGCCAAGGCCGAACGTGTCGAGCAACAGCGCCGCCGCCTCCAATGGCATCACGATGAAGGTGGTGAGGGGAATGGCGACGATATTGGCGAGCGCGCCATAAAGTCCCGCTCGGTGAAAATGATAGAGCACGATCGGCATCAATATAATCTCGACCGCAAGGCCGGTGAGGATCAGCGCTATCACATGGCGGGCCAATCTGGCGAAAAGCGGCTCCTCCCGCCCGGCCAGCAATGCCTTGATCTTGGGATGTTCATGCAAGGCGACAATCGCGATGATGGCGGCAAAGCTCATTTGAAAACTGGGGCCGATCAGGGATTCCGGCCATAAGGGCAGCACGAGCAACGCGCCGGTTGCGACCAACCGCATACTGAGCGCGCGCCGCCCGAGCGCCATGCCGGTGAGGATTAGTAATGCCGCAATGCAGGAGCGCACCGCCGGCACCTCTGCGCCTGTCAACAAGGTATAACCGATGGCGGCCAAGGTGGCGATCCCTGCCCCGATGATCGGAATGGGCAGGCGGAGCGCGATCCGCTGGCTCAATGCCATAAGGGAAGTGGTGAGCAGCACGGTCGCGCCGACCACTGCGCTGATGTGTAGGCCGCTGACGGACAAAAGATGCGCAAGGCCGCTCTGGCGCATGGCATCGGCATCGCTTTCGGGGATTTGTCCTGCGCTGCCCGTCGCGAGCGCAATGGCGACGCCGCCTGCGGCTGGGCTGAGTTTGCTTGTGATATGGGTGGCGATGCGGGCGCGCAGGGGGGCGAGTGCCTGTGCAAATGGCGGGGAGCGGGGGGGCTGGATCAGGCGTGGTGGATCGAGCATCGTCCCGGTTGCGCCCAATCCTTGAAACCATGCGACCCGTTGAAAGCCATAACCGCCGGGCAAAGAGGCGGGCGCAGGCGGCACCAGCCGCGCCCTGACCCGCAACACACCGCCGATACTATCCGGGGGTGGCGCAAAAGCGTGGTTCAATCTCAGCTTTTCGGGCAGGTCGGAGCGATGCAACGGGGCGAGCAGATAGCGCCATTTCTCATTTGAAGCACGATATTCGAGGGCAATCACGCGGGCATCGAACAGGGTGACCAACGGGCGGGCGAGGACGCGGGCGGCGACATGTTCCGCCCGATACCAGACCAGCACGAGGCCAAGGCTGGCCGCGATCCCGGCAATGATCAGGGCGCGTCCGAATAATCGGCTGTGTCCGATGGAAATGCCCAGCCCGCACATCGCCGCAAAGAGGTAGAGCAACGCATACCAATCGGTGCGGTTGGGCAGGATGAACCAGCCCATGATGCCGATCCCCATAAAGACCGGCAACCACAAGGGCAGTTGATGGCGCTCGGCGGCAAGTTGGGCCTCAAGCGTGTCGATGATGTTGCCGATCACGCGGGCGAGAAAGTGGGAAATGCGATTGCACGCGTTGAACAGTTCCATCGTAATGAAAAATGGTTTAGGTGCGCGCTGTTCTGTTTCAAACATCCCATGATTAGTGCGAGGTCAAGCGCGTGAGCGCAAGTGAAAATTCTTCAACGATTGTAACACGTTTCGCCCCGTCGCCCACTGGCTTTTTGCACATTGGCGGCGCGCGTACCGCGTTGTTCAACTGGCTGTTCGCCCGTCATCATGGCGGCAAATTTCTTTTGCGGATCGAAGATACCGACCGCGCGCGTTCGACCCAGCCCGCGATTGACGCCATTCTGGATGGCATGCGCTGGCTCGGGCTTGATTGGGATGGGGAGCCGGTGTTCCAGTTCGCCCGCGCTGATCGCCATGCCGAGGTCGCGAACCAGATGCTGGCCGCAGGCCATGCCTATCGTTGCTATGCCACGCCCGAAGAATTGGAAGCGATGCGTGCCGAACAGCGCGAAAAGAAGCTACCGATGCGCTATGACGGTCGCTGGCGCGATCGCGATCCGTCGGAAGCCCCTGCGGGCGCGCCGTTCGTCATTCGGCTGAAGGCGCCGCGCGAAGGGGCTGTCACTATCCATGATCGGGTGCAGGGCGATGTCACCGTGCAAAATGCCGAGCTGGACGACATGATCCTGCTGCGGTCGGACGGGACGCCGACCTATATGCTAGCGGTGGTAGTCGACGATCATGATATGGCCGTGACCCATGTCATTCGCGGCGACGATCACCTCAACAACGCGTTTCGTCAATTGACGATCTATCGCGCGATGGGCTGGCCGGAGCCGGTATATGCCCATGTGCCGCTCATTCACGGTGCCGATGGCGCGAAATTGTCCAAGCGGCATGGCGCGCTCGGCGTTGAGGCCTATCGCGACGAAATGGGGATGCTGCCCGAGGCGGTGTGCAATTACCTGCTGCGTCTCGGCTGGGGCCATGGCGATGATGAGTTCATCAGCCGCGAAGATGCGATCCGCTGGTTTGATATCGGTCAGGTCGGCAAGGCGCCATCGCGTTTCGACCAAAAGAAGCTTGAACATCTGAACGGCCATTATATCCGCGAGTCGGAAAATGCCCGGCTGGCGACCTTGGTGCGACCCGATGTCGAGGCCCTTTTGGGGCATGAATTGACGGATTTTGAAGCTGATGTGTTGCTTCGCAGCATGGAATTCATCAAGCCACGTGCTAAAAATCTCAAGGAAATTGCTGCATCTGCGCTGTTTTTGTTCCGCAACCGCCCAATTGCCATGGACGAGAGCGCAAAAGCACTGCTAGACGATCCATCGAAGACAATCCTTGGACTCGTTTTCGCAGCTCTTGAACCGGTCGCGGACTGGACGGCGGACACCCTTGATGGGGTCATTCGTCAGGTCGCCGAAGCGCAGGAGTTGAAACTCGGCAAGGTGGCGCAGCCGTTGCGGGCAGCGCTGACTGGCCAAGCTACAAGTCCGGGTATTTTTGACGTATTATTGCTGCTCGGACGGGATGAAAGCCTCGGCCGCATCAGCGACCAGATGACGAATTGATCAGGGTGGAGACTGTTATGGGTAAGGAAGCAGCACGGCTCGAACTCGCGGGCAATGCTTCGGATTACAAGGTTATGTCGGGCACGGTCGGTCCGGATGTGATCGATATCCGCAAACTGTATGGCAACACTGGCGCATTTACCTTCGATCCGGGGTTTACGTCGACGGCAAGCTGCGAATCCAAAATTACCTATATCGATGGCGATGAGGGCGTTTTGCTCCACCGCGGCTATCCGATCGATCAGCTGGCCGAACAGTCTAGCTTCATGGAAGTGGCGTATCTGCTGCTGAACGGCGAACTGCCGAACAAGCCGACGCTGGAAACCTTCACCCGCACGATCAGCCGTCACACCATGCTGCATGAACAGCTGGCGACCTTCTATCGCGGCTTCCGTCGCGATGCGCACCCGATGGCGATCATGTGCGGTGTTGTCGGTGCGTTGTCGGCCTTTTATCATGACTCGACCGACATCAACGATCCGCATCAGCGCATGGTGGCTTCGCACCGCCTGATCGCGAAGATGCCGACGATTGCGGCCATGGCCTATAAATATTCGGTCGGTCAGCCGTTCATCTATCCGGACAACAATCTGAGCTACACCGGCAACTTCCTGCGCATGACTTTCGGCGTGCCGGCAGAGCCTTATGTCGTCGATCCGGTGGTCGAAGATGCGATGGACAAGATTTTCATCCTCCATGCCGATCACGAACAGAATGCATCGACCTCGACCGTGCGTCTCGCCGGTTCGTCTGGCGCCAATCCGTTCGCGTGCATCGCGGCGGGCATCGCCTGTCTGTGGGGTCCGGCACATGGCGGCGCGAACGAAGCTGCGCTCAACATGCTGCGTGAAATCGGCACTGTCGATCGCATTCCGGAATATATCGCCCGAGCCAAGGACAAGAACGATCCGTTCCGTCTGATGGGCTTTGGCCATCGCGTGTACAAGAATTACGATCCGCGCGCGAAGGTCATGCAGAAGACCGCGAACGAAGTGCTTGAACGCCTTGGCGTCAAGGACCCGATCTTCGACGTGGCCCGCGAACTGGAACAGATTGCGCTGAACGACCCGTATTTCGTCGAAAAGAAGCTCTACCCGAATGTAGACTTCTATTCCGGCGTGATCCTGTCGGCCATCGGTTTCCCGACCACGATGTTCACCGTGCTGTTCGCACTGGCCCGCACCGTCGGCTGGGTTGCACAGTGGAACGAAATGATTTCGGACCCTGAACAGAAGATCGGTCGTCCGCGTCAGCTGTATACCGGCGCGACCCATCGTGATTATGTGGCGGTCGAAAAGCGCTAAGCTTCGATCACACCGATCTGCTTAAGCGGATTTGAAAAGACCCCGCTCTCCTTGATGGAGGGCGGGGTTTTTTTATGGGTAATGTAAAGGTCGCAATGTCGAGATTAGTTTGCTGGAGTGCAGCGATACTCTCGAGCACTGTTCGCGCGCTTTAATCCTGTTATTGCCTTCTGGCATTCATCATAATCGCCCAAATACCCAAAGATGAGCCCGGTTCTCTCCCATTCTCCGGATATATTTCTCATCTCTATCCAATTGTCAGAGTCCTTTCCGACACGATTGTGTGTAACGAGAACCTCAAGGTTGTCGTAGCCGGGGACATTGTCCTCGTTTCCACAGGAGGTAAGCAGCAGTAATACCGTGCTGATGGCGAGCGTCGTAAACCTCATTCCGTCTCACCCTTTACTTGTCCTGAAGTGAGGTCCTCAATACCGGCGCAATAGTCCGGCCAAGCGGCCCTGAATGCGGACCTGACGCGGGTCATAACGCTGTGGGTCATAAGCGCGATTGGCCGGGTCGAGGCGGACCATCGAGCCTTCCTTGCGGAAATATTTCAGCGTCGCTTCATTCTCGTCGATCAGGGCTACGACGATTTCGCCATCGCGCGCGCTTTCGGTACGGCGGACCAGTGCATAATCGCCATCGAGAATTCCGGCGTCGACCATCGAGTCCCCTGCGACTTCAAGCGCATAATGTTCGCCGGGGCCAAGCAGGGCGGCGGGGACGGCGAGGTGGGAATGGCCCTCCAGCGCCTCGATCGGCATACCAGCGGCAATGCGGCCATGCAGCGGGATTTCGAGCACGTCATTGGCAGCGGACGCGCCTGTCTGCGGCTTGGGCGTCGCGGTGCGGGCAGGGGCGAGTTCGACTACATTGTTGTCCGCGTGATCGGCCTGCACATGGCCACGTGATTTGATCGGTGGTGCGCCCTCCGGCACTTGCAGCACTTCCAGCGCGCGGGCGCGGTTGGGCAAGCGGCGGATGAAAGCGCGTTCTTCCAAGGCCGAGATCAGGCGGTGAACGCCCGATTTGGATTTCAGGTCCAGCGCCTCTTTCATTTCCTCGAACGAAGGAGATACCCCGGTCTCGACCAGTCGGTCACGGATGAAGCAGAGCAGTTCAAGTTGCTTGGCAGTGAGCATGGCCATACCTTCGTTCATCTGGAACAATATTCGAACGTATAGGCAACATATTGGAACAGGTCAAGCCGGTAGCCGCTAGATCTAGGATGCGTGGCAATAATGCGGGGGCTTTGTCTTGACCCTTTGCGGGCGGGGGTTTAGAGCGACTTATCTCTCCCGAACCATCCGGGACCGGCGGTGCATGCGCAGTATTGCCACAGAATAGGATGGATCGGGTTCTAAATGCGTTAGAAGCTGCTGTCGCTCATATGAGTGGCTGGCGGCTTTTTGTGCGTTACTGCGCAGGTCAATCGACTGAAGTGCAACGGTTTTTAGCGAAGAAGGCGAAACGCTACATGGCAACCAAGGCAGCCCCATCGGGCTCATCCAAGCGCATCCGCAAGGTGTTCGGCAACATCCACGAAGTCGTGGAAATGCCCAACCTGATCGAGGTGCAGCGCGAATCATATGAACAATTCCTGCGCTCCAATCCAGCGATCGGCTATGTGTCCGGTCTCGAAAAGACGCTGCGCAGCGTGTTCCCGATCCGCGACTTCGCAGGCACTGCGGAACTGGATTTCGTCAATTACGAACTGGAAGAGCCGAAGTACGACATTGAGGAATGCCGCCAGCGCGGGATTACCTATGCCGCACAGATGCGCGTGACCCTTCGTCTGATCGTGTTTGAAGTCGACCCGGATACGGAAACCCGCTCGGTGCTCGATATCAAGGAGCAGGACGTATATATGGGCGATATGCCGCTCATGACCGGCAACGGTACGTTCGTGATCAACGGGACCGAGCGCGTTATCGTGTCGCAGATGCACCGTTCGCCTGGTGTGCTGTTCGACCATGATCGCGGCAAGACCCATGCATCGGGCAAATATCTCTTTGCTGCCCGCGTTATTCCGTATCGCGGTTCGTGGCTCGATTTCGAATTCGACGCCAAGGACATCGTGAACGTCCGCATCGACCGCAAACGCAAATTGCCGGTCACATCCTTGTTGTTCGCCCTTGGCATGAACAGCGAGCAGATCCTGCATCACTTCTACAATCTGATCGTGTGGGAACGTGGTCAGGGCGGCTGGCGCATTCCGTACACCGCCGAAGCATGGCGCAACCAGAAGCCTGCGTTCGACGTGGTGAACGCCGAAACCGGCGAGATCGTGTTCGCGCAGGGCCAGAAGGTCAGCCCGCGCGCTGCCAACAAGGCGGCCAAGGATGGTCTCAACACGCTGCTGATCCCGACCGAGGAAATCTTCGGTCGTTATGCCGCGAATGACCTCATCAACGAAGAAACCGGTGAGATCTACATCGAGGCTGGTGATGAAGTGTCGCCGGAAAATCTCGAAAATCTCGATAAGGCGGGGATTGATCGTCTCGAACTGCTCGACATCGATCATGTCAACACCGGCCCGTGGATCCGCAACACCCTTGGTGCCGATAAGGCCGAGGAACGCGATCAGGCGCTGGATTCGATCTATCGCGTGATGCGTCCGGGCGAACCGCCGACGAAGGAAACCGCCGAGGCGCTGTTCGCTGGCCTGTTCTTCGATGGCGAGCGTTATGACCTGTCGGCAGTGGGCCGCGTGAAGCTCAACATGCGTCTTGGCCTTGATTGCGCCGATGATGTGACGACTTTGCGTTCGGAAGATATTCTGGCCGTGGTCAAGACTCTGGTCGATCTGAAGGACGGCAAGGGCGAAATCGACGATATCGATAACCTCGGCAACCGTCGTGTCCGTTCGGTCGGCGAATTGCTGGAAAACCAGTATCGCGTCGGCCTGTTGCGGATGGAGCGTGCGGTCAAGGAGCGCATGTCGTCGGTCGATGTGTCGACGGTGATGCCGAACGACATGATCAACGCCAAGCCTGCGGTGGCTGCGGTGCGTGAATTCTTCGGCTCGTCGCAGTTGTCGCAGTTCATGGATCAGACCAACCCGCTGTCTGAAGTGACGCATAAGCGTCGTGTTTCGGCGCTCGGGCCGGGCGGTTTGACCCGCGAACGCGCTGGCTTTGAAGTCCGCGACGTTCACCCGACCCATTATGGCCGTATCTGCCCGATTGAAACGCCGGAAGGCCCGAACATCGGTCTGATCAACTCGCTGGCATCGTTCAGCCGGGTGAACAAATATGGCTTTATCGAAACGCCATATCGCAAGATCGTGGACGGCAAGGTGACAACGGATGTCGTCTATCTGTCGGCGATGGAAGAAGCCAAGCACACGATTGCGCAGGCATCGGCAGCGTTGAGCGAAGACGGCAGCTTCATCGAGGAACTCGTGTCCTCGCGTCAGGCTGGTGAATTCCTGATCAGCCCGCGTGAAAACATCACGCTGATGGACGTTTCGCCCAAGCAGCTTGTGTCGGTCGCGGCCTCGCTCATTCCGTTCCTGGAAAACGATGACGCCAACCGCGCACTCATGGGTTCGAACATGCAGCGTCAGGCTGTGCCGCTCGTCCGCGCCGAAGCGCCGTTTGTCGGCACCGGCATGGAATCGACCGTGGCACGGGATTCGGGCGCGGCCATCACGGCCAAGCGTTCGGGCATCGTCGATCAGGTCGATGCGACCCGTATCGTGGTGCGTGCATCGGGTCAGGTCGAAGCGGGCAAGTCCGGCGTCGACATCTACACCTTGCAGAAGTTCCAGCGTTCCAACCAATCGACCTGCATCAACCAGCGTCCGCTGGTGAAGGTGGGCGACATTGTGACCGGCGGCGACGTGATCGCCGATGGCCCGTCGACCGAATTGGGTGAATTGGCGCTGGGCCGTAACACGCTCGTCGCGTTTATGCCTTGGAATGGGTACAACTACGAAGATTCCATCCTGATCTCGGAACGGATCGTGAAGGACGACGTGTTCACGTCGATCCATATCGACGAGTTCGAAGTCATGGCCCGTGATACGAAGCTCGGGCCGGAAGACATCACGCGCGACATCCCGAATGTCGGCGAGGAAGCGCTCCGCAGCCTCGACGAAGCGGGTATCGTGTACATCGGTGCGGAAGTTGAGCCGGGCGATATTCTCGTCGGCAAGATCACGCCAAAGGGCGAAAGCCCGATGACGCCGGAAGAAAAGCTGCTGCGCGCCATTTTCGGCGAAAAGGCATCGGATGTGCGCGATACGTCGCTCCGTCTGCCGCCGGGTGTATCGGGTACGGTCGTCGAAGTGCGCGTGTTCAACCGTCACGGCATCGACAAGGACGAACGTGCCATGGCGATCGAACGCGAGGAAATCGACCGTCTCGCCAAGGATCGTGAAGACGAACGTGCCATCCTCAACCGCGCCACTTATGGCCGTTTGAAGGACATGCTGCTGGGTCAGGTCGCTACGGCGGCCCCGAAGGGCGTGAAGAAGGGCGTGGACATCACATCGGAGCTGCTCGACGAAGTCGAAAAGCATGAATGGTGGAAATTCTCGGTGGCCGATGATGCGGTGCAGGCCGATCTCGAAGCGGTGAAGGCGCAGTATGACGATGCCGTTGGCATCATCACCCGCAAGTTCGAAGACCGACGCGAGAAGCTGGAACGGGGTGATGATCTCGCGCCGGGCGTGCTGAAGATGGTCAAGGTGTTCGTCGCGGTGAAGCGCAAGCTGCAGCCGGGCGACAAAATGGCCGGTCGTCACGGGAACAAGGGGGTTATCTCCCGCATTCTGCCGCAAGAAGACATGCCGTTCCTCGCGGATGGTACGCCGGTTGATATCGTGCTGAACCCGCTGGGCGTGCCTTCGCGTATGAACGTCGGTCAGATCTTTGAAACCCATCTGGGTTGGGCGGCGCGTGGTCTGGGTCGCCAGATCGCGACGGCGCTGGAAGATTGGCGCGATCAGAACCGTGGCGTTGAAGCGGGTTCTGCCCCAAGCGCGGTGCGTGAGCGGATGAAGACGGTCTATGGACCGATCTATGCCGCCGACATTGATAAGCGTTCGGATGCGGAAATCGTCGAAATGGCGGGCCTGTTGACCAATGGCGTGCCGATGGCGACGCCGGTGTTCGATGGTGCGCGTGAATCCGATGTGGCCGATATGCTGGCGCTTGCTGGTCTCGATAGCTCGGGTCAGGTGGAATTGTTCGACGGGCGTACCGGCGATCAGTTCGACCGCAAGGTGACCGTCGGCTATATCTATATGCTGAAGCTGCACCATCTCGTTGATGACAAGATCCACGCCCGTTCGATCGGGCCGTACAGCCTCGTCACCCAGCAGCCGCTGGGCGGTAAGGCCCAGTTCGGTGGTCAGCGCTTCGGGGAAATGGAAGTGTGGGCGTTGCAGGCTTATGGTGCTGCGTACACGCTGCAGGAAATGCTCACGGTCAAGTCGGATGACGTGGTTGGCCGTACCAAGGTCTATGAAGCAATCGTCAAGGGTGACGATACCTTCGAGGCTGGCATTCCGGAAAGCTTCAACGTGCTGGTCAAGGAAATGCGTTCGCTCGGCCTCAATGTCGAATTGAAGTCGATTGAAGAGGGTGACGGTCTGGCCGAAGCGGCCGAGTAACCGCCACCTAACGCACATCTTGAATTATAACCCCTAACCCCTCCCCAATGCGGGAGGGGGCCGGAGTAAAAAAATGAACGAACTGACCAATTTCGCCAATCCGATTGCCAAGCCGGAAACCTTCGACCAGATCCAGATCGGCATTGCGTCGCCAGATCGGATCCGTAGCTGGTCCTATGGTGAGATCAAGAAGCCGGAAACCATCAACTACCGCACGTTCAAGCCAGAACGTGACGGCCTGTTCTGCGCCCGCATCTTTGGTCCGATCAAGGATTATGAATGCTTGTGCGGCAAGTACAAGCGGATGAAGTACAAGGGCATCGTCTGCGAAAAGTGCGGCGTGGAAGTGACCGTTTCGAAGGTCCGTCGCGAACGTATGGGCCATATCGAACTGGCGGCGCCGGTTGCGCATATCTGGTTCCTGAAGTCGCTGCCGAGCCGCATCGGCCTGTTGCTCGACATGCAGCTCAAGCAGCTTGAGCGCGTGTTGTATTTCGAAAACTACATCGTGCTGGAGCCGGGCCTGACCCCGCTTGAAAAGTTCCAGTTGATGAACGAGGACGAACTTCTCGACGCGCAGGACGAATATGGCGAAGACGCTTTCTCTGCCGGGATCGGCGCAGAAGCCGTGCGCGTCATGCTCGAAAATCTCGATCTCGTTGGCGAACGTGATGATTTGCTTAAGGAGTTGGCTGAAACCAAGTCCGAACTGAAGCCGAAGAAGATCATCAAGCGTTTGAAGGTCGTTGAAAGCTTTATCGATTCCGGCAACCGCCCGGAATGGATGATCCTTGAAGTCGTGCCGGTCATTCCGCCTGAACTGCGTCCGCTCGTGCCGCTCGATGGCGGTCGTTTCGCGACCTCGGATTTGAACGATCTGTATCGTCGCGTGATCAACCGTAACAACCGTTTGAAGCGTCTGATGGAACTGCGCGCGCCGGACATCATCGTCCGCAACGAAAAGCGCATGTTGCAGGAAGCTGTTGACGCATTGTTCGACAATGGTCGTCGTGGCCGTACCATCACCGGTGCGAACAAGCGTCCGTTGAAGTCGCTGTCCGACATGCTGAAGGGTAAGCAGGGCCGCTTCCGTCAGAACCTTCTCGGTAAGCGCGTCGACTATTCCGGTCGTTCGGTCATCGTGACCGGTCCGGAATTGAAGCTGCATCAATGCGGTCTGCCGAAGAAGATGGCGCTCGAACTGTTCAAGCCGTTCATCTACTCGCGTCTCGATGCCAAGGGTCTGTCGATGACCTTGAAGCAGGCGAAGAAGTGGGTCGAAAAGGAACGCAAGGAAGTCTGGGACATTCTGGACGAAGTGATCCGCGAACACCCGGTCATGCTGAACCGTGCGCCGACGCTGCACCGTCTTGGCATTCAGGCGTTTGAACCGGTCTTGATCGAAGGTAAGGCGATCCAGCTTCACCCGCTCGTCTGCTCGGCATTCAACGCCGACTTTGACGGCGATCAGATGGCCGTTCACGTGCCGCTGAGCCTTGAGGCGCAGCTTGAAGCCCGCGTCTTGATGATGTCGACCAACAACATCCTGTCGCCCGCGAACGGCAAGCCGATCATCGTGCCGTCGCAGGATATGGTGCTGGGTCTCTATTATCTGTCGATGTTGAAGGAAAATGAGCCGGGCGAAGGCTCGCTGATGTCCGACATCACCGAAGTGCATCAGGCTTTGTTCAACAAGGCTGTCACGCTGCACACCAAGATCATCAGCCGCGTTCCGCAGGCCGATGAAAATGGCAACCAGTATATGAAGCGTTACGAAACGACGCCGGGTCGTATGTTGCTGGGCGAATGCCTGCCGCAGAACCACAAGGTGCCGTTCGATGTCGTCAATCGCCTGCTGACCAAGAAGGAAATCGGCGACGTCATCGATATCGTCTATCGTCACGCCGGTCAGAAGGAAACGGTGCTGTTCGCCGATGCGATCATGTCGCTGGGCTTCCGTCACGCATTCCAGGCCGGTATTTCCTTCGGTAAGGATGACATGGTCATCCCGGCTGAAAAGGATGCGTTGGTCGATGAAACCCGCACCCTTGTGAAGGATTTCGAGCAGCAATATCAGGACGGTCTGATCACGCAGCAGGAAAAGTACAACAAGGTGATCGATGCGTGGTCGCGTTGCGGTGATCAGGTCGCGAACGCGATGATGAAGGGCATTCAGGCCGTTAAAAAGGGCCCGGATGGTCGTGAACTGCCGATCAATGCGATTTACATGATGGCGCACTCCGGTGCCCGTGGTTCGCAGGCACAGATCAAGCAGCTCGCCGGGATGCGCGGCCTGATGGCCAAGCCATCGGGTGAAATCATCGAAACGCCGATCATCTCGAACTTTAAGGAAGGTCTGACCGTCCTTGAGTACTTCAACTCGACCCACGGCGCCCGTAAGGGTCTGGCCGATACAGCGCTCAAGACGGCAAACTCGGGTTACCTGACCCGTCGTCTGGTCGATGTGTCGCAGGATTGCACCGTGATCGAAGAAGATTGCGGCACAGAGCGCGCATTGTTGATGAAGGCGATTGTACAAGGCGGCGCGACCATCGCTTCGCTGGGCGAACGTATTCTTGGGCGTACGACCGCCGAAGACATCATCGACAGCAAGAATGGCGAGATCATCATTCCGGTCGGCACGTTGCTCGACGAAGCAATGATCCTCGAAATCGAAGCCATCGGCACCCAGTCGGTCAAGATCCGTTCGCCACTGGTCTGCGAAACCCGGATGGGCGTGTGCGGCAAATGCTATGGCCGTGACCTTGCCCGCGGTACCCCGGTCAACATCGGTGAAGCTGTCGGCGTTATCGCGGCACAGTCGATCGGTGAACCGGGCACGCAGCTGACCATGCGTACCTTCCACATCGGTGGTGCGGCGCAGGTGAACGAAACGTCGAGCATCGACGCGATTTCGGATGGTACGATCGAACTTCGTGACATGCCGACCCTGATCGATCCGTCGGGCAAGCGCATCTCGATGGCGCGTAATGCCGATCTCGCGATCATGGATAGCGAAGGCCGCGAACGCGCCACCCATAAGATCGCTTATGGTGCGACCTTGCTCGTCGAGCATGGTTCGAAGGTGACCAAGGGCCAGCGTCTGGCCGAATGGGATCCGTTCATGATGCCGGTCATCACCGAAAAGGGTGGTGTCGTGAAGTTCCAGGACATCATCGAAAACAAGACGATGACGGAACAGACCGACGAAGCCACCGGTCTTGTCCAGCGCGTGATCACGGAAAACCGTGGCACCGGCAAGAGCAAGGAAGATCTGCGTCCGCGGATTACCTTGCTGGACGATGCCTCGGGCGAAGCCGCACGCTACATGCTGGCGGCGGGCGCGATCCTGTCGGTCGAAGATGGCGCGATGGTGGAAGCAGGTACGGTGTTGGCGCGTGTGTCGCGTGAAGCAGCCAAGACCCGCGACATCACCGGCGGTCTGCCGCGCGTTGCCGAACTGTTCGAAGCACGCAAGCCGAAGGAAAATGCGATCATCGCCAAGGTGTCTGGCCGCGTCGAATTCGGTAAGGACTATAAGGCGAAGCGCAAGATTGCGATCCGTCCGGACGATGGTTCGGAACTGGTCGAATATCTGGTGCCGAAGTCGAAGGTCATCGACGTGCAGGAAGGCGATTACGTCAAGCGCGGCGACAATCTGATCGGTGGTTCGCCGGATCCGCATGACATTCTGGAAGTGCTGGGGATTGAGCCTTTGGCTGAATATCTCGTCGCGGAAATTCAGGAAGTCTATCGTTTGCAGGGCGTGAAGATCAACGATAAGCACATCGAAACGATCGTTCGTCAGATGTTGCAGAAGGTTGAAATCACCCATGCCGGCGACACGACGTTGTTGCCTGCGGAACAGGTCGACCTTGAAGAAATGCGTGAAATCAATGCGAAGGTTGAAGCCACTGGTGGTCAGCCTGCGCAGGGCAAGCCGATCCTGCTTGGGATCACCAAGGCAAGCCTGCAGACGCGCAGCTTCATCTCGGCGGCATCGTTCCAGGAAACGACCCGCGTGCTGACCGAAGCATCGGTACAGGGCAAGATCGATACCCTGACCGGTCTGAAGGAAAACGTCATCGTTGGCCGTCTGATCCCGGCAGGTACCGGCGCTGGCATGAACCGCATGCGCATTGCTGCAACCTCACGCGATGCAGCGCTCCGCGCCTCGCAGCGTGATTGGCAGGCGCAGCTTGAAGCCAAGGCCCAGGCGGCACGCGCCGCTGCGGCTGCACCGGCACCGGCACCTGTTGCCGATGTGGTGGTGGAAGAGGTGGATACCGACGGCGAATAATTCGCTGTTCGGCTTTCCGAGCCTGATTAAAAACCCCGTCGGTGCGAGCCGGCGGGGTTTTTGTTTGGGGGTGGAAGGTGAGCCCTTGTGCATAGGGGAAGATCAAAAACGAAAAAGGACCGCCGGGCGTGTTGCCCGGCGATCCCCTAACATGGTCAGCGGCCGAATAAGTTCCAGCCCGGGAAACCATGGCGCGAACCTAAGGGAGTGTCCCTTAGCCGCACATCTCCCGAATGAACCGAACCGACCTCTTAACTGAACCATGAGACATCGGATCACCTCCTTTCGCGCTGTTGATTGCAGATCGAAGGTGACGCAGATTCGAAAAAACAACAAGACTTGTAATAAGTTCTAGATTCGGCAATCCTCGACGGCCCGCGCGGATTCGCCAGATGTCGGTAAAACGAGATCCAGACCGCCTTCTACCTGCACCATGAAACGCCCCTGACTATGGACAATCGCATCCAGTAACGGCGCATTCGCGTCGATATCTTGCGTTGCTATGCGGCTGGGGCTGGCTTGATTTGCGACCATATCGAGCTTTGATGTCACGCTGGTGGTGGTGACGGTGACATGCGCAAGGGCGGGCGAGGGGACCGCTATGGCGGTTGGCGTGGGGGCAGGCATCGGCACGTTGAGCGTGAGTCGCCGGTTTGCGCGGTCGCAGTTGAGGATGACCAGCGCCGGGGCGTTACGCACACCAAATTGCGCGGTGGAATTGCGAACATCGCTCGACCATGTCCACACACCGGGGGTGAGCGGGACATCGCGCCATGTCTCGGCGGTCGGCGCGACCAAGGCAGGGGGCGCAGGCTTAGGTGGCGCGGGGGGCGCAGGGGGTGTCGGCGCGCCTGCGCAGCCTGCCAATACCAGTATGATTGAGAAACCGGGGATCAATCGGGATTGGCGGCTACGCATATCTCAGTTCCTTAATCGACGTCTTCGACCTCGACCTTTTCGCCGGTGACGCGCTGCGACAGGGCGGCGGCCATAAATTTATCGAGATCGCCGTCCAACACATCGCCCGGCGCGGTGGACACAACGCCGGTGCGCAGATCCTTCACCATCTGATAGGGTTGCAGGACATAAGAACGGATCTGATGGCCCCAGCCGATATCGGTCTTGCTGGCGGCGGTGGCGCTGGCTTCGGCCTCGCGACGCTGCAATTCCGCCTCATACATGCGGGCGCGCAGTTGGTTCATGGCCTCGGCCTTGTTCTTGTGCTGCGACCGCTGGTTCTGGCACTGCACGACGATATTGGTCGGGATGTGCGTGATGCGGACGGCGGAATCGGTCGTGTTGATGTGCTGACCGCCCGCGCCCGAGGCGCGATAGGTGTCGATCCGCAAATCGCTTTCGTTGATCTCGATGTCGATATTATCATCGACGACCGGATAGACCCAGACGCTGGCGAAGCTGGTGTGGCGGCGCGCGTTGCTGTCATAAGGCGAAATGCGGACGAGACGGTGGACGCCGCTTTCGGTCTTGGCATAGCCATAGGCGTTTTCGCCCTTGACCAGCATGGTCGCGGATTTGATCCCGGCCTGTTCGCCGCCATGATAGTCGATCAGTTCGACCTTCATGCCGCGACGTTCGGCCCAACGGGTGTACATGCGCTGGAGCATGCTCGCCCAATCCTGGCTTTCGGTGCCGCCTGCGCCCGCATTGACCTCGATATAGGTGTCATTGGCATCGGCTTCGCCCGCCAAGAGCGCGGAGACCTTGTCGCGTTCCGCACGTTCGGACAGCTCGGCCAGCGCTTTCACGCCCTCATCGGCCAGTTCTTCGTCGCCTTCGGCTTCGGCTAATTCGATCAGCTCAATATTATCGGCCATTTCGCGTTCGATATTGCGGGTGGCCGAAATGGCTTCATCCAGACGGCGACGCTCGCGCATCACTTCTTGCGCCGCTTTGGGATCGTTCCAAAGCGCCTGATCTTCGACCTTGGCGTTCAGTTCATCCAGACGGCGCAGCGCCTTGTCCCAGTCGAGAAAACGACGGAGCAGGGCGAGGGCCTGGTTGATCTGATCGACTGAGCTTTGCGCTTCGGCGCGCATATGGAATGTCCTTATCGTCTTAAGTGCGTGGTGATCGTTGTCGGAAAGGCGTTAATAGATGCCTTCGGTGCGATCAAGGAATTGGCTGTCGCGCGATTGCCGTGCGGCCTGCGGGTCGAGCTCGGTTTTTTTCTCAACCTTTTTGTCTTTCAGCTCATCGCGGCGGATCGAGCGGACGGGTTCGCTTTCCGGCTTGAATGCTTCCCAGATCACCGGGGCCTTGGGGTCGTCGGTCGGCCATGTGCCGAACACCTTGCGGCCCGAACGGCGGTCGATGCGAACCATGCGAATACCGGCTGGCGCACGGAAGGGGACGACATCCATGCCCGCGAACACATTGCGCGCGAATTGCTTGAAGATCGGCGCGGCGACCGTGCCGCCTTGTGCATAGCCGCCCAGCGAACGAGGCTGATCATAGCCCATATACACGCCTGCCACGATGTCAGCGGAACCGCCGACGAACCAGACATTTGTCGGGCCGGACGAGGTGCCGGTCTTGCCGAACAACGGGCGGTTGAGGTCGCGCAACACGGTCGCCGTGCCGCGCTGGACCACGCCTTCGAGGATGTGGACGACCTGATAAGCGGTCATCGGATCGAGCGCCTGTTTGGTAAAGCGGGCAGGCGGGCGCGGCATCGGCTGGCCATTCCAATCGCGGGCCGAGCAATTCCGCATGGCCTTGCACCGTTCATCGGCGCGGAAGATCACGCGACCGCGCCGGTCCTGAATATAGTCGATCAGGGTCGGCGCCATTTTGCGCCCGCCATTCGCCAGCATGGCATAGGCGTTGGTGAGTTTCATCACCGTGGTTTCGCCTGCGCCCAGCGACATCGACAGCACCGGCTGATAATCGCCGATACCCATGCCGCTGATCGTTTTCACGACATTTTCCATGCCGGTCTGGGTGGCGGCGCGGACCGTCATCAGGTTGCGCGATTGTTCGACGCCCCAACGCATGGTTTGTGGCCCGGCACCGGCCTTGTTATCGAAGTTGCGGAAGCATTTCTGGCCGAGACGCGCCGATTGATAGATGCAGAACGGGCCGTCGACGATGATCGAGGCGGGCGTCATGCCATTGTCGAGCGCGGACGCATAGACGAACGGCTTGATCGTCGAGCCGGGCTGGCGCAGCGCCTGTGTCGCCCGGTTGAATGATGCGTTGCCAGAGGTCGCAAAGCCGCCCTGCATCGCGATCACGCGGCCTGTGGCGACCTGTTCCGCGACCATGCCGCCCGATACTTCCGGAATGCGTTGCAGCGTCCAGACATTGCCGGATTTGGCGACGGGGATGACATCGCCGGATTTGAGCGTCGAAAAAGCGATGCCGCCGCCGCGCCGTTCGAACCGCGCACTCCATTCGGGCAATTGCCCGGTAGAGCCATCGGCAAAACCGATGCGGAGCGTCAGGCCGCTACGGCTCAACACTACGGCGGTGCGCCATTCGGGCGAGCCGGAACCGATATTGGCGGCGGCCAGACGGCTGGCCCATTTATCGTCGCTGGCATCGATCCGGCCTTCCGGGCCTTTCCACGGCTTGCCGCGATCATAGCGCATCAATCCTGCGCGCAGGGCTTGTTCTGCCGCGGCTTGCGCCTTGGGGTCGAGCGAGGTCCGCACCCATAGCCCGCCGTCATAGACGCTGTTCGGGCTGGTTTTGCTGTTTTCGCCATAAGAGGCTATCAACTGGCGGCGGACTTCTTCGAGATAATAACCGCCGATGTCACGATGCTTGCGCGCGGCGCGGGCGACGATCGACAGCGGCATGGCCTGTGCAGCCTGCATTTGCGCGGTCGTGATGAAGCCGTTTTCGCGCATCTGCTTCAACACCCAATTGCGGCGGATCAGGGCGCGTTCGCTATGGCGTTCGGGGCTGTAATTGCTCGGCGCCTTGGGCAGGATCGCGAGATAGGCCATTTCATGCAATTGCAGGTCCGCCACATCCTTGTCGAAATAGGCGCGCGAGGCGGATTGCACGCCATAGGCATTGCGACCGAGGAATATTTGGTTGAGATATAATTCCATGATCTGCTGCTTGGTCAGCACGCTTTCGATGCGATAGGCGAGAATGGCCTCCCGCAATTTCCGCGAGATCGAATATTCGTCGCTGAGCAGCAAATTCTTGGCAACCTGTTGGGTGATGGTCGAGCCGCCGCGCGCGCGCTTGCCAGAGCCGAGCTTGGTCACATAATCGAACACCGCGCCCGCAAGACCCGGATAATCGATGCCGCCATGGGAGAAGAACGTCTTGTCTTCCGCCGAAATATAGGCGTCGACCAATTGTTTAGGAAATTCGTAAAAAGCAAGTTCGACCCGCTGTTCACGGGCGAAGGAAGAGACCGGCACGCCATCCAGACCACGCACATTGCTGGGCAGGGCGGGCTCGTAATTCAGCAATTTGTCCGCATTGGGCAAAGCGCGCATCAGGACGCCCCAGACCAGCAACAGGATCAACAAGGCGCCGCCGCCTCGGATCATCAATCGGCGCGCGCGTGGGATTTGCCATTGCGCCCGCAGCCAATCGATCGCGCCCGATAACTCGCGGCGCAGGCGATTGCTGAACGGTTCTGGCTGTCTGGGCGTTTCGGACTCCATGCAGGCGCGTCTACCTGATGCAGTGGCGCATGTCCATTTCTGCGCGCGGTAATATCGCCCGTATTAATATCCGCCGGATCAGCGCGAGGCGAGAGCGATGCGGCGGGCGAAATGCGCCTGAATAGCACTGGCAATGCCGCGGCCAATGCGTTGCTGGCCGTCGCTGGAAAACAATTGGCGGGCATCGTCTTCATTGCTGAGATAACCGGTTTCCATCAGCACGGAGGGGACGTCCGGGGCCTTCAGCACGCGGAAATTCGCGAATTGGTGGAAGTCGGTGCGATATGGCACCGTCGATGCCGTTTCGCGGCGCAGGACCATCGCAAAGGCCGATGACATGTTCATCGTTTCACGCTGGGCAAGATCGATCAGGATCGACTGGACATCGCTTGATTGGCGGCCAAGGTCGACGCCGCTGATGACATCCGCCTTGTTTTCGGCTGCCGCGAGACGCGCGGCTTCTTTATCGGATGCCACATCGGACAGGGTGTAGATCGATGCGCCGCGTGCCTGTGGAGAGGCGGCGCTGTCGGCGTGGATCGAGATGAACAGATTGGCCTTCATCCGGCGCGCAATGTCGACGCGTTCCGGCAGCGGCAGGAATGTGTCGCTGTCACGGGTCAACGCGACCCGAACTTGGCCAGAGCGGACCAGCGCATCACGGACGGCGCGGGCGATGGCGAGGGTGGCGTTCTTTTCTTGACGCGAATCGAGCACCGAAATCGCGCCGGGATCATGGCCGCCATGGCCTGCGTCGATCACGACCAGCGGGAGCGAGAGATCGTTCGGGCCAAAGGTCTTGGGCAGCGCGGGCTTGCGATAGGGCGAGGTCTTGGGCAGCGGCACGTTGACGGCGTTGCGGTTGTTGCTGACGCTGGTCGCTGCGGCGCGAAACGCGAGCGGCGGCAGGAATGATGTGCGTCCCGCCTGTGCGGCGGAGGCGAAGCGGACCTGATCCACCGGCTTCAGATTGAGCGTCAGCGTGCGGCCATCCTTGCCATAATTGGCGGCACTGACGATGGCAGGACGGGCAAGGTCAAGCACGATGCGCGCGGTTTGGGCGTTGAACTGGCCCAGACGCGAGGCGGAGACGAGGCCGCCGCTTGAGCCTGAAGTGCCGGGCGTTGCGCCGTTAATGTCGATGGCGATGCGTTGCGGACCGACCAAGGCAAAGGTCGATGCTTTTTCGATCATGCCGTCAAAGGCAAGGGTGATCGCGTTTTCGGTGATCTGCATGTCGCGGATCGTCGCTGCCTCTACCGGTGCGCCAAAAGACAATGCAGGGAGCAGGGTCATCAGCAGCGACATCGTGCGACGGATGCCAGAAATTTGGCCAAAGGGCGAACGGAGTAACATCGGATACGGCGCACCATAATGGGGTTTCGTGTATACGCATTACTGTTACGCCGAGTTACTGTTCACCCTGATGAAGCAAAATGGTTAACAACCCGTTACCCATTTTCAAGGCGTTGTGCGTTAATTTCGTTTAATATGCTTTTTATCGGGGAGTTGCTGTCTGGTGCGGATGCTGCTAGCTAGTCATGTCGGCCCGATGATGGTGCCGATTATCCAGGTTGACGCCGCAATGCAGCATTTTTCTCTCCATTCAGTTCAGACGCGGGCTTTTAGCCGCGCCGAATGGAGCAGGTTTGTCCCGGCCCAGAGTGCCGGACATGCGCAAGCGGCAGAGGCAGTTATCGTCCACAATTATGTACTGGTGCAGCGCCGCAACGCGGCAGTCCTGCCCGGTAATCCCCTATATATGGCAGCTTGCCGGACGGCTTTGCCGCGCCGCAGCCGCCTCCGGAGAATTTTAAATGCCAATTCAAATGCTTATCGATGCCCGCCACCGGGAGGAAACCCGCGTGGCGGTCGTCAAAGGAAACCGGATTGAAGAGTTCGACTTCGAATCGGCGGAGCGCAAGCAGCTCAAAGGGAATATCTATCTCGCCAAGGTAACGCGCGTAGAGCCTTCGTTGCAGGCCGCGTTTGTCGATTATGGGGGGAACCGTCATGGTTTCCTCGCCTTTAGCGAAATCCATCCCGATTATTACCAGATTCCGAAGGAAGATCGCGAAGCCCTGCTGCGCGAAGAAGCCGAATATGCCGCCGAGGAAGATGCGCTGCGGGCAGAACATGGCGATCTGGAGCCGATTGACGGCCATCATGACGATGACGGCCATGATGACGATCGCCCGGAAGCACAGGCTGAATCGCAGAGCGCTGATCATGATAATGGCGAACAGGGCGAAGAAGATCGTCCGCCTGCTGCGATGCAGCTTGGCCGTGATGATGAAAGCCCCGCTGAAAATCTGCGTCAGCGTCGCATGTCGCTGCGTCGTCGCTACAAGATTCAGGACGTTATCCGCCGCCGTCAGGTGTTGCTGGTGCAGGTCGTCAAGGAAGAACGCGGCAATAAGGGCGCAGCGCTCACCACCTATTTGTCTTTGGCGGGCCGTTATTGCGTCCTGATGCCGAATACGTCGCATGGCGGTGGCATCAGCCGGAAGATTTCCTCTGCCGCCGATCGCAAGCGGTTGAAGGCCATCATGGCTGATTTGAACCTGCCGTCGACCATGGGCTGCATCGTCCGCACCGCCGGGTTGCAGCGCACCAAGACCGAGATCAAGCGCGACTTTGATTATCTTGCCCGCCTCTGGGATGAGATCCGCGATAATACGCTGAAATCACAGGCGCCGGCCTTGGTCTATGGCGATAATGACCTGATCAAGCGCGCCATTCGCGATATTTACAATCGCGACATCGACAGCGTGATCGTCGAGGGCGAGGAGGGCTATAAGGCCGCCCGCGCTTATATGAAATTGTTGATGCCGAGCCATGTGCGGCGCATCACCGGCTATGCCGATCCGGTGCCGTTGTTCCAGCGTTATGGCGTCGAAAACCAGCTTGCGGCGATGTATTCACCGACGGTGCAGTTGAAATCGGGTGGCTATCTCGTCATCAACCCGACCGAAGCCTTGGTGTCGATTGACATCAACTCCGGTCGTTCGACGCGCGAGCATAATATCGAGCAAACTGCGCTTTCGACCAATCTTGAAGCCGCCGATGAAATCGCCCGTCAGTTGCGCCTGCGCGACATGGCCGGGCTGGTCGTGATCGATTTTATCGACATGGAAAATCATTCGAGCGTCCGCAAGGTCGAAAAGGCGATGAAGGCCGCGCTCGCCAATGACCGCGCGCGCATTCAGGTGGGCCGTATTTCGTCCTTTGGTCTGATGGAAATGAGCCGTCAGCGTCTGCGCACCGGCGTGTTGGAAGCATCGACCAAGCCTTGCCCGCATTGCGAGGGTTCGGGCCTGATGCGGACGGCGTCGTCGTCCGGCCTGTCGGCCCTGCGCCTGTTGGAAGAAGAAGCCGCGCGTGGCCGTGGCAGCCAGTTGGTGCTGCGCGTCGGTCAGGAAGCGGGGATTTACATCCTCAACAAGAAGCGCGCCGAACTGGCGGAAATCGAAGTGACCTATGGCGTCACGATCGAAGTGCTGATTGAGGTGTCGCTTGAAGGCGCACGGATGGCGGTCGAGAGCTTTGGCCCGCCGCCCGCCCATGCCCCGTTGATCCATGCCATCGTCCCGATTGAGGATGATGACTTTGTGTACGACGAGGAAGAGGAAGAAGAAGAGGTCGAAGAGGCCGCTGCCGATGCGCGTTCGGAAGGACGCGGTGAAGGCCGTTCGGAAGCTCGGGGCGAAGAGGGCGAGGGTCGTAAGCGTCGCCGTCGCAATCGCCGTGGCCGTCGTGGACGTCGTGAAGATGGCGGTGTTGAAGACGAGAATGGCCAGGAAGCTGCGCGTGCCGAGGGCTTTGCCGATGAAGGCGAAGATGAGGAAGGCGAAGATCGCGCTGAAGGCCAATCTGCGGAAGAACGCGCTGGCGAAGAGCGTAGCGCGGAAGGTGGCGAAAACGGCACTCGTCGTCGTCGCAATCGTCGTGGTCGTCGCGGTAATCGCAATCGCGATCAGTCGGCAGTAGCGGCAGAAGTTTCCGCCGAAGCTGGCGAGACTGGCGCGGAAGTGGCGGAAGTGGCTGTGGCGGTTGAAGCTGCCGAACCTGTTGCAGAAGTCGAAGCTGCTGGCGAAGAAAAGCCGAAGGCGCGTCGTCGTCCTCGTGCGCGTAAGGCAGAAGCCGGGGCTGAGGCGGTTGCGGAAACTGCTGCTGCCAAGCCGGTAAAGGCACCGGCAAAGACCCGGGCCAAGGTTGCGCCAAAGGCGAAGGCTGAGGTGGCAGAAGTCGTTGTCGAAGCGACGACGCCAGCGGCTGAGCCGGTCGTGGTGGAAGCTGAAGCCGCGGCCAAGCCCGCCCGCAAGCCGCGTGCCCGCAAGCCAAAGGCAGAGGCGACGGTTGAAGCTGCGTCTGAAGCGGAAGCTGCGCCAGTGGCAGTTGATGCTGAAGTCGCCGCGAGCGATGAAAAGCCCAAGCGCAAGCGCGTGAGCCGCGCTAAGGCCAGCGCCACGGCGGTGCCTGCTGACACGACCGTATCGGCGGAACCTGCTGTAAGCGCGGATGATGCAGACGGGCAGGATAGCAATGAAAATCCGCGTAAAGGCTGGTGGCAGCGCACCTTTGGTGCGTAACACCAGCATGCGGTGAATTAAGGTAAGCGTTGGATGCGTAAAGATGACAGATGAAGCGAAAATCGTTCCTGTCATCTTGTCTGGCGGGTCGGGGACACGGTTATGGCCGGTTTCCCGACCCGACAAGCCCAAGCAGTTCTTGCCGCTGACATCGGCGGACAGCATGTTTCAACTGACATTGGGCCGGGTGGCGGGGCATATTGATTATGCGCCCCCGGTCATTGTCGCCAATGGCCAGCATGCGGCCTTGGTCGAGGCGCAACTAGCGGCCAAGGGCCATGCGCCCCAAGCGATCATCCTTGAACCCTGCGCGCGCAATACCGCCCCGGCGATTGCGTTGGCGGCTTTATCATGCGCCGCCGATGATGTGATGCTGATCATGCCCGCCGATCATGTGATTGCGGATGAGGGGGCTTTTCATGCGGCGGTCGCACAGGCTTTGCCTTTTGCTTCAGACGGGTGGATGATGACTTTCGGTATTGCGCCCAATGGCCCTGAAACCGGCTATGGCTATATTGAAATGGGCGATGCGCTTGGGCCGATAGCGCAAGACGGGGCGCGGCGCGTGTTGCGCTTTGTTGAAAAGCCGGATGTGGAGACGGCGGCGGGCTATCTCGCGACGGGGCGGTTTGCATGGAATGGCGGGATATTCCTGATCCGCGCCGATTGTTATCTGGCCGCGTTGCACGAGTTTGCGCCCGATATCCATCACGCGGTCGCTAAGGCGTGGCAGGCCCGCGATGTGGACGGCAAGATGACCCGCCCCGATTCTATGGCCTTTGCTGCGTCCCGATCGGATTCTATCGATTATGCGGTGATGGAGCGGGCCGAACGGATCGGCGTCGTGCCGGTGTCGATGGGCTGGTCGGATGTCGGCAGTTGGGATGCGCTCTATGACATTGGCGACAAGGATGCCTGCGGTAATGTCGCCTTGTCCGGTACGCAATTGGTCGATGCGCATGGAAATTTTGTCTGGGCGGATGGGCTGGAGGTCAGCCTGATGGGCGTGGACGACCTGATGGTGGTCGTCGGCGATGGCAAGTTGATGATTACGCGCCGGGGCGAGGGACAGCGCGTGAAGGCGCTGGCGGGGTAGCGCTTGCTAATGTGGCGGGTGATTTGGGCTTAGGGGCCGCTCCCGGCCTGACCGCCAGCAATTGCGACAGATTGGAACGGAAACGGGCAAGCTCTGCACCATTCAATTGCGACATCATCGTGTAGCTCACGGCATTCGGGTTGATCGCCTGACCGTTGCGGTAAAGTTCGTAATGGAGATGAGGCCCGGTCGATAGGCCCGTGGACCCGACATAGCCGATGACCTGCCCTTGTTGCACGCGCATGCCGGGACCGGCGGCGATCCGGCTCATATGGCTGTAGCTGGTGGCGAGGCCGCTATTATGGGCGATGCGCACTTGCAGGCCATAGCCGCCCGCTCGGCCCGCTGACTGCACTACGCCATCGGCGGCGGCGACAATCGGTGCGCCATAAGGCGCGCCAAAGTCTACGCCCCGATGGAAGCGATTATATCCCAGCAACGGATGGCGGCGCATGCCGAAGGTCGAGGTCATATGGCCGTTGACGGGCTGGCGCAGCATGCCGCGGCGCTGGCCGACGCCCGAGGCTTCGAACCATTGTACGCTGCCATTACTTTCCCAGCGGACCATCTGGACCTTGCGGCCCGCGCGTTGCAGTCCCGCGTATAGCAGTTCGCCGAATTCCGCCTCTCCCGTTTCGGCCTGCCTGTGCGAGATGATGAGATCGAAACGGTCGTCGGCATAGATGTCCGAGCCGACGGATACCTGCTGGCTGATCGCGCGGATATAGCTTTGCACCGCAGAGACGGGTGCGCCTGCCGCGCGGGCGGAGAGGTAGAGGCCGCTGCCGACCTGACCTTGGATGCGTAGCGGCGTATTATCGACCGCTATCGGGATCGGGCGGGCAATGAGTTGGCCGTTCACGCGTTCGATGGCCAGTTTCAGATCGAAACGCGCGCGCAGCAGCATGTAATCGAGCGGGCGCGGGCGGCCCGGCGCCATGCGGCGGCCCAGCGTGATATTGACCCTGGTGCCGGATCGAATGTCGGCAGGCGGGACATAGCGCGCAATCATCGCCGTCACTGCGCCCGCATCATTGGCGGCGACCCCTGCGCGTTGCAGCGACCGGCCAAAGCCATCGCCTTGGCCGATGGTGGCGGTGAGTTCCAATGTCGGACGTTCGGGCGCATCTGCCAGCATTTCCACCCGCTGGGTCGCGGCCATGCGGCGACCGGTATCGGCTCCGGTCGCCAGCGGCATAATCGCGAGCGAGCGGCTTTCTTCCCAATGGGCGCGGGGCATGGGCTGGATATCGTCGGCGGCGATGGTTGAAAGATCCGGGCCAAGGCTATAGGCGGTCAGGCACAAGGCAGTGCAGGTGGCCGCACCGCGCCACCAAATACGCGAGCCGATGTTGCTGCCGAGATCGACGACCAGATCAAGATCATGGAAAAAGGCGCGAATGTGTTGCCAATGATCGGCGCGAGACAATTTGACGATCACCGACAAGGGTCGAGCTTGACCATCGGGAGAGCCTTGTCCGGCATCAGACGCCAAAGATTGGAACAATGCGCGCGAACTCCCCCTATATTGCCAAGAGGCACTTGCAATCAGTCCCGGCACTTCAGCTTTGTAGCCTGATTTGGTTAAAGGTACATAAACCTATGCCGGTTTTTCGCCGTTTGCAGCTCCTATTTATCGCGGGGATGGGGATCGGACAATGAGGATAATACGCCGCGCAAAGTGCGGACTTCATTGCTGTTCCAGCCGGGCTTGGTCAGCACGGAGCGCAAGGTCCGCCTTGTAGTCGGTGCACGGTCGGGCGGATAGAAATAGCCTGCCGCGTCCAGCATTTCCTCCATCCGGTTGATCAGCCCTTCCAATTCCACCTGCGGCGCGGGCGGATCCAGCGGCAATTTGGGCGGGGAGGCAAGCGTTTCACCGCGCGACCATTCATAGGCGCACAAGATCACCGCCTGCGCCAGATTGATCGAACTGAAATTCGGGTTGACCGGCACCGTCAGGACAGTGCGGGCCAATGTCACATCCTCTGCGTCCAGACCGGAACGCTCCGGCCCGAACAAAATGGCGCTTTGCCCCGGTTCGGCCCGCATCGCCTTAGCGGCGTCTTCGGGTGTCATCACCGGCTTGACGATATCGCGGCGGCGCACGGTGGTGGCGAATACATGGGTGCAATCGGCGGTGGCTTCGGCGACAGTTGCGAAGACCTCGGCCTTTTCCAGTACGATGTCCGCGCCCGCCGCCGCAGGCCCGGCGGATGGATTTGGCCAGCCATCGCGGGGGCTGACCAGTCTCAGCCGGGTCAGCCCGAAATTGAGCATGGCGCGGGCGGCTTTGCCGATATTTTCGCCGAGTTGCGGGCGGACAAGGATGATGATGGGCGGGTTGGTCATGTGGTGCGTTGCAGCTTATGTTCGGATTGAGTTGAAAAGCGCCTACAACCCGCATTTCGGTACGGCAAGGGACTTCCCCTTGGGCGGGGGTGTGGCTATAGCCTGCGACGTCTTTTATTTCAGCACTTAGGAGGGCGGCAAGATGAGCGAAACCGACATCCGCGACGCCCAGATCCCAGAGCTTGATAATAATTTCGATGAAGACGATCGGTTGAAGCCGGAATTCGTGCGCGGGATTATCGACCTGCTGCACGATGACAAGACCGATCAGGTGCGTGAGCGCGTAGAACCGCTCCACCCCGCCGACATCGCAGATCTGTTCGAATTGGTCCCTGCCGAAATGCGGCATCCGCTGGCGGCGGCGCTTGCCGACCTGCTGGATGGCGATGTGCTGGCGGAGATGAACGATTATGTGCGCGAAGCACTGATCGATGCACTGGAACCCTATCAGGTTGCCGAAATCGCGACCCAACTCGATACCGACGATGCCGTCGCGATTATTGAGGACATGGAAGAGGGCGAGCAGCGCGCGGTGTTGCGCGCGCTGGCGCCGGACGATCGCGCGGCGATTGAAGAGGCGCTGAGCTTCCCGGAAGAATCCGCCGGTCGTTTGATGCAGCGCGAATTGATCGCGGTGCCGGAACATTGGACCGTCGGGCAGGTCATCGATTATCTGCGCGAACATCGCGAATTGACGACCGATTTCTGGGAAATCTTCGTCACCGATCCGGGCCATAAGCCGATCGGTAGTTGCAAGCTCAGCTGGATCATGCGCACCCCGCGTAACATTCTGGTATCGGATGTGATGCAGCGCGAACAGACGCTGATCCCGGTCGATATGGACCAGGAAGAGGTCGCGCTGCGGTTTCAGAAATACGCGCTGATTTCGGCGGCTGTTGTGGATAGCGATGGCCGTCTGGTCGGGATGATCACGGTCGATGACATCGTCCACATTATTCAAGAAGAGGCCAGTGAGGACATTCTCAAACTGTCCGGCGCGGGCGATGGCGATATTAACGAGCCGGTGTTGGACAGCTATCGCGGGCGCGTGCGCTGGCTGGTGGCGAATCTCGGTACGGCGTTGGTCGCGTCCACCATCATCGGTTTCTTTGAAGCGACGATCCAGCAGATGGTCGCGCTGGCGACATTGATGCCGATTGTGGCGGGTGTGGGCGGCAATGCCGGGACGCAGACCATGGCCGTGACTGTGCGCGCCATCGCCACCAATCAGTTGACCGAATCCAATACCTTGCGGACGATTATGCGCGAGATCCGGGTGGCGATTTTGAATGGCGCGACGATTGCGCTCATCATCGGCATTGGCGTCGCCTTGTTCTTCCGCAATCCGGAATTGGGCGGGGTGATCGCGGCAGCGATGATGACGAATATTCTGGTCGCGGGCATGGCCGGGGTTATCCTGCCGGTCGCTCTTGATCGTTATGGCGCGGACCCGGCGGTGGCATCGTCGGTGTTCGTGACGATGACCACGGATTCTATCGGCTTCCTTGCATTTTTGGGGTTGGCGACGGCGGCGGGCCTGTCGGGGTAATTAGTTTGCAGGGCTTTTCGGGCTAAGGCCTGTCCATCAAGCCAAAAGGGGATCGACGCGTTATGTGTGGTATTATCGGGATTCTCGGACGTGATGCGGTGTCGGATCGGCTGGTCGAAGGACTGCGACGGCTGGAATATCGCGGCTATGATTCCGCCGGGGTCTGCACCGTGCATGATGGCCTGCTCGACCGCCGCCGCGCCGAGGGCAAGCTCGATAATCTCGCGAAGAAGCTGCTGGCCGATCCCTTGCCGGGGGCCATCGGTATTGCGCATACCCGCTGGGCGACCCATGGCGCGCCGACCGAGGACAATGCCCATCCCCATGCGACCGAACAGGTGGCACTCGTTCACAATGGCATTATCGAAAATTTCAAGCCATTGCGCGAGGCGCTGCAAGCCCGTGGTCGCGTGTTCACCAGCCAGACGGACACCGAAGTCGTCGCCCATCTCGTGTCCGAAAAGGTCGAGGCCGGGGTCGATCCGGTGGAGGCGGTGCGGACCAGCCTGAAGGAAATTCACGGCGCATTCGCGCTGGCGATCCTGTTTCGCGAGCATCCGGATTTGTTGATCGGGGCGCGGCTCGGTTCGCCTTTGGTCGTTGGTTATGGTGAGAATGAGACCTATTTGGGGTCGGATGCGCTGGCGCTGGCACCTTTGACCCAGAAGATCGCCTATCTTGATGAAGGCGATTGGGTCGTCATTACCCGCGACAAGGTGCAGATTTTCGACAAGGATGATCAGCCGGTCGAACGTCCGGTGACGTTGAGCGGCGTGACCGGCGCGTTGATCGACAAGGGCAATTATCGCCACTTCATGTTGAAGGAAATCTTTGAACAGCCGGTGGTGGTGGCGCAGACGTTGCAAAGCTATTTGCGCCCATTGGAAGAACAGGTCGCGCTGCCGGATCGGGATTTCGATTTTTCCAAAATTTCGCGGGTGACCATCGTCGCCTGCGGCACGAGCTTTTATGCCGGGATGGTCGCCAAATATTGGTTTGAGCAATTCGCCCGCATGCCTGTCGATATCGATGTGGCGAGCGAGTTTCGCTATCGCGCGCCTGTGCTTGATCCGGGCGGCCTGGCGCTGTTCATCTCGCAATCGGGGGAAACCGCCGATACGCTGGCGGCGCTGCGCCATGCGCGGGCCGAGGGGCAGACCATCGCGGTGGTCGTGAATGTGCCGACCAGTTCAATGGCGCGCGAGGCGGATTTGCTGTTGCCGACCTATGCCGGACCGGAAATTGGCGTGGCATCGACCAAAGCCTTTACCTGCCAATTGGCGGTGCTGGCGGCGCTGGCTGCGAATTTGGCGCGGGCCAAGGGGCGGTTGTCGCCGGATGCGGAGCGCGAGATCGTCAAGCATCTGGCCGAAGCCCCGGCGGCAATGAATGCCGCGTTGAGCCATGACAGCGAGATCGAGGCGCTGGCCCCATTGATCGCGCCTGCGCGGGATGTGCTGTATCTGGGCCGGGGGCCGGATTATCCGATGGCACTGGAGGGTGCGCTCAAGCTCAAGGAAATCAGCTATATTCACGCCGAGGGCTATGCCGCGGGCGAGATGAAGCATGGGCCGATTGCGCTGATTGACGATAATGTCCCGGTGATCGTTATCGCACCATCCGGGCCATTGTTCGAAAAGACCGTGAGCAATATGCAAGAGGTGCAGGCGCGCGGCGGCAAGGTGGTGCTGATTTCCGATGCGGAAGGGATCGCGCTTGCCGGAGAGGGCTGCATGGCGACGATTGAGATGCCCAAGGTCCATCCGCTGATTGCGCCATTGGTCTATGCGGTGCCGGTGCAGTTGCTGGCCTATCATGTCGCGGTCGTGAAGGGGACGGATGTCGATCAGCCGCGCAATCTCGCCAAGAGCGTGACGGTGGAATAATTCGCCCCATAGTGATGATATAAAGAATTCTTTATATTGAGGTTGCCAAATTGCCCCGCTGGCTTTAGGGGCGTTGGCCATGAACGCTAAGGCAGATTGCGCCTTGCGGTGTTGATGCTGCTTTATTTCAGGAGATTCTCGTGTCCCATGATTATGTGATTGCCGATATCGGTTTGGCGAATTTTGGCCGCGCGGAAATCGCGATTGCCGAAACGGAAATGCCGGGCCTGATGGCGCTGCGTGCGGAATATGGCGCATCCAAGCCGCTGAAGGGCGCGCGCATCACCGGTTCGCTGCACATGACGATCCAGACGGCTGTGTTGATTGAAACGCTCGTCGCGCTAGGTGCGGATGTGCGTTGGGCGACCTGCAATATTTTCTCGACCCAGGATCATGCGGCGGCGGCGATTGCTGCAAGCGGCGTGCCGGTGTTCGCGGTGAAGGGCGAAACCCTCGCTGATTATTGGGATTATGTGGGCCGCATCTTCGATTGGGGCAATGACCAGACCTGCAACATGATCCTCGACGATGGCGGCGATGCCACCATGTTCGCACTTTGGGGCGCGCGTCTGGAAGCAGGCGATACGCTGGGCGAGCCGGGCAATGAAGAAGAAGTCGAATTCCAGCGCGCGCTCAAGGCATTTTTGAAGGACAAGCCGGGCTATCTCTCGCGCACCGTCAACGCGATCAAGGGCGTTTCGGAAGAAACGACGACCGGCGTGCATCGCCTGTATCAGATTGCCAAGGACGGCAAGCTGCCGTTCCCGGCGATCAACGTCAATGACTCGGTCACCAAGTCGAAGTTCGACAATCTTTATGGCTGCAAGGAATCGCTCGTCGATGCGATCCGTCGCGCGACCGATGTGATGCTGGCCGGTAAGGTCGCTTGCGTTGCCGGTTTCGGCGATGTCGGCAAGGGTTCGGCGGCGTCGCTGCGTCAGGGCGGCGCACGCGTGATGGTGACCGAAGTCGATCCGATCTGCGCGTTGCAGGCGGCGATGGAAGGCTATGAAGTCGTGACGATGGAAGAAGCCGTCACCCGTTCGGACATCTTCGTCACCGCGACCGGCAATGAAGACGTCATCACCGCCGATCATATGAAGGCGATGAAGCCGATGTCGATCGTCTGCAACATCGGTCACTTCGATAGCGAAATCCAGATTGCGGCTTTGTCCAATTACAAATGGACCGAAGTGAAGCCGGGTACGGACCTTGTCGAATTCCCGGATGGCAAGCAGATCATCATCCTCGCCAAGGGGCGTCTGGTGAACCTTGGTTGCGCCACCGGCCACCCGTCGTTCGTGATGTCGTCGAGCTTCACCAATCAGGTGCTGGCGCAGATCGAATTGTTCACCAAGGCGGCGCAGTACAAGAATGAAGTCTATGTCCTGCCGAAGCATCTCGATGAAAAGGTCGCGGCGCTTCACCTTGATAAGCTGGGCGTGAAGTTGACGACGCTGACGCCAAAGCAGGCCGCCTATATCGGCGTGTCGAGCGAAGGCCCGTTCAAGCCGGATCATTATCGTTATTGATATATTTTGTCGGCTTTTACCGGGCTGATGAGATAGATAGTCGAGTTCAAAAGGGGTGGCAGCGATGCCGCCCCTTTTTTATGTTCATCCCCGCTTCATCCAAGAGGGCCTTTATGCGTATCAGGGACAAAGTTGCACTTACAGGAGGGCGAAGATGAAGAACTTACAGAAGCTTGGAACTGCCGCAGTAATCATGAGCTTGCTGGCGAGTGCCGCCTGCACGACCAACCCGGAGACCGGGAACAAGCGCATCTCCAAGGCGGGGATCGGCGCGATTGGCGGTGCGCTTGGCGGTTATCTGCTTGGCGATGTTGTCGGCGGCAAGCATGACCGGACCGAAAAGATTGTGGGCGCGGGCATTGGCGCGCTCGCGGGCGCGGCTATCGGCAATTATATGGATCAGCAGGAAAAGAAGCTGCGCGAAGAGACTGCAGGCACCGGGGTCGATGTGGTGCGTGAGGGCGATGACATCAAGCTTGTCATGCCATCGGGCATTACCTTTGACACCAACAGCTATGCGATCAACCCGGCGTTCAACGTGACGCTCGACAAGGTGGCGCAGACCTTGGTCCAATATGAAAAGACCTTTGTCGATGTGTACGGCCATACCGATTCCACCGGCAATGATGCGATCAACATTCCCTTGTCGAAGAATCGCGCCCAGTCGGTCAGCAATTATCTGACGCTGCGTGGCGTGAATTCGGCGCGCATCGGGGTGCAGGGCTTTGGCTCGTCCCAACCGGTGGCGAGCAACGACACCGAGATCGGACGTCAGGCAAATCGCCGCGTCGAGATCAAGCTGGTGCCGATCCGCGAAGGCAATTGATCGGGTAACAACCGGTTAAAGCTGATTTTCAGGAAAAGAGGCGGTGCGCGCGTGCCGCCTCTTTTTTTGTGCGCAGATCATGTCCACGCTTCCGCTTTCACTGGCGAGTGGATAGGAGTGGCGCAATGACTTTTCATGCAGATACCATAGGACCGCTCATCACCCGATGATCACGATTTATCCGACCGCTGCTTTTTTGATCGCCATGGCCATGATGCTGTGGATGATGCTGGCGGCGTGGTTGACGATCCGGGCCGGACGCGTGCTGCATCAACAGGCGCATTTACTGGGCGAACATGATCGCGTGGCGCAATTGCTTGATGCAAGCCCCGTGGCACTGCTGGTGCTGAAACCCAATGGCGAATTGACGGGGGGGCATCGTTTTGTCCAATGGCTTGGGCTGGAACGCGCACCTACGACCCTGTCTGAATGCCAGCGCGGCACCTTGGGCCTGACGGATGAATCACTTGCCCAGTTGATGAGCGAGACTGCCGCCGCCGCGCGCAGCGGCAAGCGTTTTTCGCTGCCCTTATATGTGCAGGGCGGGGAGCGTGTGTTGCGGGTCGAGGCCGGGCCAGCACCATTTGCGCAGGGCGGGGCGGGGACGTTGATATTGTGGTGTTTCGATGAAACGACACAGGCTTTGGAACGCCATTGGCTGGAAAAGGAATCGAACGAGCGGGCAGACGCGCTGGAGGCGCTGTCGAGCCTGATCGAGGCCGCGCCATTCCCGATCTGGCATCGCAATCAGGCGTTGAAGCTGACCTTGGTCAATACCGCTTATGTCCGCGCGGTGGAGGCGCGGGATGCCGCCGATGTGATTTCCCGCGATGTGGAACTGGTCGATAAAGCGAGCCGCACCGATCCGCTGGCGATTGCGCGCGAGGCGCAGGAAATGAACGTCGTGCGTTATCAACCGGCGGTCGCGACCATCGGCGGCCAGCGCCGTTCGTTGAAGATCGCGCATGTGCCATTGGGACCAGCCGGGGTGGCGGCCTTTGCGCTGGATGTCACCGATGTCGAAATGGCGCGGGCGGATTTATCGCGCTTTGCGGGCGCACAGCGGGCGATGCTCGATCGATTGTCGGCGGGCGTGGCGCAATTCGGGCCGGATCAGGCCTTGCGCTTTACCAATCAGCCGATGCAGCGGATTTTCAACCTGCGTCCCGATTGGCTGGCCGAACATCCCGCCTTTGATCGCGTGTTGGAAAAGATGCGCGAGACCGACCGTTTGCCGCAGGTGCGCGATTTTCCGGCGTGGAAGGCGGAACGGCGCGACTGGTTCCAGATTGCGGGTTCGGCCAATGAAGAGGGCTGGCTGCTGCCGGATGGCACCCATTTGCGCGTTGTGGCCCAGCCCTTGCCTGATGGCGGTTTGCTGCTGATTTTTGAAGACCGGACCGAGCATGCCCAATTGGCGAGCGCGCGCGATACCTTGTTGCAGGTGCGGACGGCGACATTTGATAATTTGTTCGAATCCGTCGGCGTGTTTGCGGCGGATGGGCGGTTGCATCTGTGGAACAATCGCTTCCGCGAGGCATGGGGGATGGAGGAGGAAGAACTCGCCGATCATCCGCGCATCGATCATCTCGCCCGCCGGATCGCGCCGCATCTTGCCGACCCGGAACGCGCGAGCGATGTGCGCGAATTGATCCGCAGTGCGATTTCGGATCGGCGACATAAGAGCGGGCGGATTGCGATGGCGGATGGCCGTCATTTCGAATGCGCCGCCGTGCCGTTGCCCGATGGCAATGCGCTGTTTACCTTGCTCGATGTGACGGCCAGCCGCGCCGCCGAACAGACATTGATGGAGCGCACCGCGACATTGGAAGAGGCGGACCGGATCAAGACCGCCTTTATGTCCAATATCAGCTATGAATTGCGGACCCCGCTCACCAGCATCAGCGGTTTCTCGGAAATGCTGGCGAGCGGCCTTGCGGGCGATCTCCCGCCTGCGGCCCATGATTATGCGCTGGCGATTACCGAGGCGGCGGCCAAGCTTGGCGCATTGATCGATGATGTGCTGGACCTTACCCAAGGCGATGCGGGCAATCTGCCCTTGTCGATGGAAGAGGTGAATATTCCCGGCCTTGTCGGGCAGTTGGTCGGCCAGCATCGCACGGAAGCGGCGGAGCGCGGACAGGATTTCGTTATCGAGATTCTGCCGGGGAGCGGATCGGTGCGCGGTGATCGGCGGCGGATCAGGCAATGCGTCGATCATCTGTTGCGTAATGCGATCCAATATACCCAAGCACATGGCCGCATCCTGCTGCATGTCGATGGCGATGCGGCACAGGCGCGGATTGTGGTGTCTGACAATGGCCCCGGTATTGCGCTCGAAGAGCATGAACATGTGTTCGACCGCTTTTATCGCGCGCGTAATGCCCTACATGGCGGCGGCACGGCGGCGGGGCTTGGATTGCCCTTGGTCAAGCATTTCGTCGAGGCGCATGGCGGGCATCTGGAACTGCTGTCGGAAGTGGGCGAGGGGACATGTGTCACCATTACCCTGCCGCGTGGATCGAGCATATGAGCGTGGCACAGACTGTCCGATTGGCGGGGCCGGAGGCGATGATGGCCTTTGGTGCGCGCATTGGCCGAGTGTTAAAACCCGATGATGCGATTGCTTTTTATGGTGATTTGGGCGCGGGCAAGACGACGCTGGTGCGCGGGATATTGCAGGGACTTGGTTGGGACGGCGATGTCGCCAGCCCGACCTTTCCGATCATGCTCGGCTATGACATGCCGGATGTCCGCCTGCCGGTCTGGCATGTCGATCTCTATCGGATCGAAGATCGCGATGAGCTGGAGGAATTGGGCCTTGATGAACTGCGCTTTGGATCGGTGATGCTGATCGAATGGCCGGAACGGATGGGCGATTGGCTGTGGCGCGATGCGCTCTGCCTCAGGATTGAAAATGAGGGGCCGGATGCGCGTGTCTTGACAGCGACCTGCCCGCCCGCTTGGGAAGGACGATGGCCAGCATGATGATACCGCCCGATACAGCCCCGCAATTTCTTGCCTCATTAGGCTGGGGAGGGGCGGAGATCCGCCCGCTTGCCGGGGATGCGTCGTTCCGCCGCTATTTCCGGGTGCATCTGGGCGAAAGGGTGGCGGTGTTGATGGATGCCCCGCCGCCGCATGAAGACCCGCGCCCGTTTATCGCGATTGCGAATGTGTTGCGGGAACGCGGTTTTTCCGCGCCGGAAATTCTGGGCGTCGATCTTGATCATGGTTTGGTCCTGCTGGAGGATTTCGGTGATCGGCTGGTGCGCCCGGTGATCGATCAAACACCAACGAGCGAAACCGGGATTTATGAGGTCGCCTGTGATCTGCTGGGGGCATTGGCGGCAGCGCCAGCGCCCAAAGATGTCGCGCCTTATGATGATGCGGTGATGTTGCGCGAGGTTAATCTGTTTCCCGAATATTATGCGCCTGCCACCGGGCTTGCGGTTGATGCGGCCGCGTTTGAGGCGGCGTGGCGGACGTGCTGGGCCGAGGTGGAGGCCGTGGCGTTGGCGGAGCGGACCTTGGTG
The DNA here is from genome assembly GCF_019740335.1 of Alteraquisediminimonas sediminicola. Taxonomy (GTDB): domain Bacteria; phylum Pseudomonadota; class Alphaproteobacteria; order Sphingomonadales; family Sphingomonadaceae; genus Alteraquisediminimonas; species Alteraquisediminimonas sediminicola. Next base: position 423,779 of record NZ_JAHXZS010000001.1, on the reverse strand, counting down.
CTGCGGGATTATCATGCGGAAAATATGATCCTGCTCGATCGGCCCGGCTTGCGGCAATTGGGCCTGCTCGATTTTCAGGACGCGCTCGCGGGCCATCGGGCTTATGATCTGGTGTCCTTGTTGAAAGATGCGCGGCGCGATGTATTGCCTGCGTTGGAAGAGGCGATGCTTGCGCGGTATATCGCCGCCAATAACATCGCGGATGAGGCGGCGTTTCGCGCCCATTATGCCGTGTTGGGCGCGCAACGGAATACCAAGATTCTCGGCATTTTTACCCGGTTGTGGAAGCGCGATGGCAAGCCGCATTATCTGAGCTTCCAGCCGCGCGTCTGGGCCTATCTCGAACGCGACCTTGCCCATCCGGCGCTTGCGCCAGTGAAGGCGTGGTTCGATCTCTATGTGCCGGAGGCGGCGCGTGCGGCCTATTGGCAGGAGCATGTCGCGGCATGACACAGGCGGTCGTCAATATGCCGGAAACGGCGATGATCATGGCGGCGGGCCTTGGCAAACGGATGCGCCCGTTGACCGCCACCCGGCCAAAGCCATTGGTGGAGGTCGCGGGGCGGACTTTGCTCGATCATTGCCTTGATCGCTTGCGCGCAGCCGGTATCCATAAGGTCGTGGTCAATGTCCATTATATGGCCGATGCGCTGGAGGCGCATTTGCGTAATAATGCGCGTGATCTCGATATTCGGGTGTCGGATGAGCGCGCGCAATTGCTGGAGACGGGCGGCGGGTTGATCCATGCGCTGCCGCTGATCGATGGCGATCCGTTTTTCTGCATCAACAGCGATAATCTCTGGGTCGATGGTCCGGCCAACAGTTTTGAATTGCTGGCCCGGCATTGGGACGATGCGCGGATGGATGCGTTGTTGTTGCTCGTGCCATTGGCGCGGGCGGAATGCCATAATGGCATTGGCGATTTCCAGCTGGATGGCTGGGGCCGGGTATCGCGTCGCGCGCCCTCCAAGGTCGCGCCCTTTGTGTTTACCGGCATTCAATTATTGTCGAAAAGACTGTTGGTCGATGCGCCCGAAGGCCCGTTTTCGACCAATTTATTCTGGAACCGCGCGATTGAGGCGGGGCGTTGTTTCGGCGTGACCCATCAAGGCCTGTGGTTCGATGTCGGCACGCCCAAGGCCATTCCTGTGGTGGAATCGATGCTTGGGCTAGGGCATGGCTGATGCTGTGCATCCATCGGTCTGGACAATCCCGGCGCATCGCAGCTTTGCCGACGCCTTGGCGCGGGGATTATTGGAACGTCATGGCGATGATGCCTTGGGGCTGGCGCGCGGCCTGTTGATCCTGCCGAATAGCCGCGCAGTGAAAGCGGTGACCGACGGCTTTATCCGCGTGACCGGCAAGGGGGCGTTGCTGCCCCGGATGATCGTGATCGGTGATGAGGCGCTGGATGAGCGGCTGGGCGTGCATTTCGATCCGCTGGAGGGTGAGGCGCTGCCGCCTGCGATTCAGCCGTTGGAGCGTTTGTTCGTGCTGGCGGAAATGGTTGGCAAGGCGCGGCCCGGTATTTCGGTGGCCGAACGCTTTCGCCTTGCGCGGTCCTTGGGCCAGTTGATCGATCAGATGCAGGTCGAGGAATTGGGCGTGGATGCGCTGGCCACGCTCGATCCCGGCATGTCGCTCGCCGGGCATTGGCAGGAAACCTTGGGTCAGCTTGATGTGTTGTTGCATGTCTGGCCCGCCTATCTCGCGAGCCGGGGCCTGATCGACGCGACCGCGCGGCGCAATTTGCAACTTCATGCGATTACCGATCAATGGCGGGTGAACCCACCAAGTGCGAGCTTTATCATCGCCGCCGGGATTACGACCTCGGCCCCTGCGATTGCGGGGCTGTTACGCACGATTAGCCGCCTGCCCCAAGGTGGGGTGATCTTGCCTGCGCTCGATCTGGAGATGGACCCTGTCGATTGGACGGCGCTTGGCCCGTTTCCGGCGACCGAGGCGGGCGAACGGCCCAAACGACCGCAGGAAAGCCATCCGCAATATCATCTCAAGCGCCTGCTTGATCGCATGGGCGTGGGCCGGGGTGAGGTGGAGGTTTGGCCTTATCCGGGCTTGCTCGATAGCGATGAGGGCCGGGATCGGATGATCGCGCAGGTCATGCTGCCGCCGCCGCTCACGACCGCGTGGAGCGATCTGGATCAGTCCGCACTCGCGCTTACCGGCATTCACGCGCATGAACTGGCGCATGGCGGGGATGAGGCGCAGTTGATTGCGATTGCGATCCGCCATCAGCTTGAAACGCCGCGCCGCACGGTCGCGTTGGTGACGCCGGACCGCATTCTGGCGCAGCGCGTGACCGCGCATTTGCGCCGTTGGGATGTGGAGGTGGACGATAGCGCGGGCGTGCCTTTGGCCGATACGGTGCAGGGCGCGTTGTTGCTTGGGCTGGTTGAATTGCTGGAAACGCGATGTGCGCCGGTGCCGTTGGTGAGCGTGTTGCAGCACCCGCTGGCGATGAAGGGCGAACGTCGCCAGATCTGGCTGGATCGTGTGCGCGGGCTGGACAAGATGTTGCGCGGGCCGCGACCTGCACCGGGGCTGGGCGGCATCTTGCCCGCGCTGGATGACCGGATCGACAGCGCGCGCAAACGTCATCTGCGGGTCGATGATGAGGTGTTGATCCGGGATTGGTGGCAGGATGAGCTGGTGCCGATGCTCACCCCTGCATCTGCATTGATGCACCATAAGGCGCAGGTCAGTTTTTGCGATTTGCTTCAGCATCTGGTGGCGCTGGGCAGCGCATTGACCGGGGAGCTGCTTTGGGCCGGGCCGGTCGGGCGGCGATTGGGGGATGAGATCACGCGGCTGCGGGCCTATCTCGCGGACAATGACATATCGGTCGAGATTGCCGATGCGCGGACCTTGCTGGTGATGTGGCTGGGCGATGTCGCGATCCGGCCTGCCGATCATGGCCATCCACGGGTGTTTATCTGGGGTCTGTTGGAGGCGCGGTTGCAGCGGGCGGACCTGATGATCCTTGGTGGGTTGAATGAGGGGAGTTGGCCTGCCGTGCCGACGCCCGATCCGTGGCTGTCGCCCGGTATTCGTCGCGCGATTGGCCTGCCATCGACCGAGTTTCGCATCGGCCTTGCCGCCCATGATTTTGCAACGGCATTGGGGGCGCGGCGGATCTTGCTGACCCGCGCGCGCAGGCAGGGGCGCAGTCCGATGCTCGCGTCGCGTTTTTGGCGGCGGCTGGAGGCGATGACCGGGGGCTTGCGCGAGGATAAACATCTGGCGGCTTGGGCGCATGGGCTGGATCGCCGTCTTGACGTCACCCCGCGCGCGCGCCAACCCCGCCCGCAACCGCCGCTGGCGGCGCGTCCCGGCAAATTATCGGTGACGGCGGCAGAACGGGCCTTGGCCGATCCTTATGCCTTTTATGCCTATTCGATCCTGAAATTGCGCAAGTTCGATCCGCTGGATGCCCCGGCGGAACGGCGCTGGATGGGGACGATCATTCATGAGGCGTTTGAGCTTTGGGTAAAGGACGGGGCCAAGGCCAAGGCGCTGGAACCGGCGATTGATCGGGCCTTGGCGCATGATGCGATTGACCCGGTATTTCGGATGCTGGCGCGGCCTCGGTTGATGCAGGCCGCGCAAACGCTGGAGGCGCAATTGATCGCCGACCGGGAAGAGGGACGCGTGCCTTGCGCGACGGAAGCGGAGGGCGAGGGCCGGATTGCGGGCGTTATCGTGACCGGCAAGGCGGATCGCATCGACCGCTTGCCGGATGAGGATGGCAACATCGTGTATGCGATTGTCGATTATAAGAGCGGCAAAATGTCCAAGGGGCCGGTGGTGGCCGGGAACAGCCTGCAATTGGGCCTGTTGGGCGAGATATTGGAACAAGGCGGGTTCAAGGATCTGGCCCCCGGTAAGGTCGATAAGCTTGAATATTGGTCGCTGGCGCGTGGTGGTGCGGGCAAGTCGCTTGGCCATGTGATCGATATTGGCAAATGGTTTGAAAAAGACGCGTTGCCAGAGGCGCGGGCGGTGCATGTCGCGGCGTTTGAAGGGCTGGCACGGCGCTGGCTGTTGGGCGATGCACCGTTTATTGCCAAGGAATTTGGGCAGGGCCGGACATATGATGAGTATGACCAGTTGATGCGGCTTGATGAATGGCTGGGGCGTGACGATGCGTAGTTCAAAGCCATTGCCTGAGAAGCAGAGCAAGTCACTGCAAAATTTGAGCGAATCCCAGAAATGGGCATCCGATCCGGCAGAACATGCATGGCTTTCCGCCTCGGCAGGATCGGGCAAGACGCAGGTGTTGACCAGCCGGGTGTTTCGCTTGCTCTATCGTGGGGTCGATCCGGCCAGCATCTTGTGCCTGACCTATACCAAGGCGGGGGCCGCCGAAATGGCCAACCGCATTAACGAGACATTGGCCCGTTGGGTCCGACTTGATGATGCGAGCCTTGCCAGCGATTTGCGGGCGATTGGTGAGACGGTGGATGATGCCAGCCGCGCCCATGCCCGCACCCTGTTTGCCCGTGTCCTTGATGTGCCGGGCGGATTGCGGATTCAGACGATCCATAGCTTTGCCCAGTCGTTGCTCGGCAGCTTTCCGGTCGAGGCGGGCTTGGTCCCCGGTTTTGAGCTGATTGAGGGCGAGGCGCAGCGCGAATTGGTGGAAGAGGCGATTTCTTTATCCATTCAAGACAATGGCTTCATCGCGGATGTTGAGCATTTGTCTTTGCGGATGGGGAGCGATGAGGCGCGCGCCTTTTTAGTGCGTTGCGCGCAGAACGGGCCAGCTTTTCATGATCTTGGCCCAGAAGAATTGATCGCGGATCGGGTCTGGCGCGGCCTTGGCCTGCAGCCGGGCAGCACGGCGCAATCGGACCTGTCGCGCTTTCAGGATGCGGCCATCGACCGGGAGGGTTTGGGCCTGTTGGCGTTGCTGGCCAAGGGGATCACTAGTGGCACGACCGGGCCGAAGCTGGCGGATGCGGTGCTGGCATTTTTGGGGTGGAGACCGGAACAGCGGATCAACTCTTGGGCGCCCTTATATGCGACCGTTATCACCAAAGATGGTAATGTTAACAAGAATGTGCTTGGTCTTGTTAAGAAAGAACCGAGCATGGGTGATCCGCTCGCGCGGCTCGCAAATTGGTTGCTAGAGACCCAAAGATTGGTCTCATGCTATCGTTTGGCGGCGCATCTGGCGGCTTGTTTGCGGGCCGGGGCCAAGGTCGCGCGGCATTATCGGGCGTTGAAACATGCGCGGGCAGCCGTCGATTTCAACGATTTGATCCACCATCTGCATCAATTGCTGACCCGCCCCGGCATGGGGGAATGGGTGCGGTTCAAGCTCGATCAGCAGACCGACCATGTGCTGATCGATGAGGCGCAGGATACCAACGCCCATCAATGGGAGATTATCGAGGCGCTGACGGCTGAATATTTCGCGGGCCTTGGCGCGGTGGCGCGTGATCGCAGCCTGTTTGTCGTCGGCGATTTCAAACAGGCGATTTTCTCATTTCAGGGGACCAATCCTGCGGCCTTTCAATCCGCGCAGGAAAAATTCGCGGCGATGGCGCGGGATGTTGAAAAGCCTTTTAAAGAACTTAGTCTGGATACTTCATACCGATCGTTAAGTGCGGTGTTGGAATGTGTCGATGCGGTATTGGCGCATCAGGGCGCGCCGTCCTTGGGGTTGGCGCATCAGCCCAATCGCCATTTGAGCTTTCGCGAGAAAGCGGGCGGCACGGTGTTGTTGTGGAAACCGGTCGGGCCGGAGGATGTGGCGGCGATAGCGGCGCAGCCCGGCCTGAATGTTGTTGAGGGCGATGAGGCCGAGGGCGATAATAATGGTGACGGCAATAATGATGCCGATGAGAGCAAGCGCGGTGCAGAGGCGTTGTTGGCGCGGCGGCTGGCGCTGCAAATTCGTCGCTGGCTGAAGGAGGAACCCTTGTTCCTCAGCCATAAAAATCGGGCGGTTGAGGCCGGGGACATCATGATTTTGGTGCGAAGCCGGGGTTTTCTCGCCCGCCAGATCATCGCCCGCCTGCATGATTATGGCGTACCGGTCGCCGGGATCGATCGGATGCAGTTGCAGGATGCGCTGGCGGTGAAGGATTTGCTGGCGGCGATGCGCTTTGCGATGCAGCCGGAGGATGATCTCAACCTTGCGGCCTTGTTGATGTCGCCTCTGTTCGGCCTGACCCAGCAGGATTTGTTCGATGTGGCGTGGAATCGCCCATCGGGCCTGTGGCGGGCGTTGCGCAATCGCGAAGAACCGCATTTTATCGCGGCGCGAACCGGGTTGGAGAGCCTGTTGGCGATGGCCGATCTGGTGTCGCCTTATGGCTTTTTCGAGCGCGTTTTGTCTGGGCCGATTGCGGGCCGGGCCAAGATGGTGGCGCGATTGGGGCTGGAGGTGCTCGATCCGGTGGAAGAGCTGATGGTGACCGCGCTCGATCATGAACAACAGGGCGTGGCCTCATTTGCGGCGTTTTTATCGGCGATGGACAAGGCGCAAGACGACATCAAGCGCGAACAGGAAGGCCCGCAGCATCAGGTGCGGATCATGACGGTGCATGGTTCCAAGGGCTTGCAAGCGCCGATTGTCATCATGGCCGATGCGATGGGTGATCCGGATGACCGGCATGAAAGCCAAATCGCGCTTGAGATCGACGACGATGCGGCGGCGATTGCGGTGCCGCTTGGCACGAATGAGCGCTGTCATGATCGGGTGGAACAGGCCATGGCCCGCGCCAAGACCGCGCGGGATGAGGAGCATCGCCGCTTGCTCTATGTCGCGCTGACGCGGGCCGAAGAGGTGCTGTGCCTTGCGGGCGCGGTCGGCAAGAAAAAGCAGCGCGATGGTGGGGCGAATTGCTGGCATGAGATGGTGCGCCGCGCACTGGAGGCCGAATTGGAGGTGACGGCGCAGGCTGATCCCGATTGGGGCGAAATCTGGTGCTATGGCGCGTTTACCGCACCCAAGGCGGGCCGCACCGAAACGCGCGCGCAAGCGCGACAAATAGCGGATTCAATCCCCGAATGGCTGGATCGGACTGCGCCGGAAGAGGCGCGACCGCCCAAGCCATTGGCCCCGTCGAAATTGGGCGAGGATTTGGTGATCGACCCGCCGGGCGACGATCCCCGCGCCGAGGCGATGTTGCGCGGGACGTTGCTCCATGGCCTGTTTGAACGCTTGCCCGGTGTCGCGCCAGATCGACAGGCGGCGCTGGCCGAGGCGTGGTTGCGCGGACAGGTGCCGGAGCGGGCCGCTGATTGGCGGTCTAATCTGGTCGTGCAGGCGCTCGCGATCATTGGCGACCCGGCCCATCAACAGGTATTTGGCGCAGACAGCTTGGCGGAAGTGCCATTATCGGCGGTGGTGGGCGAGAAGGTCATCTCCGGCGTGGTGGATCGGCTGCGTATTGCCGGTGAGGTGATCGAGCTGGTGGATTTCAAGACGGGACGGCGGGTGCCTGCATCGGTGCATGCGATTTCCAGCCATCATGTGCGGCAGATGGCGGCCTATCGCGATGCGTTGCGGGTGATTTTTCCGGGCAAATCGGTGCGGGCGTCGTTGCTCTATACGTCCGGGCCACGCTTGTTCACGCTGGATGATGACATGCTCGATCTGGCGGCGGCAGCAGTTGCGGCAGGGACCGGTCAATAAATTCTATCCGCTGTGTGGGTTGAGCCGGATCGCGGCTTTCCCTAGATTGCGGGCAAATATCAGAAACAAGGAATCGTCCAATGGCTACTAAATCCGTCACCGATGCCAGCTTTGAAGCCGATGTCATTCAGTCGAATGAGCCGGTACTTGTTGATTTCTGGGCAGAATGGTGCGGGCCATGCAAGATGATTGCGCCTGCGCTCGAAGAATTGTCGGCGGAACTGGCGGGCAAGGTCGTGATCGCCAAGATCAATATCGATGACAATCCAGAGGCTGCATCGAAGTTCGGCGTCCGCAGCATCCCGACGATGATCCTGTTCAAGGATGGCCAGCCGCTTGCGACCCAGGTCGGCGCTGCGCCGAAGAGCCACCTCAAGAACTGGATTGAAACCCAGATTTAATCAGTCTTCCGCGCGTTCCTCGACGCGTTGGAAAGTGACAGCCAGACCCAGTTCCGGATAGCGGACACGCACCCGGGCTGGGTCTTTTTCTGCGTCTGCCAGCGCCATAACGGCCAGCCTGCGGTTGATTTTCTGCCGCCAGTTCATGCGGGCGGTATTTTCCTGCCCGACATAACAGCCCTTGGTGAAGCTGACGCCATGCAGCTGGTCGGCATTGCATTCCAGCCATAAAATCTGGTCGCTGCCCAGTTCGGCCAGACCTTCCGTCACGCCCAGCGACAGGCGATGCGCGTGCCAGCCCGTGGCGGGCACACTGGGGGCGGCGATCCAGCGATGGCCAAGACCGGCATGACGCGGGTCTGGTGCGCCCTGTGTGTCGGTCAACGACCAATGGACGGCAAGCTGCTCATCCCGCTTGATCGTGATTGCGCGGCGCAAGCGATAGATGCTGAGGCGCTTGACCAAAGCCTCGGCGGCCTCGGCCTCGCAATCGATCAGCAGATCATCCCCATCGGCCCAGATGATAAAGTCGAACAACGCCTTGCCCTGCGGGGTCAATAGTCCGGCCCAGACCGGCAATGGTCCCATGACGTCATTGGTGACAAGGCCGTTCAGAAAACCACGTACATCCTCTCCCGACAGGCGAATGACCGCGCGATCGGCCAACATGGTCCCGCTGGCACTATGCACGTCAATGGCCATGATACAGGTCCTCCAGCCGCGCGCCATAAATTGCGCGGATCTTGTGGCGGCGGATTTTCATTGAAGGGGTGAGCATCTCATTTTCCACGGTAAACGGCGCATCGGCGAGGCAGACCCGGCGTATCTTTTCGATCACCGACAGGTCGCGATTGACCCGGTCAACCGCCGTCATCACGGCGCGATGAAGCGCATTGGCATCAGTCGGGTCATGGCTCTGTGCGGTCCAGCCCGCCAGCCATTCCGGGTCCACCACGACCAGCCCGACGAGATGCGGGCGATTGTCGCCCAGCACCATCGCTTGCAGAATTTCGGGCTGGAGCGTCAACATCCCTTCCACCCGGGCAGGCGAGATATTGTCGCCCTTGTCGTTGACGATCAGGTCTTTCTTGCGGTCGGTGATGATGATCCGGCCTGCATCGTCAAAATGGCCAATGTCGCCGGTATGGAGCCAGCCATTCTGAAGCGCCTTGGCAGTTTCGACCGGATTGTTCCAATAGCCGTGCATCACGCATTCGGAGCGGACGAGGATTTCGCCATCGTCCAGCATCTTGACCTCGACGCCGGTAATCGGCGTGCCGACCGTGTGCATCGCAAGGCCGGTCTTGGGACGGGTGACGCTGATCACCGGGGCGGCCTCTGTCTGGCCATAGCCTTGCAGCAAGGTCATGCCCATCGCGGTGAAAAAGCGCCCGACTTCCGGGTTGAGCGGTGCGCCGCCCGAGACCATCGCCTTCATCCGTCCGCCAAAACGCGCCCTGATTTGCGGGCGGAGCGAGCGTTCGAGCAATAGTTCCAACGGGCCATTGAACAGACTGCTGCGGCCATTGGCCTGTTGATCGGTGATCTTGATCGCCTGTTGCATCAGCCAATGGGCGATGCCGCCCTTTTTCTCGATTAATTTGACGATTTTTTGGCGCAGCACCTCGAACAATCGCGGCACGACGACCATGATCGTCGGCTGTACTTCCTCAATGTTGTTCGCGAGCTTGTCCAGACCTTCGGCATACCAGATTTCGCCGCCAAGGGCGATGGGCAGGAACTGGCCGCCAGTATGTTCATAGGCATGGGACAAGGGCAGGAAGGAGAGGAAGCGTTCGGTGTCGATGCCGAAATCTTCGGCCATAATCTCAAATGGCCCGGCGACGTTGAGTAAGATTGCGCCATGATGCTGCATCACCCCGCGCGGTACGCCGCCGGTGCCGCTGGTGTAGATGATGCAGGCGAGATCATTGCGGCCCGCCACGGGTTGATCGCGTAAGGCGGCGATTTCTTCATCGATCACCGGGCGGTTGAGTAGGTCGGACCAAAGGAGGTGGCGGAATTCGCCTTGGCCGAATTTGACTGGCTCCATCGAAATGACGGTTTCGATGGCGGGTGCGGCCAGTACGGCGGGCAAGAGATTGGCGGCGATTTTCTGGTTGGAAAAAATGACGAAGCGCGCGCCGCTGTCGCTCAAAATATGGGCGTGGTCGCGTGTCGTATTGGTGGTGTAGGTCGGCACGGTGACGCCGCCCGCCGCCATGATCGCCAGATCGGCGATGCACCATTCGGGCCGGTTTTCCGATACGAGCATGACGCGGTCGCCCGGTTGCAGGCCAAGGCCGCGTAGCGCCGATGCCAGTACGGCTACTTGCCTTGCGGCATCGCGCCAACTGATCGGCTGCCATTGCTTGTCGCGCTTGGCGATCAGGAACGGCTGGTCGCCCCGGCTGTCTGCGCGGATAAAGAACATCTCAACGAGACTGTTGAACTTCTCCAGCTCACGCACACAGGATGTTGGTTCGCCCATTCGGCTCTACTCTTAATTATTCTTTTAATGCTTTGCCTTCGCTACGCGGATCCGCTGCGCCGCGCCAGTGGCTTTGATTAAATTCGATAGCATTTAACTTTGAATCAAGCGGTGTTGAAAGGATTGTGCGTCCTTTTCGCGCCAATTCACGCTCTCTCGCCGCCAATTCTGTGCCGGATTCGATTTGTACTGCATCGCCCGCCATGAAAATATTTGGCAGGGCGATGGCATCGTTGATCGGTAGTTTCCAATCGATCACGCCGACAAGCGCCTTTAACACATGCATGATGATCCGTTTGCCACCCGCCGAACCAACGGCCAGCACGACCTTGCCTTGGGGGTCATAGACGATGGTTGGGGACATGGCCGACATCGGGCGCTTGCCCGGTTCGACGCGATTGGCGACGGGCCTGCCATTCAATTCCGGTGCGAAGGTAAAATCGGTCAATTCATTGTTGAGGAAATAGCCGTTCACGATCAACGCGCTGCCGAATGGCCCTTCAACGGTAGAGGTCATCGAGGCGACGTCACCCCATTTATCCGCCGCGACGAAATGCGTTGTCCCCGGCACATCCGGCGCGAGGGCGGCAGTGCGGGGGGCGCTGCCCGGTGGGTTGCCCGCAGGATAATCCGCGCGCGCGGCATCTTGCGAGATGAGCGCGGCGCGTTGCGCCAAATAGGCGGGATCGAGCAAGCCCTTGACCGGGACGGAGACGAAATCCGCATCGCCAAGATAGAGGTCGCGATCGGCATAAGCGAGGCGCATCGCCTCGGAAATCAGGTGCCAACTGGTCGGGCTGTCCTTGCCCAGCGCCGGGATCGGAAAATGTTCCAGCATGCCGAGAATGCCGAACACCGTGGTCGCGCCGGAGGAGGGTGGTCCCATGCCGCATAATTTATAGGTGCGATAGGTGACGCAGACCGGGGGGCGTTCCTTGGCCTTGTAACCGGCGATGTCCTTTGCGGTGACCGGGGCGGGGTTGCGCTTGGCCGAGGCCGTCGCCGCGATGATCGCTTTGGCATTATCGCCGGTGTAAAAGGCCTTGGGACCCGCCTTGGCGAGCTTGCGCAGAAAAATGCCGAGCGCCGGATTACGGACAGTAGCGCCCACCGGCAAGGGCTGGCCATCGCGCCAGTAAATCGCTTGCGCCTCGGGGAAGTCGACCCAGATTTTGGCCATCATATCGAGCCGTTGACGCAGGATCGGGGTGACTTGATAGCCCTGTTCCGCCAGCCGGATCGCGGGGGCGAACAGGTGCTTCCACGGCAATTTTCCCCATTTATGATGGGTCATCGCCATTAATGCGATATTGCCGGGAACGCCCACCGATTTGCCGCCCGGCATCGCCGCCATAAACGCAAGCGGCTTGCCATCCGGTCCCATGAACCGATCCGGGCGGGCCGTGGCGGGCGCGGTTTCGCGGCCATCGATGGTGGAAAGCGTGTTGGTCCGGCCATCATGATAGAGCAGAAATCCGCCGCCGCCGATCCCGGATGATTGAGGTTCGACCACCGTCAGCGCGAGCATCATCGCCATCGCCGCATCCGCTGCGCTGCCGCCTGCGCGCAGCATTTCCTGCCCGGCCTCGCTCCCGTGGATATTGGCCGAGGAGACGATGCCCTTTTCGAGGGTTTGAGTTTGCGGAGGGGCCGCCGCAATGGCGGGGACGAGGGGGAGCGTGGCGGTAAAGGCCAGCATCATGGGGAGGAGGATGCGCATAGCCCGGACTATAGGCGAGGCTTTGTCAGAGCGCCAATAGCCGATCTTCGCCTAATGTAGCCAAAATGCTGGCTAAACCACCGAATGTGCAGCGCGGATCGAATTGATCGGCACGGGCATTGGTGAGATGCAGGCCGGTCTGGCACAGAATCAGCTCCATCCCGCTGATGAGCGCATCATCGACCAAGGCCGCAAGCGGGGGCAGACCGGCGGCGATATGGCCCGGATCGGCGCTGGCGATGATTGGCGGCTGGAGCAATGCCACGGACTCGAACTGAAAGAAGATACGGGCGCGGCCACCCAAGGCCTGATGGGTCAGCGCGATCATCAAGGCACCGCGCAACCGTTCGGGCGCGTTTTCGGTGAGGATGATCGTCAGCCCGCGCATGTCGGGCATCCGGGGTCTTTGGGCAGATCGAGCGTGCGGAAACGCGCGGACAGCAGATCGAACAGCATCAACTTGCCCGCAGTGTCATCACCAAAGCCGATGATCTGGCGCAGGACCTCTATCGCGGCCATTGCGCCGATCATCCCGGCCATTGCGCCCAATACGCCTTGATCGCCGCAATTGATGTCATCGCGTCCCGGCGCATGGCCGACGAGGCAGCGATAGCAGGGCTTGTTCTCTTCCCAGCCGCGAAAGGTCGCGACCTGCCCGTCGAACCGGCCAAGCGCGGCGGAAATGAGCGGCTTTTTCAGCGCAAGCGCGGTATCGGCCACGATCAGCCGGGTCGCGAAATTATCGCAGCCATCCAGCACCACATCGCAATCGCGCAAAAGAGCAGCGGCATTATCGGCGGTGAGGCGCTGGATAATGGGCGTAGCGTTGCAATCGGGGTTGAGGCGATGGACGGCAGCGGAAGCGCAATCGGCCTTGGGCTGGCCGATCTGGTCGTCATTGAACAGGATCTGGCGTTGCAGATTGGAACGGCTGACCACATCGTCATCGATGATGCTGATCTGGCCGACACCCGCCGCCGCGAGATAGGCAAGCGCCGGGCAGCCGATGCCGCCCGCGCCGATCACCGCGACATGGGCGGCGAGGAGCTTCGCCTGTCCCATCCCGCCAATATCGGGCAGGATGATATGGCGGGCGTAACGGTCGAGCTGTTCGTCGTTGAGACTCATACCCCGGTGGAGCCAAAGCCCCCGGTGCCGCGTGCGGTATCATCGAGATCGGCGACAGTGCGGAACGTCGCGCGTTGAACGGGGGCGACCACCAGTTGCGCGATGCGATCGCCGCGCTTGATCGGGAAGGGCTGATCACCGAGATTGGCGAGAATGACCTTCACCTCGCCGCGATAATCGCTGTCGATCGTGCCGGGGCTGTTGAGGCAGGTGATGCCGTTTTTAAGCGCAAGGCCCGAACGCGGGCGGACCTGAATTTCATAGCCCGCAGGGATCGCGACGGCAAAGCCGGTGGCGACCGCATGGCGCGCGCCGGGGTTGAGGGTCAGTTCCTCTGCCGCGACGACATCCATGCCCGCCGCGCCTTCGGTGGCATAAGCAGGCGCGGTCAGACCTGCGCCATGTTCCAGCCATTTCAGGGCAATATCGATATCAGGCCAGCGCATCTGCAATCCTTTGGGCAATCTGGCGGGCGACTTCGGCCTTGTCGGTATCGGGCCAGCTTTCCACGCCTTGGTCGGTGATAATATGCACGCTGTTGCGGTCGCCGCCCATGACATCGCCCGACACATCATTGGCGATGATCCAGTCGCAGCCCTTACGCATGCGCTTGGTCGTCGCATAGTCGATTACCTGCTCAGTCTCGGCAGCAAAGCCGATGACGAGCCGGGGACGCAATGGCGACCGGCACAGCCCCGCGAGAATATCGGGGTTTTCGCTGGGTTCGAGGACGGGCGGTGCGCCATCCTGTTTCTTGATTTTCTGATCGGCGCTGGGGAAGCGCCAATCGGCCACGGCGGCGACCATGACGGCGGCATCGGCAGGCAGATTGCCCGCGACCGCCGCTTGCATCTCCACAGCGGTTTCAACGTCGATGCGATGCACGCCTTTGGGGGTGGGCAAATGCACCGGGCCGGATACCAAGGTGACGCGCGCACCCAGTGTGGCCAGCGCCTCGGCAATGGCATAGCCCTGTTTGCCGCTGGAACGATTGGCGACATAGCGCACGGGATCGATCGGTTCATGGGTCGGCCCGGCGGTGACGATGACATGCTGGCCCGCCAAGGGCTTGGGGCTACCGCCGAGCATCGCAATGATCGCGTCGAAAATCGACTGCGGCTCCGGCAGGCGACCGGGGCCGAATTCGCCACAGGCCATTGCGCCTTCATCGGGCTCAAGAATTTGAATGCCATCGCCGCGCAGGGTCTCGATATTGCGCTGTGTCGCGGGATGCAGCCACATGCGGACATTCATCGCGGGCGCGATCAGCACGGGCTTGTCGGTCGCGAGCAATAATGTGGTGGCAAGGTCATCCGCCATGCCCGCCGCCATGCGCCCGATCAGATCGGCAGTGGCGGGGACAACGGCAAGCAGATCGGCCTGACGGCTGAGTTGGATATGGCCCATTTCCACCTCGTCCTTGAGATCGAAAAGCTCGGTATAAACCTTGTCTTCGCTCAATGCCGCGAGGCTTAAGGGGGTGACGAATTGCGCCCCGGATTTGGTCAGCACACAACGCACCTGATGGCCTGCCTTGCGTAACAGGCGGACAAGCTCGCAGGATTTATACGCCGCAATGCCGCCGCCGATGATGAGCGTGATCCGTTTTCCGTTCATGCGCTTCTCGTAACCGGCAGCGGGGGGATTGGCAATTGGGCTTGCGTGAGGACGGCACGACCAAACGGCGGCATCGCCGCCGCAAGGCCGAACGGCCGCCCGAGCTTATTGCGAGGAAGCCAAGGCGGCGGATGCCGCCGCCCGGCGTTTGAGGCTCAAAACAGAAGTCTTTACCGCTCGTTCAAATAATAACGATCCAGCGCGTTGAGATTGTCGTCGAGCTGGTACACGATCGGCTGGCCGGTCGGGATTTCGAGGCCGGTGATCTCATCGTCCGGGATGTTGGACAGATGCTTGACCAAGGCGCGCAGCGAATTTCCATGGGCGGAGATCAGCACGCGCTTGCCCGCTTTCAGTTCCGGCGCGATGCGGGCTTCCCAATAAGGGAGCACACGGGCGATGGTGTCTTTCAGGCTTTCGGTGTTGGGAATGTCGATTCCGGCATAACGGCGGTCGGTCGACAGATCGAATTCGCTGCCAGCCTCCAGCGGGGGCGGCGGCACATCGAACGAACGACGCCAGATCTTGACCTGATCATCGCCATGCTTGGCGGCGGTTTCCGCTTTGTTGAGGCCGGTCAGCCCGCCATAATGGCGTTCGTTCAAGCGCCAGTCCTTTTCGACCGGCAGCCACAAACGGCCCATTTCTTCCAACGCAATGTTGAGCGTCTTGATCGCGCGGGTCTGGAAGCTGGTGAAGCAGCTATCGAAATCCAATCCCTTGTCGCGCATCAACTGGCCTGCGGCGCGGGCTTCGGCAACGCCCAATTCGGTCACGTCCACATCCCACCAACCGGTGAAGCGATTTTCCAGATTCCAGGAGGATTGGCCGTGGCGGATAAGGACGAGCGTTGGCATGTGCATGTTGCTCCAAAAGCGATGAAGATATTGGGTGGGCCTCTAGCGCTAGAAGCGCCTGCTTTCAATCATTCTTGATGCGCCGCGCGACGCAGCCGGTCGTTGATCGCGAGGCCGAGACCTTCATCCGTGATCGGCGCAATGGCGATACGAGGCTTTGGCGCGGCATCGGCCCGGTGCAGCAGATCGAACAGATTGGCGGCGGCTTGGGTAAGGTCGCCATCCACCGACAGGCTCGCATCGCCCGCAACTGCGCCAAAGCCGATCAGATATTCATCCGGAGCGGGCGAGGTGACGTTCAGCCGCACAGGCTTGGACGGCGCATAATGGCTGAGCAACTGGCCGGGGGCGGTGATCGCCTCATCATGGCGGCGCTCGGTGACGGGCAAATGGGACGCCGCCGTTAAGGCTTGTGCCGTGATCGGGCCGGGGCGGAGCAGGTGAATGTCATCCGGGCCAAAAGAGATGATCGTCGATTCCAGCCCCAGCCCGGTCGCATTGTCATCAATGATGAGCGGGATGCGGCCTGTCAGGCTGAGCGCGACATGATCGGCGCGGGTCGGGCTGATCCGGCCAGAGGCATTGGCGCTGGGTGCGGCAAGCGGGCGGTCTGCGGCAGTAAGCAATGCCCGCATCGCACGGTGCGCCGGCACCCGGATCGCGACGGTGTCTAGCCCTGCGGTGACCAAGGAGGACAGGCCGCTATCGCCACGCACCGGCAGTACCATGGTCAATGCGCCGGGCCAGAAGGCATTGGCAAGCGCACGGGCGCGGTCATCGAACACCGCCAGACGTTCGGCATGGGCAAGGTCCGGCACATGGACGATGAGCGGGTTGAAGCCGGGGCGTCCCTTGGCCTCATAGATACGCGCCACCGCCTCACCATTTTGGGCGTCCCCGGCAAGGCCATAGACGGTCTCGGTCGGGATCGCGACGACCATGCCCTTGGCGATCAGCCGAGCGGCCTCGGCGATGTTCTCATCACTAAAAGGCAGGATGCGCGTCTGGAGTGTGGTGGCGGTGTTCATGCGCTCAACCTGTAACGGGCAGGCCGATAACCGACATTTGTCGGCCATAGCCCGGCTCGCCACGCAAGGTGGATCGGCGATAGGAGAAGTAACCCTGTTCATCGGCGCAGGTGTCGATCCCGACCCATTCGGCCTTGCGAATGCCCGCTGCCGCAAGCCGCGCCAGTACATAGCCCGCGATGTCGAACATCAAATGGCCCTTGCGCCGTGCATCGGTGAAGAATTGCTCATGCGCCGGGTTCTGTTCGAGAAACGGGAGGGCGAAGGCATCCGACACTTCATAGCTGGCGCGCGCAATACAGGGGCCAAGTGCCGCGACGATGCGGCTGCGGTCTGCGCCCAAAGCCTCCATCGCGGCGATGGTGTTATCCGTCACGCCGTGGATCGCGCCTTTCCATCCGGCATGGGCTGCACCGATCACGCCCGCGTCCAGATCGGCGAACAGCACCGGCACGCAATCGGCGGTGAGGATGCCGAGCAACAGCCCCGGTGTATTCGTCACCAGCGCATCCGCCTCTGGCCGGGCATCATGGGCAATGGGGGCGGTGACAGTCACCACATCGGCGCTGTGGATTTGGTAGAGGGTGACCAACTCGCCGCCGGGGAGAATCGCTTCGCGAATCCTGTGGCGATTCTCTGCGATGTCGGCTGGCACATCGTCCGAACCGGGACCAATGTTCAGACTGGCATATTGGCCGGTCGAAACGCCCCCTTGGCGCCCGAAGAAACCATGGGGTAATCCGCCGAAAACGGGCGATTGTATAAAGGGCGGGGCCGGGGTGTCAGACATGACTGTTCCTTTAGCCCGCAGGTCAAGGGCTGACTAGGTTTAGTTGTCATGCAGCTGGCGGTGACGATATTCAACAAACAGCCGATCGCGGCAATGCCGCACAATTGGCCGCGTAAAGGGTGATTAGCACCAAGCTGGTGGTAAAATTTTAAAATACCCTCTTGCGCCGAAATATAATTCGGACACTATAGGTGGTGTCGTTCAGGGGGCGGCACCCCAAACTTTGTGGTCGGGCCTGTGTGGGTCAGTCATAGCTTCAGGCGTTTGTCAATCGGCAATCTGGCTGTGAATCGCAAATAATAAGGTGGTTTTCACCCCTGTCGGCAATGTGAATCATGTTGGACATGATGGGCGCGTTACGCTAGAACACAAGCAGAACATTGCTTGGGGTCGACGACCGGTGTCCGGTGCTGTTGGCCGGTTTTGGCGGGGGTAAGCGTTCACCATGTTTATTAGCGGCTAAGGGGGTCAGGAGAATGGATTTGGCAGGCACGGAAACAGTGATGACTGGGGATGTGGCAAGTCATGGTCCAACAGGCGGCGATCAGCTTGATTCGTCGAAGGTGTTGACCCCGCGCTTTACGCTCGTGCTCGATCGCGAGCGTGATGCGTTGCTGACCGACTTTGGCAAGGAAACATTGATCGATCGCTATTTGCTGCCGGGCGAGTCCTATCAGGACCTGTTTGCGCGCGTGGCGTCGGCTTATGCGGATGATGCCGAACATGCCCAGCGCGTCTATGATTATATTTCGAAGCTGTGGTTCATGCCCGCAACGCCGGTATTGTCCAATGGCGGCACAGGCCGTGGCCTACCGATCAGCTGCTATCTCAACTCGGTCGATGACAGCCTGAACGGCATTGTCGATACATGGAATGAAAATGTCTGGCTCGCGAGCCGGGGCGGCGGCATCGGCACCTATTGGGGTTCGGTGCGTGGCATTGGTGAACCGGTCGGCCTGAATGGCAAGACCTCGGGCATCATTCCGTTCGTTCGCGTGATGGATTCGCTGACGCTGGCGATTTCGCAAGGTTCGCTGCGTCGCGGTTCGGCGGCATGCTATCTTGATATTTCGCACCCGGAAATCGAGGAATTCCTCGAAATTCGCAAGCCATCGGGCGATTTCAACCGCAAGGCGCTTAACCTGCACCATGGCGTGCTGTTGACCGATGCCTTTATGGAAGCGGTGCGCGACGGCAAGGAATGGAATCTCACCTCGCCGAAGGACGGCTCGGTCCGCGCCACGGTCGATGCGCGTTCCTTGTTCCAGAAATTGGTCGAAACCCGTCTGCAAACGGGCGAGCCCTATATCGTGTTCTCCGACCATGTGAACAACGCGATGCCCAAGCATCACCGCGATCTGGGGCTGAAGGTTTCGACCTCCAACCTGTGTTCGGAAATCACGTTGCCGACCGGTCGCGACCATCTCGGCAATGATCGGACAGCCGTGTGCTGCCTGTCGTCGGTGAACCTTGAAACATGGGATGATTGGAACGGCGACAAGCAGTTCATTGAGGATGTCATGCGCTTCCTCGACAATGTCCTGACCGATTATATCGATCGCGCCCCGCCGGAAATGGCGCGCGCCAAATATTCGGCCGGTCGTGAACGTTCGGTCGGCCTTGGCGTCATGGGCTTCCACAGCTTCTTGCAGGCGCGCAGCATTCCGTTCGAAGGCGCGATGGCCAAATCGTGGAACATGCGCATATTCCGCCATGTCAGCGCCAAGGCATCGGAAGCGTCGATGCTGCTCGCGAAAGAGCGCGGGCCGTGCCCGGATGCCGCCGATATGGGCGTGATGGAGCGTTTTTCGTGCAAGATGGCGATTGCCCCGACCGCGTCGATTTCGATCATCTGCGGCGGCACCTCGGCGTGCATCGAACCGATCCCGGCCAATATCTATACCCATAAGACACTGTCCGGCTCTTTCTCGATCCGCAACCCGTATCTGGAAAAACTGTTGATGGAGAAATCGAAGAATTCGGACAATGTCTGGAATTCGATTCTCGAACAGGGTGGTTCGGTGCAGCATCTCGATTTCCTCACCCATGAGGAAAAGGACGTGTTCAAGACCAGCTTTGAAATCGACCAGCGTTGGCTGATCGAACTCGCGGCCGACCGCACGCCCTATATCGATCAGGCGCAGTCGCTGAACCTGTTCATCCCGGCGGATGTGGAGAAATGGGATTTGCTGATGCTCCATTTCCGCGCATGGGAATTGGGGATCAAGTCGCTTTATTATCTGCGGTCCAAATCGGTGCAGCGCGCCGGTTTTGCGGGCGGGGTAGAGGCCGACAACACGATCGACCTCAAACAGATTGAAGTTGAGGTGAAGGATTATGATGAGTGTCTGGCCTGTCAGTAATCTTGGCCAATAACGCTCAGTCCGTCCGTTTCAGTCAGTACGCTTAAGGGTTGTTTGAGGATGCTTGATAACGGGCATCCTCGCACCCATTTTCAATGTCTGGTTGGGCATTGATGACATCCAGTTGATAAGTAGGAATAGCCGCCATGTCCCTTCTCGAAGCCCGCACCCAGTACAAGCCCTTCGAATATCCATGGGCTTATGATTTCTGGAAACGTCAGCAGCAGATCCACTGGATGCCAGAGGAAGTGCCGCTGGGCGAGGATTGCCGCGACTGGGCGCAAAAGCTGACCGATCATGAACGCAATCTGCTGACCCAGATTTTCCGCTTCTTCACCCAGGCGGATGTCGAGGTGCAGAATTGCTATCATGAAAATTATGGCCGGGTGTTCAAGCCGACCGAAGTGAAGATGATGCTTGCGGCATTTTCCAACATGGAAACGGTCCATATCGCCGCGTACAGCCATTTGCTCGACACTATCGGCATGCCCGAAAGCGAATATGGCATGTTCCTTCAATATAAGGAAATGAAGGACAAGCATGATTATCTGAGCACCTTCGGCGTTGATACCGACGAAGACATCGCCCGCACATTGGCGATGTTCGGCGGCTTTACCGAAGGTTTGCAGTTGTTCGCATCGTTCGCGATGCTGATGAACTTCCCGCGCTTCAACAAGATGAAGGGCATGGGCCAGATCGTCACTTGGTCGATCCGCGATGAATCGCTGCATTGTGAAGGCATTACCAAGCTGTTCCATGCGTTCGTCAAGGAACGCGACTGCCTGACCAAAGCGGTCAAGGAAGACATTATGGACTGCTGCCAGAAGACGGTGCGTCTGGAAGATGCGTTCATCGACCTCGCGTTTGAACAAGGGCCGGTGCCGGGCATGAACCCGAAGGAAATCAAGAAGTACATCCGCTATATCGCGGATTGGCGTTTGGGCCAGCTTGGGTTCCAGCCGATCTACATGATCGACGACCATCCGCTGCCTTGGCTCGCGCCGCTGTTGAACGGCGTCGAACATGCCAATTTCTTCGAAACCCGCGCCACCGAATATTCCAAGGCGGCTACGCGTGGCACTTGGAACGATGTCTGGGACAGCTTCGACCGCCGCAAATCGGCCAAGCCGAACAATGATGTCGTGCAGGAAATGGCCGAAGTGCCGGAAGTCGACATGTTCGCGGCGGCAGGTGTCGCTGCGGAGTAAGGTTTGATCCGGGGCGGTCGCCCCGGATCGCTGACAATCGAGGGGCGCGGGATTATTCCTGCGCCCTTATTTGTTACGGCGTTATCAAGCTGTCATTTGGCGTGAATCTAGCTGAAGCGCTCATGCGTTCTTGATCTAAATCAAAGCCTTGCCTTAAGCTCTTCGGCAATATTCTCCGCGTCAGCGCCATCATCGCAAGAGGGCGCGTAGTGGAGAGATATCATGACACCTGAACTGATGCAGACCGGCGTGATTGTGCCGGTAGTGACAGCCGCTGCCTTTGCGGTGGTTTTGCTTTTTTGCTCGATCGAGGATGCGTTTCGCAAACGCTGACCTCTGTCAAAGTGGGCGGCCAGCGTTGATCGCTGGCCTCATCCCATCGGATAGCGGATGTCCTTCGACACCGCATCAATCGCGGTCAGCACATCCTGTGGCAGAATGACATCGGCTGCGGCGAGGATTTCCGGCATCTGATCGACATGGGTGGCCCCCACAATTGTGGAGGCGACGAAATCATGTTGCTTCGACCATGCGACAGCAAGGGTGACGGGCGATAGGCCCGCGTCTTGCGCGATTGCCATAAAGCGTTCGGTTGAAGCCAATGTCCGTTCGTTGACGAAGCGATTGGCCATTGCCTGCTGGCGCGGCGCGAGGCC
Organism: Alteraquisediminimonas sediminicola; assembly: GCF_019740335.1. GTDB lineage: Bacteria > Pseudomonadota > Alphaproteobacteria > Sphingomonadales > Sphingomonadaceae > Alteraquisediminimonas > Alteraquisediminimonas sediminicola. The sequence goes on along the minus strand of NZ_JAHXZS010000001.1, from coordinate 401,854 downwards.
TTGATAGGCGGTGAAGCGGCCATCTTTGGGCCATGCGCCGCCTTGATATTTGCCCGATAATACCCCGCCTGCAATCGGCGAATAGGGGATGAGGCTCACCCCTTCGCGGCGGCAGATATTCGCGAGTTCATCTTCGAACCGGCGATTGTTGAGGCTGAAATTATTCTGGATCGTCTGATACCGCGCGGTGCCGAGACGTTCGGCGGTCGCGAGGCTTTTCATCAGGCCCCAGCTATTTTCATTGGAACATCCGGTAATCCGAACTTTGCCCGCGCGCACCAGTTCGTCGAGCGTGTCCATGATCTCATCTTGCGGCGCGTCCGGGTCCGGCCAATGGGTCTGGTACAAATCGATATAATCTGTGCCGAGCTTGCTGAGCGACCCCTCAACCGCGCGGGTGATATTGTGGCGGTCGAGCGCGGTCATTTCGCCCCGCAATGGCGCGTTGATCCAGATATGGCTCGGCCCCGCAACCTTGGTGGCGAGAATGATGGAATCGCGGTTCTTGGTTTTCAGCCAGCGCCCGACGATGTCCTCGGTCAGGCCGACATAACGGGCGTGGACGGGGACGGGGTACATTTCCGCCGTGTCGAAAAAGTTGATCCCGGCATCATAAGCCATGTCCATGATGCGAAAGGCCATGGCTTCATCGGCTTGACTGCCGAAGCTCATCGTTCCCATGCAAATATCGGAAACGTTGATGGCGCTTTTGCCGAGACGCTTGAACTGCATATATGATGCCTCCCTGTGAATCTGCCCGTGTTGTAACGCGGCATTTCACAAGCGCAATGGGGAGGGCGGATTAGGCGAGGTCGAGGGTGAGGGTCACTTCATCGCCTGCCGCTATATCTTCGCGGCGGCGGACATCGGCCTTGATCGGGAGGATATAGCCGCCGGTTTTACGGTCCGGAAATACCGAGGTCTGCCAGCGGGTCTGGCCGATCTGGACGGACACTTTGACCGACCCGAAACCGCCACGCATGCCCACGCTTTGCAGTTTGATCTCGACGGCCTGTTCAGGCGGGATCGTCAGGAAATGCCAACTGCCCTTGCCCGGATTCCACATCCAGACAAAGGCAGTGACTTCTAGCATTTTTAGCGCGTCAGCTTTTTATAAGCGAGGCGGGTCGGGCGGTCCGCCGCATCGCCGAGGCGACGGCGCTTGTCTTCTTCATAGGCCTCGAAATTGCCTTCGAACCATTCGACATGGCTATCGCCTTCAAAGGCGAGGATATGGGTTGCCAGACGATCGAGGAAGAAGCGATCGTGGCTGATGACCACGGCGCAGCCCGCGAAGTTTTCGAGCGCGTCTTCGAGGGCGCGCAGGGTTTCGACATCAAGATCGTTGGTCGGTTCATCGAGCAGCAGCACATTGCCGCCCTGTACCAGCATCTTGGCCATGTGGACGCGGTTGCGTTCACCGCCCGAAAGCTGGCCGACCTTCTTTTGCTGATCGACGCCCTTGAAGTTGAACGCGCCGCAATAAGCGCGGGTCTGGACTTCATGCTTGCCGAAATAGAAGCGTTCATTGCCGCCGGAAATTTCTTCCCAGACATTATGGTTCGGGTCGAGCGCATCGCGCGACTGATCGACATAGCCGAGCTTGACGGTGTCGCCGACTTCGATCGTGCCGCTGTCCGGCTTTTCATGGCCGGTGATGAGCTTGAACAGAGTCGATTTACCCGCGCCGTTCGGCCCGATCACGCCGACGATGCCGCCGGGGGGAAGGGTGAAGCTCAGATCTTCGAACAGCAATTTATCGCCATAGGATTTGGTCAGATTATGCGCCTCGATCACCTTGCCGCCGAGACGGGCCGGGATCTGGATCAGAATCTGCGATGCGCCGGGGCGACGATCTGCCTGCTTTTCAACCAGTTCATCGAACGCCTTGATACGCGCCTTGGACTTGGTCTGGCGGGCCTTGGGCGATTGGCGAATCCAGTCGAGTTCTTCGCGGATCGCCTTTTGACGACCGGCTTCTTCGCGATCTTCCTGATCGAGGCGCTTGGCCTTGGCTTCGAGCCATTGCGAATAATTGCCTTCGAACGGCAGGCCGCGGCCACGGTCGATTTCAAGCACCCAGCCCACGACATTGTCGAGGAAGTAGCGATCGTGGGTGACGAGAATGACGTTACCGGCATAGTTGATCAGATGCTGTTCCAGCCAAGCGACCGATTCCGCGTCCAAATGGTTGGTCGGTTCATCGAGCAGCAGGATTTCCGGCTTTTCCAGCAACAAGCGGCACAAGGCGATTCGGCGCTTTTCACCGCCGGACAGATTATCGACGGCCCAATCGCCCGGTGGGCAGCGCAAGGCTTCCATCGCGATTTCGAGCTGGTTGTCGAGCGTCCAGCCGTCCACGGCGTCGATCTTTTCCTGCAACGTGCCCATTTCTTCCAACAGGGCATCGAAATCCGCATCTTCGGGCGGGTCGGCCATGATGTTCGAAATTTCGTTGAAGCGATCCATCATGTCGGCAACGTCGCGCACGCCGTCCATGACGTTTTCCTTGACCGTCTTGGTCAGGTCGAGCTTCGGCTCCTGCGCGAGATAGCCAACGCGCACGCCTTCACCGGCCCAGGCTTCACCGGTATATTCGGTGTCATAGCCGGCCATGATCTTCATGAGCGTGGACTTACCCGCGCCGTTCACGCCGATGATGGCGATCTTGGTGCCGGGCAGGAATTGCAGGTTGATGTTGTTGAGCACCGGCTTTTGCGCGCCGGGGAAGGTCTTGGTCAGACCCTTCATGACGTAACTATACTGGACGGCCATTCGGTCGGACTCCGGATCAATAGAATATATGAGGTTGCGCGCTCCCTAGCGGATCAGGGGCCGTTTTGGGAAGGAAATTATGCGTCCGGGTCGATGTCTTGGGCCGCAGGAGGTGCAGGCGATATGGCCTGCACCCCTGAATTAATACTGTAATATTACCACAAGCCGTGGAAAGCGCAGATCTTGTTGCCGACAGGGTCGCGCAGATAGGCGCCATAGGCGCCGCCTGCGCCAGCGCGTGGGCCGGGCGCGCCTTCGCAAGTGCCGCCATTGGCAAGGCCAGCGGCGTGGAATGCGTCCACGGCTTCGGCGCTTGGCGCGACAAAGCCGATGGTCCCTCCATTGGCAGCGGTCGCCGGTTCGCCATTGGCCGGGATCGTCACCAGCAGCCGCCCGGTCGGGGTCGAATAGCCCTGCATCCGTTCGCCAAGGCGGCCCATATTGTCGATGCCCAAAGGTGTGAGGGTCGCATCATAGAATTTCTGCGATTCATCAAGGTCGCGCGCGCTGACGCAGATATGGGTGAACATGATTATCCTCTCTTTGTTGTTGATTGGGGGATCAGAATATCACGACCGAGCGGATCGACTTGCCCTCATGCATCAGGTCGAAGCCCTTGTTGATGTCTTCCAATTTCAGCACATGGGTGATCATCGGATCGATCTCGATCTTGCCGTTCATATACCAATCGACGATTTTCGGCACATCGGTGCGCCCCTTGGCCCCGCCAAAGGCCGAGCCTTGCCAGACGCGACCCGTGACCAACTGAAACGGGCGGGTGGAGATTTCCTTGCCCGCTTCCGCCACACCGATCACGGTGGAAACGCCCCAGCCACGATGGCAGGCCTCCAAGGCAGTGCGCATCACATCGGTGTTGCCGGTGCAATCAAAGGTATAATCGGCCCCACCATTGGTGAGTTCGACCAGATGCTGGACGATATCGCCTTGCACTTTCAACGGGTTCACGAAATGGGTCATGCCAAAGCGTTTGCCCCATTCGGCCTTGTCGTCATTGATGTCGACGCCGACGATCATATCCGCACCGACGAGGCGCGCGCCCTGAATGACGTTGAGACCAATGCCGCCCAGCCCAAAGACGATGACATTCGCACCCGGTTCGACCTTGGCGGTCTTGGTCACTGCGCCAACGCCGGTGGTGACTCCGCAGCCGATGTAGCAAGCCTTGTCGAACGGCGCGTCTTCGCGGATTTTCGCGACCGCGATTTCCGGGAGGACGGTGAAATTCGAAAAGGTCGAACAGCCCATATAATGGAAGATCGGCTGTCCCTTATAGGAAAAGCGCGTGGTGCCATCGGGCATTAAGCCTTTGCCCTGTGTTGCGCGGATCGCGGTGCACAGGTTGGTCTTGCCCGACAGACATGACTTACATTGGCGGCATTCCGGGGTGTAGAGCGGGATGACATGATCGCCCGGCTTGACCGAAGTGACGCCCGGGCCGACCTCGCGGACAATGCCTGCGCCTTCATGGCCGAGAATCGAGGGGAAGATGCCCTCGCTGTCCAACCCGTCGAGCGTATAGGCATCGGTATGGCAGATGCCGGTCGCCATGATTTCGACCAGCACTTCGCCCGCGCGTGGCCCTTCAAGATCGACCTCGACGATTTCGAGGGGTTTTTTCGCCTCAAAAGCAACGGCGGCGCGGGTCTTCATCTTGCTGGTTCCTTACTTAAAACCGATTGTCGCGGGGGAAGCCCATCGGCGGCATCCGGCCTGCGGCCCCGCGCGCGACGCGCCATGGGGTCAGGTCTTCTTCCGTCCTCGTGCGCCCCTGTTCGCCGCCCATCGGCCAACTCAACCCATCGGCAAAGCGGATGGATTTGGCATCGGACAGGCCGCCATCGCGATATTTTTGCAGCGCCACGCCTTGGCCGCGCGTCATTTCCGGCAATTCGTCCAAGGGGAATACGACGAGTTTGCGATTTTCGCCGATGACCGCGACATAATCATCCTCCGGCTGGATCGGCTGTACGATCTTGAGGGCCGCATCACCCTTGAGATTGACGACCTGTTTGCCCTTGCGGGTTTCGGCGATCAATTCGCTTGTTTGCGCGACAAAGCCACGCCCATCGGAGGATGCGAGCAACAGGCGGGGAGAGCGCGCCGCCGGGAACAAGGCGACAATCGCGGCCTCGCCCTCGATGTCGACCATCAGCTTGACCGGCTCACCAAAGCCGCGCCCGCCCGGCAGGCGATCCGCCGCCAGCGTATAGAAACGGCCATTTTCGCAGGCGAGCAGCAATTTATCGGTGGTTTGCGCGTGGAATGCAAAGGCGGGGCCATCGCCTTCCTTGAATTTCATCGCATCGGCATGGCCAAGGTCGCCATGGCCCTTCATCGCACGAATCCATCCGCGTTGCGACATGATGACGGTGATCGGTTCCTTTTCGATCATCGCTTCCAACGGAATGTCACGGGTCGGCGCAGCCTCGGCTACGCTGGTGCGGCGTTTGCCGAGCGCGGTTTCCGGGCCATAGGTCTCACGCAATTTTGCGAGGTCGCGCTTCAGGCGGGTGCGCTGGCGGGCGGGGCTTTCGATCAGCTTGACCAGTTCCTCGCGCTCTTTTTCCAGCTTGTCGCGTTCGCGGACCAGCTCCATTTCTTCCAGCTTGCGCAGGCTCCGCAAGCGCATGTTGAGAATGGCTTCGGCTTGGCGATCGGTCAGGCCGAATTCGGCGGACATGATCGGTTTTGGCTCGTCTTCCTCGCGGATGATCTGGATTACGCGATCAAGATTGAGGAACGCAATGATATAGCCCGCGAGCAGTTCTAGCCGATCGTCGATCTTCGCCAGCCGATGTTCGGAACGGCGGACCAGCACATGAATCTGATGGTCCAGCCATTCGCTCAACACTTCCCGAAGGCTCATCACGCGGGGCGTGCGCTTGGCATCGAGGACGTTCAGATTGAGCGAGACGCGGACTTCCAATTCGGTCAGCTTGAACAGGCTTTCCGCCAGCATATCCGGCTCGACCGACCGGCTGCGCGGTTCCAGCACGATGCGGATTTCCTCATCCGATTCATCGCGGACATCGGCGAGGATCGGCAGTTTTTTGTCGTTGATCAGGATCGCAATGGCTTCGATCAGCTTGGATTTCTGCACCTGATACGGGATTTCGGTGATGACCATCTGCCATGTGCCACGGCCCTGATCTTCAACATGCCAGCGCGACCGCACGCGAAATGCGCCGCGCCCGGTGGCATAGGCCTCGGCGATGCTCGCGGGGCTATCGACCAAGATCCCGCCGGTCGGCAGATCGGGGCCAAGCACATATTGCATCAGCGCGGCATTATCGGCCTGTGGTTGGTCGATCAGCAGATTGCAGGCGTCGATCAGTTCCGCGACATTATGCGGGGGAATCGAGGTCGCCATGCCGACGGCGATGCCGCTTGCGCCATTGGCGAGGAGATTGGGAAACAGGCCGGGGAAGATTTCCGGCTCTTCTTCTTCGCCATTATAGGTCGGGCGGAAATTGACCGTGCCTTCATCAAGGCCGAGCATCAATTCATTCGCCGCCGCCGTCAGCCGCGCCTCGGTATAGCGCATCGCCGCCGCATTATCGCCGTCGACATTGCCGAAATTGCCCTGACCATCGACCAAGGGGTAACGCAGCGAAAAGCTCTGCGCGAGGCGGACCATCGCGTCGTAAACCGACTGGTCGCCATGCGGGTGATATTTACCGATGACATCGCCGACGACGCGGGCGCATTTCTTATAGCCGGAGGCCGGGTCCAGCTTGAGCAGGCGCATCGCCCAGAGCAAGCGGCGGTGGACCGGCTTCAACCCATCGCGCAAATCGGGCAGCGAACGGGCGGTAATGGTGGAGAGCGCATAGACCAGATAGCGATCGGACAACGCGCTATCAAATGGCGCGTCGATGATCTGATTGAAGGGATCTTGTTGATCTGGGGTGCCGGCTGGCGGGTCGATTACATCGCTCATGGCCGAACTGATAGCAGCGATATTCGCGGATGGCGAGGGGGAGAACGTCGCGAAATAGCTGAGTTTCTCCCCATAATGCCAAGCGGCTGAGATGCGGACGCATCACCGCTTGGAAATGCTCCAGCGCCGCACGGGTTTCACCCCATGGCGATGAAGATCATCGCCATGGGGCATAAGGTTACTTTGCGATGCCGCCTGCGGCCAGCACAGCCAGCGTCACCAATTCCGATGCATTGGTGACCATCGGCGCGATCTGCACCGCATGCTCCATGCCGACCAGCATCGGGCCGATCACCAGATCGCCGCCGAGTTCGCGCAGCAGCTTGGCTGAGAGATTGGCCGATTGCAGCCCCGGCATGACCAGCACATTGGCCGGGCCGGTGAGGCGGCTGAACGGGTAATTTTTCTGCATGATCGGATTGAGCGCAACGTCCGGCGCCATTTCGCCTTCATATTCGAAGGTCGGTTGACGCAGATCGAGGATCGAGACGGCCTCGCGGATTTCATCGAGCCAGCTACCTTCGGGATTGCCGAAGGTGGAATAGGACAAAAAGGCGACGCGGGGTTCATGGCCCATGCGCCGCGCCACCGCAGCGGTCTGTTCGGCGATATCGGCCAGCATTTCCGCCGTCAGGCTTTCATTGACGGTCGTATCGGCCATGAACACCGTGTGGTTTTTGCCGACCAGCACATGAATGCCGAACGGGAAACGACCCGGCGCCGGATCAAGCACGCGGCGCACTTCGCGCATGGTCTGCGAATAGGTGCGGGTCACGCCCGTGATCATCACATCGGCATGGCCCATTTCAAGGAACAATGACCCGAAGATGTTGCGGTCGTTCTTGACCATGCGGTCGCAATCGCGCCGGGTATAGCCGCGGCGTTGCAGGCGTTCATAGAGCCGGTCGGTCATTTCCGCGACCAGTGGCGAACGCCGACTGTTCTGCAATTCGAAGCCCTCGGGATCGTCGATGCCCAGCGCCTTGAGCTTGTCGAGCACTTCGTCACGCCCCAGCAGCACGGGAATGCCACAGCCGCCCTCACGGAAGGCGATGGCGGCGCGCAGCACGACTTCTTCTTCGGCTTCGGCAAACAGCACCCGTTTCGGATGGGCGCGCGCGGCCTCATAAGCGAGGGTCAGGACGGAGGTGGTCGGGTTCATCCGGCCTCGCAAGGTGGCGCGATATTCGTCCATATCCATGATCGGCTTACGGGCGACGCCAGTATCCATCGCGGCCTTGGCCACGGCGGCAGGCACGATTTCCATCAGGCGCGGATCGAATGGCGCGGGAATGATATAGGCGGGGCCAAAGGTCGGGGTCTTGCCGCCATAGGCTGCGGCGACTTCTTCCGGCACCTGCTGGCGGGCGAGATCGGCCAGCGCACGGGCGGCGGCGACCTTCATTTCCTCGTTGATGCAGGTCGCGCGGACATCGAGCGCACCCCGGAAAATGAACGGGAAGCCGAGGACGTTGTTGACCTGATTGGGATAATCCGACCGGCCCGTCGCCACAATTGCATCCGGGCGGACGGCGAGTGCATCCGGCGGGGTGATTTCCGGGTCCGGGTTTGCCATGGCGAAGATGATTGGCTTGTCGGCCATGTTCTTGACCATTTCCTGCGTCACCGCGCCCGCGACCGACAGGCCGAGGAAGACGTCTGCGCCGCGCATCGCATCATCGAGTGAGCGCGCATCGGTGATGGTCGCATGGGCCGATTTCCACTGGTTCATGCCCTCGGTGCGGCCTTGATAGATCACGCCCTTGGAATCACACATGATGACCTGATCATTAGGCACGCCCAAGGCCTTGACCAATTCGGTGCAGGCAATCGACGCCGCGCCCGCGCCATTCACGACGACCTTCAGGTCTTTCATCGAACGGCCCGTCAGATGGACGGCGTTGATGAGGCCGGCAGCGGCAATGATCGCGGTGCCATGCTGGTCATCATGCATGACCGGGATATTCATCCGCTCTTTCAATGCCTGTTCGATATAAAAGCATTCGGGCGCCTTGATGTCTTCAAGGTTGATGCCGCCAAAGGTCGGCTCCATCAGGGCGACGGCGTTGATGAACGCATCGGGATCTTCGGTCGCGAGTTCGATATCGATCGAATCCACATCGGCAAAGCGTTTGAACAGGACCGACTTGCCCTCCATCACCGGCTTCGATGCAAGCGCGCCGAGATTGCCGAGACCGAGGATGGCGGTGCCGTTGGTGATCACCGCGACGAGATTACCCTTGGCGGTATAATCATAGGCGCGGTCGGGATTTTCTGCGATGGCGCGGACGGGGACGGCAACACCCGGTGAATAGGCGAGTGACAGGTCGCGCTGGGTCGACATCGGCTTGGAGGCGATGATCTCGATTTTACCGGGGCGACCATGGCTATGATAGAGAAGGGCCTCGCGTTCAGAAAACTGCACGTTGGAGTCCTTGCTCATTCTTCAATCTCCGCACTATCAGTAATATTAGTCAGTCAATGACATCAGTCGCGCATTCCCATGCGCTTTCCGAACGCGAACGGCAAGGGCTTCGCAACGGTTTTCCGTATATAAAGCGTGAAATCAACTCAATTACGGCAGGGGTTTGGCGAAGACGGGACGTTCGACTATAGCAACCGACATGACCAAGACGGCCATTCCTGCATCCGCCCCGCAAACGCCCATGATGGCGCAATATCACACGCTCAAGGCACAGGCGGCAGACTGTCTGCTGTTCTACCGCATGGGCGATTTTTTCGAATTATTCTTCGATGATGCGGTCGCGGCGGCAGCGTGTCTGGATATTGCGCTCACCAGTCGTGGCGATGGCGTGCCGATGTGCGGCGTCCCGGCGCATAGCGCGGAAGGCTATCTCGCGCGGTTGATCAAGGGCGGGCATCGCGTTGCCATTGCCGAGCAAACGGAAACCCCGGCAGAGGCGAAATTGCGCGGGTCCAAATCATTGGTCGCGCGCGCGATTGTGCGGGTGGTGACGGCGGGGACGCTGACCGAGGACGCGCTGCTTGATTCGCGCAGCGCCAATTGGCTGGTCGCGGCCTGTCCGGTCGCGGGGCTATGGGGCGTGGCGGCGGCGGATATTTCGACCGGGCGGCTGGAATTGATGACGGTCGGTGAACATCTGGTCCCGGCAGAATTGGCGCGGTTGCAGGCGGCGGAGGTGATCCTGCCGGACCAATTGGAACTCGATGCGCTGGAGGGCATTTTATCGGGCGTGGTGCTGACCCGTCAGGATCGTCGCCGTTTCGATAGCCGGGTGGCCGAAGAGACGCTGCTGCAAATGCATGGGGTGGCGACGCTCGATGGTTTTGGCCAGTTCGACCGGCCCGCATTGGCGGCGGCGGGCGGGCTGCTCGCGTATCTTGATCGCGCAGGCCAAGGGCGTTTGCCATGGCTTGCACCGCCATCCAGCCGTCAGGCACATGATCGCATGCTGATCGACGCGGCGACGCGCGAAAGTCTGGAACTGGTCCGATCCAGCACGGGCGAGCGGCGCGGCAGCCTGTTGGACGCGATTGATTTTACCGTGACGGGTGCAGGCGCACGGCAATTGCAGGCGGATGTGTCGGCCCCGTTGATGCAGCAAGGCGAGATTGACGACCGGCTGGATCTGGTCGGCTGGTTTGTCGAGGACTCCCTGATCCGCGCCGAATTGCGCGGGGCTTTGCGCTCAATGCCGGATATGGGCCGGGCGGCGGGCAGGCTGGCGGCGGGCCGGGGCGGGCCGCGCGACCTTGCCCAGATTCGCGATGGGCTGGATCTTGCGGCGCGGCTGCATGGGCGATTGCGCGCACCGCGCGACCTGATATTGCCGCCCTTATTGGCGGGATTATTGCCAAGTCTCATCGGCCATGGTGAACTGATCGACCTGTTGGCGCGGGCCTTGGTGGCCGAGCCGCCATTGGATGCGGCGCATGGCGGTTATATTGCCGAGGGCTATGACCCGGCGCTTGATGCGCTGCGGAGCGCAGGCAGCGACGGGCGACGCGCGATTGCGGTGCTGGAGCAGCAATATCGTGACCGCACCGGCATCGCGGCGCTGAAAATCCGCCATAACAATGTCCTTGGCTATCATATCGAAGTGTCGGCCAAGAACGCCGATCCGTTGATGGCAGCGGATAGCGGCTTCACCCATCGCCAGACCTTGGCCGGGGTGGTCCGCTTCAATGCGCCCGAATTGCATGAAGAAGCGATGCGCGTCGTGCAAAGCGGTTCCCATGCGGTGTCGGCAGAGGCCGCGCATCTGGAGGAACTGACCGATCAGGCCTTGCGCCGCGCCGCAATGATTGCGGCGACGGCGGATGCGCTCGCCCGGCTCGATGTCGCATCGGCCTTGGCGGAAGGGGCGGCGCAGGGCGGCTGGTGCCGGCCAATGATGACACAAGAGCCGATTTTCACGGTTGAGGCCGGGCGGCATCCGGTGGTCGAACGCGCCATCGCACAATCGGGCGCGCGCTTTGTCGCCAATGATGTCGCCTTGGGCGATCCATCGCGGCTGTGGCTGGTGACGGGGCCAAACATGGGCGGTAAATCGACCTTTCTCCGCCAGAATGCGCTGATCGCCGTGTTGGCACAGGCGGGCAGTTTCGTGCCTGCCCAATCGGCGCATCTGGGGGTGGTCGACCGGCTGTTCTCGCGCGTGGGCGCGTCGGATAATCTCGCCAAGGGGCGGTCGACCTTCATGGTCGAGATGGTCGAAACCGCCGCCATTCTGTCACAAGCGACACCGCAGAGCCTCGTTATTCTCGATGAGGTCGGGCGCGGTACATCGACCTATGACGGGCTGGCGATTGCATGGGCGGTGGTCGAGGCGGTGCATGAGGTCAATCGCGCGCGCTGCCTGTTTGCCACCCATTATCATGAACTGACCCGGCTCGCGGAAACGCTGGATAGCCTGTCGCTCCATCATGTGCGGGCGCGGGAGCATAAGGGCGATCTCGTCTTGCTGCATGAACTGGCGGACGGTCCGGCGGATCGCAGCTATGGTCTGGCGGTCGCGCGATTGGCGGGCCTGCCTGCACCTGTGGTGGCGCGGGCGAAATCGGTGCTGGCGAAGCTAGAGGCGGGACGCGCGGCGACCGGCGGGCTGGCGGCGGGGCTGGATGATCTGCCCTTGTTCGCCGCATTGGTGGCGCCCGAGCCAGAGGAAAGCGATCCGTTGCGGTCGTTACTGGAAGAGGTGTCGCCGGATCAACTCAGCCCGCGTGAGGCGCTGGACCTGATTTATCAGCTAAAGGCGGCGCATCAGAGAGGCTAGGATTCAGTCGCCCTCGAAATCTTCGGGCATCAAATTGTTCATCGCCTCGCGCCGTTCTTCGGCCACGCGCAAGACATCATAAGCGGCCTGCGCCTGCTGGAATTTCAGCGATGCCGCCGGGTCATTCGGGGCGACATCCGGATGGCACAGTTTCGCGATCCGTCGCCATGCGAGCTTGGCCTCTTCAAAGTTGGAATCGCTCGACAATTCAAGAATTTCGAGCGCGATCATCTCGTCGCGTGATCGGCTACCATCGCCGGAACCGCCCCAGCCATAGAATTTCGATTCCCCATAGGCATTGGCATCGCGGCGTTCCTGCGCCTCGCGCTCGGCGGCTTCTTCCGGGGTAAGTCCCTGAAAATAATCCCAGTTGCGATTATATTCTGCGGCATGGGGCTCGCAGAAATACCAACGCGCGGGGTTGTTGGGCGCTTTGGGGGCCGGGCAATCGCCGCGCGAACCGCAACCGTAACGGTCGCACATGCGAACCTTGGTTGCGCCCCGCTCGCTGCCATAGCTGCGCCAGCGGGGGAAGCCCCAGTCATCACTTCGAGTTGGTTTACGCGCCATGATCGCGCCAATAATGCATTTGCGCACTCGAAGGGAAGGCCATTATCACCATCTTGTCATATTCACGCCCCATCGGTCCTTTTTACAACAGGTCGGCCAGTTCGAGATGGCCGTCAAATACGGCACGGATCAGTAATTGCACCCGCCGGTCCACTTGATAGGTGCGCCGCGCATTATCGATATATTCGGTGACGGTATCTTCTTTCAGGCCCAATATGCGTGCGATTTCCCAATCAGATTTCCCGCGCCCGAGCAGGAGGACGCAATCAAGCTGGCGTTGGGTGAGGGCGCAGCGATGGCGTTCTGCCAGCCGTTCTTCCTGCAAGATGCGGCGACCGGCCTCAAAAGCATAGCTGCCGATCAGATGCGCGACGGGCAATGCCTTGATCGGCATATCGCGGCCTGTGCGCACGGCGAAGTTGCATGAGCCATTAACCTCACCCGGAATATGGGCGGGAATGGTATAGCCATTGCCCAGTCCCTCGCGCGCCGCAGCGGCCAATATGTTGCGATGGCGATTGTTGACGGTAATGAATCGATCGATTTCGTCCCAGCGAAAGCCGGTCAGGCTATTCTGGCTGGCCAGCAGGATCGGATCATCCTTGAACATTTTCCGGCGCACGAACAGATCTGCCCAACAATCGGGATAGTTTTGCAACCAGATCGCACCGCCTGCCTTTCGTTCGACATCGATATGCTGAATCAGTGCGTAATTATCGAAGCCCATGTCGAAACATGCGGCTTCCAGCAGATTGTTCAGCGTATCGAGATCGGTCGCGCAACGACTGCTGTCGATGAATTTTTGCGCATAGCTGAAACTGGTGCCCACCTGCGCTCCCTCCTCATTGTGAACGAGCGAATGCAGTAAGGCCGAAGTGCATTTTATATTTCCAACGCATATGCAACACACGGAATCACCGATTCGCACGATAAAGATGCGCCATAATGGTGATATATCAAGCATTTCCTGCATAAGGGCGGATGGCGTGACATTTGGCCTAGGCGGACGGAAAATCGGGCATGACAGTTTTCCCGGCATCGCCTAAAGAAACGCATATGATTTTCGTTGCCGATCACGCTTCTCGCCACATACCCGATGACATCGATCTTGGCGTGCCGCATGGTGCGCTGGACACGCATATCGCGTGGGATATTGGCGTGGCTGAATTGGCGACCGCACTGGCCGATGCGTTTGAAGCACCGGCGCATCTTGGCCATGTGTCCCGCCTCGTGATCGACCTTAATCGCGAGGAAGACGCGCCGGGGTTAATTCCATCTGTTTCGGATGGAGTGCATATTGCGGGCAATATCGATTTGACGCCAGCAGAGCGGCAGGCGCGGTTGGCGCGATATTGGGAGCCCTATCACGAGAGCCTTGCCATATTGATCGATGAAATCCGGCCTTCCTTGCTTGTCTCGGTCCATAGCTTCACCCCCCAATTGGCGACCAGACCCGATGAGGCGCGGCCATGGGAAATCGGGGTGCTGTATAATGACGATGATCGCGCGGCGCGGATCGCCATTCCGTTGCTGGAGGCGGCAGGGGTGATGACCGGGGATCAACTGCCCTATTCGGGGAAATTGCTCAATTCGACCATGAACCGTCATGGCGAGGGCAATAATATCCCTTATCTCGGTCTGGAAATTCGTCAGGACCTATTGGCCGATGCGGCGGGCATCGAGCGCATGTCGCAATTGCTGTTGCCGGTTATTCGCCAGTGCCGCGACCGGTTGGGATAGATCGCCGGACCTGTTGATCCGGCGATCCAGTTCATCTTATTTCCGCAATTTGAGCTGGCTGAGGTCGCGCACCGCGCCGCGTGCGGCGCTGGTGGTCATCGCGGCATAGGCCTGCAACGCGACCGACACCTTGCGCGGACGCGGCTTGGCGGGGTGCCATGCGGCCTCGCCGCGCTCTTCCATCGCCAAACGACGCGCCGCCAGATCGGCATCCGATACCGCGAGGTTGATCGTCCGGTTGGGAATGTCGATTTCAATCATATCGCCATTTTCGACCAAGGCGATCAGGCCGCCTTCCGCTGCTTCCGGCGAGACATGGCCGATGGACAGACCCGATGTGCCGCCCGAAAAACGTCCGTCGGTGATCAAGGCGCAGGCCGCGCCCAGACCCTTGGATTTGATATAGCTGGTCGGATAGAGCATTTCCTGCATGCCGGGGCCGCCACGCGGGCCTTCATAGCGGATGACGACGACATCGCCCGATTTGACCTGACCGGTGAGAATCCCGGCCACCGCCGCATCCTGGCTTTCAAACACACAGGCCGGGCCGGAAAAGACGAGAATGCTGTCATCCACCCCGGCGGTTTTCACGATGCAGCCATCGACCGCGAGATTGCCGGACAAGACCGCCAGCCCGCCATCCTTGCTGAACGCATGATCGGCGGAACGGATAACCCCGGCTTCGCGGTCGAGATCGAGCGATTCCCACCGCCGGTTCTGGCTGAACGCCACCTGCGTCGGCACGCCGCCCGGTGCGGCGAGGTAGAAATTGCGGACAACTTCGCTCTCGGTCCGGCTGATGTCCCAATCATTCAAGGCATGGCCAAGCGACGGGCTATGCACGGTCGGCAGGTCGGTGTTGAGCAGACCGGCGCGGTCCAATTGGCCAAGGATCGACATGATGCCGCCCGCGCGATGGACGTCTTCCATATGCACATCGGATTTGGCGGGCGCGACCTTGGACAGGACCGGGACCCGGCGCGACAGGCGATCAATGTCCGCCATCGTGAAATCGACCTCGGCCTCATGCGCGGCGGCGAGCAGATGCAACACGGTATTGGTTGAACCGCCCATCGCGATATCCAATGACATCGCATTTTCAAATGCACCAAAGCTCGCGATGGCGCGCGGCAGGACGCTCGCATCATCCTGTTCATAATAACGGCGGCACAGATCGACGACCACTCGCCCGGCGCGCAGGAACAATTCCTTGCGGTCGGCATGGGTGGCAAGCACCGAGCCATTGCCCGGCAACGACAGGCCCAGCGCCTCTGTCAGGCAGTTCATCGAATTGGCGGTGAACATGCCGGAGCAGGAGCCGCAGGTCGGGCAGGCCGAACGTTCAATCGCCGCGACATCCTCATCCGAGACCGACTCATCAGCGGCAGCGACCATCGCATCGACGAGGTCGAGCGCATGTTCCTTGCCCTTCAAAATGACCTTGCCGGCTTCCATCGGGCCACCGGAGACGAACACCACCGGGATGTTGATCCGCAATGCGGCCATCAACATGCCGGGCGTAATCTTGTCGCAGTTCGAAATGCAGACCATCGCATCGGCGCAATGGGCGTTGACCATATATTCGACGCTATCGGCGATCAGATCGCGCGATGGCAGGCTGTAGAGCATGCCGTCATGGCCCATGGCGATACCATCATCGACAGCGATGGTGTTGAATTCCTTGGCGACGCCGCCCGCCGCTTCGATTTCGCGCGCGACCATCTGGCCCAGATCCTTCAAATGGACATGGCCGGGGACGAATTGGGTGAAGCTGTTGACCACGGCGATGATCGGCTTGCCGAAATCGCCGTCTTTCATGCCCGTGGCGCGCCAGAGCCCGCGTGCGCCCGCCATGTTACGGCCATGCGTGGAGGTTCTCGAACGATAGACAGGCATTGAGTCAGCTCCGATAATTCATCTTTGGGCGCTTGGGCAGCGCAGACAGGCTCTTTATCCATATCACATGCCGGTGTCGACATCTCGCGATAACGTATCTTGCGGCGCAAATGCGGGGCTGTGCGATTATGGGGCAGGCGCAGTTACGGGCTATGCCGGAAAGTTTTTCACGCTATATCAATAGGCTGATAAAGAGGCGGGAAGGGTGCGGTTGATGCGTAGGCGTGTGTCATTGATGTTGGGGACTATGATCTGGCTGGCGGCCTGCGGCCCTGCCGGGAAATCGGCGGTGCAAATAGAGCCAACATCAAATATGGCGTGTGCCTTGGCCTTCGCCACGCAGTTTACCGATAGTTGCGGCTATGATCTGGTGAGACACGTCCTGACCTTGAATCACCCGGATGGCGGCTTTCGACGGCTGCGAATCTTACAAGACGGGCAGGGCATCATTGCCGCAGATGGCGCATTTCCGGCTATATCGACTAAGAAGTCGGATGGCCGGGTCCTGATCCGGATCGAGGATGATCGCTATCTCTTGCCCGCCACATTTTAAACTCAAGAAAAAACCGGCAAGGCCTTGCGGCCCGCCGGTTTTTTCATGCAGCTTGGTAGCCGAAATGGTCAGAGGCGATGTTCGCCCTTGACCCAGCGGATCGTGCCGGAAGAGGCGCGCATCACGACGCTTTCGGTCGTCATGATGCCGTCTTTGCGACGCTTCACGCCTGCCAGCAACGAACCATCGGTCACGCCGGTTGCTGCGAAGATCACATCGCCGCTGGCGAGTTCTTCCAATTGATACACGCGATTGAGATCGGTCACGCCCCATTTATAGGCGCGATCTTTTTCATCATCATTGCGGAACAGCAAACGACCCTGGAACTGACCGCCGACGCAACGCAGCGCCGCCGCCGCCAACACGCCTTCCGGCGCGCCGCCCGAACCCATGTAAATGTCGATCGTCGTATCCGGATTGGTGACCGCGATCACGCCAGCGACATCGCCATCCGGGATCAGCATGATGCCACAACCGATAGCGCGCAATTCGGCGATCAGCTTTTCATGGCGCGGGCGATCCAGCACGCAAACGATGATTTGATTCGGCTGCACGCCCTTGGCGGCGGCCACGCGATTGACGTTTTCAGTCGGTGACAGGTTGAGATCGATCACGCCCGCCGGATAGCCCGGACCAACGGCCAGCTTGTCCATGTAAACGTCCGGCGCGTTCAACAGATTGCCCTTTTCGGCAATCGCCAGCACCGCGAGCGCATTCGGCATCGCCTTGGCGGTGAGCGTTGTGCCTTCCAGCGGATCGAGCGCAATGTCGATGCCGGGGCCGGTGCCTTGCGCGCAGCCGACTTTTTCGCCGATGTACAGCATCGGGGCTTCGTCGCGCTCGCCTTCGCCGATCACCACGGTGCCGTCGATTTCGAGTTCGTTGAGCGCGGCGCGCATCGCTTCGACAGCGGCGTGATCGGCGGCCTTTTCATCGCCACGACCGACCAAAGTAGAGGCGGCGATGGCGGCGGCTTCGGTCACGCGGACCATTTCAAGCACCAACACGCGGTCGAGAGCGTTCGTCGATTCAGTCATCTTATACCTCGATTATTCTTAAACTTTCGCTGCCCGATACGCGAAGGGCAGGCGAAAGTCGATACAGGCCAATGCGGCCAAGACGTTATAGGTCGAGCCAGAAAGTTACAGATCAAGAATATGCATCAGCATTGGTTCGGCAACGAGATTGTCCGATCCCTTGAGCCGGTTGAGCGCATCCGTCACCTTGCGTTCCATGCAACGATGGGTGACCAGCACGAGTTCGACCGAACCATCTTCGGCGGCGCTGTGCTGGACCATCGATTCGATCGACACGCCGGAATCGCGCATCGCCGTCGCGATTTCCGCCAGCACGCCGGGGCGATCGGCCACGGTGAAGCGGATATAGGCGCGGCCTTCGCGCGCGCCCGCATCGGCGGCGGCCATCGCCGTCAATGCCGCGACGGGCATGCCGAAAACCGGGGCCTTTTCGCCGCGTGCGATGTCGATCAGATCGGCGACCACGGCGGATGCGGTCGGGCCTTCGCCTGCGCCGCGTCCTTCAAAGAACAGGCGACCGACGAAATTGCCGACGGCTTCAACCGCGTTCAATGAGCCGGACACATTGGCGAGCGGGTGGCTGAGCGGCACAAGGCACGGGTGGACGCGCTGGAACAGGCCAGTCGGCGTGACTTCGCCCATGCCGATCAGGCGGACGCGATAGCCCATATCGCGGGCTTCCTTGATGTCGGCGGCCATCACATGGCGGATGCCGGTGATCGCCATCGCGCCGAAATCGAGCTTGGTCCCGAACGCGAGCGATGCGAGAATCGCGAGCTTGTGCGCGGCATCGACGCCGTCGATGTCAAAGCTCGGATCGGCCTCGGCATAGCCAAGCGCCTGCGCCTCGGCCAGCACATCGGCAAAGTCGCGGCCTTCGGCCTCCATCGTGGTCAGGATATAATTGCAGGTGCCGTTTAAAATGCCGAACACTTGCGCGATTTCATTGGCCGCCGCACCCTCGCGAATGCCCTTGATGATCGGAATGCCCCCGGCCACCGCCGCTTCATATTTGAGCGGCAGGTGCTTGGCCTCGGCGGCCTCGGCCAATTCAAGGCCATGATGCGCGAGCATCGCCTTATTGGCGGTGACGACAATCTTGCCATGGGCAAGGGCGGCGCGGGTGAGATCGAGCGCACTGCCTTCCGAACCGCCCATCAGTTCGACGACGATATCGACATCATTGCGGACGGCGAGGGCGACGGGATCATCTTCCCAGGCAAAGCGCGTCAGATCGACGCCCCGGTCCTTGGCCTTGTTGCGCGCGGACACGGCGGTAATCTGAATAGGACGACCGGCCCGACGCTCAATCAGGGCGCGGTTGGTGTCGATCAGCTTGATGACCCCTGCGCCCACTGTGCCTAGCCCCGCGATTGCGACGCGCAACGCCTCTGCCATGATGAATCCTTTTCAAAACTGCGAATGGGGGCTTCCCTAATGGGCTGCGCCGGGAATTGCCAGAGGTTCGACGGCGGGTTTTGTGTCGTCGGGAATATGTTCGCCGGTCGGATAGAGCCGTTCCGCCAGCACGACCGCATCCGCAGCGCGCAACGCCGCAATAATCCGCGTCAGATGCGCGAGGTCGGTCACCTCCAGATCGACGATGAATTCATGAAAGGCGCGGTCGCGATTGGCGAGATTGAGATTGAGGATATTCGCGCCATGCGTCCCGAAAATACCGGCCATGACACCCAATGAGCCGGGTTCGTTCTTGACCGTCACCGTGACGCGGGCGACGCCGCCTTCCGACCGGTCGCCCCATGACAAATCGAGCCAATCCGCATCGACCCCATCGGCAAGGCGCGGGCAATCGATATTATGGACGGTGATGCCCTCGTTGAACCGGCTCAACCCTACGATGCGGTCGCCCGGCACCGGGTGGCAGCAATCGGCAAGGCGAAATGCCACGCCCGGCGTCAGTCCGTGGATCGAGATGACATGTTGTTGTTCGCGTGGCGGGCGCTCGCTCAATGTCGCGGCGGAGCCGGGCATCAGCGCCTCCATCACATCGCGGTCGCTCAACCCCCGGCGGCCAATGGCCTCCAACAGGGAATCGCGGTCGGGGAGGTTCAGGCGGCGGATGGCATTATCGACGGCATCCGCGCCAATGGTGGTCGGCAGGCGGTCGATCAGATCGTCGAGGATCTGTTTGCCCAAATTCATCATCTCGTCGCGTTCCTTGTGGCGGACGAAACGACGAATGGCGGCGCGCGCCTTGCCGGTGGTGACGAAGCTCAGCCATTCGGGCTGGGGCTGGCGCGCCTTGGATTTGAGAATCTGGACCTGATCGCCATTTTCAAGCGGGGTCCGCAACGGTACGACCCGGCGATTGACCTTGGCGCCGATGGTCTGATCGCCCAGCGATGTATGCACCGCATAAGCGAAATCCACGGCGGTCGCGCCCTTGGGCAACTGGATCAATTCGCCCTTGGGGGTGAAGGCGAAGATGCGGTCCTGATACATCGCCATGCGCGTATGTTCGAGGATTTCCTCGGCGGTGTCGGCATGATCGAGAATTTCAACCAGATCGCGAATCCAGCCGATCTGATGATCGTTTTCGACCCCGCCCGGCCCGCGCTTATAGGCCCAATGGGCGGCGAGGCCATATTCAGCCTGTTCATGCATTTCGCGGGTGCGGATCTGCACCTCGATCCGCATTTTTTCCGAATGGATGACCGAGGTGTGGAGCGAGCGATAGCCATTGCGTTTGGGCGTCGAGATATAATCCTTGAACCGCCCCGGCACCATCGGCCATTTGCGGTGGATAATGCCGAGCGCGCGATAGCATTCCTCTTCGGTATCGACGATGGCGCGAAACGCCATGATGTCGGACAATTGTTCGAAGCTGACATGGCGTTCTTCCATCTTTTTCCAGATGGAATAGGGGTGTTTCTCGCGCCCCGAGACCTCGACCTTGATCCCGGCGCGGCTCAGTTGCAGCATGATCCCCGAGCCGATCTTGGCGACGAGATCGCCGCCTTCGGCATGGAGTTGTTCCAGCCGCCGGGTGATTGATTCATACGCCTCCGGCTCCAGCTCGCGGAACGAGAGCGTCTGCATCTCGCGCATGAATTCATACATGCCGATGCGTTCCGCCAGCGGCGCATAGATTTCCATCGTTTCGCGCGCGATACGGCGGCGCTTGTCTTCATTGGCGATGAAGTGGAGCGTCCGCATATTGTGCAGCCGATCCGCCAGCTTGACGAGCAGCACGCGAATATCGTCCGACATCGCCAGCAGGAATTTCCGCAGATTTTCGGCGGCGCGTTCGCTTTCCGACTGGGCCTCGATCTTGGAGAGCTTGGTAACGCCATCGACCAGTCGTGCGACATTCGGCCCGAAGCGGCGTTCAATCTCCTCGACGGTGGCGACGGTATCTTCAATCGTGTCATGCAAGAGCGCGGTGCAGATGGTTTCATCATCCATCCGCAATTCGGTCAAAATCCCTGCCACCTCAATCGGATGGCTGAAATAGGGATCGCCGCTGGCGCGCTTTTGCGTACCATGGGCTTGCATCGTGAAAACATAAGCGCGGTTGAGCAGGGCCTCATCCGCGTCCGGGTCATAGGTTTTGACCCGCTCAACCAGTTCATATTGTCTCAGCACATCCCTTAGTGGCGGTTTTGCCGGGGGATTCGCAAGCAAAGAATGTCTTCGATGCGGCCATTATGGGGTTGGCGGGGATAAAAAACCTTAATTCGGGGTCTTGCCGTGATGGATATGGACGTCGGGCGTGTTGCTGATCACGGCTTTGGTCGGTGCTGGCTTTGCGGTTTTGGCTGGGGGCGTGGCGGGGGTATTCGTGTTGCCCTCATCCTTTGCCTTCTCATCCTCATCTGGCGCATCCATGCCGCAGACAATATTGCCGGAGCCTTTATTCTCGATCGTGCAGGCCGCTGCCCCTGCGATATGCACCGCGCCATTGCCGATCATATTGACCTTGGCGGTGGTCTTTGCCCGCACATCGGCGCGGCCATTGCCATCGATCCGCAATTTGAGATGGTCGGTTTTCAATGTGCTGCCGTTTATCGCGCCAGCGCCCTCCATGATCAAATAAGCCGTTTCCGCATGGCCGCCGAGCTGCATATTGCCCGACCCATTCAACTGACCATCAAGGCTGACAGCCTCGATCCGATCAATGGCGAGGCTGCCACTTCCGGCGAGGACGATATTGAGCGCCTGCGCCTTCACCCGATCAATATGCAAATCGCCCGATCCCAAAACGACCACCCGGCGCAGCGCGGGCGTGGTCAAATGAATCACGGCCTGCCCCAAAGGCGCATCGTCCATGCCGCCCCAATTGGCGTTGCTCTGGCGGATCGTCAGGGCAGTCCCATTGGCGCTTAAGGTGACGGCATCGACGGCGCGCATGTCCCCGGTGATGCGGGCGGAGGGCGCTTTGTTGGTCGTGATTACGACCCGGAACGGACCTTCCAGCCGGATCGATTCAAAGCTCGATACCCCCATGTTGCGCTCTGCAGCTGTCGCTGCGCCCATCGGCATCAGCACCGATGCGATGAAGATCAGTCGGGATGTGATACGCCGATCCCAGATGCTGGCCATGATGGTATTCCTTATAAAAAACGTCTCAAATCGGAAGATGGTCAATCCACCTTAGCGGTGCAAGCCCCGTAATGCGGCACCGGCGGCAAAGGGCGCGATGGCGGTGAGGAACAGCGAGGCCGCCGCCAGCAATTTCATCGCCGCGACACCATCAATCGGATGGGTGCTGCCTACGCCGAAAATCAGCAAGGGGATGGCAAGCGGGAGGAGCAGCATCCCGCTCAACGCCGCGCTGGCGCGAAAACCGGCGGTCAGGCTCGCCACCATCAACGACAAGGCGGCAAGCCCTGCGGTCGCGAGCAACAATGCGAGCGTGAGCGACAAGATATTGTCGGTCCGTCCGCTCATCAACGCAAGCGCGGGCAGGGCGGCGACCATCATCGCCGGGCCGAAGCCGAGCCAATGCGCGAGCCATTTTGCAAGCGCGACCTGTTCGCTCGCAAGGCCGCGCACCGCATATTGGGCGAGAAATCCGGCTTCATGATCGGGCCGGATCAATCGGTCGATGGGGAGCAGGGCCGCCAATAATGTCGCGGTCCAGATCGCGCCCTGCGCCACCCGCGCCAGCACGGCCCGATCCGGACCGATGGCAAAGGCGAACAAGGTCGCGATCAGTAAGACAAAGGCAATCGGGATGACAGCAGTCCCCTGCTGCCACCCAAGCCGAAGATCGCGTTTGACGATGGCCCACCAGATGTTGCTCATGCGGCCAATGCCCCGCATTCAAGCACCACCGGCTTGGCATCCGGCAAAGCAATCGGGAAATGGCTCGCGATCAGCACGATTCCGCCCGATGCGCGATGATCGGCGATGGCATGTTCAAGCCGTCCCAGCCCGTCGCGATCCAGCCCGTTGCCCGGTTCATCCAGCAACCACAGTCCCGCGCCCGATGCGATGGTCCGCGCCAGCACCGCGCGTTTGCGCTGGCCGGTCGATAGCATGCGCACCGGCACCGGGGCGAGGTGGCTCAAACCCATCATCTCCATCGCCGCCGCCAGCCGATGCCGCCCGTCATCCAGCGCCGCCCAATAGTCCAGCGCGACCTCCAGCGGATCGAGCGGATCAAGCGCAAGGCTCTCATCGGCCAAGGCCATCTCGCCCGTAATATCGATCACCCCATGAAAGCGCGGCACCAGCCCCGCGATCAGGCGCAACAGGCTCGATTTGCCAATGCCGTTCGGGCCGGAAATCTGCGCCGCATCGCCGGGTGCCAATGAAAGCGACAAGCCCGTAAACAACAAGCGCCCACCGCGACGACAGGCCACATCCTCCAGCCGAAGGGCGGCTTGGGGTCTTGTCAGGGCGGTTGGTGATGTCATGATGTGCGACATAGGCAAAATGTGGCGGCTTTGCCAGTGCGATAGCGCTGATATGCCAAGCAAGGGGGCGGCGGCGATGCGATTGCTGACAGATGTGGAGCGGGCAGGGCTTGGGCGTGATCTACCGAATTGGGAGCTGACGGCGGATGAAAAGGCGCTGGTGCGGAGCTTCAAATTTTCGGACTTTGCTGCAGCCTTCGCTTTCATGACCAAGGTCGCGGCGGAAGCCGAGGCGCAGCATCATCACCCCGATTGGCGCAATGTCTATAACCGCGTCGATATATTGCTGACGACCCATGACGCGGGCGGGTTGACCTCACGCGATGTGAATTTGGCCAAGGCGATTGATGCGCTGATTTAATAACGCGCCGCGATAAAATACAGGCCATCGGGCGGGGCGTTGAAGCCCAGCGCCGTGCGGTCCTTGGCATCGCGGGCGGCGCGCAAATCGTCGATCGACCATTGCCCCTTGCCGACCAGCATCAAACAGCCGGTCATCGACCGCACCTGATGATGGAGGAAGCTCCGTGCTTCGACATCGAGTTCGATTTCTTCACCGATGCGGGTGACGGTGAAGCGGTCGATGGATTTGACTGCGCTTTCCGATTGGCAATGGACCGAACGGAACGTGGTGAAATCATGGGTGCCGACCAATAATTGCGCGGCCTCATGCATCACATCGGCATCCAGCGGATTTGGCACGCGCCATGCCCGGCCCTGATCAAGCGCGAGCGGGGCGCGGCGATTGACGATGCGATAGATATAGCGCCGTCCAAGACAGGAAAACCGCGCATGCCAATCATGCGCGACCTCTTCACAGGCGATGATCGCGACCGGATGAGGCCGCATCCGGGCATTCAGTCCCTCCATCAGGCGGAAGGCCGTGAACGGCTTGGCAATATCGACATGCGCCACCATCGCCTCGGCATGCACGCCCGCATCGGTGCGCCCGGCGGCATAGACCAATACATCGTCGCCGGTAATTTCCTTGGCCGCATCCTCAATCACCTGTTGGACGCTTGGCCCGTGATTCTGTCGCTGCCAGCCCATGAACGGTTGGCCGTTGAATTCGATGGTCAGGCGGAAACGGGTCATATCAATATTGTCCCCGCCGGGATCGCACAGCCGCGCAGCAATTCCTGCGCCGTCATCACGCCGCGCCCGGCCCGTTGGATCGAGGTTGGGCGAATGGCGGTCGTATCAGTACAGGCGATGGTTAGCGCATCGTCGAGCAATGTGCCGGGGGACGCATTGTTGCCCGTTACAATCTCCGCTGCATGCACGCGAAAACGTTCGCCCGCATATTCGAACCACGCGCCGGGCAAGGGATTGAATGCGCGAATCTGGCGTTCGACCTGTGGGGCGGGCTGATCCCAGATGATCCGGCTTTCCGCCTTGTCGATCTTGGCGGCATAGGTGACGCCCTCATCGGGCTGTGCCTGCGCCGGGAATTGGGCCAAGTCGGCCAATACTTCGACCATCATCTGCGCGCCCATATCCGCCAGTTCATCGGTCAATTGTCCGGCGGTCTTCCCATCGACCGGGGTTGCGCGTTTCAGCAGCATCGGCCCGGTGTCCAAGCCCTTTTCCATCTGCATGATCGTGACGCCCGTTTCCGCATCATTCGCCAGAATCGCGCGTTGTACCGGCGCTGCGCCTCGCCAGCGGGGCAGGAGCGACCCATGGACATTGAGACAACCCAGGCGCGGGGCGGCCAGAATCGCAGGCGGCAGGATCAGGCCATAGGCCGCGACAATCGCGACATCGGCATGGAGCGCGGCAAATTCCCGCTGAATATCCTCATCGCGCAGGCTGACGGGATGCCGCACCTCGATCCCAAGGCTTTCCGCCTTCAGATGCACCGGGGTGGGGGAAAGCTGCTTGCCTCGGCCTGCACGGCGCGGCGGCTGACAATATACGGCGGCAATCTCGTGCCCGGCATCGACCAGTGCTACAAGGGTTGGAACCGCAAAATCGGGGGTGCCCATAAAAATGATCCGCATGTTTCTCCTGAAACGCTTGGCAAGCGGAAGTGCAAGCCTTTATTGCATGATCTTATGAGTTCACCTGAAATCGATGCGCTGACCCAAGCGCTGGCTCGCCTGCCCGGATTGGGGCCGCGCTCTGCGCGCCGCGCTGTGTTGCATTTGATCAAGCGGCGGGAAACCGGGCTGATGCCGTTGTTGCGGGCATTGGAAGGCGTGGCGGAGAATCTCTCCACCTGCCAGACCTGCGGCAATGTCGATACGCGCAACCCGTGCGGCATCTGCAACGACCCGCGCCGCGACAGCCGCCAATTATGCGTGGTCGAAGATGTGCCGGACCTGTGGGCGCTCGAACGCTCGCGTCTGTTTCCGGGGAGATTCCATGTGTTGGGCGGGCGATTGTCGGCGCTGGAAGGGGTGCGGCCAGAGGATTTGACGATTGATGCGCTGGTGGCACGGGTCGCCAATGGCGGGATTGATGAGGTCGTGCTGGCGATGAATGCAACGCTGGAGGGCCAGACAACCGCCCATTATCTGGCGGAACGGCTCGAACGCTTTCCGGTGCGGTTGAGCCAGCTTGCCCATGGCCTGCCGGTCGGGGGGGAATTGGACTATCTCGATGAAGGGACATTGGCACAGGCCCTGCGTGCGCGGCGTCCGATGGCCTGATCTGGTTTGAGGCATGGGGGCATCTTGATTTTCAGGGCCTCTATCCCTAGGTGACACCCCATGGCCATTCTTCCGATTATCGAGATGCCGGACCCTCGGCTCCGCAAAATTTCCAAGCCCGTCGACACGGTCGATGACGAACTGCGGGCGTTTATCGCCGATATGTTCGAGACCATGTATGACGCGCCGGGCATCGGCCTTGCCGCCATTCAGGTCGGCGTGGACAAGCGCGTGCTGGTCATCGACCTGCAAGAGCCTGAGGAAGAGGATGGCGAGCCGGTGAAATGCCCGCGCGTGTTCATCAACCCCGAAATCATCAGCGAATCCGAGGAATTGTCGGTCTATAAGGAGGGCTGCCTTTCGGTGCCCGACCAATATGCGGATGTGACGCGTCCGGCGAATGTGCGGGCGCGGTGGCTGGATGAACAGGGCGTACAGCATGAAGAAGATCTCGACGATCTGATGTCGACCTGTCTGCAACATGAGATGGACCATCTGGAAGGCGTATTGTTCGTCGACCGTCTGTCGAAGTTGAAGCGCGATATGCTGTTGAAGCGGTTGAGCAAATTACGCCGGATGTAAGCCGGTTGCGGGTGGTGCCGTCCTTATAAATACTGGGCCAAAATCTGGGTTGTGCTGCCGCACACCTTCGCCTATGTTCCGCATTCGTTCCGATATTGCGAAGGTGGGCCAGCGGCGTGGAAATCCTGTTATTTGTCATTCTCGCGCTGATTGCTGGCGCGGCTATCGGCTGGTTTATCGGCTCGCGCTCGGTGGCGGCGGCGCAACAACAAGCGGCTGCGGCGGAAGAGCGGTTTCGCAAGGCGATTGTCGATCTGGCCTCGGCTTCAGAGCGGGCCAAGCAAGCGGATAGACTTGCCGAGGCGCTCAATGCCGAACGCCAAGAGCGCGAGACGTTGATCCGCGATCTGGCCGGTTTGCGCGCGGATCAGGCGGCGCGGGACGAGGCATTTCAGGAACGATTGGTCGAATTGCAACAAGCGCGGGAACAATTATCCCAGCAATTTGGCGAGATCGGCAACCGCCTGTTGCAACAGGCGCAGACCCAATTCCTCGAACGCGCGGACGAACGCTTCCGCCAATCCGAGGAAATGTCCGGCAAGAAGCTCGAATCGCTGTTGCAGCCGGTGTCGGAACGGTTGCAGCGTTATGAAGAGGGCGTCGGCAAGGTCGAGGCTGAACGGCGTGAGGCTTATGGCAATCTGACCGGGCTGATCGATTCGATGCGCACGGGCCAAGAGGCGGTTCGAGCCGAGGCGGCGAAATTGGTGAACTCCCTGCGGGCGGCGCCCAAGGCGCGGGGGCGCTGGGGCGAACAGCAATTGCGCAATGTGCTGGAAAGCTGCGGTCTGGCCGAACATAGCGATTTCAGGGCCGAGGTGAGCATCGAGGCCGAGGACGGTCGTCTGCGCCCGGATGTGATCGTCAATGTGCCGGGCGGTAAGTCTCTGGTGATTGATGCCAAGGTGTCGCTTAATGCCTATCAGGATGCCTATGGCGCGGAAGATGAGCAGCAACGCGCCCTTTTCCTTGCCGCCCATGCCGCCGCGATGAAGGCGCATATCAACAGCCTTGGCAACAAGGCCTATTGGTCGCAATTTCCGGATGCGCCGGATTATGTGATCATGTTCGTGCCGGGCGAGCATTTCCTCTCCGCCGCGCTCGAAAACGACCCTAATCTGTGGGATTTCGCCTTTGAGAAGCGGGTGCTGTTGGCCACGCCGACCAACCTCATCGCCATCGCCCGCACAGTCGCGGCTGTTTGGCGGCAGGAGAAACTGGCCCGCGATGCCCAGCAAATCGGATTATTGGGCAAGGAATTATATGACCGGCTGGCCAAGGCATCCGAACATCTGAAGGGCATGGGCCGGGGCCTGAATATGGCGGTCGGCAAATATAATGACTTCGTCAGCAGCTTTGAAAGCCGGGTCCTGTCCACGGGCCGTCGTTTCCGTGAGTTGAATGTCGATGTCGGGGCCAAGGAAATCGAGGAACTGGCCACGGTCGATACACTGCCACGTTATGGCCAGACTGCCGATGGCGAGGCTACGGCCTTGCCGAACCTCGTGACGGAAGACGGTCGGGTTGATGCCGAGGATGCGGTAGACTGAAGTCTATGCGTGGCGGCGCTATTTGGCGCGCCGCCATTGATTGATGATTTCATAGGCCATAACGGCGGTCGCCACGGCGGCGTTGAGGCTATCGGCCTTGCCCATCATCGGGATTTTGACCAGCACATCGCATTGCTGTTCATATTCCGCAGGCAGGCCGCGCGATTCATTGCCGACCAGCAGGAAGCTCGGCGCGGTATAATGCGGCTGTTGATAATCGAATTCGGTATTGAGGCTGGTGCCGATCAACATGCCCGGCCCTTGGCGCAGCCAATGGATGAAATCTTCCCAGCGCGTTTGCACGATTTTCTGGGTGAACAACGCCCCCATGCTCGCGCGCACCGCCTCGACCGAAAATGGATCGACGCAATCGTCGATCAGAATCAGGCCGCCCGCACCGGTCGCATCACCGGTGCGCAGGATTGTGCCCAAATTGCCGGGGTCGCGCATCGATTGAGCGACCATCCAGAGTGGGGCCGAGGTCCGGTCGATGCTGTCGAGCGAACAGGCCAGATCGGGGTAAACGCCGATCACGGTCTGGGCATTGTCCTTGCCGGATAGTTTTTGCAGAATATCGCGGCTGGTGAGGATCACTTCGCTGCCATCATTGGCCGCCTCGATCCGCGCGGACAGGCGCTGGACCAAGGGATGATCGGCACTGTCCTTGCTGTGGAACAGATAGCGCGGCAGATGGCCGGCCTCATCGGCCTCGGTCAGGATGCGCAGTCCCTCGGCGAGGAACATGCCTTCTTCGCGCCGATGGCGCTTTTCGCGCAACGAGCGCACCCGCTTGATCAGCGGGTTGGAAAATGCCGTGATTTCGCGGGCCAAAACCTGTCTCTATTCCTCGCCGAACTTGTCATCGACCAGCGCGACCAGCGCGGCCAATGCGGTATCTGCACCTTCGCCCGATGCGGAAATGGTGATGGTGTCACCAATCGCCGCGCCCAGCATCATCAACCCCATGATCGACGTGCCAACGACGCGGGAACCGTCCTTTTCAACCTCGATCAAGGCGGGATGGCTGGAGGCGAGGGTGACGAAACGGGCGCTGGCGCGCGCGTGCAGTCCGCGTTTGTTGCGGATTTCGACCGATTGACACAAAGCGCTCATGCTGCGGCCTCGCCAAGGACTTCGGAGGCGACGCTGATATATTTGCGCCCTGCATCACGGGCGGCGGCGACGGCAGCGCGGATGTCCATCGTCCGCCGTGCCGAGGCGAGACGGATCAGCATCGGCAGGTTGACCCCGGCAATGACCTCGATCGGATCGGTTTTCATCAGGGAAATGGCCAGATTCGACGGGGTGCCGCCAAACAGGTCGGTCAGCACGATCGTGCCTTGCCCCTCATCGACCTGCTGCACGGCGGCAAGGATTTCCGCCCGGCGCTGCTCCATATCGTCTTCCGGTCCGATGCAGATGGGAACGACGCTCGGCTGCGGGCCGACCACATGTTCCATCGCACGCACAAATTCACTGGCCAATTGGCCGTGGGTTACGAGAACTAATCCGATCATTCGACTGCTTCCATTATGTTCTCACACTGCCTGCTGATCAGGCCTGCACGCCCAAACCGATGCAATTTACAGCGACATGCTTGCATCGTTTGATTCCCCTGTTTCTGGCACATGTTCCCATGAATCGGCGGAGCCATGCGTCCCAGATGACATATCGCGATGAATTACCGTGAGCGAAAAACCTGCTGCGCGCAAGCGTCTGGCCATTTCCTCTGTCACACAGACGGATCGATGGCGGCCACCGGTGCAGCCAAAGGCAAGCGTGACCTGATATTTTCCCTGTGCGGCATAGCGCGGCAGCATGTCTTCCAGCAATGTGCCAAGCTGCCCCGTGATCGGGCCATAGCCCGCATCCAGGCGGACATAAGCGGCGACCGCCGCATCTTGGCCCGTCCGGTCGCGCAATTCGGTATCCCAATAAGGGTTACGCAGAAAACGCATGTCGAACACCAGATCGGCATTGCGTGGGACGCCGCGGGCATAGCCGAACGACATGATGGTGATGGCGAGCCGGGTCTGTCCTTCTTCGGCGAACAGGCGGCGAAGCTCCTCTTGCAGCGCATTGGTCGTGCAATCGGTCGTATCGATCAGAAATTGCGCCCAACGCCGCACCGGCAGCATCAATTCGCGTTCGCGGGCGATGCCATCGGCTGCCGGTCGGTCGAGTGAGAGCGGGTGACGGCGGCGGGTTTCCGCATAGCGGCGCTCCAGCTCGGCTCCCGCGCAATCGAGGAACAGCATGGAAATCGCCTGTTCGCCCGCCTGTGAACTGCGTTTCAGCCGGTTGACGACGTCCTCGGCGTCAAAGCCACGGGTCTGGCTGTCAAACCCCAAAGCGAGCGGGCGGCTGTCATTGGTGGAGCCGGGCAGCGGCGTTTCGAGCAATTGATTGAGCAAGGGCAGCGGGAGATGATCGACCGTTTCCCAGCCCATATCGGCAAAGGCGCGCAATGCCGTGGATCGGCCAGCGCCGGACATGCCGGTGACCAGCAAGATGCGGCGGGGTCTTGTGTCTGTTCCCGTCACGCGCATGAATTCCCGTCTTGAATACGACTTAAGCCCCATTCGACCAATATCGGCGCGGATGCTGCATATGCGTTCACCTCTATCACCGGCAATTGCTGCCCTGCAATAAAGATCGTCGCATCTTCGGCTGGCATTCGTGCCGGTTCGGGCACAAGTCGAACAACCATCGCCACCTCGCACCCCGTCAAAAAGGGCGTGGCGCAAATGCCGATGCCGCGCAGTTCGATGAGCCCTGCGATTCGATCGGGGGGGGACGCGAAAAGTCGGTCATCCTTGATCGAAAGGTCGCAATAATCATCGGCGACCAGCACCGCGCCGCGATCGATCAGGCGCAAGGCAAGGTCGGATTTGCCCGCGCCAGATGGCCCGGTAATCAGCACAGCTCTGCCATTGATGGCGACACAGCTGGCGTGGAGCGTTGGCACTGTCATCACCGCAGGTTCGTCCCGACCGGACTGTTTTGCAAGCGTTATTCCTGCGTGACCTGCGGCAATTCGACCCGAAAGCTTGCGCCGCTTTGTTCGTCGTCGCGATCATCGACGATAATATGGCCACCATGCCCTTCGATAATGGTGCGGGCAATAGCAAGACCAAGCCCGCTATGGCGGCCAAAGGACGAATCCGGGCGGTCGCTGTGAAAGCGCCGGAAGATCGCCTCGCGACTTTCACGCGGTATGCCCGGTCCTTCATCGGTGATCCGTACGGTGGCAAGCTGATCGTCCGATGCGAGCGCAATAGTAACAAGGCCATTGGGTGGCGAGAAGGATTGGGCATTGTCGATCAGATTGTGAAACATGCGGGCCAGCCGGTCCTTGTCGCCCATCACCATTGCCGTGCCTTGCTGCTGCCGCGCATAAGCGAAGCGGACGCCGTGAATGTCCTGTCGCGCCGACCATGCGCGGATCATGTCATCCAGCAGCTTGCCCAGATCAAACAGTTCAAACCGGGTGCGGGTCAGTTCGGCATCCAGTCGCGAAATTTCAGCGATATCGGTGATGAGCCGATCCAGTCGCTCCGCATCCTGACGGATGATGTCGAGCAATTGATCGCGGAATACCGGATTGTCGATCTTGCCAAGGGTTTCGACTGCAGAGCGCAGCGAGGCGAGCGGGTTTTTCAATTCATGGGTAAGGTCGGCGGCAAATGTCTCAGACGCGTCGATCCGGGTGCGCAAGGCGCTCGTCATATCGGCCACCGCGCGCGCCAAATGGCCGATTTCATCGCGGCGAGCGGGCAGGCGGGGCACGACCACGTCGCGGGCGCGGCCTGCTTTTACGCGCTCGGCGGCTTGTGCCAATATCCGCAAGGGCTGGACGATGGTGCGGGCGAGAAACAAGGACAACAGCACAGAGGATATCGTCACCCCCGCCAGCACCAACGCCAGCCGCCAGCGTTCGGAGCGGGTAGTGCGGGTGATATCACGGGCGTTTTCAGTGACGAGCATAGATAAAGCGGGATTGTCGGGCGTGGTGGCCGTGTGCAAATTGGTCGCAGACACCAGCATCGGCGTGCGATCCGGGGCGTAATGGACAAATACTTCGGTTTGGCCCGCTTGGCGTACGGCAGCAATTGCCGGCCATGCGCCGGCAGTGTCGATTGTCGGCTCATTGAACACCGGATAGCGTGTGCCACCGACGATGCGATCAAAGCTCCGGTCGAGTAAACGGGCGGCTTTGCGCTGCCATGGCTCTTCGGATGGGTTGCGCAGGGTGTAGCTGGGCGACCCAAGTTGAAAACTGTCGAGGATAAGCGTGTCGCCATCATAGAGGCGGATGCGGCGAAGATATTGCGCACCAAAACTCTGGACCAACTGAGGCCGTTTTTCCGTTGGTGCGGCGGCGATGGCGGCTGCCATCAGGCTGACCTCCCGCGCGGTGCGTTCGGTGCGTGCTTCGATCAGACGGCTGCGATAGCTGTCGAGATAGGCGAAGCTGCCCGCGAGAAACGCCAGCGCGAGAATGTTGACGACGAGGATGCGGGTCGTCAGCGACCAGCGGCCTGACCAGCGCAGGCGAAAAGAGGTATCTTCGCTCATTCCTCGTCGAAACGATAGCCGACGCCGTAGAGCGTCTCGATAGCGTCGAATTGCGGGTCGATCTGGCGGAACTTGCGGCGCAGGCGTTTGATATGGCTGTCGATCGTGCGATCATCGACATAGACATCATCCTGATAGGCGATGTCGAGCAACTGGTCGCGCGATTTGACGAAGCCGGGGCGCATGGCCAGCGCTTCCAAGATCAGGAATTCGGTGACGGTCAGCGTTACCGGCTCCCCATTCCAGCGCACTTTGTGGCGACCGGGGTCCATTTCCAGCTTGCCGCGCACCATCGGTTCCGGCTCCGGCTCGGATGGGGTTGTGCTCGTCCCCATCTGGTCGCGCGGCTGCAAGCGCCGCAGGATTGCGCGGATGCGGGCGATCAGCAGGCGTTGGGAGAAGGGCTTGGCGATATAATCATCGGCACCGAGTGCGAGGCCTAGTGCCTCATCCAGCTCATCATCCTTGGAGGTGAGGAAGATCACCGGAAAATCGGTCTTTTCCCGCAAGCGCCGCAACAATTCCATGCCGTCCATCCGGGGCATCTTGATGTCAAGGACCGCCAGTTCGGGAGGATTGTCGATCAATGCCCTGAGCGCCGCCTCGCTGTCATTATAGACGCGCACGAGGAAGCCCTCGGTTTGCAGGGCAATTGATACCGATGTCAGGATGTTCCTGTCGTCGTCCACCAGAGCAATGGTCGGGGTCATCGGATTTTCCAGGATCATCCCGCTATTCAGTGGTTGTGTGCGGCAATCTCTAGCGGATGCCGGGGTAGAGGGCAATCTATCCCCGTGCAGATAATGCGCTACCGGCTGAGGCCGATGATGAGGCCGCCCTGGAGCATGAGGATCAGCCATAAATAAAAGGAAAAGGGCTGTTTCCTTGTCTTGTGGCGAAACAAGTGGCGGGCGAGAAATGCGCCGGGCGTGCCGCCGATGGCGGCGAGCAGCAACAGGCTGCGTTCGGGGATGCGGCGTTGCCGATGGGCTGCATAAGCCTTGTCCTGCCAGAAACGCAGCATCGTCCAGAGGTTGATCGCCAATAATGCGCCGAATAGATGGAGCGGGGTGAGTGCGGGCATCAGCATTGCGGGGTGAGCGCCTCATCGCGCAGGCCTCGCCAGACGCGCAGCGCCTGCACCGTTTCCGGCACATCATGGACCCGCAGCAATTGCGCGCCTTGCATCGCGCCGAACATAGCGAGCGCGACCGAACCGCCGAGCCGTTGTTCCACCGGCGCTTCGTTGGAGAGCGCGCCGATGATCCGCTTGCGGCTCGCCCCCAACAGGATCGGACAGCCAAGGCCGTGAAATAGCGACAGACCATTCAATAATGCGAGATTATGCCGCAAATTCTTGCCAAAGCCGATGCCCGGATCGACAATCAGCCGGGCGCGGTCGATCCCTGCCGCCTCGCATGCCGCAATCCGGGCGTCGAGCCAGTCATAGACCTCGATCAACGCATCATCATATTGGGGGGCTGTCTGCATGTTTTGCGGTGCGCCTTGATAATGCATCAGGGCAATCGGGCAATTGGCCGCGCTGGCAACCGCCATGGCGCGCTTGTCATAAGTGAGGCCGGAGACATCGTTGATCAGATGCCCGCCAGCGGCGAGACCAGCCTCCATCACCGCGGCCTTGCGTGTATCAAGCGAGATAGCGATGCCGCTAGGGGCAAGGCCACGGATCACGGGTTCGATCCGGGCGATTTCATCGCCCTCCCAAACATCGGTCGCGCCGGGGCGGGTGGATTCCCCGCCAATGTCGATCATCGCCGCGCCTTGGCTGGCCATGTCGATCGCGGCGGCAATAATCGCCGGGGTGTCGCCAAGATGCTTGCCGCCGTCAGAGAAGCTGTCAGGCGTGACGTTGAGGATCGCCATCACCTGCGGCTGATCGAGCCGGATCGTGCGTTCGCCCATCTGGAGCGCGGCGCGGGGTGCGGTGAGCCTGTGTAGCACGCTCGCCACCCGATCATCGCGTTCGGACAAAATGAGGAGATCGGCCACCGGGATAAGGGCTTGCAACACCCTTTTGCCGCCAATGGCCGCGATCAGTTCGACGGCGGAGAACCAGACCAGCCCGCCTGCCAGCCGCAGCACCTGCCCATCAAGGCCGAAGGGCGCATCCACAAAGGCGGTGGGGCGCAAATAGATGCGGGCATCAGCGGGCAAAGCGGGCAGGTTACTCATGATATTTACTCGTGTGACGGGAGGGGGGCAGCGATCACGCGCCGCCCTTGGCGATCCAGTCCTTACGATATTGGTCGACCACCGTCAGCCCTTCGGGTGTTTCGACATGCCAGAAGGTCCAGCCATTGCAACTCGGCGCATTTTGCACCTTGGCGCCGATCTTGTGGATTGAGCCTGCTTCGCCGTTCATCACGAGCGAGCCATCGGCGTGGATTTCGGCTTTCCAGCGGCGCTTGGCATCGGTCAGAATCGCGCCCGCCGGGATGACGCCCGCTTCGACCAAGGTGCCAAAGGCGACGCGCGGCGCGGACTGGCGCGATGGCATGACGGTCATCGCGGATTCATCGAGCGGCAAAGTGGAATCGATGCGCTGTCGGGCGACCTTGATATATTTCGCTTCGCGCTCGATCCCGATCCAGCGACGACGCAAGCGCCGCGCGACCGCGCCGGTCGTGCCGGTGCCGAAGAACGGGTCGAGGACGATGTCGCCCGGCTTGGTGCAAGCGAGCATCACGCGATAGAGCAGGGCCTCGGGCTTTTGGGTTGGATGCGCCTTATGGCCGTCATCGTCTTTCGCCCGTTCGCCGCCCGAACAGATCGGCAGGGTCCAGTCGGAGCGCATCTGCACGTCATCGTTCAGCGTCTTCATCGCCTGATAATTGAAGGTATAACGCGATTTTTCGCCCTTGGAGGCCCAGATCAGGGTTTCATGGGCATTGGTGAAGCGGGTGCCCTTGAAATTCGGCATCGGGTTGGACTTGCGCCAGATGATGTCGTTGAGAATCCAGAAGCCTTCATCCTGCAACGCCGCGCCGACGCGGAAGATGTTGTGATAGCTGCCGATCACCCAGAAGCTGCCGTCATCCTTCAAGATGCGATAGGCTTCTTTCAGCCATGCCTTGGTGAAGGCATCATAAGCGGCGAAGGATTCATATTTGTCCCATGCGTCGTTGACCGCATCGACCAGCCCGCCTTCGGGGCGGAAAAGATCGCCGCCAAGCTGCATATTATAGGGCGGATCGGCGAAGATCATGTCGATGCACTTGTCCGGCAAGGATTGCATCGCGGCGATGCAATCATCCATCAAAATCTGATCATAAGGCAGGCGTACCCGCGCCCCAATCCGGCTGCCCTTGGCATCCAGTGTCGAAATCCGGCCCTCATGACGCATCGAAATAACCCCTGTCGTAATGTGCAATGTGAGTCCTGACACAGGCGCGACTCGCGGGTCAAGGCCGAGTCGCGAGCAGTTTGGCAGGTGTTTCTGGAGAACGAAAGGAGTCCCACACAAGGGGTTGAGTCTTGATGGGTGGGCGAGACTCAACCGGTGGTGTGGTGGCAGGAAGGGCTAAAGGGGAGAAATTTTTTGTCAGATGGGCTTCTGTGGCGTCTTTGTACTCCAGTCAGACCTTTGCACCCACCTCGTCACCCCCGCGCAGGCGGGGATCCAGAAGCGCTGACATTTGGGGATGTGGCCGAGACCAATAGGGCGGGTGTCTGGATGCCCCCTAAGCGGGCATGATGATTGATGAGGGGGGGCGCACCCATCCACACACAAAAAAGGCCCGCACTGATGTGCGAGCCTTTTTCGTTAGCGCGTTGAAGCGGTCGCTTATGCGGCCAGCTTACGCAGCACATATTGGAGGATGCCGCCGTTCAGGAAATATTCCAGTTCATTGGCGGTATCGATGCGGCACAACGCGTTGAAGGTGAAGGTCGAGCCATCCTTGCGGGTGACTTCGACTTCGACCGTCTGGCGCGGCTTCAGGCCCGCAACGTTGCGGATGGTGAAGCTGTCGTCGCCGGTCAGGCCAAGCGTTTCGCGGCTTTGGCCTTCTTCGAATTGCAACGGCAAGACGCCCATGCCGACGAGGTTCGAACGGTGGATGCGTTCGAAGCTTTCGACGATCACGGCCTTGACGCCCAACAGGTTGGTACCCTTGGCTGCCCAATCGCGCGATGAGCCGGTGCCATATTCCTTGCCCGCGATGACGACCATCGGCGTGCCATCGGCCTTGTGCTTCATCGCGACATCATAGATCGCGCCCACTTCTTCACCGTAACGCGACATGCCGCCTTCGATGCCGGGGACCATTTCGTTCTTGATGCGGATGTTGGCAAAGGTGCCGCGCATCATCACATCATGATGGCCACGACGCGCGCCATAGCTGTTGAAGTCCGACTTCGCGACCTGATGTTCCATCAGCCACTTGCCAGCGGGGCTATCGGCCTTGATCGAACCGGCAGGCGAAATGTGATCGG
This sequence comes from Alteraquisediminimonas sediminicola, assembly GCF_019740335.1. Classification (GTDB taxonomy): domain Bacteria; phylum Pseudomonadota; class Alphaproteobacteria; order Sphingomonadales; family Sphingomonadaceae; genus Alteraquisediminimonas; species Alteraquisediminimonas sediminicola. The sequence goes on along the minus strand of NZ_JAHXZS010000001.1, from coordinate 364,363 downwards.
TGGTGATCGAGTCACCAAGGATCGCCAGCGGCTTGGCGCTGATGATGTCGCCGACCGGGGCCGGGGTCATCGACATGCCGTCGAAATAAGGCGGGTTGGCGACATAGGTCGAACCGGCGCGCCATGTGTAGGTTTCCGAACCTTCGACGTTGATCGCCTGCCAATGCGCATCGCCTGCATAGACATTGTCATAGCGGGCCTTGAACATATCGCGATCGATGCACGCTGCCATGGTGGCGGCGACTTCGGCATTGGTTGGCCAGATGTCCTTCAGGAACACGTCCTGCCCATCCTTGCCCTTGCCGATTGGCGTCGTGGTGAAATCTTCGGTCACGGTGCCTTTCAGCGCATAAGCGACGACGAGCGGCGGCGATGCGAGGAAGTTGGCGCGCACATCCGGCGACACGCGGCCTTCGAAGTTACGGTTGCCCGACAGCACCGATGCGGCGACGATGTCATTGCCGTTGATCGCCTTGGAGATCGGTTCCGCCAGCGGGCCGGAGTTGCCGATGCAGGTCGTGCAGCCATAGCCGACGAGGTTGAAGCCAACCGCATCGAGATGTTCCTGCAGGCCCGCCTTGACGAAATAATCGGTGACGACCTGCGAACCCGGTGCAAGTGAGGTCTTGACCCAAGGCTTCGGCTTCAGGCCGAGTTCGTTCGCCTTTTTGGCGACGAGACCGGCGGCAACCATCACGCCCGGGTTGGAGGTGTTGGTGCAGCTCGTGATCGCGGCAATCACGACGTCGCCATCGCCGATGTCGTGCGATGCGCCTTCGACGGCGACGCGCTTGAAACCGTCATGCTTGTAGAGCTTGGCGAGGTCGGCGTTGAACACATCGTCGACCTGGGTGAGGGCGACCTTGTCCTGCGGACGCTTTGGCCCTGCGAGCGACGGGACAACGCTGCCCATGTCGAGTTCGAGCGTGTCGGTGAACACCGGATCGGCAGCGTCGGCGAAGCGCCACAGGCCTTGCGCCTTGGCATAGGCTTCGGTCAGGGCGATCTGATCTTCGTCACGGCCCGTCAGGCGCATGTAATCGAGGGTCTTTTCGTCGATCCCGAAGAAGCCGCAGGTCGCGCCATATTCCGGCGCCATGTTGGCGAGCGTCGCACGATCGGCGAGGGTCAGGCTGTCGAGGCCCGGGCCGAAATATTCGACGAAGCGGCCAACCACGCCCTTGGCGCGCAGCATCTGGGTGGCGGTCAGCACGAGATCGGTGGCGGTGACGCCTTCCGCCAGCTTGCCGGTCAGCTTGAAGCCGACGACTTCCGGGATGAGCATCGAAACCGGCTGGCCGAGCATTGCGGCTTCTGCCTCGATGCCGCCCACGCCCCAACCAAGCACGCCCAAGCCGTTGATCATCGTCGTGTGGCTGTCGGTGCCGACGCAGGTGTCAGGATAGGCAATCGTCTTGCCGTCCTGCGCGGTGCTCTTCCACACGGCCTGTGCGATATGTTCGAGGTTGACCTGATGGCAGATGCCGGTCCCCGGAGGAACGGCCTTGAAATTGTCGAGCGACTTCGAACCCCATTTCAGGAAGTCATAACGTTCGCCGTTGCGATAATATTCGATTTCGACATTCTGTTCGAACGCCTTGGGGTGGCCGAATTCATCGACCATGACCGAGTGATCGATCACGAGATGAACCGGCACCAGCGGGTTGATCTTGCTGGTGTCGCCACCAAGCTTGGCAATCGCATCGCGCATTGCGGCGAGATCGACGACGCAGGGAACGCCGGTGAAATCCTGCAACAGCACGCGAGCCGGGCGATATTGGATTTCACGGTCCGACTTGCGGGTCTTCTGCCAATCGACGAGCGCCTGCACGTCTTCAACCGACACGGTGAAGCCGCCATCTTCGAAGCGGAGCAGATTTTCGAGCAGCACCTTCATCGAGAAAGGAAGGCGGGAAACGTCGCCCAATTTGTCCGCTGCCTTGGCGAGCGAGAAATAATCCACCGATTGACCGCCAGCGGTCAAAGTGGTGCGGGTGCCGAGCGTGTCTTGTCCGATGGCCGTCATGGCGAATTCCCCAATATTGCAGATGCGAAGAGTCGGGCGAAGCCCATAGCAAGCACGGGCCGCAGGGAAAAGGGGAAGGGACCTATTTTATCTGCATATTGGGCTAAAGTCGAAAGGCGGAACGGGAGATTTGTCTGAAACCGACGATCAGTGTCACCATATTGCAACGATCAGATCGTCATTAACCCGCTTATTCGTCGTCTTTTTCAGGGCGCAACGATAGGCCGCTACGATCCCGGCGCAGGGCGGCAAGCCATGTCTTCACCTGCCAAAAGCGGCTGGAACCATCCAGCGAAAAGGTGATGAACTCTGCCCGTCCGCCGATGCTTTCCACACGCACCGGCCCATCAAGGCCACCATGTTGGGCATCGATCCGGCTATCCGCCGAATCATCGCGGTTGTCGCCGAGGAGATAGAGTTCATCCGGCCCGAGGGTGATCGGCATGATATCGTCCGTCTCGCGGATCATGAGATCGAGCGTGTCATAGCGTACCCCATTGGGCAGGATCTCGCGCATCATCGGCAGGCGGCAGTAATGCAGTCCATCATCGCCTGTGACGCGGCGCTGGAGATAAGGCGGCTTGTCGCAGCGGCTATTGGCATCCACCGGGATCATCGCATCGGGCGCCGTCTCGCGCCGCACCGGGACGCCGTTGATGATCAATGTGCCGCGCCGCATCGCCAGCCGATCTCCGGGCAAGCCCACCACGCGCTTGATATAATCGACCGACCGGCCCTTGGGGCGCACGATCACAATGTCGCCGCGTTCGGGCAGATGGCCGAAAAGTCGCCCGTTGATGAACGGCAATATATCGAGGCTGGGCGAGACATAGGACCAGCCATAGGGATATTTGCTCACCACCAGCCGATCGCCGACGCGCAAGGTCGGCAGCATCGATTCGGACGGGATATAAAAGGGCTTGGCGATCAGGCTGTGAAAGCCGAGCACCGCCAGCAATAAGATGATGAGGCCGGACAGTTCGTGTCGGAGCGTATGGGACAGGCCCTTGCTGTCCGCTGCGGGGCTGTTCATGCGGCGTCAGGCACAATCGCGATGGGTAAGGCTTCCAGAATGACAAAGGCCTGCGCCCAAGGATGGTCATCGGTCAGCGTCAGATGCACACGCATTTCATGCCCCTCGGGCGTCATGTCCTGCAAACGCGCAAGTGCGCCACCCGCAAGCGCCAATGTCGGCGCGCCCGAGGGCAGGTTGACGACGCCAATGTCCTTCATGAACACGCCGCGCTTGAAGCCGGTGCCGACGGCCTTGGAAAAGGCCTCTTTCGCGGCAAAGCGCTTGGCGTAAGTCCCGGCGCGGGTGAACGGGCGACGTTCCGCCTTGGCGATTTCCTGCGGGGTGAAGACGCGGCGGGTGAAACGATCCCCGAACCGATCCAGCGAATGCTGAATCCGTTCGATATTACACAGATCGGAACCAAGGCCGATGATCATCGATTCCACCTCAACCGGTTCATATTATCTGGCGACGTCCATCATCCCGCGCATCCGGGCAATGGCATCGGCCAGCCCGTCGAACACGGCTTCGCCAATCAGGAAATGGCCGATGTTGAGTTCGCATAATTGCGGAATGGCGGCAATGGCGGTGACATTATCATAGGTCAGGCCATGGCCGGCATGGGGTTCGATCCCGTTGCGCGCCGCGAGCGCCGCCATTTCGGCAAGGAGGCCCAATTCGGCACCGCGTTCCGCGCCGGAAAGTTCAGCATAACGCCCGGTGTGAAGTTCCACGACCGGCGCGCCCAAGCGGATCGCGGCATCGATTTGCGCGGGTTCGGGGGCGATGAACAGGCTGACGCGAATCCCGGCATCCGAGAGTCGGGCGACAATCGGTTGAAGCGCGTCGAACTGACCTGCGGCATCAAGCCCACCCTCGGTCGTGCGTTCGGCGCGGCGCTCCGGCACGATGCAGGCGGCATGGGGGCGGTGGCGCAGGGCGATCTCGACCATTTCCTCGGTCGCCGCCATTTCAAGGTTGAGCGGAACATTGAGCCTATCCATCAGGCGAGTGATGTCATCATCGCGGATATGGCGGCGGTCTTCGCGCAAATGGGCAGTGATGCCATCCGCGCCCGCCGCCTGCGCGGCCATCGCCGCCTTGACGGGATCGGGATGATCACCGCCACGGGCGTTCCTGATGGTCGCCACATGGTCGATATTCACCCCAAGCCGCAGGTGGTTGTGCGCGGATGCGCTCATGCCGCTGCTGGTTCCGCACGGCTGCCGGGCTTGATCGCCGGGATCGCCGCCAGTTCCGGGGGCAGGGCATCGGGCGCATAGCTCGGTACATCGAGGCGGATAAGCGGGAAGAACGGGACGCCAAGGTCGGCCGAGCCATTGGAGCGATCGACCAAGGAGGCGGCGGCAATCACTTCGCCACCGGCGGCCTTGATGGCAATCATGGCCTCACGTGATGACAGGCCGGTGGTAACGACATCCTCGACCATCAGGATTTTCGCGCCCGGCGTGATCCGAAAGCCCCGCCGCAGTTCGAAGGTGCCGGTCGGGCGTTCGACGAACATCGCATCGACGCCCAAGGCCCGGCCCATTTCATGGCCGATAATGACCCCGCCCATGGCAGGGGCGATCACGGCGTTGATCTGGTTGCGGATATTTTCGGGGATGGACGCGGCCAGCGCTTCTGCGAGTCGGGCGGCGCGTGCCGGATTCATCAAAACCCGCGCACATTGCAGGTAGCGCGAGCTGCGCAACCCGGACGACAGGATGAAATGGCCTTCGAGCAATGCCTCAGAAGCCTTGAATTCAGCCAAAATCTCTTCGTTCGTCATGCGCAATCCCGTGATGCTTTATAATGTACAGGCGTGATAGGGATTGCAGTCCTTGGCTGCAACCGTCATTGGGGTTCAAATCACGACTTGAGGCGCAAAAAAACCGCGCCTATAAGCCGCGACGATTTAGACCCTGTGGAGGAGCTTCAAAACGGGGCGGAATCCCTTGAGGTGGGGGTAAGATGAAGACGATTAAAACAATGTTCATGGCGATGGCGCTGGCAGGTTTGCCGGGCATTGCCTTGGCCCAGGACCCGGCGGCAAGCGCCGCTGCTCCCGTGGCTGCTGCACCGGCTGCCGATGCCGCGACTCCTGCTGCGGCAGCGTCGCCTGAAGCTGTTGCTGCAAAGCCTGCCGCACCGGCACGTTTGGCGCCGAGTGAAATCGGTCAGCCCCATAATGCGATGATCGGCCTTCAGCCGGTCGTGACCGAGATCGGTGAAGATGGCCGCTGGATGCACAATGCTGTGCTGCTCCCGCTCATCACCATCATCTCCTTGTTTGTTCTGTTGTTGTTGTTGTGGGTTATGTTCCGGTATCGCGCTGGTGCCAATCCGAACCCCTCCAAGACATCGCACAACACCTTGATCGAAGTGATCTGGACTTTGGTTCCGATCCTGATTCTGGTGTTGGTCGCTGTGCCGTCGATCCGCCTGTTGGCGCGTCAGTTCAATCCGCCCAAGGCGGACCTGACGGTCAAGGTTATCGGCCATCAGTGGTTCTGGTCTTATCAGTATCCGGACAATGGCGACTTTGAAGTCGTGTCCAACATGCTGAAGGAAAAGGATCAGGTCGAAGCTGGCCAGCCTTATCGCACCGATCTCGATGGTCCGCGCCTGTTGGGCGTTGATGATCGCATGGTCGTGCCTGCGGGCAAGGTCATCAAACTGATCGTGACCGCAGATGATGTGATTCACAGCTTTGCCGTACCGGCCTTCTGGACCAAGATGGATGCCATTCCGGGCCGCCTGAACGAAACATGGTTCAAGGTTGATCGTCCGGGCGTGTATTTCGGTCAGTGTTCGGAACTGTGCGGCGTGCGTCATGGCTTTATGCCAATCGCCGTTGAAGTTCGCCCTGAAGCGGAATTCAATCAGTGGGTCCTGTCCAAGGGCGGCAAGTTGAAGGGGGCTGAAGCAGCCGCTGCGCCAGTCGCCGCGCCTGCCGCAGCCGCCGCTCCTGCTGCTGGCACGACACCGGAAGCAGCTGCGCCTGTCGCTGCTGCACCGGCTGCTGCCGCTCCAGCCGCTGCAACCAAGGGTTGATAGAAATGACTGATACAACAGCCACCGCTGCCCATTTCGAGGCAGCTCACGGTCATGATCATCATGACGCCGATCACAAGCCGGCTTTCTTTGCGCGTTGGTTCATGTCGACCAACCACAAGGACATCGGCACGCTCTACCTGCTTTTCGCGGTCTTCGCCGGCATTGTCGGTGGCGCGATTTCGGGCATGATGCGTCTTGAACTCGCCGAACCCGGCATCCAGTATCTGGAAGCATGGTCCGGTCAGCAGGGCGACGCTGCTCTGCATCTCTGGAACGTGTTGATTACCGCCCATGGTCTTATCATGGTGTTCTTCATGGTCATGCCTGCCGTCATCGGCGGTTTTGGCAACTGGTTCGTGCCGATCATGATCGGTGCGCCGGACATGGCCTTCCCGCGCATGAACAACGTCAGCTTCTGGCTGACGGTGTCGGCGTTCGTCCTGCTGCTCAGCTCGACCTTTGTGTCCGGTGGCATCGGTAATGGCGCTGGCACGGGCTGGACGGTCTATGCACCGCTTTCCACCAGTGGTTCGCCGGGGCCGGCTGTCGATCTCGCGATCCTGTCGCTCCACCTTGCGGGCGCAAGCTCGATCCTGGGTGCGGTCAACTTCATCACCACCATCTTCAATATGCGTGCGCCGGGCATGACCCTGCACAAGATGCCGTTGTTTGTATGGTCGGTGCTGGTCACGGCCTTCTTGTTGTTGCTGTCGCTGCCGGTGCTGGCTGCTGCCATCACCATGCTGCTGACCGACCGTAACTTCGGCACGACCTTCTATGATGCGTCGGGCGGTGGTGATCCGGTATTGTACCAGCATCTGTTCTGGTTCTTCGGTCACCCTGAAGTGTACATCATGATCCTGCCGGCCTTCGGTCTCGTCAGCCACATCGTGTCGACCTTCAGCCGCAAGCCGGTGTTCGGTTATCTTGGCATGGCCTATGCGATGGTTGCCATCGGTGTCGTTGGCTTCGTTGTGTGGGCGCACCACATGTTCACGACCGGCATGTCGGTCAATGTGAAGATGTACTTCACCGCCGCCACCATGGTGATCGCCGTCCCGACGGGCGTGAAGATCTTCTCGTGGATCGCGACGATGTGGGGCGGTTCGCTCTCGTTCAAGGTGCCGATGGTTTGGGCGCTGGGCTTCATCTTCATGTTCACCGTGGGTGGCGTGACCGGTGTCGTGCTCGCCAATGGCGGCGTCGATGACATCATGCACGACACTTATTATGTGGTGGCGCATTTCCATTATGTGCTGTCGCTGGGTGCGGTGTTCGGTCTGTTTGCCGGGACCTATTACTGGTTCCCGAAAATGTCGGGCCGCATGTACAATGAGTTCCTTGGCCATCTGCACTTCTGGGTGTTTTTCATCGGCGTGAACGTGATGTTCTTCCCGATGCACTTCCTCGGTTTGCAGGGCATGCCGCGTCGTTACCCGGATTATCCGGATGCGCAGGCATTCTGGAACGGCATTGCCACCAAGGGCTATTTCATCATGGCCGTTGGCGTGGGCATCTTCCTGATCAACATGATCTGGTCGCTGCTTGCCGGCAAAAAGGCGCCGGACAATCCTTGGGGTGAAGGTGCGAACACGCTGGAATGGACCCTGTCCAGCCCGCCGCCGTTCCACCAGTTCGAAACCCTGCCCAAGATCGACTAATCTCGGTCAAATAGGCTAAAACAGTGGCGGGCCATCTTGACCTAAGGGTTAAGATGGCCCGCTGTTTTTTTGATCCTGTCGTGCTAGATGGACATCATGTTACCTGAACCTTCAAGCAAATTGGCGTCTCCAAACGCATTGCCGATGCCTGCCGACTGGCGCGATTTTATTGCGCTGACGAAACCGCGCGTGATGACTTTGGTAGTGTTTACCGGGCTTTGCGGATTGCTGGTGGCGCCCGCCACTCTTCATCCGGTCCTCGCTTTTGCAGCTGTGCTGTGCATTGCGCTGGGGGCAGGGGCGGCAGCGGCGCTCAATCAATGGTATGAGTCGGACATCGACGCCAAGATGAAGCGCACGGCACAGCGGCCATTGCCGGCAGGGCGGATGGATCGTCAGTCGGCGCTGCATTTCGGCGTGGGCATGTCGTTCTTCTCGGTCATTTTGATGGGCGTGGCGGCCAATTGGTTTGCGGCCTTCATCCTCGCGATTTCGATCCTGTTCTATGTCATGATCTACACGGTCTGGCTGAAGCGTCGCACGGCGCAGAATATCGTTATCGGCGGGGCGGCGGGCGCTTTTCCGCCGATGATCGGCTGGGTGGCGGCAACGGGGTCGCTCGATGTGATGCCGATCCTGTTGTTCGCTCTGATCTTCTTATGGACGCCGCCGCATTTCTGGGCGCTCTCGCTTTATGTGCGGATGGACTATGCCAATGCGGGTGTGCCGATGCTGCCGGTGATCGCGGGCGAGAAGGTGACGCGCCAGCATATCGCCGTGTACACGGTGCCGATGGTCGCAGTGGCGGTGCTGCCGTGGCTATTGCACTTGACCGGCCCGCTTTATGGGATCACGGCGATTGTGACTTCGCTGATTTTCATGTGGCTTGCTTGGCGGGTGTTGATCCATCGCCCGGTGGAGGGCGATGGGATGAAGCCTGAAAAGCAGTTGTTCTTTTACTCGATCCTCTATCAGTTTATATTGTTTGGGGTTCTTGTGGTCGATAAGGTGATGCAATGAACGAATTGGAATACACCGCCGCCGTCCGTGCCCGTCAATTGGCGCGCGCAAAGGTCATGGCATGGTCGTTGGGTGCGCTGGTCGTCCTGACATTCGGTATCACCATCGCAAAAATGGGCGGTTAAGGTGACGGCGCTCGCTCAACGCAATGCGAAGACGGGGGCGTTGGCGGGCTTGCTCGCCGTGGCCATGATAGCTCTTGGTTTTGCCGCCGTGCCGATCTATCGCATTTTTTGTCAGGTCACCGGCTTTGGCGGCACGACGATGCGGGTCGCGGAATCGGCCTTGCCTGCCAAGCCTGTTGGCAAGATTTTGTCGATCCGGTTCGACAGCAATGTCGCCGAGGGTATGCCATGGCATTTCGTGCCGGAAAAATTCACGGACAATGCTGCCATTGGCGCGCGCAAAATCGCAATTTACACCGCGAAGAATCTGTCCTCTGCGCCCATCACCGGTCGCGCGACATTTAACGTGACGCCGATTCAGGCCGGTAAATATTTCAGCAAGATACAGTGTTTCTGCTTTACCGAGCAGACGTTGAAGGCCGGGCAGGAAGTGCGGATGCCGGTGACTTATTTCGTCGATCCGAAGATCATGGATGATCCGGATACGAAAGATATCAGCGAAATCACGCTTTCCTACACATTCTACCCTGTGGACCAAAGCGCATCAGGTCGCTAAGGACTTCGGGAATCACATATTACGAGGGGCATAGATAATGGCCGGAGGCAAAACTCACGATTATCACATCCTGCCGCCGAGCGTCTGGCCGCTGGCCGGTGCGGTGGCAGCGCTGGCATTGGCGTTTGGCGCGATCATGTGGATGCACGCACAGCCTTATGGCGCTGCGGTATTCTATGTCGGCGTGGCGTCACTGCTGTTTGTTTTTTACAGCTGGTGGGCGGATGTCGTCAAAGAAGCGCATTCGGGCGATCATACGCCGGTGGTGCAGCTGCATCTGCGTTATGGCATGATCTTGTTCATCGCTTCGGAAGTCATGTTCTTCGTGGGCTGGTTCTGGGCGTTTTTCGACTTCTCGCTTTTCCCGGTGCCGTTGCAGATCGCCGATGGCGTGATTACCAACGTGACGGGTCAGGAAGGCGCGGCTGCGCTCGCCGTTTTCCCGCCCAAGGGCATCGAAGTGATCGATCCGTTCGCTTTCCCGCTGCTCAACACGCTGATCCTGCTCTGCTCGGGCACGACCGTCACCTGGGCGCATCACGCGCTGCTGCATGGTGATCGTGATGGCCTGAAAAAGGGTCTGTGGTGCACGATTTTGCTCGGTCTGCTGTTCAGTTCGATCCAGGCTTATGAATATATCCACGCACCGTTTGCCTTTAAGGGTCTGAACTACAGCGCGGCATTCTATATGGCGACCGGTTTCCACGGCTTCCATGTGGTCGTCGGCACGATCTTCCTGATCGTCTGTCTGATCCGCGCCGAAAAGGGCCATTTCACGCCGAAGCAGCATTTCGGTTTCGAAGCAGCCGCTTGGTATTGGCATTTCGTTGACGTTGTTTGGCTGTTCCTGTTTGCCACCATCTATGTATGGGGCAGCTGGGGCGCGGCTCTGCACGGTTAAGCCAGTACTCTAAAGATTGAACGGTACATATTATCGTGACCAATAAAGACAGCGGTCTGTCCGGTGCCGTGATTACGGCCTCGGCGGGCCGCTGTCCGCATTGTGGGGCAGCGACATTATTCGATACGATTGTCGGATTCGCTCCCAAATGCCGCGCCTGCGGTTTTGATTTCGGCCAATTCAACGTCGGCGATGGTCCGGCTGCTTTCCTCATCCTCATCATCGGCGGGATTATTTCCGGCCTCGCGATTTGGGTTGAGTTGGCGTTCGAGCCTGCTTGGTGGGTGCATGTGTTGCTATGGGTGCCGTTGACGCTGATCGGGGTCGTCTATTCCCTTCGGTTCGGCAAGGCGCTATTGTTGATCCTTGAATATCAGCATCAGGCACGAGAAGGGCAGCTAGTCCGTCCGGATTGATGCTTGATCTTCAGTAAGGTGTGTTGGCCCGCCTTTTACGAAAAGGTATCAATCATGCGACGCATACCGTTACTCCCGACCCTGATCGTGCTTGCCGCCGTGGCCGTGATGATCGCACTCGGCATTTGGCAATTGCGCCGCGCAGATGAAAAGGCGGCGTTGCTCGCGCGTTATGAACGGGCGATGACATTGCCGCCGATTGAATATCCGGCGAATCCAAGAGATGACAGCAGCCTGTTTCGTCGCTCTGCCGGGCTCTGCCTAACGGTTGAGGGGATGATGGCGCGCGCCGGTTCCAATCAAGCGGGCGAAACCGGCTATCGTCATGTGGCGGAATGCCGTGCGGGCGGTGGCGATGCGCCGGTGATGGCCGTCGATATTGGCTGGTCGCGCAAGCCGGATAGCCCGAAATGGCGCGGCGGGCCGGTGACGGGCGTGATCGGTCCCGATCCAAAGCACCGGATCGCCTTGGTTTCCGATGTCGCTGCGCCGGGACTGGAGGCCAGCGCAAAGCCCGATATTCGCAACATTCCGAACAATCATCTGGGCTATGCATTTCAGTGGTTTTTCTTCGCGACGGCAGCGTTGATCATTTATGCGCTCGCGCTACGTCGCAGGCTGGTTGCGTTGGACGCCAATCAAGGCTAATCGCGCGAGCATGCGCTATATCTCCACTCGCGGGGCATCCCCCGTTCTCGACTTTGAAGCCGTCACCTTAGCGGGCCTTGCCGCCGATGGGGGGCTGTATGTGCCTGAACGCTGGCCGACCTTCACCCGCGACGAAATCGCGGCGATGTCTGGCCTTTCCTATGTGGAAACCGCCATTCGGGTGATGAAGCCTTTTGTCGGCGATGCGTTGGATGAAGCGAGTCTTCGCGATCTTTGCACTCAGGCTTATGGCAGATTTTCGCATGATGCGGTGACGCCGCTCAAGCAGATCGACGAAACGCAATGGCTGCTGGAGCTGTTCCACGGCCCGACGCTGGCGTTCAAGGATGTCGCGCTGCAATTGCTCGGCCTGTTGTTCGAACGTTTTCTGGCACCCCGCGATACGCATTTGACGGTGGTCGGCGCGACCTCTGGCGATACCGGTTCGGCGGCGATTGATGCGCTGGCGGGCCGTGCGAAGGTCGATATTTTCATGATCCACCCGGAAGGCCGGGTATCGGATGTGCAGCGTCGCCAGATGACGACGGTGCTGTCGCCCAATGTCCACAACATCGCGATCAAGGGCAGCTTTGACGACGCGCAGGCGATGGTCAAGGCGATGTTCGCGGATCAGTCGTTCGCCGGTCGTTTCCGCCTGTCGGCGGTGAACTCGATCAACTGGGCGCGGTTGATGGCGCAGATCGTCTATTATTTTTACAGCGGCGTGCGTCTGGGCGCACCGCATCGTGAAATCGCCTATTCGGTCCCGACTGGTAATTTCGGCGATGTGTTTGCGGGCTATGTCGCGGCGAAAATGGGGCTGCCGGTGGCAAAGCTGATCGTCGCCACCAATGTGAACGATATTCTCCACCGCGCTTTGTCGGTCGGCGATTATTCCTGCGGTAGCGTGTCGCCCACGGCGGCGCCGAGCATGGACATTCAGGTATCGAGCAATTTCGAACGGCTGTTGTTCGACCTGCATGGTCGCGATGGCGCGGCGCTGGCGGCGACGATGAAGGAGTTCGAAGCGACAAAGGCGATGCAGATCCCCGCGGCGATGCGCGAAGAGGCGGCAGGGCTGTTTTCCAGCGCCCGCATCGATGCGGATGGCATGGCGCTCGCGATGCGTCGCGCTTATTCGCGCTCGGGCGAGATTATCGACCCGCACACGGCGATCGGCTTGCAGGCGGCATGGGAGGCGGATCTTGATCCGTCGGTGCCGATCGTGACGCTGGCGACCGCCCATCCGGCCAAGTTCCGCGATGCGGTGGAACGCGCCACTGGCCAGCGGCCACCTTTGCCCGCGCGGATTTCCGGTTTGTTCGAACGCGAAGAGCGTTATGTCGTGCTGCCGAACGATATTCAGGCGGTAGAAGACTGGATCGCCGAGCGGGCGACCCCCATCGGATGACAGTTGAACTGCACCGGCTTGCCAATGGCCTGACCATCGCCGTCGAACAAATGCCGGGGATGGAGACGGCTGCTGCCGGTCTGTATATCGACAGCGGTTCGCGCGGCGAAACAGAGGCCAAGACGGGCCTTGCCCATATGGTCGAACATATGGTGTTCAAAGGCGCAGGCAGCCGCGATGCCAAGGCGATTGCCGAGGATATCGAGGATGTCGGCGGCTCTCTCAATGCATGGACGGCGCGGGACCATACGGTCTTTCATGCGCGGATCATGCCGGGTGATCTGACCCTCGCCATCGACATGATTGCCGATCTGGTGCGCGCGCCTTGGTTCGATGCGGGCGAGCTGGAACGCGAAAAGCAGGTGGTGCTGGCCGAACTGGGCGAAAGCCGGGATACGCCAGACGATATCGTGTTCGATCATTTGCATGCGGCGGCCTTTGGCGGCGCGGCGCTGGGGCGTCCGGTGCTGGGCAATGAAGAAAGCATCAACGGCTTTGATGTGTCCGATTTGGGCGATTGGATCGCGACCCAATATCGCCCCTCCAATCTTGTGCTGGCGGCAGCGGGCAAGGTCGATGCGGACAAATTGCTGAAACTGGCGGAGGCGCGCTTTGGCGATCTGGTGCCGGGGGCGATGCCCGCGATTGTCGATGCGCCCTTTACCGGTGGACGCACGGCGGATCAGCGCGATCTTGATCAGGTGCATCTCGCCTTTGCCTATCAAGGCACAAGCTTCACGGCAGACGACCTGCATGCGTTGTCGCTATTTTCGGCGATTACGGGCGGCGGCATGGCGTCTCGCCTGTTCCAACAGGTGCGCGAGCAGCGCGGCCTTGCTTATAGTATTTATAGTTGGTTGCAGCCGTTCCGCGATACTGGCCTGTTCGGCGTCTATTGCGCGGCCAATGACGATCAGGCGCATGAGGCCTATGAATTGTCGCGCCAAATATTGCATGAGGCGGCGGAAAATCTGACCGAGGCGGAACTCAATCGCGCCAAGGCGCAAGGCCGGGCCGGGTTGTTGATGGGGCTGGAAAGCGTGGCGGCCCGTTGCGACAATCTGGCGCGTCAAATCCAGATTCATGGCCGGATCGTGCTGCCGTCGGAATTGGTGGCGCAAAGCGAAGCCGTGACAGTGGCGCAATGCCGCGCCGCGGCGCAGGCGATGCTCTCCAGCCCACAGGCATTCGCGACCGTAGGAGCGATGGCGTGACCCTAGATACTTTACTCCCACCGATGCTCACGATGGTGACAGAGGGTTGGGATGATTATGGCCTGATCGATTCCGGCCATGGCCGTAAACTCGAACGTTATGGCAAGCGCCGCTTCATTCGCCCGGAACCCCAAGCGATGTGGGCGCCGGCGCTCGATAATTGGGATGCGGATGGCGAATTTCTGCCCGGCGCAGATGAGGATGGCGGGGGCCGTTGGGAAATCAACGGACGCCTGCCGGAAAACGGCTGGCCGCTGCATTGGCGCGATGTGACCTTTCAGGCGAGTTGCACGCCGTTTCGTCATTTGGGCTTCTTTCCCGATATGTCGCCGGTCTGGGATTGGATGCGCGGGCAGATTGCGCCTGAGCAAGAGGTGATGAACCTGTTCGGCTATACCGGGGTCGGCAGCCTTGCGCTGGCGGGTGCGGGGGCCAAGGTAACCCATGTCGATGCGTCGAAAAAGTCGGTCGAGGCAGGCAAGCGCAATGCGGTGCTTTCGGGCATGGAAGATAAACCGATCCGCTGGATGATCGACGATGCCGCCAAATTCACCGCGCGGGAAGGGCGGCGTGGCCGTCGTTACGATGGGATCATCCTCGATCCGCCGAAATATGGCCGTGGGCCGAATGGCGAAATTTGGCGACTGGAAGAAGGGCTGCCGGGCCTGTTGCAGGACTGTCGCGCGTTGTTGGACGAGAATAGCAAATTTCTCTTCCTCACCGTCTATGCGATCCGCATGTCGGCCTTGTCGATTGGCGAATTGATGCGCCAGATGATGCAGGATCTGGGCGGTACGGTCGAATGCGGCGAACTCGCCGTGCGTGAAGAATCGCGAGGCCTGTTGCTGCCCACCGCGATTTTTGCGCGGTGGAGCAAATAAGGGCCTACAGCCCCGCGACGAGTTCCAATATGGCTGCCGCATGTTCCGGCCTGCAAATGAGCAGGTCGGGCATATAGACATCGCGCTGATTATAGACGAGCGGCGACCCATCCATGCGCGAACACTGCAGGCCATGTGCCAGCGCCACCGCGACGGGGGCGCAACTGTCCCATTCATATTGGCCGCCGGAGTGGAGGTAGATATCGGCCTCACCCCGGATCACCGCCATCGCCTTGGCGCCTGCCGACCCCATCGGGATCAGCGTCGCGCCAAGCTTTTCGGCCACGGCCAGCGCCTCTGCGGCGGGACGGGTGCGGCTGACGACCATGCGCAGCGGTGTACCTGCGGGCGGGAGCCGCACCGGCTGATCGGAACGCAACACCATATCCGCATCCGGAAGCGCCACCGCGCCGATGGTCGGCACGCCATCGACGGCCAGCGCCACATGCACCGCCCAATCGCTGCGCGCCTCGCCATATTCGCGGGTGCCATCGACGGGGTCGATGATCCACACCCGCGATTTGCTCAGACGTTCGTCGGTGTCCTTGCTTTCCTCGGACAACAGCCCGTCATCGGGGCGTTGTTCGCCGATTGCATGGATAAGGAACTGGTTGGCGGTCTGATCGCCCGCCTTGCCCAAGGCCTTGGCCGATAGCAGACCCGACCCGCGCACCTCGCGCAGGATGCGTCCGGCGCTTTCGGCGAGCGTGGCCGCGAGTTCGCCATCGGTCATGGTCAAGCCAACAGCCTTTCGACAATCAGTTCCGCCGCGTCTTCCGGTGACAGCTTCGTCGTGTCGATCCGGATTTCCGGATTTTCCGGCGCTTCATACGGGCTGTCGATGCCGGTGAAGTTCTTCAACTCACCCGCGCGGGCCTTTTTGTACAGGCCCTTCACATCGCGCTTTTCGGCTTCGGCCAATGGCGTGTCGATATGGACCTCGATGAACTCGCCATCAGGCATCATATGGCGCACCATGTCGCGTTCGGCGCGGAATGGCGAGATGAACGCGCTGAGCACGATCAACCCGGCATCGGCCATCAGACGCGCAACTTCGCCGACGCGGCGGATGTTTTCGATCCGGTCGGTCTCGGTAAAGCCGAGATCCTTGTTCAGCCCATGGCGGACATTGTCGCCATCCAGCAGGAACGTATGCTTGCCGAGCGCATGGAGCTTTTTCTCCACCAGATTGGCGATGGTCGATTTGCCCGCGCCCGAAAGCCCGGTGAACCACAACACCGCTGGGGTCTGGTTCTTCATCACCGCATGGGCCTCGCGGCTCACGTCCAGCGCCTGCCAATGGACATTCTGGGCGCGGCGCAGCGAGAAATGCAGCATGCCTGCGGCCACCGTCGCATTGGTCATGCGGTCGATCAGGATGAATCCGCCCAATGTCCGGCTCTGGTCATAAGGCTCGAACACGATCGGCTTGTCGGTCGAGACCACTGCCACGCCGATGCCGTTCAGTTCCAGCGTACGTGCCGCCAGATGCTCCATCGTGTTGACGTTGACCTGATATTTCGGCGGCTGGATCGTCGCGGACACCATTTGGGTGCCGAGCTTCAACCAATAAGGCCGACCGGGGATCAGATGTTCGTCCGACATCCAGACGATGCTCGCCTCGAACTGATCGGCGACCTGTGGCGGGTGATCGGCAATCGCCAGCACATCGCCGCGTGAGCAGTCGATTTCATCGGCAAGGCAGATGGTGACCGACTGACCGGCCACGGCCTCGGCCAAATCGCCATCCAGCGTCACGATTCGGCTGACGGTCGAGGTCTTGCCCGAAGGCAGGACGCGAACTACGTCGCCCGGCTTGATCACGCCTGATGCGATCTGGCCGGAAAAGCCCCGGAAATCGAGGTTCGGACGATTGACCCATTGCACCGCCATGCGAAATGGCTTGGCCTGATCGGCGATATTGTCGACCTCGACCTCTTCGAGATGCTGGATCAGCGGCTTGCCCTGATACCAAGGGGTATTGGGCGACAAAGCGGTGATGTTGTCACCCTTGAAGCCGGAAATCGGCATGGCGGTGAACGCCTGAATCCCGATGCTATCGGCAAAGATGCGGTAATCGGCGACGATATCGTCGAAAACCTTCTGGCTGTAATCGACCAGATCCATCTTGTTGACGGCCAGCACGATATTGCGAATGCCGATGAGATGGGCAAGGAAGCTGTGGCGGCGCGTCTGGGTCAACACGCCTTTGCGCGCATCGATCAGGATGACCGCGAGATCGGCGGTCGAGGCGCCGGTCACCATATTGCGGGTATATTGTTCATGGCCGGGTGTATCGGCGACGATGAACTTGCGCTTTTCCGTGGTGAAGAAGCGATAGGCGACATCGATGGTGATGCCCTGTTCGCGCTCCGCCGCCAAGCCATCGACCAGCAGGGCGAAGTCGATTTCCTGCCCCTGCGTCCCGACGCGCTTGCTGTCGGCTTCCAGCGCCGCGAGCTGATCCTCGAAGATCATCTTGGAATCATAGAGCAACCGGCCGATCAGCGTCGATTTGCCGTCATCCACCGACCCGCAGGTGATGAAGCGCAGCAACGATTTGTGCTGATGCGATTCCAGATAAGCGTCGATATCCTCGGCGATCAGCGCGTCCGTCTGGTAGATCGGGGCGGTATCCAATGTGGTCGCCATCAGAAATAGCCCTCCTGCTTCTTCTTCTCCATCGACGCATCGCCGCCATCCTTGTCGATGATGCGGCCTTGGCGTTCCGATGTGGTGGTCAGCAGCATTTCCTGAATGACCTCGGGCAATGTCTTCGCCTCAGACTCCACCGCGCCTGTCAGCGGGTAGCAGCCAAGGGTGCGGAAACGGATCGAGCGTTCGACCGGCACTTCGCCGTCGCGCAACGGGAAGCGGTCGTCATCGACCATCAGCAACATGCCGTCGCGTTCCACCGTCGGGCGCTTTTCCGCGAAATAGAGCGGGACAATCGGAATGTCGTTCAGATGGATATACTGCCAGATGTCGAGTTCGGTCCAATTGGAAATCGGGAAGCAGCGGATGCTCTCGGCCTTGGACTTTTTGGCATTGTAGAGGTTCCACAATTCCGGGCGCTGGTTCTTCGGGTCCCAACGATGATTGGCCGAGCGGAAGGAAAAGACGCGCTCCTTGGCGCGGCTCTTTTCCTCATCGCGCCGCGCGCCGCCAAAGGCGACGTCAAAGCCATAATGATCGAGCGCCTGTTTCAGGCCTTCCGTCTTCCACATATCGGTGTGCAACGGGCCGTGATCGAACGGGTTGATGCCTTTTTCGACAGCTTCCGGGTTTTGATAGACGAGCAATTCCATCCCGCTTTCGGTCGCCATGCGATCACGCAGGGCATACATATCGCGGAATTTCCACGTCGTATCGACATGCAGCAATGGAAAGGGCGGCGGCGAGGGGTAAAACGCCTTGCGCGCCAGATGCAGCATGACCGCCGAATCCTTGCCGACCGAATACAGCATCACCGGATGTTCGGCCTCGGCCACCACCTCGCGCATGATGTGGATGCTCTCGGCTTCCAGTCGCTCCAAATGTGTCAATGTTCGTGTCATGCTGTCTTCTTTGCTCATGCAGGCATAGGCCTGTAATTTGTGCGCCATAGACCGGAAGAGGGGCCTTGAGCGCAACAAAGATATTCTAAACCCGACCACTGTTTTCCATTTGGGGCAATGGCGAGCTGGTTAATCGAGCGGCGTGAAATCCAGACCGACATCCGCCGCCGGGGCCGATTGGGTCAGCCGCCCGACCGAGATATAGGTCACGCCGGTTTCCGCCTTGGCGCGGATGGTGTCGAGGGTGACGCCGCCCGATGCTTCGGTCGGCACCCGGCCTGCGACCAAGGCCACCGCCGAGCGCAGCATATCCGGGTCCATATTATCGAGCAGGAGATGGGTTGCACCTGCGGCCAGACCCGGTTCGATCTGGTCGAGATGGTCCACTTCGAGAATAACCTCGGCAATGCCCGCCGATTTGGCACGGCGCACGGCCTCGGCCACGCCGCCCGCGACCGCGACATGATTGTCCTTGATCATCGCCGCATCCCACAGGCCCATGCGGTGGTTGGTGCCGCCGCCGGTGCGGGTCGCGTATTTTTCCAGCACGCGCAGGCCGGGAATGGTCTTGCGCGTATCGAGCAAAATGCAGCCAGTACCCTTGATTGCGTCGACATAGGCGCGGGTCATGGTCGCGATGCCGGATAAATGCTGCACCGTGTTGAGCGCAGAGCGTTCCGCGGTCAGCAGCGCGCGGGCCTTGCCCTTTAACCGCATCAGATCGGTGCCGGGGGTCACAAAGTCGCCATCCTGCACCAAAAGTTCAAGCTCGATGTCCGGATCGAGGAAGCGGAAAAACGCCTCGGCAATCGGCAGGCCTGCGACGACGATCGCATCGCGCGAATCCATCGTCCCGGAAAATCGCGCATCGGCGGGGATGACGGATTCCGACGTTACATCGCGGCCCGTGGGGCCAAGATCTTCGGCCAAGGTGTCGCGGACAAAGGTTTCGATGTCGAAACCAGCGAGCTTGAAAGGGGTGTTGCTCACAGGATTTCCAGCACTTTTTCCTGCGGACGGCACAGGCGCGCGCCCTTGTCGGTTTCCACCAATGGCCGTTCGATCAAAATCGGATCGGCGATCATCGCATCGAGAATCTGATCCTCGGACGCATTCGCCGCGAGCAACGCCTTGGCTGCGTCTTCTTTGGACCTTAAGGCCTCGCGCGCGGTGATGCCTGCGCGGGCATATAGCGCCTGTAATTGGGCCTTGGACGGCGGATTTTTGAGATATTCGATCACGGTCACCTCTACACCCGGCGTTTCTTCAAGAATCGCCAGCGTCTTGCGCGAGGTGCCGCATTTCGGATTATGCCAGATGGTGGCTTTCATGGCTTGGTCGCTATCCCTTATTTCTTCGCGCCGAGATCGCCCTGACCAACGCTGGCGCTGGCCAATTCGAGCATCCGGTCGAGGCTCTTTTTCGCCTGAAGGCGCAGGCCTTCCTCGATTTCGACGCGCGGTTTCAGGTCGCGCAGGCAGAGATAGAGCTTTTCCAGCGTATTGAGCGCCATGAACGGGCAGATGTTGCAATTGCAATTGCCGTCCGCACCGGGCGCGCCGATGAAGGTCTTGTCCGGCATCGCCTTTTCCATCTGGTGGATGATGTGCGGCTCGGTCGCGACGATCAGCGTGTCGCCGGGCATGTTCTTGGCATATTCGAGAATGCCGCTGGTCGATCCGACATAATCGGCATGGGCGACGATATGGGCGGGGCATTCCGGATGAGCCGCAATCGGCGCGTCCGGGTGCTGAGCCTTTAATTTGACCAGTTCGGTTTCGCTGAATGCTTCATGCACGATGCAGACGCCCGGCCACAACAACATGTCGCGCCCGGTCTTGCGGGCGAGGTAGCCGCCCAGATGCTTGTCCGGGCCGAAGATGATCTTCTGATCCGCCGGGATCTGGCTCAGGATCTTTTCGGCGGAGGAGGAGGTGACGATGATGTCGGACAGCGCCTTCACCTCGGTCGAGCAATTGATATAGGTGAGGGCGATATGGTCCGGATGGGCCTCGCGAAACGCCTTGAACTGATCGGGCGGGCAGCTGTCTTCCAATGAACAACCGGCATCCATATCCGGCAACACGACGATCTTTTCCGGGGACAGGATTTTCGCGGTTTCCGCCATGAAGCGCACGCCGCAAAACACGATCACTTCCGCATCGGTTGCCTGCGCCTTGCGCGACAGTTCAAGCGAGTCACCGACATAATCGGCGAGGTCCTGAATTTCCGGCGACTGATAATAATGGGCGAGGATGATCGCATTGCGTTCCTGTTTCAGCCGCTTGATCTCGGTCAGCAATTCGGTGTTCGAGGTGATCGGGGTCGAGATGGTCATTTTAGTCATTTTCCAAATATGGCATCGATTCTTGGCGTCTCTCATAATGGCAGGATGCGCCCACCGCTATGGCGAGTTGTCGAAGCTTAAGCCTGTAGCGCCCAATGGTCGCCCTGTTGCCGCACCCGGCCTTGGCGCGACAGATCAAGGAGATGGGCCAGTACGGAACGCCCCGCCGCGCCATGCAGGCGGACGTCGACGCCCTTATACATCTTTGCCACCATGTCCGGTATATAGGTAACTCCACGTTCCAGTTCGCGTATGATCTGGCCTTCGCGTTGCTTGCGATGGCCGAGCAGGCCACGGGCAAGCCGCTGCGGACGATCGACGGCGGGGCCGTGCGCCGGATAATAGACCACATCCTTGCGTTCCATCAGCAAGGCAAGGCTGTTCATATAATCGGTCATGTCGCCATCTGGCGGGGATACGACCGAGGTCGACCAGCCCATGACATGATCGCCGGTGAACAGGGCCTGTTCTTCGACCAGATCGAAGCACAGATGGTTGGAAGTATGTCCGGGCGTAGCGAGCGCCTTTAATGTCCAGCCTTCGCCCGTAACGCTCTCGCCATCGCCAAGTATCTGATCCGGCGCATAGCTCGTATCGAATGCCGCATCGGCGCGCGGGCCGTCATCCTCAATCGACAGCGGGGCGCAGCCGATGATCGGCACGCGCAATGTGCTGGCGAGCGGGGCGGCGGCGGGGCTGTGATCGCGATGGGTATGGGTGCACATGATCGCCTTGACCGGGCGGCCGGCAATCGCGGCAATCAGGGCGTTGAGGTGATCTTCCTCATCGGGGCCGGGGTCGATGACCGCCAGATCTTCTGTGCCGACAAGATAGGTCTGGGTTCCGGTGTAGCTGAATGCCGATGGATTGGGCGCCAACACACGGCCCACCAAGGGGCTGATCCGTTCGATAATGCCATAGGGCGCTTGCTCAGACTGGTTCATGCCGGATGATGTGGCATCACGCACCCTGAATGTGAAGGGGGGCAATGCGGGCAATAATCGCGGGACTGTCGGAATTTTTGACAATTGGGGGTGTCGGTTAATCTCCATATACCATCAATGCCCGCCGATTTGCGTGATTTATGCAAAATGGCACGGGCGATGCATAGTTATTAGCGTTCCTAAGTGTTCCGCTTCAATTGAGGCGGGTTGGCGCAAACATCCCTATGGTCCCCAACCATGTATGTGCCGACCCGCCCCCCAAACCGCTCTATCCCAAGGGCAAAACCTAAAGGCCGGGCTGCTTATCCGGCCACTAATACGCACCGGGTAAATCGATCGTGGATCGGTCCCTGTGCCACCGTCTGAAACAGACCATAAAGTTTGTCAGGCGTCATGATTAGCCAATAGGCCCCCATCTCGTCTGCGCGCTCTGCGTCGCAACGAGATGGTTCGGGCGCACCCGATGGGTGGGAATGATAATATCCGATGATCTGATGCCCGCCGCTGCGTGCCGCGCGATGGCATTTGAACAGTACCGCTGGATCGATCTCGAAAGTTGTCGCGGGATCGACGGCAATATTTGTCGCAGGGGCGGCGCTTTCGATTACATCCGGGCTGCCCAGCAACACCCCGCATATCTCCTGATCGGGGGATAAAGCGGCGGCTTCGAGCAATTCCATCAACAGCGTGCTTGCAATCTGAACCTGCATGCGGCCATGGCTAGGCAATGGAACATCAAGGTGCAAGTGTAGAACATGTCGATATTCATGCAGATTGGGCCGGGTGGCGGCTCGATCGCGCATTGGCGGCGGCGTTGCCTGCTTATTCGCGGGAACGGTTGAAGACGCTGATCTCGTCCGGACAGGTCGAGGAACAAGGCAAGGGCGCGGCCCGCGATCCCGGCCGCAAGGTCAAATTGGGCGATCATTTCGCCGTCCATTTCCCGGCTGCCGTGGCGATGGATCTGGTCGGGCAGGATATCCCGCTCGACGTGGTATATGAGGACGACCATCTGATCGTGATCGACAAGCAGGCGGGGTTGGTGGTCCATCCGGCGGCGGGCAATTATGACGGGACACTCGTCAATGCGCTGTTGCACCATTGCGCCGGGTCTTTATCCGGCATTGGCGGCGTGGCGCGGCCCGGCATCGTGCATCGGATCGACAAGGATACAACCGGACTGATGGTCGCCGCCAAGACCGACAAGGCGCATGAAGGGCTGGCCGCGCAATTTGCCAAGCACAGCATCGAGCGGCGCTATCAGGCCATCGTCGCCGGTATGCCCATGCCCTTATCTGGCCGCATCGATAACTGGATCGGTCGTTCCAGCCAAAATCGCCAGAAAATGGCGGTGCAGGAGGAAGGGCGGGGCCGACATGCCGTCACCCATTATAAGGTCGTGACGCCGCTCAAAAATGCCGCATTGGTTGAATGTCAGCTTGAAACCGGGCGGACGCATCAGGTGCGCGTGCACATGACGAGCATCGGCCATCCGTTGCTGGGCGATCCGGTCTATGGCCGCACGCGGTCGGATCATAAGTCGATTCTGACCGATTTGGGCTTTGCCCGACAGGCGCTGCATGCGGCGGTGTTGGGCTTTATTCATCCGGTGACAAGGGAAACTTTGCGGTTCGAAAGCAAAATGCATCAAGATATGCAGGAATTATTCAGCAAACTGGTGTTATAAGACTGTCTTGAAATGAACGACGGCATATCCATATCGTCTGTCGGTCAGGGAGAAACACGAACAATGGCAAGCGGCAAAAAGATGCCCGCGACAATTCCGGCTCTGGCGACGGATCAGGGGCTTAACCGGTATCTTTCGGAGATTCGGAAGTTCCCGATTCTTGCGCCGGAAGAGGAATATATGCTGGCGAAACGCTTCAACGAGCACGGTGATCCCGATGCGGCGGCGAAGCTCGTGACCTCGCATCTGCGGCTCGTGGCCAAGATTGCGATGGGCTATCGCGGCTATGGCCTGCCGACGTCGGAACTGATTTCCGAGGGCAATATCGGCCTGATGCAGGGCGTGAAGAAATTCGAACCGGATCGCGGTTTCCGCCTCGCGACCTATGCGATGTGGTGGATCAAGGCGTCGATTCAGGAATATATCCTGCGGTCGTGGAGCCTGGTGAAAATGGGCACCACGGCGGCGCAGAAGAAATTGTTCTTCAACCTGCGGCGGATGAAGTCGAAGATCGAGGCGTTGGAAGAGGGCGATCTCAAGCCTGAAGACCTCAAGCGCATCGCGACCGACCTTGGTGTGTCGGAAGAAGAAGTCACCAATATGAACCGGCGCATGTCGATGGGTGGGGATGCCTCGCTCAACGTCATGATCGGCGAAGATGGCGACAGCCAATGGCAGGATAGCCTTGCCGATACCGGCCCGCTGCAAGATGAGCAGATCGCCGATATCGAAGAGCGGACCATGCGTCATGCGATGCTGGTGTCGGCAATGGGCGTGTTGAATGACCGGGAAAAGCATATTCTGGCCGAACGGCGTCTGACCGACGATCCCAAGACGCTGGAAGAATTGTCCGAACAATATGGCATCTCGCGCGAACGCGTCCGCCAGATCGAAGTGCGCGCATTCGAGAAATTGCAAAAGGCGATGATCGAATCGGCGACTGAAAAGATGCTGCTGCCTGCGGATTGATTATTTGACGTAATGACGGATTGGCCTCATGCCAGCCCTCAAATGAGGGCAGGTGTGGGGCCATTTTTGGGTTAACCAGTTTTCAGTCTGGCGCATCTGGTAAATGATCGGTTAACCAGTGTGCATGAAACGCGCGTTGGTCCTTGATAGCGAGCATGACGGCATGTACCGCGCTGCGCCAATTGTCGATGCGACCGGAGAGATGGGTCGTTTCAGCCCCGATAGATCATCGGATATTCGGCTGTTTCTTCTCGCCTTCGGTGCGGGATTTCTGTTCTTTTCAGCCCTGATCGCCTGATGATGCTTTAGTCACAGGCGCGGTGCAGGCGCTGTGCCAGATAGGCGGCGATGAGGCTGGCCGCTGAGACCATCAGCAACGTGCCGCCAATCGAGACCCCGATCTTCATCAAGACGGCGAGCAGTAAGGCGGAAAGCACCATTGCGCCGCTGTTGACGATATTGTTTGCAGCCACCGTCCGCGCCGTTTCCGATTTGGGGACGGTCGTGGTGAGGAACGCATAAAGCGGCACGACGAACATGCCACCCGCCACCGCGACGCCGAACAGGTCGAGCAGCACACGGTCGGCATGGCCGAGGCGGATGAATTCGCCGACCGTCAACAATGCGCCATTGCTTATCGGCCAATGGCTGACGGACCAATAAAGGTCCAGCACGAACAGGCCCATGACAATCGCGGAAATCGGAGAATAACGCGCCGAAACATGGCCGCTCAACAGCCGGTTTACGGCCACCGAGCCAATGGCAACGCCTATCGAGAAGATGCTGAGAAACATGGTGGCGACATTTTCATCGCCGTGAAATTCATTCTTCACTAGCGGCGGGAATTGCGCTGCAAGGATCGCACCCATCGCCCAGAAAAAGCTGATTGCCCAGATCGCAAGGAACAGCCGTGGGATATGCATGGTCGCAGACACAAGGCGGATCGATTGGCGGATCGGATGATGATCGACCGGCAGATTCGGCACTTCCGGATGGGCGGGCGGCACCATGCCGCCAATCCAGCGCCCGACGACTGCCACCGCGATCACCGCCGCGCCGACCGACCAATGGGGGAGGTCGCCGCTATTGACGGCGCCCTGCATCAGTCCACCGAAAATCGTGCCGCCGAGAATCGCGATATAGGTCCCGGCCTCCACCAGCCCGGTGCCGCCCAGCACTTCATCGCTTTCCAGATGTTGCGGCAAAATCGCATATTTGATCGGGCCAAAGAAGGTCGAATGCACGCCCATCGCGAATAAGGCGAGCAGCAGCAACGGCAGATTGCCGAACAATAACCCCACTGCGCCACCGATCATGATGATAATTTCCGCCGTCTTGATGATGCGGATCAGTCGCGCCTTATCGCGGAAATCCGCCAATTGTCCGGCAGAAGCGGACAGCACCAGATAAGGCAGGATGAAGATTGCCCCGGCAAGTGCGCTGAATGCCATTTCCGTCGCCGGATCGGAGTAAATCCGATAGACGACAAGCATGACCATCGCCGATTTGAACAGATTGTCGTTGAATGCGCCCAGTAACTGCGTGGCAAACAACGGCAGAAAACGGCGGCGAGTCAGGAGCCGGAGCGAACTATGCATAATATGAAAATAAGCTCCGCAATTACTGGTTGGTCGCTCTTATAGTGCAGGGTCGGTGGAGAAAAGGGCCAATCACGCTTCCCTGATAAGATCAGATGCGCTGCAACCCCTGACCGACCACACGACGATAAAAGCAGCTTGTGGCACCTGTATGACAGGCCGGGCCGTGCGGCTCGACGATCAACCAGACCGCGTCCTGATCGCAATCGATCCGAATGTCGGCAACGCGCAATATATGGCCGCTGGTTTCGCCTTTTTTCCATAAGGATGCCCGGCTGCGCGACCAGAACCATGCCTCGCCAGAGGAGATGGTAAGGTCCAACGCCTCGCGATTCATATGCGCGAGCATCAACACCTCGCCGGTGTTCTTATCGGTCGCAACGGCGGTAATCAGGCCGTCAGCGTTGAATTTCGGATCGAGTTCCAGTCCGGTTTCCCGGTTATTGTCAGCCATTAAATCATTCCGGTTCGAGAGGCGTAAATCAGGGGAGGACAAATCAGTCTTACCGCTCTATAGGGCTTGCAACTTCGGCGTGCAGCCCCAAATTGCGGCTGTAGCTGCAACTGCGATCAGGCGGGACCATTTGATGTTCACCACTCATCCTTTCGACGATGACAAGCTGCGCGAAGAGTGCGGCGTTTTCGGCGTGTGGGGCTCTGCGCCCGGCGCGGCGGCGATGGTCGCCCTCGGCCTTCATGCGCTTCAACACCGTGGGCAGGAAGCTGCCGGCATCACCAGCTGGGATGGCAAGGAATTCCACAGCCATCGCGCCATGGGCCATGTCGCGGGCAATTTCGACCGTCCGGAAGTGATCGACCGTTTGCCGGGTATGGTTGCGGCGGGCCATGTCCGTTATTCGACCTCGGGCGAAACCGCGCTGCGCAATGTGCAGCCGTTGTATGCCGATTTGTCGTCGGGCGGCTTTGCGATTGCGCATAATGGTAATATTTCGAACGCCATCGCGCTGAAAAGCGAATTGGTGAAGCGCGGGTCGATCTTCCAATCGACCTCCGATACCGAAGTCATCATCCACCTTGTCGCGACCTCCAATTATCGTACGCTGCTTGATCGCTTCGTCGATGCGTTGAAGCGGGTGGAAGGAGCCTATTCACTGATCTGCATGACGCCGGAAGGGATGATCGCCTGTCGTGATCCGCTTGGCATCCGGCCCTTGGTGATGGGTAAATTGGGCGACAGCTATATCTTCGCATCGGAAACTGTCGCGCTGGACGTGGTGGGCGCAAGCTTTATCCGTCAGATCGATCCGGGCGAAATGGTGATCGTGTCCGAAGCGGGCCTGCGTTCGATTCGCCCCTTTGGCGATTTGTCACCGCGCCCGTGCATATTCGAACAGGTCTATTTCTCGCGCCCTGATTCGCTGGTCGACGGTTCCTCGGTCTATTCGGTCCGCAAGAGCATCGGCGCGCAGCTCGCGATTGAAAATCCGGTCGAGGCCGATCTCGTGGTGCCGGTGCCGGATAGCGGCACCCCTGCGGCGATTGGCTATGCCCAGCAATCGGGCATCCCGTTCGAACTCGGCATCATCCGTTCGCATTATGTGGGCCGGACCTTCATCCAGCCGGGCGATCAGGTGCGCCATTTGGGCGTCAAGCTGAAGCATAATGCCAATAAGGCGCTGATCGACGGCAAGCGGATCGTCTTGATTGATGATTCGATTGTGCGCGGTACGACCAGCCTCAAGATCGTGGCGATGCTGCGCGAGGCCGGTGCGCGCGAAATCCATATGCGGATCGCCAGCCCGCCGACCAAGCATAGCTGCTATTATGGCGTCGATACGCCAGAACGCGCGAAATTGCTGGCCGCGCAGATGACGGTCGCTGAGATGGCCGACTATATCAAGGTCGATAGCCTGTCCTTCATCTCGGTCGATGGCCTCTATAAGGCCGCAGGCGTCGCCAGCCGCAACGCCGCGCGTCCGCAATTCTGCGATGCGTGCTTTACCGGCGAATATCCGACGACTTTGACCGATGCCGATGATGTCGGCCCGGCAGATCAATTGTCACTGATCGCGGACGCTGTTCACTGATGGCACTCGCACTAAAGGGCAGGACCGCGATCGTCACCGGCGCTTCACGCGGCATTGGCGCGGCCATCGCGCGTGAACTGGGTCGGGCCGGGGCGCATGTCATTCTGGTCGCGCGCAGCAGCGCCGATCTGGAGCAGGTCGAAACCGATATTCATGCGGCAGGTGGTACGGCGACGATTGCGCCGCTCGATCTGGCGGATGGTGATAGCATCGCCCGTCTGGCGGTGGCGGTGCAGCAGCGCTGGCCGGTGATCGATATGATCGTCCTCAATGCGGCGATGCTCGGCACCTTGACGCCGGTCACGGCGATTGACGGGGCGGAGTTCAACCGCGTGCTGACGCTCAATGTCCTCGCCAACCAGGCGTTGCTGCGGGCATTTGATCCGTTGCTGCGGGCATCCGAACAGGGGCGGGTGATTGCGATTACCTCTTCGGTCGGGCGCAAGCCACGGGCCTATTGGGCGGCTTATGGCGCGTCCAAGGCAGCACTGGAAACGTTGGTTTTGTGCTATGGCGAAGAGGTGAAGAACCTGTCGCCGGTGCGGGTCGCGGTGATCGATCCGGGCGCGACGGCCACCAAGATGCGCGAAAAGGCGTTTCCAGGTGAAGATCCTGCGACCTTGCGTTCGGCAGAGGCGTTGGCAGTAGCGCTGATGAACAATCTTGCGCATGACGCCATCTGGGGCAATGTCACCCGGATTTGAGACCTGAAAACGGGCGTGCCATGTGGACGCCCGTTATTCAATAACTGCGCTGAAGATGCGCGGCGGCAGAGGCAAGCCCGTCTGCGCGTTCATTCTCGACATGGCCATTATGGCCGCGCACCCACACCCATTCGACCTTGTGGCGGGCGACGGCGAGATCAAGTTCCTGCCATAATTCGCCATTTTTCACCGGCTTTTTATCGGCGGTTTTCCAGCCATTGCGTTTCCAGCCGTGAATCCATTTCGTCATGCCATCCAGCACATATTTGCTGTCGGTATGCACCACGACATCGCAAGGGCGGGTGAGGGCTTCCAATGCCTGAATAACCGCCATCATTTCCATGCGGTTGTTGGTTGTTGCCGGTTCGCCGCCCGACATTTCCTTTTCATGCGCACCAAAGCGGATGATCGCGCCCCAGCCGCCGGGGCCGGGATTGCCCTTGCAGGCCCCGTCGGTGAAGATTTCGACGCGTTCGCTCACAGGCCCATCGCTCACAGGCCAAGATCCGCCAGTGTCGCATCCGTGTAAAAATCGAGGCGGCGGAGAAAGGCGAGGGGGTCTTTGCGCGTGACCATTGCATCCGCCGGGGTGTTCAGCCAATCCCACGCCCGCGTCAGCGTAAAGCGCAGCGCCGCGCCGCGCGCGAGCGTCAGGAAATGGGCGCGCTCCTCCTGCGACAGGCCGAAGGTCGCATCATAGCCATCGAGCAAGGCCTGCGAACGCGCCGCATCAAAGCCGGTGCCGTCATTTTCAAAGCACCAAGCGGCATGGGTGACCGCCACATCCCACGCCCGGACTTCCGAACAAGCGAAATAGAAATCGATCAACCCGGTGACCTTGTCGCCCTGCATCAGGACATTGTCCGGGAACAGATCGGCATGAATGACCGAACGCGGCAAATCGCGCGGCCAATAACGGTCGATATAGGCGATTTCATCCTCAATGCGGGTGGCGAGGCCGGGCTGAATCTGATCAAGACTGGCGCCGCATTGGACCGCCAAAGATTTCCAGCCTTCCGGCCCGAGGCTGTTCGGACGTTCCAGATGGAAGCTGCCGACCGCATCATGCATCCGGCCCAGCGCCTCACCCGCCGCGCGTGATTGGGCGACATTTGGATGGGAGAGCGACACGCCGGACAGAAATTCAATCAAACAGGCCGGACGACCCTCGACCGTCTGGATTTGCACCCCGTTGCGGTCCGGAATGAAACGCGGCACTGGCAAGCCTGCGGCGGCGAGATGATCGAGCAGCGCCATGAAAAATGGCAAATCATCGGCATTCACCCGCTTTTCATAGAGCGTGAGGATGAAGCGCTGGCGATCGGTATCGACCAGATAATTGGTGTTTTCGACGCCTTCGGCAATGCCCTTGGCGGATTTCAACTGCCCGGCATTATCATATTGCGCCAGCAGGGCTGACATGGCTTCGGCGGAAACCTGCGTATAAACGGCCATATTCGCTCCTCAGAGTGATTTCGAGGGAAATGGAACATTTCCCGGCTCGGAAATAACGGTAAACATGACAGCCTCTAGGCCTGATCGAGGCCGCGCGGCAGCTTGAACGAAATCGTCTCGCGCGCGGTTGTGATTTCTTGTTCGGTGACATCGAAATATTGGGCCAGATGTTCGACTACTTCGCGCACCAAAATTTCGGGTGCAGATGCCCCGGCGGTAATGCCGAGCGACGTTACCCCATCCAGCCAATCCAGATCGATCTCATCGGCGCGGCGGATGAGGCGCGATTTCACACCTTCGCGCGCCGCGAGTTCGGCAAGTCGCATACTGTTCGATGAATTGGGCGCGCCGATGACGAGAAAGGCCTGACATTGTGGGGCAATCGCCTTGACTGCGGCCTGACGATTGGAGGTGGCGTAGCAAATATCCTCGCCGCGCGGGCCTTGAATATCAGTAAATCGCTGTTGCAACGTCGCGATGATCTGGGCGGTATCATCGACCGACAAGGTCGTTTGCGTCAGAAAACCGAGCGCGTGCGCATCATCCGGAGTGACGTTGCGAGCGTCTTCCTCTGTCTCGATGAGCGTCATCGACCCTTCCGGCACTTGACCGAATGTCCCGATCACTTCCGGATGCCCGGCATGGCCGATAAACAGGATGTGGCGGCCCTGTTCGACCATGCGTTCGGCCTGGCTATGGACCTTGGAGACCAATGGGCAGGTCGCGTCGAAATAGGACAGGCCGCGCGCCTCCGCCTTGGCTGGGACGGCCTTTGGCACCCCATGGGCGGAAAATACAACCGGTACGCCATCCGGCACCGCATCCAGCGTTTCGACAAAGATCGCGCCGCGCGTCTTCAACCCATCGACGACGAATTTATTGTGGACGATTTCATGGCGCACATAGACGGGTGCACCATATTTTTCGATCGCAAGTTCGACGATCCGGATCGCGCGGTCCACGCCCGCACAAAAGCCACGGGGGGCGGCGATCATCAGTTGCAGCGGTTTTTTCTCGACGGCCATGGGCGTTGCCTCTACGCGATTGCTTGCCTGCTTGAAAGCGGCTTCCTATGATGACCGCAAAACAACGCCAAGGATGTTCACGTGCGCCCCACCAAAACTTTAGCCCTGATGCTCTCCCTCACTGCCCTTGCCGGATGCGGCGGCAATGACATGCTGGATGAAACCGGGGGGCTGCGGATTACGCGTTCGGCCTGTCCGGCGGTTGCGATTCCCGCATATACTGGCGATGTAACCTTGTTCAATCCGGCCAACAGCCGCGATAGCCGCGCCATCGATGTGGTCGCGACGATCACGAACGTAAAGTCGACCTGCGTGACCCAAGGCAGCGACCTTGTCGTCACCACCAGCTTTGATGTGCTGGCGCGTCGCACGGATGCAAGCGGTGTGCGGTCGATTACGCTGCCATATTTCGCGACGGTGATGCGTGCTGGCACCAAGATCGTGTCCAAGCATATCGCCAATGTCGAACTGAATTTCCCGGCGGGCGATGAACGCGCGGCGACCACCGGTTCCGCCTCGGCCCATGTCGCAGTGGCGGATGCCAGCCTGCCGCCCGCCATCGAACAGCGGATCAACAAAAAGCGCAAGGCGGGCGATGACGATGCTGCCGTCGATCCGATGTCCGATCCAGAGGTGAAGGCTGTGCTTGCCAATGCCAGCTTTGAACTGCTGGTTGGGTTCCAACTGACGGCTGATCAGTTGAAATATAACGCCACGCGTTGATTCGCATAGTTTGGGTTTCGCCGGATCATTGGCGCATCCCCCAAATGAAGAACGGCCCGGCAGTTTGTGACTGCCGGGCCGTTTTATTGGAGAATGGCGGTTACGCTGCCAATTTCAGCATACCGGCCAGATCCGTCTGGACATTGCCGGTGGGCTTCAGAGCGAAATTATCGCTCAGCACCTGCAGCACCTCTGGGGTCAGGAACTGCGGGAGGGTGGGGCCGAGGTGAATGTTGCGGATGCCGAGCGAAAGCAGGGTCAGCAAGACAGCCGTGGCCTTTTGCTCGAACCAACTGATCGCCATCGACAAAGGCAGGTCATTCACCCCAACATTCAATGCGCCAGCGACTGCCACGGCAATCTGGATGGCGGAATAGGCATCATTGCACTGGCCCACATCAAGCACGCGCGGCACGCCGTTGATGTCACCCAGATCTTCGCGGTTGAAGCGGAACTTGCCGCAGCCGAGCGTCAACACCAGGCTGTCGGACGGCGTCGCCATCGCGAGATCATGGAAATAATTGCGCCCCGGACGCGCCCCGTCGCAACCACCGATCAGGAACAGGTGCTTGACCTCGCCCTTGCCGATCATGTCGAGCAACGTGTCGGCCACGCCCATCACCGTGTTGCGGGCAAAACCGGCGATAACGGTTTCTTCCGAGGCATCGGCCTCAAAACCCGGCAATTCCAGCGCACGCGCAATGGCAGGCGAGAAATCATGATTGGTGAGATGGGGAATGCCTTCCCAACCCACCGGGCCTGCGGTGAAGATGCGGTCGGCATAGCCGCGAATTTCCGGGTTGATCAGGCAGTTGGACGTCATGATGATCGCGCCGGGGAAGGCGGCGAATTCGCGCTGCTGATCCTGCCATGCGCCGCCATAATTCCCCGCGAGATGGGCATATTTCTTCAGGCCCGGATAGGCATTGGCGGGCATCAATTCGCCATGGGTATAGACGTTGATGCCCTTGCCCTTGGTCTGTTCGAGAATGGCTTCGAGATCGCCCATGTCATGGCCGGATACGAGCAGGCATTTGCCGGCTTTCGGCGACATGCGCACATGGGTGATTTCCGGATGGCCGAAACGCCCTGTATTGGCCGCATCAAGCAATTCCATCACCTTGAGGTTCAACTCGCCGACCTTCATCGATTCCGCGACCAATTGGCCGACATCACTTGGGTCACTGGCCAAAAACGCGGCGATGCGATGGAAACCGGCGCTGACGGCGGCTTCTTCATTGCCCAGCACGCGGGCATGTTCGGCATAAGCGGCGGTGCCTTTCAGGCCATAAAGGATGAGCGCGCGCAGGCCCACCACTGTCGGGCCATCACGGTCCATGTCTTTCTGGATAGCGACCATCGGCGCGGCGGCGAGCAGTTCTTCTTCGCTGCGGCCCACGGCCCAAGTGGCGGGCTGGGGGAGGTTGCTGAGGTCAGCCCCCGCTTTTTCAGCCAACGCACGGGCGCGGTCGCGCATGTCCAATGCCTGATTGATCAGGGTTATGAAGCGGGTCCGGTCGAAATTGACGTTGGTGAGGGTCGTGAACCACGCATAAGGCGTAAAGGCATCGACCTCCGCATCACGCGCGCCCTGTTGCGCCGCGCGGTCGGCATAAACCGACACGCCGAGCATTAGGCGGAGCAGAATATCTTGCAGATCGGCAACGTTAGACGTCTTGCCGCAGGAACCGACTTTGACCGCGCAACCACCTTTGTTGCTCTGTTCGCACTGGACGCAATACATGATGGCCTCTCCTTGTTGGTTAAATTTGCATCACAGATGCGGGGTTGCTTAAACATGCATAATGGATGCTTGATATATCCAATTTGGAAAGCTGTATTTGATCTGCATCAAATTGGTGTCTTCACCAACATATGTTATAGGACGCGATAAGATGAGGGACCGTCTATGCAATTAACCCGCCACACCGATTATGCCCTGCGCGTGCTGATCTATCTCGCCACGCATCCGGATCGGCTGTGTTCGATTCATGAGGTCGCCAGCGTCTATCGCATTTCGCAGAATCATTTGATGAAGGTGGTCAACCATCTCTCCCACAGCGGCCTTGTCGAGGCGCTGCGCGGGCGTTCCGGCGGCATCCGCCTCGCGAAATTGCCGGTGGAGATCAATGTCGGCGCGGTGGTGCGTTCGACCGAGGCGCGGTTGGACCTGCTCGATTGCGATGCCTGCCTGATTTCGCCGGTCTGCGTGCTGCAATCGGTGCTGGATGAGGCGATGGCCGCGTTTTTTCGTGTGCTTGATGCGTATACGCTGGAAGATGTGCTGAAAAGCCGTGGGGAAATGCTGAAACTCTTCGCGCGATCCCTGTCTAGCGCACAGGCGGAAGAGGTGTTTGCGATGGATGATACGCCAAACTGATTGCTTTTCACTTTATGCGAGGTTGACTCGAATCGGTCTGACCTCCAATTGACTCAACATCGCTGACCGCGCGGGAGAGTGTGGTATGTTGGTTCGTCCTACATGCCGCCGCCGAAGGAGCAACCGCCCCGGAATCTCTCAGGCACAAGGGACCGCACGGGCAAATGCGATACTCTGGAAAGAGGTTGGGCGGCTGAAAGGCTGCGCTGATCCGCCGAAGGGGTAAGTGATTGGGCGCATGTATTTGCCTCCTGTCATCAAAGCTCTCAGGTTCCGTGACAGAGGGGGCAGGAACTTCGGTTGCCTATCTGGCATCGGGGCTCTTGGACCTGTCATGGAAAGCGATGAAATGAGCGATCAAACACAAAATACGTCCGATGATGACATTGTGGACGAAATTCTCGAACTGCCGCTCGATAGCTGGCATCGGGCCAAGGGCGCGCGGATGGTGCCGTTTGCGGGCTATTCCATGCCGATTCAATATGAAGGCATTATCGCCGAACATCGCTGGACCCGTGAAAATGCGGGCCTATTCGATGTCAGCCATATGGGCCAGTTGATCGTTTCCGGCGAGGGCGAGGATCAGGCTTTGGAAGCCATTCTCCCCGGCGACATCATGGGTCTGGCCGAAGGCAAGATGCGTTATTCGCTGCTGCTGAACGAAGATGGCGGCATTCTCGACGATCTGATGATCACCCGCACGCCCACCGGCTTTTACCTTGTCGTCAATGGTGCGGTGAAATGGGAAGATATCGGCCATTTGCGCGAATATCTGCCGGATGAAATCACGCTCAACCATCTCGATGATCGCGCCTTGCTGGCGTTGCAGGGGCCAAAGGCTGTCGATGCGCTCGAACGCATCGTGCCGGGCGTGCGCCGCTTGTGCTTCATGGAGGCGGATAGCTTCCTCTGGGGTGAAGAGCCTTTGTGGATCAGCCGTTCGGGCTATACCGGCGAAGATGGCTTTGAAATCTCCGTGCCGGCTTCGCATGTCGAGGCGCTGGCTTATGCCCTGTGCGTCCAGCCTGAAGTAAAGCCGATTGGCCTTGGCGCGCGTGATTCGCTGCGGTTGGAGGCAGGTCTGCCGCTTTATGGCCATGATCTGGATGAAGAGATCGACCCAATTTCCGCCGATCTGTCCTTCGCTGTGTCCAAGCGTCGTCGCATGGATGCGGGCTTCCCCGGCGCTGTACCGATCATCAACGCCATCGCCAATGGTCCCAAGACCAAGCGCGTCGGCCTGTTGGTCGAGGGCAAGATGCCGGTGCGCGAAGGCGCATTGCTGTTTGCAGGGGCCGAGCAGATTGGCCGTGTCACCTCCGGCGGCCATAGCCCGACGCTTGATCGCCCGATTGCGATGGGCTTTGTCACCGCCGCTTATGCCAAGATCGGCACGTCATTTGAGGCCGAAGTGCGCGGCAAGCGCGTGCCGGTGCAGGTGACGGCCATGCCATTTGTTCCCCATCATTATGTCCGCAAAGGAGCCGCCAAATGACCCGCTATTTCACCGATGAGCATGAATGGATCGACGTAGACGGCGCGCAGGCGACCGTCGGCATCACCGATTACGCACAGGGCCAGTTGGGCGATATCGTGTTCGTTGAATTGCCCGTCATTGGCGCGACCGTGACCAAGGGTGGCGAAGCCGCCGTGGTGGAATCGGTCAAGGCCGCATCGGATGTGTACGCGCCGGTCAGCGGTACCGTGACGGCGGCCAATGACGCGCTCGGCGATGATCCCGCACTCGTCAACAGCGCACCGGAAGCGGACGGCTGGTTCTTCAAGCTGACGCTCGCCGATGCGGGCGAGTTGGAAGGCCTGATGGATGCGGCTGCATATCAGGCGTTTGTCGCGGCTCTTTAAGGGTTAAGGCCCTCCCATAAGCGGGAGGGAGGAGAAGATTGAATGCGTTATCTGCCACTTACCCCTTCTGATCGCGTCGAAATGCTGGCCAAGGTCGGTGCTGGCTCGATCGATGATCTGTTCATCGATGTGCCGGACGTTGCCCAGCATGACGGCCCGATTGCGGGTCTGCCGCTCCATGCCAGCGAAATGGCGGTCGAACGCCATATGACGAAGCTCGCGCGGCAGAATTTGTCGGCGGCAGAGGTGCCATTCTTTCTTGGTGCAGGCGCATATCGTCACCATGTCCCGGCGAGCGTCGATCATCTGATCCAGCGCGGTGAATTTCTGACGGCCTATACGCCGTATCAGCCGGAAATCGCGCAAGGCACGTTGCAGATGCTGTTCGAATTCCAGACGCAGGTTGCGCGGTTGTTCGGCTGCGATGTGGCGAATGCGTCGATGTATGATGGCTCGACCGCGTGTTGGGAAGCGATCAGCATGGCCCGGCGCGTGACGAAAAAGGCGCGCGCCGTCCTCTCCAACGGCCTGCACCCGCATTATGTATCGGTCGCGCAGACGATGGCGCGTTTCACCGGCGATGAATTGGTGAGCGATGTGCCGGATCTGTCGGCGGAGGCCGATACGGACCGCGTTATTGCGGCGATTGACGATAAGACGAGCTGCGTCGTCGTCCAATATCCCGATATTCTGGGCCGCATCCCCGATTTGCGCCCGATTGCCGATGCCGCCCATGCCAAGGGCGCGTTGTTGATCGCGGTGGTGACGGAGCCGGTGGCACTTGGTCTCATCCGTTCGCCGGGTGAATTGGGTGCGGATATTGTCGTGGGCGAGGGGCAGTCGCTCGGCGTCGGCCTCCAGTTCGGTGGGCCGTATCTCGGCCTGTTCGCCTGTAAGGAAAAATTCGTGCGGCAGATGCCGGGCCGCTTGTGTGGTGAAACCGTCGATGCCGAGGGCAAGCGCGGGTTCGTGCTGACGCTCTCGACCCGCGAACAGCATATCCGCCGCGAAAAGGCGACGAGCAATATCTGCACGAATTCAGGCCTTTGCGCATTGGCCTTCAATATTCATCTCACCTTGCTTGGGGGTGGTGGTTTGGCGAAATTGGCCAAGCTCAATCATGGCCGCGCGATTGCTGCCGCCCAGCGCCTTGCGCAGGTGCCGGGCGTGCGATTGATCAACAGCAATTTCTTCAATGAATTCACACTGGAATTGCCGAAGGAAGCCCGTCCGGTGATCCGCCTGCTCGCAGATCGCGACATTTTGGGTGGTGTCTCCTTGGGACGGCTGTATCCGGGCAATGATCAACTTGGCCAAGGTCTGGTGGTGGCTGTGACCGAAACCGTGTCGGATGAGGATATTGAGGCCTTTGCAGCCGCATTGCAGGAGGTGTTGGCATGACGACGATCAACAAAAGCGGCTGGCGTCCCGAAATAGGCGAACGTAGCGCAGACAGTGTCGCGACCTTCACCGGCAATCGCGCATTGATGCTGGAAGAGCCGTTGCTGTTCGAAATTGGCCGCATTGACTCCACTGGCGTCGATCTGCCGGATACCGTCATTGACGATAACCGCCTTGGTGGCCTGATGCGTGCGGCCCCGGTCGATCTGCCGGGCCTGTCGGAACCGGAAACGGTGCGGCATTATACCCGTCTGAGCCGCCAGAACTATGCTATTGATTTAGGGCTGTTTCCTTTGGGAAGTTGCACGATGAAGCATAACCCGCGCCTCAATGAAAAAATGGCGCGATTGCCCGGTTTTGCCGATCTCCATCCGCTCCAGCCGGTGCAGACGACCCAAGGCGCACTTGCGGTCATTCATGAACTGGCCGAATGGCTGAAAACCCTGACCGGCATGGCCGCCGTCGCGATGAGCCCCAAGGCGGGCGCGCATGGCGAATTATGCGGCCTGTTGGCGATCCGCGCCGCCCATGATGCGGCGGGATCGGAGCGTTCGGTCATTCTCGTGCCGGAAAGCGCGCATGGGACCAATCCGGCGACGGCGGCATTCTGCGGCTATAAGGTCGAAAATATCCCGGCAACGGCAGAAGGCCGCGTCGATCTGGCGGCGCTGATGACGCGGCTCGGGCCGGATGTGGCGGGGGTGATGATCACCAATCCGAACACCTGCGGTTTGTTCGAACGGGATATGAAGAAAATCTCGGATGCCGTTCATAATGCAGGCGGATATGTCTATTGCGATGGCGCGAATTTCAACGCCATCGTCGGGCGGGTGCGTCCGGGCGATCTTGGCATCGATGCGATGCACATCAATCTTCACAAGACATTTTCGACGCCGCATGGCGGCGGCGGTCCGGGTTCCGGGCCGGTCGTATTGTCGGCGGCGCTGGCACCTTTCGCGCCTTTGCCATTCGTCGAGAAACAGGGCGATCATTTCGTCCTGATCGAAGAAGAAACCGCCGAAGACCATCATGCCGAAACCTTTGGCCGCATGGTCGCGTTCCATGGCCAGATGGGCATGTTCACCCGTGCGCTGACCTATATTCTCTCGCATGGCGCGGATGGCCTGCGTCAGGTCGCCGAAGATGCGGTGTTGAACGCGAATTATGTGCTGCGGTCTTTGGACGATGTGCTGGTCGCGCCATTTGGGGCGAGCGGCCCGTGCATGCATGAGGCCTTGTTCTCGGACGATGGCTTTGCGGACGGCTTTTCGACGATTGACCTCGCCAAGGGGCTGATCGACGAGGGCTATCACCCGATGACGGTCTATTTCCCGCTCGTCGTTCATGGCGCGATGCTGATGGAGCCGACGGAAACCGAAAGCAAAGCGGCGCTCGATCAATATATCGGCGCGGTGCGGTCCTTGGCGGAACGTGCGCGGGCGGGCGATCCGGCGTTGAAGGCCGCCCCGATTTTCGCGCCGCGTCGTCGTCTCGATGAAACTTTGGCAGCACGCAAGCCGGTGCTGAACTGGCAAGCGCCGGTCGATGCGATGGCTGCCGAATAATACTGTTCGACCTTTGGCTTAGGCTGTAGTGCGGGGCCGTGACCAAATTTGATTCGTCCCGGCGCCGCACCGCCATTGTCGACATTGGGTCGAATAGCGTCCGTCTCGTCATTTATGACGGTCCGGCGCGCGCGCCCAATACCCTGTTCAACGAAAAAGTGCTGGCTGGCCTTGGCAAGAATATGGGGGCGGACGGCACGCTCGATCCGGCGGCATGGGCGCGGACTATCGGCGCGTTAAAGCGCTTTGTCGCGATTTTGCATGATATAGCGGTGGACGATGTTCAAACGGTCGCCACGGCGGCGGTGCGCGATGCGCTGAACGGTCGCGAGTTGCTCGATGAAATCCGCGCGCTCGGTCTTGATCCCCGCATCCTCTCCGGCAGCGAAGAAGCACGCACGGCGGCGCTCGGCGTTATTGCGGGCATGCCGGATGCCGATGGCATTGTAGGCGATCTGGGCGGCGGCAGTCTCGAACTAGCGCGGGTCCAGAATGGTGAGATCACCGATGTCGTGTCCTTTCCGCTTGGTGTGCTGCGCCTGTCGGCCTTGCGCGAAAAAGACCCGAAATCGGTCGAACATCTGATCCGTCAGGCGATCACCGATGCGGGCTGGGCCGGGCGCGGCAAGGATCTGCCTTTATATCTGGTCGGCGGTTCATGGCGGTCGCTTGCCAAGGCGCACATGTATTTCAACCAATATCCGCTGCCGATCGTTCATGCCTATAGTTTTTCCGCCGAATCCGTGCCGTGGTTGCAGGTGCGCCTCGCGACGATGGACCGGCAGGTCATGCGTCAGGTCGCCAATGTCTCGTCTGCCCGCCTGCGGATGCTGGGTGAGGCGAGTGAGTTGCTGGCACAATTGGTCCGGGCATTGGGGACCAGCCAGTTGATTGCATCGGCCTTTGGCCTGCGCGAGGGGCTGTTATATGCGTCGCTCGATCCCAAAATTCAGGCGATTGATCCGCTGATCGCATTGTGCCGGGAAGAGGCGTTCCGTCAGGGCCGCTATCCGGAACATGGGGCGGTGCTCGACCGCTGGATCGCACCCGCGCTCGAATATGGTCAAACGCCCGATCCCGCGCTGGCGAGGTTGCGGCTGGCGGCCTGCACCCTTGCCGATGTGAGTTGGCGCGCGCATCCGGATTTCCGTCCCGAACGTGGGGTTGAGATTGCGCTGCATGGCAATTTGGTGGGGATTGATGGCGAGGGCAGGGCAGTGCTTGCCGCCATTTTGTACGCCGGGCTTGGCGGCCATCCGAAGCGGCTGGACCCGATCATCACCGAATTGGCATCGGTGACCGAAATCGATGTGGCGCGGCGTGCTGGCATGGCGATCCGGCTGGCGCAACGCTGGAGCGCCGGCACTGCCGCCCCCTTGGCGCGCAGCCGGTTGATGAATAATGGCCGGGAACTGATCCTCTGCTTCGACCCTGCGGATCAGGCACTCTATGGCGAGACGGTGATCAAGCTGCACGAAGCATTGGCCGCGGAACTGTGCCTTGTCGCGGCAACGGCGCCAATGGATGCCGCCCGGGCCTGAATAGCGCCGGGCGCATCACGCAACGGCTTTTATTAAAGGCCCGGTTCTAGCAATTTGTGGAGATGTACAACGACATAGCGCATTTCGGCGTCGTCGACAGTCCTTTGCGCGGCGGAGCGCCATGCCTTTTCGGCGGAGCTGTAATCCGGGAAAATGCCGACGACATCCAGATTGGAAGGGTCGGTAAAATCGAGATCCTGGGGGTCTTTCACGCGACCGCCAAAAACGAGGTGCAATTTACTCAAACTCTATCTCCCGTAGGTGCAGCGATATGACGCAGCGACAAAATATGCCGGTTCAAGCTGCCAATCCCGCGCCTACGGGGACGAATGCTGAGCTTTCAGTCTTTAGCGCGGAGTCTTCATAAACTTGACCAGCGCATCGAAACCGTGACGCTGGATATAGCTATCAAAATCCGCCGATTGAGTCACCGACAAATTGATCCCGCCCACGGTCAGATTGGTGACGCGGTAATTCGCACCCGCGCGCTGAACGGCCCAGATCGAATTGATCGGCTGAGCCGCACCGGGCTGGCGTACCGAGGTCGATACTGCGCCAATATTATTGCGTTCGACCGCGCGAATGATGCGGAAATCAGCCTTGGCAAAGTCGAACAGACGGTCGGCATAGAGGTTCAGCACATAATCCGGGAATGCAGCCTTATAAGCCTGATATTGCGCCGGGGTGATCTTGTTGCGCCAACGGTTGATCAGGCGGTCGCCAATCGCATCGACAGCAAAATGCTGTTGCAGCAAGCGGCGGAATTCCAGCCGTCCAGCCTTGCGATCATTGTTGCGAAGAATGACGAACCCTTCTTGGGCCAAGGTATCGATAAAGGTGCGCGCATCCTTGTTAGCCACAACTTCGGCCATCGCAGGCAAGGGAGCAATAACCATCGACAAAGGCGCAAGCGCAAACAACAGGGCCGATATTTTCGGGAACTTCATTCTCATCTCCAAAAGCAACATCACGGCTATTTCTAGCCAATAGACCTAATGATCATGGCTGATAGTGTGTGAATGGTGCTTTAATCAACCCGTATCCAATAAGTTGAGGCAGGGTTTACGCGCTGGGCGTGTTGTCATCATCCTTGGATACGGTCTTGCGCGCTTGAGCAGCGACATCCTTGATCCCGGCGACCAGGCGGTCGGCCTGCGCCTTGGCATTGTCGCGATTAAAGCCCAACTCATCAAGCTTTGCCTTGCCGCGTTCCGTGGCGACATGGGCCGCTTCGCGCGCCTTGTCAGTGACTTTGCGGCCCAATGGTCCTAATTTCTGCCGCTCTTTCTGTGTCACAGGAAAAACCGCGCCCAATAATGCACCTAATGCCACGCCGCCAATCAATGCGGCGATGGGGTGGTGGTCAATCCGTTCGACGGCGGCCTCCGCCAGACCCGGTTCCTCATTCAGACCATGTTCGTCGGCAATGTCGAGTGGCGTGCCGGGTGTGTCGTTCATTTCAGTCCCTCATCGGTCTCATGTAATTCATGTGCAGTTTCAGATGCGTGTTGATGCACCGCCGTCATTGCCCAAGTGACGATCCGCGCAATGTCTTTGCGGAAAAACCACATCACGCCCGCCACCGCAATCGCGATGAATGTCGGTTTGCG
Source organism: Alteraquisediminimonas sediminicola (assembly GCF_019740335.1). Taxonomy (GTDB): domain Bacteria; phylum Pseudomonadota; class Alphaproteobacteria; order Sphingomonadales; family Sphingomonadaceae; genus Alteraquisediminimonas; species Alteraquisediminimonas sediminicola. The sequence goes on along the minus strand of NZ_JAHXZS010000001.1, from coordinate 322,012 downwards.
TTCGCGCACATAATCGGCGGCATGCTCGGCGAGCGCACTGCTTTGCGAGCGCATTTTCGCGAACGCGTTATCTGCCAATACTGACGGGTCCAGCCGATGCTGCACTGTGGCCAAAGTTTCCGACAGACGCGCCCGTGCGGCCAAGCGCTCGGCAGCGGCCAATTGGATGCGCGCGTCAATGTCGCTGGTCATGCCGGCTCATCATTTTGGAGTTTGGCATCCTGCAATATCGCCATATCGGCCTTGGCCTGCGCGAACAACAGGCTCACATTAATCCATGCCCGCCGCGCGAGAATGTAACCGGCAAGACAGGCGAGGGAGGCCGTTACAATCGCCGCCACCGGCAAGGGCATATATTCGGCCAGCGACAGGCCCAGCAGCATGATCGTCGCAACCAGCCCAGCCATAGCAATGGCAAGACCGGTCGCGCCCAAGGCGATAAACGGACGGGCTTCATAAATGCGACGAGTCGCGAGCAGGCGGCGATGATCGAGTTCAGCGCGGACGAGATCCGTGCCATCATCGATCAGCCGACCGAACAGTTCCTTTACGCTCTCCTCATCCTCGGGCGTGTTGCCTTCGGCAGGTTGATCGTCGCTATGTTGCCCCATATGTGTGCGTTGCCTATTCGTTTATGATGCAGATCAGGCCGCGCCTGTGTCGCTTGGTTCAGACGCTGCGCCATTGCCCGATTTCACCAGTCGCGCCAGCAGGAAACCAGCTGCTGCGGCAGCGCCAATCGCGACGGCGGGGCGCTTGCGGACGAACTCGCGGGTGTTCTCGACCATCTGATCGACATCCTTGGCGCGCAAATCGACCGCCATCGCGGCCATCTTGCCTGCCATATCGGCGAGATAATCGGGATATTTATCGCCAAAGCGCTCGCGCATCTTGGCGGCGACATCATCGGTGAGGGCGGTCAGATTTTCCAACATGGCGCTCGCTTTGTCCCTGCCGACTTCAGCAAGCTCATGAGCCTTGGCGGTGGCCTGATCGCGCAGGCTGGGCGCGGCATCAGTTTGTTCGGCTGGCTTGGCCGTTTTGGCGGGCTTTTTCACGGCGGGCGCTTTGGCTTTGATCAAAACAGGGGGTGAGGCGGGGCTAGGCGTCGTTGTCGTCGGTTGTTCCATCATCGACCTCCATCGCAAAAATTTGGCATCGCAAATTGGACGGCAATATGCCGCTATGGTTCATGATATGGGCCGTATTCGCGTCAGATGCCAGTGGGCCACCCAAAGATGATGCGAAAAATTATGGCGTTTTGCGACAAAATGCCTATGGAGCGCGATCAAGAGTTTGAACGGGCAAACGCGCCATTAGCATGTGGAGAAATCGAACATGACTGCCATCATCAATATCCATGGTCGCCAGATCATCGACAGCCGCGGTAATCCAACGGTTGAAGTCGATGTATTGCTTGAAGATGGCAGCTTTGGACGTGCCGCTGTGCCATCGGGCGCATCGACCGGCGCGCATGAAGCTGTCGAACTGCGCGATGGCGAAAAGAACCGCTGGCTCGGCAAGGGTGTGACTCAGGCTGTCGCCAATGTGAACGGTGAAATCGCCGATGCAATCACCGGCATGGAAGCCGAAGACCAGAGCGACATCGATTATCGCATGATCGATCTCGATGGCACGCCCAACAAGGGCCGCATCGGCGCGAACGCCATTCTCGGCGTGTCGATGGCGGTGGCCAAGGCTGCTGCCGAAGCGCGCGGCCTGCCGCTCTATCGCTATGTCGGCGGCGTGTCGGCCCATGTGTTGCCGGTGCCGATGATGAACATCATCAATGGCGGCATGCATGCCGACAATCCCATCGATTTCCAGGAATTCATGATCATGCCGGTCGGCGCGCCGACTTTGGCGGAAGGTGTGCGTTGGGGTGCGGAAATCTTCCACACGCTGAAGAAGAAGCTGCACGACAAGGGCCTGTCGACCTCGGTCGGCGATGAAGGCGGGTTTGCGCCGAACCTTGCAAGCGCCCCTGATGCGCTTGATTTCGTGATGCAGTCGATTGAAGCGGCGGGCTATCGTCCGGGCGAAGACATCGTGCTGGCGCTCGATTGCGCATCGACCGAATTCTTCAAGAACGGCGCTTATAATTTCGAAGGCGAAGGCAAGGTTCGCACCCCTGCGGAAATGGCCGATTATCTCGCGGACCTGTGCAAGCGTTACCCGATCCTGTCGATTGAAGACGGCATGAGCGAAGATGATTTCGAAGGCTGGAAGCTGCTGACCGACAAGATCGGTGATAAGGTGCAGCTGGTCGGCGACGATCTGTTCGTGACCAACCCGGCCCGTCTTGCGGACGGCATCAAGGGCGGCCTCGCGAACTCGATCCTGATCAAGGTCAACCAGATCGGCACGCTCACCGAAACGCTCGAAGCCGTCAACATGGCGCATCGTGCGCGTTATACGGCTGTGATGTCGCATCGTTCGGGTGAAACTGAAGATTACACCATTGCCGATCTCGCGGTCGCCACCAATTGCGGTCAGATCAAGACCGGGTCGATGGCCCGTTCGGACCGGTTGGCCAAGTACAACCAGCTGATCCGCATCGAGGAAGAATTGGGCGATGCTGCGCGTTATGCGGGCAAGTCGATTTTCGCGAAATAAGCCTTGAAACTGAGACTCTGGTGTGATTCACTGAACCTATGACGACACCCCGTGAAAAACTCGCTTTGCTGCGCAAGGTTGCCGGTCCCGCACTGGCCTTGCTCGTCATCGCGAATTTCGCGGGGTATGCGTTGCTCGGCTCCAACGGCCTGCTGGCGCTAACCGATTATCATGATCGGATCGCCGCCAAGCAAAAAGAGCTGGTGGTGGTGGAGAAGGAGCGGGCGCATCTCGCCAATCAGGTGCGCTTGTTGAATCCCTCCAACGTCGATCCTGATTTTGCCGATGAACTTGTCCGCAAAAAAACGGGGCAGGTGCGCAAGGATGAATTCATCATGCCGGTCAATTAAGACCGGTTCGATGCACCTTTAAAATTCATTGATATCATCAGATAAACTCCCCGGCCTAAAACCGGGGCGTATCTGTATTTAGAGGGCTTTTTTAGCTGCCCATCGTCAGGAATTTATCCCGACGCTGTTGGCGCAGCTTGGCAGGCGAAACGTTGCCGAGCGATTTCAGCTCATCCGCAATCGCATTCTTCAAATTGTCGATTGCCAATTCGCGGTCGCGATGCGCGCCGCCCACTGGTTCCGCCACGATCCGGTCGATCACGCCAAGCGTTTTCAACTGCGACGCGGTGATCCGCATGGCCTCTGCCGCGTCTGCGGCCTTATCCGCCGTACGCCACAGGATCGACGCGCAGCCTTCCGGCGAAATCACGGCATAGACCGCATGCTCGAACATCAGCACCCGATTGGCCGCCGCCAGCGCCACCGCGCCGCCCGAACCGCCTTCACCGACAATTGCCGCGACCATCGGTACACCAAGCTTGATGCAGGCCTCGGTCGAACGGGCGATGGCTTCGGCTTGGCCACGTTCTTCGGCCTGAATGCCGGGGAAAGCGCCTGCGGTATCGACCAAGGTCACCACCGGAATGCCGAAACGGTCGGCCAATTCCATCAGGCGAATCGCTTTGCGATAACCCTCCGGCTTGGCCATGCCGAAATTGTGGCGCAGGCGGCTGGCAGTATCATCGCCCTTTTCATGGCCGATGACCATGACGCGCTGGCCGTTGATGCGGCCCAGGCCACCCAGAATGGCCTGATCGTCGCCAAAGGCGCGGTCGCCTGCCAGCGGCATGAAATCATCGACCATCCCGGCGACATAATCGCGGAAATGCGGGCGATCCGGGTGACGGGCGACCAGCGCCTTCTGCCACGGGCTCAGTTTCGCATAGAGGTCGGACTGAAGTTTATCAGCCTTGGCCTGAAGCTTCTTGATCTCCGCATCGATATTGATCGAACCGCTTTCGCCGGTTTCGCGCAATTCCTCAATCCGGGCATGAAGTTCCGCCAGCGGCTTTTCAAAGTCGAGATAGCTGATCATGTCTGACCGCTTAAGGTTTGGGGGCTGTCTCGTCAACGAGTGGGTGTCGGCTGTTGACTAGTTCTTCGAGATGCTGCGTCCCGACATGGGTGTAAATCTGGGTCGTCGCGATGTCCGCATGGCCGAGCAGCGTCTGCAACGCACGCAAGTCCGCGCCTCCTTCCAGCAAATGGGTAGCAAAGGCATGGCGCAGGACATGCGGGCTGATGCGTTCGGGCGCGATGCCCGCTTCTGCCGCCAAGGCGCGCACAATCTGAAACAACCGCACCCGGCTGAGAAATGATTTGCCCGATGGGAAGAGATAAGGCGATTCGGGCGGCACCGTTTCCCGCCAGCGGATCACGGCATGACGCGCGCGATCTGAAATCGGCACGAGCCGTTCCTTGCCGCCCTTGCCGCGCAGGATGATGAACGGCTGATCGACGCGCACGGCCTCGCGCGGCAGGCTGACCAATTCGGTCGCGCGCATGCCGGAGCCGTATAAAAGCTCGATCAGCGCCGACAGCCGCAGGTTCGCGACATCCGGGCGTTCGGACAAGCGTTCCGCCAGCCGCTGGAAAATGGCGTTTACATCCTCATGGCTCAATGTGCGGGGCAGGCCGCGCTGTGCGCCGGGGCGGGGCAGGGCTGCCGCCGGATCGTCGGCGCGATGCCCTTCATCGACCAGAAACGCGAAAAAGCGGCGCAAGGCCGATGATTTGCGCGACACGCTCGATGTCGCAAGCTCGGCCCAACTCGCCGCCAGCCGCACGAGATCATCGCGCGTCGCTTCTGCCAGCCTACCGCCCAGCAACGTCGATGCGCTGTTCAGATCGGTGCGATAGGCGAGCAATGTATTAAGCGCACAGCCCCGTTCCGCTGCCAGCATCTCGGCGAATTGATCGATCAGCCGCCGGTCCATCGATGACGCCGGGGCTGCGGCCTCGCTCATGCCCCGCTCATGTCCGGCTAATGGCCTCAACCGCGATCATCCGCGCCGCCGATTCCAGCCCGACCTGATTGAGCGCGCGGACGATGTGGAACAGATGGTTAGCGGGGATGCCTTGCCAGCTTTTCGCCTGCATGCCTGTCGCGGCCAACAAGGCGACCGTGCCGGGCTGGCCACGCTGGGCGGCGAGCGCGATGGCCTTGCTCCATGCGCTGTTCGCGGAAATGTCGAGGCCACTATCGTCAATCGCGGCCTTGACCTCGGATGCGGGCAGGCGTCCCAGACCGACCAATCCGGCGACGAGCATGCGCGACCGGCGGCCATCGCTGCTGTCATCGTCGGAGATGAAGTCCTTGACCCGGTTGATGCGCGTGGTCGTGCCAGTGCGCGGCATCGCCAGCGATAGCGCAGCCCAAGCCATGCTGACCTTGCTGTCTTCCATCTTGGTCAACGGCACCGCCCATTTCGCGGCCTGATTATCAAGACCGGCACTCAGCATCGCAGGGATGATCTGATTGATATCACCTTCAAACGCGACATGGGGCGGCAAATAGGCTGCGGCACGGGCGGTTAGCAACATCGCGGCATAACGCGCCTGATCGTCCTCGGCATCGCCCCAGATCATGCGCAGCGTATCCAGCCGTTCTTCCAAATTGCCGACATAGCAGCGGCGCAAGAGATCGCCGGGGCTATCGACAAATTCCACCGGGTCCATGCCAAGCGCGGCACCCGCATAAAGATCGACCAAATTCTGCGATGAAAACACGCCCATGACGGCGGCCTTGCGCGCGGCCTCCATCTTATTGGCGAACGGCACAAAGGGGGCGCGCGCCTGCCATGCCAAGGCGCGGGGACCGATGGTATCGAACAATGGGGCCGGAATCTCGACCGCGACCGCATTGGCCAAGCCGAAACGCCAGTTCGTCAATTGATCGACCCCGGTCCATTCGATCTTCACCGCGCGGCGACCATTCACGCCTGCGCCGACGACTTTTTCCGCCAGCAAGACATCGATCGAGCCATTGCCCTGTCGCATCTTCTGCCGGTCGATCAGTGCGGTCGCGGTCGCGGCCTCACCGGAAAGGGCGGCGCAAATTGCTTCTGACAATTGCCATTTCGGGTCCTTGCTGACCGCCAATGCAGGCTGAACCAGCGGGCAAAGCGCGGCAGGATCGGCGGTGGCGAGTGCCGTATCCGCGCCGACTTCCAGCAATTTCGGGGTAAAACGATGGACATCGACCGATTGCACCAATGCGCGGGCGGCATCGGCTTCACCCATGCGCAGCAACAAGGCAGCGCGTTCGGCGACCCAATCGGCGGGCTTGACGTCGCGTGGCGTGTTGATCTGGCTTAGCAATGTGCGGCGCAACAGGATCGAGGCCCAGCGCGAGGCAATCGGCGCGTCCATGTCGTGCATCAGCGATATCAGATATTTGCCGTGCAGACCGCCAAAGGCATCTGCATTCAGCCCGCCATTGGCCGGAACCAACCGTCCGATCTTATCGACCCGGCGCAAGGATGACGGCGGCATTTCATAAGTGGCAGGCTTTTCCGCGAGCGTATCTTCGCTGGCCGCCAGATCGCCGGTTTCTTCAATAACGCCCGCAACCGCAGGCGCGCCTTGCGTTTCCGCAGCATTGCTTGGCAGCTTGATATCCGGCAGGCCGGTTGGCTGGGCACGACCGGGCGCTGCTTTCGTTGGCCCGGCAGGTTGCGCGGGGGCTTGCTCTACCGGATCGCCAAAACCTTCGGGCAGCAAGGATTCGGGATTACCCTGACCAATCGCAGGCACACCGAATGCCAAGAGGCTGACCCCCGCGAATGTCGCAAGGGCGATAGGCACGACAGCTTTACGGCGCAAAAAATCAGACCGCATTATTGACCGGCACATTAATTGTCTGGATCGGTTGCTCGGTATTGATGCTCGCAAAATAAAATGCGCCACCGACAATTGCCACCAGCAAAATGAGCCAAACCCAAGATGAACGCATGATGCTGTTCCCTTAAACCGAAATTTTGATCGAGACCCTTTTGCCCCAATCACTCGTCCTGTGTATAGCCCCTACAACATGACGACAGAAGACGCCCCACTGATTGATAGCCGACTGAAAAAGCCGGACCGCCCGATTGCGCTGATCGGGATGATGGGCTGTGGCAAATCGACCATCGGCAAAAGGCTGGCGGCGGCGCTCGACATTCCGTTTATCGATTCGGACCATGCGATTGAAGACGCGGCGGGCTGCACCATCCCGGAAATCTTCGCGCAATATGGCGAGAGCGAATTTCGCGACGGCGAACGCCGCGTGATCGCCCGGTTGGTCGATGGCCAGCCCAAGGTGATCGCGACCGGTGGCGGTGCATTCATGCAGGCGGAAACGCGGCAATTGTTGCTGGATAAGGCGATTGTGATCTGGCTCGATGCCGAATTGGATACATTGGTCGAACGCGTGGGCCGTCGGGCAGGCCGACCGTTGTTGGACGGCAAGAACCCGCGCGATGTGCTGGCAATGCTGCTGAAAGAACGTAACCCGGTCTATGCCCAGGCCCATATCCGTATTCCGAGCAAGCCCGTGCCGCATGAAGCGGCTGTCCGGGCGATTGTAGAGGCCTTAAACCTGTATGATAGTTGAATCCAAGATCGTGCCGGTCGCACTGGGTGGCCGCAGCTATGACATTCATATCGAAGCAGGCGCGATTGATCGTGCGGGCGTGCTGCTGACACCCTTTATCAAACGGGGCCGCGCGATTGTCATCACCGATCGCAATGTCGCTGATCTGTGGCTGGATCGCCTGACGACAGCGCTGGGCACGACAGAGGTCGTGGTCGAGCCGATCATCCTGCCCGCAGGCGAAAGCACCAAAAGCTGGGCACAACTGGAGGCGTTGACCGACCGATTGCTGGCATTGGGGGTCGAACGTTCGGACGCGATCATCGCGCTTGGCGGCGGCGTGATTGGCGATCTCGTCGGTTTTGCGGCGGCGATCCTCAAGCGCGGTTGCGATTTCATCCAGATTCCAACGACCCTGTTGTCGCAGGTCGATAGCAGCGTTGGCGGCAAAACCGCGATCAACAGCAAGGCGGGCAAGAATCTGATCGGCGCATTTCATCAGCCGGTCCATGTCCTGATCGACCCTGATGTGCTGGATAGCCTGCCAATTCGCGAAGTGCGGGCGGGCTATGCCGAGGTCATCAAATATGGCCTGATCGGAGATAAGCAGTTCTTCGATTGGTGCATTGAAAATGGCGCGAAATTGCTGGCGGGCGACGCCCAAGCGCGGATATATGCGATTGCGATGAGCGTGGCGGCCAAGGCGGCGGTGGTGGCCGAAGATGAACGCGAAACGCTGGATCGTCGCGCCTTGCTCAACCTCGGGCATACATTTGGCCATGCGCTGGAAGCGGAAATGGGCTTTTCCAGCCGCTTGCTGCATGGCGAGGCGGTTGCGGTCGGCATGGTGTTGGCCTTGCGTTACAGCGCACGTATCGGGATTGCGACAATGGCGGAGGCGGACCAGCTTGCCGCGCATTTCCGCAGCCTCGACATGGCCTATGACCTCGCCTCATCCGGTGTGCAGGCCAGCGGTGCGACATTGGTCGAACATATGCTGCATGACAAGAAGATGACCGGCGGAAAACTGCCATTCATTCTGTGCCACGGCATTGGCGATGCGCGGGTGGAAAAGGGCGTCGACCTTGCCGATGTCACTGCGTTTCTCGACGCTGAGGCATAAAGTTACAGGCGGCACGCGTTCCAGAGGAGCGCGAGCCAGCCAAGCACCAGCATCACCCCGCCGATTGGTGTGATCGCGCCGAGCCAATGCGGTGCGCCCAGCGCCATTGCATAAAGCGTCCCCGCGAACAGCCAGCCGCCGCCGACAAGCATCGCCAATGTCTTGTGGAGGGGGCGACCGCCCTTTGCTCCCAGCAATACCACCAGCGCCACGGCCAGATGCAGCAGTTGATAAGCTGCGCCCGTTCGCGCCCATTCTGCCGCTTTGCCGCTTAGGCCATGTGCGCCAAATGCCCCGGCAAGGACCGCGAGTGCGCCGGACAGACCGATCAGTCGCAGCCAATTCATTCGGGTCATAGATCATGTCCTTGCAAGGCTTGCACTACGGCCTCTGCCAAGGCCTCGAACGGCAGGCGGATGGAGGGGTGTCGTGCCACATGGGGGCGGGCGGGGGCGAAAATCTTCAACCCCGGCCATGCGCCCGGATCATCACGCTTGCCCGCGAGGAAATCTGCCAGTGCATCGCGCGCGGCCTCAATATCCTGCAATGCCATGCCTATCGCATGTGCGCCCATCAAGGATGCCGCTGCTTGCCCCAAGGCACAGGCGCGGACCTCTTGCCCCAATGCCAAGATACGGCCATCGGGGGCGAGAGACACATCGACGACAATCCGGCTGCCGCACACCGGGGAGCGGCGCTCTGCCGTTGCGTGTGGCGCGGTGAGCCGTTGATGATGCGGGATGTTGGTGGCGAGACGCAAAATGTCCGCATTATAGAGCGGCGCGCTCATAGCAGATCTTTGATCAGGCTCTTTGCAATGTCGCCATTGGACTTGCCCTCGGTGTCCGAGTTTGGCTCACCTTGGGATTTCGTCACGGATTTATCGGACTTGCCCTTGGATTTCGATTTGCCCTCGCTGCCGCCATTGCGGCGATGATCGACAAAGTCGATGATCGCGCGGCTGCTTGCCTGCAACAGCGGGTAGGTCTTGGACGAGGCGATCCATTCGGGGCGTTCTGAATCGCCGCCCCAGATGATGTCGGTGCCAAGATTGCCGACCAGATAGATCAATGTCGCCGCAATCAGCCCTTTGATCGCGCCAAAGCCGACGCCTAGCACCCGATCAAATGGCCCCAACAGGCTTTCCCGCGTCCCTTGGCCGAGTCTGCGGGCGAAATAGCGGCCCAGCCCGCCAATGACGACCACCACTGCCGCAAAGGCCACGACAGATGCCGCGCTGTGATTGGTGCTGCCGACTGCCTCTAATTTATTGGTCAGTGGTTCATGCAGGAATTTCAGCCCGACAATCACCAGCCCCCATGCGGCGAGTGAGAGCGCCTCCTGCACAAAGCCGCGCATAAATCCCATGAAGGCGCCGAAGCCCATCAATAGAATCAGGATCATGTCGAGTGCAGTGAATTTGGTCATCGCGTTTTCTCTATGCCCGTCCCAAAATGCCGTCAACGAGACGATCAAGCCGTCCAACCGCGTCCAATGTCAAGTTTGCACCCTCATTGACGGTGCCGGACGGTAGATAGGCGCGTTCGAATCCGAGCTTGGCCGCTTCCTTCAATCGTAAATTGCCATGGGCCACCGGCCTGATTTCACCCGATAGCGCGACCTCGCCAAAGGCGATGCTGGTCGCGGGCAGGGGGCGCTCTCCCAGCGCCGACACCAAGGCGGCGGCCACCGCGAGATCGGCAGCCGGATCGGTAATGCGATAGCCGCCGGAGATGTTGAGATAGACTTCGCAGGTGGAGAAATTAAGGCCGCAGCGCGATTCCAGCACCGCGAGGATCATCGCCAAACGCCCGCTATCCCAGCCGACGACCGCGCGGCGCGGCGTTGCGCCGCTCGCTAATCGAACGGTAAGTGCCTGAATTTCCACCAGCACGGGTCTGGTCCCTTCCAATGCCGGAAAGACCACCGCGCCCGCGACAGATTCGCCGCGCTGGGTGAGAAAGAGCGAGGAGGGGTTGCCGACCTCATCCAGCCCGCCCTCATTCATTGAGAACACGCCGATTTCTTCGGTCCCGCCAAAGCGGTTCTTGATCGCGCGCAAGATCCGATATTGATGGCTGCGCTCGCCTTCGAACGCGAGCACCGTATCGACCATATGTTCCAACACGCGCGGCCCCGCGATCGTCCCGTCCTTGGTCACATGGCCGACCAGCACCAGCGCCGTGTTGCGTTCCTTGGCAAAGCGGATCAATTCCTGCGCCGAGGCGCGAACCTGGCTGACGGTGCCGGGTGCGCCTTCGATCACATCCGAATGCATGGTCTGAATCGAATCGATAATCAGCAGGTCAGGGGCGGGCGCGGCCTCCAAAGTGGTGAGAATATCGCGTACCGAGGTGGCGCTCGCGAGTTGCACCGGCGCATCGCCAAGACCGAGCCGCATCGCCCGCAGCCGCACCTGATTGCTCGCCTCTTCGCCGCTGATATAGACGACATTGCCGCCTGCGCGGGCAATCCGCGCCGCCGCCTGCAACAATAAGGTGGATTTGCCGATGCCGGGATCGCCGCCGATCAAAATCGCGGACCCTGCAACCAATCCGCCGCCCAATGCTCGGTCGAATTCACCGATGCCGGTCGGGCAGCGTGGGGGCAAGGGGGTTGGCACATCCAGACCGGACATCTGGATTTTCTGCCCACCGGCGCGCAGATGATGCTTGGCGGCAAAGGGGGTAGCAGCGGCGGGCGATTCCTCGCTCAGTGAATTCCACGCGCCGCAATCCGCGCATTGGCCCTGCCAACGGAGCGTGACCGACCCGCATGCAGCGCAAACATAACGTTTTTGAACCTTTGCCATCCATCAGCGATAGCAGAACAATAAGGGAACGAAAAGCCGATTATTTCGCTTTGGCCGCGTCCTTTTTCGCCTGCATCGCCTTGCGGAAACGGGTGGCCCAGCCGCTGTGTTCGCTCTGCTCGCCACGCGCAACCGCCAATGATCCGGCCTCGACATTGCGGGTCAGCACCGACCCCGCGCCAATAATCGCGCCCTCGCCAATATTGACCGGGGCGACCAGCGCGGAGTTTGACCCGATAAACGCATGCTTGCCGATCACGGTCTTATATTTGAAGAAGCCGTCATAATTGCAGGTGATGGTGCCTGCGCCGATATTCGCCTTTTCACCGACGTCCGCATCGCCAATATAGGATAGATGATTGGCCTTTGCGCCCGCGCCGAATGTCGCGTTCTTGACCTCGACAAAATTACCGATCTTGGCTTTTTCCCCGATCTTCGCACCGGGGCGCAGCCGCGCATAAGGGCCGACTTCCGCACCGGCTGCAATCGTCGCGCCCTCGATATGGCTGAAGCCGTGGATCGTGACATTGTCGGCGATGGTCACGCCGGGACCGAAGAACACCTGCGGCTCGATCACCACATCGCGTCCGATCACGGTATCATGGCTGAACCATACGGTTTCCGGCGCAATCAGGGTCGCGCCATCGGCCATCGCCTGTTGGCGGCGGCGATCTTGCCATGCGCGTTCGACAATCGCGAGTTCGGCGCGGCTGTTGATCCCCGCGACCTCATAGGCTGCCGCCTCAATCACCGCCGATGATCGCCCATCCGCCAGCGCGATCATCACGACATCCGGCAGATAATATTCCTTGGCGGCATTATCATTGCCGACGCGATCCAGAAGCGGCCACAGATCATCGGCGCGGAGCGCCATCAGCCCGCTATTGCACAGATTGACCGCGCGTTCGGCGGAGTTCGCATCCTTATATTCGACCATCTTGACGATCCGCCCATCCTCATCGGCGACGATCCGGCCATAGGCCAAGGCATCCTCCGGGCGGAAACCGAGCACGACGACTGCCGGGCTGTCATCGGCATGCAGCCGTTCGATCATCCGCGCCATGGTGTCGGCGCTGACCAGCGGTACATCGCCAAACATGATCAGTACATCGCCGACAAAGTCCTTGAGCGCCGCTTGCGCCTGTTGCACCGCGTGGGCAGTGCCGAGTTGTGGTTCCTGCGTCGCGAAATCTGCGCCGGTCCCGGCCAGCGCTGCCTCCACCTGTTCGCGTCCGGAACCAGTAACGATGATCTTGCGGGCGACATCAAGGCTATCGAGATTGCCGAGCAGATGCGCGACCATCGGATGACCGGCCAGCGGGTGCAGCACCTTGTGCAGGTCGGATTTCATGCGGGTGCCCTTGCCTGCGGCGAGGATAATGGCGGCAAGCGGGTAGTCGACGGACATCGGCAGAACACTTTCTAGATAAGCACAGGCTTGAACGGATATTGTATCACCCCATCTCTGTCATCAAATTCTTGCCAATTCCATCGCTTCCGGGGCATGGGTTTCGTCATGACACAGGCATTTCCTTTTCAGATCGTCGGTTTCGACCTTGATGGCACCTTATTGGACACGAGCGGTGATCTTGCCGCCGCGATGAATCACGCGCTCAATCATGTTGATCGGCCTTCGGTGCCGGTCGATGAGGTGCGCCATTTGGTCGGGCGGGGTGCGAAGGTCATGCTCGAACGCGGGCTGGAACGCACGGGCGGCATGGATGATGCCCTGTTGGCGGTCGCGCTGCCTGCGCTGCTTACTTATTACGAGGCGAATATCTGCGTCGAAACCCATGCGTTCGACGGCATGGAAGCGGCACTGGATCGCCTGACCGCGCGCGGGGTAACGCTCGCGGTCGTGACCAATAAATATGAACGCTTTGCGGTGAAATTGCTGAACGAGATCGGGCTGGCCAGCCGCTTTGCCACGATCATCGGCGGCGATACCATGGGGCCGGGCAAGGCCAAGCCGGACGCCGCGCCGATCCATGAAATGATCGCCCGCTGCGGTGGCGGTCGCACGGCGTTTGTCGGCGATAGTACGGCAGATACGGGCGCGGCCCGTAATGCCGGGATTCCGTCCATTGGGGTGGGCTTCGGGTTCCTCAACGGCACATTGGCCGATTTGCAGGCAGATGCGACCATCGATCATTTCGACGAATTGCACGATTGCCTGATCCGGTTGGGCTAAGCCCAAAAGAAAAACCCCGCCCGGTTGGGAAACCGGACGGGGTCTTTCAGCGATAGGTCTGAAGTTCAGACAACGCCGTGCGCGAGCGCCGCCAACAGCAGCAACGCGACGATGTTGGTGATCTTGATCATCGGATTGACCGCAGGACCTGCGGTATCCTTATAGGGATCACCCACGGTGTCGCCGGTCACCGCCGCTTTGTGCGCGTCGGAACCCTTGCCACCGTGATGGCCGTCTTCGATATATTTCTTGGCATTGTCCCATGCGCCGCCGCCAGATGTCATCGACAGCGCGACGAACAGTCCGCTCACGATCACCCCCAGCAATAATGCGCCAAGGGCAGCAAAGCCATTGGCTTGTCCCGCTACCGCGGTGATAACAAAATACACGACAATCGGCGCCAGCACCGGCAACAATGACGGGATCACCATTTCCTTGATGGCGGCCTTGGTCACGAGATCGACGGTGCGGGCATAATTCGGACGGCTAGTGCCGGCCATGATGCCCTTGTCATTGGCGAACTGGTCGCGCACATCCTTGACCACATCACCGGCGGCACGACCAACGGCGGTCAGCCCCATTGCCCCGAACAGATAGGGGAGCAATGCGCCCAGCAGCAATCCAACGATCACATAGGGGTTTTCAAGGCTGAAATCGACCATCAGCGCCGGGAAGAACGCCTTGAGGTCGATAGTATAGGATGCAAACAGCACCAATGCGGCAAGCCCCGCCGAACCGATGGCATAACCCTTGGTGACGGCCTTGGTGGTGTTGCCGACGGCATCCAGCGCGTCGGTGCGGGTGCGGACTTCGTCATCTAGCCCCGCCATTTCCGCAATGCCACCGGCATTGTCGGTCACCGGCCCATAAGCATCGAGCGCCACGACCATCCCGGCAAGCGCCAGCATCGATGTCGCCGCAAAGGCGATGCCGATCAGCCCGGCCAGTTGATACGCAATGATGATGCCCACGCAGATGACGAGCGTCGGCAGCGCCGTAGCTTCAAGGCTGATTGCCAGACCTTGAATGACATTGGTGCCATGGCCGGTTTCCGAGGCCTTGGCGATGGAACGCACCGGACGATAAGCGGTGCTGGTGTAATATTCGGTAATCCAGACGATTAGCCCGGTAATCGCAAGGCCGAGCAACATGCAATAAAACAGGCTGCGCCCGGTAAAGCCGCCGGTGCCATCAAGATTGGCGCCGATCAGCGTTTCCATGCTGCCCAGCGTGTGGGACGTTGCCCACCAGATCGCCGGAATGGACAAGACAGCCGTGACGATAAAGCCCCGGTACATCGCGCCCATGATCGAGTTGTTGGACCCAAGCTTGACGAAATAGGTGCCAATAATCGACGTCACGATGCACACGCCGCCGACCAGCAATGGCAGGCTCATCAACGGGGCCAGCATATCGCCCGCCGCATTGCCGAGCAGCAACGCAATCAGCACCATGGTCGCACCGACGGTCACGACATAGGTTTCGAACAAATCGGCGGCCATGCCCGCGCAATCGCCGACATTGTCACCGACATTGTCCGCGATCACCGCCGGGTTGCGGGGGTCATCTTCCGGAATGCCAGCTTCGACCTTGCCGACAAGATCCGCGCCGACATCGGCGGCCTTGGTGAAGATCCCGCCGCCCAAACGTGCAAAGATGGAAATGAGCGAAGCGCCAAATGCCAGCGCCACCAGCGCATCAATGACTACCCGATCATTGACGGCATAGCCCTGAATATCCGTCAGATACCAGAAGAACACCGCAATAGCGAGCAGGGCAAGGCCTGCCACCAGCATGCCGGTAATCGCGCCCGCGCGGAATGCGAGCGTCAGACCGGCCTGTAGCCCGGTACTGGCCGCTTGCGCTGTGCGGACATTGGCACGGACCGAGATATTCATCCCGATATAACCGGCCACGCCCGATAATACGGCCCCCAGCACAAAGCCGGTGGCAGATGTCAGGCCCAAGGTCGCAGCCACGATAATCGCCACCACAACGCCGACCATGGCGATGGTACGATATTGCCGCCCGAGATAGGCTTGCGCCCCCTCTTGGATCGCGCCAGCGATCTCTTGCATTTTCGCATTGCCGGCGGGGCTGTTCAGCACCTGCCTACTTGTAAGGACGCCATATGCTACAGCCGTAAGGCCGAAGACGATGGCTAGCATCACTACGCTCATTCAGCTTTCCTTTCCCCTGCTTGTGTCTCGGCGCGGGTTGCAGAAGACCGCGCTGTGGGGCGGAGTATGAAGCGATTATAATTAATTACAAGCGTGTGGGAGTTCGCTGCGATTTCCACGCCGCGAAAGGTGCTATTTCACTCGAAATCGCTCTGGTGCAAATAACCCAACCGATCGGGAAGGGGCAGGTTTTCGCCATGATGCGTCAATTGCAGGCCGTGGCTCTCATGCAATTCGCCTACGCAGCTAATGCCGATACGCGCCGTTTCGGCCAATTCATTCAACATTTGCGTCATTGCTGGCGGGGCGGTGAAGAGCAGTTCATAATCATCGCCCGCCGTTGCTGCCGTCAAACGGGCTTCGCGATCATCGCCTGCCCATTCCAGTAATGGCAAAGAAATCGGCACTGCCTCCAGACGGATCGACAGGCCTAGGCCGCTTGCCGTTGCGATCCGTTCGGCATCGATCAACAGGCCATCCGACACATCCATCATCGCATGCACATGCGGCGCCAGCAACTTACCGAGCCGCAGTCGGGGCATCGGCAGGCGAAACCGTTTCAACAGGGCGCGGGGGCCATCGCAGTTCTGCGCAATCTTAAGGCCCGCACCAGCATCGCCAATGGTGCCGGATACCCATAAAAGGTCGCCCGGCATGGCAGCGCGGCGGTCAGGGGCTTGTCCGGGCAGGACATGACCAAGCGCGGTCAAGGACAAGGCACGCGGCGCGGCGTTGGGCATGCGGACGGTATCCCCCCCCAATAATGGCACGCCGAAATGAGTGAGCGCGCGACCAAGCCCTGCGACAAACTCCCGATCCCAATCATCCGATCCGCTCAGCGCATAGCCGGTCAGCACCCCAAAGGGCGTTGCGCCCTTGGCGGCGAGGTCAGACAAGTTGACGGCTACCAGCTTCCACGCGACGTCGCCGGGCGGGTCTTGGGGGAGGAAATGCACACCTTCGATCATCATGTCCTTGGTCAGGACAAGATCGCGGCCAATGGGGAAGGGGAGAACCGCCGCATCATCTTCCAGCCCGCGTGCGCCGTCATGGGTGGCGAGGGCGCGCAGGGACTCGATCAGGGAAAGCTCGCTTGTCATATCAGCCGCAGCTTAACGACCAAGGCCAATGGGCGGAAGCAATATCCGCCCATAAGCCCAAAGGATCAGGCAATCGCGTCCAGCACCGCCGCGCGCAATTCGGCCATGCCTTGGCTGGTTTCGCTCGATGTCACGATGATATCCGGATGGGCGGCAACATGCTTGCGGGCGATGGCGCGGGTCGCATCCAGCACCGCCTCCAATGCGCTTGGCTTGATCTTGTCGGCCTTGGTCATCACGATCTGATAATTGACCGCCGCCTTGTCCAGCATGTCCATCAGTTCGACATCGACCGGCTTGATCCCGTGACGGCTGTCGATCAGGACCAAGGCGCGCTTCAACACAGCACGGCCACGCAAATAGTCGTTCACGAGGAACTTCCATTTGCGGACGATGTCTTTCGGTGCCTTGGCATAGCCATAGCCCGGCATATCGACGAGGCGAAACTGCGCCGGTTCGCCCACATCGAAATAGTTCAGCTCCTGCGTCCGCCCCGGCGTGACCGAGGTCCGCGCCAGCGAATTGCGGTTGGTCAGTTTATTGAGCAACGACGATTTGCCAACATTCGATCTGCCCGCAAAGGCCACTTCCGGCACCGATGGGTCGGGCAGAAACTCAAGCGCAGGGGCTGATTTCAGGAATGTTACCGGCCCCGAAAAGAGCTTGCGCGCAAATTCGAGGCGGTATTCGTCGGCGTTGTTCAACGCGCTTTCCCTTCGACCGTTTTCTCTGAAGCCGGTTTCTCGGATTCAACCTTGATACCCGGATAACGGGAATAGAGGAATTTCTGCTGGGCGATGGTGAAGACGTTGCTGACCACCCAATAGAGCTGCAACCCGGCCGCAAATGGTGCCATGACGAACATCAGAATCCACGGCATCAGGCTGAATACCTGCTGTTGGACAGGGTCCATCGGCGCGGGGTTCAGTTTGAACTGCAAATACATGGTGATGCCCAACAGGATCGGTAACACGCCCAGCGCCATAAAGGCGGGCGGGGTGAAATCGAGCAGGCCAAACAGGTTGAGCGGGGTCAACGGGTCCGGCGCAGACAAATCATGCAGCCACAATGCAAAAGGCTGGTGCCGCATTTCAATCGTCAGCGTGAGCACCTTGTACAAGGCATAGAACACCGGCACCTGAATGAAGATCGGCATGCAGCCAGCGAAAGGATTGACCTTTTCCTTCTGGTACAGCGCCATCATTTCCTGCTGCAAGGTTGCCTTGTCGTCCTTGAAGCGCTCCTGCAACTGCTTCACCTTCGGTTGCAGCACGCGCATTGCCGCCATCGAGCGGAACTGGCGTTGGGCGACCGGGAACATCAGGCCACGGATGATGAAGGTCAGCACGATAATCGCGACGCCGAAATTGCCGACCATGCGGAACAGCCAATCGAGCGTGTAGAAAATCGGCTTTTCAAACCAATAGAACCAGCCCCAGTCGATCGCTTTGTCAAACTGCGTGACGCCGCCTTCGTTCTGGTAGCTTTCCAACAGGCTGATTTCCTTGGCACCCGCAAAGAAGCGGGTTTCATTGGTCAGCACCTTGCCGGCGCCCAATAATGTCGGGGCGGCAGGGGTGATGTCGGCCTGATAACGTTCCGGACCGCTCAAGGTGAAGCGACCGGCCACATTGGCCTGCTGGTTCGGGATGAGCGCGGTCAGCCAATATTTGTCGGTATAGCCGAGCCAACCGCCGGTTGAATTTTTGCTGAGCGTCTCGCCCTTATCCATTTCCTTATAATCAAGGTCGTAATTGGCCGCGCCATTAAACACGGCCATCGGCCCTGCATGGTGAGTCCAGGTCGATTGATCGGGCGAATGGCCTGCGCGGCTCAATAGCGCAAAGCTGCGAATGGCGATGGTGCCAGCGGACTGGTTGGCGACGCTCTGCTTGAGATCGAACATGAAGTTCTTGTCGATCGAGACGACGATAGAGAATAATTGGCCGGCCCCATTGTCATGGGTCAGCGTAACCGGGCTATCCGGGGTCAGCACCTGCTTGTCCGCCGTCCAGACCGATGTGGAATCAGGGCGTTTGAAGCCTTC
Source organism: Alteraquisediminimonas sediminicola (assembly GCF_019740335.1). GTDB lineage: Bacteria > Pseudomonadota > Alphaproteobacteria > Sphingomonadales > Sphingomonadaceae > Alteraquisediminimonas > Alteraquisediminimonas sediminicola. The sequence continues at coordinate 303,020 of NZ_JAHXZS010000001.1, read as the reverse complement.
GCCGAGCCAGCCGAATTCCGCGAAATAGGCCGACTGCGCGCCAGATGGCGACAAGAGGCGGACATCTGCCGAATCCTTCTTGATCGTTTCCTTATAGTTGCGCAGCACCAGATCATCGATGCGCGCGCCGACAAGGTTGATCGAACCGGCCAGACGCGGGGTGTCAATCTTCACGCGGGGCGTTGCCGCCAACACGACTGTGCGATTACGTAATGTGTCCGATGCAGCCGTCGCAACAGCGCCGGGCAAGGGGGTGGCCTGTGGTGCGGTTACAGGCGCGGAAGCTTGGGGCGCGGCCTTGTGCTGCGGAAACAATTTGTCAGAGGCCATGCCCCAGCCAAACAGCACAAAGGCAGACAGCACGATCGCCAGGATCATGTTGCGCTGATCGTTCACTTTACTTCCCCCAGATCATGGAACGGGATCATAACCGGACCCGCCAAATGGATGACAGCGCAGGATGCGTCGTAACGCCAACCAGCTACCTTTGAACGCCCCATAGCGCGTCCATGCCTCGATTGCATAGGCCGAACATGACGGGGCGAAGCGACAGCTAGGGGGCAGAATGGCCGATGGGCCTTTTTGCCACCCCTTGGCCAATAGAACGAACAGTCGCGTGATCAACGCGATAGCTTGCGCAATGCCTTGCGCAATTCCTGTTCCAGATTGTCGAAATCGCGCTCAATACCGCCCGCGCGACCGATCAGGACATAATCATGTCCGGGCCGTCCGAGTTCGGGCATCAGCGATTGCGCAAGCGCACGAAAACGCCGTCGCATGCGGTTGCGCACGACGGCGTTGCCGATTTTTTTGGTCACCGTCAGGCCAAGCCGGATCGACTGGTCCTGATCGTTGCGGTCACGTGCCAAGAGCACGAAACCCGGCATAGGCGCACGCAGCCCCGAATTGGCGCGGAGAAAGTCCGCGCGCTTCGGGATTGACGCGATGCGGGTCTCGCTCAGGCGGACAGCGACTTGCGGCCACGGGCGCGACGCGCACGCAGGACCTTGCGACCGCCAACAGTAGCCGTGCGGCTGCGGAAGCCGTGACGACGCTTGCGCACGAGGCGGCTCGGTTGGAAGGTACGCTTCATTGGTCAATCCTCGATCAGTAGCAAATAATGCGGGCCACCGCCTTAAGAGGTAGCCGTTGAAGCCGCGCGGATAGGCAAAACCGGTCCCCAAGTCAATCACTCCGGTTCATTTTTATCGCGTAATTGACGCTTAAGCCGCTTTCGCCGTGCTGTTCGGAGCGCCATTTCGGTGAACCGGCCATATCGCGGCCAGCGACGACGGAATCGCACATAGAGTTTGCGGGCACGTCTGGAGCTGCGCAATATCAAGCCAAGACCTAGTGCCAGCACGACGACACCACCCGGACCGGGCAACAGGCCAACCAGCGGCGATGAGATCACCAGCAATATGCCGATCACCACCGCCGCGCGATTACACCAATCATTGCCTGACAAGAACATGACGCTCATTTGGGCGTCCAATATGACATCTACAAGTAAGCGACAGTCCGCCCGGTGCTTTTAATTGCTGCACCAGGCTTCAAGCTTCGATCTTTTCCACCCATTCCGGGAAAAAGCTCGGTTCGCGCGATGACCAGCCATGGGCGGTCGCGGCGGCTTCGCTGATCGACTGCAACAAATCGCGCCGACGTTCGGGGTCGAGATGCGGCATCGCCGCTGCGCCGCAAAAGGCGGATGGCAACCAAGGCCTGACCGCCGCGCCGAGCAGGCGTTCATATAAAAAGCGGAACGCGCCAAATGAATTGATGCGCCCTTGACCAAGGTCGAACGCCGCGAGTTTCAGCATTGCTGCAAAGAACGGGCCATGATGGTCAATCGCTGCATCGGTCGGGATCATGTGCCGCAATTCGGGCAGGTCGCTGTAATAACGAGTCTGCACCTTGATGCTGACCTGTTCGACCATGTCGCGCGACCAGGTTTGAATGGCATCATGGCGTTCGAACGCCACATCGAGCGAGCGACGGATATAGCGCTGGGCCGCAGGCGAAAAGCTTGCGAACTCGCGCAATTCCGAAATCATCAGATTGCCAACGTCCTGTCCTTGATGCTCGCTCATGATCAAAGCCCCTTCTCAAGTGATGCTGCCATTATGACATCAATAAGGTTAGCGTCTGATTAACAACTCTATCGTGCAAGAACCTCCTGCGCTTCGTCAAGCGATGATCTTATAATCTCGATTAACGAGTCGACTTGTTCATGCGAAATGATGAGCGGCGGACACAACACAATCGAATCGCGGATCGCCCGAACCATCAGCCCATTGGCGATGCACAGATCGCGCACGATCGGTCCGGCATTACCTTCTTTTCCGCCAAATCGCGCGCCTGTTTCCTTGTCGGAGACGATTTCCACCGCGCCGATCAACCCCAAGGACCGCGCTTCACCCACCAATGGATGGTCGTTCAGCGTCGCCAGCGCGTTCGCCAGATAAGGCCCGACATCGTCCCGCACCCGTTCGATCAGATGCTCGCGCTCCATGATCTCGATATTACGCAAGGCGACTGCCGCGGCGACCGGATGGCCGGAATAGGTATAGCCATGGACGAAATCGCCGCCGGTTTTCAGCACATCGACGATTTCCTTCGACACGGCATTGGCGGAAATCGGCATATAACCGGAGGACAGCCCCTTCGCCATCGAGATGATGTCCGGGCTGAAACCAAGGGTTTGATGACCAAACCAGTTGCCCGTCCGGCCAAAACCGCAAATCACCTCATCCGCCACCAGCAAGATGCCGTATTTCCGGCAGATCGCCTCGACCGCCTGCCAATAACCGGAGGGCGGGATGATGACCCCGCCTGCGCCTTGCACGGGTTCGCCGATAAAGGCCGCGACATTTTCGGGGCCGACCGCGATGATCCGCTCTTCAATCGCCGAGGCGCAAAGCTGGCCAAAGGCGATGGGGTCCATGTCACGGCCCTCATTGAACCAATAAGGCTGGCGCACATGTTCGACGCCGGGGATCGGCAAATCGCCTTGGGCGTGCATCGCCTTCATCCCGCCAAGGCTGACGCCTGCAACGGTCGAGCCATGATAGGCATTGTGGCGCGAAATGAAGATCGTGCGCTTCGGTTCGCCCTTCAACTTCCAATAATGGCGGACCATGCGAAACACGGTGTCATTGGCTTCCGACCCCGAAGAGTTAAAGAAAATATGGGGCAGGCGGTCGCCTGTCAGGCTCGAAATCTTCGTGGCCAGCAGCACCGCAGGCGGCGTCACCGTTTTGAAGAAGGTATTGTAATATGGCAGCTCGCGCATCTGTTCTGCCGCGACATCCGCCAGCTCCGTCCGGCCATAGCCGATATTGACACACCACAGGCCCGACATGCCGTCCAAGATGCGATTACCATCGCCGTCATGAATGTAGCAGCCATCGGCGCGGGTGATGATCCGGCTACCGCCCATGTCTTCGATCAGCTTGTAATCCTGCTGGGCGGGCAGGTGATGGGCAACGTCCAGACGCTTTAATTCGGCGATATCGTAGTTGCGGCTCATACTGCCCCCTTTGTTAAGCAAGACACATTATTCAACCGGCGCAACACCGGTGCATTCAACTCAATTCATCAATGCTGGCATCATCGAGAGATCCGGGAATAATCATCACCGGGCAACGCAACTGGCCCACATCCGTGCCGGAAAAATGGCTGACCAAAGGTCCGGGCTTGCCCGTCGGCGCAGCGCCCAGCACCAGCGCGCAAATCGCCGGATATTCTTGTAATATACTGTGGATAATGGCGGTCGGTTCACCCTTGCGGACAAGAATTTCCGGTTGCAGCCCGTGGTCGCTCGTCAATTCACCAGCCGCATCTGCCAGCAAGCCCTCGACCCGCTCCACGGCCTCAGCCTCCATTGCGGCCTGTACACCGCCCCATTGCACGAACTCCGGACGCGGGACCATGGCGACGATGATCACATTGCCATTGGTCTTGATCGCGCGCCGCGATGCGAAGCGCAGGGCGACCCGTGCTTCCGGCGTTTCATCAATAACAACGAGATAAGTGCGCATGTTGACCCGTCCTCTAATCGGACGCTGCGGCATAAATTCCGGGTTTGCAAGTGGTGAGGCGTGGAATTTCGATTATCGACGGTGGCGGTGCTTATTCTTCGTCGCACCCGTCATGACGCTTGCGGTCGCAAATCGCATGGCAGACGCGCGGACAATCATCGCTCTTTTCCGCTGGGTCGCGATGGAGTTTGATCGCCATCATCCGCGTTTCCCCACCGGTGCAGATCGTGACCATCATGATATTTGGCATCTGGGCCATGGCAGGCGCAATCGGCGCGAGCGTGAGACTCAACAATGCCAGTGCCTCGGGCGCACGCCACCATTTAGATTCAGATCGCATGGCTGAATTGCATCGTCGTCGCTTGCCGCCATTTATCGAACACCACCGCAATGGTGCGGGCATAGGGGCGGGCTTCCGGCGAGAGGATCAGTTGATCACCTTCCCAACGAATAAGACCCAGCGCTTCATGGCGTTCCAATAAGTGGCGATAGCCCGGCGTATCGCCGAGCGGCGCGATATTCGCCCGGCCAAAGCACAATATCTGTTCGATCACATGGCCACGGCGCTGATCTTCCGGGCTGCGGAGTATGCCTCTCGATGCGGGCAAGCGACCCGCCGATACCAGCATGCGATAACGCCCTGTATTCTTTTCATTTTGGGCGAGAAGGCCCGGAAAGCTGCTGATCGCGGTTGCGCCAATGCCGATCAGGCTATCATGCGGATCGGCGGTAAAGCCTTGGAAGTTACGCCGCAGCGTGCCGTCTTTCTGCGCCAATGCCAAAGGCGACCCGGGCAGAGCATAATGATCGAACCCGACCGGCACATAGCCAGCCTCCAGCAGGAACGCATGGCCCTTTGCCGCCTGATCGAACCGCGCGCGCACATCGGGCAGGGCGGTCGCATCAATCCGACGCTGGCGCGGGATCAGATGGGGGACATGGGCATAGCCGAATAACGAAATGGTCGTTGCCTTCAGCCGCACTGCCTCGCTCAGCGTATCGAGCAGGATCGCATCATCTTGTCCGGGCAGGCCATACATCAGATCGAAATTGATGTTGTCGATCTGCCGCCCACGTAATTGCGCAACGCAATTCTCGATCAGATCGGTCGGCTGCACTCGGCCAATTGCGGCCTGTACTGCTGGCGAAAAGCTTTGCACCCCAAGGCTGACCCGGTTCACCCCGGTCAAGGACAGCACCTGCGCCCATTCAGGCGTAAATCCGCGCGGATCGAGTTCGACCGAGACAATCGGGCGGGCAATGCGAAACGCGGTGACGAGCCGATCTACCAGCCGCACGAAATCGATCGGCTTGATCGCATTCGGACTGCCACCACCAAAGGCGATATGCGACACTTGACCGCGCCCGCCCAATCGTTGCGCGATCAGGCCAATCTCCAGATCCAGCGCTTCGAGATAATGGGCAAGACGCTGTGGACGGTTCGCCACGCCCGTATTGCAGCCGCAATACCAGCAGATTTCCTGACAATATGGAATGTGGACATAAAGCGAGAGCCTGTCCTTTTCCCCTATTAGGCCAAGCGCCCGGCACATCTCATCCGGCCCCACAGCATCGCTGAACTCTGCCGCGGTCGGATAGCTGGTGTAACGGGGGACCGGCTGTTCCAGAAGGTGAGGGTGATAGGTCCACATTCATCGCCAAATGCAGGATTAAGGCCTCCAATATCATTGATCCGGATCAAGAAATAAATTGGCTTAGGTCAAGGAGTGCGCATTCAACCCCGCCTAGAGAGGTCTTCGTCAGGGGCCGCCAGCGCCGATTACCGGGGTTGGCACGCCATATGATCGAAATGCCGATATGTCTCGTTCCGGGAGGAAGAGGCGGCAATATTCGGACATGCGGCGGCAAATGGGGATTTGGCCTTTGCGAAACATGGAGAATGATGTGAATTACGCTTCGAAGGCCCTGTTGGGCGCTGCTGTTGTTCTTGCTTATGCTGCTCCTGCCGCCGCTGCTGCTGGCGATATTCTCGTCCGTGTCCGTGCGATTGATGCCATTTCCAACGAAAAGGGCATTGATGGCGTTGCAGACATCAAGATCGACAATGCGATCACGCCGGAAGTCGACGTGACCTATATGGCGACCAACAACATCGGTTTCGAACTGATCGCCGCCACCACCCGCCACACCGTGGGCGTGACCGGTGCCGATCTGGCCCATGCCAGCCTGTTGCCGCCGACGTTGACCGCGCAATATCATCTCAACCCGGAAGGCAAGGTGCGTCCTTATGTCGGCGCGGGCGTCAACTACACGATCTTCTACAATGAAAAGATGACCGATGTGGGCAAGACGGCGTTGGGCGTCAGCAAGATCGACCTGCACGACAATATCGGTTGGGCTGCACAGGCTGGCGTCGATTTCGACCTGACCAGCAATGTTTTCCTCAACCTCGACGTCAAGTACATCGGTCTCAGCACCAATGCTTATGTCGACGGCGTCAAGCTCGGCAAGGTTGATATCAATCCGGTGATCGTGGGTGTCGGTCTGGGCTTCAAGCTCTAACCCCCCATTCTAACAAGCTCCTCCACCTAACGGGGTCAGGCAACTGACCCCGTTTTTTTATGCGCGGATGAGATGCAGGGCAGGCGTGGAATAAACGCAGGCCATCCGACAAAGCACCCAAGCGACTTATGCCTTGGGTGGAGTGTCCTTGCCGACGGGCTCATCATCCTCATCGATCAGGATACGCAGCGAGGCCCCGTCGAGATCATCGAACTGGCCCGCGCGCAAGGCCCAAAAGAACGCCGCCAGCGCGGCAAGGCCGAGCAGTAATGCCACCGGGATCAGGAATCCGAGGCCGGTCATCGATCAATCCGGTTCAGCCGCAGCGCATTGCCGATCACCAACAGCGACGATCCCGACATCGCCAGCGCGGCAATCAATGGCGTGACCATGCCCGCAATCGCCATCGGTACGGCAATGACATTATAGCCAATCGCGAGCATCAGATTTTCGCGCACGATCTTCATCGTCTTGCGCGCGGCGCGAATGGCGAGCGGAATCGGGGTCAGGCCATCGCCGACAAACACAAGGTCCGCCGCCTGCTGGCCGACATCGCTGGCCGAAGCCGGCGCGATAGAGGCATGGCCCGCCGCAAGGGCAGGGCCGTCGTTGATGCCGTCGCCGACCATCAGCACTTTTTTACCCGCATCCCGCAGCCGCATGATCGCATCGAGTTTTTCCTGCGGATGCAGCCCTGCCATCGCCGTCAGGCCCAAAGCCCGGGCCACCGGTGCCACCGCGTCCATCCGGTCGCCCGAAATAATGCTGCTCTCCAGCCCCAAGTCCTGCAATTGGCTTAAGGTGTCGGCGGCATCGGGGCGCAGCGCATCGGTGAAGCGGATCAGCTTTTCTGCGCCTTCACCAATGATCAGGGCGCTGGCGATGTCGCTGGTAGCGTTGTTGCCGCTTGTCTGTTGTTCAGGACGAACAAGCCGGACCTTTTCCCCCTGCCAGACCGCAAAGACACCTTTGCCCGCCTCTTCGCGCACGTCATCGAGTGACAACGCCGATATGCCGCGCGCATCAATCGCACGGGCGAGGGCATTGGAGAGAACATGGCGGCTGGTCCGCGCAAGGGCGAGGGCGATGCCCAGTTCTTGGGGCGTAAAATCATCGAGATTCTGCGGGGTCGGACGGCCCAAGGTCAATGTGCCGGTCTTGTCGAGCATGACGCAGTCGACCTCTGACAGGCGTTCGAGCGCCGACCCGTCCTTCAGCAATATTCCGCGCTTCATCAAGGCGCCCGCCGACACGATCTGCGCGACCGGCACGGCAAGGCCCAAGGCGCAAGGACAGGTGATGAGCAACACCGCGACGGCGATCAATAAGGCCTGATGCAGGTTCGCCCCCGCGATCAGCCAGCCAATCGCGCTGCCCGCCGCCAAGGTGTGAACGGCAGGCGCATAATAACGCGCCGCCCGATCCGCGAGCCGGACATAACGCGACTTGCCTTGCCCCGCATCCTCCATCATCCGCGCAATATCGGCGATGGTCGTATCATTGCCGACCGCCGTGATTTCGACTTCAATCGGCGCATCGAGGTTGAGCGTGCCGGCCAGCACCTTATCGCCCATGCGATGCGGCTCCGGCGCGAATTCGCCGGTCATCAGGCTCATATCGATCCGGGTGTAGCCCTTGATAATCACGCCATCCGCCGCCAGCCGTTCGCCCAGTGCCACCAGCATGACCATGCCGGGCTGCACATTCGCGGCATCGGTCCAGACCGCGCGGCCATCATTGTCGAGCGTCCACGCCCCGGCGGAACGATGCTGCAGCAACGCCGTCACCCCGTCACGCGCGCGATCCCGCATCACGCTATCGAGCCAGCGCCCGGTCAGCAGGAAAAACAGCAGCATCACCGCGCCATCGAACCACGCATGATGCCCGCCAGTCGCGGTTTCATAAAGGCTCATCAAGGTGGTGAGGCCAACCCCGATGGAAATCGGCACATCCATATTGGTCCGGCCATGACGCAACACCTTGATGGCCGAGTGAAAGAAGGGCTGGCCCGCATAGGCCACGGTCGGAATGGCGATCAGCGCCGATAGCCAGTGGAACATATCGCGGGTCGCGCCCGTGGCACCCGACCAGATCGACACCGACAGCAGCATGATGTTCATCGCGGCAAAACCGGCGACCGCCATTGCCTTTAACAGGGCCGTGCTGTCCTGATCCTGCCTTGTCAGTTCAACCGATAAGGGCTGGCTGTCAAAACCGATCCCGCTCAACGCCGTCTGAATGTCGGGCAGGCTGAGATCGGGCAGGTGATTGATTGTTACCCGTTTGGCGGTGAAATTGACGCGAGCGGTGGCAATGCCATCCATATTCGCCAGCCCGCGCTCGATCTTGGAGATGCAGCCCGCGCACCGCATCCCCGGCACAGACAGGATGGTCTCATCCAATGGTAGATCAGCCGAGAGCGGGCGGGCGATATTCATCCCAGCACCTTTTGAAAGCGGGCGCGGCTATCGGTATGCACGGCCTCGACCCGCACTTCCCATCGACCCTTTGGCAAGGGCTTGGTCGAGCGCCACATATCCTTGCCCACAGGAAACAGCACCAACGTCACCGGGGCCTCGCGGCCCAGCACATGGGTGGCGACTGCCGTCAGGCTCAATGTCGCTTCCGGTCCCTTGGGCCGGGTGAGCAGGGTTGCGACCCGCCGATCCTGATCCAGCGAAATGGTCGCGGCCCAACCGGCCTTGCGTTGCGCGGCGGCGTCATCCAGCCAGCGGTTGAACTCCTGACTGGCGACATAGCTATTATCGACGACCGTCCCGCCAAAGGTGGCAATGGCAAAACGCGCCATCACCATGTTGACCGTGATCACCACCAGAAAGAAGGACACAAGAATGGCCGTCATATGCCATCCGGTAAACTGCCGTTTCACGCTGTTTTCCGTCATCTCATTGTCCTTCAGGCCGGTCGAATGTGACCTTTTCGCTATCGGAGCCGCCCTCCTTGTCAAGCGCGCGAACCGTGAAGGAAAACTCCTCCCGCGCCGGTGATTTGGCCGCGCTCACGGCATAAATCCGTGTCTTGGCGACGCTATCGGGGGGCAGCAGCATCTGGACAGTCCGCTGGGCGGTATCGCGTTCGCCCGGTTCCGCCCAGATTGTCGCGCTATCGATGCCGAGCAGCCCGATTTCAACTTGGCGAGGCCGCGCCTCCATATTTCGAATCTTGACGGTAAAGGCATTGCGGGTCGCCCCATCCGACAAGGTGACGAACACCGGATTGCGATCCTTCAACACGCTGATGTCGATGCGGGTGCGCTCGCCTAGGCTGAACAGCATCGCCGCGCCAATCGCCGTCCAGATGGTGAAATAGATCAAGGTCCGCGGGCGGAACAGCCGCTTGCGGATCGCCATGCGGGGATGGCCCTTGGCTTCCTCTTCGGCATCCAACAGGGTGATATAATCGATCAGTCCGCGCGGCTTGCCGATCTGCACCATGACCTTGTCACAGGCATCAATGCACAAGGCACAGGTGATGCAGCCGATTTGCGGCCCTTCGCGAATGTCGATCCCGGTCGGGCAGACCTGCACACATTGGTTGCAATCGATGCAGTCGCCGGTCTGAAGACCTTCTTCCAGCGCCTTTTTGACGCCGCGACTACGCGGTTCGCCGCGCCAGTCCTTATAGGTCACGGCCAGCGATTTTTCGTCCATCATCGCAGTCTGGATGCGCGGCCACGGGCACATATAAATGCACACCTGTTCGCGCATGATCCCGCCGAATGTGTAGGTCGTCGCGGTCAGCACGCCGACCGTGGCATAAGCGATAAACGGCGCATCGCCCCGGATAAAGCTGTGGAGCAGGGTGGGGGCATCGGCGAAGTAGAAAATCCACGCGCCGCCGGTCATCACCGCAATCAACAGCCAGATGGCATGTTTCAACAGCCGCTTGGCGAGCTTTTCAGGTCCCCAGGACGCGTTGGCGAGCTTGATCTGGGCATTGCGATCGCCATCGATAAAGCGTTCGACATGGATGAACAGATCGGTCCAGACCGTCTGCGGACAGGCATAGCCGCACCATGCGCGCCCCACCGCCGAGGTGAGGAGAAACAGGCCGATCCCGGCCATGATCAACAAACCCGCCACATAATAAAATTCATGCGGCCAGATTTCGATCGAGAACATGAAAAAGCGGCGATGGGCGAGATCGACCAACACCGCCTGATCGGGCGCATAGTGGCCACGATCCCAGCGCAGCCATGGCGTCACATAATAAATCGTCAATGTGACGGCCATGATCAGCCATTTCAGGCGACGGAAAATGCCGTCTACCGCTTTCGGGTAGACGGCTTTTCTTTTGGCATAGAGGTGGAGTTCTTCCTCCACCTCCGGCACCTTATTTTGCTGCGACATTTACTTCCTGCGTATTCCCGGCATCAGCCGTTGATGCAGCAGCCGCTGCGGCATTGGAGGCAGCAGGCAGTGCTTCACCGCCGCCAAGGCTGTGGACATAGGTCGCCAGCATTTTGACCGTGGTCGGATCAAGGCGCGCGCCCCAAGCCGGCATCACGCCATAGCGGCTATTGGTTACGGTCTGGGCAATCGCCGTCGCATCACCGCCATATAGCCAGATCGCATCGGTCAGATTGGGCGCGCCAAAGTCACGATTGCCTTTGCCGTCCGCATTGTGACAGGCGACGCAATTGGCAGCAAAGACAGCGCTGCCGCGCTTGCTGGCGGCATTGGCTGGCTGTTGGCCCGAGATGGTGCGTACATAGGCCGTGACATCATTGATGTCGCCGGGCTGGAGAATACCATCACGCCCGAATGCAGGCATTTGCGAGAAGCGCGTGAGGTCATGCTCCGGCTGACGAATACCATGAGTCAGCGTGTAATGGATCGATGCAATATCGCCACCCCACAACCAATCATCGTCATTCAAATTCGGATAGCCTTTGGAACCAGCGGCACCAGAACCGTGGCACTGGACGCAATGAACCTTGAATGCGGCCTGACCACCGGCAATCGCGGCCTTGAGCAATTCCGGACGGTTGCTCAATTCTTCGATCGGGGTTGCGTCAATCGCCGTGCGGATCGGCGCGGTGCGATCCTGTTCCGCCTTCATTTCCTTGTCGAGCTGACCTCGGCTGCTCCACCCAAAGGTGCCTGCGGTCGCGCTGTTCAGCATCGGCCATGCCGGATACAGAACCGTATAGCCAATCGCCCAAGCGATGCAGATATAGAAAGTCCAAAGCCACCAGCGTGGCATCGGGGTGTCGAGTTCCTCGATCCCATCCCATTCATGGCCGACAGTTTCCGTGCCGGTCGGTTCGTCAATGCGCCTTTGGTCAGCCATTGTCGTGATCCTTGTCGAATATCAAATTGGCGGCATCGTCATGCAGCGCCTTTGCCTGAGGACGCAGGGACCAGCCGATGAGGGTGAGAAAAGTCACCCCCATGAAGACCAGCCCCCAGCTGTCCGCGAAATGACGCAGGGCGTCATAATTGCTCACTTCGCCTGCTCCTGCGCCGCCGCCGCCTGGAAATCGACCAACGTGCCGATCATCTGAAGATAGGCAACCAGCGCATCCATGTCGGTGATCTTCTTGGGATCGCCGTCATAATCGCGGGCCTGCGCCTTCGGATAACGCTTTTGCAGATCTACCGGGCTTGCGTCCGGATCTGCCTGCGCGATGAAGTCCGCGCGCGCATTGGCGATCATGTCCTTGGAATAAGGCACGCCGACGCGGCTATTGGCGATCAGGTCGTTCTCGATGCCTTCTGCCGAAAGCTCGCGCTCGGCCAGAAAGGCATAGCCCGGCATGATCGATACCGGCACCACGCTGCGCGGGTCTTTCAGATGCTGGACATGCCATTCATCCGAATAGCGCCCGCCCACACGGGCCAGATCCGGCCCGGTGCGCTTCGACCCCCATTGGAACGGGTGGTCGTACATGCTTTCAGCCGCAAGGCTGTAATGGCCGTAACGCTCCACTTCATCGCGGAACGGACGGATCATTTGGCTGTGGCAATTATAGCAGCCCTCGCGGATGTAGATGTTCCGGCCCGCCAGTTCGAGCGGGGTATAAGGACGCATGCCCTTCACCTTCTCGATGGTGGAGTCGATCCAGAACAACGGGGCAATTTCCACAATGCCGCCAATGGTAACCACGACAAGCGCAAGGAGACCCAGCAGGCTGACGTTACGTTCCAGTTTTTTATGATCGGAAAAGATGTTCGCCATGATGCTTTCCTTATTCGCCAGCCACAGCAGCAGCCACTGCCGGCACAACCGGACGGTCCTTCGCAGGATCATACGGCGTCTCTGTCATCGGGGCTTCCTCGCGGTATTTGCCCGCGATGGTCATCGCGATATTATAGGCCATGATGAGGGCGCCGCCCAAGTACATCACGCCACCCGCTGCCCGGATCAGATACATCGGGAACATGGCGCTCACGACTTCCGAAAAGGCATAGACGAGATAGCCATCGGCCCCATATTCGCGCCACATCAGGCCCTGCATGATCCCGGCAACCCACATCGAGGATGCGTAAAGGACGATCCCCAAGGTCGCGAGCCAGAAGTGCCAATTGACCATCCGCAGCGAATAGAGCCGGTCGCGATTCCACAGCCGTGGCGTCATATAATAGAGCGCGCCGAAGGTGATCATCCCGTTCCAGCCCAATGCGCCGCTATGCACATGGCCAATGGTCCAGTCGGTATAATGCGACAGGCTGTTGACGGCCTTGATCGACATCATCGGCCCTTCAAAGGTCGACATGCCGTAAAAGGCGAGTGCCATGACCATCATGCGGATGATCGGATCGGTGCGGATCTTGTCCCATGCCCCGTTCAGGGTCATCAGGCCGTTGATCATGCCGCCCCAGCTCGGCATCCACAGCATGATCGAAAAGACCATGCCCAATGTCTGCGCCCAGTCCGGCAGCGCCGTGTAATGCAAATGGTGCGGACCAGCCCAGATATAGAGGAAGATAATCGACCAGAAGTGGATGATCGACAGGCGGTAGGAATAGACCGGACGTTCCGCCTGCTTGGGCACGAAATAATACATCATGCCAAGAAAGCCTGCCGTCAGGAAGAAACCGACCGCATTATGGCCATACCACCATTGGGTGAGGGCGCTCTGCACGCCTGCGAACAGGCTGTAGGATTTCGAGCTGTAGAGCGAAATCGGCATCGACAGATTGTTCACCACATGGAGCATGGCCACGGTGATGATGAACGACAGCAGGAACCAGTTCGCCACATAGATATGCGGTTCGCTGCGCTTGACGATCGTGCCCACGAAAACCGCCAGATAGGCTACCCAAACGACCGTCAACCAGAGATCGACATACCATTCAGGCTCTGCATATTCCTTGCCCTGCGTAATGCCCAAGACATAGCCCGTGGCGGCCAGCAGGATGAAGAACTGATAGCCCCAGAACACAAATCGCGCGAGCGACGGAAACGCCAGCCGCGCCCGGCAGGTGCGCTGCACGATATAATAGCTCGTGGTAATGAGCGCCGTACCGCCAAAGGCGAAAATCACCGCCGATGTATGCAATGGCCGCAAACGGCCAAAAGTCGTGTATTCCAGATTGAGGTTCAGGGCAGGGAATGCCAATTGCGATGCGATGAACAAGCCGACAAGAAAGCCGACACATCCCCAGAAAACGGTCAGAATGACTCCCCAGCGGATCAGATCATCGTCGTAACGACTTTCATCGACAGGTGCTTTGATCCAGCCGTTCAGCACAGCGAGATAATCGGTCTTGGCCATGCCGACCCACATGACCAACAGCGCGGTGACGCCAATGATGGCCATATGCACGGCATAAGCGGGTTCGGTCGTCTGTATGAATGCGACAAGCGCAAGGAGCGCAACGCCGAACCAGGCGCCGGACCTTAATAATAACGATTCCATGTTGTCCCCCGAACAAATTCGCAATTAGCATCGGTTTCCCGTTTGCCCTGCGCTACCTGTCCGGTGGCCGCATTGACCTAGGTCAACACGCACTGGCTAGATTTTGCAGTCGCTCACGATCTTTGATGATGACGCTGCGGCGATCGGGCAAATCGATCATGCCGCTGCTTTTCAATTTGGTCAGTTGGCGGCTCACCGTTTCAATGGTGAGACCCAGCACATCGCCCATTTGTTGGCGGTCGACCGGCAGTTCGAACCGGCTGATAACATTATCGGATTGCTGGCAGCCGCTATCATTCAGTCGGTCGCCCAATTCGAGCAGGAAGGTCGCGATTTTTTCGCTCGCGGTCTTGCGGCCCAGCATCAGCATCCAGCCGCGCGCACGGTCGAGTTCGCTCAGGGTGCGTTGCAGCAATTTATGTTCAAGATCGGGGTGCAAGCGCGCGAAATCATCAAACGATTTGCGCGGGAATACGCACACTTCTGCATCGGTCAGCGCAGTCACGCTGTGTTCGCTCTGCTGGCCAAACGGACGGCCAATAAAGTCGGACGGAAACACCACGCCTACGATCTGTTCGCGGCCATCGGGCATCGAAATGCCGAGCTTCAGAACACCTTTGATGACATTCGCCACCAACAAGGCCTCATCGCCTTCCCAAACGAGCGTTTGACCGCGCGACACCTGCTGTTTGCGCCCCAATTGGGAAAGCACATCCAGTTCGGCAGCTGTCAGCCCGGCACAAATCGCCCTGTTCCGGACGACACATTGCTCGCAGTTGTTCATGTGATACGCGCTATACCTTGATGCAATCGGATGCAACTCCACTTTTGATTATTAAATGGCAATTATGACTGCATGTTTTGCATCTAGGATATTGTGACAATTTGGTGTCGCGGCGATGTGAACGAAAAAGGGCCGGCCTACCTATACGGTAGACCGACCCCTCATGCCTTTACGGCGTATTTCCATTATCAGTCAGCCTGAATGGCTGACCCGATAATATTAGTTCCAGTTCGCCATTTCGGTTTCGAGATTGACGCGAATGGCTTCGAAGAACTGTTCGGTCGTCATCCAAGGCTGATCCGGCCCGATCAGGAGCGCGAGATCCTTGGTCATCGCGCCGCTTTCCACGGTGGCGATGCAGACGCGTTCCAGCGTTTCAGCAAAGCGCGTCACTTCCGGTGTTTCGTCGAAGATGCCGCGATATTTCAGACCGCCGGTCCATGCAAAGATCGACGCAATCGGGTTGGTCGAGGTCTGCTTGCCCTGCTGGTGCATGCGATAATGGCGGGTCACGGTGCCGTGTGCGGCTTCCGCTTCGATCGTCTTGCCATCCGGCGTCATCAGCACGGAAGTCATCAGGCCCAGCGAGCCAAAGCCCTGCGCGACTGTATCCGATTGCACGTCGCCATCATAGTTCTTGCATGCCCAAACGAACTTGCCCGACCATTTGAGCGCGCTTGCAACCATGTCATCGATCAGGCGATGTTCATAGGTGATGCCGATGGCGGCAAATTTGTCCTTGAATTCGGCCTGATAGATTTCTTCGAACAGATCCTTGAAGCGGCCATCATAGGCCTTCAAAATCGTGTTCTTAGTCGACAAATACACCGGCCAGCCACGGGCGAGGCCATAGTTCAACGATGCGCGGGCAAAATCGCGGATCGAATCGTCAAGATTGTACATGCCCATGGCAACACCGGCGGAGGGGTAATTGAACACCTCTTCCTCGATACGTTCGCCATTTTCGCCTTCCCAGACCATCTTCAGCTTGCCAGCGCTTGGCACGAGGAAGTCCGTGGCGCGATATTGATCGCCGAATGCATGGCGACCGACGACAATCGGATCGGTCCAGCCCGGGACCAAGCGGGGAACGTTCTTGATCACGATCGGTTCGCGGAACACCACGCCGCCAAGGATGTTGCGGATCGTGCCGTTTGGCGACTTCCACATTTTCTTGAGCGAGAATTCCTTCACCCGATCTTCGTCCGGGGTGATCGTCGCGCACTTAACGCCGACGCCATATTTCTGAATGGCCTTGGCGGAATCAACGGTGATCTGGTCGTTGGTTTCGTCGCGCTTTTCGATGCTCAGATCAAAATAGAGCAGGTCAATATCGAGATAAGGCAGGATCAGCCGTTCGCGAATCCACTGCCAGATAATCCGGGTCATCTCGTCGCCATCAATCTCGACGAGCGGGGTTTTTACCTTGATTTTGGCCATGACGATCTTTCATCTGGGGAGTGATTAAGTGGTTTGACATTCGCATCTAGGGCGGTCTTGCCTGATGATCAACCAGTCAAATTGATCTGTTGCCATGATTAGGGCCATGGCAACATTGCCACATTGCAGGGTCCGGCGTATGAACCGCGGCTATGTCCAATCATATCGATCCCGATCTTCGCCCTGCCGAAGGCCATGTCGCCAGCGCCCGTTGGCGTTTTCCCACCGTCCATCCCGAAGGGCGCAAGTTTGCGCTCATCTCGGGCGGCATCGCCTTGTTGCTGGGACTATTCGCATGGGAAACACTGGCATGGCCGATGGTCGGCCTGACCATCTGGATTCTGACTTTTTTCCGCGATCCGATCCGCGTCACGCCCAAGGGTGACAATCTGATCATTGCGCCTGCCGACGGGCTGATTACCCAGATTATCGCCTGTGCGCCGCCTGCTGAACTCAGTGGCCCAGAAGGGCTTGGCGATGCGATGATGACCCGCATCTCGATTTTCATGAGCGTGTTCGACGTGCATATCAATCGCACCGCGATTGGCGGCACCGTCCGCCGCGTGGTCTATATTCCGGGTAAATTCCTCAACGCCGATCTCGACAAGGCGAGCGAAGAAAATGAGCGTCAGCATATTCTCGTCGAATCGGCCAATGGCCTGCGCATCGGCTTCACCCAGATCGCCGGTCTGGTTGCGCGCCGGATCGTGCCGTTCGTCAAGGCGGGCGATGTGATCGCCGCAGGCCAACGCGTCGGCCTCATTCGCTTTGGCAGCCGCGTCGATGTCTTTCTGCCGGAAGGGACGGGCGCGAATGTCGTCGTCGGCCAGCGGACGATTGCGGGTGAAACCGTTCTGGCGAAGATCGGCGAATATCAGCCGCCGACCGGGGTCGCGCAATAATGTCCAATGGCGAACGTCGGCTTGCGGGCCTGCCGCTCCGATCTGTCCCGGCCAATGCCATTACCGCTGCGGCATTGTGCTTTGGCCTGACCGGCGTGCGCTTTGCGATTGCCGGCAATTGGCCGATGGCGATGGCCTGTATTATCGGGGCAGGGGTGCTCGACGGTCTCGACGGTCGGGTTGCCCGCATGTTGAAGGGTGAAAGCCGGTTCGGGGCAGAGCTTGATTCACTGTCCGACGCCATTTCCTTTGGCGTATCGCCCGCGCTGATCGTGTATCTTTGGGCGCTGAAGGATGTGCCGCGCATCGGCTGGTTCTTCGCCCTTGGCTATGCGGTGTGCTGCGCCTTGCGCCTTGCGCGTTTCAATGCCCAGATCGACATCAAGGACCAGCCGCATAAATCAGCCGGTTTTCTGACCGGCGTACCGGCACCTGCGGGCGCGGGTCTGATGTTCGTGCCCTTGTATATCTGGGACGTGACCGGCGAACCGCTGGCCCGCGCGCCTTGGATTGTCGCGCCTTGGACCTTGCTGGTCGCGTTGCTGATGATTTCCAATTTCGCGACCTTCAGTTGGAGTTCGCTCCGCCTGCGCCGTGATTTGCGGCTCCCCGCCATTTTGTTGGTCGGCATTGCCTGCGCCATGCTCATCAGTGAGCCATGGGCGACGCTGCTGGCCATTTCGGCGCTGTATCTGCTGATGATCCCATTCAGCATGAGCAGCTATGCCAAGATCAAGCGGCGTCGGGCCATGACGGGTAATGCGACTGAACTGCCCGGCGACGAATAATGTTTTCCGGGGCGGCGTTGTTTGACCGCGCCGTCCGGAAATCGCCGCGCAATGTCGGCATGCTACCTGCGGCAGGGCCAGTCATCCGCGACCAAGCGATCGACAGTTCGGCCACCAGCACAGCGAGTGCGAGGCCAAGGGTAAGCACAGAACTCAACATCGACAGCAAATGCAGAACGGTCATTGTTCGAACCCCTTATCGAAAGGCAGCCTGTTTGGCCTCGGTTTGTTCCATGCAACATGTTCCCCTCATGTTCCAATGTCAAGAACAAAAAGTGATCGACTTGACTTGAGTGACGATTCGCGGCTAGGGGCCGCTCATTCCACATGCGTGACGCACATACCGGTGCGCGGGGTTCGCCCTTCGTCACTGTCACGCAGAGGTACAACCGGAAGGAGAAAGACCATGGCGGCTCCAGTCGTCACCATTCAGCAATTGATCGAAGCGGGTGCCCATTTCGGCCACCAGACCCACCGTTGGAACCCGAAGATGAAGCCTTACATCTTCGGAGATCGTAACGGCGTGCATATTTTAGACCTGTCGCAGACCGTGCCGCTGTTCGCGCGCGCGCTCGACTTCGTCAACCAGACCGTTGCCCGTGGTGGCAAGGTGTTGTTCGTCGGCACCAAGCGTCAGGCCCAAGGCCCGATCGCTGAAGCTGCGCGTGCTTCTGGCCAGCATTTCGTCAACCATCGCTGGCTCGGCGGCATGCTGACCAACTGGAAGACCATTTCCGGTTCGATCAAGCGTCTCAAGCAGATGGAAGAGCAGCTTTCCGGTTCGACCCACGGTCTGACCAAGAAGGAAATCCTTCAGCTCACCCGCGAACGCGACAAGCTTGAGCTGTCGCTCGGCGGCATCCGCGACATGGGCGGCATTCCGGACGTGATGTTCGTGATCGACGCCAACAAGGAAGAACTCGCGATCAAGGAAGCCAATGTTCTTGGTATTCCGGTCGTCGCCATCGTCGATTCGAACGTCAGCCCGGATGGCATTGCTTTCCCGGTTCCTGCGAACGATGACGCTGCGCGCGCGATCAAGCTGTATTGCGATGCCATTGCCGCTGCCGCGAGCAAGGGCGATCAGGGTGGCCGCGCGGCGCGCGGTGAAGACCTTGGCGCCATGATCGAGCCGCCGGTTGAAGCATAAGTCTTTGGGCCTGATGATTCGGGCCTGATGATTTAACTACGCTTCGAGTATCACGCGCCGGACATGTTCGGCGTTTATTGAACGACATTACAGGTGCCCCGGCTAATAGTCGGGGCGCTTTGTCATCGTGAAAGGATGAAAGACATGGCAGAAATTACCGCTGCTTCGGTGAAGGAACTCCGTGAACGCACGGGCGCCGGCATGATGGACTGCAAAAAGGCATTGTCCGAAAACAATGGCGACATGGAAGCCGCTGTTGACTGGCTGCGCACCAAGGGGCTTGCTGCTGCCGCTAAAAAGGCTGGCCGCGTGGCTGCCGAAGGTCTGGTCGGCGTTGCCGTCAGCGGCAATAAGGGTGCCGTTGTTGAAGTGAACTCGGAAACCGATTTCGTCGCCAAGAACGATCAGTTCCAGGCTTTTGTACGCAACGTGACCGAAATCGCGCTCGGCACCGATGGCAGCGTCGAAGCGCTCGCCACCGCAGCCTATCCGACTGGCGGCACCGTACAGGAAGTGCTGACCTCGAACATCGCGACCATTGGTGAAAACCAGTCGCTGCGTCGTGGCGCTGTGCTTGAAGTCAATCAGGGCGTTGTCGTCTCTTATGTGCACAATGCTGCTGCACCGAGCCTCGGCAAGATCGGCGTGCTCGTCGCGCTGGAAAGCGCTGCGCCTGCCGATGCGCTCAATGCACTTGGTAAGCAGCTCGCGATGCACATCGCCGCCGCCAATCCGCTGGCGCTCGATGAATCGGGCCTCGATCAGGAAATGCTGGCGCGTGAACGTGCGATTGCCGAAGAAAAGGCATCGACCTCGGGCAAGCCTGCTGAGATCGTCGCCAAGATGGTCGATGGCGCGATTGCCAAGTTTGCCAAGGAAAATGCGCTGGTCAGCCAGTTGTTCGTGATGGACAACAAGACCAAGATCGCTGACGTCGTGGCGCAGGCTGGCAAGGAAGCCGGCAGCCCGATCACGCTGAAGGCGTTCGTGCGCTTCCAGCTTGGCGAAGGCATTGAAAAGCAGGAAAGCGATTTCGCAGCAGAAGTTGCGGCAGCCGCTGGTATCTGATTTTCGCTAGATCGCATCGTTTTTACGGAAAACCGGTTCCGGCATTTCCGAACGATGCAGTATAACGCTTGGCAGGGCGGTGCGGGTCGATTAGGGTCCGCGCCGCCTTTGTCTTCTTTGTAACATCACGGATTATCATGACTCGACCCCGATTTCATCGCATCCTCCTGAAGCTCTCCGGCGAAGTGCTGATGGGCGATGGACAGTTCGGGATCGATCCCGCGACTGTCGCCCGCATGGCGCAAGAAGTGAAGGCGGCTCGCGATGCCGGGCATGAAGTGTGCCTCGTCGTCGGTGGCGG
Organism: Alteraquisediminimonas sediminicola; assembly: GCF_019740335.1. Lineage (GTDB taxonomy): Bacteria > Pseudomonadota > Alphaproteobacteria > Sphingomonadales > Sphingomonadaceae > Alteraquisediminimonas > Alteraquisediminimonas sediminicola. The sequence continues at coordinate 282,139 of NZ_JAHXZS010000001.1, read as the reverse complement.
CAATATTTTCCGTGGTCTGGCAGGCGCTGCCAAGGGGTTTGAGCGCTCTTCCGCCGATTATATGGGCATGCTCGCGACCGTGATGAATGCGCTCGCGATGCAGAATGCGCTTGAACAGATCGGCGTCGATACCCGTGTGCTGTCCGCCATTCCGATGGCGACCGTCTGCGAACCCTATATTCGTCGCCGCGCGGTGCGCCATATGGAGAAGGGGCGGATCGTGATTTTCGCTGCAGGGACCGGGAATCCTTTCTTCACGACCGATACGGCCGCTGCTCTGCGCGCCGCCGAAATGGGCTGTGATGCGCTGTTCAAAGGCACGAGCGTGGATGGCGTCTATGATGCCGACCCGAAAAAGAACCCGACTGCCAAGCGCTACGAAAGCCTCAGCTTCAACCGCGTGCTGTCCGATGATCTGAAGGTCATGGATGCGAGCGCCGTGGCCTTGTGCCGCGATAACAATATTCCCATCGTGGTGTTCAGCATCCGCGAACAGGGCAACCTTGCCAGCGTTCTCGCCGGCGAGGGTGTCGCCACTATCGTCCAGACACAGGAGAACTGATCATGGCCAAATATGATAAGGCTGATCTCGAACGCCGGATGAAGGGCGCTGTCGAAAGCTTGCAGCATGACCTCAATGGCTTGCGCACAGGCCGCGCCAATACGTCATTGCTCGATCCGATTCAGGTGGAAGTCTATGGCGCGATGATGCCGCTTAATCAGGTCGCAACTGTCTCTGCGCCGGAACCGCGCATGTTGTCGGTGCAGGTGTGGGACCGTTCCAACATGACCCCGGTTGAAAAGGCGATCCGCAATGCGGGCCTTGGCATCAATCCGATTACCGATGGGCAGAATATCCGCCTGCCGATCCCGGACATGACGGAAGAGCGCCGCAAGGAACTGGCCAAACTCGCTAGCCAATATGCAGAAAAGGCCCGGATTGCCGTACGCAACGTGCGTCGCGACGGGATGGATATGCTGAAGGCCGACGAAAAGAAGAGCGAAATCAGCGAAGACGAACGCAAGCGCTTTGAAACCGAAGTGCAAAAGATCACGGATGCCACCATCGCCGATATCGATGCCGCCGTGGGCCTCAAAGAAAAGGAAATTCTCGGCAAGTGAGCGTATCCGGCCCCGGCCTTGTGGCAGTGCCACGTCATGTTGCGATCATCATGGATGGTAATGGCCGCTGGGCAAAGCAGCGTGGCCTGCCGCGCGTCGCGGGGCATAAGCAGGGCGTGGAGGCGGTGCGCCGCACCGTCCGCGCTGCGAGTGAACTCGGCATCGAGGCGCTGACCTTATACGCGTTCTCGACTGAAAACTGGCGGCGACCGGAAGATGAAATCAGCGACCTGTTGGGCCTGTTGCGCTTCTTTATCTCGCGCGAATTGGACGCGCTGCACAAGGCCGGTGTCCGCATCCTGATCCTTGGCGATTTGTGCCGTTTTCCCGCCGATATCGTCGCGGATATCAAACACGCGATTGAGCGCACCGCAGGCAATAGCAAGATGACGCTGGCGATTGCGCTGGGCTATGGCGCGCGGGCGGAAATCGTCCATGCTGCGCGTACGCTGGCCGCAAAGGCCGTTGCAGGCGAGATTGCGCCGGATCAGATAGACGAGGTCATGTTCGACGCCGCGCTTTACACCCATGATATGCCTCCGCTCGATCTGCTGATCCGGACATCGGGTGAGGTGCGCCTGTCCAATTTCCTGTTGTGGCAGGCTGCCTATGCCGAAATGATCTTCATCGATCAGTTCTGGCCGGATTTTGGGCATGAGACACTGGCCCAATGCCTTGACGAATATGCGCGGCGCGAGCGCCGCTATGGAGGGCTGTGATGGCTATCGCCAAGAATTTGCGGGATCGGGCGATTTCGGGCGTCATCCTTGGTGCGGTCGCCATCGGGGCCATCATCCGGGGCGGCAATGCGTTTTTAGCCCTCACGGCCATAATGACCCTGTTGATGCTGGTTGAATGGATCAACATCTCGCGGGCGATTGTTCGCAGCAAAGGCCTGCCGGTACCGCTGCTCGGTCTGTTCGGGCCATTGGGCGCGATCTATTGCGGGCTGACCTTGGCCGCATTGCTGATCATTCGCGCGGGTGAACATGGCTTGGCGCTGGCAATCTGGACCTTGTCGATTGTCGTGGCGACTGATGTCGGCGCCTATTTTGCCGGTCGCACTATTGGCGGACCGAAGCTCGCGCCGAAGATCAGTCCGAACAAGACATGGGCGGGCCTGATCGGCGGCATGGCGGCGGCAGGTTTGATCGGCATGCTGGTTGCCGGGCAGGGCGCATTGACCCCGAGCTTTGCCTATGCGGGAGCGGGCCTTGCGGTGCTGGCGCAGGCGGGCGATCTGTTTGAAAGCTGGATGAAGCGCATGGGCGGCGTCAAGGATAGCGGACGCGTCATTCCCGGCCATGGCGGGGTATGGGATCGGCTGGATGGGCTGGTACCGGTGTCTTGGGTCGTGGCCGCCTTGGTGATGAGCCAGAGTGCTGCGCAGTGACCAGAAGCATCACCATTCTTGGTGCAACAGGTTCCATAGGCACATCGACGCTCGATCTGATTGAGCGCGAACCGGACAAATTCCAGATAGACACGCTGACGGCCCATCGTGATGTGCAGGGCTTGGCATCGGCGGCATTGCGGACGCGGGCAAGTCTTGCCGTCATTGGCGATGAAAGTCTGTATGACGCGTTGAAATCCGCGCTTTCCGGTTCGGGGATAGAGATTGCCGCCGGGGCAACTGCGCTGGTGGAGGCGGCGTCGCGACCGGTGGACTGGACCATGGCGGCGATTGTCGGCGCGGCTGGCCTGCCACCCGTCATGGCGGCGGTGCAGCGCGGCGGGACATTGGCGCTGGCGAATAAAGAGGCGCTGGTTTGCGCGGGCGAATTGGTGCAGGCTGCCGTCAAGGCGCATGATGCGACGTTGCTGCCGGTGGACTCCGAGCATAACGCGATTTTCCAATGCTTCGATGTGGTGCAGGCGCATCGCATCAGCCGGATCATCCTGACGGCATCTGGCGGCCCGTTTCGCGGGCGTGACCGGGCCGCAATGGCAGCGGTGACCCCGGCAGAGGCCGTGCGCCATCCCAATTGGTCGATGGGCGCGAAGATCTCGGTCGACAGCGCAACCTTGATGAACAAAGGGCTTGAACTGATTGAAGCCCAACATATTTTCGGACTGGAGCCGGACAAATTCGAGGTGATTATTCACCCGCAATCGGTCATTCATTCAATGGTCGAATATGTCGACGGGTCGGTGCTGGCGCAAATGGGGTCGCCGGATATGCGGATTCCAATCGGCTTTTGCCTCGGTTGGCCGGAACGGATGACGACGCCTGCCGAACGGCTCGACCTCGCACGGATTGCACAACTCGATTTCCATGCGCCTGATTTGGCATCATTTCCTGCGCTCGCACTGGCGATGCAGGCGATGAAGGAGGGGGGTGCGCGGCCTGCGATCCTCAATGCGGCGAACGAAGTGGCGGTCGCGGCCTTTCTTGAACACCGCATAGGCTTTCTCGCGATTGCAGAGATTGTCGCGGACGTATTGGCTCGCTATGCTCCGCCCCGGCCTGATACGCTGGAAGATGTGTTCGCAGTCGATGCGGAGACGCGGCGGATTGCAGCAGAACGAGTGGAGGCAATACCCGCGTGATCAGTTCCAGCCCCGGTTTGCTGTTTACACTGGCCAGCTTTGCCTTTGTCATTGGATTGCTCGTCTTTGTCCATGAGCTTGGCCATTATCTTGCCGGACGCTGGTTCGGGGTGAAGGCTGATGTCTTTTCGATCGGCTTCGGTCGCGAAATGGTCGGCTGGACCGACAAACGCGGTACAAGGTGGAAAGTGGCATGGCTGCCTTTGGGTGGATATGTCCGTTTTGCAGGCGATATGAACGCCGCCAGCCAGCCGACCCCGGAATGGCTCGCACTGCCAGCCGCGGAACGCAACAAGACCTTCCAGTGCAAGCCCTTGTGGCAGCGCGCGATCATTGTCGCGGCAGGGCCTGCAATCAATTTTGCCTTTGCCATCGCCATTTTCATCGGCTTTTTCGGTATCTACGGCCAGCCGATGACGCCGCCTGTCGCCGGGCAGGTCATGCCGGGATCGGCGGCAGAAATGGCCGGGATCAAGCCGAATGACCGGCTGGTATCGGTCGATGGCCAACAGGTGAAGCGGTTTGAGGATATCGCCCGGATCGTGCAATTGCGCCCCGGTCAGGCCTTGCCGATCGTCATCCAGCGCGGCGGTGAGACATTGCGTATGGTTGCCACCCCGACCGATGAATATCAGCGCGACCGTTTCGGCAATCAATTTCATGTAGGACGCCTTGGGATCGCGCAGACCAGCCTCGCCTGGGTGCCGGTGCCTTTCTATCGCCTGCCGGATGTCGCAACGGTTGAAGTGTTCAAGACCGTCGGTTCGATGACGGATGCGATTGGTCAGATCATTACCGGGCGGCGTTCGATCAAGGAAATGGGCGGGCCGCTCAAAATCGCGCAATATTCTGGGCAGCAGGCTTCGCAAGGCGCCGAAAGCCTGATTATGTTCATCGCGCTCATTTCCATTAACCTCGGATTCATCAACCTGTTGCCAGTGCCGATGCTTGATGGTGGCCATTTGTTGCTTTACGCAGCCGAGGCGGTGATCCGTCGACCGATCCCGCCAAAGGTGCAGGAACAGGCCTTTCGGACCGGTTTTGCATTGTTGATGGGCTTAATGGTGTTTGTAACGTTGCTTGATCTCGGTAGTTTTGGTCTGTGGGACCAGATTAGCAGCTTGATCGGCTGAGATGGATGAGGCAGGGCAGTTTCTCAGAAATTGGGATGCTGTCATGATATTTGGCAAAGACAGACTGTAAGGGCACCTCGCGTGAATTCAGCAAAACTTACCGCGCCTTCGGGCAAATATCTTACCTGCGCGCTGCTGGTGGGGACGATCCTGTCCGGACCGGTATCTGTGGCGATGGCTGCGGATGATGCCGCGCCGGTGCCTGCACCCGCAACACCCGCCGCCGCACCTGCGACGGCAGGCGTGATCCGCTCGATTACAGTGACCGGGGCGCAGCGTCTCGAACCTGATACGGTCCGTTCATATATCAAATTACGCCCGGGGCAGGCCTATACCCGCGAACAGCTCGATGACGCGCTGCGCGATCTGTTTGCGACCGAATTGTTCGCCGACGTCCAGATCCGTGACAATGGCACCGGCGACCTCGTCATCGAAATCAAGGAAAACCCGGTCATCAACCGCATCGTGCTGGAAGGCAACAAGCGGTTGAAGGAAGAAAAGATCCGTCCGGAAATCAAACTGTCACCGCGCCAGATTTTCACAAAGTCAAAAGCGCGCGCCGATGTCGCCCGGATCATCGAATTATACCGCCGTCAGGGCCGCTTTGCTGCGACGGTGGAGCCGAAGCTCGTCACGCTCGACCAGAACCGCGTCGATGTGGTGTTCGAAATCACCGAAGGGGCCAAGTCCAAGGTCCAGCAGATCAACATCATCGGCAATGAAAAATTCTCGGATGGCGATCTGCGCGGGCAGATGGTGACGAAGCAGTCGCGTCTGTTCCGCCTCTTTTCATCATCGGCCAGCTACGATCCCGATCGTCTCGCCTATGACCAGCAGAAGCTGCGCCAATTTTATCTGAGCAACGGCTATGCCGATTTCCGCGTCGTGTCGGCGGTTGCCGAACTGACCCCGGACAAGCGCGACTTCATCATCACCTATGTGGTGGAGGAAGGCGAACGCTACAAGCTCGGCGCAGTCGATCTTGAAAGCGAAATTCGCGACTTTAAGGCTGACAAGCTCAAGCCGCTGATCCCGATGAAAAAGGGCGATTGGTATAACGCTAAGGCGATTGAAGACACTGTCGATCAATTGACGGAAACCGCCGGGACCTTCGGCTATGCCTTTGTCGATATTCGTCCGGACTTCGTGCGTGACAAGGATGCGCGGACCATGTCCGTCACCTTCAAGGTGGCAGATGCGCCGCGCGTGTATGTCGAACGGATCGACATCAACGGCAACACCCACACCAAGGACAAGGTGATCCGCCGCGAATTCCGCCTGTTCGAAGGCGATGCGTTCAACACCTTCAAGGTGAAGCGCTCGAAGGATCGCATCCAGTCACTTGGCTATTTCCAGGAAAATCTGGAAATCGAGCAAAAGCAGGGCAGCAGCCCGGACAAGGTTGTGCTGGAAGCCAATGTCGAAGAAAAATCGACCGGCGAATTGCAGGTGTCGGCCGGTTTCTCGTCGCTTGAACGCTTTATCGTCGACCTGTCGATCCGTGAACGCAATTTCATGGGCAAGGGTCAGGAAGTCCGCGCCAGCGTCAATTATTCCAGCTATTCCAAGTCGGTCGAGGTCGGCTTTACCGAGCCTTATATCTTCGACAAGAACATTGCCGTCGGCGGCGATATTTTCCGTCGAGACTATAACAGCTTCAATTACATCGGGAAAAGCCGCAACACGACCTATCAACAGTCGACCACCGGTTTCCAGATCCGTGCCGGTGTGCCGCTGACCGAATATTGGTCGATGGCATTGCGTTATGGCCTGAACTATGACGATGTGACGCTCGATAAGGATACATTCTATTATACCGACGCCAGCGGCGCACGGATCTGCGATGAATTCACCGCCGGGCGCTATCTCTGCGATGCGATTGGCAAAAGAACGACATCGTCGGTCGGCTACAGCCTCGTCTTCGACAATCTCAACAATCGCATTCGTCCCAGCAAGGGGCAGCGCATGGTGTTCAGTCAAGATATGGCCGGACTTGGCGGCAGCGTAAAATATCTGCGGACCCGGATCGACACCAATAAATATTGGGGTCTTGGCAAGGGCTTTGTCTTCTCGGTCGGGCTGGAAGGTGGCCATATCCTCAGCCTTGAAAAGAGCAAGGGCGATGGCGTTGACAAGGTTCGTTTGACCGACCGTTTCTTCCTTGGTGAACCACAGTTGCGCGGCTTCGGCATTCGCGGCGTAGGCCCGCGGGTTGTCCGCACCTATCCGGGCCAGACGACCACGCAAAATAACAACAACGATGCGGTCGGCGGTCATCAATATTATCTCGGCAAGGTCGAATTGGAAATTCCGCTCGGCTCCGGCGCGCGTGAAATGGGTCTGCGCCCGAGTGTGTTCCTCGATGCCGGTTCGGTCTGGGGTGTAAAGAACCCGAAGCTGTTGACAGCGGCAGAGACCGGATCAGTCGTGCGTCAGTGTCAGGATCCAGCGACGCTCGCCGTCACGCCGTCCAATGGCGGTGTTTGCGCCGCGGGGCTTACCCCGCTTCATATCGCGGCATTTGATGAAACTTTCTTCGGCGACACATGGAAGCCGCGCGTATCCATCGGTTTTGGCGTGAATTGGAATTCGCCATTCGGTCCGTTCAGGATTGATATAGCTAAAGCGCTTATTAAGCAGGATGGCGACAAGACCAAGCTCTTTACATTCAACATAGGGACCCAGTTCTAATGACTAAAATGACGAAGTTTCTTGCGGCTAGCGCAGCCTTGATGATGGTGCCTAACCTCGCAGCCGCGCAGGTTGCCCAAGGCGTAGCCACCGCGAATTTCGACCGTGCGATTGAATCGAGCGCCGCCTATGGCAGCGCGATCAAGCAGGTTGAAGCCAGCTACAAGCCGCAGATCGACGCATTTTCTGCACGCAAGAAGGTGCTGGATGCCGAACTGAACGCATTGGTCGTGAAATATCAGGCCGATGCCAAGGTGAACCCGAACAACCCGGCGTTGAAGACGCAGGAAACCACGATCCGCGCCAAGCAGACCGCCGCGCAGAGCGAACTCGGCAATCTGTCCACGCCATTTGGCCGTCCGATTGCCTATGTGCGCGAACAGGTTGAAGCCCGTCTCGAAGCCGCGATCAAGTCGGCGATGAAGAAGAAGAACATCGGGATCATCTTGACGCCTGACGCCATCATGGCGATTGCGCCGGGCAATGACCTGACCGGCGATATTGTGTCTGAGTTGAACCTCACGCTTCCGACTGTCGGCATCACTCCGCCCGCCGGTTGGCAGCCGGGCCAACAGCAGGCTGCTGCCAACACGCCGCCTGCCAATCCTGGCAACACCCCACAGGGGCGTTGATCTGAAATGAGCGAGGGTGAGCAAAAGGGGGAATCGATTGGTCCGCAGGATATTCGGCGGATCATGTCGACCATCCCGCACCGCTATCCGATGCTGCTGGTCGATCGCGTCGAGGAGTTAATCCTCGACGAATCGATCGTGGCGGTAAAGGCCGTGACGATGAACGAACAGTTCTTTCAGGGGCATTTCCCTGATCGTCCGATCATGCCGGGCGTGTTGATCGTCGAGGCACTTGCACAGGCGGCCGCCATTTTGGCGGTGCAGTCGCTGGGCATGGCCGATAGCGGGAAGCTCGTCTATTTCATGGCGATCGATAGCGCCAAGTTCCGCCGTCCGGTGGAGCCGGGTTGCTTATTGAAGCTGCACGTTGAATTCATTCAAAAGCGTGCATCGGTGTGCAAGTTCCGGGGTCGCGCCATGATCGATGGCCAATTGGCGACCGAGACCGAGTTCACCGCCATGATCGCGGACCCGCCCAAGGCGTAACGCCTAAGCGACTACAGGTCTTTGACTTCATTGATGTTTCGAACAGCATGCCCGATCCTTACAGGTCGGGCATGTTGCTGTTCATGCCAATCGCGCAGTCTCAGGCTCTCGCCATCTTGCAGCCATTGCTGCAATGCCCCGGCCAGCGTCGCAGGCCAGCGGCTCCAGCTCCAATGCGCCTCGATATACGCCGGGGCGGGGGACAACAGGGCCGCGAGGTCGTCCGGCACATCCGGCATATCGCACGGGCAGATCAGCACTTCGTCAAATCCATTGGCCTGCGCATAAGCCAAAGCCCCCGATATGCCGCCAAGCGGCCCAAGGCCGGGGGCGGGGGCATCGGGCGCGCTGGGCAAGCCCGGCCAGTCCCGCCCGATCACGACCAGCCCATCGCATTGCGGGCGCAAGCGATCCGCGACGACATCGAGCATCGCCCGCCCGTCGATCAGAGCCTGTGCCTTGTCCGAACCGAAGCGGCGTGATTGCCCCCCGGCGAGAATCGCGCCGAGCAGTTTCATGCCGCCCCGCCATTACTGTCGGCAAGTTCCATCCCGCGATCCGTCAGGCGCACGCCGAAGATGGCCGATAATGGGGCATCGCCCATGATGACATCCGGTCGGCCTTGGCCAATCAACTTGCCCTGATCGACCAGCAGCACATCGCCATGATGATGGTGAGCAAGGATCAAATCATGGACGGACAAAAGGACAATCGCCCCGCGTTGCGCCTCTTCCTCCAGCAACGCCAGCACACGCAGGCGCCATGCCGGATCAAGATTGGCGAGGGGTTCATCGAGCAGGATCACATCGGGCTGGCTCACCAGCGCACGGGCGATAAGGATGCGCGTCCGTTCGCCGGTCGACAGGCTGTTGATCGGGCGTGCGCCCAGTTCAACCGCATCAAGCCGGGTGAGCACTTGATCGATCAGGTTGGGGGCAAGACCGGGCGCAAGGCCAAGTGCGACCACATCCCGCGCCCGCATCGGCCACGCAATATCGCGCGATGCGGGCATGAAAGAGATATGCCGCATCCGTACCGCAGGCGGCAGATCGGCAAGATCAATCTCTCCCAACTTTAACGTGCCGGATACCTCGCCATGGCCGATTAGCGCATGGAACAGGCTGGTTTTGCCCGCGCCATTGGGGCCAATCACGAAGGAGACGGTGCCCAAGGCCAGGTCGACATCCGCAGGCCCGAAGCGGCCCGCCAATTGCAGGGCGCGGAGATGAAGTCCGGTCATCACAAGCCCTTTTGCCAGCGACGGCCCGCGACCAGCCACAGAAAGAACGGTACGCCGATCAGTGCGGTGACGACCCCGACCGGCAGATTGCGGCCAATCGGGGCAAAGCGGGTGACGATATCGGCGCACATTAGCATCACCGCGCCGATCATCGCGGCGGGCAACAAGGCGCGGCCCGGATGCTGACGCGTGAGCGACCGCGCGAGAAACGGCGCGACCAGTCCGACAAAGCCGACCGCGCCGCAAATAGACACGCATGCCCCGATGGCAACCGCCGAGGCGATGATGATCCGGCGGCGCAAGCGCGGCACATCATGGCCCATCGACTGCGCGACCACATCGCCCAGCACGAGGTGGTCGAGCGCATTCGCCTCGCGCATGATGACGAACAAGGCCGGGAGCGTAATCGCGCCTGCAAGCAGGGCCTGCCCAAGGCTGTGATCGACGAAACTGCCCATCATCCAGTCATAGACATCGTAAAAGGCGAAGGGCGAGGGGGCGAGCGCCAGCGCGAGCGTGGTCGCCGCGCCGGTCACCGCCGTAATCGCGACCCCTGCGAGCAAAAAGCTGATGCTGTCGGCGCGTTTGCCCGCGAGCAGCAACAATGCGACCAGCGCGAGCAGCGCCCCCGCAATCGCTCCGATGGTGAGCGCATAGCCATCGCCAAGGCCCAGGCTATAGCCGGTGACGACCGCGCCAAGCGCTGCGCCGCCACTCGCGCCATTGATATCGGGCGAGGCCAAGGGATTGGCGAACAGCGCCTGTATAGCCGCACCGGTCAGGCCAAGGCTCGCGCCGAAGATCAACGCCAGCAACAAGCGCGGCAGGCGCAATTCGAGCAGAATCGTCGCGAATAAGGCGGGCCGTTCGGCCCAGAGCGGCCATAATATCGATGCCGGCAGCGCAAGCGACACCAGCCCGGCAATCGCCAGTGCCAGCAGCAGGAAAAGGCGCGCCCGCATGGTCATTCCATCAACCCTTTGTTTGTCCACGCAGGCGCATTATCTCATCGATCAACGAAGGGCCACCACAGAGCCATCCACGCCCATCGGTATCAATCACCCGCCAACCGGGGCGATGGCGCACAAATTGCAGACCCGGCCAGCGCTGCGAACGCGCCATCTGGCCGATCCGATAGCGGCTGTTGAGCAGCCAGATCGGCTTCATCGTCAACAACATTTCGGAGGTGAGGCGGCTTCCCGCCATCGCTACCTGTCGCAATCCAGCAAGGCGCATCCATTGGGCGCTTAACCCATCGGGCAAAATGGTCAGTCCTTCGCTCGTGACAAAGCTCGCCTGGTGCAATCGACGCGGGGCGGAGGCACGCATTTGTTTGAACCGTTCGCGCCAGATTTGCGCCGCCTGTGGTCGCCCTAAGACGGTGGCGACGTGTACAAGATTGGCGGCGACATCGTCCAATGTCTGGGGATAGGGCAGGATCATCAACCGGGCGTTGAGCGCGCGCGCCAAGCCGATCCGATCATCCGGCGCGCCACCCATGGTCAGGATCAGGTCCGGCTGTTGCACGGCCACGGAATCGATAGTGCCATTGTTCGTGCCAAAGCGTTTTGCCTGATCGGCCCAGCGGTTTTCGTTCGGATCATGGCCAAGATGGGTGAGTGAGACGATCTGGACAGGGGCCGCCACCGCCAACAGATATTCATCCGTGCACAGGTTCAACGACACCACCCGGCGCGGCGCGGCGGCTGCCAGATCGGGCAGCAGCAACAAGGCGAGGGTCAGCAGGCGGATCATCAGCCACCCTATTGCGCGAAAACAGGGTATTGTCGATGGAGCAATATGGGCCGAACCTGCCTTGCAATTCACCGGATTTGAAGCTATTGGCCCGTCATTATCTATTTCTGGCTGGTCGGAACCAGCCGCGAACCAGAGAAAGACCACAAGATGAAGCCCGATATCCATCCCGATTATCACATGATCAAGGTCCAGATGACGGACGGCACTGTGTACGAAACCCGCTCCACCTGGGGCAAGGAAGGCGACACGCTGCTGCTCGAAATCGATCCGTTGTCGCATCCGGCTTGGACCGGTGGCAACAAGGTGATGTTGGATGCCGGTGGCCAGGTTGCCCGCTTCAACAAGCGCTTTGGTGGTCTCTCGCTCGCCAAGAAGTAATTCTGGCGCGGTGTGCCGCACTGAATATGAAAAGGCCTCGGTTGAAAAACCGGGGCCTTTTTCTTTTGGTCCCTCAAAACACCACAAAAAAGGCCGCTCGATCCAGTCGAGCGGCCTTTTTAAGCCGATAGAATCGCGCGCAGATTATCGCGGCGTGATCGGCCCGACATTGAAATTATCGGCATAGGTCTGCAATTTGATCACGCGTGCAGGCGCAGGCGCGACCGTATATTGAAGATCATTAGCCTTGGCATAGGCCGTGGCCGCATCCAGCGAGGCAAAGCGCAGCTTCACCTGACGCTCGGTATCGCCGGAGCCTGCCCAGCCCATCAACGGATCGGCGACGCGCGCTTCCTTCGGCTGATGTTCCAAAACCCATGTGCCGGTCCCGGCGCGGCCCGATTGCAGGGCGTTTTTCTGCTGTTGATAGATGATGGCCGTCATGGATCTCTACTCATTCCCGAATGGCTTGCCGATAATGGCATTCAACAGGCGCTATAATCGCTTCACCTCGCCATAAAAAGGGGGAATATGGCGTGACCCGGACGATGATGCGTCATAAAGAGATGGCAATAGATCAAGGAGCAGCCCGATGCCGACTTTTGACCTCAAGCTTAAAAATGGCACTGTCTGGACGCCGGGTGGCCCGGTGCATGCCGATATTGGCGTTCGCAACGGCAAAATTGCCGGGATCGGCATCACGGGCGATGCGGATGAGGTGATCGATTGCACCGGTTTGGATATTCTCCCCGGCGTGATCGACACACAGGTCCATTTCCGCGAACCGGGGCTGGAACATAAAGAAGACCTTGAAACCGGATCGCGCGCGGCGGTGATGGGCGGCGTGACGTCGATCTTCGAAATGCCGAATACCAAGCCGAACACCGATAGCGTCGATCGCGTCACCGATAAATTGGGCCGGGCGCTGCATCGCATGTGGTGCGACCATGCGTTTTATGTCGGCGCGACCAGTGCCAATGCCGATCAATTGCACGAGCTTGAACGTCTGCCCGGCACGGCTGGGGTCAAGATTTTCATGGGGGCGTCGACTGGCGATTTGCTGGTATCCGAAGATAAGGAACTCGCCCGCGTGTTGCGTAATGGCAAGCGCCGGGTCGCGATCCATGCCGAGGATGAGGCGCGGATGCAGGAGCGGCTCCATCATCGGGTCGCGGGCGATGCGTCCAGCCATCCGGTGTGGCGCGACGATGAAAGCGCGTTGCTTGCGACCAAGCGCATTCTCGGCATTGCGCGGGAAACCGGGCGGCGTATCCATATTCTCCATGTTACCACGCCCGAAGAGCTGGAACTGATCTCCCATCACAAGGACATCGCGACCTGCGAAGTGACTCCCCAGCATCTGACTTTGCGCGGCGAGGAGGCCTATCCCCGGCTTGGCACACTCGCGCAGATGAACCCGCCGATCCGGTCGGGCAAGCATGTCGATGGCTTGTGGTTCTGGTTGAATCAGGGCGTGCCGGATGTGATCGGTTCCGATCATGCGCCGCATACGCTGGAAGAAAAGTCCAAGGCCTATCCGGACTCGCCCAGCGGCATGCCGGGCGTGCAGACCTTGCTGCCGCTGATGCTCAACCATGTGGTGCAGGGGCGAATGACGATGGAACGGTTGATCGACCTGACCTCTGCAGGGGCGCAGCGGATTTTCGGTCTGGTTGGCAAAGGAAGGATCGTCGTCGGCTATGATGCCGATTTCACCATTGTCGATCGCCACAAGAAATGGACAGTGACCAAGGATTGGCTTGGGTCGCGTTGCGGCTGGTCGCCCTTTGAGGACATGGACCTGACCGGCAAGGCGCTTGGCACCATCATTCGCGGGCATCGCGTGATGTGGGACGATCAACTGGCCAATCAGGCGTTTGGCGAACCGCTGAAGTTCGAATCGACCAGCTTTTCCTAGAGCAACTCGCGTACCGGCCTGAAACTGCGACGATGATGGGGCGTGACCCCTTGCAATTTCAGGCCGTTTAAATGGTCCGCCGTCCCATAGCCCGCATTGCGCGCCCAGCCATAGCCGGGGTGCGCGGCATCGAGTGCTATCATGATCCGGTCGCGATGGACCTTGGCGATGATGCTCGCCGCGGCAATCGACAGGCAGCGGTCATCGCCCTTGACCACCGCCGTCGCCGCAAAGGGCCAGACCGGCAAGCGATTGCCATCGACCAGTACATGCACCGGCGAAAGTGTCAGCGCGGTCACTGCGCGATGCATCGCCAGCATTGTGGCTTGCAGGATGTTGATCTCGTCGATCTCCGCCACTTGCGCCTCGCCGATGCCGACATAAGCGCAGGCCATGATCTGATCGAACAATATTTCCCGCCGCGCCGCCGACAGTTTTTTGGAATCGGCCAATCCATCCGGCATGCGGGCGGGGTCAAGAATCACGGCTGCGGCGACGACCGGCCCCGCGAGCGGCCCACGACCGGCTTCATCAACCCCGGCGACAGGGCCTTGGTGACAGGCTTCGAATGACCAGTCAGGCATGTGGCGCGACTTCAGCAATATGATTGTTTTCATGCATCTGTGGGTGCATAACCCAGTCAGCGTAGGAGTAAAACCAGTGGTTGCAAGATTGCATCATCCCATATCTCGTCATGATCTCGCCACTAGGCTGTGGCACTGGATCAATGCCCTGACGATATTGATCATGGTGATGAGCGGCCTCACGATTCTCAATGCGCATCCACGGTTCTATTGGGGGGATGTCGGTACTTGGGGCGATATCGCATGGCTGCAAATCGGATCGAGCGATGGGCGCGGCCTGTTATTCATCGGCGACCGGATGTTCGATACGACCGGCTGGCTTGGCCATTGGACCGATGCGCAAGGCGTGGCGCAAGACTGGGCCTTTCCCGGCTGGATCACCATTCCCACCGATTATGATCTTGCCCAAGGGCGGATTTGGCATTTGCTGTTCGCTTGGGTGTTTGTGCTCGGCTGGCTCTTTTATCTGGGGCGGGGTGTTATCAGCGGCCATTTACGGCGCGATCTATGGCCGCGCCTTGGCGATCTGACCCCGCGCGCGCTGAGGCATGAAATTCGCCATCATCTGAGCATCTCCGCCATTCGGGCGATGGCGGATAATGGGTATAACAGTCTCCAGCGGCTGAGTTATCTCGCCGTCATTCTGGGGCTTATTCCCTTGATGATCATGACCGGGCTTTCAATGTCGCCGGGGATGAACGCGGCCCTGCCGTGGCTGCCCGAATTATTTGGCGGGCGACAATCGGCGCGGTCGATCCATTTTCTCGGGATGTCCGCGATCCTGATTTTCGTAGTGGTGCATCTGGTGATGGTGCTGCTGGCCGGGCCGATCCGGCTGATATTGGGGATGATGACGGGCGGATCGTTGAAGGCAGAGGGCGCGCATCATGGCGAATGAGATTGATCGTCGCGCCGTTATTGCCGGGTTGATCGGCGGCGGGGCATTATTGTCCGGTTGTGATCGGATTGGCTCAAGCGCGCCCTTTCAGGCAGCAGTGGAGGGCGCGCGCGGCCTGACAATGCACAGCCAGCGCCTGTTGATTGGCCGTGATCGGCTGGCCCCAGAATTTGGCCGGGACAAGATTTCCGATAGGTTTCACGCCAATGGCACGACCGATCCGATTGAACCGGCCTATCGCGCCCTTGCGGCGAATGGATTTCGCCAATGGCGGCTGGAGGTGGATGGGTTGGTCCATCGGCCATTCGGACTGTCGCTTGCTCAATTGCAGACGCTGCCGCAGCGCCGCCAGATCACCCGCCATGATTGTGTCGAGGGTTGGAGCGCCATCGCCGAATGGCAGGGCGTGCCGCTCGGCCTGATCCTTGCCCATGCCGGGTTGATGCCCGATGCGCGTTATGCGGTGTTTCATTGCGCGGATCGGCTGGGCGGTGATCAATATTATGAATCGATTGATCTGATTGATGCATTCCACCCTCAGACCATCCTCGCGCATCGCATGAATGGCCAGCCGCTTGGCATCGCGCACGGCGCGCCGATCCGGCTGCGAGTGGAACGCCAGCTTGGCTATAAACAGGCCAAATATGTGATGAGAATCGAATTGGTGGCGACGCTGGACGGGATCGGCGGCGGCAAGGGTGGCTATTGGGAAGATCGCCGAAATTATGATTATTACGCAGGTATTTGAGCGGGAGAGGGCGTGTAAGCGGATCGTTTGATCCCATATGGATGGAATCTTCACCATAATACTGAAAAACAAGACCTTATATCCGATATGGTCCTTTTATGTTCTGGACTTCATCCGCTTTGGTTTGCACCTAGGGAGGGTAATCGGAAAGGGACAATGATGCAGATGACCAACGATTTAAGCGCTTCCGAGCAGCAGATTTCAGCCCCGATCATGATCATGATTGCAGAAAATGAATATCTGGCCGCGCAGGCATCGCGCCATGCCGATGCGACTGGCATCCGTTTTGGCGCCGTCGTGGCACCAGGACAGGCATGGGAACGGTTGCAACAGCAGGTCGTGCTGGATGCGGTGTGGCTCGATTGGGAAAGCTGCGCGGAAAGCGCCGCATTGCCCGCATTGCTCAACTGGCTTGAGGAAGATGATCTGGGCTTGGATGCACGGCTGATTGTGTCGCTGCGGCTGGATCAGCTTGATGATGCGCTGACCCGGCTCCCGCGCGACGCCACGGTCTTGTGCAATGCGGATGAACTCGACAGCATCGTTGCGCTGTCGGCACTGACTGCCCCGTCAACTCATATGCTGAACGATATTGGGGCCGAACATAAGGTCGAACAATTAAGCATGATCAGCGAAGAGGTGCAGCGCATTGCCCGCGTGTTGGCCTCGCTCTCGACCACCAACGCGACCGGAACTGCATCAAATAATGCGGGCCGCAGCGACATATCCGTGCCCGGTCTTGCCGCCAGCCCGTTCCTGCCATCAGCGATCGAGGAAGACGCGCCTATCACTGGCGCGGAAGTGCGCCATCTGATCCGCATTCGCCGGGTGAGAAACCAGTTTTTCAATGGCGAATTATTCGCCGATCCGGCTTGGGATATGTTGCTTGATTTGATGGCGGCCAAGCTTGAACAAAAGCGTGTCGCCGTTTCCAGCCTGTGCATCGCCGCTGATGTGCCGGCCACCACTGCGCTGCGCTGGATCAAGACCATGGCGGATAATGGTCTGTTTCGTCGCATTGCCGATCCCACCGATGGCCGCCGTATCTTTATCGAATTATCAGAAACCGCCTTTGGCGCGATGAAAGAATATTTCCGCGCCGACGGCCGGTTGTCTCGCTTTGGTGCTTGATCACCCTTTGCATGGCAGAAGAGTGGATGTGCGGAATTCACTTCTTTAACTAAATACAATATTGTAGAGCCATTACTGAACGGGCGAGGGAGAAGTCATGGCGTTTTCGGGACCTATCGAAGATCGATTTGCTATTCGCGAACTGCATGACAGCTATTCAGATAGCGCCACTCGGCACGACCGCGAGGCATGGCTTGCCTGTTGGGCCGATGATGGCGAATGGCGCATCATGCATGGTGATTTCACCTCCAAGGAGGAAATTGCCCTCGAATGGGACCGGATCATGAACGATATGAACGGCGGTCTGAAAGGTGCTGATCTAGAGTTGTTTTTGAGCTTTCCGGCATCGATGGAACTGCATGGCGATCATGGTGTCGGCTATGTGTATACCAATGAACTGGTGGTCAATGAATCAGGCCGCGTCTCTCGTCTGGCGGGGCGGTATGACGATGAATATGTCAAGGTCGATGGCCATTGGTTGTTCAAAAGCAGGACCTATCACCTGATCCATGTGGATTCGCATATTGAGCGCTAACGCATTAATTTATTAGATATTGCTGACGTTCTGCGCTTGGGGGCTTGTTCGGATGCAAATAATTCGATAAATCTCGAATTATGGAATCTATATCTGCTACCGAGGCATTGGCTGCCCTTGCCCAGACTACCCGTCTCGACTGTTTTCGCCTGCTCGTTCGTCATGAACCTGCGGGGCTGGCGGCGGGCGATATCGCGCGTCAGCTTGATGTGCCGCCCAATACGCTCTCCACGCATTTGAACATCTTGGCGCGCACGGGTCTGGTGTCGGCGACGCGTCAGGGCCGTTCAATTGTCTATCGCGCGCAGATTGCCACGTTGCGCGATCTCATGGTGTTTCTCGCCAAGGATTGTTGCGAAGGTCGCAGCGATCTGTGCGCGCCATTGATTGCCGAACTCACCTGTTGTTGAAAAGCGCGCGGCTAGTCATCGCTGTGCCAAAAGGAAAGTCTTTTGATGTCCGGTCCCATCGATATCATCATCTATCACAATCCCGATTGCGGCACGTCGCGCAATACACTGGCACTCATCCGCAATGCGGGGATTGAGCCGCATGTCGTCGAATATCTCAAGACACCGCCGAGCCGCGCATTGTTGACCTCGTTGATCGGGCGAATGGGCATTGGCGCGCGCGCGTTGTTGCGCGAAAAGGGGACACCTTATGCAGAGCTTGGCTTGGATAATCCGCGTCTTGGCGATGATGATCTGATCGCTGCGATGATCGCGCATCCGATCCTGATCAATCGCCCGATTGTGGTGTCGCCTTTGGGTGTCCGGCTTTGCCGCCCGTCTGAAGAGGTGCTCGATCTGCTGCCCCAGCCGCAGCTTGGGGCATTCGCTAAGGAAGATGGCGAACGCGTCATCGATGAGGCGGGGCAACGCATCCCGCCAGCCAATCTTAATTGAGAGTCGATACATGACGAACGTCACCACCAAGCGCCTGTCATTTCTGGATCGCTATCTGACCCTATGGATATTTGTCGCCATGGCGTCGGGTATCGCGATTGGTACGTTGTTCAAGGGCGTACCCGGCGCGTTGAACGCTATGTCGGTCGGCAGCACCAGTATCCCCATCGCCATTGGGTTGGTGGTCATGATGTTTCCGCCCTTGGCCAAGGTCAAATATGAAGAGCTAGGGCAGGTTTTCCGAGACCGGAAAATCCTCGCTTTGTCCCTGTTTGAATGTTGGGTTTTAGGCCCGGCCTTTATGTTCCTGCTCGCGGTGACATTGTTGCGCGACTACCCGGAATATATGACCGGCCTGATATTGATTGGCCTTGCGCCATGTATCGCGATGGTGCTGGTGTGGAACCAGTTGGCTGGCGGCAACGGCCAATATGTGGCAGGTCTGGTGGCGTTTAATTCGCTGTTCCAGATATTTTTCTACGCGCCTTATGCCTATTTCTATTTGACGGTGCTGCCGCCATTTTTCGGGCTTGACGCTCATGTAGTGGACGTCGATTTCCTCACGATCGCCAAGGCCGTGCTGACCTATCTTGGCATTCCCTTTGCCGCTGGATTTTTGACCCGCCGGGTGTTGATCGGCAAATATGGGGAAGATTGGTATCGCACCCGATTCCTACCGAAAATCAGTCCGCTCACACTCGTTGCATTGCTTTTCACGATTGTGGCGATGTTTAGCCTCAAGGGTGGGGAAATCCTTGCCCTGCCGATGGATGCCTTGCTGATTGCCGTGCCTTTGGGGGCGTATTTCCTCTTTATGTTCATCACCAGCTTCGCCCTTGGGCGTCTGATAGGCGCGGATTATCAGCGTACGACAGCCATGTCCTTTACCGCCGCATCCAACAATTTCGAACTGGCTATTGCTGTGGCTATTTCGGCCTTTGGCTTGGGATCGCCCGTGGCCTTTGCCGCTGTGATCGGGCCATTGGTCGAGGTACCCGTGCTGATCTTGCTGGTGGGTGTCGCGATCCGGCTTGGACAGCGCTATTTTCCTCGGACATTCATCCACCCATCGCAATCGCCGAATTAAGGACGAATAAAGTGTCTCGACTGCGCGACTTGACCGACCCTGATATTCTGCCTGCGTTTCAGCCGGAATATGCCCATCGTCACCCGGCTGTCGGACTTGGTCAAGATCAGCCCCCGCCGCGCATCCTGCTATTATATGGATCACTGCGGGAGCGGTCGTTTTCCCGGCTGGTGGTCGAGGAATCTGCGCGGTTATTGCAATATTTTGGCGCGGAAACCCGTATATTCGATCCATTGGATCTGCCGTTGCCCGATCAGATCGCCGGTGATGATCATCCGGCGGTGCATGAATTGCGCGAACATGCGATGTGGTCCGAAGGGCAGGTCTGGTGCAGTCCGGAACGCCATGGCCAGATCACCGGTATTATGAAGGCGCAAATCGATCACTTGCCACTGGAACTGAAAGGCAGGCGGCCAACCCAAGGGCGCACCTTGGCGGTGATGCAGGTGTGCGCCGGGTCGCAATCTTTCAACAGCGTCAACACGCTGCGGATATTGGGGCGCTGGATGCGGATGTTCACGATTCCCAACCAGTCGAGCGTTGCCATGGCCTATAAGGAATTTGACGATGCCGGACGGATGCTACCCTCCGCTTATTATGACCGCATTGTCGACGTGATGGAGGAGTTGGTCCGCTTCACCATCTTGCTGCGCCCCCATGCGGCGCAATTGGTCGATCGCTATTCTGAACGCAAGGAAAGAGGGGAGTTGACGTCCGACAGGGACGATCACGCCGCGGCAGCCTTGGGCGTGCAGGGGTAGGGCGATCACCACTTCATCTACGTATTGATGGCGATTGCATCGCGTTAAAATTGGGTCGACGTTTCTTCATCATCAACAACGGTGACGGAGAGTCCCATGTCGAACCATGTCTACAAGGTCGTCGAGATTGTTGGTACGTCCAGCAAAAGTATCGAAGACGCCATCCAAAAGGGGATCTCCCGTGCGGGTAGCAGCTTGCGGCATATCGGCTGGTTTGAGGTTGTTGGCACGCGTGGGCATGTCGAGGACGATCATGTGGTGCATTACCAAGTTACGATGAAAGTGGGATTCCGCATGGAAAGTGACGGCTGACCGTCGGATTGGCGTTTGTTTCCCGCATAATTTGAGCTTTTGCTGTCTATTTGTGCCTTGAGGGCGCAAGGGGGGCTCTACACACCAATCGGAGCACCTCAATGTCCAGACAGCATACGCCTCCCTATCTCATCACCAAGGATGAGGCAGGTGCATTTCGCCTGACCGTCAGGGAGGTCCGCTTCAACTCGCAAGGCTATCCATTGGTGTCGTCAAAGCTTCAGGACGAAGTGTTCAAAACCGCCAACGCCGCCAAAACCTTCGCGCGCGAACAGTTTGGCGCAGAACCGGGTCAATACGCGACGAAATAAGGCGGGTGCGCACTGCGCATGTATCAGGATCAGGGGCGTCTTGCCGTCATCGGCAATGACGTCGCCGCCCTGCGCGATGGGGGTATCCCAAAGACGACAATAATATAGGTGAAATTTGGCGGAAGAGGTGGGATTCGAACCCACGGAGAGCTCTCACCCTCGCTGGTTTTCAAGACCAGTTCCTTAAACCACTCGGACACTCTTCCTGCACTGAGCGATATCGCCTTTAGACGCGGCATGGGTGAGGATGCAAGGGGGGACTTTATGCGCCGATAAGGTGGAAAAGGGATTCACCTTTGCGGCGCACTGTGGCATCAATTACAGCATGATGAGTTTATCACAGCGTTCCTATTTTGTTGCGGCCTTTGTTGGCGGACTGGCTTTGTCTGGTGTCGGGCTTTGGCAGGCGGCGGCGCAGGATCGTTTTGAACCGAATACGCCGATAGCCGCCGCATCACTGACACCAGTTTCACAAGACAGTTTTCGCCTGTTCCTTGATCAATTGGCGGGGCAGGCCTTGGCGCAAGGGGTGTCGAAACGCACGATTGATGCGGTAATGCCGTCACTGACCTATAATGCGCGGGTGATTGCGCTTGATCGGGAACAGCCCGGCGCATCCGATCCGAATGCGCCCATTCCGAAATTCGTTCCCTATCGCCTACGTCATGTCGATGCCGCGCGGATTGGCCGGGGGCGCTCGGTATATCAACGCCTGCGCCCGAAACTCGCGCAAATCGAGGCGCAAACCGGGGTGCCGGAATCCGTCATGGTCGCAATTTATGGGCATGAAACCAATTATGGAGCCTATGCGGGCGATTTCGATCTTGCGCGCTCGCTGGCCAGCCTTGCCTATGAAGGTCGCCGTCGCGCCTTGTTCAGCGTGGAGTTCATCGCCACGCTGAAGCTGATGGATCGCGGTTTTCCGCGTGCCAAATTGGTCGGCAGTTGGGCAGGGGCGACCGGCTATCCGCAATTCCTGCCAAGCGTGTACCTCAAGCGCGCGCAAGATGGCGATGGCGATGGGCGGGCGGATATTTGGTCAAGCGAGGCCGACGCGCTTGCGTCGATTGGTAATTACCTGCGTTTCGCGGGATGGCAGGCAGGCTTGCCCTGGGGCGTTGAGGCCTATGTCCCGGCATCGCTTGATCGCCAGTTGATCCGTAGCAGGACGAATTCGCCGCGTTGTCCAAGGGTCCATGTCCGGCATAGCCGCTGGCTGACCATCGCCGAATGGCGAGCAATGGGCGTGATTGAGGCGGGAGCAAAGCGCCTGCCCGATCGCGCGATGGCGACATTGATTGAACCGGATGGAGCGGGGACGCCCGCATATCTGACCACGATGAACTATCGCGCTATTCTCGATTATAATTGTTCGAATTTCTATGCCTTGTCTGTTGGGCTGCTTGCGGACAAGGTTGAAAACTGACGGTAAAGGCGTTGTTTATGCGTAATTTTCTATTGTTCTTTTCCTTGATGATCATCGCATCGGGCTATGCGTCATCGCTGCAAGCGGCAGACAATATCGCCAGTCCGCATTTCGATCTGCTCGGATCGGCGCATGTCACCTCTGGTTCGCTATCTTCGCCCATATCGGTGAGCTTGCCGGACGCGGCCGGATTGGAGGTGGTCGAGATTACGTCACTCGATAGTGGTCAGGTCATTCTCGCTTTGCCCCTTGCAGAGGTGCAATATGGGCATCACGACATCATGCTTTCCGCCAGCGCAGCGGCGCAATTGGGCATATCCGGCAATGGAGGTCGGGTACGTGTGCGCCGTGCCGTGGCCAGCCCACAGGATATTGCCCAGTTACAAGCCGGAAAGCCTGCCACGCCTCGATTATCTGCGCCGCCCACCATGCTCGCTGCGTTGCGCCAGCGCTTTGATGCGGGTGATCATGTGTTGCTCGCTGCCGAGCCTTCGCCCGATGCGTCCCAGCCTATGCCACAGACATCGCCACCTTTTCCTGCACCTTCCTCTACCGCAGGACCATTGGAAATGGTTACTTCAATCCCGCAATTGCCGACCGACCAATCATTTGACGAGACGACAGGTCTATATGTGCAAGTGGCGGCGTTGGGTGACAAGGCGCGGGCCAATAAACTTGCCAACGCGTTGAAGGATATCGCTACGCCGCGACTGTCCAGCACCGGCAATATTACACGCGTTCAGATTGGCCCATTCAATTCCATGACAGATGCACAACAAGCATTGGCAGAAGTCCGGGCGCGCGGCTATGTGGATGCACGGATTCTCCATATCCCCTAATGGGGCTGTGTTCATCGAGTTTGCGTATCCTTGTAGATTTCCTCCTATCGCGCCCGAGAATGGAAAGACGGAATATTTTGAAACAGCACGTCCGCTACGCCGCCCTTTTGTCCACCTTGGCCATGTTTGGCGCATCCACATCTTCGGCTGCACCGACGATCGACACTATTGCGCCGGTGGTGCTGCTGGTCGATCAGACCGCTGGCGCGACCTTGTTCGCCCGCGATGCAGATCGCTCCATGCCGCCTGCTTCCATGGCCAAGATGATGACAAGCCATGTCGTGTTCAGTTTGATTAAACAGGGCAAGCTTCGGCTTGATCAGATGCTGACAGTGCGCCCGGAAACATGGCAGAAATGGCATGGCCCCGCCGCTGGTTCGACCATGTTCCTGTCCGCTGGCGAACAGGTCAGCGTCGAAAACCTGCTCCATGGCGTGATCACACTGTCGGGAAATGATGCTTGTGTCGTGTTGGCGGAAGGCATCTCCGGCACCGAACAGGCCTTTACCGACCTGATGAACGCCGAGGCCAAGCGCCTTGGTATGACCAACAGCCATTTCGGCACCAGCAATGGCTGGCCGGATGAGGGCGTGACCCATGTCACCGCCCGCGATCTTGCGAAGCTCGCGGCCAGCACGATCAACGATTATCCTGAATTTTACGCGAAATTCTATCAGCAGACGAGCTTTTCATGGGGCAAGACCATGGGCGGCGATGCGATCATGCAGGACAATCGCAACCCGATTCTTGGCCGGGTGCCGGGGGCGGACGGGCTGAAAACCGGCCACACCGAAGAGGCGGGCTATGGCTTCACCGGCTCTGCCATTCAGAATGGCCGTCGTCTTGTGCTGGTTGTTGCCGGGCTTAATAGCAAAAGTGATCGCGTCACCGAATCCGTCAAGCTGATGGAATGGGGCTTCAAGGCATGGGAAGCCAAGCCCTTGTTCGCCAAGGGCGCACAGGTCGGCAAGGCCCGCGTCCAATTGGGTTCGGAAGATGAGGTCGCACTCACTGCACCGCGCAACCTTGCGGCGGTGATGCCGCAGGGCACCGGCGGTTCGGTCAAAATGTCGATCCGTTATGATGGGCCGATCAAGGCGCCGATCAAGGCGGGCCAACATGTCGCCGATTTGATCGTCACCACGAGCGACACCCCGCCACAGGTGATGCCATTGGTCGCGGCGGTTGCGGTGGATGAAGCGAGCTGGTTCGATCGCGTGATCGCCGGTCTCAAGGCCTTTTTCGGCCTCGCGTGACACGCGGATGCTTCATCACGCTGGAGGGCGGGGAGGGTGTCGGCAAGTCGACCCAGCTCCGCCTGCTGGCGACTGTGCTGGAATTGCGCGGCCTTGACGTCATCGTCACGCGCGAACCGGGCGGCAGTCCGGGGGCGGAGGATATACGCAACTTGATCCTGTCGGGCGATAAGGACCGTTGGGATATGAAGACCGAGGCAATGCTGTTCGCCGCCGCCCGTGCCGACCATCTCCGCGCCACAGTTCGCCCGGCATTGGAACGCGGGGCATGGGTATTGTGCGACCGGTTCATTGATAGCAACCGCGCCTATCAGGGCGCAGCGGGCGAATTGGGTGATGCGTTCATCCTCGCGCTGCATGAATTGGGCAGCGATGGCTTCATGCCGGAACGCACCCTTGTGCTCGATCTGCCGGATGATGTCATCGGCATCAGGGCGGAGGAGCGCGATCAAGGGCAGGAAATCGACCGAATTGGCGGGCGGACCCTCAATTATCATCGCCGCGTGGCACAGGCCTTTCGCGAATTTTCCGCACAAGACCCGGCGCGGGTGCGCCTGATCGATGCAGGCGGCGAGCGCGAAGACGTGACCGCGCGGCTGCTTGGCGCGATATCGGATTTGTTGTGAGCAAATTACTCGGCCATGATGATGTCATGACGTCATTTCGGGCATCGCTCGATGGCCCGCGCTTGCACCATGGCTGGATTTTCGCGGGGCCGAAGGGGGTTGGCAAGGCCGCATTGGCCCAAAGACTTGCGACGTTTCACCTCGCGCGGGCGGCGGGACCGGCGTTTGCCGATCATGACATGCAGGTGCCAGACCATCATCCGATCGTGAAATTGATCGCGGCGGGGACGCATCCCGACTTCATCCGGATCGAACGCCTGCCGCGCAAAAGCGAAAAGGGCGATAGCAGCGACCCGACCAAGCTCGCCCGCAATATTTCGGTCGATCAGATCCGGGCGCTGCGCGAGCAATTACACCGCACGCCGTCGCTCTCGCCGCAACGCGTCGTGATGATCGATGCCGCCGAGGATATGGAGGCGGGGGCGGCCAATGCGCTGCTCAAAATTCTTGAAGAACCGCCCGCCAACACTATGTTTTTCCTGATTAGTCATATGCCGGGTCGGTTGTTGCCTACGATCCGTTCGCGTTGTCGCCTTGTCCGGTTGCGGCCCTTGTCCAATGATCAGGTGGCCCGCATTGTCGCGGATCATCTGCCGGAACTCGATATGGCGGCCTGCAAGGCGCTGGCGCTAGCGGCGCAAGGATCACCCGGACAGGCGCTGCAATATGCCGAACTCGACGTCGCCGGGATTGAATCCACGCTGGACAAGGTCGAACGTGGCGATCCCAGCGCGTCTGCCGAACGCTCCCTCCTATCGCGACAATTGGCGGGCAAGGCGGCGCAAAGCCGGTTTGAGCTGTTTCTCGATTATTTTCCCTCGCGTCTGGCACGCTCGGTGCGCCAATCCGGCGGGGATACGCTTGCAGAAGGCATCGCCCTGTGGGAAAGGGCCTCCGCATTGGCCAACAGCGCCCGTAGGTTGTCGCTCGATCCGGAATCGACCGTATATGAACTGACGGGCTATCTTGCGGCCCTGCATATATCCCGCACGCCTTCGTCCAGGAAGTCCTGAGCTTATTATGTCCGAACCTTATTACATCACGACCGCTATCTCTTATCCGAATGGCCGCCCGCATATCGGCCATGCTTATGAGGCGATTGCCGCCGATGCCATTGCCCGTTTTCATCGGATGTTGGGCCGGGATGTGCGCTTCCAGACCGGGACGGACGAACATGGCCTGAAAATGGCCCAGACGGCACGCGATCGCGGCATTACGCCCAAGGAATTAAGTGACGAAATGTCATCTTATTTCAAAGCAATGTGCGATAGTCTTGATATTTCATATGATCGTTTCATTCGCACCACCGATCCCGATCATAAGGTGTCGGTACAGGCGTTGTGGCGCAAGATGGTCGATAAGGGCGATATTTATCTGGGCCGTTATGAAGGCTGGTATTCCGTCCGTGACGAAGCCTTTTACGATGAAAAGGAACTGACGACCGGCGAGGGCGGGGTGCGTCTGTCGCCGCAAGGGACGCCGGTGGAATGGACGGTTGAGGAAAGCTGGTTTTTCCGCCTGTCGGCCTATCAGGACCGGTTGCTTGATCTGTATCGCAACCACCCCGAATTCATCCAGCCCGAAGGCCGGCGCAATGAAGTGGTCCGCTTTGTCGAGGGTGGGCTTTCCGATCTATCGGCATCGCGCACCAGCTTTGACTGGGGGATTCCGGTGCCGGACAGCCCCGGCCATGTGATGTATGTCTGGGTCGATGCGCTGACCAATTATCTGACGGGCGCGGGCTATCCCGATCTCGATGGCGCACTTGGCAAATATTGGCCAGCGGATGTCCATGTGATCGGCAAGGATATTGTCCGTTTCCACGCCGTCTATTGGCCCGCCTTTTTGATGAGCGCCGATGTACCGCTACCCAAACAGGTGTTTGGCCATGGCTTCTTGCTCCATAAGGGTGAGAAAATGTCAAAGTCTGTCGGCAATGTAGTTGATCCGATTGAACTTTCTACCGTGTTCGGTGTCGATCAATTGCGCTATTTCCTGTTGCGCGAAGTCAGCTTTGGGCAGGATGGCAGCTATTCGGAAGATGCGATTGTCACCCGTTGCAATGCCGATCTTGCCAATAATCTCGGCAATCTCGCGCAACGCAGCCTATCGATGATCGCCAAGAATTGTGACGGTAAGGTGCCGGTGCCGGGGGATGCAACCGAGGCCGAAACCGCGCTGCTGGCGGGCATCGCCGCCGCCGAACAGGCCGTGCGCCAACATATGACGGGCGGGCAATTTGCGATCCATTCGGCCTTGCAGGTCATTTGGGAACAGATGAGCCTGACCAACCAATATTTTGCTGAACAACAGCCTTGGGCAGTCCGCAAGGTCGATCCCGCCCGCGCGGATACGATCCTATATTATACGGCAGAGGCGATCCGCCAATTGGCGATCCTTGCACGCTGGGTCATGCCGTCGAGCTGTGATAAACTGCTCGATCTGCTGGCGCAAAAGCCCGACGCCCGCGATTTCGCGGCGCTGGGGACGCGGATTGCACCGGGCATGGATTTGCCCACGCCAATGCCGATCTTCCCCCGGCTGGAATTAGCCGGCGACGCAAAGGGTAATTGATGCTGATCGATTCCCACTGTCATCTGAATTACAAGGGCTTGGTCGAGGATCAACAGGCCGTGTTGGAACGTGCGCGGGCCGTTGGAGTCACCGGGATGCTCAATATCTCGACCCGCGAGCGCGAATGGGCGGACATTATCGCCACTGCCGAGCGTAATGACGATATTTGGGCCTCGGTCGGCATTCACCCGCATGAGGCGGATGATCATGCCGATCTGCAACTGGCCCGGCTGATCGAGGCCGCCAGCCATCCCAAGGTCGTCGCGATTGGCGAAACCGGCCTTGATTATTATTATGAACATAGCGACCGCCAGCGCCAGCAAGACAGCTTTCGCCTGCATATCGCCGCCGCCCGCGAGACCGGCCTGCCGATCATCATCCATACCCGCGATGCCGAGGAGGATACCGCCGCCATTTTGCGTGATGAGATGGGGAAGGGCGCGTTTACCGGCGTGATCCATTGCTTCACGGCCTCCGCAGCATTCGCCGATATTGCATTGGAATTAGGTCTTTTTATCTCCATTTCCGGCATCGTCACGTTCAAAAATGCCCATGATTTGCAGGCAACCGCGGCGCGGCTGCCGCTTGATCGGCTGTTGGTCGAAACCGATGCGCCGTTTCTTGCGCCGGTGCCGCATCGTGGCAAGACCGGCGAGCCGGGGTTCGTCGCGGATACCACCCGTTTTCTCGCGCAATTGCGCGGCGAGGGGGTGGAACAACTCCATGACGCCACCAGCGCCAATTTCTTCCGCCTGTTTAGCAAGGCCGCGCAATGAAACTCCGCATCCTCGGCTCCGGCACATCATCCGGCGTGCCAAGGATCGGGCCGGATTGGGGCGATTGCGACCCGCATGAGCCGCGCAATCGGCGCATGCGGGCGTCGATCTTGGTCGAAACTGCCACGACAAGGGTGTTGGTCGATACGACGCCCGATATGCGAGCGCAGTTGATCGCCGCCGAGATCGACCATGTCGATGCCGTCATCTGGACCCATGATCATGCCGATCATTGCCACGGGATCGATGATTTGCGCCAGTTGTTCCATGCCAAGGGGCAGGCCATTATCGCTTATGCGCGGGCGGATGTGCTGGAAAGCCTGCAACGCCGCTTTGAATATGCGTTTTATGGCAAGGATGGCTATCCGCCGATGGTCGAGGGAAGGGTGCTGCCGGATGCATTCACTTTGGGCGATTTGCATATTGGGGCGGTGGATCAACCCCATGGCAACATCACTTCGGCAGGCATTGTCTTCACAAATAATGTAAATAAAATTGTATATTCAACTGATTTTAATGATTTTACGCCAGAAATGGCAGGGCAATATGCAGGGGCGGACATCTGGGTGGTCGATGCCCTGCGCCGCCGTCCGCATCCGACCCATTGCCATCTCGATCAGACATTGCGCCTGATCGGGGAGGTGAAGCCGCAATTGGCTGTGCTGACCCATATGGATCAAAGCATGGATTATGCGACCTTGTTAAGGGAACTGCCTGCGGGGGTTTTGCCCGGTTATGACGGGATGGAGATCCAGCTTTGATAAGCGAGGACCAGAGCCTGCAACTGGTGCAAATTCTGGCGGTCGCCGTGCTGGTGGGCAGTTCATTGATGTCTCGGCGGTTGAATTTTCGTACTGTCACCCGAATGGCCTTGGCTTGGGCAGCGATCTTTGCGTTGTTGTTTCTGGCATTTGGCTATCGCGACCGGATTACCGCCGGTTTCCACCGCGCAACCGCCGCGATTGGGATTGCCGACCAGCAAAAATCCGCCAATGGCGAGGCCGTTATTTTGCGCCGTGATGCGGATGGGCATTTTTGGGCAAACGCCACGATCAATGGCAAGACATTGCGGATGCTGATTGATAGCGGCGCGAGCATCACCGCGATTTCGGATGATGCGCGGCGCGCATTGGGATTGCGCGTGGATGCAGGCTTTGGCGCAGTCGTCACGACCGCCAATGGCCCGGTAAAGGTGGAACGCATCACGATCCCGCAAATGGCGGTCGAGCATATTATCGTTGATAAGTTGACGGTCGTGACGTCACCACAGTTCGGCGACAATAATGTGTTGGGGATGAATTTCCTTGATCAGCTTCAATCCTGGACGGTTTCGGGGGATAAGATGACCCTTCTCCCCAAGGCTGATTGAATCTGTATTTAACATAATATATATTATCGGGATAAGGTTGATATGGCTGAAGATACCCCCTCAACACCGAAATCCCCCATATTATCAGAAACGACCTCAACGCCCGGTTTTACAAGCCGTGCCGATCTGTTGCCGCATATCGAACAGCAACACGGCATTGATCGTTTACGCGCGATCATGGTCGCCTTGCGCGATCCGACATACGGCTGCCCTTGGGATCGTGTGCAGAGTTTTTCGACGATTGCGCCTTATACCATCGAAGAAGCGCATGAAGTCGCCGATGCGATCGCGCGTGATGACATGTCCGATCTTTGCGATGAACTTGGCGATCTGTTGTTGCAGGTTGTGTATCACGCTCGCATCGCCGAGGAATCTGACGCCTTTGCGCTGGATGACGTCATGATGGCAATTTGCGACAAGATGATCCGTCGCCATCCGCATGTCTTTGGCCCGGATGATGCCGCGGATACTGCGCCCTCGCCGCGTTGGGAACAAATCAAGCACGAGGAACGGGCGAATAAAGGCGAGGACGATAGCGCGCTTGCCGGGGTGGCACTGGGCCTGCCCGCCTTATTACGGGCGGAAAAGCTGCAACGCCGGGCCGCAAGGGTCGGTTTTGATTGGCCGGATATTGATGGTCCCCGAGCGAAAATCGTCGAAGAACTAGACGAGATCGAGGCAGCCCAAAGCGATGAAGAGCGTATCGATGAATATGGCGATATGCTGTTTTCGATGGTGAATTGGGGCCGCCACCTAGGCATTGATCCGGAATCCGCACTGCGTCAGGCCAATGCCAAGTTTGAACGGCGTTTCCGGCGCATGGAAGAATTGGCGGGTCGAGAGGTGTTTAACGCCGCCAGTCTTGATGAAAAAGAAGCCTATTGGGTTGAGGCCAAAAAGCCTTAATGCGCTTTGCCTGCGCGGCGGACCCAGCGCTCCCAATCGACTTCGCTCATGCGAACTGCAACATTTAAATGCT
This sequence comes from Alteraquisediminimonas sediminicola, assembly GCF_019740335.1. Classification (GTDB taxonomy): domain Bacteria; phylum Pseudomonadota; class Alphaproteobacteria; order Sphingomonadales; family Sphingomonadaceae; genus Alteraquisediminimonas; species Alteraquisediminimonas sediminicola. The sequence continues at coordinate 251,114 of NZ_JAHXZS010000001.1, read as the reverse complement.
CATCTTCAGATGCTTGCGAGATGATATTGCCATGACGGTGGAGCCATGACAGGCCCGCTCCGTCGCTGGCCTCAAGCCGAATATCATGGATGCGCGCCCCACCGAGCAGGCGGTTGGACAGCATCTCGCGCAGATGGTCGACCCCTTGCCCGCTGATCGCCGAAACCAGCACGACATCGTCACGCCGCGCGGCCTCGGCCCGGGCATGGGCCCCCTCTTCCTCGTCCAGCAGGTCGATCTTGTTCCAGATTTCGATCATTGGCGCACCTTCCGGTCCGCCAACGCCGATTTCCTGCAACACCGTTTTCACATCCTCGGCCTGTGCATCGCTATCCGGATGGGCGATGTCGCGCACATGGAGGATGAGATCGGCGGACACGACTTCTTCCAGCGTCGCCCGAAATGCCGCGACCAATTGGGTCGGCAGATTGGACACGAAACCGACCGTATCGGACAGGATCGCCTTGTTGATCCCCGGCAATGATACCGCTCGCATGGTGGGATCAAGCGTCGCGAACAAAAGGTCTTCAGCCAGCACTTCCGCGCTGGTCATCAGATTGAACAGGGTCGATTTGCCTGCATTGGTATAGCCGACAAGCGCAATCACCGGCCAAGGGGCCTTGTGACGCCGCGCCCGATGGAGTGCGCGGGTGCGGGTGACTTGTTCCAATTCACGGCGCAATTTCGCCATGCGGTCACGGATCAGGCGACGATCGGCCTCAATCTGTGTTTCACCGGGACCGCCGAGAAAGCCAAAGCCACCGCGCTGGCGTTCAAGATGGGTCCAGCTTCGAACCAATCGACCCGCCTGATAATCAAGATGCGCGAGTTCGACCTGCAAACGGCCTTCTGCGGTGGCGGCGCGTTCACCGAAAATTTCGAGGATCAGCCCGGTGCGGTCGATCACCTTGACCTCCAACGCGCGTTCAAGATTGCGCTGCTGGATCGCGGTGAGCGAGGCATCGACGATCAGCAATTCCGCGTCATGTTCGGCGATGTCGAGCTTGACCAGATCAATCTGGCCGGAACCGATCAGCGTGGCCGCTTTGGCCGCGCGGATACGAAAGGCGTGACGTCCGACAACCTCGATGCCGATGGCTTCGGCAAGGCCGGTCGCTTCATCGAGCCGCGCATCGTGATTGCGCCGGTCGCCGCCAAAGTCGGGGAGCACGAGAATAGCCCGCGCACCCCGACCAAAGCCGTCTTTTTCCGTTCGATTGAAAAGGCTCAATCCTGCTCCACCGATTCTTCATAAGCGGCCAGATCGATCTGATGGCTGGGCTGGATCGTTGAAATCGCGTGCTTATAGACCAGCTGCACCATGTTATCGCGACGGAGCAACATGCAGAACAGATCGAACGCGGCGACCTCGCCCTGCAACATCACGCCATTGACGAGGAACATGGTGACATAATCCTGTTCCTTCTTGATCGCGCCAAGGAACACGTCTTGAAGCTGTTGCTGCTTGCGCTCGCCAATGGTGATCTTATCGACATTGTCCAATGGCATCGGCTGGGCCGGCATGATGGTCGAAATCGCATGCTTATAGACCAGTTGCGACTGGCCATCGCGACGCAGCAGCAGCGAGAAATTGTCAAACCAGGTGATGATCCCCTGGAGTTTTACGCCCTTTACCAGAAACATCGTCACTGGGATTTTCTGCTTCCTGAGGGCATTCAGGAACAAGTCTTGTAAAATATTGACCTTTTCAGCCATTATGGCCTCCGGTTCTTGGCGGAACAATGTCCGCTTTGGCGCTGTTGCTCAGCGTCGTGCATCGATCGGAATAGCCCGTCGATGGGTAGAGCATTAAAGGGTAACGGCGCGTCCGTCTATCCCTTCTCGTCCTCCTCACCGCGAATATCACTCAATCCAAGGAGTTTGAGTTTGCGATGCAGCGCCGAACGCTCCATTCCGACAAAGGTCGCGGTGCGCGAGATGTTGCCGGAGAAACGCCGCACCTGCACCCGCAGATATTCGCGCTCGAAACTCTCCCGCGCCTCGCGCAAGGGGGATGTCATGATCGTCATCAGCCCTTGGTCCATGCGGACGACAGATGCATCGAGAATTTCGGACGGCAGGACATCGGATTCGATCCGGACATTGGGATCGGTCGGAGCGAGGATCAAAATCCGTTCGATGATATTGCGCAACTGGCGGACATTGCCCGGCCAATCATAGGCCTGCAATGCGGCCATGGTGTCATCGCTGAAACTGGGCGGCGCGATCCGGCGTTCGGCGGAAAAACGCGCGACGAAATGATCGATCAGCGCGGGAATATCCGCCCTGCGCTGGTTCAATGGCGGCAGATGCACCGGCACCACGTTCAGGCGGTAGAACAGATCTTCGCGGAAAACGCCCTCGGCGATGCGGGATGGCAGGTCCTGCGCGGTTGCGGACACGACGCGCAAATCGACCTTGATAACGCGATCACCACCCAAACGGGTGAAGCTTTGATCGGTCAACACCCGCAAGATCTTGGCCTGAGTGGTCAGTGGCATATCTGCAATTTCATCTAGGAAAAGCGTGCCGCCATGCGCCTGTTCCAACAGGCCTGCCCGCACCATCTTGCCGTTTTCCTCGATCCCGAACAGCTCTTCCTCCACCCGCGCCGGGTCCATCCGGGCGGCGCTGACGACGACAAATGGCGTATCCGCGCGGTGCGACCATTTGTGGAGCAAACGCGCCGCCACTTCCTTACCGACGCCTGCGGGGCCGGTGATCAACACGCGGCTACCGGTCGCCGATACTTTCTTCAAGGTCGCGCGGACGGCGTTGATCTGGGACGATGTGCCGGTCAGTTCATCTTCTTGGCCGACCATCGCCTTTAATGTGGCGTTTTCGGTCCGTAGTCGCTCTGTCTCGGTCGCGCGCTCGACCATGTACAAAAGGCGCTCGGCTTCGAACGGTTTTTCAATGAAATCGGTGGCCCCGCGCCGGATCGCGGCGACGGCGGTGTCGATATTGCCATGGCCGGAAATCACCAGCACCGGCAGGCTCGCATCGCGCGCCTTCAACTCATCCAGCAAATCCATCCCGTCGAGGCGCGAGCCGTGAAGCCACACATCGAGCAGCACCAAGGACGGGCGGCGTTCATCCACGGCCGCCAGCGCCGCATCGCTATCGGCGGCGGTGCGGACGGTATAGCCCTCGTCCTCCAGCACACCGGAGACCAAATCACGAATATCGGCTTCGTCATCTACAACGAGAATATCAAGGCTCATGCGTCGGTCCTGTCCCTCGGATTCATACTGGGCAGCGGATCGTCGTCCTGATGGACCACGCCCGTTTCCTCATCATCTTCTACATGCAGGCGGATTAACGCCGCCGTATCGAACTGCATCGTAACGACGGCACCTTCGCCATCGCCTTCGCGGTCTGAGAAGCGCAGCGTGCCGCAATGCTCCTCGACGATCTTGCGCACGATGGCGAGGCCAAGGCCGGTACCCCCTGCCCGTGTCGTCATATAGGGTTCGGTCATGCTTTCGCGTTCTTTGGGCAGGCCGATGCCATTATCGCCGACGATGATGGATAGGCGCTCGCCATCTTCGATCATTGCGATGTCGATCTGGCCTTGATAGCTGGGCTGTTGCTGCACCCGGGGCTGGATCGCTTCGGTCGCGTTCTTGATGATGTTGATGAGCGCCTGGCTGATCTGACGGCGGTCGCAGACCATGATCGGCAGATTATCCGGCAAATTCAGCGCGAATTTCAATTCGGGATGCGCCACCTCCTGCAAAAAGGCGGTCTGGCGCACGATATCGACAATTGATTCCCGGCGGAAAAACGGCTTGGGCATCCGCGCAAAGGACGAAAACTCATCGACGATGCGGCGAAGATCGCCAACCTGGCGAACGATGGTCGAGGTCAATTGCGCGAAGACCGTATCGTCTTCCGGCATGTTGCGGCCATAACGGCGTTGCAGGCGTTCGGCGGCAAGCTGTATCGGCGTCAGCGGGTTCTTGATTTCATGTGCGATCCGCCTTGCGACATCCGACCATGCAGCGGTGCGTTGATCGGCTAGGCGCTGGGTAATATCGTCAAAGGTCAGTACGGCCCCAGTGTCGGTCTGTCCCACCGTCACCGCAAGGGTACGCGGCGCATCATTGACCTGCATCATCACCACTGCCTCACTTTTATCGGCGGTAATGACGGCATCGAGTTCCGGCAGCACTTCGCCCAATGCAGCGAGCACCAACTCGTCCTCCTTGCGCGACAGCATTTCAAGTGCCGACCGGTTCACCAGCCGGATCGAGCGATCTTCCGCGAGCGCGATTACCCCGGCGGATACGCTGGTCAGCACGGCCTCGATCAATTCGCGACGGCGGTCCAGCAATTCATTGGCCCGCATCAACGCGCCGGTCTGTTCGGACAAGCGGCGGGTCATACGGTTGAATGCATTGGCGAGTGTGCCGATTTCGTCACGGCTGTTCAAATGGGCGACGCGGGCGTTGAGATCACCAGCCGCCACGCTGCGGGCTGCATCGACCAAGGCATTGACCGGCCTCACCACCCGATCCGCCACGCGATAGGCGATGAACATCGCGATGCAGACGATCAAGAGCGACAGCACCAACAAAGCGGCGATAAAGCGTAACTGGAGCGACCTTGCGCGGCTGAGCAACTGGCCATAATCGCCAAGCGCCGTCTTGGCGCGGGCGATTTTCGACAGCACTGCCGGATCGACCGCGCGCGAGGCATAGAGAAACCATCGGCCTTTTTGATCGAGCAGGGTAATCGCCTCGACCCGGTCAATCGCATCATGGATCGACACGCGCTTGCCACTACGTAATGCCGCGAGCGCCGCCTGCGGCATGCGTTCCTGTAGTCCGCGTGAGTCAAGATTGGCCCCGGCGACAAGGCGACGCGCGCCATCGTCGCCAATCTCAACGACCGCCGCCTCGGACAGGTTACGCGCGGCGACCTGCCACGCCAGACCTTGCGCGAAATTGGGGTCTTCCATGCCATAACTACGCGCATAGCCGGAAATATCGCCGCCCATCGCCTCCACATCTGCGCTGAGACGAGTGCGGTTTTCGGCGACATAGGCCGTGGCGACCTGATCGGCATTGAGCAGCACGGTGCGCGCCTTGTCCGAAAACCAGAAGTCGACGCCATATTGGAACAGCATCGCCGCAAAGGCCGCGACAAAAAGCGTCGGAATGGCGGACAGGAAGGAAAATAGCGCCACCAGCCGCACATGGAGTTGGCCCCGTCCCGTGCCATGAATATGGGCGATGCGGCGCAGCGCGATTCGCCGCACGACCAATACCAACAGGCAGATAATCGGCACGAGATTGAGGATCAGCAACAACGCGACCATGCCGGGCGCGAGCAAGCGATCAATCGTGCCGCTTTCCTGCGAAATATAATAATAGGTAAACAAGGCGATCAGCACAGCGGCTGCGAATGTGCTGCCTTCCAGCCACGGAATGAACACCCGCGACCGCGACAACAATTGTACGCGGCGGATCAGCCGTTGCCATATCGAACTGTCGGAGAACGCACGGATCATCATTGTGGCCAAAGTAACACATTGTCGCGATAGTGCAACAGGTGCCCGAGATTAGGACCCGAAATCAAGCCCCACTTATCAGGCCGTGATCCCGTAATTTCTGGCGCAATGTATTGCGGTTGATGCCAAGCAAGCGCGCGGCCCGCAATTGATTGCCCTTGGTTGCCGCCATCGTCAGCCGCAATAACGGCAACTCGACCTCGGCCAACACCCGATCATAAAGGCCATCAGGCGGCAAATCGTCGCCAAATCGGGCAAAAAACGCAATCAGGCTTTGCTCGACCGCCGCAGAAAGCCCCTGCCCGTTCGGCAATAATACGGGCGTTTCTTCGCGCCGGTCGGTGCCGCGCAGATATTGGTTGATGACCGCACCAGTCAGCGTTTCCTCGCGCACCAAGGCCGCGAGCCGTCGCATCAGATTTTCCAGCTCACGCACATTGCCGGGCCAGCTATAATCCGTCAGCACCGCCAGCGCGTCTTGTGACAGATGCTTGCGCGGCAGTCCCTCACGCGTGGCCTTATCCAGAAAATGCCGTGCGAGTTCGGCAATGTCTTCCAGCCGCTGCCGCAAGGCTGGCAAATGGATCGGCACGACGTTCAGCCGGTAATACAGATCCTCGCGGAAGAGATGCTTTTCGATCAATTCCGGCAGATGCTTATGCGTCGCGGCGACGATGCGAACATCGGTGGCAATCGTCTGGGCGCTGCCGACGGGGCTATATTCGCCCGATTGCAGTACGCGCAACAGCCGGGTCTGCGCATCCATCGGCATGTCGCCGATTTCATCAAGGAACAAGGTGCCACCTTGCGCCTGTCCGAATTTCCCCGCTGAACGCCCGGTCGCCCCGGTAAACGCCCCTTTTTCATGGCCGAACAATTCGGATTCGATCAATTCGCGCGGGATCGCCGCCATGTTGATGGCGACAAAGGGCTTGACGGCGCGCGGGCCAAGATCATGGATCGCGCGGGCGACAAGTTCCTTGCCCGTCCCGGATTCGCCAAGAATCAGCACCGACAACTCATTGGCGACGACGCGGGCGATAATGCGATAGACTTCTTGCATTGCCGCAGACCGGCCAATCAACGGCAGATCATCGCCAAAGCTAGGCGCAGCCGGGCTGGCGGCGCTGGCGCGTTTGCGGGCGGCGAGACCATCGAACACCGCGCGCGACAATTGGTCGAGGTCGAACGGTTTGGGCAGATATTCAAACGCGCCCTGCTCATTCGCCCGGACTGCCGTCGACAGCGTATTTTGCGCCGACAGGACGATGACCGGCATATTGGTATTACCCGCGATCAGCGAGGGCAGATTGTCCAGCCCATTGCCATCCGGCAGCATGACATCCGTCACCAGCAACTCCGGATCGAATTCAGGAAAGACCTGGCGCATTTCCGACAATGAGCCTGCCGTTTTGACATTATGGCCATCGCGACGCAGCTTTTCGCGAATAACGGTGCAAATCGCCTCGTCATCGTCCACGACCAAAATACGGCCTGTCACGTTCATGCAAATTTCCTCGATTTTGCGTCAACGCGGGGGAGCAGCATCCGGAATACCGTCTGTTCCCGCTCCGTATCGCGCACATATTCAATCATCCCGCCCAGATCGCGCACCAGCTTGTCTACCAGTGCCAGCCCAAGCCCACCGGGCCGATCGGTGCGGGTGGAGACAAAAGGCTCGAACAGATGATCGGCAATGTCTTCGGCCACGCCCGGCCCATTATCGATTACGCATACTTCAATCGGGAGCGAACGGCGCTTTTCGCGGCCATTACGTCGGTCGGCGACCATCACCCCGGTGCGATAGGCCGTCGTGAGGGTAATCTGCGGATGGGGGGTATGTTCCAACGCTTCCGCCGCATTTTTGATGAGGTTGAGAATGACCTGCACCAGCATATCATGATCGCCCAGCACATCCGGCAAGGACGGATCATACACTTCTTTGAACTCTACCCGCGCGCCAAAGCCATGCTGCGCCAGTTCAATCGCATGGCCCAGCACGGCATGAATATTGACCGGACTTGGGGTGAATGCGCGGGTATCGGTGAAGCCCTCCATCCGGTCGATCAACGCCGTGATGCGGTCCACCTCATTGCAGATCAGCCGGGTCATACTGGCGTTGGTTTCATCGCCATCGCCTTGGATCAACTGCGCCGCACCGCGTATGCCCGACAAAGGGTTCTTGATTTCATGCGCCAGCATCGCCGCCGCGCCGACGGCGGTGCGGCTATTGCTGCGGCGGCGATTGCCGCTGACCGACAGATAGGGTGCAGAACGATTGTGCAGGCAGATCAACATCCAGCCGGGCCGATCTGGCATTGGCGTGGCCATCAGATCGACCCGCAAGATGCGATGATCCTGCCGCATCAGATCAATGTCATAGGCCGCGACCGGCGTGGCCTCGGACAGATCCTCCGCCATCAAGGCGCCGCCTTCTGCCGTGCGCAGCAATTCGCCGCTATGGCGACCGATCATCGCGCTCCGGCTCTGATTAAACAAATTTTCCGCTGCATTATTCGCATCGACGACGACATGATCCGGCCCGATCAGCAGCACGGCATTAGGCAGTGCGGCGATCATCTCCGCCGCATCGGGCGTGGGCGCGGATGCCGCCCTCCATTTGCCAAAGACCATTAGGCGAACGCCATCAGGCGGCGATCTGCTGTCGCCAAGGCCGGTAAAATTCCTCCAGCATGGCCAGCACGACCTTCGGGTCCGCCTCGAAATTCACGCGGTTGCGAAACTCCGCCGAGCCGGTCAGGCCGCGTGTGTACCAGCCGATATGCTTGCGCGCGAGCGGCACCGCCGTCTGCGCGCCATAAAGGTCGAGCATGTCTTCATAATGTTCGACAATGATGTGATATTGCTCTTCGACGGTGGGCGTATCAAACACCGGGCGATTGCCCAGCGCCGCCATGACCTGACCAAGTAGCCACGGTTTGCCATAGGCCCCGCGCCCGATCATCACGCCATTCGCGCCCGATTGCGCAAGTGCCTCATGCGCATCTTCAATCGAACAAATATCGCCATTGACGATGACCGGCAGTTTGACCGCATCCTTGACGCTGCGGACAAAACGCCAATCGGCGGTCCCTTTGTACATCTGATTACGGGTGCGGCCATGAACGGTGATGAGCTTGGCGCCCAGATCCTCGGCGATATGCGCCAATTCCGGCGCATTCAGGCTCTCATGGCACCAGCCCATGCGCATCTTGACCGTGACAGGGACCGTCACCGCCTTCACCACCGCATCGATGATCGAGGCCGCGAGCGGCAAATCCTTCATCAGTGCGGAACCAGCATCGCCATTGACGATCTTTTTGACCGGGCAGCCCATATTGATGTCGATAATCGCCGCGCCGCGATCCTGATTAAGCTTGGCGGCCTCGGCCATTTCATAAGGCCCGCAACCGGCAAGCTGCATCGAGACAGGCTCTTCCACCGGGTCCCATGCGGCCTTTTGCAGCGATTGGCGCGTTTCGCGGATCATGGCTTGGCTGGCGATCATTTCAGTCACATTCAGGCCCGAACCAAAGCGCCGCACCAGCCGTCGAAACGGCCTGTCCGTCACGCCCGTCATCGGGGCCAGAATCACGGGTTCGTCGATCCGCACGGGACCGATCTCTATGGGACCATATTGCGTCATGTTCGCCTGCCTAAAAATCAGGCAAATCCTATATGCCCAAAGAGGCTGACAGGCAAGCAAGCCTTGGCTATGGGCATATGCTATGACCGAACGGCCAAACATTGCTGCCCCGCCAAAAACAATCGCGCTGATCGTCGCGGCGGGCGCGGGCGTGCGTGCCGGATTGAATGCGCCTAAGCAATTTCAACCCTTTGCAGGTCAGACCGTGCTCGCCCACAGTGTGCGGGCGCTGCTGACCCATCACGCGATTGATGCGGTGTGGATCGTGACGGGCGCGGATCAATTCGAGGCTTGCCGCGCGGCCATCGGGCCATTTGCCGCGCAAATCCGGATGGTGGCCGGTGGCGCGACCCGGCGGGAATCGGTGTTGAACGGCCTGAACGCCATTGCTGAGGCCGGTAGATGTGGACAGATTTTGATCCATGATGCGGCGCGCCCCGGCCTGCCCCATCGCGTGATCGATGATTTGATCGCCGCATTGGCCACGCATGAGGGCGCGATTCCCGTGCTGCCAGTCGCGGATAGCCTGTCCAATAGCGACGGCGACGATCTCGGCCAAGCCGTGAGCCGCGACGACCTGTGGCGGGTGCAGACACCGCAAGCCTTTCGCTTTGCCGGGATATATCATGCCCATCAGATCTGGGACGACAGCCGGGAAGCCACCGACGACGCGCGGATATTACAGGCCGATGGCGGGCGCGTCGCAATGGTCAAAGGCGATGCATATCTCGATAAATTGACCTATCATGAAGACTTCGCGCGGATGGAGGCGTTGATGACGGCCAATTGGCGCACAAGAACCGGCATGGGGTTCGATGTTCACCGGTTTGAACCGGGCGATACCGTTCATCTATGCGGCGTGCCGATCCCGCACGATCAACGGCTTGCCGGGCATAGCGATGCCGATGTCGCGCTGCATGCGCTGACCGATGCGTTATTGGGCGCGATTGCCGATGGCGATATTGGCCAGCACTTCCCCCCCTCCGATCCGCAATATAAAGGCGCGGCCTCGCACCGCTTCGTGGAATTTGCGCGGGATCGCATCGCGCAGCGCGGTGGCGTGATCGAACATGTAGATGTCACCATCATCTGCGAAGCGCCCAAGATCGGCCCCCATCGCGATGCGATGCGCCATGCGCTCTCGGCAATGTTGCAGCTTGACTTGGACAGTGTAAGCGTCAAGGCCACGACCACCGAACAACTCGGCTTTACGGGGCGACGCGAAGGCATCGCCGCCCAAGCCATTGCGACCGTGCGGATAGGAAATATTGTATGAACCGTTGCGTATCACGGATCAATTTTCGCGCCATTTCCGGGGTTATTGCTGTGGCGACACTGTTCGCCTCCCCTGCTGTGCAAGCGGCGCAATGCCTGACCCGGACCGAGGCCAATGGCGTGATCGCCTTTGCCTTGCCATCGGTGATCACCAGCCTTGAAGGTCGCTGTCGCGCCGTCTTGCCGAAAACCAGCGCCTTATCGACGCTCGGCCTTGATATGGCCGCCAAGATGAGGCCTGAATCCGACCGCGCATGGCCCGCCGCCAAGGCTGCCATTGACAAAATGTCCAAGGCGGAACTGCCAGCATTTCTCGGCGATTCCGTGATTCGTTCGATCTTGGAAGCCGCAATTACCGAAGGGATGGTCGAGGAAGTAAAACCCGATTCTTGCCCGATGGTTGATCGCTTTATCAATGTGCTATCGCCATTGCCCGCCGAAAATCTGACTGGCCTGATGACCTTGCTGGTCGAAATCGCCATGAAGCCGGAAACCAATAATAACCGTCAGAAAGCCGGACCATTTTCGGTCTGCGCTGGCGATACGCAAGGTTGAATGACATGCAAGACGCAGGCTTGAGCGCCGACCTGATTGTACAGGCAAAAGCGGTCATCACCGCCAATCGCCGCAAGGGCAAGAAGATCGCCGTGGCCGAAAGCTGCACTGGCGGCCTCGTCTCCGCCGCGCTCACCGAAATCGCCGGTTCATCCGATGTGTTCGAAGCGGGGTTCATCACTTATGGCAACGAGGCCAAGCGCAAGATGCTGGGCGTGAATGCCGAGGTGCTGGAAACCTTTGGCGCTGTCTCGATTGCGACCGCATGGGCGATGGCGCAGGGCGCGCTGGAACGCTCCGGCTGCGATGTCGCGGTGGCGATTACCGGGATTGCGGGTCCGGGTGGTGGCAGCGAGAAAAAGCCGGTCGGCACCGTCGTGTTCGCCCGTGCGCGGCGCGGCGAAGACCCGGAAACTATTATCGCCGACACGCGCTATTTCGCGGAAAATTCAGGCCGCAGCGATATCCGTCGTCAGGCGGCGTTGTGCGCGCTGGAATTGTTGATGCCCGACGCATCGCCATTTGGCGAACCGTAAAGCGCCCTCGCCCGCGCCTCAAAGGCGTTGACCATCTTATGCACCGCGCGGTCGAGCATCTGGTTAGCCAGCATGTTCAGCACATGGGATCGAAACTGAAAGTCCACATCGAACTGGACATGGCAACCGCCTGCATTGTCCCTATCAAACTGCCAATGGCTGGTCAGATGCTTCATCGGCCCATCGACATAGCTGATCGCCAGCCCATGCGGCGCATCCAATGTCACGCGTGAGCGATAGCGTTCGCTGAACCCCATAAAGCCGACGACAAGATCGACCAGCAGCAATGTCGGCGCGCGTTCGACCACGCGAATAGCCGACACCCAAGGCAGAAATTCGGGATAATGCTCCACATCCGCCGCGACATTGAACAATTGTTCCGGCGTATAGGGAAGCAGCCGCCGGTCCGCGAAAACCCCCATCAGCCCTTGGCCAATTTCGCGTTCCGTGCCTCCCGCATCTGCGCGAAATCGGCATCGGCATGATAGCTTGAGCGCGTCAGCGGGCTGGAGGCGACCTGTAAAAAGCCCTTGGCACGGGCAATCGCGGCATAGCCTTCAAATTGCTTCGGGGTGACAAACTCCATCACCTTCGCATGACGCGGAGTCGGCTGGAGATATTGGCCCATGGTGATGAAATCGATATCTGCCGAACGCATATCGTCCATCACCTGATGGATTTCCATCCGCTCTTCGCCAAGGCCGAGCATCACGCCCGATTTGGTGAAGATCGTCGGGTCGAGCCGCTTGACCGTGTCCAACAGCCGCAGCGACGCATAATAACGCGCGCCGGGGCGAATCGTTGGGTACAGCCTCGGCACGGTTTCGAGATTGTGATTATAGACATCGGGCCGCGCCGCCACGATCGATTCCAACGCCTGTTCGCGCTTGTTGCGAAAATCCGGCGTCAGGATTTCAATGGTCGTGTCGGGGGTTGAGGCCCGCAGGGCATTGATCACCTTGACGAACTGACTCGCGCCGCCATCCGGCAGATCGTCGCGATCAACCGAGGTGATGACGATATGCTTCAGGCCCATTTCTGCCGCCGCATCCGCCACATGCTGCGGCTCCATCGCGTCCACGGCGCGCGGCATGCCGGTCTTGATGTTGCAAAAGGCGCAGGCTCTGGTGCAGGTGTCGCCCAAGATCATTACCGTCGCGTGCTTTTTCGTCCAGCATTCGCCGATATTGGGGCAAGCCGCCTCTTCGCACACTGTCGCGAGATTAAGCCGTCTCATCAATTGGCGGGTTTCATTATATCCCGCGCTGGTCGGCGCTTTGACGCGAATCCAATCCGGCTTGCGGGTGCGCTCTGCCGGGGCCTGTTCTTGAATGATCTGGGTCATGCGATGCCCATACAGCGTCCCGAGCCGTCTTGCCACCCGCCATTTTCAGAGCTAACTCCGCAAGTCATGACAATGTTCACCAACATGATCGACGGCTATCGCCGTTTTCGCGCCAATGGCTGGATGACGCAGCATGAACGCTGGACAACTTTGGCGGATGGCCAATCGCCCCGGGTGATGGTGATCGCCTGTTGCGATAGCCGAGTTGATCCTGCGACGATCTTTGACGCCTCCCCCGGCGAGATGTTCGTCGTCCGTAACATCGCCAATCTCGTGCCGCCTTTCGAAACCACGCCGGGCCATCATGGCGTGTCGGCAGCGCTTGAATTTGCCGTGACCCAATTGGAGGTCGAAGAAATCGTCGTCATGGGCCACGGGCAATGTGGTGGCATCGCGGCGGCCATGTCCCAGCGTTTCGCCGATGCGGCACCGGGCGAAGGCGGGTTTATCGCATCATGGATTCACATGCTGGACGAGGCCCGTGATCGCGTGATCCACGAACATGGCTGCAACGCCACGCATGAGTTGGAACTGGAGGCAATCAAGACCAGCATCGCCAATCTGCGGACATTCGCCTGCATTCGGGAGCGTGAAAAGGCTGGAAAGCTGGAGCTTCATGGTGCGTGGTTCTCGATTGATGCCGGAAAATTGCATGTGTTGGACCCCGTAACCGGGGAATTCGCACCCGCCTGATAAAAATCGTCGCGATTTTGCTTGGCAAAGCGGGCGATCATTACTACGGACCATCCCACCAGTCGGGGAGTGGCGCAGCCTGGTAGCGCATCTGGTTTGGGACCAGAGGGTCGCAGGTTCGAATCCTGTCTCCCCGACCATCATATCCGCCCAGCATGATGGGCCGATTATTTTCAGACATCGCGCCATACGCCCTGATAATGTCGCTAGATGCATCATCGCACTCAATAATTTGACGTTAACTTCTTGCAGCGATAACGTTGGTTATGTTTGTAAAGCGTATTCCTTGCCCCCAAATAATCGAGTTCTCACTTTTTGAGGAACGACGGGTTCGTCCCTCACCCGCACGGATGCAGGCGCATTGGCCTCTGCTGGCCCTGCTCGCGCTGTTCTGGCCTTCCCTCACACTGGCCGATGCCCCGCATGATATACCGGGTAATCAACGCCTGTGGCTGGACGGGCTGGATGTGAGCGGCACCGATACCGGCAATGGCGGCGGCACGAACCCCATGGGCGGTGCGCAGGTCACGTCGTGGAAGGATAAAAGCGCCAACGCCTATACTGCAGGCGATGCGACCAGCTATGGCGCAACGACCCACAGTTTACCGACCTATAGCGCGGGCAATGGTGTTTCGTTTGATGGAACCACCAATATACTTGAGGTTGTCGGCGGCATCTATCCGAATAATGCTGCCATATCGGACAGCGATTATTTTATCGTCACCACCAGCGTTACAAATAAATATCAATTCTTGTTCTACAATAATTTACCAACAACTAGTTCGGGCCCTCGCATCTCCGCCCATATGCCATGGATAGACAGCACTATTTATTGGGACCATAGCACACGTATAGCCATTAGCTGGGGTGGAAACAGCTCAGTTTATAATCGAAAATATATTTATAATTTGGGGGCTAGCGTAAGCGGTCAGCAATCTATTGCAAGAGATGGTAATATTTTATCAAGCATAAATGGATCATCTGCCACAATATACACAAAATTATCGACGCATACATTTTTTTTAGGAAATGGTTATACAGGCAGCGGCGCTTCTCATAACGGCGTCATTTCTGAATTCATCGTTTATTCGCGCCGGTTGAATAGTGCGGAAAAGAATATCCTCCAATCCTATCTGGCCGCAAAACATGCCAACCCCGGCGGTGCAGGTGCGGCCAACCGCTATACCAATACTGTATATAAGTTTCATGTCGGCGGGATCGGGCAGGAAAGCGATGGATCGCTTACCACCGGCACCTCTGCCGGGTTGACCATTGCCAACACCTCATTCCTCGCCACCGGCAATTATGTATTGGCCGGATTGCCTGCGCTGTCTCCCGCCACCGGCAGCACCGCCGCCGATGTGCCGACCGGCTTTAATGCGCGTTCCCAGCGCATCTGGTATCTCAACCGCACCGGCACCGGGACTGGGGCCATCTCGCTGAGCTTCAAACTATCCGATCTTGGGATGACCGCCACCAACGGACAGCGGCTGGCGTTATTGTCACGCAGCGAGACGACCGGCACGTTCGCTTCGCTCGCGACTACCAATTATAATGGCAGCGGCACCGCCAGTTTTTCGATCAGCGACCCGCAAACTGGCTATTACGTGCTGGCGCTCGCGCCTTTGCCGATCCTCACCGCTTCGTTGAGCAATATTGTCCAGTCGGACGGCATCAATGTCAGCGATTTCAAGGCCATTCCCAACGCCCTGATCAAAGTCAGCGCCAATATGACCAACAGCGGGCAAGGCAGCCCGGATGCCAATAGCACGACCCTGACCCTTCCCGTCCCCGCCAATATGACATTTTTCGTCGGCGACATCGGCTCGGTCGGTGGCGGCCCGGTGACGTTCAATCAAGGGTCGCCGACATCCAGCCTAACTTACACCTACACCGCCCTTGGCAGCACCAGCGACGGGTTGGAATTCTCGAATGATTCCGGGACGACATGGACCTACGCCCCTGTGCCGGATGGCCAGCAGGGCGACACGCATATCACTCATGTGCGGATCAAGCCGGGCGGCAGCTTTGCCACTAGCACCGCCGCCCCCTTTCCCAATTTTAGCGTGGATTATGGTCTGTTGGTGAAATAGGCGGCATAAGACCTATTGGTCGATAACTAATATTGCTCGATTATGGATAATGTAAACTTTATCAATCATTTGACGTAAAATTACTACGGGTATAGTATTGGTTATGTTTGCATTGCGTTTTACTCCCACAGATATGACTGTCATCGCTGACAAGTGGCGACGTCACCGACCTTCAATATCTCTACTGGCGCTACTTGGGTTGATATGGCCACCCATGGCGATGGCCGATGCCCCGCATGACATTCAGGGCAATCTGCGCCTGTGGCTGGACGGGCTGGATGTAAGCGGCACCGATACCGGCAATGGCGGCGGCACCAACCCAACAGGCGGCGCACAGGTGACGACATGGAAGGATAAGAGCGTCAATGGGTTCGTCGCAGGCGATGCAACTGACTTTGGCACAGGAAATCGCACCTTTCCAACCTACACGGCAGGCACCGGCATATCATTCGATGGCACGAAAAATATACTGGAAATTCCATCCGGCCTATATGGCAACGGCACAGTAGTAAGCAACAGTGAAATATTCACTGTTTATACAACAAGATTAAATAAAGCGTCATTTTTATTTTACTTAGGAACCAATGGGGATAACCTAAAAAGAATAAGCTACTCTCCAGCCTATGCAGATTCGAAGGTATATTGGGATCACGGAAGCCCCTTTTCACCGGGAAGGGTAAGCCTCACTTTTAACGGATCTCACAACCAGTTAAATATTTTCAATTTAGGCGCTAGTACGAGCGGCACGCAGTCCATCGTGCGCGATGGCACTGTTTTGGCCAGTGCATCCGGATCGGCAAGTCATACCCAATTATCCACCAACCGTTTCTTCATTGGCGGTGGCGAAATCGGGACATCCAACTTCCATAACGGAATTATATCCGAATTCATCGTCTATTCGCGCCGGTTGAACAGTGCGGAAAAGAACATCATCCAATCCTATCTGGCCGCCAAACATGCCAATCCCGGCGGCGCAGGCACAGCCAATCGTTATACCAATACCGATGGCTATCGTTTTCATGTGGGTGGGATCGGGCAGGAAAGCGATGGGTCGCTTGCCACCGGCTCCTCTGCTGGGCTGACCATCGCCGACAGCAGTTTTCTCGCCAATGGCAATTATGTGATGGCTGGATTGCCCGCCTTATCCCCTGCGACCGGGAGCGCCACCAGCGATGCGCCAACTGGCTATAAATCGCGTTCGCAGCGAATCTGGTTTCTCAATCGCACCGGCACCGGGACTGGCACGATCTCGCTGAGTTTCAAACTGTCCGATCTGGGGGTGACTGCCACCAGCGGGCAACGACTGGCGTTATTGACGCGCAGCGCGACGACCGGCACGTTCACCACGCTCGCGACCACCAATTATGCAGGAAGCGGCAGCGCCAGTTTCTCCATCAGCGATCCGAAGTCCGGCTATTACGCCCTGGCGCTCGAGCCGGTGCCGATTGTGACCGCTACGTTGAGCAATATTGTGCAAAGCGATGGCATCAACAGCAGCAATTTCAAGGCCATTCCTAATGCCCTGATCAAAGCCAGCGCTAATATGACCAATAGCGGGCCGGGCAATTCGGATAGCAATAACACGACCCTGACCATCCCCGTGCCCGCCAATATGACATTTTTCGTCGGCGATATCGGCTCAGTCGGCAGCGGCCCGGTGAAGTTCAATCAAGGGTCGCCGACATCCGGCCTGACCTATAGTTATACCGCCCTTGGTAACACGAGCGACGGGCTGGAATTCTCGAATGATTCCGGGGCGACATGGACCTACACCCCCGTGCCGGATGGTCAGCAGGGCGACACCCATATCACCCATGTGCGGATCAAGCCGAGCGGCAGCTTCGCCACCAGCACCGCCTCCCCCTTTCCCAATTTCACCGTGGATTACGGCCTGTTGGTGAAATAGCCGCCAGTGCAGGATACTTAACCAGCTCAATAATTTGACGTTTTCACCTTGCGGGAATAATATTGGGTATGTCTGTAAAGCGTCACTCCTCCCCTCATCTTATGGTCCGTATACTGCATGAGGGGCGGCAGCCTCTAATGTCAAAGGCATGCATGCGGGCGCACCATCCCCTGCTCGCCATGTTCGCGCTGCTGTGGCCATCAATGGCGATGGCGGACGCGCCGCATGATATACAGGGCAATCTGCGCCTATGGCTGGATGGGCTGGATGTGAATGGCACCGATACCGGCAATGGCGGCGGCTCCAATCCAACGAACGGTGCACAGGTCAAGGCGTGGAAAGACAAAAGCGCGAATGCGTTCACGGCGGGCGATGCCGTTAGCAATACCACGCGCACCTTCCCCACTTACAACGAATCTTCCGGGGTATCTTTCAATGGGGTTCGCGACATCCTTGAAATTCCTGGCGGCATATTTCCTTCCGGTGTCGGAGTCAGTGCCAGCGAGATACTCATTATCGCAACGACCAGGACAATTGCCGCATTACCCATTTTGTTAAGCAATGGGAATGCGGGGGGATCCGGGACTAACCGTTATTTGGTCTCATTACCGTGGAATGATGGGAACATCTATTGGGATCATGGAAATCTCAATGCGGGCCGGGTATCGGTTAGTTGGTCTGGGACAAATTCGGCCCTTGATCGCGTTTATCTCTACAATTTTAATGCAAGTTCGCCGATCTCTATTGCGCGCGATGGCTCCACGATCGCCAGTTCATCAAACACGGGCACGTACACACCTGCCTCTAACCACTTTTTCAATATTGGTGGCGGTGAAGGGGATAGCAACAGACATCATGATGGTATTGTATCCGAACTTATCGTCTATTCTCGCAAGTTGAAGACGGCAGAACGCAACATCATCCAATCCTATCTGGCCGCCAAACACGCCAATCCCGGCGGCGCGGGATCACTCAATCGTTATACCAACAGCGCTGGCTATCGTTATCATGTCGGCGGGATCGGGCAGGAAAGCGACGGGTCGCTTACCACCGGCACCTCTGCCGGGCTGACCATCACCAACACCTCTTTTCTCGCCAATGGCAATTATGTGCTGGCCGGATTGTCCGCGCTGTCCCCCACGACCGGCACAACCTCCGCCGATGCGCCAACCGGCTTTAATGCGCGTTCCCAGCGCATCTGGTTTCTCAACCGCACTGGCACCGGAACGGGCGCGATTTCGCTCAGTTTCAAATTATCCGATCTGGGGGTGACCGCCACCAACGGGCAACGACTGGCGTTATTATCGCGCAGCGCGACGACCGGGACGTTCACCATGTTGGCGACCACCAATTATGCAGGGGGTGGCACCGCCAGCTTTTCGATCAGCGATCCGCAAAATGGCTATTACGCGCTAGCGCTTGAACCGATGCCGGTTGTGACCGCTTCATTGAACCATATTGTCCAGTCGGACGGTATCAACAGCAGCAATTTCAAAGCTATTCCCAATGCCCTGATCAAAGCCAGCGCCAATATGACCAATAGCGGGCCGGGCAGCCCGGATAGCAATAGCACAACCCTGACCATCCCCGTCCCCGCCAATATGACCTTCTTCGTTGGCGACATCGCCACGGTCGGCGGTGGCCCGGTGAAGTTCAATCAAGGGTCGCCGACATCCGGCCTGACTTATAGCTACACCGTCCTTGGCAATAGCAGCGACGGTCTGGAATTCTCGAATGATTCCGGCGCGACATGGACCTACACCCCTGTGCCGGATGGTCAGCAGGGCGACACCCATATCACCCATGTGCGGATCAAGCCGAGCGGCAGCTTCGCCACCAGCACCGCCTCCCCCTTTCCCAATTTCACCGTGGATTACGGCCTGTTGGTGAAATAACTGGTGGCCGCGATGCGCGGCCTATTGCTGCCCCATGCCAAGGAATGAAAAGCTGTCATTGTCCAGCTTCAACCGGGCGGCGACAAAAATACCTTGATCGGTATTGCGGGCCGCAGAGAAATCGCGATCGCGATAGCCCTTCACATTATAGCCTATCGACAACAGGACGTTGGTTGTGGGGGTGATCCCGATTTCGGGACCATATGAAAAGCTGACACTATTATCCATCAAATTGGCCCGGACGCTGGTGCGCCCGCCAAGATCGACAAATTCATTCAGCCCCCAACGGCCATCGAATCCTGCAATCAGCGTAGTCCCGGCAAGGTCATAGTCCCCCAATTGATCGAAATTATACCGCACCGCCGCGAACAGGCTGGCCTCACTACGCTGGATAAACTGGTTGCCATCCTGCTCCTTTGGCGACCAGTTGAGGGCCACCGACCCGATCACCCGCGTGGAGCGGGCATCGCCGATCACATTAAATGCATTGCCGGCAATGTCCGGCCCTCCGGAAGAAATGTTGCGCACGCTATCGGCACGGAGTTCAATCTTGCCCAGCACGGCATAAGGGGCAGCGGCAGGGCGATGCGCCAGCGCCAGCGTGCTATTGATAACAGCGCTCGACGCCCCACCCGCTGCTGTCGCCCGCGTCCAGCCAAAAGACCCGCCGAACATGCTGCCTTCGCCCAATTGGCGAATGGCGCCCAGCGTCACGCCCTTGCGATCATCATCCTGTCCATCGCGATATTCGCCCCGGCCAGAGATGCTCCATGGACCATTGCGCCATGCCGCGCCCGTGGTGAATGCCGTGTAATC
Organism: Alteraquisediminimonas sediminicola; assembly: GCF_019740335.1. Taxonomy (GTDB): domain Bacteria; phylum Pseudomonadota; class Alphaproteobacteria; order Sphingomonadales; family Sphingomonadaceae; genus Alteraquisediminimonas; species Alteraquisediminimonas sediminicola. The sequence continues at coordinate 230,839 of NZ_JAHXZS010000001.1, read as the reverse complement.
ATATTCAAGCCTTCCCCCTTCGGCCACGCGCCCGCCGCTTGCGGGCGGCTGTGCGGGATTGATCGCATTATTGGCGGCGCTTTGGCTTAGATTGCGAGCCGCATCCATGGTCGCACTGATCGACAAATGGCGGCTGACATCGAACGTCTGGGTCAGGCCAAAGTTGGCGAAGGCGCGCTTACCCTCTTCGGCCTGTGCCTGCTGGCCAAGCCCGGTCATGATGCGCGCGCCCTGCCATGGCGAGACTTCCAGTCCGGCCCGCGCGGTGCGGCTATCGCCGGTCGTGCCATTGGCGATTTCATAGCTGCCGACCAGACGCACATCCTTGCTCAGATTATAACGCGATGACAGGCGATGGCGCGCTGGCAAGTCCACGGCTTCACTCTTGCCGAGTGCCAGCGATGTGGAGGCTGCAATTTCCAGCCTGTTGTCAAACAGCCTTTGGGTCGCCCCGCCTTCCAGCAAGGTCGAACTGACCTGCTGCCCATCGAACCTTGTATCATACATCGTCGCCAGCCCGATGCGCGCATCGGTGCGCCGCGTGCGATGGGCAGCGCCAATCTGCACCGCCGTGCGATGCGATGCATCACGCAAACTGTCATCATCCCATGCGCTGGCGGTCAATGAGACAGATTCGCTCATTTCATATCGCGCATCCAGCCCGTATTTACGCCGTCCGCGCTCCGCACCGCTCATTTGGCCCAGGCCGAAATCCTGCGAGGCGGATCGGGCATAAGCCAGCAGATCAAGCCGTCCTGCATGATGTTCGGTTTCGATCAGCCATGCATCGGCCTGCGCCCCGCCCTGAAAGCTGCGCCCGGCTTCGGCCCGCACTTCGGTCGCATCGCCGAGGCGAAGTCGCACATCGACGGCGGCAAGGTCCGTGCGGGCATCGGCGTTGGCATTGCCATTTGCCGTGTCGCCGGTATCGGTGATGATCGTGCTACCGATCCGCAGCTTGCCATTTTGCGTGGTCCAGTCGGTGCGTACGCCTGCATTGACCGGGCCACCGCCTGCGAGATGATCAAGTTCAAAGTCGATCACGACGAATTGCGGATTCAGATCATGATCCCGGCTCAATACCGGCTCCTTGAAACTGATCGTGCCGGAAATCACGTCAATGTCATAATCGACGAACCGCGCCAGCGTGCGGCGCGAGACGATCACTTCAGAACGGAAACGGTCGCGCACTTCAAGTGTGACGGATTCGCTGCCGACAATAATTCCACGGCTCGACAAGCGATAAGGGCCCGAAATGCCCCCACCCTGAAATTCATCACGGCGATGGGTGGAAGACACTTGCGCGGCAAAACCGGCCATATGCCAACCGCCGCGCATAATCTCGCCACGCACCCCGGTGGCGGTGCGGAGATAGCGGCCAAGCTGGGTCTGGTCGAAACCGGCATCAAAATCGCCATATTGCGCGGTCAGGCCACGGCCTTCGACCCGCACATAGAATTTGTCGCGGCTGGCGGCATCGAACAGCCGCTCCGAACCATCGGCAAAGACGGAATAATATGCACGCGGATCAAGCGCGCCTTGCAGATTCTGTTCATTGCGTTGCTTGGCGCTATCATAGGCCGCAGTGACCAAAATATCGTCCGTCACCGGCCCCTTGGCATAAACGGCGATCCGCGCATTGCGCCCAAGGTCGCTGTCGAAATCCGTCGTCCGTTGCATCTGATCCGCGACATCGACCGCCCCGGCCCCTGCTTCGACCAGGCCCGTAACCGTCCATGCCTGCTTACCCGGCATGATCCAGCTATCCAGTTCCTGACGGCGGCGTTGTTGCCCATCGACAAATGTAAATTCCATGTGCAGCTTGCCGCTGGTCATTGTCGGGGCCAGTTCGACATAGGCGATGCCGTCATCGCCCTTCACCAGCCAGCGCGGCGCTTTGCTGCCTGTGCCGGAAAGTGCTTGCGATTGCCGTGCATCGACCGCCTCGGCACTTTCATAAGGCGATGACAGGGTAAAATCGCCGGTCAGGCCTGCATGGACCGGACGTCCTGCCCGATCCGTCACACGCAATGCCAGCACAGGCCGGGTGACGCCATCGGCAATCAGGCGGCTGCGGGTCGGCAACAGTTCGATCTGCGCGGGCGTGCTGACAAAATGCACATCGCGGGTAAGGGTGGACAGGAGCGCACCCTTTTCGCTCCGCACCAATGCAGACAAATGGGTCACTTCACCTTCAAGCGGAATCCCGCGCCACAGGCTGACGGCATAAGTGCCGCCCGGGGCGGTTGAGATGTTGTCGAACGCCACGGGATCGACCGGCTTGCCATCGATCAGCAGTTCTATTTTCTCGGTAACCTTATGCCGTATCGCTACGCGCACAGCCGGGGCGCGCGGATTGTGATCAGGCGCGGGGAACAGGAACGCGGTCGGGCCATTGCCCTTTTGCAGCCAAATCACCTCGGCTCCTGCTGCTGCGCGGCTGTCGGCCTCTTCGCTGGTAAGGGGGGCTGCAATAGGCACCTTGCTTGCCGGGCCGGCATTTTTCTCTGGAACGCTCTTGCTTTCCGGGACGACTGCGAAGAAATCCGCCGTCATCAGGCTACCGCCCTGCCCGATCACGAAACGCGAATTCGCACTGCCTGCGCTGCGGGTCGAACGGGCGCAATCGACGAACTTGCCGCCTTTGGGCAGCGTATTGGATTGCGCCTGCACGACATGGCTGCCGGGCAACAGGCCCGTGAAATGATAGCGCCCTTCGGCATCGGTAATGGCAAAGCTGCCATCTTCCAGCACCACCCGCACACCGGCTATGCCCTCATGCGGGGCGGCAATGTCGCATCCGCCCGCAACGATCCGCCCCAATATGGTGGTGCGTGAGGCGAGGTCTTCGCGCTCGATCCGCACGATCGCACCTGCATTGGCGGAAACGCCTTGGCGATCCGTGGCCGTCACCCGATTGATCGCCTGCCCTGCATTCGCATCTGGCCGCACTGTCATCGCATAAGTGATCGTCCGGCTTTTCCCCGGCGCAATATCGCCCAGCGCGATCGTCAGCTTCCTGCCATCCGCCGCGAAATCGGCTGTGTTCGCAGCAGCGGGCGCGCCGTCGACCCGCAGGCTATCACGACGATAGCGCAGCGCCGTTGCCGGGATGTCCACCAGTTGCACGCCACGGTTGGCACGCCGCTTATCGGCATTCTGCACGACAATCGTATAGACCAGCATATCCCCTGGCAGGGCATTGGCCCGCGAGACCGTCTTGGTCAGTTCCACCGCCGATGCCGGACGATCTAGCGGAATATCAACACGCACCGGCTCAGGCCCGGCCACGGCAAAGACCCCGCCGAACGAACCGTCACCCAGCGCCAGCGGCTGACCATCGGGGCGACGCAACACCGACAATTGCGTGATATTGGCCTTGGATGGCCCGCTATAGGGCGCAGGCGGTTCGGCCAGCAGCCGGTAATTGCCAAAAGCCGTCAACGGAAATTGATATTCGCCCGGCAACATCGGATGACGATTGCCCGCGCCATCGGTCACGATTTCACCCGTTATCATCGTCGATGGCCAAGGCGTGACCCCATCCGGGCCAAAAACGCGCGCAGGTGCACCAGTCGCGGCATCCACCAACGTCATTCGCACACCATTGATCGGGGAGCCATCCTCGCTATCGAACAACAATCCGAACGGATCGGCCAGAATCTCCACCTGCGTAGAAGCGATTACCGCCTGCACAGTGGCGATGCTGAATTCGATCTGGACCTGATCGCCCGGCGCCACGCTCAACCGGCAATCACCCTGCACGGGCGCGGGTGGATTGCCAACGGTCGGGATAGCGCCAATGAACACGCCACTATTGGCCGCAGTCTCGAACACGGTGATCGCCTCGCGCTCGCCCCCGTTGATCGTCAACGTGGCGGTAACATGATCAATCTGGTTTGCATCATTATTGACGCTGGTGGATTTGAGGCTGACATACATCACCTCGCCCAGATAGAGCTTGTTGGCGTTTTCAAGCGCGGCGATCTCGGCCTCGCCCACGGTGGCGGATGATGTATTGATTTTTTGTCCACCGCAGAACGATGGCATATAATTGATCGACTGCCCTGTGCTGACGCCGCCTGTCGCTGGCTTGAACACCTCCACGGTGCCGGCTGCCTGCTGCACCGCGATTGTCACTGTGTTGGAAGTGATCAACAAGGTCCGGCCTTGTTCCACCCATCGGGCGGCGGCGGTATTATGAATAGTCTGCGCCTTGGCGATGGATACACCCGTGCATAATGTCGCGTACAACAGTGCAAGGATGTATCCGATACGCTGCAAAATACTCATTACCTCTGACAATATATGAAGCGCTCGCTGCACTTTATAAGATGCTGCGCCGCCTGTTCAGTTGATCGTGTTTACGTTGCTGGAAACTTAGTTGATCGTGGCGCGATAAAGCACGGTTTTGGTTTCGTTCGCGGCCACGCCGCTTAACGTGACGGTGACGGAACCCGTCGCATAACTGCCGCCTGCGATGCCATCGCTGTTGCAGACGCCCGCTGAATATGTGCCGCTGAAAAAGATCCCATAGGTTGCATCATAGGCGATCTGGCTAGGCAGTGGGTCTGTGATATCCACGCTGTCCGCAGGGGCGCTGCCAGAGGCATTGGCCACCACGATGCAATATTCGACGGTCGCACCGGGAATCGCCTTGGGATTGGTGGTCCCGTTCAAGGGATCGCTGATGACCTTGCTGATCTTGGTGACGCTCAGCGTGGCCGTGAAGACGAGATAATCATTCTTGATCGAATAGGCCGCATCACGCGCGCTATCGGTGGCTCCGGCCCCATCGGCAAAGACCGTATCCATCGCACTGGTGTTTGCGCCGCTCGTTTCTGTCAGGGCAGCCCCCTTACTGCCCGAGCCACCGCCTTCAAAGCCGGTTGAGGTCAGCACAATCGTCGCATCATCGCCATTCAGGCGACCAAGCGGAATATCCGATACCACGAACACCGTCTTATTGGCATCGGCGGCCAGTTCATCCAGATATGTCACCTGCGTATCTGTGCCGGAATCATAGGTGCCATTGGCATTGCTATCGACATAGATTTTTACATTCGATGTATCGAAATTATCCGTGGCGCCATAGGCACCCGTACTGCCGCTCTGCTGGGCGACTGCCAGACCGAAATCGAGCGTGGCGTTTGAAAGATTGGTCACGGTGAACGTCGTGACCGCCGAGGTCTGCCCCGGAGATACCGAGGTCGCGCTTGAGCCGACCCGAGCAATGGTGACGTTGACCTTGCGATCGACGGTGATGGTGTTGGAGGCCGTGACCGTATTCTGCGACACGCCGCCCACCTGATAGGCGATGCTGGCTGTGTTGGTGATTGACGTCCCCGCTGCTGTGCCTGCGGCCAGCGCATTAGCTGAATGGAGCATGGCAAGCGCCATGACACTCACCATGGTCAGCATTTTGCTTCTGTTACTCATACGCTAATCCTTACTCTTGAACATGGCCGCGAAAGATCCGGCGTTGATCGAAACACTCAATTCATCTTGTCAGCGGACGATGGCATTATAGGTTAAAACGCCTGATGCCCCTGCCGCGAGCGTGGCCAGCGTCCAACGCACATGCGTAGCATCGCTCGCCTGCGCGGGTCGCCTGCCGCCCTGCCCGTCCGGCACGGTCAGCATCGTCAGCCGTCCCCAATTTTTACCATCGTCGACCGACACCTCCAGGGTTCCCTTTGCATCGGATGCGAGTGTAACGCCTTGCGGGATGGGGTTGGTGACGACGAAGTTCTTCACGACCATCGCACCTGTATTGTGATAGGCGGTGGAGAAGATCAGCCTGTCGCCCGGCACCACGACCTTCGGTTCGGTTTACTGGTGCTGCTCCTTGCCATTTTGAACCACGATCTTGTCGAGCTTCACATCGCCCTTCAACTCGACCGGCGACGCGGCTTGCGCCAGCGCGGCAGGGGCGTGAGAAATGGCAACAAATGCGCCCAGCAACAGAAACTTTTTACGCATCGCAAATTTCCTCAATTGATCTTGACGTCAAATTTGACGGTTTTGTCGCTGCCACCGGTGATGTTGCCAAGACTGACATTGATGCCGCTGGCCGATGCATCGCCCGCATCACCATCAGCGGCATCGCTCAACGACGCGCCATCGAGTTTCAACGTGCTATTTTGATATGTCGTGCCGGTCGGAATGACATCAGCGATGTCCAGCCCTTCGGCCTGTCCGGTGCCAGCAACAGAGGCGGTAATTATATAGGTCACGATCGCGCCCGGCACCGGTTGCGCCCCGCCGAACGGATCTACAATGCTGGCCGATTTTGTCAGGGTGACCGTGGCAAGGCTGGCGACAAGATCATTGCTGCCAAACGCCTGCGCGCCAGATGCGCCCACCACGGCATCCGAGCCGTTTGCACCTTGGCCCGTAAATGTCGTGCCGGGGCTGCCTGAGCCGGTGACGGCTTCGGCGGTAAGGCGTACGCTGCTGGTTTCAAGATCATGGGCCGTGGCAGGCAAGCCCACCACCACAAAGATTCGCAGCACGCCATCAGGGGCAATCGCAGGCGTGGCCGTATTATTGGTCAGCACCTGATCGACACCTGAATCATAGGCATTATTGCCGTTGGTATCGATGGCGATGGTCTGCACCACGGCATCGAACTGATTGCCCGCGACCGCCGGGTCTACATTGATATTGAAGGCCTCAAAGCCATTGCCCGTATTGGTCACGGCATAGGTCAGGATCACCGGATTTGACCCGATGGTGGTCGATGCGCCGGATAGGCCGGTAACCGCCACATCAAGCAACTCATCCACTTTTACCGTGACAGTGTTCGACTGCACCGATCCACTCATCGAACCTGCAGTGTACGTGGCGGTCGCAGTGCTTTGGATCTGCGTGCCAGCAGAGACACCGGCAGCGACAGCGCTGACCGAATGAACAGCCGTTAAGGCTGTGGCGACTAGTCCGCATAACCGGACATGCTTGATGAACGCATACTTACTCATGAGACCTATTTATCCGAAAATCCTAAATAAAATATAAATTGATCGAAATTGGATACATCGCCTCAACTTCGTACATTTTTATTGTCCGGATAACCGCATATCGCTTGCCATTTCACCGCCGCGCCATGAATGTAACGCACATATATGGATCAGAATATCTTCCTTCTCGGCACCATCTTGCTGGCTGCCTCCTTGGTGTTCGTTTTGCTGTTCCGGCGTTACGGGCTTGGCGCGGTGTTGGGCTATATCGTGGCAGGCATCGCTGTCGGGCCATCCGGGCTGCAACTTGTATCCGACGCACATGTCATCATGCGCTTTTCCGAAATCGGCATCGTCCTCCTGCTGTTTTTGGTTGGTCTCGATCTTGCCCCCCGGCGTTTGTGGCGATTGAAGCGGGAAATCCTCGGCCTCGGTCTGGCGCAGGTTGCCTTGGCGGGCCTTGCGCTGGCGGCTGGGCTGCTGCTGTTCACAAGCTTTACCCCGGCGGCGGCATTGGCATTGGGCCTGCCGCTCGCGTTGTCATCGACGGCGCAGGTATTGCCGATGCTGCAATCCGAGGGACGCCTGAACTCACCATTAGGCGAACGCGCCTTTTCCATTCTGTTGTTTCAAGACCTTTCAATCGTGCCGCTGCTGACGATTGTGGCTGCCCTGTCACGTGCGCCTAGTCTCGATGTGCCAGCGAACCCCTTTATCGTGGTCGGCCAATCATTGTTGGCGATTATTGTGCTGGTGGCAGCGGGCCGGTTCTTGTTAGTGCCAGCGCTCCGCCTCATCGGCCATTATGCCGAACGCGAATTGTTCATTGTCGCTGGCCTTTTGGCAGTCTGTGCGAGCGCAGGTCTAACCAGCGCCATCGGCCTGTCCCCGGCCCTAGGCGCGTTCATCGCGGGCGTTATGCTGGCGGATTCGCCTTTCCGGCATGAGCTGGAGGCCGATATCAATCCGTTCCGTTCTATCCTCCTGGGGCTATTCTTCCTGTCTGTCGGGATGCTGTTGGATATTCACGCCGTGCTGGAACGACCCTTTTTCGTCCTTGGCATGGCAGCGATGGTGATCTGCATCAAGGCGGCGGTGCTATTCGGCATTGCGCGGCTGTTCGGTGCGCCACAGCGCGGCGCGATCATCCTTGCGTTATTGTTAAGCCAAGGCGGCGAATTCGCGTTCGTCATTTTTGGTGCAGCGCAAATGGCGTTGTTGATCGCACCGGAAACCGTCAGCATATTCAATGCGGTCGTCACTGTATCAATGGTCGCGACACCATTTCTCATGCTGCTCGCCAAGAAAATGGGCGACATCGCGACAGTGGAGCCAACCCCCGCCATTGGTAAGTTCCCGACCAAATCGGCTGAGATTATCGTCGTCGGCCATGGGCGTTTTGGCCAGACTATAGCGCAGATTGCGGCAGCCGCCGGCTTCAAGATCATCTTGATCGACCTTGATCCCGCGCAGATCGAAATGAGCGGTTCCTTCGGCCATAAGGTCTTTTATGGCGATGGGACGCGGATAGACCTGTTGCGTAGCGCAGGTGCCGAACAGGCACGATTGCTGTTCTTCTGTCAAAATGGCGATGGGCTGGATCAAAGCCAAATCGCCCAAATCGCGACCAGCTTTCCGCATTTGTCGGTCTTTGCGCGGGTCTATGATCGGGTGCAATTGATGCAGCTGGCAGGCGCGCAATTGGCTGGTACCGAGCGTGAGGTCATGGAATCTGCTATCGCGCTGGCCCGCAAAGGCTTGTTCAATCTCGATATGACTGCATCGGAAGTGGATGAAATCGTCCAGGCCTTCCGCCGACATGATCGCAAACGCCTTTCTGCCCAAATCACGGCACAGGATGTCTATGCAGGCGATGGCGCAGATATTGAGGTCATCAAATAACGGATGGTTTACTGACCTCGCCCACTCCGCCATAGGGGCGTCATCTTTTTCAATATGAGTCCCACCCCTTCATGCGCTATTTTCTGGATACCGAGTTCAACGGCTTTGGCGGCGAACTGATCAGCCTCGCGCTGGTGCCGGAAGATGGCGATCAGGAGTTTTACACCTCGCTGCCGCTGCCGGAGAAAATCCATTCATGGGTGGAACAGCGCGTCATCCCTTACTTGCGCCATGTGCCGCCGGGGGTGGATTATGAAATGAGCCGGACCGAGGCCGCGATGCACATCGCGACCTATTTCGCGGGCGATCCAGACCCGGTGATCATCGCCGACTGGCCGGATGACCTTGCCTATTTCTGCGCCTTGCTGGTGACGGGCCCCGGTGAAAAGGCCCCGATCAATTGCTTGCGCTTCGAACTGATCAATGGCGCGGGGTTCAGCTCTGCCGCGACCAGCAAAGTGCCGCATAACGCCTTGCACGATGCGCGCGCGCTGAAAAAATTCTACCTCGGCGAATAGTCTTTACGTCGCCGCAACAGGATCAACCCCGGCACCAACGGCAACCACAAGGTCAGCGCGCGCAGCAGCATCGTTGATGCAAAGGCGGCCTCGATTGAAATGCCCAGCAGATGCAGCGTGGCGGTGCAGGCGACCTCGAAACTGCCAAGGCCGAATGGCAATGGCGCCAGCGTCACCGCGACCGAGGCCATGATCAGCCCGATCAACGCTGTCGCAAAACCCACATCCTGCCCCAGACCATGCAGGCATGCGTAGAGGGTCGCGGCATCAAGGCAGAAAATCAGCGCATTGCACAAGGTGACGCGGGCCAGCACATGGCGATCACGCAACAAATCTGCGGGCGCAAGGCCGACCGTGCGAAATAATGCTTCAATCGGACCTATCTGCGCCAGCCAATCCGGCAACGGCCTGCGACCGCGATGACGCAGCCATAGTGCCAATCCGGGAATAAGAATGGCAACTACCATGAAACAGGCGATGACACTTGCCATAAAGGGGGTGGCATTGCCCTGCCACCACAAAAGCCACAGCACCAATACAGCAAAAATGACATAGGCTGTGTAATAGCCGATCATCGACATCAGCAGCGCCGCCACCGCGATCCCACGCGAGACATTGATCTTGATGAGCTGATCGACCAGCAGGATATTGCCGCTCATCCCGGCGGTCGGCAGGGTCTGATCGATAAACAGTTTCACCAAGGCGATCCGAATTAATGACGGAAACCTTGCCTGCTCTCCTGCCCGCCGCAAAATGATCCGCCAGCTAAAGGCGAGGCTGGCATAAGTGCCAAGCTGCAACAATATGGCAAGGGCCAGCCATAAGGGTTGCGCTTGTTCGGCCAAAACCACGAAACGCGAAAAATCTGCCTCGCGCCGGATCAACACGATCAGGCCGATCATGACGGCGCCTATCAGCCAGAACCGCCATCTTCGCTTTGGTATCGCGGCGCTCACCCCCGACCCGATCCTGATATTGCGCGTGTTACGCGGCGGTAAAACCATCTCTTGGCCAATTCGGTGGCTATAATATAGCTGATAAGGATGCACCCCACCGTTACCATCTCGGATAAGGTGAGTGGAACAAAGCCGAAGGCGCGGCTCAAACTACCCAGAAATGGAATCGCCAATGTCGCGATCACGGCGGCCAGTGTTGACCATAAGAGCAATGCGCTTGGCCGACTGCGAAAAGCGCTGCCACGGGTCCGCAGAATCAGGACCACCGCCAATTCTGTCAGCAGAGAAATCAGGAACCAAGACGTCTGAAATACCGCCTCGCCCGCATGAAACACGCGCAACAGCATCGCAAAAGTCACGATGTCGAAGATCGAACTGATCAACCCAAACACGATCATAAAGCGCCGAATTTCCTTGATGTCCCAACGTTGCGGCGCTGAAATCCGGTCCGGATCAACATTGTCGCTCGAAATCGCCATGGAGGGCAGGTCGGACAGGAAATTGTTGAGCAAAATCTGTTTGGCGGCCAAGGGCAGAAACGGCAGCAACGGCGTCGCCAAGCCCATGCTGATCATATTGCCAAAATTCGCGCTGGTGGTGATCGAGATATATTTGAGCGTATTGGCAAAGGTCTGTCGCCCTTCCTCCACCCCCACCCGCAGCACATCGAGATCGCGGCTCAACAAGATAATATCGGCGCTATCGCGTGCCACATCGACAGCCTGTTCAACCGAAATGCCGACATCCGCCGCATGGAGCGCGGGCGCATCATTGATCCCATCCCCCAGATAACCGACGCTATGGCCCGTAGATTGCAAGGCGCGGACGATGCGTTCCTTTTGCTGCGGGTCGATTTCGACGAACAAATCAGTGCGCGGCGCAAGATGCCACAGCGCCTCGTCCTTCAGCTTGGAGAGCTGCTCGCCGGTCAGCATCGCATTGGCATCCAGCCCGACTGCCTGCGCCAGATGCGCCGTGACATAGCGATTATCCCCGCTGATGACCTTGATGCGAATCCCGAGCCGCGCCAAATGGCGGATCGCATCCGCCGCCTCGGCCTTGGGCGGATCGAAAAAGATGAGGAAACCGCGAAACACCATCTCGGCTTCGACTTCGCGGCCATGATGCGCCGCTGTCGGGACAATTCTCGTCGCGACGGCCAGCGCGCGAAAGCCCTCGCCGCCCTTTTGCTTCACCACCTCTTCCAACGCGGCCCGGCCTGCGGGATCGAGTGGGATATTCTTGCCGCCCTGTTCAACCAAATTGCAGATGTCGAGAATATTGGCAAAGGCCCCTTTGGTGATGATGACATGCTGCGTTGGATCAGCCTCCGCCGCCAGCATGACAGTCAGCCGCCGCCGCTGAAAATCATAAGGAATTTCGTCGATTTTCGTGAAACCGGCGGTGGTCAGCCCCGCGCTTTTCCCGGCTTGCATGATCGCCATATCGAGCGGGTTTTCGATCCCCGTCTCAAATGCCGCATTCAGGAATGCGAGTTGCTTCACCCCGTCAGAGGGCTGCTGCGCCGCATCCAGCACCTCTTGGAGGATGATCGTCCCTTCAGTCAGTGTCCCCGTCTTGTCGGTGCATAATATGTCCATGCTGCCGAAATTCTCGATGGCTTCGAGCCGCCGCACGATCACGCCGCGCTTGCCCATCGCCCGAGCCCCCGCCGACAAGGTCACGCTGACGATGGCGGGCAAGAGTTCCGGCGACAGGCCGACTGAGAGCGCGACCGCAAATAACAGGGATTCGATAACCGGGCGACCAATCAGCAAATTGGCGGTCAGGACAAAAATCACGATCAGAATCATCACGCGGATCAGCAGATAGCCGAAGTGCCGCACCCCCCGCGCAAAGTCAGTTTCCGGCTCTCGCGCGCGCAATCGCGCTGCAATCGCGCCGAATTCTGTATGTCGCCCGGTCGCGACCGCCAGCATTTTCGCGGTGCCGCTACGCACCGACGCGCCCAGAAACACCATATTACTGCGCGCATTGAGCCCCGCATCGACGGCGACCACGCCCGGACGCTTTTCCACCGGGTAGGATTCGCCGGTCATACTCGCTTCGCTGACGAGGAAATCCTTTGTCTCGATCACCAGCCCATCCGCCGGAATCAGGTTACCGGCGGATAAAAGAATGATGTCGCCCGGCACAATTTCGGTGACGGGGACGGTCTTTTCCAGCCCATCGCGGATCACACGGGTATTAAGCGCGAGCCGATTACGCAGCGCCGCTATCGCATTCGAGGCGCGAAACTCCTGAAAAAAGCCGAGTAAAGTGCTGCCCAACACAATCGCGAGGATGATCCCCGCATCGATCCATTCCTGCAACAATAGCGAAATGGCCGCCGCGAAGATCAGGATCAGCACCAAAGGGCTTTCAAACTGCCGCAGCAGCAGTCGCAAGACGCTTAGTCGGGAATCATCTTCGACGCTATTTGGGCCTAAAAGTGCGAGCTGCGCCGCCGCTTTTGGGGATGACAGCCCGGCCAAATCCCCACCCATGGACGCTGCCACATCTTCCAATGATGTCGCCCAATATGGCAGATCTGCAACGCTCGGCTTGGCCATGAACATCCTCTCTGATGGATTACGGCGACCTTATTGTGCGTCTGTGCGTTTTATAGCGCATCATGGACCAAGTTGCACAAGCAACAAGCCCTTATCAGCCAATGGTACGGGTAATCGTGCATCAGCAGGGATCAATGCTAAGCCCAAATGAAAACGGGCGCCATTCCCGTAGGAATAGCGCCCGTCTCTAGCTCGTCTCACTCAGAAGAGTGAGGCGCTCTGCAATCCGAAATTATTCGGCAGCAGCAGCGTTGCCGGCAGCCGGAGCTTCAGCAGCGTTGGCATCAGCAGCCGGAGCAGCTTCAGCAGCGTTTGCATCAACAGCTTCAGCAGCGTTTGCATCAACAGCGTTAGCGTCTTCAGCGACGACTTCAGCGGCGTTCGCATCAACAACGTTAGCTTCTTCAGCCTTGTTGCAAGCTGCGAGGGTCATCAGGCCAGCGGCGGCAACCGCGAAAGCAAATTTGTTCATAGGTCAGCTCCCAGGAATATGGAGAACCGGCCCAACGCCGTCTCCTAAAGTCCCCCATAATGATAGGGATTAAGCCTTGCAACGGGAAAATGACGCATTGCGGCATTAATTCGATGCATTTTTTAGCTTTCCCGGACGTTTGCGTGATTTTGAGATCGCGCCGATCGGTTCATCAGGCATTCATAAGCCTATGAATCACCACATCCGTAGTGGGGAAATAGAATCGATTGCTTAAATACTGGTTACAGATGCCGATTCATGAATCGGTACGCCATCATGGCTGGCCAGCAGTAAGGCCCCGCCATCATGCGTTATCGCCTTCCAGCATCAACCGCTAATCGGAGAAATGCCGCCAAATTCGCTCGGATAGCCAAGCGCCGTCAAACCGTCTGCCAGGTGCAGCATGCATTTGTTCAGTCGATCATGATCGGTCGAACGAATAACGAAATTCGCGCCGACCCGGCCCTCACGGAAAAATGGATAGCTGCCGATCTGACATCCCTCATGGGTTCGCTCGGTCTTTGCCAACAGGTCCGCCACTTCGCTTTCCGCGACCCAGCAACCCAAAGTGTCGGACAATAAGGGCATGCCGCCCTCCAATTTGCCGTTGAGGCCATCGAGCATCATCGCGGTAATACCGGGCACGCCTGCCATGATGAAGATATTGCCCGCGCGAATGCCGGGCGCGCCCGACACCTTGTTTTCGATCAGCTCTGCCCCTTGCGGCACGCGCGCCATGCGGAGCCGTGCCTCGGTCAGGCCACCACGCGTTTCATAATAATCATGCAGGATCTTCTCGGCATCCGGATGCACGACGACCGCGACACCCAAGGCCGCTGCAATCGCATCGACGGTAATATCGTCATGGGTTGGTCCGATGCCGCCGGTGGTGAAGAGATAGTCATGCTTCACCCGCAGACTGTTCACTGCCTCGACAATCGCGCTTTCGACGTCCGCGACCACCCGCACCTCTTTCAGGCGAATGCCCTGAATATTGAGCCAGACCGCGATTTGGCTGATATTCTTGTCCTGGGTACGACCCGACAAAATCTCGTCGCCAATGATGATCAGGGCGGCAGTCCAGATGCGTTCTTTTGTCATGGGAAAAATCCATAGCGGCAATGCGAGGCTTTCGCTATAGCCCAGCGCCATGGCACAATATGAATTTATCACCGATGAGGGCAAGCAAAGCCGGTCCGGCGCGATCAAGCTTTACAACGCCGCCGCCTTTGAAGGCATGCGCAAAGTTGGACGGATTTCTGCGGAAATCCTAGACGCGTTGGTCCCTGTCATCGCACCCGGCATCACCACCGAGGAGATCGACGACATCGTCCGGCGGTTGACGTTGGAGGCGGGCGCGATCCCGGCGACCCTGAATTATCGCGGCTTTACCCATAGCTGCTGCACCTCGATCAACCATGTCATTTGCCATGGCATTCCGGGGCCGAAGGTGTTGAAGGAAGGCGATATCGTCAATGTCGACGTGACGTCGATCCTTGATGGCTGGCATGGCGATTGCAATCGGACCTATCTCGTCGGCGATGTCGCGATCAAGGCGCGCCGATTGGTCGAAGTGACCTATGAATGCCTGATGCTCGGCATCGAACAGGCAAAGCCGGGCAATCATATGGGCGATATCGGCCATGCCATTCAGGTCCATGCCGAAAAGCATCGCTATGGCGTGGTCCGCGATTTCTGCGGCCATGGCATTGGCCGACTGTTCCATGATGCACCGGAAGTGCTGCATTTCGGACGCCCCGGCACCGGGCCTGAAATCAAGCCCGGTATGTTCTTCACCATCGAACCGATGATCAACATTGGCCGGCCCGAGGTAAAGGTGCTGGACGATGGCTGGACGGCTGTAGCCCGCGACCGCTCGCTTTCGGCGCAGTTCGAACACACGATCGGAATCACCGACACAGGCTGCGAAATCTTCACCAAAAGCCTGAAAGGTCTTGATAGACCGTTTTAATCCCTAGCCCCCCTCCTCCTCATCGCGCGCATTGCGTGTGTGGGCGGGAGGGCAGCGGGGCGTTTTCGACTTGGTACTGCGCTTTGCTGCTGTCTTGGCGAACTCGGTCAGGTTCAGCCCACCCGATTTGTCGCCATCGGCGGCGGTGAATTTGGCGCTCGTCTTGACCGCATATTCCACAAGGCTGAGCTTGCCATCCCGATCAGTATCGAGTTTGGCGAACGCTTTCTGGCGGCTCATCAGATATTCCGGACGCGTGACCAAGCCATTGCGGTCGCGATCATAACGTTTGAAGCGTTTTTCTTCCCGACTGATCGGGCTGGCCTCGGGTGTTTCCAGCGGTGCAGGCGCGTCCATTTTTGGCGGTGGCGGCGTCATTGCCAGCAGACTTACAGGCTGTGGCCGTGCATTTCCCTGCCAAAAGAAGAACCCCGCCGCCATCAGGCAGATTACCGCCCCGCCACCAGCAAGAAAACGCCACATCGCACGAACTCCAGTACGCGAACAATGGCTTAACTCTATGACAAAGCAGATTTATACGCAATCATCCTCAATATCCGCTCATCCGATGCCACGCCATGCGGCACACGCGGGCAAATGCGCTATCCCCGACATTCTGCACATCCCGGCGGGCAAGCCATGCGAGCGTCCCCACTGCGCGCTGCGACCTTGGCAAACGCCCCGGGCCTTGTGCTGGCAATAATCGCGCAGCCAGTGCCATCGCCCGGTCCTTGACGCTGCCCGCAGGCAATTGCCCGGCAAAATCAACCAGCGCCCATATTGGCCCATGATCGACCAACAAAGGCGCAGGCGACACATCGCCTGCCGCCATCAAGGCGAACATCGCCCGCCCGCGAAAATCGGCGAAGGCGGCGAGTTCCTCGTCATTTGGTTCGCCTTCTTGCACCAATTGCTGCCAGCCAATGGCGAGCGCGGATAATTCCTCAGGGTCAATTCCTTCACCTGACAACGCGATCGCCGCCAGCACAGGCTCCGCAGGCGGTGTCGTGCGATCGAGCTTTGCCAATTGATCGGCCCACCATTGCAGCTTGATCCGGCCCAGCATCGCCTCTCGCGTGGTCAGCGCCAATGCCTGCAACCGCGCATCAAGCTGCCAAATGGCGACAACCCCATCCCGGCGGGCAGGTGGTAAATAGGATAGGATCAACGCTCGCTCCACCCCAAAGTTTTCACTTATTTCAATGAATTGCATAATTTTTCCATTGCGGGGGCGAGGTAAGGAATATTAGGGTGCCGCTATAAAACCTGCATGGCACCATTCGCAAGATCGAACGGCGCAATGCATTATCCTATCATTAACCGACTGATTTTCAAAAATATTATACCTTATCCGTGATAGTCGGTCACATGCTTGTTATTGTATTTTGGCAGGAAATTGTAATTTGCGTATGCTGAAAAAGCTTTTCAACCGCAGCAAAACCAATGCTGGCACCAGTCTTCAATCCATTCAGCAAGGATGCCCGGGGCTGTGGCGACAGTTTGCGCGGGATAAGCGGGCTAATACCGCCATGATCGTAGCGGCAAGCCTGATCCCCATGCTCGCCCTGATGGGGGCAGGCATTGATATGGCCCGCAGCTATACCACCAGAATGCAACTGCAACAGGCCTGTGACGTCAGCGCGATTGCGGCACGACGCGCCATGACAGGCGGCACCTTGACATCGGCAAATGTGGCGGACGCACTCAAAATATTCAATTTCAACTTCCCGCAAAATACATTGGGGACATCTGCATTCACCCCAAGTTTTACCATCTCTCCCAATTCGACCAGCACGGTCGTCGTCACCGCCAAAACCACTGCGCCGACCACAATTATGAAAATGTTCAATATCAATAGCTTGCCGGTTTCCGTCAAGTGTGAAGCCACGTTGAGTACGCCGAACAATGATGTGATGTTCGTCCTCGATACCACAGGATCGATGGATTCGGCGATCAGCGATGGCGCGGGCGGCACCACCACCCGGATGGCGTCATTGAAACTGGCGACAAAAGCATTTTACGACGCCCTTGGTCCCGGCAATGACGCAGATGGCCGTATCCGTTACGGTTTTGTGCCTTATGTGCAGACGGTGAAGGTCGGTTATTTGCTGAAGCCTGAATGGTTGAAGTCCGATGATGGTTATTATTCAACCAGAAGGTGGTCGCCCAACACGTATTTATATTACGACAACTACCCATTATCGACAACGCAATACAGAACCGGTGCAACTATTGAAAACCCCGTATGGTGGTATGCCATTCCCAATGATAGTAATAATAATCCTGTACCAGCTACGACAACTTGGGCTGGATGCATTGAAGAGCGGGACACTGTCAATACAATTACAGCCAGCTCTTCGTTGACCATTCCCAGCAATGCCTATGATCTTAATATCGATCTCGTTCCCTATGATGCACATACCACATGGCAACCATATTGGCCTGAAGTGACATTCTGGATCGGCGGCTATGATGGCTGGAACATTGATTATACATGGGCAGTCTGCCCGCAAAAGGCGCGCAAATTAATGTCTTATAGTTCACGAAGCGCGACACCAGCAGGTGACACTAGCGGATTGGGCAGCTTTGACAACTATATTGACTCGCTATCGGCGCTTGGCGGTACTTATACCGATGTAGGATTGATGTGGGGTGCGCGCCTGATTTCAGGGACGGGCCTGTTCGCCTCGGAAAATTCAACCGCGCCAAATGGTTTCAATATCAATCGTAATATCGTGCTGATGACAGATGGCCAGCTCACCGCTTATAGTAAAATATACAGCGCCTATGGCATCAACTCACAACACTGGCGAGTTGCACCGAATTACACGAACGATGCCGATTTGACCGCAATCCATAATCGGCGGTTCGAAATGATCTGCAACGCCGTTAAGGCCAAAGGCATCACCATCTGGGTGGTGGCATTTGACACCGCGCTCTCCCCATCATTGGCCAATTGCGCGACCAGCTCGAATCATGCGTCGGTCGCGACCAATTCGCTTGCGCTGCGTGAACAGTTCAAGGCCATTGCCAAGAATATCGGCGGGCTGCGCGTTTCGAATTGATCTGCGGATGATGAATATAGGGGCCGGGAGATTGATATGTCCCGGCCCCTATTTTGGCGTGTTGGCCTACAACCTGATGCCCGCCTGCATGCTGCAAATCAATATGACCATATTAACCCTGCTTCTTGCCGATGGATTATCCTTTCATCGGGCATAAACTGATTTGACCTTAGTAATTGTAATGTAGCGGGAATCAGTCATTTGCAGTCGCACGAACATTATCGCGCCCATTGGCTCAGCACCTATGCATCATCGCGCCGGTTGCACGCATGCCACCGCCTGATTACCGCAAAAAAAGGCGCAACGCTCATCGAATTTGCTTTGATCGCGCCAACCATGATGGTGATGTTGATGGGCTTTTTCGATCTGGGTTATCGGACTTATCTGGAGGTTGCAGCGCGTGGCATATTGGAAACCGCAGCCCGCAACGCCTCTGTCGGCAAGTTGACAGGTACGCAAGTCGATACTTATGTCACCGATAAGTTAAAGGGCATCGCCTCCGCCCGTTCGACAGTCACTTTGGTGAAAAAAAGCTTTTATAGCATTAGCCATATCGGCAAGCCGGAAAAAATCACCACCGATTTTTCGCCATTGGGCAGCTATAATATTGGTGATTGCTATGAGGATGCCAATAATAACCAGATGTATGACAGTTCAACGGGTTCAAACGGCCTCGGTGGTCCCGATGATATTGTATATTATGAAGTCAATATAGCGATGCCCCGATTGTTTCCGCTCGGCAGCCTGATCGGCTGGGGCAACACACTCACGGCCAAGGCCAATACCATGATCCGCAACCAGCCTTGGGGCGCGCAGACAAAACCGAGTGTGCGATGCTCATGACCCGCTTCTTCCCATACCGCAGCTTGTTGCGCCGTCTGCTGGCGGATCGGTCTGGCCTGGCCTTTACCGAATTCGCCCTGTCCATACCTTTGCTGGTGGGGGTCGGTCTGTTCGGGTTGGAAACGATCAACCTTGCCACCACCCATTTGATCCTGTCGAACATGGCATCGCAAGTTGCCAATAGTGCCGGTCGCGTCCGTACGTCCATCGACGAGGCCGATGTCAAGGAGATCATGCTCGGCGCCGATATGCTGGGTAAGAAAATCAAATTTTCAGCCAACGGAATCGTAATCCTTTCCAGCGTTGAAATGAACCCGAAGAGCACTGGCCAATGGATCCGCTGGCAACGATGCTTTGGCGCGAAGAGCATATTCTCCAGCTATGGCTTTCAGGGCAGTGGAGCGGCAGATAACACGCTGCTGGAGGGTGTTGGTCCGAAAGGACGAAAAATCATTGCGCCCACAGGGTCGGCCGTCATGTTTGTCGAATTGGTCTATGATTATCAGCGCTTGATCCCCTTTGATATCTATGGGGCTCGGACAATAAGGTATCTCGCCGTTTCCGGTGTGCGCGAACGGACAGATCAGGCCATCAAAAATGCGTCCAACACCTCTATTTTGACCTGCCTGGCGCCGCGTTGAACAGTTTGCCTAGCGCCCCGTCACCAACATATCCGCGATCCGGTCCAGCCTATCGCGCGTCGGAAAGCCTTCGGCCACCCATTGGCGTTCGACCGCCTGCAACAGTCTTGCGACATCCGGGCCGGGGCGTACCCCACGCGCGATAATGTCCTTGCCGGTCAGCACAAACACCGGGCGCGACCATGAAGCGAGCAGCGCAATCGCCGCATCCGCCCCTACATCCCCGGACAGTAGATATCGGTCGATGGCGCTTTCCGCCCCATAGGTCCAGCCAAGCGCGCGCGGGTCTTGAGGGAATGCCTCTCCCCAGCCCGCCGCCAGCATCATCTGCTTGCGCTGCGCATTGGACAGTTTCAACCTTTGCGCGACCTGTTCCGCCAAGCCGGGATCGGGCGGCAAGAGTGCCGTCAACCGCCGCACCGCATCCGGCACAATGCCGCATGCCGCTTCCAATGCGATAACGTCCCGCAGTCGCGCAACACCATCCGCCAAAATTTCCGGCAATACCGGGCGAAAAATGCCGATATTTTCCATCAACTCGACCGTTGCCCCCGGATCGGGCAAGCGCAGCAGCGCCAGCAATTCCATCGCGATGCGTTCACGCGAGAGCGCCATCAGATCATTGGCGCGGGCAATACACGCCGCCAGTGCGTCCGCATCCGGCGCGCCATAGGCAAAGCGGGCGTAAAAGCGAAAGAAGCGCAATATCCGCAGATGATCCTCGGCAATTCGCGTCAACGGATCGCCAATGAACCGCACCCGATGCGCCGCCAAATCCTCCAGCCCGCCAAAGAAATCGGTTATCTCCAGCGTCAAGGGATCGGCATAAAGCGCGTTGATCGTGAAATCGCGGCGAGAGGCGTCTTCATGCCAATTATTGCTATAGGCAATCGTGGCGCGGCGACCGTCGGTGGACACATCGCGCCGAAGCGTCGTCACCTCCACCGGCCCCCATGGTAGCACCGCCGTCACCGTCCCATGTTCGATGCCGGTCGGCACGACCTTGACGCCTGCGCGTTGCAACCGCTCCATCACCGCATCCGGCATCAACAAGGTGGCGCAGTCGATGTCCGCGACCTGATGCCCCAGCATCCCATCGCGCACTGCCCCGCCGACAAAGCGGATCTGGCCCTCACTCGCGCCTAATAGCTCCAGCAACCCCGCCAGGCCTTCCCGGCCTTCAATCACATGCAAAGGTAATTTCATAACCGGCCTGCCATACGATGCCCCAGATTAACCAACATGGCCGCCGTCGCGCCCCAGATGCGTCGGTCATTCCAGATCAGCTCATAATATTCGCGTGCCCGGCCCTGCCAATGCACCTGTTGCAGCTTGAAACTGGCAGGGTCGAGAATGACATCCGTCGGCACCTCGAAAATATCCGCGACCTCGCCCGGATGTGCCTTCACGACCATATCGGGCGAGATGGCGGCGACCACCGGCGTCACGAGGAAGTTGGTCACGGTGCGATAGGGTTCGACAATATCGACGACCGTCACATGCTCACGCGACAGCCCGACCTCTTCTTCCGCCTCGCGCAGCGCTGCCGCGATCACATCCGCATCGCCCGCATCGACCCTGCCCCCCGGAAAGGCGACCTGCCCAGCGTGATTGGACAAATGCCCGGTGCGCTGGGTCAGTAACACCGTTGGCCGGTTGCGGTCGACCAGACCGACCAGCACCGCCGCCGGGGTGAGTGTAATTTGGGGTTCGCCGGGTATCAGATGTTGATCGCCGAGCTTCAACAGACGCGCGTCATAATCCTGATGGGCAAGCGCTGCCCTGATCCGAGCCTCCAGCGTCACGCATCCGGCTCCAGCGGGAAAAACGCGCCATCACTCCAAAGGCCGATCGGGTCATGACCATCATCAATCGCCATCTGCGCCAATTCATAATAGACCGGACGGGCGATCCGTGCTTCCAGCCCATTGCGCACCATCACATAGGGGCGTGGGCCATCTTCTGCTTCGACAAAGCGTAAGGGGTTGTTCGGCCCGGCGATCACGACATCATCGACATTGGTCCGAAACGCGAGGCGACGTTTGGCCCCTTCCCCCTCGCTGTTCACCTCAACCGCGATGAACGGCACATCGTCGACATCGATATCGAGTTTTTCCACCGGGGTGACGAGGACATATCCGCCATCCGGTTCGCGCCGCAAAATCGTTGAAAACAATTTGACCATCGCCGCCCGTCCGATGGGCGTACCTTCATGAAACCATGTCCCATCCGGCTTGATCTGCATCGTGCTGTGGCCGCAATGCGGCGGGTTCCATTGGTCGACCGGCGGCAGGCGCTTGTCCGCCACGGCTTGCGCGATTTGAGCAAGGGACATGGTCGCAATATCAATCGGTGCCGTGTTATTTGCCATGGTCACGCCCTCGCATGAGTTGCCGCAATTGCCAAGCCCGTATCAGCCTGCCTGCCAGACCCTGACAGCCTCCAATGGATAGACCAGCATCAGGATATTGAGCGTCAGATTGTCGCGAATGGCGACCAGCGCCACAAGTTCCAGCAATATGGCCAGCGCGACCGTATATGGCCAGCGCAGCCGCGCCGCGATCAGAAAGCCGAGGCTCATCCAGACTATATCGCACATGCTGTTGATGATGCTGTCCCCGCTATAGCCATAGCCAAGCGTGACCGAACGATAGCGGTCGATAATGAATGGTGAGTTTTCGAGGATTTCCCACCCGCCTTCCATCATCACCGCCAATACCAATCGCGCGCCAAGCGGGAGGCGCCGCGCCACCACATACAGCCCGCCAAAAAAGAGCATCCCATGTATGATATGGCTGAGCGTGTACCAATCTGCGATATGCTGGCTATTTCCAGGCCCATTGACCGATCCATACCATAAAAGGATTGTGCCATCCGTGCTGATCGGTGGGCGGTGCATCGCCAACAAGATACCAAGACACACGCCCGCCACAGCGAATGCCGCCAACCACCAACGCCAACCTATTGCTGTTTTGCTGATCCCCGCCAATGCGCTTCCTTCCGATCCCCAAAGACTTGACCCAGAGGCGAGTTCAATCCATCAGCTTTGGCCATGCAAGACACGTCTAATCCCATTCGTCGCCGCGGCCTGTTGTTCGTCCTGTCATCGCCGTCCGGGGCCGGAAAATCAACCATCTCCCGGATGTTGCTCGAAACGGATCAGGAAATCCGCATGTCGGTATCGGCCACGACGCGCGCGATGCGCCCCGGCGAGGAAGACGGCGTCCATTATCATTTTCTCACGCCCGAAAAATTCGAGGACATGGAAAAGGCCAATCAGTTTCTCGAATGGGCACATGTATTCGGCAATCGTTACGGCACGCCGCGCGCGGGCGTTGAGCAGATCATCTCCGATGGCCGCGATGTGCTGTTCGACATCGACTGGCAAGGCACCCAGCAATTGCACGCCACCGCAGGCGACGATCTCGTCCGCGTGTTCATTCTGCCGCCGAGCATGGCCGAACTCGAACGCCGCCTACGCGGACGCGGCACCGATAGCGATGACGTCATTCAGGGCCGGATGGATCGAGCGGCGGGCGAGATCAGCCATTGGGCCGAATATGATTATGTGCTGGTCAATGACGATGCCGCATCATGCCTTGAAAAGGTCCGGCACATTCTCGCGGCAGAACGCCTGAAACGCGCGCGCAATATCGGTCTGGTCGATTTCGTGCGCGGGATGATCGGCTGATATTACAGTCATTTAAATCTATTTTCACGTTTCAAATCTATGACTGGGGAGATCACGCCCCACCTTCCACTATTTTGATGGAGCATAGAATTGCAACCGAACAACCCTTGGGTTCACAAACGTAGCGCAGGCATCGCCGACGACATTGATTTTGAAGTCAAAGGCTATGAACTCCAGTTCGTCGAAATCGATCTGGACCCGGGCGAAAGCGCGGTTGCAGAAGCGGGCGCAATGATCTGGAAAGATGCCAGCATCGAAATGACCACCGTTTTCGGTGATGGCAGCCAAGCCAGCGATAATAATTTCATGGGCAAATTATTGGGCGCGGGCAAAAGGCTGTTGACCGGCGAAAGTCTGTTCACCACCGTCTTTACCCATCATGGCACCGGCAAGGCCTGTGTCGCCTTTGCCGCCCCGACCCCCGGCATGGTCCAGCCCTTGCGACTGAGCGACTATGGCGGGCGGATCATTTGTCAAAAGGACAGTTTTCTCGCCGCTGCCAAGGGCGTTTCGATCGGCATCGAATTTCAAAAGCGGATCATGACCGGCCTATTCGGCGGCGAAGGCTTCATCATGCAGCGACTGGATGGCGATGGCTGGGTCTTTCTGCAAATGGGCGGTTCGCTGGTTGAGCGCGAGCTGAAACCGGGGGAAGAACTCCATATCGATACCGGTTGCCTTGCCGCCTATACGCCCGATGTCAGCTTTGATCTGATCAGGGCTGGCAATGTCCGATCCATATTATTCGGTGGCGAAGGGCTGTTCCTCGCCCGATTACGCGGTCCGGGCCATGTCTGGATTCAGTCCTTGCCCTTCTCCCGGCTTGCGGGCCGCATATTGGCCGCCAGCGGCAGTAATGGCGGACAAAACCGGGGCGAAGGCAGCGCCTTGGGCGTCATTGGCGATATGATCGGCGGCGATTAAACGCGGATATAGCGGAAATACCAGACTTCATGGCCGATCCGCCGCGCCTTGCGCTCATAGCGCGTTTCCGGCCAATCGTCCGGGCGCACCTGAAAATCGCGGCAATCGTCGATCTGCCATTCGAAATCCGTGCGCTTGCCCATCTGCATCATCGCCCAACGGACATAGATCGGGTGATCGGTGCCGAAACGAAACTCCCCACCCGGCTTCAGCTTGGCCGCGATGCGATCAAGCGGGCCGGGATTCATCATCCGCCTTTTCGCATGGCGCGCCTTGGGCCAAGGATCGGGATGCAATAAATAGGCGCGATCCAGCGATGCATCCGGCAGGCGCGACAGCACATCCAGCGCATCGCCCATATGCAGGCGCACATTGGTCAGTTCATTTTCGTCGATATGCAGCAATGCGCCGACGACGCCGTTCAAAAACGGCTCACACCCGATAAAGCCATGATCGGGCCGCATCATCGCTTGGCCCGCAAGATGTTCGCCAGCCCCAAAGCCGATTTCGAGGTGCAGCGGGCGATCATCGCCGAATAATGTCTGGGAATCGAGCGGCCCATCAGGCACCGCGACCTGCGGCAACAATTCATCGATCAGCTGTTGCTGCCCCTTGCGGAGCTTGTGGCCAGCACGGCGGCCATAAAGGCGGTTCAGGGTCGTGGGATCGTTCATGGCCAGCCCCATGCCCCGGTCACGCATCCAGATCAAGCCGGGATCATCGCCTGACCTGAAAACACATCACCCCTGCCGATGAAGACAGGGGTGATAGTTTAGTCAGATTAAAGCGCAGCCTTCAGGGCATCAACCAGATCGGTGCGTTCCCAAGGGAAGAAATCACCCTCTGGCTTGCGGCCGAAATGACCATAGGCCGCCGACTTGCGATAGATCGGCTTGTTGAGGCCAAGATGGACGCGAATGCCACGCGGGGTCAGCCCGCCCAAAGCTTCGATCCCCTTGATCGCATTTTCCAACTGATCATCGCCGACGGTGCCGGTGCCATGGGTATCGACATAAAGCGACAAGGGCTTGGACACGCCAATCGCATAAGCGAGCTGGATCGTGCAGCGCTTGGCAAGGCCAGCAGCGACAATGTTCTTCGCCAGATAGCGCGTGATATAAGCCGCCGAACGATCAACCTTGGTCGGGTCTTTACCGCTGAACGCGCCGCCGCCATGCGGGGCCGCGCCACCATAAGTGTCGACAATGATCTTGCGGCCCGTCAGGCCCGCATCGCCATCCGGGCCGCCGATTTCAAAGCTGCCGGTCGGGTTGATGTGATATTCGGTCGCCGCCGACAACAGGTTCGCAGGCAGTATATCGGCCACGACCTTCTTCACATAAGCGTGAAGTTCGGCTTCATTCGCGCCCTCGTCATAGCCCTTGGCATGCTGGGTCGATACGACAATCGCGGTCGCAGCGACCGGCTTGCCATTTTCAAAGCGCAAGGTGACCTGGCTTTTCGCATCAGGTTCAAGAAACGGTGCCGCCTTGGAATGACGATCCGCTGCCATCCGCTCGAGAATCTTGTGGCTGTAATACAAGGTTGCCGGCATCAGATCCGGGGTTTCATCACAGGCAAAGCCAAACATGATGCCCTGATCGCCCGCGCCTTCATCCTTGTTGCCGCTGGCATCGACACCCTGCGCGATTTGCGCCGACTGGCCGTGCAGATTATTTTCAAAACGGAAGGTCTGCCAATGGAAGCCGGTCTGTTCATAACCGATTTCGCGCACGACGTTACGCACGGTCGCTTCGATTTCAGCCAATGCGCCCGGCGCCCATTCGCCATTTTCATAAACGCCCTTGCAGCGAATTTCGCCCGCCAGCACGACCAATTGAGTCGTAGTCAGGGTTTCGCATGCCACGCGCGCTTCCGGGTCCTTGGACAGGAACAGATCGACGATGGAATCGGAAATCTGGTCGGCAACCTTGTCTGGATGACCTTCGGAAACCGATTCAGAAGTGAAGAGATAATTGGCACGCATCGAGAAAAACCCTCGCGAGTTGGAGATATAAAGAAGTCCTTATGTCCGCTCCTTTAGCGGGTCCGCTTGCGCAACGCAATCGCAGCCAGCAGCAAAATCATTGCAAGGCCGAAAGAAAGCCTATTGCCGAATTGCGCAAATAGCGTGGGCGCGCCGGGTGCCGGCAAATGGGTCGTGATGGTGCCTGCCTTGCGGAACGGCAACGCAGCAATAATCCGCCCCTCCGCATCGACCACCGCCGAAATACCGGTGGGGGTGGAACGCAGGATCGGCATCGCCTCCTCGACCGCGCGCAATCGTGCCTGCGCCAGATGCTGCGGCGGTCCCCATGAACCAAACCACGCATCATTCGATGGATTGAACAGGAAATCAGGCCGATGCGCCCGATCCACCACATGGCCGGAGAAGATGATCTCGTAACAGACCTGCGCGCCCATCCGCCCGAAACCGGGTAGATCGATAGACTGCGCCCCCGGCCCCGGCCAGAAATCAAGATCGCCCGGCACCAATCGCGACAGGCCAATCGCCGACAGCCAAGGCCGCATCGGCAGATATTCGCCAAATGGCACCAGATGCGCCTTATCATAACGCCCGCGCAATCGCCCCTGCCCATCAACGGCAAACAGGCTGTTATGCGCGGCCTTCGCCTGATCGTCCTTGCCCCAGACAATCGACACGCCCCCTGTGAGCAACACATCGCGCGGCCCGATCAGGGACGCAATCCGCGCCCGCGCCCAAGGTTCATCCTCTAGATAATCCGGAATCGCAGCTTCGGGCCAGAAAATCAGCCGGGGTTCCGCCCCTGTCCTACCACTCAATCGCGCCAGTCGGGCAAAATTCTGCGCCGCATAATCATCGCGCCATTTGTCCTGCTGGCCGATATTCGGCTGGACGATATGGATGAGCGGGCGATGTGACGTCTCCACTGGGCGAGGCGGCACCCGCCCCTCCACGCCATAGCCAAGCGCCAATAAGGGCAGAAACGCCGCGATCACCGCACCCCGCCCATCGCGCCGCAACGCGAGCCACATCGCCCCGGCCGCCAATATCACAATGGCGCCAAGACCATAGGTGCCAATCAAGGCCGCGACGCTTGCGCGATCCACCGCGATCACGCCAATCGGATTCCACGCAAAGCCGGTAAACAGGCTCGCACGCATATATTCCGCGACCAGCCAAGATGCGGCAAAAAGGAAGAGAAAACTCAAAGACCGCCCCTTGGCAAAGCGCCAAGTGAGACCTGCCACCACTGCGGGAAAAAGCGCGAGATAGAGCGATAATCCGACCACCGCGCCCCAGCCGAACCAGACCGGCATCGCATCTTGAAACTGAAACGCCCCTGCGATCCAGTTCAACCCGATGGTGAAATGTCCAAGGCCGAACAGCCAACCCCGACCAAAGGCCTGCCGCTGATTGGCCGAGGCCTCCACCGCAGCCATCAACAAGGCCAAGGCCAATAATGTCAGCGGCCAATAGCCCAAAGGCGCAAAGCCGAGCGACGACATCGCACCCAGCAGCAGCATCCCCAGATACGCCCGCCCACCCTTGAAATCAGGCAATGACATGCTCCAGCGATTGGGCGAGATCGGCGGTCAAATCGCCAGCATCTTCCAGCCCGATATGCAGCCGCACCATCAACCCATGGCCTTCCCATGTGGTCGCGGTGCGGATCGAGGCCGGATCAATCGCCAGCGCAAGGCTTTCAAACCCACCCCAGCTAAAGCCAATGCCGAACAGCCGCAGCCGATCCACAAAGGCGCAACGCTGGGAATCGGTGACATCCGTATCGAATTCAAAGGCGAAAAGGCTGGCCGCGCCATTGAAATCGCGCTTCCAAAATGCATGGCCCGGACAATTCGGCAATGCCGGGTGATATACCGCGCGAATGCCGCGCTGTTGTTCCAGCCACAATGCGATTTGCAACGCGCTTTCGCCCTGTTGGCGCAAACGCACGCCCATGGTTCGAAGCCCCCGGCTGGCCAGCGCCGCATCATCGGGCGACACGATTTGCCCATAAAGCTGTGTCGTGCGCCGCAGACCGGCCCAATACGCCTCGGTCGTCGTGACCGATCCCATCATCACATCGGAATGGCCGACCACATATTTGGTGCAGGCGAGAATGGTGAAATCCACCCCCCGGCTGATCGCGGGAAACAGCAAGGGCGTCGCCCAAGTGTTATCGATCATCGTGACAATGTTCCGGGCCTTGGCGACCGCGCAAATGGCGGGGACGTCCTGCACCTCAAAGGTCAGGCTGCCGGGGCTTTCAAGGAAGATCACGCGGGTGTTCGGGCGACAGAGATCGGCAATGCCCGCGCCGATCATCGGATCGTAAAATTCGGTCTCGATCCCCATCGGGGCCAGCACATGATGGCAGAACACGCGGGTCGGATCATAGACACTATCGGCGACCAGCAGATGATCACCGGGCTTCACCACCGACAGCAACGCGCCACAAATAGCGGCCACGCCGGAGGGATAGAGCATCGTCCCCGCCGCACCCGGCTCCAATGCGGTCAGCGCCTCGGCCAGCGACCATTGGGTCGGCGTACCGCGACGGCCATAATAGAAATCGCCGTCCTGATTGCGCTTCACCGCCGCACGGAGATGCGCCACGCTGTCAAACAGGATGGTGGACGCGCGCCACACCGGCGCATTGACCACAACACCGGTCCATTCCGAACGACGACCACCCGTCACCAACTTGGTGAACGGCTGGTCATCATCACTGCCATTTGTGCTCACTTGGCGTTGCGCTCAAGCAGCGCCTACGGCCTTTGGCGTCTGCGGATCAGCACCCCATTCAGCCCAAGAGCCATCATAAAGGGCCACATCCTTCTTGCCGGTCAGATGGGCCGCGAACAACAATACCGCCGCCGTCAGGCCGGAACCGCAGGTGGTGATCATCGGCTTGGACAGATCGACGCCCGCACCCTCAAACGCTGCCTTGATCGCATCCACAGACTTGTACGTGCCGTCCGCGTTAAAGACCTGATCATAAGGCAGATTGCGCGAACCCGGAATATGGCCCGATGCCATGTTGGGGCGCGGCTCCGCCTCTTCGCCGGTGAAACGAGGAGTGCCACGGGCATCCACGACCACCGCCGATTTGGTGTTGAGATTATCGAGCACATCCTGCTTGCTACGCACCGGCTCCGCATCGGCCCAGACGGTGAAATGGCGGTGACGCAATTTGGTCACGCCGCTTTCGATTGCGCGCCCTTCCGCCTGCCATTTGGCCAGACCGCCATCAAGGATCGCGACATCATGCGCACCGAACATCCGCAACAGCCAATAGGCGCGGGCAGACGTCTTGTGAGGGGCGTTGTCGTACAGCACGATGCGGCTGCCATCGCCAAGGCCAAGCGCCTGCATCCGGCTGGCAAATTTTTCGGCGGAGGGGGCCATGTTGGCAATCAGGTTGGCGCTATCGACCAGTTCGGCAAGGTCCATGAAAATCGCGCCCGGAATATGGGCGGCATCGAATTCGGCGCGCGGATCGCGGCCCGTGTCTTCCATCACCTGCGTCGCATCGACCACGCGCAGGTCGAAGGCACCCAGCTCACCAGCAAGCCATTCGGTTGATACGAGTGCGTCCACGGCGAATCTCCATTCTTTAGATAAAATGCAATGCTCCCCTTTACTATCGCGCTCGAACGGGTGCGTCGAGGGTGCGAGCGCATTGAATTTGGTCTACCAATCCCGTATCGGTCAGATATGAACCCGAAGTTTCTTGGCCAGAACAGCCCGCTCCCCGCATCGCCCGATCAGGCGCAGCTCGATTATGTCCCAAACCCGCGCAAGGGGACGCTGTATCTCACACGTTTCAGCGCGCCTGAGTTCACCTCATTATGCCCGGTGACGGGCCAGCCGGATTTCGCGCACATCGTGATCGATTATGCGCCGGATGAGACGATCGTCGAATCCAAGTCGTTGAAGCTGTTTCTTGGGTCATTCCGCAATCACGCGGCATTTCACGAAGATTGCACCGTCGGCATTGGCCAGCGCCTGTTCAATGAAATGAAACCCCATTGGCTACGGATCGGCGGTTATTGGTATCCGCGTGGCGGCATTCCGATTGATGTGTTCTGGCAATCTGGCCCACCGCCTGCGGGGCTGTGGCTCCCGGATCAGGGCGTCCCCGGTTATCGCGGACGCTGAAGCGGCTTAATGTGTATCTTTCTGGTCGGCGGTGTGCGGCTTCCATGTCACCACCCGCCAGAGATAGAAAAACACCAATAACAGAATGACGATATTGCTGACCGGTCCTAAGATCGCGTCGACATCGCCATATTGCTTGCCCATCGACCAGCCGACAATCGCCAGCATCGCCGTCCACACCCCGGTGCCAAGCGTCGACCAGAGGGTGAAGCTTTTCAGGCTCATGTGGAGAAAACCCGCAGGCACGGACACCAACGACCGGATCGTCGGCACGATCCGGCCAAAGCCGACAAACGCATTGCCATGGATGCGGAACCATTTATCGGCGCGATTGACCTCGTGCCAATCGATCGTCAGCCAACGGCCCCAACGATTGATGAACGGGTGAAATCGCTCCAACCCAAGGGCGCGCGCGACAAAATACCAGAACAAATTGCCAAACATCGCGCCCGCCGTGCCGGACAGGATCACGAACGGCAGCCAGAGATCACCCTTCGCCGCCTGCAAGCCCGCGACTGACATGATGACTTCGGACGGGATCGGCGGAAACACCGTCTCCGCCAGCATCAAGAAGCCGATGCCGAGATAACCGGTCTGTTCAATCAGACGGATGACCCAATCAGCCACGGTTCAGAACCTTGGCCTCAATCGCATCCCAGATCAGCGCAGGCGTATCCGTGCCATTGAAACGGTCGATCGCAACGATCCCGGTTGGCGAGGTCACGTTGATTTCGGTCAGATAGCCCGCAATCACATCGATCCCGACAAACAACAGTCCGCGCTTGGCAAGTTCCGGACCAAGCACATCGCAAATCTCGCGTTCACGTGCGGTCAGTTCGGTGGCATTGGCGCTGCCGCCCGCCGCGAGGTTCGACCGGATTTCCCCGGCCTTGGGCAGGCGATTGATCGCGCCCGCGACCTTACCATCAACCAATACGATACGCTTGTCGCCCTTGGACACATCCGGCAGGAATGCCTGCACCATGAACGGTTCGCGCCAGACCTGACCGAATAATTCCGTGAGCGCCGCCAGATTGGCATCGTTGCGCCCGACATGGAACACGGCGGAACCGGCATTGCCATACAGCGGTTTGACAACCACTTCGCCATGTTCTTCGTGAAAAGCGCGGGCATCTTCCAACCGGCGGGTGATCATCGTCGGCGGCATGAATTGCGCATAATCGAGCACGAACAATTTTTCCGGCGCATTGCGGACCGATGCCGGATCGTTGACGACAAGGGTCTGGTGCTGGATGCGTTCCAGCAAATGGGTCGCGGTGATATAAGCGAGATCGAACGGCGGGTCCTGACGCATCAGCACGACGTCGATATCTTCGCCAAGGTCGATAGTCTGCCAATCGCCAAAGCTGAAATGATCGCCTGTAACGCGCTGCACCGTGACCGGACGGGCGGCGGCGGAGACCCGGCCATCGCGATAGCAAAGGTCGCCCGCCTGATAATGGAAGAACTGATGACCGCGCGGCTGTCCGGCGAGCATGATCGCAAAGGTCGAATCCCCAGCGACGTTGATCGTTTCCATCGGGTCCATCTGCACCGCTACACGCAATGTCATCGTCGCTACGCCTTTTTAGGTAATTGCTGGCGCCTCCTATCACCCGTGCCAGACATTGACCAGATGCACCGGCCAGTGGCGTGGTGAAAGAAGGATCACATCGATCCGTACATCATCATCGGGCCCGGCATGACGCGCTGACAGTATTTCTGCGGCGGCTGCGACCCGGCGCAAGCGCTGACGATCTATCGCGGAATCAAGGCTGGCGGACGAGGCCCGATATTTCACCTCGATACAGGCGAGCACGCGCCCGCGCCGTGCCAGTACATCCACTTCGCCAACATGGGTGCGGCAACGCTGCGCGATAATCCGCCAACCCTTCAGCCGCAGCCACCACGCCGCCCAAAATTCGGCGCGGCGTCCGACATGTTCGCGCTGCTGGCGCTGCTGGCCATTATCATGTTGGCCAGATCGCTTCATTCCGCCTGCCGGATCGCCTCAGCGCGCGCGGTCAGTTCATCCTTGTCCACGCCGCTTTGCTTGGCCACCAGTCTGATAGCCTTGGACATCGGATGATCGACCATCGCGGTCCGCAGCATCTCATCAAGGTCCGCGCCCTTTGGCCGCAGCGACTCCGCATCGGGCGGGCCGACCACGATCACGATTTCACCCCGCGCCGGATGGGCGGTGTAATGCGTGGCCAATGCGCTCAACAGCCCGGTCTGGCATTCCTCGAAGCGCTTGCTGATCTCTCGCGCCACCGCCGCCTCGCGATTGCCCAGCCCCAAAGCCAGCGCGTCAAGCGCCGCGACAAGCCGTGGCCCGCTTTCGTAAAACACCAATGTCGCCTTGATCGGGGCCAATTCCGCAATCGCATCGTCGCGTGCTTTTGCCTTGGACGGCAGAAATCCCTCGAATAAAAAGCGATTGGTCGGTAGCCCCGCCAAAGTCAGTGCTGCAATCGCCGCGCAGGGACCGGGGATCGTCGTCACCAACACGCCACGCTCGCGGGCTTCGCGTACCAATTTATAACCGGGGTCGGAGATAAGCGGCGTCCCCGCATCCGACACCAAGGCGATCACTTCATTGGCCATGCGTTCCAGCAATTGCGGGCGGACCGCATCGCCGACATGATCGTCATAACGGATCATCTGCACCTTGGCCCCGATGTGGCGAAGCAAGGTCGCAGTCACGCGGCTGTCTTCCACAGCAATGGCATTAGCATGCCGTAAAACATCAATCGCCCGCGCCGACAAATCAGAGAGATTGCCGATTGGGGTCGCCACGATATAAAGGCCGGGGGGCAAAGCGTCATTCACAGGAATCATCTCATGGCATCGAATACCGCTCCTCTGCAACGCCACCGCACTTTTGCCAAGGGCGTTGCGCTTGTGGTGATGGGTTTGCTGGCGGGTTGCCAGACCATGGTCCCGAAAGGACCACCTCCCGGCAAAGGCCCGGCTGAAACCGCGCCGATCAGCCAATTACCGACCGATACCGAGCGTCATCGCATCGCATTGCTGGTGCCGTTGACCGGCGAAAATGCCGGTGTCGGCCAGTCCATTGCCGATGCGGCGAATCTCGCATTGCTCGATAGCGGTACAACCAAATTGCGGGTGACGACCTATGATACCGCCTTGGGCGCGGCCAATGCGGTGAATCGGGCGCTTGCAGACGGCAACCGCCTGATTCTCGGTCCGTTGCTCAGTGATGACGTGCGCGCCGTCTCGTCCATTGCGGCCAAGGCGGATGTGCCGGTGTTGAGCTTCTCCAACGACATTTCGGTCGCAGGCAATGGCACTTACATTCTTGGCTTCACCCCCGGTCAGTCGATCAATCGGGTCGTGCGCTATGCCCGCACACAGGGGAAAAGTCGATTTGCCGGGCTTGTGCCAAATGGCGTTTATGGCAAGCGCGCCTCCGCCACGTTGATCAGCGCCGCCGAACAGGCCGGTGCCAGCGTCGTCGCGATGCAAAGCTATGATCGCAGCACCGCCTCTTTGTCCGTCGCCATCAAGAAATTGCAGGCGAATCAGGGCTATGACGCGGTATTGATCGCCGATAGCGGGCGCTTCGCCATTCAGGCCGTGCCGCTGATCCGTAAAAATGGCGGGGCCGATGCCCAGATTCTCGGTACCGAATTGTGGAATACCGAAAACAGCATCGCCGCCAATCCCGTGATGCAGGGCGCGATGTTCGCCAGCGTGTCGGACGGCATGTTCAATCAGCTCTCCGCCAAATATAAGGCCCGTTTCGGACGCTCGCCTTATCGTCTGGCGAGTCTTGGCTATGATGCGGTGTTGCTGACGATCCGGGTCGCCGGAAATTGGACGCCGGGCACGAACTTCCCTGCCAAGGCGCTGAACGATCCGGGTGGATTTGCAGGTGTCGACGGTGCATTCCGCTTCCGCAACGGCTTTATCGCCGAACGCGCATTGGAAGTGCAGCAGATCACATCAGGCAAATTCGCAACCATTTCACCGGCACCCCGGAAATTTGACGAGTGACAATAGCGCGGCAATTGTCTGAACGCCTTGCCAATATCTCCCGACGCAGGCTGCTGATTGGCGGCGGCGTCGGTGCGGGATTGCTGCTTGCATGGGGCGTGTGGCCGCGCAGCTATCGCCAGAATTTACTGGCCCGTCCCGGCGAAATGATCTTCAACGCCTTTTTGAAGATCGACGAGGCGGGTCTTGTCACCGTCATCGTGCCACAGGCCGAAATGGGGCAAGGCGTCTATACCAGCCTGCCGCAGATTCTCGCGGATGAACTGGGCGCGGACTGGCGCACGATCGCGGTCGAGCCTGCCCCGATCAACCCGCTTTATGCCAATGACTTTTTGTTGCGCGAACAGGCGGAAAAGAACCTGCCCGATATGTTGCAGGGCGTAGGCCAATGGACGGCACGCGAAATCGCGGTGCGATCCGAAATGATGATGACCGCAGGATCAAGCTCGATCCGCGGCTTTACGACACGTTTTCGCGAGGCAGGCGCAATGGCGCGGACGCTGCTCTGCATGGCGGCCGCCGAACGCTGGGACGCGGATTGGCAGGCATGTGACACGGCGGACGGTTTCGTCACCCTTGGCGCACCGGATAAGGCACAAGACCGGCTGCGCTTTGGCGAACTGGCAACGCTGGCAGCCAGCTTCGATCCCCCCAAAGATATTCCTCTGCGCGATCCCAAGTCCCGGCCCCTGTTCGGCACTTCGGTGCCAAGGATCGACCTCCCCGCCAAGGTCGATGGCACCGCGCAATTTGCCGCCGACATTCGCCTGCCCAATATGGGTTTTGCATCGGTGCGCCACCCCCCGCTTGGCGGAGGGCGCTTGCACAAGATCGATAGAAAGGCCGCGCAAAGCGTGCCGGATGTGCGGTTGTTGGTCGATCACCCGATGTTCATCGCCGCGATTGGCGAGACGTGGTGGGCGGCGGATCGCGCGTTGCAACTCGCCGATGTGCAATGGAAGGTCGATCAGCCCGGTCTGAATGACAATGCCATCACCCAAAGACTTAAGGCTGCGCTAGATGAGGCAGATGGTGCGCGCGTCCTGACACGCGGCAACGGCGATGATGTGACCGATAATCCGGGCGTTTACGCCGTCGAATATCGGGTTGCCCCCGCCCCCCATGCGGCGCTGGAGCCAATGACCGCGACCGCCCGCTACGAAAATGACCGGATGGAAATCTGGATGCCGACCCAATCCCCCGGCATCGCCCGCGCCGCCATCGCCCGAGCCTGCAATCTTGATGCAAACCGGGTCACGGTGCATCCGATGTTGGTCGGTGGTGGATTTGGGCGCAAGCTTGATCATGATGCGGGGGTGGAGGCGGCGATCCTCGCGATCAAGGCCAAGCGCCCGATCCAACTCACTTGGCCGCGCGCTCAAGATCTGGGACAAAATCGTTGCCGCCCACCCGCCATCGCGCGAATGCGGGCGCAGATCGAACCGAACAGCGGCATCCCGACTGCATGGCAGGCGCAGATAGCCTGCCCCGCCACCTCGCGCGAAGTGATGGAACGGCTTGGCCCCGGCATATCATGGCTGATCGATGGCGATGCGCCCAATGCATTCGATGTCGATGGCGCGATGCCACCTTATGCGGTGCCATCGGTCGCGATTGACCATCACCCGACCGACATCGGCATTCCGACCTCGATCTGGCGCGGCATGGCGCATAGCTACACCGCGTTTTTCACCGAATCCTTCATCGATGAACTGGCCCATAGTCGGCAAATGGACCCGATGTCCTATCGGATGCAGATACTCGGCGGCCAATCCCGTCTTGCCCAATGCCTCGCGCTCGTGGCCAGCTATGCGGGCTGGCAGGGCGGTGCGATGGGTTCGGGCCAAGGCATTGCCTGCCATTCCAGCTTTGGCAGCCATGTCGCAATGGTTGCGGATGTGCATGTGGCGGAGGATCAACGCATCATCGTCGATCGGATCACAGCAGTCGTCGATTGCGGCCAGATCGTGCATCCCGACATCGTGCGCCAGCAGATTGAGGGCGGGATAATCTGGGGGCTGGCAACCGCGCTCGGCAACGCCATGTCCTATGACAAGGGCAAGGCGATGACCGAAAATCTCGCCGCGCTCCATTTGCCGCAACTGGCCAACAGCCCGGAAATCATAACCCATTTGATCGCCAGCCCGCACCCAAGCGGCGGCGTCGGAGAAATCGCGGTGCCGCCGGTCGCACCCGCCATCGCCAATGCGCTTTATGCCGTGAACGGCCATCGCGCGCGCCATCTTCCGCTCACGGATTGAGATCACATGACTGAAAATACGCATCTGCCCAACGGCCACCCCAAGGTCGCATCGCCGAAAATCGGCGTGGTCGTCATCAATCTCGGCACACCGGACGCCCCTACCCCTTCGGCGGTGAAGCGCTATCTCAAGCAATTCCTGTCTGATCGCCGCGTGGTCGAAATCCCGCCGATCATCTGGCAGCCGATCCTGCGCGGGATCATCCTGAATGTCCGCCCGAAGAAATCGGCCCATGCCTATCAACAGGTCTGGACCGACAAAGGTTCCCCCCTCGCCGCCATCACCGCCGCACAGGCCGAGGCCTTGCAACAACACTTTGGCGATCACGCCGTCGTCGTCCATGCCATGCGCTATGGCAGGCCTGCGATTGGCGATGTGATCCGCAAGTTGAAAGCGCAAGGATGTGAGCGCATCCTGCTCGCGCCGCTCTACCCGCAATATTCAGGCGCCACGACCGCGACCGCGCAGGATGAGGCGTTTCGGACGTTGATGGAGATGCGCTGGCAACCCGCCATCCGCACTCTCCCGCCCTATCATGACGACCCTGCCTATATCGAGGCGCTGAAAATATCGGTGGAAAAACGGCTGGCCACGCTTGATTTCGTGCCTGATGCCATTCTCGCCAGCTTTCACGGCATGCCGACCCGCACACTCGAACTGGGCGACCCCTATCATTGCCATTGCATGAAGACGGTGCGGCTCTTGTCCGAAGCCCTTGGTCGCAAGCTGGAAGTGTCATTCCAATCCCGTTTTGGCCGCGCCAAATGGCTGGAGCCTTCAACCGAACAAACTTTAATAAATTTGCCACAAAATAATGTCAGGAAGCTCCTTGTCATCATGCCCGGCTTTGCGGCAGATTGTCTGGAGACAGTCGAGGAAATCGGACTGCGCGGTCAGGAGTCGTTTCTGGCGGCTGGAGGCACGCATTATGCTTTAGTCGAATGCCTCAATGACGCGCCGGAATCCATTGATTTTCTGTCAAAAATCGTCACCCGAGAGCTTGCAGGATGGATCACTGCCGACTAACCTTGGTCCATCTTGAATCAAGGGAGTTGGACAATGTCTCGTATCGCAATAGTGACCGGGGGAACGCGCGGGATCGGTGAGGCCATCAGCCTCGCCTTAAAAGACAAGGGCGTGACGGTGGTCGCAAATTATGCGGGCAATGTTTCGCGCGCCCAGGAATTCGAAGAACGCACTGGCATCCGCACCGCTCAATTCGACGTGGCGGACCATGATGCCGTCATCAAGGCCTGCAAGCAGATCGAAGAAGATGTCGGCCCGGTCGATATCGTCATCAACAATGCCGGCATCACCCGCGACGGCACGCTGATGAAAATGAGCTATGATGATTGGAAGAAGGTCATCGATACCAATCTTGGCGGCTGCTACAATATGGCAAAGGCCACTTTTTCCGGGATGCGGGACCGTAATTGGGGCCGGATCGTCAACATCGGTTCGGTCAATGGTCAGGCTGGCCAATATGGTCAGGTGAATTATGCCGCCGCCAAATCCGGCATCCACGGCTTCACCAAGGCGTTGGCGCAAGAAGGCGCCAAGGTCGGCGTGACCGTCAACGCCATCGCGCCGGGCTATATCGACACCGATATGGTCGCCGCCGTGCCACCGGAAGTCTTGGCCAAGATCGTTGCCAAGATCCCGGTCGGTCGCCTTGGCCATGCTGAGGAAATCGCGCGCGGCGTCGCGTTTCTTTGTTCCGAAGATGCAGGCTTTATCACCGGGTCGACCTTGTCGATCAACGGTGGCCAGCACATGTATTGATCGTGACGACCGGCGGTTTCGACTGGCTGGCAGGGCCTGCCAAGCATAGTGTGATGATCGCCGGTCATTCGACCTCCATTTCGCTTGAACCGTTATTCTGGGAGTCGCTTTGCCGTGCCGCCCAGTTGCGGGCATTGCCGGTCAATGCCCTGATCGCGCAAATTGATGTGTTGCGGATGGAACATCCCGACCCGCCCAATCTCGCCAGCGCTATCCGATTGTGGTTGTTGCGCGAAGAATCTGCCACAACAGGCTGAGACCATCAAATCTTGGTCAATGGCTTGACGGTCGCAGTTGTAAGCGGTGCTGCAAATGCCTATCTTGTGCAAATGAACGATACAGCCATCGCCGACATCATCCTCACCCCATCCGCTGCCAAGCGGGTTGCAGCCATCGCCGCAAAGCAGGGGAAACCTGCCATGCTGCGCCTCGCCGTCGATGGCGGCGGTTGTGCGGGCTTTCAATATCGCTTTGAAATGGCAGAGGCACCACAAGACGATGACGTGGTTGCGGAAACCGATGGGGTGAAATTGTTGGTCGATAGCGTCAGCCTCGATCTGGTGCGCGGCAGCGCTGTCGATTATGTCGAAAATCTCGGCGGCGCGGCGTTCCGCGTCACCAATCCCAATGCGGCATCCGGCTGTGGCTGCGGCTCCAGCTTTTCCGTCTGATCGATCATACAACCATGAAAATCGCGACGTTCAACATCAACGGGGTCAAAGCCCGTCTGCCCCGGCTGCTCGAATGGCTGGAGGAAACCCGCCCCGATGTCGCCTGTTTGCAGGAAATAAAATCGCAGGATGAAGGCTTTCCCGGCGATGAATTTCCCAAGATCGGTTATCAGGCGATCTGGCATGGCCAAAAAGGCTTTAACGGCGTGGCGATCTTGGTCCGTGACGGCCTATCGATGCAATTGCGGCGCAAGGGCCTGCCCGGCGACGATAGCGACGAACAATCGCGCTATATCGAAGTTGAGGTCGAAGGCCATATCATCGCCTCTATCTACCTCCCCAATGGCAATCCCCAGCCGGGGCCGAAATTCGATTATAAGCTCGCGTGGATGGAACGGCTGCGCCTGCATGCGGCGCAATTGCTGACGGAGGAGCGCCCCGTCATTCTAGCGGGCGATTATAATGTCATCCCGACCGATGACGACATCCAGAACCCGCAAGCCATGCGCGACGATGCGTTGATGCAGCCGGAAAGCCGCGCCGCCTTTCGCCGAATCATCCATCAAGGCTGGTGCGATGCGGTGCGCCAGATCCACCCGGAAGGCCATGTCTGGACATTCTGGGATTATCAGGCCGGGTGCTGGCCGCGCGATGCGGGTTTTCGCATCGACCATCTGCTCCTCAGCCCGCAGGCCGCCGACCGTCTGGCCAATGCCGGGGTCGATCGCGCAACACGCGGCAAGGAAAAGGCAAGCGACCACGCCCCGACATGGGTCCAGTTGAACAATTGATCGGCCAGCACGCCATCACAACACTGGACACATGCATTCTCCTCGCTAATCTCGCGCCTGAACTGACCTTTGGGGCAGGCATTTAAACAGCGCCGACTTGGGAGAATTTCATTATGGCTGGCATGAGCGACAATCTGGTCCTCGTCATCATCGGACTCGTCTTGTTGGTGATGGTTTTATTGCTGCGCCGCATGACTGCGGGCAAGCGTGGGCAGCGGATCACCCTTGATGTGGACACGAGTGTTCACTCCGGCCTCGCTACCAAACGCGCGCCCAAAACGCCGGAACCTGTGGCAACTGCCGAACCCGCGCCCGTGCAGGACATTGCCCCAACACCAGCCCCTGTTGCGGCCCCCGCGCCCGTTCCACCCGCCAAGTCCGCAAGTGCCGATACGCTCACCCGTATCAAGGGCATTGGCCCCAAGATCGCAGACCTGCTTCAGCGCGAAGGCGTTACCCAATTCAGCCAGATCGCAGGCTGGACCGAGGCCGACCTCGCCGCCATCGATGCCAAGCTGGGCAATTTTGCGGGTCGCCCGACGCGCGACCAATGGATTGAGCAGGCCAAATTGCTGGCCAGTGGTGATGACAAGGCGTTTGAGTCTAAGTTTGGCGCGCTGGGCGGGCGCTGATGCAAGGCCGGCGAAGTGGCAGATATTTTTCTGCCAATCACCGGGATAAGTAGGGTTTAAACCTTGCATTGAACTCGCTTTTTTCGGCATGGATAGGTGGCAGGCACAAAGGCCTGCGCAATCTAAAGAGGTTCAGCAATGAGCGATCAGGCGTTGTATCCGGTGCCCGCCGAATGGGCGAAGCGCGCCAAGATCAATGCCGCCAAATATGATCAGCTTTATGGACGTTCCATTGCCGATCCCGGCTCCTTCTGGCTGGAACAGGCCAAAAGGCTGACATGGATAAAACGCCCGGAAATCGCCGGGGATTGGTCATTCCAAAAGGATGATTTCCATATCAGCTGGTTTGCCGATGGTCGGTTGAACGTTTCGGTCAATTGCGTCGATCGCCACCTCGCCACGCGCAAAAATGATGTCGCGATTATCTGGGAACCGGATGTCCCGACCGAAGCCGCGCGTAGAATCACCTATACCGAATTGCACCGCGAGGTGTGTCGCTTTGCCAATGTGCTGAAAGAAGCGGGCGCGAAAAAGGGCGACCGCATCACCATCTATATGCCGATGATCCCGGAGGCGGCGTTCGCCCTGCTCGCTTGTGCCCGGATCGGCGCGGTGCATTCGGTGGTATTTGGCGGATTTTCGCCTGATGCGCTGGCCGGTCGGATCAATGATTGCGGCAGTGAGTTCGTCATCACCGCCGATGAAGGCCGCCGCGCGGGCAAGCATATCCCGCTCAAGGCCAATGTCGATGAGGCCGCCACCCAATGTCCCGGCCTGAAAAAAATAATCGTCGTCCATGCCACGGGGGCAGACATCGTGATGCAGCCGGGGCGCGACATTAGCTATCATGAGGCCGCAAAAACCGTCTCCACCGAATGCCTGCCAGAGATCATGGGCGCGGAAGACCCGTTGTTCATCCTCTATACCTCCGGTTCGACAGGCAAGCCCAAGGGCGTGCTCCATACATCCGGCGGCTATCTGTTATGGGCATCGCTGACCCATGATCTGTGCTTCGATTATCGCCCCGGCGATGTTTATTGGTGCGCGGCGGATATTGGCTGGGTCACGGGCCATAGCTATATCGTCTATGGCCCGCTCGCCAATGGCGCGACGACCTTGATGTATGAGGGCGTGCCGAACTGGCCGACCGCCAGCCGTATCTGGGAAGTGGTTGATCGCCACAAGGTCCACACCCTGTTCACCGCCCCGACAGTGCTGCGCTCCTTGATGCGCGAGGGCGACGAGCCGGTAAAAAAGACCTCCCGCGCCACGTTGCGCTTGCTCGGCACCGTGGGCGAACCGATCAATCCAGAGGCTTGGCGCTGGTATCATCAGGTGCCCGGCGAAGGGCGCTGCCCGATCATCGATACTTGGTGGCAGACGGAAACCGGCGGCGCGATGATTGCGCCCCTACCCGGGGCAACTGATTTGAAGCCCGGTTCCGCGACCAAGCCGATGCCGGGCGTCGATCCGCAGATCGTCGATGCAGAGGGCCATGTGCTGCATGGTCCGACCGAGGGCAATCTCGTCATTGCGCGGAGTTGGCCCGGCCAGATGCGGAGCGTCTGGGGCGATCATGATCGCTTCTTCCAGACCTATTTTTCGACCTATCCCGGCAAATATTTCACTGGCGATGGCGCGCGGCGCGATGAGGATGGCTATTATTGGATCACGGGCCGCGTCGATGATGTGATCAATGTCTCCGGCCATCGCATGGGGACTGCCGAGGTCGAATCCGCCTTGGTCCTGCACCCCAAGGTCGCAGAGGCCGCCGTCGTCGGCATGCCGCACGACATCAAGGGACAGGGCATTTATGCCTATGTCACGCTCAATGCAGGCGAGGTGGCCAGCGAGAGCCTGCGGGCCGATCTTGCCAAATGGGTGCGCCATGAAATCGGGCCGATTGCGACGCCGGACGTCATCCAGTTCGCGCCCGGTTTGCCGAAAACCCGTTCCGGCAAGATCATGCGGCGCATTTTGCGCAAAATCGCGGAAAATGATGTTAGCAATCTTGGCGACATTTCCACCCTTGCCGATCCTGCGGTGGTGGACAATCTTGTCGCCAATCGCGCCCAATAGAGATTTACCTTAGATGATTTCGCAAACGATCCAGCTCAGCCTGACCCCGGTGTTCGTATTGGTGGCGATTGGCAATTTCATGGGCACGCTGACCGGACGGCTCGCCCGAATTGTCGACCGTTCGCGCAAATTGCAAGAACGCCACGGCGTCACCTTGCCGGAAGAGCGCAACCTCATCATCGAAGAATTGCGCCATCTCAGCATCCGGATCGACCGGATCAATCTGGCGATCCTGTTGTTGGTGATGGCCGCGATTCTCGTCGGTACGATTGTGGCGTTACTGTTCATCGACAAGATGCTCGGGTTCAAGATGGATGATGTGATCGCATTGTGCTTCATCGGCACGATGGGTCTGTTCCTGCTGGCGCTGGTGCAGTTTCTGCTGGAAACCCGGCTGGCCACCGCTAGCCTGCGTATTCCCGCGCATTTTCTGGAAGATGAACGGGCAGCACCAACGGATCGCAAAACCGATCAAGTCGGCTGAATTTCACACAATAATGCGCGCTTTTTCCCGTCAGCCATGGCCGCGATGCGATTGCATCCGTTGGCGCATGGTGCTAAACGGAAGGAACGGCCCCGGCTGCCATTTTTCTGTCGCGGAAAATTGGTGCCGGGGCTTCCTGTTTTCCTGAACACCGGAGTGTTGCCATGTCCCGCCGTCGCCAAATCTACGAAGGCAAGGCCAAGATCCTCTATGAAGGTCCGGAACCCGGCACCCTCATCCAGTATTTCAAGGACGATGCGACCGCGTTTAATGCCCTGAAAAAAGGCACGATCAACGGCAAGGGCGTCATCAACAACCGCATTTCCGAGCATGTTTTCACCCTGCTCTCTCACATCAACGTGCCGACCCATTTCATTCGTCGCCTCAACATGCGCGAACAATTAGTGCGTCAGGTCGAAATCATCCCGATCGAAGTCGTTGTCCGCAACGTCGCCGCCGGTTCGATCTCGAAGCGCCTCGGCATCGAAGAAGGCACGCAACTGCCGCGCACGATCATCGAATATTATTACAAGGACGATGCTCTGGGCGATCCGCTGATTTCGGAAGAGCATATCGCCTGCTTCGGCTGGGCCAGCCCGGAAGAAATGCACGACATCGCCGACATGGCGATCCGCATCAACGATTTCATGTGCGGGATGTTCGCCGGGATCGGCATCCGTCTTGTCGATTTCAAGCTGGAATTTGGCCGCTTTTGGGAAAATGATTTCGCCCGCGTCATTCTGGCCGATGAAATCAGCCCGGATGGCTGTCGCTTGTGGGACCTCACCACCGGTGAAAAGCTCGACAAGGACCGTTTCCGTCAGGATCTCGGCGGCGAAGTCGAAGCCTATCAGGAAGTGGCTCGTCGCCTTGGCCTGTTGCCGGAAGGCAGCGAGGAAAGCGACGTGCTCGACCTCGACACGCATCGGAAGAAGCGCGGCAAATAAGGCCCATCTTCTCCATGTAAGCATATCAAGCGGCGTCCATCTGGGCGCCGCTTTTGCATTGGGGCCAGTTACAGCGAAAAGATTTTCGCCAATGACCGATCCAG
Source organism: Alteraquisediminimonas sediminicola (assembly GCF_019740335.1). Taxonomy (GTDB): domain Bacteria; phylum Pseudomonadota; class Alphaproteobacteria; order Sphingomonadales; family Sphingomonadaceae; genus Alteraquisediminimonas; species Alteraquisediminimonas sediminicola. Next base: position 186,404 of record NZ_JAHXZS010000001.1, on the reverse strand, counting down.
CATCATCAACAGCCACAACAACCGGCCATGATCGGCGCGACCGGCGATGTGATCTTCGGTGAACTTGTGCAGCATATCCGGCATGAACATCCCGGCATGGGCGATGGCGGCATTACCGACAAACCGTCGCGCTTCATCGGCCAATGGTCCCCGAAACCATGAACCAATGGGCGTAACAAAGCCCATTTTGCGACGATACAAAATATGATCGGGCAAATGGCCGGACATCGCCTGTTTGAAGATATATTTCCCCTCGCCGCCGCGCAGCCGCATTTCGGCGGGGATTTCCGCCGCATATTGGACCAGTCGATGATCAAGCAACGGCTCGCGCGCCTCCAACCCGACGGCCATGCTCATCCGGTCCAGTTTCGTCAAAATATCGCCAGGCAGCCATAGCTTCAGATCGGCATATTGGACGGCGGATAATGGGTCGGTCGCGGGTGCGTTGCGGATCAGATCGATATAACACGCCTCGGCACGATGGCCTTGCAATGACCGTGCAAATTCGGGGGTGTAGAGCCGGTGACGCTGAGCATGACTGGTGACGCCGACGGCCATTGCATAACTTTCGGCGCTATCCTGCGTGAGCCCCTGAAACGTCGTTTTGGCCCGCAAATATTGCGGTGCCCAATCGGCCTTGGGATATATGCGTCCCAACGCGCCGAACAACGGGCGACGGATCATGCGCGGCAGCATTGCGCGGACCCGATCTTCATTGGCATGCAGCCGATAGCGCCGATACCCCGCCAGCGCCTCATCCACGCCATCGCCCGATAGCGCTACCTTTACTCGCTGCCGCGCCAATTGGCAGACGCGATAGGTTGGCAGGGCCGATGCATCGCCAAATGGCTCGTCAAAATGATCGGCCAGCACATCAATCAGGCCAAAATCGTGCGGATTTACCGTCAAGCTGCGATGATCGGTCTGGAATCTGCTCGCCACTTCGGCAGCGAAACCGGTCTCATCCAACCCCGCCACATTGAAGCCGATGGAACAGGTCTTGACCTTCTGGCCGCTGTGTTCCGCCATCAAGGCGACAATCGCGCTGCTATCCACGCCCCCGGAAAGAAACGCGCCCAAAGGCACATCCGCAACCATGCGCGATTTGACCGCAACGCGCAGATGATCGAGCAAGCCCTCGCGATACACCTCCTCCGATCCAGATGCCCGCCGATCAAAGCTGATGTCCCAATAGGGGCTGGGCTTGGGCAAGGGGCGGCCACGTTGCACCATCAGGGCATGGCCCGCAGGCAGTTTTTCCACTCCGGCCAAGATGCACAGATGATCCGGCACATAGCCAAAGGCGAGATAGGCATCGACGGCATGGGGATTGAGCGTGCGATGCAGGCCCGGATGGGCCAGTAACGCCTTCAACTCCGATCCGAAAATCAGCGCCCCCTCCTCCAGCACCGCGTAATAGAGCGGCTTCACCCCAAAGCGGTCACGGCACAGGAACAAGGACTGATCACGCCGATCATAAATTGCAAAGGAAAACATGCCATCAAACTGGCTGACGCAATCCGCCCCCCATTGCCGCCAACCATGCAGGATTACTTCTGTATCGCTGCTGGTGTTAAAACGATGGCCCAGCGCCTCCAACAGGCCGCGCACTGCCGCGAAATTATAGATCTCGCCATTGAAGACGAGGCTGAGCCGACCATCTGTGCTGGTCATCGGCTGCGCGCCGCCGCTGATGTCAATAATCGACAAGCGGCGATGGCCAAGACCGATCCCCGGTCCGGTCCAGATCCCCTCCCCATCCGGCCCGCGATGGGCAATGCTATCGCACATGACCTTGATGCGATGGGGGTCAACCGGCCCTGTGTCGTTCAGTTGATAAATACCTGCAATCCCGCACATCAGTGCGCATTACCTTGTTCGATTTTGTCCGCGAGCAGGTCTATCGGCCCCAAATCCCGGATGAACCGGTCCATTATTGGGCGGGATGAGCGTTCATACATATCCTCTGCCGTCACGATAACGGCCACCGCGCGTTGCTTGCCACCCAGCAAGCGCAAACGCAGGGTTTCGAGCTTTACCCGTGTCGCATCACCGGTCACCACATCATTCAGATCGTAAAATACCGCCACTTCGCGGGATACATGGCCCGGCCCGATCATCCGAAAACCAGCGCCATGAGGCGGCGCATCGCTGGATGAAGCCCATGCCCAGCGCGACTCCGGCCCGATAGCGCCTTGGCCAAATCCGACAATCTCGCGCCCGTCATATTGATTGCCATAATAAGCGATGGCGAGATCGACCGGCGCGCCCGATCCATCCACCGGCGCAAAGCGCGCCTGAAGATAATAATCCGCACCACTAAAATGCGCGGTCCAAGGCTCTTTGGGTGACGTATGTACGCGCCGCCAGCCCGGTATTTGGGGTAGAACGATACGCGTCGGCACTTGGGCCTGGCCGTTCATCGCCATCAACGCTGACCAGCCCACAGGTGCCGCCGCTACCGCCAATGCGGCCCCGGCCAATGTCAATATACCGACTTGTGGCTTGGGTGCTGGCATGGCCTGTAATCGGGCCAGATCAATCCATGCGCTCTCACGCGGGCGATTGAAGAATGGATAGCCTGCGGCCATCACAAGGATCATCACACCCGCAAAAAAGAACCAGCCGTAAAAGACATGATCGAAGCTCGCGGCAAAATCGATGCTCGTCAAATGCGAGATATAGATCGTCCCCCACGCCCTGAGACCATGGGCCAGCACCGACATCAGCAGCGCAAAGACGATGAACGTCACTTGACGCTGCCATGTTCGAAAACAGACATAAGCGGCGAGGGTCGCATAGGCCGCCATCGCCACCAGAAATTTGATGCCGGAACAGGCCTCCGCCACTTTAAAATAGCCGGTCGGCGTAGCGATAAAGATGCCATCTATCCGCGCCGGCAAGCCGATAAGGTCGAGGAAGAACATGCAGATTTTGGCGGTAATAGTTTGCAGCAACGGCACCAGTTCTTCACCCGCCGGGATCATGAACAGCAGATAAAATAACGGAAATGCCAATCCTCGACACACCACCGGGCCAAGCAAGGCCAGCACCGCACCTTGCAGCATCACCACCACACCGGCATGTCGCGCAAGGTTCACCCCGGCCGCATCGCCCAGCATCCAGCCAAAGGCGCCAATGCCAGTCCAGATAAGACCCGGCCACCAGTTCATGGGTTCAAGCTGCGCCAATTCCCTGCGGCTTTCCCATATCAGCCAACCGATGATCGGGGGCAGGAACAGGCAATGGGCGAACGTCGAACTATCCCACCAGATCGCGGCCATATCCGCGACATCGCGCGCAAATAGCAGCAATATCGCCGCCGCAATCAGCGCGAGTGCGCGCAACCGATGTCGCCAGCAGGCCAAATTGTCATCCATGTCCCACGTTCCCCTTAAGCCCCATCATCTTCTCAAGAGGTGCCAATTGCGCATCCCAGCTATAACGCGCCTCCATTTTCGCCCTTGCCGCCTGCCCCATCAAATAGCCCTTGGCCGGATTGAGGATCAGGTCGATGATCGCCGCAGCCTCGGCCACCGGACCATCGGCGACGATGATTTCCGTCCCTTCCTGTGCATCAATGCCTTCAAATGCGCTGGAGGAGGCGACGACCGGACAGGCCATCGCCATGGCCTCCAGCACCTTATTCTGCACGCCGCGCGCCAATCGCAATGGCGCGACCACCACCGCCGCCCCGGCCAGCCAGCTGCGCGTATCATCCACCTCCCCGGTGACGATGACGCCCGGCTTATCGGCCAAGGCCTTGACCGCATCACTGGGCTTGCGTCCGACAATGGCAAACCGGCAATTGGGAAATACAGCCATGATGCGCGGCCAAGTTTCATCGACGAAACAGGTTACCGCCTCCACATTCGGCCAATAATCCATCTGGCCAGTGAACACGATCAACGGCCCTGTGCCACGTTCCTGAAATGAGCGCGGCAGATGCTCGGCAGATGGTTTGAAATGATCGAGGTCGATGCCATTTTCGAGCGCCCCAACATCATGTATCTGCACGTTCGACCTATTGGACTTTGCCAATGTCACGCGAAACAGCCCGGCCTCTGCCGATGATACAAATAACGCGCGGTCGGCACGGGTCGCGACCTGTTGTTCATAGCACGCCAATAGCCGCGCCTCGCGCTGATACACATATCGCATCGGGCCGCTGGTGCGTTCGGCATATGCCCCGAACTTCGCCGAATCCATATCGACGAAATCCATGATGAAACGCCGCCCAACAAGGTCTGTCGGCACATATTGCGCCATCTGGCTTGAATACGCGAAGATCGTCCCAATCGGGCGTTCACGCAGCAAACGAGCCACCGCGCCGTGCAATTTGCGGCTGGCAAATAGCGGCAGTGACAAGGGTTTCCGGGTCATCAGGCTGATCAGTCCCGCCGCCCATTTTGACGTCGCGCGAATCTCGACATGACGGCTGGCGACCAACCCATCAAGCGCCGCCGCATGTGTCAAATCCGCCTCATCATCGGCAAAGGCAACAAGGTGCACCGGGGCCATCGCCGCGAGTTTGCGCAGGATATGATAGGATCGGATCTTGTCCCCGCGATCTGGCGGATAAGGGACGCGATGGACCAGATAGAGAATCTCTTCCATCACCCCAGCCCCCGCGCGATCATCGGCCCAAGCCGGTTCGCCACCGCCAGTGGCAGGCGTTTCCACATAGCAATTTGCGCCCGATATTTGGGGTTCAACGGGTTAATATCTCGCGGTACAGCACCATCGGTATGATGCACGGCATAACGCAACGGCACCGGCGTAAAGCCCCAATTCTTTTTATAGGCATAAGCCCCGGTCCCCAGCTTTGACCGCCCGAAATCAAACCGCATCGCATCGCGATTGCGGGCATGGGACATGAGAGAAAAATACATCAGCTCATTGGCCCGCAACTGCCGCGCCGCCCTTGTTCCGCCACCCCAATAGGGCATCACCGATTGGCCGTGATACAGGCTCAAGACCGAGGCCACCGGGCGATCCGCCTGCCAGATGGTCAAAATATCCGTATCATTGCCGAGCCGATCCAGCACCGCATCAAACAGGCTGCGCGGGAAAACCGGGGTGCCGAGGTTCCGCACAGATTCCGCATAAACCGCATAATGGGCTTGGCGATCCTGTTCGCCCCGCCCGATACGCACCCGCAAATCCAATGCCATTGCCTTGCGGATTTCGGCGCGCTGTTTGCGGGGGATGGCCAATAATGCCGCCTCATCATCGCGCGCGAGCCTATGGGCGAAACCCGCATATTGATCGTCACGCAGGGTCCAGCCCTCCAAGAGCATATGGCCACCGCGCAGTTCAACCGTCGGGCAGCTCATCCGTGCCGCCAGCGCCACCGCCTGTGCCGCCAGCAATGCGGCGGTTGCATTGTCCTCCGCCAATATGCCGCCGCCCACCGCAAAGCCGCACGACACCAACGCCCGACCAAATATTGGCGAATGCACGAGAGTAAGCGGCAACATGCCCGTCAGCACGCCGCCCCTCTCCGCCAATAACCAAAGGCCGCGTTGTCCACAGCCCTGTTCGACGGCTTGCAACCAGCATGGGCGGTGAAAAATGGTCGCATCCGGATGGGTCGAGACAAATGCCTCGATTCGCGCGATCTCAGCATCGCCGGGCGTCTCCACCAGCCGAATGACGGGGCGCATGATGTTTTGCATCAACATCAAGCCGCCACAAAGGCAGGCGGCGTCATCATGACATGATCCATCCGGCCCCATTGAAAATCAGCGAGCAAGCGCCGCAGCTTGCCCTCCATCCGATCAAGATTGAGATAATGGCGCAGCCGTGATTTAAACGGCGCACCCGATACACGCGGCTGGCCGGGATCGATTTCCCAAGGATGGAAATAGAAAATGGCGGGCTGGCGATCCACGCAGTTCACCTGCGTCACCAAGGATCGAAACAACGCATAGGGCATCAACCGGAAAAACCCGCCGCCGCCCGCCGCCACGCGTCGTCCCAACAGATGCGCCGTCGTTACCGGCACCTCGCGCAGTGCAGAGCCAGACACCGGCTGATAGGCAAAGCGAGGGGATTCCGGCCAGCCATAATGATCGTGACGGATCGGGGCGACGCTCGATGAATAGGCATAGCCCTGCGCCGCCAATGTCTGATGCGCCCATGCACAACGATGATCGATGGAAAAGCTCGGCGCGCGATAACCGGTGACGGACATGGCGGCGGCCTGTTCTATCGCCTGATGGCTGCGGGCGAGATCGGCCGCGAATTCATCCTGCGTCATCATAAAGACGCGACGATGGTCCCAGCCATGGCTGGCGATTTCATGGCCCGCATCGGCAATGCGCCGGATCAACCGGGGATAATGTTCCGCTACCCACCCAAGAGTGAAAAAGGTCGCCTTGACCCCGGCATCGTCGAATATCTGCAAGATGATGTCGCAATTACGCGCCACCCGGTGTTCCAGCCGGGACCAGCCGGTCCGCTTGATAACCCCTTCAAATGCGCCGACCTGAAACCAGTCCTCCACATCAACTGTCATGATATTACGCATAATCCACTGATACTCTTTACAACTATGGGAGGCTGGCTAACCCTTCGCCGTCATCTGCTGCCCTGCCCCCTGATGCCGCCCAATATCGCATCTGGGGAACCACTTTCCGACCAGTCGATCAACAGAGCCAGCAAGCGACGCAGCGCCTGATCCTGTTCTTCGGCCTGCGCCGTCAGCATGTCGATCTGCTGCTGCAACCCGGCAATCAGGCGCGAGGGTCCAGATAGTTCAGATGCCGATATTTCAGGCTGTGACTTAGGAGATGTGGTCACTGGTGCCGCAGGTTGAGATTGGGCAAAATGCTTTACCTCGTCCAAAATGCGCATCGACGATGTTTCCGGTACAATAACCGATGCGACCGGTGCAGGTGCAGGTGCAGGTGCAGGCGTAGGTGCGGGCGTAGGAACTGACGGCGGGATATCATTTAAATCCGGTGCGTAAGGCTGTGCCATATATGGCGCGACCAGATCATGCTCTTCCTCTGGCACTAATGATGCATCGGCAAGCAAGTCCGCAATTACCACCTCAATGTCATACGCCGAGATGGACGTCAGCCCATCCAACGCGCCATGGAGCAGCACCCGGCTCATCAACGTGTTGATCTTGCGTGGCAGGCCATTGGTCTGGCGATAGATCGCCCAATAGCCATCACCGGCAATCGCCGGATTGCCCGTCCACCCCCCGCGCATCATCCGGTGGCGGATATAGGGTTCCACCTCTTCGGGATTCATCGGGCCGAGGTGATGGCTCGCAATCACGCGCTGACGCAATTGTTCCAGTTCGGGCGCATAATTGAGACGCGCCCTGAATTCCGGTTGGCCGAGCAGGAAAATCTGCAACAGGCATTTTTCGCCCAATTGAAAATTGGAGAGCATCCGCAACTCTTCCAGCGCCGAGGAATTGAGGTTCTGCGCCTCATCGACAATCAACAGGCTCCGCCGACCGGACAGGGCAATGTCGACCAGATGACGCTCAATCCGGCTTAATATATCGCCCTTGGCCAGCCCCTCGGTCGGCACGCCGATCTGCTGGGCCGTCATCCGCAACACGTCCTCCGCCCCAAGCTGGGACGACACGATCTGCGCCACCTCGATATGCACCCGGTCGATCGAGGTCATCAAATGTCCGACCAATGTCGTCTTGCCCGCGCCAATATCGCCGGTGATGACGATAAAGCCCTCGCCTTGCCCAAGGCCATAAGACAGATAAGCCAGTGCCTTGCGATGGGTTTGGCTATCGAAGTAAAATTCGGGGTCCGGCGTCAATTGGAATGGACGGGCCGAAAATCCATAATGTTCTGTATACATAAGATGATCTCTTCCCGTCAGGTCGGAAGTCGTAGCGCATGCCGACCCGCGCGGACGCTGTCGAAAATGTATCGCCAGATTTCTGATGCGAAGTGGAATAGCCAAGCGAAGTGACGCCAGACAAACGATGGGTGATGGCCCGGTTATAAGACATATTTGCGCCGAAATTGGTCTGCTTGAATGCGCGCCCGATCAACGGATTGGACGTGCCGGCATAAATGCCGCTGGCGATCGTGCCACTGTCACCTATTTTCCGGGCGAGATTGGCCTGCACCCAATAATCATTCTGGCTACGACGATATATCCCGAACGGGTCCAGTGATGCAGGGACAAGATATTGGCGTCTGCTCAGGCCAATGCCCAGCTCCCCGTTCCAACGTCCAGACTCCCCGTTGAGCGACAGGCTCGCCCGACGACTATAGCTGTTATAGGGTGAAATTTGCGACAGCGCATTGCCGAGACAGCCGCTGGTACCGCCAAAGCTGCACCTGCCAAGGCTGTTGTTCAATCCCCGGCCAAAACTATCCAGACCACTGGACACGCTGGCGCGTAAGCCGATGCTGGCGCTGATTTTATAATCGAGCGCGCCATTAATGGCCGTCTTGCCGTCATTTTTGCCAAAGCTCATGTCCAGCGCAAGGCGCGGATTGGGTTTCCATGAAAAACCCGCGTCATAGCTCAGGCCGCGATAATCATAACTCAATACGCGCGGCGATGTCGGATCGACAATATACCGCCCCTTGGCATCGACCAGCGGTACGCCAGACGCATCGAATGAAGCGCGTCGTTCCCCGACCTCGACATCCTCATAACCCACCGATCCTTTCAGCGCGAAGGTCGAATTAAGGGGCATCAGCACCTGTGCCCGGACTTCGTTGTTCACCGATTTTTGGTCCAGCCAATCGGTATCTTCGCGATCATAATTACCCGACACGGTCCAGCCGAATGGCAAGTCTCCCGGCTTCATCCCCACCGATGCCTGCACCTTATGACGCAGCGATTGATCATATCGGTCTGTGGGCAAGATGCTGCCGGTCTCCGTCACTTCATCGGGATCGTCCACATTGACATAGCCCAGATGGTAAGACGCATTAAGATCAAGCATGGCCGCCCGTGTCTGAAGCGTCGGGCCGATATTGACGCTATACACCTGATTACTGCCGTTCCGACTGTCGATGCCGTTGCGCAGGTCATTACGCGCCCGTGTCGCCAATGCACTGGCATCCAGTTTCAGATTTTCACTCAGCTTATAAGCACCACGGGCAAGGCCGTTATGATTGTCGCCGCCATTGGTCTTGCCATTGGACGGGATGCGGCGTTCGTAACGATAGCTTGCCTGCCCCTGTAACCGATGCCCGTCGAATGTCGCATCGCCGCCCGCAGAAGCCGCGCTATAGGTCAGCACCTCGGTCATGCCCGCGCGCTCCGCATCCAGCACCTGGCTGACTTCGAGATACGCCTTCAGATCGCGCCGCGCCCAGGCTGGGCCATGGGACAAGCCCGTGATGAGGAGCATCGCCCCCAAGGACAGCAGCAACGGTTTACGCACACGCATACAGATCACCTCGGTTGCTCCCCATAGCCATAATCTTTGCCGACGCGGCGACCAAAGGGGGAGAACGTCACGCCATTCAGCAGCAAATGAATGTTGGAACATGTTTTCAGCATTTCCAACGCTTCCTGAATTTCCGTTTCGACAGTCTTGTCAGCGCGCACCACCAGCAACACCTGTCCGGCATGCATCGCCATCACCGATGCAGTGGAGACATATAAGGCAGGCGCGCTGTCGCAGATCACGATGCGATTGGGCTTGCCCGCGATCAGCCGGGCAAAAAGCTCTTCCGCCCGACGCGATGTCAGCAATTCCGTCGCGCCATGGCTCAGCCTTCCCGCAGGCAGCACCTGCAAATTCGGGATATCGGTCTGAATGATGCAATCCTCTAATGGAACAGAGGGATCGGCAAGCGCATCAATCAGTCCCGCACCGCCCGACAGGCCGAGAGTTGATAACACCTCAGGCTTGGCGCAATCGGCATCGACGAGCAAGACATCGAGATCCTGCTCGCCCGCCATCGACAAGGCGAGATTGACGGCACAAAAGGTCTTGCCTTCGTCCGGTTGGGCCGAACAGACGAGAATGATCCGCGCACGCGGATCGTCACCACCCGCCGCGCCCAATAATTGCCGCTTCACCCGCCGGAATTCTTCGGCAAGCCCTGTCACCGGCGCATCGTAACGCAAATAGCCTTTTAATTGTAAATCCCCATGGTTCACCCGACCGCTGCGCGACGGCGTGCCGATCGGTATTGCTGCTTTGGGCGGCTCATGCCCCCTTGCATCGGCCTGCGCATTGGCGGCGATTGCCGCAGCAACCTTCGCCTCATGTGCGGCCTGAATCGGATCATATGGCTTTAACGGTCCAGAGAGACCGTCAAAACGCGGCGATAGATTGAGACGCGCCGATGCCCGCTCCAACAACGACCATCTCCGTCTGGGCGCTTGCGGTCTGTCACCTGACAGTCGATCATTCTGGCGACGGTTATTCTGTTGAAAGTCCATCTTTTGCTCTCCCATCACGCCACCGTGCCGCGCTGGATCAATTCAACTGCCATCAACGCGATGAAGCAGGCAAAAAGACCCAACAACACGCCCCTGAACAATTTGGCATGACGACGCTGTCGAGCCGTATCGCTCAATGTCGCGACATGGCTGATCGCCCCCAGCACATTCATCCCGCTCGACCGTTGCAGCACGGGAATGCTGGCATAGGTGCGGTGGATCTGCCCAGCCACTACAGCCGTGCCAACGCCTGCACCCAAGGCGATCACCAGCACCGCAAACAACAATAAAGGACGATTGGGCGCATCCGGTTTCCGTGGGTCGCTTGGCGGATCGATCACGCGAAATTTGACGGAGTCCGTCTGACTCTCGACATCGCTCCGCAGGCGAATTTCCTCACGATCCTTCAACAACTTGTCATATTGCGCTTTCATCACATCATAATCGCGGTTCATCTGCGCTTGTTGGGCGGTGATGTTCGGCGCGGCGGCGCTGCGATTGGTGAAGGCATTAACCTCCGCCTGCAACGCCGCCCTGCGCACGCGCAGACCGGCCAAAATCGCCTGACGCTCCGCATATATGGCGCGTAACGATGCATGGGCCGGGTTGCTGACCGCCACGCCACCGCCAGCACTTTTCAAAGCAGCGCGCGCGGCGGCCAATTGCTTGCGCATGGCCTTCATATCGGGATGGCTCTCGGTCCAGCCTTTTGATTGCGCTTCCACAATCTGGGCCTCCAACTGCCCCACCCGTCCATCGCCACCAAGAACATTCGCCGCCGGGGTTGAGGCGAATTGGGTTTGCACGGCAACCAGCGCGCTCTGTGCGGAAATCAGGTTTTGCTCGACGCTGGCCAGTTCCGCGCGAGCCTGATCCATCCGACCTGCGCCCGTAGCTGAATCGGGCAACAAACCAGCATAACGCAATTCGAAATCAGCCTTCGCCTGTTCCGCCGTTTGCAGTTCTTTTTCCCGGCGCGCCAGTTGCTCGTCGAAAAACTGCAATGTCTGATTGGTCTCATCGCGATTGCCCGCGAGATTATCGGCCACGAAAATGTCGAGCAGCTTTTGGTTGATTTCCTGAGCCAATCGCGCATTTTCACGTTCGGACAGGCCGCGCCGCGCAGAGCGGGCCGTAATCTTGAACAGATTTTGTACGGACTTGACAGAAAGATCATCGCGCAATTGATCGACCATCAACGCCATGTCGCGGGGCGTGCGGACTTCAGAGGCGAGGCGCGTGCCGCGCACCACTTTTTCAAGGCTGATGCTCGAAATCAGGGTCTGTTTGACCCGCTCAATCTCCTGTGCGCGCTCGGCTGGCACCACCCCGATCTTGCCGGGAAGCAACGACTGCATCTCCACCGAAATCTGCGATTCCGATGCATAGCCATTGGGAATCAACGAAATAATCAGCCAGCCAATGATCGCCACGATCCACGCAACAGCCAACGCAAGCCACCGCTTGCGCCACGCCACATGGGTGATCAGTCGCAATTCTTCATAAATGCCAGTCATCTGGTCAGTCGCTCTGTCATTTGGTGCAAGGGGCTAAACATGTTGATCAGAACATGCTTTCAGGGATGATGATGACGTCACCCGGTGCCAATTTGACATTGGCACGGCTGTCCCCGCGTTTCAGCAGATCGGCAATGCGGACCTTATATTCCTTTTGCTGGCCGCTCTTTCGATCAAACCGGACCAGTCGCGCCCGGTTGCCCGCCGCATATTCCGAAATACCGCCCACCGCGATCATCGCGTCAAGTAACGTCATATTCACGCGATAGGGTAAGGACGCCGGTTTTTCGGTCGCGCCCACGATGCGAATTTGCTGTGAAAAAGTGCCGGAAAATTGCTCCACGATCACCGAAACCAGCGGGTCTTTGATATATTGCGCCAGCATGATCTTCATATCATCTGCCAGCATGGCTGATGTCTTGCCCACCGCCGGCATGTCCGCAATCAACGGGGTCGTGATGCGGCCATCAGGCCGCACCTGCACCTTTGCGCCCAATTCGGGATTGCGCCAGATGAAGATCGTCAATTGATCGAGCGGGCCAATGACATATTCATCGCCCGGCCCTTCATCGCGCTGCACAAAGGCCGCCGAAGGGAGCGTGGCTGACGAACGACCGCCGAGGGTCATGCCGCAACCAGTAAGGGCGATAGCCGCCACACCAAGGCTGCACGCCAGTTTTGACCGATAGGTCCAACGCATAAACACAACTCCGCAACACAACACACGCACAAACACATAGATCCAACCCGCAAACACAAGCGGATATGGATATGATTACAGACTTTTTACCTCGAATAGGTGAAGATTCTATTAGGCTATAAAATACGAATGCTAAAGCCTCTCACACGCCGACCAGCATTTCCTCGGCAGGTCCATGGCCCAGAAAGTCCATCGGGCTGGCGGATGCGCCATAGGCCCCGGCAAGGAAGATCGCGACCACATCCCCCGGTTCGGCATGGGGTAGCCCGACCTTGTCGCCCAAGCGATCCAGCGGTGTGCATAAGCACCCGACGACCGACACTTCCTCATCCCCCGGCGCATCCATCGCGCTGGCAATCGCCAAGGGGTAATTGCGCCGCACCACCGTGCCGAAATTGCCGCTCGCGGCCAATTGATGCTGCAACCCGCCATCCACCACGAGGAATACCTCCTGATGGCTGATCTTGCGATCCAAAATCCGCGTCAGATAAACGCCGCATTCCCCGACCAGCCAACGGCCAAGCTCGATATGGAAATGGGTGTCGCGCAAGATCTCTGGCCGTGGCGCTAAAGTGGCGTTGAGCGCTGCGCCAATGCGCTCAACATCGACGGGCGTATCGCCGGGGAAATAGGGAATACCGAACCCACCGCCGAGATTGACACTGGGCGGCGCAACGCCTGCTTGTGTCGCCAAATCCGCCGCTAGCTTTACTGTCGCCTGTTGGGTCGCGATCAACGCCTCCGTATCCAGCGCCTGCGAGCCTGCGAAAATATGGAAACCCCGCCAATCCGCGCCTGCATCTACCAACTGGCGCACCAAATCAGGCACGCGCTCGGCGTCGACGCCGAACGGCTTGGCCCCGCCGCCCATGCGCATGCCCGACCCCTTGATGTCGAAATCCGGATTGACCCTGACTGCCAGCCGGGGCCGCACCCCAAGCCGCGCCGCGATGGAGAGCGCCCGCGCCGCCTCACTTTCCGATTCCAGATTGATGGTAACGCCCGCACGAATGGCGGCCTCCAACGCCGCATCCCGCTTGCCCGGCCCGGCAAAGCTGATCTGTTCCGCTGCCGCACCCGCCGCCAAAACACGCTCCAATTCGCCACCGGAGGCGACGTCAAAGGCGTCGACCTCTGTTACCATCGCCCGGATCAATGCGGGCAAGGGATTGGCCTTCACCGCATAATGGAGCGAAACTTCAGACGGCATAGCCGCACGAAAGGCCGCGACCTTTTGCCGCACCACACCCATGTCATAAATAAAGGCGGGCGTCGTCTCGACCTGTGCCAGCCAATGCGAAAAGGGCTGGCCCGCAAGGACAAGCTGGCCTGCCCGCACCTCGAAATAAGGGGGAATAGGCCCCATCGGCTTCATGCTAATACCTCATTACGAATCTGAACCCGGTCCAGCTTGCCATTGGGATTACGTGGAAATGCATCGCGCCAGATGATCCGCTGCGGCACCATATGGCTCGGCATCTCACGCCGGAACCAGCCGATCAAGCCCGGCTCATCCTGCACCGCACCAACAGGCCGCGCCACCAGCCAAATCGCCTGACCAAGCCGATCATCCGCCACCCCAAAGGCCACCGCTTCGGCCACATGTTTTGAAGCGATGGCGGCCTCTTCAATCTCGGTCGGGCTGATGCGATTGCCGGAGACCTTGATCATCTCATCATCTCGCCCGACAAAGCGCAACAGGCCCGCCACATCACGCACCAGCGTATCGCCCGACCACACCACCATGCCCTGGTAGGCCATGCAGCTTGGCGCGGGCCGAAAACGCTCGGCGGTCCGCGCCGCATCCTGCCAATAGCCCTGCGCCACCAATGGCCCGCCATGGACCAATTCACCCGGCTCGCCTACCTCCGCCTCACGCCCATCGGGACGCACAATCCGCACTTCGGTAAAGGGAATGGCCATACCCACCGCATCCGGGAACTGATCCACCAGCGCGGGATCAAGATAGGTCGAACGAAATGCCTCGGTCAGGCCATACATCAAATACAGGTCCGCTAAAGGGAACCGCGCCCGCATCTTGTTTACAAGTGGCACCGGCAGCCGCCCACCGCTGTTCGTCAGGCGACGCAACGGCGCAATCGCCTCGGTAGGCCAAGGTACTTCATCCAATTGCACCCATAAGGGCGGCACGCCCGCAAGCGTGGTGATCTCATAACGCGCGACTGCCTTCACGACATCGCGCGGCAACAGATAATCAAACGGCACAACCGCGCCCCCTGCGGCCCAGGTCGATAGCAACTGGTTCTGCCCATAATCGAATGCCAAGGGCAGGACACACAAGGTCCGATCATCCGCCCCCAGCTTCAAATAAGTCGCCACGCTCACCGCGCCGAGCATCATATTTTGATGGCTGAGCATCACCCCCTTGGGCCGCCCGGTCGAACCGGAGGTATAAAGTATCGCCGCAAGCATATCCGGACCATGGCTGGATGGCGCAAGCGTATCGCGTCCCGCCAGCATGTCCGGCCACACATCCGCCTCATCCAGCACCTTGGCCGGAAAACTGACGTCATGATCGCACAAATTTTGCAGCCGAGCTGCCCCCGCGATCAGCAAGCGCGCCCCGCTGTCATTCAGGATATGCGCGACTTGCAGAGCCTTGAGCGCGGGATTGATCGGCACATGCACCAACCCTGCCCGCGCGCAAGCGAGCGGCATCAGGCAGGTCAACCGGGACTTCGGCCCCCAAGATGCGACCCGATCCCCCTTGGTCAGATCCTGAGACAGCAGCCATGCCGCCATCTTCCCAACAATTTGATCCAATTCGACAAAAGAGATCAATCCGGCCTTGTCGATCAAGGCAGGCGCATGTATCTCTCCAGCAAGCGCCAGATGATCAAGCGGCTTGCTTGCCAATTGTTGTAGCTGGAGTTCCACGCTTTCACCGATCCTTAGTATCCGGGTCCTATAAAGCTTTTGTTATGGCGTTGTTGGTAAATTATTTGCGTTCTGTCGAGGCCTTGCGCGTTGAGGCGGGACATCATTTGTCCCGGGACGCGCAAATATCACTGTTTGACCGCGCCGATTGGTTCCAGATGCTGGACCGCCATTTCCCTGCCGGAGAGGCGCTGCGTATTGCCCATGTATCAGATGGCAAGGGGGCGCATTGCTGGTTGCCGCTGATGATCGACAAGGGCAAGGGGGCCGCATGGGCCTGTTGGTATAGTCTCAAATTTCAACCGATCTGGGCCGGGACCGAAGACACCGGCCACCGCGTCACCTTGCTCGCCGCCATTGCCCGCGACTTGAAGCGGCACTGCGGCACATTATCGCTTTATCCGGTGCCAACCGAACGCGGGATCGCAGATCTGATCGGCACGGCCTTTCGCCTGTCGGGCTGGATCATTGATCGGGCGGACAGCGCGGCCAATTGGGTGGCGGATACCAAGGGCTTGGGCTTTGACGCCTATTGGTCCGCTCGTCCTTCCCGCCTGCGCAATACCGTCCAGCGCCGCGCCAAACAGGCCATGTTGGATATACATATTCACCATAAATTTCAGCATGATATTTGGCATTATTATGAAATGATCTATGCCAAAAGCTGGAAACCAACCGAAGGCGCTCCCGGCTTTGTCCGCGATATGGCGCGCGCCGCAGGGCGCGACGGCAGTTTAAGGCTCGGCATCGCTTATCATCAGCAAGAGGCTGTCGCCTGTCAGCTTTGGACGGTCGATCACCAAATCGCGATCATTCATAAGCTGAGCTATGCCCATCATGCCCGCGCCTATTCCCCCGGCACGTTATTGAGCCAAGCGATGTTTCGCCATGTGCTCGATCAAGACCAGCCCCATCGGATCGATTTCGGCACCGGTGACGATGCGTATAAAGCCGATTGGATGGACCGAAAATTGCCATTGGCGCGGATGACAATGGCGCACCCCCTTCGTATAAGCGGCGTCCTCGCGCTTGCTGAAACGGCACTTCGCCGGGTCGCAAGGCGCGTCCGATGATCGATCGAAGGAAAAATAATGTCCGATATCAGCGCCCTCGACCTGCAACTACGCGCGCTCATGTCTTCGGCGCTGGGAATCAGCGAAGATCGCGTTCATGCGTTCACGGCGGAGACGTTGCTATTCGGTGCCTTGCCGGAACTCGATTCCATGGCCGTCGCCAGCTTGTTGACGGAATTGGAAGATCATTTCGGCATCATGGTCGATGATGAAGATCTCGATGGCACCCTGTTCGAAAATTATGGAAACCTCCTCTCATATCTCATTGTTAAAAAACAGAATAAATAATTATGAACGGACGGTCGTACAGCGCTTCATCCCCGCTGCGACCGGCCCGATCTGGCTTACCGGCTGGCTTGGCGGCGGGCTTGATGGCGGTCTGGGCGACAATGACCGCCCGCTTTTATTCGTGCCGCCCTTATTTGGCGAGATGAACCGTTGCCGCCGCTTGATGGCGGACTGCGCCATGTTACTGGTGCAACAGGGTTTTTCCTGCTGGATGATCGATCTCCCCGGCACGGGGGAAAGCGAGACCGATCCGGCGCTGCTGACCCTTGATGATTGGCATGATGCCGTCGATAGGGCCGCATCCGACATCAAGGCCGAAGCGATCATCGCACTGCGTGGCGGCGCGATATTGGGGCGGCAAAGCCAACACCTTCCGCATTGGTCGCTGGCCGCGATTGATGGGCCGACAATCATCCGGGAATTACTGCGGCTACGCATGGCAAATGATCGTGGATTGGGCCTATCCTCCACCTCCGCGCAACTGATGGCTTTGGGCAGCGCCAAAGGACTGAACATCGGGGGCTATTGGTTATCGCCCGCCTTGTTTGAAGGGTTATCAAACATAATATTTCCCTATAATAACAATGTAATATCCTATCAACTTGAGACAAATTCAAAGAAAACAGATAGCCCAACACTGCAAGGCGAACCGATGTGGCGGCATGCCGAGCCGGGCCGCTCCCTGCCCATGGCGGCGGCAATGGCCAATGCGATCACGACATGGCTCGATTGATGCGCGCCCTCCTCCATTTCACCTGCGAAGACGCCTCTTTGGCGGCCACGCTGGATCAAGCAGATAACGCCGACACCGCGTTATTGATCGTCAGCGGCGGCACCGAAATCCGCAGCGGCGCACATCAGGGCATGGCGCAATTGGCCAGCCATTTACGCCGCCACCAGATCAACGTCCTGCGCTTTGATCGACGCGGGGTGGGCGATAGCGGGGGCGTTGACCCCGGCTTCGAAAATGTCGCCCCAGATATTGCCGCCGCCATCGCCGCGCTACGCCACGCCTGTCCGCAGGTGCGGCATATCTATGCCTATGGCAATTGCGATGCGGCGGCGGCGCTTGTCCTGCATCACCACAATCTGGGGTTATCCGGGCTGCTGCTCAGCAATCCATGGACGATTGATGAGGCGGCTGGCCAGCCCCTACCCCCCTCATCCGCGATCCGCGCGCGTTATATCAACCAATTGACCCACCTGACGGGTTGGAAAAAACTTATAACCGGATCAGTTGATTATCGAAAATTACTGATAGGGATTCGCAAGATATTCACCTCCTCGCCCCCGCTGGTCCCCGACGCACTGGGCGCTCGGTTGGGGCAGTGCTTGGCGCAAAGCGATCTGCCGGTGCATATCCTGCTCGCCCGATATGATAATACCGCCATCGCCTTTGCGGACGCATGGACGGGACCACATTTTACCGCAGCGCGTCGCCGCGCCAATATCCATATCGACCAATACAACACGGCCTCGCACAGCTTTGCTGGCGAGGCCGATGCAGCCGCATTGCGGGATTTTTGTCTGCGGGTGTTACGCGGAGATTAGCCCGCGTGGCCGAGGAAGCGTTCGGCATCGAGCGCGGCCATGCAGCCGGTGCCTGCCGCCGTCACGGCCTGACGATAAATGCGGTCGGCGACATCGCCACAAGCGAACACGCCCGGCACATTCGTCATCGTCCGGCCCGGTTCGACCAACATATAGCCTTCATTATCAAGCGCGAGATGGCCCTTGAAAATATCGGTCGCGGGCTGATGGCCAATGGCGACAAAACCTCCATCAACATCAATGACTTGTAACGCGCCGCTGTTCAAGTCACGCAACTCCATCGCGACCAGACCCTCCGGCTGGCCACCACCGATGAAGCGGCTGACTTCATGGTTCCAGATCACCTTGATATGCGGATGGGCGAACAGCCGGTCCTGCAAGATCTTCTCCGCGCGTAAGCTGTCGCGACGGTGGATCAAGGTGACGTCCTGGCTGTGGTTGGTGAGGTATAACGCCTCTTCCACCGCCGTATTGCCGCCACCGATCACCGCGACCTTCTTGCCGCGATAGAAGAAGCCATCGCAGGTCGCGCAGGCTGACACGCCCTTGCCGCGCAGCAGGGTTTCGCTTTCGATCCCAAGCCATTTGGCCTGCGCCCCGGTCGCGATAACCAATGTATCGCCTTCATAAATCGTGCCGCCATCGCCGATCAGCTTGAACGGGCGGCTCGACAGATCGACACTGGCGATATGATCATACATCATCCGCGCGCCGACATGTTCGGCCTGCGCCTGCATTTCCTGCATCAGCCACGGGCCTTGAATCACCTCGCGAAAGCCGGGGTAATTTTCCACTTCGGTGGTGGTGGTGAGCTGGCCGCCCGGCTGAATGCCCTGCACGACAATGGGATTCATCCCCGCGCGCGCGCCATAAATGGCGGCAGACAGGCCCGCAGGACCGGAACCGAGGATCAGCATTTTGGTATGATGGACGTCAGCCACGGCGGGAATCTTTCTATGCTTGGCGATATGATCTGCCAGATAAGCCGCGCTCTATCCCCTTGCAAGTCGCAATGCAGCCGCGCTGGCGCTTCTCCGCTGGCTCTAAAAACGGATGGCCGCCCCCAATCGCACATCGCGGCCCGCCATCGGGGCATCATCCTTCAATAGGCTGGCATGACGCCGCGCCGTCACATCGAACAGATTGTTGACCGACAGCCGCAGGCTCAGCGGCGCATCCGTCCCCCAAGGCCGCCATGTCGATGACAGGTTCACAAGGGTGAAATCCGACGTCGAGGTCTCTACCGGGGCAAGGCGGTTGGCGGCGGTGACATGCTCCACCTCTGCCCGCAGATCGAAATTATTCGCACGCGCGTCCACGCCCGCCAACACGCGCAACGGCGGAATTTGGGGCGCAGGGCCGTAATTCTTCACCGTCGCCCGCACATAATCCACCATGACGTCAGCCGACAGCGCAACACCGCGATAGACCCCAAGCTGCTGTTTCAACTCGGCTTCAAAGCCCTTATGCACCGCACGGCCCTGCATCATCTGATAGGCGGGCAGATCATCGACAATTTCACCGGTCGGGGCCTGATACACAAAGTTGCGATAGCGATTGTAATAAGCCGATACATCAATCGTCAGCCAGGCCAAACGCCCGCGCAGGGTCAATTCCGCGCCGTTGCTTTGCTCCTTCGCAAGATCGGGATTGCCGCGTTCAAATGCCAATGTCCCGGCATGGGGACCGTTGGAAAAAAGCTCCTCCGCATTGGGGGCGCGTTCCGCATGGGTCAGGCTGACGCCAAAGCGCCAATCGTCGATCAATTCGTAAGAGGCACCGGCTGATCCGCTATAAGCGGTAAAGCGCCGTGATAACGCCGATGTCGCAAGGTCAACATCCGCACGCGCCCGCGCAACATTGCGTTCCAGCCGTGCGCCCGCCTCTGCCTTGAACCGCCCGAAATCGAATTGTTGAAGGGTGAACAGGCTCATTTGATCGGTCTGGCTGGGCGGCAGGAATTTCTCTGCGCCGACCGCTTCAAATTCGCGGTTGAAAAATTGCGCGCCGCTCGATCCGCTCCAGCCGCCACGGCCCGCCTGCACGGCATCGAACCGGACTTCCATGCCCTTGTTGAAAAACTGCGTGCCGATCCCGCCGTCCGGCTCCAATTCCGCATGGCGATAATCGGCATAGCCCGCCCGCAATTTCAACCGATCGATCCAAGATCCACCCGCAACGATTTCAGCCCGAAAATCGGCCCTATACTGGCGCATATCAATCCGCACATCGCCCTCTGGAGCCGTGCCGAGGCTGGTTTGCAGCCGGTTCGGAATACCATAAAGGCTATCATGCCGCGCCAGCGACACGCCGATATTGCTGCCATTCGCATCGATATAGGCAAGGCCCGCGCCGACATCCCATGTCTTGACCGCGCTATTGCCAAGCCTGCCGCGCAATTGTGCATTGGCCTGCACAGCTGGATCATTCACCGCTGCTGCCTCGGCCCGAAGAGGTGCGCTCAAAATATAGCCGCCCGTTTTCAGGTCATTGGCCTTCAACCAAATGCCATCGATATGGGCCACCCAGCCGCCGCCCAAACCGCCGGTCAACGAACCACCCGCCGTGCGTTCATCCGCCGCGCTGCCATAGCCAATATCGCCCTCGGCATGCACCGCTTCGTTCGGCACGCGGCGCGGGATGCGATTATCGATGACATTGACCACACCGCCAATGGCGGAGGAACCGTATAACAGCGCCGTCGGCCCGCGCACGACCTCGATCCGTTCGGCGGTCATCGGGTTGATCGACACCGCATGATCCGCGCTACTTGCCGAGGCATCGAACGACCCGACGCCATCCGTCAAAATTCGCAGCCGATCCCCGCCTAGCCCGCGCAATATCGGTCGCGCCGCCGCAGGGCCAAAGCCGCTGCTCGATACGCCGGGAAGGCTAGCGAGCGTGTCGCCAAGGCTCGGACGGCGGGCATCGCTGAGTTTGGTTCCCGACATGGTGGCCACCCCCGCGAGCAAATCCGCCTTACCGCGCGACATGGCGGTGACGATGATGTCGGGTGCGGGTTGTTCCACATGCTTGGCGGGCGCTGTCGCCAGAACCTCAGCCTGTACCGCCGGTGCGACACTCGCCATTATGATCAACAGGCTTGATGGCAGAAGGGCGGAAAGGGAGCGTTTGCGGTCTATCGTCATGCCGCGACATTTAATGTTATAATATATCATGTCAAGCGGCGCGCGCCGTCGGCAGCGATTGACGCCCCCCGCGATCAAGCGCTAACCAGCCCCATGATCACGCTGCTTTTGCTCTCGCTGTCGAATATTTTCATGACCACCGCATGGTATTGGCATTTGAAGGGCGGCAATCTCAACCGCCCGATACTCGCGGTGATCCTGATCAGCTGGTCCATTGCGCTGATCGAATATAGCCTTGCGGTCCCGGCGAACCGGATCGGCTTTCAATCCGGCTGGTCGGCAGGACAACTCAAAATCACGCAAGAGGCCATCGCGCTGATTGTCTTTGGCGTGTTCATGGTGGCATTTTTGGGCGAGCCGCTGCACTGGCGACACATGGCCGCTTTTGCGTGCATCATGGCCGCTATCGCCTTCATGTTCGTCGGCAAATAATCAGGCCGAGGTGGCGGAACCCGTGCTGTTCACGCGCAAGGCCTTCAACACTGCATCGATAATGCCATTAGCGTTCAACCCGGCATCTTCATATTGCTTGTGCGGCGATTCATGGTCCTGAAACACATCCGGCAGGCGCAATGTCCTGAGCTTTAACCCCGCGTCGATCAGCCCCTCATCCGATGCCATGGTCAGCACATGCGCGCCAAGGCCGCCAATCGAACCCTCTTCGACCGTCACCGCCACTTCATGGCTGGTGAGCAAGCGGCGAATGAGATCGACATCAAGCGGCTTGGCAAAGCGCAAATCAGCGACCGTCGTCGACAATCCGCGCGCTTCCAGCGCATCCGCCGCCTTCAACGCCTCTTCCAGCCTGGTGCCAAGCGACAGGATCGCAACCTTCTTGCCCTGACGAATGATCCGGCCCTTGCCGATTTCAAGCTGCAACGGCGCATCCGGCAACGCCACGCCAGTACCATTGCCACGCGGATACCGCACCGCAATCGGCCCGGCATCATAAAGGGCGCAGGTGTGGACCATATGGACCAGTTCCGCCTCATCCGAAGCGGCCATCACGACCATATTCGGCAATGACGCCAGATAGGTGATGTCGAACGACCCGGCATGGGTGCTGCCATCCGCGCCGACCAGCCCTGCCCGGTCGATGCCAAAGCGCACCGGCAAATTCTGGATCGCGACATCATGCACGACCTGATCATAGGCACGCTGGAGGAAGGTCGAATAAATCGCGCAGAACGGGCGATAGCCCTGCGCCGCCATCCCTGCCGCAAAGGTCACCGCATGTTGTTCGGCAATGCCGACATCGAAACACCGATCGGGATAGGCCGCAGCAAATTTATCAAGACCGGTGCCGGATGGCATGGCGGCGGTGATCGCCACGATCTTGTCGTCACGTGCGGCTTCGGCCATCAGGGCCTTGGCAAAAACATTGGTATAGCTTGGCGGGCCGGAGGGCGATTTCGCCTGTTCGCCGGTCACCACATCGAATTTCTGGACGCCGTGATATTTGTCCTCGGCGGCTTCCGCCGGGGCATAGCCCTTGCCCTTTTGCGTCACGACATGGATCAGGCACGGCCCTTCCGATGCATCGCGGACATTTTCGAGCACCGGAATGAGCTGATCGAGATTATGGCCATCGACCGGCCCGACATAATAAAAGCCAAGCTCTTCAAACAATGTCCCGCCCATCGCCATGCCACGGGCAAATTCATCGGTCTTGCGTGCCGCATCATGCAGTGGCTTGGGCAAATGCCGTACCAGCCGCCGCGCCATTTCGCGTACGCTCAAAAATGGGCGCGACGACACCAACCGTGCGAGATAGGCCGAAAAGCCGCCAACCGGCGGGGCAATCGACATGTCATTGTCATTGAGAATAACGATCAGGCGATTGCCAGCTTCGCCAGCATTGTTCATTGCCTCATAGGCCATGCCCGCCGACATCGCGCCATCGCCGATCACCGCAATGCCGCGTCCCGGCTTGCCCGCCAGCTTATTGGCAATCGCAAAGCCAAGGGCGGCGGAAATCGAGGTCGAGCTATGAGCCGCGCCGAACGGATCATATTCGCTTTCAGACCTTTTGGTGAAGCCGGACAGCCCGCCCGCCTGACGCAGCGTCCTGATCCGGTCGCGCCGTCCTGTCAGGATCTTATGCGGATAGCATTGATGGCCGACATCCCAGATCAAGCGATCTTCCGGCGTATTGAAGACATAATGGATCGCCGTCGTCAGTTCGACCACGCCCAGCCCCGCGCCCAGATGGCCACCCGTGACAGACACCGCCGCAATCGTCTCCGCCCGCAATTCATCGGCCAATTGGCGCAATTGATCGGGGCGCAACTGACGCAAATCAGACGGCAGATTGACGGTATCAAGTAAGGGGGTCTGGGACAATTGGGTCATTGGGGCGTCGTTTAGCCATTTAGGATCGGACTGTCTAACCGGATCGCATCTGCCTATGCCAAAAACAACACCGACCTAAGTCCATATTGGGACATCACCGGGTAAGTTCAGCGTGCCGCGCAATCCCCGCATTTGCCCTTGACCTCGATCACCGGGCGCACCGACGAAAAACCGGCATCATTAGCGGCAGTCCGCAGGCGGCGCGACAGATTGTCATCGTCGATATGGATCGCCTTGCCGCAATCATCACACACAAGGAAGATGCAATCATGGGCGCAGCCCGGATGGCTGTTGACGACATAGGCGTTGGCGCTCTCGATCCGACGGACGATGTTGTTCGCCACGAACAGATCGAGAATGCGATAAATGCTGTTCGCCGCGACCCGTCGACCTTCGCTCTTCGACAGGGATTCGGCGATGTCATAGGCCGAAACAGGCCGATCAAAGCCGCTGATCGCCTCAAACACCCGCGCGCGCATCGGGGTCCACTGCTCACTCGCCTGCTCCAGCGTATGCCGGGCGAGGTCGGGAAGCGGCATTTCCTCGTGCCGATGATGATGGGCAATTGTCTCTGTCATTACTGAAATGTAGTGGACCGGGCGACACGGCGCAACCGTGAGACTTGTCAGGCCGATTTAAGAGTAAGCAGAATCAGGCCGAAGCGCGGCGATTAAGCCAATGGCCATAAGCGAGGATCGTCACGCCGATCATCGTCATCATGGTTTCTTGCGGCCCATGCGGCACCAATAAGGCGCAGGTCATCGCGACCAAGCCCGCCCCGCCAACCCAGCTTGGCAAGGCAACGCCATGTTCGGCAAGGCCACGCGCAAATGCGATCACGGCAAAAACGATCGCGAGCGCAAGGCCGAATTCATGGAACAGCGGCGACATGAACATACCGCCAAATGTCGCGAGCAGGCCAAAAAACACCGAAGTCAGCATGCAATGGAGCAGGCAAACGCCGGATACAGCCATAGCGAGCGAGTCCCATCCACGGAACGGCTCCCAAGCAGCAATGGCTCCAATGATCCGACTCAACATCATGCCTTTCAATGCGTGATGCTGTCTTTAAGCACATTGCGGCCAAGGATACAATATTACATGACATTGGGTGCGCAATTTTCACACCCCCCTTCAATATGCATCCCGTCTTGCCTCTTGTCCGCGAATCTACTAGTGCCAGCGCGGGAGTCGGGCGGACGGGACTGTCGCCAACTCGGTCAGATCCGGAAGGAAGCAGCCGCAACGAATTTGGCCCGGGTCGTCCGGCTCCTATTTTGCACTACTTTTCGGCAGATGCACCCGCCACAGGCGATAGGGCGTCGGCGTCGGCAGGGCAACAGCCTCCAGCCAATTCGGGCTCTTGCCCGCCAACAGCTTCATATAAAAACCATCCGGGCTACGCGCCTTGTAAATCGTCGATTCTGGCATACCCGGACACACCAGCACATAATCAACGTGCCACCGGCCCGCGATGCGCTTGGCCTGTGTGCTGCTCCCCCGGAAAAAGCGCATGACATCGATAATCGCCTTGCCATTGCGATGATAAGGCCCGGCAATGGCTTGATGATGGGTCATCGCGATCAGGCGCGGGCCGAAATCGACATGGGTGAGGACAATGCCTGAAGGCAGCGACGTCAATTGCCGAAGATATTTGGCAGACTGACACTCCCGATCGGCCTGCGCCACGGTCCGGTTAAATTTGCCAGTGGATTTGCTGACTGGTTTGCTCGGCCATTGCTTCATCACATATTGGCCGCCCACGCCTGACAGTAACGCCAAGACCGCAACAATCAACGGCAGTCGCAGCCAGATCGACAAGCTGCGCAAGCTGGAAATCAGCGTTGCCGCCAGCATCCCCGCCCCCAATATACCGATTAATTGGGCAGATGCAGCGGCGCGCGTCTGCCAGAACAGCATCGTCACCGCGACCGCCGACAAAATCGCCAAGGCCCGCCACCGCGCCGCCAAACGGTCATCCTTCTCTCGATACCAACCAAAGCCCGCACCGATCAGCCCGACCACCGGCACGGTCATGATCGCCATGATCGACTTCCAATCGCGGGTCATTACCGATTTAACCTCGCGGATATTTTCAAACCACAAGCTCCGCAATGCCGGCGTCAGCCCCTCTGGCGAACCAAGGCAATGCGGAAACAGCAGCGCAAACAAGAGCGCAATCGGCACCGCGCACCCCGTCGCCAGCATCAGCCGCAACCATGGACGCTGATCTGCAACCATCGACAGCATGACCATCACCCCGCCGCCGCCTATCATCACCAGCAACCACACCGGCGACAGCGCATCGCACACCGCAAGGCGATTGTCATAAGAGGCAAACACCAGCCACATGATAAGCGCGCCCACGCCCAAAGACAGGCCATGCATCCGCAACCGCACCGCCGATACCGCGCTTAAGCCCCAATCGAACACCGCCAAGGCCGCCGCCAACAACAGGAAATGCACGAACTCTAGCCCGATCGCCAAAGACAAGGCGCTCGCAATGCCGACAGTCAACCCGCCGCGCCGCGCCAAGGGATCGGTCATGCCCGCCATCACCCATGCTAACAGGGCCAATTGCCACCCATGATGGTCGATCCGCAACGGCATCCACATGTACAACAGGTTCATCGAACCAAAGAGCATCACCAGCCCCGCCGGCCACCAGCATCGCCCAATCAATCGCCGCATCATCACGGTCAACGCCGCCATCGCGACCAGCATCGGGATCATCGGGGCCAAGGTAACGGCCAATTGCCACGCCCTGAAACTGCCCATGAACAACGACGCCAGCAGATACAGCCCGGCAATCGGCAGATCGATCAGCCGCGACCAATGGAGATTAGCGCCCTCTGGCGGTGCCAGCCGGTGCTGGCGCAGATCGAACCAGCCCTGTCCGTTCAGCCAGTCCCGCACTTGCAAATAACGCAGATTATCGTCGGTATCGCCAAGGCCGAATTGCAGTATCGCGCCCCATTTGAAATGGATCATCCACGCCGCCAGCCCCAGCCAGCAAAGCGCAAGGCCTACATACCAATGACGGCCACCGATCAAGCCATTCCAACCACCCGATTTTGGCCGCATCACATCACCACATTATTATATTGATGCCACGCCAACAGCGCGACCGCGCCGCGATGCGGCCGCCAATTCTCGGCCATGGCCCGTGTCTCGGCCTCGCTTGGGCGCGCATCCATCCGTGCCCAGCGGCCAGACTGGATCTGCACCGCGAGATCGCCCGCAGGCCAGATGTCCGCCCGTCCTTCGGCAAATAACAGATAAATTTCCGCCGACCAGCGCCCAATCCCCTTGATCCGCACCAATTCGGCAATCGCCGCTTCATCCTCGTGCGGCAGGGCGTGAAGATCGACCTCCCCCGATTCGACCAGCATCGCCAAAGACCGGACATAGCCGATCTTCTGCCGGCTCAAGCCACATGCGCGCAGATCCTCATCACTTTGTACGAGCAATTGCGCAGGCCCCGCGCCCGCCCCCACTAGCGATTCCAGCCGTTTCCAGACCGCCGCGGCCGCATGGACACTCACTTGCTGACCAAGGATCGTCCGCAACAGGGTTTCATATCCCATGGGCCGCACCCGCGCCGGGGGATAACCGATTTCTGCTATGATCGCCGCGAAGGCCGGGTCAAGATCGGCCACTGCATCCAGCGATGTTTTGATGTCGTCTTGCGACAGGCTCATGGCGCTTCCTGCTTGATTTGTAGACCTGTCGAGGCCATAGCCCAGCCATTAAGAGGAATGCCTCAGAAGGGAGCAATCATCAATGACAAAAGTAACCATCGTAAAGCGTGACGGTAGCGAACAGCAGGTCGACGCAGATAATGGCGTCAGCATCATGGAAGCCATTCGCGACAATGGCGTGGACGAACTGCTGGCCCTGTGCGGCGGCTGCTGCTCATGCGCCACCTGCCATGTCTATGTCGACCCGGCGTTTGCCGATGCCATTCCGGCGATGACCGAAGATGAAAACGACCTGCTCGACAGCTCGGACCATCGCAACGAACTTTCGCGCTTGTCCTGCCAGTTGAAGGTGACGGACGCGCTTGAAGGCCTGCGCGTCACCATCGCACCGGAAGATTGATTGCCCTTTCTGCCCTTATGTTGGCAGGCCGATAATCAAGACATTCAATAACAATACCAGCGCGGCAGCCAACATCAGGATGCCGCGCTGTTTGTTTTGGCGGCGCATCACATTAATGCCACCCCAGATCAGCACCGCAATGGCGATCATGGCGATGGATAATGCGGCGGGCAGCAATTCCTGAGCGAGCATAAAAAAACTGTCTCCAATCGAAAAAATTTAGTCCTCAAGCCACTGACAACGATTCGCATTCTTTACAAGCGGGTCACGTAAATCTATAGGGTGCGTCGCTGCCCCAAGGGGACTTCCAATAACCGTAAGGCAGCCTTTGTTGAACTACACCCCTTGGAGGTCCCTTGAATTGCACAAGCATCATAACGCGCTGGGGCTAGCTGCCGCCCTGCAACCGGTTCTGCCGGTTACGCTTATTCGACCGCATGCTGCACAGCGTGCTGCCCGCTTCTTTGTCGAGAAGTTTCAGGGTAGCTCTTTCTATGCGATCAAAGCGAATCCATCGCCCGATCTGCTGAAGCTCCTCTGGGCGGAAGGCGTGACGAATTACGACGTCGCCTCTATCGGCGAAGTTCGTCTCGTCGCGACGCATCTCCCCGAGGCGAAGCTCGCCTTCATGAATCCGGTCAAGGCCGAAGAAGCGATCCGCGAAGCCTATTTTGTCCACAATGTCCGCATTTTCTCGCTCGACAGCATGGAAGAGCTGGAAAAAATTTCCCGCGCCACCGACAATGCGACCGATTTATCGCTCTGCGTCCGGCTGCGCGTGTCGTCGGAATATAGCGAACTCAGCCTGGCCTCGAAATTCGGGATCGAGGCGGATCGCGCCGCCGATCTGTTGATGGCCACCCGTCAGGTCGCCGATGCGCTCGGCATCTGCTTCCATGTCGGCAGTCAGGCCATGACCCCCAAGGCCTATGTCAAGGCGATGGAACAGGTCCGCTCGGCGATTGTGTCGGCTGGCGTCACCGTGGACATCATCGATGTCGGCGGTGGTTTCCCGTCCTGCTATCCTGGGCGCGAAGCTTATGATCTCCAGCCCTATTTCGACGCCATTCACGCTGGCTTTGAAGAGCTGCCCGTCAGCTATTCCGCCGAATTGTGGTGCGAGCCGGGCCGCGCCCTGTCCGCCGAATATAGCTCGCTGGTCGTGCGGGTAGAACGTCGTCGCGGCGATGAACTGTACATCAACGATGGCGCTTATGGCGCGTTGTTCGATGCCGCCCATGTCGATTGGCGCTTCCCGGTGCAGTTGCTGCGCCAGCAGGAATCGCGCACGCAGGATATGGCCTTCAGCTTCTATGGCCCAACCTGTGACGACAGCGATTACATGGCCGGGCCGTTCATGCTGCCCGCCGATGTGAAAGTCGGCGACTATATCGAAATCGGCATGCTCGGCGCGTATGGCTGCGCGATGCGGACTGCGTTCAACGGTTTCGGTAATGGGGCGACCCATATCGTGACGGATGAACCGATGGCCACGCTCTATGGCGATATCGAAATTGCGGCCAAGCGCCCGTCGTCGAACGTCGTCAAGCTGTAACCAACCCTTATTATCAATGATCCTGCCCCCCTCTCGCTTGCGGGAGGGGGATGTTTTTTTGGAGGCCCAATAATGACCACCCCCCAGATCGACGCCCAGCGCAAGGCGGAACTGCTGTCTACTTTGGTCGAACATATCGACATCAAGAGCTTCGATGCCCGTCCGATCATCGACGGCATGGCGAAGATGAGTTTCACCTCGCGTGATCTCGCCCGCGCCACCAACATCTATAACCAGATGTTGCAAGATCCGGATTGCTCGATCTTCCTCGTGATCGCCGGTTCAACCTCGGCGGGCGGCTGCATGGACCTTTATGCGGAATTGCTCCGCAACAACATGATCGACGGCATCGTCGCCACCGGCGCGACCATCGTTGATATGGATTTCTTCGAAGGCCTTGGCCACAAGCATTATCAGGCGCTGGAAGTGCCGGACGATGATACGCTGCGCTCGCTGCTGATCGACCGTATCTATGATACCTATATCGATGAAGAACAGCTTCAGGATTGCGACTTCACGATCAACAAGATCGCGAACGAGCTGGAACCGAAAGCCTATTCGAGCCGCGCCTTCATCCGTGAAATGGGCCGCTATCTCTCGGAACATAGCAAGAAGGACAACAGCCTCGTCAAGCTCGCTTATGAGCATGATGTGCCGATCTTCTGCCCGGCATTTGTCGATTCTTCGGCGGGTTTCGGCCTCGTCAAGCATCAGGTCGACTGCGCGAAAGAGGGCAAGCCCTATATGATGATCGATGCAGTTGCGGATTTCCGCGAACTGACCGACATCAAAATCAAGGCAGGCACCACCGGCCTGTTGATGGTCGGCGGCGGCGTGCCGAAGAACTTCATTCAGGATACCGTCGTCTGCGCCGAAATCCTCGGCCATGATGATGTGCAGGTCCATAAATATGCGGTGCAAATCACCGTCGCCGATGTGCGCGATGGCGCTTGCTCATCCTCGACGCTGCAAGAAGCCGCAAGCTGGGGCAAGGTCAACACCGGCATCGAACAGATGGTCTTCGCCGAAGCCGGTTCAGTCATGCCGCTTCTGGCCTCCGATGCCTATCATCGCGGCTATTGGAAGAACCGCGCCAAGCGTAGCTGGGGCGCGATCTTCGACTGATCGCCAGTATTTTGTGCATTAAAAAAGCCGGGCCTTAACGGGTCCGGCTTTTTTATTGGGCAAAGTTCAGGACTTCAGGCGAAATCTATCGCCCCTGCATATTGCGCACGACCGCCGGAATACGGACGGTCAGGCGATCCCATGATCCATCGACCATGATCTGACAGGCAAGGCGGCTTGTGCGGGTCACGCCAGCGGCAAAGTCCAACATATCTTCTTCCGACTCGGTCGCTGGGGGCAGCTTGGCAAAATCTTCATCCGATATAATGACATGGCAGGTCGAACAGGCCATCTGGCCTTCGCATGTCCCTTCCAGCGGCTGCCCGCTGTTTTGCGCCAGCGTCAGGAGATTATCCCCATCCACCGCATTTACCACGGTTTTATCGGTGCCATTAATGGCGATGAAGCTGATTTCGGTCATGCGCCCCACAAATTTTGTTGCTGCACCGCATCATTGATCAATTTTGCGGCACATTCAACCTGTTCCATTAACGTATATCGACCAAAGCCCAACCGGATCGACGACCGCGCCGCCGCCGCATCAAGGCCAATCGCTTGCAACACATGGCTGGGCCTCCCCGATCCGCTGGCGCAAGCAGACCCTGCCGAAAACATCACGCCGCGCACATCTGACATCAACCGGGCAACATCCAGCCCCGCACGCCGCAGATTGAGATTACCCGGCCAACGTTCAAGCGCACTGCCGTTCAGCACCCATCCCTCGCCCAACATCTCCTGCAACCGCACCGCCAACGCCCGGACATGCGCCGCATCCGCCGCAATATTTTCGCCCGCCAACATCGCCGCCACACCAAAGCCGACGCACAAGGCCGGGGCCAAAGTGCCGGAACGCAAACCCTGTTGCTGCCCGCCGCCATGCATCAACGGCACAGGCAGCACCCCATCGCGCAGCCACAGCGCGCCAATGCCCTTCGGCCCATGGATCTTATGCGCGGACAGGGCGATCATGTCTGCGCCCTCTGGCAATGCCAATCGGCCATAGCCCTGTACCGCATCACACAGCATCAACCCGCCGCGCTGATGCGCGAGCGCCGCCAATGCGGCCACCGGCTGGATCGTACCAATCTCGTTATTCACCTGCATCACGCACAATAGATCAACCTGCGCGGGCAATAAATCCGCCGCCTGCGCCAGATCGACAACGCCATCCGGCCCAACCGGCAGGCGGATGATCTTCACGCCCTGTCCGGCGAGAAATTCTGCCGTATCCAGCACCGCCGCATGTTCGATATCCGACACGGCCAATGTCATGCCGGGCCGCAACATGCCCTTGATCGCCCAGTTGATCGCCTCGGTCGCGCCCGAGGTGAAGATCGTCGCGCCGCCGTGCGGCAGCAACGCCGCCACGCGATCACGCGCCAGTTCCACCGCCGCCGCCGCCGCGCGGCCCATCGCATGCATGCTATGCGGATTGCCGAATTGCGCCTCGAGATAAGGCATCATCGCCGCCCGAGCCTCTGGCGCCAGCGGGGTCGTCGCCTGATAATCGAGATAGATCGGCGCCGGTTTCGTCATGCACCCGTCATCTGTTTTTGCCGCTGCCGCCCATCCTGCGCGATCCGCTGCCATGCCTCAGTGAAGCGATAGACATCGGCGCGGCTGGTTTCAGGCCCAAAGGACACCCGCACCACTTCGCGCGCCGCCACCTCGTCCCATCCCATAGCCGCAAGCACATGGCTCGTTTTCAAACTGCCGGAAGAACATGCGCTGCCCGCCGATACCGAAATGCCCGCCATGTCGAACTGGATCAGCTGGGCATTGGCCGGGACGCCCGGCATGCGATAGGACGCGATGGTCGCAAGGCGCGGGCTGCGCTTGGCCACGATTTCGCCGCCCATCGATTCAATCGAGCTATCCAAATGCGCGCGCAAATCCGCCGCGCGTTGCACCCAATTGCGTCCCTGTTCCAGCGCGACCGCCAGACCGACAGCCCCCGGTACATTCTCCGTGCCGGGGCGATAGCCCTGCTCCTGCCCACCCACAGCCGATAACGTGGCCGGATCGCGCAATAACAACGCACCCACGCCCGGTGGCCCGCCCAATTTATGCCCGGACACAACGACAAAATCCGCCTCAGGCAGCGCCAATTTGCCCGCCGATTGCGCGCAATCCGCCAGCAACAAGCCGCCTGCGGCCTGAATGATCGGATATAATGCGTCCAAGGGCTGGATCACCCCGGTTTCATTATTGACCGACTGGATCGCCAATAAGGGCCGCTTTGCCGCCAATGCGCCCAATCTCCCGGCCAGCGCATCCTCTGCAACAAGGCCGTCTTCGCGCACCGGCAGGACATAGCTGCCCTCGCCCATCCGCTGCAACGCATCATGTTCGACCGCCGAGACAAAACGCGCATCCACAGGGGCACGATTGAAGGCCATATGCAGGCTTTCGGTTGCGCCCGAGGTCAGGATGATCATGCCATCAAAGTTCAACGCCCGAGCAATCCGCGCTCGTGCGTCCTCCAGCATCGCCCGCGATGCGCGGCCATCCGCATGGGGTGAAGAGGGATTAGCCCAATGCGCCATGGCCTCCGCAACCGCCGCGCGCACCGCCGCCAGCACCGGCGTGGTCGCCGCATGGTCGAGATATAGCCTGTCGTCCTTCATTTCGACCCCCAAGCCGATCCAAGAAAATGGATCATCGCCGCGCACATGCCCAATATTATTGCACAGCGGCATAGCCTTTCTATATAGGCTCCGACAACTGCTTGTGCATTCATGTGCAACTCAATTCCATCTGCCAGAAAGGCGCTTATGCCTGAAGTTATTTTCCCCGGCCCCGAAGGGCGTCTCGAAGGCCGCTTCAACCCCGGTTCGCGTCCGCGCGCGCCGCTCGCAATGATCCTCCATCCGCACCCGAATGCGGGCGGCACGATGAACAATCGGATCGTGCAGCAACTGTACCAAACCTTCGCACGTCGCGGTTTTGCGACCTTGCGTTTCAATTTCCGTGGTGTCGGCAAATCGCAAGGCACGTTCGACAATGGCATTGGCGAATTGTCGGATGCGGCCGCTGCGCTCGATTGGGTGCAGAGCATCCACCCGGAAGCACAGCAAACCTGGATCGCCGGCTACAGCTTTGGCGCATGGATCGGCATGCAATTGCTGATGCGCCGTCCGGAGATCAAGGGATTCATCTCGATCGCGCCGCCCGCGAATATGTATGATTTCACCTTCCTCGCCCCTTGCCCTTCATCGGGCATCATCATTCAGGGAACGGCGGATGAGGTGGTCACGCCCACCGCCGTGCAGAAATTGGTCGATAAGCTGCGTACGCAAAAGCACATCACCATCCATCATGATGAAATCAACGGCGCGAACCATTTCTTCGCCGCCGAACAGGTCGAACTGATGGCGTCGGTCGATAAATATCTCGATTATCGGTTGAACCAGTAATCCTTATTGGCGGTCGGGCCTATTCAGCGCCCGACCGCCAATGAAGCCTCATCCCCCGCAAAGGGCAGCGACAGGCTCTCCGCCACGGCGCGGGCGTAGATCTTGCCCTCATAGACATTCAGCCCGTCGCGCAGGCCCGGCACATCACCCAAGGCCGCCAATCCCCGATCCGCGAGCGCCAGCCCATAAGGCAGGGTAGCATGATTGAGCGCATAAGCAGATGTACGCGGCACGGCCCCCGGCATATTTGCCACGCAATAATGCACCACGCCATCGATGATGAACACCGGATCGCTATGCGTCGTGGCATGCGAGGTTTCAAAACAACCGCCCTGATCAATCGCGACATCGACCACCACCGAACCGGGCCGCATCAATGCGATCATCTGCCGCGTCACCAATTTGGGCGCGGAGGCGCCGGGGATCAGCACCGCCCCCACCACGACATCTGCTGAGATCACCGCCTGTTCCAGCGTCTCACCGGTCGAATAGAGCGTGCGCACCCGGCCATCGAACAGTTCTTCCAATTCCCGCAGGCGGCGCAAAGACCGGTCGATGATCGTCACCTCCGCACCAAGGCCAATGGCCATTTTCGCGGCTTCGGTTCCGACAACCCCGCCGCCGATCACAACCACCCGTCCGGGCGCCACCCCCGCGACGCCGCCAAGCAGCAAGCCACTGCCGCCCATCACTTTTTCCAGACAGCGCGCCGCCGCCTGTATCGATAGCCGCCCAGCAACTTCGCTCATCGGGGTCAAAAGCGGCAGGCCGCCACGCGGATCGGTCACGGTTTCATAGGCAATGGCCGTGGCCCCACTCGCCAACAGCCCTTCGGTCTGGGGTCGATCGGACGCGAGATGCAAATAGGTGAACAGGATTTGCGCAGGCCGCAACTGCGCCCATTCCTGCGGCTGCGGCTCCTTGACCTTGACGATCATCTCCGCGCTCGCAAAAATCTCGGCGGCGGTCGCAACAATGGTCGCCCCCGCCTGCCGATAATGCGCGTCCGTTTCGCCTATGCCATTGCCCAGCCCGGTCTCGACCAAGACCTGATGGCCATGCCCGACATATTCCCTCACCGCCGCCGGGGTCAGCCCGACCCGATATTCGTCTTTCTTGATTTCTTTCGGGACGCCGACACGCATGGTCAATCTCCTGAGTCGCAGTGCAACTCAGAGAGTTGGAACCAAAAAGCCCGTCCATGCAATCTGTTATTGCGTGGACGGGCTTTCAATCTTGGCCATCAAGGCGCGAAATTATGCACCTTCGAGCAATTTTTCCTTGCGGATTTTTTCGCGCCAGACGAGCGGCGCAAATTGGTGCACGCTTTCGCCCTTGGCATCGACCGCGACCGTCACCGGCATATCCTGCACGGTGAACTCATAGATCGCTTCCATCCCCAGATCGGCAAAACCGACGACCTTCGATGCCTTGATCGCGCGCGCGACGAGATAGGCCGCGCCACCGACAGCCATCAAATAGGCCGATTGATGCGCCTTGATGCTTTCAATCGCGGTCGGCCCGCGCTCGGCCTTGCCGACCATCGCCAGCAGACCCTGTTCGAGCATCATATCGGTGAACTTATCCATGCGGGTCGCGGTGGTCGGGCCAGCCGGTCCCACCACTTCATCGCCCACCGGATCGACCGGACCGACATAATAAATCACGCGGCCCTTGAATTCGACCGGCAATTCCTCGCCACGAGCCAGCATGTCCTGAATCCGCTTATGCGCCGCATCGCGACCGGTCAGCATCTTGCCGTTCAACAACAGGCGATCGCCCGGCTTCCAGCTCTGCACCACTTCCGGGGTCAGGCTATCGAGATCGACGCGGATCGAATTGCTATCCGGCGCCCAATGCACATCCGGCCATTCGGACAGGTCGGGCTGCTTGAGATAGACCGGGCCGGAACCATCCATCACGAAATGTGCATGGCGGGTCGCCGCGCAATTTGGGATCATCGCAATCGGCTTGGATGCGGCATGGGTCGGATAATCCATGATCTTGACGTCGAGGATCGTGCTCAAGCCACCAAGGCCCTGCGCGCCGATACCAAGCGCATTGACCTTGTCGAAAATCTCGACCCGCAGCTTTTCAATATCGGTCTCAGGCCCACGCGCCTTCAGCGTTGCCATGTCGATATCGCCCATCAGCGATTCCTTGGCCATGATCATCGCCTTTTCGGCGGTGCCGCCAATGCCGATGCCGAGCATCCCCGGCGGGCACCAGCCAGCGCCCATCTTCGGGATCATATCGAGCACCCAATCGACAATGCTGTCCGACGGGTTGAGCATGGCGAACTTGGTCTTGTTTTCCGAACCGCCGCCCTTGGCCGCAACCTGAATGTCGATCTTGTTGCCCGGCACCATTTCGACATGCACGACCGAAGGCGTATTGTCCTTGGTGTTCTTGCGGCCAAAGGCCGGATCGGCGACAATCGACGCACGCAGGCGGTTTTCCGGCAGATTATAGGCGCGACGCACGCCTTCATCGACCACATCCTGCAACGAACTCTCGGAATCCAGCACGCATTGCTGGCCCCATTTGATGATGACGGTGACGATCCCGGTATCCTGACAGATCGGGCGATGGCCCTCGGCGCACATCCGGCTGTTGGTCAGGATTTGTGCAATCGCGTCCTTGGCCGCCGGACCTTGCTCATGCTTATATGCCTCACCCAAGGCTTTGATGTAATCCATCGGGTGATAATAAGAAATATATTGGAGCGCGTCGGCCACGCTCTCGATGAGGTCGGCTTCCTTGATGATCGTCGTCATTTTTGCTTCCCGAGATACTGGCAATATTGCGGATCAGATCCCCAAGAGATCAGGCAACCCCGCGTTCAATGCCCTTTTCGTCGAGCAGGGCATCGAGTTCGCCCGCTTCGAACATTTCCATCATAATGTCTGAACCGCCGACAAATTCACCCTTCACATAAAGCTGGGGGATCGTCGGCCAATCCGAATACTCCTTGATGCCATTGCGGATTTCTGCGTCCTGCAACACATCGACCGTCGCATATTCGACGCCGAGATGATCAAGGATCGAAATCGCGCGGCTGGAAAAGCCGCATTGCGGAAACAAGGGCGTCCCCTTCATGAACAGCAAGACATCCGCAGCCTGTACGGCCTGACCAATCCGGTCAATAATGGAATCGCTCATGGTCAGTTCCTCAATCAGGCCAAAGGCCTCAATCCGGGGTAGAAGTCGTCAATTGCAAGGCATGCAACACGCCGCCCATGCGCCCACCCAAGGCCGCATAGACCGCCTGATGCTGCTTCACCCGGCTCATGCCCGCAAAAGCAGCGGAAACGACGCGGGCAGCATAATGATCGCCATCCCCGGCGAGATCGGTAATCTCGATCTCAGCATCGGGGAAAGCGGCCTTGATCATGGCCTCGATGTCATCGGCGGCCATTGCCATCGGCTTACTTGGCCTCCAGCATCTGGCGACGGGCTTCGATCGCCAGTTCTGCCAGTGCCTGACGCACTTCTGCGTCATTGGTGTCGACGCCAGCGCCGGTCAGGTCACCCAGCACCTTGCGCACCACATCTTCGTCGCCAGCCTCTTCGAAATCAGCCTGCACCACCGACTTATAATAGGAATCGGTTTCCGCCGCCGTCAGCCCCATGCGCTCCGCCGCCCATTGGCCCAACAGCTTGTTACGTCGGGCAGTGATGCGAAACAGCATTTCCTCATCATGTGCAAACTTGGCTTCAAACGCCTTTTCGCGATCGTCAAAGGTTGTCATCGTCACTTCTCACAATAAAGGAGTTATCTTCTCATGGCTGACATAGGGCGCAACGCCGAAAAGGCAACGCTCTAATGATGTCAGAATACCATATTTTCCCTATAATGGCGCGGGAAGTTGCACCGCCCGCGCACATCATCACGTACTGATCAAGCAGCCACAGGCACCAGCCAAGGCTGGGATTGCGCCAATGTCCGCTCATGCGCCGAAATACGGTCGGCATTGGCAAGCGTCAGCCCAATTTCATCCAGCCCGTTCATCAGGCAATTGCGACGAAAATCGTCGATCTCGAACGCAAAACGATC
Organism: Alteraquisediminimonas sediminicola; assembly: GCF_019740335.1. Classification (GTDB taxonomy): domain Bacteria; phylum Pseudomonadota; class Alphaproteobacteria; order Sphingomonadales; family Sphingomonadaceae; genus Alteraquisediminimonas; species Alteraquisediminimonas sediminicola. The sequence continues at coordinate 148,224 of NZ_JAHXZS010000001.1, read as the reverse complement.
CTGATAAGGTGTGGTCACGACCTTATTTTCCAGATCGATGTGGATCGGATCGGTCTTGGCCACTTCCAACAAACGGTCGACCGCTTCTTGCGGCAAAACAACCGTCACAATGCCGTTCTTGAACGCATTGCCCGAGAAAATATCGGAAAAGCTCGGCGCGATCACGGCTTCGACACCCATGTCATTGAGCGCCCAAGCGGCATGTTCCCGGCTCGATCCGCAACCGAAATTATCGCCCGCGATGATGATCGGCGCGCCCGCATATTCGGGATCGTCGAACACATTGCCCGGTTGCGCCCGAATCGTCTCAAACGCGCCCTTGCCAAGACCAATGCGCGAAATGGTCTTGAGATAATGGGCCGGGATGATGACATCGGTATCGACATTTTTCAGGCCCAAAGGAAACGCCCGGCCATCGACCTTGTTCACTGCCTTCATGCCATCAACTCCCGCACATCCGTCAATCGTCCCGTCACCGCCGCTGCCGCTGCCATCGCAGGCGACACCAAATGCGTGCGCGACCCCGGTCCCTGCCGCCCGACAAAATTACGGTTGGAGGTGGACGCGCAACGCTCGCCCGGCGGCACCTTGTCCGGGTTCATCGCAAGGCACATCGAACAGCCCGGTTCACGCCATTCAAAGCCGGCCTCAATAAAGATCTTGTCCAGACCTTCACTTTCCGCCTGCGCCTTGACGAGGCCAGACCCCGGCACGACCAATGCCTGTTTGATATTGGCCGCGACCTTGCGCCCCTTGGCGACAGCGGCGGCTGCGCGCAAATCCTCGATCCGGCTGTTGGTGCAGCTACCGATGAAAATGTGCTGGACCTCAATGTCCTGCATCCGTTGCCCCGGCACCAAACCCATATAATCGAGCGATTTCTGCGCCGCCGCCTGTTTGGACGGGTCGGCAAAGCTCATCGGGTCCGGCACCACGCCGGTGATCGGCACGACATCTTCAGGGCTGGTGCCCCAGGTGAGGCTCGGCGCGATATCGGCAGCGTCGAGGGTAACGACCTTGTCATAGGTCGCGCCCGGATCAGTCGCCAATGACCGCCAATAGGCAACCGCCTGATCCCATTGCTCGCCCTTGGGCGCCATCGGACGGCCCTTCAAATAGGCGAAGGTCTTGTCGTCCGGCGCGACAAGCCCTGCCCGCGCGCCGCCCTCGATCGACATGTTGGACACGGTCAAGCGACCTTCCACCGACATATCGCGGAACACCGAGCCGGTATATTCGATGACATAGCCGGTGCCGCCCGCAGCGCCGATCTTGCCGATAATCGCTAGGATCACATCCTTCGGGCTAACCCCAAAGCCAAGAGTGCCTTCGACGCGGATTTCCATTGTCTTGGATTGCTTGAGCTGCAACGTCTGGGTCGCCAGCACATGTTCAACCTCGGATGTGCCGATGCCGAATGCCAATGCGCCGATCCCGCCGTGACAGGCCGTATGGCTGTCGCCGCAGACAATCGTCGTGCCGGGGAGCGAGAAGCCCTGTTCCGGGCCGACGACATGGACGATGCCCTGTTCGCGGTCGGTAGCACCAATATATTTGATGCCGAATGACGGGGCGTTGGATTCCAGCGCCGCCAATTGCTGCGCGCTTTCGACATCGGCGATGGGCAGGCGGCTGCCCGCTGCATCGACACGAGCCGTGGTCGGCAGATTATGATCCGGCACCGCAAGCGTGAGGTCCGGACGACGAACCTTGCGGCCCGCGACCCGAAGGCCTTCAAACGCCTGTGGGCTGGTCACTTCATGGACCAGATGGCGATCAATATAGATCAGGCAGGTGCCATCGTCGCGCTGGTCGACAACATGAGCATCCCAGATTTTATCATAAAGTGTGCGAGGTTTTGTAGCCATGCAAGAGCCACTATCAAGCATCGCGCCGAATCGCAAATGCGAGAAGACCGCCCGGAAATGTTGCGACCATGCTGGTCAGATAAATAGCTGAACGGCATAAAAAAAGGGCGCCCCGATTTATCCCGGCGCGCCCTTATTTAATGCAGACCGCTCAGATCAGGCGATATAATGCGCCGTTGTCTTGGCAGCGATCTCTTCCTTGGTCACGCCCGGCGCGGTTTCCACCAGATGGAACGGCAGGTCATGATTGGGCCGTTGAAACACGGCCAGATCCGTCACGATCATATCGACGACATTCTTGCCGGTGAGCGGCAAGGTGCAATCCGGGATGAACTTCGGCGAACCATCCTTGGCGCAATGTTCCATCACCACGATGATCTTTTTCACGCCCGCGACGAGATCCATCGCGCCGCCCATGCCCTTGATCATCTTGCCCGGCACCATCCAATTCGCGATGTCGCCATTTTCGGCGACTTCCATCGCGCCCAGCACGGTCAGATCGATATGACCGCCACGGATCATCGCAAAGCTCTGATCCGACCCGAAATAGGCAGATTGCGGCAATTCGCTGATCGTCTGCTTGCCGGCATTGATCAAATCCGGGTCTTCTTCGCCTTCAAACGGGAACGGCCCGATGCCGAGCATCCCATTTTCCGACTGCAACGTCACATCCATCCCGGCAGGGATATGGTTCGCGACGAGCGTCGGGATACCGATGCCGAGGTTCACATAAAAACCGTCTTGCAGTTCACGCGCCGCACGAGCGGCCATTTCATCACGGGTCCAGGCCATTATGCGGTCTCCCCCTGCTGGGCCGAACGAGGCCGGGTGGTGCGGAATTCGATCTGCTTGTCATAAGGCGCGCCACAGATGATGCGCTGCACATAGACGCCCGGAATATGGATATTGTCCGGATCAAAGCTACCGACGGGGACGATTTCCTCGACCTCGACAATCGTGATCTTACCGCAGGTCGCGGCAGGGGCATTGAAGTTACGCGCAGTCTTGCGGAACATCAGATTGCCGGTGGCATCGGCCTTCCACGCCTTGACGATGGCGAGATCGGCGACGATGCCGCGTTCCAGCACATAATCCTGACCGTCGAAATGCTTGATTTCCTTGCCCTCGGCTACCTGCGTGCCGACGCCCGTCTTGGTGTAGAAGCCGGGAATACCAGCGCCGCCAGCGCGCATGCGTTCGGCCAGCGTACCTTGCGGGCAGAATTCGACCTCAAGTTCGCCCGCCAGATACTGACGCTCGAATTCCTTGTTCTCACCGACATAGGACGAGATCATCTTCTTGACCTGCTTGGTCCGCAACAGCTTGCCGAGACCCACGCCATCAATGCCCGCATTGTTCGAGGCAAAGGTGAGGCCGGTCACGCCCGAATCGACAATCGCGTCGATCAGGCGTTCCGGAATACCGCACAGGCCGAAACCGCCCGAGGCGATCAGCATGTCGTTACGCAACAACCCGTCCAATGCAGACTTGGCGTCCGCAAATATCTTGTTCATCCAAAGCCCCCCACAACACAAAGATCGACAGCAAACCGTGCGCAAGCGATCTATCGAGCCAAGGAGGCGGATGACCGCAACACGGGCGGCCCTATTTCCGGGCCTGATTTTAGGCCTTATTTGGGCGCAAGCACCATCAGCATCTGACGGCCTTCCATACGCGGATGCTGCTCAACCTTCGCAACTTCCACGACATCGGCCTGCACGCGCTGCAACAATTTCATGCCCAATTGACCATGAGCCAATTCACGACCACGAAAACGCAGCGTAATCTTGACCTTGTCACCTTCTTCGATGAACTTGTTCACGGCGCGCATCTTCACATCATAATCATGATCGTCGATGTTCGGACGCATCTTGATCTCTTTGATCTCCTGCGTCTTCTGGTTCTTGCGGGCTGCGTTGGCCTTTTTCTGCGCCTCATATTTATATTTCCCGATGTCGAGAAATTTGCAGACGGGCGGATCGGCGGTCGGTGATACTTCGACCAGGTCAAGGCCAACTTCGGCCGCCTGTTCTATCGCCTCACGTGTGAACATAACCCCCAGATTTTCGCCCTCACCATCGATAACCCGCACCTTGGGCACCGTGATGAATTCATTATATCGGGGGCCGTTGAGCGGCATGGGCGTCGGCGCCATTGGGCGCCGGGAAAGCGGCGGACGTATAACCCAGTCTCCTTGCAATTGATAAATATCTGCCGTTCCCATAATCGCAATCGCAGGGGAAAGGAAGGGCCAAGACAGGCAAATCAACGTGTTTCAGAACGGATTTTTGCGGGCTGTTATATTCCGGCCACAATCCGCGCCAGATGCCGGATGAATGCGCGATAATTCATCACGTTATTATCGGGAGCTTGGCCCGATGGTTGCGCACCAACAGACACCGGCCTAGTGATAGCCCCATGTCTTTCCCGCCTCTTGCCCTCATCGCATCGGCATTGGTGATGTCGATCATCATCTTTGTGCGCTATGTGCTGACAAGTGGCCTGTTCGATTGGCTGACGCGCCGCCAGATGGCCGGATTATATCGCGGCAAATGGCCGCAGATCCGGCGAGAAGGCTTTTGGTCGCTGCTCAATTGCATCATCTATGGCGTGCCTGCCGGAATTGTCGCCTGGGGCTGGCAGGCGCATCATTGGACCCGCATTTACGATGATGCGCACGCCTATCCGCTGTGGTGGCTGCCTTTATCGGTCTTTGCCTATCTGGCATTGCATGATGCGTATTTTTACTGGACCCATCGCTGGATGCATCGTCCACGCGTGTTCGGTATAGCCCATGCAGTCCATCATGAAAGCCGCCCGCCGACCGCATGGGCCGCGATGAGCTTTCACCCTTATGAAGGGCTGACCGGGGCCATCGTCATTCCAGCGCTCGTTTTCTTCATTCCCATTCATGTCGGCGCATTGGCGCTGGTCTTGACGATCATGACGGTAATGGGCGTCACCAACCATATGGGCTGGGAGATGTTTCCCCGCTGGCTGGTCCGATCAAGATTGGGCGCATATCTGATTACCGCCAGCCATCATCAGCGCCACCACGACCAATATCTCTGCAATTTCGGTCTGTATTTCCGCTGGTGGGATCGCTGGTGCGGCACCGACAAAGGGCTGTCGAACTGGTAAGCCCGGCCAGTCAGGAGCGCGGCAATGTCAGCATGAAACGCGCGCCCTGCCCTGCGGCGCTATCGACGCTGATGTCGCCGCCCATCGCCCGCGCCAGACGGCGCGAGATATAGAGGCCAAGGCCCGACCCGCCGCCTTCTGTCGCGTTCAATCGCTCGAACCTTTCAAAAATGCGCTCATGATCCGCCGGATCGATGCCGCGTCCTTGGTCGGCGACGATCACGGTCGCGCTATCGCTTTCGACCTCGGTGCGAATCCATACCATGCTGCCTTCCGGTGAATAGCGAACGGCATTGCCGATCAGATTGACCAATATTTGTAACACGCGCCGATAATCGCCCAGCGCCGCGAGATGTTCATCTTCACCCGGCCGGTCGATACGGATCGATTTTTCCTGCGCCCGGACAGCAACCAAGCCCCCCGCCTTGCGCGCAATATCCGCGAGATCGAGCACCTCGCGTGCAGGTTGAAAATCCGCCGATTCGACCGTTTGCAACTCGACCAGATCCTCGACCAGCCCCAGCATATGCCGGCCCGCATTGGCGATATCGGCGGCATAATGGACATAATCGCGCCGGATCGGCCCATCTTGCTGGGCATTGATACTATCGGCATTGGCGATGATGCGATTAAGCGGGAGGCGCAACACCTGCTCCAGCCGATGGCCGAACAGCGCCTTGGTATCGTCTTCGGTCTGGTCCGATACTGGAACCGCCGCGACAGGCGCATCGGCCACATGATCAAGGATCAGTGACATCGTGCCTTGCAAGGCCGTCACCACCCCGCCGGTATCGACCAAGGCCATGGCGTCGATCATCACCTGCGCATTGTCAAAAGGTCGTAAGCGCCCGACCTGTCCGACAAAGCCACGCGCCTTGGCCAGCCCGGTCAGGATCGGCATGTCGCCATCCTCATCGGTCAACAACTCGACAATCGCTGCGAGCTTGCGCCCGACAAAGGGGGATAGATCAGGCCCGGGCATCGTCGCATCCAGCGCCGCGATCCGGGTGATGCACAGATCCGCATCCAGTTCGAACGACCAATCGGCGGTCGCCCGAATAAAATCATCATTGCGAGAAACGATATGATTTTCGAATGGTGGTCGCGCCGTCACCCGTTCCCAACCCGACAAGGTCATGTCGACTTCACCGGCATGCGGGCGAGCATGCACCCACATTTCAAGGTCATCCGCCCCGTCCGCCACCGTCACCGATCGCGAAATCACGACATTCAGCCGTGCTGCCAATCGCCCGATCGAGGCAAGCGCTGGAATGGCGATAATTTCACCCAGAGCGCCGCCCGCCCGATTCTGGAGATCAAGCAACGCCCGATCCGCCGAATCGAGACGGCCATCATGGCTGATGCGCCCATGGACGATTCCCGGATCTGTTGCGAAAGCGCCGTTCATGCACGGTTTTCCGGCGCGCAAACCATCTTCATGGTCGCACTTTCCCCTTGCGCAACAGGCAAGGCCCCAATGATGGGTGGCCGATAAACGGGACATGTCATGCCCCCAACATAATGCGATATAGTTAACGTTCCGCTAATCAGTGCAGCGCATCAGTGTCTTTGAGCAATACGCCGCATGCGATCGACAAAAACAGCGCTCAGCCAGATCGCCAGCACGCCCAGCACCCATTGCCATAATGCCATGATACCGCACAGCAACAACAACCAGGCCATAACATCGCCACCCGGCTGCCAATATACACGCCAACCGCTTTCCGATGCGGTCCAGCGGGCAAAGTACGTCAGATACAGGCCGTGCTGCACCACCACGAAAGCCAGCGCCAACTGCCCCCAGCCCGCACCCTCGCGATATAATCCCCATGCCAGCGCCAATATAATTGCGATATCCAATATTTGCCGGATCGTCACATGATGCTGATACGCAAAATTGCGTTCACCCCTGATCGTGCCCAGCATCGCACCAAGCGCATAAATCGGCCCTGCCAGCATCAAAGAGATCACGCCTAATGTGCGGCTGCCATCGAAGAACAGACTGATCGACAGGCAATGCAACAGCATCGCCCCCACCGCAAACCATGTGCCCGCAATCCCATAACGCAGCAAGTTCGGACCTAAAAGACGACCAATTGGCGCATAGACTTGGCGCTCAATCCAGTCGCCCTTGCCCGGCACAGCCTGTTGGCGGTTCAACAGCCGTTGATCGATCTCGGCCAACCCGGCCTCGCCTTCCACCTGATACAATACCGCACCGCCCTTGGTGGTAATCAGATCGTCGACCCCCAATTGCGATGTGCCGATTTGGACGGCGCTGCGCAGCAAGGTTGACTGCACGTCCCAATCTTCCGGCATCGACCGGATCGCCGCGACCCGACTGCCATCGACAAGGGCAATTCCGGCCCAACGCGCATTCGCATCGAGCCGTTCAAACCCTGCATGGGCAGGCAAATCGCCGAGGGTGCCGATGACTTCGCCCGGATAATCAACCAGACGGGAAATGATATCGCCACTCACGACCATGCCATCGGCAATCACCAGCAGACGGTCGGTCGGGTGAATATGATCGATCATTTCCATCACGGATTGGGCGAGCTTCACCCGAAATCCGGCCTGTTGCAGCCGCTCTATCGCCTGGCGCAGCTCGGTCGAGACCCGTTCGGCATAGACAACAAAGCCCTCGGCCCCGCCATCCCGCGCCAGATATGCCTGATATTCCAGCAAGCTACGCCCACCAACCGGCATGGAGGCGCACAGACGCGGCACTTCATCATCGGTCTCACGACAAGCAGCAAGCAGCGCAATCAGCCCCAAGTTCGACCCCGTCCTTTTACCTTCAACAACAATAAGTCAGGGCATAGTCCGCCCCGACCGCAAATGCAAAAAAGCGACAACAAAATCTCGGCGGCAATTTTACGTGAGGATCAGCTTACCCCCCGCCACGATCAAAACCAGACCCAACGCGCGCACCAACTGGCGCGGCGGCAGGATGCTGATCCCCATGCGTGTGCCGAACAATGCGCCGGTCATCACCGCCAGCATCAGCCACGGCAGTTGCGGCGGCAAATGCCCGACGCTGGCGAGATTGCCCGCCAGCCCGGCCATCGAATTACACAGGATAAAAACGGCGGCAAGGCCGCTAGCCATGCGCGGCCCCGTCCAGCCGAGAAAGAGCAAAATCGGGCTGAGGAAAATCCCGCCGCCCGTCCCCGTCAGGCCGGACAACCAACCGATCCCCGCGCCCACGCCAACCCCGGCAATTGTCGGTACCGGGCGAAATTCGCTGGGCGGGATCATCGTCATTGGCTTTGGCCATAATAACCGGATCGCGCCGATCAACAACACGGCCCCGACCAACGGGCGATACAATGATGCCGACGGACTAAGGCTACCGCCCAGAAATGCGAGCGGCACCGACCCTAGCAAAAACGGCCATGCCAATCGCCACTGGAACAACCCCGCCCGATAAAAGCGCCAAGATGTCAGGCTCGCAACGAGTATGTTCAGCACCAAAGCCGTTGGTTTCATCACCTCTGGCATCACGCCAAACAGCGCCATGATCGCCAGATAGGCCGAAGCCCCGGCATGGCCGACCGATGTGTACAACGCCGCCGCCAACATCATCAGCGCAGCGATGTAATAGATGCTATCCCCCGTCATGCCGCGACCTTACATGATGATAAGTAAAACTCTACCGTCGCCCGAACAATTTCTCGATGTCATGATGGGCAAGCTTGATCCATGTCGGGCGGCCATGGTTGCACTGGCCGCTATGGGGCGTCGCCTCCATATCGCGTAACAAGGCGTTCATCTCCGCCAGCGACAATTGCCGACCTGCCCTGACCGATCCATGGCAGGCCATGGTGCCGATCACGGCCTCCAGCCGCTCAGTCAATGACAAAGCCTGATCAAAGGCCGCCAACTCATCGCCCAGATCAACCACCAGACCGCGCACATCGCCCTGACCAAGCGGCCCCGGCACGGCGCGCACAAGCATCGCCTTCGGGCCAAAACGCTCCAGTTCCAGACCGAGACGCGCCAGTTCTTCGATCCGCGTTTCCAATCGGTCACACGTCGGTTCGTCCAGCTCGACAACCTCTGGCAACAACAGGCTCTGCGATGCCACACCGCCGCCCTGTCCGGCCATCGCGGCCTTCATCCGCTCCATCACCAAGCGCTCGTGCGCTGCATGCTGATCGACGATGATCAGCCCGTCATCGGCTTCCGACACGATATAAGTATTGGCGACCTGCCCCCGCGCCACGCCGAGCGGATAGCTTGCGCCACCGGCAAAGGAAGCGGGGGGCGGCGCATGATTGGGTCGCCCCATCGGCAGCGCGATAAAGCCGGGCATATGATCCTGCACCCGAAGATCGTCCGTTGTCGGTCGCGGCGACATAGCGGGCCAGCTTCCACCACCGCCCATAGGCGACAGCCCCGGCAATGCGCCCTCACCCTCGCGCTGCCATGCGCCCAAGGCCGCGACCGAGGGCCGCTGCGCGCTGCGATGCCCGGCCTCGTCCAATGCGCGGCGAAGCCCGCCGACAATCATCCCGCGCACGCCCGCCGCATCGCGGAACCGCACTTCGGTCTTGGCCGGATGGACGTTGACATCAACATCCTCACGCGGGACCTCAACAAACAGCGCCACCACCGGATGACGATCCCGCGCCAGCAAATCCTGATAGGCCGCGCGAACAGCGCCGGTCACCAGCCGATCCCTTACCGGACGGCCATTGACGAACAGAAATTGATGATCAGCCACGCCACGCGAAAAGGTCGGCAGGCCCGCGACCCCGGTTAACCGCGCGCCTTCTCGTCCATAATCGAGCAAAATATGATTATCGGCCAGCGCCCGGTCGGTCAGCGCCGCCACCCGCGCCAAGGCCGCCTCGCCCGATTGCACCGACAGCGACAGCCGCCCATTATGATGGAGCGCAAAGCCCACATCCGGACGCGCCATCGCGAGGCGTTTGACGACATCCAGACAGGCCGCATATTCCGAACGTTCGGACCGCAAAAACTTACGCCGTGCCGGCACGCGCGCGAACAGGCCCGTCACCATGATCCTTGTCCCGGGCGGCAACGCAGCGGGCGCTGAATCGATCAACTGCCCATTATCGACCACCACGCGCCAACCATCCGCGCCCCGAACCCGGCTTTCAATTGCGATTTCGGCCACGCTCGCGATGCTGGGTAAAGCCTCGCCACGAAAGCCCATGGTGCTGACGAGTTCAATCGCATCATCCGGTAATTTGGAGGTCGCATGGCGTTCTAGCGCGAGCAGCATTTCATCGGGCGACATGCCGCAGCCATTGTCGACGACCTCGATCCGGTCCAGCCCGCCATTATCGAGCCTGACGACGATCTGGGTCGCACCGGCATCCAGCGCGTTTTCGACCAATTCCTTGAGCGCGCTCGCAGGCCGTTCGACGACCTCGCCCGCAGCGATTCGGTTGATGAGATGATCGGGCAAGCGACGAATTTTCATGGTCAGGCTTCTATCGCTGCGAATCTTCATTCTGGCAAAGATTTTCCGTGCAACTGTCTATGCGTAAGTTTAAGGACAACGCCCGTAGAGGTGGAATCGGCCCTGCCCCCGGCCCTCCGCCAAGTGACCCAGTACCCGGAACGGAACAAAGATGATCTTCTCCCGCTTTTTCAAGTTCATGTCCCATGATATGGCGATCGATCTCGGTACCGCCAACACGCTCGTCTATTTGCGCGGTCGCGGCATTGTATTGAACGAGCCATCGGTGGTGGCCATCGAAACCATTAATGGTATCCGCCGGGTCAAGGCCGTGGGCGATGATGCCAAGTTGATGATGGGCAAGACTCCCGGCTCGATCGAGGCCATTCGCCCGTTGCGCGATGGCGTGATCGCCGACATCGATGTCGCGGAACAGATGATCAAGCATTTCATCCAGAAGGTGCATGGCCAACGTCGTTTCCCGCGCTGGCCGGAAATCGTGATCTGCGTGCCGTCGGGCTCCACCTCGGTCGAACGCCGCGCGATCCGCGATGCGGCGTCGAACGCCGGTGCAAGCCAGGTCTGGCTGATCGAAGAACCGATGGCCGCCGCCATTGGTGCCGATATGCCGGTGACGGAACCGATCGGTTCGATGGTCGTCGACATCGGCGGCGGCACGACCGAAGTCGCGGTTTTATCCCTGCGCGGCCTTGCCTACACCAATTCGGTGCGCGTCGGCGGCGATAAGATGGACGAAGCCATCGCCTCTTATGTCCGCCGCAATCACAATCTGCTGATCGGCGAAGCGACGGCTGAACGGATCAAGCAGGAAGTCGGCGTTGCCTTGATGCCGACCGATGGCAAGGGCAAGACGATCCACATCAAGGGGCGCGACCTCGTCAATGGCGTGCCGAAAGAAATCACGATCAATCAGGGCCAGATCGCCGAAGCATTGGCGGAAACCGTAGGTTCAATCGTCGAAGGCGTCCGCATTGCGCTTGAGAATACCGCGCCGGAACTGGCCGCAGACATTGTCGATCAGGGCATTGTCCTGACCGGCGGCGGTGCGTTGCTGGAAGGCATTGATGAAGTGCTGCGCCGCGAAACCGGCCTGCCCGTCACCATCGCCGATGATCCGCTGACCTGCGTGGCCATGGGTACCGGGCGCGCGTTGGAAGATCCGATCTTCCGCGGTGTGTTGCAGACGGCCTGATACGGGGTAGCTGAGCCATGGCGCCGCCAAACCATCGGCGCCCCGGATTCTCCCGCCGCGCGCAATATGCCCTGTTTTCAGGCTATGTCGTCGCTGTAGTTGGCGTCATCGCGGCGTTGCTATTAATTATTGCCGCGCATTTCGATCCGCGTGGCTTTCGGGCAGTCCAGGGTGTTGCAAGCGATGCAGGTTCGCCGTTCATGTCGGTGGGCCGTTCGATTGCGCGTTTGTTCGGGGCGACGGACGACGTCATCGCTTATTATCTCACCGCCGTCAGCACCAATGACGAACTAAAGGCCGAACTGGCACGTGCGCGGACCCGATTGGTGCAGGCGCGGGTGATTGAGGCGCAGAATCGCGAATTGCGTTCACTCCTGAAATTGCAGGACCAGCGCACCGATGTCGTTGCCAATAGCCGCCTGATCGGATCAACCTTGGCCGATGCGCGCCGGATCGCCGTGATTGCCGCCGGGACAAATGCCGGGGTGCGCAGTGGATTTCCTGTCCGTGCCGCCAATGGCCTGATTGGTCGCGTGCTCAACACCGGGGCATTTTCCGCCCGGGTGCTGCTTCTCACCGATGCGAGCAGCGTCGTGCCGATCCGCATCTTGCGCGATGGCAGCCCCGGCTTCGTTACCGGCAATGGCGATGGAACGCTCGAAGTCCGTGGTCTGAGCGCGGGCGCACGCACATTCCGCCGCGGCGACATATTGGTGACATCCGGCGCGGGTGGGCTTTATCCACCTCACATTCCGGTGGCATTAGTCATCAGTTCGCGTGGAGACGAAGGAACGGCGGTGCCCATCGCCGATCCCGCCGCCGTCGATTATGTGACGGTACTTGGCCTGTATCGCCCGGAAAAGCCTGCGGATGAAGTGCCCACAGCCCCGGCACAAAAGGTCGCGGCACAAAAAGCCACCACAACGCCATGAGCCGCGGCATCTATTCAGACAATGAACGCGTTGCGCTCCTCTGGGGCGCGCGAATTACCCCGGCACTCTCTACCATGTTCGGGTCGATGCTGGCATGGGCGCCGTTCATCTCGGCCATGCCCGTCATGCCGCCTTTCGGCCTGATGGTGTTTTTGTGCTGGCGATTTCTCCATCCCATGATGTGGCCGATCTGGGCGGGGCTGCCCTTGGGACTGATGGACGATCTGATCAGCGGCCATGTGATCGGCTCCGGCATGTTGAGCTGGACTTTGATGCTGATGCTGTTCGACTGGCTCGAAGGCCGGATCGTCTGGCGCGACTGGCTGTTTGGCCTGACCATGGGGACGTTGACGGTCACCGTCTATTTGGTCGGGTCGTGGATGCTGACCGAACAGCACGCCTATTTCCTCGCCGGTATGCCCCAGCTCCTGTTTGCGATATTATTATATCCGCTGGTGATGCAGATGTGCGCAGGTCTTGATAACATGCGTTTCCGACTCTGAGACGGCGATGAGGTTCAGGCAGTCTAATCTTACCGAAGCAGGCCAGCGCTTCAGCTTCACGCGGCGCAGCCTGTTGGTAAGCGCGGCGCAATTAGGGCTAGGCGGCGTATTGATCGCACGGGCGGCTTGGCTCGCGATTGCCCAGAACGACAAATATACATTGCTGTCGGAAAGCAACCGGGTGCAGTTGACGTTGATCCCGCCCCGTCGCGGCTGGATTGTCGACAGACATGGACAGCCGCTTGCCAAGAACCGCTCCGATTTTCGCGTCGATCTGATCCCCGACCGGGTGCCGTCACTTGATGCCGTGCTGCCGCCCTTGATCGAAACGCTTGGCCTGACCACTGAAGATGTCCAGCGCATCCGTACCGACTTTGAAAAGGCCGCAGGCTTTCAGCCGGTACAGGTCGCGGAAAAGCTGGAATGGGAACAATTCGCCGCGATCAACCTGCGCCTGCCGGAATTGCCGGGGGTGGTCCCGGCGCGCGGCCTGTCGCGCGATTATCCCGAAGGGGCGGCAGTTGCCCATCTCGTCGGCTATGTCGGCTCGGCATCGGCGGATCAATATAAGGAATCGCACGATCCATTGTTGATTACGCCCGGTTTTAAGGTCGGCAAGGATGGGCTGGAAAAAACGATGGACCTGCACATGCGCGGCAAGGCCGGGGCGCAGCGCAGCGAAGTCACCGCGCGGGGCAAGCTTGTCCGCGAACTCGTCAAGCGCCCCGATATCAGCGGCAGCACCCTGAAACTGACTGTCGAGGGTGGGCTACAGGCCTATGCCTCGCGCCGTCTGGGGATGGAGAGCGGATCGGTCGTGGTGTTTGATTGCCAGAATGGCGACATTCTCACCATGGCGTCGATGCCCGCTTATGATCCGAACAGCTTCTCCGATGGCATCAGCCATGACGAATGGGACATGCTGTCGAAAAATGACCATTTGCCGTTGATGAACAAGAGCCTGCAGGCGCTTTACCCCCCCGGCTCGACGGTGAAGCCGCTCGCCGCCCTCGCGCTGCAACGCCATGGCATCGACCCGCACGAAACCATTTATTGCAATGGCGGCTATCGTCTCGGCAACCGCTTCTTCCGCTGCCTCGGACGCCATGGGTCGGTCGATATGCCGACGGCCTTGATGAAGAGCTGCAACACCTATTTTTATGCGATGGGTCATCGCATCGGCTATGACAAAATTGCGGTGGTGGCCCGTGAATTTGGCCTTGGGCAGGAATTCACCCTTCCCTTCCCGTCCCAGCGGTACGGCACCGTGCCGGACAGCGCGTGGAAGATGCGGAAATACAAACAGGCATGGTCGCAATCCGACACGTTGAATGCGACGATCGGACAGGGATATTTGCTGGCCAGCCCATTTCAATTGGCGATGATGGCGGCGCGGATCGCATCGGGCAAGGCGATCGTCCCGCGCGTCATCAACGGGCCGCTGGTCACCCCGCCTCCGCTCAATATCCCGCCTGAACATCTGGCGGTGGTGCATGATGGCATGAACCGGGTCGTCAACATGGGCGGGACCGCCGCGCGCAGCCGCTTGCCGCTCGACAATGTTACGATGGCGGGAAAGACCGGCACCGCGCAGGTACGCCGGATCGCAGGCAGCCAGCGCGGCGGCGATGCCATGCCGTGGAAATATCGTGATCACGGCCTGTTCGTCTGTTTCGCGCCGGTCGACAACCCGCGCTTTGCGGCGGCAGTGGTGATCGATCATGGCATGGGCGGCTCGCGCGCGGCGGCCCCGGTCGCCAAGGATGTGCTGACCTATTTATATGATCCGGCCAAGGCGATGGACAGCTTGCTGGCATTGGAAAAAAATTGGGGCGGGACGATCAAGGAACGCATGGAACGCGAAGCCGCGCTCTATCGTGCCAACAAGGCATTTGAACGTGGCGAAGTGCCACTACCCGTGACCGTACCTGTACCCGCTTCGGGGAGCAGCGCGGATGGCAACAGTGCTACATCCGCCGCGCCTGCAGCACCGGCCAGCCCAACAGCCAGCTCAACGCCGCCCGCCAATGCGCCAAGCGCCTCCACAGAAGCGGTGCAACCATGAGGCCGGGCATCATCCCTGCACCGATCATGAACCTGCCTTGGCGGTTATTGTTGCCGGTGATGTTCATCGCGGGCTTTGGCTGTGTGGTTTTGTATTCGGCGGCGGGCGGCCATGTGCAGCCCTGGGCCTTTTCGCAGGGCTTGCGCTTTTTCGTATTTCTCGGCCTCGCGATCTTCCTTGGCCGGATCAAACAGAATAGTTGGAAAGCGGTCGCCTTCCCGGCCTATATCATTATCTGCGTCCTGCTGTTTATCGTCGAATTGTTCGGGGCGGTAAAGGGAGGGAGCCAGCGCTGGATCGACCTTGGTTTTATCCGCCTGCAACCATCGGAATTGATGAAAATCGCTATCGTCCTCGCGATTGCGCGTTTTTACGACATCATGCCTGCGGGCGAAATCCGACGCTGGAACGCCATATGGATTCCGCTGGTGATGATCGGGCTGCCTGCTGGGCTAGTCCTGTTGCAACCCGATCTCGGCACAGCGACGATGGTGATCGCGGGCGGCATTACTGTCATGTTTCTCGCGGGCCTGCCATTGCGCCTGTTCATCGGCGGCGGTCTGGCGGCGCTTGCGGCCCTGCCGATATTGTGGTTCTCGATGCATGATTATCAACGCAACCGCGTGTTGATCTTCCTCGATCCGGAAAGTGATCCGCTCGGCACCGGCTATCACATCAGCCAATCTAAAATCGCCATCGGGTCCGGTGGTATTTTCGGCAAGGGCTTTTTGAACGGTTCGCAAAGCCATCTCGATTATCTGCCGGAAGGCCATACCGACTTCGTCTTTGCGACCATGTTCGAAGAATGGGGCCTTGTCGGCGCGACATTGTTGATTGCCGCCTATTTCATGATCGTGCGCTATGCGATGCAGGTCGCCAACCGGTCGCAGGACAAGTTCGGCAGGCTGTTGGCCTCGGGCCTTGGTTGCACAATCTTTTATTACTTCTCGGTCAACATCATGATGGTGATGGGACTGGCTCCGGTAGTCGGAATCCCGTTGCCGATGTTCTCCTTCGGCGGATCGGCATTAATGACCTTGATGATCTGTTTCGGCATGTTGATGTCGATCGATCGCGCCAACCGCCGTTCAGGGCAATTTATCTGAAATTTCCAGTTTTGATCCAGCGCAAGGATTAGGCGCATCCCCTCGCCTAGCTTGCAGGTGTGAGTTGAAAATCAGAGGAGATTTCATGAGCCATACCCCGCACGATCTGCACGCCGAATTTCCCGCCGATGCTGAAATTCTCCATCGGTTGAAGCTGGAAGATCGCCATTTTCAGACCATCGCCGACCGTTATCATGAATTGAACCGGGACATTCACCGGGCGGAAAGCGATATCGAACCGACATCCGATGATCGTCTCGAAGAGCTCAAGAAACAGCGCCTCGCATTGCTTGATGAAGTGGCCGACATCATCAGCAAGACCAAGGCTGACGCCTAAGTCCTACGCACGTCATTTCTGACCTGAATCCGGCCCGTCCCGAACTCTTCGGGCGGGCCGGAGATGTTCCGGCTCCCCTCTCCCGCGCGTGCCATTGGGCATAGTCATTGGGCACAGCCTATGGCATTGCTGTCCTGCGACCCCAATCGCGGCAACAGGAGTGTGAAATAGTGACGACCCGCTGGGAATTTAACGAGGACGAAATCAGCCGCATCCTGCCGCTGGATGGAGCCTATAATTTCCGCGATGTGCGGGACTATCCGACCCGCGATAGCCGCAAGATCGGTGCGCATCGCTTGTATCGCTCGGCAGGATTGCACAAGCTAACCGATGCGGATCATGACTATCTGAAATCGCTGAACATCCGTCACATTGTCGATTTGCGTTCGACTTCCGAACGTGAAAAATGGCCCAGCCGCTGGATTCCCGGCAGCGAAGCGATCTTCTGGTCCCGCAGTGACAATCAAGCCGAGGGTGATCTGACACGATTATTGGCGACCGGCGAATCCAACCCTGAAGCCTATCGCCAGGCGATGTTCACCGTCTACCGCCGCCTGCCGGTCGAAATGGCCAATGCCTTTTCCTATATGTTGCGCCAATTGGCAGAGGGCGGCCTGCCGATCCTGATCCACTGCGCAGTAGGCAAGGATCGCACCGGGGTCGCACTTGCGCTGGTGCTGCTCTTGCTGGGCGTCGATGAAAAGACGGTGATGGACGATTATCTGCTGACCAATGCAAGCTATGATCGCGCGATGGTCCGTTTTAGCAAAAATTACTCGGCCATGGATCTGAACGAGCGCGCACCGGGGGTGATGCCTGCGTTGATGGGTGCACATCCCGAATATCTCCGCGCCGCTCTTGCACAGATGATTGAGGACCATGGCAGTATTGAAAATTACGCCATCGAACGGCTGGGTATGACGCCGGAAGAACTGAATGCCATGCGCGACAATCTGCTGGAACCTGCCTGAAGCCTGATATCGACAGCCTAGCTGGCAATGCATTACGCTGGCGGCGCACAAAACAAAGAAAGGCGTGAGGATGCACAAGAAAATAGGGGTCGGGATCATTGGCGTCACGCCCGGTCGCAGTTGGGCCGCCAATGCCCATATCCCGGCGCTTCGGTCCCTTGACGATGATTTCGACATTGTCGCGCTCAGTAACACGCGACAGGACAGCGCAGTCGCCGCAGCGCAATTTTACGGCGTGCCGGATGCCTTTTCATCCGTAGAGGCACTGGTCGCCTGCCCCGGCGTCGATCTGGTCGCGGTGACGGTCAAGGTGCCGCATCACCTCGCGCTCGTCCGCACGGCGCTTGCGGCCGGCAAGCATGTCTATTGCGAATGGCCGCTGGGTAACGGTCTGGCGGAAGCCCGCGAGATGGCCGCGCTGGCCGATGCTGCCGGCACGGTTGCCGTATGCGGCATGCAGGCGCGTTTCAGCCCCGCCTTGATCCATGTCGGCAACCTCATCCGGCAGGGCTATGTCGGCGATATATTGTCGGTCAGCGTAATCGGCTCCGGCATGGTATGGGGTCCGGTGATGGACACCCCCAATGCCTATTGCTGCGACATCAATAATGGCGCGACCATGTTATCGATCCCGCTTGGGCACACGATGGATGGTCTGGCCCATATATTGGGCGAAATCACCGATATTGGCGCGCAATTGAGCCGCCGTCGTTCGGTGTCGATCAATAACCAGACGGGCGAACCCATCCCGATGACGGCGCATGATCAGGTGCTGTTCCATGCCCGGATCGGCGGGGCGCCCTTATCTGTCCATTATCGTGGCGGCATGCCGCGCGGGACGGGCCTGCTGATCGAGATTAACGGTACCAAGGGGGATCTCCAGATCATCGGTTCCAATGGCCATGCCCAATTGGCCGACCTCGACATCCGGGGCGCCACCGGCGAAGGCACTGACATGGCGCCGATTGTGGTCCCGGCGGATTGTTCGGCTGGTCTGTCACCCTCCGGCACGCCCGGCAATATCGCCCGATTCTATCAGCACATCGCCCGGCAGATCCGCACCGGTACTTCCGATTGCCCGGACTTCAAAGCGGCGGTGAAGCGTCATCAAATGCTGGCTGCGATTGAACAATCAGCCCGCACCCGTAAGGTCGTTCAGCCGATCGATTGCTGATACATAGAAAAAGGCCGGGCGATTATCCGGCCTTTTTTACAATGTAGGCGATACAGACAGCATAGCCAGCAATTGCGGCAGTAATGTTCAAGCAAATGAAAACTATTCACCGCGCAAAACAACCGAACATGCTGGCCGAAGCCAGTCTTATTCACAGATTGTTTTTGGAAATTGGTGCGCCCGGAACGATTCGAACGTCCGACCCTCAGATTCGTAGTCTGATGCTCTATCCAGCTGAGCTACGGGCGCACTCGCGGTGTGACGTCCCTTTAGCGGACTAGACGGGAGACGCAAGTGATTCTGTGCACTTTTCTTACGAAACTGTCATGCTATAGCCATGGACCACGCTGAAACCCGCTTTTTTCCGGACATTATCGCCATGACGCCACGCCCAACAAATGCCTCCGCCCATCACCGCCTGATGGCTTACGGCGTTTTTTCGCTCCTCATATTGCCGCTTGCGGGCTGCACCGGGCCGTCTGGCTCCTTCCCACCACTCGATTTGCGCCCGGTTGAAACGGCAAAGCCGGTCGAGGTCGCACCGAAACCCGTGACTTTTGTTCTGACGGAGGCGGCATTGGCGACATTTGAGGCGCGGATCACCGCCGCTGAAACTGCCGCCAAAAGCAGCGATACAGCCTTCAGCAAAGCGTTGCCCGCCATCCGCCGTTCCGTCACCGCCGGTCAGGGCGCGGCGATGGGCAGCGATGCATGGCTGGAGGCGCAACAGGCCCTGTCCCGACTGGAACAATCACGCGCGGGCGCAGAAGCGGCCAGAGCAGATCTTGATATCATCGTGCGGGAATTATCGGTTGTCAGTGAACCCCGACTTCAAACCCGTACGGATTCGGCCCGCGAGACAATTCACGCCATCGCCGACGCGCAACAAGCGCAGTTCACTGGTCTTGCGGTGTTGCTCAACTAAGCGGAGCGCATATCAGCCCTGTTGGCGACCGCGTACAGGGCCGATATGCGCCTCACCACGCTTGGCGGCCAAGGCGACCTGACGATGACGCTCGGCCAGACGGGCGCGGCGCGCCTCATCCAACTCATCATGACAAGCGGGGCAGCAAATCCCCTCTTCATATAAGGGCGATGCGCGGTCGGCTTCGCTGACTGGGCGACGGCATGAACGGCAGAGGCCGTGCTGGCCAAGGCGCAGGCCATGACCAACGGCCACACGCTCGTCAAAGACGAAGCATTCGCCGTCCCACAGGCTTTCTTCTTCCGGCATATCCTCCAGATAGCGCAAGATGCCGCCCTTAAGGTGATAGACCTCGTCAATTCCGCGTGCGCGGACAAAGGCTGTCGATTTCTCGCAACGAATGCCCCCGGTGCAGAACATCGCAATTTTCGGCGTCCGGCCCTCGGCCTCAAACTCGGCGCGATGCGAGTCGAACCATTCGGGAAATTCGCGAAAGCTCTTGGTCTTCGGGTCTATCGCATTGCGAAATGTGCCAATCGCAACTTCATAATCATTGCGCGTATCGATCAGGATCACATCAGGGTCGCTGATCAACTCATTCCAGCCAGCAGGGTCAAGATATTGGCCCACCTGCCCGACCGGATCGACGCCCTCGACACCCAAGGTGACGATCTCGCGTTTCAGCCGGACCTTCATGCGGTAAAAAGGCATCTCCACCGCGCCCGAATATTTGACATCGAGATCGGCACAGCCCGGCAAGGCGCGGATATACGCGACCACCGCCGATATCCCCTCTGCCGAACCGGCAATCGTGCCGTTCACGCCTTCATGCGCCAGCAATAATGTGCCGAAGATGTCATTAGCTTGGCACGTCTCCAGCAATGGCCCTTGCAACGCCGCTGGATCGGTAAAATCCGCGAATTTATAGAGGGCAGCCACCGTGACCGGCAAATTATGGGCGACAGGCATGGACATGTTTCAACACCGCATATGACATCGGGCAGCGCCGCCCGGCATGATGCCCGCGCCTTCACTCCCTTGGGCAATGAAAGTCAAGCCTATCAGCTAGCCGTTGTTGCCAAGGTCTTGTCGCTGCTTTAGGACAAGCATCGCTATCCAGAAAGAGCACGCCATAAAAGCGCGCCATGATATGGGCGGGGCCATATTGATAATATCCCTATTTCCTTTCAAGGCCTTATCTGTATCATGACAATTTCCGCATCAGGCAGTTCGGATAGAAACACATGACCATGGCACAGCGCGCCCATGTCATCAGCCCGCACGTACAGGCGGAACGTCCGATTAAGGTCGCACTGTTTTCGGGTAATTATAATTGCGTGGCCGATGGCGCCAATCAGGCGCTCAATCGGCTGGTCGGGCATCTCGTGCAATCCGGCTTTGACGTACGCGTGTTCTCGCCCACCATCGCCAAACCTGCCTTTGTGCCACAAGGCACGCTCATCTCGGTGCCATCCATCCCGATTCCGACTCGTTCAGAATATCGTGTCGCGTTGGGTATCCCCCACGCCATCCGCCGCGAACTTGATGCGTTCGCGCCTGACATTATCCATGTATCCGCACCGGATCTTCTGGGTCGCGCCGCGCAGAATTATGCTGAAAAGCATCATATACCGCTGGTCGCCAGCCTCCACACCCGTTTTGAAACCTATTTCCAATTTTACGGCCTTGGCTTCATCCGCAATGCGATTGAAGGCTATCTCCGTCGCTTTTACCAACGATGCAATCTGGTACTGGCCCCGAACCCGCCGATGGAAGACCTGCTGCGTGCCGATGGCGTTGACGCCGACAAGATTGCCATCTGGAGTCGCGGTGTCGATCATCATCTGTTTGACCCTGAACGGCGCAGCGAGGATTGGCGTCATGCCCATGGCTATAAAGCGACCGATCCCGTCATTTTATTTTTCGGGCGCCTCGTTCGCGAAAAGGGGATTGTCGAATTCATCACGACGATCAAGCGCCTACGCGAGACATACCCCAATATCCGCCCCTTAATCGTCGGCGACGGCCCTGCCCGCAGTGAATTGGCGGAAGGATTGAGCAACATCGTCATGACTGGCCATCTGCGCGGGCCAGCGCTGGCCCGGGTGATTACCAGCGCCGATATCCTGCTCAACCCCAGCACGACAGAGGCCTTTGGCAATGTTAATCTGGAGGCGATGTCCGCAGGCCTCGCCGTGGTCAGCGCCAATGCCCCCAGCAGCAGGCTGTTGATCGAAGACGGCCAGACCGGCATCTTGTGCCAACCGGACCAGCCCGAAAATTATGTCGCCGCTGTGGCAGACCTTATCCAAAACCCAGAAAAACGGATCGCACTTGGCCGCAATGCCCGCAAGGCAAGCGAAGCCTATCAATGGAGCCACGCACTCCAATCCGTGGCGGATAATTATAAAAAGCTGATCGGCTGAATACTATCGAGCCTAACGCCCCCTAAAACCGCATCGCCAAGGACAGACCCCCGCCCTTGCTGTCCATATATGGCACGATCGCGACATTTCGGTTGGGCTTATGGGTGATCAACAGGCCGGACGAAATCCCAATCGCCGCGCCAGCAACGCAATCATACCAATGATGTTTGTCCGCCTTCACCCTTGCCACGCCGACAAGGCTTGCAATGGTGAACGCCGCTACGCCCGCTTGAGGCCCCTGACGTTCATATAGGCTGGCGGCAGCCGCAAAGGCGACGCTTGTATGACCAGAGGGAAAGCTCCTGCGATTGCTGCCATCCGGGCGGGTTTCATGGATTGTCGCCTTCAGGCCTTGGGCCACCAGTTCTGCCGCACCGCCGGATGCCACCGCCTGCAACGCCCCTGCGCGATCGTGCTCCAACAAGGGCCAGCCAATGGCAATCGCCGTCAGGCCATAGGCACCAATTGAACTGGCCGTATCCCAATCCTGATGGCTCACCGCCCATGCAGGCGCCGCTATCAGGCATAAAGCAGCCAAGGCCATCGGCACAGATTTAGGCAGGATATGCATGGACATCACCTCAATCGTCTCTTTGACATATATGCTTAAGGCTAAAACGCGCGTCAGCATATGATCATAATACGCTTAAAACACCTTGATTGTTGAGGAAATATTGGAGCTACCATAAGACTTCTACGATGAAAAATCGTCGCCGCTGTGAAAATTATCGAAATCATGTATAGAAAAATCGGGTCTTTAGAGGCTTAAACTACGCTTAATCAAAACATGTCGCAAAATGGGGCCTGATGTGACGGGGTTTGATCGGACGGGGGTCGACGTGGCTGGTGACAAAGTAACGGGGCACGGCAAGAAAATAGCATTATTGCTGATGATGCCATGCCTGCTCGGCGCGACATCGCATGCCCCGCCCGACCCGGAACGTGGCAAGGCCGAGGGCGCATGCCGGAAGAATGAACATGGACCGGCGCTGTTAGTTACCGCGTTGGGCCTGAAAGATCGCCAAGGCTATCTCAAGCTGGAGGTATATCCCTCCAATGATCATGATTTTCTCGAGAATGACGACATATTGATCGCCGCAAAAAAGACCTTTCGCCGAGCCGAGATCGAGCCGCCACCATACGGCCATGCTGAGTTGTGCGTCCGCCTGCCATCTGCGGGCGTTTACGCGATCAGCCTGTTGCATGATCGCGACAAGAATCGGAAATTCGGCCTATCCGTCGACGGCGTTGGCTTTGCCGGCAATCCCAAACTCGGCTGGTCAAAGCCCAAGGCGAAATCCGTTTCGGTTAACGCCGGGCCGGGGCTTACCCATATCAAGATCACGATGAATTATCGGCGCGGCTTGTTCAGTTTCGAGCCGATTGATCGCTGAACGGCGGAATACCGCCAGTCACGGGTGCAGTTTTCGTTGATCCCAGATATTTATCTGGACTTTCTGCGTCAATGATCCATGAGAATGCATGAACTCAATCGAAATTCTCATGGAAGCGATCACGCTCCGCAAATGTGTCCGTGCCACATATAATAAAGACAAATTACTATTGGCACCGCATGTATTATACACACAGCATGACGAATATTTCGTCGACGCGCTTGCTGTCGAACGCAATGGTGCAGCACCCAAGCAGTTCAAGATCGGCATCTTCAAGGTGACCGGCCTGAAATCGCTGATTATAGATGACAAGTCCTTCCAGCCGATGCGGAAGTTCGAATCTGCACGGGAAAAATTCACCGGGACCGTCATCGCAACTGTGTGACATCGATCATGCGGGCCGATGAGGCCCGCAGATCACTTGGCGTGCCTGCAATTCATATACACATAACGAGCAATCCGCCCGCCCGTGCCTGCCACCAAATATTTGAAAAATGGTAGCGGAGGAGGGACTCGAACCCCCGACACGCGGATTATGATTCCGCTGCTCTAACCAGCTGAGCTACTCCGCCCCAATGGGCTTTCCGAACCGCATTGCGATTGGGATGACGGGCCTATAATCATGCCAATCATCCGGGTCAACTGGTGTCACAAGAGATTTTGATATAGGCGAAACTGGGATATGCGGCACGCGATGCCGAACACCATTGTTGCGACCAGATAGAGGATGTAATCAGTGCAACATTATGACGTAATAATCGTGGGCGCAGGCCATGGCGGCGCGCATGCAGCGTTGATGCTGCGACAGTTGAAGTTTGAAGGCAGCGTGGCCGTGATCGGCGATGAACCGGAACTTCCGTATGAACGCCCGCCCCTTTCCAAGGAATATTTCTCCGGCGAGAAAACTTTCGAACGGATCATGATCCGCCCCGCCAATTTCTGGTCGGATCGCGCTGTCGACATGATTCTGAACGAACGCGTCAACAAGGTCGATGCCGCTGCGCACAGCCTCAACACCGAATCAGGCAAGGCGTTCACTTATGGCAAGTTGATCTGGGCCACCGGCGGCAGCCCGCGTCGTCTGCCCTTGCCCGGCGCGGAATTGCAAGGCGTCCATGTCGTGCGCACCCGTGCCGATGCCGATGCGATGATGGCGCAAGTCGACAATATCACCGATGCGGTCGTGATCGGCGGCGGCTATATCGGGCTGGAGGCAGCCGCTGTCCTGTCCAAATTCAACAAGAAGGTCACCGTGCTTGAAGCGCTCGACCGCGTGCTGGCCCGTGTGGCGGGTGAGCAACTGTCCCGCTTTTATGAAGCCGAACACCGCGCCCATAATGTCGATGTCCGGCTCGGTGTGGGCGTGGCGGCGATTGAGGGCGACACGGATGTCACCGGCGTGCGCCTGAATGACGGTAGCGTCGTCCCGGCGCAGATGGTCATTGTCGGCATCGGCATCATCCCGGCGGTCCAACCGTTGATCGAGGCAGGCGCTATTGGCGCGAACGGTGTCGATGTGAACGAATTTTGCCAGACATCTCTGCCCGATGTGTTCGCCATTGGCGATTGCGCCGCGCATGACAATCATTACGCAGATGGCCTGCACATGCGCCTCGAATCGGTGCAGAACGCGAATGATCAGGCGAGCACCGCTGCACGCTTCATCACCGGCGCGCCAACAGCCTATGATGCGGTGCCGTGGTTCTGGTCGAATCAATATGATCTGAAGCTCCAGACCGTGGGCCTGTCCACCGGCTTTGATGATGTCGTCGTGCGCGGCGACATCGCTACCCGCAGCTTTTCAGTCATCTATCTGAAGCAAGGCCGCGTCATCGCCCTCGATTGCGTCAATGCGATGAAGGATTATGTGCAGGGCAAGGCGCTGGTCGTCGGCAGGCTCTCACCGTCCAAGGCACAGTTGGCCGATACTGAAACCCCATTGAAAGAAATCACGGCCGCGTTACAGGCTGCCTGAAGGTGAAGGAAAGCGCCATGACCCAGATCGTCCTCATCCCCGGCTTGATGAATGACGGCTGGGTCTGGCGTCACCAGATTGCCGCATTGTCCCGATTGGGACCATTGCACATTGCCTGTAATGACGGCTGCGATCACTTAGCCGACATGGCCGCCCGTATCCTTGAGGCGACCAACGGTCCGTTGGCGCTGGTCGGCCACAGCATGGGCGGACGGGTGGCATTGGAGGTGGCGGCACTCGCCCCCGAACGCGTCACCCGGCTTGCGATGGTTGCAAGTGGTGCGCAAGGACTTGGCCTCAATGAAGCGGATGGCCGGATGAGGCTCGTTCAGATCGCGCAAAACAGCGGCATGGCGGCGGTGGCGGATGCGTGGATGCCCGACATGGTGGGTACCGCCGGGCGCGACAATCCTGGTCTGATGGCCGGATTAAAGGCGATGCTATGCCGGGTAGCTGTCGATGATTTCGCGGCGCAACAACATGCATTGATCCATCGTTCGGATCGCATGGACCTGCTGGCACAAATGCACATCCCTACGCTGTTTATATCTGGCAGCGAGGATCATAGCTCATCGACCTCGTTCAACCAGCAAATGGCCCAAATGAGCGCCAATGGGTTAAGCGTTGAGTTGCCGCACGCGGGCCATATGCTGCCCATAGAGGCACCAACGGCGCTAACGGACCTGTTGCGCGGATTTCTCGCCTGATGTGCAGGCTATGCATCAAGGCTTTGTCAAACTTGTCCGGTTAAAACCCTGATACCATGTGGCCGTTGCCACATATTGTACCTGTTGCGTATTTGCGGAGCTTATGTGTTGAAAAAGTGTATCATGTCAGTCGTCGGGACGCGTCCCGAAGGCATTAAAATGGCTCCCGTCATCCTTGCGCTCGCTGATGCACCTTGGGTTGAACAGATTGTCATTTCCTCTGGTCAGCATCAGCAGATGCTCGAACCGATTCTCGATTTCTTCGGTGTCAATTGCAATCAGAATCTCGCTGTGATGCGCCCGGACCAATCGCTTGCCAGCCTGTCCGCCCGATCCATTGAGGCAATGGATGCGGCGATCGCGGCGCATCGGCCCGATTGCGTAATCGTGCAGGGCGATACCACCACTGCCGCCATGGCCGCCATGGCCGCCTTTTACCGCCGCATTCCCGTTGCCCATGTCGAAGCGGGCTTGCGGACCTATGATCTGCACAACCCGTTCCCGGAAGAATTGAACCGGATCCTCATCAGCCGGATCGCCTCGCTCCATTTTGCGCCGACACAAGGTGCGGCGAACGCGCTGCATGCCGAGGGCGTGGCCGAAGCGGCTATCCTCATTACCGGCAACACCGTGATCGATGCGCTGCATCTGGCGGTGGATAAATCCCCTGATCTGCCCTTTGATGTGCCTGAAGATCGCCGGATCATCCTCGTTACCCTGCATCGTCGCGAAAATTTCGGGGATGCAATCACATCAGTCTGCGCGGCGATTGAGGATATTCTCATGGCTGTACCGGATGCCCATATTGTTTGGCCGGTCCATCTCAACCCTCGGGTCAAAGGGCCGGTCGAAACCCGCTTCGGGAACCATCCCCGCGTGCGGCTCTGCAGCCCCCTGCCTTATCCCGCCTTTGTCGCGATGATGCACAAGGCGCATCTAATCCTGACCGATAGCGGCGGCGTGCAGGAAGAGGCCCCCGCCCTCGGCAAGCCGGTGCTGGTCCTGCGCGACACCACCGAACGACCGGAAGCGGTAACCGAAGGCGTGGTCGAACTGCTCGGCACCGACCGCGCGCGGATCGCTGCGCGGGCCATTGCCTTGATGACCGATCCATCCGCCTATCGCGACATGGCACGCGGCATCTCTCCTTATGGCGATGGCAAAGCAGCAGCGCGGATCTTTAAAAGATTGAAAAGATATTTGTTTTAAGGCCATATTATCATGTGAAGGCCGTAGCAAACTCAGTCGCGGCAATAGTTGAAAGTATGCGTCATGGGTGCGTCGATGAAGATTATGCCAAAACCGGCTTGTCCGGAGACGCTTTGTCCCGAAACGATCTGGCCGATAACAATCTGGCCTGAAACCATCTGCGTCGTCGGTCTTGGCTATATCGGCCTGCCGACCTCTGCCTTGCTCGCGCGCAATGGCTATCGCGTGATGGGCGCGGACCTAACGCGGGATGTGGTCGATAGCATCAACTTAGGCCGCCTCCATTTCGAAGAACCGGGGCTGGATGTGATCCTGCGCGATGCCGTTGATAGCGGCAATCTCGATGCAGCGACCACACCGCGTCCCGTCGACATCTTCATCATTGCCGTGCCGACCCCGATCAGCAAGGACCGTCAGCCAGACCTGCGCGCGGTATACAAGGCCGCAGAGGCCATCTTCGCCATTGCCGCCCCTGATGCGCTGATCATTCTGGAATCGACCAGCCCGGTCGGCACCACCGAACAATTGGCGCAGCATCTGGGCAACATCCGCCCCGACCTGATACAGGACGGTCAACCGCTTATCGATTTTGCTTACGCCCCCGAACGCGTCATCCCCGGCAAGATTGTCATGGAAATCACGACCAATGACCGGGTTGTCGGCGGCATCACGCCACAGGCCACGGCGCGCGCTGCGAAATTCTATCGCAGTTGGACCAACGGCAATGTCTATGAAAGTGATGCACGCACCGCCGAAATGGTGAAGCTGACCGAAAACAGTTCCCGCGATGTCGGCATCGCCTTTGCCAATGAATTGTCGATCATCTGCGACAAGATCGGCGTGGATGTATGGGAATTGATCCGGCTCGCCAATCACCACCCGCGCGTCAACATCCTCAATCCCGGCCCCGGCGTCGGCGGTCATTGCATCGCGGTAGATCCGTGGTTCATCGTCGCCGCCGCACCCGATGAGGCAAATCTGATCCGGCAGGCGCGGCTCGTCAATGACGCGAAACCCGCCCATGTCATCCGCGAAACATTGATCGCCGCCGCCGCGATCCAACACGCCCGCGTGGCCTGTCTCGGCCTTGCGTTCAAAGCCAATGTCGATGATCTGCGCGAAAGCCCCGCCATCGACATTGCCCTTGCCTTGCACAGCGCCCAACAGGTCGGTCAATTAATCCTGTGCGATCCGCTCGTCCGTCACATGCCCGCCGATTTTGCCGATGCAGTAGGCGTGATCTGGGAAGCCGATCCGGTCCGCGCAGTCGAACAGGCGGATGTGGTGATATTATTGGTCGATCACGACCGATTTCGCGTCATCCAGCAAGATGCACTGCAAGGCAAAATCATCATCGACACACGCGGATTCTGGCGCAAGCAATGCGCCCCCGCGCCTATTCTCCGCTGAAATTGGGCGTGCGGCGTTCGATAAAGGCCTCAATCGCCTCTTGATTATCGCGGGTCGCATGGGCCAGCGCCTGCATCGCCGCCGCCATTTCAAGATTGGTCGAAAGCGTCGCTGCCTGCCCTTCGCGCAACAATCTTTTGGTCATCCGCACGCCATAAGGCGGGTTTGCCGCGATCCGCCCCGCCATCGCCAAGGCCGTATCCAGCAACTGATCCGATGGCACGACCTGCGTCACCAGCCCATAAGCAAGCGCCGTCGCCGCATCGATGGTATCGCCGGTCAGCGCCATTTCGGTCGCGCGAGGAAAGCCGATGACGCGCGGCAACAACCACGCGCCGCCATCGCCCGGCGTGATCCCCAGCTTGACGAAACTCTCGGCGAAAACGGCACTGTCCGCCGCAATGCGAATGTCGCACATACAGGCAAGATCGCAGCCCGCCCCAATCGCCGCGCCGTTGATCGCCGCAATCACCGGCACCTCAAGCGCCTGAAACATCAATGGCAAGCGCTGAATGCCATTAAGATAGTTCAACCGCGTCTGCACCGGGCGGTCGCTTTTCAGGCCCGTGCCCGCATGCATCGATTTTAAATCGCCGCCCGCGCTAAAAGTCTTACCCGCCCCAGTCAGGATCACTGCCCGCGTAGCGATATCGCCATCGGCTGCAGCAAATGCCTCGATTAACGCTGCAATCATATCCGGTTCCGAAATCGGATTGCGCTTGTCCGGTTGATTGAGCGTAACAATCATGATCGGTCCACGCTGTTCGGTCAGGACAATGGGGGACATCAGCATTTCTCCAGCGAGTATATGATCATCATCTTGTGGCGAAATCTGTGCCGCGTCC
Source organism: Alteraquisediminimonas sediminicola (assembly GCF_019740335.1). Taxonomy (GTDB): domain Bacteria; phylum Pseudomonadota; class Alphaproteobacteria; order Sphingomonadales; family Sphingomonadaceae; genus Alteraquisediminimonas; species Alteraquisediminimonas sediminicola. Next base: position 118,589 of record NZ_JAHXZS010000001.1, on the reverse strand, counting down.
AGCGTGTTCGATTAGGCCGTTCATCCGTTCAAGACATAAAAAAAGCCCGGACAGCTTGTGCTATCCGGGCCATTTTTTGTCAGTGGTGACAGATCAGGCTTCTTCACCTTCATCGCCAACCAGCACCGGACCGGAGTCCTGGCCCTTGGCCGACACGTCACGATCGACGAATTCGATGATCGCCATCGGGGCAGCGTCCGAAGCACGGATGCCAGCCTTGATGACGCGGGTGTAACCACCCTTGCGATCTGCATAACGCTCAGCCAGCACTTCGAACAGCTTCTTCAGCTGGGTTTCGTCGAGCAGACGGCTGTGTGCCAGACGACGATTGGCGAGACCACCGCGCTTGGCGAGGGTCAGCAGCTTTTCGACATAAGGACGCAGTTCCTTGGCCTTGGCCACGGTGGTTTCGATCTGCTCATGCTTGATGAGCGCCGCCGACATGTTGCGGAACAATGCCGTACGGTGAGAGGAGGTGCGCTGCAGCTTACGGCCGCCTACACGATGACGCATGATGATCTTCCTTTACGTTTGTCCACGCGCCGTATGAGGTACGCTTGGCCAGGCGGTGTGGAAAAGAGGCCACCGCCAAAAACCTCATAGAGCCAAAGGCCCCTTTATAGGCGTACTTCCCGATGGACCGCCGCCCCACCCCAAAGGGGGAACGGCGATCCATCAAAAAGATCAGCCCATGATTTCCTGTTCAAGCTTCTTGGCAATTTCTTCGATATTCTCAGGCGGCCAGCCCGGAATATCCATGCCAAGGCGCAGACCCATGGAGGACAGCACTTCCTTGATTTCGTTCAGCGACTTGCGACCGAAATTCGGGGTGCGGAGCATTTCGGCTTCGGTTTTCTGCACGAGATCGCCAATATAAATGATATTGTCGTTCTTGAGGCAGTTGGCCGAGCGGACCGACAATTCCAGTTCGTCCACCTTCTTGAGAAGGTAACGGTTGATCTGGTTGTTGTCGCCCTGACCATCGGAGGACGCCGGTGCAGCAGCGGCACCAGAAGCCTGCGACGGCGCAGCAAGCGCTTCGTCGAAATGCACGAACAACTGGAGCTGGTCCTGCAGGATGCGTGCTGAATAAGCCAGCGCATCATCCGGCGTGACCGTGCCATCGGTTTCGATGGTCAGCGTCAGCTTGTCATAGTCCAGTTCCTGGCCAACGCGGGTGTTTTCAACCTTGTACGCGACCTGACGCACCGGCGAGAACAGCGAATCGACCGGAATAAGGCCGATCGGCGCATCCACCGGACGGTTTGCAGCAGCAGGGACATAGCCCTTGCCGGTGCTGGCCGTCAGTTCCATGTTGAAGGTTGCACCCTCGTCCAGATGGCAAATCACCAGGTCCGGGTTCATCACTTCGATGTCGCCCGACGTGCTGATCTGGCCTGCGGTGACTTCAGCCGGGCCAGTGGCCGAAAGCTGAAGACGCTTGGAGCCTTCACCCTGCATTTTCAGGGCGATCTGCTTCACGTTCAGAACGATATCCGTGATGTCCTCGCGAACGCCCGCCAAAGACGAGAATTCGTGGAGCACGTTTTCGATCTTGATCGATGTCACTGCCGCGCCCTGAAGCGAGGAAAGCAACACGCGCCGCAAAGCATTGCCCAACGTCAGACCGAAACCGCGTTCCAGCGGTTCCGCGACGAATACGGCCTTGCGCAAGCTGTCTGCACCAGCCTTCTTTTCAAGGCTGTTGGGCTTTTTAAGTTCCTGCCAGTTTTTCGAATTGACCGACACGGGATTCCCCTTGTGCTTGGGCGGAAGGAACTGGTGTACATCCAGTCACCTTCGGCGTGATAAGAACCGTTCTTTCTGGCGCGAACGCCAGAAAGATTATTTCGTCGAAATCAGACGCGACGACGCTTGGACGGACGCACGCCGTTATGCGGGATCGACGTCACGTCACGGATGGACGTGATGTTGAAACCAACAGCCTGCAATGCGCGCAGCGCAGATTCGCGGCCCGAACCCGGACCCTTTACTTCGACTTCCAAGGTGCGGACGCCGTGTTCAGCAGCCTTGCGGCCTGCATCTTCCGCAGCCATCTGAGCGGCATACGGGGTAGATTTGCGGCTGCCCTTGAAACCCATCGTGCCGGACGACGACCAGCTGATCGTGTTGCCCTGAGCATCGGTGATGGTGATGAGGGTATTGTTAAAAGTCGAATTCACATGGGCAACGCCCGAAGTGATATTCTTGCGCTCGCGCCGACGAATGCGCTGAGGTTCGCGTGCCATAATTTTTCCTGCCTATATCTGGAATGGCGAAAGGACGGGGTAAACCGCCGCTTACTTCTTCTTGCCGGCGATCGGCTTGGCCTTACCCTTGCGGGTACGGGCGTTGGTGTGCGTGCGCTGACCACGAACCGGGAGGCCCTTACGGTGACGCAGGCCGCGATAGCAGGCAAGGTCCATCAACCGCTTGATGTTCATCGCTACCTGACGGCGAAGATCGCCCTCAACGGTGTAGCTGGCATCGATAGCTTCGCGGATCTGCAGGACTTCCTGATCGGACAGGTCCTGAACGCGACGTTCCGACGCGATGTTCAGCTTGGCGGTGATTTCCTTAGCCTTGGTCGAACCAATGCCGTGGATATAGGTAAGCGCGATTACAACGCGCTTGTTGGTCGGGATGTTTACACCCGCAATACGTGCCATGTGTTTCTTTCTCCTGCTCCACGGCTGTCCTGGCCAGACTGCCATCTCAAAGCGTCAAAACTCGACGAGAAACGAAAAACGCGACGGACGCAAAAAATGCACCGCCGCCCACTCCGGATTCGCGAGATGGCATGTCCTATGCCCGCACCTTCGGCCTGTCAAGCGCATCCCTGCGCAAAATAGGACCGCTACGGGTGCATTTTTGCCATCTCCGGCCCAAAAGCCATCAATCGGCCCGAAACTGCCGCATTTGATCCATCATGAATATGACAATGCGGCTTGCCAGCGCCACCTGTTTCGCCATATCGCGAAGATAAATGAGCACATCAAACTAGAGAGCATAAGCCCATGCGCTTTGAAGGCACCAGCAATTATGTCGCCACCGACGATCTGAAAGTCGCGGTCAACGCCGCCGCCATGTTGCGGCGCCCACTGTTGGTCAAGGGCGAGCCCGGCACCGGCAAGACCGTATTGGCCGAGGAAATCGCCAAGGCGCTGAATGCCCCACTCATCACATGGCACATCAAATCATCGACCAAGGCACAGCAAGGCCTGTATGAATATGATGCCGTGGCGCGGCTGCGCGATGGCCAGCTCGGCGAAGAGCGCGTCCACGATATTCGCAATTACATCAAAAAGGGCAAATTATGGGAGGCGTTCACCGCCCCCGAACTGCCGGTGCTGCTGATCGACGAAATCGATAAGGCCGATATCGAATTCCCGAACGATCTGTTGCAGGAACTCGATCGCATGGCGTTCGACGTCTATGAAACCGGCGAGCGCATCGCTGCCGTCGATCGCCCGATCGTCGTCATCACGTCGAACAATGAAAAGGAATTGCCGGACGCGTTCTTGCGCCGTTGCTTCTTCCATTACATCAAATTCCCGGAACGCGACACGATGCAGGCGATCATCGACGTCCATTTCCCCGGCATCCAGAAAATCCTCATCAGCCGCGCGCTCGACATCTTCTATCAGGTCCGCGATGTGCCGGGCCTGAAGAAAAAGCCTTCGACCAGCGAATTGCTTGATTGGTTGAAGCTGTTGCTCGCCGAAGACATGCCGCTGGACGTGCTCCAGAACGCAGATTCCAAAAATGCCATTCCGCCTCTGCATGGCGCATTGCTCAAAAATGAGCAGGACATCATGCTGTTTGAACGGCTGGCCTTCATGGCGCGTCGCCCCGGCGCGAACTAATTTCCGGAGGAGCCCGTAAAATGGCCCATCAAGGCGGTTGCCTGTGCCGAAAGATCCGCTTCAACATTGAGGCGGAACCGACGTCAGCGCGCCTGTGCTGGTGCCGCGACTGCCAATATTGGGCGGCGGGCATGGCGACGTTCAACGTGCTGTTCCCCGATAATCGCCTGACCGTCACCGGCGATGTTCAATGGTTTGAAAGCATCGCCGCCAGCGGCAATAAGATGCGTCGTGGCTTTTGCGCCAGTTGCGGCACGCATTTGTTCAGCACTGCTGACCCGCTCCCCGCCGATGGCCAGATCCGCGTGCGCGCAGGCGCGCTCGACGATCCTGATATCCTGCCGCCGCAAGCGATCATCTGGACCCAAAGCGCACCCAAATGGGTCAAGCATGATCCGGCCCTGCCCCAATATCCGCAGCAGCCAACCGCGCCAGCTCAGACTATGCGTGAGGATCAGGCCTGATGCTGCTCAATTTCCTTGAAGAACTCCGCGCAGGCGGGATCAAGGCGAGCATGAAGGAGCATCTGCTCCTGCTGGAGGCGCTCGACCAGCAAGTGATCGACATGACACCAGAGGCATTTTATTACCTCTCCCGCGCCATTTATGTGAAGGACGAGAGCCTGCTCGACCGGTTCGATCAGGTCTTTGCCAAGGTCTTCAAAGGCGTGATGACCGAATATGGCGAGACAGAGGCCGATATTCCGGCGGAATGGCTGCGCGCGGTCACTGAGAAATTTCTCACCCCCGAAGAGATGGAGCAGATTAAATCCCTCGGCTCATGGGATGAGATCATGGAGACGCTGAAAAAGCGGCTGGAGGAGCAGCACGACCGCCATCAAGGCGGCAACAAATGGATCGGCACCGGCGGCACCTCGCCCTTTGGCAATAGCGGCTACAACCCGGAAGGCATCCGGATCGGCGGCGAATCCAAGCACAAGCGCGCGATCAAGGTCTGGGAAAAGCGCGAATTTCAAAATCTCGATAGCACCAAGGAACTCGGCACCCGCAATATCAAGGTGGCATTGCGCCGTCTGCGTCGTTTCGCCCGTGAAGGCGCGGCAGATGAACTCGATCTCGACGCCACCATTCGTGGCACCGCGCGACAGGGCTGGCTCGACATCCGGATGCGCCCGGAACGCCATAATGCGGTGAAATTATTGTTGTTCCTCGATGTCGGCGGTTCGATGGACCCGTTTATCAGGCTGTGCGAGGAATTGTTCAGCGCCGCGACCACCGAATTCAAGAATCTCGAATTCTTCTATTTCCACAATTGCATCTATGAAGGCGTGTGGAAGGATAATCGCCGCCGCTTTACCGAACGCACGCCGACATGGGATATTCTCCATAAATATAGCCATGATTATAAATTGGTGATCGTCGGCGATGCGGCGATGAGTCCTTATGAAATCAGCCATCCCGGCGGCTCGGTCGAACATATGAACGAAGAGGCGGGCGCGGTCTGGCTGCGGCGGTTGATCAACACCTATCCGGCGGCGGCATGGCTCAATCCGGCGAGCGAGCGGCATTGGGATTACACCCAATCCACCCGCATGGTGAAAGAACTGATGAACGACCGCATGTACCCGCTGACATTATCCGGGCTTGATGACGCCATGCGCTCGCTCACGAAGAAGAATTGACTCGGACAAGAATTGAAACCGGCCCGAAAGCCCCCTATCTTCGATAACAGGCGTATATTTTCCTGCATGGCGATGCGCATTTCTCACTGGAAATCCGTAGCCGAAAGGATTAACGACAGCGCAACACGGCCAGGAGGTCAGGCTTTGGATTACCAGCGCGTTTTTAATCAGGCGATTGATCGCCTGCATGCCGAAGGTCGTTACCGCGTATTCATCGATATTCTGCGGACAAAAGGCATGTTCCCCAATGCCCGTTGTTTCGCCGGTCATAACGGTCCCAAGCCGATCACGGTCTGGTGCTCGAATGACTATCTCGCCATGGGGCAACACCCCAAGGTGGTCGAAGCCATGGAAGAGGCGCTGCACAATGTCGGCGCTGGCTCTGGCGGGACGCGCAACATCGGCGGCAACACCCATTATCACATCGATCTCGAAGCCGAACTTGCCGATCTGCATGGCAAGGAAGCGGCGCTGCTGTTCACCTCGGGCTATATTTCGAACGAGGCGACCTTGGCGACGCTCGGCAAGATCCTGCCCGGCTGCATCATCTTTTCGGATGAACTGAACCACGCCTCGATGATCGCGGGGATTCGTAATTCCGGCTGTGAAAAGCAGGTATGGCGGCATAACGATCTCGCGCATCTCGAAGAATTGCTGGCCGCCGCCGATCCGGAAGCGCCCAAGCTGATCGCGTTCGAAAGCGTCTATTCAATGGATGGCGATATCGGCCCGATCTCGGAAATCTGCGACCTTGCCGATAAATATAATGCGCTCACATATTGCGATGAAGTCCATGCCGTCGGCATGTATGGCCCGCGCGGTGGCGGCATTACCGATCGCGACGGCGTGGCCGACCGCGTGACGATCATCGAAGGCACGCTCGGCAAGGCCTTTGGCGTGATGGGTGGCTATATCGCCGCCGATAGCGTCATCGTCGATGTCATCCGGTCTTATGCGCCGGGCTTCATATTCACGACCTCGCTGTCGCCGGTACTGGTCGCAGGCGTGCTCGCCAGCGTCCGCCATCTGAAACAGTCGAATGTCGAGCGCGAAGGCCAGCAGGCCGCCGCCGCTTATTTGAAGGATTGCTTCGCCAAGGCGGGCCTGCCGGTCATGCCATCGGTCACACATATCGTGCCGTTGATGGTCGGTGATCCGGTCAAGGCCAAGAAGATCAGCGATGTGCTGCTGGCGGAATATGGCGTTTATGTCCAGCCGATCAACTTCCCGACCGTCCCGCGCGGCACCGAACGCCTCCGCTTCACGCCGGGGCCGCAGCATAGCGAAGAAATGATGCGCGACCTGACGGCGGCATTGGTTGAAATCTGGGGGCGGCTGGAGATGAAGCTGGCGGCCTGATTGGAACCGTCATTGCCACCTTCATTGGCCATTGGCCTGATGTCCGGCACCTCGCGCGATGGCGTGGATGCTGCCTTGATCCGCAGCAACGGCCTCGGCCATGTCGAGCCGCTCGCGTTCCTGCACCACAGCTATGACGACGCATTTCGCGCCCGATTGGCCGAAGCATGCGATGTCGCACTCAAACTCCCCGCGCCCACAGCGCATGATCTGATCGAACAGGTCACGCGGGAATTGACGGATCGCCACGCCGAGATTGTCCACGCCCTGATCGAACAGGCGGGATACCACTCAAGGGACATCCATGCCATCGGCTTTCACGGCCACACCATCGCCCATCGCCCGGATCGCCGCTGGACATGGCAAATCGGCGATGGCCAAGCCCTTGCCAAGGCGACCAACATCATTACCGTCCATGACTTCCGCAGCGCCGATGTCGCCGCCGGTGGTCAGGGGGCGCCGCTCATCCCCATTTATCATGGCGCGATGACCCAAGGCCTTGGTCGCCCGGTGGCGTTGCTCAATCTCGGCGGGGTCGCGAACATCACGGCGATTGGACCTGATGAAGACATGATCGCCTTTGATTGCGGCATGGCCAATGCCCTCATCGACGATTGGGTGCAGCAGCATTTCGGTCTCGCTTATGACAAGGATGGCCGCATCGCCGCCACGGGCGTGGTCGATGATGCGACGCTCAAGCAGATGCTCACCCATCCGTTTTTCGACGCCTCTGCGCCAAAATCGCTCGACCGCGCGGATTTCTCGATTTCGCAGGTCGCGCACCTCTCACCCGAAGATGGCGCCGCGACCTTGACTGCCTTCACCGCCATGGGCGTTGCCAGAGGCTGCGCCTTGCTCCCCCATCCCCCTCAACAAATTCTGGTAGCGGGTGGCGGACGGCTGAATCCCGTGCTGATGGAAATGGTGGGACGTTTTTGCGGGGCGGAAGTCCATGCCGTCGATAGCTTTGGCTGGAATGGCGATGCGACCGAAGCCGAGGGCTTTGCCTATATGGCGCTGCGGCGATTGGCGGATTTGCCGATCAGCTTCCCCGGCACGACCGGCGCGCCCGTGCCGATGACGGGCGGCGTGATCTGCCGACCTTGATTACGCACCTCTTAGCACGACTTCCCATAACGCTTCGGGCCCGTTACTATGAGGGTTTACTGTGCATCGTCGCAAACAGGGGGACAGCATGGCCCAGATCGGTCACGACAAAGGGACCACATTGAAAATCGTCCGCCAGCCCAAGGGCCATGCGGATGATTCTGCTGTCGATGCGGCGATTGAGGCCGATGTTGAATCCGAAGAAACTTCAGGCGCAAATATGAACAATGACGACGCACCGGCATCCGATATGCTCGAAAGCCCTGCATGGATTTCGCATGACGATGCGCTGGAGTCATGGGACGAACCCGCCATTGCCAGCCGCTGGCCCTTGGTCCTGAATGGCGCGTTGCTGGTGCTGGCACTGGGCTGGACCGGCTTTGCCTGCTGGGCATTCGCCCCCAATATCCCGCTATATACCGATCAACTGCTGCTTGCCCGCGACATTGCCTATCTTGCTTTGCCTTTGGTCCTATTCGGCCTGATGTGGCTGATCCTCAATCGCAGCAGCTATGCGGAATCCAGGCGGCTGGAATTTTCCGCACGCAAGCTGCAACGCGAGGCCGCAGGGCTCGATAGCGTGCTTGCGGCGATCAACAACCGTATCAACGATCATAACAGCCAAATTCGTGAACAGGCTGGCGAACTTGCCAGCTTTGGCGAAGATACTGTGGATCGTCTCGCGACCACGTTGGCCGATCTTGCCCGCGAACGCGAGGCATTGGCACAGCAACGCGCCGCACTGGATGAAGCGACCAGCGCCGCCGAACAGCAAATGCAATTGCTGCTCCACGCCCTGCCCAAGGCAGTGGAGCAAAGCCGGTCGATGACGGGTGCGATGGAAATAGCGGGCAGCATTGCCCATGAACGCGCCAGCGCCTTGGAAGGCCAGTTGAGCGCCCTCACCGCCCTTGCTCGCGATACCCAGCAAGATGTCGGCACGGTCGCGCAAAAACTCGCGGCGCAAATCGGCCAGATCGAAACCGCCAGCCAGTCCACCAGTTCCAGCATCACCCAAGTCGCAACCGATCTGCACGCGACCGTCGATGCCCAGCTTGAACGCACCATCTCTGCCGCAGACGATGTGCGCCGCCTCATTTCCGAACAGGCGGCCGCGATTGTCGCCTTGTCCGAAACCTCGCGCAATGGGCTGGCGGACGCCGCCTCCAATGGCGTTGCCGCATTACAGGCCTCGCTAGACACGCTGGAAAAGCGCCTCGCCACATTGGATGCCCGCGCCGCCAGCACGGGCGCCGTCCACAAGGCAGAACTGGAACATCTGGCCGATGCGCTGGATGAAAATATCCGCGCCGTCGCCAGCCTGCACGAACGCGGCAGCGCACAGGCCGCCGCCCTTACGGGTGAGATTAGTGCGCATGAACAGCAGGTCGCCCAATTGCTGGAATCGCTCGAACGCAGCCATGACCGCGTCACCCATTTGGTCGCCGAAACCGGCCCGATCGAACAGCGCCTGTCCGATGTCGTCCAGTTGGTCGATGCGCAATTGCCGGAGATGGTCAGCCGCCTCGATCAATTGGCGAGCGAGAATTTGAATCACATTCAGACCAGCCTACCGGAACTCGAACGCGCCTATGCGTTGGGGCAGGCGATTGGCGATGCGCTCGATCAAAGCGGAAAGTCACTCAAATCGCAGGCGCGGGTCGCGGAATCACTGGCCGCCCGCACCAAGATCGACATTGCGGCGGTGCAAGAACAAATCAATACGCTCAACGCCGATCTGGAGGCCGTTGCCACGCGCGGTCAGGACCTTGCCGGCCAGACCGGACCGCAATTGCTCGAAGCCCTGATGCGGGTGCGCGAGACGGCGGAACAGGCCGCCGACAAGGCGCGTCAGGCCATTATCGACGTCATTCCACAGGCAATGGCCGAGCTTTCCGCACAGGGCAATGAGGCACTGTCCCGCGTGCTCGATGCCAATATCAACGACAAGATCGGCGCATTGCGCGATCAGGCCGATACTTCGGTCGAAGCCGCGCAAAAGGCCTCCGAACGCCTGATGCGCCAGATGCTGACCATCGCCGACACCACGGCGATGATTGAGCAACGCCTGAACGAAGCCGCTGCCGAGCGCGAGCATGACGAAAGCGACAATCTTTCGCGTCGCGTCGCCATGCTGATCGAGGCGCTGAACTCGACCTCGATCGACGTGACGAAATTGCTGTCCAATGATGTGACCGACACCGCATGGTCGGCCTATCTCAAGGGGGATCGCGGCGTGTTCACCCGCCGCGCGGTGCGCCTGCTCGACAGCGGCGAAGCCCGCAGCGTCCAGCATCATTATAATGACGATCCGGAATTCCGCGAACAGGTCAATCGCTACATCCACGATTTTGAAGCGATGCTCCGTCAGGTCCTCGCCACCCGCGATGGCCAGTTGATGAGCGTGACCCTGTTGTCCTCCGACATGGGCAAGCTCTATGTCGCGCTGGCACAAGCGATTGAGCGGCTCCGCACCTGATTTTTCATCCTTTCAATCCTTGATCGCGATTTAACCATCGCGATTAAGTCGTTGATATGAAGTGCTGAGCTAAGCACAAGTCATGAAGTATGCGTCTCATCATCGCAAATTGCGGCACCGCCATATCGCGGCCTGTGTCATCGCCATGTTCATTGGCGCGATGCCTGCACATGCAACGATCATGACCAGCCCCATTTCGGTCGGCGTGGTGACACCTTTGACGTTGACCAAGGTGCACGACATCGAATTCGGCGGCTTCAGCGCAGGTGCGACCAGCGGGCGCATTTTTATCAATGCCTATACCGATGGGCGCAGTTCCACGGGTGGCGTGACCTTATTGGGCGGCACGACATCCGCTGCCAAATTCTTGAGCTATGGCTATCGCGGCCAGACCATTTCCATTCTGCGTCCCGCGACCGCGATTACGCTGACCCGGGTGGGCGGCGGGGCGACGATGACCATGGACCAATTCACGCTGAATGGTGGTGCGCTTCGTTCCGTCAAAACGGATGGGGTCGTGGATGTGCGTGTCGGCTGTCGCCTGAATATAGCCGCAAACCAATTGGGGGGCAGCTATGCCGGATCGTTCACCCTGACGGTTGAATATCAATAAATGTGATCAGCGACGCAGGCTAAGATCGATCATATCGACCGTAATCCAGCCGTAAATGTAATTAAGATAATATATGGCGAACAATGCGCCCGACAGTAAAGTCGTACGGCGGATGATCATCCAAGCATTGAAATTGACAGGTGCGCTCTCGGCATGGCCGATTTCATGTTGCTTGCCAATGTCCGCATGGGTGCGCACGCCAAATGGCAGCACCATGAACAATGATGCGAACCAGAACAGAAAATAGATCGCGAGCGCAGAACCCCAGAACATCTTGCCTCCTTGCGGCCAGAAAGTAGCGAATTCAACTGAAAAACGGGTCGGCAGCGAACGCCCGCCACCGACCCATCATCATCAGATCGTAATCAGCGCGACATCGACAATCGGCTTCTTTCCCGTCCAAGCGACGGCGCAACGCCGCACGGCGAGACGCACGGACTCGCGCAATTTTTCCATATCCAGGCCATCATATTTATCGACGGCATTTTCAACGACGGTAATCGCCTCTTCGATAAAGTCATCGCGATCTTCTTCGACCGGTACACCCATCGGCTTGATCGACGGGACGCCATGCAAACAGCCATCGGCATCAATCGCAATCGCGACCTGCACCGTGCCATATAAGGCCAGACGCCGCCGCTCGGCGATGGTCGTGCCATTGGCGGGCAGGATCACATCACCATCCAAAACCAGTCGCCCGGTTGCCTCATTTCCGATCTTGACCGGTCCCTTTGGCGCCAAGCGGACGACATCGCCATTCGACTGGACCAAGGTGCGCTTCACGCCCTGTTCGATCCCGAACCGCGCCTGTTCAGCCATATGGCGGCGTTCGCCATGGACCGGCAGCAAGATTTCAGGCCGCAGCCAGCCATACATCGCCGCCAGTTCAGGACGACCCGGATGGCCGGACACATGGACATGCGCCTGCTTTTCAGTGACCATGATCACATTCTTGCGCGCGAGATTATTCTGGACGACGCCAATCGCCTTTTCATTGCCGGGGATCTGGCGCGATGAAAAGATCACGGTATCGCCCTCTTCGAGCTTGATCTGATGGTTCTCCGCCGCAATTCGTGCAAGTGCCGCGCGATCTTCGCCCTGCCCACCCGTGGCCACCACCAGCACATCGCGCCGGGGCAGCGACATCGCGGTGTCGAAATCGATCACATCGGGGAATTTCTTGAACATCCCGCACGCTTTGCCGACGGTCAGGAAGCGATCCAGCGAGCGACCGGCAACGCACAGCTTGCGGCCCGTCTTGACCGCAACATCGCCCAAAGTCTGCAAGCGCGCAGCATTGGAGGCAAAGCTGGTGACAACCACCCGCCCGCGCGCCGCCTTGACGCAACGCAGCAGATCGTCGCGCACGCCGCCTTCGCTGCCCGATGCCTTGGGGTTGAACACATTGGTGCTATCGCACACCAAGGCCAACACACCCTCATCGCCAATTGCTGTCAGTTCCTCCGGTGTCGCGCCCTCGCCGATCACGGGATCGTCATCCAGCTTCCAATCGCCGGTATGGAACACCCGGCCATAAGGCGTATCGATCAGGATCGCGCTCATATCCGGAATGCTGTGCGCAAGTGGCACATAACGGCAGTTGAACGGCCCGACCTGAACCTGCCCGCGATCCGGGACGATATGGAGCTTCACCTTATCGGCAATGCCTTCTTCTTCCAGCTTGCCCCTGATCAGGCGCGCCGTGAAATCCGTCGCATAGAGGGGCACGCCGAGATCGGCGGCGAGATAAGGCACCGCGCCGATATGATCTTCATGGCCATGGGTCAGCAAGATGCCCAACAGATCGTCGCGGCGCTCTTCGATGAAGCTGAGGTCCGGCAATACCAGATCAACGCCCGGATAATCGCCACCCGCAAAGGTCAGGCCCAGATCGACCATTAGCCATTTGCCCTGACAGCCATAGAGATTCACATTCATGCCGATTTCATCCGAGCCGCCAAGGGCCAGGAACAGCAATTCTTTACCCGGTGTAGTCACCTGTATTCATTCCAATCTAAAAACATCGTGCGGAAAACCGGCTTCCGATTTTCCAAAAAAATATCTAATACCAATAATATGCGGCCAATATCTGCATCTCATGCGACAAAGCACGCGCTCACAATAATCAGCCGGTCCGTCGTTGATACATGATGATCAGTCCCCTGATCGTCAGGTCCGATTCAATCGCATCGAATACCGGGCTGTGCTGCTCGAACAATGTGGCCAGCCCGCCGGTGCCAATCACCTGCACCGGACGGCCAATTTCCTTCTTCATACGGGCGACCAGCCCTTCGATCATCGCGATATAGCCCCAATACACCCCGATCAACATCTGATCTTCGGTGTTGATGCCAATCACCTTATTCGTATCAGGTGCGCGGATGGCGATCCGTGGCAGCTTTGCCGCCGCCGCCACCAAGGCATCGAGCGATAGATTAATCCCCGGCGCAATGATACCGCCCGCATAATTGCCTTGGGCATCCACATGATCGAACGTGGTCGCCGTGCCGAAATCGATCACGATCAAATCGCCCGCATGGGATGCATGAGCAGCAATCGCATTGATCACGCGGTCCGCGCCCACGGTTTTCGGTTCATCAACCAACAGGCCGATACCCCATGGCAATTCGTCGCGCCCGGCAATCAGTGCGTCCACGCCGAAATATTTGCTCGCCAGCACTTCCAGATTATGAAGCGCGCGCGGCACCACCGTCGCGATGATGACGGCTTCCACCACCGAACGATCACGGCCACCCAAGATGAGCAACTGGTTCAGCCACACCGCATATTCATCGGCGGTGCGCTTCGGATCGGTCGCGATGCGCCAACGCTCGACAATCTCGTCCCCGTCGATCAGGGCGAAAACGATGTTGGTATTCCCGGCATCAATGGCGAGTAGCATCGCCGCACTCTCCTTAAACTTTTCGGCCTTTAAAATTTCGGATCAGATCAGGAATACGTCCCCGGCATGGATCGTCTCTACGCTTCCCGACGCACGACGCAAGCGTAACGCGCCATCCGGGGCCATGCCGTCGAACATCCCGTCACAAGCGTTGCCATCCGGCAACCATGCCCGCATCATGGTGCCCAGCGGAAATGATCTCTTGCTCCATTGATCAGCAATCGCAGCCAAGCCTTCCGCCCGCCATAAGGCAATATATTCGGCAAAACGATGCTTGAGCGTCTCCACCAATTCCCCCGGCGTCGGATATGCCAGCCCCGCCTCGGCAAGGCTGATCGTCGCGCGGTCGGGAATGATCGGCGCATGGGCGAGATTGACGCCAAAACCAGCGATAATCGCATCGCCCTCGCGCTCCAGCAAAATCCCGGACAGCTTGGCATTATCCAGCATCAGGTCATTGGGCCATTTGATCCGCAACCGATCCGGCCCGGTAAAAGGCAGCAACGCCGCATCCAACGCGACCGCCGCCACCAACGCAAGGCTGGGCGCAGGCGGATCGCCGGGCAGCAACCTTACAAGCGTCGATGCGTAGAGATTGCCGGGTGCGGGCGACCACAGCCGCCCCTGCCGCCCCCTGCCCGCAGTTTGATGCTCGGCCCAAAGCCAGCAACCTTCGGCAGCGCCAGCCTTGGCCAGCGCCGCCATATCGTCATTTGTTGACTGCGTTACCGCGACTGAACGGATCATGCCGTTCAGAACAACGACCCCGCCGCCCTGTCGCTCAACTGCCCCAGCACCGGAATCGCGAGATAGCCGATAGGCGACACGGCCAAGGCCGTCAGCAGCATCAAGCCGGTTTCCACGACATTATTGTTCGCGGCAAACACCTCTTCGCCCGGTTCATCGAAATAGATGATCTTGACGATCTTGATGTAATAAAACGCGCCGATGACCGAGGTCGCGATACCCACCGCTGCCAAGGGCAAGAGGCCAACTGCAACGGCGGCATCGAATACGAGGAACTTCGGCCAGAAACCGAACAAGGGCGGAATGCCGGCCAGCGAGAACATGAAGATCGCAAATGCCGCCGACAGACCCGGACGGCTGCGCGACAGACCTGCCAGTGCTGATATGGCCTCAATCGGGCGGCCTTCGGCATCGCGCATCTGCAATACGCAGACAAAGCTGCCGATCGTCATCACGACATAAACGGCGAGATAGGTCAGCACCGCCGCGATCCCCTGCTGGGTCCCCGCTGCAAGGCCGATCAGCGCAAAGCCGACATTGTTGATCGACGAATAGGCCAGCAATCGCTTGATGTTGGTCTGATTGATCGCCGCCACGCCGCCGAGAATGGTCGAGGCCAAGGCCGCGAAGATCACGATCTGCTGCCATTGATGCGCCGCAGGGCCCATCGCCACGACCGCCACCCGGATCGCCATGCACAAGGCCGCGACCTTGGGGGCCGAGGCGAAGAAGGTCGTCACCGGGGTCGGCGCGCCTTCATACACATCCGGGGTCCACATATGGAACGGCACGGCGCTGACTTTGAACGCAAGACCTGCAAACACGAACACCAGACCGAACAATTCGCCCATCGACACGCCATCGCCATAGGCCTTGGCAATGCCATCAAAGGCGGTGGTGCCGGTAAAGCCATAGACCAAGGAAATACCGTACAGCAGAATGCCCGATGCGAGCGCGCCTAGCACGAAATATTTCAGGCCCGCTTCCGCCGAACGCTGATCCGAGCGCATGAAGCTCGCCAGCACATAAGCGGCAAGGCTGTTGAGTTCGAGACCGACATACAGCGACAACAAATCGCCCGCCGATACCATCATACCCATGCCGACACAGGCCAAGAGGATCAGGATCGGATATTCGGCCCGCAGCCCCATATGGCTACCATCCGCCAATTGGAAAAAGCGCGGGGCAATAAGGATCGACGCACCAGCGGCAAAATAGATCAGCACCTTGGCAAAGGCGGCAAAGCTGTCGGCCTGATATTGACCGCCAAAGGCCGCGCCCGCAGGCCCGAGCAACGCCAAACCGGCAACGGCCAGCAACACAACAGCAATCCAGCTGATCAGCCGCGTCGCCTTGTCGCCAGCCCAGCCCGCCACCAGCAACAACACCAAAGCGCCCGCCGCCAAAATGACCTCAGACAGGGTCAGGGAAAGAGATTCAGCGTAACTCATCAGTGTTGCCCCTCCGCCAATGCAGATGCCGGTGCGTGTTCGGCGGCCTTTTCATGGGCAGCCGCCGGTTGAGGCGCGCCCTTCTTCAACTGCGCATCGCCGGGCGGGTTGGCCCGTTCGATCCGGGCCAGCAATGTCCCGACATCCTTGCGCATCGGCGCAATGAAGCTTTCCGGATAGACGCCCATCCACAAGGTCACCGCGGCGATCGGCGCGAGAATAAGCCATTCGCGCTTGTTCATATCCGGCATGGCCGCGACATCCGCCTTGTCCAACGGGCCATACACCACCCGACGGTAGAGATAGAGCATATAGGCCGCGCCCAGGATCACCCCGGTCGTCGCAATGAACGCCACGAGGCTGTTCGCCTCATAGGCCCCGACCAGCGCAAGAAACTCGCCGACGAAACCCGAGGTGCCCGGCAGGCCGATGCTCGCCATGGTGAAAAACAGGAAGAACAAGGCGTATTTCGGCATATTTTCGGCCAGACCGCCATAACGGCTGATTTCGCGTGTGTGCAGGCGATCATAGATCACGCCTACGCACAGGAACAATGCCGCCGACACCAGACCATGGCTGAGCATGACCACCAGCGCGCCTTCGATTCCCTGACGGTTGAAGGCGAACAAACCGATGGTCACAAACGCCATATGCGCGACCGATGAATACGCGATCAGCTTCTTCATGTCCTGCTGCACCAACGCGACAAGCGAAGTATAGATCACCGCGACCAGCGACATGCCCATCACCAATGGCACGAACTGGCCCGAGGCCTCCGGGAACATCGGCAAGGAGAAGCGCAGGAAGCCATAGCCGCCCATCTTCAACAGCACGCCCGCCAGAATGACGGAACCCGCCGTCGGTGCCTGCACGTGCGCGTCCGGCAACCATGTATGCACCGGCCACATCGGCATCTTGACCGCAAAGCTCGCGAAAAACGCCAGCCACAACAAGGTCTGCGCCTGCACCGGGAAATCATGGTTGAGCAAATTCGGGATATAGGTCGTGCCCGCCTGCTGCGCCATCCACATCATCGCGATCAGCATCAGGACCGAGCCGAACAATGTGTAGAGGAAGAATTTATAGCTGGCGTAAATCCGGTTCGCGCCACCCCAGATACCGATGATCAGATACATCGGGATCAGACCGGCTTCGAAGAAGATGTAGAACAGGAACAAATCCTGCGCCGCAAACACGCCGACCATCAGGCTGGCCATCAACAGGAACGCCGCCATATATTCCGGCACGCGCTTTTCAATCGCGGTCCAGCTTGCAAGAATGCAGATCGGCATCAGGAACGCTGACAGCATGATCAGCATCAAGGCGATGCCATCAATCCCCAAAGCCCAGGCGAACCGCCCGAACATCGGCACATTTTCGACAAACTGCCATTGTGCGCCGCCAATTTCATAATTGGTCCACAACACAATACCGAGGGCGAAATTCGCCAGCGTCGCGATCAACGCGATCCAGCGTGCATTGTTCGCGTTCGTCAAAAGAGCCGCAGCCGCTGCCACCAGCGGCAGTGCGATCATGACGGAGAGAATGGGAAAGCTCATCATGATCACCCAACCATTGCCCAGGTGGCTGCTGCGGCCAGGCCGAGCAACATCACCAATGCGTAGCTATAGACATATCCGCTCTGCAAACGACCGGCGAGCCGGCTGCCGCTGACGACCAGTGCCGCCACCCCATTGGGGCCAAAACGGTCGATCGTACCTTCATCGCCGCGTTTCCACAGGAAACGACCGATGGCAAAGGCCGGTTTGACGAAGATCACGTCGTACAGTTCGTCGAAATACCATTTCCGATAGAGGAAATCGTGCAAGATACGGAACTGGCTGACGAACGCCGCCGGGATGCCGGGGCTACGCACATACGCAAACCATGCGATCACAAAGCCGGTGAGCATCACGGCAGATGCCGACATCTTCACCCACATCGGCACTTCATGCATCGCGTGCATCAAATGCGCGTCAAACGCGAGCGAGCCCTGCCAGAATGCCGCGCCATGTTCCGCATCGAGAAACGGCGTGTGGAAGACATAGCCAGCAGCAATCGCGCCGATGGTCAACACAGCCAGCGGCAACAGCATGGGCCATGGGCTTTCATGCGGATGATAGCCCGCCGTGCCATCGCTTACCGAACCATGCGCGTGATCATGTTCATCATGCGCGTCATGGCCATGGGCCGCATGTGCATGATCGTCATGATCATGGCCATGTGCGTCATGCACCGCATGCTGAATATGCTCGGACTGTTCCCAGCGCGGCTTGCCATAGAAGGTCAGGAACACCAGACGCCAGCTATAGAAGCTGGTGAGCAGCGCCGCGAACACGGCCACGGCAAAGGCAATGCCGCCCGATTCCGAACCACTGGCGAACGTCGCCTCAATAATCGCATCCTTGGAATAGAAGCCGGCAAAGCCGAATACGCCCAAGACGCCCACACCCGTGATCGCCAAAGTCCCGGCCATCATCGCCCAGAAGGTCAGCGGGATATGTTTCCGCAGGCCCCCATAATAACGCATGTCCTGTTCATGGTGCATCGCATGGATGACCGAACCTGCGCCCAGGAACAACAACGCCTTGAAAAAGGCATGGGTGAACAAATGGAACATCGCCGCATTATAAGCGCCAACGCCCGCCGCAAAGAACATATAGCCAAGCTGCGAACAGGTCGAATAGGCGATCACCCGCTTGATATCGAACTGGGTCGTGCCGACCGTGGCGGCGAACAACGCGGTCGCGGCCCCAACATAAGTCACGACATGCTGCGCGGTTTCGCTCGTTTCGAACATCGGCGACAGGCGGCAGACCATGAACACGCCAGCCGTCACCATCGTCGCCGCGTGGATCAGCGCCGACACCGGGGTCGGACCTTCCATCGCGTCCGGCAACCATGTGTGCAGGCCAAGCTGCGCCGATTTGCCCATCGCGCCGATAAACAGCAGCAAGCACAGCAACGTCATCACATCAAAGCGCGCACCAAGGAAACCGATGGTCGAACCCGCCATATCCGGCGATGCGGCGAGAATGGCCGGGATCGACACCGTGCCAAACACGAGGAACGTGCCGAAAATGCCGAGCGAGAAACCAAAGTCACCGACGCGATTGACGACAAATGCCTTGATCGCCGCCGCAGATGCAGACGGCTTTTTATACCAAAAGCCGATCAACAGATAAGAGGCAAGGCCAACGCCTTCCCAACCGAAGAACATCTGGACCAGATTGTCCGACGTCACCAGCATCAACATCGCAAAGGTAAACAGCGACAGATAGGCGAAGAAGCGCGGCTGGCTGTCGTCTTCCGACATATAGCCCCAGCTATAAAGATGGACGAGCGCGGATACCGTCGTCACCACCACCAGCATGACCGACGTCAGCGTATCGACACGCAACGACCAATCGACGCTGAGATCACCCGAGCGGATGAAATCGAGAACCGGCACGACATGGGCATGCGCCCCGCCGGTCAGGAA
This sequence comes from Alteraquisediminimonas sediminicola, assembly GCF_019740335.1. Classification (GTDB taxonomy): domain Bacteria; phylum Pseudomonadota; class Alphaproteobacteria; order Sphingomonadales; family Sphingomonadaceae; genus Alteraquisediminimonas; species Alteraquisediminimonas sediminicola. The sequence goes on along the minus strand of NZ_JAHXZS010000001.1, from coordinate 98,942 downwards.
GGAAATGAAGATCGGCCAACTGAGCGCGCAAGATGCGAACAGCGCACCGGTCGTCACCAGCTTGGCCGGGACGTTGCCGATGGTACGGTTGCCAAGGCCCGCGACAATCGCCGCCAACAGCGGCAGGAATACAATGAGCTGGATCATGTCAGCCCTTCATCCGGTTAATATCGTCAACCGCAATCGTGCCGCGGCCTCGGAAGTAAATGACAAGGATCGCAAGGCCGATTGCCGCTTCGCCAGCGGCCACGGTCAGCACGAACATCGCGAAAATCTGGCCGACGAGATCGCCCAGATAGACGCTGAAGGCGACAAGGTTGATGTTGACCGCCAGCAGGATCAATTCCACCGACATCAGGATGATGATGACGTTCTTGCGGTTGAGGAAAATCCCCAACACGCCAAGCACGAACAAAATCGCCCCCACGACGAGATAGTGCATCAGTCCGATCACAACTCCACCCCCTGCCCCACGGGCTGATCGATATTGCGGGTCGCATCTTGCGGACGACGCTTGACCTGCTCGGAAATATTCTGCGGACGGATACCGCCACGCGCACGGTGGGTCAGCACAATCGCGCCAATCAGCGCCACCAGCAGCACCAGACCCGCACCTTCAAAGACATAGAGATAACGGGTGTACAGCAAATCGCCGATGGCTTCGATATTCGGCACATCACTTGGGATCGGTACCAAACGCTGCGCCATTTCAAGCGAACCTGCTTTCCATGCGCCGACAGCAAAGATCATTTCCACCGCCAGCACCATCGCCAGTAACAGGCCGAATGGCAGATAACGGACAAAGCCCGCCCGCAATTCGGCAAAATCAATGTCGAGCATCATGACGACGAACAGGAACAGCACGGCCACCGCGCCGACATAGACAATGACCAAGAGCATCGCGATGAACTCGGCCCCAAGCAGGAGCATCAGGCCCGCCGCATTGAAAAAGCCAAGGATCAGCCACAACACGCTATGCACCGGGTTGCGGGCGCTGATGACCAGCACCGCAGACGCAATCAGCATGGTCGCAAAAAGGTAAAAGGCAAAAGCCTGTATCATGTCGCGGCCCCCTTACCGGTACGGCGCATCGGCAGCGATATTCGCCGCGATTGCGCGTTCCCATTTGTCCCCATTCGCGAGCAGCTTTGCTTTGTCGTACAGCAACTCTTCACGGCTCTCCGTCGCGAACTCGAAATTCGGCCCTTCGACCACCGCATCGACCGGGCAGGCTTCCTGACAGAAACCGCAATAAATGCACTTGGTCATGTCGATGTCATACCGGGTCGTGCGGCGTGAACCATCGGCGCGCGGTTCGGCCTCGATGGTGATCGCCTGTGCCGGGCAAATCGCCTCGCACAATTTGCACGCGATGCACCGTTCTTCGCCATTCGGATAACGGCGCAGCGCATGTTCGCCCCGGAAACGCGGTGAAATCGGGTTCTTCTCGAACGGATAGTTGATCGTCGCCTTGGGCTTGAAGAAATACTTCAAGGTCAGCCAGTGCGCCTTCACAAACTCCCAGAGCGTGAACGACTTGATGAGATGGGCGACGCTCATGCAGAATACCTTGTCAGCATCAGATAGCCAGAAATCAGGACGATCCAGATCAGCGAGATGGGCAGGAAGATTTTCCACCCCAGACGCATCACCTGATCATAGCGGTAACGAGGGACCGTGGCCTTGACCCAGGAGAAGATGAAAAAGCCGAGGAATATCTTGGCGAACAGCCAGATGATGCCCGGCACCAGATACAAAGGCGCCCAGTCGATCGGCGGCAACCAGCCCCCCCAGAACAGGGTCGCATTGAGCGCGCACATCAACAGCACGTTCGCATATTCGCCCAGCCAATAGAGTGCAAAGGCCATGCCCGAATATTCGGTCTGATAACCGGCGACGAGTTCGGATTCAGCCTCGGTCAAATCGAACGGCGCGCGCCCGGTTTCCGCCATGGCCGAAATCATGAAGATCACGCTCAACGGGAAAATCAGCGGGTTGAGGGCAAAGCCGTTCACCAGCCCGAAGATATGCCCCTTTTGCGCGAGCACGATTTCGGAGAGGTTGAAGCTGCCTGCAAACATCACCACGCCGAGCAGGACAAACCCGATCGACACTTCATAAGACACCATCTGTGCCGCCGCACGCAGCGCCGAATAAAACGGATATTTCGAGTTGGACGACCAGCCCGCAATCATCACGCCATACACGCCGATGGAGGATGCCGCGAGGATGTACAACAGGCCGACATTGATGTCGGACAGCACCATCTTGTCGCCAAACGGGATCACCGCCCACAGGATCTGCGCCACGGTGAACGTCAGGATCGGCGCGATCAGGAACAAGGCCTTGTTCGCCGCCGATGGGACGATGATTTCCTGCAACGCGACCTTCAAACCATCGGCAAAGCTCTGCAACAGGCCGAAGGGACCGACGACGTTCGGGCCGCGACGCAGCGCAAAAGCGCCCCAAAAGCGCCGTTCGCCATAAATGATCATCGCCACCGCCAGCATCAACGGCAAGGCAATCGCCAAGACAAGGATCAGGTTCGCAACGAACCAGCCCAGCCCATCACCCAATTGGGTCTGAAACCACGCGGTCATTCGGCGGCCTCCGCAAATGTCTCGCCATGAACAAGTTCAGCCGAACAACGCTGCATCGTCGCCGATGCGCGGCAAATGGCATTGGTGAGGTAGAAATCTTTGATCGGATAATCGGCGACATCACCTTCCGGCTTGGCATCAAGCTTCGGCACGACCCAGCCATAATCGGCCAGACCTTCAACCCCAAGCGCGGGGACCGCCGCCGCCATCTTCGTGCGAAGCTGTTCAAGATTGTCGAACGGCAATTTCTTGCCGACAACATCCGACAATGCCCGGAAAATCGCCCAATCCTCACGCGCATCGCCCGGCGGGAACACCGCGCGTTCGCCGCGCTGGACCCGACCTTCAAGGTTCACATAAGTCCCGGCCTTTTCGGTATAGGCCGCCGCCGGCAGGATCACATCCGCCGCATGCGCACCCGCATCGCCATGATGGCCGACATAGACCTTGAACGTATCGGCAAAGAGGTCGTAATTGACCTCATCCGCTCCAAGGAAGAAACCAAGCTTCGGCTTTTCCACCGCCAGCGCGCGGATACCGCCCGCAAACGCATAGCCGAGCATCAGCCCGCCCATGCGGCTCGCGGCGAAGTGGAGGACGTTAAAGCCGTTCCACGTGCTGCCATCTTCCAATTCACGGACAAGCTTGTATTTTTCCGCCAGCGCCAAAGCCGCGCCATGCGCGCCTTCATACCGCAATGCGCCGCCGCCAACGATGATCGCCGGACGCGCCGCATTTTTGAAGGCATCGGCCACGGCCTTGGGCAATTTCGTAAGCGTCTTGAGCGATGCGCCCAGATTTTCAACCTTATAGGTCAAATCCGTTTCCGGCCCGATGGCGAAAACCTTGGCCCCGCGCTTGCGAATGGCCTTCAACACCCGCGCATTGACCAACGGCGCTTCACGCCGCAGATCGCTGCCGACCAGCAGGATCACATCCGCCTTTTCGATATTGGCGATGCCGGTGTTGAAATTGACCGCCGACAGCGACGAGGTGTCATAGGCCAGACCGGTCTGACGACCTTCCAGCATCGACCCGCCAAGCGCCGTCACCAATTCACGCGCCGCAAACATGGTTTCGCAATCGACCATATCGCCCGCCACTGCCGTGACCGAACCGCCCGCCTTTTTCGCCGCTGCGGCAACTGCCTTGAAGGCGTCTTCCCAGCTAGCGGCTTCGAGCTTGCCATTCTTGCGGACAAAGGGACGATCGAGCCGCCGCGCGGTCAGGCCATCCACGGCATGGCGCGTTTTATCATGCGCCCATTCCTCGTTCACATCCTCGTTGATCCGCGGCACGATCCGCAGCAACTGACGACCACGCGAGTCAAAGCGGACATTGGTCCCCATCGCGTCCATCACATCGATGCCGGGCGTCTTGGTCAATTCCCAAGGCCGCGCCTCAAACGCATAAGGCTTGGACGTCAACGCGCCGACCGGGCACAGATCGACGACATTGCCCGATAATTCGCTCGTCACCGCGCGTTCGAGATAGGAGGTGATCTGCATATTCTCGCCGCGATAGATCGCGCCGATTTCCTCGACACCGGCGACTTCTTCCGCAAAGCGGACGCAGCGGGTGCATTGGATGCAGCGGGTCATCACCGTTTTCACGATCGGACCCATATATTTCTCGGTCACCGCCCGCTTGTTCTCGTCATAGCGGCTGCTGCCCCGGCCATAGGCCACGGACTGATCCTGCAAATCGCATTCGCCGCCCTGATCGCAAATCGGGCAATCGAGCGGGTGGTTGATGAGGAGAAACTCCATCACCCCTTCGCGCGCGGCCTTCACCATCGGCGAATCCGTGCGGATCGTCTGACCCTCCATCGCGGGCAAGGCGCAGGATGCCTGCGGCTTGGGCGGCCCCGGTGCGACTTCGACGAGGCACATGCGGCAATTGCCGGCAATGCTCAGTCGTTCATGATAGCAGAAACGCGGGATTTCCTTGCCCGCAGCTTCGCATGCCTGAAGCACGGTCGAACCTGCCGGAACCTCGATCTCGATACCGTCTACGGTGACTTTAGGCATGGTTACTCCGCTGCCTCCTGATGTGCTGCGCCATGGGCTTCATTGATCCGACGCTCGATTTCCGGGCGGAAATGGCGGATCAGCCCCTGGATTGGCCATGCCGCTGCATCGCCCAGCGCGCAGATAGTATGGCCTTCAACCTGTTTGGTGACCTGTTGCAGCATGTCGATTTCGGAAATCTCCGCATCGCCGGTCCGCAACCGTTCCATCATGCGCCACATCCAGCCGGTGCCTTCGCGGCACGGCGTGCATTGGCCACAGCTTTCATGCTTGTAGAAATAGCTCAACCGGCTGATCGCGCGCACGATGTCGGTCGATTTGTCCATCACGATGACGGCAGCGGTGCCAAGGCCGGAGCCCAACGCCTTCAGCCCGTCAAAATCCATCGGCGCGTCCATGATCTGCGCGGCAGGCACCATCGGCACGGAAGAACCGCCCGGAATGACCGCCAACAGATTATCCCAACCGCCGCGAATGCCGCCTGCATGCTTTTCGATCAATTCCTTGAACGAAATGCCCATCGATTCCTCGACGACGCAGGGCGTGTTCACATGGCCGGAAATCTGGAACAATTTCGTCCCGACATTGTTTTCACGGCCAAAGCTCTTGAACCAATCGGCCCCGCGACGCAGGATTGTCGGCCCCACCGCGATGGATTCAACATTGTTGACCGTGGTCGGGCAGCCATAAAGCCCTGCCCCCGCCGGAAATGGCGGCTTGAGGCGAGGCTGGCCCTTTTTGCCCTCAAGGCTTTCCAGCATCGCGGTTTCTTCGCCGCAGATATAAGCACCCGCGCCGCGATGCACGAACACATCGAAATCATAGCCCGAACCCGCGGCATTCTTGCCAAGCAGACCGGCGGCATACGCCTCTTCCACTGCGGCGAAGAGTACCTTCGCCTCATAGATGAACTCGCCGCGAATATAGATATAGGCAGCGCGCGCGCGCATCGCGAAACCGGCAACCAACGCGCCCTCGATCAGCTTGTGCGGATCGTGACGGATGATTTCGCGGTCCTTGCACGAACCCGGTTCGGATTCATCGGCATTGATCACGAGGAAATTCGGACGGCCCGGCTTTGGCTCCTTGGGCATGAAGCTCCACTTCATCCCCGTCGGGAAGCCCGCGCCGCCACGACCACGCAGGCCGGAATTCTTGATCGTATCAATGATCGCGTCCGGCCCCGCCTCCAGCAATTTCTTGGTGTTGTCCCAATCGCCACGCTTGCGCGCCGCATCGAGATTCCACGGCTGAAAGCCATAGAGGTTGGTGAAGATACGGTCCTTGTCGGAAAGAGGTGAGGTGCTCACTTCCATTCCCCCCGATAATCGTGGTTTTCGGTCGCCATCGCCTGAAGCGCCGTCGGGCCGCCTTCCGGGCAGCTCGTCTGACGGTCGATCTGCGGACCGATTTTCACCGGCTTGCCCTCGGCCAAGGCCTCCAGCAGCGCCGACATGGTGTCATAGGTCAGGTCTTCGAAATTATCGTCGTTGATCTGGACCATCGGCGCATTGGTGCACGCGCCCAGACATTCGACCTCGGTAAGCGTGAACAGGCCGTCCGGCGTGGTATGCCCCTTGGACAGGCCCCGGTTCTTGCAGGCCGCCAACACATCGTCCGAACCGCGCAACATGCACGGCGTCGTGCCACAGACCTGCACATGGAAACGACCAACCGGTGCCAAATTATACATGGTGTAGAAGGTCGCGACCTCATAGACCCGCATATAGGCCAGGCCGAGTTGATCGGCGATATATTCCATCACCGGGACCGGCAACCAGCCCTGCGTGTTGGTTTCCGCGCCGACCTGACGCTGGGCGAGATCGAGCAACGGCATGGTCGCCGATTGCTGGCGACCTTCCGGATAGCGCGCGATGATCGTCGCCGCCTGTTTGGCATTTTCCTTCGTCCAGGCAAAATTGCCCCAACGAGCGCGGACTTCGGCTTCAGCCGGAAGCTGCGGTGCATCGGCCATTAGCGGTCACACTCCCCGAACACGATATCCATCCCGCCCAAAATGGCGGTTATATCGGCCAACATATGGCCCTTGGCCATGAAATCCATCGCCTGAAGATGGCTGAAAGCCGTCGGCCTGATCTTGCAACGATAGGGCTTGTTGGACCCATCCGAGACCAGATACACGCCAAACTCCCCCTTCGGGCTTTCCGTCGCGACATAGACGCTGCCTTCCGGCACGTGGAAACCTTCGGTGTAGAGCTTGAAGTGATGGATCAGGGCTTCCATCGACTGTTTCATCTCGCCGCGCTTGGGCGGCACGACCTTGCGGTCATTCGATGACACCGGACCTTCCGGCATCTCGCGCAGGCACTGCTTCATGATACGAGCCGATTGGCGCACCTCTTCAACGCGGACCATGAAACGATCATAGCAATCGCCACGGGTGCCGACCGGAATATCGAATTCCATCCGGTCATAAACATCATAAGGCTGCGAACGACGAATATCCCAAGGAATGCCGGAACCACGGATCATCGGGCCGGAAAAGCCCCATTTCAGCGCGTCTTCCTTGCTCACGGTCGCAATATCGACATTGCGTTGCTTGAAAATGCGGTTGTCGGCGACAAGGCTGATCGCATCTTCGAACAATTCCGGCAAACGGGTATCGAGCCACTCATCAAGATCGGCCAGCAGTTTCGCCGGGACATCCTGATGCACGCCGCCCGGACGGAACCACGCCGAATGCATGCGCGCGCCCGAGGCGCGTTCGAAGAAATTGAGGCAATCCTCACGAATTTCGAACAGCCACAGGTTCGGCGTCATCGCGCCCACATCCATCACATGCGAACCGAGGTTCAGCATGTGGTTGCAGATGCGGGTCAGTTCCGCGAACAACACGCGCAGATATTGGCCCCGCAGCGGCACTTCGATGTTCAGCAGCTTTTCAATCGCCAGCACATAGCTATGCTCCATCCCCAAGGGCGAGCAATAATCGAGCCGGTCGAAATAGGGCAAGGCCTGCAAATAGGTCTTATATTCAATCAGCTTTTCGGTACCGCGATGCAGCAGACCGACATGCGGATCGGCGCGTTCAACGATTTCGCCGTCCAGTTCGAGCACAAGGCGCAACACGCCATGCGCCGCAGGATGCTGCGGACCGAAATTGATAGTGTAGTTCTGGATGACCTCATCACCCGTGGTGGGCGAGGCTTCCGCGATCAGCTGGCTCATTTCGCAGCATCCCCCTTGGCATCGGCCTTTTCATCGCCGGGCAGGATATAATCCGCCCCTTCCCATGGACTCATGAAATCAAACGAACGGAAATCCTGCGCCAGCTTAACCGGCTCATATTTCACGCGCTTTTCTTCTTCCGAATAGCGCAGTTCGACATAGCCCGTCAGCGGGAAATCCTTGCGCTGCGGATGGCCGGTAAAGCCATAATCCGTAAGAATGCGACGCAGGTCCGGATTGCCTTCGAACAATACGCCATACATGTCGAACACTTCGCGTTCCAGCCAACCGGCCACCGGCCAGATGTCCGTCACACTTGGGACCGGCTGATCGTCATTGGCAGCGACATGGACGCGGAGGCGATGATTCTTCGTCACCGACAACAGGCAATAGACAACCTCGAACCGCGGATCGCGATCGGGCCAGTCCACACCGGCGATTTCCATCAACTGCTGATATTCGAGCTTGTCGCGCAAGGCGATGAGCGCATCGACAAGGCCGGTGCGCTCGACATGCAGGGCGATTTCGCCATGGGCTTCGACCGCATCGATCAAGGCCGGACCGATGGCGGCGCGGGCCGCATCGATAATGCCTTCATTGCTCGCGAATTTGGGGGCTGGATGCTGGATCATGATCAACGCTCAAACGTGCCGACGCGGCGGATTTTCCGCTGCAATTGCATCACGCCATATAACAGCGCCTCTGCCGTGGGCGGGCAACCGGGGACATAAATATCCACCGGCACGATCCGGTCGCAACCACGCACCACCGAATAGCTGTAATGATAATAGCCGCCGCCATTGGCGCAGCTACCCATCGAGATGACGTATTTCGGTTCCGACATCTGATCATAGACGCGACGCAAGGCCGGGGCCATTTTGTTGCACAGGGTGCCTGCGACGATCATCACGTCCGACTGACGCGGACTGGCGCGCGGCGCCACGCCAAAGCGTTCGAGATCGTAACGCGGCATGTTCACATGGATCATCTCGACCGCGCAGCAGGCAAGGCCGAAGGTCATCCACCACAAAGAGCCGGTGCGCGCCCATTGGAACAAATCTTCCGTGCTGGTAACAAGGAAGCCCTTGTTATCCAGCTCGGCATTGATGTCGTTGAAGAATGACGGATCGGGCGCTGTCCCCGGAACCGGTGCCAGATCTACTCCCATTCGAGAGCTCCCTTCTTCCATGCATAAGCAAAGCCGATCACAAGCTCGACCAGGAAACCCATCATCGCGAACCAGCCGGTCCAACCGATCTTGTCCAGCGAAACCGCCCAAGGATAAAGAAAGGCCGCCTCAAGGTCGAAGATGATGAACAGGATCGCCACGAGGTAAAAACGGACATCGAACTGCGCGCGCGCATCCTCGAATGCAGGAAAACCGCATTCATATTCCGCCAGCTTGTCCGCGTTCGGCTTATATGCGCCGGTCACGTGATTGAGCGCCATCGGGCCAAACACGAACAGGCTCGACAAGACCAACGCTACGCCGAGGAATAGCAGGATCGGCAGATATTCAGATAGATCGACCAAGGGAAGAATCCTGATTGCTGCGATAATGATTGGCGGGCTTTTAGGAGCGTCTTGCTCAGGCTGCAAGCATATAGGCATGCATTTTAGCTGTCACCTATTTTGCAGCGCATCATCGGCACAATTGCGCCAAAAATGGATGATTTTGTTCGCCTTTTGGCAGCAAGCCCGCGCCATATGCGCCAAGCCTCGCTAAGCTGCCGTTTTCAACGGTCGGCCAAGGGGCATTTATCCCCCCAAGCCGACCCGATTTGATGAAATTACCGAAGGCTCTGCGCGACCAATTTGTGCAACCGGCTATGCAGCGCATCATTGGCGGCCAAAAATTCACTGCGCTCAAGGCATTTGTCGCCACCACGGAAGTCAGTAACGAATCCGCCCGCCTCGCGCACGAGCAGCATCCCAGCGGCCACATCCCAATCTTTGAGATTGCTCTCCCAAAAACCGTCAAAGCGCCCCGCCGCGACCCAAGCGAGATCGAGCGACGCCGCGCCAAAACGGCGAATGCCAGCAACTTCCGGCGCAACCGCGCCAAAAATGCGGCTCCATTCGGCAAAATCGCCATGGCCAAGGAACGGAATGCCGGTCGCGATCAACGCTTCCGACATATCGCGCCGCGCCGACACGCGCAGGCGCTTATCGTGCAACCATGCGCCCCGACCCTTTTCGGCCCAGAAGCTTTCATCGGTCAGCGGCTGATAGACAAGGCCGGTGGTGATTTCGCGCTTGCCGTTCGTCTGCGGCTCTTCGACCGCAATCGAGATCGAGAAATGCGGCAGGCCGTGCAAGAAATTGCTGGTACCATCGAGCGGATCGACGATGAAGCGCGGCTTGTTCGGGTCGCCCGCGATTTCGCCACCCTCTTCCATCAGGAAACCCCAATCGGGGCGCGCCTTGCTCAATTCTTCGAACAAGGTGCGTTCGGCGGCTTCATCGGCCTTGGTCACGAAATCAGCCGGACCTTTGCGGCTGACCTGTAATTGCTGCACCTCGTTAAAGTCGCGGCGCAGCTTCGCCCCGGCCTTGCGCGCGGCGCGGTCCATGATGGTGAGCAATCCGGAATGGGCAGCCATTGGGTAATCCTTATCAGCCACATCGGGCCATTATATGTGTCGCCTGCCCGCGCCAATCAACAACGCAAGACATATCGCCATAACGGCGGCGCCTGCATCAGGGCCGCCACCATGCGATCAATGCTTAGTCGGCGCGCTTGACATAGGTCTGTTCATACACGTCAACGACCACGCGGGTGCCCGCGCCGATATGCGGCGGGACCATGATGCGCACGCCATTGTCGAGGATCGCAGGCTTATAGCTGGAAGAGGCCGTCTGGCCCTTCACCACGGCGTCGGCTTCGACGATGGTGGCTTCGATCTGATCCGGCAATTGGACGCTGATTGGGCGTTCTTCCCAAAGTTCCATCACCACGTCCATGCCGTCCTGCAAGAACGCCGCCGCTTCGCCGAGCAGATCGCGGGCCAAGGACACCTGTTCATAGGTTTCCTTGTCCATGAACGTCAGCTGGTCGCCTTCTGCGAACAGGAACTGGAAGTCCTTGGTGTCGAGACGCACGCGCTCGACCGTTTCCGCCGAACGGAAGCGGACGTTGGTCTTGCGGCCATCGATCAGGTTCTTCATTTCGACCTGCATATAGGCGCCACCCTTGCCGGGCTGCGTGTGCTGGATTTTCACCGCGCGCCACAGGCCCTTTTCATATTCAATGATGTTGCCGGGACGAATGTCGACACCGCTGATTTTCATGGGATCACCTGACAGTCTGAAATGGGAAAGAGCGTAAGCTGGCGCGGCCCTTAGCCTATGCGAGCACATCCGTAAAGCGCCTGATCGCCGCCGCCGGGCCTTGAGGGTCATTCCAGACTGCGCCGCTTACCGCGATAAAGTCTGCGCCCGCCTCGATCAAAGGCCGTGCATTATCGGGCGTGATGCCGCCAATCGCAACGCAAGGGAGACCAAACAGGGTCGTCCACCAACTCAGGAGGGAGGGTTCGGCCTGATGAGTCGTTTCCTTGGTCGTGGTCGGATAAAATGCCCCGAACGCGACATAATCAGCGCCCGCTTCGCCCGCTTCCATCGCAAGATGGCGGCTGTCATGGCAGGTTACGCCGATCTGCGCATCCGGCCCCAAGACCTCGCGCGCTTCTTTCGGATCGCCATCGCCCTGCCCCAGATGCACACCATCCGCGCCGAGGCGCTTGGCAAGGCTGATGCTGTCATTGACGATGAAGGCAACATCGAATTCAGCGCAAATCGCCTGCAATGGCTCGGCAAGTGCGGTGGCGGTGTGCTGATCCATATCCTTGACCCGGAACTGGAACGCCGCGACCGGCCCTGCCGATAGCGCCGCGCGCAGACGGTCGGGAAAGTCCCCGTCCACCTTTTCAGGCGAAATCAGGTATAATTGGCACTTCGGGCGACGATCGCGATCAAAACGGTCGGCAAAACCGGGGTCGAGCGAAAGGTCGGCGGGGTCAAAATCGTCATTCATGCCCCTCCCTCTAGCGATATTCGCTGGATCAAGCCAGAGGGAGGAAAATGAATTGGGTGCTTAGAGCGCGCCCTCGATTGCTGCAACCAGTGCCGGATCATTCGGGGCCGTGCCAGGGACGAAGCGGCCAATCACCGCGCCATCGCGCCCGATCAGGAATTTTTCGAAATTCCACAAGACTTCAGGCTCTTGCGTCGGCTCGATATTATGGCCTTTCAACATGCCACGGAACGCATCGCCATCGCCTGTCGCCTTGGGCTGTGCGCTGGTCAGCGCGGCATAGAGCGGGTGCTTGCCCTCGCCCGTCACCGGGATTTTCGCGAACATCGGAAAATCGATGGAGAAATTGGTGCGGCAAAAATCTGCAATCTCGTCATTGCTGCCCGGTTCCTGCGCGCCGAAATCATTGGCCGGGAAACCCAACACGACCAAGCCTTTGTCCTGATAGTCGCGATACAGCGCTTCCAACCCCTCATATTGCGAGGTCAGGCCGCATTTGGAGGCCACATTGACCACCAGCCGGACCTTGCCGGCATAATCGCCAAGCGAGCTATCTGCGCCCGCAATCGTCTTCAATGGAATATTTTCAATCGCCGTCGTCATGTTGCACTCTCCCAGTGGAATCGCGGGGAAGATGCAACAAAAAGGGGCAGGACAAAAGCCCCACCCCTCTTCAATTTTGCTTCACAAATGTGAAGAGAAATTTTATTCCTTGCCGGTGTAGATGTTGACCAGCTTGTCGAGCATCGCCAGCGCGTCGCCGCGCGGACGCTGGAAGGTGTTGCGACCGATGATCGAGCCATTGCCGCCGCCATCGCGAATGTCGCGTGCGTCCTGATAGACAGCGTCCGCACCCTTGGCGGCACCGCCCGAGAAGACGACCAGACGACGACCGTTGAAGCAGGACTTCACGACGTGCGAGACGCGCTTGGCCTGAGTCGAGGTATCGAGACCTTCATAGGCCTTTTGCGCGTCCTTCTGCTCGATATGGTCGCTCGGCAGCTTCACCTTGATGATGTGCGCGCCCAGCAATGCGGCCATATGTGCGGCATAAGCGCCGACGTCGAGTGCGAGTTCACCCGCCTTCGACAGATCGCCACCACGCGGATAGGACCACAACACGGTAGCGAGGCCGACCGACTTGGCTTCGGCAGCCAGTTCGCGGAATTCTTCCATCATGTCGAACACATCGTCCGCACCCGGATAGATGGTGAAGCCGATGGCCGCGCAACCAAGGCGCAACGCATCGTCGACCGAACCGGTCACGGCCTGATTGACGCCGGTGGCCCAGCTGTTCGAGCTGTTGACCTTGAGGATCGTCGGGATCTGGCCCGCAAAAGTATCTGCGCCCGCTTCGAGCATGCCCAAAGGCGCGGCATAAGCCGACAGGCCCGCATCAATCGCGAGCTGATAGTGATAATGCGGGTCATAGGCCGGTTCGTTGATCGCAAAGCTGCGTGCCGGGCCATGTTCGAAGCCCTGATCGACCGGCAGGATGATCAGCTTGCCGGTGCCGCCCAAACGGCCCTGCATCAGGATGCGATAAAGATTGGCCTTGGTCCCGGCATTGTCCGATTCATAGGCAGCGAGAATATTCTTGACGATCTGGCTCATATTTGGCTCCTGATTAATGCCGTCGCGCCCCCGCGACGGCTGGTCGCATGTCGTTGTTATTATATTATTATTAGGCCGTCAGCGCGGCAACGCCGGGCAATTCGCGCCCTTCCATCCATTCAAGGAACGCGCCGCCAGCGGTTGAAACAAAGGTGAAATCAGCCGCCGCGCCCGCATGGTTGAGGGCCGCAACGGTATCACCGCCACCGGCCACCGAAATCAGCGAGCCTTCCGCCGTCAGCGCAGCCGCCGTTCTCGCCAAGGCCACGGTGGCAAAGTCGAACGGCGGAATTTCAAATGCGCCCATCGGCCCGTTCCAGACCAAGGTCTTGCAGGTCTTGAGCACATCGCCGAGCGCTTCCACCGCCGCAGGGCCAACGTCGAGGATCATCTCGTCCGCCGCCACTTCATGAACGTTGATCGTGCGCGTCGGCGGGTTGGCGGCGAATTCCTTGGCCACCACCACATCATAAGGCAGATGGACCGTGCAACCGGCCTTATCTGCGGCATCCAATATGGCATCCGCCACATCTTTCAGATCATGTTCGCACAAGGATTTACCCACATCGACGCCACGTGCGGCAAGGAAGGTATTGGCCATGCCGCCGCCAATGATCAGATGATCGACGCGGGCGACAAGATGCTTGAGGACATCCAATTTGGTCGACACTTTCGCACCGCCGACAACGGCAGCAACCGGATGTTCCGGCTTGCCGAGCGCCTTTTCCAGCGCCTCCAGCTCCGCCTGCATCGCGCGACCGGCAAAGGCCGGGAGCAGATGGGCAAGGCCTTCGGTCGAGCAATGCGCCCGATGCGCCGCCGAAAAGGCATCATTCACATAAAGATCGCCAAGTGCGGCCATGGCGGCCGACAAGGCCGGGTCGTTCTTTTCTTCGCCCGCATGGAAACGGGTGTTTTCCAGCACCGCAATCGCGCCATTCGGCAATGCCGCAACCGCAGCCACCGCATCCCCACCTTGGCAATCAGCGATAAAAGCAACATCGCGACCCAACAATTTGGCCAGCGCCGGGGCAATCGGAGCAAGCGACATATCATCGCGGCGTTCACCCTTGGGACGACCGAAATGCGCCAGCACCAACACCTTGGCCCCACGGTCCGACAGTTCAGAAATTGTCTGAACAGTCGCACGCAAACGGGTATCATCGCTGATTTTTCCGTCCTGCATCGGCACGTTCAGATCTTCCCGTACCAACACGCGCTTGCCGGTCAGATCGCCCATATCATCCAAGGTTTTGAAGCTGCTCATATCACCCTTTGAAGTTAAGACTGTTTCATAAGAAGAACCCCGACGGGAGCATCCCGCCGGGGCTATTCATCTTGGTTCAGATCAGCTTGGCAATCGCACCGGCGGTATCGACCATCCGGTTGGAGAAGCCCCATTCATTGTCATACCAGCTCACAACGCGCACGAGCTTGCCTTCAAGCACGGTGGTTTCGAGGCTGTCGACGGTCGAACTGTTCGGGCAGTGGTTGTAATCGATCGACACCAAAGGTTCGTCCGAATAGCCGAGAATGCCCTTGAGCGGGCCATTTTCCGACGCCGCCTTCAACAGGGCGTTCACTTCTTCCACCGACGTATCGCGCGCAGGCGTGAAGGTCAGGTCAACCAGCGACACATTCGGGGTCGGCACGCGAATGGCCGAACCATCGAGCTTGCCCTTCAGTTCTGGCAGCACTTCCGCCACGGCACGGGCCGCGCCAGTGGTCGTCGGGATCATCGACATGCCAGCGGCACGCGCACGACGCATATCGCTGTGGATCTGATCGAGGATCTTCTGATCGTTGGTATAGGCGTGAATCGTGGTCATCAGGCCGCGTTCGATGCCGATGGCTTCATGCAGCACCTTGGCGACCGGCGCGAGGCAGTTGGTCGTGCACGATGCGTTCGACACGATCTTGTGATCGGCGGTCAGCTTGTCGTTGTTCACGCCGAATACGACGGTGAGGTCAACGCCCTTGGCCGGGGCCGAAATCAGGACGCGCTTGGCACCTGCGGTCAGATGCTTGCCAGCGCTTTCCGCATCGCAGAAGAAGCCGGTGCATTCGAGCGCGATGTCGATGCCATTGGCGGCATGCGGCAGATTGGCCGGATCGCGCTCGGCAGTCACCTTGATGCGCTTGCCATTGACGATGATGTCATTGCCATCGGCTTCGACCGTGCCAGGGAACGGACCGTGGACGCTGTCGCGCTTGAACAACAGGGCGTTCGACTTGGCATCGGCCAGATCGTTGATCGCAACGAGTTCCAGACCGCAGTCCGGACGTTCCAGAATGGCGCGCGCCACGAGGCGTCCGATGCGGCCGAAACCGTTAATGGCAACTTTCGTCATGTGTAACTCCCTTATGAATATCAGAGCTTTGCTTCGATCTGCGGAACAATATTCTCAACTGACAGCCCGAAATGTGCATAGAGACATTCCGCCGGTGCCGAAGCCCCGAATGTGTCGATACCGAAATTGAGGCCATCAAGGCCGGTATGAATTTGCCAACCGAGCGTCACGCCCGCTTCGATCGACACTTTGAGCGCATCGGCAGGCAACAGGTCGGCGCGATAGGCCGAGCTTTGCGCCGCGAACAATTCCCAGCTCGGCATCGAGACGACATCCGCGCCAATGCCCTTGGCTTCCAGCGCGTCCGCAACCTTGACGGCCAGTTCGACTTCCGAACCGGTCGCCATCAAAACGACCTTGCGCGCTGCCGTTGCGGCCCGGAGGCGATAGGCCCCCTTGGCGCAGAGATTTTCGCTGGCATCGGTACGAAGCTGCGGCAAATTCTGACGACTCAGCGCCAGCAATGCCGGGCCATGCTTGTTCTCCAGCGACAATGCCCAGCATTCCGCCGTTTCCACCGCATCTGCCGGGCGGAAGACGGTCAGGTTCGGAATGAGGCGCAGGCTCATTACATGTTCGATCGGCTGGTGTGTCGGGCCATCTTCGCCAAGGCCGATGGAATCATGCGTCATCACATAGACAACGCGGGCATGTTGCAACGCCGACATGCGAATGGCGTTGCGGGCATAATCGCTGAATACGAGGAACGTGCCGCCATAAGGAATAACGCCGCCATGCAGCGCCATGCCGTTCATCGCTGCCGCCATGCCGAATTCGCGAATGCCATAATAGATATAGCGACCCGAATAATCATTCTTGGTGAACGGCTGCGTCAACTTGGTCTTGGTGAGGTTCGAACCGGTCAAATCCGCCGAACCGCCGATCAGTTCCGGCATGGCTTTGGTGAACGCTTCCAGCGCCATTTCCGAAGCCTTGCGGGTCGCGACCTTGACCGGGTTCGCAATCAGATTGTCGAGATATGCCTTGGCGCCATTATCCTTGGGCAGATCACCCGCCATGCGGCGCAGGAATTCCGTGCCGTTGCTGGAGGCCGCAAGACGACCCTCCCATGCTGCGCGGGTAGCCGCGCCCTTCGCACCGGCCTGCTGCCATGCAGCGGCGATGTCGGCAGGAATGACGAACGGTTCGGACGTCCAGCCGAGTTCGGCACGGGCCGCCGCGATTTCATCGGCACCGAGCGGCGAACCATGGGTCGCGGATGTCCCCTGCTTGTTCGGCGCACCCTTGCCGATCAACGTGCGGCACGCGACAATCGACGGGCGCGGATCGGCGGCGGCTTCGGCCAGCGCACGGGCGATGTCGGCAAAATCATGGCCATCGCAGCTCGTGGTGTGCCAGCCGGTCGCCTGATAGCGGGCCAGCACATCTTCGCTCGACGACAATTCGACCGCGCCATCAATGGTGATGCGGTTATCGTCCCACAGCACATTCAACCGGCCAAGGCCAAGATGACCGGCAATGCCGATGGCTTCATGGTTGATGCCTTCCATCATGCAGCCATCGCCCGCGATCACCCAGGTGCGGTGATCGACCAGATCGTCACCAAACACGGCGTTCAAATGGCGTTCGGCCATCGCCATGCCGACGGCGGTGGCAATGCCCTGCCCTAATGGACCGGTGGTGGTTTCGACGCCCGGCAATTCATGTTCTTCCGGGTGGCCGGCGCAGGGGCTGCCCAATTGGCGGAAGTTGCGGATGTCGTCCATCGTCGGCTTGGCATAGCCGGTGAGGTTCAATAGCGCATAAATCAGCATCGAGCCATGACCGGCAGACAGCACGAAGCGGTCGCGATCGGCCCATTTCGGGGCCTTGGCATCGAATTTCAGGAAATCATTGAACAAGACGGTCGCAACGTCCGCCATACCCATCGGCATGCCGGGATGGCCAGAATTCGCGGCCTGCACGGCGTCCATCGAAAGGGCGCGAAGGGCATTTGCAAGTTGCGTTGGAGCGACAGTCATGTTTTTTCCTGACATTGTTCGTCAATGGAGGGCCGAGTCGTTTCAGCCCATCCGCGCGCGTTCCATGTCCGCAATCGCCGCCATCGTCAACCATAAGGAAGGTTGGGGAGCAAGCTATGCCATAAAGGCCGGTCGGCCTTTGCATTCATCACCCAAGTCGTTAAGGCCGTTTCATGCCCGATGCTTTGACCCGAATTCACGCCGCGCTGGACCGTATTGAGGCCAGCCTCAATCGCCCCAAGCCCGCAACCCCGCCTGCGCCGAATGTCGAAGAAATCCTTGCGCCTCTGGCCGCACGGCATGAACAATTGCGCGCCAATGTCGCCGTCGCGATTGCAGAACTTGATCTGCTCTTGCAACTCAAGGGCGCAAACTGATGGCAAGCGTTACCCTTGATGTCGCCGGTCGGCGCTATACCATCGGCTGCCAACCGGGCGATGAAAAACGCTTGACCGAACTCGGCCAGATGATCGACGACAAGGCAAAGAAATCGCTCGAAATTCTGGGCGGCGACACCACCGAGGCGCGTCGCTTATTATTTGCCGGATTGTTGCTGGCGGATGCGCTGACGGATGCACAGGCCGCGCTTGCCGATCAGGGCGCGACTTTGGCCCCGGCCCCCACACCGACTGCCGCCCCTGCCCCAAATCAGGCCGCGCTTGATGCGCTTGCCGCGCGGCTGGAACGGCTCGCGGATAAACTTGAGCAACAGCCCTAGGCCGTGTATAGAAAGCAAGACGGGTGCTGCCCGGCACGAGCTTTAGCGATTATCCCTGAGGCGATTCACTTCCTAAGGGGGCTGTCCCTGCGCAGGTCTTGGCCTGTATCACATGGTCCCCACCTGATGCTTTTGGCGTCAGAGGATATTCAAGCAAACGACCACGGCGGCTCCGTCACCTTATCCGCAGCACAACTCTCTCATGCCGTGCAAGGCCTCGCATGACGGCTCTCGACCCCAAAACACCCCTCAGACGCGAATTACGCGCAAAGCGCCGGGCGTTTGCGCAGTCCCTCTCCCCTCAGGCACGAGAGGCTGCTGAACAGCACCTCGCCAATAGACTGCGCCCGTTGTGGCACCCCGGCCTTAAGGTCGTGGCCTATATCCCGGCGGGCGGTGAAATCAGCCCCTTGCCCTGCCTGATCGACGCGCACGAAATGGGCGCGACCACCGGGCTGGGTTGGATCGCCGACGCGCCGGAGACCATGGTCTTTCGGCACTGGCAGCCTAATGATGAATTGATCGACGGCCCGTTGGGCGTGCGCCAGCCCGGCGATGATGCGCCCATCATCACGCCCGACATCATCCTCACCCCATTGGTCGGCTTTGACGATACGGGTAATCGGCTGGGGCAAGGTGGCGGATTTTACGACCGGATTTTTGCGCGTTACCCCGATGCCAAAAGGATCGGGCTTGCGTGGTCGGTCCAGCGGTGCGAGAGCCTGCCCATCGACCCTTGGGACCAGCCATTGCACGCGATTATCACGGAAGCTGGCATGATCGGAGAATTGACCCCATGAAACCTAGCTGGCGCAAACCCGCAGGCATGTTCATCATCCTTGGCCTGATCACGCTGCTGGCATGGCTGGTCGGCAGCTTTGCCTCCATCATCGGTGGCTGGCATTGGGCGCTGCAGATACCGGTCTATCTGGTCGCCGGAATCATCTGGATCATGCCGTTGAAACCACTTTTGCGCTGGATGGAAACTGGTCGATGGTCCTGAGGGATCATCGATGAAAATTTAAGCCCGAAACAAGGTCCATCGCCCGCAACAGTGCCTGAATTTCAGCGCTTGATATCCGGAGAATTTTTGGGAGGTTTGTCAGCTAATCTGCTGATAACGCCACCCTTTTAAAGGGTGGCGCGAGTGACGGGACTCGAACCCGCGACCTCCGGCGTGACAGGCCGGCGCTCTAACCAACTGAGCTACACCCGCATGCTTTGCATTGCGTGGAGCGGCAATTAGGGGGGTCGACCCGGACTGTCAAGCGACCAAATGCAGGAAAGTTTCAACAAAGCACTTTCTCTTGCCGCTTCAGCCCCAAATGACGGCGCGGCCTTGATGCGATCCGTCGATTTTCCAAAGGTTAAGGCTGACGCCGCCCCTCCCTTTGCCTATATCATCTGTCAGCAAGATGACCGAAAGATGTACCATGACCGATGATGCCGACCGCCTGACCCAATTGCGGCGCGAGCTTGCCGCCCGCCAACTCGATGGATTCGTCATTCCATTGAGCGACGAGCATATGAGCGAATATGTCGGCGGCTATGCCCAAAGGCTGGCGTGGCTGACAGGCTTTGGCGGATCGGCAGGCACGGCGGTGGTGCTGGCGGACAAGGCGGCGATCTTTATCGACGGGCGCTACACATTGCAGGTGCGCGATCAGGTGGACGGCGCTTTTTGGTCCTATCAATCGGTGCCGGAAACCAATGTCGCCGATTATCTCAAGGCCAATGCGCCAATGGGTGCGAAGATCGGCTATGATGCATGGCTGCACAGCAAATCATGGGTGCAATCAGCCACCAGCGCCCTTGCAACACGCAACGCGACCCTGATTGCGGTGCCGAGCAACCCTGTGGACACCATATGGGCCGACCGCCCCGCCCCCTCAAATGCCGTGATCGAGCCGCATCCAGATCATCTGGCGGGCCAATCCGCCAGTGACAAGCGCAACGCCATCGCGACATGGCTGGCTGACAAGCAAGCGGATGTCGCGATCCTGACGGCGCTTGATTCGATTGCATGGGCATTCAACATCCGTGGCCGCGATGTCGAGCGCACGCCGGTCGCCCTCGCCTTTGCGATGATCTGGGCGGATGAGACGGCAGACCTGTTCATAGCCCCTGACAAGCTCACAGACGACATACGCACCCATCTTGGCGCTGAGGTCCGCCTCCACCCCTATGCGGGCTTCAGTGACGCCCTGAGCTGGCTGGCGGGCAAGACGGTGGCCGTAGACCCTGATCGCGCCGTGGCGGGCATCTACAACCAGTTGCAAGCGGCGGGTGCCAACATCATCGAATCACGCGATCCCGTCATCTTGCCCAAGGCGATCAAGAACGCCGCCGAAATATCCGGCACCAAAGCAGCACATCGCCGCGACGGGGCGGCGCTCAGTCGATTCCTGCACTGGTTGTCGGTCGAAGGGCCAAAGGGCCAGCAGACCGAAATGTCCGCATCCGACCGGCTAGAGGCGTTCAGGCAGGAGACGGGCGAATTGGTCGATCTCAGCTTCGATACGATTTCCGGCGCAGGCCCGAATGGCGCGATTGTCCATTATCGCGTGAGCGAGACTACCAATCGCCCGATTGCATGCGGCACGCTCTATCTCGTCGATAGCGGCGGGCAATATCGCGACGGCACCACCGATGTCACCCGCACCATCGCCATCGGGCCGGTGGATGCGGAAATGAAACGCCGCTTCACCCTTGTCCTCAAGGGCCATATCGCCCTCGCCCGCGCCCGCTTCCCCAAAGGCACGCGCGGCAGCCAGTTGGATGTACTGGCCCGGCAATATCTCTGGGCCGAGGGCTTGGACTATGCCCATGGTACCGGCCATGGCGTCGGTAGCTTCCTGTCGGTCCATGAAGGGCCGCAACGCATCGCGACCGGCGGCGGGGTGGATGAACCGCTGGCCCCCGGCATGATCGTCTCCAACGAACCCGGCTATTACAAGACCAATGGCTATGGCATCCGCATCGAAAACCTGGTGCTGGTGACGCCAGACCAACGCGCGGGCGAGGAAAAGGACATGCTCGCATTCGACACCCTCACCCTCGCCCCGATTGATCGTCATGCGATTGAGCCATCATTGCTGAACGATCAAGAACGCCAATGGCTCAACCATTATCATGCGCGGGTGTTGACGGAATTGGGACCGGTGCTGGATGGTGACGCGCGGGTCTGGCTGGCCGGAGCCTGCGCGCCGCTGTAAAAACCTGAACAAGCGATGGGAGAACGACATGTCGAATAAGGTCTATTACGCCCTTGCCGCGCTCGCCCTTGCCGGGGGCATCGGCGGCGCTGTTTGGGCGAAGTTGCGCCCGGCACCCACGCCGACCTTGCCCGCTGCCGACCACATGACGGCATGGGATTTCAACCTTGTCGCGATTGATGGCACGCCGATGCCGATGCGCCAATTCAAGAATAAGGTCGTGCTGCTCGTCAACACCGCGAGTTTCTGCGGCTATACCCCGCAATATGATGGGCTGCAAAAGCTCCACCTCGCCTATCAGGCCAAGGGCTTCACCGTCATCGGCGTGCCGTCCGGCAATTTCCTCGATCAGGAATATACATCCAACAAGGACATCTCGAAATTCTGCAAGGCCAAGTTCGGGATTCGTTTCCCATTGGCGGAACGCGGTGATGTGGTGGGGCCAAAAGCGATCCCGATCTATCGCTGGGCCGCAAGCATCTTAGGCGCGGACAATACGCCGCGCTGGAATTTCCACAAATATCTGATTGGCCGCGATGGCCGCCTGATCCGCGCCTTTGGCACCAAGATCGAACCCATGTCGCCCGATATCGTGCAGGCCGTGGAACAGGCGCTGGGTAAATAATTTACGCCCCTCGCCGCGTCACCAATGGCCACAACACGCCCAGCATCAGCCCGCCCATCACCAGCGCGGCGGCAATCAGTTTCCAGCCCGGCATCGGCTCATGCAGCACCAGCGCCGAAGTCGCCATGCCGAACACCGGTACCATCAACGCCAAGGGTGCGATGGAGGCGGCGGGATAACGCGACAAGAGCCACGCCCAAACGACATAGCCGAACAACGTATTGCCCAAGGTCTGCCATATCAGCCCCAACCAACCGACCAACGTGGCATGGCTCAGGCTATGGACGATGGCCACAGGTCCATCAACCCAATAGGAAATGGCGAATAAGGGCGGAAAGGCAAACAGGCTCGCCCAGACGACATAAGCAATCATATCGACCCGCCCTGCCGCGCGGGACATCATATTGCCCATCGCCCAACACATCGCCGCCGCCACCGCCAGCATCAGCCCAAAGGGCGTGGTGAAGCCATCATGCTGGGATAAAATGACGCCAAGGCCAGACAGTGACAGCAAAACCGCCACCCATTGCATCTTGGCGATGCGTTCATGGTTGAACACTGCCGCCGCCGCCATCGTGAACAGCACCTGCATCTGCAACACCACCGATGCGATACCGGGACTGATATGGCCATTCAGCGCAAAAAACAGCAGCCCGAACTGCCCCAGCCCAATCAACAACCCATAAGTGGCGAGATTGGACCAAGGCACATTCGGGCGCTTGAAGAATAATGCCGCAGGCAAAAAGGCGATGAAAAACCGCAGGCCTGCGAATAAAAAGGGCGGAAAATCCGCCAGCGCCAATTTCGCCACCGTGAAATTGGAGCCCCAGATAGCCATGATCACAACAGCGAGCAGCAAATGCCGCACCGGAACTGCTGCGTTCATGGCTTATCCTTTAGATACAGAGTGATTTCGAGTGAAATGGAACATTTCACGGCTCGGAAATCACGGTATCGAATAAGTGATTGCGAGTGAAATAGAATATTTCACGGCTCGACAATAACGGCAACCAAAAGAAAATAGGGTCGGTCACCATGTGACCGACCCTATTATTTCGTTAGGCAGCAGCCTTCGAACGGCTGGCGCGCTTGCGCTCGTTCGGATCGAGGTGACGCTTACGCAGGCGAATGGACTTTGGCGTAACTTCGACCAGCTCATCGTCATCGATATAGGCAATTGCCTGTTCCAGCGTCATCCGACGCGGCGGGGTCAGACGAATGGCATCGTCCTTACCGCCCGATGCGCGGAAGTTGGTCAACTGCTTCGACTTCATCGGGTTGACTTCAAGGTCGTCCGTCTTGGCGTTTTCGCCGACGATCATGCCTTCATACAAGGCTTCGCCCGGTGCGACCATCAAGATGCCGCGTTCTTCCAGAGGGCCGAGCGCATAGGCATTTGCCTCGCCCGCACCGTTGGAGATCAGCACGCCATTTTTGCGGCCTTCAATCGTGCCCTTATACGGACCGTATTTTTCGAACAGACGGTTCATGATCCCGGTGCCGCGCGTGTCGGACAGGAATTCGCCATGATAGCCGATAAGGCCGCGCGACGGAGCCGAGAAGGTGATGCGAGTCTTGCCGCCGCCCGATGGGCGCATGTCAGTCAATTCCGCCTTACGGATAGCCATCTTTTCAACGACGGTGCCCGAATATTCTTCGTCCACGTCGATCACGACGGTTTCATAAGGCTCTTCCTTGCCGTTCGGGCCTTCGGTGAACAAAACGCGCGGACGCGAAATGCCGAGTTCAAAGCCTTCGCGACGCATGGTTTCGATCAACACGCCGAGCTGAAGTTCACCGCGACCGGCGACTTCAAAGCTGTCCTTGTCATCGCTTTCCGTGACCTTGATCGCGACATTGCTTTCGGATTCGCGGAACAAACGGTCGCGGATCATGCGGCTCGTCACCTTGGTGCCTTCACGACCGGCCATCGGCGAATCGTTCACGGCAAAACGCATCGACAGCGTCGGCGGATCAATCGGCTGCGCCTGAAGCGGTTCCGACACGCTGGTATCAGCGACGGTGTTCGCCACAGTGGCGACCGACAGACCGGCGATAGAGATGATGTCGCCAGCACGGGCTTCATCCACCGGCACGCGTTCCAGACCACGGAAGGCCAGGATCTTCGAGGCGCGGCCCTGTTCGACGACATTGCCATCGCTATCGAGCGCATGCACCGCCATGTTGGTCTTGACCGTGCCAGAGGCAACGAGACCCGTCAGGATGCGGCCCAGGAAGTTATCGCGATCCAACAGGGTCACGAGGAACTTGAACGGCGCATCGACATCGACCTTGGGCGCAGGCACATGGCTGACGATGGTTTCGAACATCGGGGTCAACGTACCCGAACGTGCGGCATGATCGAGCGAGGCATAGCCATTGCGGCCCGATGCGAACAAGACCGGGAAATCGAGCTGTTCGTCGGTGGCTTCCAACGACACGAACAGGTCGAACACTTCGTCCAGCACTTCTTGAATGCGTTCGTCCGGACGGTCGACCTTGTTGACGACGACGATTGGCTTCAGGCCCAAGGCCAGCGCCTTACCGGTCACGAACTTCGTCTGCGGCATCGCGCCTTCCGACGAATCGACCAGCAGGATCACGCCATCGACCATCGACAGGATGCGCTCCACTTCGCCGCCGAAGTCGGCGTGGCCTGGCGTATCAACGATGTTGATGCGCGTGCCTTCCCATTCGATCGAGGTGCATTTGGCAAGAATGGTGATCCCGCGTTCTTTTTCGAGATCGTTAGAGTCCATCGCGCGCTCTTCGATCCGCTGATTGTCGCGGAAGGTGCCGGACTGCCGGAAAAGCTGGTCAACGAGAGTAGTTTTGCCATGATCGACGTGGGCGATGATGGCGATATTGCGCAGCGACATGAAACGAACCTTATTGCATTGAGAGGATAAGCGATCCGTCTTGCCAGCCGGGAGCGCTTCTTTGGCCGCGCCCCTACCCCATTTTGTGCATTGCGGCAACCGTTGTCTTTTAATGAATCCGCCCAGCAACAGCCGTTGCGTTTTGTTTATGCGCCCGGCAATAGCCTTTACATGCCCATTTATTGTGACGAGAGCGGTGGTGTTTCAGCGGGCGTGATGACGCTCGCCGCCGTATACATGTCGGAAAGCAACAGCGAAAAACTGCTGGCGCGTTTCCGCACCGTCACCGGCCTGCATGGCGAGTTGAAAGGGAGCCGCATCGATTATACCGAGCGCGGCTTATTTTATGAATTATTTGATCGCTTTGATGCGTATGGAATCATCGCCACCATCGATTTGCGCGGCCCGGAACGTATGGGGCTGGTGCAGCCGGAACAGGATTACGGGGTCTATGCCGAACTGATGGCCCGCGCCGTCAGCTCTCAATTATCCAATCCAGACCGCCGCGACACCGTTATTGTCGATGAGGGCCGCTATAATTACCAGACGCTGGAACTGGTACGCAGCGGGATCAATGCGCTGCTACGACAATCGGACGGTGCGTCGGGTCATCAGACCCAATTTATCGCCCAATTTGCCGACAGCCGTCGCTCTCCCGGCGTGCAGATTGCCGATGTCGTCGCCAACACCTTTTACAATCTAATGG
The DNA here is from genome assembly GCF_019740335.1 of Alteraquisediminimonas sediminicola. Classification (GTDB taxonomy): domain Bacteria; phylum Pseudomonadota; class Alphaproteobacteria; order Sphingomonadales; family Sphingomonadaceae; genus Alteraquisediminimonas; species Alteraquisediminimonas sediminicola. The sequence continues at coordinate 72,997 of NZ_JAHXZS010000001.1, read as the reverse complement.
TCGGCGGGCATCGCGGCGGCTGGATGGAGCGGATCGTCTCCCCGTTCAGGGAATTGGATCGGGTAGAGACCGTCCATATCAATCCGCACAAGATGGTCGCCCGCTGGAATCGCCAGCATGAGGACCACAGCAGCGTGAAAGCCTAATTCAATCCTTGGTGCGCGTCAGTTTCAACCGGCCATTCAGCACGCCAAAGGCCAAGCGCCCCTCGACCAGATCCAGCGCATCATTGCCGAATTGCTCAAACCGCCAATCCTCCAGAATCGCCAACCCCTCGCGTACCCCGGCGGCGAGCAGTTCCAATTCATCCGACCGGGCGATCAGTCGCGCGGCGACCCCCGACTCCTTCGCGCGAATCTTGAGCAACAGTTTCAGCAAATCGGCGATCAACGCGCCATCCTTGCCAAGGCCGGGCTTGCGATCATCGCGCATCGGCATTTCGTCGGCCTGTAACGGCGCGGCATTGCGGATCGCGTCCATTAGCCGTCCGCCAATGTCATTGCCCGCCCAAGTCGCGCTCAAGCCACGGACCCGCGCCAGATCGCGCTGCTCGCGCGGCGGATGGCCCGCGATATCGGCCAGGGTCTCATCCTTCACGATGCGACCGCGCGGCAGATTCTTGTTCATCGCCTCGCGCTCGCGCCATGCAGCCAGTGATTTCAACCGGCCCAGCACATCGGCCTTGCGGCTTGGCGCCTTGATCCGCTGCCATGCCTGATCGGGGATGGTGACATAACCTGCCGGGTCGGCCAGGCGCTCCATTTCATTATCGAGCCAGCCGCCGCGCCCCAATTTCCGCAATTGTTCGAGCATCTTCGGGAACAAGGTCGCGAGATGAGTCACATCGCCAATCGCATAATCGATCTGGCGGGCATCGAGCGGACGCCGCGCCCAATCGGTGAATCGCGCCCCTTTATCGAGGCTAATTCCCAGCATCGACTCCACCAGATTGCCGTAACCGATCTGATCGCCCATCCCCAATGCCATCGCCGCAATCTGCGTATCGAACAACGGATAGGGCGTCTTGCCGGTCAGATTGACAATTATTTCGAGATCCTGACCGCCGGCATGAAATACCTTCAGCACATCCTCATTATCGACCATTAATTCCAGCAAAGGCGCGAGATCCAGCCCCTGCGCCTTGGGATCGATGGCCGCCGCCTCTTGATGGTCCCCGATCTGAATCAGGCACAAATCCGGCCAATAGGTGTTCTCCCGCATAAATTCGGTGTCGACCGTGATGAACGGAGATTGGGCCAGCCGTCCGCACAGGGCAGCAAGCGTATCGGTATCTGTAATGAGCGGGTGAATCTTCATGGCTTTTGCGCATAGCGTGCAATGCAGCGCTTGACAAAGCCGGGTTGGATGGTGTGACGCATCCGCTCATTTTTTTGCCATGCTCTTGATCAGGAAGTGAGCTGTCCATGCACGCCTATCGTACCCATCATTGCGCGGAACTGCGGCCCGAACATGTCGGCCAGACGGTCCGCCTGTCCGGCTGGGTCCATCGTCGCCGCGACCATGGGAATCTCGTGTTCGTCGATTTGCGCGACCATTACGGCCTTACCCAGATCGTGACCGATGTCGATTCGGAAGCCTTTAAGGCCATCGAACGCGTCCGCGCCGAATCTGTCATCACCGTCACCGGCGTTGTGGTTGCCCGTGGCCCGGAAGCGACGAACCCGAATCTCGCGACCGGCGGGATTGAAATCAGCGCCCAAGACGTGATCATCCAGTCGGCAGCGGCGGAATTGCCGATGCCGGTGGCGGGCGAAGCGGAATATCCTGAAGATATCCGCCTGCGCTATCGCTATCTCGATCTGCGTCGCGAACGGTTGCACAATAATATCGTGCTGCGCTCAAACGTGATTTCGTCGGTGCGCCGCCGGATGATCGATCAGGGCTTCACCGAATTCCAGACCCCGATCCTGACCGCCTCATCCCCCGAAGGCGCGCGCGATTATCTGGTGCCAAGCCGCGTCCATCCGGGCAAATTCTATGCGCTGCCGCAGGCGCCGCAGATGTTCAAGCAGCTACTGATGGTCGCGGGCTTTGATCGCTATTTCCAGATCGCGCCTTGCTTCCGCGATGAAGACGCCCGCGCCGACCGTTCGCCGGGTGAGTTTTACCAGCTCGATTTCGAAATGAGCTTCGTCACTCAGGACGATGTGTTCAACGCGATTGAGCCGGTGCTGCATGGCATTTTCGAAGAATTCGCCAATGGCCGCACCGTCAGCCCGCTACCGTTCAAGCGTATTCCCTATCGCGAATCGATGCTGAAATATGGCTGTGACAAGCCGGACCTGCGCAACCCGATCCTGATTTCCGATGTCGGCAGCCATTTTGTCGGCTCCGGCTTCGGCCTGTTTTCGAAGATCGTCGATGGCGGCGGCGTGGTCCGCGCGATCCCGGCACCGGGTGCGGGCAAGCACAGCCGCAAATTCTTCGACGATATGAACGATTGGGCGCGGTCGCAGGGCTTTGCCGGCCTTGGCTATATCAACATCAAGGATGGCGTCCCCGGTGGTCCCATCGCCAAGAATCATGGCGAGGAAGCCACCGCCAAGCTCATCGCCGAACTCGGCCTTGGGCCGGATGATGGCGTATTCTTCGCCGCTGGCAAGGAAAGCGACGCCGCCAAGCTCGCAGGCGCGGCGCGGACGCGCCTCGGCGAATTGCTCGAACTGATTGACCTCAATCATTTCGAATTCTGCTGGATCGTCGACTTCCCGATGTATGAATATGACGAGGACGCGAAAAAGGTCGACTTCTCGCATAACCCCTTCTCGATGCCGCAGGGCGGGATGGACGCGCTCCTCCACAAGGACCCGCTCGATATTCTCGCCTATCAATATGACATTGTCTGCAACGGCATCGAATTGTCGTCGGGCGCGATCCGCAACCATCTGCCGGAAATCATGTACAAGGCGTTTGAAATCGCCGGATACAGCCAGCAGGATGTCGACACCAATTTTGCGGGCATGATCAATGCCTTCAAATTCGGCGCACCGCCGCATGGCGGCTCGGCACCGGGGATCGATCGCATGGTGATGCTGCTCGCCAATGAACCGAACATCCGCGAAGTCATCGTATTCCCGATGAACCAAAAGGCGGAAGATCTGATGATGGGTGCGCCAAACTTCGCCACGCTGAAGCAATTGCGCGAACTCAACATCCGGGTCATCGAACAGACCAAGGGTTAATGGCTTATAGAGGGGCCGGGTTGCAGATCGTGCCCGGCCCCTCACTTCTGGTTCCCTTAATCACCAGTGATCTGGTGATATTGGATTCGGTCCGTATCCTGAAACATGGTTACCGGCGGATAACCAACTTGACCGGCCATCTCCATGCCCCCTATCCCATTGGCCTCGGTCAAAAAGGGATGATGAATGACCATCAAGCTTGCGGATTATGACGCGGAAGAATCGTTCAAGGGCGATTATTTCACCGACCTTGTCGCTCTTCAGAACCGTCTCGCACGCATTCAGGCTGCGCATATCATGCATGGCCGTCGTTCCGTCATTGTCTTTGAAGGCTGGGATGCCTCGGGCAAAGGCGGCATTATCCAGCGCCTGACCGGCGAATGGGACCCTCGCTATTTTCAGGTTTGGCCGATTGGTGCGCCAACGACCGAAGAAAAAGACCGTCATTTCCTGTGGCGCTTCTGGCGGCGCTTGCCCGGCAGCCGCTCCATCGCGATTTTTGATCGCAGCTGGTATGGCCGGGTCACGGTCGAACGTGTCGAGGGCTTCGCGACAGAGGCCCAATGGCGTCGTGCCTATGACGAGATCAACGAATTCGAGGCGCAGCAAATCGAAGCCGGCACCACGATCATCAAGATCTTCGCCCATATTACACAGGCCACACAGGACAAACGCCTGAAAGAGCGCATGGAAAATCCGTGGAAGCGCTGGAAAACCGGCACCGAAGACTATCGCAACCGCGCGCGGCGCAATGATTATCTCGCGGCCTATAAGGATATGTTTCACCACACCGACACCCGTTGGGCGCCGTGGCAGGTGATCAACGCCAATAACAAGAAGCAGGCCCGGCTTTCCGCGTTGCTCTATATTGCGGATCGATTGGAAGCCGCCGTGCCGATGCAACCCCTGCCCGCCGATCCGGCATTGGTCGAACTTGCCGAACAGGAATTGGGGGTCAAGCTCGATCTGGAGTGATCGGGCGCATCACTCTTGCGACTCTGGACCCTTATCGTCGGCGCGGGCCTGTGCCTTGCGACGGCGGAGATTTTCCCGCAGCGCTGCCGCCAGTCTTTCAGCCTTGGCCTGTTCAACCTGCAATTGTTCAGGCGTCCTCTTCGCCATCCCCTTGTCCCTTTATATCATGATCATCGCGGCATCGCCGACAGCGGCTAATGCGGTCTAACGAGTCGGGCAAGCCGTTAGCACTTCCACCCGGCAGGTAACGCGCAACAGCCTGACGCGCATCAACTGCACCCTGCGGAAAAAACATCGCTCATTCACACGTGTTTTAACGCATAACCGGCATCAAAGATCGATCCTCGCGACATCAAGTGCAATGGGTATCTTGCAATGGCGAACCACCTTTGCTAACCGCGCGGCGACCCGGACTTGTGGGGGGCGATTTTTCGCCCTTTTTTAACATGAGTTATACCTTTCGGGCCTAATTCAAGGGAGTGAACAGGCGCGTGGAAAATTCCAGCGGCATTCAGGTCAGTCTTGCCGGGCGTTACGCCAAGGCATTATTTGATCTCGCAGTCGAAAAAGACGCGATCAGCGACGTGGCAGCCAGCCTGTCGAGCATCGCATCCGCCCTCGTAGAGTCGGCTGATCTGCGTGATCTGACGACCAATCCGATGGTTTCGCGCAGCGATGCCGCCAAGGTTGTCGCCAAGCTCGGCGCCAAGATGAAGCTGGATGGCCTGACCATCAACTTCCTCGGCGTACTCGCCCAAAATCGCCGCCTTGGCGAAGTGAGTGCGATGATCCGGGCGTTTGAAGCGCTCGCCGCCTCCCATCGTGGCGAAGTGACTGCCGAGGTCACCTCCGCACACAAGCTTACCGCCACCCAGACGAAGGCGATCAAGGCCAAGCTGAAGGCTCAGCTCAACCGTGACGTCATTGTAAATGCTTCCATCGACCCTGCCCTGCTGGGCGGCCTTGTTGTCAAGGTCGGCAGCAAGATGATCGACGGGTCGATCCGCACCCAACTCAACACCCTCGCCACCGCGATGAAAGGCTGAACATGGACATCCGCGCCGCAGAAATTTCGAAGGTCATCAAGGACCAGATCGCCAGCTTCGGCACCGAAGCGCAGGTTTCCGAAGTCGGCTCCGTGCTGTCGGTCGGTGACGGTATCGCTCGTATTCATGGTCTGGACAATGTCCAGGCTGGTGAAATGGTCGAATTCGCCAATGGCATCAAGGGTATGGCCCTCAACCTCGAAGCTGACAATGTCGGCGTCGTGATCTTCGGTTCCGACTCTGAAATTCGCGAAGGCGATGTCGTCAAGCGGACCGGCACCATCGTGGACGTGCCGGTCGGCAAGGGCCTGCTCGGCCGCGTCGTGGACGGTCTTGGCAACCCGATCGACGGCAAGGGCCCGATCGTCAGCGATCAGCGCAGCCGCGTCGAAGTCAAGGCGCCGGGCATTATCCCGCGTAAGTCAGTGCATGAACCAGTGCAGACCGGTCTCAAGGCGCTTGACGCGCTCGTGCCCGTAGGCCGCGGCCAGCGCGAATTGATCATCGGTGACCGTCAGACCGGCAAGACCGCCGTCGCGATCGACACCTTCATCAACCAGAAGAACATCAACAAGGGTGATGACGACAAGCAGAAGCTGTTCTGCATCTATGTCGCCATCGGCCAGAAGCGTTCGACGGTTGCCCAGATCGTGCGTCAGCTCGAAGAAAATGGCGCGATGGAATATACCATCGTTGTTGCCGCCACCGCGTCGGAACCGGCACCGTTGCAGTATCTTGCACCGTATACCGGCGTCGCCATGGGCGAATATTTCCGCGACAACGGCATGCATGCCGTGATCGTGTATGACGATCTTTCCAAGCAGGCCGTGGCTTATCGTCAGATGTCGCTGCTGCTGCGTCGTCCGCCGGGCCGTGAAGCCTATCCGGGTGACGTGTTCTATCTCCACAGCCGTCTGCTGGAACGCGCTGCAAAGTTGAACGATGCCAATGGCAATGGTTCGTTGACCGCACTGCCGATCATCGAAACTCAGGCTGGCGACGTGTCGGCCTATATTCCGACCAACGTGATTTCGATCACCGACGGTCAGATCTTCCTCGAAACCGACCTGTTCTATCAGGGCATTCGTCCGGCTATCAACGTCGGTCTGTCGGTGAGCCGCGTTGGTTCCGCCGCCCAGACCAAGGCGATGAAGAAGGTGTCCGGCTCGATCAAGCTGGAACTGGCGCAGTATCGCGAAATGGCTGCGTTCGCGCAGTTCGGTTCGGATCTTGATGCCTCGACCCAGAAGCTGCTCAACCGCGGTGCGCGTCTGACCGAATTGCTGAAGCAGAAACAGTTCTCGCCGCTGCCGTTCGAAGAGCAGACCTGCTCGATCTTCGCTGGCACCAACGGCTTCCTCGACAAGATCGCCGTGTCCGACGTGACCCGCTTTGAAGAAGCCATGCTGGCCGATTTGCGCGCCAACCACGCCGATGTCCTGAAGGGCATTCGTGACAGCCGCGACTTTGGCGATGACAGCAAGAAGGCGCTGGTTGCAGCGCTCGAAAGCTTCTCGAAGACGTTCGCATAAACATCATCGTCACCCCGGATCTGATGGTCCGGGGTCAATGGCAGCCGGGATTGCCCGGCGCATTGAAAGAGGGATTAAATGGCTAGCCTCAAGGCGCTCAAAATCCGGATCAACTCGGTCAAATCGACCCAGAAGATCACCAAGGCGATGAAAATGGTCGCCGCCGCTAAGCTGCGTCGCGCGCAGGAAGCGGCGGAAGCCGGTCGCCCCTATGCCGAACGCATGGAAGCCGTCATGGCCAGCCTCGCCTCCAAGGTGACGGTTGGGCCGCAGGCTTCCAAGCTGCTCGCTGGCACGGGCAAGCAGGACGTACATTTGTTCGTGGTGGCAACGTCCGACAAGGGCCTTGCCGGTGCGTTCAACACCAATATCGTCCGTCTCGCCCGCAAGCAGGCACTGGAACTTCAGGCCGCTGGCAAGACCGTCAAATTCTACTGCATCGGCCGTAAGGGTCGCGACCAGATCAACCGCTATTTCCGCGGTCAGGTCGTGCATTCGGTTGAACCGGGCGATTTGGGCAAGCAGGTGTTCGCTAATGCCGGCACCGTTGCGCAGGATCTGATCGCGCGCTTTGAAGCGGGTGAATTCGATATCGCGCATCTGTTCTATTCCAAGTTCGTCAGCGTCCTGACGCAGGAACCGACCCAGCAGCAGATCATCCCGGTCCCGCTGCCGGAAAGCGGTGCTGTTACTGGCGCGGCCCCGGTCGAATATGAACCGAGCGAGGAAGAAATCCTCTATACCCTGCTCCCGCGCAACGTGGCGGTGCAATTGTTCCGTGCCACGCTGGAAAACGCGGCTTCGGAACAGGGCTCGAAGATGACGGCGATGGATAATGCCACCCGCAACGCAGGTGACATGATCAACAAGCTGACCATCCAGTACAACCGTAGCCGTCAGGCCGCGATCACTACCGAACTCGTCGAAATCATCTCGGGCGCTGAAGCCCTTTAAGCGACCAAGGCTAAGGAAGACATACCCATGGCAACCGCATCCACCACCAATGTCGGCAAGATCAGCCAGGTCATCGGCGCCGTCGTCGACGTGACCTTCGAAGGCAATCTGCCGTCGATTCTGTCGGCACTCGAAACCGACAATAACGGCCAGCGCCTCGTGCTCGAAGTGGCACAGCATCTCGGCGAAAACACCGTCCGCACCATCGCAATGGATGCCACCGAAGGCCTGACCCGCGGTCAGACCGTCCGTGACACCGGCGCGCAGATCTCCGTGCCGGTCGGCCCGGCGACGCTGGGTCGCATTCTCAACGTCATCGGCGAACCGATCGACGAACGTGGCCCGGTCGCAACCGATCTGCGCTCGCCGATCCATGCCAAGGCACCGGAATTTGTCGATCAGTCGACCGATACCAGCATCTTGGTCACGGGCATCAAGGTCATCGATCTTCTCGCACCATATGCCAAGGGCGGTAAGATCGGCCTGTTCGGCGGCGCCGGCGTGGGCAAGACCGTGCTTATTCAGGAACTGATCAACAACATCGCCAAGGGCCATGGCGGCACCTCGGTGTTCGCGGGCGTCGGTGAACGTACCCGTGAAGGTAACGATCTCTATCACGAATTCCTCGACGCGGGCGTTATCGCCAAGGATGCCGATGGCAATCCGACGCCGGAAGGTTCGAAGGTGGCACTGGTCTTCGGCCAGATGAACGAACCGCCGGGGGCACGTGCCCGCGTGGCCTTGTCCGGCCTGACCATCGCGGAATATTTCCGCGACGTCGAAGGTCAGGACGTGTTGTTCTTCGTGGACAACATCTTCCGCTTCACCCAGGCCGGTTCGGAAGTGTCCGCACTTCTCGGTCGTATTCCTTCGGCTGTGGGCTATCAGCCGACGCTCGCGACCGACATGGGTCAGCTGCAAGAACGCATCACCTCCACCAACAAGGGGTCGATCACCTCGGTGCAGGCGATTTACGTCCCGGCAGACGATCTTACCGACCCTGCCCCTGCCGCGTCGTTCGCCCACTTGGACGCCACGACCGTGTTGAACCGTGCGATTTCCGAACTCGGCATTTATCCGGCAGTCGATCCGCTCGACTCGACCTCGCGCGTGCTTGAACCGCGCACGGTTGGTCAGGTGCATTATGATACTGCGCGCCGCGTTCAGGAAACCTTGCAGAAGTACAAGTCGCTGCAGGACATCATTGCCATTCTCGGCATGGATGAGCTTTCGGAAGAAGATAAGCTCACCGTCAGCCGCGCTCGCAAGATCCAGCGCTTCCTGTCGCAGCCGTTCCACGTCGCTGAAGTCTTCACCGGCATCTCGGGCAAGTTCGTCCAGATCGAAGACACGGTGAAGTCGTTCAAGGCCGTGGTCGATGGTGAATATGACCATCTGCCAGAAGGCGCGTTCTACATGGTTGGCGGTATCGATGACGTCATCGAAAAGGCCGCCAAGCTCGCTGCTGACGCCTAATCCACTTTAGCCCCTCCCCGTGATCCGGGGAGGGACAAGGAAATAGAATATGGCACTTCATTTTGAACTCGTGACGCCAGAAAAGCTGGTCCGTTCGCAGGACGTGCATATGGTCGTCGTGCCGGGCGCGGAAGGTGACTTCGGCGTATTGCAGGGCCATGCGGCGCTGATGTCGACCATTCGCGATGGCGATGTGTCGGTCTATGCCACCGCCAATGGCGCGCCGGAGGTCATTTCGATCAAGGGCGGCTTTGCCGAAGTGAACGACAAGGGCCTCACCATCCTGGCAGAATCGGTCGCGTAAAGCGCCCTCTTCCAAGGCGGAATTTAAAAACGCACCGGGTCCATGTGATCCGGTGCGTTTTTATTTGTCTTCAATAAAGAGATTTTAGCGCCGCAGCAGGAACACCGCATGTTCCGCGCGGAAGTTGGCGGCAGAGGGGCTGATAAGCTTGTCCCCCGCAAGGAACCACTGACCTTCAACCGTCAGGCCGCGCGACGTCACGAAGTCGCGAAAATCATTGATGGTCAGATGGTGGATATTGGGCGTTTCATACCATTCGACCGGTAACAGCCGCGTCACCGGCATCCGGCCATTGCGCAATAATGACCAGCGCACATGCCAATGGGCGAAATTCGGGAAGCTGACAAATGCCCGGCGACCGATGCGGAGCAATTGATCCAGCACCAGATCGGGCCTGCGCGTGGTCTGCAAGGTCTGGCTCAGAATCGCATAATCGAAGCTTTGATCGGGATATTCCGCCAGATCGATATCGGCATCACCCTGAATGACTGACAGGCCCCGCGCCATCGCGGTCGCGACATTCCCGCGATCCAACTCCATCCCGCGCGCATCGACATGATGCTTGTCGCGTAATTCGGCCATCAACGCGCCATCGCCACAGCCGACATCCAGCACGCGGCTGCCCGGTGTCACATTATCGGCGATAATCTGGAGATCGGGACGCAGGCTCATACGCGGCCCTCCCCGGCCCGGATAAAGCCGTCGACGATGCTGTTCTGCTCCGGCACATCCAACAGGAATGCATCATGGCCGAACGGGCTGGATAATTCGACAAAGCTGACAGGCGCGCCCGCCGCATTCAGCGCATGGACGATATGGCGCGATTCGGCGGTCGGGTACAGCCAATCGGTATCGAAGCTGATCACGCAGAAACGCGTGTTTTTAGCAGCAGCAAAAGCCTTGGCCAACACCCCCTCATAAGGTTCGGCCAGATCGAAATAATCCATCGCCCGCGTGATATAGAGATAGGAATTGGCATCGAACCGGTCGGTGAAGCTGATGCCCTGATGGCGCAAATAGCTCTCGATCTGGAAATCGGCATCGAAGCCAAAGCTCTTGGCATCGCGGCCTTGCAGCTTGCGCCCGAATTTTTCGGTCAGGCCCGCTTCCGACAAATAAGTAATGTGCGCGGCCATGCGGGCCACGGCAAGGCCAGCCGCAGGCGGGTTGTTATCCGCATAATAATCGCCGTCCCGCCATTGGGGATCACCCATGATCGCCTGACGCCCCACCTCGTGAAATGCGATATTCTGGGCCGAATGGCGGGCGGTGGTCGCAATCGCAATCGCCGAACGGACGCGTTCAGGATAAAGAATCGTCCAGCTCAACACCTGCATCCCGCCCATCGAACCGCCGATAACGGCCTGCAAATCACCCACGCCGAGATGATCGAGCAGCATCGCCTGAGCCCGCACCATATCGGCGATGGTGATGACGGGAAAGCTCATCCCATAAGGCTTGCCGGTAGCGGGATCGATGCTGGACGGCCCGGACGACCCAAGGCAACTGCCCAGCACATTAACACAGACGATGAAATGACGCGCGGGGTCCACCGGCTTGCCCGCACCCACCAATCGCGTCCACCATCCCGGTTTGCCGGTAATCGGGTGGTTGCTCGCGACATGATGATCGCCGGTCAGCGCATGGCAGATGAGAATCGCATTGCTGCGATCCGCATTGAGCGTGCCATAAGTTTCATAGGCGAATTCGACAGGCGCAAACGCAACCCCCGCATCCAGCATCAGCGGGCCGGGCAAGGTCAGGTGGCGATTGAGGCCGAAGCGTTGATCCGTTTCCATCTCGCCTATTCCGCTATGGCCTTGCCGATGAAATTGCAACCGAAACGCGAAATGGCTATGGCCCTTAGCCATGAACAAGCCCGCTCCCAAAGACTGGATCATGGCGATTGCCCCTTATGTGCCGGGCAAGGCGTCTGCCGATGATGGCCGCAAGGTCATCAAGCTCTCCGCCAATGAAAATCCGCTCGGCACCGGCCAAGCCGCGCGCAACGCCCGATCAAGCGCGGGCGAGACGCTGCATATCTATCCCGATCCCGGCGCGGTTGCGCTGCGCGCGGCCATTGCCGAGGTCCATGACCTTGATCCCGCGCGGATTATTTACGGCACAGGGTCGGATGAGGTGCTGCATCTTGCCGCCGGGGCCTATGCCGGTCCGGGCGATGAAGTCATTTATGTGCGCTATGGCTTTTCAGTGTACGACATTGCCGCACGCCGCGTCGGCGCGACCCCGGTGATCGCGCCGGACAAGGATTATGCGACCGATGTCGATGCGCTGCTGGCCTGCGTGACCGACAAGACGCGGGTGGTGTTCCTCGCCAATCCGAATAACCCGACCGGCACCTATACCAGTGCGGCGGAAATCGCCCGGCTACATGCGGGCTTGCGCACGGACATCCTGCTCGTGATCGATCAGGCCTATGCCGAATATCTCTATCTTGATGAAGATGATGGCGGGTTGGAACTCGCCCGCACGGCCTCCAATGTGCTGGTGACCCGCACATTTTCGAAGATTTACGGGCTGGCGGCGGAACGGGTCGGCTGGGGCTATGGCCCGGTCGAAATCATCGACGCGATGCACCGCATCCGCGCGCCATTTTGCCTCACCACCGCAGGGCAACTCGCGGCAGTGGCAGCGGTGCGCGATCAGGCATGGGTGGACAACAGCCGCGATCACAATCGCCAATGGCTCGATTGGTTCGCGCGCGAAATCGACGCGCTCGGCAATCATGGCCTGCGCGTGGTGCCGAGCAAGGCCAATTTCGCGCTGATCCTGTTTGAGGGCAAGCTCACGGCAGAGGTCGCGTATAATGGCCTGATCGATGCAGGCTATATCGTGCGCTGGTTGCCCGGTCAGGGCCTGCCGCACGGGCTGCGGATCACCATCGGCAGCGAACAGGATTGCCGCGCCATTGTCGATGCGCTGCGCCATTTGGCGATGGCGGCGCATTGATGCTGCCGTTTACACGTGTCACGGTCATCGGGCTTGGCCTGATCGGCTCCTCCATTTGCCGCGCCGTGCGCGCCCATCTGCCGACGGTGCGAATCACCGGCCATGATGCGAGCGCGGAAGTCCGCGACATCGCCCGCCGGATCGACCTGTGCGACGATGTGACCGACACGCCGGGCGCGAGCGTGATCGATGCCGATCTCGTCATTTTGTGCGTCCCCGTCGGGCGGATGGGCGAAGTGGCCGAGGCCATTGCCGACGATCTGCCGAAAGGCGCGATCATCAGCGATGTCGGATCGTCCAAGGGCAGTGTCGCCAAGGCGCTGGAAGCTGCGCTTTCCGGCCATATCATCATCCCGGCCCATCCGGTGGCGGGGACGGAAAATAGCGGGCCGGAGGCGGGCTTTGCCACCTTGTTCCACAATCGCTGGTGCATCGTCACGCCCTTGCCCGATAATCGCGAGGCCGATGTCGAAAAATTGTGCGATTTCTGGACGAAATTGGGCGCGAATGTCGAGAAAATGACCCCGACGCACCATGATCTGGTGCTGGCCGTCACCAGCCATTTGCCGCATCTGATCGCCTATACCATCGTCGGCACGGCGTCCGACCTTGAACAAGTCACCCAATCGGAAGTGATCAAATATTCCGCCGGGGGTTTTCGCGACTTCACCCGCATCGCGGCGTCCGATCCGACGATGTGGCGCGATGTGTTCCTGTCCAACAAGGAAGCGGTGCTGGAAATGCTCCAGCGCTTTTCGGAAGACCTCGCCGCGATGCAACGCGCGATCCGCTGGGACGATGGCGATGCGCTGTTCGAACATTTCACCCGTACCCGCGCCATTCGCCGCAGCATCGTGGAGCAAGGTCAAGACGACAGCCGCCCCGATTTCGGGCGGAGTCATTTGTAAGAGCCTCAAACGCCGGGCGCGGGCATCCGCCCGCTTGGCTTCCTCGCAATAAGCTCGGGCGGCCGTTCGGCCTTGCGGCGCTTCGCGCCGTTGGTGGAGGATAGCAAGGTCAGCCCTTGAAAATTGCCACCAACGGCATCGAATGTTCGCATCCGGCGATGAAAGAGAAAACAACATTGCCCCCCACCCCGGTTCCATATATGGGAGGGCTTTAATGACATCATCATCTCACACCCCCTCCGCTCCATCATCTGGCGGCGCGATTTCCGGTCGCGCGCTGTTCCCGCATAAGCATCTGCTCGGCATTGGCGGCATGGCCCCGTGGCAGATCCAGTGCCTGCTGGATGAGGCCGAACAATGGGTCGATCTCAATCGCAGCAAGACCAAGCATGATGATCGCCTGATGGGCATGACCCAGATCAACGCCTTTTTCGAGAACAGCACCCGGACATTGCTGTCGTTCGAAATCGCGGGAAAGCGGCTTGGCGCGGATGTCGTCAATATGCAGGTCGCTCAATCCAGCACGAAAAAGGGCGAAACCCTGATCGACACGGCGGTGACGCTGAACGCGATGCGGGCCGATCTGATCGTCATCCGCCACCAACATTCGGGCGCGGTGCAACTTATCGCCGATAAGGTCGATTGCCCCGTCTTGAACGCGGGCGATGGTCGGCATGAACATCCGACTCAAGCCCTGCTCGATGCCCTCACCATCCGCCGCCGCAAGGGCCGGATCGATGGCCTGCGCGTCGCGATTTGCGGCGATGTGCTGCATAGCCGGGTGGCGCGGTCGAACATTCTCTGCCTCACCGCCATGGGCGCGGAAGTGCGCCTGATCGGCCCGCCCACCTTGTTGCCAGAGGGGATGGAGCAATTGGGCGTCCAGAGCTTCACCAATTTCGACAAGGGCATCGCGGGAGCGCATGTCGTGATGATGCTGCGGCTCCAGACCGAACGGATGGAGGGCGGGTTCATCCCGTCTCTCAAGGAATATCACGCGCTTTATGGCCTGAACCGCGAACGGCTGGCGCTGGCAGAGACCGATGCGCTGGTCATGCACCCCGGCCCGATGAACCGTGGCGTGGAAATTACGAGCGACATCGCCGATGATCCGGCCTGTTCCGCCATCACCGAACAGGTGGAAATGGGCGTTGCTGTCCGCATGGCCTGTCTGGATGTGTTGACCCGCGGACGGCGCGGCGTGGAGGGTTGGGCATGAGCAGCAATCTCCTCATCACCGGCGCGACATTGGTCGATCCGCACCATGAACAACAAGGCAGCGCCGACATCATCATCCGCCATGGCGTGATTGGACGCGGCGATACGGATGATTTGCCGGTGCTGGATGCCAAGGGGTTGATGCTGGCCCCCGGCCTGATCGATATCGGCACCTTCTCGATTGACTTGAACGCCATGACGGCGGGCGGGATTACCGCCGCCGCGCTGATGCCCGATCAATCGCCCCCGCTCGATAATGCGGCGTTGGTCCAGCGTGCAGCCACGGCGGGCAAGCCTGCGGTATGGATTCACCCCATCGCCGCCGCCTCCACCGGCCTTGCCGGGGGCGATATGGCGGAAATCGGCCTGATGAAGGAAGCGGGCGCGATTGCGGTGGCGACCGGGCGGCAATGGATTGCCGACAGCGGCCTGATGCTCAACATCATGACCTATGCCGCCGCACTTGATTTGCCGATCATCACCCATGCCGAAGATGCGGCCTTGGTGGGGCAGGCCGTGGCAACGACCGGGCCGGTCGCGACATGGCTGGGCTTGTCCGGCGCGCCTGCCATCGCGGAATCGCTGGCGATTGCCCGTGATCTGATGCTGGCGGAACAATCCGGCGCGCATGTCCATTTCCGGCAGGTCACGACCGCGCGCGGTTTCGATCTGATCCGCGCGGCCAAGCAGCGCGGCATCCGCGTCACCTGCGGCATCACGCCCGCCCATCTGTTGCTGTCCGAAAATGCCATCGGGGCGTTTTTGACCTTCACCCGCCTGTCCCCGCCCTTGCGTTCAGAGGCCGACCGTCTGGCCGCGATCGAGGCCGTACGTGATGGCACGATCGATCTCATTTGCTCCGGCCATGATCCGCATGGGCCAGAAGCCAAGCGCCTGCCCTTTGCCGAGGCACAGCCCGGCATGGCAGGGGCCGCGACCTTGCTCGCTTTGTCGCTGGCATTGGTGCGCGATCATGTAGTGACCTTGCCCCGGCTGATGGAATTGCTGTCGGCTGCCCCTGCGCGACTGTTCGGCCTTGCAGGTGGATCATTGCATGTCGGCGCACCGGGCGATCTCGTGATCTTCGACCCGCATGCGCCATGGCAAATCGATGGCGACACCTTGCCGGGCAATGCAGGCAACACCCCGTTTGACGGGCTGCCGGTGCAAGGGGTGGTCCGGCATGTCGTCAAGGGCGGGCGGATCGTCACGTAAATTACTGCACGATCAGGCGATAAAAAGAGGCCCGGCGTTGCCGCCGAGCCTCTTTCTTCGCGATGAAAAATATTGAATTTAGCGCGAGGCGATCTGGGTCGCCTTTGCTTTGGGTTTGGCCGCAAATTCTACCGGCGCATCGCCCGCCGCTGTGCGAACAAAGCAAAGCCCCCCACTCTGACGGATCGCGTTGCAGCTTGCATCCGCCGAGGCGCGGGTCGTAAAGCCGCCTGCCGAAAGGCGATAGATATTGCCCTTGGCGACCGTCGCAATCATGCCGGTGGCAGACGCCAGCGAAGCATAACGCGCAACGGCATTATTCCATGCAGTCTGGGCACTGGCGCGCTTGCCGAAAGCGCCGATCTGCACGACATATTTGCCCTTAACGCTGCGCGATGCCGCCGATGGGGCCAAGGCTGTACGCGATGATTTGGCGACCGGTGCGATTGTTTCGATCTGGAACTGATCCGGCTCAGCCTTGTTTAACGGCGCCACATGTTGAACTGCTGCAAATTGCGCCGCACTGGCGCTCGTCGGGGTATAGTTTTCAACATCACCCGGCGGCATATCGACGGGACCAGTCGCACCCATCGTGTTTTCTGCCGTCGCATTGGGATCAGCAGTCGCCGGGATATTGGCCAGCGCCAATTGCGTGGGCTGACCCGGATCTTCATGCGGTGTCACTTTCAACAGGCTGGCGACCTGATCCCAATTGTTGCTCGGTCGCGCAAATGCTGACCATTGCTCCATCCGCGCCGTCAGTTCATCCGCCGACACATCCTGCGCGGCGGTAGTGCGGGCTTCCGCCCAACGGCCTGCCAATGCATAGCTCAACGCCAAATTCTGACGCTCCCGCGCGCCTGCGCCATCGGTACGGGCGGCGCGTTCCAGCACCTCGATTGCCTGTCCCGTATTACCCGCCAGCGCGAGACCAAGACCGTAATCCGCAGCCGCCACCGATGGACGCGCGCGATCAAGGGCAGCAAGCGCCTGTTCGCGATTGCCCTGTGCGATCTGGGCAAGGGCAAGGTTCATCGACGTACGGCCAGTATCGCCACCCAGTTCAATGCTGTCCTGAAAACTTTGCGCAGCCGAGGCGAAGCGACCGGCAGCCAGATAGGCCCGCCCCAGCAACGCCCGATAATCGGGATTACGCAAATCGTCTGCAACCGCAGCTTCTGCCTCGCCAATAGCATCGGCCAGTGCGTGACGCTCCAGCGCCCGCGCCGCCTTGTCGGCATGCTTTGCCGCCTGCTTAACGCGGCTCGGCGGCGTGGCCGGTGCGAGGTTCGTCGATTGCAGCGATGATTTCGGGCCGATGGTCGAACACCCCACCGCCGTCGTACCGAGCAAGGCGGAAATGAGTGCGATCTTGGCGAAATTACGGGTTTTCATATATGCCCCCTGCACAAACTTGATAACTATACCGCCTTAATGACGACGTGCGGTTGATTTCGCGTTAAGATGGCTGGTCAATTGATCAATATCTTCAAGCCCTTCGAGGAAGCGATCCAGCGCCTCCGTCACCAGCCGCTGTGCCGAACGCCTAGACACTGCCGATGCAAGCCGCAGCCGCAGATGACGGTCTTCGTCGAGCCGCAGCGTAAAGGCGGCCTTATTGACCGCCGGTTCTTTGTTGCGCGCCGCTGGCTCTTCTACCGTCGCACCCAACAGTTCCGCCAATTTGCGCTGCTGCTCCAAGACGGCCGGGATAAAAGGTGTCGCCTCGTCATTGGCGGCCTGCACGATGTCGGCCTGCACTATATCGGCGAACACCGGCGCTTCCTGCACGACTTCAATCTGCACTGCCACAGGCTGAACAGCCTCAGGCAATTCCGGTTCAGCCAATGTTTCAACCGCCACGACCGGCGCTACCACCGCCAATGGTCGTTGCACAGACACAAGCGGCGAGACTTTCAAGGTCTTGTGCGGATCATGCGTTTCGTGACCCATATCGTTCCAGCCGAGATCCTCCGTCGCCATATGTGGCTGATCCGGCTGCATGTTCGTCATCGCCAGCGACGCATAGCCCTGTGGGCGCATCGCGGGCTTGGCCTGACCTTTACGGGCCAGCAAGGATGAAGAAAGCGACGCAATTGGTTTGGTTACGGCCATGTCCATCTCCCCCCTCATTGCCCCACGATCCGACGGCCAAAGCCGCTGCCCTGACCAACGCCCGCGATGGAGCGCTGCGGCACGGCAAAGCCATGGCTGCCCGGCACGGCAAACACCGTCCGGCGAAAATTCTTTTCCAGCCGGTCGGCGATATAATCCCACAATAAGGTGACTTCATTGGCAGAGCGGCCCTTGGCATCTACCTCCATCACCGTGCGGCCATCGATCATCGACGCCGCGAAATCGGTGCGATGATGGAGCGTCACCGGCGCGACCGTCCCATGCTGGGAAAGGGCCACCGCCGCTTCGAAGGTGATCTTGGCCTTGGGCGTTGCGCCATTGATAACGAAGATCAGCGGCTTTCCGGCGCGTTCGCACAGATCGACCGTGGCACCCACGGCGCGCAGATCATGCGGGCTGGGACGCGTCGGGATGACGATCAGTTCCGCCACTGAAATCACGCTCTGGATTGCCATGGTAATGGCGGGCGGCGTATCGATAACGGCCAGTTTGAAACCCTGCTGACGCAACATCTCCAGATCGGAGGCAAGGCGCGAGACGGTCGTTTGGGCGAAAGCAGGCATTTCTGCCTCGCGTTCATTCCACCAATCGGCAAGCGACCCTTGCGGATCAATGTCGATCAATACGACCGGCCCTGCGCCTGCGCGCTGGGCTTGAACGGCCAAATGCCCGGAAAGCGTGGTCTTTCCAGACCCGCCCTTCTGTGATGCCAGTGCCAATACCCGCATAATCGCCTCTTCTCAGCGCCAAAGTCAGTACCTTCATGCCATGCAGAGATTTTAAATTTGGTTAATTATTGCGGATTAGAATTTACGGATTGGTGAGAAATTACGGTTAAGACAAACCGCGCGAAAAACATTAACGTCTGTATAAACTTGCGGCGAAATGCGCGGTTCAAGGGAGTAGTTGCATGCGGAATTCTGTTTTGGTGCGCGGCGTCATGATGACGGCGGTGATCGTCTTGGCTGTTTCCACCGCGCAAGCGGGGGTAAAAGAAGGCGTCGATGCGTGGCAAAATGGCGATTATCCGACGGCTGTAGCCGAATGGCGTGAACCCGCTAAAGCCGGTGACGCCGATGCGCAATTCAACCTTGGTCAGGCATATAAGCTCGGTCGCGGCGTCCCGCTCGATCTTAAAATCGCGGAAGGCTGGTATGCCAAGGCCGCGCGACAAGGGCATCAACAGGCGGAAGTCAATTACGGTCTGGTGCTCTTCCAGAATGACGATCGCGAATCGGCCCTGCCCTGGATTGCCAAATCCGCCCAACGCGGCGACCCACGTGCACAATATGTTTACGCGACCGCCCTGTTCAACGGCGACAATGTGGGCAAGGATTGGATCAAGGCCTATGCCTATATGGCCCGCGCCGCCGCCGCAGGCCTGCCGCAAGCTATCGCCAGCCGCACAGAGATGGAGAAATTCATCACGCCGGAACAACGCGCGCAAGCCATGACGCTCGCCGACAGCCTGTCCGCCAAGCAACTGGCCCAGTCCAATTGGAGTCCGCCACAAACGCCCGGCGCCAATAACAGCGCCGCGAAACCAGCCGCAGATCCGCTGCCGGTCGCAACGCCTGTAACGGCATCAGAAACGCCTGAGGCAATGGCGGCGAAGCCCTCGCCAAAGACAAAGAGTGAAGCCAAACCAAATCCTGTACCAATAGCGGTACAGATGCCGCCCTCAGTGCCAGTTCCTGTGCCGGACCCAATCCCGACCACAGACCCAGTACCGGAAACCACCACAGTTCCGGTACCACAACCTGCGCCAATTGCGGAGGACGCCCCGTCCCCCAGCGGCAACTGGCGCGTCCAATTAGGGGCATTTGCCGATCAACCCACCGCCAAGGGGGAGTGGACGCGGATCAAGCCCAAAATCGCCGGGCTGTCCAGCCTGCAGCCCTATATCGTCAAAGCGGGCAGCATCATCCGTTTGCAGGCCGGGCCGATTGGCACGAAAGCCGCAGCGGATAAGCTCTGCTCTACCGCCAAATCGGCGCGCGTCGCCTGCTTCGTACTCAAGAAATAATGCAGTCCGCCAGTCTCAGTTTCTAAAATCGCACCAACCCATGGCCCATCGGACCGTGGCCCTGACCAAGGCCGGGGGCATGGAGCAATGCCTCGCGCACGAACAATCGGGCGCGGTCGGTGGCGTCGGCCATCGACATGCCCTGCGCGATGCCGGTCGCGACGCCGCTCGCCAAGGTGCAGCCGGTGCCGTGATTATGCGGCGTGTCGATCTTGTCGCCTTCCCAGCGATGGGCAGCCCCGTTGCGATCAATCAACAGGTCGGACAATTTATTCCCCGGCAGATGCCCACCCTTGGCCAGCACAGCGCAGCGATATTGCCGCGACAATTGCCGCGCCGCGCGTTCCAGCGTGTAGCTCGACACAATATCGGCATTGGTCAGCGCCATCAGCTCCGGCACATTGGGCGTGACGATCGTCGCCCGCGACATCAGTCGGTCGAACATCTGCAACGTCGCATCGTCGATCAACCGCGCCCCGCTGGTCGATACCATCACGGGATCGAACACCACCGGCACATCGGGCGATAAGGTCATGAGCCAGTCGAAAATCCGGCTGGCGATTTCCGCCCCGCCCAACATGCCGATCTTGACCGCATCCAGCCCGATGTCGCGGCTGACGCACTCGATCTGCTGCATCACGAAATCCGGCGGCACCGGCATCACGCCATCGACGCCGAGTGTATTTTGCGCGGTAAGCGCCGTTATCGCGGTCATCGCATGGCCGCCGAGCATCGTCACCGTCTTGATATCCGCCTGAATCCCCGCACCGCCACCAGAATCCGACCCGGCAATGATGAGGATACGGGCCATCTTCCCCGCCATCGTCATCCCTTATGGTGCCTGATGGTCGATGCCGGGAACTCCTTCAACTTGGCCTTGGGCCGGGTCGGGCGATCCAGCAATTCGCCGCTGCAATTCGGGCAGCGTTCATCCAGATCATCCGCGCATTCGGCACAAAAAGTGCATTCAAACGAACAGATGAACGCGCCGGACACATCCGCTGGCAGATCGGTGCCGCAACGCTCGCAATCGGGGCGCATCTCCAACATCAGGCCGCCACCTTCTGCACCGCATCACAAATATCGCCGACAAGCTGTTCAACCAGCCCCGCATCCTCGCCTTCCGCCATGACGCGGATCAGCGGCTCCGTCCCCGATTTGCGAATGACGAAACGCCCGCTTGCGCCCAACCGCGCCTCGGCGGCAGCGATCACCTGCTTGACCTGAGGATGATCAAGCGGCTGCCCCCCGGCAAAGCGGACGTTCCGCAACAATTGCGGATAGGGATCGAATTGATGCAGCACCTCGGATGCGGGCTTATCGGCGCGGATCAGCGCCGCCAGCACCTGCAACGCCGCCACCAGACCATCGCCGGTCGTGCCATGATCCGTCATGATGATATGGCCAGATTGCTCGCCACCGACGTTGAAACCGCCCGCCCGCATCATTTCCAGCACATAACGGTCACCGACCGCCGACCGGTGGAGCGCCAGCCCCTTGCCGGTCAGGAACCGCTCCAGCCCCATATTGGACATGACCGTCGCCACGATCCCGCCACCGCGTAATTGATCGGCCTTGTGCCAATCTGCGGCAATCAAGGCCATCAACTGATCACCATCGACGATCTGGCCTTTTTCATCGACGATGATCAGCCGATCCGCATCGCCATCGAGCGCAATGCCGATATCGGCCTTTTCCGCCAGTACACGGGCCTGCAATGCTTCCGGATGGGTCGATCCGCGTTGATCGTTGATGTTGATGCCATTGGGATGAACGCCTATCGCGACCACGTCCGCACCCAATTCCCACAAGGCGCTGGGCGCGACCTGATAGGCCGCACCATGGGCGCAATCGACAACGATCTTCAGGCCATCCAGCCGCAAATCATCGGGAAAAGTCATCTTCGCCGCATGGATATAGCGCCCGCGCGCATCCTCGACGCGCCGCGCGCGACCGATATGGGCAGGGTCCGCCAGTACCGGCTGCTGATCGAGCGCCGCCTCGATGGCCATCTCGTCATGGTCGGACAGCTTATAGCCGTCAGGACCGAATAATTTGATGCCATTGTCCTGATAGGGATTGTGGCTGGCGGAAATCATCACGCCAAGGTCCGCGCGCATTTCGCGCGTCAACATCGCCACCGCAGGGGTCGGCATCGGGCCGAACTGGATGACGTCCATGCCGACGCTCGTAAACCCGGCCACCAGTGCGTTTTCGACCATATAGCCGGACAGGCGCGTATCCTTGCCGATGACGACCCGGTGCTTGTGCCCGCCACGCAAGAAATGCGCCCCCGCGACCTGGCCTACCCGCATCGCGATTTCTGGCGTCATTGGCGCAGTGTTGGTGAGGCCACGGATGCCATCGGTTCCGAAATACTTACGCGCCATGAATCTGATGTTCCTCGTGACAGGGTGCTGCACATTTTTGACCAAAGGATTATGGCCGCCAGTCCCGCTGCTTGCAATGGCTGATGCAGCAAACGACTCGCATGAATCAAATCGACAGCAGCCGTATCGCGCCCTGTTAAACAGTGACAAATGGCGGATTTAAGCCACTTTGATATAGATACATACCATATTGTCGGATGATCATAGAAAGGTTACCTTTCCGTTAACGGGTTGAGTACCGCTAAACGCCAGCATAAGGGTGAACGGTCTTGATAAACGCACTTGGAGAGAAGATCCGCAAATTGCGGAAAGATCATCGCGTAACCATCGCACGGCTGACAGACTTGTCAGATAATAATAAAAGCTATGCATGGAAACTCGACCTTGAAACCATCGAACGTGAATCGATGAACGGCCTGCCCGCTTATCTGAAAAAGCGGACCAAGCGGCCTACGTTTCTGGTCGATGACAACGCCCCCTTGTCCGAAGAAGATGCACGCGATGCGCTGTTCTTCCGGCAATATCGCCAGATGCCGCAAGCGACCAAAACCAAGGTCCGGCAGATGGTGCGGCTGTGGTCTGACGACTGAGGCTTTACGACTGAAATTCAGGTGGATGGGGTGCGCGGTTTAGGCCGCGCCCCCATAGACAGACTTGATTTCGAGATATTCCTCCATCCCGAACACGCCCCATTCACGGCCATTGCCGGACATTTTATATCCGCCAAATGGGGCAGCGGCATCAAGCGATGCCCCGTTCAGATGCACCATCCCTGTCCGCAACCGGGCGGCAACAGCGCGCGCCGCATCAAGGTCTGCGCTCCAGACATAGCCCGACAGACCATAAGGCGTATCATTGGCGATACGGATCGCCTGTTCCACATCGTCATAAGGCATGATCGCCAGCACCGGCCCGAACACTTCTTCATTGGCGATGGTCTTGTCTGGCGTGACATTGCCGAAAATTGTCGGGCAGACGAACAGGCCGGGTTTCAGGTCGTCCGGACAATCAGGCCCGCCAATCAACAATTCGCAATTTTCCTCAATCGCCTGTTCGATCAACGAGACCACGCGGCGATATTGGTTCTGATTGGCAATCGGCCCAAGGTCTGCATTGCCCGATGGCATGCCAACCGACAATTGCTGCGCCGTTTCCACCGCCAGCTTTGCCACCTCTGGATAGAGATCGCGCGGGACGAGCATCCGCGTCGGCGCGTTGCAGCTTTGACCCGAATTACCCATGCAGCCGCGCACCCCACGCGGGATCGCGACGGCAAGATCGGCATCGGGCAGAATGATATTCGCCGATTTCCCGCCCAGTTCCAGCGCCACCCGCTTGATCGTCCGCGCGGCATTGGTCGAAATCGCAATGCCTGCACGGGTTGATCCGGTGAAGGACACCATATCGACATCCGCATGGCTAGTGAGCGCATTGCCAATGCCGGGGCCATCGCCATGAACAAGGTTGAACACGCCTTTCGGCAGGCCGACCTCATCGATGATCTGGGCAAGGATGACCGCATCGAACGGGGCCAGTTCGCTCGGCTTCAACACCATTGTACAACCCGCCGCAATCGCAGGCGCAACTTTATTGGCAATTTGGTTCATCGGCCAATTCCAGGGGGTGATCAACGTGCAAACGCCAATCGCCTCGCGCCGAATCAGGGTCGTCCCCATCGCATATTCAAACGCATAATTTTCCAACACGCGGATGACTTCGCCGAAATGCTGCGGCCCGGAAGGCGCCTGCGCCCCGCGCGACAAGCCCATCGGCGCGCCCATGGCGGCGGTGATGGCATCGGCGATTTCATCATTGCGGGCAATCAGCGCGGCATGGATCGCTTTCAGATAATCGAGCCGTTCCTTGACGCTGGTGCACGACCAATCATCGAACGCCGCGCGCGCCGCCGCGATGGCGCGATCGGCATCGGCTTCGCTTGCCAATGCCACATGGCCGGAAACGGATAGATCCGCCGGGTTGATGACCTCGGCTATGCTGCCCCCCAAAGGCGACACCCATTCCCCATTGATATAGAGTTTTGTCGCATCCCACATGGTCATCGTCCCTCTACACATCACCCGCGGATCACCTGTGTGATCGAGCCTGAATCCATTTATCCTGCATGCGATAGGCGCAGTTATCAATCCGCAGTTTGCCAATTTTCGTCATTATCAGATAGAATCCATCTTTATTCAGACTGGAATTACCGGGCTGATATGCGCTAAGATGTTTCACAATTGGAACGATAATAGCGTAAAACATCAAGGGTCGCCCATCATATGAACGCGTATGTACCGATTGACATACTGGCTCGACATGCATCGAGTGTAGCGGACATGTTGAAATTATTGGCCAATACGCAACGATTGTTGCTGTTGTGCCGTTTGCGCAACGGCGAATGCGCCGTGGGCGAATTGGTCGATGCCTGCGCCCTGTCACCTGCCAGCGCATCGCCTTCCAGCGTATCGCAACATCTCGCAAGACTGCGTGATGCGAAGGTGGTTGCAACGCGGCGTGAAGGCACGACCATTTATTACCGCCTCGCCAATGATGATATACGCAGCCTGATCGACATTCTGTGCGAACGGTTCGGCCCTCAAATCTGAGCAGCCAGCCCCAAATTTAGGTTCTACGCAATAAGGGGGTAAGGTCGACCGGCAAGCCGGCGCGGCGCAGTTCCACCGTCAATCGTGGTTGATCCCTGCCCAGCCGACCGATCAACGCCCCGCGCGTCACATCCTGCCCATGATGCACCGCCAATACAGACATGCCCGTCAACAAGGTAAACCAGCGGCGGCCATGGTCGATGATGACAATCTGGCCATAGGACCGAAACGGCCCGGCAAAGGCGATGCGCCCACGGTTCGGCGCGATCACCTCGGCATTGGGCAGGCCCAACAGGCTGATCCCCCGCTCGCGCACCCCGGCATCCGACACCTCGCCAAAGCCTGTTACCAAAGCACCCTCGATCGGCAGCACATAAGCAGGCAAGCGACGTGGCGGCACCGGCTTTGGCGCGAGAAGGCCGACAATCGGCAGACTAGTGCTGGCGGTCGTCGCAGGTGATAATTCCGGGCGCGGCAACGGTCCCGGCAAATCGATCAATCCGGCCAGTACCGCCTGTTGATTATCGATCTCGCGAATGACATCCAAGGCATCGCGCGCGCGTTCTCCCAAGGCCAGCGCGCGCGCCGCCTCACGCGGGGAAGGCGCGCCACCGCCAGTTAAAGACGCCTCCATCCGCGCCAATTCATCGCGCCGATCGATCAGGGTCAATTGCGTGCGCCGCAGCGCGACCAGCGCCAATGCCGCATCAAGCCGCAATTGTTCACCGCGCGCGATTTCCGCCCTGATCCCGGCAGTCTGCTGCCTGATCCGTGGCAGGGTAGCGGCCAATAAGGCGCGGACATGCGCGATGTCGTTGATTGAACCGGGCTGTGCAATCGCCAATGCAGGCGGCCTGCGCGCCAAGGTTTGGAGTGCCGCCGTCAATCGGGCCAGCCCGCCTTGATGCGCGGCCAGCCGTGCGCGCTGATCTTTGCGCTGACGCTCGATCACCGCCACCCGCGCTTCGCCCGTCTTCAGCGCGGCCTCGGCGCTGGCGATCCGTGCCGCCAATGCCGCCTTGGCGCGGGCTGCACGTTCATGTTCGTTCATGGTGGCTATGGGGTCGGCAACCGGCAGGCTCAAGACCGGCAGATGATGGCCGTTCGGCAAAATTGGCGCATTTTGTGCAGTATTTTTACCGATAGCCGCCATCGGCGCGAGCAGCCCCAAGGCCACGAAAGGCAATAAAGCGCGCGCGTGCATCTGCTTGATCTTCCCAGAGCGCGCTGCCTTCAACCTGACGCAGGGCGCGCGCTCTGGATTGTTTGTTGTCGCATCGTTTGATGCGGAAAACCGGTGCCCACTTTTCCGCACGATGCTCTAGCCTTCCCGATGATAGGGATGATTAGCAAGGATCGATGTCGCCCGCCAGAGCTGTTCCGCCAGCATCGCCCGCACCATCAGATGCGGCCATGTCGCCCGGCCAAAGGAGAAAAAGGCGGTCGCCTGTACACGTTCTTCGTCGTTCAAGCCATCGGCGGCACCGATGAGGAAGCGCAATTCGCGCACACCCGAGTCGCGCCAGCCCTCAAGCTTATGCGCGAACTCCATCGAGCTCCATTGCGCGCCGGTTTCATCCAGCCCGATAACCTGCGTGCCGGGATCGAGTTTCGGGACCTTGCCCCCCACATCGGGAAGCTCGGTGACCTTGACCGGCAGGCTGACCCGTTTGAGGTAGCGTGCCATGATCTCGGCCTCCGGGCTACGCCCGATGCGACCGCGCGCGACCACATGCAACAGCATGGCCGCGCCCGATCTTAGTTGGTGCTATCGGTGTTGTCGCCAAAGCCCCACATGCGTTCCAGATTATAGAAGCTGCGGACTTCAGCACGGAAGAGATGCACGATCACATCGCCCGCATCGATCAAAACCCAGTCAGCCGTTGCCAGACCTTCGATCCGCACCAATTGCCCGGTTTCGGATTTGATCTTCTGCGCCAGCTTGTTAGCCATGCTGGCGACGTGACGGGTCGAACGGCCAGTCGCGATCACGAGATAATCTGCGATGGTGGATTTACCGGCAAGCGGGATGCTCACCACCTCATCAGCTTGATCATCGTCCAGCGAGGACAAGATCAGGTCGTGCAGCCTCTCAACCTCAGAATCGGAACGGGGGGCGGCAGCGGAAGCGGGCAAAATCGGACTCCTGTCAGATGAGGTCATGAGTAATCACGTCGCGTAAGGGGTGATGGGCCATATCACGGTGCCATTCAGGCGACCGCGAGCGCAGCGCCGTAGCGGAACGGGTGTCGGGCCTTGTGCCAATCATCACCAGCGACGGTAAACTCCATGTCGTCCATTGGTCTTTCTGATCTGCGCGTCGGACAAAACGCGCGAACCAACCCATCACGGATGCGAAACGAGCGCTCTTATCATAGCCGGGACGAACCATAACTGCAATCGGCATCAACCGGGCAATCTTGCGCCAATCTTTCCAGCGATGAAATTGCGCCAGATTATCGGCCCCCATGATCCAGATAAAGCGATATTGCGGGTAACGCCGCCGCAATGATCGGAGCGTATCGACGGTAAATCTGGTGCCAAGTCGGGTTTCAATCGCGGTCGGCACGATCCGGCTATGGCGCGCCACGGCACGCGCCGATGCCAGCCGCGCCCGCAACGGGGCCATATCATCCGCATCTTTCAACGGATTGCCCGGCGATACCAGCCACCACATGGCATCGAGCTTGAACGCCTTCATCGCAAACAGGCTGATCCGGCGATGGCCGCCATGCGCCGGGTTGAACGACCCGCCCAACAGCCCGATGGTTTTCAATGATCCGCGCTCATGGGCGACACGTTCCTCACGGACGACATTGGCCCGTGCCGCGCACGACCCATTTATAGGTCGTCAGCCCCTCCAGCGCGACTGGACCGCGTGCATGCATCCGGCCCGTGGAAATCCCAATTTCCGCGCCCAGACCGAATTCGCCGCCATCCGCAAACTGGCTGGAGGCATTCCACATCACAATCGCGCTATCGACGCCATTCAGGAATTTCTCCGCCGCCGCTTCGTCCGACGCCACAATCGCATCGGTATGGTGGGAACTATGGCGGGCGATATGCGCCATCGCCGCGTCTTCATCCTCCACCATCGCGACCGAGCAAATCGGTTCGAGATATTCGGTATCCCAATCCTCGTCCACCGCCGCCACCGTGCGGGGATCAAGCTCCATCACCATATCGTCGCCGCGCACTTCGCAGCCCTTGTCGATCAGGCCCTGCACCAATCCGGCGGGATCGGGATAATTCTGGTCGATCAGCAATGTCTCCATCGCCCCGCAAATGCCGGTGCGCCGCATCTTGGCGTTCAACACAATCGCGCGCGCCATCTCCGGATCGGCAGACGCATGGACATAGGTGTGGCAAATGCCATCGAGATGCGCGAGCACCGGCACCCGCGCCTCTTCCTGCACCCGCGCCACCAGCGATTTGCCCCCGCGCGGCACGATGATGTCAATCAACCCCGCCGCGCGCAGCATCGCGCCGACCGCAGCACGGTCGGTCGTCGGCACCAATTGGATCGCATCTTCGGGCAGGCCCGCCGCCCGCAACCCCGCCAACAGCGCCGCATGGATCGCGCGATTGCTGTGCATCGCCTCCGACCCACCACGCAGGATCGCGGCATTGCCCGCCATCATCGCAAGCGCACCCGCATCCGCCGTGACATTGGGACGGCTTTCGAAAATAATCCCGACAACGCCCAAAGGCACGCGCACGCGGCGCAACTGCATCCCATTAGGGCGCATTGTTTCGTCAATCACCTGCCCCACCGGATCGGGCAATCCCGCCACCGATTCGAGCGCCGAGGCAATGCCATCCACCCGCTTTTCATCAAGCTTCAACCGGTCCAACATCGCAGGCGACAGGCCGCGCTCGGCCCCGGCGGCCATATCCTTGGCATTGGCGGCGAGCACGTGCGCCATATCGGCGCGCAATGCCTTGGCGGCCTCGGTCAGCGCCTTGGCCTTGATCGCGGTCGGCGTTCCCGCCAGCACCGTCATGGCGGCACGGGCACGTTGGCCCATATCCTGAATCAGGTTTTCAGCGTCGATTAATGCAGTCTTGTCAGTCATAAAAAAGCGCATAGCATGATAAATTAGCGACGCAAAAGGGGCTGGCATTCAAATTGCTGGCCGGGGTCAAAGCGCTGGGCTATCCATTGCAGCACGCATCTATATTCGAGGAAAAGGACGCCGCGACAACATATGGGCATTTCGGCTTTCCTGAAACGGCTCGGCCCCGGACTTGTGACCGGCGCCGCCGATGACGATCCCAGCGGTATAGGCACCCATAGTCAGGTCGGCGCGGAATTTGGCTATGGGCTGGCGTGGACCTTCCTCTTCAGCTTCCCGTTGATGGTCGTCATTCAGGAGGTCGCGGGCAAGATCGGGCGCGTGACCGGACGCGGCATCGCGCAGAATTTGCGCCGCCATTATCCCAAGTCTCTGATGTGGTTCATCGTGTCCTTGCTGATCATCGCCAATGTCATCAACCTCGGCGCGGATCTGAGCGCGATGGGGGCAGCCCTGCACCTGTTGGCGGGCGGCAATGCGGCAATTTACACCCTTGGCTTCGGCATTATCTGCGTCGTGCTGGAGGTGATGCTGAGCTATCCCCGCTATGCCAAGGCGCTGAAATGGACGACATTGTCGCTGTTCACCTATGTCGCAGTGGTGATGGTCGCCGGCGTGCCTTGGGGCGAGGCGCTGACAGCGCTGGTCGTGCCGGACATTGAATGGAACGCCGCTTATGCCACGGCGCTCGTCGCCATTTTGGGCACGACGATCAGCCCCTATTTGTTTTTCTGGCAGGCCGGGCAGGAAATCGAGGAACAGCACCGCCACCATGCCAAGCCCTTGTGCATCACACCCAAGGAAGCCGGGCCGGAACTCGCCCGCATCCGCATTGATACGCTGACCGGCATGGCGTTCAGTTCGATCATCTCGCTCGCGATTGTGTTCGCGACGGCAGCCACCCTCCATGCCAACGGCATCACCGATATTGAGACCTCGGCCCAAGCCGCAGAGGCACTTCGACCGATTGCCGGGAACTTCGCCTTTGCCCTGTTCGCCTTGGGGATTATCGGCACGGGGATGCTCGCGGTGCCGGTGTTGGCGGGATCGGCAGCCTATGCCGTGACGGAAATGACCGGGCGGGCGGGCAGCCTTGATGCCAAATTGCTCGATGCACGGTTGTTTTATGCCACGATTGCGGTGACGACGATGCTCGGCACGATGCTGAACTACACCGGCATAGACCCGGCCCGCGCACTTTATTGGGCGGCGGTCGTAAATGGCGTGCTGGCCGCGCCATTGATGGCAGTGATGATGCTGATCGTCCGCAACAAACGCGCGATGGGACGACTGGCTGCATCCGATGGCATGATGATCCTCGGCTGGACAGCCACTGCCGTGATGGCCATTGCTACTGCGATCTTCTTCTTTTTCACGCTGGGTGGGCAGTGATCATAGGTTGCATCGCCGCAACATCACACCATATGAGGTGGCAATGACCAGCTCGCTTGAACTGAGTGACCGCGCCCGCGATGTCTTTCGCGTCGTCGTCGAGTCTTATCTCGATAGCGGCATGCCCGTTGGCTCGCGCACGATCAGCAAAATCGCGGGGCTGGACCTGTCACCCGCCTCGATCCGCAACGTCATGCAGGATCTGGAAGAATTCGGCCTTCTCGCCGCGCCACATGTCTCGGCTGGTCGCATCCCGACCGAAAGCGGCTTGCGACTGTTCGTCGATGGCATGATGCAGGTCGCCGTCCCCTCGCTGCGTGAACGCGATGCGATTGAAACGCAGATCAAGGAAAGCGGCCCGATCGAAGATGCGCTCGCTGCCGCCAGCGCCGCCTTGTCGGGCCTATCCGCCTGTGCTGGCATGGTCTTGGTACCGAAGGGTGAACCGGTGGTGCGCCAAGTCGGCTTTGTCCCCTTGTCCGACCGGCAGGCGCTCGCTGTCCTTGTCGGCAAGGATGGGGCTGTCGAAAATCGCGTGCTCGACCTGCCCGCCGGTTTCCCGATGTCGGCGCTGCAAGAGGCGGCGAATTTCATGAACGCAATGCTCACCGGCCTCACCTTGGGTGAAGCGAGCGCGCGGCTTATTGCCCAGATCAACGAGGGACAGACCCTGCTCGATCAGGCCGCCGCGCAGTTGATCCAGCAGGGATTGGCCGTGTGGTCGAATGACGGGATGGATAATCCCGTGTTGATCGTACGCGGACAGGCGAATCTGATCGACGAACATGCTGCCGAAGACCTCGAACGCGTCCGGCAATTGCTCGAACAGCTCGAAACAAAACGCGACATTGCCCGCTTGCTCGATAACGCGCGCACCGCACGGGCGACCCGCATTTTTATCGGGTCGGAAAACAAACTCTTCTCGCTTTCCGGCTCATCCGTGATAGCAGCCCCTTGGCATGGCAAGGATGGTCAGGTGATCGGCGTGGTCGGGGTTATCGGCCCCACCCGCTTGAACTATGCACGGATCATCCCCATGGTGGATTTCACAGCTCAAACATTAACGAGAATGATTGCATGACCGAACAAAATGACACTGCCGAACCGACCGAAGGCGCGGAAACCGCTGCCGAAGCCGCAACGGGCAATGACCTCAATGCCCGGATTGCCGAATTGGAAGCGGCATTAGAGACGGCGAAACAGGACGTGCTCTATGCACAGGCCGATATTCAGAACACGCGCCGTCGGCTTGAACAGGAAAAGGCGAACGCATCGGCCTATGCCGCGACCGCCTTTGCCCGCGACATCCTGTCGGTTTCCGATAATCTGGTGCGCGCGCTCGAATGCATTCCTGCCGAATTGCGCGATAATGAAAAGCTCGCGCCGCTCATCACCGGGATTGAAATGACCGGCAAGGAAATCGAAAATGTCTTCAGCCGCCACGGCATCAGCAAGATTGTAGCGGTGGGTGAAAAGCTCGATCCCAATCTCCATCAGGCGATGATGGAAATGCCGAGCGATCAGGAACCCGGCACCGTGACCCATGAAATGCAGGCAGGCTATATGATCAAAGACCGTTTGCTGCGCCCTGCCCTTGTCGGTGTCGCCAAGGCGGGCTGAGGCGCTCAATTACGCCCATAAAAAAAGCCCGGTCTCGCAAATTGCGACGCCGGGCTTTTTTTTAATGGGCGACAGAAATTACTTCAGGCCGAGCCACACCAACGCCACCGCCCCCGCCACAATGCGATAATAAGCAAAAGGCGAAAAGCCGAAGCGCGACACCATCGCCACAAATGCCTTGATCACCAGCATCGCGACAACGAACGAAATCATGAACCCGACGCCAATATTGGCGAGCTGATCATGCGGCAAATGCATGCCGTCCTTCAGCATCGCATAGGTGCTGGCGGCCATCATTGTCGGCACCGCGACGAAAAAGCTGAATTCCGCCGCCGTCTTGCGCTCCACGCCCAGCACCAGCGCGCCCATGATCGTCGCGCCCGACCGGCTGACCCCCGGTATCATCGACAGGCATTGAATAGCCCCGATGCCGAGCGCCGTGCGCCAGTGCATCGTTTCGATGCTGTCCACCGTCACCATCTTGGCGATCCGCTCAATCGCGATAATCGCCACCCCGCCGATGATCAGCGCCCATGCGACAATCGTCGGCGATTCGAGCATCGCCTTGATCGCCTGATAGGCAAAGGCCCCGACCACCATTGATGGCAGAAACCCCAGCAAGATATTGCGAGTAAAGGCCACCGGTCCCGATTGCCAACCGGACAGGCCGATCAAAACATCGAAGAACCGCCGCCAATACAGCACCAGCACCGCCAGAATCGCGCCCAATTGGATGACGATGTCGAACGTCTTGCTCGCCTCATCATGATAGCCGAGCAACGCCCCCGCCAACACCAGATGGCCGGTGGACGATACAGGAATGAACTCCGTCACCCCCTCGACAATGCCGAGCAGGACAGGCGTCAAAAGATCTGAACTCATAAAATACGCTGCCTCAAGCCGAGATTTTGGCGGCGAACCGGCCATGAGGGCGATATTGAACGAGCCAGCGCGGCCCCACCGCCTCCAGCGCCTGTGGCGTGATGCCGAGCGCGGCAAAGCCAGCCGCCCCTGCCGCCACGACATTATCACGCTGCAACATGATCCACTGATCCTTGGTGATCGGCGCACCCGGCGCCCAGCCCAAAAGCGATGCCATCGCACCGCCGACGCAATCCGGCACATCGATGATCGCGGGTTTGTTCCCGGTCATCTTGCAAATCAATTCATTCAAGCCGCGCATCGACAGCACTTCCGGCCCGCCGAGTTCAAAAATCTTGCCCGCATTGTCAGCATCATTCAGCACTGCCACCACCGCGCGGGCAATATCGCCGACAAACACCGGCTGAAACTTCGTCTCGCCGCGCAGCACCGGCAGCACCGGCAATTTGGCCATCGCTGCAAAGCGATTCACGAATTGATCTTCCGGCCCGAACACGACCGACGGGCGCAAGATGGTGGCCGTCGGGAACGCCGCGCACACAACGGCCTCACCCTCGCCCTTGGATCGACCATAGCCGGATTCGCTCGATGCATCCGCGCCAATGGCCGACAAATGCACCAACGCCGTTGCGCCTGCCGCTGTGGCGGCCTTGGCGACATTTTCGGCGCCATGCACATGCACGGCGGTAAAATCGCCTGACAGGATGCCGACCAGATTGATCACCGCATCTGCGCCTGCGACGGCGGGCGCGATAGTTTCAGGGCGCAGAATGTCTGCGGCCATGAATTGCACCTGACCAAGATTGCCATAGCTTTTGATCCGCCATGCGTTCTTGGGATGGCGCTCGGCAATCCGCACCCTGCACCCTGCATCCAGCAGCGCCTGCGCCACATAATGCCCAATAAAGCCGCCACCGCCGAAAATCGTGACCAAGCGATTCATGTCTGCAATTTCTCCGTTGCGAGGAAAATTCGATAAAAATGCAATGGCCTCTCTCTCACCAATTGACAAGCGCGAAGCCTCCCCGTAGTTGCCCCTTCACCGCATCTGATGCCCAGGTGGTGGAATTGGTAGACGCGCTGGCTTCAGGTGCCAGTGACCGCAAGGTCGTGGAGGTTCGAGTCCTCTCCTGGGCACCATCAGACAGTTCGCCGATGGTCGCGAACGTCCAGAAAAACCTCAAAAATCTCCTAGAGTAGAGACTCAATTCTCGGGTTTATGCGCTCATGTGCGCGCGTCACCCTCTGCAATTGGGGGCATATTCGGGGGCATCGATTCCCAATCGATGCGGATGATGCCCCATGGTGTTGCATGGCGACAAGATTCGACTGTGGCTCGACAGAGAATCAGCACCAGTTCCGGCGTCTACCCGTCCATGTCTCAGCAAGACCTTCATCAACCAGACGGCTACCCACAGACCGCCCATTGACGAGAACAACCCGCAGGTCGCGCCCATATCTGTCCTGATCCCTGTCAACTGCACGCAATACGACCGGACCTTCGTTGAGCATGACGAGCAATCGCTTGGTCGCCTGATCCGCCAATTGCTTTTCATAGGCACATTGCGGCGCACTTTTCTCGGGCGCATTGATGTCGGCAAGACGGATCTTGCGACCGTTGAGGCGGATAGTGTCCCCGTCAATCACGCAATCGTCGCGCTGGAATCCGCTACACATGCTGAACGAGAACTTTGGGGCGATTTGAGCCTGCGCATAGGGGATATGCAGGCTATCGATATATCTTGGCGCCACCCCGATCGTGACAACAGCACTCAACAGACCCAAGCCAAGGCCGGCTGTTTTGATAGCTAAATGACGCCGACGCCTGTCTCGCTTCTTTCTGCCTTTCTCGAAATCGAGAAGTTTATAGACATCGGAAATATTGTCGCGCCTTACCCGTGGCGTATTACCCATCGCGCCCCATTCCTGCTCTTGCCGTGACAAGATAGTCTATAATTTATTAAATAGACCTGCAACTGGTGCGCCAACATATCCGCTGGGTATTTATGACATTATCAATATATGCGGCTGCCTCACATACGACAGCGCCTCGCTCTGCCCGGCTGCATATAATAATGGTCGGTGTGCCAATTATAGCTGCGATAGCGCTGCTGGCATTTAGAGACATGGCGCACCCATGCTTTTTCGCCCTTGGTCCAATGCCTCGGCGGCTGGCCATAGCGGCTCTGTTCGTTAAGTGGCGTCGGGATAGAATGTGCAGGCGACGTCATATGGCCATGAGGGTCGTGACCCGGTGTTGGCATGGGCATATGGGCCTGAGGCGCGGGCGGTGTCGACATATGGCCATGCGGATCGTGACCGGGCGGCGGCGGCACTGGCTGAGCGGCGACAGAGGCAGCGCCCAGCAACAAGCAGGCCGATAAAATGGCGACACTATAACGCGCCTTCATACGCGTGTGCTTCATCTGACTACTCCCGGCGGATCATGATCAATACAAACTCAGCGGACATTTGCTGAAGAGGGGAATTTTTCGATGAAATCCATGCTGTGCGCTATACGTATTACGCCCAGCCCATCCCCCCATGACAAACGCCGAACAGCTGGATATTCTGCCGCCAAAGCGCAGCTTGCGCAGGTTTTCCAGCGGAGGCGAAAACATCATGTTCGTCGCGGTCTATTGGTGGCGCGTCCACCCCGGCAAGGAAGCGCAATTTCGCAAAGCATGGCGACGCGGGACCGAGTTGATCCGCGAGAAATATGGCAGTTTCGGCTCTCGCCTGCATCTTGATGCCGATGGGCGCTTTGTCGGCTATGCGGAATGGCCGGATGAACAGACCTGGCGCGCCGCTTTCGATCAGAAAATGGTCTATGACGATCCGGAAACACGCGCAGCATTTGTGGATGCCATCGCGGAAACGCCTGTCGATGCAGAACCGATCTTCACCATGACCGTCACGGATGATCTGCTCGACCGTGCGAAAGGGGCAAGCTCGCCTTAACGACCGCCCGATGCGTTGGAGCCGCCCTTCGACCCATTGGCGCTCCCGCTCGATGCGTTGGAACCGCCGCTTGAGGCGTTAGCATTCCCGCTTGAGGCATTGGAGTTGCCGCTTGAGGCGTTGGAGCTACCACCGCCCGTTGAAGAGCTGCCAGAAGACGTGCTGGAGCTTGTATCTCCTCCCGTGCTGCTCGACAAACCCGCGCCGACATTGTTCCGCCCATTTTCGACCATATCTGCGGAACCGGTAATCGCGGCGGAAATCGAGGTGGCGACCGACACCATCGCCATGGCAGTGCTACCACCCAGCAACGCGAGCAATAAAGCATATTCCGCCGAGGAAGCCCCCCGCCTATCACGCATCAAAGAACGCAGGCTCTGCTTTATATGACAGCAACGAGTCATTGTAGCCGTCACCGATCCACGAGTATCGCGCGTGATATCTTTAATCAGCTTCATCTAATGCCCCTTCATGGCCCGATTTAACGCGAGGGCGACGCAGGACTTTAATAACCAATAAACATTAATTCTTTATCAACCGCTTTCGTTTTGACGGTAAATATCGCCATTCAGGTTATATTATCCCGACTGTAAAGATATTTATCACGAAAATGGCCCGACGCTGGTGAGCGTCGGGCCATCCGTTTCCCTCTCAAATTGAGGGGGCATTCATCGATGAAATCAGAACTGGTTCATCGTATTGTGGACGCCACCGGCCTTGAGCGCGGCTTCGCCAGCGAAATATTCCTTATGGTCATCGCCAATGTCGGAACCCGACATGTTCTGGTGCTTCACGCAGGCGATGCCCTGACGGATTTCCTGACGCTGCACGCCAAGGACATAGCCGAGCATGCCAGCTTCGCCGAAATATTCCTTCGCCAGATTGTCGGTCGACAAGGCGGCGGTGTGATAGGTCGGCAGCGTGATCAGGTGATGGAAGATACCGGCACGCTTTGCGGCATCGCGCTGGAAGGTGCGGATGCGCTCATCGGCCTCAATCGCCAATTCGGTCGCGTCATAATCGACGGACATCAGCTTGGTCCGGTCATAGGCCGAGACATCCTTGCCAGCGGCGGCATAGGCATCATACACCTGCTGACGGAAGTTCAGCGTCCAGTTGAACGACGGCGAGTTGTTATAAACCAGCTTGGCATTCGGAAACACGTCGCGGATCTTGTCGACCATCGACGCGATCTGTTCGATGTGCGGCTTTTCGGTTTCGATCCACAGCAGATCGGCACCATTTTCAAGCGCGGTGACGCAATCAAGCACGCAACGATCCGCGCCAGTGCCTTCACGGAACTGGAACAGGTTCGACGGCAACCGCTTCGGGCGCAGCAGCTTGCCATTGCGGTTGATGATGACATCGCCGTTGCGGGCGGTCGCCGGATCGATTTCTTCGCAATCGAGGAAGCTGTTATACTTGTCGCCAAGGTCGCCCGGTGCGTTGCTGACGGCGATCTGCCTGGTGAGACCTGCGCCCAGCGAGTCCGTGCGGGCGACAATCACGCCATCATCGATGCCGAGTTCGAGGAACGCATAACGCACCGCGCGGATCTTCGCGAGGAAGTCTTCATGCGGCACGGTGACCTTGCCATCCTGGTGGCCGCACTGCTTTTCATCCGACACCTGATTTTCGATCTGGATGCAGCATGCGCCCGCTTCGATCATCTGCTTGGCGAGCAAATAGGTCGCTTCGGCATTACCGAAACCAGCATCGATATCGGCGATGATCGGCACGACATGGGTCTGATAATTATTGACGGTATCGAGCAACGCCTGCGCCTTGGCCTTGTCGCCAGCCGCGCGCGCTGCATCGAGATCGCGGAAGATCATGCCGAGTTCGCGGGCATCTGCCTGACGCAGGAAGGTGTAGAGTTCTGCAATCAAGGCCGAGACCGAGGTCTTTTCATGCATCGACTGATCCGGCAGCGGGCCGAATTCCGACCGCAATGCAGCAACCATCCAGCCGGACAGATAGAGATAGCGACGCTTGGTCGAACCGAAATGCTTCTTGATCGAGATCAGCTTCTGCTGACCGATAAAACCATGCCAGCAACCGAGCGACTGGGTGTAATTGGCGGCATCGGCGTCATAAGCAGCCATGTCTTCACGCATGATCTTCGCGGTGTAACGCGCGATATCGAGACCGGTCTGGAAACGGTTCTGCAACCGCATGCGGGCGACGGATTCGGCATTGATGCCATTCCACGTGCCTTTGTAGCTCTGGATGAGCTGGTTCACCTGATCGGTATGCTGCTTGTACGACATGTGATGTCTCCCTGAACGTAACGAGAATCGTGGATAAGCTTGAATTACCGTGCCGCTATAGCCAGCGATTCAGACTTTGTGCAGCTGCGAAGAAGTTCACATGTAACACTTTACAAAAATTCTATGTCATGTTGTAAGGACGAGACACGCACATAGGAGAACGTCCCCTCATGCCGCGCGAACGCAGCGTCTATCTTGGCCCTCGCCTGCGCCGTTTGCGCCGCGATCTTGGCCTGACACAGTCCGACATGGCCGCGGATCTCGATATTTCTCCGTCCTATATCGCCTTGCTGGAACGCAATCAGCGACCCTTGACGGCAGAGATGCTGCTCCGCCTTGCGCGGACCTATCGACTTGATCTGGCGGAGCTGGCCGGGGATGGCGGCGTGGAGTTCAGCACAAAGCTCCAGACTACCCTCAAGGACCCGATTTTCGCGGACATCGACATTCCACCGATGGAGGCAAGCGATGTCGCCACCAATTATCCCGGCATCACCGAGGCGTTGCTGCGGCTGTATACCGCCTATCGCGAGGAACAGCTCGCGCTCGCCGACCGCGATGCGAGCGGCCCGACCAGTCTCACTGACGGTCAGGACCCCGCGGCGGACTCGCGCCGATTTCTCGCGGCACGGCGCAACAGCTTTCCCATGCTCGACGATGTGGCGGAACGATTGGCCCAGATTGTCGCCGACAATGGCGGGCTGATCGGCCATTTGAAAAAGCGACACGGCCTGCGCGTGCGCCGGCTGCCCAGCGATGTGATGTTCGGCTCGATCCGTCGCCTTGATCGTCACCGCGAGGAGTTATTACTGGATGACGGACTGGATAATGCCAGCCAGATGTTCCAGCTCGCGCTCCAGACTGCCTATCTCGAAATGCGCAAAGAAT
Organism: Alteraquisediminimonas sediminicola; assembly: GCF_019740335.1. GTDB lineage: Bacteria > Pseudomonadota > Alphaproteobacteria > Sphingomonadales > Sphingomonadaceae > Alteraquisediminimonas > Alteraquisediminimonas sediminicola. The sequence continues at coordinate 33,949 of NZ_JAHXZS010000001.1, read as the reverse complement.
TGGACGGGCTGTTGCAGGAAGGGAATTTCGGCAGCGAAACGGGCGAACGCCTGACCCGACGGGCGTTGGCGAATTATGCCGCCGCCGCATTGCTGATGCCCTATTCCGCTTTTGCCAAAGCGGTCGAGGCGCGCAAATATGATGTGGAATCCCTCGCCCGCCAATTCGGCACCAGCTTTGAACAGACGGCGCACCGGCTCACGACCTTGCAAAAGCCGGGTGAAGAACGCGTGCCATTCTTCTTCATTCGCGTCGATCCGGCGGGCAACGTGTCCAAGCGACTGGACGGCGCGGGCTTCCCCTTTGCGCGCCATGGCGGCGGCTGCCCCTTATGGTCGGTGCATCAGGTGTTCCGCACCCCCCATCAGATCGTCACCCAATGGCTGGAGCTACCGGATGGCCAGCGATTTTTCTCCATCGCCCGCACCGTGACGGCAGGCGGCGGCGCATTCGGCGTGCCACGGGTCGAACGCGCGGTAGCCTTGGGCTGCTCCGCCGAACATGCAGGTCGCCTGATCTACACCCAGAACCGCCCGGATCTCAGCCCCGAAAACGCCACGCCCATCGGGGCCACATGCAGGCTATGCTATCGCTCCAATTGCACCGCGCGCGCCGAGCCGCCGATTGGGCGCCAGATCCTCCCCGACGACTATCGCCGCACGACCGCGCCTTTTGGTTTTTCGGATAGCTAGGGGGCAGGACCTAAATAAAAACGAGAAATCACTGTTCAGATGCGTGTTTTTGGTCACAAAAACGAAGAATTCCCCAATTTATTATTAACCATGAAAACAACGAAAAACCGCCAAAAATAACCACCAAAATGGTGAAAATTCGCATCGCTACGCGGAGAAAAATCGCGATAAGTGCAAAGATTCGTTGAGGAATGGTTAAACTTATGTCAATGATTCAGCACAGCCATTGAAAGGTCGCAGTTCGTGAACAAATATCGTGGTGGTGATGAGTTTACACACGACCCGATGGCGACCTTGAAGCAATCTTCACTGGTCGCCGCCAAAAAACGTCTCGCGATCAGTCCTGAATTATTTGGGCTTAACGAACTTGACGTCATGTATGACGAAGAAGAGGCGACTCTCTGGACCTTTATGAACCCGTCAGGGCGGCCAAGTTTTACGCCGCAACTGCTTGGTGATTTCAGGACATGGCAGGCCGCCATCAGCTCGAGCTTTGGCCCCGATAAAGCGGACCTGCGCTATCTTGTTCTCGGATCGCGGGTGCCGGGCGTATTTTGCTATGGCGGCGACCTTGAACTGTTCGTCTCGCTGATCCGCAACGGGAACCGGCAGGCGCTACTCGATTATGGCTGGGCATGCGTGCGCATCCTCCACCGCAACATCAACGCGCTGGATCTGCCGATCATCACCATCGGCCTTGCCGAGGGCGATGCGCTGGGCGGCGGTCTGGAGGCATTGCTGTCGTTCGACATCATCATCGCGGAACGCGGCGCGTCATTCGGCCTGCCAGAGGCCGCATTCGGCCTGTTTCCCGGCATGGGGGCGCATAGCCTGCTCGTCCGCCGGATCGGTCGCGCCCATGCCGAAGAAATGATCATGAGCGGCGACACCTATTCGGCGGAAAAACTGCACGAATGGGGCCTGATCAACGTGCTGGCCGACCCCGGCAAGGGCAAAGAAGTCACGCAGGAATTCATCCGCAAGAACAGCCGCCGCCATGTGGGCCAATCCGGCGCGTTACGCGCGATGCGGATCGTGAACCCGATCCCGCTCATCGAACTGGAAAAAATTGTCGAGATATGGGCGGAATCCGCCCTGCGTCTGCGCGAACAGGATTTGCGACTGATGCTTCGACTGGCGGGTGCACAATCCCGCCGGGTAGATGGCGAACGCAACACCGCGAGCGCCGCCTGATCTTATATCGACTTGGGGGAGAGCAAACCTCCCCATTTCAACTCAGCCCCTATTTAACTCAAGCCGCCTGATCCAACCGGCCTTGCGCCGTCAGCAAAGCCAGCACCTGTTCGGCGGGCATCGCCGCGCCATACAGATAGCCCTGCCCCTGTCCGCAGCCCACGCCCAATACCGATGCGGCTTGTTCTTCGGTTTCAATCCCTTCCGCAACGATATTCATATCAAGTGTTGCGGCCAGTTCGGCGACAGCCTTGATGATCGCATCCGATTTCTTACCCGCCAGCGCACCGCTGACGAACGAGCTATCGACCTTGATCTTGCTGAAATTATACTGGTGGAGATAGGACAAAGATGAATAGCCAGTCCCGAAATCATCCAGCGCCATCTTGATCCCGACCGCGTCAATGGCCGCGACAAAATCCCGCACCTGCACATTGCTTTCCAACAATGCCGTCTCGGTAATTTCAAGCTCAAGGCGATGGGCGGCTAGCGACGACGCGCGCAACGCGGTCATCACGCCAAGCGATGCGCCTGCCGCCTGCATCTGCACCGGCGAAATATTGACGGCGACGCTGATATCCTCCGGCCAGGCGCTGGCAGCGCGGCAGGCTTCGCCCACCACCCAATTGCCCAATGTGATGATCAGCCCGGTTTCCTCGGCAATCGCGATGAATTCAGACGGGCGTAGCGGCCCGCGCGTCGGGTGATCCCAACGGATCAACGCTTCAAACGCCACGATCTTGCGGGTCGCGACTTCGACGATGGGCTGATAATGCAGTTCAAGCTGATCGGTTTCAATCGCCGCCCGCAGTTCGACTTCCAATTCCTTGCGGCGGATCAAGGCACGGTTCATCGAGGCATCGAACAGGCTCGATTGGTCGCGGCCTGCGGCCTTGCTGCCATAAAGCGCAATATCCGCATTACGCATGACGATATCCGGCTCAACCCCGTGATAAGGCGCAACCGCAATGCCGATGGACCCGCTGACATTGATGACATGGCCATCGATATGGGTCGGCATCCGCACCACTTCCAACAGGCGATTGGAAAGGATTTCCGCTTCCTCAATGCCCATATCGGGGCAGATCACGATAAATTCATCGCCGCCAAATCGCGCCGCCGCCCCCTTGTCGCCCAACACGGCCCGGATCTTGTCGGAAATGCGGATCAGCAATTGATCGCCGACCGGATGGCCAAGGCTGTCGTTCACTTCCTTGAACCGGTCGATATCCATCCACAGCAACGCGACTGGCCGGTCGCCACGCTGGCTGAACACGCTCTCGATATGGGCATTGAGGCCATAGCGATTGGTAAAGCCGGTCAGATCATCCGTCAGGGCGATAATTTCCATGCGATCGGCAAGGTCGCTCTTTTCCTGCGCCATTGAAAAGGAGCGGCGCACCACCTCATAGGTCTGCTGGGTGATGCCGATCATGGCGATGATGAACATGGTCACCGTCACGGCCAAAATCATATAGGTCACCGAACCGATCATCATCAAGGATACAGTCAATGGGATCGTCACCAGCAGGAACTGGCCGATCGCGATCATCGGACGTCCCGCATTGCGGCTGGAAATACCGCCCGCATAGCCAATGGCATTGGCGGCGGCCAATGTGTGCAGGGAGGCATCCTGCGTATAAAGGATGGTCGTCCCGCATAATACGCCAAGAGTGAAGGAATAGGTCCACGCCCCGATTTCATACAGGCGTTCCCAATGGGTGAACTTTGCGCCCCAGCCATTGCGAATTTGCCGCGAAAAGATCAGCGTCGTCCACACGCGCATGATGGCGACGATCGACAAGACTGTCGCAGCCTTGGCGATGGCGATGCTGCCTGAATTGACCGCGATGTAAATGGCCGTCAGCATGCCGCACACTGCGCCGATGATCAGCGATGCAGGTGAACCGAACAATGTCGCCACCAACGCCGAACGCACGCGCTCATCAAGCGGTGTAGTCTCGCCTCTGAGCTTGGGGTTGATGCGGAAAAAGCTGTGCAAAGTCAGTCCAGTTCATTCTCGCCCCCCACAAACAAGGAGGCTTTTCGTCAAGTCCTTCTTTTTACGCTTGAAACTACTTTACCTTTAACGCCGCAACCGAACTTAATGGGACGCCGTCACTGTCGCCATATCCAGCGACCGGATCACATCCAGCCACCAGCGATAGCGACGCATGTCATTCAGAAAAAATGCCCGCTTGGCACATGACTGCGCATGGTCCATCGCGTGGTCGCCATATAATTCGCTGCAAATACGGCTGCGATCGAGGGCCGCTTCATCCAGCATGGCCCCATTGTCATTGGCAGGCGGCGGGCCGAACACATGGCGCGCGCGACCGACGACAAGTCCGTCAATGCGCTGGATCGCCAATGAAAACCGCATTTCATTCTCCCTATCGCCAATATTGGGCGCACAGCCAGTTAAGCGGCGTCCGATATTGGACTTAGGAGAGCTATGACGGCGAACCCCTAACATCGGGTTAATCACGATCTGCAATGTTCAGGAAACTGTGACGGGAGAGGGTTTGCAGCGCGTTTCAGTCGCAACACATTCAGATCAGCCCGCGCGCGAGCCAGAGATCATTTTCTGGCCGCAACCGACCATCATGGTCGCCATTATCGAGGATCAGCTCGGAAAACGCCTGATTTTGAGACATATAGACATGCCCGGTCAGGTCTTTCAACAGATGCGCGTGCTGAAGCGCATCCATCACCGGACCTTTCACCTCGGACAGATGCAGCCGCACGCCGCTATCCGCCAGACGGTGATTGATCGCTTCCAGACTTTCCAGCGCCGATGCGTCAATCGTGTTCACTGCCGAACACATCAAGATCAGATGGCGCATTTGCGGCCTCGCCGCGACGGATTCCAACACAAATTCCTCCAGCCAACCGGCATTGAGATAGGTCAGGCTCTCATCAATCCGGATGCTGAGAAGGTGCGGCGCGGTCAACACATCGCACCGCTTCACATTGCGGAAATGCTCGGTCCCCGGCACGCGCCCGACAATGGCGGCATGAGGGCGCGAGGCACGATACAGATAGAGCGCAAGGTTCAGCCCCACCCCCGCAATCACCCCGATTTCGACCCCCGCCAGCAACGTCACCAGCACGGTCGCGGCCATGGCGGCGAAATCGCCCTTGGCATAATGCCAGACCATGCGCGGGGTCTTGAGATCGACGAGACTTAACACCGCGACCACAATCGTCGCCGCCAATGTCGCCACCGGCAAATGGGACAGCCATGGAGTCATAAACAGGGCCGCAAACGCGATACCGATGGCGGTAAAGGCACCGGCGGCAGGCGTATCGGCCCCCGCATCGAAATTCACGACGGAGCGCGCAAAACCGCCGGTCACGGGATAGCCGCCCGACACGGCAGACGCGAGATTGGACATGCCAAGGCCGATCAATTCCTGATCCGGCACGATCCGCTGGCGCTTGCGCGCGGCCAAGGTCCGGGCGACGGAGACGGATTCGACAAAACCGATCACGCTCAGCAATAAAGCCGGGACCAGCAATCGGACCCATAAGTCCGGGTCGAACCCCGGCATGGCAAAGGGCGGCAGAGATTGCGGGATATGCCCCACGGTCTTGACCCCGGCCCCCTCCAGATCAAGGCTGACGACCGCCAAAATCGACACCGCCACTGCCGCAATCGGCCCTGCCTTGGCCAATAACTCCGCCACGCGCGGTTGCAGGCCAAGGCGCACCAGCAATGGTTTCAGCCCCTTGCGGACCCAGAATAGAAAAAGGGTGGCGCTCATGCCGATGATAAGGGTCGGCAGGTTTGTCTGGCCAATATGGGCGTAGAGCGACCCCAACAGTGCGGGCATCGTATCCCCGCCCGCATTGATGCCGAGCAGTGACTTCAATTGGCTGGTCGCGATAATCAATCCGCTCGCGGTGATAAAACCGGACACCACCGGATGTGACAGCAAATTGGCAAGAAAGCCAAGCCGCAACAGCCCCATCCCCACCATCATCAGCCCTGAAATCAGCGCCATTGCAATCGCCGCCGTCATATATTCAGGTGAACCCTGTGCCGCGATATTCCCGGCTGCGGTCGCAGTCATCAAGGACACCACCGCCACCGGCCCGACCGCAAGCGCGCGACTGGTGCCGAAAATCGCATAAGCGACCAATGGCAGGATCGAAGCATAGAGGCCCACTTCGGGCGGCAATCCTGCCAGCATCGCATAGGCAAGGCTCTGCGGGATCAGCATGATCGTGACGATCAGGGCTGCCACCACATCATTGGTGAACGCCGTTTTATGATAACCCCTGCCCCATTCAAGGATGGGGAAATAGCGGGATAGACTCACCTCACCGCCCTAATGTCAGCCGATGCACGCCCATACCCGCCAGCATCGCCGCGACAAATAATAATGCAGGTCCCGGCACCAGTGCCAGATCAGCAATGGCAGGACCGGGGCAAAGCCCGCCAATACCCCAGCCTGCACCGAATAACAGCGCACCTATCGCCAGATGGCGATCAAGCTTGCGCGTGTCCGGCAGATCGAACACCCCGCCCGCCAATGGGCGATCAAGCCGCGCCTTTATCACCCATGCCATCGTCATGGGCAGAATTGCACCACCCATGACAAAGGCCAATGTCGGGTCCCAATGGCCGAACAGGTCGAGAAAGGCCTGCACCCGCGCAGGATTGATCATCCCGCCGACCGCAAGCCCTGCCCCGAATATCAGTCCGGCAATAAGAGAAATCAGTGGCTGCACAATGTGTCAGCTCTTATCGCAGGTCGATGCCCCGATCAGGCGATATGCCGGACAAAAGCCGATAGCTGCGGTTGCCAGCAACACAATCGCAATCAACAACAATACCACGCCGGGCGTACCGGTCAGATTGCCGGTCGCATAGGCAATAACGATGGCAGCAACCGCAATCACGCGCAGCGCGCGATCCAATGTACCGAGATTCTTCATATGCGCTCTCCCTGTTTGATCATGTAGCTCAAACGCCCAGCAACCCTATCGCCCTCATGATCGCCACGGTCGCAAAACCGCTCGCCATGAATAACATCGTCGCAACAATCGACCGGCGCGAAAGCCGGGAAATCCCGCAGACACCATGACCGCTGGTGCACCCCGACCCCATGCGCGTGCCAAAACCGACCAACAGCCCGCCCGATATCAACGCCGGCCATGAAGGAAAGTCAATGTGCATGGGGCCGATGCACTGAGCCGCGATCCATGCGCCCAAGGGCAGGCCGATCACAAATGCCGCTGCGACCAACCGGGATGTTGCTCCACCGCCAATGCCGGTCGCGCGCGCGGTCATGCCGCTTACCCCAGCAATCCGCCCCAGACCCAGCAGCATGATCGCCGCCGCCACTCCGATCAACAGGCCGCCGATCAGGCCTTGCAACGGTTCGGCTTGGGGGAAAAGCGCTTCCATCAAAGCACATCCAGCGGAATCTTGAGGTAACGCACATCATTGTCTTCTGCCGGGGGCAAATGGCCTGCGCGCATATTCACCTGCACCGATGGCAGGATCAACACCGGCATCGCCAGCCCTGCATCACGCGCATCACGCATCGCGACGAACGCATCCTCAGTCACGCCGTCATGAATATGGATATTATTTTTGCGCTGCGCATCGACCGTGGTTTCCCACGCAATATAATCGCGTTCCGGCGCTTTGTAATCATGGCACATGAACAGGCGCGTTTCCGCAGGCAACGACAGGATACGGCAGATCGAGCGATAAAGGTTGCGCGCATCGCCGCCCGGAAAATCACACCGCGCAGTGCCATAATCCGGCATGAACAACGTATCGCCAACGAACACCGCATCCCCGATCACATAAGCGATACAGGCCGGGGTATGGCCCGGCACATGCAGTACCGTCACTTGCATATCACCGATGTTAAAACTGTCGCCATCCGCAAACAGCCGGTCGAAATCGCTGCCATCACATTTGAACGCAGGGCCCGCATTGAACAATTTGCCGAACGTCTGCTGCACTGTGACGACATCAGCGCCTATGGCGATCTTGCCCCCCAATTTCTGCTGGAGATAGGGCGCGGCGGACAGATGGTCTGCATGGACATGGGTTTCTAGCAGCCAGTCGATGACAAGCTCCTTCTCCCCGGCAAACGCGATCATCTTGTCTGCCGAGGAGAAGGAGGTGCGACCCGAAGCGGGATCAAAGTCCAGCACGCTGTCGATAATGGCGGCGTGCCTGCTTGCGGTATCATATACGACATAGGCAATGGTCGAGGTTGCCTCGTCGAAGAATGGCTCGATCGCCGGAACACCATACCGCGCCTCGCTCACCTGAACCGTAGCGCGATCAAGTGGCTGGTCGGCCATTCATTAGTCCCTTTGACTGATCATGTTATAATTTAGATATTTATAAACTAATGGATCGTCAAGTCTTCAAATTTGATGGGCTTCAGTGCATATTGGGCCATCGCGCGTGCTTGCTCCGACACGCAGCACAGATTAACATCATGATATGGACACGCCGCCCACAATCAGTTTCGATGAATGGCTTATCGAACTGCGCCATTTGGCCAGCATGCGCGAACTAGACTGGTTGCTCGGCTGCGATGACAGCAGCTTTCGCGCCGTCTATGAACGCGGGGTCAGCCCGTGGGAAGAACTCGACCAACTTGACAAAATGGCTGTATGGCGCGGCTGCGGTTGCGGCGGCGGATAATCCATCACCCATGAAACGCACCGATCAGGACGTGGTCCGCGCCGTTCTCGGCCCGACCAATACCGGCAAGACGCATCTTGCGATCGAGCGGTTGTGCGCCCATTCGAGCGGGATGATCGGCTTTCCGCTGCGACTGCTCGCGCGTGAGGTTTATGATCGGGTCGTCGCGATCAAGGGCGCGGCCAATGTCGGGCTGATCACCGGCGAAGAAAAGATAATGCCGCCCAATGCACGCTGGTTGCTCTGCACGGTGGAATCCATGCCGATCAGCCGCGATGTCGCCTTTGTCGCGCTGGATGAAGCGCAGATCGGCACCGACCCGGAACGCGGCCATGTCTTTACTGATCGACTGCTATATGCCCGTGGTCGCGAAGAAACGATGATCCTTGGCTCGGACAGTCTGAAGCCGATCATCCGCGCCCTTATCCCCCATGCCGAGATCATCTCCCGCCCTCGTTTTTCGCAACTGACCCATGCCGGGCCGATGAAGCTCTCCCGCCTGCCCGCGCGTTCGGCCATCGTCGCCTTTTCGGTGGAGCAGGTCTATGCCGTGGCGGAAATGCTGCGCCGGACCCGTGGCGGCGCGGCGGTGGTGATGGGGGCATTGTCGCCCCGCACCCGCAACGCACAAGTCGCCATGTTTCAGGCGGGCGAGGTCGATTATCTCGTCGCCACCGATGCGATTGGCATGGGTCTCAACATGGATGTTTCGCACATCGCCTTTGCCAGCCTGTCGAAATTCGACGGCAAGCGCCAACGGCGGCTGGCGATCAGCGAAATCGCCCAAATCGCGGGCCGCGCCGGACGCCATCAACGTGACGGCACATTTGGCGTACTGGGGGGCATGGGTGATGATCTGACATTGACCGAAGCCGAAATCGACCGGGTCGTGAACCACCGCTTCCCCCCGCTCGATCATCTGCTGTGGCGCAATGCCGAGCCGGATTTTTCCACGCTCGATAATCTCATCGCCTCGTTGGAAGAGGTGCCAGATGAACCGATGCTACGGGCCGCCCCCGAGGCGGTGGACCTTGCCGTGCTGCGTCAACTCGCCGCCCATCACGACATTCGAGACAAGGCCAAGGGCGCGCGCGCCGTGTCCTTATTATGGGAATTGTGCGGCCTGCCCGATTTCCGCAAGGTTGGGCCAAGCTATCACGCCCAATTGGTCGCGCAATTATTCCTGCAACGCGTGCATGGCCCGATTGCCGAGGATTGGTTCGCCCGCGAACTCGCGCGACTGGATCAGGTCGGCGGCGATGTCGACCGGCTGGCATCGCGGCTCGCGGGTGTGCGGACATTGGCCTATATCGCCCAGCGCCCCGATTGGCTGGCGCTGCCCGGACAATGGGCGATCCAGACGATGGCGCTGGAAGAGCGCCTGTCCGATGCCCTGCACCAAAGATTGACCGAACGCTTTGTCGATCGGCGCACGATGGTCCTGATGCGCTCGGTCGGGCGCGATCGGCGCTTGCTCGATGTGCAGGTGGCGACAGATGGCCAAGTCACCGTCGAAGATGAGATGATCGGCCACTTGAACGGCTTTCGCTTTACCGTCGATGGCGATGCCCGGCGCGGCGACCGCAAGATGCTGCTCGCGGCGGCAGAACATCACCTCCCGCGTGAATTGGAACGCCGGGCGCAGGCGCTGGCAGAAGCGCCCGACGATCAATTCAGCCTGTCATTGGTCGCGGGCGCGCCGATCACGCTCTATTGGCGCGGACAGGACATTATCGGGTTCAAGCCCGGCAAGGATCTGCTGCACCCGCAATTCGCCCCCGACCCGACGATTGCCAGCCTGCCCCCCACCCCGCGCAAAGCGGTGATGGAACGGCTCGAACGCTGGCTGCACCACCGCATCGCCGGACAATTGCGCCCGCTCCTCCGCCTAGCCGATATGGCAAGCCATGAAGCAACCTCGCCGAATTTACGCGCGCTCTTGGCCCAGATTGTCGCCAATGGGGGCATCATCTCGCGACATGAGGTGGAGACGGCGCTCCATCATCTGGACCGGCAGGAACGCCATCATTTGCGCCGCATCGGGTTGGAGATCGGGGCGCTCGATCTGTTTCACCCGATGCTGCTGAAACCGGGCGCGGCAAGCCTGCGGCTCGCGCTCCATCATATCCGCGAAAACCTGCCGATGCCGCCGTTGCCAATGGCGGGCCTTGGCCTGTTGGATAAACCCAGCCCCGCGCTTGACGCAGCGGCGGCGCTGGCCGGTTATCGCCGCTTTGGCGATCAGATGCTGCGGATCGATCTTGTCGAAAAAATCGCCCGGTCGGTGCATGACGCGCGTGGCCAGTCGCGCGATTATCTGCCAGATATGGCCTTAGCGACCTCGCTTGGCATCGGGACGGCGACCTTTGCCCGGATCATGCGCGCGCTTGGTTTTGTCGCGACCGGCAATGAGGCCCAGCCGCAATATCGCTGGCGAGGCCGCCCGAAACAACGCCCGATAGAACGTCCGACCAATCCCGCCTTTGCCGCGCTCGCTTCTTGGCACAATATTGATAGAATGGCCCGCAAATGACTGATTTTGGAACATTTGATTATATCGTCATCGGCGGTGGTGCTGCGGGCTGTGTGCTGGCCAACCGCCTGTCCGCCGATCCAGACGTCAGTGTCTTGTTGCTGGAGGCGGGCAATGACGAACGCTGGATCTGGACCAAAATCCCGATTGGCTACATCTATTGCATCAACAATCCGCGCACCGATTGGTGCTACACGACCGAGCCGGAACCGGGCCTGAATGGCCGTTCGATCATCTATGCTCGGGGCAAGGGTTTGGGCGGCTGCACCCTGATCAACGGCATGCTGTATCTGCGCGGTCAGGCGCAGGATTATGACCAATGGGCCGCATTGACCGGCGATCATCAATGGCGCTGGGATGCGGTACGCCCGCTATTCCTCGGCATGGAGGATTTCCAAGGCGGTGAGAACAACCACCATCGTACGGGCGGCGAATGGCGGGTGGAGCAGCAACGGCTGCGCTGGGACATACTCGACCGTTTTGCCGAGGCGGCGACACAGGCAGGCATCAACCCAACCGATGATTTCAATCAGGGCGACAATCAAGGCGTCGGCATGTTCCATGTCAACCAGAAGCGCGGCACCCGCTGGTCGAGCGTGCGTGGCTTTATCGACCCCATCCGCCACCGCCCCAATCTGAAGATCGTGACCGGGGCGCTGACGGACCGGCTATTGATGCAGGGGCGCAAAGTCACCGGCGTTGCATTCCAACAGGGCAATCGCGCCTGCACGGCCTCTGCCAGGCTTGAAACTATCTTGAGCGCGGGTGCAATCGGCTCGCCCGCGATCCTGCAACGGTCAGGCATTGGCGATCCGGCGCTGCTACGGTCTTTGGGCGTTGAAGTCGCGCACGCCCTGCCCGGCGTCGGCCAGAATTTGCAGGACCATCTCCAGCTCCGCAGCATCTATAAATTGCAGGGTATCAACACCCTCAACACCCAAGTCCACAGCCTATGGGGCAAGGCCATGATGGGGCTTGAATATGCCCTGTTCCGGCGCGGCCCGCTCAGCATGGCCCCCAGCCAATTGGGCGCATTCGCCAAATCCGATCCCGACATTGTCTCGCCGGATCTCGAATATCATGTCCAGCCCTTGTCGCTGGAAAAATTTGGCGAGCCCTTGCACAATTTCCCGGCCTTCACCGCCAGCATCTGCGACCTGCGCCCGCAATCGCGCGGCCATGTCACTATCCGCGATACCGACCCGCACAGCGCGCCGAGAATCGCGCCTTGCTATCTCAGCCACGAAGCCGACCGGATCAAGGCCGCCAAGGCGCTGCGGCTGACGCGAAAGATCGTATCGCAACCGGCACTCACACCTTTTCAGCCGGTGGAATATCTGCCGGGGGCCGAATTCACCACGGATGAACAGCTTGCTTATGCGGCGGGCAAGGTCGGCACCACCATCTTCCACCCGGTCGGCACCTGCCAGATGGGGCGCGCCGATGATCCGATGGCCGTTACCGATCCCAGCCTGCGCGTGCGCGGGATTGAGGGCTTACGGATCGCGGACGCATCGATCATGCCGCGCATCACCTCCGGCAATACCAGCTCGCCGACCCTGATGATCGCCGAACGCGCCGCCCATATGATCCGCGCTGATCGCCTGACGCGCCGTTAATGCATCACCAATGGGCCATGATGCTTGATCGGCTTGACCATAAGCGCCAACGGCACCGCCAGCATCATCAACCCGCCCAATATCAGGTAAATATCGCTAAACGCCATCACCGCAGCCTGACGGGCAAAAGCCTGTGACATCAATGCAATCGGCACCTGCCCGCCGCCATCATTCATCAACAGCGCCTGCCCCTGCGCGGCGCTTTGGGTGATCGATTCCGATAGCCGCGCCAAATGCAGTGACTGCCGCCGATCCAACATCGTCGCAATCAGCGCCAGCCCCACCGATCCGCCCAAATTGCGGGCGCAATTGAAAATGGCGGACGCATCATCGACAATCTCATCCTCCACCGACATCACCACGACCTGACTTAGAAATGCCATGGTGAGAAACATCCCCATGCTCATCAACAATTGCGGCATGATGAAAAACGACCCGGCAGAATCCGGCGTCAGCCCCGCCGCCAACAATGAACTGGCGATCAGGCACATTACGCCGCTCGTGATCAAAATCCGGATATCGACCGTCCGCATCAACAACGGAAACACAGGCGACAGCAGCAGGAACGGCACCCCGTTCAACAGCACGACATAGCCCACCTCCGCCGAATTATAGCCCGCGATCAGGCCCAAAAACTGCGGCGTGAGATACAAAGTGCCGAACAAGCCGATTCCCGACAGGACGCTCAATAAAATCGAGTTCAAAAACTGCGGACGACGCAGCAGATACAAGGCGACCGCCGGTGTCTTGGCCCGTAACTGCCCATAAGCGACCATCGCGAAACCGAGCGCGGCAACAAGGCTGAGAAGACGAATAAGCGGCGATTCAAACCACATTTCGCGCTGGCCATCTTCCAGCACAAAAGTCAGCGCGCCCAGGCCGATCGCCAGCCCGAATATCCCCACCCAATCGGCACTGAGCAACAAATCATAACGCGCTTTCGTCGGCGCAAGCCCGGTTAAAATCAGGATCACCAGCACGATGCCGACCGGCAAGTTGATGAAGAAGCTGTAGCGCCAGCTCATATGCTCGGCCAACAAGCCGCCTACAAGCGGTCCCAACACCGGCCCCAACATCACCGTGATGCTGAACAACGCAAAACCGATCGCGCGCTGGCTCGGCGGCAGGCGCGTCGAAACAATCGCCATCGCGGTCGGAATCAGCACGCCGCCGAACAGCCCTTGCCCGATCCGGCCCAAAATCATCATATCGAGACTGTTCGCTATGCCGCACAGCATGGAAAAAGCCGTGAACATAGTGGATGCGATCAATAACAAGCGCCGCAGCCCGAGCAAGCGCTCCAGCCAGCCGCTCAAGATAATCGAAATGATCTCGGCAATCAGGAATGACGTCCCGATCCAAGTCCCATCGCTGCCGCTCGCCCCGATTTCGCCCTGAATGGCGGGCAAAGCGGAATTGATGATCGCAATGTCGAGCGAGGCCATCAACGCGCCCAACGCCCCGGCTGCCACCGCCAGCCACGCGAACAAATCCGCGCGTTCTTCCTTATCCGGTACCGCCTGATCCCCGCTCATGCCCAACCTATCATTATCATCTGACCCAAATCTGGGCGAACTCGGCGTTCCCATATTAAAGAGGTTCATAGTCGAACCGAAACGCCCCGTCGAATTGAACTTGCTGGGTTCAGTCTATTGATAGGCAATCAACATAGTGCGCCACATCGACTGTAACGCCCTCTCACTGCCCACACATATCCCGAAGTATAACGATTTCAATATGGCAACATTCAACATCAAAGTGGTTGAATAATAAAGTCTAATTGAAATGAAATCCACTTCAATCTGGCTTCAGATTAAGGTTGAAATTAACCTTTCAGTAACCTGCCTCGCATTATTTAATAATTATTGCAGCATCAATTAAAAGTTACCGCATAAAGTTCAACAATCAACATCATCATTAGGGGTGTATCATGAAGACGATCCGCAATTTTCTGAAGAACAACAAGGGCGCCACCGCGATTGAATATGGCCTGATCTGCGCCCTGATTTCAGTGGCAGCGATCAGCGCGATGCAGAGCCTGGGCAATAATTTGTCGGGTACGTTCAACAACGTCTCGCAAAAGCTGGCGCAGAACTGATTTTCCGTTCACCGTTGCTGACGACAACGTCGCAGCATCGGCGGATTAACCAGCCCGGCCGGACTCTTTCCGGGCGGGATCGACCTAGGCCTTTTTTGCTCCGGTTGATCCCAACACAATGGCGTCCAACTTCTGGTTCCCAAACCAACCCTGCTTCAACGATATATGATGTTCCAATAATCTGGGGAGGCCACCGCATGGTGCCTCCCCATTTTTTTGCCTATATTTTCATTGGGGAGTTGGTCCTGATGCGGTTCAAGCCCGGATCATTCAGCCCTGCTCATCATCCAGCGGCTCGCGTCCCGTCACGATCAGGCCAAAGCCCTCCAGCGCTGTCAGCTTGGCCGTGCTCGATGTCATCAGGCGCATCCGGCCCACGCCCAGATCCTGCAATATCTGCGCGCCGATCCCATAATCGCGATAGCCATGGCGCAAATGATAATCGCGCCGCCCCCCCTTCACCCGATCCGCGATGGATTGGGGATTGGGGTCCTGCACGAACACCGCGACCGCAGGCCCTTCATAAGCGGCCAGCTTGCGCAAAGCACGCGGCACATAATCGCGATGCGCCGCCGTCCAGCCAAGCAAATCCGCCGTCAGATCGACCTGATGGACGCGGACCAATGTTTCCACTTCCGGGGTGATCACATGGCGAGACAGCGCCAGATGTTCGCCGCCGTCCAAGGTGCTGCGATAGACATGAATGTGATAATCAGCGCCAAAATAGGATTCAAACGGCGCATCCGCGACTTTTTCGACCAATTTCTCCGACCGGCGGCGATAGGCGATCAAATCGGAAATCGCCCCGATCTTCATCCCATGTTCTTTCGCGAACGGGATCAGATCGGGCAACCGTGCCATGCTGCCATCCGGGTTCATCACCTCGCAAATCACCCCGGCCGGGACAAGGCCCGCCAGCCGGGAAATATCCACCGCCGCCTCGGTATGCCCGGCGCGCACCAACACCCCGCCATCACGCGCAATCAACGGGAACACATGGCCGGGCGTGACAATATCGTCCGCGCCCTTGGCGGGGTCGCTGGCGATGAGGATCGTCCGGGCGCGGTCATGGGCCGAAATGCCGGTGGTCACGCCGTCACGTGCCTCGATCGACACCGTAAAGGCCGTGCCATGGCCTGATTGATTATTGGTCGTCATCGGGCGCAAATTCAGCGCCGTCGCGCGCGATTGGGTGATCGCCAGACAGATAAGGCCACGCGCATGCTTGGCCATGAAATTGATGATATCGGGCGTGGTGAATTGTGCCGGGATGATCACATCGCCTTCATTTTCCCGATCATCGGCATCGACCAGAATATAGGGCTTGCCGTTGCGGGCATCTGCGATGATCTCTTCGATCGGGGACAGGGCCGATGTCGTCATGATAATTTCTCGCTCACAGAAGTGAAAATACGCGCACGCAGATGCGGTGGCAATATCTCGCCCAAGCCCTTGGAATAATCCCGAACATAACCGATCATATCATGCGCCACCGAAAATTGCGGTTCGGAAAAAGTAAAGCAACGTCCCTCCCTATCCGGTTCCAAGCTGGTCGCTGCCCCTTGTTGATCGAAAATATAACGGCGCCCACGCGCCACAAAATACGCCTTTTGGATCATCAACGCGCTATCAAGCGCATCGCCCTCGAATTGAGACCCCGCCCACTCGGCAAAGCCGGCAAACAGGCGGCGACCCGCAAATGCCGCAGGTGCGACAATCACATCCTCATGCAGCGCCCAGTCATACGCCAGCACGCCATCGATAAAAAGCTGCACCACGGTATCATCGTCAACGGCATCCGGCAGCACAATGTCGAAAATCTGGGTAAATCGCCCACGTCCGGCACGTTGGATCGCAAGCCGGGCAAGATCGAGCAAATGGGTGCAATTACGCCCCGCTCGCCCTGACCCATAAAAGGATTTCCTATCGCTGTTCAACGCAGTGCCGACCAGTTCCTGCAACGGCACCACCGCGCCGGGGCATGTCGTTTTGGGAATGCGGATTGTGTCGGCCTCGACGCTGCGCACCGTTGTCCCATCATGGCCGATCCGACACCACATCGAATGAAAATCGTCATTCAACACCGCAGTGACGCTGACTTCATCCCCAACCAGCCGTAGCCGACGACGAAAGACGCCAGTCCCATAAGCCGGGTTCAAAGGATAAATTGTCAGCGCCATGTCATGTCCTAGCCAATCGAGCCGGTCTGGAATTGACCATAGCCGCTTTGGAAAAACAACAAGGGCGGGCGGGCGCGATCTGCATTCAAAGCCAATACATGACCAAGGACGATATAATGATCACCCGCCTCGATCACCGACTGGATCTCACATTCGATGGTTGCGATCACGCCATCCAGCACCGGCACATGATGTGCGGATACATGATGCGGGACGCCCTCGAACTTGTCCTCGGCCTTGGAGGCGAAGCGTCGGCAAATCCACTCCTGATCCGCCGCGAGAATATTGACGCAGAAACGCCCCGCCTTCTCGATCTTCGGCCAGCTCGATGAATTTTTATCCGGGAAGAACGCCACCAAGGGCGGATCGAGCGAGACGGAGGTGAAGGAACTCACCGCCATGCCCGCCTGCGTGCCATCATCCTGACGGGCGGTGATGACACACACGCCCGTCGGATAATGGCCCAGCACCTGACGATAGTCAGTGGCTTCGATCTTGGGCTTGGGGCTGCTCACCGCCCTTGTCACCGGCCAGTCCACACCGGCTTGCGACGTTCGGCACCGGCGCGCTCGCCTTCTTTCTTGTCTTCGGTCGCTGCATATTCTTCGATCTGTTCGAACCGGGTCATCAGCGCGACCTCCAGCGGATGGCCAAGCCGACCCAGCACCGCCGCCTTGGCCGCCTGCACCGCCAAGGGCGATGCAGCATTGAGCTTGCCCGCCCAACGCGCCGCCGCTTCCGCCAGATCGGCATAAGGCACAACTTCATTGACCAGCCCATAATGGCGCGCTTCATCGGCCTTGATGCGTTCCCCGGTGAGGATCAATTGCATCGCAATATGATAAGGCAATTGGCGAATGGCGCGATGGACGACACCGCATTCACCGATGATCCCGACCTTGGTTTCCGGCAGGCCGAACTGCGCATTATCCGCCGCGACAATGATGTCGGCGCACATCGCCAGTTCAAAACCGCCACCGACGCAGAAACCCTGCACTGCGGCCACCATCGGCTTTTTGCAGGTCACGAGCGGACCGCCAATGCCGGTCAGGCCACCGCCCAGCGCCATGCGGCTCTTGCGCTCTGCGCCGCCACTGACATCCGCGCCGATGCAGAAGCCCTTTTCCCCTTCCGCCGACAGGATCACCGCCCAAATGTCGGGATTATTGTTGATTTCGTTCCAGCAATCCAACAACGCATCATCCATCTCGGACGTGATCGCGTTCAACCCCTGTGGCCGGTTCAAGCGCACATTGGCGACATGGTTGTCGACGGAAAACAGAATATCAGACATGTTGATCATTGCTCCTTGAATTGGTTGATGAGGGCAGTCGAGGACGGCCCTTTGTACATATCGAGCACTGACTTCAGGCCCTGCGCCGCCATCTGGTCGCGAATGGCCAGCACGGAGGGCGCGAGGTGCAGCAGCGCATCCATTTCGGCGATGCCGCTCAATGCCTGTTTGAAACCCGCTGCCTCTGCTGCGCGGTTGATCGACTGTTTCTTGACCCGCAATACATCCGGCGGGGTCATGGCGATCCGGCCCGCCAGCGCCTCTGCTGCTGCGATCAATTGATCGGCGGGCACGCAATGATTGGCCCAGCCCCATTCAACCGATGTTGGCCCATCGATCCAATTGCCCGGGACATAGGCGAATTCCTTGGCGCGCTTTGTGCCGACCTGCGCTACCCAGACAGGGGCAATATAGCCCCCGCCAATCGGCACGCCCGGTTCGCCAATCCGCACATTATCGGCGACGATGGTGATATCGGCAAAGACGCACAACTGTGCGGACACGCCCATGCAATAGCCATGGACCGCCGCGATCACCGGCTTGGGATGATCCCAGATCGCGAGCCAGCGCGCGATGTTGCGCTGCAACCGCGCCGCATCCGCCACCGGATCGATCTTGCCTGCGCCGCCATATTGGCCAAGGTCCATGCCCGAGCAGAAACCCTTGCCATTGGCGCGAATGCCGATGACGGGTCGCCCTTCGCTTTGCAGCAACTCCAGCGCTGTCGAAAATTGATCGAGCATCGCACCGGACAGGGCATTGGCATGGTCAGGCCGATTGAACACGATCCAGCTGATGTGCTGGGCGTGCTCGATCAGGATCGCCTGTTCCGGTGCGCTGCCCCCGGTCATTCAGCGCGACCGATCGGATTGGCGGCACGGACATGATAATCGGTGGTCATGGTCGTACGCAATTCGCGACGCTTGAACTTCCACTGGCCATCGCGCTTCACGACCGTATCGAAATACTGGCCGTATAAAATGCCGTCCGGACGCTCCTTGGTATAGCGGTGCACCGCCAGCACGATCGAACGGACATTGGCTTCATTATCGCTGACGAAATCGACGACCACATTCGAATTATGGTGCGACGTGCCACGGAAGAACGTGCCGATGCCTTCGAGCGTCTTTTTATAGGCTTCCATGCCGGTTGCGCCGAAATTCGGGGCGTAGCTCACTTCGCAATCATCGACGAACAAGGCCGCGAGCTGATCCGGATGGTTCATATCGAGATGATAGGAATATTCGTACATCATGCTTTCAATCGCCCGGATTTCAACCAGCTTTTGAATATCGGTCATGTCGGCGGCTGCCATAAATTGTCCTTTCGATAGATGTATATATGATGAGAAAACTGCCCCCGCAGGTGCGATACAACGGGACAAAAAACCTAATTTTTATGCCTTAGGCGGGAAATCGGAAGCTGCCGGATCAATCCCCGGCCAACGCACCGGATGCGGCGAGGAAAAGGCCTCGGCCACCTCGGCCCAAGGCGCCACATGGATCGTCCGCATGTCGCGCTTGGCGATGCGCCATTCATGGTTCACCCGGCGATAGCTGTCCTGATAACGCACCGCGCCGAAATAAGAGACGCCACCCAGCACCATTTCCAGATGCGCGCCCACCAGACCATCGGCGCTATCCACCCCCGTCAAGGTGAACAGGCCATAATTCGGCGTATGCAGGGTCAGCCCCATGCTGCTGCGCTGTTCGACCAGAAAAGCGATTACCTTATCCCGGTCCGCGCCACATAAAGCACCGCTGACGCTGAAGGTCGCATCATAAGTGAAGATGTCGTTCAAACCCGAAATATCATCGCCGTCGACCGCCAGAAAATATCGGGCGACCAGATCGTTCAGATTTGCGCGGTCTTCTAGCCGAGCGACTCGGTTGCCCAATTCAGGCATATGCTCCTCACCTCTTTTCGTTCGTTGCGCCTACAATGACTCCAGCTAAAATATTCGTCAACACAATTGTTGACTGATGGGGTGCAAATTCCCTACATCGGTTGTCAATCGCATCAATTTCGAGGATATATGGAACTCAATATCGCTGACCTGCGCACCGAAGCCGAGCGCCTGATCCACGATCTGCCCGATGGCGATCCGCTGGATGGGGTCAGCATCGCGCTGATCGATCTGGGGGTAAAGGCCGCCGTCACCTCGCTGGATATGCCCGCGCTTGATGCCGCGATGCAGGCCGCGCATCAGGCGGGCGCATCCATCGCCCAAATCCAGGAAACCATCGCGTTGATTTCAGGGCTTGGCGTCCATTCGCTGATGCTGACGGCGCGCCGCCTGCTCGACCTCGCCGAAGCGAGCGGCGAAATAACGCGCGGCCCGCTCACAAACGACCAACAGGCCTTATGGGATCAATATGTCGGCAATGACCCATATTGGCAGCCGTTTGAACAGGAGAATCCGGGCTTCATGGATGCGCTGCTGCGGCTTTCACCCGATCTTTTCAAGGGCTTCCACCAATATTGTGCGATCCCATGGCAAAGCGGAACTGTGCGCGCGATCATCAAGGAATTGATCGCCATGGCCTCAGACGCAACGCCGACCCATCGCTATCTGCCGGGGATGCGCCATCATCTCAAAAATGCGGCCCGTCTCGGCGCGGGCAAGATCGCCATCCGCCATGCGCTCGACATCGCGGCGGCGGCGCCCCTGCATGTCGGTGTACGCTGAATATATTAAGGGCGGCGCATTTACGCGCCGCCCTCCCCTTTTAGCCCTCAATCAGATCGTGCTTATTTCGTCGCCCAGACCAGCGGCACATTTTCGACTGCCGCGATGATGCCGGATTGATAGACCGGATTCGCACCGGGCTTCAGGCTGAATGCGGGGATGCGTTTCAGCCATTCCTGCATCGTCACAATCGCCTCCATCCGCGCCAGATGCAGACCGGCGCAGCGATGCGGACCGCCGCCGAAGGTGCTGTGCGAAATCTGCTTGCGGCTGAAATCGAGGTTCATCGGATCGACATTGCTGTCTGGATCAAGCCCATCCAGCGCCGTCGGGATCAGGATCATGTCACCGCGTTTCAGCGACACACCATCATATTCAAGGTCCTTGGCCACCATCCGGGCCTCTGACACCACCGGGAAGCGACGGAACATTTCCTCGGCACCGCGCAGCAAGACCAGCGGATCGCTGTTCAATTCCGCGACTTTCTCCGGATGACGCGCCAGATAGATCATGAAGAAGCTGAGGAAATTGACGACCGTATCAAGGCCACCCAACAGCAACAACGCGATCAGGCCCACCGCCTTGTCATGCGGCATCGGTTCGCCATTGATCTCGCTATTGACCATCAGGCTGATGATGTCATGGCCCGTGCCGCCACGGCGTTGCTGGATGATCGGTTCGACATAAGCGAAAAAGCCCTGGTTCGCGGCATCCAGCACCGCCGCCATTTCTTCCGGCGTATTGCCAGATGGCCGGGTCATGTCGGCGGCAAAGCGGCTCAACATCGGCACATCGCTCATCGGCAGATCGGCCATCGCCATAAACACCCGAACCGGAAAAATCTGGGCATAATCGCGCGGAAAATCGCATTCGCCCTTATCGGCAAATGAATCGATCAGTTCGGCGGCCACTTCGCGCACCTTGTCTTCGACCATGCGGATTTGGGAGGGGTTGAGGCCCTTATCCAGCACCTTGCGATAGGGCGTATGTTCGGGCGGGTCCATGCGGGTCGGAACCATCGCATATTTCTCGCCCGCTTCTTTCGGGAGGAAAATCACCTCGCTCGAAAAGCGCGTTGGATCGCTATAGATTTCCTTGATCATCGCGCCCTTGGTGGCGATCCAATGGCCGCCGGTAAAAGGTGTCCAGATCAGGCCGGGCGTGCCGGGCTGCTGCACCTTTTTCCACGCCTCGTGATAGCCCTCATGCAGCCCATCGAGCGCATACATATCAATGTCGCGGATGCGGTCGGCGGGGACGTTGTCGGGGACAGATGCCTTGACGCGCTGATCCAAATTTGCGGCTTCAGTCATAATACACTCCCGCTTCTCAACGAATAGTCGGATCGATCACTGCCTTGATGGCAGCGCCGGATTTGACGGCAGCAAGCGCCTCGCCCGCCGCATTGATGCCAAAACGATGGCTCACCAGTTCCGCCAGCGGGACCTTGTCCTGCAAGCGCACTGACATGTGCATCGCCTCATAATAATGTTTGGGCTTGGGGAAGGTCGCCCCGGAGACGGTGATATTCTTCGTCGTCATATCGCGCGGCGAGATCGGCTGGGTGCCAATCGCCCCCCACAGGCCCAAAATGATGTAGCGACCGTGATTGCCGGTCAGATCCACGCCTTCCGGAAAAGCCTGCAACACGCCTGCGGCCTCGACCACGACATTGGGACCATGCGGGCCGCACAGATCGTAAATCATCCGCCGCCGTTCCGCCATATCGGTATCCAGCGCAATCGCAGAGGTCGCGCCCAGTCGCTGCGCTACGGCCCGACGCGCAGGCGACCCGTCGATCACGATCACTTCCCGCGCACCGGCCTGCGCCGCGACCAGCACGGACGCGAGCCCGACCGGCCCCGCCCCTTGCACAACCACGGTATCGCCAACCCGCACCCGGCCACAACGGTCGAACCCGCGCAATACCGTCGGCAAGGCGCAACCAAGCGAGGCCACCGCCTCTGGCTGGGCATGGTCCGGCAGGCGAAAGAACGGCAGGCCATTCGGCAACCATGCAAAATCGGCATAGCTGCCCCAATTGGGCTTTTCGGCATGTTCGAAGAATTGCGAATTTTCGCAGGGTGTTTCTTCCAGCACGGTGCAGCTATGGCAACGATGACACAAGGCGATCGGCGACCAATAAACCAGATCCCCCGCCTTGACCGGCACACCGGCATAATCGGTCGTCACGCCCGGCCCGACCTTTTCAATCATGCCCACGCCTTCATGGCCAAGAATGATCGGAAACGGCATTTCACCCGCCTCGCCCGACAGGATATGCACGTCGCTGCCGCACACGCCGCCCAATACGATCCGCACCAATGCGCCACCGGCTTCCGGTTCCGGCACCGGCACTTCCCATGTTTCAAGGCGATCTTTTCCCACCATCACAGCGGCTCTACCGGTACGCATCCTCATTCTCCTCCGATGACACTCGGCCCTGATGTCTGATCTTGCGTCAGTTCATTCGGGCCGATGGCGTGTCCAAATATATTCAGTTCGGCATTTTGACCTTGGGCGCGACCTGTTGGGCCAGACGCTGCAAGGATTCCGTCCAAGGCTTGGGATCGTCGATGCTGTCATGCTGGTTGGCCACAAGCTGGCCCCAGCCGCCGGTCTTGTAGGCCAGTCGTTCCAGCTTTTCGATCACCGTTTCCGGCGAACCACACAGCCAGACATGATCGACGAGAAAATCCTCATTCACATCGTCCGGCTGCAAATCCTTGCCGGAATCCGCAATAATGCCCTCGAACAGGTTGAATTTCTTGTAGATCGGCACAAGATATTCGCGCCATGTCCGGGCAAGGCCGCTCTTCAACGCCAGACGCTTGGCCTCGGCATCGGTGTCGGCAATGAACACATCGCGGCAAATACGAAAACGGCTGCGGTCGGCGACATAGCCTGCGCCAGTGGCGGCTTCCGCCCAAGTGTCCCAATGGCCCTTCATCTGTTCAACGCCGCCGAAAAATGAGATCGGGCTGTAGTTGCGCTCACCCGCGAATTTCATCGAGGCCGAGTTTTTCGACAGGCCGGTGACGGCGATTTCCATCGCATCGCGCCCGCCCCAAGGGTTGTTATTGGCGATTTCGACATCATAGCCCGGCATATTATCCGGCCCCGGAAAACCGGCGCGGAAGGTTTCGCCCTTGTGCATGAACGGTTCGCGCTTCCACACGCGTTCCATCAGGTCGAGGGCTTCCAACTGGACCTTGCCCAATTCCATGATGTTGTCATAGCCGTGCAAGATCGCATCGGTGTGGTGGCCGCCGGGGGCAACACCCAAGAAATAGCGCCCTTCCAAAATCTGGCTGAGCCAACCGATGCGGATCGCAAGGGTTGCGGGGTCGTGATAGGGCAGCAAATGCGCCATCGGGGCGAAACGGATGGTCTTGGTCGACTGGGCAGCCGCCGCGATGATCACATCGGGCGACGGGATATTTTCCCAAGCGAGCGTATAATGCTCGCCAATCATGAAATCGGCGAAACCGGCCTCGTCCGCGATCCGGGCAATATCCACCGCCCAGTCAAACACCTGACGCGCGGTCCGGCTCGGCGGATTATACGGGGTCATGAAAATCCCAGTTTGCATCCAGATTCTCCCAATATTCTTATTTCGCATGGGGGATGCATGACGCACCCCCTCATTTATCAATCAGATCAAACGAGCGTGCCGTCCGCCGCCTTGTTGGAGAAATGCGGCGCGACCTTTTCGATAAAGGCGACCAATTCCTCATTATTGGCTTCCGGTTCCAAATGGCCCTGACCAAACATCAGGAACAAATCGTTGAAACCGAGGCGATCATGCGCCTTGCCGATGCGGTCGATGATTTCGCTCGCGGAACCGATCAACACGTTCGGCATACGCTGGCCATGCGGAATGAACCATTCATCCCAGAACCATTTATGCTCGTTCATCAGATATTCGGCACGGGCCTTGTCTTCGGTGATCATCAAAAAGCCACCCCAAGCAATGGAATCGCCCTTGTCCGGGGTATGGCCCGCACGCAGCGCGCCATCATACCAGCGATTTGACAGCGCCGAACAGAAATCGAGATCCTCGGCCAATACAATTGGCGTGCCATTTTCGCGCGCCCACATATCGACCGTCCGCATCGTGCCGGCAAAGCCGCCAAAGATGCGCGGATGGGGCGATTGATAGCATTTGGGTGCGATGCCGACTTCACGCACAATGCCGTTTTCGTCCTGACCCTTGCCATATTTGGCATAGGCCGGATGCCCGGCAGACCCGGCCAGAGGCGGGAAATTCCAATGCTTGCCATGATGGCTGAAGACATCGCTGGTCCATGCCTTTTTGATGACCTGAATCGACTCCTCAAACACTTCGCGGTTGAACGTGTCCTGATCGTCCTTGGCCTTGGCATTGGCGGGCTGGGTGCAGCCCACGCCCTTCACCGCCGCATAACTATCGACCCAACGCGCATGATAGCCACGGGTAAAGGCGACGTTGAGACGGCCCTTCAACATGTGATCGAGCGTCGCAATTTCTTCGGCAACACGCAGCGGATTATGCGTCGGCAGCGTGTAGCCCATGGCGGACGCGTGCAAGCGCTTGGAATGCATGCCGACGAACAGGCTGAACATGCCGGGATGGTTGTTGACCTCGAACCCTTCGATCTGGAGATGATGCTCCGGCTGGGCATAGCTCGCATAGCCGATATCATCGGCCAGCCGGATATAGCCCTTCACTTCTTCAAGAAAGCGCTGATACAGATCATTGCGCTGACCGGCCATCCCGGCTTCGATTTCATGACGACGGCCAACAACGCCGGTTTGCATCAAATGGAACTTCATGGTCACCCTCCGGATTATGTTCTTATTCGGGTGTTGCCGCCGTCTTATTGGACAGTCAGCCACCCTCGATTCTGCTTACAACGCATGACGGCCCCATAGGCGCGCCGATCGTCAACAAGCATGTTGATATGATTCACTCAAGAGGCTGTCAACGTCAATGTTGAGCCGCGGCGCACATCGCCGCATCAATTCTCCACAGCCAATCAACATATGTGTTGACATGACTGGCCTGACGCGCTGAAATAGACGGCACAAGGAGTGCCATCGACCATTGCCCCCAAGCGGCAAGCCATGGCAGCAGATAAGCAGGAACGAGATAAAGTTGATGACCAACCAGATTTGCACCGAAGTATCGACCATTGGCGACCTGCTGGTGCGG
Source organism: Alteraquisediminimonas sediminicola (assembly GCF_019740335.1). Lineage (GTDB taxonomy): Bacteria > Pseudomonadota > Alphaproteobacteria > Sphingomonadales > Sphingomonadaceae > Alteraquisediminimonas > Alteraquisediminimonas sediminicola. The sequence goes on along the minus strand of NZ_JAHXZS010000001.1, from coordinate 7,774 downwards.
GCGATGGCGTCGCAACCTGATCGTGCGGCCATCATCTTTCCGGATGAACGCGCCAGCTATGCCGAATTATACACCAGCGCACAGCAAGTCGCCCGTGGCCTGCTCGCTTTGGGGGTGCAGCCCGGACAGAATATCGGCCTGTTCCTGCCGAACGGTCTGGAATTTCTCCATGCATTTTTCGGCATCAGCCTGATCGGCTGCGTCGTGGTACCGCTCAACACCCGGCACAAGGCGACCGAACTCGGCTATATCATCAAGGACGCCGATCTCGTCGCCATCATGACCAGTGGGCGCGACACGGAATATGTCGATCTGCCCGCGATATTGGATGACGCCCTGCCCTCGCTGCGCGATCATGCCACCCCCTTTGCCGCCCCGCTCGCGATTGCCGAAGCCCCCAGACTGCGCCATGTCATCGATCTTGGCGGCCCCTCGCGTTCTGGCATGATGGATCAGGCAAGCTTCCTGCCATGGACCGATCGCGCCAGCGCGCAACAGGTGGAGGACGCCCGCCGCCAGACCCGCATCCGCGATACCGCGCTGATCATGTACACCTCCGGCACCACCGCCAATCCCAAGGGCTGTATGTTGAGCCATGAGGCCGTCACCCGTGGCCCGGTGGAACGCGCACGTTATCGCCTCAAATCGCCCGATAAGGATGTGACATGGGCGGCGGGGCCGTTATTCCATATCGGTTCGCTCGCGCCATTTATCGGGTCGCTGGGCGTTGCCGGAACGTTTCTTGCCGATCGCTTCTTCGATCCGGAACGCGCCATCCGCCTGTTGGAAGAAAATGAGGTCACGCTCGTATGGCCGTGGTTCTCGGCAATTGTGCAGGGCGTGATCGATCATCCGCGTTTCGATCCGGCCCGCCTGTCCAAATTGCGCTATTTCTTCCTGATCGCGCCGGAAACCTTGGTCCGCCGGGTACAGGCCTTGTTGCCCAACACCGAAATTCTGCAAGCCTGCGGCATGACCGAAACCGGCGGCGTCTTCGCGTTCAGCCTGCCGGATGACGATGCCGACACCCGCGCCATCACCCAGGGCAAGGCCGCGCCGGGCGTCGGCATTTGCATCGTCGATGCGGAAACCGGCCTTGATTGCGCCGATGGCAAGATGGGCGAAATCTGGGTGCGCGGATTTTGCGTGATGGACGGCTATTACAACCATCCCGAATTGACCGTGGAGACAATCGACAATGACGGCTGGCTCCATACCGGCGATTTGTACAGCCGCTCCGCCACCGGCGATCTGTTGTTTCAGGGGCGGTTGAAGGACATGCTCAAGGTCGGCGGCGAGAATGTCGCAACGATGGAGCTGGAGGCCTTTTTGTGCAGCCACCCCGATGTCAAATTGGCGGAAGTGGTCGGCAAGGCCGATCCGCGACTGGACGAAGTCCCGGTCGCCTTTGTCGAATTGCGCGAGGGCGCGACCTTGCTGTCAGACGAATTGATCGGTTTTTGCCGGGGCAAGATCGCGAGCTATAAAATCCCGCGCGAAGTCTATTTCATGCAGGCGCATGAATGGCCGATGTCCGCAACCAAGGTCAACAAGCGCGCCTTGCGTACAATGTTAAGCGAGGGTTGATCTAAGGCGGTTAGGCCAATCTGGCCAGTATTGCGTCTGGCAGGTTATTACGCGCGCGCGCCCTGCCAGAACAACAGATTGAACGCCGTCGCGACATTCTCGCCCGACAAAGACCCGCCCGGCGTAAACCAGCGATGGGTCCAGTTGAACATGCCGAACAGGGCATTGGTCATCAAACGCGGCGGGATGTCGTTGCGTAATTCACCGGCCTCTGCCCCTTGGCGGATCAGGTCGGTGATGATCGCTTCAAAGCTGCGGGTCTTTTTCAGCATTTCCTGCGACCATGCCGTTTCCTCGGTCGTCACCTGATGCATCTGTTCTTGAATATAGACGTACATATGCGGGAAATTCTGTTCATAGGACCGCATCAGCACCGTGAAAATCTGCTGGATCTTGTCCTTGATCACCAGTTTCGGGTCGTTTGACAACCGCTTGGCTTCGCTCAAATTGGTATCGAGAATGCCCTCGACGGACTCCCGGAACAATTCTTCCTTGCTGCCGATATAATAATAGATCGACGCGCGATCCATGCCCGCGGCGTTCGCAATGTCGGCAAGACGGGTCGACTGATAACCCTTTTCGCGAAAAAGCCCCGCCGCGATCTCGATCAATTCGGCACGCTTGGCGGCATATTCCTCGCCACCTTCTGCCAGCGCCGACCGCCGCCTGCGCGAGATATTGCTGGTTTTCGCCATAAGCTGTTCTTGAACCCCGTTAAAATCTTTTATGCAGCTCAAATCCACTTGAACGTTGACGCATATCGTAAGCCCATCTGCCAGTGGCTATACATAATTTCAAGCAGAGTCATGATGGCGGCTTCCATCACCACCCGCCCCTTTGAGTTCGATCATATTGCCTTCAGGATCATGGACGTACATCGACGGCCCCATGCCCAATGCCCCATAACGTTCCGCAGTTTCACCACATGCGACTTTATGCTGCGTCAGATGCGCGCGAATGCGGCCCTCATCAAAATGTTGCAGCAACAGGCAGATATGATCGACATTGAGCCCGGATGGCTGATGCTCGCCCCCCAAGGGACCGGCAATATCCACCAGATCAATCAGCGCACTGCCCGCCCGCAAATGGGTCAGGCCCAATTCTGGCCGGTGCCAATCCAGCACACAGCCCAGCACATCAATGTAAAACGCCGTCATCAAAGGCACATCGACCACGCGCAACACCACATGGTCGATGCATCGGGCAGCCAGTGGATGGTCCATCATGTCGCCCTTGCCCTCGCTTCCCAAAATCAGGGGGTAAAAAATATCTGCTGCGCGTGCAGCGTATCCATATATTCCTTCACTGACGCAATCTTGCCATCGCGGGTTTCAATCAGGAAATGATATTGGCTATTGTAAATCCGGCCATTCATCAATTCGCCATAGGATTCCGCCTCGACCGCGACCTTGCCATTTTCCGCGATCATTCCCTTGGGCGTGATCCGAAGCGGCCCGCTGCGATACGCATCCTTCACCCCAGCCAGCAACGCGCCAAAGGCCGCCTTGCCATAGGTGCCGGAAAAGCCGTCAACGCTGCCTGACACCCACCAAGTGGCATCATCCTGCATCATATCGAGCAGTGCCGGGACATTGCCCGATGAGAATGTCTCGAAAAAACGCGCGACCAGCGCCTTGTCGGCTGCATTATCCGCCATCATAGCTCGCTCCCATTCCCGATGATTATTGCGCGAGCATCCCGGCATCGACGATATGTTCCGACCCGGTGATATAGCTCGCTTCATCCGAGGCGAGGAACAGCACCAATGCCGTCACTTCTTCCGGCTCGGCAATGCGACCCAATGGGATCAGGCCCAGCGCGTCGCCGCCCTCTTCATCGGTCGCCTCGACCATCATCGGGGTCTGAATAAAGCCCGGATGGACGGAATTGACGCGAATGCCGCGCCCGCCATATTCGATCGCGGCGGCCTTGGTCATGCCGCGCACCGCAAATTTGCTGGCGACATAGGCAAGGCTTGGAAAGCCATAATTGGCGGCAATCCCGGCGATGGACGAGATGTTGACAATCGAACCCTTGCCCGCCTTCAACATCGACGGAATAACTGCCTTCATGCCGAGAAATACGGAATCCTGATTGATCGCGCAGACCTGATGATAGCCCTCTTCTGTCAATTCGACGGTCTGGGCCATTGGCCCCAAAATCCCCGCATTATTGACCAGCACCGTGACCGGGCCGAATGCAGCCTCGGCCTTGGCGACAACATTCGTCCATTGGGCGAAATCCGTGACATCATGATGGACGAACAAGGCATTGGGACCAAGGCTGTCGGCCAGCTTTTGCCCTGCCTCTGCCGAGCGGTCCGTGAGGACGACCTTCGCGCCTTCCGCGATAAAGCGCTTGGCATGGGATTCCCCCATGCCTCTGGCCGCGCCCGTGATGATGGCAACCTTGTCGTTCAAACGTCCCATCTCTTACTCTCCTCATGACGATATTGTTTATGTTGTTTATGCTGCCCGACCGGTGAAAAGCTCACACGGCCTGCAGCGAAATAAAATGATGTTAGCGCACCGAAATCAGCCCGCCATCGACCGGGATCAACTGACCCGTGATGAAGCGAGAACCGTCACCGGCGAGAAAGACAAGGACCGGGGCCAGATCGACATCCGCATCGCCGAATTTCCCGCCCAGCGGAATCTGTTCGGCTGTAGCCTTGTCATGCGCGGCCAGATCCTCTGGCGACAATGCCTCGCGAAATCGCGCGTACATCGGCGTCACGATATAAGGCAGGACCGCGTTGATACGGATACCCCGCGCGCCCCATTCCCGCGCAACGCTGCGCGTCCATGTATGTACCGCCGCCTTTGATGCGCCATAGACAGCATTATTGATTTCGGCGGTCAGCCCGGATTCCGACCCGAAATTAATGATCGCGCCGCCATGCGGCATATGACGATAGGCCGCACCATTGGTATAGATCGTGCCATTGACGTTGATATTAAACAGCCATGCCAAGGTTTCATCCGGCACATCATGGGTCGGCGCGTGGCGATGCACCCCGGCAATATGGGCCAGCACATCAAGCCGCCCCATTTTGGCAACCGCGGCATCGAATGCCGCATCGACTTGCGCGCGATCACCCACATCGCATGTCATGAAAGAGGCCGAACCCGGCCCGGCGGCATTGGCTTTAGCCACCATCGCCTCGCCCTGCACCGCATCGACATCCATGGCGACCACTTCGGCACCGGCGGCGACATAAGCGCGCAATGCAGACGCCCCGATCCCCTGAGCCGCACCGGTCACAATGATTTTCTTATTGCCTAGCGCCATGAGATTGACACCTCATATCCTATAAATGGCAATGCCAGCCGGTGCCTCTCGCACCGGCTGGCATCATCTCGTTCAGAACTTGACCGAAAGTTCTGCGCCAAAGGTCCGTGGTTCGCCCGGATATGCGGTGTTGTAACCGCCCGATGCGCCCATGGCATAGCCTGAGATATAGTACATCTTGTCGCCGACATTCCGGACATAGGCAGCAAGCGACACCTTGCTGTTCATGATGTCCTTCCAGTCATAACGCAGGTTGACCGTCGAATATCCATCCAGCTTGGTGCCGGGGGTCACCGACCCTTCGTTGCTGGAGAAATAGGTCTTGGTCTGCTTGTAGTAATCGGCACGGATGCTCATCTTACCGATCGATTCAGGCACCGGCAGCTTCACCACCGCCGCAGCCGAACCCGACCAGCGCGGGCTGTCAGGATAGGAATCGAAGGTGATGAAATATCCGGCCACACCGGTCAGCGGTTCCATATCCACGATGTTCTTGGTGTATTTCGCGTCGGTATAAGCACCGTTGAAGCTGAGATCCAACCAGTCGGTCAGGCCGATGGCGGCGTCAACTTCGACACCCTTGGTCTTGGATTCCGGCACGTTCAACGTGAAACCGGCAGGGTTACCGTCAATCACCGCATACACCGCATGCTGCGCATTCTTCACGATGACTTCATACACCGCCGTATTGAACTGCACCGGCGCACCGCCGATACGACCGTTGAACTTGTACCCCAGTTCAAAATCATGGACTTTTTCGTTTTTGAAGAAATTCGCAGCCGGGTTCACCGTGCCGTTGAAATTCCCTGCGCGGAAGCTCCCGCGCTGCGAGAAATAGACCATGTTGTTGTTGTCGATTTGATATTGCAGGCTGGCCGTCCATGCCGGTGCCGACAATTTCTTGCGCTGCGGCGGCGTGACCAAGCCGGAGACATTGAACACGTTGCCTTCAGCCTGCGTGATACCCACCGTTTCCCAGGTATAACGACCACCCAGCACCGCGGTCAGCTTGTCCGTCACCTTATAGCTGACCTGACCGAACACCGCCTTGGAGGTGTTCTTGTTGCGATAGGTATAATCGACATCGGCCAAAGTCTGCTCAAGATCGGCGCCGACGTTGATCGGGATGATTTCGAACCTTTTGGCCTTCGAATAATAGACGCCCGCCGTGTAATCGAGGCGATCATCCAATGCCGAGCCCTGCAACTGCAATTCTTCGCTGATGTTTTCCGAACGGAAGGTCTGCCCACCCGGACCACCCTCGCCGGACAGGCCGGAGGGGTTATTCGGGAAGTTGAACAGCCACAATGCGCCGAAAGGACCGCCAGCGAGGTTGCCCGGGGTATGTGCATAACCCTTCATATAGCTGAAGATATTCTTGATCTTCGCATTATCGCTAATCTCGATTTCCGTCGAGTTGGTCACATACGTATTATGCGCCTTGTGCGGCAGGTCGAACTGAAGCCAAATCTTGTAAGGATTTTGCTGCGACCATTTGGCATAGCCTTCAACCCCACCCGGCCAACGGCCCGGTCCATAAGCAGGTCCAGCGGACAGATTGCTGTCGCCTATATAGTCGCCGTTGATATTTTTAAGGGCTACAGAATAGAGATTATACACGGTATCCAGCGTGCTGGTCAGCGCATAGCCATTGTTATTCCGCACGGACGTAAGGCCATTGCTGATGAACTGGCTGCCAATGGCACCCGCGGTGTAATAATTATGTAGGTTACCCGTACCTTCCGTACCCTTCACATCATTATACTGCACCATCAACGTATTCTTGATGGTCTCGGTCGGCGTATAGACAATGGTTGCGCGCCCGGACTTGCTATCCTTGTCGCCCAACGTATTGCCGGTGTTCACATTTTTGATATAGCCATCGGCCTTGGTGTAATCGAACGCCAGACGCACGGCCAGCTTGCCCGGAGCGATCGGCAGATCGACCGCGCCCTGCGCCTGATACGAGTTCCGCTCGCCAGCGCGCAGCGTCAAATAACCACCAAAGTCATCACCCGGCATCGGGGTCGAATACAGCACCGCGCCGCCGGTCGCATTGCGGCCAAACAACGTGCCCTGCGGCCCCTTCAGCACCTGAATCGAACCAAGGTCAAAGAAGGCGGTCGAGGTATTGCCGGGGATATAAGGCGCTTCGTTGACATAGGTCAGCACCGCCGGGCTGGTGCCCGAAAACGGATCGAGCGTCTGGCCACGCATGCTGAAGCTCAGCTGGTTGGAGTTCTGGCCGTTCTTCACCTGCAAACCCGGCACGAGCGAACCCATGTCCTGTTCACTGTTGATGACGCGGGTCTTCAGCATCTCCGCACCAAAGGCGACGACCGACACCGGCACCTTGGACAGCTTTTCCTCGCGACGCTGTGCGGTCACGACGATATCGCCATTCTCAGCGCCGTTTTCGACCGTCTGCGCCCATGAGGCCGACACAGTGGTCGCAGCGAATGCAAGCAACGCCGTGCCAGAGACCAACGTCGCACGGCTCCTGTTCTTAATTTTCAACATCTTCCTCTCCATCACCGTGTTTTGTGGTTATTTTTAATCGAAAGCCGCCACACGGACAGCGGCCCCGAACGAACCAACTCTTATGCGGCTACTGTTTTCGGCAGCGAGATACGCGGCGCGACTTCCTTCGCGATGAGTTCGAGCGAATTGAACCAAGGCGTGGGATCATCATAATAATCATGGGCTTCGACCTGCATCGTGCCCCAGCCGCCACATTCGTGGAACAGCTTGTTGAGCTTCTCGACACAAGTATCGGGCGAACCGACAACGAACACATGCTTGATCAGGAAGTCGAGATTGGCATCCGCCACATCGACACCGGCATCCTTGCAGAAGCCGTCCATCATCCCGAACCGCTTCCAGATCGGGATCAGAT
>NZ_JAHXZS010000011.1 GCF_019740335.1 Alteraquisediminimonas sediminicola | reverse complement strand
GTCAATTCTCGTCAAAAATATGCAACAAAGAGGTTGACCCGAATCGAGGGTGGTCTTAGAGGCCTGTTCACCGCAGCGACGGACTGCACGGAACGGCCCACGGATCGGCAACGAAACGACGGGAAACGGCCAGAAGTTCGGGAGTAGCGGTCAGCTTTAAGCAGGCGCACCGAGAACCGGTAGGAATACTGGTTGATGGTGTGTCGGTTTTTTCGGCTCTTTGACATTGTTATTTAGATGAAGGGACATGTGGGCGGCGGCCCCGGCTCTGACGGCTTCAAGGCGTCAGTAGGTCGGTTAAATTAGCCACTCCTATATGTCCTAATAACCATACGTTTTTAGAATGTGCAGGAATGGCTCCTTGAAATGAGCGGTTATCTGAGGGAATTCCACCTTTTGATAATCGAGCATCAAACTTGAGAGTTTGATCCTGGCTCAGAACGAACGCTGGCGGCATGCCTAACACATGCAAGTCGAACGAGACCTTCGGGTCTAGTGGCGCACGGGTGCGTAACGCGTGGGAATCTGCCCTTAGGTTCGGAATAACTCAGAGAAATTTGAGCTAATACCGGATGATGACGAAAGTCCAAAGATTTATCGCCTAGGGATGAGCCCGCGTAAGATTAGCTAGTTGGTGGGGTAAAAGCCTACCAAGGCGACGATCTTTAGCTGGTCTGAGAGGATGATCAGCCACACTGGGACTGAGACACGGCCCAGACTCCTACGGGAGGCAGCAGTGGGGAATATTGGACAATGGGCGAAAGCCTGATCCAGCAATGCCGCGTGAGTGATGAAGGCCTTAGGGTTGTAAAGCTCTTTTACCCGGGATGATAATGACAGTACCGGGAGAATAAGCCCCGGCTAACTCCGTGCCAGCAGCCGCGGTAATACGGAGGGGGCTAGCGTTGTTCGGAATTACTGGGCGTAAAGCGTACGTAGGCGGTGACTCAAGTCAGAGGTGAAAGCCTGGAGCTCAACTCCAGAACTGCCTTTGAAACTAGGTCGCTAGAATTGCGGAGAGGTGAGTGGAATTCCGAGTGTAGAGGTGAAATTCGTAGATATTCGGAAGAACACCAGTGGCGAAGGCGGCTCACTGGACGCATATTGACGCTGAGGTACGAAAGCGTGGGGAGCAAACAGGATTAGATACCCTGGTAGTCCACGCCGTAAACGATGATAACTAGCTATCAGGACTCTTAGAGTTTTGGTGGCGCAGCTAACGCATTAAGTTATCCGCCTGGGGAGTACGGTCGCAAGATTAAAACTCAAAGGAATTGACGGGGGCCTGCACAAGCGGTGGAGCATGTGGTTTAATTCGAAGCAACGCGCAGAACCTTACCAGCGTTTGACATCCTGATCGCGGATCGTAGAGATACTTTCCTTCAGTTCGGCTGGATCAGTGACAGGTGCTGCATGGCTGTCGTCAGCTCGTGTCGTGAGATGTTGGGTTAAGTCCCGCAACGAGCGCAACCCTCGACCTTAGTTACCATCATTTAGTTGGGGACTCTAAGGTAACCGCCGGTGATAAGCCGGAGGAAGGTGGGGATGACGTCAAGTCCTCATGGCCCTTACGCGCTGGGCTACACACGTGCTACAATGGCAACTACAGTGGGCAGCAAGTCGGCGACGATGAGCTAATCTCCAAAAGTTGTCTCAGTTCGGATTGTTCTCTGCAACTCGAGAGCATGAAGGCGGAATCGCTAGTAATCGCGGATCAGCATGCCGCGGTGAATACGTTCCCAGGCCTTGTACACACCGCCCGTCACACCATGGGAGTTGGTTTCACCCGAAGGCAGTGCTCTAACCCGCAAGGGAGGAAGCTGACCACGGTGGGATCAGCGACTGGGGTGAAGTCGTAACAAGGTAGCCGTAGGGGAACCTGCGGCTGGATCACCTCCTTTCTAAGGATGAGTTCGAAAGCGCTTTGCTTTATGCAGAGAAGAGCTTCGCACTTTCCAAAGAACATTTGCCGCCGTCCTCATGTCCCTTCATCCTGGAAAACATAGCATTTGCTATGTATGCCTGAGCTGGCCTTTTACGCCGCCTGCGGCCCTTATGGGTCAGTGATGGCGCGGTGGGGGCCGGTAGCTCAGGTGGTTAGAGCGCACGCCTGATAAGCGTGAGGTCGTAGGTTCAACTCCTACTCGGCCCACCATATTGGTAGGGGGCCTTAGCTCAGTTGGGAGAGCGGTAGCTTTGCAAGCTTCAGGTCGTCGGTTCGATCCCGACAGGCTCCACCATTATTCATGACATCCAGGGTGAAGACATCAGTTCCGCTGCGCAAGCAGCGGTTAAGGGAGCTTGGCTCCCGCATTTTTGACATTGTGAATGGGTTTAGAAATCGATGCCGTGGCAGTATCGACGTTGTTCAAACAACGACTTTATTGTTACTGAAACTAGATTAACATCTGGCTGAGATTTTATTATCCACATCTACACAAGACATTGCATCAAATGTACGACCTTTTGCAAGGAGGTCGTCCAGCATTGTCGTTGGTGGTGTGGACTCTCAAGTGTGAGGTAAGGGCATATGGTGGATGCCTTGGCATGCACAGGCGATGAAGGACGTGGCACGCTGCGATAAGCTGTGGGGAGGTGTGAGCAACCTTTGATCCGCAGATTTCCGAATGGGGGAACCCACCCTCACCATTAAATTTTGCTTCTGAGCAATCAGGGGCAAAAGTTTAATGGGGAAGGTATCACCGAGCTGAATACATAGGCTTGGTGAAGCGAACCTGGTGAACTGAAACATCTAAGTAACCAGAGGAAAAGACATCAACCGAGATTCCGTTAGTAGTGGCGAGCGAACGCGGACCAGGCCAGTGCCTGATGTTTAATTAGCAGAACAAACTGGAAAGTTTGGCCATAGCGGGTGACAGCCCCGTATGCGACAGTGAAACATCAGGACTTGAGTAAGGCGGGACACGTGAAATCCTGTCTGAACATGGGGGGACCACCCTCCAAGCCTAAATACTCGTGCATGACCGATAGTGAACAAGTACCGTGAGGGAAAGGTGAAAAGCACCCCGATGAGGGGAGTGAAATAGTACCTGAAACCGTATGCCTACAAGCAGTGGGAGGGGCTTTATGCCCTGACCGCGTACCTCTTGCATAATGGGTCTGTGACTTAATGTATCAAGCAAGCTTAAGCCGTTAGGTGTAGGCGCAGCGAAAGCGAGTCTGAATAGGGCGACTTAGTTTGATGCATTAGACCCGAAACCCGGCGATCTATGCATGACCAGGATGAAGGTGAGGTAACACTTACTGGAGGTCCGAACCGATTAACGTTGAAAAGTTACCGGATGAGTTGTGCTTAGGGGTGAAAGGCCAATCAAGCCGGGAAATAGCTGGTTCTCCGCGAAAACTATTGAGGTAGTGCCTCGGACGAATACCTTAGGGGGTAGAGCACTGGATGGATGCGGGGGTCGCGAGACCTACCAATTCTAACCAAACTCCGAATACCTAAGAGTAATATCCGGGAGACAGACGGCGGGTGCTAAGGTCCGTCGTCAAAAGGGAAACAGCCCTGACCTACAGCTAAGGTCCCCAAGTCACGTCTAAGTGGGAAAGCATGTGGGAACCCCAAAACAACCAGGAGGTTGGCTTAGAAGCAGCCATCCTTTAAAGAAAGCGTAACAGCTCACTGGTCTAAATAAGGGTTCCTGCGGCGAAGATGTAACGGGGCTCAAGACGTGCACCGAAGCTTAGGGTGTGGATTTATCCACGCGGTAGCGGAGCGTTCCGTAAGCCTGTGAAGCCGAAGGGTAACCGACGGTGGAGGTATCGGAAGTGCGAATGCAGACATGAGTAGCGATTAACAGGGTGAGATGCCCTGTCGCCGAAAGACCAAGGGTTCCTGCTTAAAGCTAATCTGAGCAGGGTAAGCCGGCCCCTAAGACGAGCCCGAAGGGGGTAGTCGATGGGAACCACGTTAATATTCGTGGGCCTGGTGGTGTGTGACGGATCTCGTGTATTGTCAGACCTTATCGGATTGGTCTGGCTTTGAAGAGGTTCCAGGAAATAGCCCCACCGTATAGACCGTACCCGAAACCGACACAGGTGGTCAGGTAGAGTATACCAAGGCGCTTGAGAGAAGTATCCTGAAGGAACTCGGCAAATTGCCTCCGTACCTTCGGAAGAAGGAGGCCCCACATTAAGGCAACTTTTTGTGGGGGGCACAGGCCAGGGGGTAGCGACTGTTTAGCAAAAACACAGGGCTCTGCTAAGTCGGCTTCAAGACGACGTATAGGGCCTGACGCCTGCCCGGTGCTGGAAGGTTAAGTGGAGGGGTGCAAGCTCCGAAATGAAGCCCCAGTAAACGGCGGCCGTAACTATAACGGTCCTAAGGTAGCGAAATTCCTTGTCGGGTAAGTTCCGACCTGCACGAATGGCGTAACGACTTCCCCACTGTCTCCAGGATATGCTCAGCGAAATTGAATTCTCCGTGAAGATGCGGAGTACCCGCGGTTAGACGGAAAGACCCCGTGCACCTTTACTGCAGCTTCAGAGTGGCATTAGGAAAGAATTGTGTAGCATAGGTGGGAGGCTTTGAAGCCAGGTCGCCAGATCTGGTGGAGCCATAGGTGAAATACCACCCTGTTGTTTTCTGATGTCTAACCTCGAACCATGAAACTGGTTCAGGGACCCTCTGTGGCGGGTAGTTTGACTGGGGCGGTCGCCTCCTAAAGAGTAACGGAGGCGCGCGAAGGTTGGCTCAGGACGGTTGGAAACCGTCTGTTAGAGTGCAATGGCATAAGCCAGCCTGACTGCGAGACTGACAAGTCGAGCAGAGACGAAAGTCGGTCATAGTGATCCGGTGGTCCCTCGTGGAAGGGCCATCGCTCAACGGATAAAAGGTACGCCGGGGATAACAGGCTGATAACCCCCAAGAGCTCATATCGACGGGGTTGTTTGGCACCTCGATGTCGGCTCATCACATCCTGGGGCTGGAGCAGGTCCCAAGGGTTTGGCTGTTCGCCAATTAAAGTGGTACGTGAGCTGGGTTCAGAACGTCGCGAGACAGTTTGGTCCCTATCTGCCGTGGGCGTCGATATTTGAGAGGAGTTGACCCTAGTACGAGAGGACCGGGTTGAACATACCTCTGGTGCACCTGTCGTTCTGCCAAGAGCGCAGCAGGGTAGCTATGTATGGACGGGATAACCGCTGAAAGCATCTAAGCGGGAAGCCTCCCTCAAGATAAGATATCATAGAGCCGTCGGAGACCACGACGTTGATAGACCAGATGTGGAAGTGGAGTAATCCATGGAGCTAACTGGCACTAATTGCTCTATTCGCACTTGAAAGTCCCACCATCAACGACAACGCTGGATACAGCATTGCCTTTGAGTGACGATAATTAAGTCGACGCCTGATATAATCATCGATTTCTAAACCGGAACAATAGTTCTCCATGCGCCTGCTTCATAGCTTGGTGACCATAGCGACTGTGACCCACCCGATCCCATCCCGAACTCGGCCGTGAAACCAGCCTGCGCCGATGGTACTACCGCTTAAGCGTTGGAAGAGTAGGACGTCGCCAGGCTTTGTAGCAGGCGCATGAAGAATAAAAGTTCCGGTAAAACCCATCACAATGTCGAAAATACAAAGCTTGGCCGCAACCGACGGACATAAGATGTCCTGCCCGAGCCTCTCGCATCAAGCGATACCCCTTAGGCATTACATCCCAATAATCCGCCATTGCGCAACCAACACCCTGTCGCGGGATGGAGCAGCCCGGTAGCTCGTCAGGCTCATAACCTGAAGGTCGTAGGTTCAAATCCTACTCCCGCAACCAAATCACACACAACACACTCACACAAACGCCACCCTCGGGTGGCTTTTTGGCGTTTAGG
>NZ_JAHXZS010000010.1 GCF_019740335.1 Alteraquisediminimonas sediminicola | reverse complement strand
TGTTCGACGAAGAAGGCTATCTCAGCGTCGTCGATCGCAAGAAGGACATGATCAAGACCGGCGGGGAAAATGTGGCGAGCCGAGAGGTGGAGGAAATGATCTTCACTTATGCAGCCGTGTCCGAAGTCGCCGTATTCGGCGTGCCGCATCCGCATTGGATCGAAGCTGTCATAGCCGTCGTCGTGCCGCGTCCGGGACATAGCATCAACGCAGAGGATGTGCTGCAATTCTGCCGCGCGCGCATGGCGGGCTACAAAGCGCCAAAGCTCGTGGAAATCATCGATGAACTGCCCAAAAATGCGAGCGGAAAGATTCTCAAACGCGAACTGCGCGAACGCTTTTCACATCTCGGCAACAGTCTCAAGGCGTAACGGTTCAGTCATTATCACAGCGCGCAACGATATATAAAAAAGAGGAGAGTTTCATGATCGGCGACAATGGCAATACAGCCCGGTTTTTCATCGGCGGCACTTGGGTGGAACCCTCGTCCACGCAGGTGTTCACTTTGGTCAATCCATCGACTGAAGACGTTATCGGCACGGTGCCTGAAGGCAAGAAGGCCGACATTGATCGTGCGGTCGCGGCGGCGCGCAAGGCATTTGACGGTAGTGGCTGGCGCGATCTGCCGGTTGCTGAACGCGCACAGGCGCTGCGACGCTTTGGCGAAGCGCTGCAACGCCGCAAAGCGGAACTTACCCAAGCGGTGTCGCGCCAGAACGGCATGCCTGCGTGGCTCAGCAACTTGTTCGAAGGCGATGTCGCGATTTCGCTGCTCGATTATTATGCGGGCTTGGCCGAGCAGCAGCAGATGCGCGAAACGCGTCCGTCGCAGCTTGGCAGAGAAACCTTGGTCGACCGTGTCCCGGTGGGCGTGATCGCCGCCATCGTGCCGTGGAATTATCCGGTTGCCCTGGCGATGACCAAGATTGCGCCCGCGCTTGCGGCCGGTTGTACGCTTGTCATCAAGCCCTCGCCCGGCACGGTGTTCGACAGCTATATTCTCGCCGAAGCCGTGCTCGAAGCGAAGCTACCCCCGGGTGTGATCAACTGGGTGGCCGCCGATCGCGAAGTGGGCGCTTATCTCGTCTCGCATCAGGATGTCGATAAGGTCGCGTTTACCGGCTCGACGGCGGCGGGCCGCATCATCGCCCGCGAATGCGGTCAATTGCTGCGCCCGGTCACGCTCGAACTTGGCGGCAAATCCGCCGCCATCATTCTCGAAGACGCCGATCTCGACAAGCTTGCCGAGAATTTGCCGATGGTCTCGTATTTGAACAACGGACAGACCTGTTTCGCGAGCACGCGCATCCTTGCGCCGCGCAGCCGCTACGCTGAAATCGTTGATGCGGTCGCAAGCGTCTCAGCGCAATTGAATGTCGGCGACGCGCTGGATGCGGCGACGCAGATCGGGCCGATGGCATCATCCGCCCATCGGGACCGCGTTGAGCAGTATATCGCGAAGGGACGCGATGAAGCGCGCCTCGTCACTGGGGGGGGCAGGCCGAAGAATATGGGTCGCGGTTGGTTCGTCGAACCCACAGTCTTCGCCGATGTGGATAACAAGGCCGTTATTGCCCAAGAGGAAATCTTCGGCCCCGTGCTGGCCATTATTCCATATGGCGACGAAGCGGAGGCCGTGCGCATTTCGAACGACAGCGCGTTCGGTCTCGGCGGCACCGTGTGGAGCCGCGATGAAGCGCACGCGCTGGATGTGGCCGCGCGCATTCAAACCGGCACCATCGGCATCAATGGCTATGCGCCTGCCGTTGGTTCGCCCTTTGGCGGCGTGAAGGCGAGCGGTCTTGGCCGCGAACTGGGTCCGGAAGCGCTGAGCGGTTATTGGCAGCTCAAGTCGACTTATGTGATGTAGCGCTGGCCGATCACGCATTTTCCGACCTCGATTATTATCAGCGCATATCTGCGAATAGAGGGTTAACTCATGCCTTTAGATCCGCAACTTCAGAAATTTCTGTCAGATTTGGCGACGGCTGGCGCGCCTGAATTCAACGCCCTGCCGGTGGAGACCGCACGCGCCAGCCTCCATGAACTGGTCAAATTGTTTCCGGCCACGCAGTCGATTGCCAAGTCCGAAGATCGCGTGATCGAGGCGGGGCGCTTATCAGTGAGAATCTACACGCCGAATGGCACCGGCCCGTTTCCTGTGCTGCTGTATTTGCACGGTGGCGGCTGGGTGATTGGCGATATAGATTCCTATGATCCGATCTGCCGCGAACTCTGTGGCGGGGTTGGGTGCATCGTCGTCTCGGTCAATTATCGACTGGCACCGGAGCACCGCTTCCCCGCCGCAATAGACGATGCCGGGGCGGCATTGCGCTGGGTGATGGCGCATTGTTCAGACATCGGTGGCGACCCCCAACGCATTGCTATTGGCGGCGATAGCGCTGGCGGCAATCTCGCGGCGATCACCACGATTGAGGCGCGCCAATCTTTGCCGGGCAAGCTCTGCGCCCAGTTGCTGATCTACCCTGTCACCTCGCATGTCGGCACGCCGAGCCAGTCGATGATCGACAATGCCGAAGGCTATCTGTTGACGCAACGCGACATGGCCTGGTTCACCGATCATTATCTCGGAAAAGGGCATGATGGTCGCGACCAGCGCTTTAATGTGAGCTGTGTCGATGATCTTTCCGATCTTCCCCCCGCCTTGGTCATCACCGCCGAGTTCGACCCGCTGCGCGATGAGGGAGAGGCCTATGCGGCGGCG
This sequence comes from Alteraquisediminimonas sediminicola, assembly GCF_019740335.1. Classification (GTDB taxonomy): domain Bacteria; phylum Pseudomonadota; class Alphaproteobacteria; order Sphingomonadales; family Sphingomonadaceae; genus Alteraquisediminimonas; species Alteraquisediminimonas sediminicola. Next base: position 9,896 of record NZ_JAHXZS010000010.1, on the reverse strand, counting down.
CTGAAGAAAGCGGGAGGCGAGGTCAAACTCTCCCGATATGAAGGCGCGATCCACGGCTTCTTTATGTTCTTCTCGGGCTTCGACATCAGCCGCCGGTTGATGGACGAAGCCAGCGCATGGCTGAAAGCCCAGTTCGCGCGTGCCTGACTGCGCGCCCCTCGGGCTTTCTCAAGCGGATCGACGCTGAGAAGCCCGAGGGCAAGTGCCCTTGTTGGCCTGTTTACTTCACCCTGAATCAGCTTCTTGACCGTCGTCAGTATAGGGCCGCCAGATCCGGACCGCGGCTTGCTTTGCGTCAGATCTTGACGACAATTTTGCCGGGTGCGAAATTACACTGGCTAAGATGATCAAGGGGTTCTACACATTTTCATAATATATGTGGTTGCATCGTCGTGTGCTTGCAAAAAATAGGGGAGCGGTGGAGTTCGGCACACGCAAAGGGGGGCATGGTCAACGACCTTCTCTTCTCGACTCCGGATGCAATCTGCTTGAAAAATGCGCTAATTGACCATCTGGACCTTGGGTGTCAGATCGGATTTGAGGCAGCCTGACTTCCACAAAATGGCCTCGCAACAAGCGGGATCGATCTAAGGAGTGAAAGAGAGAGGCATGCTGGACCGCAGTGCAATTGAAGCCCTGTTGATGCCGATAACCTATGGGCGGCATTTGGCGCGCCTGTTCGATCTGGAGCGCATTTTTGCCGGCACCGGATTGACACAAGAAAATCTGCAAGACCCAGAGTACCGCATCACCGTCGCCCAATTGCTCACCTACACCCATAACACGCTCGAACTTGCGGAGGATCCTGCGTGGTATTATGAATGGGCGAATAGTCTCGCCGATCATTTTCACGGCCCGGCCAGCATTGCATTGGTCAGTGCGCCGACGCTGGGCCATGGCATCGATGCGTTCTTGCGCTATTTCCCTAGCCGCATCCCCTATATGCACATGCAGGGCCGCCATGAAGGCGAGTATTTTTACGCGGAATTATGCCCGCTGATCGATCTGGGCGCGGTCAAGCCCATCCTTGTGGAGACGCCGATCGTTCTTTTGCAGAAGCATCTGGAAACGGTTTATGGCGTGGATCTGTCGCAAGTGGTGCTGGAGTTGGATTATCCTGCCACCGCGCATGCCGACCGCTGTCGCGCGTATTTCCCCTTCCCGGTGCATTTCGGCACGACACGCAATGCGCTGGTCATCCCAGCCGAATGGCGTGCGCTGCGCAACCTCGGGCATGTCGAATCGACATGGGTCCACGCGCTGGCGCAGTGCGAAGCGACGATGGCATCATCGGTGGAGCGCGAGACGCTCGGCCGCGTGCGCGCGTGTCTTGCCAGCGGCTTCGAGCGCGAAGATCGGCTGCGTCCGCTGCCAACGCTGGACGAAGTGGCGGCGTCGCTGCATCTCACGTCCCGCACACTCATCCGACGGCTGCGCAGGCTGGGCACGAGCTACCGCGAGGTGACGGACGAATTTTTGCGCGCCCGAGCGCGAGAGCTGTTGGCCAATGATCAGATGAAGATCAAACAGGTGTCGGCATTGCTAGGGTTCGACAGTCCGGCCAATTTCGGCAAGGCGTTCAAGCGCTGGTACGGTGTTTCACCGGGGAGTTTCCGGTCCGGCCCCGGACGTCCGGCCAGCGAGGACGTATAGCGCTTCGCAACGAAGCTAAACGCAGATGACAACACATGAGCAATGTGAAAGCCGGTGTTGATGATGTGCGCCGGTGACATGCTGGACGTAGAGCGTGTCACCAAAGTAATAGATTTTGGCAGGCTCTTCCCTTGTTCGATCACGGCACTGAGTTAGTTTCGCCTCACCAAAAGCACGTAAATGCAACGAAGTTTGCATGGCATGGGGAGAGGTTAACACTATGAAAAATGTATCCAAGTCCGGCTTGTATGTAAGTGCGGCGCTCATTGCGCTTGCCATGGCGGGCGGCAGCAGTGTCGCTTTTGCAGAAGATGTCGGCGCCAATGTTGACGACAACGAGATCGTGGTGACCGCCAACAAGCGCGAACAGAATCTCAATGACGTCGGTCTGACGGTGACCGCTGTTGGCGGTGAAGCGCTGAAGGAGCGCAAGATCAGCTCGCTGGAAGACATCGCGTCAATCGTCCCCGGCCTTGCCTTTTCGCCAAGCACGACCAACACGCCGATTTTCACCCTGCGCGGCATTGGCTTTCAGGAAAGCTCGCTCGGCGTCTATCCGGCAGTCAGCGTCTATATTGACCAGACCCCTTTGTCGTTTCCGATCCTGGCCTCTCACGCTGCATATGACCTTGAACGCGTCGAAGTCCTGAAGGGGCCGCAGGGCACCTTATTCGGCCAGAACTCGACTGGCGGCGCGATCAACTATATCGCAGCCAAGCCGACCGACACTTGGCAGTCCGGCGGCGACATCAGCTATGGCCGTTTCAATACCATTGAAGGCAATGCCTTCATTAGTGGTCCGCTTGGCGATCGCGCGGGCATGCGTGTGGCCGTCACCGGTTTGAATTCGGACGATTGGCAGAAGAGCGTCACGCGTGACGATACCAATGGACATAAGTCCTATGTGGCGGGTCGCCTTCTGCTTGAAGTCGAACCCACCGACAATATCAAGCTACAGTTCAACGCGAATGGCTGGCGCGACAAGTCGCAGCCGCAGGCGCAGCAGCTGATCAGCATTAACCCGCAGACCCCGGATAGCAGCAACGCTGCGCTGATCGCCGCAACCGCCGTGTCGGCCTTCGCGCCGAATAATGCGCGTGCAGCGGACTGGAGCAACATGGTCGTTGATCCGCGCACGGGCCAGTTCTTGACGCCTGAACTTTTCGGCGGTGCGCCCGGTAATGGTGACGGCGGCTATGTCGAAGGCACGGGCGAATTGGGCAATTTCGACCCAATGTCCGACCGTCGCCTGTGGCAACTGGCCTTGCGTGGGGATGTCGAGCTTGGCAATCTCACCTTGACGTCACTGACATCCTATACCGATTTCGATCAGAAGCAGCGCGTGGACCAGGATGGTATGCCGCTGGTGACATGGGATCTTGAAAAGGCCGATGGCTTCATCGAGAGCTTCAACCAGGAATGGCGGTTGGCGAATGACCCTAGCTCCAGAATTCGCTGGCTGTTGGGCGCAAATTACGAAAACAGCACGACCTTTGAAGATCAGCTGCTGCCCTATTTCAATGTTTCGAACAGCAAGCCGAGCCTCAACTGGATTCTTGTCAGCGGCGTCACCAATCGTCAGGACATCGAGAATTACGCCTTCTTCGGCAACCTTGAATTCGATCTGACCGAGCAACTGACGCTGAAGGCTGCGGCGCGCTACACGAACAGCACGATCGATTCATCGATCTGCTCCTACACCACGCCTACGGGCCGAGTGGATGGACTGTTTGGTGGCGCGGGCGTCAATGGCACCTGCTTCACCTATGCCGCCGATTTCACCAACGGCCCGCCGATCACCGGCACGCTGAAGGAAGACAATGTGTCGTGGCGCGCCGGTCTCGATTACAAGGTCAGCAACGATGTGCTGCTCTATGCCAACGTCTCGCGCGGTTATAAGGCAGGCAGCTTCCCCAGCCTGTCCGTGGCCAGCTATAAGGGCATGCTGCCGGTCACGCAGGAATCGGTGACGGCGTATGAAGGCGGCTTCAAGGCCTCGCTGGCGGACCGTAGGATCCAGTTTAACGGTGCTGCTTTCTATTATGACTATAAGGACAAGCAGATCCGCGGCAAATTGACCGATCCGACCTTTGGTGCGCTTGATGCGCTGATCAACGTGCCCAAGTCACGCGTCTTCGGGGTGGAAGCCGATGTGACCGTGCGGCCCGTCGAAGGCCTGAGCATCAATGCCGCCGTGACGTATCTGGATTCGAAGATCACCAAGAACCCGCCATTGGAACGGCGTTACAACATCTATGGGCAGCTTGATGATTTTGTCGGCGATTCACTGCCCTACACGCCGAAATGGTCGGGCGTGGTGAATGTCGATTACCGCCACAAGCTGGAATCGGGTGGCACGGCTTTTGTCGGTACGACCGTGAACGCGCGCACCCATTCGGACGCGGTGATCGGTGCGAACCGCATTCCGTTCCCTTATTCGGCGGCATCATTCACGCGCCCCGATCTTGGCGGCAATGTCTTTAACATCAAGGGTTATGCAACGGTTGACGCCCGTATCGGTTACGAAGCGGATGGTGGTGCATGGAAGGTGATGCTCTGGGGCAAGAACGTCTTCAACAAATATTATTGGACCTCGGTTATCCCCTCGCTGGACTCGCAGGCACGCTTTGCTGGCATGCCGGCAACCTATGGGGTGACCTTTGGGTTTGCGTTTAAATAATAGTTAGTAAGATGGGGCGCCTGCGGGCGCCCCATTGCCGTTGCTTTTGAACAGACAGCTTTGCACATTGGCGCGCCCCCCTATTTGGATCACGGAACACATATAAAAATTCCGGACGGGACAGCATGTTTGAGGGATTTGAACACGGCAGATTTGTGAGCGAAGATGGTGTGGATATCGCCTATGTGCAAGGCGGCGATGGTCCGCCTGTATTGATGCTCCACGGTTACCCCCAAACCAAGGAAATGTGGGCAAGGGTTGCGCCGGTACTGGCGATGTCTTTCACGGTCGTTTGCGCAGATTTGCGAGGCTATGGGGCCTCTTCAAAGCCGCGATGCGCTGCCGACCAATCGACCTATTCTTTTCGCAGCATGGCCAAGGATCAATTGCAGCTGATGCAAGAACTGGGGTTTGAAAGCTTCCATCTTGTAGGGCATGATCGGGGCGCGCGCACCGCTTACCGTATGGCGCTCGACCACCCTGCGGCGGTGGCCTCATTGTCACTCCTCGATATCGTGCCTACCAATGTCATGTTCGAACGCATGAACAGCGACATAGCCCATGCCTATTGGCACTGGCCATTTCTTTCGCAGCCAGCGCCTTTGCCCGAACATATCATTGGCGCCGATCCTGATCGCTTTTTTGACACCTGTCTTGTGAGCTGGGGTGCAGCTTCTATCGAGACGTTCGATCAGCATATGCTTGATGCCTATCGCGCGGCTTGGCGTGACCCCGATATGATATATGCATCATGCGCCGATTACCGTGCTGCGCGCCATGTGGACTGGGCTTTGGACGCCGCTTCCGCTCAGAAGAAAGTGAGTTGCCCGACGCTAGTGCTATACGGCTCCAAGGGGCTACTGGCGCGTCTTTTTGACATACCGGCAACGTGGCAGCAGCGTTGCGAGCATTTGGTGGCATGGGCCTTGCCTGGCGGCCATTTTTTCGTGGATCAACTCCCTACTGAAACTAGCGGGCTATTGTCTGCATTTTTAAGTCAGCAGATCGTCCAGAGCTAAAAGTATAAATGGTGCGTCCTTCCGTTCGCTCTCGCCATATCCCGATTTCGTTCACGCCACGCGGCTGGTAGGCGCATTGTTGCACCCGTCAGGCATCAAACTTGTACTCATTAAACTCTCAGTCCGCATTTCACCAAAGCACTCGACTTCCTAATATTTCCGAGCATTGGTGTGTCTGAGCAGTCGTCGAGATGACGGCGACGGGTTCTAGCCTTGATGGTGTGATCATCAGGGCATTGGGTGGTGGGAGCGGGCGCAGTGCCGGCTCCATCTGGAGACACCCCCATGATCAATGTACATGCTCAGCAGCAGAATCCCCCTTCGCAACGCTGGAGCCCTCGTCCCGACAGCAAGATGGCACAGGTGCTACACCTGCTTGGCCAGCAGGATGGCGTCGCCCTCGCTGACCTAGGCGAACTCACCGGTTGGCAACCCCATAGCATCCGCGCGGCGGTGAGTGGCTTACGTAAACGCGGCTATGTGGTCGAACACGCCGTCAAGCAAGGCGTAGCCCACTATTACCTCATTGGCGCAGAACAATGACGCGCGAGGTGTCAGACAGGGTGGCGAACCTGTCGATCCTCTCACCCGCTGCTGTCAAAACCGAGTGGCAGCAGATATTCGGCGAGGCCGCCCCTCAAGTGCCGATCTCGTTGTTGCGGTTATCATTGGCCCATCACCTTCAGCAGGAGAGATTAGGCAGCCTGCCACCGTCAGCACTGCGGATGCTGGATGCGCTAATGAGTGATGGCGAGGTCGACGTGTGTGAGCCTGAGATCAGGCTCAAACCGGGGACTCGATTACTGCGGGAGTGGAATGGGCACGTCCATGCAGTGATGGTGACCGATGAGGGGTTTACTTATGCGGACCGGCATTATGGCTCGCTCTCCCATATCGCCCGCGCGATCACCAAGGCTCATTGGTCTGGCCCACGGTTCTTCGGTCTCCGACGGCCCTCACGACCACCATCTCGCAAGCCGCAGATGAAGGGCCTGGCACAGGAGCAAAACCATGGCGCGGCGTAGCTCGGCAGTACGGCCTAATGCGCGATCAGGACCATCGGCAGGCGTCAAACAAATCCGGTGCGCCATCTATACCCGTAAATCGACGGAGGAGGGACTGGAGCAGGAGTTCAATAGCCTCGATGCCCAACGTGAAGCCTGTGCCGCCTATATCGTCAGCCAGCGCCATGAGGGCTGGGTGCAGATGCCAGACTATTATGATGATGGCGGCTATTCGGGCGGGAATATGGAGCGCCCCGCCCTCAAGCAACTGTTGGCAGAGATTGAAGCCGGGCGCGTTGATGTCATCGTCGTTTATAAGGTTGACCGCCTGACACGGGCCTTATCCGACTTTGCCCGGATCGTTGATATCCTTGATCGCAGCAAGGCCAGCTTCGTCTCAGTCACTCAAGCCTTCAACACGACCACCAGTATGGGGCGTCTGACCCTCAATGTCTTGTTGTCCTTTGCCCAGTTCGAGCGTGAGGTCACCGGAGAACGTATCCGGGATAAGGTGGCAGCCTCCAAGAAGAAGGGGATGTGGATGGGAGGTCCGGTGCCATTGGGCTATAAGGTCCAAGATCGAAAGCTGATCATCATCCCCGAGGAAGCTGAGACCGTAAAATTGATCTTCGCCCGCCATCAGGCCTGTGGCTCGCTCAAAGCCTTGGCCGATGATCTGGCAGCCCGGGGGATCACATCCCGGCTAAGGACGATGAAGGATGGCCGGACCATTGGTGGCCAGCCGTTCAAATCCGGAGCGCTCTATTGGATCATCCGCAATGTGATCTATGCCGGGCTAATCCCGCATAAGGAAGCACTCTATCAAGGAGAGCATCAGGGCATCATCTCCAGAGAGCATTGGGACGCATCGCAAGCGCTGCTCAACAACAATGCCCTTCGACCCCATACGGGTCAGCCCTCTATCCTGCGTCATATGATCGTCGATGGGTTGGGACGATCCATGACGGTGGCGCATGGCCGCAAAGGCACGCGGCGCTATCGTTATTATGTGTCCAAGTCAGTGGATGGCATATCGGAACCGACCTGGCGTCTCCCCGCTGGCGATCTCGAATCACTGGTCCGCATCGCGATGACGGAACTGCTGACCGACCCGCTAAGGCTGCAAACTGAACTGGGGCAGCTCGATCGCGATCACCAACTTGCTGATGCGGGTAACAGATTAGCCGAGCAGCTGAAGGCCCCGATGACTATGCGTGCCCTGCTCGAAGATCTGCAGGCTGCCATCACGCTCAAGCATGACGAGATCGTGATCTGCATGGAGGGCGCATCGCTGATTAATCAGCTTGGCATCGCCAACACCCCATTGCCTATCGGCCATCAGGTGCGACTGACCGTGCCGGTCTGTCTGCGGCGCAGAGGTCATGAACTGCGCCTTGTGTTTACGGCGCCCGATAGTCGACCGGCTGAACGGGATGAGCGGTTGATCAGGTTGCTGGCTTCAGGCCGCGCTGCATGGCAGCAACTGGTGACACGACAGCCTGCATTCGACAGCCATCAGCGCAGTCATCTGGTGCGATTGGCACGACTTAACTTTCTCGCACCCGATATCATCATGGCCATCTTGGCGGGGCGTCAGCCAGTTGAACTGACCTCTCGCTCGCTGCTCCGTCTATCGTGTGTCCCTAATGACTGGACCGAGCAGCGGCGAGTCCTTGGGTTTGGTTGATCGCAACCGTTCATCTAATGAGTGCATCGCCGGCCTGTTGGGCCGGTTTTTTATTGGATGCTCTGCAGCTGCAATAGGCCGGATTTTCCGCAAACAGGTGTGAGGACAGCAAAGTGGCTAGTTGAGACGGCGGGCGATATTGGCGGCTTTGAGGTACCAAAAGCCCGCGTCTCTGTCCTCAACGCATATTGGTCCGTCGCAAATGGCGCGGAACCGCGCCATTCACCTGCCAGTTTACACTGAGACCCGAATATCGGGTTATCTGAGGAAGTGAATGGTGCGTAGTGCATGGTGTCAGGGACCAGTCTCCCTGATATTCCCGGGAAAGCAGGGCGTATTCGCCACATGGCCATTGTGACAGGCTCTGAATTGGCGAGTTTCTGCATAGATTTAGGCCCACAGACCGCTATCTTTATATGCGAAAAACAGGGCTTCAGTGCGGAAAAGCAGGGGCGACAGAGACACCTTGATGCACATCTTTCGTCAAACTTTTCAATGTCTTGACATAATTTTCCATCTTGCCAAACGTGCAAACCTATACTAAGAAGACCTCTCGCAACCGCCCGCCCCGGCGCGGTCTGGCCTCTCTCTTGCGAGGCCTTCATGCGGCAGCGTCGTGGTCATTTCCGATCAGCGAGGCAGCTTAGACAGTCGACCGGTTCCTCAGGGATCTGGTCCGCTCGTCGATAGCTGCCGGGCCTGGAAAAATACCATGACTGACAAAGCCGTTAGGACCCGCAAACGTCCCACCTCGAAGATCGATATACCGTCCCCCGCACCAGCCTCCTCGTGCAACCGGTTTCACGAGAAGCTGAAGCTCGTCATCGAATATGTCGACCCCGAGAGCCTCACTCCCCCCGCACGCAAGCTGCGCAAGCACAGTCCTCGCCAGATTGCCCAGATCATAGCGTCTGTCAGGCGTTTCGGGTTCATAGACCCCGTCTTGGTGGACGCGAACAAGAAGATCATCTGCGGCTACGGACGCTGGATCGCGGCATGCGAACTTGGCATGGTAGAGATCCCCGTCATCGACGCCTCACATCTGAGCGATGAGCAGCGTCGCCTTTATGCCATCGCTGAAAACCAGCTCGGGGCCATGAGCGAATGGGACCTGGATGAACTCAAGCTCGAATTTGGCGAATTGCTCGAATTCAACCTGGACCTCAATATCGAGCTGACCGGCTTCACCACCTGCGAAATCGACCAGATCGTGGCCGAACCGGCAGAACAGGAAAGTCCCGTCGAGCCTGAAGTCGTTGTGGAGGAAGTGCCGGTCACGCGCCTTGGCGACCTCTGGGCATTGGGGGATCATCGCCTTTTCTGCGGCGACGCACAGGAAAAGGCCAGCTATCAGCAGTTGATGGGTAATGAACTCGCCCAGATGGCGTTTTGCGATCCGCCGTTCAACACGCCGATGCGCATGATTTCCGGCAAAGGTCGCGCAAAGCATCGGGACTTTGCCATGGCCGCAGGTGAAATGGTAAAAGGACAATTCACCAGCTTCCTGACGACGATCTTCATGAACATGGTAGCCTGTAGTATGGATGGCGCCATTCATTTTCAGTGCATGGACTGGCGGCATAGCGTGGAGATGCAGGAGGCCGGCGAGCGCGCCTATACCGAACTCAAAAACCTCATCGTCTGGAACAAGGGGTCGGGCGGTATGGGAACCTTCTACCGTTCCCAGCATGAGCTTATATTTGCCTGGAAAACGGGAACGGCAAAACACATCAACAATTTCGGTCTCGGCGAGAATGGCCGCTACCGGACCAATGTCTGGACCTATCGCGGCAACAACAGCTTCCATAAGGACCGCGACAAGGAACTGGCCGCCCACGCCACGGTCAAGCCGA